>NZ_FUZU01000002.1:1410000-1413028 GCF_900167975.1 Ohtaekwangia koreensis
AACCTAATTAGTTACGGCTAGTTAGGGGTTATAGGACTACAGTAGTCGACCAAAATGAAGCTGAACCGGGTGGGAAACCGGACGATACAGGGTGATAGTCCCGTAAGCGTAACTTTTTGGAAGATGGTAGTATCCTGAGTAGGGCGGGGTCGGAGATGCCCCGTTTGAAGTTGCCAGCACCATCTGGTAAGGCTAAATACTCCTGAGAGACCGATAGTGAACCAGTACTGTGAAGGAAAGGTGAAAAGTACTCCGAATAGGAGGGTGAAATAGAACCTGAAACCGTACGCCTACAAGCGGTCGGAGCCACGTGATGTGGTGACGGCGTGCCTTTTGCATAATGAGCCTACGAGTTACTGTCACTGGCAAGGTTAAGTGTTTTGAAACACGCAGCCGGAGCGAAAGCGAGTCTGAATAGGGCGCACAGTCAGTGGGAGTAGACGCGAAACTTTGTGATCTACCCTTGGTCAGGATGAAGTTCCGGTAACACGGGATGGAGGTCCGAACTAGTAAACGTTGAAAAGTTTTTGGATGAACTGAGGGTAGGGGTGAAAGGCTAATCAAACTGAGAAATAGCTCGTACTCCCCGAAATGCTTTTAGGAGCAGTGTGGAGGTTGAGTTTGTTACAGGTAGAGCTACCAATAGGACTAGGGGGAGTCACATCCTACCAAATCCTGATGAACTCCGAATGGTAACAAATATACTCTGCAATGAGGGCATGGGTGCTAAGGTCCGTGTCCGAGAGGGAAAGAACCCAGACCTGCAGCTAAGGTCCCAAAATCTACACTAAGTTGAACTAAGGCGGTTCAGTTGCTTAGACAGCCAGGATGTTTGCTTGGAAGCAGCAATTCATTTAAAGAGTGCGTAACAGCTCACTGGTCGAGCGACAGAGCATCGATAATAATCGGGCATCAAGTGTAGTACCGAAGCTCAGGATTTGCAGCAATGCAAGTGGTAGGGGAGCATTCTAACAGCGGCGAAGCAGTATGGTAATGTATTGTGGAGCAGTTAGAAAAGCAAATGTAGGCATAAGTAACGATAAGGCAGGCGAGAAACCTGCCCACCGAAAGACTAAGGGTTCCGCGGCAATGTTAATCAACCGCGGGTAAGTCGGGACCTAAGCAAAAGCCGAGAGGCGTATGTGATGGACAATTGGTTAATATTCCAATACTACCGTATTGAGCGATGGGGTGACGGAGGAGTGATAGTTCCGCGATCTGACGAAATAGGTCGTTAAAAGGCGTAGGTATAGGGCTTGCAGGAAAATCCGCAGGCTTTGCTGAAACCCAATAGTACCTGGAGGCTTCGGCCAAAGGGATAGAGAACGTAAGCAGACTTCCAAGAAAACCCCCTAAGCATATTGATATGGTACCCGTACCGGAAACCGACACAGGTAGTCGAGGAGAGGATCCTAAGGTGCTCGAGTGAGTCATGGCTAAGGAACTAGGCAAATTAACCCTGTAACTTCGGGAGAAGGGGTGCCTCCTCTAGCAATAGAGAGGTCGCAGAGAAATGGTCCAGGCGACTGTTTAACAAAAACACATGGCTATGCGAAATCGAAAGATGAAGTATATGGCCTGACACCTGCCCGGTGCTGGAAGGTTAAGGGGGGATGTTAGTCGCAAGGCGAAGCATTGAACTGAAGCCCCAGTAAACGGCGGCCGTAACTATAACGGTCCTAAGGTAGCGAAATTCCTTGTCGGGTAAGTTCCGACCTGCACGAATGGTGTAACGATCTGGACGCTGTCTCAGCCATGAGCTCGGTGAAATTGTAGTCACGGTGAAGATGCCGTGTACCCGTCACGGGACGGAAAGACCCCATGCACCTTTACTATAGCTTCGCATTGACATTGGGTAGATGATGTGTAGGATAGGTGGGAGGCGTTGATCCTGTGCCGCTAGGTATAGGGGAGCCAACGGTGAAATACCACCCTTTATTTATCTGATGTCTAATCCCTGAAAAGGGAGACAGTGCGTGGTGGGTAGTTTGACTGGGGTGGTCGCCTCCGAAAGTGTATCGGAGGCTTTCAAAGGTATGCTCAGTACGCTTGGTAACCGTATGTGGAGTGCAATAGCATAAGCATGCTTGACTGTGAGACTGACAAGTCGAGCAGGAACGAAAGTTGGATATAGTGATCCGGTGGTTCTGTATGGAAGGGCCATCGCTCAAAGGATAAAAGGTACGCTGGGGATAACAGGCTGATCTCCCCCAAGAGCTCACATCGACGGGGAGGTTTGGCACCTCGATGTCGGCTCGTCACATCCTGGGGCTGGAGAAGGTCCCAAGGGTTAGGCTGTTCGCCTATTAAAGTGGCACGCGAGCTGGGTTCAGAACGTCGTGAGACAGTTCGGTCCCTATCTGTGATGGGCGTAGGAAGTTTGAGAGGTCTTGACCTTAGTACGAGAGGACCGGGTTGAACCAACCGCTGGTGTACCGGTTGTGGCGTCAGCTGCATTGCCGGGTAGCTATGTTGGGACGAGATAAGCGCTGAAAGCATCTAAGCGCGAAACTCACCTCAAGATGAGACTTCCATTAAGGGACGTCAGAGATTATGACGTTGATAGGCTGCAGGTGTAAAGGCAGAAATGTCAAAGCTGAGCAGTACTAATTACCCGAACGCTTCAGGCCCCGGGTTCTAGCAATAGGATCCGGGGTAACAACGAAAAACAATCTTATGTGCTTGCTTTACATTACTAACTTTAATACTTCTACTCTTTTGCCAATACTGTCAAAGAAATATTGAAAGGGTTGCTTTTAGATAAGTGACGAACCTTTAAGATTTTAAGGTGACTATAGCGGTGGGGATCACCTCTTCCCATTCCGAACAGAGCAGTTAAGCCCGCCAGCGCTGATGGTACTGGGATAATACCTGGGAGAGTAAGTCGTTGCCTTTCTTTTACTAACTAAGCCTTTGGATAACCTCCAAAGGCTTTTTTTGTTTTACAACCTAGCCCACAAACATCATTCACTAAGCTCACATGAAGTAACCCGCAATAAATCTGGTAGAAACAAACTCATCCCTTGAG
>NZ_FUZU01000001.1:5000-467360 GCF_900167975.1 Ohtaekwangia koreensis
GACTGGGGTGGTCGCCTCCGAAAGTGTATCGGAGGCTTTCAAAGGTATGCTCAGTACGCTTGGTAACCGTATGTGGAGTGCAATAGCATAAGCATGCTTGACTGTGAGACTGACAAGTCGAGCAGGAACGAAAGTTGGATATAGTGATCCGGTGGTTCTGTATGGAAGGGCCATCGCTCAAAGGATAAAAGGTACGCTGGGGATAACAGGCTGATCTCCCCCAAGAGCTCACATCGACGGGGAGGTTTGGCACCTCGATGTCGGCTCGTCACATCCTGGGGCTGGAGAAGGTCCCAAGGGTTAGGCTGTTCGCCTATTAAAGTGGCACGCGAGCTGGGTTCAGAACGTCGTGAGACAGTTCGGTCCCTATCTGTGATGGGCGTAGGAAGTTTGAGAGGTCTTGACCTTAGTACGAGAGGACCGGGTTGAACCAACCGCTGGTGTACCGGTTGTGGCGTCAGCTGCATTGCCGGGTAGCTATGTTGGGACGAGATAAGCGCTGAAAGCATCTAAGCGCGAAACTCACCTCAAGATGAGACTTCCATTAAGGGACGTCAGAGATTATGACGTTGATAGGCTGCAGGTGTAAAGGCAGAAATGTCAAAGCTGAGCAGTACTAATTACCCGAACGCTTCAGGCCCCGGGTTCTAGCAATAGGATCCGGGGTAACAACGAAAAACAATCTTATGTGCTTGCTTTACATTACTAACTTTAATACTTCTACTCTTTTGCCAATACTGTCAAAGAAATATTGAAAGGGTTGCTTTTAGATAAGTGACGAACCTTTAAGATTTTAAGGTGACTATAGCGGTGGGGATCACCTCTTCCCATTCCGAACAGAGCAGTTAAGCCCGCCAGCGCTGATGGTACTGGGATAATACCTGGGAGAGTAAGTCGTTGCCTTTCTTTTACTAACTAAGCCTTTGGATAACCTCCAAAGGCTTTTTTTGTTTTACAACCTAGCCCACAAACATCATTCACTAAGCTCACATGAAGTAACCCGCAATAAATCTGGTAGAAACAAACTCATCCCTTGAGAATACCGGTCATATCCCTGTTTTAAGTCTAGACTATAGATCTACGGCCTACGGGAAATAAATCAATAGAATACTGGGCTAGATTGAAAGAACCAGAAATACTATACATCAGCGCTCTTCAAACAGAAAGAATAGTGGACTGACTAAATTATTACAAAACTACATCGGTAATTGTAAGTTCAGAACCGTTTAATGACGTTTCATATTTTCTCAACGGTCTCCATGCAACACCTCCTGTTACACTGCCATCAAACGCAAAATTAGAACCACAGCATGGGTCAGTCATATATAGACTTGATGAATGAATCTCGACTGTTGAGCAAGCATTGTTAGGTTGATAAGAACAATTGCGCTCAAAGGCATAGTATAAATTTGTATTTACTCTGTGAAGGATAATACCTTTTACTCCACCGTTATTTATATACTGATGTCCTGTCGTTCTTAATGTGTTGTACTCAGGAAGGTTTAGGTTGATAACTATATCTTGGAAACTAACAAAGGGAATTGCATCGTCACTTAAGTCAGAAGAGCATCCGAGAAAAACGAAAAAAAATATAATCCTCCAATACATGTTTTGAAACTCTTAAGTAGTATATGAATAAAAGCCCTTACCTGATTTTCTTCCAAGAAAACCAGCCTCGATTTTCTGTTGCTGAATTCTACTAGGTCTAAATTTAGTGTCCTGATGAAAGGCATTATACATGGACGATGTAACGGAATAATTTATATCAATCCCAATTAAATCCATTAATTCAAAAGGTCCCATTTTAAAGCCGGTCGATTTCATTAGTATATCAACGTTTTTAAAATCGGAAACATTGTCCTCAAGTAGGCGTAGAGATTCCGTATAAAAGTGACGTGCTACTCTATTCACTATAAATCCGGGAGAATCTTTAGTGAGGACAGCAGACTTTGAGATTTTAAGGCTAAAAGCTTTTAACGTATTTACCGTGGAGTCGTCAGTTGCAATGCCTCTGACTATTTCTACAAGTTTCATAACAGGTGCTGGATTAAAGAAATGCAGGCCAGCGAAGCGACTTGGGTATTTTAAAGCAGACGCTATTTGAGTAATTGAAATGGAGGATGTATTGCTGAGAAGTATGCAATCCTGTCCATTGATTTTCTCAAGCTCGGAAAATATTTTCTGCTTTATGTCGACTTTTTCTATTACAGCTTCGATGACTAAATCAACTTGGAGCATTCTAAAATCTCCTATTGCCTCAATTTTCGAGATTGTGCTATCTCTCCGATCGCTTGTTATTCTTCCTTTCTCAAGATTGAGCTCAAGGTTTTTCCGAATATTTGAGATGGCAGCCCTTGTAAGCTCCGGCTGTACATCGTAAAGCATGACAGTATAACCTGAAGAGGCACAAAGTTGAGCGATTCCCTGGCCCATAGTACCAGCGCCTATCACTGCTATCTTTTTTATGCCATCAATTGTCATGCAATATTGCTTGTGCGGAACTGACGAAGAAAACGTATATCATTTTCAGAATATAGTCTCAGGTCGTTTACTTGATAACGGAGTTGTGTAACACGTTCTATCCCCATTCCGAAAGCAAAGCCAGTGTATTCCTGAGGGTCTATACCGCAATTCTTAAGAACATTTGGATGAACCATTCCTGCTCCAGCAATTTCAACCCACCCACTTCGCTTGCAGACTACACATCCTTCTCCTTTACAAATAAGACACGTCACATCAATCTCAGCGCTTGGTTCTGTGAACGGAAAGAATGATGGTCTTAATCGTAGCTTTATGTCCTTGCCGTACATTTCCTTGGCAAAGTGAAACAGCGTCTGCTTTAGATCTGAGAAGCTAACATTCTTATCTACATACAGGCCTTCAACCTGATGAAAAAAGCAATGCGCTCTTGCTGATATGGCCTCGTTACGATAAACTCGGCCAGGCATAATAGCCCGTATAGGAGGTTTTTGAGATTTCATCAATCTGATCTGTACGTTCGAGGTATGTGTTCTAAGAAGTACATCTTGTGAGTCACGCCCACTTTTCTTCTCGATGAAAAATGTGTCCTGCATTTCTCTTGCAGGGTGATTTTCAGGGAAATTAAGTGCGGAGAAATTGTGCCAATCATCTTCAATTTCTGGTCCATCGGCTACATTGAATCCTAATCTTTCAAAAATCTCAATGATCCTATATCTTGTTAATGATAGTGGATGAAGATTCCCGGTTATGTTAGGTATGCCTGGGAGAGTTAAATCAATATCGACATTAGAGGATGCGGTAGCTTCCAGTTGTTCACTTAATACAAGAAGTTTTGCTTCGGCTGCTTGCTTGAGTTCATTTAATATTTTACCAACGATTTTCTTTTCTTCGTTTGGTATCTGTTTCAATTCCTCAAAGAGGTCACCAACAACTCCTTTGCGACTAACATACCGGAGCCTGAAAGTTTCTAAACCTTGTTTATCATTTGCTGAAAAAGCTTCTACTTCTTGAAGAAGCGATTTAATTTTCTCTTGCATGGGCATCATTTGAACGACACCAAAAATACAATATAGAGATGTATTGCCCTAACGGGTTTACTCTTCCAGTTCTTTAGGTGATAGTCTTCCGAGGATCAGACGATCCAGCGTTACACTAAGTACGAAGGAAAGTACTAAGACACCGGTTAAGATATAGCGCTCTGAAAAATTATGAAAAAGCAGCGCTAGAGAAATGTAAAATATATGAGCACCACCAAGTACTAATGTAGTTTGACTGTGTGTCATTCCCAGTCTCATGATAGCGTGATGAATGTGGCTTTTATCAGGCTTAAAAGGAGACTGCCTCTTTAGTAATCTTAAGAGCACTATGCGTAAAGTGTCGACTAACGGAATGATGATAAAACAAGCTGCAGTGCCGATCGAAGCATTAAACCGATACGGAAAATGCTCTGGCAAATTATAGTTCAGGTCAATAAAACGAATTGTAAGCATAGCTAACATCATCCCAATTACAAGAGCACCTGTGTCTCCCATAAAAACCTCGGAAGGCTCCCAATTAAAAATAAGGAAAGCGAAGATTGCGCCCACCATGGAAAATGACAAAACTGAAAAAATAAAGTCATCGATCAGGAAAAACCAGATACCAAAGGCTATCAACGAAAGCGTTGCAATAGTTCCAGCAAGCCCATCAAGCCCATCAATTAAGTTAAAGGAATTTGTTATAACGATGATTGTGAAATAGGTGAGGATGTAGCTAATTATATCGGGCAGCTCATAGACTCCGAATAAACCGTAAAAAGATTTTATTCTAAGATCAAACAAAAAAATCAAAAGTGATGCAGCCATAATTTGGCCCATAAGCTTGATCATCCAGCGTAAAGGAACAAGGTCATCACGTACACCGATAAAAAAAATAACAGACAGAGCAACCATAATAAACTTGATGGTTCCCCAACTCTGAATGTCAATCCATATTAAAGAGGAAATGAAAAAACCAATAAAGATTGCAATTCCACCCATGGATGGAGTTACTTTTTTATGGATTTTCCTTCTACCTGGAATATCAACCAGATTTTTTTGCAATGAGTACTTGATGATCACCGGAACGATCAAAAAAGCGATAACAAAAGAAGTTGTAGCAGCAGCAAGCTGAATGGCCATAAAGCACAAAAGAAGTTCGTAAAACTAATGTAAAACCTTAATTAATTTAACATTAATATGTCAATTCGTTTAAAGATCATTCGGTGGTTCAAGCCTGGATGGAATCGTTTGATTTCTGTATACTCTCCAGACTTGCTAAAAAAAGATTCTCATGAGAATCGATGATTGTTTCCCAGTTATATTTTTGATGAATGAGGTCAATATTTCTTTTTGTGAAAACTTCGTATTTGTCATCTCTTTCCTTTTGAATTTTTAAAATTTTATCGGCTAAATCATTCTCATCAGAAAAAAACAAGGCGTTATTTTCGAGAACCGAACGATTAAACTCGTTATCATGAGCGACTATAAAGCTCTCATCAGCCATAGCCTCAAGGAGAGAAGGATTGGTACCTCCAACTGAATGTCCATGGAAATACGCTTTACAATAAAAACGAAGTGAATCAAGAATCTTCTTATCATAAATACTCCCGAGGAATACAATTCTCGAATGCAAAACTTTATATTTCAATAATTGCTTCGCGTGCTTCGTCTTCAATCCACCAACTATTGCTAGTGTTCTATTAGATTGGGATTGTATAAAAGCCTTTATTATAACTTCTATATTATTCTCTGGCTCAAGTCGTGCAATTACAAGAAAGTAATTATTTTGTTCTAACCCTGTAGAACCAAGCAGTGATAGATCATGATGAACAATTAGGTCAGCCCCGTAAGGGATAAAATATGAGTTCTTATTGTAGGCTTTGAGAAGATAATTTTGAATGCCAATGTTGTCCGAGATAAGAACGTGAGATTGGCTCACGGCGAGCTTTTCAGATCTTTTCGTTAGTTTCTGAACCAGCTTATTCCACTTATTTCTTTTCCATTCAAGTCCATCCATGTTTGTAAAAACAAGAGGCCTTCTTTTTTTTGATTTGAAATACTGTAATGAAGGAGCACAGCTGGCATAACCAGCCTCGAAGATTATATCAAAATCATTATGTGTGTACGCATCAGAAAGACAAAGATGGTCGTAGATAAAGTGAGCTCCTCCTCCTAGAATATTTTCGGGACAGAATACATGTTTTATTTTTACTCCTTTAAAGTCCTTGTCTTTATATGGATGAAAATGTGGTGAGTAGACAGTGACTTCATGTCCCCTTTCAACTAATCCTACTGATAGATACTCAGCAAATTGTTCGAATCCTCCGTATTGATTTGGTATTCCCTTAGTACCTAATATCGCAATCTTCAAGTTTTGTAATTTTAGACAAGTTTAGTGTATTGCAAATAAAATCAAAAATGACGCTTCAAACGACTTTAACAGGACGCCTCAGAGGTAGATGGGATTTTTTAATAATCCTGACGATCAAGTTGGCGATCATCGGAATGTTTTTGCCAATAAAGATAAGTAACTTTATAATGTTTCTCCTCTTGGCATTGGTACTCTTAATTGGAAAATACTCTGATGCCTGGTCTCGTTTGAAGAGAAGCATTCTCCCGTATTTTCTTTTATACTACGCAATTCATATTGTTGGGATACTATATAGTGAAAATCATTTCGCTGCAATTAAAGAATTAGATAAAAAAATACCATTCCTGATATTGCCTGTTGTCTTCAGTTTAATAGATCCAAAACTTCTCCTAAAGGAGAGGGTAAATATTCTATTATTTTTTGCGAGGCTCACCATTATCGTATCTATAGCACTAGGGATATACTCATTCATTCGCTATTGGCAGACTAAGGACATCAACGTGTTTTTCTATACAGGGTTTACAGATCTCATTAAGTTTCATCCAGTTTACTTAGCTGGTTATTTAATTTTTGCAACCATTATACTTTTAGTGATACCGAAAGAAAGAGTGGCAAAATGGAGTGTAATTCGAGACGGTGGTATAATAATATTTTCTTTTTTTATGCTGATTTTGATTTCATCCAAAACCGCGTTATTCATATTTCTTGTTTTGATTGGTTATATACTCCTTGAAAGAATAACCTCTATTCATTGGAGTAGTAAAATCCTGATTTGTGTAGGTTTTCTTATGATGAGTGGAGTAGTGATTTATAGCTTCCCTGTAACACGCGCAAGAATTCAAGATTCATTAAATTCAAATTGGTCGGGAATCCTGGATGATGAGTATACCCAGAAAGCATCAACTTATACAGGGGCAACGTTGCGATTTTCTTTTTGGAAAGTTACAGCCAAGGAAATATATAGTGATAATAAAGTGTTGGAGGGGGTTGGTACGGGAGATCAAACCGATTACCTAAATAAAGTATATGATAAGTACGGTTTGTTAAATGTTGGCTATGTCAACTACAACCTACATAATGTCTTGATGGAAGTTATATTGGAATTTGGGTTAATTGGTTTTGCCTTTTTCACTGCTTTGATTCTTAAGGCATCACATCTGGCAAAGATCTACGGAGATAATATTCTTGCGTGTTTACTTGTCATTTTTATTCTATTGGGTATGACAGAATCCTTATGGAATATCAATAAAGGTATCTTCTTCTTTACCTTTTTCTTTTGTTTCCTGTGCTGCTCGTTACCAACTAAATCGACCTATCTTGATAAATAGATTATTTAGAGAATAGATTGAGTATATCTGACGAGAAATTTGAAGCAATCACCTTCCAATTGTAGTTCTCAAGGATAAATTTAGATAGATGCTCTCTTCTGAGAACATCGTCTTCCTTTAGCTTTGCCGCCATCTTCAACGATAATGTTTCAATATCTAAGGGAGGAAAAAGATCATTTCCGAAAAACGAAAAATCTGACATCGCCGTAGAATTTGAACATAAAGTTTTTGTTTTTAAAGCTGCTGCCTCTAATGGAGGTATTCCGAAACCTTCTGCAATAGAAGGGTAAACAAAAAGAGCTGCATTTCTATAGAAGCTCAGTAGCTCCTCAAAGGGTATATTTTTTAGCTGGACGATGTTTTGTTTAAGGCTTTCAGGAAGTTCGTTCAGATAGTGATCAAGCTCCTTTACGGCAATATCTTCACGCCCTATTAAGACAAGCTTAGTATCAGCATCCCATATTTTATTTTCTACGTATGCTTTAACAAGCGAGATGTGATTTTTTCTGGGCTCTATTCTACTTACGTATAGGATGTATTTTTTTAGATTATACCTACTCTTTATATCCGGTAAGGGCGCTTCACTAAAATCTCTGAAAAAATCTTGCGACACTCCATTAGGAGTCAAAATGATTTTATTCTTTGGTATATAATAGTGTTTGATAATAGCATTTGAAGAATAATTAGATACAGTAGTGACAAGGTCTGATCGTTTAGCTGATCGCTTAAATAAGAAATTTTTTACTGTACGATAATGCCAAGGGAACAGATTTGTAAAGTCAAGGAATAATAAGTCATGAATTGT
The DNA here is from genome assembly GCF_900167975.1 of Ohtaekwangia koreensis. Classification (GTDB taxonomy): domain Bacteria; phylum Bacteroidota; class Bacteroidia; order Cytophagales; family Cyclobacteriaceae; genus Ohtaekwangia; species Ohtaekwangia koreensis. The sequence continues at coordinate 13,005 of NZ_FUZU01000001.1, forward strand.
TACTATCTCTTTCGTGTTTTTAATTAAAGGAGAGACGTATTGATAGTGCGCTATATCTATTTTGTGTTTTCTTATCAGGTTAGGTATGTCAATTGCAAGCCTATAGTATTTGGAATGAGAGTTGTATTTTAGATAATGAATTTTGTCAGAGTAGTTGAACTCTTTTTTTAGAAGCTCAACGTCAACTGCCGACATATAAAGTTCAAACCTGTCGTCATTGGCTATTTCAGTATATAGGCCTTTTATAAAGACACAAGTACTTTGAAACGGATCGTCAAACCAATGTGCGTCAACAAATAATTTTATTTTCCTCATTTTTATCTCAGAGATAACTTGTCGTGATTATTTAGTTAGAATTTTCGGGAAGTGGATTCTGTATGCTTACGTTTCTTGTAGAATTTCAGAAGTGCGAAACAGGTAATGGTAAACCAGAATAACTGAGTGTTAAAATTCGCATTTGTCAACATTAGAAAGATTACAAACGACTCAAAGGATATGAATTTTGGTAGAACTTCCGATCTCAAAAAGACCAGAAAAATAAAGCCGAATATGAGTCCGTAGTCATAAATGAATTGCGGCATGAACCCTCCCTGGAATGTATCCATAGGTACATCGAATAACAGAGGTATTAAGAAATTTTCTGATTGTCCCGCTCCAAAACCCAGGTAACTGTAGAAATCAAAAAAGTTAAATTTTGAAACGTAAAAATAAGAAGGCAGAATCCTGAATGATGCACTATAGTCTACAGAACCTATATTCTCCAGATTGGAAAGATTTACGTTTGCTATGAGGTTAAAGACTCTTTCCGCGGCAGGTTGTTTCATTACTGCTGCAATCAAGAAAATTATTACGCCTATAAAAATGATAAAAATAGAGTTTCGAAGCGTAGTCTTTGAAATTATAAGGACAGCCATCAGGATAACTCCGTATGCACTCTGAAAAAACAAAAGCATGTAGAGCAGGATAAACCAAATTAGAATGTTGCCTTTCTTAGAAAGTTTCGTTTGTGAACTTTCGATGTAAGCATAGAAAAGAACAACTACAATAAATGCAGCATACGAAGGTTCTGTGGATAATGAGTAGTAGCGGAATCCGCGTCCCGCTTCGTATAGCGTACCTAGCCAATCGTGCGTTATACCCGTGGTGATATTACTGCCTCTGAAGTATCCCAATTTAACATAAATCTGCCCTGCCAAAAGAACGATAAAATAAGCACACAGAGTGACCAGAAGAATGCCATTAAAGTCTTTAACACTCATTCTTTGTTTAAAGAAAGATATAAAGATGTAATAAGCGAATAAAAAGAAAAGCGAATAGATAAATGAGTTGAACTCAGATTGTGAAATGTTTAAGCAAAAGCTAAACGCTAAATAAAGAGGAAGTACAAAAAACGAATAACCTATAGTAAGGGGGAATTTCTTGTTTGTTATAAGAAGATAGCCGGCTCCAAGAAATGTCCAGGCTATAAACACAAAATTCTTGCCTTCATACGTAAAGGGCCCAAATACTGTTGCCAGCAGGAAAAAGTATACGCTCAGAATTAAAAATGATACCGACCGTTTCTTGATGAGAAGGTATTTTCCTGGCAGAAGTTGGGAGTCGCTATTTCCAATTGATGTTGTAATCAATGTCTTATTGGATATTTTTGTCTCCAAATATACTTAGACTTTATGAAGAATAATCAGTATGACGTTTGTGTTGCATACCGAATATACCCACGTGTGTCGAAGGTTCCATTCATACATCAGGATAACAAGTTCAAGCTAGCTCAGGTGGGCGTTGAGACGTTTAAAGCATCGCTTGGAACATTAAAGGCTAAGGTTTTTTTTATTCTGGATAACTGCCCGTCCGAATATGAAACAATGATTCTTGAATATTTCAATAAGGAAGATATTGAGTTCGTTCGGTGCAATGCTGAGGGTAACCTCGCCACATTTGGCAGGCAGCTTGATATTTTATTGACTCAAAGCCTTTCTGAAGTAGTATATTTTGCCGAGGATGATTATGTGTATAGAGAGGATGTGATGAACAATGCTATTTCTTTATTGAATAATAGGTCTGCGCATTTTGTCACTTTATATGATCATTTGGATTCGTACACTTTGGATATACACACAATGCATCGATATAAAATTCTTTTGCATGAGAACGTTCATTGGCGTACCTCCGCCTCAACGTGCCTAACCTTTTTAACTACTAAAGAAACGCTACGGAAGACAGAGAAAGTGCTTCGTAGTTATTGTTATGGTAATTGGGATAGTAGTTTGTGGTTCGCCTTGACTAAGTTCAATGTCTTTGATTTTTTGTTTGCAATTAAGATGTTGATTAAGGATAGGTTCTATTTCAAAATGCTTTTATTAAGTTGGATAAAGGGATGGCCGCAGATAGTTTTCGGTAAAAAATATATACTTGCGCAGCCTATACCTTCCATGGCAACGCATATGGAAAAAGTCGCTATTGCGCCTGGGGTAGATTGGCAAAAGATTGTTAATGCTATTGATGTATAGAAGGACGTGTTACGATTTCCAGAAGTGAATCATTACCGGCTTTCCCTCTTCATGAAAAACTCCCTTCACGTAGTGATTATATTCTGGTACAATGCTTTTTATAAAGTCAATTATTTCTGACGCTATATTCTCCCTGTGGTAGCATGTTATAACGATCTTGGGTTTATTCTTTTTAATGGTACCAATCGCTCCTTTTAGCATTTCGAGTTCATGCCCTTCGATATCTGCTTTTAGGTAGGTTATAGGTGTATCACCAATTATTTTATCAACCGTTGTTATTGATTTTTGAACGCTTTCATTGTCGCTTAAATCCACCTTTCCACTCAGCGAAGTTTGATTGAAAGCAATGGTTCCCTCTGCACTTCCCACAGCGACATTATAGATAGTTGTTTTTTTATCAAATGGCTGGAAAGTTGTTTTAAGAGCTTTTGCAAAATGGTCATTCGGCTCTATCATAATTATTTGGTTGCATTTGTCTGCAACACTCAACGCAAATAAGCCCTCCGCGGCACCTACATCGAGGAGGATTTCATTATGCTCAATGATGGTATTTTTCTTTTGATAATAATGCCAGTCATCGTTGTCAAAAGTTTCACTGGTTACTTGATAAATTCCGTCAATCGAATATTCCTTTGGCCAGTATAGGGGATACTCAATGACGTTAAAATTTATTTTGTAGAGTGATTTCGCAAGAGATATGTCTTTGATAAAGCGAGATGCGACAGCCTTCACTTTAGGTTTTATCGTAAATCGAATAAGTTCAATGAGGCTTACATTGTTATGTGATTTAAATAGCCAATAAAATATAATACGTAATCTTCTCATTTATTTGAATATTGGGTCTCTTTAAAATGCTTTTTGGGGCTATATATAATTTTAAACAACATTATAATTCTAGAGTATTGACCTAAGATTATTCTGTTAATAATAAATTTAGAAAATGCAGGGTATAGTGTAATATAGGCATATCTGAAAAATCTCTTAGTAATAAGAATTCGATTTCGAACAGAATAATAGTCGGCCAATAATGAAGAACCGCTCTTTTGTTTTTTATTAATAGAGGAGCCCATTTTGTGATAGACTTTGCTCTTAGAACAATACCCCATATCCCAATTTTTTCTTTTACCGCGGATGGCCCAATCAAGCTCTTCGTAGTACAAAAAATAGTCTTCCTCCATCAAGCCAACGTCAACTAGGAATTTCTTTTGTATGAACATGGCTGCACCAATTACATAATCCATACTAAAATTCTTCGAGTCCCATTGATTGTTGTCCTGCTGCAAATACCCTATCTCACTAACCTTACCAAACCATTGGTTGTATCTCCCTCCAACTCCCTGAAGGGTTGAGGGATCTTGATATAGAAGCAGTTTACTTCCCCAGATACCCACTTTATTATCTCTAAGTGCACAGTTTAATAATTGTAAAAGGGAATCAGGTTCAATAACGGTGTCATTATTAAGCAACCAAAAAAAATCGAATTTTTGTCTTAAGGAATGTTTCAGTGCTACATTATTTGCTGCTGCAAATCCTCTATTAGAAGATTTTATAATAGTTATCGGTTCTTCAAATTGAATGTCGGTGTCGGACTCATTACCAACATGAAAAGCTATAGGCTTTTGAATGACAGGATAGGTTAAATGAGAGTACTGTGTGTAAATACTTGTTATCTTACCGAGTGCCCAATTAGTTATATATTCAATAGAAACTTCGTCTTCGGAATTATCTATAATAGCGACTTTAAAGTCTGCACCCTTTAGCTTGAAAATGCTTTCGAGACACTCAACTGTATCGAGATGACCTTTATAATTAACCAGTATTATAAGAACATGATTTGCCACAAATTAGCGGTAAGTGTATTTAGTGTTGTGTTGAAACAAATAGCTTTATTTCAGGCTATCAATTACTGCATTAAACACTTTGGCTGAGGCCTCCCAGGTTCTATTCTGAATTGCTTGTTGGCCATTCTGAACAACTTTATTTAGTAAATCCTGATGGTCTATATAGTAATTAATCTGTGCACAAAAATCCTGAGGACTCGTGTCAACAAGAATTAATTCTTCACTCTTGAAAAAAGAAGGAGCACTGCCATCTTTAAACTCAATAACGGGTAACCCGCTAGCCATCATTTCAAAAGTTACATAGGAGATGTTCGTGTAAGACGCTACTATTCCTATTTGGCATTTTCTATAGAGCTCCTGCAATTTGTCATGTTTGAGCATGCCAACTGATTTGACAAACGGCATCCCCAGTGATATGTCTGTTCCAAATATCCAGCAATTTAGATCAATCCCTCTTTTTTGCATTTCCTTATTTAAAAGAATCAGGCATTGAGGTATTAAATCAGGAGCCCGTTTTGGTTCAAGTTTAATGAAGATAGCGAGATCTAATTTTTTATCAATTTTAATTTCCCTATTTGCTACTTCATAAACTTTAGTTTCAATAGGGAACTCGATCGTATCCACAGTAACATTTGCGAAATTATCTCTGATCTTTTGTGCATTCCATGCTCCTAAGCTTATCATATGAAATCCAAATTCATAAGTTCGCCTACACAGAAAGTATAGATCTCCCAAAGAATAAAATGAAGGCTCAAAATCTTGAATAAAGTACATTTTGTAGCCGAATGTTTGATCGTACTGCTTTAGAATATAAGCGGTATCCCAGAGCGTGCAGATGCCGATATCAAAAACCTCTTGAATAGAGTCAAGCGTAACTATATTTCCTTTATACGACTCAAAATTAATTCTTGCATTGTTTTTAGATTCTGCAACGGGAGAGTTGGAACAATCAATATATGTAACTGTATGTCCGAAGTCACTGAGGTATGTCCCCAATCTAAAGATTCCTGTTATACCTCCGCTATAGGCGGGCAATCCTGGTAGTAAGAAGGCTATGGTATAGGACTTTTTTTTATTTATTTTTTGGCTGATCTTATGCTTAGGATCAAAATTCTGTAAGAACGAATATCTTTTTTTTGACTCTTCTGTCTTTGACCGGTGATAAAACGTCCTTAATAATTTTCTAAGCATAACCCTCAAATGGCTGTTTCCTGCACAATTATAGTATTTTTGGTTCAATTGAAAATTTTTAATTTGGGTTTACTTCGGGAGGACATTAAAAAGAATTACTCCACTTCTTTGCAAAGCTGGGTGAGAAGAAGAATTGGATTTTAACGTAGATTTTAAACTCTATAAACTCTTTCATACATGGCGTTTGATTTTAACATGACTCGTTTGCTTCTACACGAATGGCGTTCGTCAGGCATTGAATTCGGAGATACCGCATGTTTGGGCCGGCAAGGTCTTCATGTTTCATCCACTCGTCTTCAGCGGAACCTGGATGAGGTTGGATTAAAGCATATCAGCTCGGAAGCAATTTTAAAAGAAGGTAATGGTTATTGGGAACCGCTTATTAGATGTTTAGGTGGTAAAGCAACTGATTCAATTGATATATCAGATTATGAAGGAGCTTCCGTGTTGCTTGACTTAAACTCGCCTATATCAGATTCATACAAAAACAAGTACGATACAGTAATAGACTCGGGGACCTTGGAGCACGTTTTTAATTTTCCTGTGGCGATAAAGAATTGTATGGAACTTGTGAAGCTTAATGGGAGAATGATTATGATCACTCCGTCAAATAATTTTATGGGACATGGCTTCTATCAATTTAGTCCGGAATTATTTTTCAGAGTTTTCTCCGCGGAGAACGGCTTCAAAATAGATAATATACTTTTGTTTGAAGATCATTATATAGCTAAATGGTACTCCGTAAAAGATCCTGCTGAAGTATCGCAGCGTGTAGAACTTGTAAATGGTGTCCCGTCATACTTGTTTATTGTTGCTCGTAAAGTTGCCGAAAAAGAAATATTTTCAATAGTTCCGAATCAAAGCGATTATCAGCAGATATCGTGGCAGCAGAAGAGCCTTTCTCCATACGAGATTATGCAAAAAAGTAGAGAGAAGTTTTCTTTAGCCCGATTAGTGCCATACCAAGTCAAGAAAATTCTATCTCAGGCACTTAATATATATAAGGTACTACGGGTAGGAATTTTTGGTCCAAGATTAAGGAGGGACTTCTTTAGAAGGATCAAATAGATTATTAATTCTTCTTTAAAAGCATAGTTCTTAAGAAGGTTAACAATTCATCGACAAAATAATGTCTGAAGAATAATACTTGTAGCCCTACATAAACGGACGAACAGCTTATCAGAGAGTATAGCAAGATACTAATGTGATCTTCTGTCATTTCCCTTATGAAGTGTATTAAAGGAAAAAACAAGAGCGAGAATAATATACATCCGAGAAAGTATTTCCAGGGCAAGCTTAGTTTAATTATATCCTTGGCAAAGTAAAAGGTGATTGCTGTTAAGATCAGTTCTGTAAGCAGAGTAGCTGTGGACGAACCTAAATAACCATAGCTCTTTGCTAAAATCAAATTCAGGAATAGTGATAGTGCGGTTCCAGTTAAGAAGATTTTTAACAGTTCTTTTTCTCTTGCATAGGGAAGCAGAAGCTGGATACCAAACACATTACTCAATCCCATTAAAATAATAATGGGAGACAATATTTGCGAGGCTTTGATAGATTGTTCAAAATCATTTCCTGCCAGGATGAAAATTAGTTCTGGGGATAAAAGATAAAGGCCGGCTGCCAAAGGGACAGTTAGGAAAATTGTAAACAACAAAGACTTCCGCAACACAGACTCTATTTGATCAGTATCATTTAAAGCAATCAGGTTGGATATTCTTGGTACAAGTACATTTCCAACAGAAGCAATGACCATGCAAATCATTTTGTTCAATTTTATAGCTGTGGCATAAAATCCTACAGCTTTATAATTAGAAACAAATCCTAACACCAGACTATCCATCATTGAGTAAAAATGTATAAATGCTCCGCTGAAGAACACTGTGAATAATGGCGGAAGGTGTCTTTTTATATTAACCTCTTTAAAAGAAATCGTAGTGATTCTGCTTATGTTGGCTATATTAATTACAGCATTTAATAAAAAAGCAAGTGTGTTAAGGCTTTGGTAAATTATATAGTCACCTTCATCTTTCACCAGGACAAACATTAATACAATAGGGATCAATTTTGTGATCATTGATCGCAGTGCAATTAGTTTGAATTTCTCTATTCCGATAAGAAACCATTCAAAGGAGACAAGATTGATAAGGATATTAGCACCAAACAATAAATTAATTCCAAGTTGTTCGTGAAGTGAAGGAATGGTAAATATTGAAATGGTGTAAAACGCTAGGCACAGGAGTGATGATATCAAATGAATGATACTTATCTCTGTGAAAGTTTTATTAAGAAGATGTGGTTTATGTTTGATTTTTGCTATTTCACGAACACCATACAATGGAATTCCCAGTGCAGCAAGGACCACAAAATAATTTGAGTAATTTTCAGAGAAATTTAGTATTCCAATTTTATCAGGACCAAGTACCCTGGAAATATAGGGGTAAGTAATTATGGGAAAAAAGAACCTGGAGAAGGTAAGTGTAAGACTATATAGTACGTTTTTCTTTAATTGGCTCACGTTGTGATCTGTACATTTGCGTATATTATAAGGGGCTAAGTGGAGCTATATTTCAGCTCGTATCGCCTTGGCCAGTTCAATAGACGGTCTTGTTTCCATAATTCCAAAACCTTGCCCTTTTAATATTCCCTCATAGCTCTTTGTATGCAAATCTGTGAACCCGTCACTAAATTCAATTTGTTCCCCTTCCATCATTAGCGATCTAAAGGTTCGCTTGCCCTGAGATCTAATTTCGTGTGGAATTTGGTTGTAGTCGATGCTTAGCCTCCAATTAACACGGGCTTGTGATAATTCTAAAAATCCGGAAGCAGTTTCATCGGTGAGTTGATTTACTTTGTTCTCCTTAACATCACCAAAAATCCAAATTAACATGTCAAAGAAATGTATACCTATATTAGTAGCCACTCCTCCTGATTTGGAAACATCACCTTTCCAACTGGAGTGATACCAATTGCCTCTGGATGTTATGTAGGTAAGGTCGACATCGTAAATCTTATCCTTAGGACCATTCTTTATTTTTTCACGCAATGCTATAATACTTGGGTGAAGGCGTAATTGTAGAATAGTATATACTTTCTTTCCTGTTTCTTTTTCAATTTCAGCAAGCGCATCCAGGTTCCATGGATTAAGTACCAGTGGCTTCTCGCAAATTGCATCTGCACCATAACGAAGTGCATAACGGATGTGAGAATCGTGTAGATAATTTGGTGAGCAAATAGATATATAGTCTATTTTATCGTCTTTCCGTTTTAATTTATCAAGATGTCGATCAAAGCGTTCAAACTCGGTGAAGAAATCAGCATTCGGGAAATATGAATCGAGGATTCCAACGTTGTCGTGCTTATCGAGCGCTGCAACCAGGTTGTTGCCAGTCTCTTTTATAGCTTTCATATGCCGGGGAGCAATGAACCCCGCAGCTCCGATCAATGCAAAATTCTTCATGCCGTTTTCTGTTTAGTAAAGCTTTGATACTTTACCATTTTCAAGTTTATACTGTTCATTACTCTCAGGACAAATAGCAAGTCCCTCAGCGCCGAAATTTAATTTATGTCCGTATTCACTCATCCACCCCGTTTGTCTGGCGGGATTACCAATGACCAATGCATAGTCAGGAACATTTTTTGTAACCACGGCACCAGCTCCGATAAAAGCAAATGCCCCTATATCATGTCCGCAGACAACGGTAGCATTGGCTCCGATGGTTGCGCCTTTCTTAACTAATGTCTTTGCATATTGACTTTTCCTGTTCACAGCGCTTCTCGGATTAGTCACATTCGTGAACACCATCGATGGGCCAAGAAATACATCGTCTTCGCATTGGACACCAGTATAAATAGAAACGTTGTTCTGTACCTTAACGTTTTTGCCAAGAATTACTTCCGGTGAAATCACAACGTTCTGGCCAATATTACATTGCTCTCCGATTTTACAATTAGGCATGATGTGTGAAAAATGCCAGATCTTTGTGCCCTCTCCAATTTCACATCCATCATCAATCACAGCTGTAGGGTGCGCGTAATATTTTTTGTCTTCAGCCATGAAAGAATTTTTTGATAGTACCAGAAATATACTCCAACTCTTCTTCTTTCATTTCTGTATGAATCGGAAGAGATAGAACTGTCTTTGACAGTTCTTCGGTGACCGGAAAAGAACCTTCTTCAAAGCCTGCACGCTTATAAGCTTTCTGTAAATGTAGCGGCACAGGGTAATAGATCATAGTTGGTATACCATGCGCTTCGAGGTGTGACTTGAGATTGTCGCGAAGCCCGTCTGAAACTTGTATAGTATATTGATGAAAAACGTGTGTTGAATTTGTTGCTCGCCTAGGAGTTGTTAAAGTTGGGATGGATGCTAATGCTTTGTCATAATACGTTGCCGCATCGTTTCTTCGTTGGGCATAACCATCCAGGTAGTTAAGCTTTACATTTAGAACAGCAGCCTGCAATGTGTCCAAGCGACTGTTGACACCAATGATGTCATGATGATATTTTATTTTTTGCCCATGGTTGGAGATCATCTTAATCTTTTCTCCCAGCGCTTTATCGTTTGTAAAGATTGCACCACCATCACCAAAGCATCCTAAATTTTTAGAAGGAAAAAATGAAGTAGTTCCTACGGTTCCTATAGTTCCTGCTTTTTTCGTAGTGCCATCGGCAAATGTATAGTCAGCACCCAGTGCCTGTGCTACATCTTCAATGACATGTAAGTTATATTTCGCAGCGATGTGAAGTATAGGCTCCATGTCAGCACATTGTCCATATAAATGAACGGGAACTATTGCTTTTGTTTTCTCTGTAATTTTAGACTCCAATAGCGCTGGGGCTATATTAAATGTGTCCTTATCAACATCAATAAACACAGGCGTTAACCCGAGCAATGCTATTACTTCAGCTGTCGCTACATAAGTATGAACGGGAAGAATAACCTCATCGCCTGGTTTCATATCCAATGCCATCATGGCAATTTGAAGTGCATCTGTTCCGTTGGCGCAAGGTATAACAAGACTTCCTCCTATATAGCGAGATAAAGACTGAGCGAATATATTTACTTCCGGACCTTGAATGAATGCTGTAGATGTTAAAACTTGTTGAATGGCCTCATCGATCTCCGGCTTAATCCGAAGATATTGAGAATGAAGATCAACCATTTTAATTGTATCCATAGCTAGAGTCTGGCTGTAATCTGAGATTTTGGCAGAAAGCCTTTTACATCATATATAACTGCTCTTTCATGTGAAAGAGATTTTAAATCAAGCGTTGTGAATTCCTTATGACTGACCGTTAAAATAATAGCATGGTATTTTTTAGTAAGCGTTGGAACCAATGACAATCCATACTCATGCTTTACCTCTTCTGCGTCTGCCTGAGGATCATAAATATCGACTTTCGTTCCAAAGCTTTGTAATTCATGAATTACATCAACCACTTTGCTGTTGCGTATGTCAGGACAGTTTTCTTTAAAAGTAATTCCCAGCATCAAAACATTTGCATTGTTAATGGGTAGTTCATGCTGTGCCATGAGCTTGATAACGCTGTTGGCTATATGTACTCCCATATTATCGTTGATCCTTCTACCGGAGAGGATCACTTGCGGATGATATCCAATACTATCTGCTTTATAGGTAAGGTAATATGGGTCAACACCAATACAGTGGCCTCCTACTAAACCTGGTTTAAAAGGAAGGAAGTTCCATTTTGTTCCGGCAGCTTCCAATACTTCATGTGTATCTATGCCTATACGCTCAAAAATCAACGCGAGCTCATTGACAAAAGCAATGTTGAGATCGCGCTGTGAGTTTTCAATTACTTTGGCAGCTTCTGCCACTTTTATAGAGGAAGCCTTATGTGTTCCGGCTGTAATGATTTTTTTATACAGTTGATCAACTTTCTCTGCAATTTCTTCAGTGCTGCCACTGGTAACTTTCTTAATTGTAGTTACACGATGAAGTTTATCACCAGGATTAATTCTTTCAGGAGAGTATCCACAGAAAAAATCAACATTGAATTTCAGTCCACTGATTTTTTCGAGCACAGGTACACAGATTTCTTCTGTGCATCCGGGGTAAACAGTAGATTCATAAATTACGATGTCACCTTTTTTCAGAACACTCCCTACAGTTTTGCTGGCACTTTGTAAAGGACGGAGGTCTGGTGTTTTGAATTCATCGACTGGAGTTGGAACAGTTACAATGAAATAGTTAACCTCTTTTAAATCTGCAAGCGCAGAGGAGTATTGAAGGTGTGTGGAGGATTTTAATTCCTGTGGCTCCACTTCACGTGTGCGATCGTAACCCTTCTTCAATTCATCAATGCGATCTTGATTTATATCAAAGCCGATAACAGGTAATACTTTACCAAATTCAACTGCCAATGGTAGGCCTACATATCCTAGTCCTATAATTCCAATCTTTTCCATTCTTATACTGTAATGTTATAGTACTTTATATACCAGCTGATGAATTTGTCTATACCTTCTTCAATAGGTGTAGAAGGTTTAAAATCTACTTCAAGCCGCAAGTCTTCTACATCGGCAAAGGTTTCGGGTACATCTCCATCCTGGAGAGGAAGAAGATTTTTTACAGCCTTCTTCCCCAGTTTCTCTTCGATCACTTCTATAAATCGGAGAAGTTCAACAGGTTTATTGTTCCCTATATTAAAAACCCGGTAAGGAGCGAAACTTGTAGCCGGATCCGGAGTCATGCCAGACCATTCAGCATTAGGTTTGGATGGTCGGGGAACAAGTCTTACAATGCTTTCAACGATGTCATCTACGTATGTAAAATCTCTTCTCATTTTACCATTATTGAAAACATCAATCGGCTTGTTTTCCAGGATTGCTTTCGTGAAAAGGAACAAGGCCATATCAGGCCTTCCATAAGGACCGTAAACGGTAAAAAATCTTAAGCCGGTAGTCGGTAAATTATAGAGCGCGGAATATGTATGCGCCATCAACTCATTTGACTTCTTTGAAGCGGCATACAGTGAGATAGGATGGTCTACATTATGATGGACAGAAAAAGGCATTTTCTTATTAGCTCCATAGACCGAACTGGATGATGCATACACCAAATGTTTTGTGTTGTTATGTCTGCAAGCTTCAAGGATGTTTAAGAATCCATGAAGGTTACTTTCCAGGTACGCGTGCGGGTTAGTTAAAGAATATCGTACGCCAGCTTGTGCTGCAAGATTTACTACGTAAGGAAATTGGTGCTCGGAAAACAGGCTGTTAATGGCATTCCGGTCAGTAAGATCCAGTTGATGAAAGCTGAAATTTTTATTGCTTTTCAGAATATCCAACCGAGACATCTTTAATCGCTGATCATAATAATCATTCAGGTTGTCAAGGCCAAATACTTGATAGCCTGCATTTAGAAGTTTTTGGCTCAGGTGAAACCCGATGAACCCTGCAGCTCCAGTAACTAAAATGGATTGGACAGAAGACATAAATCGTAAATATAAATAGGCCGCAAAACTAACTAATTTGAGGTATAGTAAAAATCACTTAAACTTGCGAGTTATGACGCAAAAAACGCAATCTGACGAAATTGATTTAATGGAACTCTTGGCAAGAGTATATCGAGCCATTAAACATAACCTGTTGATTTTTACTATTCTCCCTATAGCGGGGATGATCTTTACAATTTCGATGGCATATAATTCGGATGATAAATTTTCATCCAGTATGATGATTACCACCGACTTACTTTCGATAAATGAGGCTAAGTTTATCTTTGATGAATTGGAAAAGGCAGACTCGATTCCAGGATTATCTGGTGATGAGCGGAAGAATTTATTAGCCTTGAACTTTGATGTTGAACAGGGAGAGCAGAACGATAAGACCAAAAGTGTTAACTTGAAAGTGACGGCTATTGTTAAGGATCCGAAGGCATTTCCTTCACTTGAAAAGGAAATCGTTCAGTATTTGAATTCAGTAGATCCAGTGATACGAAACAGAAGAGATCAGCAGATATATTATAAACAAATGATCGAAAAAATTGATGGTGAGATCGCCTTCATGGATCAAATAAAGAAACAAACCGATAGTAAATCCATGGCTTCTTATGTAGATCCCTCTGATCTCTATGCTAAAACGGTTGATCTTTTTAAAATACGTACCGAGAGTGAAATTAAACTCAATAACATCCAATCAGTACACGTTGCTAAAGGCTTTGGTTCTCTGATAAAGGACGCCAAAGCACCTAAATTCATTGCGGCAATTGTTGGTTTTGTCGGTGGGTTAGTTATCGCTACGTTATTGTTATTCATTAAATTCTTTAATGATTATAACAGAGTACTGAAAATTGAATAGCCATTAAAGTGATACTCACATTATTACAAAAAGAATTTGCGCTGGAGCTCAGACGTAAGGCTGTGATTTCTGGTATCGGCCTTTATTTGTTCAGTCTTATTTTTATTTGTTACCTCACATTCAGTCTACGGAAAAATTCAATTAACGAAGCGACATGGTCGGCCTTGTTTTGGTTGGCCATACTTTTTTCTGTCATCAACAGCGTGGCGAAAAGTTTTATCGGAGAGAAGAAAGGCACTTTCATTTACTATTACTCTATAGCTAGTCCACAGGCCATCATCCTCTCTAAGATTCTTTACAATGCAGTGCTTTGCTTGTTGCTTTCACTGGCAGGCTATGGTTTGTTCTCAATTTTTATTGATAATCCGGTTCAGGATAAATGGCTGTTTGTCACCACTCTTTTATTAACGTCTTTCGGCTTTTCAGCATCGTTAAGCCTGATCTCCGGCATTGCATCGAAAGCCAATAATAGTAATATACTTATGGCAGTGTTAAGCTTTCCCGTGATATTGTCTATACTGTTGATGGCAATCAAGATCACAAAAAATGTGCTCGATGGACTCGACAGAAGTTCGAGTATAGATGAACTGCTGAACCTGCTCGCAATAAATTGCATATTAACCAGTCTTGCGTATATGCTCTTCCCGTATATTTGGCGCAGTTAACAAAGGCACTCCGCAATTAGCAAAAGTGTCATCAGTCGATTATGAAACAGTGGCTCAAATTAATAGCGATTGCTTTACTTTTTTATGTTCACATTGCCGGACTTGTATTCGATGTTCCCCGGTTGAATATCCTGAATGAAACCATTCGGGCACTTTATTTTCACGTACCTATGTGGTTCGGCATGGTACTCTTGTTTTCTATTTCCGTTTTTTATGCAGTTAAATATCTCCGGAATCCTTCTTCAGCACTGGATAGAAAGGTTGTAGAGTATGCTAATGTAGGGTTGGTTTTTGGTGTGCTTGGAATTCTTACGGGAATGCTCTGGGCTAATTATACATGGGGCTCGCCCTGGCATGGCGATCCAAAACAAAACGGTGCAGCCATCGCTTTATTGGTTTACCTGGCATATTTCGTATTGCGTGGTTCACTTGAAAATGAAGAACAACGTGCTCGTTTAAGTGCCGTCTATAATATTTTTGCTTTTGCTGCCATGATACCCCTGATCTTTATTATCCCACGCATGCAAAGTTCTATGCATCCTGGAAGTGGAGGTAATCCTGGTTTTAATATGTATGACCTCGATAGCAGCATGCGATTTATTTTCTATCCTGCTGTTGTAGGGTGGTTTTTAATTGGCCTGTGGATCGTGTCAATTCGGATAAGAATTAAAACTGTAGAAGAAAAAACATTTGAATTAGAAGATGGAAAAAATCCTTAAATCATTTTTTTGTGTGCTCATGGTAGCGTTGTCACTGAATGTACAGGCACAATCTGAAGTTCAAATGGCAGACACGATGCGGTCGGAAGGGAAGATATATGTAGTCGTTTCTATCATTCTGATCATCCTGACAGGATTGATAGCATATCTTTTTTTGATGGATCGGAAGGTGAAAAAACTCGAAGATCAACTTTCTGACAGAAAGCATTAGACTTTCATTCCTCCTGTTTCGTTTTTCAATAAATTCCCTGATTTTCTGGGCTTTTGTATCTAATTTTGCGGGGCAAAAAAGGGGGAATAGGAGAGAGACTATGAAAAAATCACACATTTTTATTATCGTCATTATCGCTATTGCGATCAGTATTATTGTCAGTACTGCAGATGATGCAAGTACATATGTAAATTTCGATCAAGCCTATGATATGGCGCTTGCTGGTAAAGACAATAATATCCACGTAGTCGGACAATTGAAGAAGGATACTGAAGGTCATGTAGTTGGTATTCAGGAAGGTGTTGACCGCGTTTCTTTTTCTTTCATTCTGGTGGATGATAATGGTAAAGAGCAGAAGATAGAGTATAATGAACCAATGCCTGCCGATATGCTACGTTCTGAAAAAGTAGTGGTGGTTGGCAGTTATCAGGGCGATCAATTCAAGGCAAGCAAGATCATTCTCAAATGCCCTTCTAAATACCAGGAACAAAACGTCAATGTTTAAAACATCGGAGCACCCGGAAGGACATGCGTTGACGATAATTCAACGTAGTATTCCGCACTTCGTAATGTATACTTCACTATGATTCATTACTTCATTGGTGACCTCGGTCACCTTTTTGTTATTACTTCATTTGTAGCGGCAATCATTACAGCATTCGCTTATTTCAAATCGACTACGGCTCACGATCTGCAGAGTAAAGATTTCTGGCTGCTGAATGGCAAGATCAGTTTTTATGTACATGCTATAGCTGTACTCGGAATCTGCATCGCATTATATACCATTATTGCCAAGCATTATTTCGAATATCATTACGCGTATAGCTACTCCGATAGAAAACTTCAGACTTACTATCTGATCTCTACTTTTTGGAATGGACAAGAAGGAAGCTTTCTCTTATGGATGTTCTGGCACACGATTATCGGTATCGTATTAATTCACACAAATAAATTTTGGGAAGGCCCCGTCATGACGGTGTTCGCGCTTGTTCAGGCATTTCTCGCTTCGATGATTTTAGGCGTGGTAATTCCGGGGTTCGATGTTAAAATAGGAAGCTCTCCATTTATACTCTTGCGTGAAGTGATGCATGATGCTCCAATCTTCCAAACGCAACCGGACTTTATTCCCAAGGATGGTAATGGATTAAATCCTCTGCTACAAAATTATTGGATGGTGATTCACCCGCCCACGTTGTTTTTAGGTTTTGCACTTACCATAGTCCCATTTGCATTCTGTATGGCAGGTCTCTGGCTTAAAAAATATAAAGACTGGGTTCGTCCGGCATTGCCATGGGCGTTGTTTGGAGGCGCAGTTCTCGGACTTGGAATTCTGATGGGAGGATATTGGGCATACGAAACATTGAACTTCGGAGGTTACTGGAATTGGGATCCTGTCGAGAATGCAGTATACGTTCCATGGCTTGTATTGGTAGCCGCCATTCACACCATGATCACGTATCGAAATAGTGAAACAGCGCTGAAGGCTTCTGTAATTCTGGTGATTGCTACATTTGTTCTTATACTATATTCAACATTTCTGACGCGGAGTGGTGTGTTGGGAGAGGCGTCCGTTCATTCATTCACTGACCTGGGATTATCAGGACAGCTGCTGGTATATATGTTCTTCTTTCTCATCGCTGCTGTTTTTTTATGTGTTGTTCGATGGAAAGAAATTCCATCAACTAAGGAGGAAGCATCTATATACTCGCGCGAGTTCTGGATCTTCATTGGAGCAACAACGCTATGTCTGATGGGATTTCAGGTGATTGCCGGAACTTCTATTCCGGTTATGAATAAAATAATGGGACTTATAAATGTCGATTCGCGTCTGGCACCTCCAGCGGATGCTATCGGTTACTACTCTAAGTTTCAGATATGGTTTGCTATAGCCTTAGGTTTACTTTCTGCTATAGGGCAATTCTTCTGGTGGAAGAAGATCGATGCAGATAAACTTAAAAAAGAATTGACAGCGCCGGCGCTGATTACACTTATCGTTTTTGCACTGATTATTACTACAGCTAAAGTTTATAACGCAGCCTATATTCTACTGACGCTGGCAGGAGTCTTTACCATTGTTGCCAATGCAAAAATCCTCGGGTCGCTATTTAAAACAAGCCCCGGCTTATCAGGAGGAGCGATTGCACATATAGGTGTAGGGCTTATGCTCATTGGTGTCATGTTCTCTGCAGGCTACTCCAAAATTGTTTCACTGAATAACACAGGTATGTTGATCTCGAAAGAATTCAGTGAAGATTTTAATCGTGATAACCTATTGTTGTTTGTACATGAACCGCGCACCATGTGGGGATATGATATTGAATACTTTGGCGAACGACTGGAGCCTCGTTACCATTCAGGGTATATACGGAAGAGTGATGTAAAAGAAACGCTTGATAAAGATAAGGTCGTTGCAGGACAAAATATCGTTGTAAACGATCATAACTATAAAGCCGGTGATACGATTGAAATACGGGGAGAAAATACATTCTTCGAGATAGAGCTTCGTAAGGGAGGTAAGAAATATACTCTATATCCACGTGCGCAGATTAACCAAGAGATGGGTGGGCTGTTAGCTTCCCCGGATATTTATCGTACCGTTGGTGCAGATTTATACACACACGTTTCTTCGGTGATGAATCCATCGGAAGAGCAAGAGTGGAGTAAACTCGAAGAAGTAAACGTGAAGCTATCACAGGATTTTTTTGCGAATGATTATGTGACCATTCTGGAATCCGTTGATCGTATACTGGAAGTGGAGGGAGTTCCACTCGGGAAACAAGATGTAGCGGTAAAGGCAAAGATCCGTGTTCAGGGCGAACATGGTGATTATGTTGCTGAACCTATTTTTCTGATTAAAGATAAATTGGTAGGACGCATTCCCTATGAGATCAAAGATTTAGGGTTGCGTTTTTCATTGTTGAATATACATCCGGAGAACGGACAATTCACGGTGGGCATCAATACACGTCAGAAAGATTGGGTTGTGATAAAAGCAATGGAGAAGCCTTATATAAATATACTTTGGATCGGAACGTTAGTTGTAATGGTTGGCTTCGGTGTTGCTATGACAAGACGTTTCCGTGAGTTCCGAAAAATGAAAGAAAAGGGCTTGGAGTAATCTACTTCCTTGAATCGTGGAAGAGATGTAAAGGTATATTGCTACAAAGCCGACATTCCACTTGTCATATAGGGTGTTCACAAGGAATAAAAACCGCGTTCGTAAATATTGTTTCTAGTACCAGTTTTTACTGGTACTTTTTAATTTATGCAGATCTTAAAAAAATTGAACGCGTGAATCAATTACGTGAGTATTTCATTGGTGACTACCTGCGCCAAAGTCCGGACGTACTAAGGCAAGCAACCATACGTCTGGTGTACAACATCGTAATCGTATCATTACTGGCGCTCGTTGTCTTTTTCTCAATCTATGTTGTTAAAGGATTTCACTATCAATTAGTAAAGGGGCTAGTGATTATCGGATTGTTCGTGACTTTGCTTTTTTATCTCAAGTATAAGAAGAGCGTAACCCCCGTCTGTCACTTACTGGTCCTCATATCCTGGGCGAACAACACGATTAATATTTACCTTTTTAACGACTATAGCTTTTTTATAGCACTGCTTACAGTTAGTAATATAATTTTTGCATTCCATACATTAGGAAGCCGGTGGGGATTGATATACTCTATACTTCACTTTCTCCCGGTAAGTACGCACTTCATATTGAAAGGTATAGGGGTAAACATTCGCTCAACACCACCACAGCAGATGGCCTTCATAGAAGGACTTATAACACTGGTATTGATTTTTTTAATCATAGTATACCTGATATACCATTATCACAAAGCGTACGAACTGGCGCGGAAATCACTGGGGCAATCCATCGTTGAATTGAAAAGGGCAAGAGAAGTAGCCGATGAAATGACGCGACTAAAAACAAACTTCCTTTCCAATATGTCACACGAAATCAGGACACCTATTAATGGAATTCTGGGAATAAGCCAAGTGATTGAAATCGAAACGAAGGATGAACAGATTAAAAAGTATGTAGCGATACAGCAGCTTAGTGGTAGGCGACTTTTAAATACCATTAGCAGTATTCTGGAGTTGTCACGACTGGAAGCTGAACAGAGTAATCTGAAATTGAAAGTTATAGATGTTAATACATTGGTTCACGATGAAATAAAATCACTTGAACCTCTCGCAAGAAATAAACATCTGAAATTTAGTTTCACTCCTTCGCTTCTTCCCTTGATCTGCCTTGCAGATGAAAATCTGATGCGGCAAGTGATTCATAATGTTGTTGTAAACGGTATTAAGTTTACAGATAGGGGAGGCGTTGCAATCACGACAGACTTCATCGAGAGCCGGAATTATTTCGCGATTGAAGTGATGGATACAGGTCTCGGTATCTCCGAAGAATTTCTGCCTTGCATATTCAATCCGTTCGAGCAGGAAAGTACAGGGAGAAGCCGTACCTACGAAGGTACAGGCCTCGGTTTGTCTATCGCCAAAAAATATATTGAACTACTGGGCGGACAGATCCGTGTTATATCTGAAAAAAGTAAAGGCAGTACATTTCGTATTATTCTTCCCGTCCACAATGCAGAGATAAAGAAGATATAACGGAATGCGCCAACTTTCAGCGGTTTTTGTAACTTCAAAGCTTTAGAAAAAATAACTGTGTTGTTGAATTCACATCAGCCTTTGGCTGAACGTATGCGCCCCGTGAAGTTGGATGAACTGGTAGGACAGGAGCATCTTACAGGGCCTAATGGCGTAATCCGGAAAGCAATTCTATCCGGAAATATTCCCTCTATGATTTTATGGGGACCTCCCGGTGTTGGTAAAACTACCATTGCCAATATAATCGCGAACGAAGTGAAGAAACCATTCTATACGTTAAGTGCTGTAAGCGCGGGCGTAAAGGATGTGCGGGAGGTCATAGAAAAAGCAAAGCACTCTCCGCGCTCGATTTTATTCATCGATGAAATTCATCGCTTTAACAAAAGCCAACAAGATGCATTGCTCGGTGCCGTTGAAAAAGGTACCATCACATTGATTGGCGCCACTACAGAGAACCCTTCATTTGAAGTGAACTCTGCATTGCTTTCGCGAAGCCAGGTATATACGTTAAGACCGCTGGGTGAAGATCAGTTACTCGCCATGATTCAGCAAGCGCTTACGCGCGATGAAGAACTTAAGAAGCGACACGTTGAAATAAAGGAACATCAGGCATTGCTGAACATCAGTGGAGGCGATGGACGTAAACTTTTAAATCTGGTAGAACTCATTTGTGAATCTGTGCCGGGTGATGTTGTAGTAACGGATAAACTGGTGATGGAACTTGCTCAAAAGCATATCGCTATATATGACAAAAGCGGGGAGCAACATTACGATATCATTTCAGCCTTCATCAAGTCAATCCGCGGAAGTGATCCAAATGCAGCGGTATATTACCTGGCACGAATGATTGAAGGTGGTGAAGATGTAAAATTTATAGCCCGCAGGATGGTGATCCTGGCATCAGAAGATATAGGGAATGCAAATCCTACTGCATTGATTATGGCAACCAATGTATTTCAAGCTGTAAATATTATCGGGTACCCTGAAGCTAGAATTATACTGTCACAATGTGTAGTATATCTGGCAAGCTCGCCTAAAAGCAATGCCAGCTATATGGCAATAGAGAGCGCACTAAGCGCGGTAAATAATACCGGTGACTTGCCGGTTCCATTGGCAATTCGTAATGCCCCTACAAAGCTTATGAAGAATATGGATTATGGAAAGGGATATCAGTATGCCCATAGCTATGAAGGGAATTTTGTTAATATGGAATTCTTGCCGGATAAAATTAAAGGCACTAAATTCTATGAGCCTGGCAATAATGTGCGCGAAGAAGAGTTGAGAAAATACCTTCGGTCGCTATGGAAAGAGAAATATGGTTATTGATGGTATAGATTGAAAAATGATGATCATTCATTTTATTTTCAATCGTCGGTTAAATTAGAATTCATGCAACAGATAATATTTGAGACGTCTCCTGCTTACTTGCTGCTTTGCCTCGCGCTGGCAATAGGACTTGCATTTTTTCTATATAGGACAAGTCATCCCTGGAGTAAAACCTGGAACAGAGCTTTATTGGCCATTCGTGCCGTGTTGCTGTTTGCTTTATTCTTCTTGTTACTCGGACCGATCGTTCGACAGATCAATAATATATTTGAGAAGCCCCTCTTCGTAGTACTATATGATAACTCTGCATCGGTAAAGGAGGCAGTTGATTCTATAACATTGCGTAAGGTGGAGGATCAGATCAACACCACACGACAACAGTTGGAAGAAAAAGGATATGAAGTTGAAGTAAGCAATTTAGCGGGTGAGGAAATTATAGATGTTTCCTATAATGCAACAGTTACAGATCTTAATGGTGCACTTCGTAAAATTGTGAATCGTTATGAAGGACGAAAGATTGCAGGTGTAACACTTGTGTCCGATGGTATTTACAACGCAGGCGTTACGCCTTTATATGCTTCCTATAACTTTCCGGTATATACGATAGGTGTAGGCGACTCCCTGCAGCGAACAGATATAGCGATCAAAAATATCTCCTATAACAAGATCGCTTATCAAGGTAATAAATTTCCGGTGCGTGTAGAGGTAGCGACACATAATACAGGCAATCAACCTATACGCGTTACATTGCTTCAACGGGGAAAACAAGTAGAGCAACAGAGTAAAACATCCAGCGGTGATCAGCTCTTGGTATTTGATTTTCAGCCGGTGGCAAATGATCAAGGTATTCAGAAACTTGATGTACAGGTTGAAGTAAAGCCAGGAGAATTTAATACAAGGAATAATGCGGCTTCTGTTTTTGTTGAAGTTGTTGAGGGTAAGAAAAAAATATTGATCGTTTCAGCATCACCACATCCTGATATAAAAGCACTGCGCGAGGTGGTCAACAATTCGAATTATGAATTCCTGCTGCACATTCCACAGCTCATGGAGCAACCGGCTTCAATGCTGCAGCCGGAGAAAATTGATCTTGTTGTGTTTCATCAGTCTCCTGACATACGGGGCTTAACCAGAAATTTATTTCAGCAATTTTTAAAAAGTAAAACTTCATTGCTGTTGGTCATTGGTCAACAAACTGATTTGCGCTTTCTGGCACAGCAAAGTATACCTGTAAAGTTCGAAGGTATACCACGTGAGTTCGATGAAGTTACCCCTGTAGTCAATCCTGCTTTTTCAAATTTTAGTTTATCACCCGAGGTAAATACAATACTCGGTGACTATCCTCCTTTATCCGTTCACTTCGGGAAAATAAATGTAGCACTGAGTGCAACACCATTATTATTTCAGCGGATTGGTAATCTGGCCACACAAAAACCTCTGCTGGCAGTGGATGTAAAGGATGATCGTAAGATTGGTGTTTTATTAGGTGAAGGACTCTGGCGTTGGAGACTAAATGAATTCGATCGCACTGAAAAGACAGCTGCCTTTGATGAGCTGTTCGGGAAGCTTATTCAATTCCTTTCAACAACGGAAGATAAACGTAAATTCAGAAGCTATCCTGTACAACAAGAGTTCTCGGATACTGAGCCGGTAATCTTTGAGAGCCAGGTGTATAATGATATTTATGAGCCAGTATATGGCAATACTATAGATATAGACCTTACAGATGAAAGTGGAAAAAAGACAAGCTATACTTATGTGACAAGCCCGGGTAACATCCGCTACCAGATTGGTGGACTAAGTGAGGGTGTGTACAGGTATAAATCACGCACCACTGTGAATCAAAAGAATGAAGAGGTACGCGGTGAGTTTGCTGTTGTTAAGCGTGAAATAGAACTCCAAAATCTTACAGCGGATTTTGATTTACTGCGAAAGCTTGCATCTAATACAGGCGGTAAATTTTATCATGCATCACAGATTGGTGTGCTTCAGCGTGACCTTGGTTCTGCGCAAGCGAAAAGTGTTATTCACACAGAGGAGTCTTATAAAGCCCTGATAAACCTGAAGTGGGTATTCCTGGTGCTGGTCGTGTTGATAAGTATTGAGTGGTTTTCACGCAGATACTGGGGAAGTTATTAATGATGTATACTCTGCATTTTAAGTAAATCCTGGCGGCTATACTTCTAAATTATTATTTTAGTATACTAAATGTTCCTCATGAGCAAGTCAAAGAAAGTCGCATTGGGTATACTTGTATTGCTGGTAATTATCCAGTTCATACGCCCTGAAAAAAATATTTCAGAACCATTCATTACAGAAAACGACATCTCAAAGGTGTATGCTCTCAATGATGATGTACATCAGATCCTGATTAAGAAATGTTACGATTGTCATAGTAACAACACAGCATATCCCTGGTATAACAACATTCAACCTATAGCATGGTGGATGGCGCATCATGTAAATGAAGGAAAGGATGAATTGAATTTCTCTGAGTTCAAGACGTATTCTCAAAAACGTGCTAATCATAAAATTGAAGAGATCTCCGATGCTGTAAATGAAGGCTGGATGCCGCTTGATTCTTATTTGTGGATCCATCATGAAGCAAAAATTACGGCAGAAGATCGTTCATTAATCAATGCCTGGATTAAAACGCTTCCGGTTACCCTTGAAGAACATACCTCTTTATAGTTATATTAATTAGGCTCCAGTCTGTAATTTTTAACCGTAGGATTGTTAACTTCATATAAGTTCTGATATAGGATGGCATAATTGTTTATGTTGCTCCAGGAACGATCTACTGGAATTAAACCTATAATTTATTTGTATGCGCTGGACTGGAAGAAGACAAAGTTCAAATGTTGATGATCAACGCGGCCGCGGATTTGGCGGCGGTGGTATGTTAACGAAAGGCGGACTGGGAATTGGGGGAATTGTGATCGTGGTGGTGATCAGTCTGATTTTGGGTAAGAATCCTTTAACATTATTAGAACAAACCGGAGTGACAACCGGTGACAATACAACGGAGCAACAAGTGCAGTTGACTCCGCAGCAGGAAGAACAAAAACAATTTGTCGCCACTGTACTCGCAGATACAGAAGATGTGTGGAATAAACTTCTGCCAAATTATGCTGAGCCTACATTAGTATTATTCAGCAACCAGGTGGAGTCGGCATGTGGTATGGCAAGTTCAGCATCGGGTCCTTTTTATTGTCCACCGGATGAGAAGGTATATATAGACTTGAGTTTCTACGACGAGTTGCAAAGCCGTTTTCAGGCTCCTGGAGATTTTGCTCAAGCGTATGTTATTGCGCACGAAGTAGGACATCACGTGCAACATCTGATGGGCATTACTGATAAGATACATGCTATGCAAGGCCAGATAAGTGAAGAGGAGTATAATAAACTTTCTGTGCGCCTCGAACTACAAGCTGATTTCTTTGCGGGAGTATGGGCGCATCATGCTAATAAAATGCAAAATATTCTAGAGCCTGGCGATCTTGATGAAGCACTACAGGCAGCAACTGCTATAGGTGATGACAGGCTTCAGCAACAATCACAAGGCTATGTTGTTCCAGATTCTTTCACGCATGGTACATCTGAACAGCGAGCTCGCTGGTTTAGAAAAGGCTTTGAGACAGGCGATGTAAAACAGGGTGATACATTTAATGCTACGAGTTTGTAATTATCGAATCTTCATTTTTATATCGTTATTTTATAAAGTATCGAAACCTGATTATTGTTTGTAACCTCTTTTAGTTTTGTTCGTTGGTAACTCGTTTTGCGTTATCTGTAGGGAGTATATATACAGTAAAATATGTTAAATTTTTATTAACGTTACTTTAATTCTGCGTGTAGGCCACCGTTGTATTTGATTGTTTTTGAAAAGCATAGCTCTTCTTGTTAAAATTTCATACTTCTGATTTTTTCTGAAATTAAATTCTGTTAAAGGCGCATTTTATGCCGCTTTCATATTGCCGAAATACTTTTTATTCGCGCACTAAATTTTTTTAACAAAATAAAAATTATGAAAAAACTTTTCCTCACCCTCTCGGTAGTGGCTGCTTTTGCAATCACAAGTTGTGACAATGATAACTCTGTTAATCCACAGCCGCTCGGTAAAGCTGTTGTAACAGGAACTGTCTTTGCAGATTTCGATTACACAAACAACACGTCTGACAAGACTTGGGACAAAGTAGCAAACAAGAAAGTTATTGCTGCTATCTATGATGATTACAACGAATCAGTTCGTTACATAGAAACAACAACCGATGCGAATGGTAATTATACTATCGAAGTGGAGATCGGTAATCGCGAGCTTGAAATTTACATTCATCTTGTTGATTTCAAAGCTGATGTTCGTTATGATGATGGTATAGAAAACCGGACTTTTACAGGTGAATATTTCAGTACAGGAGCCGACCTTGAAAAAGGTGGCGAGTATATCCGCGATATATACTACAACGATTAATCTGCTATATATAAATCTGAAAAATAAATCATGAGAAAAATATTTTTGTCAATGCTCGCTAGTGTTCTTACAATAGCAGCAATTGCACAGGAAGTAACGACTACTACAAGTACGTCTGAAGCTCCTGTACTAAGATCAAAGAAAGGTGAAGCGTATCTGCCAATAGCTGGTGAGTGGGGACTCGGTGTTTCTGCAAATCCGTTTCTGGATTACCTCGGCAACTTTGTTAATGGTTACGATAATTTTAATGACGGCCCGAATTTTGAGTTTGCTTCAAATCCAGCAAATAATATAGCTGTTTTCGGTAAGCTTATGAAAGACGCCAATACTGCGTATCGCATCCGCTTTAACGTAGGCATTCGTAGTGCCACGAACAAAGCAGTTATATCTCAAAATGAATTGAATCCTGATCCTGCATTCCCTGCTTTTACAGAAGACTGGCAGAAAGTAAATACTACTGCAATCGTAATTGCTCCTGGTATTGAAAAGAGACGTGGAAGCACTCGTCTTCAAGGTGTATATGGTGCTGAACTTGTATTAGGGTTTAACAATACAAAAGTTAGCTACGACTATGGCAATGCAATGTCAGCTGATTTTAATGCGCCTATCACGAATGACTTTGATAACTATGGTTATGGTGAGAACATCTTGACCGGAAACGAAGCTGCAGCAGCAGTGCGTGTTGTTGAAGATAAATCAGGCTCTAACTTTTTGGTTGGTGCACGCGGTTTTATAGGTGTTGAATATTTCTTTGCTCCAAAGATTTCTATCGGTGGCGAATTCGGCTATATGTTGGGCTTCCAAACACAACGTAAAGCTACGATCACTGCCGAAACATGGGATGCATCAAGCGTAGGAACACGTGAAGTTAAAGTTGATGAATTCAGAAATGGTGGTGTAACTTCATTGGGTATCGGTCTCGATAACCTGAGTGGTTCAATCAACCTGTTGTTCTATTTCTAAGACCAACTACTAAGTATTTAAAATAGAAGGCGGCAGTATATCTGCCGCCTTCTTTATATATAGCCTTAATTATACAGTCATCCAATTATTTCTCGGGATATAGTACAACCTGTATATAATTCTTGGCATCGAGATATTTAGCAGCTGTCTCTTTTACATCTTTCGGCGTAAGTGCCGCGATTCGCTTTTCATAACTTAATACGTTCGATGCATCGCTTCCGTACTCAATACTTTGGATAAGCTGACGCGCCCAGAAGTTGTTGTCTTTAATATTTACTTCATACTGTTGCTTCCAGGTCTCTTTTACTTTGTTGAGATCAGCTTCTGAAGGTCCGGTGGTTTTTATTTTCTCAATCTCTGAAAGAGCAGCCGCAATCAGTTTATCAACATTCTCTGGTCCACAAGGGAAACTCGCTCCAATAGAAAAATTGTTATACGGGAACTTGTTCAGGTTTCCAAACATACCTCCACCATATACACCGCTCATCTCTTCGCGGAGTGATTCAATGAGTTTAATATTTAATACCTCTATTAAAGCTTGCACTTTAAGTTGTTCGCTGTCGGAGTAAGGAGCTTCGCCATTCCAGAACATGCGGATAAAGCTTTTTTGCTCTGTGCCTTTTCGTACTTCTTTTTTCAATGAACCTTTTACAGGACGAAGCCCTATATCTTTAAATGTAGACGACTTTCCTGTTGCGGGCAGGCTTCCAAGGTAGGTTGCTATCAGTGGTTTGATCTTCGCTATATCAAAGGCTCCAACCAAAACAAAGGTAAAGCCTGAGGCATCACCGAAACGCTCTCTGTATATATCCAGTGCTCGTTGTTCGTTTATCTGGCCAAATATTTCTGCTTTGGGAACACGTGGCGCCCAGGGATGATTTTTGTAGAGCGTACGAAATACAGAATCCTGAAATGTAAACTGAGGATCAGCAGCCATATTCTGATACATAGCTTGCTGCTTGGAAATAAACGACTGAAAAAGTTCGTCATCTTTTCTGGGCCTCGTGAAATATAGGTGTACTAACTGAAGCAGTGTCTCAACATCGGTAGCACTTGATTGGCCATTCACAGTTTCAGATATAGCACCAATACGTGGTGTAATGCTTGCGTTTTTGCCTGCCAAAACTTTGCGTAAGTCAACAGGAGAGAATTGATCAATACCCATCTGTGATACGATCGTGGAGGCAAACTCTGCATTGTTGCGATCAGCAGCACTATATAAATACTGTCCACCGAAACGCGAACCGGTAAATACAACCTGGTCGTTTTTAAAATCAGTAGGTTTAAGAATAACTTTTACATGATTACTAAGTGTTAGTTCTGTCAGTCTAAGTTCTTTATTTTCTTTTTCAGCTGTTATTTTACCGGGAGCAGGAGCTTTTTCCATTAACGATGCGGCTACGGCTTTTTCCTCGTATGCTTTTACTTCTACTTTCGATGCATTTTCTGCTAAAGTCAGTAACTCAGTGCTCGTTGGAATTTTAAAGTCAGCTTTTTCAGGTCCGGTCAATACTATTAATTTATTAGCATTGGTGGCCGGTATAACTTTAGCTGCATACTGATTCACCTCTTCCAATGAAATGTTGTTCAGGTAATCCTGGTAGTATATATATTCATTTTCAATTCCTGGTATAGGTTCTTTTTCGAGGAAGTTATTAACATATTCCTGGACAAAATTTTCTGACTCCGTTTTATCACGTTCGTTATAGGCACGATCCATGCCCTTCATCATCGTTTTCTTCGTGCGCTCTAATTCTGCAGGTGTAAAACCAAATTTTCGTGCACGCTCATTTTCCTGTACGATAGCATTTAAGGCCGGCTCAACACCACCTTTGCCGAGCACAGCATAAGAGGCATACGCTTCATGGCCACGGACAAACCCGCTTAGACTACTTCCTCCAAAAATAAATGGAGGATTAGCAGACTGCGTTAATTCCTGTAAGCGTTGGCTTAGCATACTAGTAAAAAGATTTCTCACCATATAGGCTCGGTAATCTCCAATTGTATTTTCAGGTGAAGCCTTTTGTGTCGAGTAGTATATCTGGACAAAATGATTCGTAGCTTCTTTGTCTGTTGCTATAACAGCTTCTGATTTCTGGCGTCCTGGTACAACAGGTTCAATGCGAGGGCGTGGCTTGGTAGGGTTCTTTAGCTTTTCGAAATGCGTTTTAATATACTTCTCTGCTTCGGCCACTTCAATATCACCAACCACAACAACGGCCATCAAATCCGGACGATACCAGTCTTTATAGAAACGTTTAATGACATCGTACTTGAAGTTCTTGAGGATATCATCTTTGCCGATTGGCAAACGATCTGAATATTTAGAGCCTTCGAGAAGTTTTGGAAAATATACTTTTTGCATGCGCTCTTGTGCACCTTTACCAAGGCGCGACTCCTCCAATACTACACCGCGTTCTTTATCAATCTCTCCGCCTTCAAAAGCAATAGTGCTTCCCCAGTCTTCTAAAATTTGGAAACCCTTATCTATATTCTCTTTTTTATCGGTAGGAATCGGAAGTATATATACCGTTTCATCAAAGCTGGTATAGGCGTTAAGGTCTGCACCAAACTCTACACCGATTGATTGAAGAAAAGATACCAGGTCATTCTTCTTAAAATTTTTCGATCCGTTAAATGCCATGTGCTCTGTAAAGTGAGCGAGCCCTTGCTGGTCATCGTCTTCCAATATAGAACCTGCATTTATTACAAGACGAAGCTCAACCTTTTTCTCCGGCTTCATGTTTTTTCGAATGTAGTAGGTAAGGCCGTTGGTAAGCTTGCCGATTTTTACATTTGAGTCAACGGGTATTTTCTGGCTTAATTTATCCTGTGCCAAGAGCAGATTGCTCATGATAAGCAGCAATGTCAGGAGCGCGAAGGGTTTTAAGAATAGTTTTGGTTTCAAGTACGTCATGCAACGAAATTTAAATTGATTTATAGGTTTGAATTATGAACTGGTATTAAAGTACAAATCATGCAGTTTGCCGTGCTGCAAGTTGTGATTCTAATGTATAGTATATATAGCTTGGTGCTGGCAGATCAATGCCATTTTGTTTGGATGAGCTCCAGCATTTCGGAATGAACGAAGTTGTTGCCAGCGCAGAGTTCGCCTCCAAATACAAAATTATTCCCCCCACGAAAATCTGTAACTTTTCCGCCAGCCTGTTGTACTATAAAAGTACCGGCCGCGACATCCCACGGGTTGAGGTTATATTCGAAAAATCCTTCCAGTCTACCGCATGCAACGTAAGCCAGGTCTATCGCCGCGCTACCCAGTCTTCGTATACCATGCGATTTTTCTAAAAACTCTTTAATGATATCAAGGTATACATCTTTCTTCGTAGAATGATGATACGGAAAACCGGTTGCCAATAAACTTTCTCCGAGAGAAGGAACTGCGGAGACACGAATGATTTTGTCGTTGCAGTAGGCAGGGCCCCCTTCAACAGCATGAAAGCATTCTTTACGGATGATGTGATATACATCTCCGAGAATTGTGTCATTACCTCGCGTTAATCCTATACTGATAGAAAAGATCGGTAAGCCATGCAAAAAATTAGTAGTGCCATCCAATGGATCAATGATCCAGTTATACTCATGTTGTTTAGATTGCTCTACCGTTCCTTCTTCAGTTATAAAGCCTGCCTGCGGAAAAATTTTATGAAGCGCTGTAACGAGTTTTCGTTCGGCTTCTTTATCAACATAGGAAACAAGATTATTAAAACTGGTTTTTTGTTCAACTCGCGAGAGATCGAAATTAGCGCCTTCCTTCTCAATGAATTCTCCTACTTCTTCACAGATAGACATAACATCTTGCTGAATACTTTCAAGGTTCATAACATGCATGGTCGTTTGACTTTAAGATGGTGAATATAAGGATGGTTCAGGAAAGATGCTTTCGGTTGAGTATATTAATTTCCTATCAAGACAAGGTCGATGAACAAGAGTGGCACATGTTTTTATCTATACCTTTTATGAAGTAATCAATCATCTTTACCACTTACAACCATTACAATTTCTCCCTTCACTTCTTTCGCTTGAAAGTGAGTAAGTATTTCTTCAATTGTTCCGTTCACAGTTTCTTCAAACATCTTGGTCAGCTCACGCGATACAGATGCTTTACGTTCTGCGCCAAAGTATTCTTTGAAATGCTCCAATGTTTTTACAAGTCGATACGGTGATTCATAAAAGATCATGGTGCGCTCTTCTTCTGCAAGCTTTTTTAATAAAGTCTGACGTCCTTTTTTCTGAGGAAGAAACCCTTCGAATACAAATCTGTCGGAAGGTAATCCTGATTTTACCAAGGCCGGAACAAACGCAGTTGGCCCAGGCAAACATTCTACTTTCAAACCTGCCTGTAGCGCTGCACGGATAATAAGAAATCCCGGATCTGATATACCAGGCGTTCCCGCATCGGATACCAATGCCATCACTTCACCTTTCTCCAGACGTTGAATCAGGCTCGTGAGGATTTTATGTTCATTGAAATTATGAAAGCTTTGCAACGGACGCGCTATAGCATAGTGCTTCAGCAAGAATCCTGATGTACGGGTATCTTCCGCTAATATTAAATCTACCGATTTCAAAACTTCAAGTGCCCGAAGTGTGATGTCGGCCAGGTTGCCGATGGGTGTGGGTACAATGTATAGCGATGGTGCAGACATGATAAATATATATACCGCAATGAGCTGGTATAGATTAATTGCGAAATTGAATCAGGATAAAGAACGTGTTGCTATAGCTCAGGACACAATCTTATCAATCGCATCTGCGAGTTTACGATCACGGTCCGTTACAATATTGCCGGCATCATGCGTTGAAAGCTCGAAGCTTACGGTATTCCAGGTGTTGGTCCAGGTAGGATGATGATCCATCTTCTCAGCAATCAACGCCACACGGGTCATAAACCCAAATGCCTCTGTGAAATCATTAAACTTAAAAGTCTTCTTTAGTTTATTATTTTCTGTTTTCCATTCCATAATATTTCCAATTTAGAATTTCCAGACAGGCAAAAGGTAAGCATTATTTTTTTGGCGGCAAGGTTTGATTCAATGGATTGCCTATATACTTGTCGTACCATTCTGTCCAGCGGATGAGCCGGTCTTTCTGATAGCTGGGTACGGAGATGCCATGGAACTGTCCCGGATATACCACAAACTGCGTTGGTACACCCAGTGTTTTTAATGCCTGGTACATTTGTTCGCTACCAGCAGCCGGCACGTTAAAATCTTTTTCACCCACCATATAGATTGTTGGAGTCTTGATCTTATCTGCCTTAAAAAATGGATACGACACTTTCATCCACTTATCAGCATTCTTCCAAGGCACGCCTAACTCTGTCTCATATTGTAATGTATACTGATCAGATCCATACATGGATAACTGAAGCGCACTTCCGGCACCACTGGCCGCGGCTTTAAAACGCGAGTCACTGGCAGTAGTATAGTCTGTTAATATACCACCATAGCTCCAACCTCCTATACCTAACCGGTTAGGATCGGCAACGCCAATTTTTACAAGATGATCAACTGCACCCAACAAGTCCATCACTTCTTTATTTCCCCAATCTGCATAGATCGCTTTGCTGAAAGCCATGCCCTTGCCATTGCTGCCGCGATAGTTAACATTCGCTACAGCGTATCCTTTTGCAGCCAGCATTTGTGATGTGAGATCAAAAGCATAATCATCCTGAGATGTTGGTCCGCCATGAATCCATAAAATAAGTGGTAACTTTTCGTTCGTAGGTTTGCCTGATGGCCAATATAGTATACCACCTACGATCGTTCCGTCTTTGCTCGTTGAGTTAAATCCTTTTACGGATGCTAAATTTACCTGCTTCAGGAAATCGTCATGCACATGCGTGAGTCTTTTTGATTTGCCGTTCTCTATACAATAGATTTCATTCGGAGTTTTAGCATCACTTGAAACCGCTACCCAGCGATTGTTGATTCCTCCCTGAGGTGTATAAAATACTTGTTCCCCTGAAGTAATAGCTTTACTGTTTCCGGAAAGATCAAATGATACTATATGGCTCGTGCGGTCGTCATCGACAACAGTATAGATCGACTTGCTATCGGCTGTCCACCGCGGAGCCGAAACATCACGATCCATTTTTTGCGAGAGCAGAACGGGTTGTCCTCCTTCTGCCGGAATCATTGCCAAATGAGGTTGATCGTAAATACTGAATTCTTCGGAACGTGATTTCAGATACGCTATATACTTGCCGTCCGGGCTCCAGGCAGGACTGGTGTCGGCACCTTTCCATGTTGTTAGCGGACGTGGCGTAGACCCTTTCTTTGCTTCGATTATCCAGATGTCAGCATTCACATTGCGATCGGCATCACTTGTGCGATTACTTACAAACGCGAGTCGCTTACTGTCAGGCGACCATACTGGACTACTCTCATCAAAATCTCCTCGTGTAAGTGTATCTAACTTTTTTGTCTCTATATCATATAGGTATAGATGGTCGCGCTTGTGTTCAAGGTATCCATCACCATCATTTTTAAAATGATAGCGATCCATCACAATAGGAGGAGTCGTTTTCTTTTTGTCTTTATCATCGATCGATTCCTGATCTTTAATAATCAGTACTATCTTTTTAGAATCCGGACTCCACGCATAATCACTGATGCCATATTTTAATTCGGTAAGTTTCACTGCTTCGCCACCCCTACGGTCAAGTTTCCAGATCTGAGGTGACTTGGTTTCGTATCGAGATGAAAGGAAGGTGAGGTATTTGCCATCAGGTGACCAACGTGGTCTGTTTTCACTTTCGGCACTTGTTGTTAGTCGAATGGACTCTGACCCATCCCAGTTGATCATCCAGATGTCACTGTCATATTTATCTTTCGCAGAGTCTGGCGTTGAAAGTACATATGCAATCCAGTTTCCATCCGGAGCAAGCTGTGGATCGGACACAGATTTCAACTTGTAAACATCGGATGGATTTAGTGCTCTTTGTGAGAATGCTGAAAAGGCAATGCAAAGAAGACAGGCAGAGAGTAGGACTTGTTTCATAGCTTTTTGATTCGAATCCTATTTTACAAATTTTTAATGGATTCGAGAGGCTATATCTTATCAGCGCGGGATTAATTGATACGAGTGGAGCTATAGTATATCCTCCATGAAACGGCACTGTAAAGAGCCGACCTATAGTGCGGCAACAATCCCTTCAATCTTGGATGCTTGTATATAGATGTTGATGACTGCTTCGCTCGACTGCATCATTACTTGTGCGGTGACACTGGTATACTTTCCATGCTCTGATAATTTTTCAGTCACGGTGTTTCTAGGGAAGAGTAATTTTACTTCACCTTCTTTACCAGTGGGTACTATAAATTTAAAAATGTAGAGCGATGGCCAGCTGTGATGCTGGTCAAGTTTTTCGCGGAAGTTATCAAGCCATTGTTGGTCCATACTCAAAAAGCAACGCCCTGACCATAAGGTCAAGGCGCAGCCATTAAATTTTATACGAAGTCTTAAAAGAACTTATAGCGTTTGTCTTCAATATCAGATTTGTCTTTGATTGCTTCTGCAATGCTAAAGCTGCTTCTGTTTTGATTGTTTTGTTCCAGTTGAGTTTTATACTGGCTGTAATCGGTAAGTGCAGGAGCGATCGTTTTGTTTTGCAATTCAACAATCACAACACCGTTGTCACCCGATACAGGTTTAGAGCGTTTACCATTCTCTAAAGAGAAACCTACACCAACAGCCTGAGGATCGAATCCCACCGTTGGTAATGAGTTGCTGTTAAGTTTCAGGTCGCTGCTGGTATATACATTCGCATCGTTACCGAATCCGGCAGCAATTTCTTCCAATGTACCTTTTAACGTGTTCAATTTTTCAGTGATCAACTTGCTCTTTACTTCATTGCGCACAGCAGGTGTGATTTCTTCTTTCACTTGCTCAAGAGGTTTGTAACCCTTCTTTACTTCGCCGGTCATGATGGCTACTACATTTTGATCTTGCAAATCATATACTTGTGAAAGTTTACCAACCGATGCATCGCGGAATAACCACATTACTATCTGGCGAGCTTCACCTAATGTACCAATGCGTCTGTCACCAGCGCTTACATTTTTGGCTTCCTGTACAGTCAAACCGGATTTCTGTGCCTTCGCTTCGAATTCTTTTACGTCAGATATATCAGCCGCAAAAGTTTCTGCTTTACGGAAAGCTTCGTTCGTTGTAACATCACTTGGAACGATCTGATGTTCTACGATGGCCAGGTTATAGGCTTTGTTTGTTTTAGGATTTGTTACTTCGATGATATGATAACCGAAATCAGTTTCAACCACATCATTTAACACACCAGCTTTTGAAGCATTGAATACGGCATCCTGAAAAGGCTTCACCATTTGTCCGCTGCTGAACCAGCCAAGATCACCACCACGTGAAGCAGTACCATCTGTACCAAACTCACGAGCCTTTGCTTCAAATGAAGCACCACCTTTGATATCTTTCAGAATGTTACGGGCTTTCTCTTTAGCTTCTTTTTTAGAAGCTTCACTATCGTCAGCCCACTTGATCAGGATATGTTTAGCACGAGCGCTATGAGTAGTGTCGTTAAAGATTTTAGATACCTTCACTACTTTGTAAGTATCGCCATCCAATACAGGTCCGATTACATTTCCTTCTACGAGGTCACCTTCAGAAAGGAATGCAGGTAACGTTGCAGGAGTATATTTAGCGTAAGCATTCTGTCCATCCGAGTTTGCACTCGCATATACTGAATCTTCAGTTGAATTCTTGAATTCATCAACTGCTCTTTTCAGATCTTCGTTTACAGCAGCAGAGTCATCCGCAGAGGCAATTACAGGTATACTTACATACTTGATATCGCGTGTTGCGTCTGTCTTGAATTTTTCTTTGTTCTTGTTATAGTATGCTTCGTAATCAGCATCTGTAACTTTTGCAGTTGAATCACTGATAGCATAGTAAGGAACATATAAATATTTCACTTCAGCTACATCTGTAGCCAGGTGATACTCGCGTTCCGCTTCTGCCTTTGTAACATATGTTGATTTGATCAGCAGGTTTTCATATTTGATACGCTCACGACCCGGCTTCAGATCGCGTTGGAACAACTCCCAGCGAATACGAGGCTCAGAAGTCTCAGGCATTGTCTTAATCTGATTCAGATATGATACAACCTTATCGGCTTCGAATTGTCCGGTCTGCTGATTGGTAAAAGCTTGCTTTACACCTTGATCAACATTTTTTCCCTGGATCATATCCCATACTTCATCCTCTGTAACCTTAACTCCGGTGTTTTCAATTTGAGGTTGGATCGCGTGACGGGCGATGAGAAGATCCCATGCCTGTTGACGGATTGAAGGCATATCGCGTTCACCTGGCTCGCGGCCTGTGTTCAGAAACCAGTTTGCTTCGCGTTCGCGAATCACGGCCTGATATTCTTCGTATGAAACTTCTTTTCCTCCGATTTCACCAACCGAATTACGACCCCAGTTCAGGATATTTGATTTCCCGCTGAAGATGTCGCCCAGAATAAATGCTGTGATCGCAACAAATACGAAGACCACCACCCAGGTGCCCATCTTGCTGCGCAATGTTCCAATAAATGCCATAAGTAATTTTTAAAGAGTCGCAAATTTAACCCGTTCTGTGTATTAGAAAAACATCGTTCTTAAAAAACAGAAAAATCCTATTAATAGTACTGAAAAGCAGAATTTTAAGCGCCTGAGATAAGGCAAATTTTGCTGCCATCGAAGGAATTATGCAAACGTTTCTTCCTCGGACGTTTTGGAATAAAAAAATCAGCGCTTTGTTCGCTTTCTTAGGGTGAGGATGAAGAATAGGATGAGCGTGATCATCAGCGCCCAATACGCCTGCCCGATACCCAGTACCATGACCTGGTGAATGCCAATAATTAAAAATCCTACGGCCAGAGAAAGTATAATGATGTCTAGAAGTTTCATGATGTATAGCGTGCTCAGAAAAATGAATGAAGAAAAAAATTATATCAGCTTGGCAAGCGCGCTGATATAGCGCTCAGGTACTTCTCCCCGGATAGCAACCTGGTAATCATTATAGCTGCAAGGCACAATTCGGTTACGTGAATAACGCTCACGTCCGTTTTGATAGGGTACTTCCATCCACCATTTTTCGCTGAGCTTACTTTTGTAAAATGTGATAACCTCGGGGTCTACAGGCATAGACACTGAATATTTTAGAAAATCGTTGCTGCGGAAATTCTGTTCATTCTTACGATGATAGTATCCATCAATAAAATACCAGATCATCGTTGCTACCACTGAAGCAGTTTTTTTATGAACGTCATCCAACTCCGGATTGTATTCGTAGAAACCAAGTGAGCTCAGCTTTTCATTGAGCCCTGCATACCAGCAGATCTGGCAAGCTTCCTCACCCGTGAGTCCGAAAGGTTGAGCGTTTGCATTACCCGGAGCATCAGCAGATCGGATCGCTGTAACATCGAATGATAACATGTCGGCATTACGTATAGTAGGCTCCATCTCCTGCATGTTCGTACGCATCTGGCCAATACGGAATGCTTCGAAATATAATTTTTCAAGAATAGAAACCGACAGTGGGTCGATCAGATAGCTTTGGTATGCGAGGTGTGTATAGCTGAAAAGAAAATTAGGTTCGTGAAGTAAAATGCGATGGATGTGTTGATTGCTCGCACCTTGTTCTTTGTCTTCTAAATCCAGATAAGCATCAACGTTGAGTAAACTGACGAGCTTATCCATAGTTTCATAACCACAATATTGCCCGTAGTCAAGATCATGCGAACCTCCGATGATGACCGGCAATACGTTGCTTTCGAGTAACATTCGGCAGACTTCGCTGATGCGTGTGTACGTTTCCTCCAGGTCAAGTCCCGGCTTTAGATTGCCGAGGTCTACGATACGATAAGCACCTGCTCCCTTCTTAAGAGTATATAATTTTTTACGGATCTCGTCTGGCGCGGAGGCAGTGCCGGTGTTGCGCATAGATCCACGCTCTTCCTCCACACCAAATATAGCGATGTGCGAATCCTTATAGTCCGGCATCTTATCACCGTATATCGAAATGTTTTTTAAAAAGCTGGATGGGGAAGAAATGTCAGTATAGAGCGATTCATCGACTGGCGAGAAAAAGATAGTAAGATCCATAGTGCGTTTGAAAAACTTCGTGAAGATAAATATTCAGAAATATAGTGTATAGCGATTCATCACAAGATCATTGCCTCACCTGTATTTTAATTGTAGATGACTGTAATGAGCCATTTTATCAATAAACAGACGCAATGGCAGGTTAGGTTGATGCTTCCGTTGGCGCTTCAACCCCTAAAAGCGTTCGTCTGCCTTTCAGAACGTGTGTTCCTTCTGTTTACATTGCTTGGAATGGATTTTAAGAATATATATTTGTTTGATTGTGAGAGAATTAATGCCTACCCTTAAACTCCCGCTTAAATACAGCCTTGACCTGAAAATCATAGGTGTGGCGTTACTGTATTACCTCTTTGCACGACTCGGATACCTACTTGCTTTTGAAAATTCTACGGCTTTGCCGGCATGGCCTCCTTCAGGAATTGCCTTTGCGCTTCTCATTATACTCGGGCGATCAGTATGGCCTGGTATAACCATCGGAGCACTGGTGGCCAACATCATGGCGTACTGGAATAATCCTGCGCTCGGTCCTCAAACGATTATTACAATCAGCAGCGTTATAGCCATCGGCAATACGATTGAAGCTGTCATAGGGAATTACCTTGTGAAATCGTGGATTAGAGATCCTTATCCATTCAAGCATGCGAAGAATGCATTTCGGTTTTTGTTCGTTACCATGTTCATGTGTCTTGCGGGTGCATCTATAGGTACAGCAAGTTTATACTTGAACGCGGTTATATCCCTCGATGCTATATCTGAAACATTGTTCTCATGGTGGATTGGTAATGTTGTAGGGATTTTATTATTCACTCCCTTTATACTATCGATTGCCAGGCCGGTAAGAGTAACATTATCTACCGCGCGGATGATCGAAGTAAGTATATACTTTCTGAGTACGCTTGCTATATATCTCTTGTTACAGGTGGATTACCTGACGCTAACGATGCAACGCGCGTTGCCACTGCTGGCTCTTCCCTTTTTGTTGTGGCTGGCATTCCGGTTCGAACTGATCGTTGCCATTGGCGGTGTGTTGATCGTATCACTGATCTCTATATACTTTACTGTGCAGGGCTCGGGGCCGTTCGTATTGGCAGGTGCCGCAAATTCTATATTGCTGCTGCAGATCTTTATAGGGGTTATCAGTATATCCACCATTATACTTTCAGCAACGGTGAAGGAGCGTCTGGATGTACAGCATCAGTTGCAGGAATTTAACGAGAACCTGGAAGGCATGGTGCTCGATAGAACAAAGGCACTGAATGATGAGATTGGAACGCGTAAAATTGCCGAGGAAAAACTACAGCGCACAAATCAGGAGTTGAGCAAGCGTAACACTGAGCTCGATAATTTTGTATATAGTGTTTCACATGATCTGCGAGCTCCTATAGCATCGGTTCTTGGCTTGATTAACCTGGCACGTGTAGACAAAGATGTTGCCATGAAGGATATGTACCTTGAGATGATCAACAAGAGTGCCTTGCAACAAGATCATTTTATTAAGGAAATCCTGGACCAGTCGCGGAACTCACGATTGGAAGTGAAACGCGAAGAGATTTTATTCGAGCCGTTGATCGAAGAGACTTTTAATCAATTGAAGTTTGCTACCAGCACTGGCAAATCTGTGGAGCGCGTTATTAATATTGAGCAAGACGGCCCCTTCTTCTCGGATCGTTGGAGGTTGAAAGTTATTTTGAATAATATTATATCCAATGCTATCCGCTACCGAAACGGTAAAGATCCGGTCATCAAAGTAAACGTTGCTATCAATGGGCGGTTGGCTAAACTGGCTATAGAAGATAATGGCAAGGGAATTGAGAAAGAGCACATGCCCAATATCTATAAAATGTTCTATCGCGCTACCGATGACGGTGCCGGTTCGGGCCTGGGACTATACATAGTAAAAGAGGCCATCGATAAATTGAATGGTCACATCAATATAGAATCTGAAATAGGGAAGGGGACAACCGTTCAGTTGGAGATACCCGAGATCAATTGAAATCTTTCTGTCCAGAATGGATAGTATAGATAAAGAAGGTTCTAGAATCAGCCGACAGCGACTTCAATAAACTTGTCTTCCGAAAAATATTGAGCGGCTATAGCGATCAATTCTTCACGTTGAATACTGTCGATGCTGTTGATGAGGTTCTGATAGTAATCTTTCTGAACACCGAATAAGTATATATTCTTGATCTTGTCCGCATGTGCGAATGGCGTGGTGATCTCTGCCTGAAGGCTTCCGATAAAATGATTCCGGGCAATCTCCAGTTCCTCTTCATCGATCAACTCGGTGCGAAGACGCTTCAGCTCTTTCCGGATTTCCTCGAAAGTTAAGTCAAGGTTTTCGTTATTCACATCCGCACCAATAACCGTATAGTTGTCTTGTTGTAAAGTATGCAACGATGAATATATACCATACGAAAGACCTTTCTCTTCACGGATGTTTTTCATCAATCGTGAGCCAAAGTATCCACCCAGTATATGATTCAGGAATAAAACTGAAGCATAATCAGCATGAGCCCGTGCTATAGCTTTTGTACCCATACGGATGGATGATTGAACACTGCCCTTCTTACCAATTCGCTCGTGCAAGGTATCTGGAGTTCCAGTTTTAATCTCCTTGTCAGCGACAGCTACAAAAGGAAGAGCAGAGAGTTCATCTATAATATTTTGCCTGCTGATAGTATCAATTTTACCGGAAACAAGAATTGTGAAGTCTTTACCAAACGTGGTATAATGTTCCGCTAATTGATCACGTGTCAATGCCTGTACCTCTTCTGCCTCCAGTTCTTTACCGTACGGATGATTTTCTCCAAACAACTTTTTACGGAACAGCTTCGATGCTTGAAAGCTCGTCTTTTCGTTATTTACCTTCAGGTTTTGAAGATAGATCGTTTTGAGCTGTGCAATTTCCTTTTCGGAAAAAACAGAATCTTCGAGCAACTCACGTACGAGCGAAAGAGTTGGACTCAGGTTTTTAGCAAGAGTATATAATGAAATCGAAACTACATCAAGTCCTGGGCTGATTTCAAAATGAGCACCGTATTGATCGAATAGCTGTGCGATCTCAAAGCTGCTTTTTTTTGAGGTTCCTTTTGATAAAAGTTGTGAAGAAAAATAAGACGCTCCCCACGTACTCTCAAACCAGCGTCCTGCTTTCAGAATCAGCTCAACCCGAATAACAGATTGTGTTCCTCCGGAAACAAAAAACGCTTTTGCTCCATTGGGTAATACTAATTCTTCGGGCTGGATTAATTGAAAATCTATACTCCTTGTAAAGGCAGGGGCTATACTACGGTCAATCATGTAGGATTAATCAGTAACAGATTCAGTTTTCTCTGCCTGCGTTCCATCAATGTTCAGAAGCAAGGTAAAGCGTATAGTTTCAGCAAGAGGATGTTCGCGTTTATTGGTAGGCACCAGATAAGCCACATCAAAACCAAAACGGTTTTTACGGAAGCCTACACCTACAGTCATATACTTACGATTTCCTTTTGTTTTGGCTTCGTTAAAATAACCGAGGCGTGCTGCGAAAAGATCATTATACCAGTACTCAACACCTACCGAAGTCATGATTTCTTTTATCTCTTCTTTGAAACCTCCTGGAGCATCAGAGAAGGAACCAAACATACCGCTGAGTATAGATTTATCTTTGTTTGCATCAGGATCATTTGGATCTGGAGTAGGCACCAATAGTTTGTTGAAGTCTACGGTGAATGTTATTTTGTTGAATGGATCGAGTTCAGTTGTATACGCTGTTCCCAATCTTAGATTCGTTGGTATAAAATCTTTATTGTCTGCATCGGTATAAGAAACCTTTGTACCAATGTTACTGATGGCAGCACCGATTGAAAGCGTGGAGTTTTTAGCGCCTTGCATAGGCTTGGTATAATAAACGCCTATATCTACAGCAGCACCGTTAGCAGATTTTGCGTCCTGAATAAAAGCTCCTGTAAGATTTGAATGTATATATCGCAGTGACCCACCGATACTGAAGTTCTCTGTCAGCATACGGGAATAGGTTATATCGAAAGCAAATTCGCGTGGGTTAAATACACCGATGATCTGGCTTGGATCCGGACCGGTATTGAAAGTGATATCGCCCAGGTCAAAATATTTGATAGATGCAGCAACAGCTTGTTCGCGGTTAATCTTGTAGTAGCCGGAAAAATATCCTACCCACATATCGTTTACGATCTTGCCGAGCCATGGAGTATAGGAGAGAGTTCCTCCATATTTTTTGTCGATGAAAGCAAGTTTCCCTGCGTTCCAGTATGCTGAGTTGGCGTCAGGAGACGTTGCAACACCGGCATCACCGAGCGCAGCATGACGTGCATCAGGAGATATGGCTAAGAAAGGCACTGCGGTTGTAATCGCATTATCCTGTCCTATTAAGTTACCGGGATTAGTAACTTGTGAGAATCCAAATTGAAACGAAGAGGCCACAAAAGTGATGGCGAGTGTTACTCTAAAATTCATTAACGTATTTTTCAAGCGTTGTAAAGATAATTAATTAACAACAATAAGCTTTGTAAGCCGCTCATTTTTGGAGCCGTTCGTTATGGAACGAACCGCAACACGTGCCAAGTATAATCCGGGTTGAAGTTTTTTGCCGAGGTCTGTTAATCCATCAAATTTCATCAGTTCAACTTTATAGGGGCTTTCTGTGATACTAAAGGAGTATGCCAGCAACTGCTGCCCCGTCATCGAATATATGGATAATTGTGCTTCGAGATCATCACCTGAACGATTATGCGTAAAGTATAAAGTGGTTTCAGTTTCAAATGGATTTGGATAATTAGCAAACGTTTCAATTTTAAGGTCTTCACCATCCGTAACCCTGAAATCAATACGGGCTTCAGCCGGATTATTATAAGTGTCCCATGCTTTTAAAGTAATGGAATGCTTACCAGGCGTCAAGTCCTTCATCGGAAAGTTAATCCATCCTTTTGTAAAATCATCTTGATCGGCTATATAATAATCGCTCACAGGGTATATTTCATCATTGTCGAGTACAGCCACGAGGTTGTTGCCGATTCCATATGCCGATACATTAATCCCGCTGGCATCTTGTAGTCTTGCAAGTAAGGTTACATCCGGACTAACAATACCTCCATTGGTGAAAGTCGTATCCCCCATATACAGGTGTATAGCAGGAGGAGTGTTGTCTGCCGCAGGATTTTTTTCGCTACTTCCAATTTTAAAATCTGACGTTGCTCCGGCAGCTTCAAGCGACTGAGATGAATCTGCTGCATATAGACTTAATTTTCCGGGAGCAATTTCGTACGCCATATTTTTCGGTACGATGAATTTGAATTCGAATGTTCCATTTTTTACGGAAGCTTTTCCACGAAACAAAATGTTATACCATTCCTTATAGGAAAATGCCGGAATGTTTTTTCCGATGGTTACAAAGTCGGTTTGCTTGTCAAACAACGTAGCCTCAAGTGTACCATTGAAATCTTCATATAGGCTGCCATCACCATGAACAATCTCTCCTTTAACAACAGCCGTTGACAATGCTTTCAAAGTATCAGAGCCGGTGGCTGTTTTTATATCAGTTATACTTACAGACAGTGGAGGCATGGCAAGTGTCATCGATGGATCTCCCAGCAATGAAAAATTACGATTACCTACACCACTTATACTATTGTTTTTTGTTCTTCGGAAAACTTCT
The DNA here is from genome assembly GCF_900167975.1 of Ohtaekwangia koreensis. Taxonomy (GTDB): domain Bacteria; phylum Bacteroidota; class Bacteroidia; order Cytophagales; family Cyclobacteriaceae; genus Ohtaekwangia; species Ohtaekwangia koreensis. The sequence continues at coordinate 56,660 of NZ_FUZU01000001.1, forward strand.
CCCATGGGAATATACCGACCCGATTCTTTTTCAAAGAGCGCCTCATAAAACGCTTTGTTCAATTCGAAGTTCGTAAATGAATATACCGGTCTTGCGGTAGTTACCAATCCTATAGCACCACCGTTGGGATGAAGTACACTTAGCTCTGCGCTGGAGATCTGTGCAGGATCATCTTGTCTTCCAAACTCACAGGTCGCTGTTACTAAAAATGGATACCGGGTATTTTCGAGTTCGTCAATGTTAAAGTTGGTGAATACCTGCTCGTCAGTCCATACGCGTTCATTGCCATGCCCGGTATAATTAATGATTAATGCACCGCGATCGAAGTTGTCAATGATATCTTCGGTTGCCTCCGGTATAGATTCACCATTCGGCTTAACGATTTTGGTATAGGTGCCCAGAAAAATTTTCTTCGCATTTAGACCTGCTTGCGCAGATTCAATCGTGTTGGCTAATGTGTTTGCCTGCGATTGATGCGTGCTGGTATAGAAGTCAGAGTTACTGCCATCATCGGCAACAAATACAATGTTCTTTCGCCATGAACCAAACGTTTTTTTATTGGTGTCGTAGTTGATGATCTTGTCGATAACATTTTTAGCTTCATCTACAGTTTTAACAGGAAGGCGCCCCACGCCAATTTCAAGGCTATGGTTTTCAGGGGATATACCTTCACTCCAACTACCTTCATTGTTTTCAAGAAAACCAAAGTAATCATCGGATGAATAGGTTTCGAGTGGCGTAAGTGAGTTTCTCGATTCGTAGGTTGCTACATAATTGGTGTTGTTCGGTACGCGATCTTTATAGTCGTATGATGATTTTCCAACGAGTAACAACGCCTTAAGTATAGATGGACCTTTGTCGTAAAGATGTTTCATGAAATCGCGGATCGCAGAGATATCCTGTTTGCCCGATGAAAATTCATTATATACTTCTTCGGGAGTAACCACTGCTGTGGTCCATCCGCTGTGCGCTTCGCGATGTGACGCCAAGCGCAATGCTTCCTGTTTAAAATCAGGATGCGCTATAATTACCAGGTTAGATGTTGACAGACCATGTAGATTTTGATTCGCTATACTTCCGATCAAGACCGGTGCCGGTATATTCGTGGTGAAAACAACAAATTCTTTCAACGATTCCGTTGTCGTAGAGAATGAGGCTTTATTTCCTTGAAGAGTATATTGTTGTATGCTTGGCTCGTATGGATTCGTAATGTCCCAAATGAGAGTGTTGCTGTTCGCATTTTCGATTTCAAAGGAGGAGGTCGCATTGTTAAGACTCGCCCGCGAACGGAAGATGGTCTGGTCACCGTAAAGCGCCAGTTTCCGCTCAACATTCAATAAGAAAAAATCAAGGTACCCGGAGCCGCTTCCGGTTTTGGTATAGATGTATTTGATTTCCTGGTTTGTTGTCGATGAAGCTCCAATCGTGGAGGCGTTTGTGGAAATAGTGTCACGCTTGTGAACGCCCTTTATACCATATTGCGAGTCCGTGATAGAAGAGATGGATTGTTGCGCTATAGTAACGTTGTTCCACGAAAGTTGGAAAGATGAACTGGCGGTAGATTGTCCCATAACGTCTGAGACGACAGTGATTGCGGAATTATCAACAATGCCTGCTATAGATGTAGTATAGGCTTGCTGATCAAGGTTAATTCTTTCAAACCATTCTCTCCCTGACTCAAGCTCGTTATACGTATCTACTTCATGGTATATATAGTCATTGAATGATTGTATAGCCGGGAATGTACCCGGTATGGAAGGAACGGCCGTTACCCGTTTACCATTCTCTGAGCCTACCGTGATGAAGTAAAAGTTCTGAGTGCTATATAAGTTGCTTTCGTATTTAAAGACACTTCGCTGTACGTCATATTGAACAAGATCGGGTCCTTCAGCATACCAGATAATGTAGTCGCCAGAATTAAACACGCCATCGTCTTCGCCTTGTACAAAGATTGCGTTTTCGGTTAAGTCAGCAGGACGGGCTGTGCTGTTAGCCTGTGGTAGCATGCCTCCTTCATTGCCAAAGATTTTTATTTTTCGGGGATCGATCGCGGCCGCATCGAATCCCATTTTTTTAAAATCGTTGAAGGATATTTTGTAGACACCATTTTTTTCGATCGCCACTTTGTACCACTTCCCCGTGCTCAATACAGCCGATTGACTTTTTGCTTCTGTTACAAATACAAAAAGTAAAAGGGTGAACAGGTTCCGGATGGTAATACGGTATTGCAAACGAAGAAAAAATTATTTCGAAAATGCTTTGACCCCTAACGAAAGGCCAATGTATAAAAGTATAATAAATGGTATTGCCGTGATCTGGAATAAAGCCAATAGTAATACCGCCAGTAAAAGGAAGGTAAACCTGATTTTGTTATCAGCCCATGTGAAATTTTTGAATTTCAGTGCGAAGATCTCAATGCGCGAAACGAGCAGCAATGAAAATATCAACGTGATCGCTACCAGCACCCAGTCCTGATAAAGCCAGGCTCCCATACTTGCGGGGAGCAACGGCAGCGATGTGATAAAGAGCGTATTGGCAGGTGTATTCAATCCTTTAAAAGAATCTGTTTGTGTTTCATCAATATTAAAAATAGCAAGACGCAGTGCAGAAAACGCTGCAATTGAAAATCCTATATAGGGTAATGCTTCGCTGCTGCTATGTTCCCCAATTAATTTATACATCACCAGTGCAGGCAGAACTCCGAAACTTACAACGTCCGCCAGGGAGTCAAGCTCTTTGCCAATCGGGGATGTTACTTTTAATAGTCGTGCAACAAAGCCATCAAAATAATCGAACAAGCCTGCAGCCCATACAAAATATGCAGCAGGCACTCCACGATTTTCCAATAAGAATACAATGCCTAAACATCCGCAGATAAGGTTGCAACATGTAAGAAAGTTGGGAAGATGACGGATCATAATTCAAACACAGATTTCAAAATACAAAAATCGAGAGAAGGCAATTTCAAATGTAGCAATTTGTTGTTTGGTAATTGTTACCAGCGTTTAAGCTTCAGGTTAATGCGCAAAACGGATTTGTTCTTTTTTCATAACCGATGGTTGTCTCCGGGCCGTGACCGGGATATACTGTAACATCATCGGGTAATGTGAAAAGTTTTTGATGGATGCTGTTGATCAAGGTGTCAAAATTACCACCCGGTAAATCGGTGCGGCCTATGCTGTTATAAAAAAGTACATCTCCACCGATCACTATTTTTTCCTGCGCACTATAGAACGCTACATGTCCTGGAGCGTGACCTGGAACGAACAACACATCCAGCGACTGGTTCCCGAACGTGACAGCTTCACCTTCCTTCAGAAACGCATCCGGTTCCGTATCCTGATAGTTAAAGAAACCATAGTGAGACGCATATACTTTCACGGCCCTAAGTGTAGCCTCGTCTATAGGGTGAATGTATAGTTTGGTTTTATATTTTTCTTTTATGAAAGCATTTCCCAACACGTGATCTACGTGGCAATGTGTGTTGAGCAACTTCACCACCTTCAGTTGATTGGTTTCAATGAAATCCGCAAGATCATATTGTTCCGATGCTTCATAACATCCCGGATCGATCACAACGCATTCTTTGGTTTCATCAAATAACACATACGTATTTTCCTGTAGGGGATTAAAAACAAAAGTCTGGAGCTGAAGCATGCGCCAAAAATAATCGGGAATTTTTCAGAAGGCCAATTATTTTATTTTCATTTTTATGTCTTAGCAGTATTTAAGTGCAGGCAGTAGATTATATTTTAGTTGGTCAGGGCCTTGCAGGTTCGGCATTGGCAATTCAGTTGTTGAATCAGAGACGTAAAATTCTGGTGATCGATCAACCCGATAATAATACTTCATCACGTGTGGCCGCGGGCTTGTTTAATCCGGTTACCGGAAAGAAAATGGTGAAGACGTGGATGGCCGACACGCTTTTTCCATACCTCCATAATTTTTATTCACAAGCAGAGCAGACAACAGGAGAAAAATTTTTCTTTCCGATGCCGCTCTATCGTCCCTTCTTGTCAGTGGAAGAACAAAATGAATGGATGGCCCGAAGCGCAGATCCCTTGTATGCAGGGTACATCCAGGAGATTTTTTCATCGAATGCATTTCGTTATGTGAATGATCCCTTCGGAGGATTACTGCTGAAACAATGTGGCTACCTGAGCACAACGCGCTATATCGGGGCGGTGCGGAAATGGATTGAGAAAGAAGGATATATTTCAACTGAGCACTTTGATGAGCAGCATCTGCGCATTCAGCAAGACCATGTAGTCTATAAAGATTTCCAGGCTGCAAAGATTATTTTTTGCAACGGGGTGCATAACAGTTCCTGGTTTCACTGGCTTCCGATAAATGCGTTGAAGGGCGAGACTATTCTGATTCAATCAGCATTCGAAGAAAATATTATTGTTAACCGCGGCGTTTACATCGTTCCGGGCATGAAGTCTGGTGAATGGCGGATCGGTGCAACGTATAATTTCCAGGATAAAAATCCGGGCATTACACCCGAAGCAAAAACAGAACTTGAAGAAAAATTTAAAGACCTAATGGATATTTCATATCAGTGCGTTAGCCAGGAATGGGGCTTTCGCCCGACTACACCTGACCGCAGACCGATTCTGGGGAGTCACCCGGAGCAGCCGTCTGTAATAATTTTTAATGGACTTGGTACGAAAGGAGTAAGTCTGGCGCCGTATTTTTCGGATGTTTTAATCCGCTGGATGGAAAATGGTACGCCCTTAAACAAACTGGTGGACATTGAACGTTATAAATCAGTATATTGGACTTCCCCTAAATGATTATGATGTTGCGAAGAGTAATATTTGCTGTTCTGTTATTAACAGTAATTACTGCGCGGGTACAAGCTCAGCAGGCGCGTGAGGTATTTGGTAAGAACAGAATTCAATACCGCCAGTTCGACTGGGTATACCTGAGCGGAGAAAATTTCGATGTATATTATTATGATGCGCGTAAAGGTGTAGCACAAGAGGCACTCGAATTTTTAGAGGCCGAGTTCGATCGCATCACCGATATGATCGACTATCCTCCATATTTCAAAACGAAAGTCTTTGTATATAATTCGCTGTCCGATCTGCGCCAAAGTAATATGGGGCTGAACCGTAATACGAATAAAATCGGTGGGGAGACAGAGTTCATCAAACCTTATATTGAAGTAGCTCATCTTGGTACAGCACAGGAATTCAAAGAAGAACTGCTGTATAAAATCTCCGAACTCATGGTAAATGAGATGATGTTTGGCGGTAACCTGAAAGATATTTTTCAAAGCTCTATTCTGATGAGCTTGCCGGAATGGTTTGTAGCAGGAGCGTCACAATATGTTGCGAAAGGATGGACTGCTGAAATGGATGACTATATCCGTCAATTGATGCGTACAAAAAAAGCGAAACGTGCTACCCGGCTTTCCGGTAAAGACGCTTCATTAGTAGGACAGTCGATCTGGAATTTTATTACAGAGAAGTATGGCAAGAGTAGCATGGCCAACATCCTGAACTATACACGTGTAACGCGAAACGAAGAGAAGAGTATACAGATAACGTTGGGGATCAGTTTTAAACAAATGCTAACGGAATGGCAGCGCTACTATTCAGAGATGGAAGCTGTGGTTAGCAAATCGTATGTAGGCCCTGGAGACTCCACTGTTTTTGAATCTCCTAACAATCGCACTACTGAATATACCACGGTTAAAGTAAGTCCGGATGGAAGACATATAGCATACGCAGAGAATGACCGCGGCAGGTATATAATTAAGATTCGCTCTCTTGAAAGCGGAAAAGACAAGACCATTATTTCGGGCGGAAGTAAAGTGATCAACCAACGGGTTGACTACCGGCAGCCGCTTATTGCGTGGTCGGATGCCAACACACTCGGGGTGATTGGTGTGAAGTATGGTGAATATGTATTCTGGCTATACGATCTGAATACGAACAGCAAGCAGCCACGTGCCCTCGAAAAATTCAGCAACATCCGTAGTTTCAGTTTCTCAGGAAATGGTCGTTTGGTAATCTTAAGTGCAGACTTCGAAGGAAAGAGTGATCTGTTCCTGTTAAGTGCACGCAGAGACCGCGTACGCAGATTAACGAATGATCTCTATGATGATCTCGACCCTTCCTTTATACCGAATACAAACCGAATCGTATTCAGTTCTAACCGTACCAACGATACACTTCGTGCCAACGCAAAACCCGCGTTCGAAAAGTTAACGAATAACTATAATCTTTTTGTTTTCGATCTCGACAGCTCAACACTTCTGTTGAAGCGTGTTACCAATACGCTGAGTAAAGATACCGGCCCTATTGCCAGCGATGAAAATGTATTCTATTACCTGAGCGATCAGCGCGGTATAATAAATTTGTTCAGGTTTAATCGCTCGAATGGTATATATACTCAAGTGACGAACTACTCCACCAGTGTTAAGAATTATGACCTCAACGTCTCTACAGGAACGCTGGCGATGGTGATGATGGAGAATCAAAAGCAACGCATTTATGTAACGCGCAGCTTTAATATCAACCAACAGGTATTTACTCCCGCTACGCGAAGAAAAGAATTGCAGCAAGCTCGTGTGATCCGTGAAAAACGCAAGCAGGAAGAAAATAAAAACATGAGCATTAAAGATTTGCTCAATGCAAGGCTGAAAGAATCGCAGACAGCAAATGATACAACAGCTCAGAAGGATTCATTGAATATACCGGTGGATACGGTGACAGCAAAGACGGATTCCATTCCGAAATCGGCCGCGAAAAAACCGGATGTTGTTAACACCGACAATTATGTTTTTGAAGATGACGTTGTAAAGCAAAATCAACCTACAGAATCATTCCTTTCACGCTACAAGAAAGCGCGAGATAAGAGCAGAATTACCGGGCCTTTCCCGTATGAATCGAAATTCAGCGCTGATAACCTGGTTACATCGTTGGTGTGGGATCCGCTGCGGAGTCTCGGGTTGTTGATCGAAACCCAGATGAACGATATGTTGGAGAACTATAGATTCATTGGTGGTTTAATGATTCCGGTCGATCTGCAGGGCGGTGATGTATATGCAGAGTTTCAGTATCTCCCTTCGTTTATTGACTTTGGTATTCGCTTTGACAGAAAGGCAATTCGCTGGCAGACGATTGAGACAAGCGATAACCTGAGAAGCCGTGACTATAAATATACTTTGAATCGCCTGGAGGTTAGTGCAGCGCTCCCTATATCTGATCGGATCCGCTTTACCATAAAACCATTTGGTGCAGCAGCACGCTCTATTGATCTGGGTGAATCAGATTTTCCATCAAGCCCTCCCACAGCGGTGCCCGTAACAAATTACTATGCAGGTGTTAAGTCTGAACTGGTATATGACAACTCTGTAACAACGGGATTGAACTTGATAGAAGGAAGTCGTGGCAAGATCACATTCCAACATCAGCAAGGGTTGAATAATAAAGATCTCAGCTTTACACAACTCTCTGCCGACTTGCGTCACTATCAGCAGATCTATAAAGAAATTGTTCTGGCAGTAAGAGGATATGCGGGAACATTCTTTGGCAACTCCCCCAAGGTATATATGTTGGGTGGTATGGATAACTGGATCGCCAACAAAACACGTTATAGCGGAACCACAAGCAAGGGGCAACCTAATCCATTGGGTGTAGCCACTGCAAACCAGGATATATTATTCATGGAGTACGCTACGAACCTTCGCGGTTTCAATTATGGTACGCTCTTCGGAAACAGTGTTATGATGTTGAATGCTGAACTTCGTGTTCCTCTTATTCGCGCATTGGTAAGCAGCCCAATCACCTCTAACTTTTTCAGGAATATGCAGTTTACTGCGTTCTATGATATAGGAACAAGTTGGTCAGGTAAGCCACCGTTCTCATCTAACAATAGTGTAAGTTATAATGTGATTACACAAGGACCTTTTCAGGCGGAGATCAAAAATTACCTGAATCCTTGGTTATATAGCTATGGTGTAGGGCTCCGCACGATGTTGCTCGGCTACTATATAAAAGCGGATCTTGCATGGCCTGTTGAGAACTATGAAGTGGGGGATCCCAAGCTGCACGTGACACTCGGTTTTGATTTCTGATACACAGACTACAGATATTGTTTGCGTCTGCTATCTTGCAGACATTCAGGGAACGGATTTTTTCCGTTCCTTTATTTTATAATTTCAATCTATGATAAAATCAATGACAGGTTTTGGCCAGTCTGCTTACGATGATGGCCGGCTGCAAATCAATGTCGAAATCAAAAGCCTGAATTCGAAATTTCTGGATTTAAACTTACGGCTCCCGAAAACTTTCGCAGACCGCGAAATAGAAATACGGAATCTGATCAGCGAAAAACTGGAGCGTGGCAAAGTATCGATCGCTATAGAATATCAACGCTATGGTGATGCTTCTATGAAGCAATCGTATAACGAAACCTTGTTCATGTCGTATTACCAGGAGTTGAAGAAACTTGCTGACAGAGTGATCGCTCCTCATGATAATCTTTTCCAATTAGCATTGAACTCACCGGATGTTATACAAAGCAATATCAAGGAAGAATCGAATGATGACGAGTGGGAGAAAATAAAATCTGCGTTATTAGACGCCATCCAGAAATGCGAGCAATTCAGAAAGGCTGAAGGAAGTGTACTTGAGAAAATGCTGAAGGAGTGTGGCCAGGTAATCGCACAGGAATTAAAGAAAGTTGAAGAACTCGATCCAAAACGTGTGCAGCGAATTCGCGATCGGTTAAAAGGAAATATAGTTTCTTTCTTTGGTGAAGAAGGCTTTGATACGAATCGTCTTGAACAGGAAATAATTTTTTATATCGAGAAGCTGGATATAAATGAAGAGAAGGTTCGTCTTAAATCTCACCTCGATTATTTTACACAGATCATCTCCGAGAAACAATCAAATGGTAAAAAGCTTGGGTTCATCTCCCAGGAGATCGGACGTGAGATAAACACGATAGGTTCAAAAGCTAACGATGCTGATATTCAAAAGCACGTTGTGATTATGAAAGAAGAACTTGAAAAGATCAAAGAGCAATTAAACAACGTCTTGTAATTGATTGTTGTGGCATATAAAAAGCCCATCGTATACGGTGGGCTTTTTATTTGATATATAGTATAATACAAAGCTTACTCGTTTACCTCCAGCTCACCTTCCGGATCCGTAATTACATAATCTGAAAGATCCTGTTTAGCTGTCAGCCCCTGGCCATAGATCACATCACCCTGCTGACGAATGGTAACAAATTTCTCTGTGAATATCCTTTGGTCTGCAGGCTTCCAGAAAAGTTCTTCAGTATTTAGTTGTTCGTTCTTGGCTATATTTTTTACTTCTACTTTTTCGCGTCCGCGCCATTGATCCTGATCTTTAAAATAGTACGCGTTATTAGCAGTTAACGTGGATTCAAGTTTTCCGAACTCATCGAAAAACTCCAGATATATACCTTTCGGGAATTCACGGTCGCCATTTTGAAATTCATATACCAGGTCTGCCAGCATCTTTACTTTTACACGGTCGTTTTCTGTATAGAACATCTCCATGTTCTCCACTTCGCGCAACGGGCCTTTGTACTCAAGAGGCTCTTTGATCTCTTGTTTGCCGCAGGCAAAAGCAATGAAAGGAAGTAATAGCAGTAAATATCGTTTCATAATGAAATTGAAAAGGCCACAGCATTCACTATGGCCTTTTAAGTTATCAGTTCATGTCAGCGATCAATCAAATTTACGCTTGATAAACCACTGATCGTTAAAGGTTATTCCAAAGTATACTTTAAAGTAGTTCTCCTCTAAAATGTTCTCGTCCTTGTTTCCGCGCTTACCCACTTTAAAAGCCATATTCAAATTGGAACGACCGGCCGGCAATGAAAGCCCAAAATTAATGCCATAGTCTTTCACAGTATTCGTATTCGCTAAAAAAGGGTATTGCTCCATGCTTACACCGAGTCTATACGTTAAGCGTTTCAAGTAACTGCCAAGCGCCACCGGGTCTGGGGTTATTTCTCCGCCTAATGCAGCTCGCCAAGATTCCTGTAAACCGTTGTCGTCATTGTTTACACTGCTGAAGTTAGACCAGTTCTGATAAGAGAGTTCAGTAGATACAGACCATTTCAATCCGCGGCTCAACGATACACCAACAGTAAGAGCAGCAGGAATTTTTATTTGTCCATATACATTGTTCAGTTCGTTGGAATCAATTGTGTCGCCAGCAACCGTTGTACGGTAAAATTTATCATTTCTCTTGGCGTCAAGATTTGTTTTTAAATTATAGACAGCACCTGCGCTGAAGCGATAATTTTTTCCCCACAATGAATCGCGGCTGAATGAAAATCCAAGACCAAAACTAAAATCAGACACTGATGTTTTTTCTTCTACAGCAACGATATAGGGAACCTGATCAGTTTTAAGTAACTCATTGGAGTATACATTTTCGATTGGCCCAAATAAATAAGTAGCTTTTAAGCCAACGCTGATCTCTCTTGATAAGCGCACACCATTTGACCAATATAGTTGTGTTAATCCACCAGACCCGGATTCACGAAATTCTGCCGTGGTGTTGTCTCCATCAGGCAAAGTCTTTGTTTGGATATACTCATAATCAACATTGGTATAGGGCATCAATCCCAATGAAGTAGTCCACTTCGTTACCTTGATTGGAAATGCAGTCACCAAGTATGCCATATTGCCACCCGTATTTTTTTCGCTGCTGCTACTGCTTCGAAGCGTTCTTCGTTCTCCTACCATACCGGCTTCAAATACAGTAAGCGTATTGAACACCAGCAAAGCTGGATTTTGATTATTGAGATACCAGAATTGTGGTTGACTGACACCCGTGCCAGCCATGCCTTGATTGTGCGTCAATGCATTCCCGTAAGGTTCGCCTATCCCGAACGTTGTGAAAGGTGAGCGTGCCTGGCCCCGAACTTCTGCTGATGCAATGACAACAAGACACAGTAATAAAAACTTTTTAACGACTGACATTATATAATAAAATGCTGTTTAACCCGCTGAGAACCAGTTCAGGGCTCGCAAATATGGACGCTTTAAGTTTGTTTTCAAAAAAACCTGTATCTCCTCCGCACAAAATCACCTTTAAACCGTCAAATTTCTCTGAATACTTGCGAATTACCCCATCTATTTCTTCTATCAAACCATGAATCACTCCGCTCTGCATACACGTTTCGGTACTGTTCCCTATCAATAAGGGATTCTCTGTTACAGAAACTAACGGCAAGCGCGCAGTGAACGTATGCATTGCCTGAAAACGCATTGTTAATCCTGGAGAAATACCACCACCATGGTAGCGTCCTTTGTTGTCCAGGAAATCATACGTAATGCACGTGCCGGCATCAATCACCAGGCAGTTCGTTGCCTGAAAAAAATCTTGCGCTCCACAGACTCCTGCAATTCTGTCAACACCCAATGTCTGTGGTGTAGCGTATAAATTCTTTACAGGTAAAGGCAATGTGTGATGAAGAATAAATTTATTCTTCGCGGTAGTCCATGACGCGATTGTCTGAGCCTCCGTGTTCACTGAACTTACGATGCAATGATCGGCCGAAAAGTTTTGAAGGAAATCTTTCAATTGATTTTCTTCACGGAAGACATGTTTATCAACCAGCGCACGCTGATTAAAAATCCCTACCTTGGCTGACGAGTTACCGTAATCGACAATTATATTCATGGATCGTTTTTGTTATCCGTTAATCGTTGTCGGTTAAAGTCACTCGCATGCGCGTACACACAGTTAACAATTAATCCGTAAACAGATAACGGCTCTCAAAAATATGGATTCAAAGAACAACTATAAAGTTATAGGCTTGATGTCAGGCACATCACTCGATGGACTTGATATAGCGTATTGTAAATTCAATAAAACCGACAAGGGGTGGAAATATGATATTGAAAAAGCTGTAACCATAAAATATCCTGCTTCCTGGATTGATAAACTGTCGTCTGCACAAAATCTTTCTGGTGAAGAATTGATTTCGCTGGATATAGCGTATGGTAAATTTTTAGGGAAGGCTTGTGCTGATTTTATCGCGAAACATAAGTTGAAGTGTGATTTCATCGCCTCGCATGGGCATACTATATTTCATCAGCCCGCGCGTGGTTTCACCTTTCAGATTGGAAATGGACAGGCGCTGCATGCTGCGTGTGGTGTTCCCGTGGTATATGATTTCAGAAGCCTGGATGTGTTGCTGGGTGGCGAGGGTGCTCCGTTGGTTCCAGCAGGAGATAAATTTCTCTTTAATGAGTATGATGTATGTCTGAACCTTGGAGGTATAGCAAACCTGTCGATGGATGTAAAAGGAAAGCGCATTGCTTACGATGTATGCTTTATGAATATGGGACTGAATTACCTGGCATCGAAGGCAGGGAAAAAATATGATGCGCAAGGTGCCATGGCAGGTGAGGGGGAAGTAGATACTGCATTGTGGAAAGCACTGGCAAAGGTATATACCGGTCTTCGGAAAAAACGACCATCGCTTGGTCGGGAGATTTTTGAAAAGCAGATTAAGCCTTTGCTGGACAATGAAAAGATTTCGTTGAATGACAGGTTGCGCACCTTGACAGAATCAGCAGCTGCCGAAATTGCCAGCGTTGTGCTATCAACTAATGAAAATGCAAAAATATTTTGCACAGGAGGAGGAGCTTTTAACTCTTTCTTTATTTTGAGATTACTGGAATTATGTGGCGATCATGCAACGCTTATTATACCCGAAGATGATATTATCAAATTCAAAGAAGCTTTGGTGTTTGCGTTTCTGGGTATACTTCGTGTACGCAATGAAGTTAACTGTTTAAGCAGTGTTACACATGCGTCCAGAAATAGTTCTTCGGGTTTAGTGGTTGGTTTTTAATTTTATTATTCTTGCAGCCCCGATCATTATATATATAATTTTTGCATGAAAGAGCTTCTACATAAGTTTGAAAACAAGCGACCCGAAATTGTATTTGAATGGAAAGATAGCGAGACCGAAGCAGAAGGCTGGGTTGTCATAAATTCCTTGCGTGGTGGTGCTGCAGGCGGAGGAACGCGCATGCGTAAAGGTCTTGATAAACGTGAAGTGGAATCGCTTGCTAAAACCATGGAGGTAAAGTTTACAGTATCGGGACCTCCTATAGGTGGCGCAAAGTCGGGAATTAATTTTGATCCTGCAGATCCACGCAAGCAGGGCGTGCTTCAACGTTGGTATACAGCTGTAATGCCATTATTGAAATATTACTATGGTACTGGTGGTGATCTGAATGTAGATGAAATTCATGAAGTGATTCCGATTACAGAAGATGTCGGTATATGGCACCCGCAGGAAGGTGTATTCACAGGACACTATAAACCTACTGAGGCACAAAAAGTAAATCGTATAGGACAGCTTCGTCAAGGCGTTGTTAAAGTAATTGAAGATGAACAATTCTCTCCGTCACTGAAAAAGAAATACACGGTTGCCGACATGTGTACAGGCTACGGTGTAGCACAAGCTGTAAAACATTACTACGAATTGTGGGGAGGGAATATAAAAGGCAAGCGTGCTGTTGTACAAGGTTGGGGGAATGTAGGAGCCGCTGCCGGATTTTATTTGTCACAACTCGGTGTAAAGATCGTGGGTGTGATAAGTCACGATGGTGGTGTAATCAACCAGAATGGGTTTACGCAAGATGAAATCACACAATTGGTTGTGAATCGCCAGGGTAATAAATTAATTGCGCCAGATATACTTTCCTTTGAAGCGGTGAATCAGAAAATATGGGATCTTGACTTTGAGATCTTTATACCTGCTGCTGCTTCACGATTGATTACCAAGGACCAAGTTGACAGAATGTCTTCTTCATTGGAAGTTATATCCAGCGGGGCCAATGTGCCGTTTGCCGATCCGGAAATATTCTTTGGCTCAACAGGCCTATATGCTGATCAGAAGTTTTCTGTCATTCCCGATTTTATAGCGAACTGTGGAATGGCCCGCGTGTTTGCATACTTTATGGAGAATGAAGTGAAGATGGATGATGCGTCTATTTTTGAAGATATATCTCAGACTATACGGAAGGCACTCGCAAGAACGCATAGCGCAAATAATCAAAAGACCGGTATAGCACGCGCTTCGTTTGAAACTGCCTTGAAAGAACTTGTAAAATAGTTGTTGAGGTATTTCCAGAATAATCGCTAATCGACTGCAGTATTGTCTTCATCCGGAAGCAACTTAAGATCTACTAACTCAGGGAGTGTTTGATTCATTTTGACAATACGGATTTCATATCCTCCAAGATTAAACTCAGCGCCTTCACGCATTTCAAGTGGCTTGTGAAGCAAGAGTAAACCTGCCAGGGTATCGTATTCTTCTGATTCAGGGAAAGGCTTGTCGAGCTCTTTATTGATATCATGAATAGAGGAGGTGGCGATGACGTGATATGTATCTTCCGTCTGTGTTACGATTTGTGCTTCATGATCGTGTTCATCCTGAATTTCACCTACGAGTTCTTCGAGTATATCTTCAAGCGTAACGATTCCTATTGTTCCTCCATACTCACTGATCACAATCGCTATCTGCACTTTCTTTTTCTGAAAATCGCGAAGCAGATGATCGATAGCTTTATTTTCGGTAACAAAATATGGTGGAGAGATAATCTCACTCAGTGTTTTATTGGTCTTGTTGATATAGTGATGTACTATATCTTTCGAGTGCACAACACCTTTGATCTCGTCCAGATTATTTTCATATACCGGGTAACGGGAGTATCCCTCTTTCATTACCAGCTGTATAGCGTTATCGAGCGAAGCGGTTACATTGATGCCGGAAATTTTTATTCGCGGCACCATCACTTGCTTTACGATACGATCATCGAAGTCAAATACATTTTGAATAAGCTCGCGCTCATTACTTTCAATCGCTCCACCTTCTTCACTTTCAGCAATGATCAATTTTAATTCCTCTTCGGAGTGAATTTCTTCATGTTCGCCCACAGGTTTTATTCCCAACAACTTGAGGATAAAGTTTGCAAACCCATTTAATAAGGAAATGAAAGGTTTAAAAACGAAGTGGAAAATCTGCAGTGGAACAGAAACGGCTAATGTAGTAGGGGTAGGATAGCGGATCGCAATAGACTTCGGTGCAAGTTCACCAAAGACAATGTGAAGGATCGTTAACGTAGCAAACGCTACAGGAACAGCTATACGATGTGCCAATGCTTCCGTTATAGTAAAGCCGAGGCCATGAATAACACTCAGTATAATTTGAGAGACTACATCTTCGCCTACCCAACCAAGTCCGAGACTGGCGAGTGTAATACCGAGTTGAGTAGCCGCGAGGTATCCATCGAGGTTATCAATAATTTTTTGCGCTGCTTTTTTGCGAGCGTTGCCTTCTTGCAAAGCAATTTGAGATGACCGGACTTTCACGATGGCAAATTCGGCTGCCACAAAAAAGCCATTCAGAAAAACCAGAAATAGAGTTAGAAAAATATCGAAAACCATTTAACGCAGTGCTGCTAAAAACCCAAAGTTAACGGATTGCGCAATTTCTATCTGAACTATTTTAAAAACTTCGAATTTTGAACGCTAAAGCGGTTTTTTTTACGGACAACGATGTGAAAGAGGACTTGAGTAAGGATTTTTAATAAGAACCCTGCCCTTTACTCGTATTGGTAAGGGCAGGGAATATTTATTGGCTATTTAAGCCCGAAGAGACCTTCATTTAAAAGATTGAGTGCTTTGTTTTTGTATTGTTTGTGTACCAACACCGTTACGTTATTCGGACTGCCACCGCTACAAATCATGCGCAACGGAATCTCTGCCAGTGCATCAAAGATTTTGTTAAGCATTCCTTTTTGTTCAGTGATCTTGTTTCCAACAATACAGATGATCGCCTGATCTTTATCTACTTCAATGTTCCCGAATTTTTTCAACTCATTTTCGATAGAAGCAAGATGCGTGTTGTTATCGATGGTTAATGATACAGCAACTTCTGAAGTTGTTACCATATCGATAGAGGTTTTGTGATTTTCGAATACCTCGAATACTCTGCGCAAGAAACCATACGCCATCAGCATACGCGATGACTTGATATTTATAGCTGTGATGCCATCTTTTGCAGCGATTGCTTTGAACGAGCCTTCGGTTCCTTTACTGGTAATGATTGTGCCGAAAGCTTTTTCATCCATTGTGTTTTTCAGGCGCACGGGTACATTGTACTTCTGGGCAGGAACAATAGTAGAAGGGTGAAGGATCTTCGCTCCAAAGTATGCAAGCTCTGAAGCTTCATCGAAAGTAAGCTCAGAGATAGGGATAGTCTTCTTAACAATGCGCGGATCGTTGTTGTGCATCCCATCTATATCTGTCCAGATCTGGATCTCTTCAGCGCGTATAGCCGAACCGATAAGTGACGCGGTATAATCACTGCCACCACGTTTCAGGTTGTCGATTTCATTCCGGTGGTTGCGGCATATATAGCCTTGCGTAATAATTACTTCTATGTTGTTAAGTGAACTTAATAACGGCTTGAGGCGCTCGGATATCTTTTCTAATTCAGGCTCTTCATTTTCATCGATCGACATGAAGTAAAGGGCAGGCAATAAACGTGCACTGATCTTGCGTTCCTGTACATGTTGATAGAATAGTTCTGTTGAAATCAATTCGCCTTGGGCCAGTAATTCGCGATAGCTCTTATTATCGAACTGACCTGCAGCCAGCAATCTTATGAAAATAAAATAACGGCTTACGATCTCCTGTCCAATGGCGAGGAACGCTTCGCTTCCATATAATTCTTTAATGAAGGCTTCGTAATGTTTTTCCAGATCTACAATTACTTCTTCGGCTTTAGCTTTTTGTCCGGCCAGCAAATGTTCACCGATAGAAACCAATGCATTGGTTGTACCGGATAATGCAGAGAGAACAACAATCTTTTTACCGGGAGTACTTAATACAAGCTCGGCAATTTTTTTCATGCGTTCAGGCTTTCCTACTGAGGTGCCTCCGAATTTCATTATAAGCATAAGCGATGCGTTTTTAAAGCGGGCAAATATATAAAGCGATTAAAAATAATTAGCGATAACATCTCAACCTTTTACAAACAATTGCTTCTTTTTCAGAGGATTGCAAACTAATGTTAGTAGATCAACACGCGGATCATTGGTTGGTTTGATCAGTCTATGCCCTATGTTCTGTAATGGATATATAGTATATAAAAAGAAAACCCTCTGGAGAACCAGAGGGTTTTAAATCTATCGTGATATGAATACAATTATTTCTTGTCGTTCACTTCTTCATATTCAACGTCCGATACATTGTTGGAAGCACCACCGCCTGCACTTGCTTCAGCACCAGGAGCACCTGCGCCAGCTCCATCAGGAGCGCCACCAGTTGCCTGATACATTTCAGATGCAGCAGCCTGCCATGCAGCGTTCAATGTAGCCAATGCTGTTTCGATACCTGCGAGGTCTTGTGCCTGATGTGCTTTCTTCAGATTTTCAAGCGCTCCGGTAATCGCAGTCTTGTTGCCTTCAGAAAGTTTATCGCCATATTCTTTCAGTTGCTTTTCAGTCTGGAAGATTAGTGAATCGGCTTGATTTATTTTCTCAGCACGTTCTTTTACTTTCTTATCTGAGTCAGCATTCGCTTGTGCTTCTTGCTTCATCTTTTGGATTTCAGCATCGGTTAAGCCGGAAGATGCTTCAATACGAATCTTCTGTTCTTTACCTGTGCCTTTATCTTTTGCCGATACGTGAAGTATACCGTTGGCATCTATATCGAACGTTACTTCAACCTGAGGTATACCGCGTGGTGCTGGTGGAATTCCATCCAGGTGGAAGCGACCGATGGTACGGTTATCTTTCGCCATTGGACGTTCACCTTGCAATACGTGGATCTCCACAGAAGGCTGATTGTCGGCAGCAGTAGAGAATGTCTCTGATTTCTTCGAAGGTATAGTCGTATTCGATTCGATCAGTTTGGTCATTACACCACCCAGCGTTTCGATACCCAGTGACAAAGGCGTTACATCTAACAAGAGTACATCTTTCACTTCACCCGTTAATACACCACCCTGTATCGCTGCACCTACTGCAACAACTTCATCCGGGTTTACACCTTTCGAAGGCTTCTTGCCGAAGAACTTTTCAACTTCTTCAACGATACGAGGTATACGTGTTGAACCTCCTACCAGAATTACTTCATCAATTTCAGATACAGAAACACCTGCATCTTCAACCGCCTTGCGGCAAGGCTCTAATGTTCTGCGAACCAGGTCGTCAACCAGTTGTTCAAACTTTGCACGAGTTAATTTTTTCACAAGGTGTTTTGGTACACCGTCTACAGAAGTTACGTATGGTAAGTTTACTTCTGTTTCCATAGAGCTTGACAATTCGATCTTTGCTTTTTCAGCAGCTTCTTTCAAACGCTGAAGAGCCATCGGATCCTTACGCAGATCAACACCTTCTTCTTTGTTGAACTCGTCTGCAAGCCAGTTCATAACTCTGATATCAAAGTCATCACCGCCAAGGTGTACATCACCATTGGTAGATTTAACTTCGAATACACCATCGCCTAGTTCAAGAACAGAAATATCAAATGTACCACCACCTAAGTCGTACACCGCGATTTTCATGTCGCTGTTCTTTTTATCAAGACCGTACGCTAATGCTGCAGCAGTAGGCTCGTTGATAATACGCTTCACATCAAGACCTGCAATTTGTCCTGCTTCTTTTGTAGCCTGACGTTCAGCATCGTTGAAGTAAGCGGGTACTGTAATAACAGCTTCTGTTACCGTTGTGCCCAGGTAATCTTCAGCCGTGCTCTTCATTTTCTGAAGGATCATAGCAGAAATTTCCTGAGGGGTATATAAACGATCACCAATACGAACACGTACAGTATTGTTGTTTCCGGATTCAACCTGGTAAGACACCATTTTCTTTTCATCCGAAACTTCATCAAACTTTTTACCCATAAAGCGTTTGATGGATTGTACTGTATTCTTTGGATTGGTAATGGCTTGACGCTTGGCAGGATCTCCTACTTTGCGCTCACCTTTTCCATTGTCAAGAAACGCAACGATGGAAGGCGTTGTTCTACGGCCTTCGCTATTTGCAATCACCACCGGCTCGTTACCTTCCATTACGGCTACACACGAGTTGGTAGTTCCTAAGTCTATTCCAATAATTTTTCCCATAATATTTTTCGGTGTTTAGTTTCAGCTTTCTTCTTCGATAAACCCGATCTTCAATGGTTATGCCAATGAGTTTTTTAATGAAAAAATATGACACATTGACATAATTATTCTGTCGATACTTTAATTGCAGTCGCGCTGGATTAAGGTTTGTCAAAGCATGGCCGGGAATCCTGATGCTTCAGTTCTTGTCTGCAAAAGAGTTGCTCTTTATCATTGAAGCAATGACTGAAGGATCGTCTCTGAGTCAGCATATCCCATTTGCTTTAGTCTTTTGAAATCGCTGATGGCGCGTTTTTTCTCGCCCATGCCAATGTATGCTTTACCCCTATAGTACAATGCTTCTATATTGGTAGGATTTGTGTCTAGAGCTTTGTTAAATTCTTGTATGGATATACTATAATTCTTGAGGTGATAGTTGAGTTTTCCTTTCAGGAAAATTACCCGGGAATATATTTGCTTGTCAAAATATTCCGGATGAAATCTGTTGAGGGCTTGATCAATCATTTGTTGAGCATCGTCCCACTTTCGCTGGCCCAAAAACAATTCAGTTTTGTACATAAAAGGAGCAATGCGTTCGGGCATAGCTTCTGAATACTCGGATAGTGTCTCAAGGGCACTTGCCGTATCTTTTAACGTTACATAGCTCTTTGATACATATTCATAAAGTCGCCAATTAAAACGATCATATTTCAGTGATTTTCTGAAATCGTCATTAGCCCCTCTCTCATCACCAATCTGCGATCGGCACACGCCTCGTTGATTTAAAATTTCGAAGTCAGCAGTGTCAGATTTGAGATATCTCGAAAGATCAATGATGGCACCGTAGTAATCTTTCTGAGCTGCCTTGATTAAGCCTCTTAACCTATATGTAAGCATAAGTTGAGGTTGTAAACGTGCCATCTCGTTAAGATCCGCATAAGCGCCTTCCCAATCTTTTAATTCATATCTATAGATCGCTCGTTTCTTATGAGCATCCACTATTTCGTTGTCTAATGCAAGTGCTTTGTCATAGTATATAAATGCTGAGTCATGCTTTTCCTGATACTCAAATGCTAATGCTTCCAAAAAATAAACTGTGGCTGACGGCTGAATTTTCTCAGCGGCCTTAAGATTTTCAATAGCTTTTTTGTTTTCTTCAGCGAGTAAAAAACAAAATCCCCTTCTAAAAAAGCTCATTGCCTTTTCATCAAGTCCATAGCTAAACCGTACTGCATACGAAGTGGCATATTGAATATCAATCCGCTTGTCTAACAGCGTTTCTCCTCTTCTGAAATGCTCTTCGTTTTCAGGATCAGCCATAATAGCCTTTCGTAAATCATTAAAGGCTTGGTCAAAATTCTCAAGCTCAATATTTAAGAATCCCCGTAAGGGACGAAGAAAGGATTTTCAGGGTTATAAAGTACAAGTTTATCCCAGTCACCAATGGCTTTAGCTGGTTGTTCAAGGTATACATATGACAGGCCTCGCCAGAAGAGTGCTTCTCTATAGAGGGAGTCGCATCTGATTGCCTGATCAAAGTATACTATAGCATTCTTGTTCTTATTTTTACTGAGCTCTTTGAACTTAATAAGGCCCTCCATTAAGTAAGCGTTGGGAAACTTGGGGTCGAGTTCATGGCATTTTTCAATGTATTTTATCGACTTACGTGTATTGCCGCGGGTGAACTCTACCATGCTCAAGTTGAAGTATCCACGGATGAAAGTTGGGTTTATACCGATGGCTTTGTCATAGCAGGATTCGGCTTTTTCGAGCTTAAAACGTTGTTGGTATATTTCACCTAACAGTATCCAGGTTTCGCTGCTTTTCGGATCTATAGCGATAGCCGCTTCAAAATCCTTTTGTGCTTTATCAAAGTCTTCGAGCAATTTATAGCAGACACCTCTGTAGTAAAACGCAGGTAAAAAAGTTGGCAGTTGCTGGATAACTTCATCAAAATTATGAATGGCAACATCAGGATTATCTTCTCCCAGCTCAGCAAGTCCATTGTTCATGGCAGCCTGAGTTTTTCCCGCCATATTCCATGCGAACTTCACTTCAGGGTATGATTTGTTATCTATTGTAGGTAACAGGCTTTCCTGAAAGTATCTTGCAAATCTAACCTGACAAATGGCAAGGTCACCGATAAGCAAAACGATTATTAAGACGGACAAAGATTTTGCCATGACCTGGATTCGACTTGACAATCTATTGTGACCACTGCGTTGGTGTTCGATCCCAACGATGGTCTTTCAATTTTTTACGAAGTAATTCCTCAAGTTTCTTTCCGTCACTTGTGCCGATGTTTGCTTCTACATTGCGCACTTTGCGCATGCCCGGGATAATGGTGTGAACATCATCGTTACAAAGGATAAAACGAAGGGCCATTTCAGCCATCGTCATGCCTGTAGGTATATATGGACGCAATGCATCTGCATGGTCTACGCTTGAATTTAAATTCTCCGGTACGAAGTACGTTGAGCGCCAATCATCTTTTGGAAACACAGTATCTTTCGTGAGCGTACCCGTCAGTGTTCCTTCATCAAATGGCACACGGGCAATGACACCTATATCCAGTTTACGGCAGAGTGGAAAAAGATTGTCTTCCGGAGCTTGATCGAAAATATTATAGATCACTTGCACAGCATCGATCAATCCTGTTTTTAGTGTATCCAGTACGTTGTCTGGCTCCCAGCGATTAACGCTAACACCAAAGTGTTGCACTTTTCCTTCGGCTTTCAATTTTTCAATCGCCCGTTTCCATTCATCGTTGTTTGCCCAGCCATCTTCCCACACGTGAAACTGTTGCAGATCAATGCTATCAACGTTCAGGTTCCTCAAGCTCTTTTCGGTATACTCAATGATATGCGATGCCGGGAAACAATCTTGTAAAGTGAACTCAGGCCTCGATGGCCATGTGAAATTTTTAGGAGGAATCTTCGTAGCGATATATAGCTTCTTTCCGGCATTCTGCTTCACCACTTTACCAAGAATCTCCTCGCTTTTGCCATTGCCATAACCCCAGGCTGTATCAAAAAAATTACAACCTAATTCAATAGAGCGCGCCAGTGCCTGGTCCACTTCCTGATTGTCAGCACCTGTCCAGCCAGCCAATCCCCACATACCATAGCCGATTTCACTTACATTCCAGTTTGTTCTTCCAAAGCGTCTGTACTGCATTCCAGTGATATTTTACGTGTTTTGAAAATGATGTCTGTAAAGATTTCCCGATTTTCTTTACAAAGCAAAATCGTTGTGATAAGGAAAACGCTATTTTCTTACTTTTGCGCCTCCATTCGTTAATCCTGAGCCGTAGCACTTTTAATCACGGCAGGTACAGTTAACGGATAACGATTATCTCTTATGAGCTTAGAACACGAAATATCAAAACGAAGGACCTTCGGAATTATAAGTCACCCCGATGCTGGTAAAACAACGTTGACAGAAAAGCTGCTGCTGTTTGGTGGGGCGATACAAAAAGCAGGCGCGGTAAAGTCAAGCAAAATAAAAGATCACGCTCGTTCCGACTGGATGGAAATCGAAAAGCAAAGAGGTATTTCGGTTGCTACATCTGTGATGGGTTTTAACTATAAAGATGTAAAGATCAATTTGCTGGATACACCAGGTCACCAGGATTTTGCTGAAGATACATACCGTACGCTCACTGCCGTTGATAGTGTTATCATGGTGATCGACTGTGTGAAGGGCGTTGAGATTCAAACTGAAAAACTGATGGAGGTTTGCCGTATGCGAAACACTCCGGTGATTTGTTTTATCAACAAGCTTGATCGTGAAGGCCGTGATCCATTTGAGTTGCTCGATGAAGTAGAAGAAAAACTGAACATCAAGGTTCGTCCCTTAAGCTGGCCGATCAGCATGGGGAAAACCTTTAAAGGTGTTTATAGTCTATATGAAAAGAGTCTTCATCTGTTCACACCAAGCAAGACTAAAGTTGAAGAAGGTATAGAAGTAAAGGATATCAATGATACAGTTGTTGATGATTATGTAGGTGAGAACAACGCGAAGCAACTGCGTGCTGATGTTGAGTTGATAGAAGGTGTATATCCTGATTTTAATGTAGAGGATTATCTTTCTGGAAAGGTCGCCCCTGTATTTTTTGGTAGTGCTGTTAATAACTTCGGCGTGCAGGAGTTACTCGATACTTTTATTCGTATCGCACCACCGCCAATCCCTCGTGAGACAACGTTAAGGCTGGTGAAACCTATTGAAAGTAAATTCTCCGGTTTCATTTTCAAGATTCACGCGAACATGGATCCGAAGCATAGAAACCGTATTGCGTTCTTACGCATTTGCTCAGGGAAATTTGAGCGAGGTAATAATTATCTTCATGTTCGTCAGGCAAAGGGAATTCGTTTTTCGAATGCTACAGCCTTCATGGCGCAGGATCGGGAAACTGTAGATGAGGCATGGCCTGGAGATATAGTAGGTCTTTACGATACAGGCAATCTTAAAATAGGAGATACCCTGACAGAAGGAGAAAAAATGATATATACCGGTATACCAAGTTTCTCTCCTGAGATTTTTAAGGAAGTAGTAAACATGGATGCCATGAAAACCAAGCAGCTTGAAAAAGGTTTGCTTCAGTTGATGGAGGAGGGTGTAGCGCAGTTATTTACCTATGAACTCGGAAAGAAAAAAGCGGTGGGCGTTGTAGGTGCACTCCAGTTTGAGGTAATTCAATTCAGGTTGAAGAACGAGTATGGTGCATCGTGTCAATTTGTTCCGCAGAATATATATAAGGCTTGCTGGATTAGCAGTAAAAATCCTCAAAAGCTAAATGAGTTTATCGACTCCAAACAACGACATATAGCGCGTGATAAAGATGACAAGCTTGTGTTTATGGCAGAGTCGCGTGCATGGTTAAAAATGGTTCAGGATAATTTCCCTGACATTGAATTCCATTTTACATCAGAGTTTTAATCTAAGAAGGTAAAGATCTCCTTCAGGTTAAATTTGAGATTGGTGAGAACGGTGGAGGAAACTTCACCTTCTTTCGCTACATGTAAATGAGGAATGTCGGCATCTGCCTGATCGTGCCTATATATTTCAAGAGTATGGTTGGCGGGATCTACGATCCAATATTCGCGAACGCCAATTTGCTGGTATACTCTTTTCTTCCGATTGCGATCTGTAAAAATGTTGGACGGTGAGATGATCTCAACTACCAGATCAGGAATGCCTTCAATACCACGCTCTGTAATAATATTTTTCTTCTCCGCAGAGATAAATACAAGGTCTGGTTGAAATACATTTTTACGGTCGATATAAAGATCGATCGGAGCGAAGAAAACGATACCTCCACTTTTTCTGGCTTCTGCTTTTAAAAAATCATTGAGGTTACTGGATACATTTTGATGAAACGGTGTAGGTGCGGGCGACATAACGAGTTCTCCATTTATTAGCTCACAAGGAGTACTCGATTCTTCCAGTTGCAGAAAGTCGTCAACAGTCCATTCTTTGCTGCGATCTATCGTTAATGTTTTCATATCATTGGGAAAAACCTTTATAAATATACCAACTTTTTCAGAAGTTTGACCCCTAGCCAAATCTCATGACAGCAGTGAAGCCTTTTCATGTACTCTACGAAGACAATCATTTACTTGTTGTCAATAAGTCCAGTGGTGTGCTTGTACAAGGTGATTCAACAGGTGATATACCGCTTGTTGAGTTATGTAAGGACTATATTAAAGCGAAGTATAATAAACCGGGAGCTGTATTTTTGGGAGTTGTTCATCGGCTTGATCGTCCTGTTAGCGGTGTCGTTGTATTGGCGCGCACTTCTAAATCGCTGGAGCGGATGAATGCGTTATTTCGCGAGAAAGAAACAACAAAAACGTATTGGGCTATTGTTGCTAACAAACCTCTCAAGAGCGAAGACACTTTATTGCACTGGCTTTTAAAAGATGAAAAGAAGAACAAAACAACGGCCTTTAAAAAAGAAACAGTAGGAGCGTTGCGTTCAGAGTTAAGCTATAAAATTCTTGCTTCTGCTTCAGGGCATTGGCTATTGCAGGTAAATCCGGTTACAGGCCGCCCGCATCAAATACGTGTGCAGTTGGCCAGCATAGGTTGTGTTATCAAGGGAGATTTAAAATACGGCGATGATCAACCAACCGATAATGGAAGTATTTATCTTCATGCCAGAAGACTCTCTTTTATTCATCCTGTGAAGAAAGAAACGATGACTTTTGAAGCTCCGGTACCGACTATAGGGTTGTGGAATTATTTCCCTGAAATAGAATAACATATGGCGAATACTTCTTGGATGGAAAGACTTAAACAGCGCTGGAAATTAGAAAGTATTTCTCAGGTCATAATTGTTCTTATTGTATTTGCTTGCACAGGGTTTACAGTTTTAGGTATCAAAAAACCTATCCTGCAGTTTCTTGCCGGAGAAAATGGCAACACAACGTTAGCTTCTATACTTTACTATATATTTATTCTCCCCCTCTATAATGTGATTTTATTAGGGTATGGTTTTCTGTTAGGTCAATTCACTTTTTTTTGGGAATTCGAAAAACGCTCCGTTGGCAGGATTATTTCTGCTTTTCGAAAAACAAAAAAGTAGTGGTTTATGAGAAATATTTTATTCATGGCAGGGGCTATCCTGATAGTCACTGCATGCTCGTCTCCGAGATATACCTATAATTTCGATTACTACGATTATAACAGCGGAAGAAAGCATCATACAAAAACGCCAGCGTATAACACTGCAGATGAACATCCTCTTCTATTGGAAGAGAGAACCCTGGTAGCGAGTGCGGCTCCTATTATACTTGCCAAAGAAGAAGAAGCACCTTCAGAGAAAATAAGGTCAACCACTATAAAATCAAAAACAACGAAGGTTGCAGAAGTAAAAAACACCAACACAGCGGAAGCTGCGGCAAAAGAAAATGCAGCAATCCTTGCAAAGCGGTATAAAGAGCTTTCCAAAAGTCAGCGCAAGGAATTTAAGGCAGAGCTTAGAAAACAATTTAAAAGATATATGAACGCCAAGCGAACCGGTGATACTGTTGCTGCCAACAATGCCACCAGCACCATGGATAGTGATTTGAAAATGGCTATCATTTTTGGAGCGGTAGGATTAACCCTAACTTTATTTGGAGGGATTAACGAGGCTTTCTGGGTATTGGGTGTAATTGCAATTGTAGTAGGCGTAGTGTTTCTCGTGAAGTGGTTGGTGCGACAATAGTTATCTGCTAAGGAATAGATATAGTATATATAAAAAAATAACCTCCGAAGACTATTCTCCGGAGGTTATTTTTTATGTCAATGTATAGGGACTTAAGCAGCGATGCCGTCAGCCAATAAAATTACTTTATTCTTCAGAACTTCTACCACGCCTCCGGTAACAGCAATCTGATGAGCGCCATCTTTACCTTTATACTCAACAACACCTTCTTTTAACAAACTGATAAGTGGTGCATGGTTATCCATTACCTGAAAAGAACCATCAGCACCTGGGAAAGTTGCTATGGTAACATTGCCTTCAAATATTTTTTTCTCCGGAGTTAGTATTTCAAGATGCATAGAATCTGTGTGGAAATTGAAGGATTAAACTAAAAGATTGAAAGGAAAAATTTGATTTCTTAACCTTCCAATCTTTCTAAGTATATAGAATTAGCCTTTTGCTTCAGCCAAAATCTTCTCACCTTTTTCAACAGCCTGGTCGATGCTACCAACAAGGTTGAAAGCCATCTCTGGCAGGTGATCGTATTGACCATCCATGATTGCGTTAAAGCCTTTGATAGTATCTTTAATATCTACTAACACACCTTTTAAACCAGTGAAAGCTTCTGCCACGTGGAATGGCTGAGACAGGAAGCGTTGAACGCGTCTTGCACGGTGTACAACTTGCTTATCTTCATCAGACAATTCATCCATACCAAGGATGGCGATGATGTCTTGTAATTCTTTATAGCGTTGCAGAATGCTTTTAACACGCTGAGCACAATCGTAATGTTCGTCACCAACAATTTCAGGGCGAAGGATACGGGATGTAGAATCCAAAGGATCCACAGCAGGATATATACCAAGCTCGGAAATTTTACGACTCAATACAGTTGTTGCATCCAAGTGAGCAAATGTTGTTGCAGGAGCAGGGTCAGTCAAGTCATCGGCAGGAACATAAACAGCCTGTACAGATGTGATCGAACCATTTTTAGTGGACGTAATACGCTCTTGCATCGCACCCATTTCAGTTGCCAGTGTTGGCTGGTAGCCCACGGCTGAAGGCATACGACCTAAAAGAGCTGATACTTCAGAACCTGCTTGTGTGAAACGGAAGATGTTATCAACGAAGAACAGGATGTCGCGACCTTTTCCTTGTCCATCACCATCACGGAAATATTCTGCAACGGTAAGGCCAGACAACGCCACACGAGCACGTGCTCCAGGAGGCTCATTCATTTGTCCGAATACGAAGGTTGCTTTTGAATCTGCTAATTTCTCGTGATCTACTTTCGAAAGATCCCATCCGCCACCATGTAGTGATTTCAAGAAATCATCACCATAGTTTACTATACCGGCTTCAATCATCTCGCGAAGCAAGTCATTTCCTTCACGCGTTCTTTCACCCACACCGGCAAACACAGAAAGACCTGAGTAAGCTTTCGCGATGTTGTTGATCAACTCCTGGATCAATACAGTTTTTCCCACACCGGCACCACCGAACAATCCGATCTTACCACCTTTTGCATAAGGCTCGATCAAGTCGATTACTTTAATACCGGTAAAAAGAACTTCAGTAGAAGTAGAAAGATCTTCGAAAAGTGGGGCGCTACGGTGAATTGGAAGTTTTTTATCACCCTTAGGTTGTTTGATACCATCGATAGCTTCACCAACTACATTGAAAAGACGCCCTTTGATATCTTCACCGATCGGCATCTGAATAGGAGATCCGGTATCCGTTACTTTCATCCCCCGAACCAAACCTTCAGTACCTTCCATAGAAATGGTACGTACGCGGTCTTCGCCAAGGTGTCGCTGACATTCCAAAACTACTTTGGTACCATCAGCTTTTGTTACTTCAAGGGAATCAAGGATGTTCGGTAATTTAGCTCCTTCGCCATCAAAGGCTACATCTACTACAGGGCCGATTACCTGGGTGATCTTTCCAATATTTGCCATTGTCTGTTGTTTTATAAATCAGGGTTCTGAAATCGACCGCAAAAGTATGCAGTTAAGTACGAAGTACAAAGGCATCGTGACTAATTATTAAGTAATTAAAACTGCTTTTTGATAGATGTTTGCGCAGTAAAAAAATGTGCTGCCGGCACACTTTCAAGCTGCGTTTAATATGATCCGGAATGTTGTTCCCTGGTTCTCTTCGGAAGATTTTACGAAAATTTTGCCGTTGTGGTATGTTTCGATAATTCGTTTGGCTAACGTTAAGCCCAAACCCCAACCACGCTTTTTTGTTGTGAAACCTGCACGGAAAACGGAATCTATTTTTGAACGCGGAATGCCCTTGCCGGTATCGGAAACATCGATGAATACTTTTCCTTCATTTCCGCGAAGTATTTTAATGGCGATAGTGCCGGAATTGCCCATGGCATCAACCGAATTTTTGCTCAGGTTTTCAATCACCCATTCAAATAACGGTGCGTGTACATTAGCTGAGATATTATCGGAGAGGGTAAAGACTTCCATTCTGATTTTTGAAGAAACACGGGGGCGCAGGTAATTCACCACGTTGTTAATCAGTGTAACAACATTTTCTTTTTTCAATGTAGGTGTTGAACCAATGCTTGAAAAACGTTCTGTAACGATGCGTAGCTTTTGAATGTCTTTCTCCAATTCTTCAACAACACCTTTTTCCTGCATGTCAGAATCCTCGCGAATCACCTCTACCCAAGCCATCAATGAAGATATAGGTGTACCCAGCTGGTGTGCTGTTTCTTTTGCAAGGCCAACCCATACCCGGTTTTGTTCGGCCATCTTCGAATAGTTAAAGGCAAGGAATGATATAAACCCAAACAGGGCGATGACTGACAATTGTATATATGGATAGGCAATGAGTTGTTTTAATAGAAACGAATTTTTGTAGAATATATACTGAGTGCCGAACACTTCGCTTGTCTGAGGATCCCGTAAGGTTACTGTAATGGGCTCATAGATTTCTTTCATGATGCTCATTTCATTTTGAAGGTAGCTATCTTTCCTTTTCTGTGACCACGATTCTTCAACATCCAGATTTCTGTATGATAATACGGCCCCCTTTTCATCAGCCTGTATAATTGGAATCGAGTTGTTTTGAAAAAGAATTTCCTGGGCGATGAAATTCACATCACCATAGGTGTCTTCTTCATTGGCGGTATACTCAATTGCCTTGGCGTATAGTTGCACCTGCTGTCGTTCGCGTCCTTTTAATTGATCAACCAGAATTTTAGTATAGTAAATGGAGCCTGCACTGATAAGGACAGAGACCACCAGCACAACCCACTTGACAGCAGTGTTGTTTTGATAAAAGCCAAGGCCAGGTATGGAGGAGAGCTTGCTCATTCGTAACGTGAAAAGTAAATAAAAAAACCAGATGTACACTACACCTGGCTTTATAATCAATTACGATTTATAGCGACTTCGCGAAATCAGTTCTTCATCATGAACCATTTCATTAATACTTTATAATTTACTCTAGTGCCGTGCATCAGAATGCCTACGCGATAAATTCTTCCAGCCACCCAGGTCGTGAATATAAATCCTCCAATCAGCAATAAAATAGAAAGACCAAGTTGCCAGAGCGGAACTCCAAATCCAATCCGCCCCATCATAGCAATCGGAGATGTTATAGGTATTATGGAAAGCCAAACGCTGATAGGCCCATGCGGATCTTTTAGTATAAACATGAACAAGCTCATATAGGATATCAACATCGGAATGGTGATTGGGAACATAAACTGTTGTGCTTCTGCCGGACTATCTACTGCAGAGCCAACAGCAGCGAACAAGGCTCCGTATAGTAAATATCCTCCGAGGAAGTAGAATATAAAACAAGAGCCAATATACGCCCACGGTAAAGACATGAACTGCTCCATGTTTTTAGACATCTCAGATGTAGCAGCAGCCTGTTGTGCAGCCGCTTCCGCGGAAATTTGTTGCATGGCTTGCTGTTGAGGAGGATCTATACCCAAAGCGCCAAGAACCCCAAAGGTCAAAGTCGTCATCAGGATAATCCAGATTAAAAACTGCAGTAGGCCTACCGACGCTAGTCCGAGGATCTTACCCATCATCAATTGAAAAGGCTTTACAGAAGAGACAATCACTTCTACCACTTTGCTGGTCTTCTCTTCAATAATGCCCTGCATAATCTGCGCACCATAAATGAAGATGAACATATACATGAGTATACCTGCGGCCATGCCGATGCCCGCAAGAATCATGGAGTTGCTGGATTTTTCCTCCTCACCACTTATCGTAATAATGTTTACATCCGTCTTCAGACTATCCAGAAGTTTCTGATCTATTTTCATCTGCAGCATTTTTAAATCTCTGAGTTGTGACTCAAATAGATTTTCAATTGCAGAGATGTCGTCAATGCTCGGTGATATTTTCGTGTATAGCGTTATACCTTTTGGTTTGGATGGAGATATAGCGGGTATATACAGGAAGCCAAAATCACCGTTGGATTTATAGGCTGTCTTTCCTTCATTCACAGAACCATGAAATTTTTTAAATATATACTTGGATGAATCAGGCTTGAATAATTTTGATTCATCTATATACTGAATAACTTCTTTTCGTTTGTTCTTATCCTGTTCCTTGCCGATAAACACCAACAACCCGATAATAGCAGGGAAAACTAATGGTATAAGGATCGTGGCAATTAAAAATGATTTCTTCTGAACACGATTCAGGAATTCACGCTGAACAATTAACCATATCTTATTCATCGGAACCTCCTTTCACTAACGTGATAAATATTTCACTCATGGTCGGGACTTTTTCAATAAAGTTGTGTACTTCGGTAATATCTGTTAAGTCACGGATCAGTTGATTAGGACTCTCGTTTCCATTCACTTTAATGAGTGATCTGAAATATATATCTTCTAAATTTTTCTGTTCGATCAATTCATACTTGGCAGGTAAACTGAAAGCTCCTTTATGTTCAACTGAAAATGTGCTGGTTCTATACATTTCCTTCACCTGCTTTTTAGAACCTTCGAGTATCTTTTTAGACTTGTTGATCAAGGCTATATGGTCGCAAAGATCTTCTACAGTCTCCATGCGGTGGGTAGAAAAAATGATAGTACATCCTTTCTCTTTCAGTTCAAGAATTTCATTTGTGATGAGCTGTGCGTTTACCGGATCGAACCCGGAGAACGGTTCATCTAAAATGATCAGGCGAGGTTCATGCATCACGGTGCTGATGAACTGAATTTTCTGAGCCATCCCTTTACTCAGATCTTCAACTTTTTTATTCCACCAATCTGTGATTTCGAATTTCTTTATCCAGGCTTTACTTTTATCAACGGCTTCTTTTTTACTGAGGCCTTTGAGTTGAGCAAAATACGTGAGCTGTTCACCTACCTTAAGTTTTTTATAGAGGCCTCTTTCTTCCGGCAGATAACCGATGGTGCCGATGTGCTTACCTTGAAGCTTCTCACCGAAAATCGAAATCTCTCCGCTATCCGCGTTGATGATCTGATTGATGATTCGGATGAGTGTAGTTTTACCGGCACCATTAGGACCGAGCAATCCGAAGATTGTTTTTTGAGGAATGGTGAGGCTCACCGAGTCAAGCGCTGTATGATTGGTATAGCGCTTGGTTACATTGTTGGCAATTAATGCTTCCACGTAGGTTGATTTTGATACGTTCAGTTAGTATCAATACTCGTGAAAGAATTACTGGAAGAGAATTAAAAGTTTTAAAATCTTGAATAGATCAAGATGGAATTCAGTAACGAAGATTACGGTTGGCTCTCTTTGAATATGATGTTACCCATAGAAACATCAAGGTCGAACGTCAAAGCGTTTTTAGGATCCTTGCTATAAGCAGCATTCGTAAATGTGTTATCGTTGATCTTCGTGAGGCTGGAAGGAACCTTTACGCTGCAAAGCCAGGAGTCATGAATCTTTACAATAACAGCAGTCTCTTTATTTGGAAGAATGATCGTTAAGTTGCCAGCACCAACGCTACCCTTTACTTTATTTTTCACTAAAGGCTTGTTGCTGAAATCCAATGTCATATTGCCGAAGCCTACATCAGCCATTACAAAACGCGTGCGTGAGAGGTTAAGATTTTTAACATTGACAGAACCCAAATCCACCTTGATGAAAAAAGTGTCCATGTCAATTTGATTTTCAAGCGATGACGTGTAGCCCACGTTGACATTAGCGCTGCCGGAACTGATCTTAAGTTTACGAATAGCAAGACCCGACAAATCTACATTTGCATTTCCTACGCCGTAGTTGAGTTCAAGGAAATACGGTTTCATATCGGTGAGGTACATCTTCCAAAGCTTGTCGCCAGAAGTTTTTTCCGCCACGCCAAAAAAGTTAGCAGATATAGATTGCCCTAAACTTTCAGTTTGAGTCTCTTCGAGGTTAAGAAGTACTTCACAAGTTTTACCTTTTACTTCTTTTCTGAAGTTATGCGCGTAGTCTGTTTCAGTCTGATTGCTGAAAACATTTAAAATTTCCGGATTCTGGCTCGGTTTGATATAGCAATTGCCACTATTAGTTCTTAGGCTAAGCTTGATATTTTCACATGCCTGGGCATCTTCTACCGTGAATTGCTTCTTGATCTGCCCGCACACTATCCCCGTTATTGCAATTCCGAAACATGTTAACCAAATCTTCTTATGCATGCTGAATAATTACGGCCTCACCGTCCGTAGGTTACATAGTGTAAGGTTAAACTCCAAATTAAAGAAAAACCCCGTCTTAATTTCTAGTTAAAACGGGGTCTGCTTAAAAAGGGTTGGCTAAAATCCTAATTAAAATATTCTTTCATGCGCTCAAAAAAACCTTTTTCACTTCCATCTGGCTGTGGCTGGAAGTTTGGCGAGTCGCGTAGACTTTCAAGCTTGGCTCTTTCTTCTGATGTTAGTTTTTTTGGAGTCCAAACGTTTACATAAATCAATTGGTCTCCCACTTCGTAGCCGTTCACATCTTTTAGCCCTTTACCGCGTAAACGGAGGATTTTTCCGCTTTGCGTGCCGGGTTCAATCTTGATTTTAAGCTTGCCATTAACTGACGGAACTTCTACAGAAGTACCAACGGCAGCATCAATCACGCTGATATACAGTTCGTATATCAGATTATTTCCATCGCGCTTCAGGTGCTTATCTTCCTGTTCTTCGATCAGGATCAGCAAATCTCCGGCAACACCGCCTGGAGCTTCGTTACCTTTGCCCGACATTGCGAGTTGCATTCCATCGCCAACGCCTGCAGGTATTTTAACACTCAGAATTTCTTCTTTCGAAACCAAACCTGAATTGTCAACTCCGGCTGGACGCTTGTCTATAATTTGACCTGAGCCATCACATGAGGAACATGTAGAGGCTGACACCATCTGGCCGAGCATCGTATTAACAACTTTTTTAATCTGCCCGGTGCCATGACAGGTGGGGCAAGTTTTAAACGTGACGCCTTCGGCACGAACCAGACGATTTACTTTTATTTTTTTCTCTACGCCATTCGCAATCTCGTCAAGTGATAACTTGAGTTTGATCCGAAGGTTGGTTCCTTTTCGCTGACGTCTTCCGGTATTTCCGCCTCCTCCAAAGAAACTATCGAAGGGACTTCCTCCTCCACCTCCGAAGATATCTCCGAACTGGCTGAAGATGTCTTCCATGTTCATGTTATGGCCGCTATATCCACCGCCACTACCTGGCATAGAGTGTCCAAAGCGATCATACTTGGCACGCTTGTCAGCATCGCTTAATATTTCGTATGCCTCTGCAGCTTCTTTAAATTTTTCTTCAGCTTCCTTGTTTCCTTGATTTTTATCAGGGTGAAACTGGATCGCTACTTTCCTGTACGCCTTCTTAATCTCTTCCTGAGTAGCCCCCTTGCTTACGCCCAGTATTTCGTAAAAATCTCTTTTGGTAGACATGTGTTAGTGTGTTAAGTGTTTTGATATACCAACGGATTGAGGATTAGCTTCCCACAACCACTTTAGCAAACCGTATCACTTTATCATTCAATAAATATCCTTTTTCTACTACATCCACGACCTTGCCTTTCAGCTTTTCATCCGGAGTTGGTATTTGTGTAATGGCTTCGTGAAGATCTGGGTTGAACTCAGAGCCCGCACCGGCATCCATTATTTTTACACCATACTGGTCAAGTGTCTTTTTGAATTTATTATAGATCAGAAAAAATCCTTCGAGCTCTTTGGACTCTTTGTCTTTAAAAGATTTTTCTGCTCTTTCAAAATCATCTGCTACTGGTAACAATGCTTTAATCAATTGCTCATTCGCAGATTGCACCATCTCCAATTTTTCCTTTGCAGTTCTCCGTCTGAAATTATCAAACTCAGAATACAGGCGAAGGTATTTGTCTTTCTGCTCAGCCAATTCTGCCTGAAGCTTCGAAGAGTCAACTTGTCCTTCTTCTTTCACGGCTTTGTTTTCCTCAGCCGGAGTTTCAGGCAGATTGTCAGCCACCTCATCCGTGTTTTCAGAAAGTATCTCTTCGTTTTGATTCATATCATTTTCTTGTGCTTGATTTCCCATGATAACGGCTTTTTTGTAAATTAATTAAAGCGCAAATGTCAACAATTTTGCCAAAGGTGTTTTAATGTCAAACTGGCACTTTGACTTTGATGTAAAGACATCACATAAAAAAAGAATAGAGCTGCAAGGTTCTATTCTTTATGTTGTTGTTTCTTATGATGATCGCTATTAATGAAGATGTTTCCAGATCAGATCCTTCAACTCTGTAATGCCTTGATTTGTGATGGACGAAATGAAAATTGTGGGAAGGTCCGTAGGAAGTTCTTTCTTTATTTCTGTCTTCAATTCATCATCGAGCATATCGGATTTCGAAATGGCAAGCAATCTTTTCTTATCCAAAAGTTCTGGATTGTATTTGCGCAGTTCGTTTAACAAAATGTCATACTCGGTTTTAATGTCACGAGAATCTGCCGGTACTAAAAATAGCAGTAATGAATTTCGTTCGATGTGGCGGAGAAAGCGGATTCCTAATCCACGACCTTCAGCAGCACCTTCTATAATTCCGGGTATATCTGCGATTACAAAAGAACGATCATCACGATACGGCACAACGCCCAGGTTAGGCGTCAATGTTGTAAAAGGATAATCGCCGATCTTAGGCTTCGCCGCAGAAACAACAGAGAGTAACGTTGACTTGCCGGCATTGGGGAAACCAACGAGACCAACATCTGCCAGAAGTTTTAATTCCAGAACGATCCACTCTTCAATACCGGACTCACCCGGCTGAGCATTCTGTGGAGCCTGATGTGTAGCAGTAGCAAAAAAAGCATTGCCCTTTCCTCCTCGGCCTCCAGGAGTAAGTATAAATTCTTGTCCGTCTTCCGTGATCTCACAACGGATCTCGCCAGTCTCGGCATCGCGCGCTACTGTTCCGAGTGGAACCGGAATAATTTCGTCTTTGCCATCAGCACCCGTTCTATCTTGTTCTTCGCCCGGATTACCACTCGTGGCAATCACGTGCTTGCGATATTTCAAGTGAAGCAACGTCCAGTGCTGAGCGTCTCCTCGTAAAATTATATGGCCACCACGCCCGCCATTGCCACCATCCGGACCGCCCTTCTGAATAAATTTTTCGCGATGGAAATGTAAACATCCTGCACCACCATGTCCGGAGCGTGAACAAAACTTAACGTAATCAATAAAATTAGGAGAAGACACCGTTGTGTAGATTTATACTAGTAAACTTTTATCTATTTCGGTGCAGATGTTTTTGAATATAGCTTCAATCTCACCAACACCAATTACCGAAGCATATTTGTTGTGTTCTTTATAGTACTGCGCTACCGCTACAGTCTCAGCCTTGTAAACAGCAATTCGGTTTTCTATTACTTCAGGCTTCGCATCATCAGGGCGATTTTCCTTTACGGCGCGCTCTGCTAATCGTTTCTTCAACTCTTCTTCAGGAACAACGAGTTCGATCAGAATCGTTATAGGAGCTTTCTTCGACTCCAGTAATTTATCCAATGCTTCAGCTTGAGGAATGGTGCGCGGAAAACCATCGAAAATAATTCCGCTGATGGAGCCACTGCCTTTGATCTTGTCGTCAACCATATCAATCACAACCTGATCCGGAACAAGATTACCTTTATCCATGTAACCTTTTGCAAGTTGACCGAGCGGTGTTCCTTCTTTCAAATGTTTTCGGAAAAGATCTCCGGTTGAAATGTGTGTGAGCGAATACTTCTCAATGATCTTGGTACTCTGGGTTCCTTTACCTGCGCCCGGAGGGCCAAAGAGAATAATGTTAATCATTTCTGCTTACGGTTATAGTGATTGAGATGGGTTTTGGATTTATTTTAAGCTGACGAAGATAAGGAATGAAATTTCGATTTTCGATTCGGGATGTACGATTTTTTATGCCTCTTCTGTGGGTGTTTCACCGTTTTTAAGAGGCACAGCCTTGTAAATTTCCTTCAGGTTTCTGCCAAGCCCATCGTAGTCGAGCCCATAACCTACTACAAATTCATGGTCGATGTCGAAACCAATATATTTCACATTGATCATTTTTTCACGCGCTGCATGCTTACGAAGCAAGCTCACAACTTCTACTGATTTCGTTCCGAGTCCTTTCAGCTCTTCAATAATTTTCTGCAGTGTAAGGCCGGTATCAACAATATCTTCTACAAGAATAACGTCCTGGTTAAACAGACTTGCCTCAAGACCGATAAGTGTTTTCAATTGCCCAGAAGAACTTACTGCGCCTCCATAGGATGAAACTTTAACAAACGATACTTTACAAGGCACTTCAATTTGCTTGATAAGATCGGCAGCG
The DNA here is from genome assembly GCF_900167975.1 of Ohtaekwangia koreensis. Lineage (GTDB taxonomy): Bacteria > Bacteroidota > Bacteroidia > Cytophagales > Cyclobacteriaceae > Ohtaekwangia > Ohtaekwangia koreensis. The sequence goes on from NZ_FUZU01000001.1 coordinate 93,767, forward strand.
AAAATGAATGATCCATTCAGAATAGGTAAAAACACAGGCGTTTTTTCTTTATAGTCTGTGTTTATCTCTAAGGCCAGTGCTCTGATTTTTTCCTGGATTTTTGATTTGTTAATGAACTGCTTAAACTGTAAATCTTTGATCTGCATACACATCCCTTTGGTTAAGGGAGCGCAAAGATAAAAGAATTTGGGAGTAGAATTTCAGAATTTATAATTCTGCTAATTCATCGCGTATAGCGATGATGTCCTATGATTTTATACTGAAAAAGGCAATCGGATACTTCCTGACCGCGTCCTATATTGTGAACAACCAGGTATCGTAAAGTATCGGATGACTTCTGATCAATCACAATTCCAATGTGTGTGATACCACCGCCCAAGTCCCACGATACAATATCTCCCGGAATATAATCGGCAGGTTCGTTTGAGATTTTTAAAGCATTACCATGACGTGAAAAGAATGTCATGAGATTTGGTACTCTTCGATGATCGATATTTTTATCAGTAGTCTTTAAGCCCCACTTTGCAGGATATACTTTAAAATTTTTGACCATGTCTTCGTGTACTTCTTTTTGCAGATCTATGCCCAGCTTTCTATAAGCACGAATCACTACATCGGTACATACACCTTTATCCGCAGGAACATCTCCATTCGGATATGGAATTGAAAAGTAGGTGGGGTCGTATGTAACTTTTGTTTTTGTTAATTCAAGTGCAGCTGTCGATAAACGTTTCGAGAATATTTGCTGCGCTATACCGGCAGAGTTGATCCCAACAAAAAGCAGCAGGATCAGAATTTTAAGAAAACCTTTTGATTTAGTATACATCGTTCAATGCAAATTCGTTTTTACGATACATCCATCTGCCTTGTGTGAAGTCAGGAAACTCTACCGTTTCGCCTCCTAATCGTATTGATGTTTCTGATAAAGGTGTGATAGCGCTCCATGTCACAGCATCATATATATCTTGTGGTGTATTTACTTTTCTCTTCACCGCCTCTACAAAAGCATTCAACACAAACCAGTCCATGCCGCCATGGCCAGCACCTGCTGCATCATTACCAAATTTTTTCCAGAGCGGATGATCATATTTATCCAGCCACTCCTGTGCACTTTCCCATTGATGTGCTTCTTTACTTTGTCCTTCTATATAGATTGATTTGTTCACATCCATCCATATACCATTCGTGCCTTGCACGCGGAAGCCAAGCGAGTACGGCCTGGGTAAATTAGTGTCATGCTCCAATAAAATCGTTTCACCATTTGCGCATTTGATCATCGTGGTGACAATGTCACCAAGCTTGAACTCTACTTTTGTATTCGGATGATTTTCTCCACCTACTTTTTTGATATAGTTATGCAATCCTCTCGCCTTCGATGAATATGAAACAAGTTCAGTAAGACGATTACCACGATTAATATCAATCATCATCGCCACCGGCCCTATACCGTGCGTAGGATATAGATCTCCGTTTCTATTCACGGAATGTAACGTCCGCCAGCTCGCTTCCGAAAAACCTTTTTCGCCAAATTCAGCACCACCGCCATACGGCTTTTTACCATCATTGAATTTTACTTCACGCAAATCATGCTGATAGCCACCTTGCAAGTGAATGATCTCACCAAATATATTCTGGCGCACCATGTTTAGTATAGCCATAATATCACGTCTATAGCATACATTCTCCAGCATCATGAGTGGCATGCCCGTGCGTTCTGAAGTATTCACAAGTTGCCAGCACTCTTCTATTGTCATGCCGGTGATCACCTCGCAGCCTACATACTTTTTTGCATTCATCGCATCAAGGCACATAGTAGTATGCCACTCCCATGGAGTAGCGATGATCACGGCATCTATATCTTTGTTCTCCAGTAACTTTTTATAACCGTAAGGGCCGTCCATAATAATTTGTGGCATCGGCTTTCCCGCTTGCTTTACGAGTTCTTTACTCATATCAATCATACGTTGCTGAACATCACATAGCGCAGCTACTTCAACATCGTTTCTTCGTAAGGCAAGCTCGAGATGATTTTGTCCGCGGAGGCCAACACCTATAAATCCCAATCTTACTTTTGGATCTTTAGCAAAAGCAATAGAGTCGGGGAGCATAGCCAGTCCAACACCGGTGAGCGCTGCCGTTCTGATAAAATCTCTGCGTGTAGAATTCATGATGGTTAGTTTTTGTTTATAAATTCACGAAACAAAATAACCTTTGCAATACATTTTTATATAAATGAAAGTATAAAGACACGGAAGGGTGTGTGAAATATAGCGAGACATTACAGTGCTATAGATCTTTCATAAGCCAGCTATACAGATCAATCATGCTTTTTATATCACGCTTGTGTACTTTTTCATCGGGCGTGTGTGCGTTGTGTTCTGGTGCACCAACAAAACACCAGTCGAATGGATAAGGAGAAACCTGTAGTTCGCGTCCATCGCTTGACCCCATTCCTTCTACTTCTAATTGATAAGGCACTTTGCGTTTTTTCGCTACATCAATAATTTTATTGACAAAAGCTCTTCGTGGAATGTTACGATCGCGCATCGAAATAGCTACGCCTTTGCCGTGATCAACACCATCGGAAACCCACGTTATATCGGATATCAACGCCTGCTTTACATTCCATTGTTCATGAATAAATTTAGCAAGATAAGGTACCGCTCCACCACCATGTTCTTCCCATGTGCTGAAAACTATAACACCATCTTTTAATGTTTCAGCAACTTTAAGTGCATTATAAATTCCAAGTCTGTTGTCGAGATAAGCGGACTCTATATAGTCTTTGGTGTCGCGAAAATTTATTTTATAGGTGAGCTCTGTGCCACGGTCAATCTGTCTTCCGAATTTATAGAATGCGTGGTGGTCTTTGTCGAATTCAAGCTCGCATTCTATAGGGCCAAGACTGTCTTCACCAACAAGCTTGGTTCCCATCTCCGCATCAGGACTTCCTATAGGCAGCAACTGATTATAGTATCGTACTGTGAAGCCGATACTATCCATGTGTGCGAAAATTGCAGTGCGAGGTTTCCCGAATTTTAAAATAATGTTATCCTGAAATTCGTCACCATGATAAACGGTTGGTTTGCCTTTCCAATTCTTTTTTTCTTTGGTGATATATTTTAGTAAAAATTCCTTCATACGGATTTCGTTTCCGGAAGGCGCATGTATTTCGCAGAGTTGTTGAAGTAGTTTCATTGTTTTGTTAAAGGAAGTCTGAAAATTAAAAGTCTGGAGGTCCGAAACAAAAGGAATATATAATCTGGATCCTTCGGACTTTCAGAGTTCTTGTGCAACTTTATCCTAAATTTTGATTAGAAAAAAGTGACATCTATGGTTTTTAACCTCAGCGAACAAAACTCGATAGCAAATCAATTTATTCTTGAGTTGAGAGATAAAAAAATTCAGCAAGACAGGATGCGATTCCGTAAGAACATGGAACGCCTTGGTGAAATTATGGCGTATGAGGTTTCGAAAAAACTTTCGTATACCACGTGTATTGTTGAAACGCCATTGGGAAAATCACGCATTAATGTACTAAAGCAAAATCCGATCCTGATCACCATTCTCAGGGCCGGTCTTCCATACTTTCAGGGGTTCATTAATTTTTTTGATCAGTCTGAAAGCGGTTTTGTTGGTGCTTATCGAAGAGAAAGTCTTCACGAGGTTAATATAAAACTCGATTATATTTCAACACCCTATGTGGACGCTCGTGAAGTTATCATGGTCGATCCGATGCTGGCAACCGGGAAATCGTTAATGGATTCTGTTAAACAGCTTCTGAAAAGAGGCACGCCCAGTCATTTACATATAGTTTCATTGGTAGCAGCACCCGAGGGAATAAAATTTTTAGCACAACACATCAGTGTGCCATACTCACTCTGGACCTGCGCGATCGATGAACATCTCAATGAACAGTTCTATATTGTACCCGGTCTCGGTGATGCCGGAGACTTGAGCTATGGTCCGAAAGTATAAATCACAGAAATTTAAAACTGGTAAACACCAATTGTACAACCAGTAAAACCATGTTGGAAGAAATCATCAAGGCAATACCGGTTTATCTTTCAAGCATGCTCAAATTTATTTTTGGGCCTATAGGAGGTTATGCTGCAGGTTTAACATTGATCACAACGATACTCGTTACTGTGGCGGGTATGATGACCGTTGTATTTGCATTCGCCTTCTTTGGTCATTTTATGCGCACGCAAGTCATGGATCGCTTTTTCCCAAATAAGAAAAAATTTTCGGTCCGTAACAGAAGGTTTGTTACGATCTGGAAGAAATATGGATTACCTGGTGTAGCGGCATTAACGCCCGTAGTGCTGACACCAATTGGCGGCACGTTACTCGCCATCAGCTTTGGTGCGCCACGTAACAAACTGATTCTATATATGTTTATAAGTGCTGCTATATGGTCGGTTATTTTTAGCGGTACAATTTATTTCTTTGGCAACGAAGTGCTGCCGGATGTGATTAAGTAACAGCACGGTTATATATACAGGCATAATATTTACAATACTGCATTGTGAAATAAAGCCGATACCGAAATGAAAATTCTGTTTGTAGTAAACCCTGTTTCAGGAGCTACCAGTAATGACAAAGCCATTTTATTTATTCATGAGAAAGCAAGAGAGACCCGTACGGATTTCAAGTTTTGCTATACCACCGGAGAAAATGATGAGGATGTTATACTCACACAACTAAAAGACTACGAACCTGATCGGGTTGTGGCCTGTGGGGGAGATGGTACTGTTCAATTGGTGGCGCGTGTGCTTATGGGGAAAAATGTTCCCATCGCTATACTTCCACTCGGCTCCGCAAATGGACTTGCAACGGCACTGGGTCTTCCGCAGGGATTGGAGGACGCTGTAACGTTGAGCATGACTGGTAAAAAAGTTAAACCATTAGATATACTTCGTTTTGATAACAAGCATTACTGTACACACCTCGCGGATATAGGGATCAACGCGCGCATGGTGAAACGGTATACGGAGGAGGGAGGCAGCGGCATGATAGGCTACGCGAAACATCTTGTTCAGTCTATAAAAGAAAGCCCTCTATTGAAATATACTATAAAAACTCCGGAGCGCACGTATCACAAGGAAGGGTATATGATGGCGTTTGCGAATGCGCACATGTATGGCACCGGGATTCATATTTCGCAAGGCTCTGTTTCAGATGGCAAATTTGAGATCTGTAACGTAGAACGTGTAGCGTTGGATGACGCTATTAAAGCAGGGCTTACAAAATTTAATGTCTTCATTGATAAGAATATGTTCTCGGATGTGATCAGTTGTGCCAAAGCAGAAATAACAATCGATCAGAAAACTGATTTCCAGATTGATGGCGAGTATATGGGCCAGATAGATCATCTCCATATAGATATACTTCCATCGTATCTGCACATCGTAACACAGGAGGACAATCGTGAGTAAGGCATCTCCGATATTGTTGAGTTTCTATGCTTTGTCCAATGGGAAATCAGTAATGGCCATCGGACAGCTTACGTATTCTTCATTGCGTGATTTTAGTTTTCAGGAGTATAGCCGAAGAAGAACATTTCGTTCTATACTTGCTTTATATCGGACGCGTTTCTTTGGTCATAAAGAAATAGAACTTGTTTTTAATATGGGTAGTTATAGAGCTATAACGGATGCCTCAGGTTCGTTTTTCATTACGATTGAAAACATGCCTGCGGAAAGTGAGTTGATTTCCGTTTTGCTGGAGGACGGACAACCGGTAAATATAGTGGAGGGATTGTATAGCCGTGTTATGCATACTGTGGAGTCTGCAGAGATTATGGTGTCGGATATAGATGATACGCTTTTACATTCCTATATACCGAACAAACTATTGAAATTCCGCACGCTTATGTTCACTGCTGTGGAGGATCGTAAAGCCGTTGTTGAAATGATGAAGGTTATTCAGGATTTTTTTGCAGCAGGAGTAGTTCCTTTTTATCTCTCCAACAGCGAGCAGAATCTATACCCTGTTATCTATCGGTTTTTAAGAAACAATAACTTTCCACGCGGACCACTGTTCTTAAAACAGATGCGACATCTGCGTGACATCTTCAGACGAAAAGATCTGTTAAAACGCGATGTACATAAGTTAACCACACTTGAAAAATTGTTACTCTTTTTTCCTGATAAGAAATTTATACTTATCGGCGACAATACACAGAACGATCTCAAGATATATTTGAGCACGGCTCAGAAGTTTCCACAGAATATCCGCTCTGTTATTATTCGAAAGGCTATAGCAAGGCCGTTGGATACTATACTCTTCAATGAAGCAGAACAAAAATTCCAATCACTGGGCATTGGCTTCTATTACGATAAATCTTTTCCAAAGGGATTTGAAGTGAAGAAGGTGATGTAGTGGTAGAGTTGGGAAGATCGGAAGTTCGAAAGACAGAAAGTCAGGAAGGTCAGGAAAGACCGGAAGTATGTAAAGGTCAGGAATCCCAAAAGCCTGACGTTTGATTTTTATGGGTCTCCCTATATATAGTATAGTACGTTAGAGTTTACTTGCGTCCTCATCGGGTAACATTTCGATGGTGTGGATCAATACTTTTTTGGCAATGGCTTGTCCTGTTTTTGTGGCGGCTAATCCGCCAAGCGCTGTTTCTTTATAACGCGTCTCCATGCTCGAACCAATTTCACCCATCGCTTCGATCACTTCATCCACCGGTATAACACTGCTTACATTGGCTAAGGCAATTTGTGCCGAGCTGTTTGCAATCGCTGCAGCACTGGCGTTGCGAACAACGCATGGTATCTCTACTAATCCTGCTACCGGATCGCACACCAAACCCAACATGCATTGCACCGTAATAGCAACACCATTAAAGATCTGATCTGTATCTCCACCCAGACAATATATAATTGCTCCTGCACCCATCGCGGCTGCTGTTCCGGTTTCAGCCTGACATCCACCAACGGCTCCGGCAATTGAAGCACGTTGTTCCATGATCAATGCTATACCTGCTGAGATAAGCATTGCCTCCAGAATTTTTTGGTCTTCTATTTTATGAATGTCTTGTAGAGTATAGAGTACACCCGGCATAATTCCGCTTGCACCCGCAGTAGGGGCTGCTACAATTCTACCCATGCAGGAGTTTACCTCCTTTGCGGCGAGTGCACGCGCAATGAGTTGCTGGAATTCTCTGGATAGAACCGGAGTAGGATAATTATATACTTTCTTCGCTCCGTTGTTAATCATGCCCGAGCGTGATGTCATATCTTCTTCCAGCCCGGTATGTACTGCTTCCTTCATCACTTGCCATGCATTGGCAAGCCCTTCCATCGTGTCCTTTTCACTTCTTCCCTTTTGTAAATGTTCATACTCCAATACAATCTTGTGAAGCGACATGGAATTCTCTACACTGTATTGTTTCCAACTTTCAAATGATTCAAAAAGAAAAGCCATAAAATTCCGGTTTAGATTTTCGAAGTACGAGGTTTAGAATTGCATCAGCAAGTTGTGTTATAATTTGAGAACGATTTAAGAGAATAATGAGTTCAAAAAATACGACCGGTATACGGACGATCAAAACTTATGACTATACTTGAAGCCGAATGAAAAAGAGCCTTTTTATTTGCCTGTTATGGATCGTGCCTTCTGTGTTTGCACAGGAACAGAATTTCTGGCAAGTGCTGGCACAGGTGGGGTTTGAAAATAAAAAAGATAAGAACGGGTACGATGTTGAAGTCCCGGTATTTAGTAAACATCTTAAAACTTTTCAGGGAAAGAAAGTAAAGTTGAAGGGATATATCATTCCACTCGAGGAGATTGGCGGACAGGGGAAATTTATGCTGTCATCCTTGCCCTTCAATCTTTGTTATTTCTGTGGTGCAGCCGGCCCGGAGACGGTGGTGGAAGTGGAAGCTGTTGAGAAAATCAAATTCACCACTAAACAGATTGTGATGGAAGGTATACTTATTCTGAATGATAAGGACCCGAACCATCACTTATATATATTAAAATCTGCAACCTTGATCTAAACCTATATATGCGTGTATTTTTAGTATTACTTTTTGGGATGGGATGCATCCCTGCATTTTCTCAATCCGCAGATGAATCTGCTATCCGGCAAATTTATAGCGAAGAGCTTTCTCGGGGCAGAAGTTACCAGATGCTGGAATATCTTACTACGGAAATTGGTGCACGATTGAGTGGCTCTCCTTCTGCTGCTGCTGCCGTTGAATGGGGACGTCATGAAATGCAAAATTTTTCTGACTCTGTTTTTCTTCAGCCGGTCATGGTGCCACATTGGATTCGCGGGCAAAAAGAAGTTGGTCGCGTTATCAATTCAAAGAAGCGCGGTGTCGTTGAAATGAATGTTTGTGCTCTGGGTATGTCTGTAGGAACGGGACCTGCCGGAGTAACAGGCAATATCGTTGAGGTAAAAACTTTCGATGAACTTAAGCAGCTTGGTGAGAAACATATCAAGGGCAAGATTGTATTCTTCAATCGTCCGATGGATCCTACCAAGATCAATACATTTGAGGCGTATGGCGGTGCCGTTGAGCAGCGCGCGCTTGGTCCATCAGAAGCTGCCAAGTATGGTGCTACCGGTGTGATTGTTCGTTCGATGGGATTGAACCAGGAAGATTATCCGCATACAGGCGGGCTTCGCTATACGCTTAATATCCCGAAACTCCCGGCTATAGCAATCAGTACAAAACATGCAGACTTGCTAAGCAAGATTCTGAAAGAAGAAAAAGATATACAGTTTTACTTTGAGACTCATTGCGAGACATTACCCGATGCTCCATCGTTTAATGTTGTTGCAGAAATAAAGGGTACCGAATTCCCAAATGAAATTATTGTGGTTGGCGGACATCTTGATTCATGGGATCTCGCGCAAGGCGCACATGATGATGGTGCTGGATGCGTGCAGTCCATGGAAGTGTTAAGGCTCTTTAAAGCTATAGGCTATAAACCAAAGCGTACGATTCGCGCTGTGCTTTTTATGAATGAAGAAAATGGATTGCGTGGCGGGTTGGAATATGCGCGTCTGGCAGAGCTTAAGAAAGAGAAACATATAGCCGCTATAGAATCAGATGATGGCGGTTTTACACCACGCGGTTTTACAATGACGGCTACTGAGCCTGTGCGCACTAAAATAAAAAGCTGGAAGCCGCTATTCGAACCTTATGGCTTGTCTGATTTTTCCAATGAAGGTGGTGGTGCAGATATAGGTCCGTTACAACCTCAAGGAGTGCCTATCATTGGATTTTTACCAGACTCCCAGCGTTACTTCGATTATCATCATACCAAAGAAGATACACTGGATAAAGTAAGCAAGCGCGAACTTGAACTCGGTGCTGCATCGATGGCTGCACTGGTATATTTGATTGACAAGTACGGCTTGTGATTATTTGATTGTGAAGAAGAAATCTCCCGTAAGGGAATTGTTCTCCCACGGAATTTGCCGTCCGGCAGATTCCGTGGAAACTTCAATCCTTACTTTCTTAAATACTTCTTCCAATGTCAACTCAGGCGTATTCATATACTTTAACAGTTTGGAGGTATATAATCCGTTTCTGCCTTCACCATCCGAGGCTACGTCTCCCGGGGCAGTGGCAAACGCAATGATAGAACCTTGCTTCGCTCCCTTGGGAGGATCCATTTTTGTAATACCTTTCTCATCGGAACGTGAAAAACTTCGGAAAGGATTATTGCGACAAGCATCAAGTATAATCACATTGATCCGGTTGTTCGAATATTCCATTACGCGAAGAATTGTGGATGCGTTGATACACTCTTCCGCTACCTCAGCTTTCATTTCAACGTTGGCATCTATAGGCACCAGGTAATTAACGCCATCTACTTGTATACCGTGGCCGGAATAATAAAACAATCCAACACCACCTTCATTAATCTCCGTTCCAAACTCGCGGATTGCTTCCCGCATATCTGCACGGCTGGCATTCTGCTTTAAAATTACTTTGAATCCTTTGCCGCTCAATGTAGCAGCCATGTCCAAAGCGTCATTTACTGCATTTTTAAGCGGACCATTTGTATAATTACCATTGCCAATCACCAGGGCCGTTTTCTTTTCATGCTCATAAAACTGAAGGTTTGTAGTAATGGAAATGCCGGTAGTTGTAGCGGTATCTTTAACAGGCACTATATTAAAATGAGCAGATTTACTTTGTGCCTTTATAATTTGCTGACCGATAACAGGACACACCAGTGCCATCAATAAGAATATAAAAACGAGGCGTAGCATGTCGGGTAGGGCTTTTAATAATCTTCATGTGAAATTTACTAAATCATTTTTTGCAAACAGTCAAATACGTTAACTTTAATAATCTGTCCTGTTGGTAATATGAAACCTATTACTGTGTCTGCCTGTGTAATGCTCATGTCCTTTCAGGGGATATATGCGCAGCGCATTGTCAACATCACGCCACAATCCGTGGGCTCCAAGATCATTATTCATTATGGCATTGAAGATTCAAAGGACGATCAGCTTTTTGAAGTAGCACTATATTGTTCAAAGGATAAATATGCTCAGGAGCTTCGTCATGTCAGTGGTAACGGAGTTGGAAATACAGTTTATCCGGGAACGGAAAGAGTTATTATATGGGACGTACTGAAAGACGTGGATACGTTTGTGGGTGAATATACTTTTGAAGTCCGCGCAATCGTCAAATCAAAAATCTCGGAATTGAATTCTACTCTGGTGTTAACCAACCGAAGTGTAGCCGTTACAAGTAAAGATGAAGCTTACCCTGAAATGGCGAATTCATTAACAGACTATATCAATGAAGCGAAGGATCTAAAGGATGCTTTTCAATTTTTAATTCCGCAGGCTATGGAAAGCAGGCAGGCGCTTGCCAAACTTACGGATGCTATGGAGCAATATAACCGCGCGTTCGAAAAGCTGAACAGAGAAAGACTTACCTATGAAAAGTATGTAGGTATATTCTGGAAGCGCGATATACTTACACTTGAATTCAAAAGTTTGATGGATTATGCGTTGGGCGAAACCCATAGTGTAAACATTCTAACGCTAAATCAAAAAGTTACGACTATAAATGATATCGTCAATAACCGGGTAAAGCGTCCGGGGGAAGTGAAGAAGGAATTGACGAAAGATATAGGCGAGGAAGTTATCCGGCTGGATAAGCGATTGCAGGAGCTGGAACGAAGAACTAATCGAATCCTCTACGATTTGAGTCAGGAATAATCTATAGTGTCATGAAATACTGCAAAACCCTCTCGCTGATAGCAGCAATGCTTTCAATCATTATCGGTTTGTCTACCTGTAGCGAACCGGAAAAGCCAAAACCCGAAATCACGCAATTGATTCCTTCAGAAGGAACCGTAGGAGCTTCCGTTACGGTGGTGGGAAAAAACTTTGCATCGGCAACCAAAGTGATTTTCGGTATAGTAGAATCATCTATAGCCGCTAAGACTGATACTGAAATTGTAACCGTTGTTCCGGCAGGGTTAACACCAGGTATACTTACGGTAACAGTGGTGTCCGATGGCGGAACTTCACAAGGAGTAAATTTTCAGGTACTCGCCAGTCAGCCAGAGATAGTATCCATCGATCCCGAGAAAGGTTCATCGGGCATGGAGATTACGTTAAAGGGTAAATATTTATCAACAGCTTCTTCTGTTACATTCGGGACCATCAGCGTATCCGACATCCTTTCTAAAAACGAGACCGAAGTAAAAGTAAATGTTCCGGATGGTCTTGAGCCGGGTGCTATAGATATCACCATAACATCAGAAGGCGGAACGTCAGAGGCGGCAACATTCACGGTAGTGGGTAAGCCTGCTATATCTTCCATCACTCCTGCTATAGGGCCTGCAGGAAAAAAAGTAACAATAGTCGGTATATATTTTGAAGAGACCAGCCAGGTATTCTTTGGAAACGGTGAAGCCGATTTTACTATAATAAATGCAACACAACTTGAAGCTGTTGTACCGGCAACGGCCTCTACCGGAAAAGTAAAAGTAGTTACACCCGGAGGTACAGCACTCAGCAACGTTGACTTTATTGTAAAAGATGGCCCTACGATAACAACCTTTACACCCGCCAGTGGCATTGTCAATGCAGTGGTCACTATCAATGGAACAAACTTTGATGCCGGAGGTATAGAAGTGAAGTTTGGTACGGGTAAGGCAACCACGGTAACTGTGGTAAATGCAACGCAGTTAACCGCCAAGGTTCCAGCCACAGCAGTCACAGGTAAAATAACGGTAACAACCTTGGCCGGCTCTGCTACAAGTGCTACTAACTTTACGGTAATTGGTTCTCCTGCCGTTACCGGTTTTGCTCCTGCCAGTGGTAATATAGGTACAGAAGTAACAATAACAGGGACTAATTTTGTCAATGTAAGTGCTATAAAGTTCAATGCAACAACCGTAGCAGCTGGTAGCTATACTATAGTATCGCCAACGCAGATCAAAGCGAAAGTTCCATCATCAGCAACAACGGGAAAGATATCCGTTACCAGCACAGCAGGAACCGGTAGCAGCACTAGCAATTTCACAGTAGTAGTTCCTCCGACAATAACATCATTTAGTCCTGCGAACGGTGCACAGGGAAGTTCAGTTATCATTACAGGTAATAATTTTTCAAACATCACAGCCGTACATTTCAATGGTATAGATGTAGGCAATGCAAACTTTACTGTTAACTCAGCTTCGCAGATCACCGCTAAAGTTCCGGCCACAGCAACGTGGGGTAAAATAACGGTGGTAAATGCATTGGGAACTGCGACTAGCATAAATGATTTTTATGTAACACCTTTTGTTACTTCAATCAATCCTATATCAGGTCCGACAGGCACAACGGTAACTGTAACAGGAACGAATCTGAATTCGGCTAAAGTAAAATTCAACACTACACAAGTCTCGCCACTTACCAATACAGCTACATCGATTACCGTAAATGTTCCCTCCGGTGTAACCGGTGCTATAAATGTTACAGTGGTTAATTCGGGAGGAACGTCAAACGCGAAAACATTTACAGTAGCAGCCGGTCCTGAGATTGAAGAAATTATAGCAGTGCAAAATATTACCGAACAGCTCTTGTTGATCAAAGGTAAAAACCTGACAGGTGCAACGAAAGTTTTATTTGGAAGCACAGAGGCAAGTGTAGCGACCAGCACTTCGAAGGTGGTGACTACATTTATACCGGCTTCACTATCATTGGGCTCGTATAGTGTTAAGGTTGTTACTGCGAAAGGAACTTCCAATGGAAAGTCTTTTGAACTTGTCGCTACACAACCTCCTGCAACGGGTGGGGTATCGCTTGTGAATGGTGCTTCTGCCTCGTCACTTCCTGCGGGCTATGTTCCGCCTGTTTCCAATGTATGGGACAATCTCTTTGTGATCAGCGAACCGGAACGATTTCTAATCAGTGAATCGCAAGGAGGTGCTTTAACCGTTACGCTGCAGAAAGGAGATAGTTATGTTGATGGAACAGGTTCCTTTGATAAAACAGTAGTAGATGGTGTTGTGAATAATTATGTTGAGTTTACAATTTCAGGTATACGGTATGTTGGCGTTTGGACACCGCCCAGTGGTTATGATGCTGGCCTTGGGAAATATTGCTACCACCACATGACATTGATTTCATCGGAGTCTGGTAAACAATTAACACTCGAAGTAAAAGATTTTGAATGCGAATGATAACATTACGTCCTAACTCTGTTCTTATACTGGTTACGCTTGTGGTAATCCTAACGAGTAATACTTTGTATGCACAAATGCAAAGCAGAAGAGAAGTGTATGATTCTCTTCTTGTGGGTGATCGTATCACCCCTGCGGTATCTTCTGTTATGATGCCCAAGAGTTATACCGAAGTTATACTGTCTAATATATTGCTTACTACGAATTCATATTTTACAGTTGATCGTGTTTTGCTGGATATAAGTCAACGCTATAGTTATTTATTCAACACCCTGCAGGTAACGCATGGTATATCTTCTTCTGGTCGTTTTAATGTAGGGTTGGATTTATCGTATAGAACTGGCAGGCAGGATATAGATCCGGAAAGTTCACCTTTAAAAGTTATAGGAAATAGTGATGAAGGATTAATTCAATACGAGCGTGCGCTTACGTCTGTTGGTATTCGTGCGCGCTATATTCCGTTTGGAGGCAATGCTAATTTTGTGATTCAGAATACATTTACGATTCCCTTCAGCACGTCCAGTTCGGACAATATATTCCTGGGTGATAATCGGTATGCCTTCAATACGCAACTGTTATATAATCACTTGCTTGGACGGAAAGTATTTTTATTTGGACAGCTTGATGTACTGGTAAGATTCAAGAATGATTACGCGAACACCGAAATAACCAGTCCCGTCAACGTGTATGCATCGTATTTATTGAATAAACATTTATTTCCGTTTGCTTTGATTGGAATGTCGAATAACTGGGATCGGGATTTTGATCACATGTCACAATCATTCACCTATGGAGTAGGTCTGCAATATCAATTCACATCCATGTTTACTATAAATACTTTTTATAACGATATATTTGCGGGTGAAAACAGTAATCGATGGAAGGGATTTAATCTCGGAATTCGAGCGGTGCTATAAATATACAGCAACAACTTCAGGTGATTAAGTCAATTACAATTTTCCAGATACCACTTTCTTTTTTCCAGATGCGCAGGTAATTGGCATTGTTCGTTTTCTGCATTCCGGCAGTGTCATGCTTTACTATATTTACGATTCCATAGGTATAGCCCATATCACCGGAAGACGCCACAATAGTTTTCTCGGGTGTAAAGGTGATAACATCCGATGTTTTGCAAACCTCCTCAACTGCGGAGGATGGAAATTTATTCTGTCTGTAAAGTTTTATTTCTTTTGATGCATGATGTGTATAGGCTTTTAAAACATCGCCCGGAACTTCTTTTATAAAGGCTTCTTCAACGGCTGTTAATTCATCTTTAAAATTTTGGCCGCTATACTTCCGGGGTTGTAATGCAAGCGCTGACGTATGTACAGCGTGCCCATCAACATCATAAGAATCATGGCTGATTCCGGCATCGATCAATACCTTCCATTTCCCATCGGCTTTTTTTCTCCACACCGTTATATACTCACCGAAAGTAGTTGGTGCTGTCGTTTTTGTTTTGCGATAACTCCAGGGGCCGGTAGTATAACCAAAATCTCCGGATGCAGCGATATCAGCATATACAGGTTGCCAGTAAAGCCAGTCATTTGTGATGGGGAGTTTTTCCCAGAAGGGTTTGGCATTTGTAATGCCGGGTGAGAATGATATAGATTCATCTATAAGATTTGCAAGAAAAGCCTCGCGTGTGTTTTTGTCTTTCGCCATGCGACTAAAGGCGCGCTCAGCATCTACAAGTGATTGCAAGTCTTTGTTCGCAAACTCCTGTGCTTGTACAAGAAGCATTGCGAAGAATAATAACAAAAACAAAGAGAGATTTTTTATAGCCATAAATTTAGAATGAATTTATAGTCCTGCTTCTCCGAGTATTTCAGCGTTTTCAAGTATATAGATCATTTGATCAGGATTCCGGTCATTCAGCATCAGCTTGCCTTGTATCTCTATGGGCTTCTCGGTATAGGCCACAGGTTTAGTGCTGAATACTTCCACTACGGTTTCAGGCCCGCCAACACCACAGAAGAAGCAAGCATTCAGCGGCAGCGATGACAACATAAAGTGATTACCCTTGAGTCCATTTTCAAAAGGAACCATATAGCCTGGCAGTGTAATCTTCTTTCCATTCAATGCTTTCACCGCATCCGTAAATATAGGCTTGTCAACATCGCCTAGTCTGTCCTGTGTTTTTACGAACGTGATGTTGTAAAGCTTCGGCCATACCAGGGAGGGGAAACCTTTATAGGCACTCTTCTGACTAAAGGCCTGCGTCACTATCATGCAGATGATCAGCGCAGCTATTAATCCTTTATATACCGTTTTAATTTTTCTCATAGTAGCGTTCACTTAAACTAAATTTTTCTTCGCGGAAATCTGCCAGGAATATTCGATCGAACGGATGTATAAATATACAATGATAAAATTATGCCACCTTTAAGGGTCTCACGACCAATCCCTGTAAAAAGAAAAAGTCCCTTTTGCAAAGCAACAAAAGGGACTTCATCATTATTACTATTTAAGCTGTAACTGATTCCTCTGTTGAAGTATATTCTTCAATTGGCAAACAGCTGCAAACAAGATTACGATCACCATACGCATTGTCAATACGACTTACGGCTGGCCAGAA
The DNA here is from genome assembly GCF_900167975.1 of Ohtaekwangia koreensis. Lineage (GTDB taxonomy): Bacteria > Bacteroidota > Bacteroidia > Cytophagales > Cyclobacteriaceae > Ohtaekwangia > Ohtaekwangia koreensis. Next base: position 110,010 of record NZ_FUZU01000001.1, read on the forward strand.
TTTTGCTTCTTTTACAAAGGGTAGCGGATATGCCGCTTTACTTCTGCTGTAAGGAAGCGTCCAGTTGTCGGCTGTAATAACGGCAGCAGTATGAGGCGCATTCTTCAATACGTTTTGTTCTTTATCTGCTTTTCCTTCTTCCACTTCACGTATTTCATTTCTGATTTCTACAAGAGCATCTACAAAGCGATCCAGTTCTTCTTTCGGCTCGCTTTCGGTTGGCTCGATCATCAGCGTTCCGGCTACAGGGAAAGAAACTGTAGGTGCATGGAAACCATAGTCCATTAAACGCTTCGCTATGTCTTCTACTTCTATACCTGCTTTCTTGAAATCGCGGCAGTCCACAATCATCTCGTGTGCGCAGCGTCCTTTGGACCCGGTATATAGAATTTTAAAATGAGCTTCGAGACGGTTCTTAATATAGTTTGCATTCAGAATCGCATACTTCGTTGCATTGGTCAATCCATCGCCACCCATCATGGCTATATAGGCATACGAGATTGTAAGAATGCTGGCACTTCCCCAGGGAGCCGCTGATACAGCATGTATAGCTTTGTCACCACCTGTTTTTACAACGGCATGGCCAGGCAAATACGGCTTGAGTTTATCGTTGCAGCAAATAGGACCCATGCCAGGGCCACCACCACCGTGTGGTATACAGAATGTTTTATGCAGGTTCAAGTGACAAACATCGGCACCGATGGTTGCCGGAGATGTGAGTCCTACCTGTGCATTCATGTTTGCACCGTCCATATATACCAAACCTCCATTTTTATGAATGGTCTCGCAGATTTCGATGATGGATTCTTCAAACACACCGTGTGTAGAAGGGTATGTAACCATCAGGCAGGAGAGTTTATCTTTATACTGTTCTGCTTTAGCTTTCAGATCAGCGACATCAATCTTTCCATCTTCATCTGACTTTACCACAACGACATCCATACCCGCCATTACTGCGCTCGCAGGATTTGTTCCATGTGCAGAAGCGGGAATCAATGAAATTGTTCTATGTCCTTCTTTACGATCTTCATGATACGCACGAATTACCATAAGTCCTGCGTACTCACCTTGTGCTCCGCTATTCGGTTGTAGCGATACACCTGTAAATCCGGTGATCTCTTTTAACCAGTTCTCAAGGTTTGTTGTAAGTTCAGCATAACCTTGTGTTTGATCTGCGGGAGCAAAGGGATGTATATTTCCAATCTCCGGCCATGTTACGGGAATCATCTCGGCCGTAGCATTTAATTTCATCGTACAGGATCCCAGAGAGATCATAGAATGTACCATGGAGAGATCTTTGTTCTCAAGGCGTTTAATATAGCGCAGCATCTCATGTTCTGAATGATGCGTATTAAAAACAGGATGCGTCAGGTATGCAGATTTTCTAACCAGCGTTGAAGGCCAGTTCAGCGTATGTCCATTAGAAGAAGCACTTGCTGCTTTTTTATTTTCCGCGGCAGCGAATATTTCAAGAATAGTTTTAACGTCTTCCGATGTTGATGTTTCATCGAATGAAATTCCAACGTGATTGTCCTCGAAGTAGCGGAAGTTAAATTCACGTTTCACAGCTTCGCGCTCGATGTTCTTTTTATCCGCGACAGCGATCTTTAACGTATCGAAGTAATGCTCGTTCACTTGTTTTATACCAAGAGCTTTGAGGCCACCATCAAGTGATTTCGCAAGAGCATGAATGCGACCTGCGATCTTCTTCAATCCTTCAGCACCATGATATACTGTGTACATCCCAGCCATTACCGAGAGTAATACTTGTGCTGTACAAATGTTGGAGGTTGCTTTCTCTCTGCGGATGTGTTGCTCGCGTGTTTGCAACGCCATTCTATAGCCTGGATTACCAGATGCATCTATAGATGCGCCTATAATTCTTCCGGGCATCTGGCGTTTGAAGTCATCTTTTGTTGCAAAGAATGCAGCGTGTGGTCCTCCAAATCCCATTGGTACACCAAAGCGTTGTGAAGAGCCTACCACTACGTCAGCTCCCATTTCACCAGGTGATTTCAATAGTGTCAAACTCATCAGGTCAGCGGCCATCACTACGAATACATCTTTATCATGAGCCGATGCATTGAAGGAAGTATAGTCTTTGATCTCGCCGTTTCCATTTGGATTCTGAACAAAAACAGCGAACAGATTTTCATCTGTGATATCAAGTGTATTTATATCGCCAACGACTAAATCTACACCGATAGGAGTAGCACGTGTTTTTAAAACATCGATCGTCTGCGGAAAAGAATTCTGATCAACGAAAAACTTATGTGCATTCTTCTTCGAAGATTTGCGTGAAGCATATAGCAAGTGCATGGCTTCCGAAGCAGCTGTTCCTTCATCAAGCAATGAAGCGTTTGCAATTTGCATTCCGGTAAGATCAATTACCATAGTCTGATAGTTGATCAGCGCTTCCAATCTTCCTTGTGCTATCTCTGCCTGGTAAGGAGTATAGGCAGTATACCATCCTGGATTTTCCAAAATATTTCGAAGGATAACGCCTGGAGTGATGGTATTGTAATACCCAGTTCCGATAAAGGATTTGTAGATTTTGTTTTTTGAAGCCAGCTTTTTGAAATTCTGCAGAAAGAGATATTCAGATTGTGCTGCGGGAAGGTTCAACGGGCTTTTAAGACGAATCGAAGAAGGCACCGTCTGATCGATGAGTTCATCAATCGATTTAGCCTTAATGACCTTCAACATTTCTTCTACCTGATGCGCATCCGGACCAATGTGTCTGCTTTCAAATTTTTCGGAGTACTGGGAGTCAATATTCATTTACGTGTTGATTTTCAGTGTATTAGGTTAATGAGCAAAATGTCATGAGTTATGGGCGCACAAAGGTAATAGATAGCTTTGTAGTCCGAAAGACAGAAAGTCCCGAAGACTGAAAGTAAAGCATCAATATTTTGAACGGTAAAAAAATCGGACAATTCCTAGCTTCCTTTCTTTATGAATTTCTGATTTCGGACTTACCGTCTCCTCCGATTTCCGGACTTCCTCAAAAACACATCTCCTATAAAATCAATTCTTGAATTCCGAAAATCCTCTACATATTGCTGGGAAAATTCAAACTCATTAATCATGAAGAAACTTGTTTGCATAGTACTGGCTATTTCAACAGCTGGTAGCTTGCTTGCGCAGGATCCGATCGCTAAAAAATATGGTGATCAGATTACGCCTGCTGATTTAAAAGAAAATTTATCCATACTGGCATCCGATGCCATGGAAGGTCGCGAGACCGGAAAGCGTGGCCAGAAAATGGCAGCCGCTTTTGTAAAGGCTAACTTCGAAGACTTCGGTCTTGCCGCTCCTGTGGAGGGAAATTATTATCAGCCGGTTGAGCTGTTTACCAGTGTGCCGGGTGATATATATGTAAAGGCAGGTCAAACAAAATTTTTAAATTTTCAGGATATAGCTTTCTATGGCTCTTCTGATTCTGGAGGAGAAGTATCTGTGCCGGTAGTATTTGCAGGGAAGGGACGCAAAGAAGATTTCGACCAGGTGAATGTAGAAGGTAAAGCTGTAGTGATACAGCAAGGTGCTGAAGAAAATTTTCGCGGCCCGTTGTCGCTGGCGCGTGAGCGTAAAGCAAAAGTTGTGTTGATCTATAACACAGATGCAAATGCTTTTAAAGAACTTGTAGGTCAGTTAAAAGAATATTTAGGTGGTGGTGTATTGTCTCTTAAGAAACCTGAGGCGGCTTCACAAAATGCAGGTGTATTTTTTGTTTCTCAGGATGTAGCCGCTAAAGTGTTGAATACAACCAGTGAAAAACTTACAAAGGCCGCAAATGAAAATACGCTGAAGAAAGTTAAAGCGGGTTCGGTGTCCTATAAAACTTCTGTGGATGTAAAAGTTCTGAAGAGTGATAATGTACTGGGGTATCTGGAAGGAACTGATAAGAAAGATGAACTGGTTGTGATCTCTGCGCACTATGATCACATCGGTAAAATAAACGGTACGGAAGGCGACTTGATCAACAATGGTGCAGATGATGATGGCTCCGGAACGGTATCAGTTATACAACTGGCAAAGGTATTTGCACAAGCGAAGAAAGAAGGTAAAGGTCCACGCAGAAGTATATTATTTCTACTGGTAACCGGTGAGGAAAAAGGTTTGTTGGGATCGGACTACTACACACAGCATCCGGTATTCCCATTGAGTAGTACGGTTGTTGATTTGAATATAGATATGGTGGGAAGAAGAGATCCACAGCATAAGGAAAGTGCTCCGTACGTATATGTTATCGGCTCTGATAAATTATCGACCGAGTTGCATAATCTGAACGAGAGCAATAACAAGACATATACGAACCTCATCTTTGATTATACCTATAACGATCAGAACCATCCTGACAGACTATATTATCGTTCTGATCATTGGAATTTTGCTAAGAATAATATACCGATTGTATTTTATTTTGATGGTATACATGAAGATTACCACAAGCCAAGCGATGAAGTAAGCAAGATTGAATTCGATCTGCTCGCCAGGCGAGCGCAGTGTGTTTTCTATACAGCATGGGATGTTGCTAACAGAGAACAACGCATTCAGTCGGATAAAAAGTAAGGTAGTATATACCGAAAAAAATGCGGGTGATGAGCCCGCTTTTTTTATTCTATACATTTATACTTATAATCTTTATCTTTGAATATGTCAGTGTCGCAGGCAGAACAGAAGAAAAGGCTCGACTTGTTTTCGAAGGTGAACAGGCTGGCAGCGTCTTTTCATAATTCGAACGTTAAGCTTGATAAAATGGTACCCATTGACTTAGGTAATGAAGAAGTAATTGGTTTCTTGAAAAGCCTCGCCGATCATGACGTTAAATATATACTTGTTGGTGGATTTGCAGTGGCATTTCATGGATACGTACGGGCAACTCATGATCTCGATCTCTGGATCAAAGATGAGCCCGGTAATATTGAGAATCTAAAGCGAGTGTTAACGATACATGGTGTCGCAGGCTTGGATGCCGTACGATCATTCGAATTAATTCCCGGGTTCACGGAATTTGCTATAGGCGATTCAGGATTTATAGTGGAGCCTATAAAAAATCTCAAAGCTTTCAGTGCATTTGATTTTGATGCGTGTTATGACCGGGCTGACACCGGCTCATTGCTTGACATTACGTTTAAAGTAATACATCCCAAAGATTTACTTCGGGAAAAGCAAGCTACTAATCGCCCCAAGGATCAGGGAGATATAGAGTACTTGAGAAATTTTTCCGAATAAAGGATAATGATAATAGAAGATGATATATACTTAGAAGACAGTATATATCATTTTAATTTGAGTGCTAATCCAAAGGAACATTAACATGTCGCTCGGCATGATAGCTTGAACGTACTAATGGTCCTGACTCTACATATTTCAATCCGCGTTTCAATCCTTCTTCCTTATACATTTCGAACGTATCAGGGTGAATAAACTCCGCTACTTCCAAATGCATTTTGGTAGGCTGTAGATATTGGCCAAGCGTAAGAATCATCAATCCGTTAGCGGCAAGATCGTCCATTGCTTTGAATACTTCTTCTTTTGTTTCACCGATGCCAAGCATGATACCAGTCTTGGTACGCATACCGGCTTCACGAATTCTTTTTATTTGTTCGAGGCTTCGTTCATATTTCGCCTGTGGACGAACCATACGGTATAGTCTGCCCACCGTTTCCATGTTGTGTGACACTACTTCCTGCTTGCCTTCTATCATTCGATAGAGCGCGTCCCAGTTTCCTTTTGTATCCGGAATTAATGTTTCGATGGTTGTTTCAGGACTTACTTTTTTAGTTTCAACAACGGTCTGATACCAGACTTCAGCACCACGATCTTTTAATTCATCACGATTTACAGAAGTGATTACAGCATGTTTCACACCCATCAACTTGATTGCCTCAGCAACACGCTTGGGTTCATCCATATCATATTCTGTTGGTCGGCCTGTCGCAACCGCGCAGAACGTGCAGCTTCGGGTACAGACATTTCCGAGAATCATGAACGTTGCTGTTCCTGCACCCCAACACTCGCCCATGTTAGGACAATTACCACTCTCACAAATTGTGTGAAGTTTATAATTGTCAACCAGCTTACGCACTTTAGCATACTCTGGTCCAACCGGAAGTTTTACACGTAACCAATCTGGCTTACGCTTGCGGGTCTCTTCCTGCGATATGACGGGTAATTCTATCATGATGAATAGTTAATCGTTATCAGCTATCCATTATCCACATACTAAATGCGTGGATAACTGATAACGTTTAACGGATATTACTTTCCAATAAGTTCCTTGTATTGTGCTGCTGAGAGAAGTTCGTCAGTAGAACCGCTGATTTGTACTTTGATCATCCAGCCATCTCCGTAAGGATCTTCATTTACTTTTTCAGGGCTGCCATCCAATATCGGATTCACTTCCAGTACTTTACCTGCAACAGGCATATAAAGATCCGATACCGTTTTAACTGCTTCTACGGTTCCAAAAATATCATGTGCTGCAACATCCTGACCTACGGTAGCGATATCAACATACACGATATCACCCAGCTCACTTTGTGCAAATTCGGTAATGCCGATTGTTGCTGTGGTGCCTTCGATTTTAATCCATTCGTGGTCTTTGGTGTACTTCAGTCCTTCCGGGATGTTCATGAGTTATTACGTTTTTAGGTGCCGGCAAAAATAAGCAAAGTTTATAGGTTCCAAAACGTATTCAGGATGCAAGATTCATGCATTGCCGAATCCTGCATCCTGATAAGGTTTTATTGCGCGAGGCTGAATCGAACCTGTGCCCCGAACCGTGTGGTAGCCCTGCGGTATGAGTTGGATACCAACGGCTCGTTGATCGTGCGTTCAAAGTATAACTGAATGTTGAGTTTTTGATTTACAACGTAGCTTACATTCGGACGAAGCTGGAAGTTGATGTTACCGTTGGTTACGATGTTCAATTCATCAATTTTCCGCTGGATGGTTTTCGTATTGGCAACGGTAAGGTTCATGCGGAACGTAACATCATTCTTTAATACAACGGTACGACCCTGCGTTTTGAACGGAAGCCTCATGTTGTTTTTAGTATATCCCAATTCGAATGAGAAATCTTTACTGTTTAGTTCAGTTATCTGTGCGTTCGAAATGTTCAAGGAAAGATCACGTTTCGTTTTATACTGGAAGTTAGCAGAGAGTCTTCCCTTCGTACGCATATTTATGCCGATCAGCGGTGAGAATTGTTCGGAGATCAACACCTGACTAATTACATATACCGGTACCAGTTTACCTCCCACTGTATTCGGAAAATATCGGGTGTTATAATCGGTGATCGGACGGTCGAGCGTTAATTTCTCTGTTTCTGAAAACTCAAGTGAGTTGTTATAATTCAATACTGAATAAGACGATTGATATGCGTGAGAAAGTGTTATAGACTGAAATATATCTTTGAAGGCGCTGAGTTTATTAAGCCCCGCATAATCTATACGCCAGTTTGGTAGTGGTGTTTTTGGGAAAGGAGATAAACTCATGGTGTTTACATCACTGCCGGTATATGCAGCGATGAATGCAGGAATGAGTACATCCTGCGAAGTTGTATCGTTCTCACTGCCACTTGCGAAATCCAATCGTCTTTTCATTTCAAGCAGATTGTTTTCGAAATCTTTAAATACAGACGACTCTACATCGCTGTTGCTTGAGTTGAAAGCCGTCTTGATGCTGATCGTAGAAATTCTATAGCTACCGCTGCGGTTAGGACTCAGGTCGCCAAAAGATATATCGTTGCCAATCGTAATCGTATCACGGTATATAGATTGGAACATGCTGGTAACTTCTTTTTTGATATCAAGTTGTATTTTGAAATCGGTAGCTGGTTCAACATTGGCACGGATCGAAATGTTTTCGTTCCTGATCTGACTAAAAGGAATTGATAGTTCTCTGTTTGTTGTCAACCATCCGTTGTCAGATGCTTTTTTCCTGATATCAGGATCCTGGCTTCCCAGCACAAAGCCCCAACCGGGTGCATTCCAGTCTCCGTCCATTCCCATGAATTTTGGTTTCGGAGCAAAGCCCGGAAGTATAGTGCCTTCCGTTAAAGTATAGGTACCATTGATAGAACGTACAGACATGAGCATTCTAAAGAAGCCTTTCACAAGACCTGGTATTTCTGCAGGAGCTTTTACCGTATCTGCTTTTGCCTGTGGTCGCGCTTGTTGAGCACGTTGTGCTGCCGTTAAAGGTTTCTTCGGTGTGTTAAGTTCTTTTAAGAATTTGATCTTATTATATAGTCTGACGAGATCAATCTTTCCGGAGAAATTCTGATCGCGACTATTCTGAATTGTGTTTTTGAAATCGTACGCGTCATCAAGGTCAACAATGGTCGAGTCCGCTCTATCAGGACGATTTATAGGCCCGGCCTTCCAGTTGTAATTAACCTGATAACGATAGTCAGCCCCAAGCCAGTCCGTTGCAGGAATCTTATCAAGAGGCAAAGTATAATTCAATGTTATACTCTGATCAAAATTTTTCATCCGTCCAAACCGCTTCAGGTTAGTCCACACACTATCTTTCTTTTCCTGAGTATCAAGCTCACCATCCGGTTCATCAATAATTGCATTGGCCCGCGAGTTATACTCCAGCGATAAGTTTTTCGATAAATTCCAACGCACATTGTATTGACGATCGAAAGTGAAATACTTCATGAAGTTTTCTGGAGATGAAATAAAGCCTCCCTGACCATCCGGATTTCTATATACATTTTTCGTGAATGAACGATTCAGATCTGCCCGTACTCCTATACTACTGGGCATCAAACTAAAGTTGAAGTCCTTGATAAGTTTCAACCACGGTGATGATAATCCTTTAGAGTCTTTGAATGGTTCTATGCCGGTAGCTTTAGGGCTATAGGTATATGCTATAGATCCCTTCTGCTGCTTTTGAAGTGCTTCCTGCGTGTTAAAGTTTTTGCGTACGCGATCGCTATAGGAATAACTGAATGCAAAGTTTTCAATATCCCATATATGGGAAGGCGCATCAGGTTTTACTTTAGTCTTCCGCACGTTCACAAAATTTATACTTCGCCCGACTGTCTGGTCGCGCACAATGTTGAGGTAGTTTGCGCGCTGCTCCTCATTAAAGGACTGCAGCGCAGCGTCCAGTTTTAAGTCAGGGTTGGCAGGATCATATAAAGGCGTTATCGTATTTTTCTCATAACTGAGGAACATTGGTATCTTGATACCGGTATTACCCGGTAATAGTTTATCTACGTTTACATTCGCAGATATGTCATACCCCGTAGCTTCTTCGCGTGTACGTTCAAAAATCTTGGAGCTTACACCACCAAATCCAAAACTTGTATGACGAACGGCTCCCGTTATAGTAGCGAAGTCAGCAAGCTTTGCATTGATCGTAGCGTTAGCAGCCCATCCGGGAGTTCGGTTGAAATCGGTTACGCGCATTTCGTTTGCCCAGATACAGACCGGGAAAGAGCGCTTGTCATCCGATCGTGGATTACGAACACCAATCATGAGTGACTGTACACTTGTTAAATCAGGTCTTCCGAAGATGCGAATCTTATGTCGTCCTACTTCTCTTCCCTGAATCGGATAAAACTGATTCATAGAAACATTGTTACGATCGCGATCAGCTTTTAATCTATATAGTTCATCCAGTGCAAGATCGATTTCATTTTCTTCCGGCCATATGGAGCGCTCAAGATCACCCGTGACTGGAGTGGATGTAATTTTGAGAGGAATTTCAATTTCATAAAAGTTTGAATCCAGATCTTTACCGAGACGAAGGAATACACGAAGATTATCATCTGTAGCAACTTCACTATGTCCATGGAAATACATTTTGATTCGGCCGTAGTTGAATAAGTCTACAGACATATTCTTATACATAGCACGGGCATCACCATCTTTAATATCATCTGCGCAGAGCTGTGAAGATTGTTCGTTGAGTTGACGAGGTACTGAAGATGTAGCATCACGATCACGCACAACTCCCGGAGGAATAACATACGGCGGTTTGTTTTCATTTCCTGCACCATTCTCTTCCAGATTCACAACCGATACCATGAAGTCATCTTGTGTTTCTTCATAATCAGGTACAAGTCCACCTTCTTGCAGGTTGCTGGTATATCTTCTCCAGCGACTGCCCACCATGCGGAAGTTTGCCATACGCAATACGATAGGATCTTTAAATCCTGTGAGCAACATACGTACATATTTAATAGACTTGAATCCTTCAATGCCACCGTATTGACGCTCGGGTACACGTACCGGAATCCGGAATAAATACCAGGTAACACTTTCATCCGAATTGTTATCCTTCGTGGTGATTTCATCAACTATATATTCACGACCTGTTCGCAGTTGGCCTGGTAACAGGTTCATGTCATACTCATAGTATTCTTCCAGTTCGCTTAGTGTATTGTCAGCGTTCAGATCTTCATTGTCAGGGATTGTAGTAGCAGCTTGTGCAATCAAGTCACTTCCCGAAATGATAGGAGAGTTGCCATCCAGACCATTGAAGTCTTTATACCGTTGTAGAATTTTTGCGTTCACATTGTCGTACTGTGTATCGAAGTAATACCGGAAGTTATCGGCTGATGGATCACTTAAAATTCTCTCACGCTCACCTGCAGGAACACCAGGGCTGTTGATGAAGTTGTCGAACTTGGCAACTTCTTCGGTTGCAGAAAGACCATCCAATCCTACATCTTGATTAACACGGGAGTTAGGATCGTTGTCGAAAGAATTTGTAAGGTACTGCTGCGAAGTAACATAGCCCCATTGGCTTGGAGTAACAGCCCCCGCTGCTTTATCTCCGTTAGGCGGTAATCCATTTTCGAAAGCATGTTTACCATCCAGCATGAGATCTTCAGACATACTCCCCAGTTGGAATACGAGTTTACCTCCCGTTGCACGCTTCGGAACTCCGGTGCCATCTTCGATTACACCATTATTGGTTTGAATAAATGGATCGAGCATCCAGAACTCTATATATTCAATATTCGCTTTATCGAAATCTACTTCAGTACGAATGGCTGTCGTTATACCAGCCCAGTTGTTTATAGGATTGTTAAGGAAACCATTTAAGTCTGGATTGTAATTATAAGGACCGCGTTCTTTAGGATAGTATGCGAGATCAAAAATCTGCTCATAAAAAATACCTTGATTCAATTGACGGTTAGGGAATATTTCTTTTGGACCAACCGCTCTTACATAGTGATTTTTTAAATCGTCTTCAGTGATGTTATCAGGTTTGAATCTTCCACCGGTACGGTAGAACTGATTGTCGACTGAGTACCATGCAAGCTTGGCGCGTTTGTATCCGGATTCAACACTTTTAAGATCGCCTGTCAATCCATATAGTCCATTGGTAGTCTCTGGTGTAGCTGCAAGCTTCCAACTTTGAGGGTTCATTAATGTATAGGGCGTTGCGGCATTTTCAAAATCATCTATATAGGCAGTGCCTTCACCATCAATAACATTGGAAGTTCCTGGTATTAACTGCGCAAATTCCCCTGTGATGTTTACAGTAGATTGCTCTTTCGTTTGAAGAAAAGGAAGTGCATCTACAATCTTGGTGAGCATGCGGCTTTTCTTATTCACATTAAAGTCGAAGCCGTATTGCATATTTCGTGCGGGCTCTGTGCCGATCTGGTTACGACTAATGATAGGCCGCTCGTTATAGTATAAGAAGGTAGAACCTAAATTTACATCTTCATTTAATTTATAGTCGAGTCGCGTTCCTAACAAGCTTCGCGTTTGAAATGCAAACGGATCGGATTGCTCATACTGTACTTCAATATTTTTGCCGGAGCTAAGAATGGCATCGTTCAGTATTGTGACTTTACCAAAGGTATAGTCAACCACATAATCAGTTCCTTCATTCAGAGGTATACCGCCTGCGAATAATTTTACGGAGCCCTGCGATACACCGAACCCGGGAATAAGAATTTCTTTTGATGAACCTGCGCTATAGGTTCCCATTAAATAGAATTTGTTTTTTGTGGCAAACAATTCTGCATCTGCCTTGGTCGCGTTATAAAGTGTATCGTACGAGTATTTTTGAATCAGATAATCCTCAGTCGGCTCATTTTTGAAAGATTTACGAAGTCCGGCTCCGAAGGGCTCCAGGAATGGAAAGATGATAGCCCCCGTCTGCGTATTGATTGTAATGTTTTCTACAAAGTCGAAATTACCATCACGCCCCGGGTCGTTCACAGGATTGAGTCGATCGAGTCCTAATATTTCAACCAGCTGTTTATCCTTCAGTGTCGAAGAACCATCTTGTAACTGCGGGTTGTTTACACCACTTCGTGCATCGCGATACACGATGCGCAATTGAAATCCATCCCGCGAAAGCTGGCTTACATTCAGGTTGTAAATATTTTTCATCATCAGATTCCAGGTTGGAATGATGCGTCTTGATTGATCGCGAATAGCAATCTTGCGTGGCCTTAACAATTTCAGGAAAATAACTTCTTCATCTTTCCGGTTCGCATAATCTTCTGTTAACTCCCCGACTGTATAGGGTTTTCCTATATAGGTATATTGATACGCGACCGCCAACACTTCGTCATTCTGAAGTTTACGCGTGAGTGTGATATAGCCTAATTGAGGATGGAATGTGAATTCCGTTGAATTAAGTTTTCGGGCTCCGGTTATTTTTTCAAAATCAGTACCGTTGTTGTTATCTCCTGCAAAATATCCTTCAAGTGTCTGGTTGATGCCATCAGGTGATCGGTCTTGTTTAGTTAAAAAATCAAAAAGCTTATTTGCATCATTTGAGTTTGCAGGTACAGATTTGTTGTTACTTTCAACAGCGCTGTTATAAATGGTTCTGCCTTCCCCTAAATCCATAAGGGCAACCGCGTTGCGAAGCGTTTGGGTGTCGTTATTTCTGTTGAGTACATATACCTCAACACGCGTAACGTTTACATTCGAGATGATCTGTGGAAGATTGGCGATTGATCTTTCATAATTGTCACGAAAGAATTGCCCCAGGAAAAAGTGACGGTTATCATCATAGTTTGAAGCTATAATTTCAAAAGGTCTTCCTTGTCCGCTGGTGCCGGCACCACCCCCTATATCTATAGACGATGCTTTACCACGCTGTGTAGTAGCAATGGTAGTTACGTTAAGTTTCCCAAATTGCATCTGCGCTTTTATACCAAACAGGTTCTGCGCACCTTGTATCAACGTGTTGTTTAAAGGCAAGCTCACGTTACCGATCTCAAGCTTTTGAAGTATATCTTCCTTGAAGCCGGTATATTCAACCTTCATGTTGTTTTGAAAGTCGAAAGAGTTGTTGTTGTCGAAGTTAGCGGTAACAGCAAGCTTTTCTCCAATCTTACCCACTACACTCATGTTGATCTGTTGATCGAACTCAAAGCCACCATTTCGTTGCTGACGTATAGGTAGTGTAGGATTATACATGCGTTGGAACGATGCTCCAAAGTCAAGGGTAACAAAACCACGCGGTACTAACTCTATATAACTTCCTCCGAAAATTCTGTCGAGCACCGGGCTCAAAAATATTTTAGGTACAAAGCCGCGTCCACTCACCGGGCTTTCTCCGTCCTGCGCCTTCGCTCGCCCTTTCCAATAACTCTTTAATATTTGTCTGTCCTGATATTGTTTAAATTCTTCAAACGACATACTTGAAGCAGGACGATAATTGAGATCACCAATTTTTTCGTAGATGGTATAATTCTGAGCCGTATCTATTTCTACATCCAGCTTCATCTGATTAGGATCTTTCAGATAAAGTGGTGATTCACTTTGGCGATTTGAAAATGGATCTCCATACCGATCTGCAGGTCGGTAAGTCGGGCGCTTGTCAGGACGATAAGGTGTATTCTTTGTAGTGTCGGAATTTACGCGCGTAGTGTCTTGCCGTTGAGCTAGAGCTTCATCGGTAAGCGTGAAGAAGCTGAGCCATGCAATAACGAGGCGGCCAAGCTTAAGGGCAACGTGGGGTTGTCGAGTAAAGACTCTCAAACGTCTAGGCGTTTTTTAGGGCTTGTTTAACTAAATCTTCTAATGTAATGGTATTTCCTGATTTTTTCAGGGCGGCATCAACACTTTTCTCTGCTACTAATTTAGGTAGTCCTAACGTAAGCAAAGCTGATAACGCCTCTTTACGTAAAGTATTGTGAGGGCCGGAAGAAACAGAAGTCTGAGTCTCTTCCCAACTTTCTTTCTTAAGCTTATCTTTTAATTCTATAATTACGCGCTGTGCAGTTTTTCCACCAATGCCTTTTATACTTTGGAGTGCTGCTGCATCTTCTTTTACTATAGAAGACTTTAGCTCGTTACTGTTCATGTAGGAAAGCATAACCACTGCAGTACTCGGGCCAACACCATTTACAGAAATGAGTTGCTGGAAAAGTCTCTTCTCGGATTCACAGCTGAATCCAAACAATACGTGGGCGTCTTCGCGAATGGAGAGGTGCGTGAAGAGCATTATATTCTCTTGCTCTTTAATATCTGAAAATGTCTGCAACGAAATGTGCACCAGGTAGCCTACGCCATTTACATCGATCACAACATGCGTTGGATCTCGATGCACGAGTCTTCCTTTTAGGAATGCGATCATAGTTTAAAAAATAGAGGTTGTTTTGGGTTTACAAAGATTGCAAAAGAATCGAAACCAAAAAGTTCTGTGATCAGGTAGTGAATTGCGTCCGGCAAATGCATTGCACGTCTCATGAAAGTAGTAAGGATAATTTAAAAAGGAGTAAGGTAAATAGGGTGATGATTACCTATAGCCGATCGAAGAGCTGAAGCGTTGAGAGGAAACTCAAATAGTTTTAGAGGAGAAATTAAAGCGACAACCAACGAATTTATAAAAGTATTTTCCGCTAATCGTGGTATGCAAACGATGTAAGAAAAATTCCTCAAAATAAACTCTGAGGTCATCAGACCAATAGAAATTATTTCTTTAACATTAGCCTAAATAATTATTTGTCAAAAGGTTAACTGGAGTATGGTGTATGTTGACAAGAGGGTTTGTTAACTTATTGTAAACAATTTGTGGAAAGATTTAAACGTGCTTTAAAGTTTAATTCTTGATGTTCGGGTATTTTTACGCGCTCTAAAAACCATTAATCTAAATCCAATAAAGTATGAGGAGAATTCTACCATTAACCTTAGCCTTGATGCTAACGGCTTTAACAAGCTTGTTTGCGCAGGTTACAACATCCTCCATGGCGGGGGTCATTACCGATGCCAAAGGAGAGCCGCTGCCCGGAGCTACAATTCTGGCAGTTCACACACCTTCAGGAACAACTTACGGAACAACAACATTGGCAGATGGTCGCTATACTTTGCCAGGTATGCGCGTTGGCGGACCTTATTCTGTTAAAGTAACCTTCGTTGGATACAAAGAACAGGCTTACGATAATATATATCTTAATCTTGGTACAAAGGCCGACTTGAATGTAAAACTTACTGATGAGAGTACAGAATTACAGGAGGTTACTGTAGTAGGTAACCGAAATGATATATTCAGTTCGGATCGTACGGGTGCTGACATCTCCTACGGGAATTCAGCTATTAACAGTTTGCCCACCATCGGCAGAACAGTTAACGACATTGTAAAGTATAACCCATACAGCAACGGACGTTCTTTTGCCGGACAGGATAGCCGCTTCAATAACTTTACCATTGACGGTTCAGTATTTAACAATGGTTTTGGTTTGGGAAGCTCTGCTCAGGCAGGTGGTCGTACAGGTACTGCAGCTGTATCGCTGGATGCACTTGATGAAATTCAATTGAACATAGCACCTTTCGATGTGCGTCAATCAGGTTTTACCGGTGCTGGTATAAATGCCGTGACAAGATCGGGTACAAATGATGTAAATGGTTCTGTTTACTATCTCTTTAGAAATAATGACCTGACTGGTACAAAAGCTGACGGAAGAAAACTCAACAATGTTAACATCGATGAAAAAACATTCGGTGTTCGCATCGGTGGTCCAATCATTCCTAACAAATTGTTCTTCTTTATTAATGCTGAGCAATTTGAAAGTAGCACGCCTGCACTTACATGGCAAGCTAATCGCGGAACCACGGGTGGTAACATTTCACGCGTGCTTGCTTCAGACCTGGTAGATCTTGGTAACTTCATGAGCACCAACTTTAATTACGACATCGGTGCTATTGATAATTTCAATAACGAACTTACCAGTAAGAAGGCTATTATTCGTCTGGATTATAATATCAATAATCATCACAAACTTTCTGTACGTTACTCACATCACAATTCTGAATCAGGTCAGCGTATCAGCGATAGTAACAGTAGTAACACTGCTGGTTTCGGAAATCGTACCAACAGTGCTCTGGCTATCTCTCCTGAGAACACAGGCTATATAATTCAGGACAATACACGTTCTGTTGCTGCTGAGCTAAACTCAACCTTTGGTAGTAAAATCGCCAACAACCTTGTTGTTACCTATAACAAGCAGATTGAAGACCGTAAGTATAAAACAGGTATGTTCCCTACCATCGAAATATTGGATGGTGATCTGGATGTACCACAGGGAAGTGTTTATACCACCCTCGGCTTCGATCCGTTCACGCCAAGTAACAAGTTGAATTACTCTACATTCAACATTACCGACAACTTCACTTACTTCTTAGGTAAACATACTTTCACACTCGGTCTTTCGTATGAGTTCTTTACATCAAACAATTTGTTCTTCCCAGTATCAAACGGCTTGTATGTATATAACTCGATCTCCGATTTCAAAGAAGCTGCTTTAGCGTATAAGAATAATACGGATGGTGGGGTTTCTCCTGTAAACGTAGAGAAGTATAACCTGCGCTATTCATTGTTGCCAGGTGGTGCAGAGCCATGGCAAAAACTAAATGTATCTACCTATAGCTTCTATATACAAGATGAATTCCAGGTCAACGAACAGTTTAAATTAACCGGTGGTATCCGTGGTGATGTGTTTGCATACGACAACGGTACAGCTGCTGATTTCTACAACCCGATTGTTGGAGCAATGACTTTCAAGGATGAAGATGGTAAAGACTATAGAGTAAATACAGGTGCTTTTCCGAAAGCACGTTTACTGATATCGCCAAGAATTGGTTTCAACTATGACTTGAAAGGTGACAGAAACACACAGTTGCGCGGAGGTAGCGGATTGTTTGTATCACGTATACCACAAGTACTTGTGTCTAACCAGCTCGGAAACAACGGTGTGAATACCGCTGTAATAAACGTAACCGATGTTACTTATCCTTTCAGACTTAGTCCAACGGAACTGCCTTCCGGTATAATACCAACCAGTACAGACATCAGTACACTTGCTCCGTATGCTGTTAACGCAACGGATCCTGATTTAAAATACCCGATGATCTGGAAGAGCGATATCGCGGTTGATCAAAGATTACCATGGGGCTTGGTAGCAACTGCAGAATTTATCTATAACAAAAACGTGCAAGGTCTGCGTTACATCGATGCTAACCTCAAGGCTGCCGATCGTAATTTTACAGGACCTGATGACCGTGATCGTTTCCCTGCATCTGGTGTGGCTAGCTCAGGTACAGGTGCTAACAATACTGTTGCTCAGGCACGTTTCTATAATCCTCAGGTTTCTAACGTGTTTGTGTTGAAGAACACCACAAAGGGAAGCTCTTATACTGCTACTTTCAAATTGGAGAAAACAGTTACAAAAGGTTTTGGTGGAATGGTTGCCTATACCTATGGAATGGCGAAAGACATTCAATCTGTTGGAAGTACAGTACAGGCAAATATACCTACCGTTGCAGGTCAGAACTACTTGACTACATCATATGCTGATAATGACCTTCGTCATCGTATCAGCGGTTACGCAAGCTATAGGCTCGAGTATGGAAATAAGATCGGAGGTTCTACTACAATCTCTCTTGGTATGGTATCTACCAGCGGTTCTAAAATTTCATATACTTACCCAACCAGTGGTGGTGGTAACGACTTGAATGGAGATGGTCAGAACAATGATTTGCTTTATGTTCCTAACCAGGCTTCAGAACTTCTGTTTGCTCCTATAGCCGCTTCAAGTTCATTTGCAGGTGCATCACCAGCAGATCAACAAGCAGCATTCGATGCATACATTGAAGGAAACGATTACCTGAAGACACGCCGAGGCGAGTATGCTGAAAGAAATGGTGGTTACTTCCCTTGGTTAACAAGATTTGACTTGACTATCGTTCAGGAGTTCAGTGTTAAAATCGGAACGAAAGAAAAAAGAAATACAATTCAACTTCGCGCAGATATACTCAACGTTGGTAACCTTATCAACGATAAGTGGGGTGTAAGCTACCAGGCAACAACAACCAGTCCGTTAACTGTGGCAAGCATTAACGCACAAGGTCAGCCTCTATACCGTTTGGCAACGCAAACACAATCTGATGGTACAACTACATTGCTGAAAGATTCTTTCATCAAAGGCGCTACCATTGATAACGTTTGGCAGATGCAAGTCGGTGTTCGCTATATCTTTGGAAACTAGTTTTTTCGTAAATGTTCAATATGGAAAAGGGCTCTTCGGAGCCTTTTTCTTTTTGTAGTCTTGTATATAGTAGCGCTATAGTTAAATGTATTTGAAGCGATTAACGAGATGAAAAGTAAAGCAATTGTTTTTGTTCTGTGTGTGCTCAACTATTTAGCGATGGCACAGCCGCATGATTTTTTATCCAAGGGAAAGGACACGGTGTTAATCTGTGGACATAGAGGAGGTTTCTATAACCAGTTACCTGAGAACTCATTGATAGCTATTAAATATACCGTATCCCATTGTAACATAAAGCCGGTAATAGTAGAAGTGGATATCCGGAAAAGCAAAGAGGGTACGCTATATGTCATGCACGATGAAACTGTGGATAGAACTACCAATGGTGTTGGCAAGATTTCTGATCTTAGTAACGCCTATCTGAATACACTATACCTGCGAACTTCATCTGGTGAATTAACGAATGAACTTATACCCACGTTTGAAAAAGTATTAGCCTATGCGAAAGCAAACGATGTTGTGTTGATGCTGGATATAAAGGATGATGTATGGGAAGAGACTATTGAATTGGTAACGCGATATGATTTGATTAAAAAATGTATTGTGCTTACGTTCGACCCTGCAATGACTTCAAAGGTATATAGTTTGTCCGATGCGGTTGCGATTTCTTTTCTCGCTAAAGACGAAGCATCGTGGAAGAGTGTTCAGAAATCAGGTATATCGAATTCTAGTTTAATAGCATATATAACATCATCTACAACGGGAGCATTGATAAAGGAGTTTCAGCGGTTCAAAATTGCTATGATGACTGATGCGAGTGAATCTAATAGAAATAATGCGGCTATATATCCGGCTGAATTCTATCTGGAAATGATTGCTAAAAAGCAAATTGATATACTCATTACAGATTTTCCGGTAGATGTATCACAAAAGTTGAAATGAGAAATATATAGTGTTATTGTAAGGTATATTTAGTGTAATTATTTGCGTATAGATATACCGTTGTATTGCGGTTTTTTGTTTTCAAATGAAAGCCGTAACTTTGATTTTACTATGTTGGTTTTAGTACGATCCTGGTCGAGAGTTTGTCTCCTCTCAATCGTGGCAATTTCCTGCAATCCGCCTCAAAAAGAAGCTTTTCCTTCTGAACCGGCGGTTAGACTGGACCTCCATGCCATTCGCGAACGCGGTTATATAAATGCGCTCGTAGATAATAACTCCATTAGCTACTTTATATACAAGGGCAAGCCGATGGGATATGAATATGAATTGCTGCAAGATCTTGCAAAACACTTGAAAGTTGGGTTAAAAATTAAAGTCACCAGTGGTGTAGAATCTGCAATAGATCAATTAAATAAAGGTGAAGGTGATATTATAGCTTTTCCGCTAACGATCAATAAGCCGCGAAAGGAATTAGTTGCATTTACACGGCCGCATTTTAATACATACCAGGTGCTTGTACAACGCAAGCCTGTGAACTGGCGCAAGTTGAATGAAGATCAGATTAATGCGTCGCTCATCCGAACTCCATCCGCGTTGGGAGGTAAAGAAATACACGTCATTAAAGGTACCAGTCACGCGATGCGGATTAAAAATCTGTCAGAAGAGATCGGTACAGATATACTTGTTAAAGAAGATACACTGAATTCTGAAAGTGAATCGTTGATCAGAAAAGTTTCTGTTGGTGAGATAGACTATACCATTGCCGATCACACCATGGCACAAGTGAATGCTGCATATTATCCTAATCTGGATGTAAGTACTGTGCTAAGTATACCACAACAGATTGCTTGGGCTGTACGTAAAAATTCTCCAGAGTTGTTAACTGAAATTGATGATTGGTTGCTTCAGATAAAAAAGAGGCCAACCTTTATGGTAATTTATAATCGCTACTTTAAAAGTCCACGCACATCGTTGATACGCATGAAGAGTGACTACTTCTCTTATGGTAGTAATCGTCTTTCGCCGTATGATGATCTCATTAAAGAAGGTGCCAAAAAATTGCAGTGGGATTGGCGTTTACTCGCTGCCGTTGTATATCAGGAATCTAAATTTAATCCAACTGAAGAGTCGTGGGCAGGTGCACGCGGATTGATGCAGTTGATGCCTGAGACCGCGAAGCGCTTCGGAGCAAAAAATGTTAATGATCCAAGGCAAAGCATGAATGCCGGTGTTAGCTATTTAAAATACCTGGATCGATACTGGAAAAAATCTGTGCCGGATTCTGTGCAACGTCTGAAATTTATTTTAGCATCCTACAACGCTGGACTTTCACATATACTGGATGCGAAAAAACTATTGCGCAAGTATGGTAAAGACAAAAGCGTTGCCGTGTGGGATGATAATGTACAATACTACCTGCTAAAAAAATCTGATCCTGGATTTTATCGTGACCCTGTTGTGGCTGCCGGATATTGCAAATGCGAAGAGCCTGTAAACTATATACAGGATGTCTTCGAGCGTTATGAGGAGTATAAAATACATATCAAAGACGATCTTTTTGATGAAAGTGCTATTCAAAGTGTAGTAACTTCAAATTGACAAAGTATATACTGTATATATAGTAAGCGTTGGAACGTATTTAAAAGTTGTTGCATAATCAACTTTACCTTGATAACTTTTCTTAGTTAAATTTTAAAAACCCTCTTTTTATGAAAACCATCAAAATGATGATGGGGTCAATGCTATTGCTTTGCCTCATCCTGATCTCGTCATGCGATCCATCGCATCCTTGTCGCACTTGTCGTATCGATAAAGTTTATTGGGAAGATGAATGGCATAAAGCCTACTACAGTAGTTCCGGAAGACTGGTGAAGCTCGAAGCTGAAGGAAGTAAAATTCTTTTTCAGTACAACGGATCGGATCAATTGATAAGTGCAGAGATATATACTGGTGATCCAGCACCAGAGTATAGTTTCGATTTTACACACGGCCCTTTTGGTATTGTAGAGTCGGATGTGTATGATTCCTATGGATTCCGAAGGCATTTTGATTTTCACTACGCTTCTCCAACGGTTGTAGACTATCTTGTTGAAAGCGAATATGGTGGAGGTGCTGGTGATCCTCCTACATTTGTAATACAGAAAGATCTGACATATGGCAGTGGAAATGTGACGTTTGTAAGTGGAACTGTAAATGGCAATCCATTCACTGGGTATACCGGGTCTGCTTACGACAAGAAGACAAATCCGTTTAAGTTATTGGCACATGCTGTGGGTAATCCTGTATTCTTTCCGGTGTGTAATATCGTGTCTTATCCGGTAATGCGGTATGATATCTCATTCCTGAATCTTTTCTCAAAGAACAATCCAGGTAAAGGTATATATGAAGTGCCGGTAGGCGGTGGCCCCGAAGTTCAGCAGCCGCAAGATTTTACTTATGTGTATACATCATCGTATGTTGAGTCGCTTGTATGGAATGATGATCTGGCAGGCACCAATAAATATGCTTTCTCTTATAATTGTGGCTTCTCTTCAGCAGAAGATTGATATGTAGATATCTCGGACTATAGCTCCCGTTGAAGTGATTCAGCTATAGCTTTAAAGTCCAAAGACTCCCATTGATCCTGTATTCCGGGCCTGCTCATTACTTCGTTCATGATCTTTGTTTGTAAACGACTGATGGTGTAGGCTTCGGAGTATCGGACGTGGTCATGAAATGTAACCATCGAGTATAGCGGAATCCATTTTTTGGGATATAGCGTGTGAAGTTTCGCTTCAATTTTCTTTCGCAATAAAAAATCTGCATCTGCCACAAGGTCACGCATCTCTACAAAATTATCAAGAGCCAGTTTCGCTATAGCGTCAGCGTCAGGTTTGCGTTGCTTTTGGAATTCAGGTAATGCAATATCCCAATGGTCATGATGCTTGTCCAGTAGTGCATTTAGAATTCTGCAATCTTCAAAACCAGCATTCATACCTTGTCCATAAAACGGAACGATCGCGTGTGCAGCATCACCAATAAGAAAAGTTTTGTTGCGTACCCAGGGAGAACATTTTACAGTAACAAGAGAAGAGGCAGGATTCCTGTTAAAGTCATCCAGAAGAGAAGGCATCAGCTTCGCTGCATCCGGAAAAGTAGTCTTGAAAAAGTCTTCTATAGCACGGTCGGATGTCAGCGTTGCAAAGGAAGGAGAGCCTTCAAAGGGAAAGAATAGTGTACATGTAAAGCTTCCGTCCGGGTTGGGAAGTGCAATCATCATGAAGCTTTGGCGTGGCCAGATGTGCAGTGCCTTTTTTTCAAGATGAAATGCACCCGCTATACCGGCAGGTATATGAAGTTCTTTATAGCCATGCTCTATATACTCTTGAGAAAAATTAAATCGTTCCGAGAATTGCATGGTTTGCCGTACAGCAGAAAAAGCTCCATCAGCACCAACCACAACATCAAATGTGTGCGTTGATATATGATTTTCCGGAGACATTATCGTGATGGAAGTCTTGTCAGTATCAACATGCGTGATACGTTGATTGAAGTGAAAAGAAACACCGGATGCCTCGGCCTTGTTGATCAATACGATGTTGAGATCACTTCGCGATATAGAATTAATGAACTGTCCTTCTTTACCGTACGGTTGAAAGGTAAGATTGCCTTGCAGGTCGTGCATCATACGGCCATGCATCGGGATCGCTACTTTTTTTATAGCATCTGCCAATCCCACCTCCTCAAGAGCTTTGAGGCCGCGTGTACTGAGTGCCAGATTAATAGAGCGTCCTGCTTGTAATGTATTCTTTCGCATGTCGGCCCTGCGCTCAAATACCGAAACCTTATAACCCCGTTTACTTAAATATAGGGCGAGCAAAGAACCGACTAATCCTGCTCCTGCTATAGCGATAGCTTTATTCGCGGTTGCCATCAGATTAAGCTGTTCAGAATTTCACCCACCCTGTATATATCTTCAAATGAATTATAGAGCGGAACAGGCGCTATGCGGATTACATTGGGTTCTCGCCAATCGGCAATGATCCCCGCTTTGTTTAACTGCTGAAATATTTTTTTGCCGTTTTGTTTCATGAAGATCGAGAGCTGGCCCCCGCGCTCTTCCGGATTAGCAGGTGTAATGATTTTTAATGTGTTCTCAAGCGGATCGATGTCCTTTAAAATATATTCGAGGTAGGAGGTAAGTGCTACGCTTTTCTTACGCAATGCTTTTATACCCGCCTCATGGAATATTTCTAGTGACGCCAGTAAAGCTGCATTTTGAAATATAGGTACATTTGAAAGTTGCCATCCATCCACACCTTTCATCGGTTTGAATCCTTTTTTCATCCCAAAGCGCTCCTTTTCATCATATCCCCACCAGCCTGCAAAGCGTGGCAGTTCCGTATTGCTTTCATACTTCTCGTGTATATAGGCACCGGCAATTGCACCCGGCCCTGCGTTTAAATATTTATAGCTACACCATACTGCAAAATCGACCTGGTCTTTGTGAAGATTTAGCGGAACATTACCCACTGCGTGTGCCAGGTCAAAGCCTGCTATAGCGCCCACGCTATGAGCCGCGGCTGTAATTTTAGGTATATTAAAAAATTGACCTGTATAGTATTGAACACCTCCTAAAATTACCAACGCTACTTCGCGTCCATGCTCTTCAATCGCGCTAACAATATCTTCTGTTCGCAATGTGAACTCTTCTTCCCGTGGTTTAAGTTCTATTAATACCTTGTCGGGATTTAGTCCATGGAATTTTATCTGTGTTTCAAATGCATATTGGTCCGATGAAAACGCGCCAGCCTCCACTATAATTTTATAACGCTCAGTAGTCGGTGTATAAAATGATACCATCATCAAATGTAAATTAACCGTGAGCTGGTTCATGGCGATTACCTCCGAGGGTTTAGCGCCTACAATGCCTGCCAATGTTTTCTTGGCAAGTTGATGGTGGTATATCCATGGCCTCCTGGAATGAACATGTCCTTCTCCGCCAAGCTTTGCCCAGTCCTCTAGCTCCTCGTTTATAAACTGTTTTGTTGTTTTTGGCTGAAGTCCAAGCGAGTTTCCGATGAGGTAGATGGCCTGCTTGTTATTTGCTTTCGGAATCAGAAACTTATTCCGGTAGTTACGAAGTGTATCTTCTTTGTCAGATTGTTTAGCGAACTGAAGTGTATTCTTAAATTTCATATTTAAAGTGTAGTCTTTGAGAGATGGATTTTTAAGAGGTATAGATGAAAGATAAGTTTTGATATATAGTTAATGCATCGCTGGAACTAAAATAATGAGAGTTGTCTTAAAATCGCGCCTTCATGGTATAGCAGCCATTCTTTATTTTCGAGTCCGCCTCCATATCCTACCAGGTCACCACTTTTACCAATAACACGATGGCAGGGAGCAATAATAGCAATAGGATTTTGTCCATTTGCTAAGCCAACAGCACGTATAGATTTGATGTCTCCTACGCGAAGCGCGATCTCTTCATACGAAACCGTTTTCCCATAGGGAATAGTCATCAACGCGTTCCATACTTTTACCTGAAAAGCTGATCCGCGGAAATCAAGTTCAACGGTGAAGAATTTTCGACCCTTAAAAAAATACTCATCCAGCTCGTTGATGCACTGATCGATTACGGCTGTCCGGACTTCTTCCTCTCGAGAGTTTTTTAAAAAATTCATTGTGATAATCTTGTCGTTCTCCGACTCAATTATAAAATCGCCAACAGGCGAACTATAGTATCCAATTCCTTTCATGTCGTGTATATATACTCACAATGCATGGTGCAACATTGGGACGTGTAGTGTTATAGTAAATTGTTGTTCCAGAATAGCAGTTATACTTTGCCTATACAAATCGTGGGTCTGCCTCCATCACTGTTCCGCATTTCTTGCAGGTCCGTAGTTCCTTTGAGCCATAGAATTCGCGGAAGCGTGGAATGAAATCCTTTTCAATATTATCCAAATGAAAACGATATTCATGCAGCTTGGTATTGCAATGGTCGCAATACCAAATCAATCCATCCTCTATATCTTTCTCCGGACGTTTACACTCAATTACAAGCCCTATAGAATTGGCAGGACGCTCCGGACGATGTGGAACTCTTGAAGGAAGCAAAAACATTTCTCCGGCCTTTATCGGAATGTCTACCGGCTTGCCATCCTCTTGTACACGCACATTGATATCGCCTTCCAGTTGATAGAATAATTCTTCTGTCTCATTAAAGTGATAGTCCTTTCGCGCATTCGGTCCACCGACAATCATAACGATATAGTCACCGGCATCAGCATAGAGATTTTTATTTCCAACCGGAGGTTTCAACAGGTCACGATTTTCTTTGATCCATTGATTCAGATTAAACGGTCTGCGAATAGTCATATAAATAAATGTATAATGTTGTATGCGGTATGTCAACCAATCTATTCCTTTCTTAAATTTAAGAACAATTCAGTTACATACTTTAATAATGAATCTTGATTTAAAAGGTAAACGTGCAGTGGTATGCGGCAGCACGCAAGGTATAGGCAAGGCGTCTGCTATAGAGCTTGCGTTATTGGGAGCAAATGTGACCTTAATTGCCCGGAATGAGGAAAAGCTAAAAGCCGTTTTGCAAATGCTATCAACGCAAGGTGATCAACAGCACACGTATATAGTTGCCGATTTTGATTCACTGGAAACGCTCGAAAGCAAAGTGAAAAAGTATGCAGCTGAACACGCCGTACACATCCTTGTAAATAACACGGGTGGGCCACCGGCCGGGCAGGCTATTGATGCGCAGATACAGGATTTTGTAAAAGCGTTTTCAAATCATCTTCTCTGCAATCAGATTTTAGCAAAGGCATTTGTAGATGGAATGAAGCGCGAAAAATATGGACGAATCATTAATGTTATTTCTACATCGGTGAAGATTCCTATTCGAGGGTTAGGTGTTTCCAATACTATTCGAGGAGCCGTTGCAAATTGGTCAAAGACGTTGTCATTAGAGCTGGCATCGTTTGGTATTACCGTCAATAATGTATTACCAGGTTCTACTATGACAGGGCGACTCGAGTCTCTCATTGCTTCAAAGGCAGAGAAGGGCGGAAAGACTTTTGATGAAGCGAAGCAAGATATGATCAATGAAATTCCGGCAGCACGTATAGGGGAAGCACATGAAGTGGCAGCTGCCATTGCGTTCCTCGCGACTCCGGCAGCAGGCTATATAAATGGTATCAATGTCCCGGTAGATGGAGGCCGCACGGGGAGTTTATAACGCATGGAGAAGATCTATAATTATATCAATGGCGAACTGGTCGAGCCGATATCCGGAAAGTTCCTCAGCAACTATAGTCCTGCCGAGGGAAAGATATATAGTGTAATTCCGGATTCAGATCAGCACGATGTGGAGAAGGCTGTTGTCGCAGCGAAAGCTGCATTTATCCAGTGGTCGACTATGGCTGTTGAAAAGCGGTCTGCTATATTAACGCGGATTGCCGATTTGATTGATCGTGACCTTGATAAGCTTGCTTTGGCGGAAAGTATAGATAATGGCAAGCCTGTAAAACTTGCAAAAGTTGTTGATATACCACGCGCTTCTGCCAATATGCGTTTCTTTGCCAGTGGTGCTATTCACTTCGCCAGCGAAGCGCATGTTACAGGTACAGATGCTATTAACTATACGGTGAGAAATCCGATTGGCATTGCTGGGTGTATATCTCCATGGAACCTGCCGCTATATTTATTTACCTGGAAAATTGCACCTGCACTCGCGTCTGGCTGTACCGTTGTTGCAAAGCCTTCCGAGCTCACACCGATGACTGCCTTTTTATTTTCTAGGCTCTGTATAGAGGCAGGGTTGCCGAAAGGTGTCTTAAATATAGTACATGGTCTGGGGCCTAAAGCCGGTCAGGCTATTATCGAGCATCCTGAAATTCCCGCTATATCTTTTACAGGAGGCACAGTAACCGGAAAGAAAATTGCTGCTACGACTGCGCCCATGTTTAAGAAGCTTTCGCTCGAACTTGGCGGTAAAAATCCCAATATAATATTTGCTGACTGTGATTTTGAACAGGCCGTAACTACATCTATACAATCCTCTTTTTCAAACCAAGGTGAGATCTGTTTATGCGGATCCCGGATTTTTGTAGAGCAAAGTATATATAAGAAGTTTGTAGATGAATTTGTGAAACGCACAAAGGCATTGATAACAGGCGATCCGCTGTCCGATGTTACCAATACAGGTGCATTGGTATCTGAGGCACACATGAACAAAGTTTTGGCCTATATAGATCTTGCGCGACAAGAAGGAGGAACGATAGAAACTGGTGGCAATCGTGTTACTATATCGGGTCGATGTGCGCAGGGATATTTTGTTGAGCCCACCGTGATCACCGGATTGAATTGTGCGTGTCGTACCAACCAGGAGGAGATCTTCGGGCCGGTTGTTTCCATTACACCCTTCGCGAAAGAAGAAGAAGTGATTGGATATGCCAACAGCACACCGTATGGGCTATCCGCCACAATCTGGACGGAAAACCTGAAGCGTGCTCATCGTGTAGCCGCTGAAGTAAAGAGCGGAATCGTGTGGGTGAATTGCTGGCTCGTCCGCGATCTGCGCACACCTTTCGGAGGCATGAAACAATCGGGTGTTGGTCGCGAAGGTGGTTGGGAAGCGTTACGATTTTTTACCGAGGCGAAAAATGTTTGTATTAAATTGTAATATAGTATAGATGCTATTCCTTCCGGAGGCTATCATAGTAGGCAACGATCTTCATAAAATCCTCTTTCTTTTTAAACTTCAGGTTGTTCTCTTTCGCATACCGTTGAAGGTCATCATATACCGGCCCTGTTACATACTCGGCAAGCAAATCTTCATCGAACATCTTGGTCTTTGTTTTCGTGTCCTTTTGTGTAATAAGATTTTTTGTGCCGTCCTCTATATTCATTATACGAAAGTATGGTTTTATAGTGCCATCCTTATGCATCAGGAAAATTGTTTCGGTTTGAGATATTTCCAGTGTGGACGTCCTTGTGTAGGCCGGCATTCCATTAAGACTACCACCGGGCGAAGTTTGTGTTTTCTGTTTCGTCTCCAAGGGTTCATACCTGGATAGGATAGCAAAAGTTTTATACTCCCGTATCACTTCGAAGTACAGCGGCCTTTTTACACCGGTTTGAGAATCTTCATACGGTATCGTGTAGAATACGCGTTGTCGCTGAATGCTTTCATCGAAGAACTCAAATCCCAGAACACTTCGCTGACTGAATGCTTTCGTGTTCTCACCATCGAGATAAGAGAGAACACTGTTTCGGTCATTATATTTAACGAGACCTTTCAATTCCGTACCATCGGAAAGCAGGATACTGCCATCATACCATTCTTGGTTATTGGTTAGAAGTTTGGCCTCTTGCGAAAAACAAAGCAAGCTGACGCACGTCAGGATAAGCGTGAAGAAGGTGTTCATGAATATAGACTGAGGTATAGCGGTTAGGGATTATTAATTTTGATAGTTCGATGCGCTTTTATAGTATTACTTGCGCGAATCGATACTCAAAATAAGAGTAAATTTTAAAAAAGATGCAGGATTTTTTCAGGATTGATAATATTTTATTTGAAGTTCTCGGCTACAAAATGAGCCACCTGGAATTTTATGGCTTTGTTTCCGGAGCTATAGCGGTATGGCTATCCGCGAAAGCCAATATATGGAGCTGGCCTATCGGGATTGTAAACGTGGTTTTGTCTTTTTTTCTATACTATCAGATCCAGTTATATCCCGATATGTTTCTGCAAATCTTTTTCTTTGTAACCAATGCACTTGGCTGGTGGCGCTGGACGCACCCCAGGCCGGGAGAAGAAGATCGTAATAAAGAACTTCGCGTCAGCTTCATGGGTATATATACTTTTATAGGTATATGTTTATCTGGGTTGGCAGGTACAGCTGTGCTTGGGGCATTGGCAAGTCAACTACATCATTGGTTTCCAGCTTTCTTTCCGATTCCCAGTGCATTTCCTTATGCGGATTCCTTTATTACGGTGATGAGTATCATTACAACATTTTTTATGATCAAGAAAAAAGTAGAGTGCTGGATCATCTGGATTATTGTAGATATTGTTGCCACCTATTTATACTATGTAAAAGGGATCATGTTGTATAGTGTGCTATATTTTATGTTTACGGTGATTGCCGCGTTTGGTCTGTGGCACTGGTGGAAGGAATATCGCGCCTATCAGCCACAATGTATATGAAGCGTGGACTCGTAATTGGTAAATTTCTTCCGATCCATGCGGGGCACATTGCATTGATAAAATTTGCGGCTCAGCAATGTGATGAGCTTATCGTTTCCATGAGCTATACTCCTCACGATGTGATTGATCCTTCACTTCGTTTTTCCTGGATTATAGAATTATTCACGAAGTATACATCCATCAAACCGGCAATGGTGTTGGATAATTTTGACGATGAATCATTGCCTTTACCCGAGCGCACAAAAGTGTGGGCTGATTTCATCAAGCGCACGTATCCACCCATTGATATACTCTTTAGTTCAGAAGAATATGGTGATCCGTTTGCGCATCATTTGGGGGCTTTGCATCAATCGTTCGACCCTGAACGAAAAAGCTTGCCGGTTTCTGCATCGCGCATCAGGCAGAATCCATTTCAGTATTGGGATTTTATTCCTTCCGTTGTACGTCCTTATTTCGTGAAGAAGATTTGTTTCTACGGGCCGGAGAGTACAGGTAAATCTACGATGGCAAAAAAGATGGCGACTATATATCAAACTGAATTTGTTCCGGAAGTTGCGCGTGAATTAATTGCTTCGAATGTTTTTTCGTTGGAGGACATCGTGAAGATAGGACATGCACACGTCGAGCGGATCGAAGAGAAAGCCAAGTCTGCCAATCGGATTTTATTTTGCGATACCGATGCTATCACTACACAGATTTATTCGCAGCATTATCTGCATGCTGTACCGGAAGTGCTATATACATTGGAGAAGGCTGTGCACTACGACTTGTATTTTTTGTTTGATATAGATGTAGCCTGGGTTGCAGATGATTTGCGTGATCTCGGGCATCAGCGCGAAGCGATGCTTGCGGTTTTCAGAGAAGCACTTGAAAAACGAAATATACCCTATGTCTTTGTGTCGGGTACTTATGAAGTGCGCGAAGCAATGATCAGAACGGTGGTTGATCAATTATTACGTTGATCTTCTGATAGGGCTAGCATTTTCTTTTTCAGTAAAGCTTGTTCAGCTTTTGAAGACGTAAGTTCCCAGGCGCGTTCATATGCTTGAATCGCGAATTCATTTTTATGGAGCGTTGCGTAAAAATCGGCCCGGGCAGCATGGTATAGATAGTGATCGTTAAGTCCATCGATTTTTGTTAACGCTTCTAACCCTGCTTCGCTGGACTGCGCATATCCCAAAGCAATTGCTTTGTTCATTTCTATGATGGGGCTCTGTTTCAGGCTAGCAAGTATAGTATAGAGTTGAAATATTCTATTCCAATCGGTTTCATCGAATGTATTTGACTCCGCATGGCACGATGCAATCATCGCTTCAATATGATATTCCGAAAATTCATCTCCTTCTGCAGAAGCTTCTAAAAAAAATCTGCCACGTTCTATTAATGCCTTATTCCAAAGTTTTCGGTCTTGATCTTTTAATAACACGATGGCTCCCGCTGCCGTGATGCGTGCTTCTGCACGCGAGGCCTGAAAGCACATCAATGCAAGCAGTGCTTTGACAGAAGGTATAGCGGTGATGGGATTTTTTGTGAGCAGCAGACAAAGCCGTATAGCTTCTTCACAAAGATCATGACGGATGAGTTCATCCGGATGCGATGAATTATACCCTTCATTGAATAGCAAATATAGTGTATGCAATACCGCGTCAAGTCGTGAGGGAAGTATAGCAGGAGGTGGGACTTCCAGATTAATTTTCTCGTCCCTGAGCTTTTCGCGTGCACGGTAAATGCGCTTTCCTATCGTTTCTTCATTGGTAAAAAATGCATTAGCAATTTCTGCTGTGCTGAGTCCGCAGAGTGTTTTGAGCGTGAGCGCCAGTTGTGATTCATAGGGGACAGCAGGATGGCAACAGGCGAAGATCATTCGTAATTGACTGTCCTCAATTTCATTCTCCAGAAATAACTGGTTCACGGCAGGAGACAGTGTCCACTCAGATTGAAGTGCTTTTCCAATGACGGCTTCGTGATGCTCATGAAGCCGTTGTTGTCGGATAACATCAATAGCCTTACGCTTGGCAACAGTATATAGCCAGGCAGATGGGTTATCAGGAATACCTTTAAACCCCCAAACCGACATCGCCTTGAGTAACGTCTCCTGAACTATATCTTGTGCTATATCAAATGAACCGAAGCCCAGCAATCGTGTCAATACAGCGGTCATCTTTCCCGCCTCATGCCGGAAGAGGTGACTGACTAACTGATTGACGTTTTGTTGGGGCATCCATAAAATTATGGATTTTCCTGATCGTAATACGTAGCATCTCTGATGATCTTTCCATCTTTTAAAGTAAATACAGCAACGATCGGAAGTTTAAATGAAATGCTGTCGTTTAACGTGCCGGTGGAAATGAACTCTGCGGTAACTATATCTCCGGAAGGATAAAGTGCTATAACTTCATCGTGAATGTCGGGGAAAAGCTTTTGCATTTCAGCATACTTATCGGTTGTCTGTTTCCTAGTTTTAATCACATAATCTTTCCCAAATGACGGATCGAGAAACGATGCACGCTCTATATAGTATTCGGACATGGTTTGCCATTGATGCTTGTTAAAGGCATCGAACATGTTTTGAATCGTGGCTATATTTTGTTGTTGTTTATCATTGGATGATGTGCAAGCGGTGATTGCAAAGAACAGGATAAATGTATAGGTAGGCTTCATACTAATTAGTTGAAAGTGATATATAGTGAACAGAGGAGTCAGTTTTGTAGCTGACTCCTCTCAAAAGAACTCCTGGTGCTGCCAGAATTCTCTTACATATCAAATTTCATGACTTCGCGTACCTCTACACTTCCATTCAAATCAAAATCAGGGAAATCTTTCGCAAGCTGTGTGGCTTCATCCAGATCTTTTGCCTGGATTACAAAAAAGCCAGCGGCTAATTCTTTTCCTTCTGCGAACGGACCATCCGTAACGGTTTTCTTTGATCCTGAAAGTGTTTTACCTCCGGGTATCAAAGCTTCGCCGGCTACATAACGATTGTCTTTCGTAAGTTTCTCTACCCAGGCAAACCACTTTTGCATTTGGGCTTGCTGCTCTTCAGGAGATAAGTGGCTTAGATCGCCACCACGAAATAAAAACATGTACTTTTCCATGATTGTAAAATGGTTTTGGTTGAACAAAATTTACATAATGACGGGGCAACTTTATGGTTCTGGACAAAGAATCTTAAATTTATTTTAAAAAGATTCTGCGGCTTCTCAGTTCGTTTAGTATGGCAGAGAATTTTAACCAGAGTCTGTTGAATTTATTTTTGATATCATGCAAAAGCATATTTCTTTAAAAGTTACGGGTCGTGTGCAAGGTGTACATTACAGGGTTTCTGCACGTGCGGAAGCCGAACGATTGGGCATAAAAGGTTTTGTGCGCAATGAACCCGATGGTTCTGTCTATATAGAAGCAGAGGCTGATGAGGTTTTGCTTGCAAACCTCATCACGTGGTGTAAGGAGGGACCTCCCTCGGCAAGCGTGGATGATGTTGAAATTAACGATGGTACCTGGAAGGGTTTTACAGAATTCGTTGTGAAACGATAATGATTGCCATGCTGCCTGAAAGTATATTTGCGCATTGAATACCTATTGAGAATGCCGTACCAGATCGATCTCTTCGCAGTCTTTATTCTTCTCGGCATTGTACAGGCTGTGTTTTTGTCTTTTGTTTTTTTATCGAAAGAAAACCGGCAGAATCATGCTAATTTTTTTCAGGGGCTCATGCTGCTTTCGATGGCGGCTTGCATCCTGGAAATTTTTCTGATGTATACCGGATATATAGCAGATTGCCTTTTCCTGGTAGATTTTTCGGAGCCTTTTGCATTCGCGATAGGACCGTCTTTTTACTTGATGATAAAAAGCCTGATCAACGGCTCTGTTTCGCGGAAGGAAAAATGGTTGCACTACATTTTCCCGATAGTCTATTTTTTTCTATTGATTCCCTTCCTGATCCAGTCCGAAGACTATAAATATAATTCGTGGGTATATGCATACCACCCGGGGCTACCTTTCCGGCGGGTCTCAATAGACTATGACCCGCGATGGCTTTGGATCACCGATCATCATACCATCATGTCGTTATTTAGTCTGTTGATATACTTTGTATTAGGCGTATGGGAAGTAATTCGGGCTTTCAGGAGCAGACGTGAATCGTTGTTGACACCGGTTCATCCTGTGCTCAGAAAGTTGCGGGCTGGGGTATTGCAAATGACGATAGCAACGCTGATAATTTATATAGTCAAGTATTTTAACATCGATGATACAGGCGATCATTTGTTTGCAGCCTATATTTCATTCATGATATACCTGACCAGCTTTCGGGTAGTCAGGGGCTCTGGTTTCTTTCGGCAGACAACCCTGGTGGAGCCGCAGAAGTATAAAAGCTCAAGTCTTACAAGTGATACGCAAAAAGAGTTGTTGATAAAGCTGGATGCCATTATGACGCGGGATAAACCTTTTCTGCAGCCTGGTTTCTCGTTGCCGGATCTCGCCAAATTACTGAACACAACGGTACATATAGTATCGCAGGCCATTAATGAAGGACTCGGAAAAAGTTTCTTCGAGATGGTGGCTGCCTATAGAATAGAAGAAGCAAAACGTTTGTTAAAAGAGCAACCGAATATAAAGGTTGAAGAGATCGCTGAACAAGTTGGGTATAATTCGAAGTCATCCTTTAACACGGCATTCAAAAAAATCTCTGGGAAAACACCATCGGAATGGCGCTCAGCCTAACCGTTGTTACATCATTACAGAAGGCTTCTCTTCCACTTCATGCTTGCGTGCACGATAGCGAACTGTTCCTTTACCAATGCCCAGTATAAATAACCCCACCAGGGTACATAATGCCATCATAGCCACCATGGGTACAGGCGTATTGTTGTGAAGTGCGCTTACGGCAGCTGAGGTTAATCCACCAACACCCATGCGTATACTTCCCTGTATAGCGGCAGCACTTCCTGTCAATTTTGTGAAGGGCGCCAATGCAAGGGCTGTCCCGTTAGGGCCTGTTAATCCCTGGCCGATCAGGAACAAGAACATCATGCCTACCAATTCGTATTTATCATACCAGCCATACGCAGTGCCTACTACCAATACTATACCCACCAGGTTCTGCACAACGAGGGTAACTTTAATGATCTGTTGACTTGTATATCTTTTTAAGAGTATATGATTCAATTGTGTTGAGCCTATTATAGCAGACGCGACAATGGTAAAGATCCATCCGTACTCTTGTTCACTGGTATGGTATAAATTGATAAACACGTCCGATGATCCAGCAATGAAAGCGAACGGTGCTGCTGTAGCTATACCTCCTGCGAAAGCATAGATAAGAAATTGTTGTTGTTTGAGAACGGTAAGAAAATTGGTAAGCACGGCCTGCGGACGCAGCGACAAAGAAGCATCTGCTGTTCTTCCTTCCGGTAAGAAGAAATATATACATCCCATGATGATTGCCATGACGGAAGCGAGGATCAGAAACACGACATGCCATCCGAACCCGGCAGTAACATAACCACCGATGGTAGGTGCGATCAAAGGTGATACCGCGATCACCAATGTGAGTGATGAAAATGCCTGTGCTGTTTTATTTATAGGGAACAAGTCACGTACCAGTGCCTGCGATGCTACCATGCCGGCACATCCGCCAATAGCTTGCAGAAAGCGCATAGCGATCAGCGCGTCAATCGAGTTGGTCATAGCACATCCCAACGATGCAATAATATATACCACCAACCCTGCATAGAGCGGCATGCGTCTCCCAAAGCGATCGAGCAACGGGCCGTAGAGTAACTGTCCAAGAGCAATACCAATCAGGTAGCTTGTCAATGATAATTGTACCTGGTCGATTGTGGTGTTGAGATCTTTGGCTATAGCTGGAAATCCGGGCAGGTACATATCAATCGAAAAAGGACTGATTGTTGAAAGTGCTCCGAGGATCAGGATAACAACGAAGTGTTGCTTGCGGGTCATAATTATAAATCGGTGCAAGATACGATGCCACCTATAGAGCAAAAGACTTTTCAGAGATAAATGGTTCAGGAGAAATTATTTCAACCGGTTTCTGAAAGGTTAATAAAAAAAGCAGCCTGTAGTTTCGTCTACAGGCTGCTTTGCATGAGTATATTATTCCCTAATTCTTGGTTTTCAATTCCGGTAAAACAAAGTCATCGAGCGCACTGGGTTGCTTCATCAATGCTTCAATGTCCTCCACCTTGCGAGGTGCAGCAGTTGATAAATGTTCGTAACCATCTTTCGTAATCAGGTAGTCATCTTCAATACGAACGGCAATGCCCCACCAGCGTTTATCGCACGCAGCATTATCCGGAATATAGATACCTGGTTCAATAGTGATCACCATGCTCTCCTGTAACTTATCATACGGACCACGGTCATGTACATCAAGACCGATGTGATGGCAGCATCCATGTGGATAATACTTGTGGTCGTCATTTTCGTTTTTAATGATACCGAGTTCTTTCAATCCTTTGTTAATGACCACGCGTGTAGCCATTGTCAGATCGCCAAAAGTTGCACCAGGCTTACAAACTTTCATGCCTTCCTCTTGAGCTTTCAACACCAACTCATAGATCTGTTTTTGTTCAGGAGAAAATTTTCCGGAGATCGGAATGGTACGCGTAATGTCTGCAGTATAGCCGTGGAACTCTGCGCCAAGATCCATCAGGATTAATTCTTTACTCGTGATGTTTGGTTTATAGTTATCGATATAGTGAAGTATGCATCCGTTATGTCCTGCACCTACGATAGAAGGATATCCTAAATCTTCTGCCTGGTATTTCTTGAACACAAACTCATGTATACCCTGTATCTCACGTTCAGACATTCCCGGCTTCATTGCTTTCATAACTTCACGTTGTCCCATACACGAAATGCTGACAGCCTTGCGAATCATGTCGAGTTCTTCCTTCGTTTTGAAGCCACGAAGATCACCCATGATCGCCTCCAGGTCTTTTGTGTTGAGATTGTTTTTCTCTGGCTCGCGTGCAAGCGTTAGTCCTTTCTCTTTGGAAGGATAATTTACTTTTACCTTGAACTGCTCGATCATACTATATAGATCAGAGGAGTCACTTGGATCATCACGTACGTCATTTTGAAAATCGAAGAACAAGATCTCATCGAACTTTGAAAAATCAACATTATACTTTTTGAATTCTTTATTGTTGAATGCCTGCTCTAAGCCAAGCTGCGTTTTAACACCAGCATCACCTAGTCTGCGGCCAGTCCACATTTCAGCCTGTACGTTTCGGGGTTGCACAAATATGATTTCATCGTATTGCGTTTTGTTGGCAGCAGTTTGTTTGTCCTTAAAGATGAACAATACGGCATCCGGTTCTTTATACCCGGTGAGGTAAAAGAAATCAGGGTCCTGATGGTATACATAGTCTACATCATTAGAACGGTTGCGCACAGCGTTAGCGAAGAAAACAGCAACCGAGTTGGTGGGTAATTTTTCGCGAAGCTTGGTCCTGCGATCTTTGTGAAATTCTTTCGTCAGAAAATCAGTTGGCATATCCGGATTTTGTGCGAATCCCGGTATGGCAATCAACAGAGCAATGATGAAAATTAAATTTTTCATGGGTAGGTATTATGAGTTACTAAATTTCGGGAAAACATCTTGTCTGTAATGGCAAGACTTTATATCCGGCAATGAACGATGGCGAGTGGTCTTCCCGTTCGTTATTCGATTTCTTCGAGTATAAAATCCTCTCCACGACCATACTCTACAAGCTCTTTCAGATTATAGCGTTCGAGTGTCAACAAGTCTTTTACTTTGAAGTCGCCATCTACCAGAATGTTCTCGATGACGAATTCATGTTGCTCGCCGAAATTTATAAGGCGGTATTTTTTACCAGCGCGGAGTACGTCAA
Source organism: Ohtaekwangia koreensis (assembly GCF_900167975.1). GTDB lineage: Bacteria > Bacteroidota > Bacteroidia > Cytophagales > Cyclobacteriaceae > Ohtaekwangia > Ohtaekwangia koreensis. The sequence goes on from NZ_FUZU01000001.1 coordinate 147,529, forward strand.
ATGAAAGGCCTGCCATTATATGATATTTAGATTAAAGAGAGTGTTGAAAAAAAATATGCCTGTGGGTCTTTCAAATATATTCTTATAAATCCTCTTCGCGTTCCAGCATCAGTATAGATGCCTGAGGGACAATGAAATATTTTTCTTCTTCGTAGATTACCTCGATGGCGCCCTTCTGAAGAAAGATAGCGAGGTCACCTTCCTGCGCTTGCAGGGGTAAATATTTTACAAGGTCTTCTTTCCCTTTCCATACATCATCTTCATCGGCCGGAAGAGGCAACGGATATCCGGGGCCAACCTTGATTACAAAGCCGCTCTGGATTTTCTCTTTCTCCTGTACTCCAGGCGGTAAATATAGTCCGCTGGCGGTCTTATCAGTTTGCTTGGTAGGTTTGATCAATACACGGTCGCCAACAACAATTAGTTTTTTCAGCTTGTTATCCGGTGTAATCTTCATGTTGTCTGTTACATTTATTCTTCGGCAGCAAATATCCTAAACATTAGGAATTCCGTAAATGCATTTATTTAAATTCCCATGCTAATTAAAACTTCATGAAAAAAATCTGCTCATTAACCTTGTTGTTTAGCTTGTTGGTGCATGTGCTGTCGGCACAGATTGATGCCGGCTTGCTACGTTACCCCGATGTTTCACAAACGCACATTGCGTTCACGTATGCCAATGATCTTTGGGTCGTGCCCAAAACCGGTGGTCTTGCTTATCGCCTCAGTTCTCCCGCAGGCGTAGAAATTTTTCCAAAATTTTCTCCCGATGGTAAAACAATTGCCTTCACGGGTAATTATGATGGCAACGATGATGTATATGTTATACCAAGTCTGGGAGGTATACCCAATCGCTTAACGTATCATGGTCTAGGTGATCGCATTGTTGACTGGTATCCCGATGGCAAACAAATACTTTTCGCTTCACCCCGTGAAAGCGGAAGGGAACGATTCAACCAGTTTTTTAAAACGACAGTAGCCGGTGGGTTGCCTGAGAAACTTCCGTTGCCCTATGCAGAGTTCGGATCGATTTCACCGGATGGAAAACAACTCGCTGTTACTTTCCGCACACAGGTATTCCGTACATGGAAACGATATAGGGGAGGTTGGAATGCCGAGATCCATTTGTTCAACCTGGAGACGATGGCATCACAAAATATTTCTGTTGATACCGATGCTGCCGATGAGCTACCAATGTGGCATGGCAACAGTATATTCTTTTTGTCAGATCGTGGTGCCGAGAAACGAATGAATCTTTGGGAGTATAATATAGCCTCCAAAGCATTTGTACAGCTCACCAACTTTAAAGATTATGATGTACATTTTCCATCCCTCGGACCAGAAGATATAGTGTTCGAAACCGGTGGCAAGCTATATCTTTTCAATTTAGCATCGCGTAAACACCAGGAAGTAAAGATAGAAGTAGTAACAGATGGTGCAAGTCTGAAACCTACTATAGAAACCGCGAAAAATATTGAACATGCTTCCGTTTCTCCGGATGGAAACAGAGTGCTGGTAGAAGCGCGTGGTGAAGTATTTACTATACCGGCTGAAAATGGTTTTGTTAAAAATGTAACACAGTCTTCCGGTGTGGCAGAGCGTTACCCTACCTGGTCGCCTGATGGTAAATCTATAGCCTACTGGAGTGATCGTTCGGGTGAATATGAATTGACTATACGTGATACGAAGAATGAAGGAAACGAGCGGAAGCTGACCACGTACGGTGCAGGGTTTCGCTATAATCTCTTTTGGTCGCCCGATAGCAAGAAGATTGCCTTTATCGATAAAGCTATGCGGATAAAGATCTATGATCTTGCTTCGAGCCAGACTATAGATGTAGATCGTGGATTACGACTTATGCATTTTGGGCTTGAGAATTTTTCTGCAAGCTGGTCACCGGATAGTCGTTGGCTGGCGTACGATCGTGATCTTGACAATGGACATCAGGCTGTTTTTCTATTCGATTATGCTGCCAAAAAACTCACGCAAGTGACGAGTGGTTACTATACTTGTCTTGATCCTGTATTCGATGCCGAAGGAAAGCATCTTTTTGTATTAACGAATCAGTTCTTCCAGCCATCGTATAGTGATATAGATAATACATTTATATACCCGAACTCAACTAAAATTGCAGCCATAGCTTTGAAGAAAAGCACTGCTTCTATATTGGCTCCCAAGAATGATGCTGTAGATGTGAAGGATGATAAGAAAGACGATTCAGCGAAGTCGTCCGATAAAAATAAAAAAGATGGTGATGATAAATCGGATGATAAGAAAGATGAGAAGGTAAAGCCGGTGGAGATCGATCTGGATGGATTAGAATCACGGCTGGTGATGTTGCCTATAGATCCGGGTAATTACGGAAGCCTTCAAACGGTGAAAGGCAAATTGCTATACCATCATTTGCCAAACACAGGTTCTGATGGGAAGACCAGACCTGTCAAGTTTTTTGATTTCGAAAAACGCGAATCAAAAACTATAGTTGACAACGCTGATGGTTATGAAGTTTCCGCAGATGGTAAAAAGATTCTTGTTCGAAAAGATGGAAGCTTCTATATCACGAAAGTGGAAGAGAACCAGAAAGCTGATAAAAGACTTCGCACAGATGAAATGCAATTGCTTGTAAATCCACGTGAAGAATGGAAACAGATTTTAACAGATGCATGGCGATTGGAGCGTGATTACTTCTATGATCCGGGTATGCATGGTGTAAATTGGACTGCTATAAAAGAGCAGTATCTGAAAATGCTGGCAGGTGCTTTGACGCGTGAAGAAGTAAACTTTGTGTTGGGTGAAATGATTGGAGAGTTAAATGCATCGCATACATACCGTGGTGGTGGCGATGAAGAGAATAGTCGCCAGTTAGCCGTGGGATATCTCGGTATAGATTGGCAGGCAGAAGGCCAGTTTTATAAGGTGAAAAAAATAATTCGTGGCGCAGCGTGGGATGCTGAAGTACGTTCACCACTTGATCAGCCGGGTATAGATATAAAAGAAGGTAATTATATACTTGCCATCAATGGCGTGGCGCTTACTACCGGACTGGAGCCGCATGCTGCTATGCAAGGACTGGCAGGAAGAACGGTTGAGATCACCTATAATACTTCTGCATCATGGACCGGATCAAAAACAGCTGTAGTGGAAGCGTTGCGTGATGAATCGCGTTTGCGCCACCTTGCGTGGATTGAACAAAATCGTAAGCGTGTTGAGGATGCTACGGGCGGAAAAGCAGGCTATATATATGTGCGTAGCACGGGTATAGATGGACAGAACGAATTGATCCGTCAGTTTAATGCGCAGCTTGATAAGAAATCACTGGTAATTGACGAGCGCTTTAACAGTGGTGGACAAATTCCAGATCGCTTTATTGAATTGTTGAATAGGCCCCCCGTTGTATTTTGGGCTATACGCGATGGTGCCACCTGGCCGTGGCCGCCTGCTGGTCACTTCGGACCGAAGGTGATGTTGATCAACGGTTGGAGTGGTAGTGGTGGTGATGCTTTTCCGGATTATTTCCGTAAGGCTGGATTAGGTCCGCTGATCGGTTCAAGAACGTGGGGTGGATTGATTGGTATCAGTGGTGTACCTTCATTGATTGATGGAGGTGGTGTAACGGTGCCAACGTTCCGTATGTATAATCTGGATGGAACATGGTTTAAGGAGGGGTACGGTGTAGATCCGGATATAGCGGTTGCTGAAGATCTCTCGCAAGGTGCTAAAGGAGTTGATACTCAACTTGAACGCGCCATAGTTGAAATACAAAATCAACTGAAAACGAAAGGGTTTACAGTGCCAAAGGCACCGGCATACGAAGTGAGATGATTTATAGATATAGCCTGTAGCAGTGTTGTTACAGGCTATATATGTACGTCTCGAACTGCGCTGAAGTTCTATTTGTATTGTGCTGGATGCGCGGGGTGGAGTGAGTGCCTCGATGAGTTTGTAGGTGCGCATTGTTAAAATGAGAAAGGCTTTCAATCGCCAGCGATTGAAAGCCTTTCTCATTTTGTTTTTCATCTCGCTTTGCGAGATGATGTGTTATTGGATGTATACTTGATAATGTTTTTGTTTGTTCTATATCACATGCGTAAAGCATTTGTACGTATTGTTGTGATCCTATAGATTTAGTTTGAGCTTGAGCTATAGTAATCTTATATAGATTCTAACTTGATTTTGCTTCCATCATGGTTTGTTCTCTACGGTAGGTCCACGGTGGTGTGGGGGTGGGTTCTTTCCAGAGGCCTTTTCTTTTTTCTTGCGCGCGGATGCGCAGGTTTTCTAATTCAGGATCGGGATTTCTTTCTGAAGTCCAGGCAAGTCCTTCTTTTAAAAGATCAATGCGCGGATCTGTTTCTCCTTTGATCAATACAATCGCCAAGCGATTTCCCCACATGTCTTTGCCTTTAAATTTTACGACAACTTTTTTATTGAGCATCATTTTTTCAAGATGGCGTTTTGCGTTTTCTCCAAATGCTTGCGTGAGCTCGGGGCAATCTATACCGGTAAGTATTACTTTATGTTTTTCATTATCATCGCCCAGAATTTCTACTGTATTGCCATCAATCACTGTAGTTACTTTCCCGGTAATGTCATCATTCGCCAGCACAGGTATAGCTGCGAAAAAAATCAGGAGTGACAGGTTAAGTTTTTTCATTTTCTCTGCTCTTAAAATGCTTGCCGAAAGTTGAAGAATCTTCTTCCGTGATAAAGAAGATTTACATTGGATTCGTACCGTGTGTAAGATTTTGAAGAGAGTAAAGCAAAAATTCTACCAGTGTGATAGAACTTCGTTTCTGCTTTAAAAACGAAGAGCTGCCTCGATGAAGCAGCTCTTTATTTTTACTTTGGGAGTATGAAATGATCAGATCGGGATCACTTGCAATACGTGTCAATTTGGAATCGGGCTTTTGCATCGCCAAACTCAACAGCCTTACGCCAATCGAAACATGCTTTTTCTTTTTCGTTCATTTGATAGTATAGATTGCCACGCTGTTTATAGTATGAGGAATTTTTAGGCTCGATACGAATGGCTTCATCCATGTCAGATATACCAGCACCGTAATCTTCAAGTTCCGATTTACAGGTAGCGCGGTTATAGAAAGCTATACCATCATTCGGATTGAGTTGAACTACTTTGTTATAGTCGAGGATTGCACCCTCGTAATCCTGTATAGATTCTTTTACATACGCGCGATTGAAAAGTGCATCTACATTTTTAGGATCAATCTCTATCGCTTTATTCAATTCTATAATCGCTGACTTTGTGTTCTCCAGCGCCAGGTATGCACGTCCTTTATTTACAAATAATGTAACCGAACTTTCTCCTGCCTTTTGTGCATTGTCAAAATCACTCAATGCTGCCTGATACTCGGTTGCTTCCAGTTGCATGAGGCCGCGTCTTAAGTATGCATCTTTGTCTTTTACTCCGGCTTCAATAAGTTTGTCGTAGTAGTCGCGGGCAGGAGTAAACCGTTTCGTGTTGTAGTATCCATCTCCTAATAGTTTATATAGTCCGGGTTCCGGCTTTTCAGTAAGCTTTTCAATCTCGCGGAAGTCTTTAACACCTTCGTCATATTTTTTAAGACTATAGTATGCTTGTCCACGATTTTCGTAAGCCTTGATATAGTCTGATTTACGATCGATGGCTTCAGTGAAATCAGCAATGGCAGCCTGGAGATTTTCCTGTTTCAAATACGCTTTGCCGCGGTTGTTATAGATCACGGCATCTTTCAGGCCAAGCGTTATAGCTTGTGTATAGTCTTTTATAGCATCCGGTAAATTATTGGTGCTGAACTTTGCGTCACCGCGGTGATAGTATGCGGTAGCAAGCTTGGGATCTTTTTCAATGGCCAGGTTAAAATCGGTGATGGCCGCGTCAAAACTTTTGCTGTCATAGCGACAATGTCCACGCATGTCATATACCAACGCGTTGTTTGTTCCGGAGGTAATCGCTTTCTCAAGGTCGGGAAGTGCACCTTTAAAATCACGCTGATAATATTTAGAAGCACCGCGCTTGTAAAAAAGATTTGCATCGGTAGATCCGCTGGCGATAGCCTTGTCGAAATCGGGAATAGCTTTTTCGTATTCTTTCAATTCGAATAATGAGTTACCGCGGGCTGCATATATACTCACATCTTTACTGCCACCCTCGATCGCTTTGGTGAGGTCGGCAGCAGCTCCCTGATAATCTTTGATACTATATTTCGAGTTGCCAAGCACTGCAAAATCTTCAGGCCCCGCTTCATTCCGTGCTACGATTATAGCAAGGTCGGTAATGACGCTTGCATATTCTTTGAGTTGATAACGTGCCGCTGCACGATTCTTCAATGCTTGCGTATAATCTTTCTTGATACCCAGTGCACGATCAAAATCAGATATTGATTCCCGTGCATTGCCTGCATTGAGTTTTGCCTTGCCTCGATTGTTATAGATAATTTCGTCATTGGCGCCTAGTGTTATAGCCTTGTTGTAAGCCGTAATCGCTCCACTGAAATCATTTTGCTTAAAGCGCGCATTTCCCAATTGATAGTATATCTCTTTGTTCTTGCTGTCGAGGGATGCAGCTTTTTCAAGATGAGGAAGTGCTTCTTTATCTTTTTGTGATGCGAGGTAGGAGAGTGCCAATGCTTCATATATACTCATGTCAGCCTTTCCTTTCTGGACGACTTTTTCAAGGTCGATGATGGCAGAAGTATATTCGCGTTGCTGATACGAAGATTTACCGCGCTTCATTGGTATATCATCTTCTTTCTCACCCGCCATCTCAGCAGCGGTGAGTGCTTCTATCGTTCCTTTATAGTCGCTTGCATCGTAGCGCAGGTACCCGGCATAAAGCGCAATCTTGCTGTCCTTAACACCGGCTTGCAGTGCTTTGTCGAGATACGGTTTTGCTGCATCTTTTTTACCGAGTATATAATTTCCAATGCCGAGCATCTTTAACATATCGGGAGTTTCTCCTTCCGTGGCCTTTGCTTTTTCGAGATCCGCGACAGCGCCTGCGTAATCTTTCAATCCGTATTTCGCAGTGCCGCGGTTTACCTGTGCCTTGGTATAGTTTGGATTCAGTTGAATAGCTTTATCGAAATCCGCGACAGCGCCCGCCAGATCATTTATATTCATTTTAGCTTTACCGCGATTATTATATACAATCGCATCGCTGGTGCCTAACTTAATAGCGTTATCATAATTGCGGATTGCTCCGGCAAAATCACTTTTCAGAAATTTTATATCTCCGAGATTTTTAAAAGCTTCAGCATCACTCGCTCCGAGGGTTACAGCCTTCTCCAAATCGATGGCGGCTTTATCAAAATCTTTTTGTGCAAATTCTGCATTGCCTTTGTATAGATATACTTCCTTGGTATTTGTGCCCGCAGCAATAGCACGACTTAATGACTCGATCGCTGAAGTATATTCTTTGTTCTTATACTGACACGTTCCCAGTTGTGTGAATACTTCTTTATCGGTAAGTCCCAGTGATACTGCTGCAGATAATGCTTTTATAGCCTCTGTACAATTACCAGTGATAGCCATACTCAAACCAAGCATCTTGAATACATCTTTATCCTTTACGCCCTTCTGCACAACTTTGTCAAGCGCTTCTGCGGCTCCTTTGTAATCCTGTAAAGTATATTTAGCCGTTCCGATTTTTTGATATAACTCAGAATCAGAACGTCCGCTCGCAATCAGCTTTTCAAAGTCGGCAATGCTTCCTTTCCAATCCTGTATCAGGTAACGTGCTTCCGCGCGATTCTCAATAGCTTTATCGTAACCTGCACGCAGTTCAAGTGCTTTATCAAAATCAGCAATCGAACCTTTATAGTCTTTTAAAACAAATTTTGCTTTACCGCGATTGTTATAGAGTATAGCATCGCCTTTTCCAGTAGCGATAGCTTTATCGTAGTTGGTGACGGCTTCTTTATAGTTATCCATTCTGAACTTGCCGTTGCCAAGATTGACGTACGTATCGAAACTGTTCGCACCCATCGTAACAGCTTTCTCCAGATCAGTAACAGCGCCCTGGTAATCGTTTAAATTATACCGCGCGTTTCCGCGATGTTCAAAAAGCTCTGCGGTATTGATACGGGCTTTAACGGCTTCATCAAAATCTGCTTTAGCTTTGTCGTACTCTTTGAGATTATAGTATGCAACGCCGCGTTTTGCATATACTTCTTTGTTTGCAAAGTTTGAATTGATGAGTTGTGTGAATTGCACAGACGCATCATTATAGTCACCCGCTTTGAGTTTTTTTAAAGCCGTTTCCCACTGCACCTGGAGCAGAGAATCAGTTTTTTGTGCAAAAGAAAACGTGGTGAAAAATAAAAAGGCAACAGCCAAACAGGGTACTCTCATGGATTCAATTATTGTCCTGAACAAATTTATTAAATCTGAGCGTGATTCGTGAAATTACCTGATCAGGCTGTTTATTGATCCGGTAAACGTGTTAAAAAGAGCAGAATGGGATTTTGATTTCAGCTCTTCACCACATTTCCAGCCACTTGCATGGTTTCTAATGTAGGCGAAGGTTTGCCGCCACGTGGTTCGATGGTTACTGCGAATGTTGCTGCGCCCGAGCCAATCTTTTTCATTTTCAGAAGTCCTCCTGCAGTTTTCTGATCAAACACACCGGCATCCACAGGCTTGCCGTCAATGATCGCCCACAATTGATACTGGTTATTTTCGGAGAGCTGCTTCATGTTCTGCACGCTGAGGTATACTTCTTTTGTATTCTCATTCCAGTATACATATGCAGAAGAAGCCGGAGCGTTTGGTGTACCATTCATGATAACACGTTTAAACGCTGGGTTATCGATAACCTTCAGGTCATCTTCAATTTTATTGAGGCGTTGATTTACCTGGTTGTAATCGCTGGCTACACGTTCACTTTGAGCAATCAGATTGCTGAGATCGTTCTGCGTGTTCTGCCATTTAGTATGATAATTATAGGCCAGGTAAGAGGTAATGAGCGCGATGGAAACAGAAGCTGCCGCTGCAAATTTCCAGAGACGTGTATCGCTTGTAGATGCGTTGAACGCTACAACTTTTGCTTCAGGGTTTGATTGGTCGATTGTTGCAAAGAGCTGCGTCTTTACAGCGTCCCGCGGTTTAACAGCAGCCTGCATTAAAAGTTCTTCCTGTGTTGCTTCGATCAGGGCGAGCTCTTCTCTGAGTTCCGGATATAGGGCAAGGTTGTTCTCCACCTCGCTCCGTTCCTTCTCAGAGAGTTCCCCTAAAGCGTATGCTTCCAGGATTCCAGACGATATATATTCGTGTATGTTCACGTTATTTTAAAGTCGTTCGTAGTTGCTGCATGGCCAGGCGCAAGCGTGTCTTTACAGTCCCTAATGGAATGTTAAATTCTTCTGCCAGTTCCGATTGGGTATATCCTTTCAAGTATAAATATTCCACCACAAACCGTTGCTCCTCCGGAAGGTCGTTTAGAATTTCCTTCACACCAATATCTTCGATACGTTGTTCGCTGTATTCTTCCTTTTCAATTCTACTTACGACATTTTCGATGTCGCTGGTTTTCCGGTCTTTACTTATTTCTTTAGAACGGGTTTTATCGATAGCCTGGTTGCGTGCAATATTTACAAGCCATGTAAAGAGCTTTCCTTTGGAGGCATCGTAGGCATCGAACTTATCCCAGATTTTGAGGAAAACATCATGCAGTACTTCTTCTGCTATTTCTTCTTTTTTAAGGATTCGGAAAATCACTCCGTAGAGTGCACCGGAATAGTGGTCATATAAGTATTCCAGCGCTGACCGGTCCTTAGCCTGTAAACGCGCTACTAAATCTTTTTCTTCGATATATACTTTGACCGGTTTGATCGGAGTGATGTTTCCATGAAAGAAAAAGAAAAGAAGGCAGATTTAAAAGCTATGCTTTGTTACAAACTTTGATTTTTCAATTCTGTTTAAGTGTTCTGCAGTAAACTCAATGATCCGAATCAAACTCTTAAACAATCCTTTTTATTTTCTTACGATAAGCAGCAAGTCGAGTGCGTTGGTTGCATCATCCACAACGATATAGTCATCATGATGTATATCGGTCACAAGTTTATTGTCGGATGACTGAAGCTTGTTACGGTTCCAGCGATTCAATACTTCGTATGGAAGGCGCAGTATAGATGCGGGTAATCTATACTGAAGGTTAAGTATATCGAAGCGCGTGATGCGTTCTACCGATTTTTTATTCTGTTCATAGTACGACATCACTTTCGGATTCCCTGTAATGCCTTTCATATCAGCATGTCTGAAAATCTTTTGTGCGAGTGTCTTTAATTCTTCAGGAAGATATTCGCGCACGTGCCAAGGATTCCGCGTAAGCGACATTTTTCTGTTGGGCGTTGTGAGCAATGCTATACCTCCGGGCTTTAACACACGGTGAATCTCTTTCAGAAAAAGAAAATCATTCTCAATATGTTCAATCACCTGAAAGCTTACGATGGAATCGTACGTATTGTCATGGAGGCCCGACAACGGAGGAATGTTCATGCTGATGAACTTACCGGTAGGGAATTTAAGTTGGAGCTCATCAATAACGGGCTTAATCTTATCGACCGCTGTAAAACTTTTTGAAAGAGGCAGGATGGTTTCTATTCCTCTGCCTTCACCACAGCCTACCTCCAGCACGTCTCCCTGAATGTAATCTTTCGCCACAACATAAGCTTTGAATAAACGTTGATGGATAGGATTATCGGAAGCAATCTGCTCGCTGGTAATTTCGGTCGTATATACTTTAGCCATATCGGCCGTAAAGATAAGGACGATTTGCGAGGTATAACCTACGAATTTTAAACAGATTTAGATGGTTGTTGAATTCGTTATCTGCCCTTCGTTCCTCGTACTTTTATATTTATTTTCATCCAATGAATCGATTTGTTTTACTGTTTGTAGCTATGAGTTCTGTTGCCATCGGGCAACCTCTTCGGGATATCAACTATAATTTCCTGTATGATCCCGGCCAGCCGGTTTCCCTGGAAATTAAATCTGTGCGATCGGGCACTACGTGGGATATCTTTTATAAACTCCATAGACGTGACACCACCGTTACAGATTTTTCTATTGAATGGAGTACACGTAACGGACTCGGTGATAAGGAAGGCACTGTTGTAAACACTGTAACGGGAGATGCCGTTGCTGGTAAAGTCGCGCTTCCGGTATCGGCTTCGGCACAGGTTCTGGTCGCGAAAGTTATAAATATAACGGCCAAGCAAGCCTGGTTTTTTTATAGAGTATTGGATCCAAAGTATCCCGTCAACGGATGGCTATCCGCACCGGACGGAGCAGTGACTTCGCCTTATGTTAAAGGCGGTTCCTATACTTTGCATGGTAGTGCGTCCACTAAAGTTGTGTCGCATTATCACGATACATTTCCCGCAGCCACACCTGCTTTTTCGGAAGCACTCGGCCGGGTGGCACCGGCTTTGAAAGTCGATTCTACCTTTACAGTGCAGGGTGATCAAACGGTTACGCTTTCATCACAGGGACTTTACCTGGTACAGACTGACACCAATGCTGCGGAAGGCTTTGCGTTTCGGGTGCAGCATGACTATCCACGATTAACCAAACTTGAAAGCCTCGCCGATCCATTTATATATGTATGCACGCGTCAGGAGTTTGACAGGCTAAAGATTGCGCGTGGTGATAAAAAGGCTTTCGATAAAGTAATACTGGGTATAACGGGAGATGCTGACCGTGCAAAGAAGTTTATGCGCAGTTATTTTAAACGCGTGGAATTGTCCAATCAATTTTTTACATCGTATAAAGAAGGATGGAAAACAGATCGCGGAATGATATATATAGTCTTTGGTCTGCCCGATGAAGTATATAAATTCTCGGATCGTGAGGTGTGGAGTTACAAGAACAGTTTGTTTAAGGCTACTTTCGACTTTGTAAAATCGCCAACGTTATTCGATCCTGATAATTATGTTTTGATCCGCGAACGCAAATACCAGGAAACCTGGTATGAAGTAATTGACCTCTGGCGGAACGCACGCTTTTGATGAAACCGTGATTTAATAGAATCGTAAAAGCAGGTAATAAAAAAAGCAGCCAGATTTTCTGGCTGCTTTTTTTATGTATTGTATGTCAAGTAACTATATACCGATTATAAGTTTCTGACCAGGCTGTAATTTCGTATTGTCAAGTTTATTCAAGGATTTGATTTTTTCAATAGTCAGCCCTTCGAACTTTCTGGAAATGTTCCAGAGTGTATCACCAGGTTGTACCGTGTAAGTCTTTGAATTTGGCACAGGTATAGGGTTGGAATTTGTTTTTGCAGAAGCCACTACTGATGTTGACGAAGCTGAGCTTTGTCTCAGCCAGATGTTTAGCCGCTGGCCTACACGAATCGTATTGCTGCGCATGTTGTTCCACTTCTTCAGGTCGTTTACACGTACACCGTGGCGCATCGCGATAGAACCCAATACATCACCGCTTCGTACTTTATATACCATACGGTCACGTCCATATATACTTCCTTCGCTTTTCTTCGCCAATACCTGCAGCTCGTTTCTTCCAACTTTAGAAGCGGAATCCAGAATGGCCAGGCGGTTTAAAGCCAGCAGTTCTTTAGATTCTTTCGGTACATATAGTACATAATGTTTATTGCTTTGCGGCAATGCATTATGCTGTATAGAAGGATTCAGGCGTTGCAGGTCTTCAAGGCACGCGTTGGTAAGATTCGCGAATGTTTCGAAGTGAAGGTAATTCTTAACGTGTAGTGTATCCGATGTTACCAGCATTTCTTCGCCTTCGTTATAGAAGTTATGCTCATCGAGATAGTTCATGGTATAGGTGATGGCTACAAACTGTGGCACGTATGAACGTGTTTCTCTGGGCAGGTTTGGATAGATCTCCCAAAAAGAACGCTTATATCCTGACTTGCGAATTGCACGCTTCACATTGCCCGGGCCCGTGTTGTACGCAGCCAATGCAAGTTCCCAGTCGTTGAACATGTTATATAGATCGCGTAGGTAACGGCAAGCAGACTCTGTAGATTTCTCAGGGTCCATACGCTCGTCAATAAACCAGTCATTATCTAATTTATAGTATTTACCGGTTGCAGACATAAACTGCCAAAGACCAACAGCACGTGCACGTGAAATGGCGCGCGGGTTCAATCCGGATTCAATAATTGAAAGATATTTTAACTCATCAGGCAAACCGTATTTCGCCAGATACTTTTCGAAGATGGGGAAGTAAAGATTCTTCCTGCGCATGATCATCTTGGTATACTCACGGTCTTTCACCGTAAAGTAATTGATGAAGGCATGGATCCGGTCGTTGTAGTGCAACGGGATTTTCTTCTGGATACAAACCAGGCGGTCCTGTACAATAGCAGGATCATCATCACCCGGTATATATTCAAGTTCGGTTGGCAGGGCAAAGTACACGAAGTCTACTGTATCTTCTTTGTACAGCATTTCTTCTTCTGCCGTTGCTACTTCAAGAGAATCCACCACTACTGAATCAGGTTGCTGTGCTGCAATCTGACCATACGATAAAGTTGAAAAAGTGATGAAAGCTGCTAAGAGAAATTGTTTTCTCATTTCAGTTCATGGGTTAATAATGCGTTTGAAAAATGTAAAAGTTTTGATTCTTCAAAATCATCCGCAATAATTTGCAGTCCGATGGGCAATCCTTGTTTGTCGTTTCCGCAGGGAATAGCAATCGCTGGTACACCTGCTACATTAGCTTGAACGGAAAATAAATCCGCCAAGTACATTTCCAGTGGATTATCGGTATGCTCCCCAAGCTTGAATGCTGTAGTCGGGGTAATGGGCATCACGATAAAATCATATTTATTCAGAATTTCTTTTGTCTTCTCGCGAATGATGCGTCTCACCTTTTGAGCCTTTGTATAATACGCATCGTAGTAACTAGCGCTTAACACAAATGTTCCTAACAAAATTCTTTTCTGTACTTCTTTTCCAAAACCTTCGGAACGACTCTTTTTATATAGAGAATTCAGATCAGTGACTTCAGAACTTCTGTATCCATAGCGAACACCATCGTAACGAGAGAGATTCGAGCTGGCTTCTGCAGTTGCCAATATATAGTATGTTGGCAATACATATTCCTGTAATGGAAAATCGATAACGTCTACCGAGTGTCCTGCTACTCTGATCTCATCAAGCTTTGCTTTTATAGCATCGCGAATTTCAGGTTGTAATCCTTCGGATGAATCGATCTCACGCACATACGCTACTTTGTATGCCTTGTTAGTTGACTGAGATAATTCTTTGGTATAGGAGGGAACGGGTTGCTGCGATACAGTACTGTCTGCATCATCGGCTCCTGCAATTACTTCCAGTACCAAGGCTACATCTTCAACAGACTTTCCGAAAATTCCTATACAATCAAATGATGATCCGTAAGCTACTAATCCAAATCTGGAGATACGTGAATAAGTAGGTTTCAATCCTACCAATCCGCAGAACGCAGCGGGCTGGCGAACAGAGCCTCCTGTATCCGAGCCAAGTGAAACCTGGCACATATCTGCCTGAACGGCTACTGCAGAACCTCCCGAAGATCCTCCGGGTACACGCGTATTATCGGCATCGTTTAGAACGGGGCCGAATGCTGAATTTTCATTGGAAGAACCCATTGCAAATTCATCACAATTCTGGCGGCCGATAATGATTGCGTCTTCGTCCAGCAAGCGCTGAACAGCAGTAGCATTAAATTGAGAAACGAAACCATCCAGCACGCGACTACTCGCTTGCAAGGGATGATCTTTGTAAGCTAAAACATCTTTTAACCCAACGATGAGTCCGGCTAATTTTCCTGCTTTACCTTCCTTTATTTTTTTGTCGATTGCAAGAGCACGTTCGAGCGCTTCTTTCTCATACACACTTAAAAATGCGTTAAGATGCGCCTTCTTCTTGATGTTGCTGAGGTGATGTTGAACCAATGCCTCGCAAGAAATAGTGCCTTGCTGCAGATCGTTCTGTATTTCGCGAAATGTAGCGTACGTTTTCAACACTATTTACCGTCTTCAATTTTACTGGTTGTACCAGCGTCCTCAACTTCTTTCTTTACGTCTTTAACAGCGTCTTTAAATTCTTTAACGCCTTTACCTAAACCTTTCATGAATTCAGGGATTTTTTTAGCACCAAAGAATACGAGAACGAAAAGACCAATGAGTAGAATTTCTTGGAAACCAACCCCACTGAGAAACAATAATGTAGCGTTCATTGCTTTATGATTTAATCGAATACAAAAGTAGGGCAAAAAACGGTACGATCAAACGAAGGTGTACAGGGTATAAGGGGAGCATTCCCTTTGAAGTGTTGCTATAGAAACTCGTATGCGAGTTTTGTGTTGAATTTTTTGAATTTTAACACGGATTACTACATGGACGATTTGAAAATCTAACATCCATCTAATGCGTATAAAAAAATCGTTCCTGATGCTTAAAAAGGTGTTTTTAGAAGGTTTCAGATCAAGAGCACCATTAATCATAATTACACGGTCAATCAATACTACAGCGTTGCTAATGTATATAGATCACATGTTTTTTAACCATGTCTGAGGGTCGAGTGCTGTCGTATTTTTGAAAATCTGAAACCGTAATTCCGATACACCTTCTGAGTTAGAGAATATTCTGCCTATATCTTGATTGGTATTTACTTTTTGACCGGAGCGGACAAAAACTTCTTTGAGTCCTGCATATACTGTGAGGTAATCACCGTGTTTTATAATTACAGTGTTGCCCATTGTTTGTATAAAAGCGATACGACTAACCTCTCCTTCGAAAATGCATTTTACTTTTTCATCTTCTTTGGTCTGGATGTTAACGCCATTGTTGTTGATAATAATACCTTTTAATACAGGGTGATTTTGTCTGCCAAATTTCTGTGAAACGAAACCGGAAGATACCGGCCACGGAAATTTATTTTTGTTCTGCTCGAATGAAGATGATAATGCTACAACGGCTTCTGTTGTTTTCTTTGAAGAACGTGAAGCGCGTTCCATCTCTTCGCGAATAATGTCTTCGATGAGTTTATCAAGCTGGGCTACTGCTTTCTTGGTAGCATCCAGATCTTTCTTCAACTTCTTTTCTTCCTTCTCCAGCGACTTAACAATTGTGTTTTGCTTCTTACGGAGGTTGTCAAGATTTTCGTTTTCCTTCTCTTCTTCCGAGAGAAGTGTATTCTTCTCTGTTCTTCGAACTTCAATCTCACGAACATGTCCACCCAGCGTTTCGGCTACTTTTTCTATTTGCTCACCCTGAAGTTTTCTTGTTTCAGAATATTGCTCCATATAGCGCAGACGCATGATCAACTGATCAAACGATTCTGCCGAAAATAAAAATGTTAAACGTGTTGTGCTGTTGTTTGCTTTCTGTGCTGCGAAGAGCATGGCTGCGTATTCTTTTTTCAGCTTCCGCAGATCATCTTCCAGGGCGCGGATGATATCGTTGTTTTCTCCGATCTCCGAATCAAGAATTCTTACTTCGCCTTTAATAGAATTTACCAACTGTTCCTGTTCGTGAATGCGTTGTTTAACAGCATTCAATTCTCCAAGAGAGTTCTTCTTTTTGGTGGAAGTCTCCGAAAGGATCTTTTCGGTCTCTTTTATTTTTTCAAGATTCTGTTGCTTCTCTTTTTGAAGCTGATTTTTAGATTTCTGTGCGGAAGCCTGAAAGCAACATATAGTGACAAGAATATATACTACAGCAAGCTTACCTGCGCTCATAACGTTTCGGAATGTTGAACGGGAACTTGAGTTCTTTGTCACCTACTTCAGCTTTGTTGTACTCAAAGATAATGGTTGTATTCAGTAAGCCGCTTACTGCTTTATAAAACAGGTTGATTGTGCCGTTGTATGGAAATACTTTTTCGCCAACAGGTTGGAAGTTGGAGTAATTTATAGTGAGCGAATTGCTGGTATTCGATTCCTTCATCTCCACTTTCTCAATCTTCATGCTGGCAGCATTTATGAAATTAGCAACGCTCACAGTACCGGATTGTTGTTTTAAAACAAAGACTGATGATTCCTGTATGATACTGTCTTCTTCTTTTTTGTCGTGAATAAGATTACCGAGTAATGCATCCTGGATCACGTTGTAGTCGATTGGAAAATTATACCGCTTCGAGAGTTCAGCGTATTCAAATACGTAGTACTCTTTATCGACATTGCTCACCACGGTAATAGAATCTTTATTGATCAACGCCTTGCCACCCTGCACACCGATAACTGAAAAAGTCATCCAGATCACGCTGTCTTTTCTCACGCGGATGTTGGCTTTCACTTCGCGCTCTTTTTTAGCATCGCGTAACACCATCCGGGCTTTCCCTTGAAAATATTCAAAGTCAATTTCTTCTATAGCCAACGTTGGCCGTGACGGAGTTATCGTTGGAGTAGTGGCGGTGGTGGTAATTTTTTTGCTGCACGCCATCGTTAGGATGGATAAACCGATTAGCAAAAACCTTAGACTTTTATTCATAGATTTTCCGGTTCGCGATTTTCTTGTTTAAGACTTCACTGTTAGCATTCAGGCCGCGTGCTTTTTCCCATTGCTGCACGGCTCCATTTACATCACCCAGCTTAAAAAGAATATCGCCATAATGTTCAAAATGAGTTGCTGTTGCCTTGCCTGTACTAATGGCGCGTTCGATTGTCTTGCGCGCTTCTTTATATTTTTCACGTGTGAATAATACCCAGGCATAAGTATCAAGGAACGTTGGATTGTCAGGATTATTTTTGACCAAGTGCGCTGACATTTTCTCTGCCTTCTCAAGATTAACTTTGCGCAAGGCCAGGTAATAGCTATAATTATTCAGCACTGCACTGTTATCAGGGTTGATTAAAAGTGCTTCTTCATACGCCTTGTCAGATTTATCGTAATCTTTATTCGCGTTGTAAGCATCACCCAACATGCTGTTGATCTCACCAACGATCGATGTATTGGAAGATGACAACCGCTTTGCCTGGTCGAGCGAAACAATCGCTTCGGCATAGTTCCGTTTACGGAAATGTGCATAGCCATTAAAGTAATGAAGCATGCCCTGGTTTGGAAAATACTCCAGTGCTTCATCGGCATGTCTTATAACATTGTCCCATTGGCCAGCTTGCGTTTCAAGGTATAGAAGATTCTTCCATACTTCGAAGTTTACATCACCAAGGTCGATAGCCTTTTCATATTCTTGTTGAGCTTCACGATTTTTTTCAACGGAAAGGTATAGATCACCACCTACAATGTGAACACGTGGATCGTTGCCGTGATTTTTTTCGAGCTTTTGATATAGAGAGAGAACGAAATCCTGCAGGTTTTGATCCGTTGTATTCTTTGCTTTGCGTTGTGCGAGTTCAGTATTGTAGGTGCCCAGCATAATGAGTTTGCTGGTAAGTTCTACCGAAGGATCATCGAACAATTCCAATAATAACGGTCTGCTTTTTTCTTCCTGCTGTGTTTCTCTATATAAACCGGCCAAGAGCATTTTTGCATTGCCGGCTTCCGGATTTTGCTGTACAAATTTATCGAGGTACCGCACAGCGTCATTGCGAAATCCATTCTGCGAAAGCACTTCAGCAAAGCCCATAACATAACGCTCTTCGTCCGGAAATGCGTTGATCAGTTTTTCACCTTCTGCTATAGCTTCTTTGCTCTTGCCTTGCTCGAGATATAACCGCTGCTTTTGTATAGAAGATATATCGTTGATGCCCAGTATACTTTCTGCACGGTTATAAGTCTTTATAGCTTCATCTGGTTTACCGGCATATTGATATACTGCAGCGAGCTCGTACAGATATTCCTCACTGCCTTTTACTTCCCTGATAAGGGTTTCATAAATTTCTGCAGCCTTATCGAATTTTGTAAGGCTATTATAAATGTTGGCAGCCAGTAAATAAAAGTATTTGTTCTGTCTCTCAAGTTTTAATGCATTCTCTATACTAAGAGCGGCCTTCTGTAAATCTTCTTGTCGATTGCTGCGTGCTAATACTTCGGCAATCTTATAATGTACGGTTGCATTCTCTGGAGTAATCTCCAATGTGCGCTGATAGTATAGCAATGCTTTTGCATAGTCTTCCAGGATGAAGAACTTCTCGCCTTCAGTAAAATAAAACTCTGCTTCACGGAGCTTGATGCCCGAAGCCTGAGGTTCATCCTGAGGTTTCTTTTTTCGCTGGCCATGCCCGGTCATTGGTACAAGCAGTATCAATAACAGGATGATGTGAATGGTAATATTCGTTTTCCTTGAGCTCACGCTATAGAATTGAAGTCGCCCACACTTAAATCCAGTGTTGAGCCTTCAAAAATAGCGAAATTCCCTAACATGCTGTTATCAAGCAAGGCTCTTGTAACCGTTGCATCTTTCTGTATGATGGAGCTTGTAATCCGACTGTCGGTAATACGTGAATTTTCACCAACGGAGACATGTGGGCCAACCACTGAATTTTCAATCACAACTCCTGCTCCAATAAAACAAGGAGGAATAACAACGGAGTTAATGATCTTCGCTTTATCGGATATAAGTTTTTGGTCTTTTATAAATTCCAGGTAGCGTCCGTTGGTTTGAACTGTCACGTTTTTGTTGCCGCAGTCAAGCCACTCTGTTACCTGACCAGTCATGAGTTTAGCACCCTTCTTCTGCAAACCTTGTAACGCTGAAGTGAACTGATACTCTCCTTTTTCTTTGATATCATTATCGATGAGATGTTGCATCTCACCAGCAAGTGATTCGCCTTCTTTAAAGAAATAAATACCAATGATGGCGAGATCAGAAACAAATGACGAAGGCTTTTCAACGAGGTCTATAATTTCCTTATTCTCATTCAGCTTCACTACGCCAAATTGAGAAGGATCTTCCACACGTTGCACCCAAATGATTCCGTCTTTTGTGGTGTCAAGTTTAAACTCGGCTTTAAATAATGTATCCGCGAATGCGACAATAATTTTTCCCTTGAAAAGTTCTTTAGCAAAAAGCAGTGCATGTGAAATTCCAAGTGCGCTTTCCTGATAGTAGATCTTACCAACAGCACCAACTTCTTTTGCTATTGCTTTCAGATTTTCTTCTACTTCTTTTCCAAAGCTTGGATGAATGATGAAACCGATATTATCAATTTTCTCCGGACAAACTTTAGCGATGTCTTCTACCAATCGATGAACAATGGGTTTGCCTGCTATCGGTAATAATGGTTTTGGAACTGTGAGTGTATGCGGACGCAGACGTTTGCCTAAGCCCGCCATAGGTATAATGATGTTCATAACAGATTGATTGGGTTACAGTTTATTAGCGAGAAATTGTTTCGGCAAATAATCTTGTGGCAAAATAATGAAAAATCAACGTAAGGCTTGTCTGAATGATTTTCTTTCCACTAAAAAAATGATGATTATATAAAGTACGATAACAAATGCGTGAAAGCTTGTAGCGATCCATTGGTTCTCTATAGTTATTGATTTTACTAAATAGACTATCGCGATCGTAATAAAAATGTATGCCAGCCCGCTGATAACTTTATAGGGTATAGGATAGAATTTTTGTCCGAGTATATAACACATCGCCATCATCCAGAAGTAACATATAAAAGTAGCCCAACTGCTTCCCATGTATCCGGCAATAGGAATGAGAATATAATTGGCCGCAATCGTAATAACTGCTCCTGTAATAGTTATCAGTGTTCCATAATAAGTCTTGTCTGTAAGCTTGAACCAAGCCGATAAATTATAGTATACCCCCAGAAATAAATATCCAAGCAGAAGGACCGGTACAATGTTAAGTCCTTCCCAATATTCAGGACGTTTTAGAAAATGCTTCAGGATATCGAGATTAATACTGACCGTTAATAGCAGTAGGCAGCAAACAATTATGAAGTAATGATTTACTCTGGCAAAAAGCTGTGGCGAATTTTTGTCGGAAGCATTTGAGAAGAAGAAAGGTTCTGCTGCATACCGGAATGCTTGTATGGCCAGATTCATAAGAATGGCAAACTTGTAGCAGGCACCAAATATACCGAGTGCATACTCGGAGCTTTGTCCTGGATAAAAATTCTTAGGGAGCCACCACTCCAGGGTAAGGCGCGAAAACATTTCATTCGTCATGCCTGCAAGGCCCATGAGCATGATCGGGTAGGAGTATTGGATCATCGTCCTGAACATGGATCGATCAAACTCCGGCCTCCATTGTAGCAGTGTGCGTGAAAAGAACACCAGGTAAAAAGCATTCGCAATCAGGTTTGCCAACACGACAAAGCCAACACCACGCGCGGGGTCGAATGCTATATATAGGAAGTATATATTTAGCCCTACAAGAATAAGGATGTTTGCAAGCTTACCAATAACAAATTTGATAGCTCGTTTCTGAAGGCGAAGGCGCGCAAACGGTATGGCAACCAGCGAGTCAATAAAAAGTATAAATGCCAGCCAGATCACGTAGTCTGACTTGCCGGGAATGGAAAGCATATCTGCTATAGGTGCTGCAAATACAATGAAGATCAGTGTAAGTGCAGCACTGATAGAGATGACTATCGTTTGTGCAATGTTGAATATTTTTTTCTCGTCAACTCCTTCTTTGTTGGCAAATCGGAAGTAAGCGGTTTCCATTCCAAACATGAAGATTATATTGATCACCGCGGAGTAAGCGAAGAGCTTGGTGATAACCCCATACGCGTCTGGTGCAAATACACCTGTATGAAGACGAACCAATAAAAAATTAAGGAAACGTGGCAATATGCTTCCCAACCCATAAAGAACAGTCTCGCCTGCTAAACGCTTTATCTTACTCATGCTTTCTCTGAATAGTTTCCGTTATTCGCTGCTAGTAGTATATCGAATAACGAGCTTTCGCTAACGATCAACGTCCTGTAAAGTTTGGTTTTCTTTTTTCAATAAAGGCAGAAGTGCCTTCTCTAAAATCACTCGTAGTAGTACAGTCGGCGAAAAGTTCGGCTTCCGCTGTGTAGCCGGTCGTCTCAAAGCTATATCCTGCGTTCACACTTTTAATAACATTGGCGACAGCAACAGCTCCTTTTGTGGCAATTTTTGACATGATCTTTAAGGCCAACTCCATTAATTCTTCTTTTGTTGAAACAACATGATTAACCAATCCGATGGATTTTGCCTCTTGGGCGGTAATCATGTCTCCGGTCAAAATGAGCTCGAGGGCCTTGCCTCTACCCACCAATTGCGGTAGTCTTTGAGTACCTCCATATCCCGGGATTATTCCCAGGTTGATTTCCGGTTGTCCAAATTTGGAATATTCCGTTGCCAAACGCATGTGGCATGCCATGGCAAGTTCACATCCCCCACCTAAAGCGAAACCGTTTACGGCAGCAAGCACCGGCTTTGGAAAATCTTCGATTAACTTGAATAATTGTTGGCCTTTTCGTGATAATTCCAACGATTCTACTCTATTTAGAGTGGAAAGTTGTTTAATATCTGCCCCTGCAATGAAGGCCTTATCACCATCTCCCGTAATTATAATTCCTGTTGTGCCATCATTGTGGTAGGTTTCTTGTATAACTTCGTGTAGCCCATCAATTACTTCGACATTTAGTGCATTCATTGCATCTGGTCGTGACACCGTTACGATCAGTGTTCCAGAAGTATTGTGTGTTTTAATGGGTGACATAAGATGTGAATAAGTTGAGTGCAACTTATTGAGGTTTTACAAAGAGACAAAGATATTATGAATAAGAGTTTTGGATTGCTTCTTCTTTTGTTGGTAACGCATACTATTTATGCGGCTACCTTCAACACGACCACCACAGGTGGTAACTGGGCAACTGGATCTACTTGGGTAGGATCATCTGTTCCTGGTGATTGGGCTTCGAACGTGGCGAATATTTATGGTAACGTAACACTTACCAATTCCACTACTTCGATCAATGGATTCTCTCTAATCACATTGAATAACGCGAAGTCTTTTACCAGCGGCACTTCTTCAAACGCCAACAACTTAACACTCACACAAACTACGTTCAATGTACCAAGTGGTAACATTGTTATCTATGGCGACCTTACACTGAATGATACAGATCTTAATATGACTTCCGGAAGTTTGATTGTTACCGGGAAGCTTACGATAAACTATAGCAGTACCGTTACTTTTCAATCGGGCGTAAACGTAACAGTAGGTACGTTGAATATTAATGATAACAGTGATGCAATTTTGAACAACAGCGGTTCTATAACGGTTGCCGGAAATGTATCGGAAGGTGGAGCGCTGAATAATTTAAGTACGGGAACAATTCAGGTAAATGGCAATTTTGTTTCTACAGGATCGGGAAACTCTGTAACAACGAACACGGGTATATTAAGAGTGAAGGGCACTATGGACTTGCCTTCTTCAGGCAAACTATATGTGAATCCAGGTGGCCAAACGTATGTTGATGGTACTGTTACTGTGGGAAGTAACGAAAACTTAATAATTGGTACGAATGTAAATCCTCCTCCTTATGCCGATATGGTTATCAAGCAAGATTTGAGATCGCAGGGAAGTGGTGATATCACGATTAACAAAAACGGACGTCTGGCAGTATTTGGTGACGTAAGAGCAACGGGTGGAGGAACGCTCTTTACGATTAATAGTGGTGGTCAAGTATATATTGATGGAGATATAACGTTTAACGGTGGTGGCAGTACGATCAATAACGGTAACACAGGTATACCATATGGATTTTATGGTGATGGTGATATAACATTGAACGGTGGAGGTTCTTCCGTTCAAGGTCAGACGAAACAAAGCGTTGCCATTATGAAAGCACAAGACAAACCGTTTTACGATTGGGTAGCTGCGTTGGCAGGCAGCCCGCTGGCTCCTCTTCCTGTAACGTTGCTATATTTCAAGGTTGATGGTGTTGCCTTTAATGGTATAAACCTGAAGTGGGCTACTACAACAGAAGAGAACTTTGATTACTTCCAATTAGAACGTGCAGGAAGCGATCTCAATTTCCAAGCTGTTGCTGAAATAGAAGGTAAAGGTGGTTTGAATGTAAATTCATACTATACATATTTCGATGGTGCTGCAAAGGCTGGTAAGAATTACTACCGTCTGAAAAGTGTAGACCTTGATGGATATGTTGAATACTCCGGAGTAATTGTAGCAGAAGGAATTGGAACACAAGAGGATATTAAGTTGTATCCGACCATCGTTGATGATTCATTCACAGTAGAATTCAATGATGAAGTTTCTATACCAGTGAGAATGGCTTTGGTAGATGCTTCCGGAAATACTATATATCAGGAAAATCTGAGTGCGATGACTTCAACGGTAACAGTACCTCAGAGCATGAAGTCCGGTACATACCTGGTACGGTTGTTCACTTCTTCAGGACAGAAAGCGATACGGGTTCTAAAGAAATAATTATAAGAGTATTGAATAAAAAAAAGATGGCGATCCGAAAGGTCGCCATCTTTTTTTATGAAGTCTATATATACCAGGCTATAAAAGCGCAGGGAGATTCTTTAATATATCCTGTGTCATGGTTGATAAGTCAAATTTCGGTTCCCATCCCCAGTCGATGCGTGCCGCGGAGTCGTTAATGGAGCGAGGCCATGAATCAGCAATAGCTTGTCTGAAATCCGGATTATAGGTTATCTCAAATTCCGGAATGTGCTTTCTGATTTCCGTTGCGATTTCAGAAGGACAAAAACTCATCGCCGAAATATTGTAGCTCGCTCGTTCATTAATTTTTTCAGCGGGTGCTTCCATCAGGTCAATTGTAGCTTTCACGGCATCATCCATATACATCATTGGTAAATATGTATCGGGCTTCAGGAAGCATTCAAATTTTTTATCCGTTAAGGCTTTGAAGAAAATATCAACGGCATAGTCTGTAGTGCCACCACCGGGTTTTGTTTTATAGCCGATCAGTCCTGGGTATCGTAGACTTCTTACATCGAGTCCACGATTTTTATAGTACCATTCGCACCAACGCTCTCCGGCTTGCTTGCTGATCCCGTAAATTGTTGTGGGATCCATCACAGTATCCTGCGGAGTTTTAATTTTTGGAGTTGTAGGACCAAATGCAGCAATGGAACTGGGCCAGTATACTTTCTCTATTTTATACTCAACAGCAATGTCAAGCACCTGGATGAGACTATTCATGTTGAGGTTCCAGGCGAACTTCGGATTTTTTTCACCGGTTGCCGAGAGCACAGCGGCAAGATGATATATCTGTGTGAATTTGTTCTTCCGGATAAACTCTGAAAACGCTTCCTCTTTTAATACATCAAGAATTTCGAAATTGCCAGTTGCCAGAATTCCCTGAGGAGCTTTGATGTCTGTCGCAATTACGTTTTCCTTTCCATGTAAATTCCAAAGACCTTGCGTTAATTCAGATCCTAATTGTCCTCCCGCTCCAATAACAAGAATTTGCTGTTTGCCCATTGTTAATTGTGTAATGTATCACTCCTTTCCATGCGCATTATAACTGACCTGGATTCATCGAGTATCCTGAACCAGCTTTCGATGCGCGGGGCGAAATTACCAAAATTTAGCAATCGCCTATCTTACGTTAGGAATGGTTTTACATTAACTTAGCACCCGTGAATTTTGAGGCGTATTTATCTTCTAAAAAAATTGATTCGGATGCTTTTAAAAAAGCAGAGCCTTTGCTTTGGGATTCGTGGAGGAAAGAGTTTGAACAGGTTCATCCGAACAGCTTCACGGCACAAAAGCTTTATCTGATAAATCCACTCCGGAGAAAATATCTGCAGGCTATCGTTGCTCTACCGGAAGTACTAAAATATGTGGAGGCAAAACTACCCGAGCCGAAAGATATACCTATAGCAAATGAAAACACGGACACGGAAATCGCGAAGCCTAAACCTGTGGTCGCTCGCCCGGTAGTGAAACCAAAATTGCCATCACCTCCTCCATCTATAGTCTCCGATACACCAGCGGCTGAACAAACTCCTCCTATAGAAGAGAAGACACCCGCGAAGCCAACGGCCAAGCCGGTTATCGCGCGACCCGTTATCAAGCCTAAACCAGTGTCGGATAATCCGATCAAAGCAGAGGAATCGTCATCTGAAAAAACTTCGGATGTAAACAGCACCGAGGTGAAACAAGAGGAAGTATTACCAGCACCGAAACCAACACCCGCTAAACCTGTGATGGCGCGCCCGGTAATAAAGCCCAAGCAAATTTCTGCAGAGCCGGCTACCCCGACTGAGGAAACAACGGTACCTCTACCCGACAACACAAAGCCACCAGATGTAAACCAAGCTGAAACTACACCTCCCGCGAAGGCATCAAAGCCTGCTATACCGCGTCCGGTCATTAAACCCCCAAAACCAAAAATCGATTAAGCATGTATAAAAAAATTCAACCTGTTTTAGAACAAGAATTACAGAGTATCCGTGAGGCAGGACTTTTTAAAAGAGAGCGAATCATTACTACTCCTCAGGGAGCCGATATAAAAACCAGCGACAATAAAGAAGTTATTAATTTTTGTGCAAACAATTATCTCGGCTTGTCTTC
Organism: Ohtaekwangia koreensis; assembly: GCF_900167975.1. Taxonomy (GTDB): domain Bacteria; phylum Bacteroidota; class Bacteroidia; order Cytophagales; family Cyclobacteriaceae; genus Ohtaekwangia; species Ohtaekwangia koreensis. The sequence continues at coordinate 173,964 of NZ_FUZU01000001.1, forward strand.
ACACCCACGGGTTATTGAAGCTGCCAAGCGAGCTATAGATACGCATGGTTTTGGAATGTCGTCTGTGAGGTTTATTTGCGGAACACAGGATATACATATAGAACTTGAAAAAAAGATCTCTGATTTTTTGGGGACAGAAGATACTATTTTATATGCAGCAGCTTTCGATGCCAACGGTGGTGTATTTGAACCGCTGCTCGGTGCAGACGATGCAATCATTTCGGATGAATTAAATCATGCTTCCATTATCGATGGCGTTCGCCTGTGTAAAGCCATGCGCTACCGCTATAAACATAATGATATGGCTGATCTCGAAAAGCAATTGCAGGATGCCAGAGCAGCCGGTGCAAAACAAATTGTTGTTGTTACTGACGGTGCATTCTCGATGGACGGAACCATCGCGCAGCTTGATAAGATCTGCGATCTAACTGATAAATATGAAGCACTGGTAATGACAGATGAATGTCACTCTTCAGGATTTATAGGGAAAACAGGAAGGGGAGTACCCGAGTATCGTGGAGTAACGGGCAGAGTTGATATCATTACCGGTACACTAGGCAAGGCGTTGGGTGGAGCATCCGGTGGATTTACTTCCGGAAGAAAAGAAATTATAGCGTTGCTGCGTCAGCGCTCACGTCCATATTTATTCTCCAATACATTAGCACCATCTATTGTAGGTGCATCTATAGAGGTGTTCAATATGCTTTCGGAGACAACTACTTTACGCGATAAGCTCGAGCAGAACACAAAATATTTCAGAACTGAGATGACCAAGGCAGGTTTCGATATAAAACCTGGCGAGCATCCTATAGTTCCGATTATGCTATATGAAGCGCCTCTGGCGCAAAAGTTTGCCGACAGGTTATTGGAGAAAGGAATTTATGTCATAGGATTTTTCTATCCGGTAGTAGCAAAAGGACAGGCACGTATTCGCGTACAAATTTCCGCAGCACACGATCAACATCACCTCGATAAAGCAATCAAGGCATTTACTGAAGTCGGAAAAGAACTTGGTGTGTTGAAATAATTAGAATAACCTTATAATGAAAATCGCGAGTGGCTGATCGGCCATCTCGCGGTTTTTTATTTCTGCTAAGTATATATCTGCTACTTGATCCCAAATTCCTTCTTCCGTTTCTCTACAATCTCACCCATCTTCGAAGTGTCTTTGCTCAGCAATCCAAAAGCAGGGTCGATGTTGCTGGACGGAAAGAAATAGATGCTTCCTTTTTTTCCCTTCACGCGGAGTTTATACAGATTGAGATAGGGAACGATCTTCAGTGATTTAACTTCAGGCCACTCGAAGCGTACATTGCGATGCCCTTCTAAAATGACAATCTTGTTTTTTCCAATGGCTACGCGTCTGATCTTATCATTGATGAAGGAGAATATAAAAAGAGAGATCAACCCGATCGTGAAGAAGATCATCGCCACGAAAAAGCTCTTGGCATTAAATTCCTGGTTGATGATAATTATACCGCCAACGGTCCACTGAATAAGTGTAAGTGCCAGGAAGAAATACTTGGCTAAGTAAAATTTAACGGGACTAGCTTCTACCATCGTTACTACAATTAATAAGGACTGAACTAGACAAAATTACGACAGAAGTTAAACAAAAGTTTCCGAATAGAAAATTTTCCTTACGCCCATACTTTTTCTACTCCTCAATGACCACCGGAAAATCCTGACCTCGACTAAAGGTATAGGGATACTGCGGTTTACCTTTTAGCTGTCGCGTCATCTCTGGGACCTGATCATCTATATATGATTTCAATTCATATATAGTAACCTTGCCATCCTTTGGTGCACCATCGGCTTCGCCCCGAAGTGCTTTGAGCAGCACATATGTAAATAGACCGTGCCCGAGTTCTGCGAACTCTGTGGCAAACTGCTCACTTCCGGCAGAGGCCATCACATGTATACCTGCACTTCGCGAAAGTTGGGCAATCGCTTTCTCTTCGCCCGCGCCTCGTGTTGCCAGTAACTCGACAGAGCCGCCTGACTGACATGCGTCCATTATAATGAGTTGCTTCAACGCTTTAATCTGCTTGAGTTTGTCCTGGAGAATGCTTGCTTCAATTGCTTCTTTTTGTAGAGACGATTGATCATACAATCGCAGGTTTTCTGTGGGTATAAAATAAAACTTATCGTCAACCATGCTGCCGTGGCCTGCATAGTAGAATATAAAGACATCCTCCTGGTGAATCTTGGTGCTCAACTCATCAAGCTTGTCGAGTATATGTTGGCGGGTGGCATTGTTGTCGTATAGGGTATGAAGCTCAATATTCTTAAAAAGTTGTGTACTCTTCTCATCTACTATTTTACTGAATGATTCAGCGTCAGGCTTTGCGTAATTCAGGTTGAGCTTGGCGTTTTTATATTCATTGATTCCCACAGATAAAATATAGCATGTGCTGCTTTTTGAAGGATGCTCAGAAAAAATCTCTGTGGTGTGTTGATCTGATTCTACATTGTCTTTATTGCTCGCTACTACAGAAAATGTATTAGGGCCGCCCACAAGATCGATCACTTGTTTATAGGTTGTCGATTGTCCTTTTGCAGATGGAAATTTCAATTCACCGCGATTGATACCGATACTTTTTCCATTGTGAAGAAGGCGCAGGTTCTCAGCACCTGCTCCATTGTCGGTGATCTTGATATATAGCTCCGCTTTACCTTGCGTAGCGGGAAGCACCGCTACTTTTACGGTTGGCGGAGGAGAGTTATTTAATTTTCCCTGGATACCTTTCTTCTCACTGCCACGGTTCTGAAAAATTTTAGGGAGTAGATCGGGGCGATAAAACTCGTTGAAAAATTGATCGACAGAATAGGTCTTCATGCCGCTCACGAAGTGTATATATTTCCGCGCATCGTCAGTACCGTTGAAATAGCCGTCCGGATTTTTTACCATCCAGTCTTTTTCTCCAATATGAATGTGCTCAAAGAATTCTTTGCCACTATCCAAGTCCCAGAATTTGGTAACGCCATCAACGCTATGGCTGATCAGCATTTTATTGTCAGGGCTAAAAAGCAATGCAGTTATTTCTGCACGGTGACCTTCAAAGGTTTTTATAGTTTGGGAAGACGCAACGTCCCACACGCGAATGATGCGGTCTGCTCCCGCAGAGTATATTTGCTTATTATCCGTGCTATAGATCGCTACGTGTATAGCTCCGCGATGCCCCTTCAGTTTTTTCGTCATCAACCCGGTGCCAACATCCCAGAGGCGAATGCTTCCATCCCAACTTGAACTCATCAATGTTTTTTGGTCATTGCTCAAGTGTATAGATGAGATCACATCGGTGTGGCCTATGAAGTTCCGTACTTCTTTTCGTGTATCGATCTCCCACATCTGCAAAGAATTATCCAGACGCGCTGAAATTAGATACAAGTCTGTGGGGTGAAACAAAATGTTATAGGCTGAGTAACTTTGAAAGTCAAAATAGGTGAGCATCTTTCCTGTCTCCAGGTCGTGAACCTTCATGGAAGCATCCCAGCTTGAAGTCACCACTTTGGTTTCATCACTGTTGAAGTGTATATCAAAAATGGGCTCGCGATAACTTTCAATTACCTTGAGTGAATCTCCGGTTTGCAAATCCCATAACATAATTTTTCCATCGCCACCACCGGTAAGAAGTTTACGCCCGTCTTTTGAAAGATCATAACACAACACCCCCTTCTTGTGTCCTACATATTCCATCACAGCTTTACCTGTGGCTATATCCCAACGCTTTACCTTCGTGCCGAATTTGCCTTTAATCAAGGTCTTCCCATCCTTTGAAATCAGTATGGAGTTTTTGAACCGAACAAACTTCGCGATAGCCGACTCCCAATAAAAATTAGGATCGTAATTCAATCCTCCCTGGTCTCTAGAATTCAAAAAACCGGTAAGTACTATATCTTTTTTCTGCTTCAGGAAATTCCATGCAAATGCGGTGTTGTTGTCACAGGTACCAAGAACGTGCTTGCTGTTGTTGGTAAAAGCAATTTCGTGAAACTCACCTTCGGTTGCCGGAAGCGTAGCTATAGATTTACCCGTCTCGTCCCACACGGCAACATTTTTTTCAGTGGCAAACGCGAGTCTCTTCCCATCGGTACTAATCGCTATACCTTTCAGATCTTCATCGTCCTTTATATATTCACGTTCAAGTGAAAAGTTTGCGAGGGTATATTTCCTGCCTTTACCGTTCTGTGGTATAACATAAATAGCCTTGCTGTCCGGGCTAAACATTACACGGGTTCCGCATCCTCCACAGAAACCATCTTTTTCGTATTCAAAATCTTTCGCGAGTTTCCATCCGTTGACTTCATAGAGACTTGCCTTGCGGTTGTCTTGTCCAAATGCAATCCATTTGCCATCCGTGCTGATCGCAACGTCAACACCACTTCCCAAACCTTTATCTGCATCGATCAAAAACCGGGCAATTGCTTTACGCGTTTTGAAATCATATACAGTGGCGGAATCGCCATAACCGGAGTCGCTATAGCCTGCGTGAACAAAGAAGCGCATCAGCGGATCGATCGCTATATCTGTAATATAGTCAGGTGTTGTAATAGAGTATAGTTCTTTTCCTGTAAGAACGTCCCATAGCCGTACCGTTTTATCGGAACTTCCAGAGATTAAAGTCTTGCCATCGCGGGTAAACTCAAGGCTTGTAACGGATGCTTCGTGGCCGAGGAAACTTCGTACTTCTCTTCCGGTACTCAGGTCCCACAGCTTAGCAGATTTATCCTTGCTCGCGGTCGCTACATAATTACTATCCGGACTTGTTGCTATAGCAAAAACCGCGAGTTCATGACCTTTCTGAACGATGGTCTCCAGCGATTGTGAAAATGAAAAAAACGATACGATTAAAAGTAGGGTGGTAAGGGTGAGTCTCATGCCTGCAGGTATATTGTGGCATGAAGGTATGAAGATTTATGCTTTCGTTGTTGATGTTTCCGTAGACTCGTGTTCTTCTTCCTCTTTCATTTCTTCCCAGTTGCCGGGTTCATCGTTGCGCAGGTATTCCAATACCTTTTGTTCTACCTGTTTAAGTTTCAGCGCGCGTAAATATTTTCCGTTGCGCGCGAGTATCAATCTGCCGGTCTCTTCTGAAATAGCGAGCACCAGCGTATCTGTACTTTCCGACATTCCCACCGCTGCGCGATGACGCAACCCGAAGTTAGGAGGGAGGTGATCATTTTCGCTTACCGGCAACACACAACGTGCAGCACGTATGCGTCCTTTGTGAATAATAACGGCACCATCGTGCAATGGAGAATTTTTATTGAAGATAGAAATGAGCAAACGTTTATTCACTTCAGAATCCAGTGCATCACCGGTTTGAGCGTAGAATTTCAATTCTGTATCGCGCGAGAAAACAATCAGTGCACCAGTCTTCGTGGCCTTTAAAGTTTTAACAGCCTCTACTACCTGTAGAATATCAAAATCATCATGATATTGATGACGCCAGTTTGCTACCGTCTTGAATATATTCTCCCGGAATTCTGTACTCCGTCCTATGACTAATAAAAATTTCCGGATCTCCGGTTGAAAAAGAATGATCATTGCGAGTACGCCAACACCCATGAATTGTCCGAGGATAGTCGAGAGTAATTCCATTTGTGCTGCGCGCACGATCAGGTATACCAGGTATAGGGCGAGTATTCCCAGGAATATATTTACTGCGATACTACCTCGAATGAGTTTATAGATTTGATACAACAGAACACTCACGAGTGCTATATCGATCAAATCAACCCAGCTGACTTCCAGAAATCCTATTTTAAACAGAAAGATCATTCCGTAACAAAAGTAAGTAAAACTAATTGGCCCGGACTATATGCTGGTGGTTTTAGTGATATGTTGTTAGCGGAGAGGAAACGGATTTATGATCCAGTACCTTATTCGTCAGGGTTACAGCTTCCATCGCTTCTTTCACATCATGCACGCGTAGTATGCCGGCTCCTTTTAATAATGCAATGGTATTGAGCGATGTCGTTCCATTGAGTGCTTCATCGGGCGTAACGGAAAGCGATCGCCAGATCATCGACTTGCGTGAGAGACCTGCCAGGATAGGCTTGCCGAGTATTTTGAAATGCTCAAGGTGGTTCAGTATTTCAAAATTCTGATCGACCGTTTTTGCAAAACCAAACCCGGGATCCACCACTATATCTTTAACACCTAACTGATGAAGCATGTTAATTTTTTGATGGAAGAAATCGATGATGTCTTTTAAAAGATTTTCATAGTTAGTTTGTTGCGTCATGGTTGCCGGGGTGCCACGCATATGCATTAATATATAGGGCACACGCAAGCTGGCAACGGTTTCAAACATTTTTTCATCCAAGGATCCTCCGGATACATCGTTGATGAGATGTGCGCCTTCTTCAATGGCAGCGCGCGCCACTTCGCTACGAAATGTATCGATCGAGATAAACGTTTCCGGGAAATTTCTACGGATGCCTTTGATTACGCTCAGCACTCTTTTCAATTCTTCTGCGACTGGAATTTCTTCAGCCCCGGGTCGTGTGGAGTAGCCGCCAACATCAATAAACGTAGCGCCTTCCCTCACCATTTTTTCAGCGTGTGCTAAGATAGCGGCTTCAGTAGAATGCTGGTTTCCATCATAAAAGCTATCTGGAGTAACATTCAGAATCCCCATAACCTTAGGTGTGCGCAGGTCTACAAGCCGTCCGTGGAGGTTCAGTGTTTTGTTTGTGGAAAATAAATTATTTTCGAAAGTTGATTTCATGCTCGTCATGATGGAATTGTCGTTCAAATTAAGAAGTTTGCGAGCTAAATTATTATACCCTTGATTGAAAAAACATCCCAGGAATACAAAGCGGTAATTGCAAGTTGCAAATCGCTGTTTGAAAAGAAGACGCGCGACTACGGTACTGCCTGGAGAATTCTGAGGCTGTCATCGATTACCGACCAGATCTATATTAAAGCACAACGCATCCGCAGCATACAGGAAAAAGGCGTGCAAAAAGTAGATGATCCTATCCGCGATGAATTTGTAGGCATCATCAACTATTGCATCATTGCATTGATACAAATCAAACTTGAAAAATCTTCTGCGCTGGATGTGAAATTTGAAGACCTTGAGCCGCTCTACGATGAAGCTGCGACTGAAACGTTTGATCTGCTTCAGAATAAAAATCATGACTATGGGGAAGCGTGGCGCGAGATGCGTGTAACGTCTATCACCGATATAATTTTAATGAAGCTGTTGCGTGTAAAGCAAATTGAAGACAACCAGGGAAAGACGTTGGTGAGTGAAGGTGTAAAAGCGAATTACCAGGATATGATTAATTACTCGGTGTTCGCACTGATTAAATTATCAGCGTAAAATATATATCGTAAAACTACTTTGTAAAGAGTGACAGAAGAGAGGCTTAAAGAATATATCATGAGAAAGTATATAGATCAGTTTTCGCGATTTTTTGTAGGGGCATTATTTATTTTTTCAGGATTGATCAAGCTGAACGATCCGATTGGTACTGAAATAAAGATGGAGGAGTACTTCGAAGTATTCGCCGAAGACTTTGGTTCTTTCTTCCTGTTCTTCAAGTCATACGCCATGGAGATCGGCTTTATTATGATCGTGCTTGAAGTAGTGCTGGGCATAGCTTTACTGATCAACTATAGGGTGAGAATAACCTCTGTCATTTTGTTGGCGCTCATCATCTTCTTTACGTTCCTGACATTCTACTCGGCATACTTTAATAAAGTAACAGACTGCGGTTGCTTTGGTGATGCTATTAAACTTACTCCTTGGCAATCGTTTACCAAAGATGTTATTCTTATCGTATTCATCTTGCATATATTTTGGTTTCGCGATAAGTATAAACCTGTGCTTCATACGAAGGAAGGACACGCCGTTATATTGGCCTCAACCATTATATGTATAGTATTAGGAATTTACGCGATTAAACATTTACCTTTTATTGATTTCAGACCTTATAGAATTGGAAATAACATTCCACAGCAGATGCAGCCGCAAGAGCAGCCTGTATTTGAATATGTATTTCAACGGAAGGGTAATGGAGAAGAAGTTCATTCAGAAAAGTACCTTACCGATACGCTGGTCTATAAGTATATAAGTGTTCGCCAGACCAATGAAGATAAAACAAAAGCGAAGATCACCGACTATTCTGTTTCAAGTCTGGAAGGTGAAGATGTAACGCAAAGTACTTTCGAAGGAAAGAAACTATTCTTTGTAATCTATGATGCCACCAAAGCATCGGGAGAAAATATGGATAAGATTCGCCAGCTTGTAAAAGACCTTGATGGCAAAGTTGAAATGATGGTGTTGACCGCTTCAAGTTCGGAGCAATTCGAAAGTTTCCGTCACGAATATCAATTGGCGGTGCCGTATTATTTTGTTGATGCTACCGTGCTTAAAACCATCGTGCGCTCTAATCCAGGCATTACGTTGTGGCAAGACGGAACAGTAAAAGGCATGTGGCACCACAACGATACACCAACCGCTTCGGAGGTGTTAGATTTATTGAAGTAATCCCCAAAGAACAAGAACTGGAGTATATATAGGCGTTTTATACATATACTTTCCAGTGCCCATAATAGAATGAAGATATATCTTATAGGAATGCCGGGTTCTGGTAAATCAACGCTGGGTAAACCTCTGGCAAGTGAATTAGGTATTCCTTTCGTCGATCAGGACAAGGAGATTGAAGATCGTGAAGGTAAGACTGTAAAGGAAATTTTTGCTTCTTTGGGTGAAGATCATTTCAGGCAAACGGAAGCGCAGGTGTTGCGTGAGTGGGCCGGATCTGAAAAAAGTTTTGTAATGGCAACGGGTGGAGGATCGCCATGTTTTTATAATGGTATAGAGATAATCCGTCAATCGGGGTTGAGTATATTTATAGATGTGTCCGTTGCAGAACTTTTAAAACGGGTAGGAGCAAATAAAGATCGCCCGTTGTTACATGCCAATGATTTAAAAGAAAAAGAAGAGCGCCTTGCAGGCCTATATGAAAAACGCCTGCCGATCTATCAGCAGGCGCATGTTATACTTCATCATCCAACACTAAAAAGTCTGTTGGAAGTTATTCAGCTTAGAAAGTAAAACCGAATGTGATCATAGACGTAAGCGTCTTGTTTTCAATCTTTACGATCGGTTCAGTAGAGTCATTTAATGTATAGGGACTATAGAAATTATCTGCAGAGCGACTGATGAGCGCAAAGTCTGCAGAGAATTTTTTCAGTCTTACACCCACGCCGCCACTTACAGTTGTTATTTTATTGTCAAGGTTGTCGTTTTTAAACGTGCTGCCTTGAACGTTATACCCTCCACGCAAACGGAATATATTATATCTGAATTCAGCACCGAAGCGATAATTATATACTGTGCTATAGGCGGCCTTGATCTCATCGTTCTCATTTGTGAATGAAATCCCGGATATATCTGAACTATAGCGTGCTTTGGCAGGATTCGTCCGCTCGATATCAGCAGTAATGAATCCATACTTCGATATAAACGCAACCCCTGCACTTAGCTTTAAAGGTGTGGTAAGGTTGTACTCAGAAGTTACGATATCAGTAGAAGCACTTTCATTGTTGAGGTTAGTGTACTTTTGCCCATCCCAATAATCATAATCATTCCAGCTCGTATTCATGGAAGCATCATAATTTTCAGTGATCTGATAGTATGTTGGAGAGGTGAATGACAATCCGACTTGTAAAAAATCGAAAGGCCGTGCAATAGCACCTATAGTAACGTTAACACCAGATCCGCGGATGTTCAGATTTTCGGAAAGCTGCATACTTTGAATAGTATCGGAGTCAACGTATGACTCGCTAAAAGTCTTTTGTGATTTATAGCGAAGCGTTGATATACCTAAGCCTCCGCCAAAAAAGATCTTGTCTTTAAAGTTTGCTCCATACGAAAAATTCCATTGATAGGAAGTTCCCTTTGTTAAAATTTCTTCCTGTTGATCCGATGCGATGGGTGCATCGGTAAAGTATCGATCATCAGGATTGTTAGAGTCGAGAATGGAAGTTGGTCCGATAAGGTAATTATAGTATGCTAATCCGGTTGGTGTATTATATTGATAGTCACCCTCGTTGAACTGATCGGGTGTGTCGCCATTCGCTTGTTCGATAAAATAATCGATGATAGAATTTTGTTCATTTCGACCGCGGTATATAGTTGATCGATTAAAATCATTCACGCGCGAAAAGCTTATCCCCAACGATCCGCCCCGGTAATCCCGGCTATCATCATCACGGCCCATGTGCATCACATAGCTTATTCCCGGGATGTTAAATTTCGAAGTGCTTTCGTTCGTTGGTGTATTATTGAATTGAGATTTTGTATCATAAAACGTAAGCGCAGGTGTAAACGTGAATTCGGAACGGTTATACATTCCCAATCCCGCAGGATTTGACAAGGCAGAACTATAGTCACCACCCAACGCAGTTTGTGTTCCGCCAAGGCCGAGTATACGTGCACTTCCGGCTGGTTGTGTTCTGCTGAAAAGCAGCGCAGACTCAGAATAGCTCTGCGCCCAGGCAAAATTTATAGACAAAAGAATAACACTCAGGATTATCCCAATATTTTTTTTCATTACAAAAAAGGATTCAGTTTTTACAAATCAGTTTCTGGTTCTGCCGCGTGATCCACCAGAGGATGAACCACCAGATGAAGAGCCACTGCTTCTACCACCACCATCGAAAGAAGAACTGCTTCTGGATGGAGGAGTATAGGTGTTGTTCGAGCGATTGTTATCAAATGAATTGCCACTTCTTGACGGAGTACTCCAGTTCGTAGTATTGTTAGAACTGTTCTGCGTTGTACCAGAGCCTGATGAAGAGCTTCTGCTTCTCCATGATCTGTTATAGTACTCGTTGTTGTTTGAAGAGTTGCTGTTGTTTGTTGATAACGATGGAGTTCTTCCGCTTGTACTCGTTGTAGTATTAGCAGTGCTACGTCCTGCTTCTGTCGAGCGTGTACGTGATGTATTGTAGCGTTCGCTGGATACCATTGTATTGCTACGTCCTGCACCTCCACGTTTGCCATAGGATACGTTGCGGCCACTACCCTCTCCGTTGTTAACAATCACGACTGTCGAAGGATATCCTCCATAATAACCCGAACCGTAATAAGAAGGTCCCCAGGCAGAAGCCCATGAACCACCACAATAAGGTCTGTTCCAGTAATTATAGTTTCCTCCCCATCCGTAATTCCATGAACTTCCCCAGTAGTAGCTGAAGGATGTAGACCAACCACTGTTATTCCAGTATGGATCATACCATGGGCTGTAAGCAGCGTTGTTATATCCGTAATATGGGCTATTCCAGTTATTGATGGAAGGACCAAAATATGCTGAGTTATACCATGGGTTAGAATACCAGGAATTAAAATTATTATTCCAGTTGTTTAAGTTGCTGGTAGTCTGGTATTGATAATCATTCAGATAATAATCCTGGTTATCTTCTTGTGCTACTTCTGCATTGGAACGTGCCGCGAATTCCGGATTCACGTTGCGTGCAGAATAGCTGTCAGTAGGATTGACATAACTGTCATTCGCATCCGACACTTCTTCCATTTTTTTAGTTTTCTTCACAGTAGCCGCATAGGCTTGTTGCTCTGCTGCTTTTTGTTCTTTCAGCTTCGCGCGATCCTTGCTGTTAAAGTACATATCGTCATTTTCGACCTGCGCAAAAGCTGCGGAGGCGAAAACTACTAATCCTAAGCTTAATAATATCTTGGTTTTCATAGCGCCTTTTGAGTTTGTGTCTACAATCCTAACAATCATTAAACGGAAAACAGTTCGGATTTGTGTTGATAAAGCTACAAAAATTAGCCAGTATTTAATCCGGTAAAATTATATTTGCCGTTCGATACAAAAATAAACAATAATTATACCAGCATGGCGAAAGAACTCACAAGCCGAAATGAAGATTACTCCGCGTGGTACAACGAACTCGTGAAGAAGGCAGATCTGGCTGAACACTCAGATGTTAAGGGATGCATGGTGATCAAACCGTATGGCTATTCCATCTGGGAAAAGATGCAGCAGGCGCTTGATAAAATGTTCAAGGATACCGGCCATTCTAACGCTTACTTTCCGCTGTTCGTCCCAAAACATTTATTCGAGGCAGAGGAACAAAATGCTGAAGGCTTTGCGAAAGAATGTGCCATCGTAACACATTATCGCCTGAAAGCTGACCCACAGAATAAAGGAAAATTGATTGTCGATCCGGATGCTCAGCTCGATGAAGAATTGGTAGTTCGTCCTACGAGTGAAGCGATCATCTGGAGTACTTATAAAAAATGGATTCAATCCTACCGTGATCTTCCTATACTTGTCAATCAGTGGGCCAACGTTGTTCGCTGGGAAATGCGTACACGCCTTTTCCTTCGTACTACAGAATTTCTGTGGCAAGAAGGCCATACGGCACACGCTACAGCAAACGAAGCTGTAAAAGAAACAACGCAGATGCTGGATGTTTACGCAGAGTTCGCTGAAAACTTTATGGCACTGCCTGTAGTGAAAGGAAGAAAATCAGAAGGTGAAAAATTTCCGGGAGCTATAGATACATATTGCATCGAAGCGATGATGCAGGATGGCAAAGCATTGCAAGCGGGCACATCACATTTTCTCGGACAGAACTTCGCGAAGGCATTCAACGTGCAGTTTACAAATCGTGACGGCAAACTGGATTATGTGTGGGGAACTTCATGGGGTGTAAGTACACGTCTGATGGGTGCACTGATTATGGCGCACTCCGATGATGATGGCCTCGTGTTGCCTCCTAAACTGGCGCCTATACATGTCGTGATTGTTCCGATCTTCAAAACCGAAGATGAACTGAATAAAATTTCTGACAAGGTTCAGGAGATTTCTTCAGAGCTTCGTAAGCAAGGGTATACTGTGAAGTTTGATAATCGGGATACACATAAGCCTGGTTTCAAGTTTGCCGAATGGGAATTGAAAGGCGTACCGGTTCGTCTGGCTATCGGGCCACGCGATATGGAAAATGGTACAGTGGAGGTTGCTCGCAGAGATACAAAAGAAAAGCAAGTAATGAAGCTTGACGAAGTAGCTGCACAGATTCCGAAACTGCTGGATGATATTCAAAGCAACATATACCAACGTGCCCTCAAATTTAAAGGTGAAGTAACAACGCAGGTTGATACATATGCTGATTTCAAAAAAGTGCTGGACGAAAAAGGTGGGTTTATATCCGCTCATTGGGATGGCACGAAGGAGACGGAAGCAGCTATAAAAGAAGAAACAAAAGCAACCATTCGCTGCATTCCGTTGGATGCCAAAGAAGAGGCTGGCGTATGTATGTATTCCGGAAAACCTTCTACCAGACGTGTGTTGTTTGCGCGCGCTTATTGATTGAAAGACTAAATACTCAGGTGTTGATGTGCAATTGTTTGCTAAATAATCCGCACATTAGCATCTGAGATTATACTCAGACTCTCCCGCTTTATGTTAATGTGGATTATTATACTGGCGCTCCTGCTGATAGGGCTCGGTCTTATTATTGTTGAGCTCGTATTCATTCCCGGAACAACCGTGGTGGGACTCCTCGGATTAATTTTCACCGGAACCGGAGTTATCATTAGCTATAACCATTTTGGAAGTGATGTTGGTTTCTATGTGCTGATAAGTACATTGGTCACTACATTGATTGCGCTATTCTATAGCTTCCGAACAGGAGCGTGGACAAGATTTTCCCTGAAGTCATCGAGTGATAGCAAAGTAAACGAAGGAATATTGAATGGCCTTCACATTGGCGATGAAGGTATCACCATTTCAACCCTTCGTCCGATTGGAAAAGCCGAATTTGGTACTGAAACTTTCGAAGTAAAAACGTTGGGAAATTATGTTGAACAAGGTCAACGCGTAAAGATCACGCAGATATATTCCAACCAAATTGTTGTAGAACCTATTAATTAATATATACCCTATGGAAGCAGCTGCTTTACTCATTTTAGTTTTTGGCGGGATTATCCTGTTCTTTTTGTTTCTGTATTTTGTGCCGGTAAATCTTTGGATCACAGCAATATTTTCGAATGTTAAAGTCGGGTTGCTTGAGCTCGTCTTTATGCGCATCCGGAAAGTGCCACCAAGAATCATTGTTGAGTCCATGATTACATCAACAAAAGCCGGACTTCAACTCACAACCTCTGAACTTGAAACACACTTTCTGGCAGGTGGAAATGTACCCAATGTAATTCGTGCGTTAATCTCTGCAGACAAAGCAAATATCAGCCTGAGCTTTAAACAAGCTACGGCAATTGATCTTGCTGGTCGCGATGTTTTTCAGGCTGTGCAGATCTCTGTAAATCCAAAAGTAATTACAACACCAAAGGTAGCGGCAGTGGCATCCGATGGTATACAATTGATCGCAGTAGCGCGGGTAACAGTTCGTGCAAGTATAGCGCAATTGGTAGGTGGTGCTGGTGAAGATACAATTCTTGCACGTGTAGGCGAAGGTATAGTTTCATCTATAGGTTCTGCAAAATCTCACAAGGAAGTATTGGAGAGTCCTGATAAAATTTCAAAACTCGTATTGTCGCGTGGATTGGATGCAGGTACAGCATTTGAAATTCTCTCTATCGATATAGCGGATGTAGATGTAGGAGCTAACATTGGCGCTAAACTTCAGATCGATCAGGCAACAGCCGATTTAAAAGTTGCTGAAGCAAAAGCTGAAGAACGCAGAGCTATGGCCGTAGCCCTTGAACAGGAAATGAAAGCGAAAGGACAGGAAGCACGTGCGAAAGTAATCGAGGCAGAAGCTGAAATTCCAAAAGCAATAGCAGAAGCTTTTGTGAGAGGTAATCTTGGTGTTATGGATTATTACAAAATGCAAAACGTACAATCTGATACTGAAATGCGCCAGGCTATTTCTGGTTCAGGTAAAGGCACTCAGCCTTCAGGTGCTGGTACAGGTGGTCCGAAGAAAGAGTAATCTTATATATACTTCATGTAAAAAATGCCTGGCTATATTTTATAGCCAGGCATTTTTTATGGATTGAATTTTAATTTTTGAAGTCTGTCCAAAGTGATTTTTTCTGAGCAATGAAAAAGTCATTGAACGAGTCGTATTGGATATAGTCATACATCAATGGAATCGTGCTGATACCCTGCACGGTGATTACACCATATTTACCATCACGTTCTACAATGGCGAATCCCTTTCCTGCATCTTGCAGTGTCCTATATTTAGGTTGAATAAGTATTCTTCCCGTGCTTTCAGCCAAGCCCTGTAAACCATTCGCCTGGATAAGAAAGTTTTTAGTGGGCAGTAGTTCAACATGCTGATATCGTATGGGGAGTAAAACTTTGCCAGTCTTATCAATTATGCCCCACGCTTGTTGCTGACGTACGAGCGCGATGCCATCCTTAAAAGAAGTCACTTCATCATATACCGGCTGAATAGCGATTTGATCCTGGCGATTAATATAGCCCCACCGTCCGCGAATCATGGCAGGCGCCAATCCCTCGCTATATTTAGCAACACCTTCATACCGGTTTGCGATCCGAAGCCTTCCTTGTGAATCGATAAAACCATACTTGCCATTTTTGCGGATCGCACGAAATCCTTCACTCTCTTCGTAGATCTTTTCAATATCATCAGGGTATATCTGGCGATCTACAATTCTTCCATCCAGACCAATTTTCCAAATAGTGCCGGAGGGGAGATATTCAAGTATATAGTCTGGAAATACTTCGATTCGATTTTCTGTAAAGTAAATGGTATTCCCGGTTATTGATCGAAGTGATTTTCGTTGTGGAGATGCTTCAACGAATTTGTCAGGAGTTATAACGGTAAGTCTACTGGAACGTGGAGATACAATCCATTCTTCCTTCATGTTAATAATACCCTGTTGTCCATGAAACTTAACAACAGCAAGATCATATTTTATCTGGAGCAAAGAGTCGTATACACATGAAATTATTTCCTTGCCTTTAGCATCTATAGCACCAGCAGATCCTTTACTGCGAACAGCGAAATACTGTTCATGAAGTGGCTTCAGGTCTTCATATACTTTAGTAGTGAGGCGTGTGCCCATGCTGTCCAGTAATGCCCAGTTGTTTTTAAACCCTTGACGTTGGTTTGCTAAAATGAATTTACCATCGAGCAACACTGTATCATAAGCCGGTTGCACAAGAAGTTTACCTTGCCTGTTAATTACACCCGATTTTCTATTGAGTGTAACAATAGCTTTGTCGCGTATAAAATTTCCAATGCTTGAAAAAGCGGTGGAGGCAATAGGTTTTAGTTGTTGATCGGTTAGCTCTACCAATTCTCCCTTGGTAATTTTTAAAAGGTCTTTATCGACAGGTGCTATAGAATCTGCGAGGTGTTTTTGGAGTAGCTTGTTCTTCCCATCCAAAAATTCCCATACATGTGGTTCGCGAACCTTTACCTTGCCATCGTCAAGTATAGCTATAGATTGATATTTAAGCGGAACGCTGAGATTGCCATCCAGATCAATCACTCCTTGTTGTGTTCCCTGATAGATTACAGCATGATTTTTTGTGAAGGGAGAAATTTTATCAATCGTGAATCCTAAAACCTGTTTGCCTCCATCCGTAAAGAGTGCGAGTTTGTTTTCAAAGTTCTCAACAGCAAAACGCAGGTTTCCGATAGGGTATATATTTTGATATTGTTGTGGAATAATCGTGCGATTATCAAAGTCGATCAATCCATATTTATACTGATTGCCGATCTTGGTGAACACTACGGCACGGAGAGGATATACCCTGATGCCGTCATATTCAAATGGAATTACTTCTCTGCCGGAAAGACTTACACATCCCGTAAGGACGCGAAGTGAATATGAGGAATTTTTCTTCGCGATGAACAGTGACCCGTTGCCCGGTATAAGTTCATCATAATCATTTTTAGTGATTCGGCGATTATTCGTGCTGATCAGGCCCCAGCGTCCGTTAAGTTTATAACCCGTTGCATTTTCTACTACAGAAAAATTGCCATGGCTCCATCCCAACGCATCGTATTGGGCAGGAATAACAACCTTCCCTTGACTATCTTTTAAGCCTGCCTTACCATTTTCTGTAAAAACACTGAAATTATTGGCTGCTGAAAAAAATGCGATCAGCAAAAACCAAAGAGTACAACTCGCTGCCTTCATCACATACAAAGTTAGAAAGCATAAACGGAAACAGGCGATTTTTTTCTCCTATTATTCGAGCCTCTTATGAAAATATAAAGTGTGATCAGGCAACAATTCGGGGTGTGCTATTTTCAATAGGTCGCGTAAAATAATATCGGGGCGTAAATATCCCAGTTCCATAAATTCACTTCCACCTTTAGCTCCCTTGCGTGCATCGTAGGTGTATACTTGCTTTTGTTGAAAAGGCTTGAAGCGGCTATAGCGTTCATCTGCAGTTTTTATTTCAGCGAGGTTGGTATAGGATCCGGTGCCAATCCACAGGTCGGCCTGATTTGCTTTTTCATACACAGCTTCGAAACTTAACTCCAGGTATCCGTTGGAAGCATCTTCGCTCCACAGGTATTTGCAGTGCGCGTCATTTAAAATCTTCGAAGCATAATTTTGTCCCCCGGGTAAAAACCAGGCATCGCCATATACTACACCACAAAGAACGGAAGGCTGGCTCTGTGCTTTATCTGCGATAGCCTTTGCCTCTAGGTAACTTTTCTTAACGAACTGAAAAATGGAATCTGCTTCTTTCTCTTTGTTGAAAAAGACAGCCACGAATTTGATCCACTCCGCGCGACCCAGCGGATGCTTTTCGAGGTATTCAGAATTGATTACAACCGGAACTCCAAGTTCTTCTATCTTTTTAAACTGTCCATAATCACTGCTCATGGTATAGCCCATAAGCATATCCGGTTTTAGCATGGCTAAACGTTCCAGGTTTATACCTTTGTCGATACCAAGCTCTGTTACTTTTCCGGAATCAACACGTGCCCTCATTTTTTCAGAGCTTATAAAATCTGTAGTAGAAAAACCGGTAAGCTTATCCGTTTCCCCAATGTAATCCAGTAATGGTATATGGGTTGTTGACGTGCAGGCGATCGAAGCGATGGGGGTTCGTATAACTTTCATGCCTTGCGCATACGCGGGTATATCTTCCCCTTTCGGAACTAGTAAATATGTATACCCTGTAGTAGCCCCTTGAAAAGGATGAAGCACTTCTATGATTTTTAAGTTACCATCGTAATGTACTTTGAATCCTTCAGCGTATTCGAGGTGCAATGAATCTTGCTCACGTGTAGTTTGTTTTTCGGCCGCTTTCTTCTGTGTACAAGCCCAGCCTGTAAGGAGTACAAAGGCTATATATGAAATTTTTTTCATGAGATGGATGTTCGAATCACGAAGCAAGGTAACGACTTCATTCCGTATGCTACTGCGAAAGTTTCAGAAGAATAAATTTTAAGTTTTCTTTGTCGGGAATATTATGGCCAACACAGATAAGAGTGAACGGGAAGATGATTTTAAAGACTCTATATATCACTATATGGAAAATGGATTGATTGTCTTTACCGAAGCTTTTCATCTCAAGCGTGGCTATTGCTGCAAAAGTGGTTGCCGGCATTGCCCCTATGGATTTAAAAAAGGAAAGGGTGATAAAGCAGAGAAGGAGTAAGTCATTTATTTCTGATCGCTTCATGATAAGCTGCTAAATATTGAAGCGCAGCCTGCCTCGATGAAAGTGTGCGATTGCCTACTGACTTTATTAATTCTTTATTTATACTCTGCAGCGAATCAAATTTTTGAAGATCATCTTTTAAGAGCTGGTCAAAGTATTCCTGAAACCACGCTATATTTTGCTGGCTGCGATTAGCATCAAAAAAACCGGACGCCATGGTCTGATCTCTATATATTAAAATCATTTTCCAGGTTTCTTCTATACCCTCACCCGTAACAGCGGAGGACGTTAACACGCGGGGAGTCCAACCTGATTCAGCTGCAGCAAAGAGGTGAAAGGCATGCTGGTATTCGGCCATAGCTTCTGTTGCTTTTTTTGTATTGTCGCCATCCGCTTTCGTGATTACCAGACCATCGGCCATTTCCATGATTCCTTTTTTTATACCCTGAAGTTCATCACCGGCCCCTGCCAGCATCAGCAGTAAAAAAAAGTCAACCATATTTTTAACGGATACTTCAGACTGTCCAACTCCCACAGTTTCAACGATGATCACATCATACCCAGCGGCTTCGCATAGCAACATCACCTCTCGCGTTTTATGCGCTACGCCTCCCAATGTATTTCCGGAAGCAGTAGGACGAATAAATGCATTTGGATTTTTGGAGAGTTCTTCCATTCGCGTTTTGTCTCCAAGTATACTTCCTTTGGTGAGTTGGCTGCTCGGATCAATTGTAAGCACAGCAAGTTTTTTTTCCTGACTGATTATATGCTTGCCGAAGGCTTCAATAAAAGTACTTTTCCCTACACCGGGCACACCTGTAATTCCAATGCGAATTGCATGGCCTGTTTTCGAAATAATTCTCTCCAATAATGCTGCGCCTGTTATCTGGTCTGCAGCACGTGTGCTTTCGATAAGCGTTATAGCCTGACCGAGGATTACGCGATCGCCCTGCAGAATGCCTGCCGCCAACTGATCGATGGTAAGTTTTGATTTAAGAGAGCCTTTCAACGTAGTATAGAATTGACCATTTAAATTTCTAAATTTACTAGATACTACGGCTACCTGTATGTGGAAATTCCTGATTAACAGTTTGCTTGCTACCTTTTTTGTATTTGGAGTCATGTGGGGTATTTCGAAAATAACCAAACTTGAACTCTTCAATGCTTTTGACCCGATTGCTCAAGCGCTCTCTGATTTTGAACTTACCGATTATGCATTCTCAAACCTTCGCCCTGATCCTCTTGTGGACGAACGAATTGTATTGGTAAATATAGGGGGGCTATCGCGCGGGCAGATCGCACAGCAAATCTCAATTATAGCGCAGCATAAACCCAGAGTAATAGGAGTCGATAGTTTTTTTGATTGTGAGGGGGGGCTTCGCGATACTGTAAACTGTCCGCAGCTATTGGATACGTTGGGCAACCTCATGCTAAGCAACGCAATACAACAAGCCGGAAATGTTGTACTTGTTTCAAAGTTGCTTCAGTCACACTCATTGGCTCAAACGCAGGACCTTGATGTATATGATTCTATAGAAATATCGGATCCGGCTTTTCAGGATTTTGCTGCGCATGGCTATGCAAGTTTGCCTACGGGAGCGCGGTACCAGGAAGACGTGAAGATATGCCGTTCATTCTTTCCGAAGGTTGAGGTAAATGGAAAAAATGAATATGCTTTTGCTGTACGCATGGCAATGAAGTATGATTCTTCAAAAGCCGTGAAATTATTAATGCGCGATAAGTATGAAGAGATCGTTAACTATAGAGGCAATATTGATATTCAGGACGTACGAATACAATCGCTTCGGAAAAAAGATTTAGGCACAACGAAGTATCCGGTAATGTTTTATGCACTGGATGTACATCAGCCTTTTACAGGAGAATTTCTCCCGGAGATGATCAAAGATAAAATTGTAATCTTCGGTTTTTTAGGGAATTATTTTGGTGATCCTTCATGGAGCGATAAGTTCTTTACCCCCTTGAATAATAAAGTTGCCGGCCGTGCTAATCCGGATATGTTTGGATTGGTAGTACATGCAAATATTCTCGCTACCATTTTAAATGAAGACTATATTAACGAGTTGCCTGACTGGGCCACATATTTAACCGCTTTCATTTTATGTTTTCTGAACGTGGCACTGTTTTATGTTCTTAACCAGCGGTATCCATTGTGGTTTGATAGCGTGTCATTGCTTATCCAGGTATTGCAGATCGGGCTGCTGATGGGTTTTACAATTTGGTTGTTCGCGGAGTCGAACTTCAAACTCGATCTTACGTTAACACTGGCGACTATCGCGGCTGTGGGGCCTTCTTTTGAATTTTACTTCAACGTTTTAAGGCCTGGGATGGCACGGCTTTGGCTAAACATAGAAAAAAGATTACCTAAAACCAGCCGGGAGTATTAACAGTCAAATTGATTTACGTGAATGCAAAAATATGAAAACTAAATCCCTACCCATCTTATTATTCGCTCTCCTTTTAGCCTTCTCTACCATTGCCCAGGATTATGCTTTTAAAGTACTGGTGATAAAAGGAACCAATGAATTAAAAACAGGCGATGCCTGGCAACCTATAAAAACGGGTGCATCTCTAAAGTCTGGAGATGAACTGAAATTATCCGACAATTCCTATATAGGGCTCATGCACGTAACAGGTAAGCCTATCGAATTGAAACAAGCTGGTAGTTATAAGGTAGCGGATCTTTCATCGAAAATAAGTGGAGGTTCCAGTGTCCTGAATAAATATACCGACTTCATACTCAGTAGTAATTCAACAGAAGCTAAGAAAAACAGATTGAGTGCAACCGGAGCAGTACACCGCGGTGAAGCAACTGCTATTCAAATTTTATTACCGGAAAATCAACATGCAGATATATATAATTCATCGGTTGCTATTTCCTGGGAAGCAAGCAAAGTTGAAGGGCCCTATATTGTTGTGATCAATAACATGTTTGGAGAAGAACTGGCTAAAATAGAAACTCCTGAATCATCGATTCGCGTAGATCTTAGCGATGCAAAATATGCGACTGAAAATGCGGTGCTTGTGCAGGTTGCTGCCAAAGCAGATCCTAATAAAAAGTCTGCAGAAAAACTGATCAAGAAATTGACGCAACCTCAAAAGGATAAAATTAAAATCTCACTTGGTGAAATCCAGAATAATGTATCTGAACAAACGGCACTGAATAAACTCTTGCTGGCAGGCTTTTATGAAGAGCATCATCTATATATCGATGCTGTTGCAGCATACGAAGATGCCATTCGCCTAGCCCCTGATGTAGCTTTTTATAAAGAATCGTACGATGATTTTTTAATCAGAAACGGTATGAAACGTTAAATTTTTTGAAAAAAAATATAAGAAGAAGCCGCTGTGGAAGCGGCTTCTTCGTTTCAGGAAAGAAATATCAGGAAGATGTTCTAATTTTGAATCGATAAAAACCCTTAATCATAATTTGTCATGAAAACGAAGTTGGCGCTAGTAGTATTTATTCTAATTGGATTTGCACAGGCAATGGCACAGAACTATACGTTTAAGGTTCTGGTAAACAAAGGAAAAAACGAAGTAAAGGCAGGCAAAGATTGGCAGACTATAAAAGTCGGCTCAAGTCTTAACTCGGCAGACGAACTGAAGGTCGCTGAAAACTCATATATAGGGTTGGTTCACGTCAGCGGTAAACCCCTGGAAGTAAAGCAAGCAGGCAAGTATAAAGTTGCTGACCTTGCTGCGAAGGTGAGTGGAGGAGCCAATGTATTGAACAAGTATGCAGATTTTATATTGAGTTCGAATACACAAAAGGCAAATGGTCTCCAGGCAACGGGAGCGGTTCATCGCGGTTCGATCATTCCGCTATACTTACCATCAGCTACCCAAAATCCTGCGATCTATAATGATGTAATAATCATCAACTGGGATGCTGAAAAGATTCCCGGGCCCTATACGGTGAAGTTCAAAAGTCTGTTTGATGAAGAGCTCGCGAAGCTTGACGCGAACGAGAGCAGTCTTCGCATAGATCTTTCTGATCCAAGCTTTACAAATGAAGATAACATTCTGGTCACTGTTGAATCTAAAACGGACAAGAACAAAGTATCCGAAAAGTATACATTGAAGCGGTTATCGAAAGCCGATAAAGCCAGAATCAAAAATGCGTTAAGCGAGATCTCGGCTCAAACGGAAGATAACACAGCGATTAACAAACTTATCCTGGCAGGTTTCTTCGAGCAGAATTCTTTGCTGATCGATGCAGCAACAGCACTCCAGGAAGCCATAAAACTTGCTCCGGATGTACAGATGTACAGAGATTTATATAACGACTTTTTAATACGTAATAAGCTAAAAGACAAGCCGTTAAATTCTAAATAACCAATACAAAAGGCTGTCGCGAGACAGCCTTTTGTATTTCATGTTGGTTTGGTTGATAGCTTTATTATCCTATTTTTGTGCTGCTTAAAAATCAACGTTCATGAGTGTACTGGTTAATAAAAATTCAAGGATAATTGTTCAAGGTTTCACTGGCTCGGAAGGTACTTTCCATGCCGGGCAAATGATTGAGTACGGAACCAATGTGGTAGGAGGAGTTACTCCGGCAAAAGGCGGAACTGAACATTTGGGACGACCAGTATTTAACACAGTGAAAGAAGCTGTTGATAAAACCGGTGCAGATGTGTCTATCATTTTTGTTCCTCCTGCTTTTGCAGCAGATGCAATTATGGAAGCAGCAGATGCTGGTATCAAAGTAATTATCGCGATCACAGAAGGTATCCCTGTAAAGGATATGATGGTTGCTAAAAGCTATATCGTAGATAAAGGCGCAACGCTGATCGGCCCTAATTGCCCAGGCGTTATTACACCGGGTGAAGCAAAAGTTGGTATTATGCCAGGTTTCGTTTTCAAAAAAGGAAGAATCGGTATAGTATCAAAATCAGGAACACTTACATATGAAGCCGCTGACCAAATTGTAAAAGCT
Organism: Ohtaekwangia koreensis; assembly: GCF_900167975.1. Lineage (GTDB taxonomy): Bacteria > Bacteroidota > Bacteroidia > Cytophagales > Cyclobacteriaceae > Ohtaekwangia > Ohtaekwangia koreensis. The sequence continues at coordinate 197,539 of NZ_FUZU01000001.1, forward strand.
GGTCTGGGTATATCAACTGCTATAGGTATAGGTGGCGATCCTATTATTGGAACGCCTACAAAAGATGCAGTAGAGTTATTAATGAATGATCCTGAAACGGATGCGATCGTAATGATTGGTGAGATCGGTGGAAACTACGAGCCTGTTGCTGCGCGCTGGATCAAAGAAAACGGAAACAAGAAACCTGTTGTAGGGTTCATCGCTGGTCAGACAGCTCCTGCCGGAAGAAGAATGGGACATGCCGGTGCTATCATTGGTGGCGCAGAGGATACTGCTGCTGCTAAAATGAGTGTACTACAGGAGTGTGGAATTCATGTAGTAGAATCGCCAGCAGAAATTGGCGAAACTATGTTGAAAGTTCTTGGCAAGAAATAATATAAAAGGCCAGTTTTTAAAAAACTTTAGAAGCTGGCCTTAAATTCTCTCTCGAGATAGTCATTCAGATTATTCAATCCGCGGAGCATATTCAAATGCTCAGCTTCTTCATTCACATTATCATTCTTATATAGTACCTCAATGAAGAGGTCACGGAGCATATAGATGTGAATTCTGCGTCCGTTCTTAAGGCGTGTTCCAAGCATAATACCTTTCTTCTTCAAATAGTTTGCTTGCTTTTGAAGTGACATCTGCCTGAAAATAAAACGAAGTATCATAAAACGCTTTCCAGTTTGCATAGCAGTGGCTAATAGTGGGCCAAAACTATAAACCCTTGAAATTGCTGAAATTTCAAGGGTTTATTCTGTATGAGTCCTAGAATGGGATGGAAAATTTCTGAATTTGAAAATCTTCAGAGAATATCCTTTTATAAAAGCTCGTTTGCCAGGTTTGCCAACTCTGATCGCTCACCTTTCTCCAGTGTAATGTGGGCATACAATTCGTGATCCTGTAACCGGTCTATCAGCGTAGATAAACCATTACTTTGTGAATCAAGATAGGGTGTATCGATCTGGTATATATCTCCTGTAAAAATGATCTTGGTATTTTCCCCAGCACGGGTAATAATTGTTTTCACCTCATGCGGTGTCAGGTTCTGTGCTTCATCTACAATAAAACAGATGTTTGATAAACTCCGCCCGCGGATATAGGCCAGCGGTGTGATCACCAATTTTTCCTGACCCACCATTTCAGTGATTTTGGAATATTCCTTATCTGTTTCACTATACTGATTCTGTATAAACTTCAGGTTGTCCCACAGTGGTTCCATATAGGGATTTACCTTCGATTTAATATCTCCGGGCAGATAGCCTATATCTTTATTGCTGAGAGGAACAATCGGACGGGCGAGGTATATCTGTTTATATTCCCGTTTTTGTTCAAGTGCCGCGGCCAGTGCGAGTAAAGTTTTTCCGGTACCCGCTACTCCTTGAATAGAAACCAATTTAATATCCGGCTTCAACGCCGCATGTATAGCAAAGGTCTGTTCCGCATTTCTAGGCTTCACACCATATACCGAGCGCTTCTCCACATGCTCCAGCATTCCATTGAAGGGATTGTAATATGCTAGCGCTGATTTTTTTCCGCTCTTTAATATATAGTAATGATTCTTAAGCGGATTGAGTTTGCCGAGAAGCTCCTGAGGTTGGCAATATCCTTTTTCGTAAAGCAGGTTGATCAGGTTAGCATCTATATCTTCCACAACGGTACGGCCGGTATATAGTGAAGATATATTCTGAACTTTACCCGTAGTATAATCTTCGGCCTGCAGGCCTAATGATTTCGCTTTTAACCGAAGGTTAACGTCTTTGGAAACCAGGATAACACGTTTCCCTTTTTCATCTTTTTGTAATTGAAGGGCTGCGTTTAAGATCCGGTGATCAGCCTTCACTTCATTGAATACTTTGTTGGCATCGACAGCGCTATGCATGTCCATCAATACCTTAAAGTTACCCTTACCCTTTCCGTTGATAGGGTTCCATTCCTGAAGCATGCGATCTTTCGCAAGCTTGTCGATCAGTCGAATGAATTCGCGAGCTTCAAAGTTTTTAGTGTCGTTGCCCTTTTTAAAATTATCAAGTTCCTCTAAAACCGTTATCGGTATACCGACATCATGTTCATCAAAGTTGAGGATGGAATTGTGTTCATAAATAATTACGGATGTGTCGAGTACGAAGATCTTCTTCTCCTTCTTGAGTTTAGTCATGCTTCACAAAGAACTTAGGGTGAGACTTGAGTAGATCACATGTGAATTTTTCAGAATCAAAAACCTTCATGCGATATCGTTATTAAACCTTCAATGTTTTAAATGAAAGCTAAAAAAAAGGTTATGATTTGTGAGCATGTGGAGAAGAAAACTTTTTTTATAACTTTACGACCCGTTTGAGAATGTTATGTTATCAATGTTAACAATCTCTGTTAACGATTAACGATTGCCCGATCGAAACGCTAACGAGAAAACATCACCTCGTTCATTCGGAGATACACGAAGTACATCTGCCAATACCAGTAAGATTAGCTTTTTAGAAGCATAAAATTTTTTCAGTCCGCTGATCTCCATGAATTTTTTTAATGTGATCGTATTGTTCACATCGAGATATTGCATGAGAAGGTGTTCATATTCTCCATAGCTGAACTTGATGTCTTTTTTATACTGAGAACGTTTAGCAATCTCTCTTACTTCACGACTCGCCTTAATGCTTTTGTCATCAACACGAACAAAGAACTCTTTCGACTGATCAGCGTGAAGTATATAGTGCGGCTTTCTGTTACTCTCCATGATCTCATACTGAATAACTGCTCGCCCGTTGCTTACCTGGATATATATCTCCTCGTATAGGAGAGGAGGCTTGCACATCTTTAGTGCCTGCTTGATAACATGCGATTCGTCTTCCGGATGTTTTAAGCCAGGAATGCTCAGATCATCGCCAATACCGATTAATAGAATTCCACCTTTCGTATTCGCGAAGGCAATCATCTCTCGAATGATTTTTTCAGGGAACGCAGCCTTGCGCTTGAATTCAAGCGTCAGTCCTTCGCCATTTGCAACAAGCTTCTTAAGCTTCTGTACTTGTTGTAAATTAAAGGTGACTGATTCCTGAGGTTTCATAGTAGAAGAGGATACTTAAAGCCCGATGCTTGAAGTTTGAAATTTTGAATGTAAAGCTATTGGTTATGTCGGTAAAATGTATGCCAGCAGACAGAACGGTTTGTTATGATTGCAGTGTGGCCAATTACGTTGAGTCAGATATACATATACCTGCCGTCATTCCTCATGCAATAACGACAGGTATATAGGATGCTTATTCTTAGCAAACCAGTTTTGAGCTTATCTAAAATTTTCCGCCTGCGATCTCATCATCGTCATCCTCTTCTTCTCCAGGACGCGGCAGCGTAAACATGCTGCTAAGTAGATCTTTGAATTGAAGACCCGCTGTTAAATTATGTTTGCTGATCAAACTATATTCTGCGAGGCCATGAAGCGCGAATTCCATCATGAATAGTTTCGTTGCCTGGTCTTTATTCTTATGGAATTCGTTAATAAGTTCACTCAAGCCCGGTATAGCTTTTAATGCTTTTTCAAATTCTGCCTGCGGCATAGTATGAAGGAGGTCAACGGTATTCCCTTCTCCAAACCAGTCGGATACTTTTTTATACGGACTCTTCTCCTTTTGTTTTCTGAATTTATCAGGATCCGGAAAGTAATGTATGAACTGTGTACGCAGTGCTTTGCCGATCAGGTTCTGTGCTACAATGCCTGGACCTTCCTGCTCACCTTCATATACCAATTCGACTTTGCCAGTTATAGCCGGCACTACACCAATAAAATCAGCGATCCGTATATCGGTATTCTTCTCTCCATTAATGATACTTCTACGTTCGGCAGCAGCGACTAAATTCTCATATGCTGAAATGGTAAGACGCGCTGATACACCGCTCTTCGCATCTACATATTCACTTTTGCGTGCCTCGAATGCAATCTGCTCAACCAGGTCTTTTGCAATTTCATTTACAGATACTGCGGCACGCTGTGCTTGTTTAATACGCGCTTCCTGTTGCGTAATGCGTTTGCTTATATCTAATGTCTTCGGATAGTGCGTAATGATCTGGCTGTCGATCCTGTCTTTCAATGGCGTAACTATACTTCCGCGATTGGTATAGTCTTCCGGATTTGCAGTAAAGACAAATTGTATATCTAATGGCATTCTGATTTTGAATCCACGAATTTGAATGTCCCCTTCTTGTAAAATGTTAAAAAGTGCAACCTGTATCCTGGCTTGCAAATCGGGTAATTCATTGATCACAAAAATGCTTCTGTTCGAACGGGGAATTAATCCGAAGTGAATTACGCGCTCATCAGAATATGGCAGTTTCAGCGTTGCTGCTTTTATAGGATCTACATCACCGATAAGATCGGCTATAGATACATCGGGTGTTGCCAGTTTTTCAGAGTAGCGTTCATCGCGATGCAACCACGCAATAGGAGTAGCATCTCCCAATTCATGTACTTTATCTTTTCCGTATCTGGATATAGGATTGAATGGATCATCGTTTAACTCCGAGCCCGCAATGAAAGGTATATATTCATCGAGTAACTTTACCATTAGTCGCGCCAACCTTGTTTTGGCTTGCCCGCGTAAACCCAAGAGGTTTACATCGTGGCCCGCGAGTACAGCTCTTTCAAGATCTGGTATCACGGTTTCTTCATAACCCCATATACCTTCAAATACAGTTTCCTTGCGACTAAGTCGCTGTATCAGATTTTCGCGAAGCTCTTCTTTTATCGATCGCGATGTATATCCTGCCGTTTTTAATTCTCCGAGGGTTTTAATAGATGTATGGTGCATAGCTATAACTATATATTAGTTCTGAAAAGTATGAGCCGAAAAAGATCGGCAGTGATTATAAATTCTTGGTTCTGTTTCTTTTGAAATCTTCAAATACAAGATTTCCTAGCCCCTCGAGACTGCTGTAATAAGCATTGCCATTATTGGCTTTTGTAAAATCGCGCACAAATGATTTCAGGTATGGATCAGTAGCGATCATAAAAGTAGTAACGGGGATTTTTAATTTTCGTAACTGTCCGGCAAGATTTAAGGTAGTACTTAAAATTTTCTGATCAAGTCCAAATGCGTTTTTATAATACTTGATTCCTTGCTTGATGCAAGTCGGCTTACCATCCGTAATCATGAACACCTGCTTGTTGGCATTTTTTCGCCTGCGTAAAATATCCATTGCCAACTCAAGGCCGGCAACAGTGTTGGTATGATACGGCCCTACTTGAAGATACGGTAAATCTTTAATTTCGATTTGCCACGCATCATCACCAAACACTAAAATGTCGAGTGTGTCTTTTGGATATTTCTTCGTGATAAGTTCTGCGAGCGCCATCGCTACTTTTTTGGCAGGAGTAATACGATCTTCTCCATATAGTATCATGGAGTGAGATATATCAATCATGAGTACAGTGGAGGTCTGTGTTTTATACTCACTCTCCATTACCTCAAGGTCTTCCTCTGTCATGAAGAAATTATCGAGACCATGATTGATCTGTGCATTACGAAGAGAGTCCGTTACAGAAATCTGTTCGACCGTATCTCCAAACTGATAATCGCGTTTCTCGGTGGTCTGTTCATCTCCACGGCCGCTATGCGATGTATTATGTTCGCCCTGTTTTGTCTTTTTTAGTTTGCCAAAGATCTCTTCGAGAGCCGACTGTCTTAGACTCTGTTCACTTTTGGCTTTGAGCTTAAACTCGCCTTTGGGACCTTCATCGGTGATATACCCGTCACGTTTCAGGTCGTCAATAAAATCACCGATACCATATTTATCATTCGTCAGACCGTATTGACGGTCTACTTCTGTAAGCCACTGTAATGCCTCAGAAACGTTTCCGGCCGTGATTAAGATTAGTTGCATGAATATTTTGAGCAACTTTTCGAAATCGCTTTTCGCTTTGTCCTGAAGGGGTGTGAATTTGGAAAATCTGTATCCGAGCATAGAAATTACTTGTATAACTCTCTAACCATTAATTTCGACTTTCTGTTTCGGCTTCAAAATTTAATTTCCGAAAAGATTCTGAGTACGTGTAAGAATTCTGTCAGAATCGGAAAGTGCCGATAAAACGACTATTATATCTTTGAATAACAGTTAATCACTAACCTTATGAAAAAATCTGTAATTGTTATTGCCCTGTTAGCCGTTATTCTTTCTTCCTGCGGATTTCATACTTGCGCTACCTACGCAAAAAATCCTCAGAAAAAAGAGGTAGTGAAGAAAAACCGAATTTAGTTCACATAGTCTCATTTACCTAAACAAATAAGCCATCCCAATTGGGATGGCTACCTATTTTGTACCTGTACCTCAAGATCAGGAAGTCTTTTTCTCCCGCATCGTACCATATATATAATCCCAAAGCGGAGAGGACACTCCGAAGATAAACTCTCCATCTTTATAGTGGTGTACACTGTGGTTAACCCAGAGAACTTTAAAAAAATTCTTGGGAGGTTGAAACGCATGCACCATATAATGAACTGATAAGTATGCCGCGTATCCAACCAGGAATCCAGGCAAGAACGCAAATACAAGATCTCCCATTACCAATCTGAAAAGCAAAAGAAGTATAGTAGCAATTGTTATACTTAACAGTGGCGGCATGGCGAGCCTGTCTTTATCCTTTGGAAATTCATGATGCACACCATGCATAGTATATTGAAGTTTAACCCTCAACTGCGTATAGGTGCGCATGTGAAAAATATGACGGTGCGTCATATACTCCACCCAGGTGAAAGCAATGAGTCCTATAAAAAAGACTCCGGTTGTTGTCATAGGATGAAGTGATGTATGCGTGATACTCCAGTACAGAAGTATAGATGCATACAAAAAGAAAATAGACAATGGAATAGAAATGTGTGTTCGTGACAGCTTTTCGAGTATAGGATTTTCAAAAAGCTGTTTGGTTCCCTTGTTTTTAGGTAGTACGTCTGCCTCCATACCGTAAATCAAACTTTGTGTGAATAAAAAATAATATCCTCATACAAAATTTATTAACGATTACACTGCGGTTTTTGCTGCCGATTTTACCAGTATTTTTTGATAATAGTTTTCGTACAAGGGCAATATTTTTGTGATATCAAATTCTTGTGCCCGCTTCAAAGCGCTCTCTTTAAAACGCGGAAGGTTGTTAGGGTCCAATACAAATAGCGATTTTCGTGTCATATCTTCCACATCTCCAACAGCACTCATAAATCCGGTAACGCCTTGAACATTCAATTCAGGTAGCCCGCCCGTATTGGTAGAAATAACAGGAACTTCACATGCCATGGCTTCAAGAGCGGCCAAACCGAAGCTTTCTTTTTCAGACGGCATAATGAAAAGATCGGCTACTGAAAGCACTTCTTCTACTGCTTCAAGCTTTCCAAGGAAACGTATATCATCACAGATGCCCAGTTCACGACACATTTTTTCTGCGTGGTTTCGTTCCGGTCCGTCACCGATCATTAACAACTTTGCAGGAATCTCTCTGCGAACATTCGCGAAGACATGTATAACATCCGGTATACGTTTCACTTTCCGGAAGTTAGAAGTGTGAACGATAAGCGATTCTCCATTCGGACAAATTGCTTTTTTGAAATGATCTTTCTTTTGCTTCTTGAATTTTTCAAGATCAATAAAGTTAGGGATCACCTCTATATCATTCAGTATTTTGAAATAATCAAAGGTCTCGCGCTTCAGATCTTCTGATACAGCCGTAACTCCATCGGACTGATTTATACTGAAGGTAACAACCGGCTCATACGATGGATCTCTACCTACAAGCGTAATGTCTGTGCCGTGCAGTGTTGTTACTACCGGAATGTAAATTCCCTGTGAACGCAAAATCTGTTTTGCCATATAGGCAGCCGAAGCATGCGGTATAGCATAGTGTACATGGAGCAGATCCAGCTTTTCATTTTTTACCACACTTACCATTTTACTGGCGAGTGCTAATTCGTAAGGTTGAAATTCAAACAGTGGATACGACCGGAAGTCAACTTCGTGATAGTAAAGATTTTCATTCAGGAAATCTAACCGTGTTGGCTGAGAGTATGTTATGAAGTGAACTTTGTGACCTTCCTGGGCAAGCGCTTTTCCGAGTTCCGTAGCGACTACACCGCTTCCTCCGAAGGTAGGGTAGCATACAATGCCAATTTTAATTTGTTCCACTGGTGGTTGGTTTTGTTACATGCATAAACCCGATTCACATTCCGTAAGTTTCGTTACGTTTTGTTAATTTATTGTGAATGGGTACAATAATCAAAGATGGACTGATAAATGACATCTTGTATGCGTGAACGGATGTTGGCGCTATTTAGCCGGGTGCTCCGGTCGGGATATACTCTATTGGATAAGAAGATATATACAAGGTCGAATTCCGGATCAATCCACATACACGTTCCCGTAAATCCGGTGTGACCGAAGGTAAGGGGTGACGCCAGCAAAGATGTCGGGCTGTTCCATTCGCTTTGCACAGGCCTGTCCCAACCAATGGCTCTTCTACCTTTATATATTTTAGTAGAAAAAAATCGTACGGTTTCGGGTTTGTAGTATTGATAGCCACCATAATACCCTTCCTGCAAAAGCATTTGTCCGAGCTTGGCGAGATCTATAGCATTGCTGAACAACCCGGCATGTCCGCTTACACCGCCCATCATCGCGGCTCGTTCATCGTGCACCGTTCCGATGATCATTTTTTTTCTATATATCTTATCGAACTCTGTAGGCGCAATAGTTTGCGTTGAAAAATTATCCAACGGATTAAAGCGGGTGGTATAGGCTCCCAACGGTTCATAGAAATTTTGTGCGAGGAAATCATCCAGCGGTTGGTTCAATACTTTCTCAGCTATATGCTGCATGATCATTAGCCCAAGGTCACTATAACGGTACGGGTATGGAGTGCGAGGAGGTTTGTCGGCCATCTTCGATTGAATGATCCACGACCATACCGAATCTTTCATAGCTTGAGAACCGTATAGACCAGGTGCTACAGGAAAAGGATGTATAGCATCGCGTTTACGACTATAAAACTGCGGAAGGAACGTAGTGTCTTTCATCGTTTGTGGCCAGAGCGGAATGAACGGTGCCAGCCCCGACTGGTGCGTAAGCATATCGATGATGGTTATATCTTTCTTATTGCTGTTACGAAGTTCCGGCAAATAGACGGATGCTTTTTTGTTGATGTCGATCAAGCCTTTCTCATACATAAACATCGTGGCTTGCAACGTAGCCGATACTTTGGTAAGCGAAGCAAGGTCATATATAGTCTGCTCTGTTACCGGTGAGTGTTTATCATAGGTGAGGTATCCAAACGATTTATCGTAGACCACTTTTCCGTTGCGTGCAACCAGCACCTGGCACCCCGGTGTCGCCATATTTTTAATCGCTTCTTTTGCTATACTATCGATCTTGCAGAGCAGGCGGCTGTCCATACCTGCATCTTCCGGTATAGAATACGTCAACCTGCTGATTTGTGGTGTAGCGCTACCTGCCCCTGTCTGCAACTGATCGCTAATCTTCATAGGTAAAATCGCATCTGCCGGAAGCGCTCCGAAAACAATCTGTGGCATCGCTTCCAGCATTTCCGGAGTATTGGTATAGGCTGTAACAACGGTAGGGTATTGTGCTGCTATTCGTAAAAATTCTTCATTGCCAAAATCACACAAAACCACTTCGTGCTTTTTCAAGAGCTCCAATAATTTTTGTAATACCGTGAGCCTTTCAAGTGTAGCCTGTGGGTATATACCAATAATGAACGTAAGGCGTTGTGATGTCGCGGCAAGTCTGGTGAGTTCGTTCAAATCATGTAATGTAAAACGATCTGCATGTGTATACCGTGAGAGGTAATGAAAGAATACATCCGGCTTCTGTGTAGTGTCACTGGTTATATAGACGAATCGCTTGTTGTCAAGTATAGATACCGGCAATACGTTGTTACTATTCTTTAGAATAGTAATGGCAGCTTCCTGAAGTTTTTTATTTAATAACTGCGCCTGAGGAGAATTCAATCGCAGCAAAAGATTGTCTGTGTCAATCGTTGTCTTTTGCGATAACCCGGCATCATACTTAGCGGCCAGAATTTTTTTTACGCTGTTGTCGAGCTGCGCTTCCAACTGTTTATCTCTACGCACTTGTCTTCTGATCTTACGAATGGCAATGTTGATATCTTCCGGATATAGTATAATATCGTTGCCTGCCTGCAATGCATATAGGGAAGGGAGACCTTCGCTGTTTTTTTCGTTGATAGGAGGGATGTTCCGCAGATCAGCGAAAGCCAACCCCTGGTAATTCATGTTCTGCTTCACCCACTTGCCAATAAAAAGCGATGAAAGCATCTGCGATGAGAAATTATTTTTACGTGCCAGGTTCATGTTGGTGTAGAACAAAGGCAGTTCTTTATTGCCGGGTATAAATCCCGTAAGGCCATTCTCAAAAAGTCTTCTGAAAGTATATACCTGTGCTGTGTCGATTGTAGGCACAATAACCGGCCAGTCTTTTTGAACATCCGATACAGTTATACTTTGAACCGGAAAATTCTTCACGCAGGTCAGCACATGCTGGTCCGTCATACCCTTCATGAAGGCAATAGCTTTTCCGGTGATCCGGTATTTATTTTCTCCAAAAGATTGATACCGAAGCGTTGGTGATGAATTCAGTTCTACCGTGGACGCAAAGTTCAGATTTACACCAACCATTTTAAGTTGCAGCGCTATACTTTTACCAAGCTCATAGAGCAATGAGTCATTACGAATGGCTCCTAATACCAACGGTGATGGATATGCAACTGTACTATCAATGCTCATCCCTAAACCACCTTCAGCATCATGAGAAACCAGCAAGGGAATATCAGAGTTATCCTGAAATTCGCGAACAAGTTTTGCGAGACCTATAGGATTACCGCCTGTTAAAATCAAACCACCGACTTGTTCATTTTTTATTTTTGCACGGATCTCATTCATCGATGCCGCATCATTCTGCGCAGGCACTTGAATCATAAACAACTGACCAATTTTTCGATTGGTATTCAATGAATTAAAAACGCTATCCACCCATGCTTCTTTTTTAAGCTGAGCGAATACAGGAACCATACAACATATAAAAACAAACAGACTGAGGGTCTTCTTAATCATCCGGTAATTAAAGTTTAAAAAATGAACGATTGCGCCAACTTTAATGAGCGAAGTTAACGGTTAAATTTTTAACGGTAAATTTCATATAACATTTCACCTGCCGGATTTAAAAATCTGGCGAATCCTTCTGTAAAATTTGCCACCTTTGTACTTCCATTAATTTGCAAGTTTGCATTCATGCCCGACATCATCCAGCTCTTACCCGATTCGATTGCTAACCAGATTGCTGCTGGTGAGGTTGTGCAGCGTCCGGCTTCTGCTGTAAAGGAGTTGATGGAAAATTCCATTGATGCCGGAGCAAAAAATATAAAACTCATCATTAAAGAAGCTGGAAAAACATTGCTGCAAATTATTGATGACGGCATCGGTATGTCTGAAACAGATGCCCGCATGAGTCTGGAGCGTCATGCTACTTCGAAGATCCGGAAGGCGGAAGATCTCTTCTCTCTTTTTACAATGGGTTTTCGCGGTGAAGCTCTTGCTTCTATTGCAGCCGTAGCGCAAGTGGAATTGAAAACACGTCCCGCTGACCAGGAGCTTGGAACGTGCATCGTGGTGGAAGGATCAGACATAAAAAAACAAGAGCCCGTTGCCTGCGAAAAAGGAACGAACATCTGTGTTAAAAATTTATTCTTTAATATACCGGCTCGCAGAAATTTCTTAAAGTCAAATCCTGTCGAGCTGAAACATATCATCGATGAGTTTCAGCGTCTGGCACTGGCTCATCCGGAAATATCATTTTCATTTATACAGGGCGATGAGCTAGTATATGATTTGCCTGCAACAAAATTAAGTCAGCGTATCGTTGGTCTTTTTGGTAAGTCGTATAAAGAACAACTTGCCACGTGCCAGGAAGAAACGGAAAATGTAAAAGTATCGGGTTATGTTGGTAAGCCGGATTTTGCTCGGAAAACAAGAGGCGAGCAATTCTTGTTTGTTAATCGCAGATTTATTCGCAGCAACTATTTGAATCATGCTGTGATGAATGCCTTTGAAGGATTGATTACCGAAAATAGTTTTCCTTTTTATGTACTCTTCATTGAGATCGATCCGAAGCATATAGATGTTAACGTTCATCCTACAAAAACGGAAATCAAGTTTGATGACGAACGCGCGGTATATGCTGTAGTTCGCGCAGCTGTGCGGCAGGCAATCGGCTCCCATAACTTAACACCGGCTATAGATTTTAATGCCGATGTTAATTTTATCACAAAGCTTAATAATGCGAGCAACCAATCGAACCAGGTTTATTTTGAAGAACGTTTTAGTACAGCACTTCACCGCTCCAATGGAGACAACTGGGAAAAACTTTTCGAAGCACGTGAAGTAAAGCCTGATGTCAGCCAACAGGATGAAATGCCTGCAGTGCATACGTTGCGTTTTGAAAGTGCAATAAATCAACCGGCCCAAACGACTTCAACCGAGGAGAAGACCTTGTTCCAACTTCATGCCCGCTATATCGTTAAACAGGTGCGGTCGGGCATGATGATTATAGATCAGCAAGCTGCACATGAGCGGATACTTTTTGAGAAGTTTTTGAACCAGCTTAAAAATAAATCAGGTCAAAGCCAGCAAAGTTTATTTCCGCAAGCGATTACATTTAGCGCAGCAGATTTTGCGTTAGCTCTCGAGATGCAGCAGGAGATAGAAGCGTTGGGATTTCGCTTTGATGTATTCGGCAAGAATACATTGGTTGTAAATGGTGTGCCGGCTTCTGTAAATGTGGGGAACGAAAAAGAACTGTTCGAAGGTTTAATTGAACAGTTTAAAGCAAACCAGTCGGAGCTTGCATTGCCGTTGCAGGAGAACCTGTCGCGGGCACTTGCAAGGCGCGCTTCTCTGAAAGCAGGGCAGCCGCTGGTGCGGGAAGAAATGCAGGCGTTGGTTGATAGTTTGTTTGCGTGTTCAACATCCAACTATTCACCAGACGGCAAGCCGACATTTTTTATTTTTGAATTGAATAAAATAGAAAGTTATTTTCGATAACCTCTGGCGAAAGCTAGCGTAACAAAGATTAATCTACTGTACTATGTTTAGACTCACACCGGTTGTAAGGAGTATCATTATTATAAATGTAATTGTTTTTGTTGCTCAAATGATTGCGCCCAGAATGGATTTTAGCGCATGCTTCGGAGGTCTTGAATATGCATATCAAAATGATGTAATCACTGGTTTTTTATCCATGTGGAATACACGCACCGATTGTTTTAAACCCTATCAGCTCTTTACCTATATGTTTGTGCATGGCGGGTTTACGCACATATTCTTTAATATGCTAAGTCTTGCGTTCATGGGGCCGATGCTTGAATCACATTGGGGAACAAAGCGTTTTACGATGTTCTATATGGTAACGGGTATTGGAGCCGGAGTATTCAATATTATAGTAGATCTGTTTTTTGGAGTAGGCACTTTCGGTATAATGATGGGAGCATCAGGAGCTATATATGGTATTTTGATGGGCTTTGGAATGATATTTCCGAACATGGAAATTATGTTGTTAATTCCTCCTATACCTATCAAGGCAAAGTATCTTGTATTGATACTTGGAGGCTTGAACTTTTTTATGGATAGAAGCGGAAATGTTGCCCATTTTGCTCATTTAGGAGGGGTGATTTTTGCTTTTCTTTTAATTTCCGCGTGGAGGAAACAAGGTGGTAACGATTGGAGTTAAAAAAATAGTTTGTAAAGGACTGTTATAGGATTGAACTATGTTTGACGAATTCAAGAACGCATTTAACCGGTATAACAACGCTCATGTACAGTTGATCATCATCAACGTGGTAGTGTTTTTGGCTTTGGGGATTTTATATGTAGTTGCAAAAATTTCTCAGACTCAACCAATTTTTCAGATAGTATATGATCAATTTACATTACCATCTGTACTTTCAGAATTTGTTACGAAGCCGTGGACGTTAATAACATATGCATTCGCTCACCATTTCAGTTACGAGTTTAATGAAGTGGGCATTTCTCATATATTCTTTAACCTGCTGGTATTTTATTGGTTTGCCAAGTTGTTTGTGGAGTACTTGGGGAGTGATAAGCTAATTGCAGTTTATATATTAGGCGGATTAAGCGGCGGTGCATTATACTTGCTGCTATATAATACTGTCCCATTTTTTATACAGCAGCCAAGTTTACTGGTAGGTTCATCAGCAGCGGTCTATGCTGTTGTTACAGCAGCAGCAACCTTACTTCCGGAGTACACTTTCTTCCTTTTGTTTATCGGGCCAATTCGTATAAAGTATATAGCAGCTTTTTATATAGCAATTTCTTTCCTTTTGTCGGTTGGTTCAAATGCCGGTGGCAACATTGCCCATCTTGGTGGAGCACTGATTGGCTTTATATACATTAAGCAACTGCAGGCAGGTTCGAACTGGGGAGGCTGGATCACCGCTACGCTGGATTGGATCAAAGGACTTTTCAAGCCGCGTTTGAAAGTAAAAGTATCCTATCGCAATGAAGATACTTCGTCTTTCAAAAACGCCAAGCCAAAGGGCTCCTCCATATCGCAAGCAGAGATTGATGCCATCCTGGATAAAATTTCTGATGGCGGCTATGAGAGTTTAACCAAGGAGGAAAAAGATAAACTCTTCAACGCCAGCAAAAAGCAATAATCTTAATTCTTTATCGTACAATCAGAGCGTTGGCTACCCATTGGTAGATCAGCACTCCGAATATGAATACATTCGACAGCATTCCTATTTCTCCTGTGTTCATAAATTCGTACATCGCGCCAATGCCTGTCAATGCCAGGAAACCTGTATATACCATGAGTATAGTTCTTGAACTTTTCTTAACAGGATTATACATGGACGACAATGGAATCATCATGGCGATACCGAAAATGCCGAGCATCATAAACAGGAAATTGCCTGTAAGTAATAATCCTGCAAAACCGGCAATACTCACGAGTAGCGATATACCCACCAGGTTGGATGAACTGATCTCCTCCTCTCTAAGCGCATAGCGACCATAAACATTGAGACGGAGAAATAAATTGGAAAGCGGAGTGATCACCCAGGTAGATATAGCGAAAGCCATATATAGATATACAATTGGGTAAAGAAGAGGTGCTAGTGCAGGATTACTCTCTGCAACATTTCGCAAAACCCGTACACCTATATATAGTCCGATGATAATGATCCACTGCTGCTGTCCCTTAAAATTTGATATCCAGAAAGAATACTTCAGGAAAATCCTGTAGAACCAATATCGTGCTTTCAGTCCTTCTACCAATCCCGCTTTTGCATATGTATAGTTCGGATTGATCTTTAAGGCTTCACGAAAATGCTCCAACGCTTTTTTGTGCTCACCTTTCTCAAGCAAGCTCCAGCCAAGATTTGTATGCGTTAATTCATTCTCAGGATTTTTATTAAGGGCTTCCTGTATAGTAGAATATGCTTCTTCTTTTTTGTCAAGTTTATAGAGTGCTGTAGAGCGTGCGTTAAGACACTGCAAATTATCGGGATCATTTTCTAATCCGTTGTTGGCATACTCAAGCGCTTCCTTCCATTCTTTTTGGTTGAGCTTGATGGCAGCAAGCAAGCCCAGGTAATCGGCATTGTGAGGATCATACGCTATAGCATTCCTGATAAATTTCTCGGAATCTTTCAGCTTATCAGCCTTGAAGTAAAACAGAGACTGCAGGTATAGCAAGTAGTCGTTGTCCGGTTCCTGGCCAATTGCACTCTGAATTATCTGGATCGCTTCAGGTTGCCTGTCCAATTCAGAAAGACAGATAGCAAACAACGCCAACGCCTGCGTGTTGTTGGGATCTTGTGCAAGTATAGAACGTAGCTCTGTCTCGGCATCCTTGTAACGTTGTTGAGTTACCAGCTGCTGAGCTCTTTCCAATTGTGATTGAATCATTTCTTGATTTTTAAATACTCCAGAATTTCATCGTATAGTCCCGAGTCGTTTGCATACAACGCATAGTTACGGGCCGTATTAAACCATTCTTTTGTTGACGGCTTAACTTGTTTAAGAGAAGCTAACAGATCCTTGGTACGTATAGGTTGAGGTATACCTTTCTCAAATGACTCTCTTAATTTTTCTTCAATGGTAACATCGATCACAGCACGGAGATCTGCTCCTGAAAAATCAGAAGTCTGCTTTGCCAGTGCGTTGTAATCAATGTTATCAACCGGCTTCTCCTTTAGTAATATTTTCAGGATAGAATTTCTTCCCTCTACATCCGGAGGTTGAACGAATACAATACGGTCGAATCTTCCGGGTCTTCGAAATGCAGCATCGAGATGCCATGGAGCATTGGTTGCTCCCAGGATCAATACACCATCATTGGAAGAATCTAACCCATCCATCTCCGTAAGGAATTGATTGATCAATGTTTTACTAGAAGAATGACGCATGTCCGAACGACTTGCTCCCAATGCATCGATCTCATCGAAGAACAAAACACAAGGCGTTCTTCTGCGTGCAAGCTCAAAAAGTTCATGGAGCTTTCGCTCACTTTGTCCACTCCACATATCGAGTACATCATGTATACCTACCGATATAAAACTTGCATTGATTTGCCCGGCAGTAGCACGCGCTAAATGAGTCTTGCCACATCCGGGAGGTCCATATAGTAAAATACCTCCGCCTACTTTTTTTCCATATGCTTTATATAGCTCCGGGTGAAGCAGCGGCTGTATAATTTTTATTCTGATCTCTTCTTTAACTTTTGTCATTCCCCCTACATCATCAAAGTTGATAGTAGGTCGTTCCATATCACGAACTTCTTGTTCTATGGAATTCAATAATTCTTCTACTTCACCTTGCGGCATGGCAGGCTTGCGGAAGTATTGATCGAGCTCATCATCGAGTAAGGAAGGATTCAGTTGCAGCGCTTGCTTGTAATAATCAATCGCTTTACTACTTTCTTCATTTCGCAGGAGCGCTTTGCTTAAAAGCATCAGTAGACTGACATCATTCGGCTTTAGTTCGATGACGTCTTCCAGGATAACAATTGCCGTGGAGTATTTTTCCTGTGCGAAGTAAATTTTAGCAAGACCAGCTTTAGCCTGTATATTTTGAGGCTCAGCTTCCAGCACAACCTTATACTCTGCTTCTGCTTCCTGAATCAGTTTGTTGTTAAGCAATGCTTCTGCCAGTGTTAATCGTAATGGAATATTCTGCGGAGAAAGCTTGAGCGCCTCGCGTAAATTCTGGATGAGTTCGTCCTGCATAATGACACAATTTGACTGAAAGATGCAAAGATTGATTAGCTCTCGCAATACGATTTACACGATATCCTTACAGACTTAGCACTTCCTGTATCTGGATATAGTCTTTTTTTGTTTCGTGTTTATAGATTTTAATGACTGTTTCTCATAAGATCCTGACAATTCTCGCAAAACGTTTTTTTAATGAAGTTATCGTCTAGCAGTTGAAATGAAATGCCACCCTTTCCAACTGGATCAAACAAGTGACAGAAGCGATCTTTGTTTTGGTCTATAGCATTAAGCATGATAGTTCTGTAGGATGGCCCTGAAGTGTAGTGCTTATCATAGATGGTAAGTGATAAATAGTAAAAGACCAGATCTTCAGAAACATTCAACGATTTTATTCGGGGCTCAAGGGTTTTTCGAGCCCAATCAAACTTGCTGTAGTAAGAAAAATACTTGGCCAGGTTAACTAAGTCCTGATCTTTGAGTTGCAATGGTTTGTATGATTCATAGTTGAATTTAACAGCCTTATCTTTTTCGACATAATGGCGATTTCGGATATGCGACTCCGAAAGAATAATATGATAATTGATGAGTAATCTTCTGACGAGATTATCATGTATACCTATTTTTCGTAACGATTCAATTTCTTTCATTAGCACCGGAGGATCAACGAGAATTTTTGATTGAAGCCAGGACTGAAGCTTCAATGCACAGAGGTTGTATTTTATTTTTGGATTCCTGGGAATGATGCGGTCCAGTTCTTCAAACGTTTTGATTGCTTCGAATACTTCATAAGAATTGTTCTCGTATAGAAATGAAGCATTATTGATTAGCAAACTTCCATACTCCAGTGAAGGTGGTACTTCTAGCTCCTGAATAAAATGCTCTGGAATTTCCTGCCTTTGAATTTTATAAAATATGATTTGCTGCAGGTAAAGTGCTTCATCAATATTTTTTTGTGCTATAGTCTGTTGAAAATATTTTTTTAATTCTTCCTGATTGCTTTCCCTATACGACAGTCGTTTCTCAAGTGTAATCTGAATCAATGCTTTTCTGTGCTTACGCAAAACAGGTTCTAGTGTTGATAGCAGGGTAGGTGACTTAAGTTTTTCTTTGATCTCATCTTTATTTAACGTCATCCAACTGGTATATCCGGTCGCGGCAATATCATTCAGAAATTCCACCCAGTTCTCTGAAGCTTCAATGCTTGATTCTATTGTTTCAGATTGGAAAGATTGCAATGCTGCAACAATACTCTGGGCGCGTTGATTCTGGAGTTTAAGATTTCTTTCATAAGATCCTTCCACAGATGTATAGGCCTTTATTGAAATAGTCTTTATGGCATAGTCAGTGATTTGCAGCGAGTCGTACAAAGGTTTTATGTCCTCCGGTTTATACTCTGATTTGCTCCTTTCAAAAGGTATTGTGAAATGAAGAGTTTTACTGAGCTCTTTATATTTCTCCTGAATTTTCTCGGGCGTAAGTGTGTCGTAATACATTCCCATCTCCAATAACTTCCATCCGTTAACATCCAGGTTGATGATGCTGGATGAATAACATAGATTTTTATTGTTCAACAGGATGTAGTTAACTTCTATATTTTCTTTGTTTATAGTGGAAGGTATCATTCCTGCGAAAATTTTAACATTGCCGGAAGGGGTTGTCATTCGTTTCTTGATACCCTCCCGATAAAGAGGAGGTAGGAGCAAGCCTCGGTGCGACCAGCTTCCTGCAAACCGACTTATATTATCACATTGGTATTGGCTACTCTGCATGATATCAACGGCAATGCCATCATTTTTTGATTCAATGATTTTAGAAAACCATTCGAAGTCATTATAGATTAGAAATATACTATCACCAGAAAAGACAGTACCAAAACGAACATCTTCAGGAGCGTTCTTCAATACATCATAAAGTCTTTTGCAATCTTTATTGATATTCTTCGGACGTTTGATGTCGTAATTTTCACGATTGGTAATCTGGGCATAGCCAATCATAGTGGCCAGTGTGAGAGAAAAGGCCAGTGCAAATTTCTTCATACGACTTTAAAAGTATAATAGCCGGAATGCTATTTAGTAACAGTAAACCAAATGTAATCTTTACGATTTATTCGCCAACTGCCCGCAGGCGGCATCTATATCTTTACCACGGCTTTTACGGATGCGTGTGGTCACGCCATGACTTTCCAGCAGATGCATATACATTTCAAGTGCCTCTGTTGAAGCTTGCTGAAACTCTCCGTCATCGATTGGATTGTATTCAATAAGATTTACTTTGGAAGGAATGACTTTACTGAATTTTAACAGCGCCCGCGCATGTTCTTCCGTATCGTTAATACCTCTCCACACAACGTACTCGTAGGTTACTTTGCGTTTTGTTTTGTCATACCAATAGCGAAGTGCATCGGCTAATTCATCCAACGGGTTTGTATCATTTATAGGCATGATAGACGAACGAGTTTTATCAAGGGCCGAGTGAAGTGATACAGCTAGGTTAAACTTCACACCATCGTCTGCCATCTTCATAATCATCTTTGCTATACCCACGGTAGAAACTGTGATTCGCTTCGATGCCATGTTCAAGCCTTTCTGCGAAGTAATTTTTTCAATCGCAGAAATTACGTTCGAGTAATTGAGCAACGGTTCGCCCATACCCATGAAAACTATATTTGTAAGCGGACGACCAAAAAACAATTCCGATTGTTCCTTGATAGCCACTACCTGATCATATATTTCGTCAGGAGTTAAATTACGTTGACGCTTTAATCTTGCCGTAGCGCAGAATTTGCAGGCGAGACTACATCCTACTTGAGAGGAAACGCATGCAGTGATTCTTTTTTCTGTAGGAATTAGAACCGACTCCACTACCATGCCGTCAAAGAGCGTAACGGCATTCTTGATTGTTCCATCCGAGCTACGCTGCATGTTGTCAACCTTGATGTGGTTGATCGTGAAATGTTCCTTCAGCATATCGCGTAAGCCAATGGAAAGATTCGTCATCTGGTCAAAGCTCTTGGCAGATTTATTCCAGAGCCATTCATAGACCTGCTGAGCCCTGAATGCTTTCTCCCCATGCTGCACGAAAAATTCCTTTAATTCGTCCAGTTTAAGCTTCCGTATATCGCGTTTTGAAACCGTCTCCACCATAACAAGAGCAAAGGTACGGAAGAAAGTTTTAACCTTTCATGCCCGAAGGGTGCTGTCGTGAATCAAAAATATCGGTTATGTAAACCGATTCATTTTCAATATAATAAAATGATTTTATAGGGACCTTCGATCAATCTGCGATGATGTTTTGAGAGATGGGTGAGATAGTCTTCTGCCTGCCCTAAAAATTGCCGCGTCTTAAGTGAATCTATCTTCGCTAAAATACCTTCCGCTATCTCTTCTATCTTTTCTTCGGGAACTCCCTGAAATTTGAGGAAGTCAATTGAACGTTTAAAATTTTCTCTTGCCTGTAACGTAAAAACAATCTTCACCTAACGTTTTTGTTTTATATAACCTTTTATAAAGTCTCGAAATTCATCCATCGTATATACTCTGCCTTCTTTAATATCTTCTTCTGCTTTTAATGCACGCGCAGTCATGGTCGCCTTTATCTCTGCTTCCTTTTGTGCTTTTTCCAGAATCTCATACACATTGTTCAGAATATCCGGATCATTCTGTACCTCCACCAATTTCTGAATCTCACTTTTAATTTCTGCGACTTTCATAGTATAAAGGTATTACTTAATTCGAACAAAAATTTTTGTTTCGCATACGCGCGATGCATTTGAAATGATCAGTGAATCGGCACTGAATTTTTCTACCGTAAAGCTCTCCAGTATAGTATGCGATTTTTTATCCAGGAAATGTAGAGCATCGCTATTGAACTTATACATAAACGATTTCGAGTTATAGGATTTGCGCCTGCTCACAATCTTGGTACTCTCTTCCGCCATGTTCTTTTCCTTGAATTGAATTACCTGCGGTATAGCACCCGACATACTTTTCATTTCATCTGCCACTTCCTGCATGCCGGTATTGTCGTCACTGGCATCAACATCATCCTCCAGGCAACTGGTTTGTTTTACCAATTGCCATTTACCAACAATGGATTGCGCCCGCCCCATACCATGAATGGAACACAGTGCGAACATCAGCATAAAAAGAATTATGGGCGATTTCATAAGCGTCAGGTTTATATCAAAAATACTCAAAATTCAAGCCACTAACTTTCATCATTCAACAGCTTTTGAAAACTCACTTTATTGCGCGAAATTCCGCCCCTTCAGAAAGCAAATATCAATATGGCAAAAAGTAATGCAATTGTAATTACCGGTGGATTCCTCGACACGGGTAGCACAAAAACCGCTCACGGGCTCATCCGTGGCACAGATCGATTTAATATTGTTGGCGTCATCGACAGTAAACATCCGGGTAAAGATGCCGGTGAAGTGCTGGACGGGCGAAAACGAAATATTCCGGTCTATGCTTCACTCACCGATTTTATGACGACAGCGCCTGTGAAAGCTACACATTGCGTAGTGGGTGTTGCTACAAAAGGTGGTGTTATTCCAGATTCACTTCGTGTCGTACTGAAAGAGGCATTGGAGAGTGGATATAATCTTGTAAATGGTTTGCATGAATATATATCAGATATACCGGAGTTGGCAGAACTTGCCCGACAAAAAGGTTTAGAGATTATCGATGTGCGCAAGCCTAAGAAATTTAAGGACCTGCATTTCTGGACTGGCAAAATTAAAGAAGTGAAGTGTCCGAAAATTGCTGTGCTCGGAACAGACTGTGCTTTGGGTAAACGTACTACTACGCGCTTCCTGGTAGAAGCAATGCGTAAGGCTGGGTATAAAGCAGAGATGATTTATACCGGCCAAACAGGTTGGATGCAAGGTGCTAAATATGGTTTTGTTTTCGATTCAACATTAAATGATTTTATCTCCGGTGAAATGGAACACGCTGTTGTTACCTGTTACCAGGAAGAAAAGCCAGATATCATTTTTATTGAAGGACAATCTTCTCTTCGTAATCCCAGCGGACCAGCAGGAGCGGAGTGGATTGTATCGGCCAATGCCGATGCCGTTGTATTGCAACATAATCCGGCTCGCAAACAATATAAAGATATGGAGTATTACCCTGCCTATATTGCTGATCCGAAAGATGAAATTGCATTGATCAGAATTTATGGAGCACCTACTGTTGCACTCACGATCAATACCGCGAAGATGAGCGAACAGGAAGCTCGTGCATATGCCCGCGAGTATGAAACACAACTGGGTATACCAGCAGTGCTTCCACTCGAAGATGGTGTAGAAAGTTTAGTACCTGTATTTGAAGAACTGATCAAGAAAAGTCTTGCGCAGGTTTTATAACAACGATCCATTCAAAAATAATTATAATGACGAAGATTAAAGATGTAAAAGTTTGGAGCGTAGATCTGGGCAACACCAAGCCCTATACCATTGCTTTTAAAACAGTAGATGAAGTGCGAAATGCATTCGTTGAGATTACGCTTGACAATGGCTTAACAGGCATTGGTTCGGGTAACCCTAGTGAATACGTTGTAGGCGAAACACTGGATCAATGTCTGGAAGCATTGGAAGAAAAAAACCTGGAGTTCCTCATCGGTCGTGATATCCGTGAATTCAATCAGCTGACGTTTGAGGTATGGAAGAAATTTCCGGAGAATCCTTCTGCGCGCGCTGCGCTGGATATAGCTCTGCACGATGCTTTTACAAAATACCTTGATATACCACTTGTTAAATTCTTAGGACAAAAAATAAAGAAGCTTCCTACATCCAATACCATTGGTATCAAGAATGTGGAGGAAACTTTAAAGGAAGCGCAAGACTATATCAAGCGTGGTTTTAAAGTATTGAAAGTAAAACTCGGACATAGCCTGGACGAAGATGTAGAGCGATTGATGAAGCTGCGTGAGCAACTCGGCAATGCTGTTGTTATTCGTGTGGATGCAAACCAGGGATATACTGTACACCAGACTATAGAGCTATACGGGCGTGCTTACGATTTGAACATTGAATTGATCGAGCAACCTTTGCCTGCACACGACATTGCTGAAATGAAAGGTCTGCCGAAAGAAGTAAGAAATGTATTGGCAGCAGATGAATCGTTAATCACACCAGCGGATGCTATTGAACTGGTAAAGCCTCCCAAGGCAGCTGCCATTTTTAATATTAAGTTGATGAAGTGTGGAGGTATAAGTCAGGCATTAAAAATTGCAGATATAGGGCTTCACGAAAACATCGATCTTTTCTGGGGATGTAACGATGAAAGTATCGTGAGTATAACCGCTGCATTACACGCTGCCTATTCGTGCTCAAACACCAAGTATATAGATCTGGATGGAAGCCTTGACCTGGCACGCGATGTTGTGAAGGGCGGCTTTATATTGAAAGACGGGTATATGTATTGCTCGGATAAGCCGGGCCTCGGAGTCGAGAGAATTTAGGAAAAGCTATAGCCGATGATTGGTATATAAATCATCGGCTATAGCTTTAATGATTACTTCACATAGTGAATGTTGCCGTCCTCTTTGAAATATTTCTTGTGTAGCTTCTGATACTTTTCCTTGTCGGCTGGCTTTATTTCTTTGCCGTTAATCTCGATTGTACCATCATCATTCCAATTCAAGTTCTTGATCTTTTCACCTTTCTTGAGATAGCCATCTTTTATTAATTGCTGTTGAAGTTCTTCTTCAAAGTGCTTCATATTATTTTCAAGAACTTTCATGTTCGCTTCAAGTTCCTTCATTTGTTTTGCCTGTGCCTCTTCCCAACGCTGCATATCTTCATTCCAACGTTTCATATTTTCTCCTTGCATAGCTAAAGCCTGGTCCATTTCACGAAGCGCTTCTTGTTTGACAACGTGGGCTTGTTGTTGTTCACGAAGCGCTTGTTGACTTTCCATTACACTTTTTTTCATTTCATGTTGCATCCGTTCTGCTTCAGCACGAAACTCAGCTTCATTTTCAAATTCATATTTTACTTTGATATCCTTCATCATTTTCTCAAAATCCTTCTCATGGGATTTATAAAAGTCACCAAAATTTTCTTTGAAAGAGTTTTCGAACTCTTTAGCAAATTGATCCCAGTTATTATCTCCCCAGGTAATTACAGGTACCGGTATACTATCCATGTGAAAGGTGAAATCAAATGGTGCTACAACTGGATCTGGGAAAGCAGCGAATGCTGGAAAGTCTGGAAAATCCGGAAAGTCTGGAAAATCCGGGAAATCGGGAACAGGTGGTATAGTAAGCGTTACATCAACAGGTTCAACTACTGGGCGAAGCTCTTCATCTCCTTCGAAAATCTCTTCGGCTTCTTCATGTGGTTCTCCATTCTCATCAACTGTAGTGATTGTTTTTTTGGAATAGCGGGCTGTCTTATTTTTGTTCTTGATCGTTGTGTCTGCCTGTGTAATTTTTTCATTCGGAGAGTCCTGAATGGTTTCATCTCTATAGGCACGTGTCATCGTAATCCACGATGCGCATACAAGTCCGATGGCTACTAATGCGATGGGAATAACGCGGTCGCGGCCTGAATAATTTTTTACTGATTTTTCCATAAGTCTTTTGATTCGGTTCAATAACTGAGTTTTATTTTCAGCAAGTGATAAGGCTACACCTGCCTGGTTAAGTCTGGCTTCTTCCAATTGTACCAAGGCTGAAGTATAGGCACGCACGTTACCTGTTCTGGTTACTACGGCATCATCGCAGCAGTGCTCGCGCTCATCGCGAATGATCGAAGAGATCATCCATACAAATGGATTGAAGAAGAGAAGTGCTTCAATAAACATCTGTATTAGATTCACGATATAATCATGTCTTTTTATGTGAATGAGCTCATGCAGAAAGATTGTTTCAAGTTGTTCTGTAGTAAGGCCTGTTAACATTCCGGTTGGCAGAATGATGAGTGGCTTAATATAGCCCAACACAACCGGTGCATGTACACGCGCAGATTCGGAGAGTGCTATAGTATATCGGATGTTTAGTGCACTGGCCATTTCTTGCAAGCGAACATTCCAATCGGTGTGAATCGGTAAAGATTCTTTCCGCAATACCGATACATATATACTGCCGCCAACAACACGCATCATAAAGAGCAACGCACCGGCAATCCAGGCGGCAACAAACCATTTCATGTTCGCTTCCATGAAATATAGTGTGGTGGCTATAAAACTATCCGGTGATTGACTTACACTGCTTTGAAAGGAAGTGAACGAGAATGTATAAGGTGCCGCGATAGGTGCATCAGCAGTATATACATATAGCTTTGTAAAAGTTACAGCCGTTGCCAACACAATGCATAAAAGCCCCGTGAGGGCAATCCCATATCTATAGCCTGATAATTTTGAAGGGACTATCTTTAATGAAAGCACCACTATACCCGTAATAATCAGCCCTTGCCAGAGCGAGTGTACCAGTGTCCACCCTAGAGCTTCTATAAGTGAAGACGAAAGAAAGTCAGATAGATTCATACATCACCTCCTTCTAATTTTTCAAGATATTTTTTGATCTCGCGTAGTTCCTCTTTGGAAGATTTTTTATTCCCCAGGGCACTCATCACAAGTTGTGCTGCAGAGCCCTGAAAGACAGTACTAATCATTTTGTCAAGAATCTGCTGCCGCGTATTCTCAAGTGAAGGCACTGCACTATATAGATGCAGCTTGCCATTCTTTTGGCGTGTCACCAGACCTTTTTCGTGCATGATCTGCATAAGTTTCAAAATGGTAGTATATCCATTTGAATCTTCGCCACCCATGGCTTCATGAACGTCTCGTACCGAAACAACAGAGCCCTTTTCCCACATGATCTGCAAGATTTCAAGCTCTTTTTCGGTTGGTTTAATGTTTTTCTTTGACATGATACGAATATTTTCGTAGACAAGTTTAGGAATGATTATTCACTCCCGCAAGTGTTTTACGAAAAAATTCGTAGATAGGTTCGAAATTTTTTTTCGGAGACCTTAACGCTCCTATATGGTAAGCTCTCAAGAAAAAGATAATCACGAAAAGCGCGACTGTCGTTGTCTATATATTATAGATAAAGACTCGTACAAAAGATCAACGTGTAGATTAAATCCCGGCTTCGATTTGAAAACGCAGTTGCCAGTTATTGTGATCTGCGTTGGTGCCAGATAGCCAGGTGTTGGTTTCATAGGTAAGATCGCTTTGCAGTTTCAGACGATGACCACGTATATATTTACTTACCCCCATAGTATACTGCTGTATCTTTTCTTCCAGTAATTGTATATCGGTATCAGGTCGTACCTGTGAGTAACGTCCAACGAGTTCGAAATTATTCTTGAATAAATAACTTCCCTGAAAGTTTTGTCCGTGTCCCACGTATACAAAGCGTTGATCACCATCTTCATTTGTAGTGATGGGATTCGGTGTTGTGCGTCTTAAGTATTCCGCGGCAAAAGCCCAGCCATTATATTTGATAAGAAAGTCAAACATGTTGGTTTGAATATCACGTGACTCATATAAAAATTTTCCAAGTTGTCCACCTGTACGGATGGCGTTTTGATTGTTGGAATATGTAAGGCCAAAAGATACTTTCGGTTTTGGTTCGCGTGCAAGGTCACCTTCAAAGTAATCGCCACCATTGGTGAATTTACCAAACGGAAGAAGCTCAAGCCTGCCGGTATAGGCAAGCCCGCGATCTGAAGAGGTTATATTTCTTCCATCACCGGAAGATATAGCACCACGCACAACATACGCGAGTCCTTTGAATGCGTTGTTATAGTATAGCTGAAGACCGAAATCACGATCGATGTTGAACGTTGAATTTACGATAGAGCGATCCGGAAGTTGTAAATCTCCGGATGAATTAACACGTTGACGATTTCCGGGGAGTTTGGTTTGACCCAGGCCGATCGAAAAATGTTCGTTCACACTATATTGGATCATGGCATCACGAATCACATTTGGAAAGCCGGTGTCATCGTAATCCATATCTGAGCGCGTAAATGCAAGTTGAATCAGATAGGTGAGCCTGGTGGTATATATAAATCCATCCAGACGAAGACGAAGTCTCCGTGTTCTCGCTTCCACACTGGCAATGTCCAGATCACTTTCACTTTCAGAAACAAGCGCGAGCCTGTTCTGCATTCTGAAACGGATGTTCAGCATGAAGAGACTATCGGGTGAGGTTATGCCAAGTCCTTTACCATATGTAAAATAAGGTGACGGAGAAATTACCGGAGGATTAGTCTGGCTGAAGCAGGATGTGGAAACTATAAAAAATATGATCGTGACGAGCAGCGCACCTTCTCTTCGTTGTTTCATGAGAGTAAACTTTGGCGCGAAGATAATAGAAAAGAAAATAACTACTTTTTCTCTGTGTAAAGGTGATCGTATCTTCTCTTTAGGAGTGGATATAAAGCTACGGCTGCAAGAATAATCAACGTGCCCAGATAAAAATTGATGCCCATCTTTTCCTTGTCTTTAAAAATGATCATCGCCATCGCGATGCCGTACAGAGGCTCGAGATTTAGTGACAGCTGCATCATGAACACGCTGATTTTTTTCATCAGCTCAACAGCAACGGAATATGCATACACCGAGCATACCCCTGCGAGTATAGCTATATACAGGAAATCAGTTAGCGAAGGAACGAGATGTAGCGTGTGATCGGGAGCCCATGTATTCTTATACACAGGAAGGAACAGCGCCAAGGTTAGGAACACCCCGATCATTTCATAAAGTGTAATTGTGAAAGCAGGGATACTGCGCACAAATTTAGCGTTGAAAACGGAGAACAACGCAGACGTAAAGCCAGCGAGTATGCCGAGCAGCAATCCAAACTTATAGTGAAAATCGAATGAGAATATAATATATAGTCCGGCGATGACGACAAGGCCAAGCAGCAGTTCAAATTTTTTAATGCGCGTGCGATTGAATAATGGCTCAAGCAACGCGGCCCATAGCGAGTTCGTTGCAAACCCAACAAGACTCACAGATACATTCGAAACACGAGCCGAGCCAAAGAACGCAACCCAATGGATGGCTACTATAGCTCCGATCAACAAAAGTTTTATCAATTCAACGCGGGTTACTGCGAAAGTTCCCTTCGTGACAGCGATAACGATACACATGCCGATCGCTGCGAGCAGCGCGCGGTATAAAATCATTTCCACTGCAGGAATTGTAACGAGCTTACCGAGTATAGCAGTGAAGCCCCAAAGAAAAACTATAAAATGAAGTTTGAAATAATCGTTACGGGAAGCCATTAACGCGGAACGTATTTATACATGACAAGCGATATTATACCGAAGATAATGTTCGGTATCCACACAGAGATCTGAGGAGGCAGTGAACCATTTTCCGCAAACGTCCGGAAGAGTGTAAAAAATAAAATGAAGATAAAGGACAGCAGGAATCCTAGTGCAATTTGTAATCCTGTTCCACCACGGCTTTTACGCGAAGACACTATAACTCCCATGAATACCAATATAAAAATAGTGAAGGGCGAAGTATAGCGTGTATAGCGTTCAACTTCATATACTTCAATTCCGGTTGAGCCACGGGAGCGGAGTGTCTTGATATATTTATTCAGCTCATTCAACGTCATGCCATCGTATTTACGATAGTCACTCTCAAATTCTTTGGGATGAATTACCAATGCCGTATCCATGGTTGCTCCGCTTTTTGTTGAGTCAGCGACTGTTACGCGCTTCGATGTCTCTAATCCCGGAGTTGACTCCGGCCCACTGGTCTTTTCGAATATACTCTGTATTTTATGAAGGCGCCAATCACGCAAGGTCCATTTCTTTTTTGTAGTGTCCCACTCCACACGGTTCGCGGTAAGCTTCTCGATCATCTTATTGTCTTCAAACCGCTCTAAGGTAAACTGATAGCCTGTGTTATTTGTGTTGTTGTAGCTCTTCATGTAGAGGTATACATCCGGGCCAACCTGTATATGTATATTTTGTTTGTCGTAGTAATATTTATTCTTCAGGTATTGTACTTCAAAAGCGAGTTTCGATTTGTTTGAGTTTGGTATAATCCATCCGTTCAATACGAAGCTTAAAATCGCAATCACGAATGAGCCCATGAAATACGGAAGCATCATTCTTCTGAAACTTATACCGGCACTTAAAATGGCAATTACTTCCGTGCGCCCCGCCATGCGCGAGCATACATATACCGTGGCTATAAAAATGGTGATTGGTGTTACAAGACTTCCGATCCACGGAATAAAATCAAGGTAGTACCCAAAAATTTGTCCGGAGGTAAGTTGCGCTTTTGCAAACTTATCCATCTTGTCGGTCATATCGATAACCGAAATAACGGCAAGCAAAATCAACACCACGAAGAAGAACGTGCTTAAGAATTGCTTGAGAATATATTTGTCGAGTAACTTCATGTATAATGATAATCGATAGTCTGCAGTCAGTAGCTATATAATAAACGTCATGTTAACCCAGACTATAGATTTTACTACAGTCGTTGAGAAACCGTTTTAACCATTTTATTCTTCCATGCAGCAAAGGTTCCTGCCTCAATTTGTTTTCTCGCTTCCTTTACCAGCCAAAGGTAGAATGTAAGATTGTGGATAGAAGCAATTTGTGCGCCCAAAATTTCTTTGTTGATAATTAAGTGGCGTAAATATGCTTTTGAATGGAACGTGCTCACGTAACCACCCAAGGCCGCATCGATAGGTGAAAGATCATCCTTCCACTTTTCATTCCGGATATTTATAATGCCTTCCGTTGTAAAAAGCATGCCATTGCGTGCATTGCGTGTGGGCATTACACAGTCAAACATATCGATACCCAAGGCTATACATTCAAGAATATTTTCAGGTGTGCCGACACCCATCAGGTAACGCGGTTTTTCTTTAGGAAGAATGCTGCACACCAAACTCGTCATGGCATACATGTCTTCATGAGGCTCACCAACCGACAATCCTCCTATAGCATTGCCTTGCTGATTTTGTGATGCTATAAATCCGGCTGACTGTTCGCGTAAATCTTTGTATACACTTCCTTGTACGATGGGAAACAATGCTTGTTCATAACCATATTTTGGCTCTGTAGATTGAATGCGGTCTACACAACGTTTCAACCACTGATGGGTTAATTGCATTGAACTTTTTGCGTAAGCATATTCACATGGATACGGAGTACATTCATCAAACGCCATGATGATGTCCGCTCCTATAGTTCGCTGAATGTCCATCACATTTTCAGGTGTGAAGTGATGCTTTGATCCGTCAATGTGTGATTTAAACGTAACACCTTCATCAACAATTTTCCGGTTCGCTGCAAGAGAGTATACCTGGTATCCACCGCTATCGGTAAGTATAGGCCTCGACCACCCATTGAATTTGTGAAGACCACCAGCTTTTTCGAGTATGCCGAGGCCTGGTCTTAAATAAAGATGATATGTATTTCCTAAAATGATCTGTGCTTGTATATCCAGTTCAAGTTCACGTTGGTGGACTGCTTTAACAGATCCTGCTGTACCAACGGGCATGAAAATAGGTGTTTGGATTTCCCCGTGATCGGTTTGAAGAACGCCTGCCCGTGCAGATGACTTGGGGTCGGTTGCTGTAAGTTGAAATTTCATAGCGCAATTGCGCTGCAAAAATAGAATAATCAGTCCGACTAGCTACACAAGTTTCAGGTTTACGACTTTGATTTCAGCCGTGAACCTGAAACCTTCAGTTAATGAATGCCTGATCCGAGATAAGAATCAACGTTTTGCTGTGTAATGACTTCCAACGGGAAAAGATCGGTACCTGGAGTTCCCTTCTTAAACATCAGGTGATTTACGAGGTGACTGATCCCCAACGATGCCTGGCGTTTAGGATTCTGGTTGATCAGAAAATCAATGATGCCGCTTTTCAGGTACTTCATGTTCTCTTCCAGAATATCATATCCCACCAATCGAATATCTCTCTTGCCCAGCTTCTCTAAAAACGAAGCTGTCACGGCAGTGCCTTTTGATGTGCTTACAAAAATTCCACGCAGCGAATTGTCTTGCAATAATTGCTCAAGCTGATTGTTGAAGGAAGGATCTTTTGGATTCAGAATAAAGTCGATGATCGTAAAGTTGATTTTGCCCTTATCCTGAAAGTATTCGCGGAACCCTTTTTCTTTTTCTAACAAATGGACAGAGTCATGTATATCTTCATCAATATGGAGCACTGCCAATGTACCCGGTTCATGTTGACCGAAGTGAAGAAGTTCAGCTCCCACACGTCCGCTCTGGTATAAATTCTGGCCGATAAAACTTAGCGGGGCAGCTTCTGCTATATTGGTGTTAAAAAGAACGTACGGTATATCTGTCTCGCGGAAGAGCTCAAATATAGGGAGTGCTTCATGATAGAATATAGGAGCGATCAGTATTCCATCAGGCTTTGCTAAATATACCTGGTGAGCCGTTTTCTGAAATGAGCTTTTATCAAGAAGGTCAAATAAAAATAATTCTACTTGTATACCGTATTGTGCCCACTCGGTTTGTGCTTGCGTGATACCCAGGTTTGATTGCGCCCAATATGGATCTTGTTTGGGATCCGGAAGCAATGCCGCGATTCTATAATTTTTATTAGAGCCGAGTGTACGTGCAATCAGGTTAGGCTTGTAATCAATTTGCTCCATCACCTCAGTGACCTTTTTCAAAGCCTCCGGTGAAACTCTGCCACGGTTATGCAATACACGATCTACCGTACCTACGGAGACACCCGCCAGCTTGGCAATGTCTTTAATGCGGATATTTTTGTCGACCATATTCAAAAAACTCTCATTTTAAGTTTTACTCGAAAACGTTACCAAAATACGCTTTTTCTATGTTTTCGAACACAAATTAAATGTGTGCGCACACATTTTAAAAATTTTCTTGCTTTTATTTCTTTCATATTATACTTTGGATGTACGAATTCACTGTTGGAATATTCTGAAGACATGAATTCCGGCAGAAGAAAGTTTTTTTACCCAAACCCAAACCAAAATGAAAAACGTTTACAAACTCAGTTATGCTGCCTTTCCAGGCAGTATGACCAATAACCTCGCAGGCATCGCCTTCTTGGGGGTATCGGATTCTCCTTAGTGATTCAGATTTTCTCAAAAAAAAGAGGTTCACGGTACTTCATCGATTAATCCACAAGCTTTCTATCCGATAATAATTGAAACAATACCTTCAATAACCCCTTGCAGGGTATAAAAAAAATACTCGATGTACTTTATAGGTTAGAGTACATTTGGTTTGGTTGAGTCAGTAGGGTAGGGTGGTTCCTGCCCTACTTTTTAAAGTCGCTCAACCTGTTTTATGTTCGGGATTTGAATCGCTGTGATCTATTCTACAGAAGTAGTAAACACCGTAAGGTGTTATCGATGAAGGAAACAGGAAATTTATTGTGTTATGATGGATTGATGATGTATGGCAATATTGCTATTGCAGTACGATTATATAGTGCATTGTATCGCTATAATTTTTCTCTCTGGTTTTCTTTTCTTTAATAGTCAATTATATATAAAGGCGTTTGTCGGATTGTGATATACATAATCTACTGATGTCTTGATGTAAAATTGAGTGAATCCAAGAACTGTGCTTGCGCATCTTCCACCATATCAAGAAAATAGTGTGCTACACGAACTGGCACTCGGGAGTGAGTCTGCTTTTAAACAGCTATACGATCGTTACTGGCAAAGTATATATAAAGTAACGAAGCGTTATACGAAGTCGTCTGTATTGGCGGAAGATATAGTTCAGGAGATCTTTTCCACGTTGTGGAACAAACGATCTGAGTTTACTGAAGTGCTACATCTGGAATATTACCTGATGACCATGGCACGAAACCTGACCTATAAAACGCTTCGTAAGCTGGCTTTTGAAGAACTCGCGAAAAGTAAATTTACTGAGGAGAGCATTCTCGTTGATAATACGATGGATGATTTGTTACTCGAAAAACAATATGAACAACTCTTGCAGCAAGCTGTAGGACTATTGCCTTCGCAGCAAAAGCAGGTTTTTCAACTTGCTAAGGTTGAGGGGCTGAGTCATGAAGCAATTGCCAAGCAGTTGAATATTTCAAGACTGACTGTAAAAACTCACATGGCAAAGGCATTGCAATTTATTCGCCATTACCTGCAGCCACACGTGGGTACGTATGTACTACAGTTTGTTTTGTTCCGGATTTTAATTTCATAGCAGTAGATTACTTTCAGCGCGACTTGTAAGTAGCTACTAAAGATATAGTATCCAGCGGATGACATTTTTTTCATCTGATGGCACCCTTGTGATCTGTTACATAAGGATATATACCTCTGTGCTTATCCATAAATTTTCGGTCAGGCATCCTTTTTCGAAATTTCTTAAAAATATTTTCTTCCTCACTACACCTTCGCCCATCCTCAAGTACTCTTTAGTAATGTAGGCGCAGTCAACTTGATTTGAACCTATAGATGTCCCAAAGGGAAACTTTATTACGAATCGCCCATGAGCAACCTAGACGACCTGATACAACGTTACCTCAATAATACTGCGTCTGATGAAGACCGTGCTGCACTGAAGGCGATGATTCAGTCAGAAGAATGTGAAGCGCAAATAAAGAATACTATATCTGAAGATCTGCGGGTAGAAATGCTGCAAAAGCGATTACCAGATTTGGAATCACAAATCAGATCAGAAGCAATATACCAGCGAATTCTGGCGACCCGCGCGCAAAGTGAAGCTGAGAAAATGTGGGTGGAGCGCGAAAGTCAGATAGAAGCACCTTCAACAGGTAAATATCTAAAACGTGTTTGGTATGCAGCGGCATCTTTCGTGGTGCTCACCACGGCGAGCGTATTGCTCTATACACAGTATAAACAAACCCAACAGCCCACAGCATTTATTGATCAGCCTTCCGAACAATGGATAAAGATTTCGAATTCAGGCACCGCATTGCAAAAAATAGCTTTGAATGATGGAAGCGTCATCTCTCTGGAGCCGGGAAGTGAAGTGCGTTATCCTGAAAAGTTTGATGCAAAACGCGAAGTATATCTTTCAGGGGAAGCGTTTTTTGAAATAGCAAAGGATGCTGCGCATCCGTTCCTGGTATATACCAATGAAGTCACCACAAAAGTATTGGGTACAAGTTTCAGAATAAAGGCGCGTCAACAATCAAAAGAGATTGTTGTAGCAGTAACCACTGGCAAAGTTTCAGTATATGCGAAGCCTGCTGGTGCTGGATTCCTGAGTAAAAGCGTACAGGAAGTAACACTCACACCAAACCTTCAGGCTATTTATAGTCGCAGTGATCAAAGTGTAGTAAAACAAATTGTTGAAAGTCCTAAAGTTATAGCACCACAATCTTTACCTAAAGATTACTATACCAATACGCAGGTGGTACAGATCCTGAGTGAATTGGGAAAAAGCTACGGTGTAGAGATTAAATATGATAAAGAAGCACTGGCGAATTGTACGCTGGTATCCGATGTAATGGATGGCGAAGGTCTTTATGACCAACTCGAAGTTATATGTCACGCACTCGGTGGCAGGTACTCGATAGAAGGTACTGCCATTGTAATTGAAGCGGGTGGTTGCAACCAAATTGATGTTAAACCTTAACCTGAGAAGCCTATGAGATAAAGCTTACAGATATACCTATAAAAAAACAGGCCGATGATGTTACGAGCATCACCAGCCTTTCAGGTAAGCATGATAAAATCATGCACCATAGTTTTTGCCCTTTTCAAAACAAAAACATTTCAATTTATGAATAAACCTAAACCGGTTCAAGAAACATTACTGTTTCTTATGAGAGTTACATTAATCCATATTCTCCTGACAACCTTTTCAATGGCATTTGCCTACGCGGTAGATACCATGGGGCAGGAGGTACTTAACAGAAAGATCACTCTGGATGTTGAAGGTGAAGATTTTCAACAGGCATTGATCAAGATCAGCGAGCAGGCTAAAGTAAAATTTGCCTATAGCCCCGAGCTGGTTCAAGATCAGAAACGCGTAACGCTGCATGTTAAAGATGCAAAGCTTACGGAAGTACTCGCTACATTGCTTGGCCCCGAAGTAAACTATAAAGTCGTAGGAAAACGCATAGTGCTTCGTCCTGTAAGTCAGGAAGGCGGAAACGAAAATGGAAAAGATTCTGCACCACGTTCCACTCCCATTCCCGTGGCTGTGTCTGGTACGGTTAAAGATGCCACGGGGCAACCGCTCCCGGGAGTATCTATATTACTAAAAGGTACATCTATTGGTACATCTACAGATACTGAAGGTAAATTTACAATCAATGTAAATTCAGAGAGTGATGTATTGGTAATTTCATTTATTGGTTATGCTACACAAGAAGTTTCTGTTCAAAACAGAACTACCATAGATATAGTATTGCAAGAAGATGTTACAGAATTAAATGAAGTTGTCGTTACTGCATTGGGTATTGAGAAAGAAAGAAAATCACTTGGATATTCTGTTACAGAAGTAAAAGGTGAGCAACTTACACAGGCTCGTGAAGTAAACGTAGCAAACTCACTGGTTGGAAAAATAGCAGGCGTAAATGTTAGCTCCGTTGCGGGTGGTCCTGGTGCTTCTACAAGTGTAGTAATCCGTGGCGCTTCAACACTTACAGGAAGTAATCAACCACTCTATGTTATAAACGGTGTACCGATGAGTAATGAGAGTGCACAGTTGGTTGGGCGCTGGGTAAATGAAGCGGACCGTGGCGATGGTATAGGGAATATAAACCCGGATGACATTGAGACGATTTCTGTTTTGAAAGGCGCTGCCGCTGCTGCACTATACGGATCGCGTGCAAAAGCCGGAGTTATTCTGATCACTACGAAGAGTGGTAAAGGTGCTGGTAGTATAGAGCTGAATTCAAACTATGTAGCAGAGTCGGTAATGGATATGACTGACTGGCAATATGTATATGGTTTAGGCTCTAACGGAACTAAACCCGCAACGCAAACAGCCGCACTTGACGCAGGTAACAGCAGTTGGGGAGCAAAACTTGATGGTACCCCTGTAATTAATTTTGACGGAGTATCTCGTCCGTACACTGCACACAAAAATAACCTGGAAGATTTCTATCGTACAGGAAGTACATTTACAAATACACTATCTTTTAGTAAAGGATTTGATAACGGAGGAATTCGTTTATCCGCAAGTGATCTTCGTAACACTTCTATCTTGCCAAATGCCGGACTGAAAAGAAATTCTTTCAACGTATCGGTGAATTACTCTCCGGTGAAAAGATTTACAGTAGATGCACGCGCAAATTATGTTCTTGATGATGTAGAAAACAGACCATTGCTTTCGGATGGTGCAGGCAATGCTAATTTCCAGGCAATGTTCCTTCCTACAAGTATGGATATTAATGATCTGAAGCCCGGAACAAAGGCTGATGGTACAGAGCTGGTCTTCTCGAATAACACCTATGCAACAAACCCATGGTTTGCAGCAGAGAAATTTGTAAATGATACCAAGCGTGAACGATTCATCGGTTCGATGACGATGCGCTATACATTTGATAACGGTTTCTTTATTCAAGGCCGTGCAGGACGTGATTCTTATACCGATCGTATAACGAATATTTTACCTTCCGGAACAGCCTACCTTCCTATAGGAAGAATAACAGAGACTACAACAAAATTCTATGAATTGAACGCTGATGTTTTAATTGGTAAACAATTTAAGGTAAACGAAGATTTAACGATCACACCTAATATAGGGGCGAACTTGCGTAAACAGGATGCTGAGACATCAACATTGATTGGTAATGATCTTGCTGTTCCGTTTACCTATAGTATAACCAATGCAAAAAATAAAACTATAAACTATACCGACTTTAATCAGGAGATACAATCGGTATATGGAACATTGGAATTAGCCTATAAGAATTATCTGTATCTAACCGTAACAGGACGTAACGACTGGTTCTCTACATTGGCAGTGCCGGGTGTAAATTTATCAGCTTCTGCATTGGATATTTTCTATCCTTCAGTAAGTGGATCATTTGTGTTTTCTGAGTTAATGAACTTTGGACAAACATTTACTTTCGGTAAAATTCGTGCAGGGTATGCTAAAGTAGGACAAGCTACAGATCCATATCAGACCGTATTGAACTATGGAATTGATGGACGTACTGTAAATGGTTATCCGATTGGTACCATTATCAACACCGCGATTCCGAACAGCGAGCTGAAACCTTCACAGGCAAGTGAAGTTGAAATAGGAACAGAGTTAGGCTTTTTGGCTAATCGTGTACGGTTAGACCTCACCTGGTATAATAAAAAATCTACCGATGAAATTGTAAAAGCTCCTGCATCCATTACATCAGGCTATACTTCGGTTGTACTGAATATAGGTGAATTGAAAAATACCGGACTTGAAATGTTGTTAACAACAGTGCCTGTTCAAAAAACAGATTTCAAATGGATTACATCACTGAATGGATCGGTTAATAAAAATGAAGTTGTTAAGCTTGCAGACGGGCAAGAGTCGTTGGCAGTAGGTGAATCGCGCAGTGGTAATGGTTTCACTCAGCACATTGTAGGAAAGGCAGCGCATCAGATTATGGCGTTCGATTATTTGCGTGATGCTGATGGAGAAATTGTAGTAAATGCCAATGGTGTACCACAAAGAGGAGAGTTGCAATCTTACGGTTCAGCGTATCATAAATGGACAGCAGGCTGGAACAACGAATTTTCATACAAGCAATTTTCAATGTCGTTTCTGATCGATGGTAAATTCGGTGGTAAATTATTCTCTGCCACAGACTACTATGGCTATCAATTCGGATTGCATAAAGCTACACTTGTAGGAAGAGAAGAAACTTTCGGTGAGAACAATGCTTCATCACAACGTTACTATGGCGATCTTTCCAATAACGTATCTTCTATTTTTGTGAACGATGCAAGCTTCATCAAATTCCGCCAATTTACTTTGGGATATACTATACCCGGGCAGGTATTTAACAACGTAGTAAAGAGCGCTACAATAAGTTTTGTTGCCCGCAATTTATTCATCCTGATGAAGAAGACAGATAATATAGATCCAGAATCTAACTTCTCAAATTATGCTCCCGGTCTTGAGTTAGGTGGTGTACCTCCTGTGCGCACCTATGGTTTCAACCTGAATGTGAAGTTTTAAGAAGTAAAAATTATTATCGATCAACTATGAAAAGAAAAATTCTTACTTATATATCGCTGGTCTTTGCAGGTGCTTTGATCACAACAAGCTGTACAGACGATTTCGCAGATACAAATACAGACCCTACGGCCTATAGCCCTGCGAATTATGAACCCAACTATCTTTTAACTGCATCGCAGTTGATGTATACCGGTAGTTCTGATAACGCTTATGAAACATGGAGGGGGAACTTGATTTATTCTTCTACCATGATGCAGCAATTGGCAACCGGAATCGGCTACTGGGCTGGTGATAAATATATACTTAATCCAGATTACGCAGCAGCGTATTGGGATAAAGCATATCCCGATCAGGTGAAGCCAGCAGTAGAGCTCGTTCAATTTACCAAGGACAATGAGAAGTATAAAAATCTTCATCAGATAGGACGAATCATGCGCGCAATGATTTTGGCACGTATTACCGATCTCTATGGTGATGTTCCTTACTTTGATGCCGGCATGGGATACTACAGTAAAAACTATTTTCCGGTGTATGATAAACAGGAAGATATATATGCCGATTTACTGAAGGAAATAGAGGAAGCTACAAATCTGCTGGATGTAAATGCAGATGCTCCGATTGGTGATATAATTTACGAAGGCGATATAGAAAAATGGAAGCGCTTCGGAAATACATTGCTGTTGAGAACCGCTATGCGCTTGACAAAAGTTGCTCCTGAAACTGCGAAGCAGTACGTTACAAAAGTGCTAGGCAAAACAATGCAAAGCAATGACGATAACGCTATCGTTCGACATGACGCTACAGGTTCATGGACAACACAAAACAGAAACAGTATTGTTTTACTGAAGGGTCCTGAAAATCAAAATGTGAAACTCTCTCAGTCGTATATCGATTTCCTGAAGAACAATGATGATCCACGTCTTGAAGTTATAGCGGTAACCAATCCTACATTTGATCCATCTGGAAACGCTATAGGTGGAAATGCAGATCCTGCGGCTCAAAAGGGAATGCCAAACGGATATGACTTAGGTGGCGTGCGACCTATATCTGGTGCTCCAGGCTATACGAGTATAGCAGATTATTCAAGCTTAAGTCCAAGTCTCTTAAGTCTTGATGGCCCCACTTTCATTCTTACTTATGCAGAGTCAGAGCTTTTGCTTGCAGATGCTGCACAACGCTGGGGTCTAGGTGGTGATGCTGAAGAACACTATAACAACGGAGTGAAAGCCGGTATTACTTATTTCAGTCAATATCCAAATGTTGGTAGTTTAGAAGCTGCCGCTGATGAATACCTGGCCGATCATCCGTACGTTGCAGCGAATGGACTCGAAATGATCAATACACAATTTTGGGCAGCAACACTTTTAAATGGATATGAAGCTTGGTTCAACTGGAGAAGAACAGGATTTCCGAATCTTACACCTGTAAACTATCCTGGCAATGCCACAGGTGGAAATATACCGCGTAGATTTCCGTATCCTATATCAGAGGCAAATAACAATCCTATCAACTATAAAGCAGCGCATGATGCTGTTTCCGGTGGAGACAATCTCTCTGGTCGTGTTTGGTGGGACAAAGAATAGGACATGATTTGTTAACGGTACTTTAAAATTTGCTAACCGTATTAAAAGAGAGCTCTTTGCTACTAGCAGGAGCTCTCTTCTTTTAATAGAAATGATGTTCGATACCGGACTAATCAATTCAATAATACAATCCATGTTGTATCGTATACCGAAAGCTAATTGCTTAATTTCTTACGTCCCCTTTTATCCTAAAACTGGCCTTTTATCTTTGTGACTTTCTAAATCAGAAGTCGCTTGCAGATCATAGTCATTATTTTTTCAGCCATCATAGGGATACAAGTCATTTATCTTCTTGTATTCCTGATTGCATTTTCGAAAAAACGCAGTGCAACGCAGACTCAACAGTTGCCTATTTCTATTATTATATGTGCTCACGATGAAGAACAGAACCTTAAAGAATTGGTTCCTCATCTGCTGGCGCAGGATTATCCAGACTTCGAAGTGATCATCATCGATGATCGTTCCAACGATAATACATTCGATTGGCTCTTGGATGAAACCAAAAAAGACCACCGCCTGCGAATGGTGCATGTTAATCGTACACCACCACACGTGAATGGTAAAAAGTATGGAATCACACTCGGCATAAAAGCTGCCAAGTACGAATGGATTTTATTGTCTGATGCCGATTGTCGTCCCAAAGGAAATCAATGGCTTAACACGGTAAGTGCTCACTTGGGTGAGTCAACAAGCTTCGTGTTGGGAGCATCGCCTTATGAAAAAGCTCCCGGCCTTCTCAATGTGTTTGTCAGGTTTGAAACACTGCTAACCGCTATACAATATTTTTCTTTTGCGTTATTAGGGAATCCTTATATGGGCATTGGCCGTAATATGGCTTATAGAAAGTCCATGTTTTTAGAGAAGAAAGGATTTAATAACTTTTTAAATGTTACAGGTGGTGATGATGATCTGTTTGTCAATCAGCATGCTACTGGTAAGAACACACAAGTTGTTATAGGACTTGAGTCGCTGGTATATTCCCTTCCCAAAACAACTTGGTCATCGTTCTTCAATCAGAAGATCAGGCATTTATCCGTTGGCAAGCTCTATAAATTCCAACATCGTTTCCTGCTTGGACTTTTTGTTTTCACCTGG
Organism: Ohtaekwangia koreensis; assembly: GCF_900167975.1. Classification (GTDB taxonomy): domain Bacteria; phylum Bacteroidota; class Bacteroidia; order Cytophagales; family Cyclobacteriaceae; genus Ohtaekwangia; species Ohtaekwangia koreensis. The sequence continues at coordinate 238,605 of NZ_FUZU01000001.1, forward strand.
TTATTAACTTGGTTCATTGGTATTCCACTGGCGTTTGTGCCGGAACTAACCTATATCGTATTGGGGGCGCTTGCTTTCCGTACAATTTTCCTTGCGCTGATTGTAAATTTTACCGCTAAAAAGATGGGACAGCGGTTTGAAGCATGGCTGGTGCCCTTTTTAGATTTTATTTACGTCTTTTATTATCTTGTCACCGGCCTCACAGCGTTAGTGTCCAAAAAAGTACGATGGAAGAATTAGAAGAAGAAGAAAGTAGATTTTCGTCAAAAGCACTGGAAGATTTCCGTTTGATTGACATGGCCGTAGAAGGCGATGACGCTTCATACGCGAAACTGATGCAACGGTATAAGCGTCCGGTATATCACATGATCCTGAAAATGGTTCGTAATGTTGATGATGCCGAAGATCTTACTATCGAGTCTTTCGCGAAAGCTTTCAGAAGTCTTCATCGCTTTAAAAAAGATTTCACATTCAGTACGTGGTTGTTTCGAATCGCCACCAACAATACCATTGATTTTATCCGTAAGAAAAAACTGAATACACTCAGTATAGAAAATACATTTACAGACGATGATGGTCAATCCGTTTCGATCGATGTTGAAGATGAAAACCTCGATCCGCAGGAAGAAACCATCAAGGCACAAAAGGCTGAACTCATCCAGGTATTTGTAGATAAGCTTCCGGCCAAATATCAGAAGTTGGTACGCCTCCGTTACTTTCATGAATTATCGTACGAAGAGATTGCTGTAGAACTGGATGCTCCGCTGGGAACTGTAAAGGCGCAACTTCACCGTGCACGCGAGCTCATGTTTGAGATGGTGAAGAACAAGCGCGATCATATTTAATACATTCTTTCATCTTCGATTTTGTGGATACGCCATTGCAAGGAGCCGAGATTATATTCCATTATTTCCCTGAACTTTCGGAAAAACAAAGAGACCAGTTTTCGCAGCTCTTCGATTTGTATAAAGACTGGAACGAGAAGATCAATGTGATATCCCGCAAGGATGTTGATAATCTATATACCAACCATATACTACATTCCCTGGGTATAGCAAAAGTGATGGCGTTTAAACCGGGTGCTTCTATTCTGGATGTTGGTACAGGTGGCGGATTTCCAGGTATACCATTAGCTATACTTTTCCCGGAGACAAATTTTCATCTGGTTGATTCCATTGGAAAAAAAATCACCGTTGTAAAAGGTGTAGCAGAAGGTATAGGATTAAAAAATGTGAGGGCCGACCAGATCCGTGCCGAGCAAATTAAAGGCGAATATGATTTTATTGTAAGCCGTGCCGTTACCCGGTTAAAAGAGTTTTACGGTTGGATCCATCGCAAGACCAAGCCTCAGTCGGTGCATCCGCTCGACAATGGCATACTATATTTAAAAGGGGGAGACCTGGATGAAGAGTTGGCCGAATTAAGAAGAATCCACCAGGTCTACGATCTTTCTGATTACTTCCGGGAAGAATTTTTTGAGACTAAAAAAGTGGTCTACGTTCCGCTGTAAGCGATTTTTTGAAGGTTAATCCCGGCTGGGTCCTATAGAAAACGGTTTCGGGCGTTGGTTAATTAAACTAATTTTTATAACTATGTAGTCACCCGAGACCCAACGCGTGAAAAAATTAGTATCCATAGCCTTCATCCTGCTCCTGCTCTTCAACGTGCTGGGCTACTATGGTTTATTCTTCGGGCTTCATTATCAGAACAAACAGCAGCTCATTCAGCAATTCGATACGGAGGATTATAGTGACTTGGAAACTGTTACTATAAAAATGCCACTCGCGGTTCCGTATGCCAATGATGCACAAGAGTATCAACGTGTGGATGGAGAGTTCGAGCACAACGGAGAATTCTACCGCATGGTAAAGCAACGCCTCTCGCAGGATACACTATATATAGTGTGCATCAAGGACCAGCAGAGTAAGCGGATCAACCAGGCGTTAACGGACTATGTAAAAACATTCAGTGATAAACCCGTGGATGGAAAAAGTCATTCCCTCACGCTCCCTACATTTATAAAGGAATATCTCGTTAGTACTCATACGATCAAGTCCTCATCAGAGGGCTGGTCATTCGATGTAAGCAGTAATAATACTCCCGTTGTGTTGATTCATACATATTGCTCTTCCATTATTCATCCTCCTGAAAAAGCCTGATCGGCACCTGTTATCCCTGCGTTACATTTGATTTTATTTTTCGCTATAGAACATGGATAGGTATATACTGTCGATGAATATATAGGCCGCTTGTATAGATTCAAACAGATACCCCAGGGATAGGAATTGCTCTATGTGATCATTTTGATCGCAGCCAAACTGGAAATCCATCTACTCAAATAAATTCTATGAAGAAAATTTACCTGCTACTGCTGGGATTTATTCCCGCACTCTCTTTCGCACAAACCCTGACAGACGGGCTCATGATGCCCAAGAAAAACATTTGTACCGGATTCATGTATATGCATGATCGCTGGACGGATTATTGGGAAGGAGAATTGAAACGTGACAACGGCAACATTGGACATGTAACCACACAAAGCCTGATGTGGATGGGCAACTATGGTATCACCAACAAGATCAACGTGATTGCCACTGTACCCTATGTAAAAACAAGAGCCAGCGCAGGAACACTGCATGGTATGGAAGGTCTGCAGGATCTTTCGGTAGGTGTTAAGTATAATTTCTTCCGGAAAAAATTTGAGAAGAGCGCCTTCAGCACATTTGCAGTATTTAACTTCTCCACACCACTAAGTGACTATACGCCTGATTTTTTCCCGCTCGCATTGGGAGCGCACACCACAAATCTTACCTATAGATTAACCGCGCATTTTAAAATTGAACAAGGATGGTTTGTAAATGCTTCCGGTGGCTATACCTGGCGAAGCAACACTACACTCGATCGTCCTTCTTATTACGATGGAAATGAATTCGTAAACAGTGATGAAGTGAAGATGCCAAACGTATTTGACGTATTTGTAAGCATGGGCTATCACAAAGGTCCGCTACAGGCAGAACTAAACTATATTCAGCAAAATACATTGGGCGGAGGAGACATCCGCAGACAGGATATGCCTTTCGTTTCGAATCGCATGAATATGATAAAGACCGGTGCAACGGTAATGTTCTATTTACCGAAACCTCAGGGGCTGGCGTTGCGCGGTTCAGCACACTATACATTAGCGGGCCGCAATGCGGGCCAGGCTACAACCCTCATGGCAGGCGTGCTCTATACATTTAAGTTTAATAAGGACCAGTAATCTTTGTATATATATGAAGAACAAGAATTTTTACGTAATCACACTTCTGACATTCGCTTGTATACTCGGTATAGTAGTAAGCTGTGATAAAGAAGTTGAGTTAAGCGAAAGCCTCACACCACTACAACCGGCAAGTCTAGATGAAGATGCTGCTTCCTGGACCTCTGTTGATCCCAGTGTAATCACAACCGATAAGATTATAAATATAGTAGAGAACTCTACACCTAAAGTTTTTAATCCACCGGCAGATATAGCATCCGATGCTTACAAGGCAGAACTCACTGCTATCAAAGATGCACAGAGTAAACTCACCAAAGAACAAAAGGACATTATCGAATACTGGAGTGGTGGCGGTGTATTACGCTGGAACCAGATTCTCCGTGGGTTAGTAGCGCGGTTTAATTTACCACCAGCACCCAAAGCAGATGGAACCTATCCTGCTCCGGATGCCGAAAATCCGTTTGCAGATCCTAACTTCCCATTTGCAAATCCTCCGTATGCTGCGCGTGCCTATAGCTATGTAAGTGCAGCACAGTACGAAGCATTGAAAGCCGCATGGCACTATATATACCAGTATAACAGACCATCACCGTATGAGACTGACCCAGGTATACAGTCTCTTATGCCGGAAACAAACCTGCCATCCTATCCATCTTCCGATGCAGTGCTGTCGGGTGTATCAGCAGAAATGTTAAAGTTACTTTTTCCTGCAGCAGTAGAAGAGATTACGATGAAAGCAGCGGAGCAACGTAACGCTGCATTGTGGTCTGGTAAAGCTTCGTCCAGTGATATAGCAGCAGGACTTGCCTTGGGTAAATCAGTAGCCGCGTTATTTGTAACGCGCGCACGAGGCGATGGTATGGGCGCTGCTATTGGTAACAAGGCACTCTGGCAATCGCTGGAAGATGGTGCAAAAGCAAAAGGTGAAACACCATGGATCAGTCTGGAAACACCGAAGCGTCCTCCGATGCTGCCTGTGTTTGGCAAAGTTAAGGCGTGGTGCATGACTCCCGACCAGATTACTGCGGGCCGTCCACTACCCCCTCCGTTGACATCCTCTGCTGAAATGCAAAAAGAAGTAGACGAAGTAAAATGGTATTCTGATAACCTGACACGCGAACGTCTCGCGATCATACATAAGTGGGCAGACGGTGCAGGTACCTATACTCCGCCCGGACACTGGAATGATATAGCGGCAGAGTATATACGCGATGCAAACTATAGCGAAGTACGTGCAGCCAGGGCATTTGCATTGTTAAACATGGCGTTGCATGATGCAGCTGTTTGTTGCTGGGAGACGAAGTTCTATTACTTCAATCCTCGGCCATCGCAAATGAACGCTTCCATTAAAACAGGAACAGGCGTACCGAATTTCCCTGCGTTTACTTCTGGCCATTCAACGTTCTCCGGTTCAGGGGCAACTGTGCTTTCGTATTTGTTTCCGGAGGCTACCGATTACTTCGAGGCTGAAGCCAATGAAGCTTCCGCATCTCGTCTATATGCGGGTATTCATTACCGGTCGGATGTAGAGGTTGGATTAGAGCAAGGTAAAAATGTGGGCGGATTCACTGTTGCATTCGCTCAGACAGACGGTGCTGATTAATGTATAGTATAGATAAAGATATTTGATTTGGGTATATCCGGGGGGTGTTCGCTCCACCTACCCGGATTTTTTTTGAAGCAAAATGACCTCAGGATTTTTTAGAATTATACTGTGTATAGGGATAGCTGCTCCCACAGCATTCGCGCAGGTGGACTCAACAAAAACCAAAGAACTAAAAGAAGTTACAATACAATCGCACCGGCTTGATATTGAACGCCTGCCTGCCATACAAGGCACATACCTGCAGAGTGGAAGAAAGAATGAAGTGATCAACGTTCAGAATATGAATGTGAGTATCGCAGAGAAGACCCCCCGCCAGGTTTTTTCGAAAGTGCCGGGAGTATTTGTGTACGATATGGATGGCTCCGGTAATCAAACCAATATAGCTACACGTGGTTTGGATCCGCATCGCGGATGGGAGTATAATATTCGCAAGAATGGAGTCATTACCAATTCCGACATGTATGGATACCCGGCAAGCCACTATAGCATGCCAATGGAAGCAGTCGAACGAATTGAATTGATTCGTGGCACAGGCTCGCTTCAATACGGTGCGCAGTTTGGCGGTATGCTCAACTATATATCCAAGAAGCCAGACTCTCTCAGAGCAATCACATATGAAAGCATTAATTCGCTTGGCTCGTTTGGCCTGATGAGTACCTATAATGCGATTGGTGGAACCATTAGTAAATTTCAATACTACGCCTACTATAACAAACGCGTATCGAAAGGCTATCGTGATAACAGTGATACCGATTTTGATGCACAGTCTTTCATGGTGATGTATACTCCTTTAAAAAATGTACGCATAAAAGCTGAAGCTGCACGCTCTAATTATATATACCATATACCAGGACCGTTAACTGACAGCATGTTTTATGCTGATCCAAAGCATTCCACGCGGTCCAGAAATTATTTTAATCCAGAGATATATGTGCCATCGCTGTCGCTTGATTGGCAGATCGGATTCCGAACAAGTTTATCGTGGACGGTATCAGCAGTGTTAGGTGCACGAAATAGTGTTCAGTTTGATAAACTGGCTACCGTGGCAGATGTAGTAGATCCGACAACATTAACGTATGCCGCACGACAGGTAGATATTGATCACTTTAACAGCTATACCAGTGAACTGCGTGTGCTTCATCGCTATATACTTTGGAGAAAAGAAAGTGCGCTCGTAGCGGGTATTCAGCTTTTTAATAACGATCTTCATCGTCAGCAATTAGGTAAAGGCACAACAGGAACGGATTTTGATTTAACACTAACCGATCCAAACTGGGGACGCGATCTTCATTTTAAAACAAAGAATATAGCGCTGTTTGTTGAGAACAGTTTTCGACTGGCACCCAATCTAACAGTAACCCCAGGCGCCAGAATGGAAATCGGTAAATCCGATATGGAAGGCAGGATCACCTACTATGACCCGGGTTCGCTTCCCAATACCATCGATCATAAATTTCCTTTATTCGGAATCAACGCTGAGTACTCCACACGTAAAGGAAATAATATATATACAGGTTGGTCACAGTCATATCGTCCTGTGATTTTCAAAGACATCATTCCAACATCAAGCTATGAAGCTATTGATAAGAATCTGAAAGATGCTACAGGGTATAATCTTGAGCTTGGGTATCGCGGATCATGGCATGCATGGCGGTGGGATGTAAGCATCTTCCAATTAAAGTATAACAATCGCCTGGGAAGTCTGGAGCAAAAAAATACAGATGGTAATGCTTATATACTTCGCACGAACATTGGTAATTCAATAACCAACGGTGCTGAGGTTTTTACAGAATATAGCGCCACCGTTGGCGAACACCTGGGTATAACATTTTTTACATCTACAGCATTCTTTCATGCTCGCTATCACGATGCACAGGTAAAATCGGGTACGAATACAGGCGAGAATATAGATATATCCGGTAATGTCGTAGAATCTGTTCCGTCAGTCATAACCCGCAATGGTATCACGGGTCGTTACAGGCAGGTAAGTATATCGTTCTTATATAGCTATACCGGTAAAAGTTATGCGGATGCGCTTAATACAGAAATGCCTACAAAAAGCGGCGCAGTAGGATTGGTTCCTTCATATGGTTTATTGGATATAAATGCTTCGGTGCGTATCAATAGTCAGTTGATGGTTCGCATGAACATGAACAACGTAACCGACAAACAATATTTTACAAAACGACCATCTTTCTATCCCGGACCAGGAGTATGGTCTTCAGATGGGCGCTCTGTTAATTGCACGATAGCAGTAAGAGTTTAAGAATTTGGGTTAGGCACACGCACACGTATTTCGCTCCATTCAAAGTGATCCGGATAAGGTAAATGTCATAGCCTTTCCGGATCTGCTTTTTTATAGTGTGCTGTTCGTGTCGGTATATATTACTTTTCAGATTCTGCTATAACTGCATTGGGTGTATCGAGTAATGCACGCTCCTGAGGTGTTAAGCGCAGATCTTCAGAGACTGAGGCTGATGTAGGGCGTAGCAGCAGAAATCCAACCGCTGCTAAAATCGGGATAATCAGTAAGTATATATTTCCAGTCAGGAAAAACACAACGCTGGCAAACAATCCCGGTAACTCAAGACAAGCCGAGCGCATCAATAAAATGCCAAGATACTTGGGCATCTTCTTTTGTAAGGATAAAGAGCGGTCAATATTGGAGAGCTGAAAGTTATAGAGAAAATGAGCCCCGGAAAACCCCAGGATCACCAGTCCAATTAATATATAGGTATATAACTGCGCGGTTTCTGCATCGTGGGCAACGGCCACTTTTCCAGAGTATACGAGTGCAAAAACAACGCCTGTAAAGATTAGCATGATACCCGCTTGCGCGAAATATACCAGGTTCAGTTGTGTAAAGTATTCTTTGGAAGTAAATGTCTTTCCCATATACAAGTGGTGTTATAAATTTCGTTTAATCAAGTCTTCCATAGCTTTAAAAGTTTTTTCTCTCAAAGCCTGAACCTCAGTCCCGGTTAATCCTTCCGTGCTGATTTCATCGCCTACATAAATGCGTATTTTCCCAGGGCGCAGATTTATAGTACTCGGAGGCATCAACTTGCCGGCACCAATTACTACCAAAGGAAGAATTGGTCGCTGCGTATCGATAGCAATTCGAAATGCACCGTCATGGAAAGGCTGCAGCAATTCTTTCGAACGGTTTTGTGTTCCCTCTGCGAAAATCAGGATAGAGATCCCTTGTTTTAAAAATTGTTTCAGGCGATCAATACTTTTCTTGCGGCTTTCCGGACTCGAACGATCTACAATAATAGTAGCTGCTTTGGCGATCCATCCGAATACAGGAATTTTAAGAAGCTCTTTTTTTGCCAGCGGCCTGAACTGCCCCGGTATAATCATGCGGATTCCGGGGATATCAAGAAATGAAGTATGGTTGCTTATATAAATATAGGACTTGCCTTTTTTGAAATTTTCAGTGCCGTGAAATTCATAGCGGATGAAGGTAAGGATACTGAACGTCCACGACCACAGCCACAAAAAGAAGTACCCGATATTGCCAAAGCGTTGTCCCAACAAAAAGGGTCCTATAATGCCTGGCAAGTATAAAATCATAAAAACGGAAAACACCAGGAACACCCACACTTTGTAGAAGGTGAGAAGAATGGTCTGTACTATTTTCAAGATAATAAATTAAAACTTCTGCGAAAGTTCAGAAAGTTTAGGGAAGATGCAAGAATAAAAAAGCCAGCGGTGAGGCTGGCTTTTAAAATATTCGGGAATCAATTATTTACGAGATTAAAAACTTCGTCACACCTGGTGTTGCAACCGGATAGAATCCGTTAGCATCTGGCTTAACCGGTGGCTCTGCATCCCATGCATAAGTCGATGGCATGATGTTAAGACCTGAGTTTATCGCCTTATCCCAGTCGATCACTTCACCGCTATACGTTGCAAGACGTCCCATAATTGCGGTCATCGTAGACTTCGCGCCGTTCTCTGCGTCAGCAAATTTATACTCACCTTTTGCTATGGCAGCAAACAACTCATCATGCTCAGTCTGATAGGGATTGTTCTCGCCTTTTTTGTCATACTTATAAAGTACTTTTCCTTTGCTTGAGATTTCACCTGCACCACATTTTACAGAGCCCTTGGTACCTACAAAGTACTCATCCACTTTTGCATATGTACCTTTAATGTGACGGCACTGGCTGTTGAGTATAGAACCATCCGCATATTGAAACTCTACATAATGGTGATCGAAGATCTCTCCATATTCTTTACCTGTACGAACCTGGCGTCCACCCATGCCTTGAGCTTTTACAGGATATCCTCCCTTGAACCAATTCATCACATCGATGTTGTGAATATGTTGTTCGTTAATGTGATCACCACACAGCCAGTTAAAGTAATACCAGTTACGCATCTGGTATTCCATTTCAGTTTGTCCGGGTTGACGCATCTTTACCCATACACCATCATTGTTCCACCAGGCTTGTCCGGATGTGATCTCTCCAATCATTCCATCCTGCACACGCTTATATAGTTCACGATACGAATTTTGATAATGACGTTGCAATCCAACCACTACATTTAGTTTTTTGGATTTTGCTTCCGCGGCTGCGGCCAATACTTTTTGAACACCGGCAGGATCTGTTGCTACAGGCTTCTCCATAAATACATGTTTACTCTGCTTAATAGCTTCGGTAAAATGTATAGGGCGGAATCCAGGAGGCGTTGTCAGGATCACAACATCTGCCAATGGAATTGCTTTTTTATAGGCATCAAAACCAACAAACTTGGTGGCTTCTGTTACAGTAACTTTTGCTTTTACATTTCCTTCCTCCGAGTTCTCATCGGTGAGTGCATTATAGCATTCATCGAGGCGATCGCGAAAAGCATCTGCCATCGCTACGAGTTTTACGTTTTGCTTGGTGAGCAACGCTTGCATCGCAGCACCAGTGCCGCGTCCTCCGCAGCCGATCAAGGCTACTTTAATAGTATCATCAGTGGAAGTGAAGTATCCCGCATTTGATAGAAATGGCATAGCCATTAGTCCTCCGGTAGCCAGCGCAGAATTCTTTACAAAGTTTCTGCGGCTGATCGTTGAGTCGTCTTTTGCTTTCATAGGCGATGGTTTATGTTTTGTTTGAGCTGTATTCGTATTGTCCTAATAGTATAGACAGTTTACACGGGCCTTTCCCTGAACCGCTTATCACTATTTTAAATAAGAAGCATAGAATTTTTCAATCTCTTCCTTGGATGGTTGTTGCAACGGACGCGCAATCCGGAATCCCATATACATTCCATCGGTAAGCCACCAGCGACTTTTAGGAATTTGTGGATCGCGCTTGTTCCATTCTGCGCTGGAAGGTATACGATTTGTGCAACGTAAAGCCTCTGGTTCATCGAGGTACGATCCTCCACGGGATACACGCGGATATTTACTGGCTGGTGGTGTGGACGGATCTTTCACGCCATCGGAAAGTTTTTCATAGATGGCAGCATCATATTGATCGAGCGTCCATTCGGTTAAGTTGCCCAGCATGTCATATAGTCCCCACGCATTAGGCTTCAATTGCATTACCTTATGATACTTGCCTGCGCTGTTATTTTTAAAGAAGCCGTACTCTTGCAAACTTTTCGGATCGTTGCTGATGGGTGCACCTCCTGCACGACATGTATATTCCCATTCCGCTTCTGTGGGCAGACGATAAAATATACCGGTTTGCTCATATAGCCATTTGCAATACATGATACCGGCTTGTTGGCTCATGCTGTTCGCGGGTTGTTTTGGGTCGCGCCCCATGCCCCAGGTAAGATCTATATATTGCGCTGTAGGCCGCGACACTGCATCTACTGCTATAGCTTTTGTTTGTGGTACTTCCATGTTTTTAAAGAAAGCATCCCACTCTGCAAAAGTTACTTCGTGTTCTTCCATCCAAAATGCTGAGAGTTCTATTTTTTTCTGTGGAGCTTCGTCCTGCTCTTTTTTACTGTCATTCGCAGCACTGCCGATTGTAAAAGATCCTGCAGGTATAGCAACCATTTTGAATTTTACTTCCGTGCCCGGAATGGCTTGTTCATACGTTTCAAAAGTTTGTGCCGATAGATTGAATGCAAATGCTGAGAGCAGAGAGCTGAAAACCAAAAGCTTATGATGGCGCATAGTATGTGATGTCTTCTTCAAAGTTTTATTTTTATGGGCGTTGAAGATAGAAAATGGAAAGGTGATAGGCAACATTAATTACAGCGGGCAATGCAAGTATATTTTACATGATGGCAACGTGAAATGAAGGTTACTGTGTTTCCCAAATGACAGAATAGATATTGAGAATTATTTATACTATTTCTTTCTCGAACAGAATGAGCATCATCTGTTCTTACTAATGATTTGTTTCAAGGCAGGTTCTACTGCAATGCGATGGGAGCCACCAAATACAACGAATACCCGATCGTATTTATTTAGTGCTTCATCAATCTTTTTTAGTAACGCATGATCTCTTACTTCTTTAGTAGCACGCCCCACATTGCCAAATATACCCTCATCGATGAGGTAATACTCATGTACTTCAAGCAGGCTATCCAGAATCAATTCCTGGTTTAGATGATGTTTGTAAAGTTTCTGCAGGTATGGGAAAGACTTTTCCTTATCGGTAAGTATAAATTTTGAACGATTCAGGTATGCTATAAATTTTTTCTGATAAGCTTCTTCCAGCGCCATGTCGTTGTATCGTCCATGCTTGTAAGGATTCAAAAATCTCTCGACAGCCATGTATAGGTGTATCTGATCTTTCGGGATAGTCTTTTGTAATGCCGCGAATTCTTCCTGATCATCCATATCGCCATTGAGCATTTTTATATCAGCCTCATCACATAAATATTTCAGGCACCCCGTTTCACCATCGTGGCGAACGGCAGAATCAAGAGAAGGGTATATCCGGTCTTCCGGTATTTGTCCGCCTTCGTTAAAAGCTATTTCAGGGTTTGCCTCTTTAAATACTTTCTCTATTAATGTAAACTGCGGATCTCCAACACTGCGGCCATGGGAAGCACCGATGAACACAAGTCTTTTCTTGCCATTGGTAAGATCGGTATAGGGTATAGTATATGCTCCGGTAGAATCAAGTTCTCCTTGCATTTTCGCATTCAGAGTATCCAGGTATTTCCGTACGGTAAGGTAGTTTCGTGTTATATAGGTTGTGTCGGAAGTGCCAGACTCTGGATTTTTTTGCTTACACGATGCGATTACTATACAGAGAATAAGAAGCGTGAGAAAGGTTTTCATACTTCAAGATATATAAATTAGTACATGAGGCAATAAGCGCGAGCTGTGCTGGTAAGCGTTAGGGTAAATATACCCTAACGCCAAGTTCTATTTCTTTACGCAAACGACTATGCCGGTAGACCACACTTGCTTGGTTAGCAATAAGTCATCTCGGGTTTCAAGATCGTTAACAAGGTTGATAGCTTTTTCGTGATGCCCCTCCGGCCAGTTAGGCTGCGGGAGCATGTCGTCAATAATATATAAGGCACCTTTGTTTAGCATCGCAAGTACTTCATCTAACAGAAGGTATTTACCATGCCATGTATCCGCGAATATATAGTCGAATTTTTGTTGTTTGTTCGAATTAACCCAGTGATCTCCATCGGCAGAGACGAGATTTAAACGACTGTCATTTCCGAGAAATTTGTTCGCGACTTCCAGAAGCTTGTCGTCATTATCGAGCGAGATCAGCGATGACTCATCATCCATGCCGTCCAGTATCCATGCCGTTGACAGCCCCGTTCCGGTACCGAGCTCAAGAAATTTACCCGCTGGTTTAGATGCTGCAAGTGTGCGCAGCAGTGAACATGTAAGTATATCAGAAGCCATTGTAAAGCCCAGCGCTTTCGTAGCTTCATCTATCTTTATATACATTTCTGGAAGCGGCTGATTAATTTCTGCAGTCATGATATTTGTGGATTGGGTTTTGAACGACTTTGTTTAAAGACAACTAAATATACATGCTGTGGATATATGTGCTTCTATTCGATCATGTTTTTATTATAAGATATACTTACTAACGTTTTGAAGGTTAAGAAAAATTATCTCTACCCATTCGTTATATTCTAAAGGGACAATTGGCTTTGTCTCTTCTTAAAAAATCCAATCATAGATTGTTTTTATTTTTGTTAATGTCGGGAATCAGAGATCATGGACATCACAGCGTCTGACTACTATAAATTGTTTCAAGCCTAAAAATGTACCCGCTTGATCCCAGTTTTTTGCATAGTTGTAAATAATAATATAGCCATCTTGCCATGCTATATTATTTAGCGTGCACTCTGCTATGATGTCATTATTAGGCATTCGCGCTACATATATTTTAAGCCAATTGAATTTATTGTCATGTAGGATGTCTTTGATTTTCTCTTTAAGGAGATTGTAGAGAGATTCGTTGTCTGGTGGTAAACTCCATTGACCTTGTGTGGCAAGATTTCCTATTTTCGGGTGCCATAGAATTCCATTATGATCTTTGAAATCGACATCTGGATTATGAGAGTCAGATAATCCTTCAATGACCACGGGAAAAATTGTTATGAAAAAATTGTTAAGAGCCGCATCGATTTTCTCTGAAATAGTGTTTCCTACTCCCACAATATTTTCAATTATCCCATTCGGATAATATTTTTTATGGACTATTGCTATTGTTAGATGTATGATTTTAGCGTCTAAATCTGAAGAGTTTATAATTGCAGTGGAAATTTCGATTTCTGAATTCAATATCAGGGCTCTATATTGAGTAGACCATCCAATTTTATAATTTTTTGTCAATAGCCTACTATATAGTTCTTCGATAAAAAGTTGATCGATGTCTTGGTTTAGTGGGGCTTGTTTCGCAGCTGATTTCTTTTTGAGAAAATCAAATAGTCTCATTTTCGAAATGATTTAAAATATAGAACTAAAGATAACGCGTGCATCATTGCAATTAGTAATCAAACCACATCCTTCACAATCGGAATCCGTACCAGTAGCATGCCGGCCATAAAAGATATAGCAACAGCGGATATGCCAGATATAGCAAACTTTAAGAGAGAGTTCATAGAAAAGTCTTTCAGTAGAATAGAGATACATACCAGGATCAATGGGTGTACAATATAAACCGCATAGGCACTCCGTGACAGCTCTTTCAGTAACCGGCTTTGGTTATTCCATTTATATTTTCCGATACTCAACAAAGCTACGATGATCGATATACCCAGCAGTTGCTCCCATATAGCATTCACGAATGATTGGATTGTAAAGCCTCCAAAAAACGCATCGACTTCGGTGTGCGTGATAAACTTTAGTATATAAATACACGGAAAGCCAATGAATACAAGTCCTACAGCAAGCCATAACCATAGCTTGCCTCGTGTAGATGGCAATGCCGGTAACCATTGATTGCGATACGCTATAATCCCGATTGTAAATAAAGCAATGTATTGAGGGAAATGTGCAAGCTGAAAACCAAAGGGTGGTAAGGTCACTCCAATTGGAAATACGATGCGCACGAGAAATGAAATAACACCCAGTGCTATAGCAAACATAAAAACAGACTTGTTGCCGGGAAGAGGTAGTGGCGAGAAATCCCTTTTATCACGAAATCGTTGCGTGAGCCAGAATATACATGTAAAGAGAAGTAACGCAGCTGTAAACCAGAGGACACCAACTTCGATCCAATGCTCACGATTCAGGTAGTAATCTTTGAATGATAGCTCAGGATATTGATGTGCTATAGCTGTATAGATTGTAAGCGGCGCTATAACAAGTGAGTAAAATATAAGCGGAATGCCCAATCGTTTAAACCGATCGAGTATAAATTTACTTTCGCCCTTCCGTTCATAGGAGGCTGGTATAAAATAAGACGATAAGAAAAAGAACAACCCCATGAAGAAAGCTTGATTCGTGGATACAAACACAGTAAACAATAATCCGGCAGCGAACCCATCGGCTTCTTCTTTATAATACCATCCACCGGGAGCGCCATACGTAATGGCTGCATGATGAAGAATAACCAACATAGTAAGAAATACCCGGATGTTGTCAATGTAACTTTCTCTCTCTCTCAAAATATAGGGTTTTTATAGTGACCAGGTCGAAACGTAAAGGTTGCCTGAAGATGTGAAATGTTTAATCTGCAGCGATCGCTTCAACTTCAAGTTTCCATTTTGTTTCCAACAACTGACAGCAGATAACGGTAAGTGTGGGCTCATGATCGCCGAGAAACTTTTTCCTTAACGCCATATTTTCAGCATCATACTCCGGGCTCGATAGGTAGGTCCTCACGGAGATCAGGTTGTTGTACGACATGTTTGCCGATTTTAAGATCTCTCCTATATACTTCCAGATCAACTCGCCTTGTTCTGTAAACGATTCTGGCATTGACTGTCCATCTTTTTCATAGCCATTCAATCCGCTTATAAACAAGTGTCGTGAACCGCTGGATGTTTCTATAGCGTGACTGTAATTTTTGTATTGGGGAAACAGCGAAGGAGGGTTGTGTTTAAGGATAGCCATAATTTGGTTGAAGATGTAAAGGTTAATCTATTATCGGATGGATTATTAGCTAAAAAGAAATTCTTTGTTACCGCTCAAACATTCCTAAAAATTGCTGCTTCTTGTCTGCAGACATTTCAAGTTCTTTATTGTTCTTCATCGTTACCGATCCTCCTTTGCCTTTCGTATAGCGGATAACATAGTCAGGATTGATCAGGTAGGAGCGATGAATACGAAGGAAGCGATGTTCCTTTAAAATCTCCTCAAAATATTTTAGCGTTTTGCAAATAAGAAGTGATGTGTTGCTGCTGTCTATATAAAAACGTGTGAAGTTATCAGCCGCTTCACAGTACAGAATAGTGTTGATGGCAATGATCTCAAAGCCCTCCATCGTGGGCAGCATAATTTTTTGATTGACGGGCGTGCGTATATTATCGACCAACACATTGGTATGCCGTGTATAGTTTACTTCTTCACGCTCGCTTTTTATTTTCTCTACAGCCTTTACCAACTCATCTATATTTATAGGCTTTAGCAAGTAATATGAAGCACTTTTATTGAGCGCTTGTATAGCGTAATTGTCGAAGGCCGTAACAAAAACGGTTTCGAACGTAATATTCTCTATACTGTCAAGCAGATCAAAGCCGTTACCGTAAGGCATCTCTATATCCAAAAATACTATATCCGGGTTGTGTTTCAGAATCGCTTCTTTGCCGGTAGAAACAGATTCACCGAAGCCGCACACTTGCACATCCGGACAATACTTCGTCAGGTAGTTTGCCAGAATTTTGCGGCTATCTTCTTCGTCATCTATAATTACAGCCTTCACCATGCTATTTGATTTTGTTTACCGATCGGCAGGAATAAACGCACATGCGTTCCATGGTCTATACCATCTTCAATCTGTACCCGGTAGTGTACATTATATACCTTGTTGATGATTGCCAATCGTTCCTCAATATTTTTTAACCCGGTGGAATTGTGTTTTTTTTGATTCTCTGTTTTTAGTTCTGCCGATCGCTTGCGTCCGATACCATCATCTGTAATCTCCGCCACCAAATTTCCATTTTGCTTATAGAAATGTAGCAGTAATTTACCCTTCTCATTTTTATACCGGAGTCCATGCCATACAGCATTTTCAATATAGGGCTGGATTAACATGGGCGGTACTTGTATAGATTCAGTGTTAATCGTTTCATCAACTCTTATCTCATAGTCAAATTTGTCACGGAATCTATAATGCTCCAGCTTCAGATATAGCGCGAGGATTTCCTGCTCTTTCTGCAGAGGAATGAAGTCTTCTTGTGAATGTTCCAGGACAAGCCGCATCAGTAATGCAAATTCAGAAAGAAAGCGGTTGGCGGTTCGTTCATCTTGCTGTGAAATAAATTGATTAACGGAATTCAGGGCGTTAAAAATAAAATGCGGATTCATTTGGCCGCGTAGCGATTTAAGTGCCAGTAATCGATTGGCCAATTTACTGGCTTGCGCATTTTTGAAAATAAAGAATGAAGTAACCGCTATAATCAGAATGATCACTAGTAACCCATAAATGACAAGTTGTTGTCTGAATACAGTTTCCTGTTCGATAGTCTGTCCTATATATACATCTTTTGTGTATTCTTCAATGTCTTTTTGCTTTCGGATTAATTCTGACTTTTCGGTTAGTCGACTCTCATTTAGCTTTTCATTTTTCTTCATCGCGTCACTATATCTTTTATAAGCGTATAGTGCTTTTGTGTCCTGTCCGTTTTTTTCGTAGAGGTTGGCAAGCGACAAAAAAGCATTCGCCTGTTCTTTAGGATTGTTCAGCGTATCTGCAATGTGAGCAGCTTCTTCTGCTTCTTTTATCGCAGCTGATGTTTCGCCTTTGGCATCCAGACTTTTGCTGATGGCTACTTTATCTTTGGTAACTTCCGTCAGGTTGTTTGACTCAAGGTTGTACTCTATAGACTGCTTGCGCAAATCGATTTCTTCATCATACATTTTCTTTTGCTGTAGTACATCTGCGATCTCGTCTTTTGTTTCCTGTACTGCTATTTCTTCCCGCGGACTTACGCTCTTGCCGCTGCGAATCGTGTTCAACGAGTTGTCGTATAGCTTGGGAGATTTGTTAGATTCATTCAGGCGCACATTCACTTTCGCTATTTGATTTTCCACCTGCGGATTTATTCCCTTTTTTGACTGTGGTATATTCTCCAATACCTTTAACGCTTCCGCGTAATTGTTCATCTGGTAGTATACTTCTGATATAGCAATTTTAATTTCTGTTTGCTGCGTATTTCTTAATGGAAGCGATAAACTTTGTTGATAGTATTGTAAGGCTGCATTGTAATCTTCGAGTTTAAGACTCATGTCACCCAGGCCTTTTAATGTTGTTATATATTGTGGTGAGGTGGTATAATCAGAAAGCTTCTCATAAGCACGCAAGTAATTTTCGTGCGCCAGCTTCCATTCTAAAATGCCTTCATTGATCTCTGCCAGTAATATATAGCACTTCGCTTCATTGAAGTCATCATGCTGTGCAACACTCATTGCCAAGGCTTCCCGTACTTTGTCGAGGGCCTCATCGGGATTTTTATTTTTCGCGGACTCCGCTTCTTTTAACAACTGCTCTGCATCCCTTTGATTGGATCTTTGCTTCAGACTTTTGTACGATTCTTTCTGCGCAAAGCAATCTTCCGCCATCAACAAAGCAGCAGTAATGAGACCGTATACCAATAACTTTTGAATCATGTCAGGACTTAATATCGGAAAGTTAACATTATAATTTTTATCGATTTTCAAGCTGCCTGGCAAGTTTTACGGGTTCACTCAGTCAATCGTTCACTTCCCTCAGTGAAGGTGCGGCTTTACGGAGTTTAGGTATCGTCTCACATTTTTACGCGTAAAATTTACTCAAACAAACACTGAATTTTATGAAGCCATTATCGTACTCCAGCATCATTCCCAAAGCGGTTGTATTCTCTATTGCTATACTCTTGATGGGATTTAGATCAGGTGATTCGTCCGATAGAGACGATCGTGAACCTGCCAGTCAACAAACCATTATGCTCGCGCTCCTGCTCGATACCAGCAATAGTATGGACGGCCTCATCGATCAGGCCAAATCGCAGTTATGGAAAATAGTAAATGAATTGGCGGCTGCTAAATGTGGTGATGGCACGCAGCCGAATATTAAGATTGCACTATATGAATATGGCAATGATGGTTTACCTTCATCGGAAGGATATATACGGCAGGTGAGTCCTCTGTCGCAAGACCTTGATGTTATTTCAGAGAAACTATTCTCGTTGCGTACAAATGGTGGAAGCGAATTTTGTGGACACGTAATAAAAACGTCTTTGAATCAATTGGCATGGTCTGCTTCTAATGCAGATTTAAAAATGATTTTCATTGCAGGGAATGAGCCGTTCACGCAAGGAAGTGTATCGTATCAATTAGCATGTGCTGCTGCAAAAGAAAAAGGCGTTATAGTGAACACTATATTCTGTGGCGACTTTAATGAAGGGATCACTACAAACTGGAAGGATGGTGCTGACCTTACAGGTGGTACTTTTATGAGCATCGAACAAAATAGCAAGACAGTATATATTACTACCCCATACGATGATCAGATTGCTGCGCTGAATGATAAGCTGAATACTACCTATGTATACTATGGAAGTACAGGTTCCTACAAGAAAGAACAACAGGTTGTTCAGGATAATAATGCAAGTAGTTATGGACAAGCGAACAAGGCAGAACGTGCTGTTTCAAAAAGTTCGCATGCCTATAAGAATTCAAGCTGGGATTTGGTAGATGCTGCAAAGGATAATGAGAAAGTAATTGCTGAAACAAAAGCGGACGACCTTCCTAAAGAAATGCGCTCGATGACGGTTGAACAACGCAAGGTATATGTAAAACAAAAATCCGAAGAACGTAAGAAAATCCAGGCTGAGATTTTAACCTTAAACAAGCAACGCCAACAGTATATTATCAAGAATACTTCTCAGCAAAATAAAGACGCAATGCTGGACGCAACCATGATCAAGTCTATCAAGAGCAAAGGCAATACTAAAAATTTAAAGTGGGAATAGTTGGTGAATGAATCAAAGGCAACGTATTTATTCTAATGCGTTGCCTTTTTGTTCTTGAATAATGATTGTACTTTTTTATAAGGACTTTTATGAACTATATCTTACTAATCGCTACAGTTTTGTTAGTTCAATTAAATGTCATCGCTCAAACGAGTGGTAAAAACGTATTTCTGGAGACTTCAAAAAGGTCGAATCATTACTATGTGGATTTGCGCGAAACAGATGCGCTGGTGTTTGAGATGGAAACATTTTTACATGGTCCTGAAATGGGATACGCTATAAGAAATATCGATACCCTTACACGGCAATCCGATGGTGCTTATGCTGGCAGGAAGACGAAAATCATTAAGAAGAAAGATGCGTTGCTCCTGATTCGTGAGTCAAAGAAAAAGAAAGAGATGGCTTTAGTAGATGTAGCGGATAGCGCTTCTGCAAATGCTCATTTAAACAATGCGTATTACCTCGAACGGTATTTGGAAATGAGTAAGGAAATAAATAATGCCTTCCCGCTATGGAATGCTTCGTGGGATAGATTTAGTACATGGCAGAGTCTCAATAATAAAGAAATAAATTATAGGGCATTCAGAGCATTTGCTGACGAAAGGATAAAGTTGATGAAGGATAGTATTGTTGAAGAACAGAATCGTTGTACAGTATTAATGAATTATTTGATTCAGAATATAACAACTATAAACTATACGGCGTTAAGGGACAGTGTAGCAAAGTTGTTAGTCAATGATTCGAGTACTTACAAATTGGTATACCAACTGAAGCCAAGCGCTTACTTTCGGAAAGTGATATACCAAGTGGCAAAGGAGCAGCCTGAATTTTTCTTCCGCCTTGCTGAGGAACACACTTCCAAGAATCAACACTATATTTTTAATTCAATAGGAATCCAGGATAAGGAAGTATTGGCAAAGCTTAAATTAGTTGAGGATCACGATAAAATTAAAAAGAGTTTCTTTAAAGATATTAAGTACCGAAGGAGGATGCCTTTTGTTGCAGTAGGATTTGCACTTGCAGAGTGTGTTGGTTTAGTACTTCTTTTTGTGGTTATATTTTAATGGGTGTGTAAAAAATTGACGAGCCGATTGCTTTTAATTTTTGAAATGACTTTTGAATTACTTTTGGTGGCTTTTAACAATATAATCAATTAGTTACAAAAAATCAAGACATTCCAATGTTATATATATACGTTGTGTGTTATTATGGTATACATATGTAAATCAGATAAGCTTTTATTTGACAGTCTTCCTTATTGGATGTATATTTAAAATACATATTTTATAAAGCGTTATTACACCAACGCTTTACCCAACACCGACTTTTGATCGTCATAGTATAGTATTGCGAACACTCTCTCGGTATCTGTTCAAAACTATACTTAATACTATATTTTCACATCAATAGCATTTTGATTGGATTTTGAATACCAAATCTCTTTATCGGCTTTGCTTAGCACTTAGGTATTAACCGCCGCTCGATTTGGTGCAAAAACGGAATCTCTATTCTTCGTCTATTTGCTCAATAATTAAATCTATCTATTATGAAAAATTTTACAACTACCCTCGTCCTCGTGTTTTTCGTTAGCGCAGGCGCATTTGCCCAAGGCGTTAGCGGCGGAGTAAAAGCTGGTTTAAATCTGGCTAATCAAACTTTTTCTGGCAATGGCTTTACATCAAGCCCAAGCTTTTTACCGGGCTTTCATGCCGGTGCTTATTTAACTGCAATGTTTTCTGATCATATCGGATTGCAACCTGAATTACTTTATTCCGGACAAGGCGCTAAGTCAGGAAACGAAAAGTATAAGTTGACGTATATCGCTATACCAGTGTTGCTTCGCTATAATGTAAATAGTGTTTTTAGTTTTCACGCAGGACCGCAAATTGGTGTGCTGGCGTCTGCCAAGTATAAAGTTGGCTCTGCGAGTGTTGATTATAAAGATAACTTTAAGAGCACAGATGTAAGCTTGGCAGCAGGCGTTGGTATCGATTTGCCAATGAAACTTAATTTCAATTTTCGTTTCATTAAAGGCTTAAGCGACATTAATAGTACTGATGATTCTGATGTAAAAGTGAAAAACTATACACTGCAACTTTCTGTAGGTTATAAACTATTCGGTAAGTAATTGTCTTAGCACTTTTTTAAGATTTAAAAGCCGGCCTTCAAATTTGAAGACCGGCTTTTTCTTTTTATACAGCGATTACTTTTGGTTCAAACTATAAACATTATATGTTAAAATCTGTAAAAGTATGATTGGTATTACATGCTTTAGTAATCCCTCGGATGGGGAGTAAAGAGCATGCACTGATGAAAGAGTATGTGCCCCGAAGAGTTTACCTCATATCTATACCTAATAATTTTTAATTCATTTAATGTGAAATTATTCACTTTAAGAATGAACAAACAGGCTAATGAAAAAAAGGTAAGTACAAGAATGTGTTTCTTTACAATAATTTTAATGCATAAGTGAATCTGGTATCCACTCATTTTTAAATAATTCTTCAATCTTAAGAATGTTACTCCACTCGTCTGTATCAGGACATCTATTTCGCGAATCAAAAACATCATAGTACTCCAAACTTCTTACTCTACTTCCTGAAACTAAATGTATATATATTTTTCCTGCGTCTATTACACCACTGTCCTTGCAATTTTCACGGATTATATTTTCCTCGGGCAACTTAAATAGTCCATAGTTCTTGAGTTTTGAAAGAAAAGCATCGGCTTCTTCCGGTCTGCATCGTTTTTTGGTTACGATATCCTTAACGGTACAATAGTCCGGGTCTCTTTGAAATTCTTCCATGTCAATTACATTTTGATTAATTTCAATTTTCTCCCATTGATCTCCTTTAAGAGCAAATATTTTATATCTATTATTATCTATGTCTGCTCTGGTAAAGAAGACAACGCTAAAATCTTTTTCGAGCACAATTTCTTTGAAGTCGCGGTTTAATTTTTGATTATCTGAATTAGGAGTGAACAGAGGAACTTTATCATTTGTCTGTTGGGAACAGCCAACCAATGTAATGAAGAGTATGAATATTATGTGATTCATTGAATTAATTGCAAGCAGTTCCCAGATTTTCATTTTGGTACTTTAAATATATTTTATCCAATTCTACTATCGTAAATCCTTTTTGAGATAAAATTTTGTCAAACAATATATCCCAATCCGCTTTGTAAGCTTTCATGCCTCTTAAGACTAGCCCTTGAGCATTTCGAGAATCAAGATTAGGATATGCGCCATTAAGTGCTGATGCTAGCAAGTCTAAGTAATTTGTAAATATAGCCACATGGTGATCTGTTGGTGTGTATTTGAAGAAATTGTCTTTATCAAGGTAAATAACTATTGCATGAAAAGCTTCATGATAGATAGTAGCTGCTGCATACTCTTGAGTACGACCTGCGAGAAACTTCGGATTCAATAAGATCGTTATATCAATTATTCCGTTTTGGGTTGTTAGGGGCTTTGTCCTCCCAAGTTCATTATCACTTAATGGTGTATCATCTCTCAAAATCAAATTCACCTTATCGTTTTTGTTAAATATATCCTGAATCAATTTATTAAAAGTACTGGCAAGTGCAGGATTCAATACTTTATTAGCAACCATTTTCAAACAAGGATTCTTTAACTGATTCTCGATGCAGGCCACACACTTGTCCCCTACGTACATGTCGTTTTCAGGCACTACTATTACTACTGGTTTTTTCGGGACTGGTTTTGGAGCACCCATATTATTACCTCCGCCTCCACCTCCGCCTGCTTGGGGCGATGAGCCGTTGTTACCCGTACCAACATACGTACCTCCACCACCAGCTGGAGGTACAGCGATCATATCATCGCACATTCCCATGTTAAACGCAAAAGTGCATACGCTACTCAATTTTGTCTTACGATCATATTGGCAATGGCAAGGATAATCGGTAACGGTTTCGACTTTGTAGGTAGTTACACAGTTTTGTTCAATGCTTTTAACACATTGATTAGCCAATTGTGTTCTTCCACCTTTAGATATACTATCTCGCTCAAAGGGAATTGAAAATTCTCCGATCAGGTTGCCTTCCAGATCAAATTGCTGAAGGCTCCCTATAAAAGGCTCATCTTTGGTATAGCTTTCCTCCGGAATATACCGGTATATAAATCCATAAAACCCGTCATCATACTTTGATAGTATCATGTTTTCAAAATAATCCGGAGATTCGTAAGGGAGCGGGAAAGTATAATTCAGAACTCCACTATCAGTATCTTCATATTTAAAAAATGCGTCTTTAATCTCAATACTACTTACTCTTCCGTTTGAAGCACTACTCTGTAATTTTGATAGCAGGTCTTTGGCAATTGGTTCATGATCAAGGTCTGTAATGACAATTTTTTCCTGAGGAGCCTTCAAAACAGAAGTCTCTTCATTGCAAGACGAAGCCCATAGGAAAAGAATGATAAAGAAAACAGGTAAACGTTTTTGCATAATATATTTTATAGTATAAATGGGTTCGCATTAGCTGCTCATTTGCTTTTTAGATAGTCCGTAGGATGAAGAGGAGTAGCTCCTCATGAACCAAAACACTGCGAACAGAACTCTATTCTATTCAGAATTTCGCCTCCACCTTTACGCCAAAGTAGTATATATTATGAACATCAACCATGTCTCATGGTGAGATCGGTAAAATAAAAAATATAGGTACACATTCCAGTTATGAGGCGCTTAGATATATACCTACATAATGGTTAGAGAATATCAAATGTAGTAACAGATTGTTTCTTCTGAGGGAGGCTAAATTATTTTTTCTATATCAGCGCCCTCGGAGACTGGGGCGGTAACTGTGATTGCGTGAAATATGACGTATACAAACCCATATTTACTCAATCGTCAACTTACTATATGACAACCTTTCCGAATAGTGCTTGTATGTTTGTTATATAAATAGCGACATGCAAACCGAACAACTAATCATCTCCCTAATCAAAGACGACCTCATTAATAGCAAACTTGTAAATGGCCTTAATCAATTGGGTTTATGTGCGAGTGATTATCATTTACACTTAAGTGAAACAATCTTCAGTCTGATGGGTATAGATGAAACCCCAGATAATGATAAGTTGCTGGATTACTATATCCAACTAAGCTCTGCAGTCCAACGTGTTGATCTTTCTGATATTACAGGCAGCGATGCTGTAGTAGAGAAATTAGCGCGTACTATTCATAGTGAGTTACTTCAGTGGAAAGTATAACTCATTACAAAGTGCACAAAGGAGGGATGAAGTTTTTAAATACAAGCTAGCAACCAAAAGACACTTCTGCTTCTCTTGGCTGCTAGCTTGTAGCTTAAGATTATTTTCTCTTCAACAATGCCATATAAAATCCATCAAAACCATCGCTTGGCCACACATGGTTGTCTTCGAGCAATTCGTATTTGTCAGGATTTTTTTCGAGGAATGTTTTTACCTGGTGTTGATTTTCCGAAGGAAGTATACTGCAAGTGGAATATACTATAAGTCCACCGGGCTTTACCATCTCGCAATAATCCTGAAGTATATGTTGTTGTAATTCTTTTACGTTTGTGATAAACTCTTCGGAGAGTTTCCACTTGGCATCCGGGTTACGTTTCAGTACACCGAGTCCGGAGCAGGGCACATCGAGTAACAGGCGGTCGGCAGAGTTGGCCAGCCGCTTCACCACTTTAGAGGAGTCTATCACACGCGTTTCGAGGTTTGTAACGCCACCCCTACGCGCACGCTTCTGCAGTTCATCGAGCTTCCACTTTTCAGTGTCCATACCGATGATACGTCCTTTGTTTTTCATGAGCGCTGCTATATGTAGCGTCTTACCACCAGCACCTGCGCAGGCATCGATAACACGTTGCCCTGGTTCTACTTTTAAAAATGGAGCGATCATCTGCGAAGCAGCATCCTGTACTTCAAACAATCCTCCTTTAAAAGATGGAGCAGTAAAAACATTCTGACGTTCTTTTAATAACAGCGCATCCGGGAAACCGTCAATAGAATATGTTTCTATATCTTCTTCTTCCAGTCGTTCGCGCAACTCTTTCTTCGAAGTCTTTAATGTATTAACGCGCAGCACAACTTGTGCTTCCTCATTAAGGGCAGTGAGTTCTTTATCCCACAGCTTGCCTATCTCTTTTTCACCGAGTGCATCCAGCCAGTCAGGTATAGATTCGCGGATCTTCCGCACCTTGTCGGCATTTCGTTTACGCTTGGCAATTTCATTGGGATATACACCATTAAATTCTTCCCATGCCGGTAGCGGTATATCTTGCAATACCAGAATAGCCCCAAGCAGTTTCCAATATTCATGTTCACCAGCCTGCGATATTTCGCGTAGCATCCTATACCAGCGCACGATGTCGTATGTAGTTTCGGCAATAAAACGTCTGTCACGCGCACCCCACTTGGAGTTTTGCTTCAATACCTTTTCAATGACTTTGTCGGCATAACGTTGCTCTCCAAAAATCTGGTCGAGAGCCTGTACTACTGCGTTGGTTGTGTTATTATATAGCTTCATGTTAAAAATAGCTGCGAGTTTTTGGCTGCGAGCTGCGAGTTTTTTTGTAGCGTGTATGTTCCAAAGTGCAAAGGTGCATTAAAAAGCTTGGAGGAGAAAATGTTGGAACGCTATATGACTGTTGACTTCCTGTTGCTTAGAGGAAAACCATTTCTTTAAGACGAATGCATAGCTTGTTCTGCAAAAAGGAAGATTGCCTGTATTCCTGATTTGTGAAATTAACCCGAAATAAATATATAATGATTTGAAAAGGTACACCAATTTGTGGTAAAAGAGCCTGTCATCTACTTTTACGGTTCTATTTTTAACCCTAAAAAATTATGCAAAAATTATTATCTCTTTCCGCTGTCGTTGTTTGTTTGGTTATGTTGTCGTCTTGCAGCGATGATGATGACGCTAGCAGAACCGATTTATTGACGGCCAAAAGCTGGAGCATTACAAAGTATGAGGTTGAGTTTTCAGGCCAATCAATAGATATCACAGAAGACTATATGGACTGCGAAGGTGATAATGTCATTACATTTTCCAAGGATGGTAAGTATAATGAGACTCCAGGAGCAAATACTTGTGGATATGAAGAAGCTCTAACCGGCACATGGAGCTTGACGAATGGAGACAAAACCATTTCGACTACTATTGATGGAGATACGGATCAAGTTGAGATTCATACGCTTACATCAACAACGCTTAAAGTAAAGGGCGGGACAATCGACTTTGATACGAATGGCGATGGTGTAGATGATGCTGAAGTACAGCTGTATATTATTTTAACAGGCAAATAGTATATCTGAAGTATATATTAAAAAGCTGCTCCTCACAGAGAGCAGCTTTTTGTTTTTTAGATTCTTGACAAAGAGATTGTACTGGTAACTACCTTTATAGCTCATTTTAAAACTAAGTATGAATAGAACATTGTCTCATTATTTCGTATTGGTTGTAATGGTTGTGATGTTGTCTTGTAGTGATGATGACGATGATGCTAGCAGAACTGATCTTTTAACTGCTCGCGCCTGGATTGCCACAAAGTACGAAATTGGTGGTGCGGTTGCCGATGTTGTAGAGTGCTCGGCTGATGATGTGTTAGCTTTTTCAAAGGAGGGTAAGTTTACGATCACGGTAGGCGCCCTTGCATGTGACGATGATGAGAAAGATCTGCAGGGTACATGGTCTTTGAAAGACAACGATCAAGTACTCTCGATGACGATCGATGGAGTTACAAATGAAGGAACGATCGTGGCTCTTACTTCAACGACTTTTAAATTGAAAACAAAAAGCGTCTTAACAGAGGACGGAGAGGTAATAGGAGTGTTCGATGATTTGTACGTGATATACACTGCGAAGTAATTTGTTGATTCCGCTTGAAATCAAAGGCAGCAACTAACAGCACCTTTCCTCGCGGCTCTCAAGGCTAATTTTCTATCTTTCGAAAAAAAGAATTGTCTTGAACGCTACAGAATACGCTATCATCGTTGCCGGAGGAAAAGGCACACGTATAAAGAGTAAACTTCCAAAACAGTTTCTGGAGTTGAAGGGCTTGCCTATACTCATGCATACCCTGCAGGCATTTTATAGATACTCTTCTTCTATAAAAATTATACTGGTATTACCGGAAGACGACTTCGAAACATGGGAGGGACTTTGTAAAAAACATAACTTCTCACAGCCGCTTATCCTTCAAAAAGGTGGCGACTCCCGTTTTCAATCCGTGAAAAACGGTCTCGATAAAATCGATAGCGATGGATTGGTAGCAATACACGATGGCGTGCGTCCTTTGGTAAGTGAAGATATCATTGGTGCATCCTTCCGGCTTGCCGCAGTGCATCAATGTGCTGTTGCTTCTGTTCGTCTCAAAGATTCCATCCGTATGACGGATCAGGATAATACCAAAGCTGTAGACCGCTCCAAGTTCAGGCTCATTCAAACACCACAAACATTTCAGGTTGACCTGATCAAGAACGCATACCGGGTAAAAGAAGATGCAAGCTTTACAGACGATGCCAGCGTAGCAGAATATTCCGGTCACATCATTTCACTTTTTGAAGGAAGCTACGAGAATATCAAGATCACCACCCCTGAAGATTTGATTGTAGCAGAAGCACTCATGCGGAAATAGCAGCAAGCTTTTCTCTAAACTAAACCTTATGCATTTGCTATACTCTGCTTTAGATTTATAGTAAAGTTGAAAAATAAAAAGAGGTAGCTGTTAGCTACCTCTTTCCATTGTAATCGCTATACCTGCGACTATATCTCGCCTTTCTCAGCTTTCTTTTTCAGTTTTTCATTCGCGAAGATCGCCACTTCTACACGTCTGTTTTCTTTACGGCCTGCTGCTGTACCGTTATCAGCTATCGGTTGATCCGGGCCATAGCCTACCGTTGTAATACGGGCATTCGTTACACCCAATGTCTTCAGGTAAGTGGATACGGATGCTGCGCGTTTTTCAGACAACGTTAAGTTATACTCCGGCTTGCCGGTTGAATCGGTATGTCCTTCAATCAGGATGTTGGTGTCGTCATACTTATTTAGTACACGAGCTAGATCTTGTAAATTTGTTTTCGATGTAGCCGTCACCTCAGATGAATTCGTAGCAAACTGAATTCCCTGGTGAAACGTAATTTTTATCCCTTCACCTACACGCTCCACTTCAGCGCCTTCGAGATCTTTCTTCAATTCGGCAGCCTGCTTATCCATATACCTTCCAATCAGGTAGCCTGCAGTTCCACCAACGGCAGCACCTACAATGGCACCAACGGCAGTGTTACCGGCAGCCTTGCCAATAAGTGCACCTGCAGCAGCACCACCGGCAGTACCGATAATAGCTCCTTTTGTGGCTTTGTTCATACTCTTGCAAGAGCCTAACAAAATACAGATTGTGAGCAGAAAGGATATTAAATGCTTGCCCTTTAAAAAATTTACCATACTTCTTTTAACAGTTTAGAATAGATTAGTTTATGTAGAGAATAAGGGTCTTCATTTAAGATTCGAAAGAAAAGCAGAAATGCACTCAGTAAGATGAATGAATCGCTTGAAGACAGAAATTGCCCGCGAGGTAATCGCTTGTAACGCTAAACCGATTTATACCGCTACGCGAAAAAACATGAAGCCGACTTTGAAGGTCGGCTTCAGATAGAATGTGTGTAGTAATAATGTCGATGTCTTCGTTAGTACTCGTCTTCGTTAAAGAAGAAGTCTTCTTTGGTTGGGTAGTCCGGCCAGATTTCCTCTATACTTTCGTAAGGCTGTCCGTCATCTTCCAGTTCCTGGAGGTTTTCTACTACTTCCAGGGGAGCACCTGAACGGATAGAATAATCAATCAACTCATCTTTGGTTGCCGGCCAGGGAGCATCCTCTAAGTAAGAGGCAAGTTCAAGAGTCCAATACATAGTTTACGTCCTCCTTTTAATTTTTCGCAAAAATAGAATTAATTAGGGCATAGTCAATAGTTAGTAGTCGATAGTCTTAAAAACGAAAAAGTAACCGATCTCAAATCATCTTCAGAAAGAACCATCTACTATGCACTATGGACTAAAAAAGCCATATTTGCGGCCATAAAACTCAACGGCTAACTTTCTGAATTATTGAATGAAGCAGAAACTTCATCTCATAAAATTTACAGGAGCCAACCATCATCAACACATTACTCATGGCTGACGAAAAAATTATTTTCTCGATGGCGGGCGTAAATAAGATTTACCCGCCAAGCAAACAGGTTCTTAAAAATATCTATCTCTCTTTTTTCTATGGCGCCAAAATTGGCGTGCTCGGGTTAAACGGCTCGGGTAAATCTTCGTTGCTGCGCATCATCGCGGGCATCGATAAAGAATTCCAGGGAGAAGTGGTGTCTGATCTGAGTTTCTCGGTAGGCTTGCTGGAGCAGGAACCTCAACTCGACAAATCAAAAACTGTAAAGGAGATTGTTGAAGAAGGTGTTCAGGATGTTGTAAACCTCCTGAAAGAATTCGAGGCGATCAATGAAAAATTTGCTGATCCAGCAGTCATGGAAGATCCCGATGCCATGGATAAGCTTATCACCAAGCAGGGACAAATCCAGGAAAAGCTGGATGCTGTGAACGCCTGGGAACTTGATAGCAAACTTGATCGCGCTATGGACGCTTTGCGTTGTCCTCCACCGGATGCATCCATTGAACATCTTTCCGGTGGTGAAAAAAGACGTGTAGCCCTCTGCCGCCTTCTGCTGCAAGAACCCGATGTACTCTTGCTGGATGAACCTACCAACCACTTAGACGCTGAGTCTGTATACTGGCTTGAACAACACTTGAAACAATATAAAGGAACTGTGATCGCGGTAACCCACGACCGTTACTTCCTCGATAATGTAGCGGGATGGATTCTTGAACTTGATCGCGGTGAAGGTATACCCTGGAAGGGAAATTATTCTTCATGGCTTGAACAAAAACAAAAACGCTTAGCACAAGAAGAGAAGAGTGAATCTAAGAGACAGAAAGCGCTGGAGCGTGAGCTGGAATGGGTGCGCATGAATCCGAAAGGAAGACAAGCAAAAGGTAAAGCTCGTTTAAGTGCATACGAGAAATTGTTAAGTCAAGAGACCAAAGAGCGCGAAGAAAAACTCGAACTCTTTATACCACCGGGTCCACGTTTAGGAAATAAAGTAATTGAAGCAACTGGTGTAGCAAAAGGCTATGGCGATAAGTTGCTCTATGAAAACCTGACGTTCTCTCTTCCTCCTGCAGGTATAGTCGGGATCATTGGACCAAACGGTGCTGGTAAAACTACCTTGTTTAAAATGATCATCGGCAAAGAAAAACCCGATGCCGGTAACTTTGAAGTAGGGGAGACGGTAAAGATCGCTTACGTAGATCAGGAACATGATGATCTCACACCAGAAGATACCGTATGGCAAGCGATAACCGGTGGTAATGAGTTGATCGAACTGGGAGGCAAAACTCAGAACTCGCGCGCGTATGTTGGCAAGTTTAACTTCAACGGTACGGATCAGCAGAAAAAGATCAAAGAGCTTTCCGGTGGTATGCGGAACCGCGTACACTTAGCCATTGCGTTGAAACAAGGTGGTAACTTGTTGTTACTCGATGAGCCTACCAACGATCTGGATGTAAATACACTGCGTGCTCTCGAAGAGGCATTGGACAACTTTGCGGGTTGCGCTGTAATTATATCTCACGACCGCTGGTTCCTTGATCGTGTATGTACACATATACTTGCTTTTGAAGGCGACTCTCAGATCACTTGGTTCGAAGGAAGCTTCAGTGAATATGAAGAGAATAAGCGCAAACGCTTAGGTGATGATCAGCCACATCGGATCAAGTATAAAAAATTAGTGAAATAATTGAAGTATATATGCAGGATGCTGATTGCTGAATGAAATCTTTCAGACGGCAATCAGCATTGCTGCAATGAATGTATATACCATGAGAGTATTCTATACCATTCTTCTGCTTACACTCTCCAACACTTTTATGACCATCGCGTGGTATGGTCATTTGAAATTCAAGGATATGAAGTGGAGCCAAAGCTTACCACTCCTTGTCATCGTCCTGATCAGTTGGGGAATAGCGTTGTTCGAATATCTTCTGCAAGTACCCGCCAACCGTTTAGGGTATAAAGAATATGGCGGTCCGTTTTCATTGGTGCAGTTAAAGGTCCTCCAGGAAGTGATTACGCTAGTGGTGTTTATGATCTTCTCATTTCTTTTCTTTAAGACAGAAACTTTCAAGGTAAATCACCTGATCGGTTTTGCGTTTCTGGTGTTAGCAGTATATTTTATTTTTAAAAAATAAAGCAATGGCGAAGCTGCAGAATAAAGTGGTGTGGATTACGGGTGCATCTTCCGGTATAGGGGAAGCACTGGCGTATGAATTGGCAAAGCAGGGAGCGAGATTAATTCTGTCGGCCAGACGAAAAGAAGAACTTGAGCGCGTGAAAGGAAATTGTACACCTTCGGCGCAACCCGGTATACATATACTGCCGCTGGACCTCACACAAACTGAAACGTTGAAGCTTTCGACCCATGCTGCCATTCAGATCTTTGGTCATGTAGATATACTTGTGAACAACGGAGGTATAAGTCAACGGGGTTTTGCAAAAGATACATTGCTGGAAGTTGATCGCAAGATCATGGAGGTAAATTACTTTGGTGCAGTGGCGCTTACTAAAAATATACTTCCTCATTTTTTGAGTCGTAAGAGTGGGCATCTTGTTACCGTGTCGAGTGTGACAGGAATTTTTGGTACACCATATCGTTCGGGTTATGCTGCTTCAAAGCATGCGCTTCACGGGTTCTTCGATTCACTGCGCGCAGAACTCTGGAAAGAAGTTGGCGATGGTATAACGGTGACGATGATTTGCCCGGGATTTATTCATACACCTATAACACTTTCGGCTGTAACAGGCGATGGGACTCCACTCGGTAAAATGGACGATGCTCAATATAAAGGTAAACCTGCCGAATGGTGTGCCGAACGAATCGTAAAAGCCATAGAAAAGAAGAAGAACGAAGTATATATAGGCGGAAAGGAGACGTTGGGAGTTCCTTTTAAGAGATTGTTTCCGAATTGGTTTGCGAGGTATATACGTAGTGCGAAGGTGAGGTGATGAAAGTGTGGAAATCGGAAAGGTAGAAAGTCGGGAAGACCGGAAGTCAGGAAGTCCGAAAAGATGGGTGCGAAGTATATAGTGACGATGAATACCTGAAAGATGCCGTCTGCAGTTTTTATACAGACTTCTCTAAACTTTTAACTTCTTACCTTTTGGTTTTGATCTTTCGAACTTACGGATTACATGACTTCTGGTCTTCTTCCAACTAAATCGCGATAAAATAGATGGCACGCTTTCTTTTTTTATGCTATCACGGAAAAGGACATTTCAATCCTTGTTTTCATCTAGCCCGCACGTTGCAGCAGTCACATGAAGTTCTTTTCGCGGGTGTTGAATTCTTTCATAATCACATTGCCGCACAGGGGTTTCTATACTATCCGTTGAAGACGGTTCCATTTGGATTGGGATTGGAGGAATGGGTGTGCGAGACGCAAAAGCGTACTCCCATCTATTGGAATACACTTGTGGATCGGTGGAACGATCATCTCTATAAAATTCGCGAAAAGGAATTAACAAAGTTGGTAGATATATATAAGCCCGATGTGATTTTATTGGATACCCATCAGACTACCGATTTTATAGTGCTATATCCGTTGCTCAAGAAACGAAAGATCAGGTTGGCATTAGTTCATGCTATGTTAACCTCCGTTCTTACAGAAAACTTTCCACCCGTGAATAGTCTTGTATTTCCGGATGACAAAGCTGGAATTATACAGGAGATTGGTCAGCTGAAATTAAAAAAGCAAAAGCGACTGCGATCACAGAAGCTGAAGTTTTTTGGAATGGATGATGAAACCATTATTCAGCGGAGGATTCGAAAAAATCGCATACCCACTAAATATTTATCCGAGCAGGAGCGCTTTTACGGGCTCGTACTGAAGGGTCTTCATGAATTTATTTTTCTGCCCCGCGAATTTGATTTCAGGGAAGCCACTATATATATGCAGCAGCATCACGTGGGCTTCCAGGTAGATTATGCACGAACGGAAGGAGGCGGCAATGAATATCCACAGATCAAAGCGATCATTCAGCAGAAGATAAATTCGCGCCAGGCGAAGCTGGTGTATTGCGCATTCGGAACGGTGCCTATTGAAGACAAACAAACTTTTTTGAACTTCATAACAAAATTGATCACGGCATTGGCAGGTCAAAACGTTGTGCTCCTGTTGGCAACTTCGCTGGCTACAAATGATCTCAGGAGTATACATGGTGATGTATATATCGTAAACTATGTCCCGCAGCTCGATGTATTAACCTATACGGATGTCTTTATAAATCACGGTGGACTGAACTCGATCAAGGAAGCGATTGATCAGGGCGTTCCCATGCTGGTATATCCGGGCGAATCGGTGATGGATCCTCCCGGTAATTCAACGCGTGTCGTTTATCATGGACTAGGTTTACGCGGAGATATGAAGCTCGATTCGGCCGATGATATCCGTGATAAGATCAACATGCTGTTGCACGAAGAGCAGTTCAGAAAGAATGTTCAGGCGTTGAAACAAATTAATCGTGCATACTCGATTGATAACGCTATAAAACTCTTGACGGAACTTCCGGTTGTTGAATAGTCACTAAAGCTGTGTATCTTTCTTTAACGCTCTAAAGTATAATGTATGTTGAAGTACCTTCTGTTTTTAAATATTCTGTTTATTGTCTGCGCCTGCACAACGAAGCCACCGGTTGAGTCGCCCGGAAGTGTTACAACGGATACAGTGATAACCAGATATAGCGAACCATACAGGCCTGCCTTTCATTTTTCGCCTGATCACAACTGGATGAACGACCCCAATGGTTTGTTGTTTTATGAAGGTGAGTATCATTTGTTCTATCAGTATAACCCTTTCGGGAATAAATGGGGACACATGAGTTGGGGGCATGCCGTGAGTAATGATCTTTTGCATTGGGAACATTTACCAGTGGCTATAGCTGAATATATAGATAAAGCATCGGGCGATAGCACAATGATCTTCTCCGGGAGCGCTGTTGCAGATGTGAACAATACGAGTGGTTTCTTTCCCAAAGATTCCGGAGGTATAGTGGCGATCTATACCTCGCATATACACAAAAACAATCAGCAACTAACGCAACATCAAAGTATAGCCTATAGTGCAGATCGTGGCAGAGCGTTTACGCGTTATGAAAATAATCCTGTGCTTGATAAAAAGTTGAAAGACTTCCGTGATCCCAAAGTATTCTGGTATGCACCAGAGAAAAAGTGGGTTATGAGTGTAGTGATTCCGGATAAATTCAAAGCACAATTCTATACGTCTAAAAATCTGAAAGAATGGACGTTGCTAAGTGAATTTGGTCCGCTGGGTGACACTGCTAAAATATGGGAATGTCCTGACCTGGTAGAGGTACCGTTGCTCGATGATTCTTCTAAAAAGAAATGGGTGTTATTTATCTCGAATTCTCATCCGCAAGGTCCAACGTATGTAGGCATGCAATACTTTGTCGGGAATTTTGATGGAAAGAAATTTACTCCCGAAAACCCTACGCAATACCCGCTATACCTGGAGTATGGGAAAGATTTTTATGCTGCAGTAACGTTCAATAACATTCCTCAGAAAGATGGGCGCACAATTTTGTTGGGATGGGCCAATAACTGGGCATACGGACAAGATATACCAACATCGTCATGGCGAAGCGCAATGACTTTGCCACGCGAAGTATATTTGAAGAATACACCACAAGGATATCGCATCGTTCAAAAACCTGTAAAAGAAATAGTAGCATTGCGCGAAGATAGTGTGCACTATACTCCACCCGGAAAAGTATTTCCCGGAAAAGC
This sequence comes from Ohtaekwangia koreensis, assembly GCF_900167975.1. Classification (GTDB taxonomy): domain Bacteria; phylum Bacteroidota; class Bacteroidia; order Cytophagales; family Cyclobacteriaceae; genus Ohtaekwangia; species Ohtaekwangia koreensis. The sequence goes on from NZ_FUZU01000001.1 coordinate 273,944, forward strand.
GTTTGAAGCAGAATATGTATATACTTCTGGTACCGCGGCTAAATTTGGATTAAAAATAATAACCGGTGAAGACGAACAAACGATTATAGGTTATGATAAGAAGAAAGAAGAAGTCTTCCTGGATCGCACAAAGTCCGGTAACGTAGCCTTTCACCAAACCTTCCCAAGTGTTGAGCGTGCACCTGCAAAACTACAAAACGGAAAATTAAAGCTGCATGTCTTTGTAGATAATTCCATCATTGAAGTATTTATCAACGATGGAGAGAACGTTATTACGGACCAGATTTTTCCTTCATCGGCAGAATATAGTCTGGAGCAGTTTAAAGAAGGAGGCGAAGCTGTAACGAATCTGCGTGTCTGGAAAATTAAATCGGTATGGCTACGTGAATAGCTTCTGGTAGTAAGATACGAGCTACGAGAAGTTTACATTGTATAATCGGTTTCTTCTCGTAGCTCGCAGTTGTTAGGCTTGTACCGGCTCGCGATGCCCTACCCATGTAAAGCGTTTCGTTACATACTCCGGGTTTGTGAATGATGCGTTGCCTGCCGGATTACCACCGGTTACATGGAAATCGGAGAATGCTGCGTGCTGATTTACATATATACCTCCCGTAAGGTTAAACGATACGGGTGTAGCTGCCAACGACATCTCGTCCGCTATCTTTTCTTTTATACTTCCGTCTGTTGTGTATGCTCCGCAAGATATAGCGCCATGGTTCAACGCCATCTCTTGTGCAAGCGATATACTTTGATCAGTGTCCTTGGTTTTGATCAAAAGCACGATTGGACCGAATAGTTCTTTGCTGAATACATCTTTTTGCGATGCGTCTACTTCCACTACGATGGGAGTTGCTACACGTGCGTTTTTAAACATTGGATGTATGAACGTACGAGACTTGAGCCACACTTTACCAGATAAATTCTCAGCATCGGTTACGCGCTCGCATGTCTTTTTGTTTTGTACAGCGCCCAATACAAAAGGACCCGCCTTCGGATTGTCTACTATACCGTTTATATTCTCAATAAATTTTTGTGAGAACTCATCAAACGATACTATACCTGTGGATGTCTTGATACCGCCTGCAGGTATATAAAAGTTCTGTGGTGCAGTACACATTTGTCCGCTATAGAGGGCAACTGAAAACGCAAGGTTGGCTGCAACCTTATCTACATCTTCTACAGAGTCGAGAATGACTGAGTTTACTCCCGTTTTTTCTGTGAAAACAGTTTTGGTAGGTAAAGATTCAAGGTAACTTCCAAAGACAGCATTGCCTGTGAAGTCAATAACCTTTACTGCAGGATGTTCCGCAAGTTGTTTCGTAATAGGTTTATCTATAGTATCAACGGCAAGCTGACATATATTTGGATCAAGATTATTTTCTGCTAATACGTTCTGGATCTCCGCCACAACAATCGCTATTGGCAAAATCGCCCCGGGATGTGGCTTTACGATCACTGCATTGCCCGTAATAAGACTTCCATATATACCGGTTACAGAATTCCAGGTCGGAAATGTAGAGCACCCGATAACAGCAGCTATACCTTTGGGTACAGCACGCCATTCTTTGTTGAGTTTTATATTGAATTTTCCCATCGGTTTGTCCCATATAGTTTTGGAGGGAAACCGGTGCAACTCTTCGTAGCCTGCCGCAATCGCTTCAAGTGCACGATCTGCGGCATGAGGACCCGATGCCTGGAATGCCATCATATACCCTTGGCCTGTAGTATGCATGGTGGCATACGCGATTTCAAAAAATCGTTTCTTTACCTGCTCCAAAGTTTCTACCAGAATTCCCGCGCGATCGTTAACCGGTACTTTCCTCCAGACATGAAATGCTTTTTTTGCATTGTCAATAAGCATATCTATAGGTGATACAGGGTATTGAATGTTTAACAGTTCTTGCAGATAAGGCGATTCTTCTTCGCCCAGCCAACCCTGAACATTTGTCTGTTTTAATTCCTCGAATTTTTTTCCGAGGCTTGATTTAAATTTTACTTGTGCATCCGCATCGGCTGTTTCGCCATATATAGCGGGAGCAGGTTGTTCCGGATAATGTGCAAAAAAAGTTCTGTCATGCAAAGCCTTTACGGCTTCACTGATGGTGATCTTATGTTTTTCAAAGAGGGACATAAATCTGGTTGTTTAGGTTTTTTATTGCTGGCTGCCGAAAACTCGTTTTAGTAATTCCGTAGTACGCGCTAAAGGATTCTCTCTGATCTTTTTTTCTTCATCTGCAATCAGCAGAAATAATCCATCCATAGCCTTGGTGGTAGCGTAATCGTTCAGGTCAGGATTAACTTTTTCAACAAACGGAATTTTGTTATAGCGTGTAACAATATCGCTATAATATTTGGTTGCATTTACTTTGCTTAATGAACTGGCCATAACGGGCTGAAATTTTTCGCGGAGCTGTGCTGATGTAGTGCGCTTTAAATATTCGGTTGCTGCGTTATCAGTTCCTTTTAAAATTCCCCATGCATCCTGAATCGTCATTTGTTTAATAGCGCTGATAAATATAGGCTTCGCCTCTTTTGCAGCATCTTCTGCTCCACGATTCAACGTCAATATGAATTTATCCACTTCGCTACCCAATCCAATCTGACGAAGCTTATCTTCTACTTTTTTTACATCCGGAGGAAAAGGGATTTTAATTTTTGGATTTTTGAAGTAGCCATCCAGTTGTGACGCCAGGTCTGATCCGTTGGAGATCCCGTTGATGAGTGCTTCTTTTAATCCTTCTGCTACTTCTCCAGTGGTTAAAGGTTGTTCTGTTTTAAGTGCTTTGTTTACTTCGCTCATGGTTTGATTGAGCTGTGCGGTGGTACAAGCGGTAACTACTACAAGGGATGTTAAAATTGCGAATGTCGATCGTTTCATAAACTTTTTAAATTCCCTGGTAAGGTAAAGAAAGTCCACGTCAATGATCAACGCTTTGCAGTTTTATCGCGCGGTCTGTCGCGGGAGATTTACATTCGTTGTTTAACCAGATCTGTGCTCGTTACAGAGGGATGTCCACAAATCGCTGAGGGCAAATTTCTTTTACCGATTACAGCAGGAAATTTTATATAGATTAAAATGGAGTTCTCTGGGTAGCCTTATAAAATGACTTGTTCTATTCGTCTTTTTTATACGTGTCCAGCGTAGCTTAGAATCGATAAATCATACCAACGCCTATAGCAGCCCGATACGGTTTTAATGTGAACGGCTCTTGCAAGGATTCTTTTGAATGAATAGCATGCGTGAAGCTTGGCTGTATATAAAAGTTTGTTCTTGGGTTTATAGCGAGCTCCAGGCGATAGAGGATTTGGTAGTTAAAATAACTGGACTGGTTATTTTGATACGTGTCACCTTCTTCGGCTTTCATAAATCCCTTTTGATATTGAAGACCCGCGCCAACTTTGTGCATCAGCTTGTCTGTTTTAAGCCGATAGAAAAATCCGGCTGACGCGCCCACATTACGCTTGGCATATGAAAATTCTTTTTGCTGTGAATTTGGCTTGATGATATAGTCTTCGTCCGGGTTGCCTTCTATTCCGCTTACGCCTCCTGTCTCGTATGTATATACCATCGTTTGGTTCTGCTGATAGTATGATGCCCCTATATATGCTTCCAGATTTTTTGTTACCGGCACTTGAAACCCTCCGTCAAGAGTAAAACCCATGCGGTTAGATGAAAAAATTCCATCGGATTTTACTTCCGAAATATTCACGGCATCATTCCGGACCGGCACTATTTTTTGATAGGCAAGGGAAGGAGATACTGTGAAATATACTGCCGGGCGGAATTTCTTCGCCTTACTTTTCTTTTTGTGCGCTTCACCTGTTTTTGATGCAACACTCTCGGTTTTCTTCTGAATGATTTCAGTTGAATCTTTTGCTATGATGGTTTCGGTACTATCATTCGCTGAGTTTTGCAGGTATATATTCTGAGACGATAATGTTTCCTGCACAGCATTTGTTTGATACTCGCCGGTTGCTGACGTTGAATTACTCTCCTGCATCGCCTGCTGATATAGTATAGTATTTGTCGGGCCAGTGCGTTGGCGATTCTCAGAGGAACGAGCTGTTTTTCCTGCTACTTCATTGTTATTACGCGAAGTATATCCTTTTGTATGACCACCTATAGATTGCAGGGATGAAGCGTCATCATCGTTATTTGCCCGGGATGTTGATGAAGCGTCATCATCGCTGTTTCCCTCGATAGGTTCACCTTGTGCCGATAATGCTTTTGATGCAGTACCACCATTTATATCTTCTGATTTTGATATAGTATTGTTGTCTATACTTTCCGATTTTTTCTGTACAAGGGTTTTGTCAGATGATGGTTCGGTGACAAACACCAGTAACAAAATCAAAACGACAGCCGAAGCTAAATCTCGTGAGAACTCCATCCATTTTCTGTAATCGTAACGCGATGGAGAAATGAGCGCGGCAATATCATCCCAGCCATCTTCTGGTTCTTCGGTGTAATTATTTAACCGTGTTTTGATGTTGTTCCAAAAATCTTTTTCAGGCAAGCTTTTCATAACGCTTTATTCCAATACGGTTTAATTTTCCTTTCAATAAATACTTGGCATGATGTAGCTGCGAACGCGATGTGCCTTCCGTCACTCCCAACAATGCAGCGATCTCTGCATGACTATATCCCTCCACTTCAAAAAGATTGAAGATGATGCGGCAGCCTTCTGGCAATTCATTAATGACAGAGATCAGGAATTCATCCGACAGGTTCCCCAATACACCTTCGGTATCAATTCCTGCTATATCATAATCGGCAGAAGAATATAGTTGTTGATCAGATTTTTTTGATTTGTGATAATGATCTATAGCCGTATGTACCGCGATTGATTTCATCCAGCTTTCAAGTTTATCGGCAGTCGCCACCTGTTGTATTTTTAAAAAGATCTTAATGAATGTTTCCTGTAGCATATCCTGCGCGTCTTCCCGGCTTTTGGAATAGCGCCTGCACAAGCCCATGAGCCTCGCTTTAAATAAGTCGTATAGGATGCGTTGGGCTGATGCATCCTTTTGTTTGCATCGCTCCAGCAAGTGTTGATATTGCATAAACAGTGTAGGTCTCCACTTTTCAGTGAAGACCTGGGTAATGGGTCGTTTTACTTTATTACTCTCAAACTCTCAATGGATCGTTATGGCCACACTTGCCTCTTTGCACTGCGATCCGTTGCAAACTTTATAGAATAGACTGTCGGTAAACGTTGCTGTTGAATCCGGAACGATATAGTCGATTGCGAATCTTCTTCGCATATAGGCTTTGCCATATAGAGGCGCCTTCGATATAGTATAGCTGTAGTTCGCAGAATCTGCACAGAGTACATCATTATCGAATACGAAGAGTCGGAGTGTGTCTGATTGAAGCGTATCTCTGTTTATGGTGCAGTAATCGTTCTGAAGCTGTAATACGCAAGCCTGTTCCTTTACTATATATACTATGCCGAATCCGATTTTGGTAGTATCTGTAGGAGAGTATACTTTGTATATGATTTTATCTGTTCCTGAAAAATCGCTACCCGGAGTATATTGAATTTTATTGTTAGCTGTTACGCTGGCGGTTCCTGCGTATGGCGGAAAAGCCGCTGAAGGTTTATATACCTCAATGATTACATCCGATGAATCACCACAGATGATGTCATTATTTAAGACATTGATAACGGTAGGTCCGGTAACATTATAAACAGAGTCGTTGCGCGGGTAAATGCCACATGGTAATTGTGTGGTATCATCCTGCACAATAATAACTACACTGTCAAATTTTATAAATTCATTATTGGCGGAATATATAGAGAATGAAATAGCATCATTTCCTTTTTTGAAATTGTGGTCGGGCGAGTATTGCAGAAAACCGCTGCCGAGGTCAGCTAAATCACCATGACGTGGCTGCCCTGCGATGTTAAGTTTAACAGTACCCAATGTTTTTACTTTAGAGTATAGATCGATGTAGGCAGAACCATTTGGTAATACATATACCTTCTCATCACTGATCTCAACTTGAGGACTATTGGTTGAGTCATCTTGTTCAAGTACATCGCATGCGTAGCATAGCAAGGAGAGCGCTCCTAACACAAATGCCCGCGAAAAGTTTTTGATTTTAATAGGTTTCAGATTCATGGGGATGTTTGTTTATTAGGTAAGACTGGTTTCCTTTGCAGAACGTTGGAAGACTATAAAAAAAATCTGAAAGTAATTTATGAAGACAATTCTGGCAGAGCTCTTAACAATCGGTGATGAAATTCTATATGGGCAGATCGTTGATACGAATTCACAATGGATGAGTGTTGAACTCAGCAATGCCGGAATTAAAGTAATTAGAAAGACATCGGTGGGCGACCAGGAAAATGAAATCCTTGTCGCTCTTGCGGAGGCGGAAAGTAGAGTAGATATAGTTTTGATCACGGGTGGGTTAGGTCCGACCAATGACGACTTAACGAAACCTTGCCTGGCAAAGTATTTTAATTGCGAAGTAAAGATTCATGAAGAAGCGTTGGCAGAAGTAACAGAGTTTTTTAAAAGCAGAGGACGCGAGCTTACAGAAATAAATCGCCAGCAGGCAGCCCTGCCTGTATGCTGTGAAAAAGTTACCAACGTACTTGGTACTGCGCCTGGTATGTGGTTCGAACGTAACGGAAAAGTTTTTGTGTCCATGCCCGGTGTACCCCATGAGATGAAACGGATGATGACCGATCTGGTAGTTCCTAAACTAAAAAAGACTTTCAATACACCGGCTATTTACCATAAGGTGATTCGTACAGTTGGCTTGGGAGAATCTTTTCTGGCGGAAAAAATTGCTGATTGGGAAAATGCATTGCCATCTCACATCAAGCTTGCGTATCTGCCCAGCCTGGGAGAAGTAAAATTACGATTGACAAGTATTGGAGACGCAACGGACAGACTGGAGAACGAGACCAATGCGCTCATTGAAAAATTAAAAGAACGTGTAGGACAATTTATATATGGCTACGGAGAGGATCCGTTGGAAGTAGCGATCGGAAAAACTTTGTCGGAGAAGAAGCTTACACTCGCTGTTGCTGAAAGTTGTACCGGTGGATATCTCTCGCATTTGATTACAAGTGTACCGGGAAGCTCTTCTTATTTTCTCGGAAGCATTATACCTTACGACTACGCTATAAAGATGCGTCAGTTAGGAGTGAAGCCTGAGACGCTGGAACAATATGGTGCTGTAAGCGAAGAGACCATTCGTGAAATGGCAAACCTGGTGCGTGCAAAATTTAATACAGATATAGGGGTAGCCACCAGTGGTATAGCAGGACCAGGCGGTGAGACACCGGAGAAGCCAGTGGGTACAGTATGGATTGCTTATTCAGATAAACACCACACCGTAACGCGTAAACTACAATTATCGAAAGAACGGATTTTAAATATAAAGATGGCATCAGTCGCTGTGTTGAATCTGATTCGATTGAGTCTGCCGAAATGATTTCATAAATTATAAATTACGATCGATACAATCTTCGTTTTCCGGTCTCATTCGGTGCGGCATTAAATAGTGCGGTATACTAATGTTTGTTTTTCTTCGGTATAGATACGGGTTCCCGAAATTCTCTTAGTTCAAAACATCTTCTTAAAACGTTTTATTCCAAAGACCTGGAAGATCATGTAAATAATCTAAAACCTGATTAACTTGCCACATCAAACAACCGATTGAATCATGGGGCAGGTAGAACTGATCATGCCAAAGATGGGCGAAAGTATATTCGAGGCTACGATTTTAACCTGGCTTAAAAAGCCTGGCGATAAAATCGAGCAAGACGAATCTGTGCTCGAAGTGGCTACGGATAAAGTAGATACAGAAGTTCCTTCCACACATGGTGGTATACTAAAAGAAATTTTAGCGAAAGAAGGTGATGTAGTAAAAGTTGGTGCACCCATTGCCATCATCACTACCGATGTTGCCAATGGTAAAGCTTCCCCTTCAATTACGCCTGCTGATGGAGTGAAAACTTCCGCACAGGTTGCTGCAAAAGAAGAGGTTGCTGTTGCTGCACATGTTAACGGTACAACACATGTTGCCGATTTTAAATCAAGCTCACGTTTCTATTCTCCGTTAGTAAAAAATATAGCACGCGAAGAAAATATTCCGGTTGCTGAACTGGAAACTATTTCAGGAAGCGGACTTGAAGGACGCGTTACTAAAAAAGATATTCTTGACTACGTGCAATCGCGCAAGTTGGGCGCTACTCCTCAAACCGTAGTGAAGCATGCTGTTGCTTCAACGGCATCAGCGTCTCCTAAAGTGCAGGCTTCTATCAGCGCAGGCGATGAAATCATTGAGATGGATCGCATGCGCAAGATGATAGCGGAGCGCATGGTAGATTCAAAACGTATCGCGCCTCACGTAACATCTTTTGTTGAAGCGGATGTAACGAACATCGTTCAGTGGCGCAATAAAGTAAAGAATGAATTTCAGAAACGCGATGGCGATGTACTCACCTTTACTCCGCTGTTCATTGAAGCGGTAGTATTGGCGATCAAAGATTTTCCGATGATCAACGTGCAGGTAGACGGTGATCGGATTATCCGCAAGCGGGATATTAATATCGGTATGGCTGTAGCATTGCCTTCCGGTAATCTCATTGTACCCGTTATTAAAAATGCTGATCAATATAATCTTGCCGGGCTTGCTAAACTTGTAAATGATCTTGCCAAGCGTGCCCGTGATAATAAATTGAAACCAGACGAACTTTCCGGTGGAACGTTTACCATTTCGAATGTCGGTTCATTTGGTAATGTGATGGGTACGCCCATCATCATGCAGCCTCAGGTAGGTATCATTGCGTTGGGTGCTATTCAAAAGAAACCGGCTGTTATGGAGATGCCATATGGAGATGTGATTGCCATCCGCCACAAAATGTTCCTCTCGCATTCATACGATCACCGCGTGGTTGATGGTGCTTTAGGGGGAAGTGTTGTGCGCAGAGTGGCTGATTACCTCGAGAAATTTGACATAAACAGAGGTATTTAATACACGAGACACTTGAATTAACCCGGATGATTTCTAAAACCGTCCGGGTTTACTATTTTTAGGCATGTCCAAAATTATCTCTTTCATCAGCAGGAAAGGCGGCACGGGCAAAACAACCAACGCTATAAACCTGGCTACTACCCTCGCAAAACTTGGAAAGCGTGTTTTACTGGTAGAGACCGACACCAATTATACTTTAAACACACTTCGTAAGATGGAATTGTTTAAGGTGAAAGATGGTCTTGCGAATTTTGAAATACTCGGGTCGCAGGATCATCAGGTTGCCGACGAACTCGCTAAACTGAAAGAAGGCAAGAAGCATGATTATATAGTTGTTGATAGTGCCGGCAAGACAACCGATGAGGGCATTAAAAAACTTTGTCTCGTAAGCGATGCTGTTGTCGTACCTACCAGTCTGACACAAAATGATTTACTCGTAACCTACCAGACGGTAACAGACCTTTCTCCTGCGCGCGAACTTAATCCGCAGTTGAAGATCATCATTCTTCCCAATCGCATTCATAGTTCCACGAATGTGTTTACAGTCCGGGAAAATCTAAAGAACCTGGATGCGATTATTTTACCGGTGATCGTTCCGCAGAAAAATCTTTTCGTAAATTTCAGTACACTCGATGCTGAAAAAGAGTATCAACCGGTGGCCCAGGCCATTCTGAATTATCTCGCATGAGCAAGAAAAAAAACACACTGAAAGATCTCAACGATTTCTTAAAGCAACAGGCCGCTACATTGGTATCGCCTGCTCAACTCAGCGAGCAGATTGAAACACCTCCACCGCCTGCAGCAGAAGCTATACCAGTGGTAACTCCACAACCCACTGTTGAGCCAGCGTCCGTTGTTGTTGAAGAAGTAACGACCGCTAAAGTTATCGATGCTATAAAAACATTAGCGCAGAAAGAAGGTACTACAACGCAGCGTAAATTATATGATATTATACTTCAGGCAGCCGAATCAAAAATAATTTCTACTGCCGAAGATAAAATGCTCATCAATACCGTACTCTTCTTGAAGAGCGGTGATAACTGGAAGGACGTTATTCGTGATTATTGGAAGAATCGATAACAGCGTACATATGTAATAAAGTATAGTCTGAGCGATATATACTTCTCCTCGAATAAAAAATAATAGACACGTTCAATGATTTTCCTGCCCGGTGCACTTTCGTGATGCCGGGTTTTTTTTTATCTGGTAACAATTCTGTCTACTCTTCTTTTCAAATATATATATTGAAAACGTGTACCTGTTTTGTATGATTTGTCGGTATTTATTGTTGCCTCTTCATAAAAATTAACTTCTCTTCTTTTTTTGCAGTTCGATATTTATCGGTGAATAGTTGCCTTCTAACACCGCCATAGGCAAGTTAAAGAGAGTATACTCTTTTGTCGCTATACGAATGGATGTCATGGATAAAAAGAAAACTTGTTTTGCACGTGATTATGCAGTCCTTCTTTAAGGAGGCTGCATGATTTTTTTTATACTTAAAACGTAGAGTGCATGCAAAGACTTGAGAAGAAAGGAACAATTATGCCGCTGCCTTTCTGTTGTTTGAAATTTATTCAAACATATTTGTTTATTGGTTTGATGTTGACATCGTTAGCTGTTCATGCACAGTCAACATGCTATGAAACTGTTACACTTCCCAGTGATGGAAAATTTGGGGGAGGAGATGTGCCCGGTTCAAAGCTGATTGGTACTACATACGGAGCGGGAGAAGGCCCGGGTATATATATAGTGGCGGACGGTGGTTATCGCTTATATCTCAATGGTGAATTGCTGACATATGATAATGCAGCAGGCCGTGTTCGATTTATACCCATGACATTTCTTCCAGGTAAAAATGCAATTTCCATTGTAGGTGTAAATGGCCATGGCGCTCCCGGAGTACTAATGCATTTGGATGAACTAGAGAAACCTTATGTTACAGGTGCTGGCTGGAAAGCACTTAATAACCCACCTGATGATAGTTGGAAGAAAGAGTCGTACAATGATAGTGCATGGCCGGCAGCAACTATAGCTGCCAATGGAACTCTAACATCGTTGCCCAGTGGTGGATCGCTTTCTTCACCAACGTTCCCTTCAAATTCACTGGCAAAATGGATATGGTCTGGTAGCAAAAGCGATAAGAATGTTGTACTCCGCTATACCTTTAATATTAAGGCAGTCGGGTTCGGTGCACTGACCACGGGTGGTAAGCGAAGCAATATAGTTATCGTTAAAGATGAAACCGATTTACTGAACCTTCTCAGTGATACTACCAGCAGGATTATTTTGATTCCTGAAGGGGTATTTGACTTCCGTAATTATCGAATTGAACCCAACTCGAAAGTATGCGAGACGCCTTGCCAAAAGTTTGGTACTGCATGCGGTACTACACCTGCGACCCCCGGACTTACCTATAAACGAAATATTACACCGACAACCAGCTGTGAAGGTAAATATATAACGATCAAATCGTGGGATCGTCTGATCGGGGTTACGAGAAACAAATCCATTATAGGTATGGGGCGTGGCGCTTCACTCCGTGGTGCTTCTTTCTACAGCAACCAAAATGGCAATGTGAAAAATATCATCTTTCGAAACCTGAAGGTTTGGGATGTGAACCCACATATCATTGAAGCAGGTGGTGGTATAGAATTGATTAATGTAGAGAAGCTTTGGGTAGACCATTGCTCGTTTAAATGGATCAGTGACGGTAATGATGTAAACCAGGCAAAAGAGGTAACATTCTCATGGGATCACTGGGATGGATACAATGAATTTCAGTGTAACGGTCGTGATTTTTACGCGGCCCTGGTTCAGGATTCAGATGTTACCTATGACCATATGTACTGGGATGGTGGAAGCGGTCGAAATCCAAAAGCATATAAAAACACACGTGTACATGTACTCAATAATTATCACAAGGATAATATTTATGCTGCTGTCTCGTCATTTAATGGAACTGCCGAAGTACGCGTTGAAGGTAATTATTTTGAAAAGGTGTGTTTCGTGACGTATAAAACTGAAGAGACCTCACGTATTTACTGCAACAAGAATAAATATGTAAATACAGCTGGATTCCTTCTTCATCAGACTGCAGTGAAGACCGAACCTACTGATGTAGTTTTCACGCCACCATATAAATATACTATAGATTTAGCGGATAGCATACCTACACTTGTAATGGCGCGAGCAGGCGCCGGTGGTCCATGGGGAACTATGCCTCGTTATACCGATACTGCCGGACGGTACAACACTGCACCAGACGTTACTATATCAGCCCCTTCCTTAACAGAAGTGGTTGTAACCGCTACGGATGGTAACGGTATCGGCAAAGTTGAACTCTATAGTGGTATAACAAAAATAGGTGAAGTTCAGAATGCTCCTTACAAATTGAACGTGGGTGCTGATACCTGTACACGTTCCATAGTAGCAAAGGTGTATGATACTAAAGGTCTTGCGACAATGTCTTTGCCTGTTACACTGTGCAGGTCGCTGATCATTCACAAGTATAAAGTAAATAAGGGGCCGTGGGTAACAGGAGCCAGTGCGACTGTGCATGAAGGTGATACTATTAAATTTAGCCCAAGGCCATCAACTGTATTATCCGCATGGTCATGGAAAGGACCCGGGAATTATAGTGCTTCAACACGCGAGATACAGCTAGCCAAGGTGTCGTCAGCGCAGGCAGGCGTTTATACTGTAACATTATCAGATGGCGCTGGATGTTCTTCAAGCGAGAACTTTACACTGACGGTAACAAGCCCTGTTAAATATACTCTTGCTACTACCGCTACGCCATCTGCTGGCGGTACCGTGAGTGGGGCCGGAAGTTATAACTCAGGTGATGTTGTCACAGTTAAAGCTACACCGACAGCCGGATATACTTTTACAGGTTGGAGCGGCGATGCTACCGGAACTTCTTCTTCGATATCAGTAACGATGAATGGAAACAAAACCGTTACGGCCAACTTTCAGTTAATAAAATATACCCTTACAGCAACGGCTACGCCATCTGCGGGTGGCACAGTGAGTGGAGCGGGAAGTTATAACTCAGGGGATATTGTTACAGTTAAGGCCACAGCAGCACCAGGATATAGCTTTATCGGTTGGAGTGGTGATGCTACCGGAACTTCTTCTTCGATTACAATAACGATAGATGGTAATAAAACTGTTACGGCAAATTTCCAATTAATAAAATATACCCTTACAGTAACGGCTACACCATCAGCGGGCGGTACAGTGAGTGGAGCGGGAAGTTACAATTCAGGCGATATTGTTACAGTTAAGGCCACACCAGCAGCTGGATATACTTTTACGGGTTGGAGTGGCGATGCAACTGGAACTTCTTCTTCGATTACAATAACGATAGATGGTAATAAAACTGTTACGGCGAATTTCCAGTTAATCAAATATACTCTTACCACTACAGCTACGCCATCAGCCGGAGGTACGGTGATTGGAGCGGGAAGCTATAATTCAGGAGACGTTGTTACAGTAAAGGCGACACCGGCCGCAGGGTATATCTTTACCGGTTGGAGTGGTGATGCCGCCGGAAGTTCGCCTTCTGTCGTAATAACGATGAATGGTAATAAGTCGATAGTTGCTAATTTTCAGGTGAAGGCCCCAGATAAATATACTCTTACTACCATTGGCTCGCCCGCTGCTGGCGGGACATTGAGTGGTGGTGGAAGTTATAACTCGGGTGATGTCGTCACAGTTACGGCTACACCAGCAACTGGATATACTTTTACAGGTTGGAGTGGCGATGCAACTGGAACTTCTTCTACAGTTGCAATAACGATGAGTAGTAATAAAACGGTTACGGCAAATTTCCAGTTAATCAAATATACTCTTACCACTACAGCTACGCCATCAGCCGCAGGTACGGTGATTGGAGCGGGAAGCTATAATTCAGGAGACGTTGTTACAGTTAAGGCGACACCGGCCGCAGGGTATATCTTTACCGGTTGGAGTGGTGATGCCGCCGGAAGTTCGCCTTCTGTCGCAATAACGATGAATGGTAATAAGTCGATAGTTGCTAATTTTCAGGTGAAGGCCCCAGATAAATATACTCTTACTACTACCACTACACCATCTGCGGGCGGCACAGTGATTGGAGCGGGAAGTTATAATTCAGGCGATGTTGTCACGATTAAGGCCACACCAGCAGCCGGATATACCTTTACCGGTTGGAGTGGTGATGCGACCGGAACCTCGCCTTCTGTGGCAATAACGATGAACGGTAATAAGTCGGTCGTTGCTAACTTTCAGGTGAAGGCCCCGGATAAATATACCCTTACTACCATTGGCTCGCCCGCTGCTGGCGGGACATTGAGCGGTGGAGGAAGTTATAATTCAGGCGATGTTGTTACGGTTAAGGCCACACCAGCAGCCGGATATACCTTTACGGGTTGGAGTGGCGATGCTACCGGAACTTCTTCTTCGATTACAATAACGATGAATGGTAACAAAACCGTTACTGCAAATTTCCAATTAAAATCTCCGGATAGATATACTCTTACTATTACCGCCTCGCCCGCTGCTGGTGGAGCAGTGAGCGGATCCGGAAGCTATAATGCAGGCGATGTCGTTACGGTTAAGGCGATCCCTGAAGCAGGCTACACTTTCACTGGCTGGAGCGGTGATGCCTCAGGTATATCCCCCTCTATAACAATAACGATGGATGGTAATAAAATCATTACTGCAAATTTCCAATTAAGAGCCCCGGATAAATATACCCTCACTACCACCGCTTTTCCTATTGAAGGTGGAGCAGTGAGCGGAGCGGGAAGTTATTATAATGCAGGTGATGTCGTTACGGTTAAGGCGATCCCTGAAGCAGGCTACACTTTCACTGGCTGGAGCGGTGATGCCTCAGGTATATCCCCCTCTATAACAATAACGATGGATGGTAATAAAATCATTACTGCAAATTTCCAATTAAAAGCCCCGGATAAATATACCCTCACTACCACCGCTTTTCCTATTGAAGGTGGTTCAGTAAGCGGAGCTGGAAGCTATGACGCAGGAACAGTCGTAACGTTAATGGTTACACCGACAACGGGGTATATCTTTACGGGTTGGAGCGGAGATGTAGTGGACACTTCTCCTGCCGTAACCATAACCATGAACAGCGATAAATCTGTCACGGCTAATTTCGAGGAGCAAAGCAAAGAGAGTGTTACTGTGAAACCACCGAAATTGTTTTCACCCGATAATCGTGGTGATGCAAGTACAGAAACCTGGCAAATTGAAAATGCCTACCTGCTGGACGGAGCTGAGATTGTGGTCTACAACCGACAAGGTCAGAAGGTATATTCTTCCATCGGATATAGTTCTCCATGGGATGGAACGTCTGCGGGAAACCCTCTGCCAGATGGTGCATACTTTTATATCATTGTATATTCGGATCATAAAAAACAAACCGGTAGTGTTACTATCGCGAGGTTGAATTAAGAATTGATAAATAAAGAATAAGGTAAGAAGAGTAAGAACGAGTTTCTTACTCTTCGCTCCGTGGAGCTTAACGTTCGCAGCTCAAACCTGTTTTGTATATTAGCGCCTCAACTACAAACAACGGATCATGAAATTCGGAACGAAAGCAGTACATGCAGGCGTAGAGCCTGATCCATCCACCGGGGCCATCATGACCCCGATCTATCAAACATCAACGTATGTGCAGGAGTCACCTGCCAAACATAAGGGATATGCATACGCACGCGGAGCCAATCCTACTCGTAATTCACTGCAAAAAAGTCTGGCCGCATTAGAGAATGGAAAGCATGCCATCTGCTTTTCATCCGGTATGGGGGCTACCGATGCTGTTATAAAATTATTGAACCCAGGCGATGAGGTGATTACCAGCAATGATTTGTACGGTGGTTCCTATCGTATGTTCAAGCGCGTGTTCGAGAAATATGGAATAAAATTTCACTTCATTGATCTCACGAACGCGGCCAATATTCAGTCTGTTATCAATGCGAAAACAAAATTGCTGTGGATTGAGACACCTACCAATCCGCTAATGAACATTGTTGACATTGAAGCCTGTGTTGCTATCGCGAAGAAGAACAATGCTATAGTAGCAGTTGATAATACATTTGCTTCACCGTATCTGCAGAATCCATTGGAACTCGGTGCAGATATAGTAATGCATTCGGTTACCAAGTATTTAGGTGGACACTCGGATGTAGTAATGGGAGCTTTGATCGTGAACGATGAAAAGTTATATCAGGAGCTGCATTTTCTTATGAACTCGTGTGGCGCTGTACCCGGCCCGCAGGATTCTTTCCTGGTGTTGCGTGGTATAAAAACATTGCACCTTCGTATGGAACGCCATTGTATCAACGGTAAAAAGATAGCCGAGTATCTCAAGAACCATCCGAAGATTGGTAAAGTATACTGGCCAGGTTTTACGGATCATCCGAATCATGCTATTGCCAAAAAACAGATGAAGGATTTTGGTGGTATGCTTTCGTTTACCTTGAAAGATGATAGCATGGATAAAGCGACTAAACTGATGGAGAGTGTTGAGCTCTTTGCACTGGCAGAATCACTGGGCGGTGTAGAGTCGCTCATCAATCACCCTGCATCGATGACGCATGCGAGTATACCTAAAGAGGAGCGCTTGAAGAGCGGCCTCGTAGATTCCCTCATCCGCCTTAGCATTGGTGTAGAAGATGCTGAAGATCTGCTGGCCGACTTGGAGCAGGCCTTGAGTAAAGTATAACAGGATACAATATTAATGGGATAGTATAATATAATAACAAAGGGCCCATGTGAGCCCTTTGTTGTTTATAGTCAAGCTGCTATAGTATACAATATACTATTCGCTTTTTAGCGTGCACATCGTCTTGCCTGCGCGTCATGTTTATTTTTGCGTAAGGAGCGACTAGCCTGGTTTTGTTCATGGTGAATGCGGGCATGTTCACGTTTTGTTACTTTCCCATCCGCTTTAGCCCTGCGTTCTATATGTCTGATGTGTCGTTGATCCTGCACGGCATGTACAGTTTCTTTGCGTGTGAGCTCGCCACTGGCAACACCTTCTTTGATTCGGTTACGCTGATTTCTCTGCCGCTCATTGATACCGGGTGCTGAAGTTTGTGCCTCTGCTATACCGGCAAAGGCGATTAACAAGAGTACGAAGATTACCTGTTTCATATCGTTTGTTTTTTAATCTGATGCTTGGACATTCCTCGGAAGAGAAGGTTTAATCCGGTCCGAAAAAATTATAGGGTTGTCATTTACACGAGAGCCTCTTATCTTGAGCCTTAATTTATACTTAAGGTTGTAAGCGCGTGAAGAGACTTCCTCTGTTAATTACCATCGGAATAGTACTTGTAACGGTCGGGGGCTATTTTCTCTACGAACGGGTACTCGTAACCAAGAACACTTCTCCCTGGGAGCTAGTCCCTGAGTCTACCATTTTTGTATACGAGGCCAACGACTGCCAGCCCTGCGTACAGGAGATGCAGCAAACATCGCTCTGGTCTGTTTTCAGAAAGGCTGCATTTTATCAGAAGCCATCAGCCGATTCGCTGAAGATGCTCTTCGATTTTATTGAAGCTCAACCTCGTGGACTGCTGGTATCGACACATCAAACACGTAAAGATGATTTTGACTTCGTCTTTTATATTCCGCTATATCAATCCAAGATCAAAAACCTGTTGCTCGAACAATGGAGTAAATTAAAAACTGCTGAGCGTGAATTTAACGGAGTCAAGATTAACGAACTGAATTCTAAGGGACAGATGTTTTCGTGGGCGGAGGTTGATGATATATGGGTCGGAAGCTTTACTCCTTTTCTGCTGGAAGATGTGATCCGTACCTATACCGGTGATGGATCTACGTTCAAGAAACAAATCTCATCGGTATACCAGATGCCGCATGTAAAGGAAGATGCCGGCAATCTATATGTTAATATTAAAAACTTTGGCAACTGGGTTGGCTCCTTCGCCAATGCTCCAATGGATTTTGTGCAGCAGGTAGGTCACTCTGCACTTCTCGATATTAAAGCGGATGGACAAACGCTTACGTTCAATGGTTTTAGCATGGACAGTGCAAGCCAGGGATATATACTTTCTGTGTTTAATAACCAGGTGCCGGTTCCTTTTAACATGAAGAACCTGATATCATCGCGTTCGGTAATGGTAACGAGTTATGGAATCAGCGATGGGCCTAAGTTAGGAGAGTCTCTTAAAACATACGCTGCCAAAAAGAAATCATCGCTTCAGGATTCTATTGCCCGGCTGGAAACTACGGCAGGAGTGCAATTCAAAAATCTATACCAAAGCCTGGGCAAAGAAGTAACGGTATGTTATCTGGAAGGAAGGGAAAATAATCTTTCTAAGATTGTATTGATCGAGACCACCAAACCAGAAGACTGGATTAACACGCTAAACACCGTTGCACAGAAAACGAGTCTCGATACCGTCTTTTTTGAACGCTTCTCTGACTACGAACTTCGTGAAATACCATTGCGCTCATTTCCTGAAAAATTATTCTGGCCACTACTCTCGGGTTTCTCTTCAAGCTATTATACATCGTTGGGCAACACTATTATTATAGGTGAAGATGTAGATGAGCTGAAGAGTTTTCTGGATGATATAGATAAGGAAGAGACGTGGGGTAAATCTGTGGCGCAGAATCAGTTTCTTGAAACAACGCTACTCGAAGCAAACCTGAGTGTATATATCAATACGCCACTGGCGTGGAACATGATGGCGGGGGCGTTGTATCCCAAATGGCAACAGTTCATTGAAGAGAACCAAAGTTCTTTACAGGCAATAGAAATGGGTGCAATCCAAATGAGTCACCTTAATAATAGTTACTATACCAACATCACGTGGTCTGCATCCGGAGAAACAAAGCGTGGTACAATAGCGAAAGAAGAAAAGCGTGATAAGCTCATCACCAACTTCAGTCAGGGTATATATAAATTTTTCGTGATCCGAAATCACTTTACAAAACAGGAAGATGTACTGGTGCAGGATTCAACCCGTGCAATCAGTCTGGTATCGGCCGATGGCAAAGTTCAATGGAAGGTGGAGCTCGATAATTTTATTACAGGCGATGTAGCACAGATCGATTACCTCAAAAACGGAAAGCTCCAGTTCTTCTTTGCTACTGCGGGGCAGCTGCACGTGATCGACCGGTTAGGAAATTACGTGAAGCCTTATCCGATTACCATTGAAGAGAAGGACATTGAATATACCAGCGTGGTAGATTATGATCACAGCAAGAACTATCGCTTCCTGGTAGCCAGCAAAACAGGTAAGCTCTGGATGTACGATAAAGAAGGTAGCAACCTCGATGGTTGGAAACCGAAGGCAACAGACGGAAGTTTATTTACACCCGCACAGCATCATCGCCTTCGAGGCAAAGACTATATCATTGCCATTCGTAAAGATGGTATTGTTAATCTGATGAATCGCAGGGGAGAGACGTTGAAGAACTTTCCGCTGAATCTCGATGCCCGCCCCGTAGGAAGTTATGCAGTAGAAGCCGGTAATGATGCTGCATCAACAAGTTTTATAATTGTATCGCGTGATGGTTTCAGAATCAAATTTAATCTGGATGGAAAGATTATCAGTCGCGAGTCTCTTATTAAAACTGTACCGGAAGCCCGCTTTAGTTTAGTGCGCGAAGAGAATGAAAAATCATATCTCGTGATCCGCCAGGAACCCCGGCAGTTGACCGTGATGAACCAGGAGTTGAAGGAAATATTCGCCAGCGATTTCGTAGGCAACAATCCGGCAGAAGTTCGTTACTATGACTTTGGAAATGGTAAAGTATATATCAGCATCACGGATCGAAGTCAGGACCTGTCGTTTATTTATGACGGACAGGGCAAGTTGATTACGACACTCCCATTGGAAAGCAATGCGCTGATCGTGCGCCGTACTAATCAGGGTAGTCTGAAAGCCTATAGCGGCCTGGGCCGCTCGCTTACATTGCAGCCATTGTAAACGCGCTGCTTGATTTTCTTTAAGTAAAGAGAATGATGGAGAAGACTTTACTGATTTGTTCGTATCTTAATAAAGTTTAATCCTTGCCATGGAAGAGCGGAACGAGATTGTTGTCTTTCAGCAGTTCGATAATACTATACATGCTAATATCATTAAGACGAAGTTGGACGCCTATGGCATTCCTTGTTTTTTAACGGAAGAGAATCTGGCGAATCTATACCCTGGCCAACAGCATGCGTTCTTCCAGGTTCGGCTTCATTTATTTGAAAGTGACGTGTCGCAGGCCCGCCATATTTTGAGTGAGGCAAACCTCATCATTGAAGATGACTCAGCGCCCGCCTGTCCGCAATGTCAATCAAAAAAGATAGAACGCGATTTTCCACGCAAGCTTAGCGAACAATTTTTGGCTGGTCTTAATATACTCTTCTTCGGAATTTTCTTTCCAAAGCGAAAAGTGAACCGCTGTCTGGATTGCGAGCATGAATTTTAAATTCGTGTAAATGTTACGCTTGTAAATCGTTCGTTCCATGAGTACTTTAGTGGCAGAATTTCACTGAAATATGTCTGTTAAAACGATTGTAGGAATTATGGGGCCTGGCGAGAACGCAACCCCGGATGATAACGAAATTGCATTCGAGCTTGGGCGTGCTATCGCCAAGCATGGCTGGATCGTTTTGACTGGCGGTCGCAGTTTCGGAGTAATGGATGCTGCTATGAAAGGTGCACGTGATGTTGGTGGATTAACCATCGGTGTGCTGCCCGATAGCAATGACCGTAACTCTTCTGAAAACGCACAGATCAAAATCGTAACGGGTATGGGAAGTGCCCGAAACCTGATCAGCGTATTATCAAGCAATATCATTGTAGTGTTAGGGATGGCCGCTGGTACAGCGTCTGAAGTAGCACTGGCGATCAAATCAAATAAGAAAGTTATCCTCTTGAACCAGGATGAAATAACCATACGGTTTTTCAAGAACATCGGTACATACCGTGTGATGGTTGCCAAAAACGTTGATGAAGTGATCTTCCAGATCAAAGATTATCTTGCCGTACATCAGGCCGGATTAACTACACATGAATAGTTAATCGTCCTCGGAAATTAGTTGCCCATAAATATAGTTACCTATAAATAAAGAAGGAGGCTCCGTGAGGAGCCTCCCAAGATTCTTTCTTCTTTACCTTCGCCAGTATTACCTGGAATCAGGCTATATAGAGTATATTCTCAGCTTTTTATCCAAGATTCACATCTCAGTTAAAGGAAGCACCCCTAAAGATGAAAGAAATCTGTTACGCCTATATATTAAAATACGGTGCCAGTCCCCTGAAGCTTGCATAACGCCATATTCCCAAGAAAAGCGCGAAATAGATTTCGCAAAATGTGTATTCTTCTGGGATATAGTTCCACATCCGGTTACATAATCACCCTGGTAAGAAGGAAATTTATGTGTAACCAAATAATGTGCAATCAATACTATATATATAGTATGTAATACGTATAAGTATATATAAAAAAGAGAGGACTCTCGATGAGAGTCCTCTCGATCTTTTCTTGCTTATTCAAATTCCAGTATCAGTGAAAAATGAAAAAGACTTACAAAAGATCATTTTTTATTGTTTCCTTCTTCCAAGATTCTCTTTTAATCCATTAATACCTTGTGATGCTTCTGAAGTAGCATCTTCAACTTCTTCAGATGCGCGGTCTTTCATTTCGGAGAGAAAGCTTTTTCCTTTACCCATCCATTGGGCAACGTCATCCAGCCAGTCATCAGTAGTTTTCTTAATGTTTTTGCGGAGGTCTTCTCCTTTTTCTGGTGCGATGAGCATTCCTACAATTACGCCCGCAGCGGCAGCACCCAGGATGCCGACAATTACTTTAGATGTTGAGTTCATGATGATTAAAATTTAAAGTGGAAAATTATATACTTTGTTCACACGCTTTTACCTTATCAAGGTGTGCTCTTAAGTCTGGTAACTTTTGGTCAATCAATATTTTTAAATCTGCATCTTCTGTCTTCTCAAGACGTGATTCAAATTCTTTTATATTCTTTTCATGTTGATCAACCATGGTCTTGCACCATTTCTTATTGAAGTCTTTTACATTCTCTTCCTTCGTCAGATCTTCAATTTTCCGCTTCGCTTCGTCTTTCTCCTCACTTGGAACAGTAATAGCCTTTAGACTTGCAAAGGTCTGCAGATCTTCCAGCAATTTACCATGTTCCTTTTCAAGCAATTGTGCTATCTCCTTGATCTGTGCGTTATCCGATTTTTGTGTAGCGAGTTTGGCTAAGCTTATCTCGGCATAATTTGCAGCAACTGTTTCTGCAACAAAGTCTGCATCTTTCTCTTCCTTACGTTCATCAAATTTTTCTTCATTTGATTCTTCCGCTATTTCATTTGTATCTGTAGTCTCCTTTTTACCACAGGATATCACAACGAATCCTGCAAATAGAAAGGGAATAAATTTTTGAACGAGTCTCATTTTTTTTGTTTTTGAGTTAGTGGCTAATGTGCATGTGCATACTGATCACGATAAGTCTTTATAGTATCGTGCGATGCCTTGATAGATTTACGTTGATTCTCAACTATATTCTTTACTCCTACAGGCCATTCGAAGTTTTCGCTTAAGGCATCTTTATAAGATTCCAACGCTCTGTCTTCTCCGAATTCGCAAAGCTGTAAAGCCGCCAATACATCATCGGAAGAAAATGTACTTTTTACATCCATCCACGCGCGGTATATATCTCCGGCAGCAGATGTGTCTTTTGCAGGTTCACCACCCAGACGTATCACTGCGTCTGTCAAAGCGCTTTTATAGTTTCGGCTATCTTCTGCCATCTGAATAAAGATAGTTTTGATTTCAAAGTCGGTTGTATCTTTAATCTCTTCAGCAGCTTTTTGATATCCTTTAATACGATCGAGATTAGTACGGATCAGGTCATTCAGAATACTGACGACTCTTTCATTCGTTTTCATAGCATATATATTTAAGTAGTTTTCGAGTCAGTACTTACTGACTTAAACGTATATTCAAAAAAACATGCCATTCAACACGCTAAATAATGTTGGAATGAATGGCATATTTTGAGTACACACTGCCCCAAGAAGAGGACCTGCGTTTGAACACGTGGTGGAAAATTGAATACGTTATAAAAAGTTGACACGTATTGAGGAAAATAACCACATACTGAGATATATAGGGGACGATATTTTAAACTGTCATTTTTAAAGAAAGTCATTGGTCATCCCATCAAATGCTTCCAAGGTGGGCTATTTTGCCTGCCATGAGGCAGATTTTTCTCACCTCAATCCATATTATATATAGTGTGCTTCGTTTTAAATGCAAAGGCATAAATATTTCTATACAATTTGGTATATCACAAATTGATTTCAGGATAACAAAAATTATAATGTTATGATACCAGATAAGATTTTGTATACCGATGGACACGATGTAACTGTAACAGATTCTACTTTCCAGGTAAAGAATACATCGTATAGTTTGAAAGGAATTATCAAACACGGTTTGCTTATTGTAAGGCCTCAGCGCTTGCCAGGAATTCTGTTGATGCTGGCAGGACTCATTCTTGGTCTTTGTGGATTCATGAATGTGTTTCCTATTAATGCATTTGGTGAGATGCGCACAGACTCAGGAGAATTTATAAATGCAAACACGATCATCATGTGGATTGGTGTAGCATTTTTTGTAATTGGAATAGTAGTCATCGCTTTGATCCGCGAAAAATATGCGGTGCGAATTGCCACTGCCGAAGGTGAGAAGAATGCAGTAGTAAGTTATCGTAAAGAATATGTAGCACAAATTGTAAACGCATTGAATGAAGCATTGAGATTTGCCCGGCCAGGTTCTGGTCATTCATTCATCGCTGTAAAAGAGTAAGCTGAATTATTAGGGGTCTGTCCCGGCAACGGGACAGACTTTTTTTTTGACTATATATTTATACTTGCGTTTGTATGGTAAAATTTATTACCGCGTCACTGATTGTTATCATGAGTATACATTCAGCCTGGTGCCAGGTTGAACCTAAAGAGCCTAAGGAACCATTAGGACTCGCATTGGAGAATTTTAAATATCCGTTTCCCATACAGTATATAAAACTTCATATCCAGGGTCAAGATGTTTCCATGGCCTATATGGACATAAAGCCCGTTGCAAATGAGAACGGTAAAACTGTTCTTTTTTTGCATGGCAAAAATTTCTTCGGAGCGTATTGGGAGAAATCGATTCGATTCATGGCGGCATTAGGATATCGTGTTATAGTGCCTGACCAAGTTGGTTTTGGGAAATCGTCTAAGGCATCTATTGTTTATTCTTTTCAACTTCTGGCCGAGCAAACTAAAAAATTGCTTGATTCACTTTCTATACAAACTGTAGCGGTAGTGGGGCACTCGATGGGAGGGATGTTGGCAACACGCTTTACACTGATGTATCCTGCAAGGGTAAGCCATTTGATATTAGAGAATCCCATTGGTCTTGAAGATTATAAAGTGAAGGTTTCCTATAGTTCCATAGAAAAGGAATATCAAAAGGAACTTGCCAGAACAGAAGCGAGCATTCGAAAATATCATGAGACTTATTACGTTGTATGGAAGCAGGAGTATGAACAGTATGTTCAGGTTCAATACCGCTGGACGTTAAGCGCAGAGTATAACAGGCTCGCCTGGGTAAATGCATTAACCAGTCACATGATCTATACGCAGCCCGTGGTTTATGAATTTGCAAACATAAAGCGTCCTACCTTGCTAATTATAGGACAGGCTGACAGAACATCTATAGGGAAAGATGCGCTGTCTGAAGAGGAAAGAAAAACCGTAGGACAATATCCAACACTCGGCAGAAAAATAGCGGAGTCTATAACCGGAGCACATCTTATAGAGTTTGAGAATGTTGGCCATATACCTCATCTGGAAAATACGGAAAGATTTAACCAGGCATTAAAAGATTTTATAGCGCAATAATAGAGCATGTACGATCTCAAGGAAATCAATGTCATTAAAGACTATATGTTACGAAGCAACCAGACTGTGTCGGTTGCCGAAAGTGTTACCTCCGGACATATACAGGCTGCTTTGTCACGGGCAGAATTTGCGATGAAATTTTTCCAAGGAGGAATCACCGCTTATAATTTAGGGCAGAAGTACCGACACTTGCAGGTGGAGCCAATACATGCGCAATTTACAAATTGCGTATCTGAAAGGGTAGCGATGGAAATGGCAGATAATGTTTGTAGCCTCTTCAGAAGTGATTGGGGTATAGGAATTACCGGGTATGCTATGCCGGCACCCGAGGTTTCCGTGGAGGAACCTTTCGCCTTCTTCTCTTTTTCTTTCCGCGGAAAAAACCTTGAAGTAAAGAAGATACATACCACTATAAAAGATGCATGGGAAGTTCAGAAATTTTTTACTGAGGAAGTAATTAAAGAGTTTGCGTCTTTAATAGTTTGATCTGAATATTTGATCTGAAATATTTGATCTGAATATTTGATCTGAATATTTGATCTGAATATTTGATCTGAATATTTGATCCTATATACACCGAACAGAAATTCGAATTGTGCTTATAAACAAAAGCATCGCCCTGATTTGAGCGATGCTTTTAATTAAATTATAGTATATAATTTTAATACACTATGCTTCCGCAGGACTTGTCTTGCGCGATGTATTGGTGGCGGAAGTCGCACTACCAACCGGAGTGGACATGCTCGAATTATCTTTTGAAGATTGTCCTGATTTCGGAGATAAATCGACACCGCTCATACCACTGCTGGATCGTACGCGGATTCTGTTTTCAACATTCAGCACGCCAGATATATTCTCAACTATATCTTCGGCTCTGCGTTTTTCAGAACGATTATCTACGGCCCCGATCAAAGTCACCTCACCGTTGCTTACACTGATCTCTATTTCCGAAGCATCAATATAGGGGTCATCACCAAGTCTGTCGCTGATGTCTTCTTTGATGCGCTCATCAGAACGTCTGTAGCCTTTAGGACCTTTACCTTTGTGCTGACCACTTCTTTGCCGGTCTTGTTCGCGTCTGCGTTCAGCATCATCATCACCGAACCAGGATGATACCTCGTCACGACTGCGATCCCACCAGCTGCGTTCCTCGTCTTGACCGTAACCTGAGCGATTATAGTTTGAGCTATAGGCGCCATAATTACCAGAACCATAAGTGGAACCACCGTAGCCACCATCGCTTATACGGCCTTGACTATAGCCGCCACGATAGTCGGAATCATAACCCAGGTCATCGTTCCATTGTTCGCGGTTAGAATTGGTGTCGTAACCCCTGTTGCCATATCCACCTTCATAACTTCCACCGCTATATGTATTCTGGTTTCCATAGTATCGCGAATCGAAATCACGGTCGTAGGAACGCGCGTTACCATACTCTGATCTTCCGGAGCGTCCCTGATTGCGATAATCATTTCCGCGATCATCATAGCGTTTCGAGTTATACTGATTTTCATTGCCATGATATCCGGATGACCTGTCATCGTAGGAAGAACCTTGGCCATAGCGACCTTCATTCCAGTCAGAATTTTCCAAATGGTGACCATTGGTATAACGGTCTCCATAATTAGAACCACGTGAGCTACTTTCTTTATTAGGCCAGTAGGAACGCGATCCGCGTTGCGCACGATTGTAGTTAGCCATAATTGAAAAATTTAAGTGTTTAACAATTGAATATGCTATAGCAATCGACAAAACCGTGCCTTTTTGTGACGGGAAATATTGAGCATACAGTTACTCGATACATCCGAAGATGTTACTTGATTTACACAACTGCCGTGATCTTTACTCGAAGATCCTGTTAAGTTCTTCCATGACAAGCGGCTTTTCTAAAATGCGAAATGACGAAGCAGAAGTTTTAGGCACGTGATAAGCGCTAATGAGATTCAATTGAGCCTTTGGATAATTCACCAGTATATATTCGGTTTTACCCCAACCCAATCCATCTGGAAGGTTATTGTCCAGAAAAATATAGTCCGGTTCAATCTCATCCAGAATTTTCATTCCTTCTGCTAACGTAACAGCATGATAGACCTCGAAATTCTTTCGAGTAAAGAAGCTTTTCATCAGGACACCAAAATCCCGTTCATCATCGATCAGCAAAATTTTTTTGGCCTTCATAGCTTTGTTTATTAAAATCTCCTACCAACGTTGTTACTTATTTATATAGTGTCAGGCAAGGGATCGTTAAAATTAAATGTGTATCAAATTACTCATCTCAGTTTCCTTAACTTTAATGGTGACATAATGCTCACGTCTGTCATCTTGCAGGCGGATATTGTTCTCAGCCTTGCGAACGGAATCAATAATGAGTTCCGTTTCATCTCCCGAAGTATGGTCGATCGTGATATAGTAAATCGTTTCTTTGAAACGATAGTGTATTTTAATGGCGGGCCATTCCTTAGGAAGACAAGGTTCGAAGAACAATTGGTCGCCTTCCCGTCTTAACCCTATAAATGATTCGATGATGAGCTGGTACATCCATCCGGCAGAGCCGGTATACCATGTCCAGCCGCCACGACTCTCATGCGGAGCCACTCCGTATACATCGGCCGCCATTACATACGGCTCTGTTTTATATACCTGGATCTCGGTCGCATCTTTACCGTGGTTTACCGGGTTGATCATGTTCAACAACTCCCACGTACGCTGCCGGTCGTGGAGTTTAGCAAACGCCATCACCATCCACACCGCTGCGTGTGTATACTGTCCGCCATTTTCACGTACACCCGGAACATACCCTTTTATATATCCTGGATCCTTTTCAGAGTTGTTGAACGGAGGATCTAGTAATTGTATAAGCTTATGGTTTCTTCGCACGAGATATTGGTCTACCGAATTCATGGCGCTGACAATGCGGTCGGGCTCACCAGCTCCGGAGAGAACCGCCCAGCTTTGTGATATAGAGTCAATGCGGCATTCATCATTTGCAGATGAACCGAGCGGTGTACCATCGTCATAATAAGCGCGCACATACCAGTTGCCGTCCCATGTATGCTGGTTGATATTCTTGCCGAGTTGCCGTGCGTTCGAAGCGCATTCTTCAGCAAATGCTATATCGTTGTGCACGTGTGCTATAGATTCAAAACGTTTCAGTACATCATGAAAGAAAAACGCAAGCCACGTGCTTTCCCCTTTGCCATGTATACCAACCATATTCATACCATCGTTCCAGTCACCTGAGCCAATGAGCGGCAGTCCATGCTCTCCATATAGCATGAGTCCACGGTGGATGGCGCGCTTACAGTGATCATATATACTGACACGTTGCTCGGATATACCGGGGAGATCGTAGTACGATTCTTCATTGGCGTTCAGCGGACGACCTTCGAGGAACGGTACGACTTCATCCAGAATCTGTACGTCACCGGTTGCGATAACGTAACGGCTGGCAACAAAGGGAAGCCACATAAAATCGTCAGAACATTGTGTACGTACACCGCGGCCTACAGGAGGATGCCACCAATGTTGCACATCACCATCTTTGAATTGACGTGACGCTGCGAGTATAATCTGCTCGCGTGCGAGTTCAGGTTTTGCATGCAGTAATGCCATTACATCCTGAAGCTGATCACGGAATCCAAAGGCACCACCACTTTGGTAAAAGCCGCTTCTTCCCCAAAGCCGTGAAGACAGCACTTGATATACCAGCCATCCGTTGGTTAACATATTCAATGCAGCATCGGGCGTTTCGATATATATAGTGCCGAGTGTTTTATTCCAGAAACGGTGAACATTTTGCAAGGCCTCCTGTGCAACTTTTCTTCCGCGATGTTTGCGTATGGTCTCTTTTACTTCTGGTATATTTCTTCCTGAACCAGTACGGAAAACTATTTCACGCTCTTTACCATTTTCAAGTTCAATCGGAACTTGCATAGCGGTACACGCATCCAAACCAGCTCCATATTTACCGGAGAGTTGCACACGCTTTAATGCGTCCGGTGCTTCGAGTGTACCGTTGCGTCCTATAAATTCAGTGCGATCGCAGGTGAAAGTATATTCTTCGGCATCGACATCAAAGAAGGCTGCACGACTATTGAATTCAGCGTTATAGGGATTTGTAGCCACGATCGCACGCGTAGCGGCATCAACCTCTGTTACAAGATGCAATACCGACTTCTCGCGTAAATCTGACAGCACCCATTCTATATATCCGGTCGCTGTTAACTGACGGGTTCTTCCGGAATTGTTTTTGATTTTGACAACGGTGAATTTTACGGCAGCCTCCAGGTCTACATATACCCATACTTCTGTAAATATACCATCTTCCAAATGTTCATATACAGTATAGCCGAATCCATGCCGTGTAATATAGGGTGTTTTCCCTTTGGCAGGGAAAGGCATCGGCGACCAGCTATAGCCACTTTCTTCATCGCGTATGTAGAAAGCCTCTCCACTTAATCCAGTAACCGGATCGTTGTGCCAGGGCGACAAGCGATACTCGTGTGCGTTCTCTGCCCAGGTATAGGATGAACCACTTTCTGTAGCGATGGTGCCAAAGTTTTTATTAGCAATAACATTGATCCACGGAAGTGGCGTTGGTTTATCTTTCGTAGTATAGATGACATACTCTTTTCCATCTTTTGTGAAACCACCATGGCCATTGAAGAATACAAGATCGGTGCGTAAGGATAAACCCGTATTGGAAGCTCCAAGCTGTATCGGTATAGCAACACTTGTCGGGTCGAGATACGGTATACTTGTTTTGATCGCACCACGTTTATTCACCTGGTCGATCAGACTTCCGCGGGTATCTGATAAAATTACACGCGCTACAGTCTGCAATAATACCCAGTCTTCGTTGGGAATCTGATCGGATGATCGTACAAAAATTCCACCTTGTTTGCCAGGTCCGTTTACACCTATACCCGCGGCAATCAAGCCGTGAATCTGATCTTGTAAAACTTGTCTGTAGCCTGTGTGATCTTCATTTATAATCACAAGATCAACAGCAAGTCCTTTCAGTTTCCAGTAAGCATGTGCCTGCACAAGTTGCCGTGCCAGTGTAATGTTGGATGAATCGGATACGCGCACCAATACAATCGGTAAATCTCCGGATATAGAGTAACTCCACAACGCAGATTGTCCACGTTGATTCCGTACGAGTATATTTTGCTTCGCGCGAAGTACTGGATTGCTGTAGATCACTGAACTGGCGAGTCTTCCAAATAATTGTTCATCACCTTCCGCTGCATTGATCTGTCGCAATACAACCTGACTATGCGTCCACGATAGTTCAAACGCGCGATCACGCAAGTGCGGATCCTGGTAACGATCGATCAAACCCTGACATTCACCTTTGGTTTTGGCGATGCCGGTAACTATATCTATAGCAATAGCATCATCCGGTTCAAGCGTCATGCGATATTGTACAGCAACAATGGGATCCAGCACAGAACCCTGTGAGTTACCAAGGGGTTCTTTTACCTTCATCGCTTTCGGGGCTGCTATACTATTGCCACGCCCTATAAATTTATCGCGATCGGTTTCATAGGAGATGTCTGTTGCATGCGTGCCGTTGAACTTCATCATGTGTAGCATCCACGGTGGTTGCTCATCATGTGAACGCGGCCTTCGTGTAGCCATGATAGCATGTTGGTGAGAGAGGATCTCCGTTTGTACAAACAAGTTGCTGAATGCAGGGTGCGCCGTGTCAGCATTTTGCGCATTGAGTACAACTTCTGCAAAGCTGGTAATGTCTATCTTCCTTTTCTTACGCGAGCGATTGATGATGTGTATACGTCTGATCTCTATATCATCTTCGGGTGATACAATAATCTCCGTATGAGTTTCTATAGCATTGTCAAGTCTTCTGAATTCAACCCTGCCTTGTGAAAAAACAGCGGCATACTGATCTGCCAGTTTCAAGGTTGGCTGATGTGATGTAGACCAGAAATTACCAGCGTCAAGGTCGCGTATATAGCAGAAGGAACCCCAGTTGTCGCATGTACTATCTTCACGCCAGCGTGTGATCGCTATATCTTTCCATCGGCTATAGCCGCCACCAGCGTTGGTGAGCATAACATGATAACTTCCATTGGACAGCAGTTGTACTTCGGGTGAAGGTGTATCCGAGGTGTTGATCACGCGCATTTCAGTTGGTGTCAGCACGGTGGTAACATCCTGCATATCGGTTGCTGCCGAATAGAAACCTGTAGTTTGTGGTACACGTTCCTGCAACAGAAGCAATGCAGTTTGAACCGCAGGATCAGCTTCAAATCTTTTCTGCATTGGCTGATCCAGCAGCGTATAGGCTAGAGACAGAAATCCCATGCCCTGGTGATGTGCCATGAACGTTTGAATCAATACGTGCCGTTGTCCACGCGGAGAACGCGAAGGCGTATAGTCTATAGATTCGTAAAATCCGTAACGTCCTTCAAAATCTTCTTTGCGCAATCGTTCAAGATTTTCATGTGCGGCTTGTGGATGTACCATCAATGCCATTACAGTTGCATAGGGTGCTATAACAAGATCTTCACCAAGTCCTCTTTTAAATCCTAATCCTGGAACACCGAATGCACGGTACTGGTATATCAAATGTGTATCCACTACGTTGTAGCATGATTCGGAAACTCCCCAGGGTATATTTCGTTGCCGGCCGTATTCAATTTGTTTTTTTACGGTGCCGAGCATGGTTTCATCCAGCAAGGTGTTGGGATAACTTGGCATAACCAGCATTGGCATGAGATACTCGAACATGGATCCGCTCCATGAGAGCAACACCGGAGTACTACCCGCTGTCGTGAGACGTCTTCCCAATGCAAACCAATTGTCCTGCGGAATTTTTCCTTGCGCGATTGCTACAAAAGAACTTAGTCGCGCTTCAGATGCCAGCAGATCGTAGAAACTGGAATCACGTTGAAGGATCTCTGCATTATATCCTATAGCAAGCAAGTGCTGTGCTTTATCATATAAGAAATCATACTCCATCGCTGCAAAGCCGGAGCATTCATTCACCAGGTTTTCAATGATGAGTAATTGTTCCTGTGCATATTGTGCGGCAGTTTTTAATGCGCTGTCAAATTTTTCGAGCCACAGCTCTTCTTCTTCGGTTCTCTTTTGAAGTGGAAGTGTTGGTAGTTCTGCCAGTGTTGTTTGATCAATCTCTGCGAGTTGTGCCAGTGTAGGAATCTCATTGAAGATCTTTAAGTGTGTGAATTTCTCAGGTGCTGGCAGTAATGTATGCCATGGTGCTATAAAATCAAATTCTTCAAGGAAAGTGTTCGCTTGTTTGGCAAGCGCCATTGCCCAATAGTATCCTTCGCTTTTCTGATCAAGTTGATTTATAGTCAGATTGCTATGTGCTACTATATTTTTAAGTGTACTTATAATGTCCTGAAATGTGATGCGCTTCAGCATCAGTAGCTCCGCTATATCTTTTTGAATGGATTCGTATAGGGTAGCTTGTGACGCAGGAAGGTTTCGGATCACTAAACGCAGCGTGTCGTAAAGTCCTTCTACCACCGCACGATCCGTTACGGTCTTATTGGGCAGTTGCTGAAGCCCCTGACTTAATGTGATCAGGTGCCCGGCCAAATTACCGCTATCAACCGTTGATATATATCTTGGATGTAAAGTCTGGAGCGTAGTGGTATCATACCAATTGTAAAAATGACCTTGATACCGCTCGAGTTTTTTCATCGTGTTGAATGTGTTCGCAGTGCGATTGATGAATTGTATACCCGAGGCATATCCAAAATCAAGGGCCGTCAGATTCGCAAGCAGCGCCAATCCTATATTGGTTGGTGAAGTGCGGTGTGCTACTACCGGTATAGGATATTCCTGGAGGTTATCTGGCGGAAGCCAATGATCAGCAGGGCCTACGAGGTCTTCGAAAAATGCCCACGTTTTACGCGACAGTTCTCGTAATGTACTTCGCTGATCAATGCTCAACTCTCCGATCAATGCAGGTACCGGACTATTGAGCCACGCAACGATAGCAGGCGACAGAATCCATAATACCAGGAAGGGTATAGCGACCACCACTGCTTCCGGGCGAAGTTTGATTAGTGCCACCAGAATGCCCAGTGCCAACACCGGGGCGATGAACATGCGTGTATATGTTTCAAGTATATTTTCCCGGTGGCCTGGTTGGACAGAACCGGATGGATTCCATTCCAATAACTTCTTGCGCGATATAAACATTCTCCATACTGTGCGTACGATAGCATCCGCGTTGATATAGGCCTCGTATGGTAAACAGACTATTGTAAAGGAAGCCTGTAAAATAGTTTTATAGGTATTGCGGAGTGAATTCAGGATGTGATGCCGGAACAAAACTTCTTTCGGTTTGTGAAGCATGCTCCAGAGGGAAATCAGAATAGAAGGAAGTATAATTAATCCGGTTATACAGATAGTCCAGAACCACGTGGCAGGTAAAAAAAGCCAGGTGAGTATATATAGCATAGTCAGGGCAATCGGAACAACACTGCGTCTGAGGTTGTCAAAGATCTTCCAGCGGGATAATGTTGAGACAGGATTTTTCTGCAGGTTCCCATTCTTGTTGGGTACAACTGGTAGAATCCAATTCCAGATCTGCCAGTCGCCACGAACCCAGCGATGGCGCCTGCCGATATCAACACCGTAGTTGGAAGGATAATCTTCGTAGAACTGTATATCGCTGGCATAGCCACACCGAACATATGCACCTTCGATCAAATCGTGGCTGAGAATCCGGTTTTCGGGGAAGCGATCATCCAGTACTTTTTCGAAGGCATCAATGTCATATATACCTTTTCCTATAAATGAGCCTTCTGAAAATACATCCTGGTATACATCCGACACAGCATTCGTGTACGGATCAATTCCCGAGTCATTTTCATGAAGATGGGTATAGCGTGTGCGTTCGGCACCGTGTAAGCTTACTGCAATGCGCGGCTGCACAATGCCGTATCCTTCGGTTATACGTTTCTTTTCTTCGCTATATACCGGTTGATTCAACGGATGCGCCATGATGCCAACAAGTTTCCAGGCAGCATCACGCGGCAGTTGCGTATCGGTATCCAACGTAATAATATAGCGTACCGATTTATAGATCGTTTCTTCTCCGATAATCAAGGCGAATGCTTGCTTTACATTGTCGCGTATTAACCGATTCAAATCGCTGAGCTTTCCTCGCTTGCGTTCATAGCCCATCCACTTTCCTTCGCGCGCATTCCATAATCTTGGACGATGAAACAGAAAGAAGGTATCATTTATTGTTCTTCCATACTTTGCGTTGAGATGCTGAACGCCTTGTTGTAATGTGTTGACCAGCGCCTGATCTTCCGGCAATGTTTCCTGTGATGCATCTTTAAAGTCAGTCAGCAAGCCGAAGAGAAGATTCGGATCCCGGTTTGCCAGAAAACGTACCTCTATATCTTCCAGTAATTTTTCCGCTTGCTTTTGATTACCCACCAAGCTCGGGACGACCACGAGTGTGCGATACTCATTGGGTATACCCGTAGAGAAGTTCATTTTGGGTAAGCGTGCAGGACTCGTTGCAATGGTAGCAATCCAGTTTACTATAGCAAGTGCAAATTGACTGGCTCCTAGTATTACAAGGAGCATAAGGAGTATAAATAGTCCATCGTGGACACCGTTATTATAGGCTCTTGTTAATAACCCAACAGCAACAGCTATAGTCAATAACACTACACCAATACTATATATACTACCTGCGTTGCGTCTGCAAAAGTGCAGGATAGCCATGCCGTTGTACGACACAGCCTTTGCGCGTTGTGCAGTTTCTTTTACTCCGGGGCCAATGAGGTAGTACCCTACGTGTGCTTTACGTTGATCACCATTTTCAATTTTCTTTTCCTGCGAAAGCGTCAGTGCAATTTCCGATAGCGCATGTTCGGATAACTCACTCTTCTTCGCCATTTTTTCGATCACATGCCGGTAGCGATCGCGTGTAGCAAAATCCATCTTGGGATATATACCGGCAGCGTCCAATCGAAGCGTTTGTTCTACTACACTCACAGCTTCCACAAACTCACGCCAGTCCATCTTGGAAAGGAAACGCAGGCTGTTTATACTGTTGCTCATCGATACCTGGTTTGCTGCCTTCTTCTGGTTTTCGGCAAGCACCATGGCATTGATGGTAATGCCGGTTTCAGAGAGATGTTGTTCGATCCAATTTATAGGCAGTGTGAGATCAGGACCTTTCCATTGAAGTTTGCGTGTGAAGGCTGCAATGAATGCGCTGACCATGGGGGGATTGGATCGCGACATATCAGCTATCACCAGTACCAGATTTTTGGGATCTTTTTCGGCTGTCTCGAGAATGCGCTCAGCCCAACCGTTGGCGAGATCTTCATCCAGCAGATCAATAGCAATACGTGATGCAACACGACTTAAATTTTCAAGCAACGCCAGGCGCAGTGTAATGGGTACAGCCCACAGTTCGCCAAGCGTAAGGTAATTTACTTTTTGATAGGCCGTGATAAAATTATTGAGACTATAGATATCAACATGACCATCACTATGCGAAATGATTTCTATCGCTATATCATATACTCTGGGAAGACCAGCAGATTTACCGCTGGCAATTCTAGGCAGTCCTTTACTATATCCTTTTGGCAAGTGACGTTTTGCGATACGAATCTGTTCTTCAACGAGGTAAAAATTATCCAGAAGCCACTCGCCAGCGGGAGTTATAATTTTTTTCTCTTTCACAGCGGTCTGTAAAAGAGCTGCTACACGAAACAGTATTTCCTCATTTTGTGCGAGGCGATTTAGCAATAGCTCAGGAGTCTCTCCGGAAGCAAGGATATGTGCCGTAGCCAGCTCGTGTGCATGCAAGTCCATCTGGTCTGCACTATATAGCTCTGATCGTAACGGGGGTTTTTCATTAACATCTTCACGGGTTAAATAATCCTTTTGAAAATGCTGACGAAGCTGATCAAAAAGGTCCTCTATGGTTGCTGAGTTTACCTTCATTGTGGAAGCAATAATTTTTTATGTGGAGTGCCGGACAGTTAGTCTTTAAATGATCCTACCAATAGGGACAGTGTGGAAAACAACGGACTTCATGTAAATGTACTTAACATTAGCGGTAACTTGGGGAATTATATTCCCTATCTCAAACAAGCCATAAGGGAATAGGATTTGAGGGTATAGCTCCTATGGATAGTCTAAAACAGAAAGTAAAGGCTTTCTTCCAGGATTATGAAGACCGTTTTGCGAGGGCGTTAGACGGTGATAATAGAATAGAAGGCGGAGTAGACGACATAGAGGGGACTGTTAACGCTTTCGCGGAGAATTTTATTGAAGCTAATCCTGCGGGAGTCATTGTTGGTAAGAACGATGATTCATTTCGTAAAATGATTCCGAAGGGTAATGAATTTTACCGAAGTATCGGAACTCGTTCTATGAAAATCAGAGATATCGAAGTAACAGTGCTCAATGAATACCACGTACTGGCTACTGTTGATTGGGATTCGCGCTATGAGCGCACGGATGGTAAAGCCATCGCTATTGAATTTCAGGTAATTTATTTATTGCAGTATCGGGACGATGCCCTAAAGATTTTTTCCTATATAACGGGCGATGAACAGAAAGCTTTAAAAGAGGCAGGGTTGATCTAATTATATGTAGTTGTTTTTCCGGAATTATCAATTGCCTCGGGATTAATCCCGAGGCAATTGCATTTATATATACTATATTATTTTTTCACTACTGTGAATTCAACTCTGCGATTGTTGGCGCGGCCGGCATCTGTATCGTTGGTATCGATAGGTTTGCTTTCTCCATAGCCGTGCGCTGTAAGACGGAAAGCTTCTATACCTTGGCTGATCAGGTAATCTACTACTGACTGTGATCTTCCCTGCGACAAGTTTGCGTTGTAATCATCAGAGCCTTTGTTGTCGGTATGTCCTGCAATTTCAATTTCAACGGTGCTGTTCTGCTTCAGAAATTCAACTACTTTGTTCAACTCTGTGAAAGATTCTTTCTTTAAAGTAGTCTTGTCGAAATCGAAGTATATATTTTTTAGACGAACGGTCACACCAATCTCGATCGGCAGCAAGTATAGATCGCGTATCGCGGGTGAAAGTTCTTCGCTTTCAAGCTGAACGCTGTCTGTTGAATTCAAATATCCTTCCGCGGAAGCGGTGATCATATACCAACCTAATTTTGGTACTTCTTTTTCATAGCTGCCACGGGACGCATCTACTTTGAAGTTAGTCTTACGGTCGTTTCGCAAAGCGATGTCAAGCTTGGCAGCGATTTGTTTATCCGTCTTCTTATCGTAAACATTTCCGGAGACCAGAAGTTTTTTGGCTACCGGCTTCAGCAACATCTCGATATATATAGTGGTATCTTTTGTGAGTACAGGTAATTTAAAGGACTGCTCCTTTGGAAGGAACCCTTCGGTGCTGGCAGCTATAGCAAAGCTGTTCATCTCGGGTACTTTGGTATCAAATTTACCGGTGGCATTGGAGCGCAGCTTTACAGGTTCTTTATCTGCAACTTTTATATCTACGTTAGCTTGCAACGGCTCTTGTGTTTTTTCATTCAGCACGATACCAGTTAACTGTACTTTAAATGTTTTGGGCACCAGCTGGTAGAGGTCGAGTTGTGCGCCATCCATAGCTTTGTTTGCACGACTTGTAAATACATTGCCGGCATTATCAATGGTGAAATAATAATCAAGAGCACTTGTGTTGATGGGTTTGCCCATGTTTATAGGTTCAGACCAGTTTGCCCATGTTTCATCCAGGCGTGTTGTCCTATAAATATCAACACCACCTTGTCTGCCTGGTGACTGACGTGCACTTGCGAAGTATAGTGTTTTTTGATCGGGGCCGATAAATGGTCCAACATCGTCTAGTGTAGTACTGAGTTTCAATTTCACTGGTTTAGACCATGAGCCGTTTGGAAGCAGATCACTTCCATAGAGATCACTGTTGGGACTATTTTCTTTTTCACTGAAGTATATGATCATATGCTTCATATCGGCCGACATACTCGCGCCATAGAAGCGGCCTTTATTCATAGACTTAAAATCTTTTACATCGAGCTCGCGAAGTGAACCGCCTGTAACAATTGAGAACCCTTTTTCACCTTTTGTTCTTCCTCCTTTAATGAACAAGTTTCCATCCGGG
Source organism: Ohtaekwangia koreensis (assembly GCF_900167975.1). Lineage (GTDB taxonomy): Bacteria > Bacteroidota > Bacteroidia > Cytophagales > Cyclobacteriaceae > Ohtaekwangia > Ohtaekwangia koreensis. The sequence goes on from NZ_FUZU01000001.1 coordinate 312,028, forward strand.
AATACAGTGAACACCTGGTTAGAACGATGGATGTTGAATGGACTGCGAAGATGTTCTGCTTTTCCCCAAACGCCATTCGCATCTTTCTTCGATACCCAGATGTCTTGAGTATCATCTTTACCTTGTGTGTTTTCAGGATGATCCTGAACAAAAAAGTATAGCGTGTTGCCGTCCGGAGAAATTACCGGAGCAGCTTCATGATGGAACGTGTTAACGTTCTTGTCCATTTTAACAAGCTCGTAGCGCTCCATAGATTGTTGAGCCGATTGGCCAAGTGCGCAAAAAGTTAGGAGACTAAAAAATAGTAATAGTGGGGTTTTCATGTAGGTTAAATTAACAGAGTAAAGTTAAGACAATAACAGAAATCGTAACACACAAAAAAACCGGGCTTTTGCCCGGTTGGTCGATAGCCATAGCGTTATTTAATAGCTTTATGAAAAATTACTTACATAGACTTTACATACGCGTGCTGCCGATGATCTTTAGGCCACCCATAAGGACCACAGCAATAATGATAACAAGCGCCAGGGCATTGAAGATAAACAAGCGTTTATGTTTAGCGGTTGCGTCAGTCATGCGTTTCGATGTAGAGCGTGCTACCGTGATGAGTATTACCGCGATAAGCATTCCAAAGATATGTTCCACTGTCCAATAACGTGTAACTTTATCACTCATCGTAGTACTTCCAAACTGCACGAAAGGACTTACAAAATAGAGCGTCAACCCGACCACAAACTGTATATGTGTAAAGATCAACAGGAAAAGACTCAGCTTATCGTCTGCTTTTCCAAAAGGTTTTTTGTTAACAAAGCCCAGCAATGATTTTACAATCACTACAATAAGCAAGAGCAACAAGATGTAGCGAAGGGATGAATGGGTATGGAATAATCCGGTATACATAGCAAAGATTTAATTTGCGCACAAATTAACAAGGCAATTTCAAAGTTCCGAGCCTTTCATAACTTCTTTGGAGTGTGCAAACATTTAACTTCAGAATACAGGAACCATAGCCTCCGTTAATCTAAGTTTTCTTTGCCATCTTCAGGATATCGATGATATTTACTTACTGGTTTTAGAAATGCTATGGAAATCATTATAGTATAGATTTGCAACTGCGAAACCACTCATCATAATTTATCTGCATAAATAAAATACACTATGAAAAAACACACAACCCTCAAAAACTTTACTGTTTTACTACTGATACTGGTAGCCTTCTGTGCGAACGCGCAAACACTGACTATGAAATGGAAATCAGATACTGTATTTCGTGTTCCTGAGTCCGTGTATGTAGATGCAAAAAACAACGTGCTATATGTAGCCAACATTGATGGTAAATCTGATGAGAAAGATGGGAAAGGATTTATATCCAAGGTATCTCCGGAAGGGAAAGTAATTACATTGGAATGGGTAACCGGGTTGAATGCTCCGAAAGGCATGGGTATCTATAAAAACAATTTATATGTAGCAGACCTGAGCCGCATCGTTACTATCGACATTGCTACCGGGAAACCAACATTCACAGAAGTGGAAGGTGCCATTTTTTTGAACGATGTTACCACCGATGAAAAAGGAAATGTATATGTGTCGGATTCCCGTACGGGCAAGATCCACAAATTTGCCAATGGTAAAGCCGAAGTATATTATGAGAATGCTGAAATTAAAAGTACCAATGGTGTGCTGGCGATGAAGGATGCCCTTTACTTTGTAGATTTCCAGACTGGTAATTTTTATAAACTCGACTGGAGTAAAAAACTCTCAAAAGTTGGTACTGCTGCTCCGGGTGGTGATGGTATTGTTTCTGTCGGCAAGAATGAATTTATAATTTCCTCCTGGTATGGTGAAGTATATTTAGTTGATTCAACCGGCAAAGCAACGCGGTTGCTTGATACAAAGGAACAGAAACTTAATAGTGCTGACGTAGACTACGATTCTAAAACGAAGACGCTTTACATTCCGACATTTTTCGGGAATAGTATAGCGGCCTATACCGTTCAGAAATAATATCGTTTTTTAGTAATTTACGCCTGAAAGGCTATAGCGTATTGGACATACGCTATAGCTTTAAAGGAGACCCCGGAACAATATGAGTAAACCTATCCTGAAAGACCTGCATGAACTTGTTGAGGCAACCATCATCACGGAAGAAACCGCACAGAAAATCAGAGTATATTATAATCAAAAGGAAGCACAGGTACCCAACAGGCTTGTTATTGTCTTTGGTATTTTAGGAGCGCTGCTCGTAGGGTTGGGTATCATCCTGATTATCGCTCACAACTGGGATACACTGGGCAAGGTTCCGAAGCTTGCTATAGCATTGCTTCCCATGCTGGTGGGGCAGGCTGTCTGTGGCTTCGTGTTTTTGAAAAAACGCGATCACACTGCCTGGCGGGAAAGCAGTGCAGCGTTCCTGTTCCTTTCTATTGCGGCCAGTATATCTATCGTAAGCCAGGTATATAATATCGAAGGCACACTGCATGGATTTTTATTTCTGTGGATGTTGCTTGCGTTTCCGGTGATCTATGTGATGCAGTCGTCCTTTGCATCTTTACTATATATCTTAGGCATCACCTGGTATGCTTGTCAGCTTAGCTATTTCCATTACCCGAACGAAACGGCCTGGTGGTATTGGGGACTATTGTTGTTGGTACTTCCACATTATTATTTACTCTATACGAAAAGGTCAAATAGTAATTTCTTTGCATTTCATTCGTGGTTTATAGCAGCTTCCATTACCACGGTGTTGGGAATGTTTGGTAACTGGCTGGAAGAAATTACAGTCATTACCTATATAAATGTTTTTTGTTTTTTTATATTGATTGGTCAGGTTGAAAAGATTTACCAGCGCAGGCTTATCACCAATGGATTTCTGATAGCAGGAAGCCTGGGACTAATTTCGATATTGCTCTTTCTGAGTTTTGAAGAGTTTTGGATTGAGCTGTCGGGAGGGCGGGAATATAGGCCGGAGTTGATCGATGCGTATCCGTATTGGATCACTTTTGGTTTGGCTATAGCTTTACTGATCTGGTCAGGTATTAGGAAATCCTTTTTATCTCTGAATGTTAAAAGCTATGGCTTTATCATCGTATTACTGTTGGTGTTCATCAGTTTTCAATCACCCCAGTTAGCACGGATACTGACGAATATAATCTTGTTTGCATTCGGGATATTTACCATTCGTGACGGTGCACAGCAAAATCGTTTGAGCTTGTTAAACTATGGTTTGCTGATTCTTACAGCACTGATCATTTGCCGTTTCTTTGATGTTGATATGAGCTTCGTAGTACGTGGCTTGCTGTTCGTAGCTGTGGGCGTAGGATTTTTCGTTGCCAACGCCTGGATGGTGCGCAAGCGTAAAGCTGAGCTTAATAGCAATGTATAATGATTAGTACGTATAGTATATATATAGTATGAAACCAAAGCCAGGCTGTAGCGGCCTTGTCTTGTAACACTGAAACGAAATGAAAAAGATATTACTTCTGTTGTTTGCTTTGATGTGTCTGGCGCAATGGTATGTGCCTGGGATGATGATCTATGATCAGGAGCAAGTTTTAAGCGAAGGCAAAGTATATAAATTTAAAACGCGTCCCATCGACCCTTCTGATCCCTTTCGGGGAAAATATATAACCCTGAATTTCGAAGAAGATCATATCAATGTTACAGACTTTAAGGAATGGGAGAATGTGGCGGATGTGTATGTTTCGCTTCGAGATTCAGCCGGTTATGCACGGATCAACAGCGTTTCCATGTATGAGCCGGAAGGCGTAGACTATATAAAGGCGCGTGTGCAAAGCGTTGATTCATATGATGCGCCGTATACACTTTGGATCGCGTATCCTTTCGAAAGGTTTTATCTTGAAGAATCGAAAGCAGCTGAAGCTGAACGGGTATCGTGGCAGGCGCGTACAGATTCAACGCAAGTTACGTATGCCGTGGTAAGTGTAAAGGATGGTAAGGCAGGACTGAAGGATGTGATGATCAATGACCGTAGTATTGCTGATATCGTTGCTGAGATTAATCAGGCGCAATCATCCGATTGACGGGTGATCTCTCCAGTTCGTCAAAAAGCGACACGACCAGGTTGGGCACCTTGTTAACTTGCCCTATCTTTCCTCTTGGATGGTATATAAGCAGATATCCTATTAATATAAAATATAAACTCTATGACCCTAAGAAATGGAATAGTATATGCGTCACTTGCTTTGTCGGTATTGGCTTGTTCTGATAAAAACGGAACAGAGAAGACTAATACAGAAACGACGACAGTAGGTGCTGTAATTGAATCTGAAAAGTTAAAATTCACGGTCGATACATTAACCGATAAACTTGATAATCCCTGGGGTATAGCATTTCTGCCGGATGGAAGAATCCTGGTAACAGAAAAAAAAGGCGAGATCAGAATTATAAAGGATGGTAAATTACTGGATGAGAAAATTGAAAATGTTCCTGCGGTATATGATCATGGACAAGGTGGATTACTCGATATAATTGTACATCCGGATTATGCTAATAATGGTTGGATATACCTGAGCTATGCAAAGCCTGGCGAAGGCGGTGGTGGCACAACGATCGCACGGACCAAACTGAATGGCAATGCTTTCACCGACTTTCAGGATTTATTTTCTGCTAAACCTTTTGCAGATTCTGAAGTTCACTTTGGATCGCGTATCGTTTTTGACGGCCAGGGTCATATTTTTTTTTCAAGCGGAGAAAGAGGTACCAAGGAGAATGCGCAGAACCTTGGTAATCATTTAGGAAAAGTACTTCGTCTCAATGAAGATGGGACAGTGCCAAAAGATAATCCGTTTGTAAATACAGCAGGCGCTAAGCCGGAGATCTGGAGTTATGGACATCGTAATCCGCAGGGACTGGTATATGATAAAGCAACGGGTGAGCTATGGGATGCAGAGCACGGTCCCAAGGGTGGAGATGAATTAAATAAAGTTGAGAAAGGAAAAAATTATGGATGGCCTGTGATTACCTATGGTATTAACTACGATGGTACTCCGATTACAGACATCACCGCGAAAGAGGGAATGGAACAACCTGTTTGGTACTGGGTTCCATCTATAGCAACGTGTGGCTTAACGCAAGTTACGAGTGATAAATATCCAAATTGGAAGAATAACTTTATAGTAGGCGCCTTAGCACAAACACATATAGCACGTGTTGAAGTAAGCAATGGAAAATATGTGAAGCACGAAAAACTCCTCGACAAAGTAGGGCGTGTTCGAATGGTTACGCAAGGACCTGACGGATATGTATACATCGCGACTCAAAGTCCGGGAATGTTGTTGAAGATTGTGCCCGCAAGCAATTAAATCAGCTGCGAGCTTTTGCTATGCGCTACGAGTTGCAGTTCTTTACTTGTAGCGCATAGCTAAAAACGCGGATCTATATATTATTCTGCCAGCATAAATTCATTCGCAGCCTGTGTAATTTTCTTTAGCTCTTCATCTGAAAGTTTAAAGTCGAGGGCCTTCACGTTTTCTTTTACTTGTTGCTCATCTCTTGCACCAACCAATACACAATCCATGGCCGGCTGTCGGGTTGTCCAGTTGATAACGAGTTGTGATAAACTTGCGTTATGACCATCTGCGATCGGTTTTATTTTTTCAAGGAGCGCATTCGCGCGATTTATATTCTCTGTGGTATAAAATTTATTGTTCTCGCGCGTATCACCTTCACCAAATTTATGTCCTGGCTTTATTTTTCCGGAAAGAAGCCCGCGTTGCAATGGACTATAAGGAATTATACTCATTCCTTTTTGCAGTGCCTGCGGTACTATATCTTTTTCAATGCCACGATTGATCATACTATACGGCACTTGATTCGAAGCAAGCTTTACAACTTTTAAGGCTTCATCAACTTGTGTTGTACTGTAATTGCAAACGCCCGCTGCACGTACTTTACCTTGTTCAATAAGTTTGACAACGGCACGCATCGTTTCTTCAATAGGTGTAGTGGCGTCAGACCAGTGAATCTGGAGCAGATCTATATAGTCGGTTTTCAACCTGCGCAGACTATCTTCACATTCTTTGATCACTTTCGCTGCCGCTGCATAGCGATATACTTTTAGGGCCTTCCCGTTGTTATCGGTAGTGTCAAAATAGAATTCACCTTCAGCGGTTTCCCAGTTCAATCCATACTTTGTAAGAATCTGGTATTGATCACGGGGTATACCTTGCAACGCACGGCCTACCAGTTCTTCGCTACGGCCAAATCCATACACCGGTGCTGTATCAATGGTTGTCATGCCCAAATCAAAGGAAGCACGAATTGCCCGTAATGCAGCACTTTCTTCAGCGCCTCCCCACATCCATCCGCCAACAGCCCAAGCTCCAAAAGCCATGGGTGTTACCTGTACGGATGAGTTTCCAATTTTCTTCAAATCCATCGTTGTATTGAATTATAGGTATAAATATACTATATAGATTCTGATCACATGCCCATCATCACAAAGGCGCCCCAGTAGTAAGGCTCTTTATATTTGACCATGAGCTGAAGTTGTGCTTGCTTAAAAGCTTTTTGTTTATTGCCAAGCTTCAACCAGTTTGTATAAAAGTTACTCATGAGTTGTTGGGTTGCGGCATCATCAACTTTCCAGAGGCTCATGATCAACGCATCCGCGCCTGCTACAAGAAAAGCACGTTGCAAGCCATATACACCTTCACCAGCCTTTACATCACCCAGCCCTGTCTCGCATGCACTCAATACGATCAGATCGGTTCCTTCAAGGTTCAGATTCATCGCTTCGTACGCAGTAAGTATACCGTTGTCATTGCTCTCCAGGTTGGGCATTCGTTTACCGCTTACCGTTCCGGATGCGCCAGCGAGTAACAGCCCTGAGCGGAGTAAAGGATTGTCGTTGGCATTTTCAAGATGTACACCAAAGGCAGCGCCACTGCTCTCGGTATCTTTCAGAAAATATCCATGAGTCGCAATGTGTATAAGTGTTGGTGCCTTGATCGATTTTAGATTTTTCTCGGTCGCTGTTTTTTCAGAGAACAAAGTCACCTGGTAGCCAGAGGTCTTTAATACTTTTGATATAGTATTCATCTCGATTTTGGTTCCGGGTAGCGCAGCAATTTCACCGGCACCATAATCCGGAAAACCAATCAATGTTGCATTTTTTCGTGGAGCTTTTGCCTTTTTACTTTTCCAGGCGATCAGGTCTTTTGAATTTCCCAGGATCACGAGGTCGTATCGGTTTATGACGTAATCGGCATCCGGCTTTTTCAGGGTGTTGAGATTGATCTGATTGTAAGCGCCATCCGGAGATATATAGATGAGTTTCTTCCCTTTGAGTTCGGGTTCTATACGTGCCCAGTATTGATCGTATGAGTATTCATCCGCGATTCGCTGCTGAACGGCATTGCGATAGAATTTCGAATAGCGGGTGTCCAATTGTGATCCATTATCCAGAATTACAAGCTTGGGTATATCTATACCTTTTGTTAATACCAATGCCAGGTACCGCGCATCGTTTTCAAACTTCTGATCATACTTTTGAACGCGGATAATTTCAACTACTGCTTCAGTGTCGGTAAGCAATGCTTTGATCTGATCAGCACTTACTTTTTTGGCAGAATAACTTGAAGAAAAATCTGCTGAACGCTCAGAAAGTTTTCGCTCCATTGCATTGGCGGCACGTTCGAGTGAATCCAGATTTATATTCTGTTGTCGAAGATCTTGTTTGGAATAAGCATATAGTCTTGCCAAGGTTTCTTTCTGGTCAAGCCACGTGCGATAATCTTTGATAAGCTGCACATCTTTACTGGTAAGAATTGCCTGCTTTACACGGTTGGTGGAATTGAGGAGCAGTGCCTTGGTGGCGATCTGGTAATCGTAAAGTGATTCGATGGCATGTGGGTTTTCTATACTTGCATCAATAGCAAAATTGTAGAACCGCTGAAAGCGTGGTGAAAGTATATCCCAGTATTTAGTCTTCTCCGCTTCGCTCATGGGCGGAAAGTATGTGTTGATAAAGTCAAGCGACTTATCCATAACGTTGCGATACATCATGAATGATCTATCCCATATTTTTCGCTTCCAGTATAGTATAGCTATATCCTCCTGCGATTGAACGTATAGCGGGTGATTGATTCCCAGCGTGGCTTCACGGATGGCCAGCGCTTTTTCAAGCAATGGATCTGCATCGGTATATTTACCTTTATAGCGGTAGAAATTTCCCTGATCACTGATGGCCTTGGCGTAAGCCGGGTTTTCTTCATTGAAGTTTGATTTATATATAGCAGCAGAGCGTTTTAAAAGGTCTTCCACTTTATCTTCTTTTCCCATTACTATATAAAGTGCTGCCTGGTTGTTTAACATGGAGGCATAGTCTGGATTATTTTTTCCTAAACGTTTTTCCATGCCAAGGTATATAGTTTCAGCTTCCGGATATTTCCCCATTTGCTGATAGAGTAATGCGAGGTTGGACAAGAACTTCAGGTGATTCCTGGATTTACTGCTTTGCAATTTTTCACCGATCACAATAGCCTCTTTCAGAGTTTTCTCTGCTTCTTCAAACCTGCCGATCGATTGAAACAACATCGCCTGGTTGTTGAGTATAATGGCGTAGGGCATGGCTGCCTGCAGATTGTTCGACTTGATAATGGAAAGCGATGTTTCAAAATCTTTTTCGGCTTCGTTATAGCGGGCAAGACTATATTTTAAAACTCCGTAATTGTTGAGCGATGCGGCTACGCTTGTGTTTGTGTCTCCGAATTTTGCTTTGCGTAAATCCAGCGCTTCAACTGTTAATTCTTCCGCTTGTGTGAAGCGTCCCATGGTAGCATAAAGCAAGCCTTGGTTGGATATAGTTTTAATATACCCTATATCTTCTTTCAGATTGGCTTTTTCATAAGCCGTTTTAGCGGCTACAAACTTTTTTTCTGCCATGGTAAATTTACCGTTGGCATACCACACTTCACCTGCTTCGCGATGGAAGCGAGCGAGCTCTGCATCGGACAATGCATCATTTTTTAAATATGAAGATGTTAGCCCGACTGCAGAAGTAAAGCGCGCAGCGGTTTCACCTTTTTCCTTTACGTCAAAGAGTCCTGAGTTATCACTAAGCAAAATCGCATAGTCGAAATCCGCGGAGTCAAACTCTGCGCGAGCTCGCTCCATATCCTTCATGGCAAGGTTGAATACCTTATCTCGATTGTCTTTCGTGTTGAGGCTCTTGCCTGCATCGGTGGCAGCTTTTTTAAGATCTTTCAGGAGTTGAGCCTGGAGGGGAAAAGTCAGGGTTAAAAGTATACCTGCGATTATAGGGATTCGCTTCATGATCGGGTTTTTATAGTTTAAATTTAACTAAAACGAAGCGGCAGGGTTTCAGAGAATGAAAAGAAATTGTGCGCTTTAAGTATCAGTGTTATCAAAATTGTTTTGATAACACTGATATCATCTTTCAGAATTAGAAAGTATCTACTTCGCGGTACGCTTTGATCAATGCTATTTCACCTTCTTTACCAGGCTTGGATATACCATGCTCCATTCCCCATACACCACGATAACCTTTATCGTATACATGCTTGAAAATGTTTTTATAGTTGATCTCACCCGTTGTTGGTTCTTTTCTTCCTGGGTTATCGCCAATCTGAAAATATGCGATCTCCTCCCAGCAGCGATCTATATTTGATATAATGTTTCCTTCATTGCGCTGCATGTGATAGATGTCGTACAGGATTTTGCACGAAGGGCTGTTTACTGCTTTGCATAATTCATACGTTTGGTCGGATGTGCGCATGAACAGATCAGGTACATCACTTAAGGGTTCGAGCACCATGATCAATCCATTGGGTTCAAAAATTTCTGATCCTCTTCGCAGGGCATCTACTACATTGGCAGTTTGTATACCTATAGGAATATTGCGTTCAAAAAATCCCGGCACTACGGTCATCCATTTTGCATTCACACGCTTGGCTAGTTCAACACACGCTTTGCAAGTCTTGACGAAGTTGTCTTTGAATTCCTGTTTGCCAGTGGTTAATGATACTTTCCAGTTATCTCCACCATCCACAACAAATACACCCATGGTCATGCCGAGCTTTGCGAGAGTCGCGCCAATTTTATCCTGCTCTTCTTTTGTGCGTTTTAATAGTCCATTATCTTCAATACTTCTGAAGCCCTGGTCGTACATGAACTTAATCTGATCTATAAAATCTTTTCCAGCATGGTTTGCAAACATTCCATCGTGCGGGCCATAATTACACTTGAACGTTTTTTCTGCTGTGCCTGCTGCGGGTGAGTTCACAACGGTTGAGGCAAACGCACTTCCGAGTGTTGCTGTAGAAGCGGCCACAGTAAAACCGTTCTTCAAAAAGTTTCTTCGTTTCATGGTGTGTTGGTTTGAGTTGTCTCTCAATATAGTATAAATAGTATTGACGTGCGCGTGTTTTGGGACGAAGTGTTGTAGCCGGATGTAGAGTGATATATAGGATTGAAGATTTATAAACAGTATGATTGAAATTGAATTTTCTCTGGCCAATCACTCAAGTCGGCTATAAATGAAAAAAGCCAGCCCTGGAAATGGCTGGCTTTATGTTATCAGTATTTTAAGTACTAGATGATGAGCATCGCATCACCGTACGTAAGGAATTTATACTTTTCTTTTTTCGCAACTCTGTAAGCTTCCATGATCAACTCATATCCACCGAAAGCAGAAGCCATCATTAATAATGTGGACTCTGGCATGTGAAAGTTTGTGATCATCGCGTTGCAGATCTTGAAATCATACGGAGGGAAGATAAACTTGTCAGTCCATCCTTCGCGTGCTTTCAAGCGGTTCGTAGCGGATACAGCAGATTCCAGAGCACGCATCGTAGTTGTACCTATAGCACATACTCTGTTCTTGTTGTCCAATGCCTTGTTAACAATATCAACAGCTTCAGTTCCAACAATGAAATTTTCGGAATCCATTTTATGCTTGGTAAGATCTTCAACATCTACCGGGCGAAATGTCCCTAGACCAATGTGAAGAGTAACGAAAGTCATATCTACACCTTTCAACTGAAGGCGTTTCAATAACTGGCGTGTAAAGTGAAGACCTGCAGTAGGAGCGGACACAGCACCTTTGTTTTTAGCAAAGATTGTCTGGAAGCGATCTTTATCTTCTGGCTTAACTTTACGCTTGATATACTTTGGAAGCGGAGTTTCTCCCAATGTCTCAACCACTTTATCAAAAGCAGCGGAGTCACCATCAAAAAGAAAACGGATTGTACGGCCACGTGATGTGGTGTTGTCTATAACTTCAGCAACGAGATCGCCATTACCGAAATATAGTTTGTTGCCAACACGGATTTTCCGCGCAGGGTCAACCAACACATCCCATAAGTGCATATCAGCATTCAGCTCACGCAGCAGGAATACTTCGATCTTGGCACCAGTCTTTTCTTTTCGTCCATAAAGACGAGCAGGAAACACCATGGTGTCATTGCCGACCATTACATCGCCATCATTGAAGTATTCAACGACATCTTTAAATATCTTATGCTCTATTTTGCCGGTGTCTTTATGTACCACCATAAGCCGTGCTTCATCACGGTTCTCAGCTGGGTCAAGGGCAATAGAGTTGTTAGGGAGTTCGAATTTAAATTCGGATAACTTCATATTCGTTAATGCAAAGTATGCCCAATAAAGGGTAAATTTTATTTTGGGTTGCAAAAATAAGGTAACAATTGGCTTTTACGACAAAAGGTGCTCTTTTTTTCAAGCTTGTAACAAAAAAGCAAGATTTTCAGTCTTTAAAGAGTAATTTGTTAGGGAATAAGCCGACAAACTCATTTAATCTAACATTGCGTTACTGACAAAATGTATACTTTACGCCAGATTTTCGAAAGTTTCCGGTTTGCCTGGAGGGCATTAAAATCCAATATCCTGCGCACAGTGCTCTCGTTGCTCGGGGTAACGGTGGGTATTTTTGCCATCATTGCCGTGCTCACGCTGGTGGACTCTCTTGAGAAAAACATCAAAGACAGTCTTAATTTTATTGGTACCAACGTGATCTACGTTGATAAGTGGCCTTGGCTAGCAGATGCCGAAGGTGAATATCGCTGGTGGGATTTCTGGAGACGACCTAACTCTTCTTATAACGAATACAAGTTCCTGCAGGAAAATCTGAAATATAGCACGAACATCGCCATCTATGCCGATAAGGGTAGGATGACTGTGAAACGTGATAACAACAGTATCAGCGACGTGCGTCTTGTGGGTGCCAGTGAGGGATATGAAAATATTTTTACCGTAAACATCGATAACGGTCGCTACCTCACAACGGATGAAATTGTCGGAGGACGGGATGTCGTGATCATTGGATACGAAGTATCCAAGACACTTTTTCCGAATGATGATCCGATTGGTAAAGTCGTGAAGATAAAGAACAGGAAGTTCACCGTGATCGGTACTGTAAAGAAGGAAGGTCAAAGCTTTATGGGGACTCCAAGTAATGATTATGTTACCATTGTACCGTACACAGCGTTCCGAAAATTATATCAAACCGGCTCGGGCCGATGGGATGAAATGGAATCCAGTATAGGTATACGCGGGCTGGAATCTGATTTAGGATTGGTTGAATTGGAAAATGAGGTGCGTGGTGTTATGCGTGCAAGGCGAGGACTTCGCCCGTCTGATAAAGATAATTTTGCGATCAATCGTCCCGAAGCACTGGCGAATATCATTGGTAATTTGTTTGATGTAGTAGGTATTGCCGGATGGATCATCGGAGGGTTCTCTATACTTGTAGGAGGGTTCGGTATAGCAAACATTATGTTTGTTTCCGTAAAGGAACGAACGAGCGTGATAGGACTACAGAAATCACTCGGTGCGAAGAATTATTTTATACTCTTCCAGTTTTTGTTCGAAGCCATTTTCCTAAGTCTCATAGGAGGACTCATGGGATTATTCCTGGTATATCTGATCACCTTTATTCCGTTGGGGACACTCGTAGTTACACTCACGGTTAAAAATATTGTGCTGGGCTTGGCAGTATCTTCTGCTATAGGATTGATCTCCGGAATTGTACCAGCGGCAATGGCAGCAAGACTTGATCCGGTAATTGCCATTCGGGCAACATAATATATACCAGATACCATCAAAGTATATATAAACAAATAGCCCGCGATTCAATCGCGGGCCATTTTCATTTATACAATCTCCGAAAATCGGACTATCGACTTTTGTTTTATCTTATTTTTCTTTTTCCTCCAGTACTACCTTTTTATCTCCGGTTACACCTGCCAGATGATCTTTGATTTTCTTTTCAAGTTCATCCATTAACTCAGGATTGTCTTCGATTAGTTGTTTAACTGCATCACGTCCCTGACCGAGTTTGTTCCCATTGTAAGAGAACCATGAACCTGCTTTTTGAACTACGTTAAGTTCAACACCAAGGTCAATGATTTCACCGGACTTAGATATACCACGACCATACATGATATCAAATTCAACTACTTTAAAAGGAGGTGCTACTTTATTCTTAACCACTTTTACTTTTACGCGGTTACCGGTAATATCATCAGCAGCTTCTTTAATCTGTCCAATTCTACGAATGTCTAATCGTACAGATGCGTAGAATTTCAAAGCGTTACCACCCGTTGTTGTCTCAGGGTTACCGAACATCACGCCGATCTTTTCGCGTAACTGGTTAATGAAGACACAAGAGCAACCTGTTTTGCTGATAGTACCTGTAAGCTTACGAAGAGCCTGTGACATCAGACGTGCCTGCAAGCCCATTTTACTTTCACCCATCTCGCCTTCCAATTCGCCTTTCGGCACAAGGGCAGCAACCGAGTCAATTACAATAATGTCAATTGCTCCCGAGCGGATCAGGTGATCGGCAATTTCCAAAGCCTGTTCACCATTGTCTGGTTGAGAGATCAAAAGATTTTCAGTATCGATGCCGAGCTTCTCTGCGTATGCTTTATCGAAAGCGTGTTCTGCATCGATGAAGGCTGCAAGACCGCCACGCTTTTGTGCTTCGGCAATGCAATGCATCGTAAGCGTAGTTTTACCAGACGATTCAGGTCCGTAGATCTCTGTGATTCTTCCACGGGGAATACCGCCAATACCAAGGGCGATGTCAAGGCCAAGCGAACCGGTAGAAATAGCAGGTACATCCACTACTTTCTCATCGCTTAGTTTCATTACGGTTCCTTTACCGTATGTTTTTTCAAGTTTGTCGATCGTTAACTGAAGTGCCTTCAGTTTTTCTTTTGCATCACTCATATTTATTATTTTATTCTCACGTTGTAGATCAGGCTAACAAAGCTTGGTTGAAAGTACAAAGATCATTCAGAGCACACTTCAGGAATCTATTTTGTTAACCTTGAAAAAACTGAATACTATTATTATTAGTTTTAATTCGGGATAAAAATACTAATTAAAATAGAAAATCAAAACGCTTAAAGTTGATTGCTCCAGGTTTTTTATTCTATAAGTATCATTTTCCCGAAACCTGCGATCAATTTCGGTTTAACCAGCAATGGCATTTTCAATGTGTACAAAGTTGCCTGATACTTTTATCTTGCGGACTATAGATGGAGAGAATTATTTTTTAGGTGTATGCTGAGGCGTTCAGGTAAAATCATTAAACGCATATTGCTGGCAATCACAGCGATCGTTGTTATACTCGTTATCATTTATTGGGAACTCGTTACTTATGGCATTCGTCAGGGTTACGGGCAGCTAAACATCGTGTGGAGTGCACGCCCTGTAGAGGAATTCATGGCTGATCCATCGTTTCCTGATTCACTCAAAGCAAGGTTAACGTTGATCGATGAAGTACGCCAGTATGCGATCGATTCACTCGGCTTGAAAGACACCGAGAACTATAAGACGCTATATGACCAGAAAGGCAAGGAGGTTATGTGGGTTGTTCTTGCAGCAGAACCTTTCAGACTCCAACCGAAAGAATGGGAATTTCCGGTGATCGGCTCTGTACCGTACAAAGGATTTTTCAATCAGCGCCTAGCCTTCGAGTTGAAAAAAGAACTGGAGCAACAGGGATTTGATGTGATCGTACGAAACCCTGGAGGCTGGTCGACACTCGGCTGGTTTACAGATCCCATCCTCAGTAAAATGCTCAGCCGCAGCGAAGGAGATTTAGCGAATCTCATCATTCATGAAATGTCGCACGCCACTATTTTTGTAAAGGATAGTGTTGACTTCAATGAAAACCTGGCCACATTTATTGGTGATCGGGGTGCAGAGAAATTTTTGATCTATAAGTATGGTAGAAATTCTCGCGAGTATATAACGTATATCGATGAAGATAAGGATTATCTCAAGTATGTAAATCACATGCTTCGAGGTGCAGGTCTGCTGGATAGTCTATATAATTCTATGCATGAAGGAGATTCCCTCGAAAAGAAAAAACAACTGAAAGAAGGTGTCATCCGGAAGATCGTTACCAACATGGATACACTTTCGCTTGCGTTGACAAAGCACCCATCACAACGCTTCAAAGATAAATTGCCCAACAATGCTTACTTCATGAATTTCCGTCAGTATCAGTCCAAGCAAAATATTTTTGGAGAGGAGTGGACCAACACTTTTCATGGTGATCTGCGCGGGTATATAAAATACTTGAGTGAGAAGTATCCTTTCCTTTGAGACGAGATTTCGATTGAAAATCAATTTCTTCTTCTTCCCCGAAGGTCGTCATAAAACTTTCTTTCATTACCGAATTGTTATGTGTGCTTAAGGAATTGTTAAGAAACACTTCCTGGTTTTTAATGGGCTTTTTTATGTATATTTTTGGAACAAATAGTTGAACTATGGGAAACAAGCAAATGCACAAAGTGCTTGTCGTAGACGATGAAGAACCGATTTTGGAACTTCTGAAGTACAACCTTGAAAAGGGCGGATACGATGTAAAAACAGCGTCTGATGGCTCTAAGGCTGTAGATATTGCCAAGAAATTTGTGCCAGACCTGGTACTTCTCGACATCATGATGCCAAAGATGGATGGCGTGGAAACCTGCAGACTGCTACGCGACATTCCAGAGTTGCAAAAAACATTTGTTGTTTTCCTCACCGCGCGTTCTGAAGAATACTCTGAGGTAGCAGCGTTTGATGTAGGAGCAGATGATTATATAACGAAGCCTATCAAGCCACGGGCATTGATGAGTCGTATCAGCGCTCTGTTCAGAAGAGATTCCAAGAAGTCATCTCCTTCGAGCCTCATTACCATTGGCGAACTTACCATTGACAGAACGAGCTATACCATTAAGGTGAGCGAAAAAGAAATCAATCTTCCTAAGAAAGAATTTGAATTGCTTTACTTCCTCGCGCAAAATCCCAATAAGGTTTTTAGCAGAGAAGATCTACTTCAAAATATCTGGGGCTCGGATGTATATGTACTTGCCAGAACCGTAGATGTTCACATCCGTAAAGTGCGCGAAAAAATCGGTGACGATTTTATCACCACTGTAAAAGGTGTAGGCTATAAATTCAGTCTTAATTAAAGTTTATACGCTACTCGTGAATCGTTATGTTATATTCTTATAACTGCAACGATTCACGGTTAATGTATCAACAGTTCACGGATAACGGCTAAACAATTATCTTCGGGCATGGTTTACAGTTCTCGCGGTCTTGCCCTGCTGTTAGCATTCTGCATAGCACTCATTACGTCTTTATTTCTTTCGCTGTTTAAAAGCATCGCAGTAAGTGCACTGTTAGTAGCATTCGCGATCAGTTTTTCTGTTTCATATTTATTAATCTTTACTGTTCTGGAGTTTCTCATCTTCAGAGAAATCAATAAGATATATAAGTTGATGGGGAAGCTTAAAAAGAAGGAGCTTGCGAAAATTGATAAGCAGAAAACAGCTCCTCTCAATCCACTTAAAACAATCAACGAAGATATTTATTCATTTGCTGAACTGAAGCAAAAAGAGATTGATGAGCTCAAAAAACTCGAAGCATTCCGCAGAGAATTTATAGCCGATGTATCGCACGAATTGAAGACTCCTATTTTCGCTGCACAGGGATTTGTTCATACGCTGCTCGATGGTGCCGTGAATGATAAGACGGTGCGGACTAAATTTCTAAAAAAAGCTGCGAAGAGTTTAGATGGACTCGATATACTGGTTCAGGACCTCCTTACACTCTCACATATTGAAACCGGTCAGATCAAAATGCATTTTGAAACGATCGATATGCATAAGTTAACAGAAGAAGTGTTTGAGCAGTTTGAAGAGAAAGGCGAAAAAAGAAATATCAAGTTACGTGTAGAGGGCTCACACCATAAAGCTTTGGTATATGCCGACTGGCAACGGATCAGCCAGGTGATGACTAATTTTATCAGCAACGCCATCAAGCATTCGCACGATGGTTCCGAAGTGGTAGTAAGCTTTGACATCAGCAAGAAGAACGTTGTTACCCATGTGCGCGACTTTGGTGAAGGTATACCTGCCGAACATCAAGCCCGCATCTTCGAGCGGTTTTATCGTGTTGATAAGAGCCGAAGCCGAGAGAAAGGCGGTACAGGTTTAGGGCTTGCCATCGTCAAGCATATCCTCGATGGTCATAATACAAAAGCAGAAGTACACAGTGAACCGGGTAAAGGTTCTACTTTTAGTTTTAAATTGCCGCGTGTTAAGCCTGACGCAGATCAGGTAGATTAAACTAAAAGCATTTTTCATTGAAGAATTCCAGTATCAATTTAGAAGACCTTATTCTCTTCGAGGATGACGATTTTATCCTCATCAATAAACCTCCGTATGTTTCTACGCTGGAGGACCGCCATGAGAAAGTTAATTTGTTAGGCCTGGCGCGCGACTATATTTCTACAGCACAGGTATGCCATCGTCTCGATAAAGATACTTCCGGGGTACTCGCAATTGCGAAAAACCCGGAAGCCTATCGTCACATGAGCCTGCAGTTTGAAAAGAGAGAAGTAACGAAAGTCTACCATGCTGTGGTAGATGGAATCCATAACTTTAAAGACGATCTCGTTGATCTTCCGATCCTGAAACAGGATGATGGTGTTGTAAAGATCAGCAAGCGCGAAGGTAAATCTGCGCAAACTTATTTCACTTCGCTGAAGTCTTATAAACTTCATACCCTGGTGGAATGCAGACCCGTTACCGGAAGAATGCACCAGATCCGAATCCATCTGTCAACATTGAAAGCTTCTATTACAGGAGATGAACTATACGGAGGGAAACCATTCTTTTTATCGAGTGTAAAACGCGGTTTCAATTTGAAGAAGGAGACAGAAGAACAACCTATCATGAGGCGCATGGCACTCCATGCTTATGCACTTACTTTTGCAGATTTGAAAGGCGATAAGAAAACCGTGGAGGCACCATATCCCAAAGATATACAGGCATTGATCAAGCAGTTGGAAAATAACAGCTGATGAAACATGAAGCATAAATATAAATTGCCTTGGGATTAATCCCGAGGCAATTTATATTTTACAATTCCAAGACTATATCTCCTTCAATAGGATAGCCAGTGCATGTCAGCACTCTTCCTTTTTCTACCTCTGCATCTACAAGCACTTCATTGTTCCACATCCATACTTTGCCTTGCGTACAAGTGGCAGCACACGTTCCACATTGTCCGGATTCACAGCTATAGGCTAATGGTATATTCATCTTTTTAGCATGTTGAAGAATGGTTTCCGGAAATTGCGTTTCAAAAGTATATATGTTCCCATTCATTCGGATTTCAACCCGGTGGATCGCTTTATCAGGTGGCTCATTTTTTCGCACTGGTTTGTGTATTGCATAATGCTCTTTTCGAATGTTGTCAGAAGAAACACCCTCTGTTTGTAAAACGATGGTAGCCATCCGCATATAGTCATAGGGTCCGCAGAGGTAAAAAAGAGTTTGATGGCAATCTTCAGCAGCATACTTTTTTAAGAGTACTTCAAGTAACCACTTGCTAAGTCTGGCACGTAACAGGTTGGGAGAAGTACTGAATAAGAATTCAATCTTGAAGCGATTGCTATACCGCTCTTGCAAGTTAGTAAGCTCTTTGTGAAATATAGTTTCGATGGGCTCACGATTACTGTAAATAAGAACCACTTCTAAGGTCGGGTGATGATAAAGTATATCTTTTACCAAAGAATAAACGGGCGTGATGCCGCTTCCCGCTGCCAGAAAAATAAAGCGTTTATATCCCTTAATATTTTCAGGCAATGTAAAGTAGCCGGACGCACCAATGGTAAGCAAAACATCACCCGGTTTCGTGCGATCAATAAGTTTTCTGGAATACTCTCCGTTTTCAACACGCTTCAATGTAATCGCAGGAATGTCGTCTAACCCAGGCGTTGTAGAAAACGAGTAGCTCCTTCTATCTTCTTCCTGTTGATCATGCTTTGGGAAAATAAACGTAATGAATTGTCCGGCCTCATATTTCAACGGCGTTCCGTCTTCATAAAGAAGCTGAAAAGTCTTTACGTCTTTTGTCTCTGATATAACGTCCTGGACAACAATTCTTTTATAAGCTGATGATGTATTGTTCAATCGTATAAATTTAATCTTGTAACTATAATTCTAAATCTTTATGTCAAATGCTTAAATTTAACATAATCCCCAAGCATCATGTACTATAAGGAGATTCAACCGCCCGCTATACTACAACACCTGGTAAGATTTTTCTGGGTGCTCGAATATAACGGAGAGATCGAACATCCAGTTCAGTACAAATTACTCGCAGAGAGTTTTCCCGGACTTGTATTTTTCTTTAACAGTCAGTATGGTGCTATCAATGGCCAGACTACGGAGTACAAAACATTTTCAATGTCGGGCAAATTTAAAATGATGGGAGTATACTTATATCCTTATGCGTTGCCGCTGTTGTTTAAAACTCCATCGAATGAACTTACACACCAGCATCTGCCTTTAGATGACTTCAATCGAAAGGAGTTTAGTGTGTTGGAAGAAAGGATACTCTGTGCACTTACCGATGATCTTCGTGTTAGTATTTTGTCAGACTATCTCCTTCAAAAAACTCAAAAGCAAAATATACCGGATGATAAGTTTCTTCGAGGCATTCAGTATATAATTCATAGCAATAGTGATGTTAAGATAGAGACCCTCGCAAGACAAGCCGGCATTTCCAACCGTCAGTTGGAAAGAAAATTTCAGACTTCCGTAGGCTTTTCGCCTAAAGTATTTTTAAGGCTTATACGATTTCAGAAAACGTTGCGTACAGCGCAATCACAGACTGTGAAATCTTTAACTGACATTGCCTATGCCGCTGGTTATTTTGATCAATCTCACTTCATTCGGGAGTTCAAAGAATTTGCAGGATTCTCACCCCGTGAATATTTCAACCTTCCTGCTTCATGTCGTGCTGATAATTTTATTCAGCTTCATACTTAAAGTATATATCTATATAATTTCTGATCTGGATAATGATAACGGCATCATGTCGCGTTTGTCCAATTATATACCAGCATTCCCTTCTAGCTTCATCATCATATTTTAACAAATAGAATTATGAACGATCAGAAAAAACAGACTCCCGCTCCTGCGGGATATTCCAGGGTATGTCCTTACCTCATGGTTGCCGACATTGAAAAGTCACTACTATTTCTAGCGGAAGTGATGGAAGGAGAGGTCACGGAAAAACTTACAGCTGCCGATGGATCGATCCGTCATGCGGAAATTCAAATCGGTGATTGCACCATCATGTTAGGAAAAGCACAGCCGGGATATCCGACCGAAAGCATGACCTATGTTTTTGTATGGGATGTCGATGCCGTATTTGAGAAAGCTCTTCAGAACGGAGCGGTCTCGATCATGAAACCTGACAATCGGTTTTACGGCTATCGTGAGGGCGGCTTTAAGGATCCTTCCGGGCATCAGTGGTGGATTGCGCAAGTGGTGAAAAATGTTTCGAAAGAAGAGATGGAAAGACTTGCCGCCAACGGTTTCTCTTCGCAGAGTTGAACGATAATTTGGAATTTTTTGGTAAAAAAATCGAGGCATTCAGTTTGAGAGTCGGAAAAAAAGAGAACTTTGCGAGCCGAAAGAACTCTTGGTTATTGGCCAAACGACTAACGATCAGTGTTTTATCATAGATGCGAAATTGTTTTAATTGATTTTAGAGCAATTTCGAAATCATGCTTGCATTTACCAGACAGGCAGTTTACCTTTGTGTCCCTTTTTAAAAGGGGTAAGTGTTTTTAATTGAATTTCTAATAATACAATGGATCATAATAGCTATAAAACACTGAATGCCAACAAGGCTACAGTTGAAAAAAGCTGGATAGTGGTGGACGCAGAAGCACAAGTGCTTGGCCGTGTTGCTAGCGAAGTTGCCCGCATTATCCGTGGTAAGCATAAAACAAGCTACACGCCAAATGTAGATTGTGGCGATAACGTAATTGTTATCAACGCTGAAAAAGTAAGAATGACTGGTAAGAAGTGGACGGATCGTGTGATCTACACTCACTCTGGTTATCCTGGCGGTCAGCGCGAGCACACTCCTACCTTGATCCGTTCAAAACATCCTGAGCGCCTGATCGAGCACGCTGTACGTGGTATGCTCCCTAAGAACAGACTCGGACGCGAACTTTTCAGAAGCCTGCATGTTTATGCTGGTAATGAACATCCTCATACTGCTCAACAACCTAAAGAAATAAAGTTCTGATATCATGCAGATCATCAACACAATCGGTAGAAGAAAGACCTCCATTGCCAGAGTGTATGTAAAACCTGGAAAAGGAGATATCAAAGTGAATGACCGTGATCTGAAGGAATACTTCCTTTCTGAAATTCACCAAACTACAGTAAAACAACCTCTTGCTACCGTTAAGGTAGAGGGTCAGTATGATGTAACAGTAAATGTTGAAGGTGGTGGCGTAAAAGGCCAGGCTGAAGCAGTTCGTCTTGGTATCGCCCGGGCATTGGTTCAGTTTAACACAGAAAACAAACCTGCTTTGAGAAAAGAAGGCCTGTTAACGCGCGACTCTAGAATGGTTGAGCGTAAGAAACCAGGTAGAAGAAAGGCGAGAAGAAAATTCCAGTTTAGCAAGCGTTAATAACAAGAGAATGGCTGAAAAATTAACATATCAGGATTTGTTGGATGCAGGTGTACACTTTGGTCACCTTACCCGCAAGTGGAACCCGAAGATGGCTGAATACATCTTCATGGAAAATAACGGTATCCATCTTATTGACCTGAATAAAACTCTGGCGCGCTTAGACGAAGCGGCTTTCGCTCTGAAGAACATCGTTCGCTCAGGTCGTAAGATCATGTTCGTTGCTACTAAGAAGCAAGCCAAAGACATCGTATCAGAAGAAGCAAAGCGTCTTAACATGCCGTTCGTTACAGAGCGTTGGTTAGGTGGTATGCTTACAAACTTCGCTACTATCCGTAAGTCACTGAAAAAACTTGCACAAATCGAAAAGTTGATGAAGGACGAAGCTTTCACAAACTTGGCGAAACGTGAACGTTTGATGGTTACTCGCGAGAAAGCTAAACTCGAAAAATTGTTAGGTGGTATAGCTGATCTGAACAGACTTCCTGCTGCATTGTTTGTGATTGACGTAAAGCGTGAACACATCGCTGTAACAGAAGCTCAGAAATTGAATATCCCAGTGTTCGCATTGGTAGATACAAACTCTGATCCTTCAGGTGTAGATTTCCCGGTTCCTGCTAACGATGATGCATTCAAATCAATCAACATCCTTACTAAATATATTGGTAAAGTGATTGAAGAAGGTTTGATGGAGCGTAAGAAGGATAAGGATGACGCTGCTCAGAAGAAAGAGGAAGATGAGAAAAGAAAAGTAGATACTGCGGTTGAAGAAACCAAGTAATAGAATGCGCTGATGTGCCGGTGCAGCAATGTATAGGTAGTCATAATTAATGCAATGATAATGCACTAAACATCGGCCTAAAGCCGGTGTTTAGTTTTTTTAGGGAGTCCAAACGGAATAATCGTAAAATATAAAATCGTAAATACTATGTCAGCTATTTCAGCACAAGATGTAAACAAGCTCCGCCAAATGACGGGTGCAGGTATGATGGATTGTAAAAAAGCCCTCGCCGAAGCCGAAGGCGATTTTGATAAAGCTATTGAGATATTAAGAAAGAAAGGTCAAAAAGTTTCTGCTTCCCGTTCTGACAGAGAAGCGAAAGAAGGCGCTGTATTTATTAAAGTTAGTGATGACCAGAAAGAAGCTGTTCTTATCGCACTTAACTGCGAGACTGATTTCGTAGGTAAGAACGAAGAATTTCAAACGCTTGGTAAACTGATTGCTGATACTGCATTTGCAAATAAGCCTGCTACGAAAGAAGCATTGTTAAGCCTGACTGCTGGTGGTCTTACATTGAATGACAAAATTATCGAGCTGGTAGGTAAGATCGGTGAGAAGATCGAAGTGAGTGAATATGTTCACATGACTGGTGAGGCAATTGTATCATACATCCATGCCGGATCTAAATTAGGTGTGCTTGTATCACTGAAAGGTGTTAATGGTAAAGATGTAACTGAAGCGGGTAAGGATGTTGGTATGCAAATAGCAGCTATGAATCCGGTAGCCGTTGATGAATCATCTGTGGACAAAGCTATCATCGAAAAAGAACTTGAGATTGCTAAAGCTCAAATTCTAGCAGAAGGTAAACCTGAGAACATGGTTGAGAAAATCGCTCAAGGTAAACTTCAGAAATTCTTCAAAGAAACAACTTTGTTACACCAGGCTTTTGTGAAGGATAACTCAAAGACTGTTGCTCAATATCTTGACAGCGTGACAAAAGGATTGACGGTAGCAGAATTCAAGCGTGTAACAATCGCTTAGTTCGAAGCCTGATATATACTATACATTTAAGCCCGTTTCAGTATCAACTGGAACGGGCTTATTTTTTTATCCGGCTTTTGTATAATTAATTTTGGGATTTGATTGATATACTATATCTCTGCGAATAGAATCAAAGCGATTGCTATTATCCCTTCGCGTCAATAATTTCAATCTCCGTTCTTCGGTTAATCGCGCGCCCTTCAGACTCATCATCGTTACTTACAATGGGACGTTCCGAGCCATACCCTTTCGCTGTTAATCTTGAAGCATTGATGCCATGCTCAATCAGGTAAGAGACAACAGCACTGGCGCGTCTTAAAGAAAGCGCTTTGTTGGTTTCCGCATTCCCGGTGTTATCAGTGTGTCCGTTGATCTGAACACTTAACTGCGGATTTATAATTAATAACTCCTTGATGTTTTCAACCTCTGCTATAGATTCCGGTTTCAGATCGGATTTACCTATATCGAAGAAGATATTTTTCAATACTACTTTTGATCCGATCTCTGCCTTTACCATAATGATGTGCGTATCAATTTCCTGGTACTCGGCAAATTGAGGCAGATTAAAGTTGATGGAGTTGAAAAGATATCCTTGTCGTTCTGTCGCTACACCATAGTTACCACCGTGAGGAATGATAAGTTCAAAATCACCCGTCTGAGGATTTGAGTTGATCTTCGTAATAACCTTGTTTGTAATGTTATCCACCAATGAAATTGTAGCGGCCAACGGTTGGGCTGTAGTTTCATCAATTACTTTTCCCTTCAGCAGGGTAACAACCTTGTTAGCTTTATGTACTTCGATGATCGGATCGACAAACTCTGTTGCCGCAGGCTCTGGTGTTTTGGTTTCTGCAACAGGTTGTGTTACCGCAGGAGGAGGTGTTACAACTACCACTTTAGGCTCTTCCTTGATCACTACCGGAGGTTCCTCTTTCGGTTTCTCAACCACTTTTGGTTCTTTGGTTTTCGGCTGCTCAATAACTTTCGGCTCTTCAACTTTTGGTTGCTGAACGGCAGGCTCTGTGCTGGCAAGCAACACCGGCTCCTTCTCTTCTTTTGCAGGAGGTAAAAATGTAATGGTATATATATCTGCGCTACCCATACCCTCTGCACGAAGCGTTGAGTAATAACCTGTTTTCTTGTCTTCTGAAATGCTGAAAAATCCATCATACTCAATGGAGTTGATTGGGTAACCTAGATTAACAGGCTTCTGCCATTTGCCATCTTTAAATTCGCTTTTATAGATGTCATTGCTACCCATACTCGGAAGTCCATCGGATGAGAAATATAGGGTAACACCATCGGGATGAATGAACGGTGAATCTTCGTTGCCAGGTGTATTTATAGCACTTCCCAGGTTAGTAGGCTTGGCCCAGTTTCCTTTTGCATCCAGTGTGCTCACCCATATATCGAGTTCACCTTTTCCTCCCGGACGGTTGCTGGCAAAAAAAAGTTTCTGTCCATCAGCAGAAATGCAGGCAGAAGTTTCCCAGAACAGCGGTGTGTTGATAGTCTTACTGAGCGGCTCAGGTTTAGTCCAGTCGGAACCTTCAAGATGTGAAGTATATATATCTCCAGCCCCATCTTCGTAATAGAGAAACAAAGTTTTGCCATCCGGAGAAAGCGAAGCTGCAGCGTCATTAAATTTTATGTTGATGTTAGGACTGATCTTTTCAGGAGTGCCCCAACTGCTGCCGGCTTTCCGTACTATATATATATCTTCGAAGTTAGTGCCACTTTTAATTTTATAGTCGTCTGTAGAACGATTGGAAGTAAATATCATCGTCTGTCCGTCGCTGGAAACCAATGGAGAGTATTCATTGAAAGAAGAATTTACTCCCGCTCCCACATTGGTAATAACAGCTCTGATAGGTTTGCGCGTGAGGGAATCACCAATCTCGCATTCGAATATTTTCTCGGTAGCTAACTCATATAGCTTCTTGTTTTTGCTTCGAAACTCTTCGTAGTGTTCGCGTGCTTTGGAGTACTGATGATTATTTTGGTAGGCCATACCAAGATAGTAATGGATGTCCTCGCTGATATTTGACTTGGCGTTAAATGCTTTTTCGAGGTAAGGAAGCGATTTTGATTTCGTCTCCAGGTAGAGATAGCACATCCCGATTTTGAAATTCACATCGGCATCATCGGCTGCATTTGCATCCAGTAAAGCCTTTAAAGCGTTTTCATAATCTTTCTTTTCGAATAGACGATTACCCTTATCAATAAGATTTTGTGATTGGCCGGGGATCGAGATCATCAGGCCAAAAATGAGTAGCGTCAGGTAAACTAGCTTATCCATCAGGTGGATAGAAATTGATTATAAAAAGGTGAAAAAATCACAGTAAATATAATTGAAAAAATGCCTGTAAAAACATTATCGATCAAGGACTTGGCGATATACATGCACGCTGGTCGATGATATGAAGTATACCATTCTTTGCGTGATCGTTGAATTGTCATATGTCTATTGATACGAGGCATCAGCGATTTCATGACGTTTTTTTCTTCGCCTTATATCCCGGACCTCTTACAGTTCTACCGGGCTTCGCTCCGGTATGCTCTCCATTTTGTAAAACCTGCACGCCATTAACAAAAACATGCACCATGCCGGTGGCATATTGTTTCGGTTTTTCGAAGGTCGCGTAATCCTGAATTTTTGCAGGATTGAAAATAGCGATATCACCGTAGTAACCAGTTTTCAGGCTACCACGTTTTTTTATTTTCAAGTTGGAAGCAGGTAATGATGTTAGCCTGCGAACAGCCTCTTGTAATGATATTAATTTCTCATCGCGAACATACTTTGCCAACACACGTGCAAACGTTCCGTAACTTCTTGGATGCGCACCTTCTTCCAGGTTTTTGTCATCAATGGTTTCTGATCCGCCATCGGAGCCAAAGCTTACATAAGGAAGTTGAATGATGCGTTTTATATTGTCTTCAGACTGCTGATAGTATAGCGCTTCAATTCTTGATTTATCACGCACGATCAGGTCGATCACCGTTTCATCTGCATTTTTACCATGAAGACGTGCAACTTCACTCAGGCGTTTACCTTTATATAGTTTGTTAAGCGAATCCAAACGAAAGCCCATCAATACTACATATTCAGGTCCTGAATTTTTATAGGGAATTCCCATCTCCATTTCATAAAGTACTTTTTTGCGAATGGCCGGAGTCTTCAATTTTTGCCGCATTACTTTCGCGCCACCCTCTTGCACCCAGTTAGGTAAACGTGAGGTGAGCCCCGTAGCGCTGGCCGTATAGGGATACATATTCGCTGTAACTTTTAGCCCGGCTTTTTGTGCACTGTCAATTTTAGTAAGCAGCGTATCAATCTTGTTCCAGTTACGGGCTATATTAATTTTCATGTGGTATATCTCCGTATGGATCTTCGCTTCCTTTGCTATACGAATTGTTTCATTAACAGCATCGAGAATAAAGTCACCCTCACTGCGCATATGTGTAGTATATATACCTCCGTATTGTGAAGCAACTTTGGATAATTCAATCAACTCTTCGGTAGATGCATAAGTTGCTGGTGCGTAAATTAACGAAGTGCCCAGTCCCATTGCGCCTTCTTCCATCGCCTGTTGTACAAGCTGTTTCATTTGTACAAGCTCAGCATCCGTAGGTTTACGGTTATCGTAGCCCATCACATAATTGCGCACAGAAGTTTGGCCTACAAAAGAAGCTACATTAGGTGACGTACCTTTTTTCTGCAGCCAGTTGAAGTATCCTCCCAGCGTTGTCCAAAGGCTATCTACAGCAACTTTACTTTTTCGTTTCATTGGTCCTGGCGACCAGCCTTCACCAAATACTTCCAGCGTCACACCTTGTTTGATGTCACTCATCGAGCGGCCATCCTTCAATAAATTCTGATCGGCCCAACTTAACATGTTTATAAAACCGGGAGCAACTGCGAGACCTGTTGCATCAATTTCTTTTTTGCCGGAAGCATCACTTAATTTTCCTATAGCAGCAATGGTATCTCCCTGTATCGCGATGTCTCCTGTAAAAGGTGCAGATCCGGAACCGTCATATACCGTTCCATTCCGGATGATAAGATCATACTGTTGTTTGGGCTTTTGTATGCAAGCCAGAACGATAAAAAGTCCTGCTGCAGAAAAAATAAAGTAGCGCATGCGGAAGAAAAAGAATACGATGATAGTGAGGTTTCAGGAGAAATGAAACGTGATGTAAGAAAGAAGCATGAGTTACTTTAAATGATACCCAGTCGCGTAAAGATGGGGAATGATACCATTTTAGTTTCGCCTGTTGGCCAGTGTTTCCGTAGATTTTCCGCTACAGCGTCCACCGGATTGATTGCATTTTGTTTGATGAATTTTTGTGTAGCAGACCAGCTCTCCAGGTAGCCGGTGAGGTGCTCCAAAGTCCAATGCACATCAATCGAAAACGGAGGCACTATAATTTCCTCGAAAGGGAATGCTATAGTTTTATACTCTTGCTCCACCAGTCTTCGTGCATCATCCCAATATGGACCGACAGTGTTGGTATAAAAATCCAGTATGATCTCATCGATCACAGGATTAATATATAGCAATGCATACCCCCAAGCTGCGAGGAGCGATCCGGGTTTACCAATGCGTTTCACTTCAGTATAAAATTGATCACGGTTAAACCAATGCAACGCCTGGGCTACGGTGATAAGATCAAATTGTTGATTATCAAAGGGTGTTTTTTCAGCGGTACTTACCGAGTAGTGAATGTTGTTTTCATGGAAGGCGTTGTCCAGTTGTTGCTGACTAATGTCGGTAGCATAAACATGTGCAAAATGTTTGGAAAGATATTGTGCAACCTGGCCGTTACCAGTAGCACAATCCCACGCAGTGCCTTTATTTTTTAAATGTTGAAAGATAAAATGATATAGTGCTTCGGGATATGTGGGCCGGAAAGAAGCGTAGATTTTCGAATGGTTGGAAAAGTAGTCTTTCATACCTTCTTATACGAAAGAGCGAAGGTCGGGTATATATAGGAACGAGATCTTTGTAAAAAAAAACTGTGAGCACCCGTTAAGGATGCTCACAGCTATATATTTTATTATTTTTCAGATTATTTCTTAACAGTCAACGCCAGTTCTTTTAACTGCTCGTCTGATATAGGAGAAGGTGAGTCGATCATCACATCCTTACCTGCATTGTTTTTAGGGAATGCGATAAAGTCACGGATAGAATCTACACCACCGAAGATGGAACACAAGCGGTCGAATCCAAATGCTATACCACCGTGAGGAGGCGCACCAAATTCAAAGGCATCCATCAGGAATCCAAATTGTTTTTTCGCTTCCTCCTCTGTAAAACCAAGATGATTGAACATGAGTTGTTGAGTAGGTCTGTCGTGAATACGAATCGAACCACCACCAACTTCTGTTCCGTTGATCACCATGTCATACGCATTGGCGCGTACTTTACCAGGATCCGTATCGAGTAAATGAAGATCTTCAATTTTCGGAGAAGTGAATGGATGATGCATCGCGTGATAACGCTTGGTCTCTTCATTCCATTCCAGCAACGGAAAATCGATTACCCACAGCGCAGAGAATTTACTCTTATCGCGTAAGCCAAGTTTCTCTCCCATCAACAAACGAAGTTCATTCAATTGCTTGCGGGTGGTATAGCTTTCGCCTGCCAATAATAAAATCAGATCACCAGGTTGAGCGTTGAATTTCACCGCCCATGCTTTTAATTCTTCAGGAGTATAGAATTTATCAACGGATGATTTTAATGTACCGTCAGTTCTATACTGTAGATATACCAAACCCTTGGCGCCAACCTGTGGACGTTTTACATATTCAGTAAGCTCGTCAATTTGTTTGCGGGTATATTCAGAACATCCTTTTGCATTTATACCTACCACGAGTTCAGCGCTTTCGAACACCGGGAAATTTTTCCCTTTCGTAAGCTCTGTGATCTCAACAAACTTCATATCGAAACGAGTATCCGGTTTGTCAGATCCATATAGTTTCATGGCGTCATCATAAAACATACGCGGTACAGAAGGAAGCTCTATACCTTTTACATTCTTGAAAAGATGACGCACCAATCCTTCGAAAGTATTAAGTATATCTTCTTGTGTAATAAATGCCATCTCACAGTCGATCTGTGTAAATTCAGGCTGACGATCGGCACGCAGATCTTCATCGCGGAAACATTTCACAATCTGATAATACCGGTCGAAGCCGGATACCATCAGTAGTTGTTTAAATGTTTGCGGCGACTGAGGTAAAGCATAAAACTCACCGTGATGAATGCGTGATGGTACCACGAAGTCACGTGCACCTTCCGGTGTAGACTTGATCAGCACAGGTGTTTCCACTTCTATAAATTCCTGGCCATCTAAATATGCGCGCGTTTGTTGCGCCATCTTATGACGGAGTTGAAGTTTTTCGCGCACCGGATTTCTTCTCAGGTCCAGGTAACGATATTTCATACGAAGGTCATCGCCACCGTCAGTCTCATCTTCAATGGTAAAAGGAGGAAGTTTTGCTGTATTCAGAATTGTAAGCTTCGATACTTTCACTTCAACTTCGCCCGTAGCAATCTTATCATTTTTGGAAAGGCGTTCAACAACAGTTCCTTCCACCTGAAGTACATATTCACGGCCGGCACCACGGGCCACGCTAAACAATGCGGCATCCGTTTTTCCTTCTTCAAAAATCAACTGCGTTATTCCGTACCGATCACGAAGGTCAATCCAAAGAACACTACCCTTATCGCGCTGGCGCTGCACCCAGCCAGCCAGGGTTACTTGCTTGTTAACATCTGCTAATCTCAATTCACCGCAGGTGTGGGTTCGTAACATGTTAGTTTTAATTAATTTAGCCGCGAATTTAACAATACTTTGTCTCCCTGCGCGATATGCTAAAAATTAAAAGTGCCATTCCGAATATGTTGATTGTATTGGCTTTGACCTGCCTGGCAGCCGATAAACCGAAGCTTGTGAAAACGAAGGTGAATGACCAGATAACGGTATCTATTCCACAAGGCTGGCGCCCCATGGATGCTATGGATTTCACACAACGTTATCCTTCCGTTCGTGCACCGTTGGCAGCCTATACCAATGAAGATAGAATTGTTGATTTCAGCGTAAACATTTCTGCAACACGATGGCCGGATACCAACCATGAACTTGCAAAAGAATTTTTCAAAGCAAGTCTGATGAATACATTCGATCGGGTTGATATGATTCAGGAAGGTGTTCAGGAGATCAACAAAAAGAAATTTATCTATTTCGAATTTGAATCAAAGATCAGCGGCAACCGACAGCAGGAAGGATTTCAGGATCCCATTATGCGCTATACCTATATTCAATATTTACTGGAACCAGGCCGAACGCTTGTCTTCTCATTCAACTGCCCGAGGCGTGTAAAAGATCAGTGGCAGGAAACAGCGCGAACGATGATGAAAGCAATTAAAGTAAAGTAGTTTTTCGGCTTTGCGATTTGCATCTTGAGTTTAAGCGTAAAGCTTTTAGCTTTGCGTTTTGCTATGGAATTATATACCGATGAATACTTCATGCGTGAAGCAATGAAAGAAGCTGCGAAGGCTTTTGATATAGGGGAAGTGCCGGTAGGAGCGGTTGTAGTGAGCAATAATAAAATTATAGGCAGAGCGCACAACCAGACTGAAAAACTTACTGATGCTACCGCGCATGCTGAAATGTTAGCCATTACGGCTGCAGCAAATTATTTAGGATCAAAATACTTAAGCGAGTGTACACTATATGTTACACTTGAGCCTTGTGTAATGTGTGCCGGAGCTTTGCATTGGACACAGTTGCAAAAATTAGTATTTGGTGCTTCAGATATACAGCGTGGATATAGTCTGGTAAGTAC
Source organism: Ohtaekwangia koreensis (assembly GCF_900167975.1). GTDB lineage: Bacteria > Bacteroidota > Bacteroidia > Cytophagales > Cyclobacteriaceae > Ohtaekwangia > Ohtaekwangia koreensis. The sequence continues at coordinate 343,651 of NZ_FUZU01000001.1, forward strand.
ACCATTACTACATCCAAAAACGGAAGTAGTGAAAGGCGTGAAAGCCGAAGAGAGCAAACAAATGTTAACCGATTTTTTTAAGAGAATCAGAAATTAATTAGTCACATGGAAATAAAAGGAAAAGTAATCCAACTGTTACAGTTGCAAACCGGCCAGGGAAAAAAAGGCACATGGAAGAAACAGGAATTTATTATTGAAACACAAACTCAATACCCTAAAAAAGTATGTCTTTCAGCATGGGGAGATAAAGTTGATCAGTATAATTTGTCAGTTGGCGATGAAGTTTCAGTATCGGTTGATCTGGAGAGCAGAGAGTATAACGGACGCTGGTATACTGAAGCAAGAGCATGGAAGCTTGAGAAGAGTGGTGGCAGTGGCAAAGGTAGCAGCAGTGCACCGCCTCCTGGCGATGAACCTTTTTATGGAGACAATAGCCCGTCAGATGATCTGCCTTTCTAGGAAGCAGATACGATCAGTCGTAGCAGTAACATAAAATAATTAGTATAATCATAATACTTGTGAAATTTTCTCGGTGAGGTTATGGTTGTATATTTGATTTCTTACAAAATGTTCAACCTATAAATATTAAGTACTATGGCTTTTACATTGCCCGCGCTGCCGTATGCAGCCAATGCTCTTGAACCACATATCGATGCAAAGACTATGGAGATACACCATGGTAAACATCATAACACGTATGTAACGAATCTTAACAATGCTATTGCAGGTACAGATGCTGAGAAGCTTAGCATTGAAGAGATCAATAAAAATATCTCCAAGTATCCTGTAGCAGTACGTAACAATGGCGGTGGTCATTATAATCACAGCTTGTTCTGGACTATACTTGGTCCAAATGCTGGTGGTGCTCCAACAGGTGCGTTGGCAGATGCTATCAATGCTACATTTGGGAACTTCGATGAGTTCAAAACTAAATTCGGAGCAGCTGGTACAGGTCGCTTCGGTTCAGGCTGGGCTTGGTTAATTGTTGATGGAAGTAAAAAACTTCAGATCACTTCAACGCCTAATCAGGATAATCCGCTTATGGATGTTGCTGAGGTAAAAGGAACTCCAATCTTAGGACTGGATGTTTGGGAACATGCTTACTATTTGAACTACCAAAACCGCAGACCAGATTACATCGCTGCATTCTGGAATGTTGTAAACTGGAGTGAAGTATCAAAGCGTTTTGAAGCTGCTAAATAAGCGTTACAACAAAACGTTATAACACACAAAGGCTTCCTTTCAGGAGGCCTTTGTCATTTAAATGTGTTAACAGTAATCGATTGATATCAGATATATCTGATATATAGGGAAATATTCTGATCCCTTCACAACGTGGTTATCCGATGGACCACACACGGTGCGTGCGTACAGCCCATCAGTTGTTTGAAAAAGGCTTTTTCCTCTTCAAAAATGAATAAAAACCGTCTAAGGGAATGAATTTTTAAAATCAGAATTGGCTGATTTCCGTTGGTTTCTGTTTCGCCATATTTGAAAACAGTTTCATGGTAAACACAAACGTTGCACCATATAGACGACCACAAAAATGTATAGCCCTATGAATTTAATGATCAGTTCAATAACCGCGGTTTTTTTTCTTTTCAGCAACTTCTTTGGGATTTCTGTTGCACCTGAAACAGCAACGAAAACTACTATATCTTCATTGGAAGATAAAAGTAAATTCCTGATTGAAGCGGGCAGATCTGTTACTGTAAAAGAGAATTGTAACATTGGTCCAAATACAGTATTGGAAGTACGGGGTGTGTTGCTGATCGAAGGAGATCTCGTTATCCGTCAGGATCTTGAACTCATCGTTGCAGGCGAAGGCAAACTATATATTAAAGGCGATATAATTGCGCAGTCTACTGCCATAAAAAATATTCAGGTTCTTGATCGTGGTGAACTATCCATCGAGGGTACATTCAATGCGAATGAGAATACAAAAATTATGACACAAGGTGGAGGATCCATAACCACCAACCGGGTAGTGGCAAGTAAAACAGTTCAGATCACGGGTACACGTCAATTCGTGGCTTCTGCCTGTGCATGCGACAGCGGATTGAACTGCGACTTCTGCCAAATGTTCCCGGTATCAAGACGTTCAAAATAACATAAGATTTTTCATTGGGCTACTACGGGTTATCTACCCGATCCGTTATCAGGTAAACAAATTCAATAAGGCTTCTATCCAGAAGCCTTTTTTTGTTTCTATCTTGAAACGAATATATACATAATGAGAACTCTAAAGTCAGATACACTGCTGATAGCATCGTGCATAATCATGCTTTTATCCTGTCAATCGAAAGTAACGAAAGAGAAACTGGGCAAGAATATAGCATCGGTACTCGGGCAACAGTCTGGCGTTTTCGCTGTAGCGTTTAAAGATTTAACGACAGGCGAAGAAATATTGATTGATGAACGTGAAAGTTTTCATGCCGCCAGCACTATGAAAACACCCGTGTTGATAGAGGTATGCAAACAGGTAGTGGCTGGCAAATTTTCACTGACAGATTCTATTGTCTTAAAGAATGAATTTAAAAGTATAGTAGACAGCAGCGTGTTTACGTTAGACCCGCAAGATGATAGTGAGCAGGAACTATATAATCACCTGGGTGAAAAGCGATCGATTTCTTCACTCGCGTACGACATGATTATTGCCAGCAGTAATCTGGCTACGAACTTAATTATTGAACTGGTCGATGCTAAAAATGTAACGCAGACGATGCGCGATCTCGGTGCCAGAGATATACAAGTGTTACGAGGCGTGGAGGATGCTAAAGCTTTTGATCGAGGACTTATAAATACAACTACCGCTTACGACTTGATGGTGATCTTCGAAAAGATAGCGAACGGTGAAGCCGTTAATCCGGAAGCATCCCAGATTATGATTGGTATACTTTCGGATCAGAAGTTTAATGAAATCATTCCTGCAAAACTCCCGAAGGATGTTAAGGTTGCCCACAAGACCGGAAACATTGCCGGTGTGAATCACGATTCGGGTATCGTATTTCTTCCCGATGGACGAAAGTATATAGTAGTGCTGTTATCCAAAGAAGCAAAAGATGAAAAGGCAGCGATAGCAGCCATGGCTTCTGTTTCGGAAATGATTTATAGCTATATGATGCAGCCATAATTTAGACGATATTCTTATTCGGTAAATTAAAGCTTTATCTTGCAGCCATAATTAGTATACTAACACATGGAAGTTAAAGACAGTAATGGCAACGTGCTGAACGATGGAGATTCAGTTACATTAATTAAAGATCTGAAAGTAAAAGGTTCTTCGCTTACCTTAAAGCGCGGTACGGTTGTTAAAAAGATTAAGCTTACTGAAGATGCCAATGAAGTGGATTGCCGCGTAAACGGAAGTAGCATTGTGCTAAGAACAGAATTTCTGAAGAAGATGTAAGACGGCACGAAGCCTGTTCAAGATACTCATGAAGACTAAACATATTCAGTATTCATACTGAGTATGTTTTAGAATATATCTCAGGTATACTTTGTGGAATGGTATTGTTGTTCGAATCAGTAATTCCTTCGGATGAGATATATAAACCCTGCACGAATAGAAAACTCTCCTTTGAAATAAAAATCACCGATAGCTTCAAATTTCCAGTTTTCATCAAGCGGTTTCATCCAGCCGCCCCCTAGGGAAAGATCGTTCTCACCAATTAATCCGCGGAAGCGTACAAAAGCTTCTTCGACCGGAAACCACCGTATACCGGTTACAAAACTAACTTCATCGGCTGTCCAGATTTCAATGCCTCCGGTGGCAGTAAGATTTCGCGTCAGAAAATAATTACCTTCTACGCCAATCTGGGCTTTGCCGGCAATATTATCATTGTCGGTTTTCATCAGGTCGGTTCCTACACCAATCATGATGTCTTTGGCGATTTGCGAAAACGTTGTAATCGAAACAAGCAGGAAGGGAACGATCAGGATTTTTTTTGCCATATACTATCAGACATGCAAATATAGCAGTTCGTAATTCACAAGACATTGTTAATCGGCTAATGGCTAACAAGCGCAGTTGAACAAGATTAAAATTACAGCTATACTTGCAGCTGTATTGGTTTTTATCACCTGTGGGTGATGAGATTAAAAGGGAATTCCGGTGTAACTCCGGAGCAGTTCCCGCTACTGTAATCCCGACTTTAGGTATACTAAAGTCTGTGCTCGTGCAAGAAAAGTCATTATTCATAAATCGATGAATGAGAAGGCAAGCAAGAGCTGGGAAAGCCAGGAGACCTGCCACTACAAACAAATTCAATTCAGTGCTTCGGGTAAAAAGCAATGGATGTGACCTTGACGATGATTGCCTATACTACTCACGCAATCACACGCTTTGATCTCATTCAAGCCTTTTACTCTTTTTTCACAGATCCCTTAAAAAACCTAGTAATGAAAAAGGAGAGAAAAGTATGGGCAATCACGTTGATTGCCGTTTGGTTGTTGGCGCCAAATAAAACAATTGCTCAGCAGGATTCATTGGCTTTATCTAACCTCGATGAAGTCGTTATCACCGCTACAAAATTTCCAAAAAACCAAAGTGAAACCGGTAAGGTTTTAACCGTTATCGATGAAGAACAATTAAGCCGCAGTGCTGGTAAAGATCTGGCACAAGTACTCAACGAACAGGTGGGTATAGTTATAACCGGAGCGAACAGCAATCCGGGTAAAGACAAATCGGTATACCTGCGTGGCGCCAAGAGTGAGTATACATTGGTGTTGCTGGATGGTATACCGTTGAACGACCCGAGCAGTATCGGTGGAGGTGCATTTGATCTGCGTATGTTGCCGATCGATCAGATCGAGCGTATTGAAATTCTCAAAGGCAGTCAGTCGACATTATATGGAACCGATGCTATAGCTGGTGTTATCAACATCATTACAAAAAAGAAAGGTGATAAGCCGGTAGGTGTTTCTGGTATGGCAGGCTATGGAAGCTATAATACTCGTAAGGGTAACCTGGTAGTGGCCGGCACAACCAGTATTATAGACTATAATGTAGGCTATACATATTTAAAGACAGACGGTATAAGCGAAGCAAAAGATACTGCGGATACAGGTAACTTTGATAAAGATGGATACAAGCAGAATTCGGTACAGGTAAATGTAGGTATCAAACCAACAGATAATATTTCAATCAGACCATTTGTGCGCTACAGCAAGTTTGATGGTAAATATGATGCCGGTGCATTTAGTGATGATAAAAACTCCGACTATGAATCTAAATTTTTCAATGCCGGTCTTAATAGTCAGATAGCCTTTTCCAAAGGTGCTTTAAACATTCAATATGGCTACAATAAGATCGGTCGCGACTATATACAACCCGATTTTTTTGATCCTGCGATAATCGCCACAACCTCCTATACCGGTAAATTTCATAATGCAGAAGCATTTGTAAACTATAACCTTGCAGAACATTTCCAGGCATTAGGTGGTGTAAATTACCAGAATCAAAAAATGAATGTTGAAGGATCAGATGCACTAAAAGAATCGTCACTCGATATGCTCAGTCCCTATGCTTCATTTTTTATAAAAGATATACAAGGCTTTTCGGCTGAACTGGGAGGACGATTTGTACACCATTCGCAGTTTGGTAATACATTTATCTATAGTATAAATCCATCGTATCTTATCAATCGCAAAATCAAGTTGTTTGCCAATTACTCGACCGGGTTCAAGACACCCGTAGTTGATCAGTTGTATAACAAAAGCTATGGCAACGAAAACCTGGAACCTGAGAAAAGTAAAAATATCGAAGCCGGAGTTGATTTTACTGTTTTGAATGATAAACTGGTTCTCCGCGCAACGGCCTTCTCAAGAAAGATTGAAAATGTAATTGTATATCTGTATCCGGGTTATATTAATATGGATAAGCAGAATGATAAAGGTGTTGAACTGGAGACAGAGTTTGCCGTAACCGATAAAATAAAGCTGAAAGCATTTTACGCATTTGTAGAAGGCGATCTTACCACGAAGCTTACACCGGAACGCGATACCACTTATAATAACCTGATCAGACGGCCGAAACACTCCGTAGGTATAAATATAGGCTATGCTGTAACAAGCAATCTGTTTGTAAGCGCCAACCTGAAAACCTTTGGTAAACGCAATGATCTTTTCTTTAATTCTACAACGTTTAATAATGACCTTGTTGCAATGGATGCTTATGAACTGCTGGATGTTTACGCAGAGTATAAATTCCTTGCCGGGAAGTTAAAGGTGTTTGCCGATGTACGAAACATACTGGATAAAGACTACTACGAAACCTATGGCTATACTACGATGGGTATAAATGGAAATGTAGGTGTTTCCTTTAGTCTTTAATTATTTGAGTAATAATACTTAGTAAACCAAGTGCTATGATAATTCTCGTAACCGGAGGTGCCCGTAGTGGAAAGAGCCGTTATGCGCAAGAACGTGCAAAGCAGGCAACGGAGCAACCGGTATACGTTGCTACGGCACGGGTATGGGACGAGGACTTTAAAAGCAGGATCAGGCGGCATCAACAGGAGCGTGGCCCGGAGTGGACCAACTATGAAGCAGAGAAGTATATAAGTACATTGCCGCTTGACGGCAGCGTTGTAGTAATAGACTGTGTGACGCTTTGGCTTACTAATTTTTTTGTCGATCATCAGCAAGATATAGAGGCTGCATTGGTCGAATTCAAAAACGAGATTGATAAAGTCGCTGCACAGGCAGCGACTTTCATCATCATTACAAATGAGATCGGCATGGGACTTCATGCTGATACCGAAGTGGGAAGAAAGTTTGTAGACCTACAAGGATGGGCTAATCAATATATAGCATCACAAGCCGAAGAAGTAATTTTTATGGTGTCGGGTATACCGGTCAGAATAAAACCTGCAACGCATTAACGTATGAAGAAATTTAAGATTAAGCCTGTCAATACCTCCCTGGAACAATCGCTCAAGCGGAAGATCGATCAGAAAACAAAACCATTGGGAGCGTTAGGTCGGTTAGAGGAACTGGCATTGCAAATAGGCACCATTCAACAGACGCTCACACCATCGCTGTCCAATCCACATATACTTGTTTTCGCGGGCGATCACGGTATCGTAGAAGAAGGCGTGAGTGCTTATCCGCAAGAAGTTACCTGGCAGATGGTAATGAATTTTATACAAGGTGGTGCTGCCATCAATGTTTTCTGCAAGCAGCATGGTATAACATTGAACGTAGTGGACGCTGGTGTTAACTATGATTTTCCGGAAGGTCTCGAAGGTCTTGTGTATAATAAGGTTGGCAAAGGCACCCGTAATTTTTTAAAAGGACAGGCCATGACAATCGAGCAAGCACAGCGGTGTATAGAATCTTCCTCCGAAATTATAAAGAGTATACATGCCAAAGGTTGTAACATTATCGGCTTTGGAGAGATGGGTATCGGGAATACAACTTCTGCGAGCGCATTGATGAGTTTATTCTGTGATATACCTGTAGCGCAATGTGTCGGTCTTGGTACAGGATTAAATGAGAGTGCACTCCAGCATAAAACAGCCGTTGTCACAGAAGCGCTGAAGCAATACAACAAACATGATACACCGATTGCCATGCTCGCTACATTTGGTGGTTTCGAAATCGCCCAGATAGTAGGGGCGATGTTGCAGGCGGCAGAACTTGGAATGATTATACTCGTAGATGGTTTCATTACAACATCAGCATACCTGGTAGCGCAGGCTATAGAACCTGCCGTACGCGACTATAGTATATTTTGTCATCAGTCGCAGGAGAAAGGACATACCCTCATGTTGCAGGCGCTCGATGTGAAGCCACTGCTTGATTTAAATATGCGCCTTGGCGAAGGCACGGGTGCAGCGGTAGCGTATCCTATTGTACAATCTGCAGTAGCGTTTCTAAATCAGATGGCGAGTTTTGAATCGGCTAGCGTAAGCGGGAAGAAAGCGTAAGGCTGAAAGCGAAATACTTATAATATAAATAATTTCTTGAGACGAGAGCTTCAGATATTTTTTACAGCTGTAATGTTCTACACGCGTATACCTTGTCCGCGTTGGGTGGATCACGATGCGGCAAATCTCAATGAAGCTACGCGTTACTTTCCGTTGGTCGGCTGGATTGTAGCGGCCTTTTCGTGGTTGATTTTTGCAGGCAGTAAATATTTATTTCCTGGCGAGATAAGTATAATTCTTTCTATAGTGGCTGGTATATTCATTACCGGTGCTTTTCATGAAGATGGTTTGGCTGATGTATGCGATGGCTTTGGTGGCGGTTGGACGAAAGAAAAAATCCTGACGATCATGAAAGATAGCCGGGTAGGGACGTATGGCGTTGTTGGGTTAATCTTTATTCTGCTCCTGAAATTTTTCTCGTTGTTACAATTTGGTTCTCTTCCAGGATTGTACTTTGCTTTGATACTGGTTACAGCGCATTCGCTCAGCAGATTGTCTGCAGTGATGATAATTTTCACCTCTGTATATGCCCGTGAAGATGCCGATAGTAAAGCTAAGCCTGTCGCTCAGCAGTTGCGTTTAAAAAACCTTTTGATAGCTTCATTGTGGGCCATTATACCGCTGGCGATATTGGTATATATTAATATGTTGATGCTGGCAGTCGTTATTCCTGTAGTATTAGTGACTATATATCTGCGATGGTATTTTAAGAAATGGATTAGCGGATATACCGGTGACTGCCTGGGTGCAACACAACAGGTAAATGAAGTTGTAATCTATTTAAGTATCCTGGCGTTATGGAGATTTATGTAATCCGCCATACCACACCAGACGTTGCCAAAGGTGTTTGCTATGGGCATTCCGATATCCCGGTTACGCATGCTTTTGAAGAGGAAGTTCGATCTATACTTTCAAAGATTCCCCAGCACATACAGATAATATATACCAGTCCGCTAGAGCGATGTGCCAGGTTGGCAGCTGCTATAGCGGCTCAAAGCAATGTTCACATCATAACAGACGATCGTTTAAAAGAATTGAATTTCGGTGATTGGGAAATGCAGCGTTGGGATACTATAGAACAAACAGCATTGATGCGCTGGATGGACAACTACGAGGAAGAATGTTGTCCCAATGGAGAATCATACTTGCAGCTTGTAAGCCGTGTTAAAAATTTCCTGGAAGCTATTGCCACTTCAGATCATCAGACAATCGCCGTTGTTACCCACGGAGGCGTTATCAAATCAATGAAAGCGCTCATTGACAAAATCTCGCTCAAAGACGCCATGGCGTATCAGTCAGCGTACGGAGAAATCATCCGCTTCCAAGTATAAAATTATTTTTTCTTGCGTTGAACCAAAAGCTTTCTACATTTGTACTGTAATAAATAAGATTACAGTATGAACGGCCGATTTTCCATCTCTTTGCATATCCTGACTTTGCTGGACAGGTTTCCAAACGAGTTAGTGTCGTCCGAATTCATGGCTGGGAGTATAAATATTAACCCCGTGCTGGTACGCAAGGAGATCAGTAATCTGAAGAAACACGGACTCGTAGCAAGCAAAGAAGGCAAAGCAGGCGGCTTTATGTTGGCAAAGCCTTCGAAGCAGATTCGTCTCTCGGATATATACAAGGCGGTTCGGCAGACACCTGTATTAGGACAAACCAAGAATACACCGAATCCGAAGTGCCTCGTGGGGAAACAAATTGATAAGCATTTGAATAATCTTTTTGATGAAGCTGAAGAGGCACTGGTGAAGAAACTCGACAAAACAACATTGTCAGAATTTACAAACCGGTTCAATTGAATTTTTTTTGAATTAAACTGTAATAAAAATTATTACAATATACATTAACCATTAAAATTTATAATCATGAAAATTGCATTGATCGGAGCCTCAGGATTTGTTGGTTCGCACATTTTGAAAGAAGCATTGGATCGCGGCCACCAGGTAACAGCGATTGTGCGTAATCCTGAAAAGATTACAGAGAAACATCCCAACCTTCAGGCTAAAAAAGGTGATGTTTTCAATACAGATGAAATTGCCAAGCTTGTAAGTGGTCACGATGCTGTTATCAGCTCCTATAATGCAGGCTGGCAAAACCCAAACCTATATGATGATTTTCTGAAAGGTTCACAAGCTATACAGGAAGGCGTGAAAAAATCCGGAGTGAAACGTTTGATCGTAGTAGGTGGAGGTGGTAGTCTCGAGATCGCTCCAGGTGTCCAATTGGTAGATACACCACAATTCCCTGCCGAATGGAAATCTGGTGCGTTGGCTGCGCGTGATTATTTAAATATCATCCGTAAGGAAGATGCATTGGATTGGACATTCTTTAGTCCTGCAATAGAAATGCACCACGGTATAAAAGATGGTCGCACGGGTAAATATCGTCTGGGAACGGATCAACCTGTATTCGATGCAAATGGCGCGAGCAGACTTTCTCCTGAAGATCTAAGTATAGTATTGATAGACGAATTGGATAATAAAAAATTCATCCGTAAACGCTTTACTGCAGCGTATTAAAAATTAACGGCGAGTTGCCGGCTTTCACGTTATAAGGAATATAGTATACTTCTCTAATGCGTGGCTGACAACTCGCTGCTTTCATCACCCCAAATTCCAAAAAAATGGCATCAGTTCTTCACAAGACTATATCTGTTGATGGAATAAAAATATTCTATCGTGAAGCAGGCTCTCCGTTCAATCCACTGATTCTTTTACTCCACGGATTTCCCTCATCATCGCATATGTATCGCGATCTTATGTATGATCTTGCGGATGATTATCACCTCATCGCTCCCGACTATCCGGCTTTCGGCAACAGCGACATGCCCGACCGGAATATATACTCCTATACCTTTGATAATCTCTCGATGACCATAGAGAAATTCATCGATGCTCTGAAGCTTTCAAAGTTTAGTATATACATGCAGGATTATGGCTCCCCCGTGGGCTATAGAATCGCAGTGAGAAGACCTGCACAGATTCAGGCGCTCATCATTCAAAATGCAAATGCGTATGAAGAAGGATTAGGACCTGCTATCGAAGATGGAAAACGTTTCTGGGCGAATCGAAATGAAGAAACCGAAAATGCCATGCGTGGTATACTTACCATAGAGGGTACTAAGATGCAATACATGGATGGAGTTGAATCCCCGGAGAAAATAAGTCCGGATGCGTACCTCTATGATCAATTATTTTTAGACCGTGAAGGCAATAAAAAAATTCAACTTGATCTCCTTTACGACTATCGCAACAACATTACGCTGTATCCGGTGTGGCAGAAATACCTTCGCGATCATCAACCTCCGGCATTGATAACCTGGGGGAAAAATGATGCCCTGTTTACAGACAAAGGTGCCGTGGCATATAAAAAAGATTTGCCAGACGCAGAAATTCATTTACTGAATACAGGCCATTTCGCATTGGAAGAGTTTCATGCAGAGATCGCAGCACACATCGATGATTTTCTGAAAAGGGTACTTCCACAATAATAAAGCCCATTAAGTTTTTAGATATTTCATATTGGTTCCTATTGCTTCCTGATTTACCTTGCGGCCGTGTTCAGGAAAATAATCTGCTATGTAATTCTTTTAAGCATGACACTGCATTGCGGCAGCAGGTTGGGTATTCTTTCCTATATATATCAACAGCGCCACGATATAGCCTATACAATCGGTCTTATCTCGGAGATCCCGATCGCTTTATGTAGCAGCGATTATGATTTTAACGAAGGGCTTCCTGTTGTCCATCAGGATACCAGTGATCAAAGTATTCCTCCATTTTTTTCAAACGCACACGAAATTTTATTGTTTGTTCAACAGCACGACTTCGCTTTGAATATAGAACGTAATGCAATTGCCGATACTTCAAATATATATGTTAAAAACAGGAAGTATACTGCACCGTTACCTGCCATCTTTCACCCGCCTTCTTTAGCATAACCATTCTTTTCTTATTCTCACGTAAGCAGGCCTTGTAGTTAACAAGCGCTGTCTGTTTCGTCATTATTATTTTTTAACATTTTACGAATTTTGGTTATGAAAAAGATATTATCTCTTTCTGTTCTTGCTATTGCTTTTATTTTACTGACCTCCTGTTCAGACGATGAAAACCCGCAGTCGGGTTCAATCGAAATTGAATTTGACAACGTTGTTGGAGAGGACGACCTCACACTGAATACAACCGAAGAAGTATATACGAATGCTGCCGGTGAAACTTTTAAAGTGACCATGCTGAAATACTATATAAGCAACATTATACTTACCCGTGAAGACGGGTCTATTTACCAGGATGAAGTTACTGCGGATGGTTCCAAAGGATATTACCTGGTGGATGAAGCGAATGCTGTATCGCAGTTAATAACATTGAACAACGTACCTGCCGGAAGTTATACCAGCATGACCTTTACCATTGGTGTAGACGCAAACCGCGTAACGGAAGGTGCACAGACGGGCGCACTGGATATAGCGAACGATATGTTCTGGAGCTGGAACAGTGGCTATATATTCTTAAAGTTTGAAGGTATATCTGCAGCATCCACAGAAGAGAATAAAGCTGTGATGTATCATGTAGGTGGATATAAAATAATTGATACCAATCCGAGTTCTGCTAATAATGTAAAAACCAAAACGGTTACGTTCACGGCTGCGAAAGTTGCTTCCGATAAAACTCCGGAAGTACATATGATCGTAGATGTATTAAAATTCTTTGCATCACCCAATCAAGTAAGCTTTGCAGCCGTGCCGGTGCAAATGTCACCCAAGGAAAATATACCTGTGGTGGAGAACTATCTCAACACATTTATAGCAGACCATGTACATAACTAATGCGGCTGGGATCACAGGTATACCAGCGGTTTTTTTAATTTTTGCCGTGATGGTGCCACTGCTGTGGGGATGCTCGGATGCAGACGTCACTGCTGATACATCCTATACCATGGAACAACCTGCTAATTTTCCGAAGGCCACGTATACACTTGAAAACAACCCCGTAACGAAAGAAGGATTTGAGCTGGGGAGAATGCTATTTTATGATACACGCCTCTCGGGCGACAGCACGATCTCGTGTAGCACCTGTCACATTCAGCAGGCGGCTTTCGCAGATCCAGCTCATCGGGTTAATCATGGTGTAGCCAACCGACTGGGTACACGCAATACACCAGCGTTGACGAATGTCGCTTTTCGATCTTCTTTCTTTTGGGATGGTGGAAGCAATCACCTTGATTTCGTTCCAGTTAATGCGCTTACCTCACACGTTGAAATGGATAATACAATGGAAGAAGTTGTGAGAAGGCTAAATGACCTTCCGGAATATCAAAAGCGTTTTAAAAATGCATTTAATAAAGAGGAGATTGACAGTCAGCAACTACTCCATGCACTATCACAGTTTATGGTAATGTTTGTCTCCGCGAATGCAAAGTATGACAAAGTGATTCGCGGTGAAGGCGAGCAATTTTCAGCAGAGGAACTTGCCGGCTATGATCTTTTTATAGCCAAGTGTTCTTCCTGCCACGCCACCGATCTTTTTACAGATGGTTCGTATCGAAACAACGGACTGGATACTGATTTTAAAAAAGATAGTGGACGAAGCCGAATCACAGAGTTATCTGACGACCTCGGTAAATTTAAAGTACCAAGCTTGCGCAATGTTGCGCTTACACCTCCCTATATGCATGACGGACGATTTCAGACGCTGGAACAAGTACTGACGCATTACGCCCGTCAGGTGAAAGACTCGCCAACAGTAGACCCTGCGTTGCGATCAGGTGATTCGCTTGGTATTCCGATAACCGATGATGAACGTTTGAAAATAATAGCGTTCATCAAAACTTTAACAGATGATGAATTCGGAAGGGATAAGCGCTTCGCGGATCCTTTTTAGGAAGTAAGGTATAGTAGTATAATAGAATCAACAGTATCCAGATCGATACTGATAATATTTAAAAAAATGAAGTATATGAAAAGATATATTCTGCTGATACTCATCCTGTCGTTGACATCGGTTTCTGCTATAGCATGCGATGTATGCGGATGTTCACTGGGAGGAAATTACTATGGTATACTGCCACAGTTTAATAAGAACTTTGTAGGGCTTCGGTGGAGTCAGGCGAAGTTCTATGCCTATATGAATCACGAAAGCGAATATACCAAGCCGGAGTATTCGCATGATACCTATAGCTCCGTAGAGTTGTGGGGAAGATTTTATGTGAGCAAGAAATTCCAGGTGTTTGCTTTCGTGCCGTATGCCTATAATACAATGCGCGGGTCGGAGCAGAATGTTACAAGTCAGGGGCTGAGCGATATTACTGTGGTTGCCAATTGTTTACTCTTCAATACAGGTGACGACAAGACTAAAAAATTCAAGCATACCTTGATGGCAGGCGGAGGCTTGAAACTTCCAACCGGTAAATTTGAATTGCAGGATAAAGGTAAACTTGTGAATCCTAATTTTCAGATGGGAACCGGTAGTATAGATTTCCTGGTCTCCGCCGTGTATACCGTGCGTTATCAGAAAATAGGTCTGAATACAGAGACCGGGTATAAAATCAACACGCGTAACTCAAATGATTATCTGTTTGGAAATCAGTTTCATGCTTCCTCACAATTGTTCTATTGGCAGAATGTAAAGGCGATATCATTTCTGCCCAATGCTGGTATATATTATGAGCAGGCGGCATCTCACAAAGATGGAAGAGCGATACAAACCAATACGGGTGGTTCCGCGCTGCTTGCTTCGGCTGGATTGGAAACTTACTTTAAAAATTTTACACTTGGTGTCAACTATAAACATCCTCTACATCAACACTATAACAGTGATGATATTGCAGACATCACCACCAAAGACCGATGGAGCGTTTCAATGACCTATAATTTTTAGAAGTGTAAATTAAAAATAGCGTTCTCCGTCTATATCCTGGAAAATTTTTTCTGTTGACTTCGCGTACAAGCGTACTGATCGAAATGCGTGTTTTTACTTTCAGAAACATGATTCGAACCCTCAGTCATCGTGTGCGTGAAGTCAGCAGATATACCCTAGAATATTATTTTTGAGTTACGAATGAACTTTTTCCGGGCGATTTTCAATTATCTGTACACAGTGGGAAGAAGGGAGGAGTTTAAATCCAAAGCCTATGCAAGCAAACTTTACAGATACCATCATTCCTATTTATAATCTCCGCGCATGTGTCGGAGCAAGTGACTTTGCAATCATCCGCATGGATCCCTTTGAAGTATTGGGTCACCTCCAAGTACCTCATCGCCAGGAAGGCTATAACATTTCACTTTTACTTCAAGGCAGTGTTACCAAGTATATTGATTTTGAACGCCATGTAATAGAAGCGCCTGCACTTATATCGGTAGGAGCTGATCAGATCCATCAATACGAGTATGCCGAAAATGCAGAGATGATTTGTATATCATTCAGCCGTGATTTTTTGATTCACGAAATGCGGGGCTGGATAATTTGCTGGGAGTGTATGTTTGGGCACGTTGTCATGAACATGGACGAAGCTGCCGTGCATGAACTCGAAGTATATGCAAACCTGATGCTCGAAGAATTTCAAGGTAACAAACCCAAGAGTGAAATCGTCATTCGTAGTTTGCTGAATGCATTTATAGTTTGCAGCGCACGTATGCGTAAGATATCACTGCCGATACTGCACATGGATGCTTCTCAAAATAAACTCGTGCAACAATTCAAGATGCATGTTGACACAAACTTCCGTGATAAGACACAGGTATCACAATATGCCGACATGCTATATATTACCCCTGGTCATCTCAACGATGTAATCAAAACAACCGTTGGAAAAACAGCGAAACAGGTTATTGATGAAAAACGCATCATGGAAGCGAAGCGTTTATTATTCTGGGGCGACCTTAGTTTAAAAGAGATAGCAGGCTATCTGAGTTTTGAAGATGACTCCTATTTTAACAGGTTCTTTAAAAAACATACCGGTCATACACCATCACTCTTTCAGCGCACGATCCGCGAAAAGTACAATTAATACCTTGATAAGGTAAATTAAAAAGGGACTTCAAAGGCTAACTTTGTTTTACCGTTCACGTTCAGAATGAACATATATAGTGATAAAAGTAAAACTTTTGTCACTACTTCTTCGTGAAAGACTTTCTTCTGGTGCTGCAGAAGAAAACTTAAATACAGATTTCAATCATGAATGTTTTTTAGAAAAAGCGAACGAGGGTTAGCTAAACCTTCCTTCACTCGAAGATGATTTTTTAATTTTTAATATGAGATGTATATGAAAAGGTCAAGTCACAATTATGTAACAAAAACAGTGACGGTGCTCGGAAGCATCGGTCTCTTAATTATATTGAATAGCTGCACAACATCATCCGGCAACGCGGGTGGTGGCATGCAACCACCGCTGCCTTCACTTCCTGTAATTTCAGTAAGCAATCTTGCAGCAACAACCTATCGCGAATTCCCGGCTACGGTAGAAGGTAAAGTAAATGTTGAGATCCGCCCGCAGGTAGATGGATACCTTGAACATATTTATGTAGACGAAGGTGCTTACGTGCGCGTAGGCCAACCGTTGTTTCGCATTAATGATCAGCCCTACCGCGAGCAAAACTCCAACGCCAGTGCAGCCTTGCTTGCTTCGCAGGCAAATCTAGAAAAAGCACAATTGGAAGTTGATCGCCTTACACCACTGGTAAAGAATAATGTAGTATCGGATATACAGCTGAAATCTGCGGAAGCAAGCTTGCAATCGGCAAAGGCAAATGTAGCACAAGCCAAAGCGCAGGCAGGAAATGCACAGATCAGTCTCGGATATACATTGGTGAAAGCTCCGGTAAGCGGATATATAGGACGCATTCCGCATAAGATTGGTAGTTTGGTAGGCAGAGGCGAAGCGCAACCATTAACTGTATTGTCGGATGTAAATGAAGTATATGCATACTTCTCTATGAGCGAAATTGATTTCCTTCAGTTCAAAGAACGTATACCAGGCAATACACTGGAAGAGAAGATCAAGAACCTTCCGCCAGTAGAGCTTACGTTGGCAGACGATAGTTTCTACTCTGAAAAAGGAAAAGTTGAAACCGTAGAAGGTCAGTTTGATAAAACTACAGGCGCTATAAGTTTCAGAGCCGTATTCCCAAATAACAAAGGACTGTTACGCTCCGGCAATACAGGACGTGTTCGTATACCTACTGTACACAACGAAGCTGTAGTTATACCACAGGACGCAACGTTCGAGCTACAGGACAAAGTACTTGTATTCGTAGTAGGGGATAGCAATAAAGTAGTGAGCAGGCCCATTGTTGTCGAAGGACAAACCAGCAACTATTACTTTGTAAAGAACGGTTTGAAGACAGGCGAGAAAATTGTCTATACCGGGTTGAGCCGCTTGCGCGATGGAGCTGTTATTGATCCACAGCCATTATCGCTTGACAGCTTACTGAAAGCGAAGCCGCTTTAATTCCACCTTTTAAAGAAGGCCTCAAGTAAATTATATAATAAAGCCGGGTGACTGATCATCCGGTCACTAAAACTCTGTCTTATGTTAAAAGTATTTATAGAACGGCCGGTACTGGCCACCGTTGTGTCGATCATTCTTGTGCTGCTGGGGACGCTTTCATTAATGAACCTCCCGGTAACACAATTCCCGGATATAGCACCACCGAGTATACAGGTGCAGGCAGTATATCCTGGCGCGAACGCTGAAGTCGTTGCCCGTTCAGTAGCCACCCCGATAGAGGAAGCTGTGAATGGTGTGGAGAACATGACCTATATGACGTCAACCTCCAACAACGATGGGTCTATGATCCTGACAGTATATTTCAAACTCGGTACGGATCCTGACCTTGCTGCTGTGAACGTGCAGAACCGTGTGTCGAAAGCTACCAGCTTATTGCCATCCGAAGTTGTGCAGGCGGGTATATCTACACAGAAGCAACAGAACAGTATGATCATGGTGACGAACCTGGTGAGCGATGAAAAAATGTATGACGAAACATTTTTGCAGAACTATGCCAAGATCAACATCATTCCGGAAATACAACGTGTGCCTGGTGTAGGCCAGGCGATGGTATTCGGATCGAAAGATTACTCCATGCGCATTTGGCTGAAGCCTGATCGTTTGGCTTCGTATGGTTTAGCAGTACAAGATGTATTGGATGCTATACGCGAACAAAATGTTGAAGCTGCTCCAGGACGATTTGGTGAAAACAGTCAGGAATCATTCGAATATGTAATCAAGTATAAAGGAAAGTTAAACGAAGGAAAGCAGTACGAGGATATTATACTGAAGGCTGATGCCGATGGATCTGTACTTCGGCTCAGAGATGTAGCGCGTGTAGAACTCGGCTCCTATACCTATAATCAGAACACTACTGTAAATGGTAAATCCGGTATCGGTGTGGCGATCTTCCAGACGGCTGGTTCCAACGCCAACGATATACAGACTTCTATCAATGAACTGATGGAAAAGGCTAAAGGTAATTTTCCTCAAGGTATATCATGCTTTAACATCTATAGTACAAAGGAGTATCTGGATGAATCCATCGAACAGGTAATCGAAACGCTGATCGAAGCATTTATACTCGTATTTATAGTCGTGTTTATTTTCTTGCAGGATTTTCGTTCTACACTTATTCCAGCTATAGCTGTACCTGTAGCGATTATCGGTACATTCTTCTTCATGCAGTTGTTCGGGTTTACCATCAACCTGCTTACACTGTTCGCTCTTGTACTTGCCATTGGTATAGTAGTGGATGATGCGATTGTGGTAGTGGAGGCGGTACACTCGAAAATGCAGCTCACGAAAATGAGTGCCAAGAAAGCTACGATTCAATCCATGAGTGAAATCTCCGGAGCGATTGTTTCCATTACATTGGTGATGTCTGCTGTATTTATACCCGTCGGATTTATGCAAGGTCCCGCGGGAGTATTCTATCGTCAGTTCGCATTTACATTAGCGATCGCGATCGTTATTTCCGCTGTCAATGCACTAACATTGAGTCCTGCGCTTTGCGCGTTGTTCCTGAAATCAGATCATGCCGATGATCATGAACATAGCAATGACAAATGGAGCACACGCTTTTTCAGATCTTTTAATACAGGCTTCAGCGCCATGACTGAAAAGTATCTCGGCAGTGTACATTTCCTTGTAAAGCACAGGTGGCTTACGATAGGTGGACTTGCTATCGTAACAGGTGTTACAGTATGGATGTTGCGCACAACGCCTACCGGATTTATACCGAATGAAGATCAGAGCTTCTTTGTATACTCTATAACATTACCGCCAGGTGCATCACTGCAACGTACGCGTGAAGTGGTAAACAAAGTAGAGAACATGATGCATGAACTTGAAGCAACGAATCACTACTTAAGTGTTTCGGGGTTGAACATCATCACCTCTTCCATCAGCTCTAACTATGCTGTTGGTTTTGTAAAGATGAAACCGCATGATGAACGAGGTGCTGTTAAAGATATAAATGCAATCATGGGGATGGTACAACAAAAACTTTCCAGTATAAATGAAGCGGATATATTTACGTTTACGATGCCTACTGTACCAGGCTTCAGTAACATGGCCGGCTTTGAATTGATCTTGCAGGATCGTACCGGTGGATCACTCGAAAAGTTAAACGAAACAACGCAAGGTCTGATCGGAGCGTTGATGCAACGTCCGGAGATTGCGTATGCATTTACGACATTCAATACTGCCAACCCGCAGTTTATGTTGAATGTTGACGAGAAGAAAGCAAAACAACTCGGTGTATCCGTAAGTGATATATTGCAGACACTGCAGGTATATTACGGAAGTACATTTGCTTCTGACTTCAACCGCTTCGGTAAATTCTATAGAGTGATCATGCAGGCGGAAGCTCCTTCCCGTGATGATCCGAATTCTCTGAAAGGCATGTATGTGAAGAACTCGTATGACGAAATGGTACCGCTCAGTACACTCGTGGTCTTAGAACGGGTATATGGTCCAGAGACCGTTACACGGAATAACTTATTCACCGCAGTAACGATCAACGGTGTTCCGAAACCTGGCTATAGCTCGGGGGATGCCATCAAAGCAGTTGAAGAAGTAGCAGCACAATATTTGCCGCGTGGCTATAGCTACGAATGGGCCGGTATGACAAAAGAAGAAATCGCTTCCGGTGGACAGGCAGGTTTCATCTTTACACTCTGTCTCATATTTGTATACTTCCTGCTGGCAGCGCAATATGAAAGCTATATACTTCCATTGTCGGTTATACTTTCAATACCACTGGGGATCTTTGGAGTATTTCTCTTTATAAACTTATTCGGTATCGATAATAATATATATGTACAGGTAGGACTGATCATGCTCATTGGTCTGTTGGCGAAGAACGCCATTCTGATCGTAGAGTATGCGGTGCAGAGACGAAGAGCGGGAATGGATTTGTTGGCTTCTGCTATTGAAGCTTCCAAACTTCGTCTGCGCCCAATCCTGATGACATCCTTTGCATTTATAGTGGGCTTGTTGCCGCTGATGCGCGCGAACGGAGCATCTGCTTTGGGTAACCGGTCTATCAGTACAGGTGCAGCCGGTGGAATGTTGACGGGTGTATTGCTGGGTATCTTTGTGATCCCTGTGCTATATATCATCTTCCAGTACCTGCAGGAAAAAGTGACGGGTGCTCCCAAGCCTGAAGAAATTACCGAATAGTAATAACAGTTAATTTGTTGAATCATGTATAGTAACAGATTTATATATAGTAGTATAGGCGTGGTGTTGTTCGCGGTTGTTTTGCTGGGTTGCTCGGTAGGTAAAAATTACAAGCGCCCGGATCTGAAAGCCCCGCAGCAGTTTGGTACAACGGTACAGCCATCCGACAGCAGTATAGCAACGCAATCGTGGAAAGAGTTTTTTACCGACACCACATTATTGCGATTGATTGATAAGGCTGTAGTCAATAATTTCGATTTGCAACTCGCAATCAAACGTATTGCTATAGCAGAGTCGCGCGCGAAACAAGCACGCGCAGCGTGGCTTCCCACATGGAGTGTACAGGCATCAGCCTCTACAAACAATCCTTCCGGAAATAGTTTGAACGGTATAAGCCTGAGCAGTTTCCTTGGCACAAACCACATTGAGGATTATACATTGAGCTCAACCATTTCGTGGGAGATTGATGTATGGGGAAAAATAAGAAGATCGAAGCAGGCTGCATTAGCGGATTATCTGCAGACGTTCGAAGCTGGTCGTGCAATACAGACTCAACTTGTGGCGCAGGTTTCCAATGCATACTATAATTTATTAATGATGGATGCACAGCTCGCGATAGCAAATAGAAATGTACTCCTAAGTGATAGTATAGTGCAGATGATGCAGTTGCAGAAAACCGCTGGTGAAGTGACTGAACTGGCCGTGCAGCAAGCGGTAGCGCAACAACAAACTGCAGCGTTACTGGTTCCGCAGTTGGAGCAAGCTATAGCGATACAGGAAAACGGACTTCGTTTATTGTTAGGCGATTGGCCTGGTGCAGTTAGCCGGAATACAGAGCTGAGTACGTTGATTCTGAACGACTCTATATTTGCAACCGGTGTACCCATCGACCTGTTGAGTCATCGTCCGGATGTACGCGCAAGCGAGAAAGGTTTAGTGGCTGCTAATGCACGCGTGGGTATAGCGCAAGGTAATATGTACCCTGCGCTAAACCTTACGGCTACTGGCGGACTAAATGCATACGAAGCGAGCAACTGGTTTAATATACCGGCATCTTTATTCGGAACCGTGATGGGAAGTCTTACACAACCAATCTTTCAGAGGCGTACCCTGCGAACACAACTTGAAATTGCTAAAGCAGAACGTGAGCAACGCGTGATAGAATTCAGACAGTCCGTAACAGGTGCAGTACACGAGGTTACCAATGCGTTGATTCGGTTGGATAAACTGAAAACACAACAGCTAGTTGTAACAACACGCGTGGAGACATTGCAACAAGCTGTGAAGAATGCGCGATTACTTTTCAGAAGTGGCATGGCCAACTATCTCGAAGTAATCACGGCACAGAGCAATGCGCTGCAAGCTGAACTTGATAAAGCAGACATCACACGCCAACAATTAAGCGCACGTGTTGAGCTATACCAATCACTCGGTGGAGGTTGGAAGTAATTTTAAAAAACTTTGAGGTATGAGTCGTGCGCTACGAGTTAAAAGCTCGTAGTGTATTGCTCAGAACTCGTAACTATAAAATGGCCAGCGATGGCCATTTTTTATTTCGGAAGGTTTGATCTCTGAATTCAGAGGGCTGGTCTACACATCGTTGCCATCGTACATGATCCTGTCTTATAAAGCGTTCTTTCGGAGCTGCGTATTTTTTTACCAACGTGGCTGAATAGAAACACCTTTGAATAACAGGACCTGAGCATTGATATTGACACAGTGTTTTCCCCTAAGCCTTCTCCGTGTCGCAGAGTATGGACTGCTGATGCTATCGCTATGCATGAGTACAACGGTAGCGGTATGGGCGCAAAACACTTCTCCGGAAAAGAGAGATTCTGTTCAGTCATATCAACCCGGTACAAAACCATCCTATAAAGCAGAGGACCGATACGGTGACCCCTTCTCAAATCCAGAGACATCATCACCATTATTACTGAAAGATCCCGACCGGGTAAAAGTAGATATACAAATCGATACCTCCGGCAATTATACTATATATGAAAAGGTAGGCGGGTTGCAATATCGTCCCGTATCGACCATGTCACTGGAAGAATTCAAACAATACCAGGAACGCGAGCAATTAAAAAATTACTGGAAGAGCAGAACCAAAGCAAAAGATGGCGAGAGTGCCGTGAGTGGACGAAGTTTGAATCCCAAGATCTTTATCAGTCCTATACTGGATCGCATCTTCGGTGGAAGCTATATAGAACTGGTGCCGCGGGGATATGTTACGCTTGATTTTGGTGCTGCATTCCAGCGTATTAATAATCCCTCGATTCCAATCCGCCAGCAACGCAGTGGCGGGTTTGAATTTGATGAGCAGATCAACCTGAGTGTTGTCGGAAAAGTAGGAGAGAAGCTTTCCGTTTCAGCAAACTTTGATAATAACAATTCATTCGACTTCCAGAATAACATGAAGGTTGAATATACCGGCTTCAAAGAAGATATACTTCAGAAACTTGAAATCGGTAATGTTAGCCTTCCGTTGAATAATACGTTGATACAAGGCTCGCAAAATCTGTTTGGTGTAAAAGCGCAAATGCAATTTGGTAAACTGAAGGCTACAGTAATTGCTTCGACTCAACGCGGCAAAGCTTCATCGGTAAATGTTGATGGCAGCAGCAACGGGCAGAACCGACCGTTTGAAATTATAGCTTCCAACTACGATGAGAATCGGCATTTTTTCCTCGGGCATTTCTTTCGGGATAATTATACCAAGTGGATCTCCAACACACCGCAGGTTATTTCTGGTATAAATATAACCCGCGTGGAAGTATATGTATTGAATCGCAAGAGTGATACACAAACACTTCGCAATGTTGTAGGACTTATGGATCTGGGCGAGGGTAAAAGAATTTACAATGCAGCCGTTACTTCCAATGGAACAGCGATGCCAGCATCCAACAAAGCCAATAATCTTTTCGATTTTGTAACAGCGCAGAGCCGGGCAGCAGATAACATTAATACTACGCTGGAAACTTTTTTTGCTGAGGATAATAACAACGGTACCGACTTTGAGAAGATCACCGGTGCGCGAAAACTGGCTGCTACAGAATATACTTTCCATACACAGCTTGGTTATCTTACCTTGAGCACAAAGCTGCAAAGTGATGAAGCGCTGGCTGTATCATATGAATATACCTATAATGGTAAGTCCTATACGGTAGGCGAATTGTCGGAAGACTATTCTAATCTTAAGGATGAGGAAGTAGTCTTCCTGAAGCTTCTTCGTCCGCGGAAGATCGCTATACATGATTCCGATGGTGAAACGATTCCTACCTGGGACTTGATGATGAAGAATATATATACCCTGGGAGCCACACAACTTTCACAGAGTGGCTTTGAGCTGCGCGTGATTTATCGCGATGATGCCTCCGGTATAGATAATCCACAGCTACAGGCCGGTAACACAGTGCGTACCCGACAGCTCGTGGAAATTATGGGTCTTGATAAACTGAACACGTTAAGTGACCGGCAACGCGATGGTAACTTTGATTTTGTGGAGGGTGTTACGATCAACTCAACATTGGGTCTTATCATATTTCCTTACCTGAAACCGTTCAGCGAAGCACTGCGTGAAGCCTTTGATGGTGAGCCTACCGAGAACGCACTGATCACAAAGTATGCTTATGATACACTATATGGCACCACGAAATCGGACGCTGCTTTATTTGCTTCCAAGAATAAATTCTATATCACCGGAGAGTATACTGCAAGTTCCTCAAGCGAAATTATTATACCCGGTTTTGGCGTGGCACAGGGTTCTGTAAAGGTGTATGCCGGTGGTATTTTGCTTACCGAAGGAACAGACTATGTAGTAGACTATACATTTGGTAAAGTGACTATCCTCAATGAATCCATTATGAATTCTGGTAAGGATATAGAAGTACAGTATGAGCAGTCCGATGCTTTTTCTTTTCAGAATAAAAGTCTGTTGGGTACACGCATGGATTACAAACTAAACGATGATGTCAATTTCGGTTCTACATTGCTATACTATAACGAACGCCCTACGGTAAGTCGCAATACAGTAGGTACTGAGCCTGCGCGCAATGTTCAATACGGCATCGACTTCAACATCAACAATAAAAGCAGAATGCTCACCAAATGGGTAGATGCATTGCCGTTGATCCAGACTAAGGAAGAATCAACGGTGAACTTTACCGGTGAATTTGCCCAGCTTCTTCCCGGCACATCCAACGTAATTGATGGTGAAGGTACAGGGTATATAGATGATTTTGAAAATACGACAACCCCGTATTCACTGATGAGTCCTGCCGGATGGAAACTTTCCTCTGTACCGAAAACTGATGACTATCGTTTTGATCCAAGCGGTGGGATAGTGGATGATATAACGGCCGGGTATAAGCGCGGAAAAATTGCATGGTATACAATCGATAATCAATTGCAACGCAGTAGCGGTTCGTTGAAGCCCGATAACATTAGTGAAGAAGATCTCTATAATCATTATGTACGGGGTGTTGGTCCACAGGAGATTTTTCCGAACAAGCAACTCACGCAAGGTATATATTACGAACAGGTATTTGATGTGGCCTATTTTCCGAATGAAAGGGGCCCCTATAACTATAATCCTTCGCTCGATAACAACGGACTTCTCCCAGCACCACAAGATACCTGGGGAGCGATTACGAAAGCAGTTACATCCGAAACCGATTTTGATAAGGCAAATATAGAGTATATAGAATTCTGGATGATGGATCCGTTTATTAACCTTTCAAGCGGTACGGGAAAAGTACTCGATGGAATTTTTAATAAAGTAAATACAACCGGAGGAAAACTTATTTTCCAACTTGGAAATATATCAGAAGATGTGATGCGCGATTCGCGCCATGCCTTTGAGAATGGCTTGCCTGGCGATGGTAACCTGGCAGGAGAAGTTGCTGCCAACAGTTGGGGATACGTTACCACCGAACAATATCTTACCAGTAGTTTTGATAATACATCAACCTCTGCCCGTAGTAACCAGGACGTTGGTTTCGATGGATTGCCCAATGAAAAAGAGCCAGAATATTTCAGCAGTTATCTGAATACTGTAAATGCAGCCGCGCGTGAGAAAGTGCAGAGCGATCCTTCGGGCGATAACTTTACATATTTCCTCGATAGTAAATACGATGCTGCCAATGCAAAGATCCTGCAGCGCTATAAAGATTACAATGGACAGGATGGCAACTCGCCCATTGCGTCAAGCTCAGCGATATCATACTCCAGCTACCTCACGCCAGACAACGAAGATATAAATGCCGACAATACGCTGAATGAAACGGAAGAGTATTACCAGTATGATATTGATCTTAAGCCCGGCAAACTCGCCGTGGATAATGAATATATAGTGGACAAGATCACTACCACGAATACAAATGAACTTGAAGAATCCGTAACGTGGTATTTATTCAGAATTCCGATTCGCGAGTATGAATCAAAGTTTGGCAACATTGAAGACTTTAAGTCGATTAAGTACGTTCGCATGTTGCTCACCGAGTTTAAGGAGCCCGTGGTATTGCGTCTTGCTAATTTCCGTATGGTGGGAAGTTATTGGCGGAGATATACTACAGATGACCTGAACGATTCCGGGTTCGGTGAGATCACAGAACCGAACCTGGATAACTTCACGGTATCGGTAGTTAACCTGGAGGAGAATTCCGTTAAAGATATAGCAGCGAATAAATCAGGATATATAATTCCACCGGGTGTAGTGCGCGATCGTGATAACACCTCTTCCGTATCACGTTTGCTGAATGAACAATCTGTACAGGTATGCATCGATGATCTGGCCGATGGCACCTCGCGGGCTATATACAAAAATCTTTCTGTCGATCTTTTTAATTATGGGCGTGTTAAAATGTTCTTCCATGCAAACAGCGAAGCCGGTAACGATGATCTGTATGCGTTCATTCGTCTGGGTACAGACTTTACAGATAATTACTACGAGATTCAGATTCCTTTAAAAGTTTCCGATGCGAGTAACGAAACTGAACGCGGTGTGTGGCCTGAAGAAAACGAGATCGATCTTGCGCTAAACGAATTATATACCTTAAAGACTGCACGCGATAAGTCCAACTTCTCATTAACCGACCGCTATCCGCTGGCCGGACCAAAAGAAGTGGGCAGACATTTACTTCGTATACTCGGGCGCCCTGATCTCAGCAGTGTGCTCGCTGTGATGATTGGTGTTCGTAATCCGCGAACAAGCGACAAGCGATCATACTCCGTTTGCCTGTGGGCGAATGAATTGCGAGTAACTGATTTTGATCGTACTGCTGGTTGGGCGGTAACATCTTCAGCCAATATAAAGCTTGCAGATTTCGCTACTATAAATGCTGCGCTAAGGCATACCACCTATGGATTTGGGAGCATCAGTTCGAAAATATCCGAGCGCACACGCGATGAGACAACATCGTATGACGTATCTGCTGCAGCTAATCTGGATAAACTATTGCCGGGAAATACGGGTATAAAAATTCCAGTCTTTGCAAGCTATGAAAATAGTACAGCCACTCCGAACTATGATCCTGCAAATCCCGATGTAAAATTAAGTGCAGCACTTGAAGCTTTCAATACAGAAGATGAGAAACGAGAATACCTGAAAATTATACAAGACCGAACGGTGAGGCGAAGTTTGAATTTTACCAACGTACGGAAAGTAAAAGTAAATCCCAATGCACGCTCTAATATATGGGACGTTGAAAATCTGTCGTTCAGTTACTCTTATAGCGATGCGATCCAAAAAGATTTTACTACCGTGCAAAACCTGAACAAGCAGTATAAGGGTTCGGTGGTATATAATTTCAGTCCGAAGACAACCGGTATAGAGCCCTTTAAAAATTCAGCGGGCTTGTCATCGCCCTGGCTCAAGCTTATTAAAGATTTTAATATAAGCCTGATGCCTGCCAATATAAATGTGCGGATGGACTTGAACCGGTCGTTCACGAAAACTATATATAGGAACTCGGGTAGTAGTGGCGACTTTGTGGAGTCGGATGCTTCGTATGTAAAGTATTTTGTATTCAATCGACAGTATAATGTCAAGTGGAATTTATCGAAGAACCTTTCTTTTGAATATGCTGCGCTCGCGAATGCCGTGATTGATGAGCCGGAGGGAGATATCAACACGCAGGAAAAGAAAGATAGTGTTATGCACAACCTGAAGAAGCTTGGCCGAATGAAGAACTTCACGCAAGGAGTAACTTTGAATTATACTTTACCATTGGATAAAATTCCAGCTACGGATTGGCTCTCGGCCGACTATCGTTTTCATGCAGACTATACATGGAAAGCGGGAACCTATAATAAAGTGGATTCACTGGTAAAGACCGGTGAACAAGATCTTGTTGATTCACTCGATTTCAAGAATACAATTCAGAATAGCCGCACACAGAATATAGCCGGGCGTATCGATATGGTAAAACTCTATAACAAGATCAAGTTTCTGAAAGTGCTGAACACGCCTGCAAGACCGAGTGCAAAATCATCTGTTAATAATCGGACGCAGACAAGGATTGATACAGTCAAAGCATCGTCTGCTTCAATCAACGGATTGGTAAAAGGGATTTTGAAATTGGTGATGTCGGTGCGCTCGATAAATGCTACTTATAGCTTGACAGAAGGAACTGTTTTGCCAGGATTTAATGATACACCGAAATACTTTGGAATGAGTGAAGACTGGAGTGCTCCAGGATGGGGTTTTCTATTGGGAAGTCAGGATCCGGAAATGCGCTTCACCGCGGCACGAAATAATTTACTGACCAAAAATTCAAGTCTCACGACTATGTTTACACAATCCAGAAGTGAAACGATTACGTTGAGTGCAAACCTGGAACCATCGCCAACGCTGAAGATCACGTTGAATGCGAAGAAAGAAAATATAACTTCTTACGAAGAGATCTTTCGTTACGACCCTGACCAGGCTACCGATGCATCAGGCTTTGCTTCATTGAGTCCCAATAGAAGCGGAAGCTATGCTATATCTACCATCAGTATAAAGACAGCGTTTGATAAAACGAATGGAGATATAGATTCAGATGTATTCAGGAAGTTTGAAGAGAACCTGATCGTGATGCAAAATCGTTTCATGAAGATCAGTGGCAACGAATATGATACAGCTTCGCAGGATATTTTAATTCCGGCATTTATAGCCGCCTATACCGGTAGCAATGCCGGAACTATTTCGCTTACGCCTTTTCCAAAAATGCCTAAACCGAATTGGCGTGTAGATTATTCCGGCCTTGGTAATATCAAAGCGCTGAAGAATATATTTCAGAATTTCACAGTCTCGCATGCGTATCAATCAACGTATGCAGTATCCGCGTATTCCAATTCGCTCGAGTATACCAACGTGGAAGAATTGCGAATTGACCGATCGATTGAAGACTATAATACGTCTTACTATAGCAAAACCGTAGACGGCTCGCCAGTGCCGGTATACGTAATCAGCCAGGTAATTCTGTCGGAGCAGTTTTCTCCGCTCGTGGGTATCAGTGCCCGCACGAAGAGTAAAGTTACGGCAAGCCTTCAATACAAGACGAGGCGCGATTTGACGCTTACGGTTTCCAATGCGCAGGTAACTGAAATATCAACGAAAGATATAGCGTTTGAAATAGGGTTCACCCGCAACAACATGAAGCTACCTTTTAAATCGCAGGGCCGTACCGTTGTATTAAAGA
The DNA here is from genome assembly GCF_900167975.1 of Ohtaekwangia koreensis. Lineage (GTDB taxonomy): Bacteria > Bacteroidota > Bacteroidia > Cytophagales > Cyclobacteriaceae > Ohtaekwangia > Ohtaekwangia koreensis. The sequence continues at coordinate 372,938 of NZ_FUZU01000001.1, forward strand.
ACGATCTCACGTTTCGGTTAAATACAACGGTGAGCGATACACGCACGATCCAGCGTAAAATAGATGATGTTAATACATTGACGAGTGGCGCGATCAGTATTCAAATCCGACCAACAGTAAGCTACGTGGTTAACAAGAAACTAAACCTTCAATTTTATTTTACCCGCTCCATTAATGAGCCACTCGTATCAAGCTCATATCGCAGGGCCACAACCAATGCGGGTGTGCAGGTACGGTTTAGTCTGGCGGAGTAATGTATAGTTGTATGGTTGATTTTAAATTGACCTGATTATACAAGAAACAGCATCTATACTATATAAAAAAAGAAGGCTGTGACTTTTCATCATAGCCTTCTTCAATTTTAGTATATCTTACAAATACTTATTGTGCAGAGAATACTTTCTTCAAGAGCTCGGTTGTTCGGGATCCGGGATCATCACGAATACTTTTTTCTTCTTTTGCCACCATTACAAATAAACCGCTGATTGCTTTTTCAGTAGCATAATCATCGAGATTCGGATTCACTTTTTGAACCAATGGAATTTTGTTATACCGGGTAACAAGATCTTTATAGTATTTCGTAGCGTTTGTCTTTTCCAATGACGCCTGTATAACAGGTTTGAATTTTTCAGTCAAGTTAGATGTAGTTGTGCGCTTTAAATATTGAGTAGCAGCATCATCTTCACCTTTTAAAATTGACCATGCATCCTGGATAGTCATTTGTTTGATCGCTGAAACGAAAATAGGTTTAGCTTCCTTCGCTGCATCTTCAGCACCGCGGTTTAACGCCAATACAAATTTGTCGACCTCTGCGCCCATTCCCATCTGACGAAGTTTCGTTTCAACTTTTTGAACTTCAGGAGGAAAAGGAATTTTTATCTCTGCGTTTTTGAAATATCCATCGGCTTTTGAAACCAGGTCCGATCCTTTTGATGCCCCTTTGGTTAACGCTTCCTTCAATCCTTCTGCTACTTCTTCGGTGCTCAATGCGGATTCTCCTTTTACGGCTTTCTTCAGTTTATCCAACGAGATCTGCGCTGTTCCAATTTTGCAGAGCAGCACCAGGCTTAATAAAAGGATAATTTGTTTTTTCATGTGTGATTAGAGTTAATATGAGTCGTTAGTCAATAACTATACCAGTGTTATTTTCGAACGTAAATATAGAATCGTTTCAGAATATCACCCTCAGGAATGCCAAATCCCGTAAGGTGATGTAATAAAAAACGACAAACTAAATTTTCTCAAGCCTAACGACTTCCGGATCTCAATTTGTTAAGACACTCCCAAGTGAATGAACTGCGTTGTTTTGTAAAGTATGAATGAGTGAAAACATTCTGTCAACGACAATATGTTTTGTGCGGGCGTTGTATTGATTGGACCAAATTTCCAATACTGTTTTTCAGCTCACGGGTATAGCAGGATATTGTACATTCTTCCTATAATCTTTTTTGTGAGCGAGAGCATTAAGATGTGGGGAATTTTTAGCCGTAACCGATCACGTTGTGATTGAGCTTCAGGTGAAAAAACCTCATCCGTAAAATGAATATGTATAGTTTGGTGGTTCAGTCTCACTGCAGGCAATGGAAATATACCTTCATGCCTATACAATTTAAAGAAGGAAGAAAACCAATCAGTCAACAATAATCATTTTCTTCTTCTCCACCATTCTTCCATTTACCAGTAAAGCGTATATATAGGTTCCTTCCGGCAGCTGATCACCATTGATCTCAACTTGCCCTATATTTTCTTTCAGGTTATTCAATACAAGTACCTGTTCTTTATTCACATCGTTGTAAACGATAATGGACGCATTGGAAACGTCCGTGGCCTGGTAACGGATTATAGTTGATTCAGATTTTGATAGCGGGTTAGGATAATTTTGTCCAAGGTCGAGCTTGCCTACATATGGGAATCGCTGCGTGCTTTCTATCAATAGAAGATCATTCCATTTTCGTCTGTCAGATACTTCCTGTGCATGCGTGCCGAAGTATGTAATAGCCGATATTGCCAATAGTATAATTTGCTTCATAGTATATTTCGTATACAACATTATGAAGGCTACACCGAATGTGAAACAAAAGTAGATGAAACGGGATAATAACCGGACGTCTGCGAAGAGAACATCGAGCAGAATTATCTGTATAATTATTCTATTGCTTCTGATGCCAGCCCTGGGGATTGAGGTGTGTTTGTTGCTGAATTTTATCATGGCTTTTTATTATTCAATGTAAGCAGGTAAATAATTTACTGGCGACAGAAATATATACCAGTTAATGTGTTGCGGTAGCATCTTCTTTATTACCTGCCGCAAAAGCAGGGGTGAAGCAGATCGAAATTGTCATGCGTGATGGTGCCTTAGTGAAAATGTAGTGTAGGACAGTAGTATAACCTGGTCTATCGCTATAGTGTGGCTATAGCGTTTATGCTGTTGTATCTTCCGGTGAAGAATATAAATTGTTGCTAACACCTCAGATATATACTACCTTTACGGAACAGCACTTTCTTTGTACGCTAGTTGTTACCGCGTTTCAGCGATCGATGCAGAAGGAGCAGAAGGCCCTTCGGGTGAAGCTGTGAGTAATGATAATTGTCCATATCGTGAATTGCCAAATGTATTTACTCCAATGCAGACGGTTGCAATGAAGTTTTTCAGCGTACAATACGAAATGAATATAACGGGTATATAAGATCCGTATATGAGTATTGTTCCGATAATGAGAATTCCATGAATATTCTGGAATGGAAGGGATAATGGTGGGAATGACTTACCTACGGGTGTTTAGAATTATACTGCGGATGTGGAGTTTTACGTTATGAGTCCATTAGCGAGAACCGCAAGATAAAAGGATGGGTGCATTTCTTACGATGATGAGTCCGTCCAATAAAGTTTTTTTCTTTTTGGTCGACAGTATTGGCCCGGTGAGCTACACATTTTGAATAGGAAGAAGTTTTCATTTGAAGATTAATTTATTTTAGTATCAAGGATTTTATGAGAATAAAAAATAACAATCAACCATTGAAGTATATAACTACACTGTTGGTATGTTGTGTTGTGAGTTTCGCTGCTCATGGACAGCAGGCTCAGGATTTGAAAGATATTGTATTGTATGATCCGCTGTTCTGGAAGGAGCAGTTGAAGTTAAAAGATGCGCAGTGTAAATATATACAGCGTGTCAATATTGAGTATTATGAAAACCTCAAACGCGCGTTTCAGGATTTTCCGCAAGACCGTGCGACAGTGCAATTAAGAGCCGCACAATATTTAGTGCAGCGGAGTCAGAAGATCTGGGATACATTTCATCCTAACCAGCGAAGAAGATGGAAGAAGCTGTGGGATCATAATTATGCAGAACACAAAAATGGCAAGCATAATGATGAGCCTACATCTATGTTGACAAAACCTCCCTTTCTATTTCAATTGTAAAAGCTATTATGAAAATACGTTGTATTCCTGGCCATGTGGTGATGGTGGTATGCCTGCTTGCAGGCAGTTTTGTGAAGGGCCAGGCACAAGATCGATGTGGAGTGGTAGAGGTAATGCAAAACCTGCGGAATAAAAAGTCAATCCTCGAAAGTGATGTTCAGTTCGAACAATGGATGGACAAACGAAAAGTTAATGCTGCAGGCCGCACCAATGCATCCGAAAAATTTCTGATACCCGTTGTAGTACATGTCATTCATAGGGGAGAGGCCGTAGGCGTAGGCACAAACATTCCCGATGAGCAAATCATTTCACAGATCAAAGTATTGAACAATGATTTCAACCGGCTCAACGCCGATGCTTCTAATACACCGGCGGCATTTCAATCTGTCGCAGGAAGTATAAATATAGAATTTGTATTGGCAAAGCAATCGCCCAGTGGTGATGAGACAACCGGTATAGTAAGAGTAAAAGGCGCGAAAAGCTCATGGTCAACAAATGATGATGCTGCCTTGAAGGCAACGAGTTACTGGCCTGCCGAAAATTATTTGAACATCTGGGTAACGAATCTCTCATCAAGCCTATTGGGCTATGCGCAATTTCCGGTATCAAATCTGGCGGGACTTGAAGATGCAGAAGATGAAAGGCTTACCGACGGTGTGGTAATTGACTATGCTGTATTTGGAAGCAGCGATGATGGCGATTTCGCTCTTAATTCTGAATTTGATAAAGGTCGAACAGCAACACATGAGGTTGGTCACTTTTTGGGACTCCGTCATATCTGGGGAGATGACGATGGGGCCTGTGGTGGAAGCGGTGATTATGTTTCGGATACTCCTGATCAGGGCGACTATACTTCGAGTGAATGTTCTGAGGGGCCTATATCTTCCTGCAGTGTGAATACGATGTTCCAGAATTATATGGACTATTCGGATGATGCGTGCATGAATCTTTTTACGCAGGAACAAGTTGGTCGCATGATAACGGTAATGGAAAATAGTCCGCGCAGAGTAACACTTCCTGATTCTCCTGGACTGACAGAACCTGATCCAAACGCAGTGAGAGATATAGCTATTGTTAGTATTGTTGAGCCTTCATCCGTTCGGTGCGAAGAGACTGCGATACCTACGGTGATCATTAAAAATAACGGCACGGTAACCATCACCAGCTTGAAAGCAACCTATACATTGAACAACGGTACAGCCAAGAGTTCTTCATTTAAAGATATAGCGGGATTTATACCGGGTACGGAAATTGAATTAAACTTGCCATCCATCACGCTCGCTGCTGATGAGAATACATTGGAGGTGGTGATTTCTGATCTCAATGGATTTTCAGATAAGTACCCTGCAGATAACACGAAAGTCAGAACGGTTGTAGTAAATACATCATCAGATGTGATTCCGCTTCGCGAAAACTTTGACAGCAATTCATTTGAAAATCAATGGACCATGGTGAATCCATCCAGTGGAATGAACTGGGAGAAGATCACTACAAATTATAATCAGTCGCTATATTTCAATGCTGCCACGAATGAAGTTGAAGGCGATGAAGCATGGCTTGTAAGTCCGGTGCTTGATTTTTCTAGTGCTACTACAGCGAGTATGTTTTTTGATTTGTCGTATCGGTACCTGAGCACCGATGGAAATAGAAATAGCCTGGATAATCTGCAAGTGCTCGCTTCATCAGATTGTGGCGTAACCTACGATAAAGTTTTGTTTGACGAGACGGGCACATCTTTATCTATCGATGAGAGCGCTGTAACATCTATACCTACATCAAAAGAAGACTGGCAGCGCAATTACGTAAACCTCACAGCCTTTGCTGGCAAGAGTGATGTTCGTCTCGCCTTTGTTTTTTCCAACGACAACGGAAATAATATATACCTGGATAACATTGAATTTTTTACATCGGATGATAAAAATCCAAATTCTGTGAGCAGCCCTTTTGTCGTATACGACAGCGATCCGATTACTCCCAGCGACTTCTATATTACCTTTAATCTTACAGAGCGCCAGCCTGTGCAATACGAACTTGTAGATGTGATGGGGAGGCAAGTTGTTGCGCAACAACTGCAGGATGTGCTTAACCAGACGTATGAAGTCAATGCCGAAAATACAAGTAGTGGAATTTACTTTTTAAGACTTAAAATCGGGGAATTATATTACACAACGAAAGTCTTCGTAGACAACTAGTTACTTTCCGCAAATTGCGTGTATGAACGCTTATAATATATATTTGCGGATTATGAAAAGGATTGTAGTTATTGGATTAGCCACTTTGATGTCTTTAAGTGGTTATTCGCAAACAGCGGGGGATTATCAGACGACTGGAACAGGGTCAGGCTCTTGGTCTACACTTTCAAATTGGCAAACTTACAATGGTACTTCCTGGGTGGCAGCATCAAGTATTCCTTCCGGTGCTGCAGGAACTACAATAACTATTTTGACTGGTAAAACGATAACTTCACCAACTCTCACCTTAAATGGTAATCTAATAATTGGCTCCAATGCCCAACTAACAATCAGTAATTCTGCAACAGGAACAACTGCTGATTTTACAGTGTCATCAACCGGATCTGTAACAAACAATGGCACTTTAGCATTTGCGGCAGGTTCATCAGCTTCAAACCTTACCAACTTGGTAATTGCCGGTTCGTTCACCAATGCTGGAACTATAAGCATATTAGCAAGTAACACGAGGCTAACTGTAAATGGTACTCTAACAAATACCAACATATTTACCGTTAACGCTACAAATTCCATTGCAACCATTAACGGAACGTTCAAAAACTCAGGGACAACTACCTCTACAACCGCAAGGTTAGTATTTGCAGGTGGCTCAATATACGAACACCTTTATACTACAACCGCAGGTACTATTCCCTCAGCAACTTGGAATAGCAACTCAACCTGCTTGATTTCAAGCTATACAACTAATACCGCCGCGCCAGTAAGGCTAGATTCAGACTTTGGGAATTTTACATGGAACACACCTGCACTTGCGCAAGATGTGAACTTAGACGGTCTTCTTGTTTCTGTTGCTGGTACGTTGACTATAACTTCAACAGGAACGTCTACTGTTTATTTAGGTTCAACGGATTTAAAAATTGGAGGGAACCTATCCAATAATGGTAGCTTTGATGCTAGTACAGCGACGTTAGTCTTCAGTAATCTAACCACTGCCCAATCGATAACCGGTATTATAAATGTCGGTAACATTAGCATTGATAATCCTGCAGGCGTGAATCTGGACGGCACTGTTAATCTTACCGGTTCTTTAACATTGAATAGTTCAACAGATATTTTTGATGCCGATGGTTCTAGCGACGCAGGTACACTCACGCTCCTATCCACAGGAGATGATCTAGCAGCAGATGCTTCCATTGCAGCAATTCCATCGGGAGCAACTTTTCAAGGTAATGTAACCGTGCAACGGTACATGAGTGGCGAAGGCTTTAGAATGTACCGCTATATATCTTCTCCGGTCCAAGCCGCTACAGTTGCGAACTGGCAAGATGATTTTTCTATCACGGGAAAATTTACGGGCACTTCAAAAACAGATCCATCTACAGGTACTAATACCGTATGCGGTTATGCCTTAGGTACTGCAGCTACTATGTTTTATTTCAATGAAGCGACACAAACTTATGTCGCTTATCCAACAACAAACTCATCCGCTGTGTTAACTCCAGCAAGAGGTTATTCAGCTTTTGTTCGTAATTGTTCAAGTCCAACTATAATTGACGTTAGAGGCTCGATAAACCAAGGTACTATAACTTTAAACTCATCCAGCACGCCTAGTCTAACCTTTACTACAACCGGGAGCAACTCTGCTCTTTATGGATATAACCTGGTGGGCAATCCATATCCATCAGCATTGGATTGGGAGTCTTCTGCCTGGGCAACCAGCAATATAAGTTCTGTTATGGCTATATCAGATAATAGCAGCGGAAGCCTTGTATATCGCTACTATGATAATACAGATTTTAGTGGAGATGATTTTATTGCACTTGGTCAGGCATTTTGGGTGCGCGCTACAGGAGCTTCACCTTCTCTTACCTTTAGTGAAGATGTTAAAGCGCCACAAGGTTCTTCCTATAGCTTTTATAGAAAAGCAAGCCCAGTATTGGATAGGTTAACTATTACTGTTAGTAATGGTACTTTAGAAGATAAAGCTTTTGTTAAAGTGAATTCTGCAGCAAAGGCAACGCTTGATAATTATGATGGTCCGAAGATGGATAATTCTCTATTCGATCTGTCAACACTTTCATCAGACAATGTACGGATGGCTATAAACGCTGTCGATAATTTAGCATGCGGATCTCAGGTGCGCATCGACATGAAAGATTTTACAAAGGGTAGCTATAAATTCACATTTGAAAGTGCAGGCCTTCTAACAGGATATACTTTACTTTTTACAGATAAGTATACGAACACCACTACGAACGTTACCGCTACACCTACCTATACATTTACCGTGAGCGATGTTGCAGCGTCAAAAGCATCTGATCGTTTTGTAATCACCCTGAATGAAAAAGCGAATGCTCTGGACCTTGCAGTAGACACCAATCTTAAAGTTTGTGAATCAGGAACTGGTAAGGTTAAAGTATATAATACAGAAGCTAACGTAATGTATTTTGCCTCTGTGAAGAACGAAGTAGTTGGCGACACTCTTGCCGGTGGAAATGCTTTTATTGAATTCACGATCCCTTCATCATCTTTGGTGGAAGGTGAAAATATAGTACAGATCAACGCTGTGAATAGCTGTAATACTACAACAGCGTTAACACAGACGGCATCCATCACCAAATATGAAAGCGCAGTGATCGTGCCATTGGATGCAAGAACGCTTCAGTCAAACTATGCAGCGGGTAATCATTGGTACCAGGACGACAATCTGCTCGCTGATACAACTTCTGTATTGAAAGCAAAAGGAAAAGGAGTTTACCGGTTAGAAGTAACAGCAGGAAACTGCGTATTGACAGCAACGTATACACTAGGCGCTGAACAATTTCCGGATCGGATCTCTTCATTCCCCAACCCTGTAGAAGGTATATTTAACATGAAGTTGCCGATTGAACAAAGCTCCGCTTCTGAACTGCCCATCGTGAATAATGTAGGCGATCAAATTGGCTTGATAAAGCTGGTAGATCACGGAAGTTACTTTACCGGTCAATATGACTTCAGTGCACATCCAGCGGGTTTGTATTTGATTAGAATCGAATCCAGCACGGGACTTCGTAATGTGAAGGTTCTTAAGAAGTAATACTAAATATATTGTCACTACAATCTCCCACAGGTTTAGATTCATCTCTATCTGCGGGAGATTTTTATTTGTGGGTTCGGTGGGCTTGCACTGCCGTTGATTTCGTATTAAACGCAGTGTTCTGACTTTTGCGATCTTTCATACTCATCCTTGAATAATATCTTTATCTTCCAATCAACATTCAAATTTTAAAAATTGTAAGAGAAAGCGCACTTGTCGCAAAGTGATCGAACAAATATTTACCTTCGAAGAAAATTCGCAATAATACTACTGGTTGAAGAATAGCATAAGACCTCTTTTGAAAGTATCGCTACCGATGTATATAGTCTTACTATGCACGGTCTGGCTTTTTTATCCTGAATTTACAGCATGTTCAAAAGATAGTATATGGTGCTCGGTTGCTTATTGGGCAACAGAGTCGGCAGGAAGGATTGGTACACCGGTAATAATCCTGATCACAAGTTTTGTGTTTGCTATTTACGCACAATCTTTAAAAGCAAAAGCGAAGACTTTCTTTAAAACATTTATCGTCTTCAGTATAGTGCTTTCTACCTTTGCTTTTTTGAATGAGCACCTCATTAAGTCGACATTGCAAGTGGCCAGACCGAGCCATACCTATATCATCCGGCAGACAAAATCATTGGCCAGATTAGATTCACTATATACATTGCCAGTTACTGAAAGAAGAAAATTCTTTCAAGGGCTGATCGATGGTGATACGATATCATTTAGAGATACAGATGCCCGTGTACTTAGTCATTGGATAGAAGAAGCCGGGTATTCATTTCCATCCGGGCATTCTTTTAATGCGTTTCTTCTCGGCAGTATACTAGCTTTCAGTATTTACTACATGGCAAATCGTAACTTACGATGGCTCTATATTCTTCCGATGACGTGGGCTGTTTTGGTAGCAGTATCACGGGTGGCTATCGGTGCACATTCAGCGCTGGATGTAAGCATAGGCGGTGCCTTGGGTATTTTAGTTTCTCACACGCTTCTCTATTTCTCGGTAACACAAGCACTCTTAACGCATCAGCGACATGCGGAGAGAGGATGATAAAATATATAGCGTAAAATGAATATCCTGTACGGAGTACCCGGTGAAGGCATGGGACATGCTACCCGAAGCAAAGTAATTATTGATTTTCTATTGAAAGAACACAACGTTCAGGTGGTGTCCAGTTCACGGGCATATCAATTCTTGTCAAAATCTTTTCCAGGCAGGGTGCATGAAATCAAAGGACTTCATTTTGCATATAAGAATGCACAGGTTTCAACGCTGGGTACATTTTTGTTGAATCTCAAATCAGCACCTGCTAACCTCTTGCATAATTTTTCAAAGTATTTGATGATCGATAAAAGTTTTAAGCCTGATGTAATTATCAGCGACTTTGAATCGTTTACACATTTCTTTGCCAAACAACATCGCATTCCACTCATCAGTATAGATAATATGCAAGTGATGGAGCGATGTATACTGGACATCGATATCCCCAAAGAGGAGACGAATAATTACAGGCTTGCAAAAACTATTGTAAAAGCAAAAGTACCTGGAGCAAAACATTACTATATATCCAGCTTTTTTCCCGCTGATATCCGTAAGAAGGACACCAGCATTGTTCCACCCATTGTTCGTGATGCCATTCTGAAGGCGGAGGTTAGCAATGCAGGGCATATACTGGTATACCAGACTTCGAGTTCTTTGTCAGGGATCAAGCAGGTGTTACATCAAATCCCGAATCTGAAATTCTACGTATACGGTTTTAACAAAGATGAGAAGGACAAGAACGTAATTTTTAAAACCTTTAGCGAGCAAGGTTTCGTAAACGACCTGGCCAGCGCCAAAGCGGTTATAGCAAACGGAGGCTTCTCTTTTATATCCGAGGCCGTATACCTTAAGAAACCGGTTTACTCTTTCCCGCTAAAAAATCAGTTCGAGCAATTTATGAATGCAGCCTATATAGAGAAACTTGGGTATGGCAGACACTTTGATGAACTTCAAGCCGATTCTATGAAAGCATTTTTATACGACCTCGATAAATTTGCAAACAAACTTTCTGCCTATAAACAAGATGGCAACAGTCAGCTCTTTAAAGCCCTGCAAAAACAATTGAAAGACATGTAGTATGCTTGATGCTGCTCAGAGTTTTTTATCGAGGATATAGTCTTCCATTAAAAAACCTTCTCCTATATCAATGTTTTCATGTCCAGTAATTTCAAAGCCGATGCGTTTGTAAAAATCAACAGCATTATTCTGGCGGTTAACATTGAGGGTAAGGGTATAATTATTTTGTGCTCGTGCAGCAGCAGCAACGGTATCCATCAGCATTCTGCCAACACCCTTTCCCTGGCTTTTGGGCAGGATGTATATTTTATGAATTTTCGTCTTTGGCTGATTCTTATAGTTCGTTTCGTATGAGGCATAACCAAAGTATTCGCCGTTTTCTACAGCCAGTATAAAGACGTGTCTTGATTCCTTGATCTGTTTTTTCAGAGCATCAACATCATACATCCATTCTAGCATATAGGCTATTTGCTGCATGGAGATGATTTCGCCAAATGTAGCGGGCCAGGTGTCATACGCGATCTGTTTAATGATCAGAAGGTGTTCATCTTTTGCTGTAATTATTTCCATTGTGTGATTTTATATCAAATTTCTGTAAACTCTTAATGATAATAATATAAGAGTGCTAGATATGAATCCTTGACACAAACGTCAAGTGTATATTGTCAATGATTCAGATATCTATTTGTGAACACTAACTGTTCAATTTCGATCTACGTACGTATAATGTTTCCGTTGAATTTTATTAGTGTCTCATTGGTGGTTACATATTCTTCTATATATAATAGGTGAAGTGCAATGTTTTTAGGCTTTTGCTCTAGTCTCCTCGTTGTTTAGAGCAAAGTTGCATCAAAACATATTTTATATGAGTAATCCGATGCAGCTATGATAGATTATTCTGTCAAGAACGAATCCTTTACTCTTTATATACTTTACCCCTTTTCTCCAGTAGAGTTATAGTCGTTTTGAAGCGGAAAAAAACTTTTTATTGAATGTTAATTTTTTATTACGGAACAAATTTCTGTGAAAATCGTACGGAGATCTTTTTAAAGAAATCTGAATCTAAATTGATGATACTTTCGTTTGACCGGCCCGCTTCCGACAGAATTATACCGTTCAGGAAAAGTTCCTGTGTTAAGGAAAATTAACGTTTGCACTGTAACAAAAAGAAGGATTCTTCCGTCTTAGAGTCATATACGAAACGAACTTAACTTAACATCAATATGAAAAAATCATTGTCTATCGTTGCAGCCCTGATGATCTTCAGCAGCACTTTATTTGCAGGTATAATTGATAACCCAAATGCCGCTACCGGTATGGCTATCATGAAAAATGGTAGCACTATCAAATTGTTTTACAAAGGAACAAAACAGGCTGATGTGAAAGTATCAATCTACAATGCAACTAATAGCCTTGTATACTCTGAAACTATTAAAAATGTAGATGGCTTCGTGAGACCATACAACTTTTCAAATCTTGCAGAAGGTGAATATTCAATCGAACTTATTGGTGACAACGGACGCCAGATTGAACGTGTGAGCTACAAACTTGGTAAAGTAGAGAAGCTTGCAAATGTACTGCATGTAGCTGGTGAACGTAATAAATATATACTTACCGTTGCGAACAAAGGTCAAGATGTTCTTACGGTGAAGATCTACGGTGATAAAGGCACTCTGTTATATAGCAAAGTTGAAAATGTAGATGGCGATTTCGCTCAGGTATATAACTTCGAACAATATGCAGGCAGCATTACATTTGAGGTTTCTGATTCGAAAGGCGTTACAAAATCATTGAGCCTATAATCAGTAGAATTAAAAGACTTTAAAAGACCTCTCTGAAAAAGACCCTGAAAGTGTTGCCATGAAAATGGCAACACTTTTTTTATTGACTATATTTTTCTTGTTGGTTAGTTCCAGGCCTTGCGCAGCAAAAGTTTATTGTCAAGGAACCATACTTCAGATGACTCCGCAAACAATTCAGAATGGTTCTCATATACCGCTTCACTCTTTATGAGTTCGTCCTTTATACTTTGATCAAGCCAATCGAAATTGAATTCTTCTTTTGATAACGAAGATATAGTCGAATCACGCTGTTGTGCATCTTTTAAAAGCTGTGCAAATGTAGCAGCGTCAAAGTACAAGATCGCTTCCAGGTAACTATCGGACGGCCCAGGAGTGGACAGCCTTTCATTTTGTCCGGAGTTGTCCATAAAGGTATACTTGAATTTTGCTGCTGTTGGTTCATAGAGTCTCAAGTTAATAAGCTTACCAAGCGTTGCGGTGTCAGAAGAGAGTGTTGTGGAGATGTTTCCTACTGTTTGAGTGTCAGGTGATGCATTTTTGTTGTTCAGTTTTTCTTTACAGGACATTGTAAGTGCGAGTATAATGCCACAGCCTATATATTTTAATGCAGGACTCATAATACGTAAAGCTATAAAAAAAGAGAGCCTTCCTTGCAGACGGCTCTCCATGCGTGAAATCACAATACTATATATTTTATTCTTTTACATCGTCTCTTTTGCTATCGCGTGTATTCTTTTGCACGGCAATGGCAGCAAACATGCTCAGCACAAATGACATTCCGTAAAATCCTTTTTCGCTTAACGTAAGTGTGGCGTTCCACAAACCGACTACCAGTAATACAACTGCAAGGATGGTTGAAAACCAGCTCAGGCCATAGTATATATTGGTAACGGGTATTCCTTCCAATTGATCGCGAACACTTTTTTGTAGTGAAATGGCGGAGAATAATCCGTACATCAAAACTGTAAAGTAGTAGCCTTTCTCATTCAGCATCATCTCTGCGTTCCAGAGGCCGATGTTAAAAGCTAAGATCCCCGCAAATAAAGCTACCCAGGAAGCACCGATAAATGCATTGGATGGTTTCTGATTCATTGATTTGTTGTTAGATTTTCCTATTCGTATGGCTTTTCGGTTTCGCCCCGTTTTTCGCGTGGTTTCTGGTCTCCACGTTTGCTCAAGTATACATAAATGTTTGTCAAAGTTATTAACAACGTGTTTTTGTTCTAAACGTGAAAACTTCACGAACAGCCACTTCGTCTCTGCAAATGAAGATAAGGTCTTGGAAAGAGCCTTGTTGCTGCGATTTTTGATGCGATCCGTAGTGGTGACCTTATTTTTACCTGTCTCTATGCTAAGACAGCATGAAGAAAATAAATAGATTTGGTTCATATCTACAGAGGAGAAATGGGGCAATCGCCTGATCAGGAAATAATCCAGGCTATTCAGAGGGGTGATAAAGGTGCCTTTGAACAGGTATTCCATGCCTGCTATGAAAACCTCTGTCAATATGCTTTCACGATTTTGAAAGATATGGATGAAGCAGAGGATATTGTGCAATCTATGTTTCTGAAGATATGGGAGAGGAGAGAAGATCTGAATATACAGCATGCTATACGATCCTATTTATTCCGCGCGGTATATCATCAGTGTATCAATCACCTGGAGCACCGCACCATAAAGCTGAAGCACCAGGAGTATGGCGTGTTGGAAGGGACAAGTAGAGTACAGCAACCGGAAATTTTTCCGGATGAATTATCCAACAGTATCCAGTCCGTTGTAAACGAATTGCCACAACAATGCCGGATTATTTTTATGATGAGCCGGTATGAGGAATTAAGGTATGCCGAGATCGCTCAAAAACTGAACATCTCGGTTAACACAATAGAGAATCAGATCAGCAAGGCCTTACGAATCTTGCGACTAAAATTGAAAGATCATTTTTAAAACATAAACCACGGCCTGAGTGAAACGTGAACATGATATAGAAATTAAGGACGAACTTATCGTCGGGTATTTGGCCGGAGAAGCTGATCCCGAGGAAGCAATCGCATTGCAAGACTGGCTGACGCACGCTGAAAATCGCGCTTACTATGAAAACTTTCAGACTACCTGGAATCAAGCGCATCCAGCTAAAACACCACCGGATGTTAACGCGAAGCAGGCATGGCAAAAGCTCAATCTGAAAATGGAACCAGCGCCTATGTGGAAGTCAAAACCGCGTAAGGGTACGAATACAATTTTCTTTAGAATCGCTGCATCTTTACTGATCACAATACTGGCGTCATTGCTGATATATATACGTTTTAACACGGAGAGCATTGCGGAAGTTAAAGTTAATACTAAGGATTCATCAAAACAGATAAGTCTACCCGATAACTCTACAGTAACGCTATATCATAACAGTGCGCTTTTATACCCTTCTGGTTTTGGAAAGCAACAGCGTGAAGTTAGTCTTTCAAGTGGCGAAGCTTTTTTTACAATTGCACCGAATAAAGAAATGCCTTTCATTATTCATACTTCGCTGGCGGATATAAAAGTAGTAGGTACTGTATTTAATGTGGCCCTACGAAATGAACAACTCGAAGTAAGTGTAAAAGAAGGCAAGGTGCTGGTATATACTTCGCAAGACAGCAGTTACCTGGAAGCAGGGTTTACCGGAATTGTTTATCCCGCCACCCATACGATTCGCGTAAAAGATTCTGTACATGTTAACACATGGGGATATGCTACCGGCAAACTGGTTTTTAAGGATGCACCTTTACCGGAAGTAATCGCAGACATCCAGAAAGTATATCCGTATTCGATCACTTTAGGCAATTCGAATATTAATAATTGCAAGCTGACTGCTACCTTTGACAATGATTCTGCGGAAAATCTCTTAAATTTAATCGCAGAGTCATTAAATCTGTCGGTAGTAAAAAATGGCACAGTGTTTACCCTGGAAGGCGAAGGATGTCCGTAGGCTAATGCCCGCGCTTCTATTGCTTTTTATCAGCCATACTGCGTTGCCACAGTATATCCGTACGGGTACTCCAAAGAAAATCACACTAACCACTACCGGTGTCCAGTTTCATACGCTCATTGAAAAACTTTCAGAGATAACGGGTTTAAATTTCATCTATAGCTCTAATAAGATCGAAGTCAATAAGCAGGTTTCATTGTCGGCGACAAACCGCTCATTGGACGATGTTCTTCTTTTACTGGGGCGGCAGACGAATCTGACATTTGCCAGGCGTGATCGGTACGTTATCATAAAAACTATAGCAGTATCACCGGCACTTGCGGTTAGTACCCAACCTATTCCCCGCACCAGGCGTTCTGATTTTGAAAGATCTTACAACGTTCCGAGATATACTCCGCTGATCATTCCAACGAATGTTGCCTATACGGCCAGTGCAGTGCCACAACGTAGTTTTGATGGACCTATAGCATCAACTTCCGGGAGATATTTTAACAGACATTTAGGAGAGTTTAAAGTATATTTCGATACCACCTTCCTGAAAAAGCTTCCAGCACATGAGATTCAAAAAATAAATTTGAAGAGTCGCCACGCAAGCTGGTTTATCTCTGCAGGTTTTATGGTAAATGACTTTGCTGCAGGAGGAGAGTTACAAGCTGGTATTCGATCGCTATATGTAGTATATAATCCTTCCTGGTTATACAACGGTAATTTTTACGGTTCATACGGTTTGGGTACATCGTTGTTGTTATCGAGAAACCTGTCTTTTAATCCGGTATATACCTATGGTGCATTGAAGCAGGATGAAAATTTATCAGCCAGGATTTACAATAGGACGATTGAAAGCGATATCAAACTTCTGGCAAAACTCCACCAGGTAAGATTGATGTTGCAATATTCCATTACCAAAAACATTAGTCTTCGTGCAGGGCCAACGTTAGGCTATATGAGAACAAAGTATTCGCTGGAGAAAGCGAATGTGGTAGTATTTGGTCGCGCAAGCAGTGCAGCATCTCTGGCTCCGGTCCCTCCATACAACTACGGTTATAAAACTACTTTTATCTATGCGACAGCGCCTGGCGGGCCGATCTCTGAAATTGTTCGCAATGCACGAGAGGGTTATTCGGTCGATAAATACCTGGTAGGTTGGGAAGCCAGCATTTCTTATAGAATAAATTTTTTCAAACGACCATAGTGGCAATCTGATTTCTACCTGTCTTTTAGTTACAGACCAAATGCACAAGCGTATGGCACCAACTAAAAGTATTCTATTAAATCCTAAATCAAATTTGAAAGAAGCTTTCTGGGTTTTTTTGTCGCTGGCAATCATCGGAGCAATAAACCTGGGGCAACAGTGGGAGGAACGTAGGTTCTCTGTGGAATATTTTACAGCTGAACTGCAATGTATGTTGAAGCTGGATCAGTCGCAGACTCAACAGATGCAACAGATCAATTACGATTTTTACGACAAAACCTTAAAGGCGTACACCGATAATTTATTTGATGCATCGCAGTGCTCTTCGGAGATTCAAATGCTTCGGGAGAAAAGAGATGCCACCATGTTACAGGTCTTGAATGACAAGCAAAAAAGCACATGGAAAACTTTGTTCGTATATACCAATTGCAGAAACTGACGGTATATATACTATAGCACCCGGGTGGTTAACACCGTCTGCCAAAAACGGACGTTAAATAATTGAACGATTCTTTGTCGCTTCCCAGGCTTTTTAGAAAGTAATCGGACATCTTAAAGTGATGACTAAGCCGGAACGTCTCATAGAACGTCTGCTCTTCATTTATAGTAAATTTTTCATCACGATTTTGTTCGATTCCGCCAGGTAATACGATCGTGCTGTTCGATGCCTGGATAATTTGTTGCTGATCGGATTCAGAAAAGAGATTGGGTTGTAAAACAACAATCGCATCTCGTTTCTGGCGCACTAACTGTATAAGTCTCGTAGAGAATTCAAATCGTGGTGCGAGCGTATCGGACTCCATGCAGATTTGCTCCGTTCGCACTTCCGGTGTGGATGTGTGAGTAGCGACAAACGGTTCTATATAGGTACTGTGAGCCTTCATAAAAGCGTAGTAGCAAGCCTCTTTCTCTGTAGCAGCATACTCATGAGAGATTACGGTGAACAGAAAAACCGGCATGCTAAGCTTTCGTGCCAATTCAATTGTCCACGAGTATCCCCTGCTGAAATCAGCGTGGTATAGAAAAGGATATACGATACAACCCTTCATATTCGCGAATGATCTAATCACGTTCGTATATATACGTATGAAATTTAACCGATATACTATAGAAGCGACAATGCATAAGGAAGTCCGGAAACAAGAGCAACCCAATACAACTCGTTGATTCTGTCTTTTGATCTTTTCAAGCGCATCTTTATAGCGCTTGATGTGAGGTGATACGAAGCCTGCAAGTCTTCAATTGATTTACCTTGCTGGTATTTCAGCAACAGTAAACTTTTTTCTTCTGCAGGTAAATGTTCGATGAGTGCAAACATGATATTCTCCTGGTCAGCTTCTTCGTGTTCATGCTGCGATACAAAGTCACTTTCTTTTATGTCTTCATCCTCCTGTGTATTTTCTTCGAGGCTCTGCATCGTAGTCTTGTTCTTTTTACGAAGATATGCCAGACAATCGCGATGGGTAATGATATATAGCCAGGTAGAGAATTGCGCATTACCTTTGAATGACTCCAGCTTATCGAAAGCTTTCATGATAGAGTCCTGTGCTACATCAAAAGCTATATCATTTTCTTTCAGAATAGAGAAACACTTCTGATATACTTTTTTGAAGTAACGATTATATAGTTCGCCCAACGCATCTTTATCGTTTTCAAGAATGTGTGAAATGAGTTGCTCATCGGAAAATTGACTGAAAGTTTTCATAGCGTTTTAACAGTTGGTTTCAACGCTGTAAAGGTGCAGTGATCCGGGGGGGCAGAATAGAGTGAAAAAGCGTATTTTGATAAAATAGGGTAAAACGCGTAGACGGTCTACGCTAAAAAGCGTAGAGACTTTCCGTATAATTACTTAGACCAAGCCTTTTTCGATGGCATATTTCACCAATCCGGCAGTGTTCTTAGCCTGTAATTTGTCCAAGAGGTTTCTGCGGTGTGTATCTACAGTACGAACGCTGATGAAAAGTTTTTCAGCGATCTCTGCATTGGAGTATTCCTGCGCGATCAATTGAAGTACTTCCTTTTCACGTTGCGTAAGATCACTATTACTTTTTGCTGCAGGCTTCAGGTTTCCTTTTAATTCCGTAATGGCCTTGAGCAGGGTTGCAGAAACCGAATTGCTAAAATAGCTGTCGCCATTAACAACGGCATGGATAGCCGCACGCAGTTCGTCACGACCACAATTTTTAAGTAAGTATCCGTTGGCACCTGCCTCCAGCATTTTCAGAATATAGTCACGTTCTTCGTGTTGGGTAAGCGCCAGTACTTTAATGTCGGGGAAATCTGATTTAATCGTGTGCGTTGTTTCTATACCACTGGGCACTCCCATGTCAATGTCCATGAGTATAACATCAACAACATGTGTTTTCATAAGCGCAATCACATCGGTGCCGTTCTCAGCCTCAGCAATTACGTCTATATCATTCTCCAATTGAAGAATGGCATTCAGTCCAACACGGATGATCTTGTGGTCGTCAGCAATGACTACGCGTATCTTTTCCATTTAAAGCAATGATCCCCAAAAGTATACATTCCATTGGATATTCGGTGACTTTTTTATGATGAAGCATCCAAGTATACAAACGTATCTGCATGGCCATGTCTCGTTAAATAAATATTTTCCCTGATGTTATATACCTACGATCATAAAATAATAAGACAATGAAAAATCCATTTTCATCCTTGATGCTGATGGGATTCATAATCCTTTCTGCTTGTCAATCTAAACAGGAACATCCTGTACAACCTAAGGCTGAAGCCAATGTAAACGAAGTAGTTCTTTCAGAAACACAACCTGATGAACAATTCTGGCTGGCCCTTAAATCGTATGCCCGGGGCGAGTATAAAGAAAGTTCAGACTATATCAATGAAGGGATTGTCGCAATGAAGGAGATTGCCAATAATCACCAGGCGAATAAAAAATCGATAGAACATTCGATCAGCGAACTCAAAATACTTTCCGATAATATAGCCGGCAATCGCGTTAAGTCTATTGACGAATTGAACGGCACTTTTGCAAAAGCAGCAAAATCTTTGGCACACCTGCGGCTGCGCGTAACGGAGACTGAGTTCTTTAACAGGTCGGAAGAACTTGCCGGTACACATTTGCAGTCCGCGGCCGATCACGCAAGCCGCTATATAAGTTTCCATCACTATACACCTACAAAAGATGAAAACGGTTTATTGGCCGATGTTAAGGCTTTATCGAAACGATTACAAAGAGGTGATAAAGTATCAGAAGAAGAATTGAAAGAGAATATAAATAACATCGATAGTCTCCTGTTGAAATGGGAAACACGGTTTAATCCATAATTACCACTCACTATACATTTATGAAAAAATTGCTCTCCGTTATCTTTATTTTAGTTTCTGTCCATGCATATAGTCAATCAACCTTTACGGGAGCAAATGAATGTCGCATCAGGATTTTAACCGATAAGAAACATTACGAATGTATAACCCGGCACCTGGAAGCGCGAATAAATAATTCACTTGAAAGATTTGAATTTGTGATTCCGGTGGAATCGATTCGCGCGCTGAACGATTCATCTGACCTTGCTTTT
The DNA here is from genome assembly GCF_900167975.1 of Ohtaekwangia koreensis. Taxonomy (GTDB): domain Bacteria; phylum Bacteroidota; class Bacteroidia; order Cytophagales; family Cyclobacteriaceae; genus Ohtaekwangia; species Ohtaekwangia koreensis. The sequence continues at coordinate 393,208 of NZ_FUZU01000001.1, forward strand.
ATCCGGAGGCTGGCAGAAGGTAGTGGCGCTATACGGATCAATGCAGAATTGCCTGGAAATCAAATTGATTTTTCATTTCTGAAAACAAAGCCTACTACCAACCTGCCCGGTGAGTTAGTGATTGGCAAACTTCATTTTGAAGAAGATGTTGCGTTTGGCGGATCAATGCCTGCCGACAAGCTATATTTTAATTTCAGGTTTTACTTGCGGGAAGGAAACAGAAATCTGGCGCAAATAGACAATGAAAATATAATAGAAATAGAACTGGCCGCCCGTGGTGACAAGATGGTTGGCCTTACCTCTAATTAGTATAGTATATATAACCTTTAACTGTGATTTTTATGAAAACAAAAATTTTCATGATGCTGCTCACGCTGTTAGCGTTTACTGCATCGGCACAAGTACATGTTGACTTTGATAAGAAAGTTGATTTTAAAAACTACAAGACTTTTAAATTTGAATCGGGCAAAGTAATCAGAAAGCTCGGTGTAACCGACACGGATAATACATTTATGGATGCAAATGTGAAGGCAGCGATTACACAGGATCTTCAGTCTAAAGGTCTCACACCCTCCGATACCAATCCGGATCTGATTGTAACGTATCTCGCGGGGGCACGTGAGAAACAAGAGGTCCAGAATTATTTGTCAAATCAGGGAGCCTTTTATCCATACTATAGATTTTATAGTTTAGGCGGATGGTGGGGACCCCAGTGGAATAACTTTTGGGTAACGCATTACGAAGAGGGCACGCTCATTGTTGACGTGCTGGATGCAAAGACTGATCAGCTCGTATGGAGAGCGTACGCAGTGTCGCCTATTAATAATTACAACGAAGCTAAATTTGTTCAGAAGGAAGTATCGAAGTCATTCAGACATTTTCCTCCTAAATCATAGGTATAGGAATAATATAGGGAAGGCCAGTCACGTAATAATGACTGGCCTTCGTTGTTTATAGTGACCGTTACTATATAACTGATCTAAACAATAGCGGCCGGCAGATACACTGCTTATGGCTTCATTTGTTTTCCGACTAAATTATTTTTTTATGCGTACCCTACTTATTTTACTCTTTTCGCTTTTTGTGGTTAATGTAAATGCCCAGTTCTTCAATGAACGTACATTAAAAGAAGATAGTGCTTATACGAAGTTGAAGGCCGGCATCGTTTCCCGTTTTAAAAATGCTTCGCCCGGTCAATTTGGTCCTTTTGTGAAAGGTGTAGACGAAGATATAGTTACCAATAAAAAAGTATTGGCACTTACGTTCGATGCGTGTGGAGGTCCGCATGGCAGTGGATACGATGAAGAGCTTATTAATTTTTTACGACAGAAGCAAATACCGGCTACATTATTTCTGAGTGGTTTGTGGATGGATGCGCATCCTGATAAAGTAAAAGAGTTGGCTGCCGATCCATTATTCGAAATAGAAAATCATGGTCTTACACATCATCCTTGTGCTATAGCAGGCGAGACGATGTACGGTATACATGGTACGGCCAATGTTGGTCAGGCGATAGATGAGATTGAATTGAACGCACGCAAGATTGAAAGCATGACCTCACGCAAGCCGGTATATTTCCGTTCTGCCACGGCCACAACTGATGAAGCCTGTGCAGCTATAGCAGATCACCTGGAAGAAACAATCATCAGCTACGATCTTTTATCGGGTGATGCTGTGCCCGGAACGCCTGCAGCGGTTATAAAGGATAATTTACTTTCAGGAGCCAAACATGGTTCTATTGTTATCATGCACATGAACCACCCTGAGTGGAATGGCTATGAAGCATTGAAGGATGCATTGCCAGAGTTGCAACAACGAGGCTTTACGTTTGTAAAGCTTGAATTGCACCCGCTGAAAGGAAGGCATTAATTTATACCTATATATCTTTAAGCACTATGCGTCCGGAGATTCACTCCAGGCACATAGTGCTTTGTTTTATAATGAATTCCAGCCATTGATTTATCATTCCTGTCAGGTATGTTATTTTAATAAATAATTCTTCACAATGTAGTCATCGTGCTAATCAGGTACTTTGTAATGAACGCTTGTGTAGCTTGTTGTTGAGTAATGATTACTTATTAGAGCTTACGGTTTGGAGTCTCTGGCAACGCCTCTTAAGACTGCGGTTGCTAACGTAGCTGGATGTGGTAAAGAGATGCTGTACAGAAGTACAGGTTGTATAGTTTATGGTAGGTAATTTCCTGATAAATAAAAAAGCCACTGCTTGTCAGCAAGTGGCTTTATTGTACGGCCTAGTGAATATCAGCCGTAGTTCAAACTTTATAGGGACGGATCTCGCGAAGAATTTTTCCCGTAGGATCTACAAACATTCCCTGTAGTATACCGTGTTCCTTTTTCTGAATAGTAACGTGATATACTATATTTAGTTTCCCGTTCGCGTCAGAAGTGATCTTTTCGCGGTCGTTTATAATTTTGTAGTCTGGGTGTGCTACCGTTATAGCATCGACAACTGCCTGCGGCAACTCTGCATGCTTAATGATCCGTTTGGAATAATGAAGCTTCCCGTGCTTGTCGTAAACTGCCTGGTAACTTTCCTGGCCTTCTTTGATATTTACCTGGTAAAATTTGACATTATCACTTTGCTTCACGTTGCCTTCCGTGCGCACACTCCATTGTTCGCCATAAAGAACTAACGGTAGAAAATTTAAATCCACGATCATCCCTTTGGGGAAATCATTGCGGATAGCATCCATCACAGCTTTTGGTTCTTCTCCTTTTTTAACAGGAGTGATCGTTATTGTTTCAGACTCCTGAGCATTTGCTCCGGTCGCGAGGCAAAGCCCCACAAGAATTCCAAAGATTGTTTTCATATGCAATAGAATTTTGATTGTGAGATGTGTTCATCAAGTGTACTATATTTAAAAAGTATATTGATTAGATGGTATGAACAGAAGGTGGTCACGTGTTAAACAAAAGAAGAGTCACACCGTCTGCGCAACTCTTCTCTTAACCTAAACCCCCTATGAAAAAACTAAACGATTTTTTTCTCTTTTAAATGTCCTCCGTGTGGATCGACAGTAATGACTTTCTTTTCTTTACCCTTTAGAATGGTAACTCGGTAAAATGTCACAGTAGATTTACCTTCTTTAATTATTTCGTTATCCTTTACTATAGAATATCCAGGATTCCGTTTGCTGATTACGTTGCGTACCTCGTTGGGAAGCGCTGTATTCTTAACCACTTCCTTCATTCGTACCAACTTCCCGTTAGTGTCGTATAGAGCTTCACTGTGAACATTCGACCCTTTGATTTTTACACTATAGTAACTTGGTTTCGTTCCGCTCTGAGTGTTAAGCTCTGAAACTATATATTCTTCATTTACAAGCTTGGCCGGAAGGATTGCCCATTCTTCGCCCTCGCCACCTTTAAAATCACGTTTGAATGATTCAAGAACGTTCACCGGAATTTCCGCCTCAGCCGCCTTGATTCTGACAGAAGAACTTTGTGCACTTGCACCCGTCACTACCGCCATTGCCAGCACCAATGTTGATAATACTTTTTTCATGCTGTTGCTGTTGTTTGGTCTTTTGATGCACCTGAAACAGAAAGTCACACATGGTCACTAATTTTTTTTCGGGGTTATGATTTTTTTTAGGGGTGACATTCTTCCTGACAGAACATCTTAATAATGCAGCAGGAAACTCCTGCTGTCATTATATAAAGTATATAGTAGATATATGAAAACGCTTAGAATACTTTTTATGTCACTGGTGGCGCTGTCTTTTTTTCATGCCGTAAATGCGCAGACATTTATGGATAGCCTGGCGCGCGAAGATCACGAGATTGCTTCTTCCATTGCACCTTACCCGGCAGATGTTCGTGCTGCCATTCTGAATACATCACAATACCCGCAGGTGCTTGTTAAGTTAGAACGCCTGCAAGCCAGAACAAGTCAGTCGTTTCAGGATCTTGTCTCGGGCTATCCGCGTGAAGATCAGCAGGCACTATACCAGGCAAGTCGCTACCCGGAGTTGATGAATAAATTTATAGCGATGGGCTCCGGCTCGAACCAGGTTGATGCGCTTGTGAAAACATATCCTGAAGAAATTCAGAAAGACCTGGTGACCGCATACCGTGGGCATTTCAACGATCTCGTGCGCATGCATGATCTATACCAGTCATCGCAGACATCGATGCAGAAAATCGTTTCGAAATATCCCGCTGATGTACAACGTGACTTTCAGACCATCGTATCCATGCCCGATATCATGACGTTACTGACGGATAACATTGATGTGACAGTAGGATTAGGGGAGGCGTATCAGACGGATCCCACCGGAGTAAAGCAGCACCTTGATTCATTGCACGATCAGCTTCAACAACAGAATGAAAAAGATCTTGCAGTATATAAGAATCAGGTTGAAAACGATCCGAAGCTACAGGAAGAAATGAAGAAGGCTGCCGATGAATTTGCTACACAGTATAATCAGCCTGATCCTACTTATATAGTCAATAATAATTATTACGACAACTCTCCATATCCATACTGGTTCGGTTATCCATATTGGTATAGTTCGCCCATCTGGTATATGCAACCGGCTTATTTTCATACTGGTTTTTATTACGGCCCTTCCGGTAACATGGTTGTGTGTGGTCTTCCTTCACATATATATGCCAACTGGTTTTTTGGGATCGGTTATTCACACTACCCGGTGATGTATCGGAACTACCATACATACTACGATATGCATAATCCCCGTGTAGTCAATGGCAATGTATACCGTGGATTCAACCATGTATCCAGCAGGCATTTTACAACGCTTGCACGCAACCCTGCTTTTAGAAGTACAGAGTTTAATACGCAGTCCAATCATGTGGCAGCAGGAAGAAATACAGTGCCCGTAGGGCGATCACGTGAAATGAACTCCAACCCTGCGGGTATGAACCGCAGTACACCTCATTTTAATAATGCCATGCCGCAGCAACATTTTAATAATGCAGGCTTCAATCATTTTCATGCACAATCTTTTCATAGCATGGGATGGCAACATGCGGGTGGAGGAGGGCACTTCCGCAGGTAATGGAAACGATTGAGGAGCCGGAAGACGAGTATATATCCCACCGGCTTCTCAATTCTTTCAACTTTCGTTTTTGAACTTTTAAATATTGTCAATGTGACCTCTACCGGAAACAGCATCTAAGAACCGGAAATAAAAGTAACACGCACACAAACTCCGTGCATCCCCGTAGCTGGCAGTGTAAAAACTTTCAGCGACAAAAGAAACACAACTATGAAACGCATTTTTATCCTACTGTTTTGCATCACATCTCTTGGACAGTTGCAGGCTCAGAAAATCCTTACTCTGAAGGAATCACTTCAACTGGCAAAAAAGAATAATCCCGATCTGAAAGTAGCAGCATATAGTATCAATTCTGCAGAAGCAGATATCACTACGGCGAAGATCAGACCCGATCCTATATTCAATGCGCAGCTCCTGCATATTGCCAATAGCAACAATCGTAAAGAAGGCACATCCTGGACCAACAGTGCAAACAGTCAGTACTGGTGGCAGGTAACCAAGCCTCTGCAAATTGCAGGACAGCGTGCTAATAAAATTGATATAGCCAACAAGCTGGTGTCGCAATCAAAACTTGATTACAGCGAAAGTTCACGAAGCATTTATTATACCGTAGCGAGCAAATGGCTGGACGCATGGTCGGCCAAGATCGGGCTGGATATACTCGAGAAGGGTAAGACGAATATTGATAGTCTGGTGCGCATCAATGTATACCGGCTTAAGAACAGAGTGATCACCAGTACCGATCTGCAACGCACACAATTGCTGCAAAAACAGTATCAACGCGATATCGTGACGGCTCGTCAAAACTATTTGAGCGAACTGCAGAATCTGAAATACCTTGTAGGATTGACGGACAGTGTAACGGTTGATTTCTCTGACAATACATTCAACACTATACTTACTGCGGGCGATAGCCTGGTTGAGTTGGGAACACATGAGCGGAGCGATGTTCTTGCTGCCAAGAATGCGATTGATGTAAGCAACTCAAATATAAAAATGCAGCATTCCATGGCGTATCCACAACCGGAGGTAGGCGGTATGTATAATCCGCAGAATGGCATTCCGTATCTTGGATTTTACGGAACTGTATCTATACCTATATTTAATCGCAATCAAGGACAGCGCGAAAAAGCCCAAGTGCTTAAGTATCAGTCAGAGCAAAATCTTTGGGCTACGGAACGCCAGGCTGAAACAGAAGTTACCACTGCCTATAGCAGGTATATAACACAACGTCAGAACCTGGAAGATTATCAACGTAACCTCACCGAAGCTGATACTATATTAAACAGCGTTCGCTACTCGTATGTAAAGGGAGGTACTTCTATTATAGATCTCCTCGAAGCGCAGCGTTCATGGCTGGATACGCAGCAACGCTACTATAGCACGATGGAAGACTTCAGACGAAGCTATATACAGCTTCTTTTTGCAACCGGTATTATTAATCAATTGGCAGAATAAGTATCATGAACAAAACTATTGTTATCGTTTTTTGTCTGACAGCATGGGCGTGTCAGAAGCAGACAACTTCAGAAGCTCCTAAAGTTATACAACCACCAAAGGTTGAAGAACAAGGAAGAAAGATTACGTTCCCGGACGACCAGAAAAGCCTCTCGTTCTTTGGATCTGAAGTTGTAAAAAAGGAAAATCTTTCTGCGCAATATGCTGCACCGGCATCTATAGGGGTTTCTATTGTCCAATCTTCGGAGCGGGGTGGTCGCAATACCGTATTGTTTGATGATGCAGATCTCAGTGCTACCTATTCACAATTCCTGCAGCATATTATAAACATACACACACTCGAGGTAAATCTTAACCGCGTAAAAGACCTGGAGCAACATGGTGCAGCTACCGGTAAAGAAGTGCTCGATGCAGAAACTCAATTGGCAAATGAGGAAGCTGCTATAACAGAACAGGAAGCAAAGTTGAAATTAGCAGGTCTTGATCCTCAACGATTGAAAGAACCTCGCAGTAAAGAAGCGTGGCTGATTTGTGAAGTTCCTGAAAATCAAATTGCACAAGTAAAGCCGGGTACACCTTGTACGGTTACGTTCACAGCATTTGGTGACAAGCAATACAAAGCAAGTGTAGATGGTATAGGAGCCGAAGTCGATAACATTACGCGCATGGTGAAAGTACGTGTGGTCATGCAGAATCCTGCAAATCAATTCGAGGTGGGGATGTTCGCTAATGTGCTGTTTGATCTTCAGAAGAATAATACACTTTCAGTTCCGGTGAGTGCGCTGGTAAACGTACAGGGCAAAGACTATATGTTCGTGGAGCGTACTGCAAATATATTCGAGCGGAAGGAAGTTTTGATCGGTCAGCAAATTGATGACAAGGTAGTAGTGCTGCATGGTCTCGATGAAAAGGATAAAGTAGTAACGAAAGGTGCTATGGAATTAAAAGGATTATCATTCGGATATTAAATACTACCCATATGCTAAAGGCTGAAATATATATAGATCTTGAACGGTTCCAGGGTGAACAATCGCTGCATGATTTTATAATGAAATTCCTGATTGAACAAGATATAGCCGGTGCCACTTCTTTTCGTGCCTATGCCGGCTTTGGACGTCATCATCGGATCAAGCGACCTAACGAGCTCTTCTCCTTCGATGAGCCTCCTATACTCATCACTTTCATCGATGAAGATCAAAAAGTACGAAGCGTAGCAAAGAAGCTTCAAGAGTACCTCCATGGAGGACTGATAATTATTCAAAAAATTGAAACGCTATAAAATACCATGATCCGCAGGTTATTGATCATATCGCTTACCAACCGTGTTGCCATCATTATTGTATCACTGGTGCTGATGGTGGTTGGACTGGTTTGTTTTAAATTATTAAAGATAGAAGCCTATCCGGATATAGCAGATACCAATGTTGTTATCATTGCTAAATATCCGGGTCGTGCTGCAGAGGAAGTTGAACAACAGGTAACGATACCTATAGAACGTTCTCTTAATAATGTGCCGAAAGTAATTGCCCGCAGGTCGCGCACAGTTTTTGGTCTTGCACTGATTCAGCTTTCATTTGCGGATGGTACGGATGATTATTTTGCGCGTCAGCAGGTAATTGAACGGCTTTCCAGTGCTGATTTACCAGATGGTGTTACCCCTGAAATTGGTCCATTGACAACGGCTGTTGGTGAAATATATAGGTATGTATTGGAAGCACCACCAAGCGTAACGCCGACACAGCTTCGTGATCTGCAGGATTGGGTCATTGTCCCATCGCTATTGCAAGTTCCGGGTATAGCGGATGTAGTAACATTTGGCGGCCCGGTAAAAGAGTTTCATGTTTTCACAGCACCTGAAAAACTGCGCAAGTACAAATTAACATTGCCGGTGGTAATGGACGCCATTGAATCCAACAACCGGAATACGGGTGGTAATATTATAGAGCGCGGTGGACAAGGATTGGCAATCCGTGGTATAGGTGCTATTCGCAATGAAGAAGATATTCGGAATATAGTGATTACCAGCATCAACGGTGTACCTGTATTTATCAAAGATATAGCTTCAGTAGAAGTAGGGCCTCCGCCTCCATCGGGCTTGTTAGGCTATGCTATATTTCATGATGGTAAGAATGTAAATTCCGGAATTGAAGGAATCGTTTCCATGCGAAGAGGAGAGAACCCGTCCGATGTGCTGAAGGCGTTGAAAGCGAAGATGGCCGATTTGCAGGTGAATGAATTTCCGGAAGGTGTTAAGATTACTCCTATATATGACCGAACTTCGCTTGTAAACAATACGCTCGAAACGGTATCGCATACACTACTGGAAGGAGTGTCGATCGTGATTATTGTTCTCGTGCTTTTTCTGGGCAATCTTCGTTCGGCATTGGTAGTTGCGTTCACCATTCCATTTGCGTTGTTGTTCGCTTTTATACTCATGAAGCTGAACGGAATTCCGGCTAACCTTTTATCATTGGGAGCAATCGACTTTGGTATTATCGTGGATGGTGCCTGTGTGATGGCAGCGCATCTTGTCCATAAATTTAAAACGGCAACACCGGAAGAACGAAAAGAGGGCATCATCAAACTTACCCTCAATGCATCGCAGGAAGTTGGTCGCGAAATATTTTTCGCGGTAACAATCATCATCCTTGCCTATATGCCTATACTAACGATGCAACGTGTAGAGGGTAAACTCTTCTCACCAATGGCAGTCACGCTTGCGTTTGCTGTAGTTGGCGCAATGATCTGTGCGCTCACGGTAATACCCGTACTCATATCGTTTGTATATAATAAATACCTGGACGAAGATCAGAAAGAGACTATACCTGCATGGAGAAAGAAACTCGATGTTATAGGCTGGATGGAAAGAAAGTATGAAGTTGGTCTTGTTAAAATTTTGAAGTATCACAAGCAGGTAGTAATTATAGGATTTGTGATCGTGTTTGCATTGGTATCATTCATTGGGAAACTGGGGACAGAATTTTTGCCACCACTCGATGAAGGGTCCATCTGGATGCGCGCATTTTTACCGGCGGGTACTTCTGTAACCGAAACACAAAAGATTTCTCCGGTGGTAAGAAGAGTCGTAGCGCGTCATAAACAAATTGAAAGCATAGTAACACAATCTGGTCGTAACGATGATGGAACCGATCCTTTCCCTTCGAATCGTACCGAAGTAATGATGGTGTTGAAGGACTATAAAACATGGTCGCAGGATACAACCAAACAGGAGTTGATTGCGGAGCTGCGCAGAGAATTGAAAGAGGAACTTCCATCAACCTTTATTTCGTTCGGGCAACCGATCATTGACAACGTCATGGAAACAGTAACTGGTTCTGCGGCAGATCTCGCGATTAACATTCAGGGGTATGATATAAATAGAATGCGAGGTATAGCCGATACGGTGCGAACTATTGTAAAGGGTATGCAGGGCGCAACGGATGTGGGCATGGAACAGGAAGGTCCACAGGCACAACTAAATATACAGATCAACCGCAGAGAAGCTGCCCGTTATGGTATAAATGTAGCCGATATACAAAATATGATTGAAGCTGCCATTGGCGGTAAAGATGTAGGATCGGTTTATGATCACGATAAACGATATGATATAGTGGTTCGCTATGTACCAGAGAATAGGAATAGTCTGGATATGATTCGATCTATACAGATACCTTCTGCTTCCGGTGAACTGATCCCGATAGGGCAACTTGCTGTGGTGAAATTACTCGATGGTGAAACCAATCTATACCGTGCTGATGGAAAGCGATTGCTTATTGTAAAGACCAACGTGCAAGGTCGCGATCAGGGTGGATTTGTAGCAGAGGCTAAAGTAAAGATTGCTAACGTTATACATTTGCCACAAGGATATACTATAAATTATGGCGGACAGTTTGAAAACCTCGAACGTGCCGGTAAACAATTAATGATTGCTATACCGCTCACCGTAATTATGGTATTGGTGGTGTTGTTTATGTTGTTTAAAAATCTGAAGTATGCTTTAATGACGCTGGTCTGTGTATTGTTTGCTCTGGCGGGAGGAATCATGGCGTTGTTAATGCGCGGGTATAATTTCAACGTGTCTGCAGGGGTTGGTTTTGTTTCGTTGTTCGGGCTCTCGGTCATGGCCGGGGTGCTACTGATTTCAGCGATCAACCGTGAACGCACACTCGATAATTCGAACCTTGAGTTTACGCTGAGTAAAGCTGCCTCCGGGCAATTGCGCTCAATCACCATGATGCTGATTGTAGCGATCATCGGGTTAGTGCCTGCTGCCAGATCATCGGGTATAGGTTCTGATATTCAACGGCCTCTTGCAACCGTAATTATAGGCGGCCTTACGTCTACATTGATCTTTACACCGTTTCTACTCACAGCCTTATACTATTGGATTGAGAAAAAGAAAGTATAAATGAAAGTAACGGTCGCTGTGTGGCTCTGCATGATGGTGATGATAGGTTGCTATGCGCAGGAAGTCAGCAGAGGAGTTCCACTAGCGCTAGGCAAGAGCGACCGTTACATTCTTTTTCCAATGCTGGTAAAATCTCCGGAATATAAATGGGGAGCAGGCGCTGCCGGTATATATTACTTCAAGATTAAGCCCGATTCATTGACAAGAACTTCCAATGTAAAGCTGGTATCTTTTGTCACAGTACGTAAACAGGTTGTACTTGCTTCCGAAAGCAATATATACTTCCCGCACGAAGACTTCATTCTTCACCTGATTGTAAGTGCCAGCCACTTTCCTGATAAATTCTGGGGACTAGGGAATACGACCCCATCCTCTGCGGAAGAAGATTATACCATCAGTCAGTATGATATATACCCGCAACTCATTCGGAAAATACGACCGAATCTTTTTGCCGGCATCAACTACGAGTTTCAAAATGTATTTCGATTTCAATACGATAACAAGCAAGGAGAGAGCCTGTTCGATACTGAAAATATAGCGGGTCGCTATGGTAGTAAGATTTCAGGAACAGGTATAGTGCTTTGTTGGGATTCACGCAATAATGCTTTTAGTCCCAGTAAAGGATTTTATATTCAATATTTTGTTAATGCCTACCGGGATTTTATAGGCAGTGACTTTAATTTTAATATTCAGAACCTTGATGTGCGGAAGTATTTTGACTTGCATCACGATCGTGTGCTTGCCTTTCAGCTTAATATGATTGCTGCCAGTGGCTCCATACCAATTCGCGATTTTTCTGTAATGGGTACCAATATGTATATGCGTGGATATTATGAAGGCCGATACCAGGATAAAAACCTGATTGCATTTCAAACTGAATTCCGTACACCTGTATATAAACGATGGGGAGCTGTTCTGTTTACGGGTATTGGTAAAGTTGGACCAAACTTAGCGTCTGTAGTAAACGGACAAGGGTTAAAACCTTCTGTCGGTGTAGGGCTTCGCTTTTCTCTCAATAAAAAAGAAAAACTGAATTTAAGAATTGATGCAGGCTTCGGCAAGCATTCTCAGGGAACGTATATTAATTTAGCGGAAGCATTTTAATAGCCTATGAAGTTCTCCCTTAATATTGTGTTTGCACTCCTGATCGTATCAACGGTTCTTGTAATTTCCAGTTCCTATATTCAGCATCAGAATAGCAAGCAACGAAAAGAATCGATTAGCCAGGTAACGCATACCTATAAAGTTATCCAGACATCAACGTATCTCATTTCACTCATGAAGGATATGGAGACTGGTCAACATGGATTTATCATTACCGGAGATTCTTCTTTTCTCGAACCATATTATGATGCGAAGGAAGATATCACGCAAGCATTGGATACGCTCACCGGGTTGGTGCGTGAAAATAATCGGCAAGCCTTGCTAATGCAAAATCACATTGAGCCCATCATCAGAAAGAAGCAGGAGTTCCTGGATCATTCGTTATCAACTTTTAACAGACACGGTCAGGATAGTTCGATGAATCTGATCTCCGCTAAAACGGGTAAGACCTATATGGATACGTTACGTGTGCTCATGAACGATCTCTCACAACACGAGCGTTACCTGTTGAATCTCCACAATGAAGAATATGAAAAAGGAAATGAGCGTGAAGATCTCATTCGACTCGGAAGTATGATTCTGATTGTGATCACGTCTGCTTCTGCGTTTCTTGCACTATATAATAAGCAACGGCAGAATCGCGCGTTGCTATACGACCTCGAAGAAGCGAACAGTATACTCGAGCAAAAAGTAAGCGACCGAACAGCGGAAATAGGACGAAAGAACGAAGAGACGTTGCGGCTGAATGAAGAACTGAAACAAAATATAGAAGAGCTCAAAGTTGTACACACCAGGTTGATCGAACTGAATTATGAGAAGGATCATTTTTTGGGCATTGCGTCACACGATTTGAAATCACCTGTGTCAGGGCTACTGCGACTCATTGAAGTTATGAAGGTTGATAATCCAAACAGGCAAGCTTCCGATCTGCAATACCTCGGCTATATGGAAGATGCCTGTATAAATATGCAGCGCCTGATTGAAAATCTTCTCGATATAAATAAGATTGAGCATGGCTCTACCGAGATTAATGTTCAAAAAGTACCCTTGAATAAAATACTCGACCGGTTGAGCAACGAGTTCACTCCGATCGCGATGAAGAAAAATATCACCCTGCGTATAGCCCAGTCGTCAGAAGCTATTTATACAGATGAAGATGTGTTGGTACGCATACTGGAGAACTTGCTTTCCAACGCCATAAAGTTTTCGTATCCTGAAAAGGAAGTTACGCTCAAAGTACATTTGTCTGATGGCAACGTGATCTTCGAGATCATCGACCATGGACTCGGTATCCGGAATGAAGACCTCCCACGTATTTTTACAAAGTTCGAGCGATTAAACAACAAGCCAACAGCAGGGGAGGGATCCACCGGCCTGGGACTTTCTATCGTAAAGGAATTGATACCATTGATCAATGGAGAAATTTCTGTGTCGAGTAAAGTAGCAGAGGGAACCACTTTTAAAGTAATCTTGCCAGCCTGATACGTTTTTTTTCGTTCTTCCAACGGAACCTCATCAAAATAGACAACGACTTTGGTGAGTTGATGTTTCTTATTAATATTGCAGCCCCAATTTTTGGGTAGTTCGGGGTGTAGCGCAGCCCGGTTAGCGCACCACGTTAGGGACGTGGGGGTCGGATGTTCGAATCATCTCACCCCGACCTGGGTGGACGAAGGATAAAAATTTTTCCTCGTCCACTTTTTTTGTGAGCTAACTCTGTGTTTCTCAAGAGAAGTAAGACATTACTTCATTGGCTCTTTTGGTTCGAAACTGATTTTTCTCATAGACTAGTTTTTCAGGGAACACGGAACCAATGATCAATTGTTTCGCTTTTAAATCTTCATTCTCCCTATAGCATTTATCTAAATTTACCAGCAGAGTCTTAGCAAATTCTAAGTACCCTCGGTAGTCGTCTTCTGCTGAAGCCAGATTAGCTTTCCTTCGAAGTAAAGCCTCGTTAGTTTGTGGACATTTGTGCTTGATCTCTTTATACTCTCCTGATGCAAGCTCGCCATCCAGCATTAAGTACTGCGCGTTCTCTACGCGCTTTCGATTCTTTATACTCTCCGCTTCGATCTCTTGAAGCTCGGTGATAATTATATTCCTATCGGCTTTAATTTTTTGTGATAGTTCTTCATAAGTAACTTCTGCTGTTTCAGGTTGAGGTGTATACTCTTTAAGAAAGTTTAGAAAGTTCGCATTGGTTTCTTCTGCTCTGAAACGTTCAGGACAACCATGTACTGTGATGGTAAAAATACTTACCGCCATTTCCTTTTGATGCACTACCGGATAGAGTCTTCCTACACAACCTGCATTCTAAGAGTCCCCGTAACGGAAGTTGCTCTTTAAGTGTGTTTTTACCCGGACGCTTCGGAGCACGTCCTTCTAAAATATCTTGTACAGAGTAAAACAGACAACACGACTTTTTACTGTAACAACAGTGAAAAGAGAGAAATTTGATAGCATTTTCGTTTGTATTAGGGGGTACGGAAAACTTACGTTAACTTATGGATAATCTCACCTGCTGCCTTCTGTAAACGGACTGGCGCGAAGTTTTCTTCAATCGGATGTTGGGTTCAATGAATAAAAAAGTATACAAGGTCAGCGAACTTATCGTCATTAAACTCATTTTCATTGCAGGTGATAAATCAGACAGTTGTCTAAGCAGGATATGGATAGAATAAAAAACATGAATGAGTTAATCATTGTTACCAAAAAGCTCGTCTTTCAAAACGAAGAAAAAGCAAAACGGACTGCCGAGTTAATCATCGCCAATAAAGAACTCGCTTTTCAAAACGAAGAAAAAGAAAAACGGGCCGCTGAATTAATCATCGCTAACAAAGAACTTGCTTTTCAAAACGAAGAGAAGGGAAGACGGGCTGCTGAATTAATTATTGCCAACAAAGAACTTGCTTTTCAAAATGAAGAAAAGGAAAAGCGAGCTGCTGAGTTAATCATCGCCAACAAAGAACTTGCCTTTCAAAATGAAGAAAAGGAAAGACGAGCGGCCGAGTTAATTGTCGCTAATAAAGAACTAGTCTTTCAGAACGAAGAGAAAGAAAAACGTGCAGGAGAACTGATCATTGCCAACATGGAACTTAAAAAAGCGGAAGAGCAATTCAGACTTGTAGTGGAATCAGTACCCAACGCAATAGTGCTTGTTGACAGTGAGGGCTTCATTATCCTTATTAATAATCAGGTAGAAAAGCTTTTTGGATATGAGCGAAATGAATTGATAGGAAACAAACTTGAAATCCTGATTCCAGAACGATTAGAAGCTCAGCACCCAGGTCATCGAGATGTATTTTTTAAAAACCCAAAAACGCGAGCGATGGGTGCCGGGCGTGATCTTTTTGCTCTTAAAAAAAATGGTGCAGAAGTTCAGGTAGAAATTGGTCTGAACCCAATTGAAACAGCGAAAGGTATCATCGTATTGGTTTCCATCATTGACATCACGGAAAGGAAAATTCAGGAAGCCATGCTAAAAAAACATAATAAAGAACTCGAGCAATTTGCTTATATAGCTTCTCACGATCTACAAGAACCACTTCGCACGGTTTCCAACTATATGCGGGTATTTGAAGAGGATTATATAGCATTGCTGGATGACAATGCACGCAAGTACCTTCAATCAGTAAATAATGCTACAAAAAGAATGAGTATGCTGATTAAATCACTTTTGGATTTTTCACGACTGGGTCATAATAAAAAAATCACGTATGCTGATTGCAAAAAGATAATTAATAATGTGATCGCAGATCTTCAAACTTTAATAAAGAAAACCAATGCAACTATTGATGTAGCCGAAATGCCTACGCTAAATGTATATAAAATAGAAATTGGTCAATTATTCCAAAATCTTATAACCAACGCAATTAAATTTCAAAAAAAAGACACCCGCGCTGAAATTAAAATCCGCTCCAGGAAAGTAGATGAAAAATGGCTCTTCTCAGTAAGTGATAATGGAATTGGAATTGCACCCGCTCATTTTCAAAAGGTCTTTGATATTTTCCAACGCTTGCAAGTCAGTGATGCATATCAAGGAAACGGAATTGGACTTGCTAACTGTAAAAAAATTGTTGAACTCCACCAAGGGGAGATTTGGATCGAATCAACGTTAGGAGAAGGAAGCACCTTTAATTTCACCATTCCCAATTTATCCTTATGAATAAAAAGTTAAACTGTATCATGCTGGTTGATGACAACCCTGATGACAATTTTTACCACGAGAGAGTGATAACAAGAAGTAATGCTGCCGACATTGTTATACCAAAGGAATCAGCATCGGATGCACTTGAATATTTAAGATCACAAAAGAATAATCACAACACCCACCCCGATCTTATTTTTCTGGACATTAACATGCCCGGCATGAACGGATGGGATTTTCTGATGGAATACACCAAGCTGGATAAAAAATTACAAAGCCGGGCTGTTATTGTAATGCTTACAACTTCAGAGAATCCGGATGATAAGATGAAAGCAAGAGCATTGAATATCGCTGCTGACTTTAAGACAAAACCATTGACCAAAGAAATGTTGGAAAAAATTATTATCAAGCATTTTAAACAGACAATACCTGACCAGATCATCTTACCTTAGAGTCCCTGATATATACAATCCTTATTCGAATATATGTGTTAAGATGTATTTATTTGCGACCATGGTGGCATATAAACTGCTTAGAACAGATTCTGAAGTATGCAACGTTACGGCTATCGTATATATAAGTAAAACTATAAATGGCTCTTAGTGCTCCTTCCGTATACCAGTAGCTTTAATGTTATAGCAATCCAGGATTTCATAATTTCTGGTACTTCTTCTGGAGATTATTCTGCTCGTGCTTTGGATTTTTCTAGTTACTAAGGATTGGGTAAAAATTCCAGCGTTTGCTTACGCCCTTAGGTTATGTGAAGCTACTGATCAACTTTCATAATCCTGATTTATCCTAATTCTTGCTTTGCCTTTTTCTAGCAGCATCGATTACTTTTCGGCTTGTGACCTTTGGATTTTCTCACGCGAAAATCTCTTGAGCGTCAAACGATAGATGAAATACAAGTCTGTACAAAAGTTTAATGTCTTCTAAAAACGGCTCGAAATTTTACCACTCAGGTCGACTTTGAGACAATCAATTGTTCGAAAAACCTCTATATCGTATGATGTAAAGGGTTTTTTCTTTTCTTTTCTTTTCTTTTATACTAATTCATTTCATTTTATTCGATAGACATATGCCCTATTCGGTGCCCTGTTTCCCTATACTATATTTAGGGCACAGAATGTTATGTGGTTATCTGGGTATTAAATTATTGAATCACAACTTTTGATTCTTTTGGTGTAACATGATAGCTCACGTGCCCGAGAACTGTGAGTAATCAAGGAGGTATTAAAACCTTCTTTTTAAATTACAAATCACGTAACAACTTCAAAAAAATATCTTATAAAAAAGATCTCCCCATTGAATATAAAATGGATAAGTCACGATATCCCATTTAATGACACCGTTATATATGATTTTAGTTACATATATAGATTCACTATTGTCGGTATATTTCTTACTGACATAGGTTTCAATCGTGTCGATATAGTTGAAATCATTTTTACCCCACTGTATATATGTTGTTGTTTGCGATTGACGTCCTCCTCCCTCATCAGTATATACTTTCATTCCATATTTTTGTTTGCTGTTTTGGAGAAATTCAAATTTTCTTGGAGCATGTAAATTTGGAAAATATACTTCCGTTTGTGCGTTTCGTTTTTATTTTTTCAACCCTATAAAACTCCAAAAATTAAATTTAGGTCTTTCAATTTGTTTGTTTTGTTCTTGGGACATTTTTTCCAACTCCAAATAGGATTTAATTCCAACTTTAGCTCTGTCTGCAACTACGACACCATAATGATTCCCGACATTGGAACATATCCTTTCAAACTTGCCAAGCGAAACCATTCTTTCAATTATTCGAACTCCGTCTGCGTAGTCTTCAAAAATGTCAACTGGTAATGGTCTGTAGTTCGATGTTGACTTAATGAATTTTGAAAAGAAGTATGGATCTAGGTCACCAAATTCAAGACCGAAAACAAGAGGGACTTCTATGAGCTGTCCTGTTTCATTATTTTCAAAACCACAATGAAATCCATGAACAAAATATCTCCAGCCTTTAATTTTCCCAATTTGTCGTTTGTCACACTTTAGCTCGTTGAACGTTTCCATTGGAAAGTCCTTATTTAACTTCAAGTCAAGTTCGTCAACCAACTTGAATAGTAATTCTTCTCCTAACTTTCGGTAATCCTTTGCACATTGCTCAAAAAAGGCTTGATTGGTTTCAATTTCTTGATCTGTTATAAGTTTGGCAATATTTATTTCGGGTTCAATTGTATGTATTCCAATCTGAAAACCCGGGAGTTCATTTTTCAATTTTTGTCCGAC
The DNA here is from genome assembly GCF_900167975.1 of Ohtaekwangia koreensis. Taxonomy (GTDB): domain Bacteria; phylum Bacteroidota; class Bacteroidia; order Cytophagales; family Cyclobacteriaceae; genus Ohtaekwangia; species Ohtaekwangia koreensis. The sequence goes on from NZ_FUZU01000001.1 coordinate 411,644, forward strand.
TGCTTCTCGTTGACTTTGAACTCCCTTTTCAAAAACAAGTTTCAATATCCGTTCCCGCGGAATTGCTTGAACTGTTTCAAGTGTCGGAATTCGTTCAACCGAACTTATTGCAATTATGTCTGTCGTTCTGTTCAATGGTGTCGCTTCTTAAAATGACGCGCAACGTTTACCTATTAGCCGTTGCGGCTTTAAGTTTAGTAAATTGTCTTACGTTACAAATATTTTGAGGTGATAAAATTTATACCTTAACCCAAACCCCGCAATGGATTATACATTTTGTTGGTAGGTGCCCCTTTTACTCCCAATCGTTGTTGTCAGGGATAAATAAATTCTCATAAACATCATCCCAGTCCTTATATGTCCTTGTCGTTGGGTAGTCAGTGCCTGCCAATTTTGATTGAGACCATGTCAAATGTACTCTGGCATATTTAAAGTCAGAATCAAAAACTGCAAACAGTACATCATCATTGTCCTGTCGTCTTGCAACAGTTGTTACATCTTTTCCATAGAGAATGTGTCCACGACTAATTTCCTTTTCAAGTTGATTATTTAGTCCCTTGTCCGCGAAGTGCCAAGGTGTCAAACAAGGTTGTTTACCAGGTATTAGGTCAACGATGGTATTTTCTTTTAATCTAAATACTTCGTGGTCGTTTTTTAGTTTAACTGAATATAAATCAAGATCAAGTTCACCGTTTTCTTTTAGCTTTCTTGGAGCGTCCAAGTATTGATCAAGTTCAATATTGTCCAAGTATATCTTTTCGGTCAAAGTAATCTCTTGTCCTGAAATGATTGGTCGAACTAGTAAGTATTGTCCTTGTCCCGCGATGGATAATATTTTCTCTATTTTTAATTTTGTCGCCATTGTCCAAAACGGGTTGCCACCAACGCTTAGCTATAAGACGTGCGCGTGTAAATACCTACATCTTTGTCCCACGTTGCTGACGAAATTTAATAGCACATGCGTTAAGAACCTACAATAAAGCATATGTATTATAGCTGTTGTTGTATGCTGGGGCGTCTTACTTGCTCTTCGTTTGGATTTCAATTTTTAGTTTCTCGTTTCTCTTTTCCTTTTCCAATCTGTCAGATTTGTCACTTAAGTACAAACTGTAAACACCAATAGCCAAAATTGCAAGCGCGTTGATGATCGCATCTATTGTTTTGACAGTCGTCCAAAGTGTCTCTACTCTTGTCTCTTTAAATTTTTGAAAATGTCCACCGTCAAATGACAAAAAATAAAATCCCTTATTTGTCCGCGAAAGAATGTATTCTCTTGGAACCTCACTATTTCTGGAAGTCACCTCAGTCAACTTTACAAGCTCTTCCCTTCCGAGTTCTTCAGATAGGTAGGTAATCAATTTTACGTCCCGTTTTAATTTGTCGGCGATGTCATACACCGACCCATTTGGGATATTTCCTTTTTTGTCAATACTCTTACAAGCTTATTATTAGCGCGGAGCAAAGGGTGATCTAAGAATGTGCAAAGGTACTTATTGCAATATTCCGCGTTATGTTCGATTTGAAATAATGCCTTCTCAACTAGTGACAACGGATTATCAATCGGGATCAAGTCACTTTTACCCTTGTTGGGTGTTGTAAAGTTGTATATGCAGCGAAGAAGTTAACTTTTGTTTCAATTAATGTGTCATCATGGGTAATTTTATCGATCATAGTTTTTAGACATTCTGATAAATATTTCGTCACTTGTTAATGTGATAGCTACCCTGTCCATAAAAATGCACTGTAACGTTTATGCTAAAAAAAATACTTCTGAAGTATAACACTTCAGAGGTATAAATGCAATTCAAAAATTTCCTTATAAAATACCGGTACCCAGCAACGCTCCTAAGAGCCCATCTTTGAAGACATTGCTGAGACCGGAGGATGAAGAGAAGCTATGCTTGTGTTAATTCAAAACCGTGATTTTTTCTGGATGGCATACTTAAGTCCGAACTGCGGAACTACTCTGGTGTCATCGTTGCCTTGAAGAAATTTTTGTCCGCCTACCGCTAACTCAAGCCATAAGCCTTCGTTGATCTTCATTTCTCCACCTATAGTATAGCGTATATATTCGCTTTTGTCTGTAGTCTCGCCGTTGATGGTAGCCTGACTGTATAGAAATTCTGCGGATAATCTTTTATCAGCTTTGCCAAGCAGCAACCTTCCGCCAGTAGAAAACTCCCACTTCAGCGGCATGGATTTATCTTTGTAGTTAATATAGCTTGCCTGGTATATAACTTGTGAACTTTTGGCAAGTGTTGAGTTACTATTAGCAAGACCAGGAATGCGTCCGGCAATGCCACCGAAGATACGCCAGTTGAGAAGTGATAGATCTTTGATGGTGTTTTCAGCAGAGTTATACTTGGACCCTGCCTTTAATTGAATAACCAGGCGATTCCAATTCTCTTCGATAAAAATTTTCTTTTGCCGCTTTAATTCTTCACTGAAATTTTCGGCGAACTCCTCCTCTTCTGCCTGCTCTGTAAATGTGAGCTTGGCGTTTTGGACAATCAACATTGACAATGCATTGCTTTGAGCACTATCAAGATTGATGTTGAAAGTGCCGAGCTTTTGCAGTACGGTATCTTTCATAACGAGAGCATACAGTTGATTGTCGGTTGAATCATAGCGAAGGAGTCTGCTTCTATATCCACCGCCAAAGTATTGCAGTATTGCTACTTTTGTTTGTGATGATAATCTGGAGGTAGGAGTCAGTGAATTTAGAAATTGATTTACAGATTGCAGGTGTTTGTTTCGCTGACCTGCAAGTGACATCTGGTTAGCTATACTATCTTTGTTTGCCAGGTAGTCTGCAAAGAAATTTTGTAAAGCTATATTTGCCACAGGATCGGTCCTGTCAATCGGTGTCCAGTTTATACCCCACGCTGCGAGTAAATTAGAGGAGTCTCCCTGTGCCGTTCCTATACTGATCTGTAAATTCTTCAGAGATTTATTCTTCTCCCAAAAGGAGCGTACTTTTAAAGCCTTTGCCAGTATACGATACGGTGCAATTTCCATTGCCAATCCTGGTTTCAAATTTCCATCCTGGTCAACATAATTTTGAATGCCAACCGCCAACTCCTTTACATTCCCCGGACGTACAACATCATTGGAATTTATATCCAGTATAGAAAATGCAGTTATATCGGGTACGGAGAAATCGACATAGTAATCGTCAATAGTGATAGAATCGGGATTCTGTGCGTATAGAGAGGCTCCTGCAAGTATACCTATACAGATGAGAATAATCTTTTTCATATATATAGGAGTTTAATTTGTGGCTTCTAAAAGTGCATCGTCAGAAATTTTTACTGCCGCTTCTGCCGGGACATCGATCTGTCGTGTCCATATATTCAAAACTTTATCATCCTGCGTCCAGGTTATCGTAACAGTAGCGGTCAACGTGCTTGTCGAGATATTGCCAAGTCTTATATCCCAGGAGTTAATGTCGTCATCAAGATTGACAGGGAGCCCCAATATATGGTTAGAGTTACCACCGGCCGAACTTTTGGATTTGAAGGTGAGATCACCCACATATATATAGCTCCATACTGGTGCTTCTTCGACTTGTATATCAATTGATACAGGTTTGTCGGTTTTACTGAATCGAATGAGTTCCATAACGTTTGATGAGTTTAGTGTATTTTATTTCTTTTCGTTTATAACTTTTGTTGCATATGGTACTATACCTATACCCAGCGATGCCAGTATAGGCCACAATTCTTCGAACTTAGGCACGGGTAGCCCTTTGATCGCGAAGTACATATAGTAAGAGGTGATGCAGATCGCAATGATCACCGCAGAGAGACCGGAGAAGAAAGCGATCAACCGACTGCTGCTTCTTTTTAATACGGGTTGCTCGGGTGTTTTTCCGCCGGCTATAGCAACGGCTTGAAGCTGTTCTACCTGGTCATCCGACATGTCTACAGAAAGAGCATCCGCTATTTTATACTTGTCCTTCTTCAGCCAGCGCAGGAAATACCAGAGTAAGAGTATAAATAGGATCACCGGCAGTAGGATCATTACCCATTGGATGAAGTCGGGTTTTGCTATGCATTCCACACAAGGCGGTACAGGAGGACGAGCAATGATTACACGCTTTATTGAATCGGATTTTTTGATCAAGGTCTCCAGGGATTTGTTTCCAGTGGTATTCAACTTAACAAGCTTACTTAAGCGATTCACGATCACCGTATCGGTTCCGGGAGATGACTGCGCGTGCGATGTATATACACCTCCCAAGAATAAAATCATGATGCAGATAATTGTTTTCATATTAGTGCTTATTTAGACAACAGTATATTTTGAGGTTGGGCATCAGGGTTTATGATCTCTGATAACAGTATCAAAGTTCACTCGACAGAAGCCGTATATCAACGTGAAAAGAGACGTATTTATACCGTGAAAAATCCCGTTCCGAACGCGGAGAGAATGTTGGAATATAGCATTCAAATCAGGAGAGTATATCTCCTCTTAAAGAAACTCTAACTCTAAAAACTAAGATGTATGCAAAGAAGATTTAAACTCGGTGACAAAATTGCTTCGATCGAGCAGACACCATCGTTGAGGTTCTCTAATGATGGAACCCAGATGATTTTTACCTTTCCGGTAATTTCCACAGAATTACCCGACTCAGAATCAGAAGAGCCGCAAAACAGTAAGCGTCACACGCATCGTGATCTTGTCGAGCTTGCAGGTGGATCAGTTTTCAGCAATGGCCTGAAGGTTTCTCTTTCCAGTGTGAACAGAGACGAAGCAGTATTAACGATGAGCATGAAAGTAAATTCAAAAGTGCCAGGTACAGGAACGGCCTTTGCCAAGATTCTTAATGGCAGCAACGGTAACAGCCATCATTCATAGGTCCCCTATCCTCTCTATAAATGAAAGAAGCTATCTCATTTGAGGTAGCTTTCTTTTTTTACTGACAACGGTTTAAGGTATATATTAAGATATGTTTATGAAAGCGCGACAGCTTCTTCTTCACCTGTCTCACTTTCTTCTTCTACAGGCTCCGTAAGTATATAGCGCCGAATGAACACGTCCCACCCGAAGCGTTTTGTGAATTCAGTGGGCGAGAGCGATGATTCAGTCATGAAGTTATCGAGGAATGATGTTTTGTAGTCTTCCTGTAATCGGGGAAAGTAAATGGAAAATCCAGAAGGTTTTATAGCAGCGCTGGTGCCGTCATCATCAAAGTCTTTCCCAACAAAAGATTCTATAACAACGTTATCCAGCAATGTTTTGAATGTATTAAAGAGACTATCCGTGAATACTTCGGGTATTTCTTCATAAAGACGTGTGATAAGATTTCGGAAGTCGAGGAGACAGAACATTGGTATACCCGGAGATATATAGTCACATTTGTTTGCAGCTGCAAGTATTTTTTCACGATGGGTAGGTAAAGCTTTTGTTAATATTTTCGCGAGCTTATCGATCATTCGCGCTAACGAAGGGTACCACGAAAGATCATTTGCAAATAAAGCTACTTCATCGCGTGAGGCAGAAATAGCTGTATTCGTTTCTTCAGCAAATGAGTTTACTATGTTTTTTGAAAGCGCTTCGGGCAATATATCCGGATCGTTTCCTATACCTTCGAGAATAACCTTGTAATTGAATGTGTCCTTAAAGAACATCACCGTTTCAAAAGTAATAAGGTAATCTACTGTATCACTCAACTCATATCCGGTATCAAAGAAATGCAAAAAGCAATTGGCCATAACAAGCACATCGATCTTCTGACCATCAAACGCCCATTGAATAGCCTGCTTCAATTCGGTCATCGTCAATATTGGTAGTACGTCATCCTCCTCTGCCGGCACCGCTATTCGGTTTTGCCTTTCTAAGTTCAATTGTTTTTGCTGGCGGAAATGAAATGTTTTTAGATTGAGATTTTCTGGAGGATTCCTCGCTGCTCTATTTATACCCGGAAAGATGCCAAAGGGCTGGCCATGATCCCAGGTGAATAATATATACTTCTCTGCCATAAAAGATGAAAGAACTTTTTCTTTGAAGAAACCGGTGATGTCTTGTTCTTTGTCAATTCTAAAGTCGCGGCTTTCATGGATATACTGAAATATACATCCACCCGTCGGGTTACGTTCAAGGCTGCAGAATAGTGTAGTCCATCCGGGTTCCTTCATAGAAACATCACCTGGCCCAAGTACTCTCGTAATTGGAAGTATATCCGGGGCTATCTCTGCTTTTATATTGATACAGAGCACTACGGCTATATCTCCCGTTTTTTCAACAGAGGTTAGCTGGTCGAGTAGTTGGTTAAGCTCTCGAATGTTGTCGGCTGCACCTTTAATTAGAAAGATGGCAGTCCATTTGTGTTTTTTCTGTGACATAACTGTAGGGTTTTAGAGTATAAGTAAAGTTGCCGACAATCATTATACATCACAATGTGAAAACGTCCGGAGTGATAACGGGAAAATTCCCGTTATCTGTAAAATCTTAAAACCGGAATATTGTACAGTTGACGCGGATGATGTATATTCCATACATATTCCGATAGTTACTGGTAACGTTTGGCACTACAACCTTTATGAGATATGATGAAAGTGATGATCGGGATCGCTGATGACCAACGGTTATTTTTAAAATCGCTGGTAACCCTTGTTAATACCTTCAGCCAGTTTACTGTTGTACTGGATGCGCAGAATGGTAGTGATCTTTTAAATAAGCTGGAACGAGCCGAGCAGGAACCTAATATCATTTTACTGGATGTAAACATGCCGGGTATGGATGGTATACATGCTGCGCAGGAAATTTCACAGCGATATCCAGCTATCAAGCTCGTAGCATTATCGATGAAGGATGATGATACTACCATTATCAGCATGTTCAAAGCCGGATGCTGTGCATATCTGGTAAAAGATATACATCCCGATGAACTCGAGAAGGCATTGGCTGAAGTATATAGCAAAGGATTTTACAATGCCGATGCTATGAATATAAATTTCCGGAGATTGCTGGCGCATGGTAACAAGAAAAATGAGATCAGGATCACCGAGCGAGAAATGACATTTTTGAAATTCGCATGTACGGACATGACCTATAAACAGATTGCCTCTGAGATGAACCTTGCCGAACGCACCATCGATGGATATCGTGAAGCACTGTTCGAAAAACTGAATGTGCAAAGCAGAGTGGGAATGGCGATGGAGGCGATTCGGAGGAAGTTGGTGGAGATATAGTATACTAACAATTAAATTTATGGATAATGTAAGAATTGATCTCTCAAGCAATCTTGTGAATGCATCGGTTGATCCAACGATTAGAATTGAACCAGATATGGCTGGTTATAGGGTAGTTGTTTCTTTTGGAATATTAGCTACCAAAGTCACAGCTCCTCCTACATCTGGCCAAGTAAAAAGTCAGCGAGAGACTGAACTAGGTGCTAACATCTTTAATGAGGCGCGCGTTTCAATAGGGCTTACGCCTATAGCTAGTGATGACGCAGGTTCTATATTGACGTTTATTGTAAAAGCAAAACTAGGCACGAAGGTTCCTGGTACCGGATCCTCATCAATAACAGTTTTTGAAATATCCGATTTGGACGGATTATTGAAATGATTCAGGCGTTATTTTGAGCCTGGTGTATTTGGCTTCATGAACTCCATAACAAAGTTAAACCAAAGTCGTTCTTTGGCGAAACTTGTATTCTCGAAGAATTTCAAATGACGCCTGGAGACAATTACACCATTTAATTGAATTGGAAAGAAAATGGAGAACCCATATGGAAATTTTCTTTTGGCAACGTCATGATAATAGACTTTACCTATATATCTGGCAACGATTACTCTTTTCATTAGGAGCCATAGCCGAGTTCGAGTAAGAAACTGCCAATATCGTCCAATAGTTAGTTGGAGATTTTTTAAGAGGTTGAAGAAGTCGACAATATTTAGGCTATCATTAAGTTCTGGAGAATTAAGTCTGGCCATTATAAGTTCGTTTTTGTTGTGGCTTAATTCTCTTGACAATGCATGTACCAATCGGTCTATGAGCCTGGCGATTAATGAGTAGTAACTAAGATTAGTAGCAAAAATAGCTGTTACAGATTTTGCTATACTGCCAATTTCCGCGTCTGTATATATTTTAGTTTCGAATGAATTTACAATATGTTTAGCAAGTTGTTTGGTAGGTATATCTGGATTGCTAAAGAGTTTTTTGAAAAAGAACTGGTAGTTATATCCATTAAAGAACATATATGTTTCCGGTGCAATTAGATATTTAACATTTCTTCGCAATGCATACCCGGTATCAAATAATTGCATATAGCAATTCATCATGACGACTAACTCTATTTTTGTGTTTTTAAAGTTTTGATTAAGAGCTGCAGCCAATTCATCCATAGTGAGTATTTTTTGTTCTTCTTCGTTATTCAGATTGGTTTCTGCTGTTATTTTTTTTGGTGGCAAAGAAGTTGATTTGATAGCTAGCTGTGGATATTTTTTGAATAGGTTATCACTTAGAGGATGTAGATCTGTCTGAGGGTTTCCATTAGGTAAATTGTTAAATATGCCATAAGAGCTTCCATGATCCCATGTGAATATTATATAACGATGGCTATTTGTATTGACTAGAAATTTCTCCAAATCCCGCTGTAGAGTAATATCAAAGGTGTCATCAGACTGGATAAATTTAAGGTCATTTAGAAATTCAGAATTTTCGGCGCTCTTCTCAAAACCGTAAAACAAAGTTGTCGGAGTAAGATTTTTATTGGGGTTTTGAATAAGGGAAGGGTCTCCCGACTCGATAGCTTCTCGATTTTCTTTGCCTACGCTCATGCATAGGAGTATGCACACCTCATCGTTCATTTTTATAGAACGAAGTTCGTTCAACATCTCAATAAGCTCAACTACACTTAGATCAGTTGCTTTAATAACAAAGAAAACAGTCCACTTTCGTTTCTTTTGCGACTTCATTTTTGTAGTTTGATATTTTGTTGTGAAAAGCTTTACCTACTATATACTTCTAACGGTTATACTCTGTCCAACGATGGCTTCCTTGGGACAGGAGACTAAATTTGTCACGCCTATTAAATATACCCAAAACGAAGGACTCTCCAGTTACTATATAACAAAAATAATCAAGGACTCTTATGGCTTTCTCTGGATCGGTACACAGGAAGGTCTCAATCTGTTTGACGGAAATCGATTTCAGACTTTTACAAAGCGCTCACCGGCCAAACAGAAACTGAACGGAAGTTTTATCTCTGATCTGCTGGAAGATAAAAAGCGAAATTGTATCTGGGTGCTTTTGTCGTATGGGGAAGTTTGTGCCATCGACCTGCAAACTCGTACTGTTACCCGTAGGGTTTTGCTCGATACGAGCAATCCCGATAACGTAAAGTGGAAGCGATGTCTTGCGTTGAAAGGTGACACACTGTGGATAGCAGGACTTGACTTTGCATACGCTTACCAGGTCTCCACGAACAAAATATTACCCATTGATATTCGGGCGAAATGCGCTGTCGGTAAGGCAGAACTCAATATCTCGATGATTCATTTTGATCAGCATCAAAGCATGATCATCTGCGCTGACGGTTATGGTATAATTATACTCGATAAAAATCTTCGTCACCTCCATACGTTCCGGGCGGATGAATTGAATGCTCCGGGCACGTATACCAAACTTCGGTTTTGGGACGCTGTTATGCTGAAGCATATACTATATATCGCCAGCAGTACAGGATTAAAGATAGTAGATACAGCTCCTGCGCAAATGGCATTAGTGCCGGCTGATGATATTCCACTGGTGCGTGAGGGTGAGCTGTTGAGCATTGCTGCATCTTCCGATTCTTCTTTGATGTTTTCAACGTCAGCAGGTGTTTATGAATATAGCCTGTCGGCAGGAAGTATTGTTTCGTTGCGGGATAACAATCCGGCTAATAATTTATTTACCACGACTTATGATATATACTATGATCGGCAACTACACCAGGCTTGGATCGGTACCTTGGCGGGTATTGCTTCTTTTCCTACGCGTGTGGTACATTTCAAAACATTTTCTGAGTATGGCGCCAACGTAAAACTTAAGCATTTGTTTTCTGTACTGCCCGTGTCGGAGAATATAATTTATGCAGGTGATGAGAATGGCATATACTATATCGATACAAAGACAGGTGAGATTACGCAGATTGATGCATCCGGTAGTAACCTGATGTTGTTTCAGGATCAGGCACGTCATGTATTCGTTTCGAATAAAACCGGCTTTCATCTTATTGATGGTAAAAGTCTGAGGCCTGCACACTCGGTTTTTCCTTCCATGAAATTGCTGAACTCCGATCATCTTAGCTGCGGCATTCAGTATAATGATTCGTTGGTGTTGTTCGGTAGTATTATACAGAAAGGACTTACCATCTGGAATACGCGTACGGGTAAATTGCAGGTATACCATCGGCAATCGACTGACCATACTATAGCAGGACTTACCATTATTAATTATCTCTATAAGACCCGCGCAGGCGATGTGATGATCCTTACGGAAAAATCAATTATCGCTTTTAATCCGCTCATTGGCAAATATACCACGCACACCATTCGCGACAATCTGACGCAGGAGGTGATTAGTAATTTTATGGATATGTGTGAAACAGATGATCGCTTTTACATTGCTACGTATGGTGACGGACTGATTGAAACGGATAAGCAACTTCATGTAAAGAAAATTATTCGCTCGGAAGATGGTTTGAACAATACCTGTATATATCGTGTATTTCCCTTTCAGAATAAAGCTATACTGGCAACGACTAACGATGGGCTTTCGCTGATACACCTGAACCCGTTAAAGATCAAGAATTATTTTCAAACCGATGGACTCAATACAAATGCTTTTGAACAACTCTGCGGCTACCAGGACGACCATCGTATTATTACCGGAGGTGTTGATGGCTTTACAATTATTGATCCTTCACGACTTCCGAGTAACGCACGACCTCCCGATCTATATCTTTGGAATCTGAAGGTAAATACAAAATCCGGTGTGCTCGATACCTGTCACATTGCGATGAAAGCAATGCGTATACCGACTGATGTGCTGCAGACTACTGTATCCTTTTCGGCTTTAAACTATAGCAATCCAAAGGCGGTTCGGTATGCTTATAAGATCAATGAACTTAATAACGACTGGATAGATTTAGGGAAACAGAATTTTGTAGACTTGATCGGATTCTCCCCGGGAGATTATACTTTGGAAGTACGTGCGGCAAACGAAGATGGTATATGGAGTGACGTGCCGCTGTCGCTTAGTCTCATCTATATACCGAAGTGGTATCAGACGAATATTTTTAAAATTGCTATTGCGCTGTCAGGGGCTATGTTTATTTATGGGTTGCTGCGTTATCGCATCGATCAGCTTAGAAAACAGCAGGAGATACGCAAGCAGATCGGCAGCGACCTGCACGATGATATAGGTAGCGTGCTGAATACACTGAAGATCTTTACACACTTGGCCAAGCGCGAACCGGAAAATAAATCTCACCTCGATCAGATTGAAGAATCGATAACACAAGCCACTACTGGTCTTCGTGATATGATCTGGGTATTGGAGGAACCGGAAGACACGATCTTTGAATTAACCGAGCGTATCAAAAAGTTTGCATTGCCGGTATGTATCGTTAACAACATTAAATTCAATACGAACATTCAGTCTGACAACAAGACAAGGAATTTACTCAAAACTGAAAAAAGAAATCTCCTTCTCATTGCAAAAGAATCAATCAACAATAGTATCAAATATTCACAATGCAAAAATATTTCAGTTTCTATAGTTCAATTCAACCAGGAACTTAGTATTACCATAAGCGATGATGGTGTTGGATTCAAGATGGAAGATGTGATCTATGGAAAAGGCTTAAAGAATATTCAATACCGGGCCGGGCAGATAAATTTTTCCTGTCAAATGGACGCCACGTTAAATGGCGGTACAACCATTCATCTGCAAAAAGGAAAGAAAACATCCAGCTCGTTGGACACTTCCATTTGAAAAAAGTGGTTCATCTAATTCACAATCACTCGCTTGAATTGGATTCGTCAGTCATTTGTACGTATCATTAATTTAATATTGAAGGAACGTTGTGTTAACCCGGAACAGTAAACTCACATTTTATATATAGCGAACGTTGAGTCGATATCTCCTCGGGTTATACCGTTCACCACCATTCATTTGTATCCCAACAACACAAACTATATATTACATAAATTAAATGTTATTACTATGAAAAGAACAGCAAGTGCACATTGGAGTGGTGACCTCAAAGCAGGTCAGGGAAACATAACAACCCAAAGCACAACCCTCAACAAAACACAATATTCATTCAACACCCGCTTTGCAGATGGTGTTGGTACTAATCCGGAAGAACTGATAGGAGCAGCCCATGCCGGTTGTTTTACAATGGCACTAAGTGCTGCTTTGATGCAGGCAGGCTTCACAGCCGGAGACCTGGACACAAAAGCGACCGTTGAATTTGATACAAACGCTTTAAAGATCACCGGTATAACACTTGACTTGGTGGCTACACCGATCGCGAATGTATCAGCGGAGCAATTTAAAACTATTGCTACTGCAGCAAAAGAGAACTGCCCTATATCCAAGGCACTCGCGAGTGTACCCATTACGCTTAATGTAAGCTATTAATGTCTTAGAAACGAAACTGGGGTGGCTTTGAGCCGCCCTTTTTTTATATCAGCATTTCCCCTCTTTTAGACTGTATCGATATATATCATATATAGAGCACAGAAAAACGCTGATCAATTTAAAGATACCTTTCCTATACCGTCAGTTGCGGGTTGTCAATCTCATTTTGCACGGTCGTATGTCATCATTATTTTCCGTTGGTTAATATATGACATCACGATTATGACTAGACCCAGATTTTATTTGCTTGCCTTTGCCTTCTTCAGCACAACGCAATCTTTCGCCCTGTCAAGAAAGAAAAACGTCTTATCAATTACACTACACCATATAATTCAATGATGTATAAAAGGTTTACGTTCACCTTGCTCACACTGGTTGGGCTGTATAACGCACCTTCATTCGCCCAGACCAGTATAAAGGCTGATGACAGAACGATTGCTTATTTAACTCAATTCAGGTCTGACTATAGCAAGCGTATACTGGAAGGAAAGCCTGAACAATTGTCAGCTTTCTATGACGATAACATCCGACTGATGGTAGAATTTCAAAAAACCATGTTCGGCAAAAGTAATGTCACTGCATATCACAAAGCATTGCTCACACGATTTGATACTAAATCCTATAGTCGGGAAAACTTGGAGATTCTGGATCTGGGTTCAATGGTGGTTGAATACGGTATATTTAATTGGAAAGCTATACTTCAGAAATCCGGCAAAGAGTATGATCTGAGTGGTAAATATCAGCATGTATGGAAGAAGCTTGCGAATGGCACGTTGCTTCTCATTAGCGAAGGCTGGAATTACAATGAACGCCAGGATATAGCGGATCAGCTTCGATTTTCAGATATACCTATAGTAGATGTCGCGACACAGGCGCACGTGCCAATTAATACGAATATAAGTTTTGAACTGGCAGCATTAAACCGGTTACAAGAAGCTACCATATCGGAGCACGATGCGAGCATCTGGTCGCAATTCTACGCAGACGATGCAATTCTCTACACGCAGTATCATCCGATGCAAAAGGGAAGAAAAGCAATCGGTGAATACTATATGCAACACGTTAAGGAAACTCCGGTATTTGAAAAGCTGGATATTCGGAACGATCGCATTGATGAATCCGGAATTTATGTAATAGAATATGCCAGTCATATAGCGATCATCAGAAATGGAACTTTCTCCGGTGTATTTACAGGAAAGGATCTTGCCATCTGGCGGAGAGAGCCCAATGGATCGTTGAAAATTTTCAGGCACATGGCGATGTATGATTAACAGTAGCCTATCATCATTCATTTCACTAAATTCATTTTATAAAGACAATTTTATATGCATAGATTTAAAATGATCTTGCTGTCGGCAGCGCTTCTTTCCTGCTGTCAGTTTTCGAAAGCACAGCTTTCTGAAAAGTATCCAAACTATACGGAGCATTCTTATAAAGCATTACGCTATGGTTTATTCAAGCCGGAACATTATGATGCGAAAAAATCATATCCGTTGATTGTATATCTTCACGGTAGTCGTGATACAGTATCGCGTGACATCACCTGGTATCAGCAATCCATTCAGAAAGAGAATCCCGTTTTTGTGCTAACACCTAAATGTGACGAGTCTAACCTGGGCTGGGGCGATACCTGGCGCGCTGCACATACACCTGCTGCTATAAAAACATTGAGCCTTATAGACTCCCTTGTTAAAGTATATAACATCAATACCAATCGTCTATATCTATATGGTATATCGATGGGCGGTTTTGGTGTTTTTTCCATCGTCTCAAAGGAGCGCGGTAAATTTGCTGCAGCGTACGCCATCTGCGGAGGAAGCAGCACAGAGGTCGCGAGTACATTAACGCAAACTCCATTGTGGATTTTTCATGGCGATAAAGATGATGTTGTCCCGGTGTCGCTCTCCAGAGACGTATATCACGAAATTGTCAGATTAGGCGGCAAGAATGTAAAATATACCGAGTACCCGGACGTAAAACATAATAGTTGGGAAAAGACTACTCAGGAGAAATCTCTCCCTGGATGGTTGTTATCACAAAGCAAAGCGCAGATGAAATGATGTTGATCATTTTGTTTATACAGGAATAGGTCTCATACTATATTTTTTAAAACAAACGGCCGCACTATGTACGGCCGTTTTGTTTGTTATATATCTTTATTCTATACTTACTTTTGTGATGACCTTGCTGGATTTCGCTTCTGAATTTCCCTTGGTTAACTGCACGATATACATACCTTTCATAAAAGCAGATACGTTGATTTCGTGATATAGCTCGCCAGCTTCACGGACACCAAGGTCTTCGGTATATACCGCCTGGCCATTCGGTTCAATCAACTTGATCTGAATGTTTGTTTTTTCTTTTAGCACCGTGCGCAGCTTCAGTATATTTTCTTTTACAGGATTGGGATATAGAGAAATAGCCTCGTCAAGCTCAGCGACTAGGATATCCCCTTGCTCATTTGCCTGTGCTTCTAACCTGGCTACACCTGCAGTTCCAATGATCCATTTCTGACAGTTGTTCCCATTGTAGTCGTAGAGCGCAAGTTGTACACCAGCCGTGGTTGATGCATTGGGTACTTCCACTACCCGGTTGCCTGTTAATGATGTAAATACCAGGCTGCCGTCACCAGCACGTTCAAGTTTATACTTCTGGCAATTATTATTTAACCAACTATATAATTGTAGTTTGGAACTATTGCTGGCACCACAGTTAATGACATCTGCAGCAAGCCCGCCAAGCGTACAGGTAATTTTATAGGTTCCGTTTCCCAAAGCTGCAAAGGCCCACTGCTGGCAAGTAAGTCCGTTACTGGTACCTTGTGCAATAGCTTGCCCCGATGCACCGGTACATCCCCACGCATCCCATACGAGACCGCTATTTTTATTTGTGATTTTATAGCGTCCTGCTGCAATCCAGTCGCGGGTAATATAGGGCCAGTTGGAATTCCAGCCAATGTTTGCAATCCCCAATGTTGGCGTACCATTATTATTGCTGTCGTAATAATGATATGAAATAAAGTTATATCCATTTTCGGAATATAAGCCAACATGTCCGGGGCCTATATAATTACCTGAAGCAGCAAGAACCGTAGTGCCACCACCGCTTAGCAAGTTGACTCCGTTCTGATCGTAGTACGTTCCATTCGGACTCGTAGACCTGCCCATCTGTACATAGTAGGTACTGCTCGTGCCGTTGCAACATACGCCACGGTTGTAAAATAAATAATAATAACTTCCATTGCGGATCACGTACGATGCTTCGTGTTCGCTGCTGCTGCTACCCGCTATATTTTTGAGTGTTGAATTCAATCGCTTGCCGGTGGATGCATTAAGCTGTGCGATCCATATACCGGTAAGATGCGATCCAAAGGTCATCCAATAGTTACCACTGGCATCTGCAAATAAAGCGGGGTCAATAGATCCGTACGCACTGGAGTTATCCGAGTAAATTACCATTCCCTGATCCGTCCAGTTCGTGAGATCGGTACTGGTAGCCACTCCAATAGCACAAGGCCTTGCGCCTGTGGAGCACGAATAGTACATATAATATTTTCCGTTCATATAGATACATTCGGGCGCCCAGAAAAAACCAGCAAACCCCGATACATAGGTGTTGATCCAACTGGGCCATGTGCCCGATGCAAAAACAGTTGGCGCAGCGGTCCATTTGATAAGATCGGTTGATGTAAGGTGATAGATCTGGTCGCCAGTACCCCACACATGGTATACACCGTTGCGTTTAATGATGGACGAGGGATCATGAATTCCGGTTATACCCTGCAGCGCGAATCCATGTTGCGCAAGAAAGAGTGTGCCCAGGAAAATAACAATGACAATCATATTCTTCATCCGAAGAATACAATCTGATAAACAGAGCGATCTAGCTATCATAATAGTTTGTTTTAGGTGTAGTAATAATTTTAAAAAGTAGTGTGCGGTATAGATGCAGAAAGAATATGCTATCGCTAAGAAAAATAGAGAAGCATTACCGCTATATTTTGACATAGCAATCCCGTCAACAACATATCCAATGCGCTGAAGTATACATTTAGTACTTTAAAACTAACGGACTGAAGTGCCGATTACATGGAAGTGCAGGTATTACTCTGTGGGTCGCTTTTTATTTTTTTCCCCAGAGTGCAGTGCCTTCGTTATTCAGCCCGGTAAATACGAGACAAGCTTTTTTATTTTCCCAATCTCTGCCCCGTTCAAGGTATACACTATCAATTGAAGCGTCATGCCAATGGAAGATTAGCCACGGTGCCTGGTAAGACCACGTATCGTTGGCGTTTCCATCTATAGTATTATCGTTGCCGAGAACCATGTTAACAGCAACCTGCATATCGGGTGAAGTCTGTTCTTCGGAATATCCGGGAACAACTTTATACCCGAGCGTGATTTTCTCCCACGTGCCTGCTATATTTTCTGCTGTGATCGGTGTCTGCTCCGTTGCAGCGTAGCGTTCCGGTGAAGCAATCGGCCAGCCATCACCTGTCCAGTATAATTTACGAACATGTAAATCCATATAGTAGAAATTAACGCCTGGCCTGCCTTGATGCGCTATATAGTATTGCTCACCATTTTGAAAAACCGCACAATGCGATGTTCCCTGCCATCCACCATGTCCTGTAAATTGATAGGGTGCAATGATCATCGGGCCATGGTCTTGCTCTACGTTAAGGTCAACGCCATTAAAGTCATAGAACGGACCTTCGGGAGCATCAGCGCGCCCTACACGAACATTGTATTTTGTTGACAACCAATCGTAGGCCATGAAGAGAAAATATTTCTTCAGTGTACTGTTATAAATAATTTCAGGACCTTCCAGGTTCCCATTAACCTTGCCGTTTGTAAACCCACGCTGCGCGATACGTTTCCCTTTATCACCTCCGGAGGCTGCAAGTCCCGTGGCAGCATTCAGTTTAACAATATATATACCGTCCCAGGCAGAGCCATAGTACAACCAATGATCCCCAGCCGGTGTTACCAATACCGTAGGGTCTATTGCATTCGTCTGGATGGTATTGTTATCGAGCGATGTTACCACGATATCTTTCTCTGTCCAGGGACCAATGGGTGTTGATGCAGTTGCTAAACCAATTACGCTGAGGCGCGGTTTCGCGGATGAGAGTGAATAATATAGTCTGTACTCACTGCCAACTTTTAATATATAGGGTGCCCATAATGCGTTAAAGGGAGTTCCTCCATTGGCTTTGATGAAATCAGATCCTTTCTTTGGCAGTCCATCGAATACCCATCCCACAAATTGCCATTCGACAAGATCTTTGGATCTGCGGATTTGTATTCCCGGAGGTACATCAGTGCCAAAGCCAACATCGGTGCTATAGCAGTAATAGTAGTCACCATCTTTCATGATTGAAGGATCATGGACGTTGTAAGGGCCCCACTTCGAGTAATTGCTGAACGGTGCTACATCGGCATAGGTATCATTAATGTTGTTGATGTCAAATGCTACCGGTGTGACAATGACGGTGTCTGTGCCATCGGTTTCGATAGAGTCGTCCTTGGAGCAAGACGACATACAGATAACAGTGAAAAATAAAATACACGCAGCAGGTATATACTTCAGATATGGCATAAGTCAGATTCTTTTAGTATGGCCTGAGCATTCAAAATAAATCATGCCGGCTATATATAATTAGTATGTAATAATTTGAAAATTGGAGGTCTGATTTTTTGTTGCATCATCAATAAAGTCTTTCCCGTCAATAGACAGGAAAGACTTTTATCAATATTAGTTAGCCGGATTAGGCGATAATTTTTTGTTTACATCCAGTTCTCCTTGCGGGATCGGCAAGTATTCATTTCCTGCACTCCATAAGTTGAAGTCGGCATCATGCGCTTTTAATGCAGCAAGCTTATCGGCATCATAAAACCATCCCCAGCGAATGATGTCATTGATGCGTTGGCCTTCAATGGCAAATTCCAATGCACGTTCATGTGCGATCTGGTCACGCATCTCATCTTGCGTCATGTTGGGTTTGGTGGTAGCAAGATCCGGAAGATTTGCGCGGTCTCTCACCTGCTGTATATAGGGATAGGCAGCTGCAGTTTGTTTTAATTCGTTAAGAGCTTCCGCATACATAAGCAGTATATCTGCATATCGTAACACACGATAGTTGATGCCGGAATTTAAATCATACTCATTCACATAACCGGCTTTCCCATCGTTGGTATATTTCCTCGGGTATATCTTATCCGATGCATACGGCCATGCATCTCCATATACTTTTGTGGAATTATCATCCGGTTCGTAAGAAGCGATGGTTGCCAGCAAACGCGGATCACTTTTGCCATCGGTGGTCTGTTCAAGTTTATACTCATTATAGATCCATTGCGTAGGAAGAAAATCCGAGTATCCGCGACCATCCATAGAATACGTGCATGCCTGGGCAGATGCTTGTTTCCAGTTGGCAGCCGGATCGCCACCCCAGTTCATAACTGTACCACCAACCTGCGATGGATCAGCAAACTGCACCTCAAATAATGACTCTGAATTGTTTTCATTTCCGTCTGTGAAGTTGTCGCGATAGTCATCCACTAAACTATATAGTCCTCCATCGATAAGCTCCTTGAATTGATCTGCGGCTTTTTGCCATTCTTTCCTATAGAGATACGATTTACCTAGCATACCCGTTGCAGCACCCTTTGTAGCGCGTCCGATTTGTCCTGCGTCTGGCCCCGTTACATTCGCATAGGAATCAGGGAGTAAATCTTTTGCCTGCTGAAAGTCACTATATATTTGATTCCATAATTCCTCTTCGGTAGCTGTTGTGGGATAATAATCATCCGGTGTTTTAGGAGTTGCCAATACAAGCGGAACAATTTTATAAAAGTTTGCCAGTTTAAAGAATGCTAAGCCTCTTAAGAAATAGGCTTGCCCTATAATTCTGTTCTTGAGCGCTTCATCCATTTCGATGTCTACTGTATTCTCCAATACCTGGTTTGCTCTCCAGATCAATCTATAATAATCTGCCCAGATCCATTGTACAGGGCCAGAAGTAGTAGGTATGGTGAAGTTAGAGACTTGAACAAGATCAGGCCACGGGCTATCCCCTGTAACATCGTCACCTCTTCCATCGCTTAATGCAGGAGTCATGCGTGTATAGGTTCCGTCAATGATCAGCGTTGCATATATAGCATTGCAGCCGGCCATTGCCTGGCTTTGCGTCTGCCAGAAATCGGATGTAGTCTGGCGGTTGGGATTTGATATATCCAGTTTATCATCACACGCAATCAGCGCTACGGTTAATATCAGGTATATAACTTTTTTCATGTGTTGAAATTTTTAGTGAGTGGACAGATGTTCGCCTGGGTTAGAAACCTATTTGAACGCCAACCATAATAGTTCTTGGCTTTGGATAGGACCCGGCATCAAAACCAGGGTTCCATACACCCGTTGTAAAGTCAGGATTGTATCCTTTATACTTCTGGAACGTATATAAATTCTGACAGGTGATGTATACTCTGGAATTCGTAAGCCCTTTTACAAGATTGTCTTTTAATTTATATCCCAACGAGAGCGTGTTGATCCGGAGATACGTTCCATCCTGTAGCCAGTCTTTACGGTTATTATCACCACCGTTATTATTCGGGTCACCTGTTACTAACCGGGGAACATCCGTATTCGTGTTCGTGGGTGTCCAACGATTCAACGCATCTTCATGATAGTTCATATAGTCCGTAGTGTGCATCAGCAACCGATACGTCCAGTTGTTGATTACATTCCCGGTGCTTCCGGACATGAAGATTGTCAGATCAAAATTCTTATAGCCCGCAGAGAAATTGGCGCCATAGTAAAAATTAGGTAAAGCTCTTCCCAGATATACTCTGTCTTCAGCGTTAATCACATTGTCAGCAGCATCCGGAACGCCATCACCATTGGTGTCGACAGTAAGCTGATCTCTGAACTTTAAATCGCCAGGAGATGTGCCCGCATTTTGAAAGGCATGCCCGGTGATTTCGTCCTGTGTTTGAAATATACCTTCAACATCGTATCCGAAATGTTGGCCGATAGAACTTCCAACCTGTGTTTTGGATCCAACGCCATATACCGGTTCATCAAATCCTCCGAGGGAGAGTACTTTATTTTTAAGTGTATATGCATTGGCTGATATATCAAAAGTGAAGTCGCCCGTCTTTTTGTGATATCCAACAGTAAATTCAAAACCTGTATTCTGTAAACTTCCGGCATTCACTACCGGGTTTCCATTCGAGCCAGTGGAAGCAGGGATCGGTACACCTACCAATACATCTTTAGTTTTGTTCCGATAATATTCAACGGTAAAATCAATTTTTCCATTGAAGAATGAAATGTCAAGTCCTGCGTTGCTGGTCACTTTTGATTCCCACTTGATGTTCGGATCAACCAGTGCTGTTTGTGTAGAGCCTGTTACTTTTTGGCCGCTATAGTTATAGGATAAATTCGGGTTGATGGTAGCGGCATATAAATAATCGCCAATGCTTTGATTGCCGAGTTCACCATAACTTACTCTTGCTTTTAACTCGTAGATGAAGCTGGGCAACTGAAATATTTTTTCGTTGTGCAGTTTCCAGGCGACCGCTACAGACGGGAAATTCCCATAGCGGTTTGAAGGCGCGAAACGTGATGAACCGTCTCTGCGAATTGTAGCGGTTAATAAATAGCGGTCATCGTAATTATAGTTTAATCTTCCAAGGAAGGATGATAGCGTATTTCGATAAGAAGCTCCGCTGGCAGATTTATTACTTCCATTGTCAAGCACCGGGTAATACGGACTCGTTAAACTTTCGGTGTGACCACCTTGTACTACCGTGCTGCCCGATTGGTACATTTGCCCGGCAAGAAAATCTATACCATGGCGTCCGAAATTCTTTTGATAGGTAATGGTGTTTTCGACAAGACCAGTAGTATACATGCGTGTTGCTTCATCCAGCCTGGGTATAGCTGATTGAAAAAAGAATCCCAGGTCTAATACAGGTTGAAAGAAGAAGTCGCGTGCAAATGTTTTATCGTAGCTCAGGTTTAATTTATAGTTGATGCGGTGACCATTCTTATTAAGCAACTTGGTCTCCGTATATACATTGGCGAAGATGCGGTCTACATCCGTATAGTTTTTCACAAGACTGTTTAAGCCCGGTATATTTATAACAATGGCGCGTTCAATGTTGGATGATGTGCCACCGTATCCACCCTCACGATTAGGATCGTATAGGGGCATGGTAGGAATGGCCATCAGCAAATCGTTGATAAGCGGAGGTCTGTTTCCATTCAGAAATGCGGCTGAGTTAGTTAAAGCATTTTCATGCGAATGCGTATAGTATAGCGATTCGCCTATTTTGAAAATGCCTTTTTCTGTGGTGGAATTGACGCGTATAGCATAACGATCAAAAGAAGGACCATTGCCAACAAATGTTCCCTGGTTATTCAAATAATCGAGTGATAAATTATAGGTAGATGTTTTACTTCCACCGGAGAAATTCAAATTGTGATCTTGTCGCACGCCAGTTTCCAAACCTACTTTTTGCCAATCGGTATCAATATCATCAATGAACAACGGAGAGGTTGGATCATTTCCCGGTGCCATCGTTCCGCCTCCGTTCAATTGTGATTCATTGTTCAACATCTGGTATTGAACACGGTTAGTGACGGGCATGTGCTGCCATACTTTATCTATACCATAGTATGCATTATACTCCACGCGTAACGGCTGATCTTTTTTACCTTGCTTGGTAGTGATGATCACCACACCATTTGCCGCTCTTGATCCATATACCGCACCAGCCGATGCATCTTTTAATACCTGTATAGATTCAACATCGTTGGGATTGAAATCGCGAGGTGTTGTACCAATGGGTACACCATCGATAACATAGAGTGGCTCTGCATCTCCGAAAGTTCCGATTCCGCGAATGCGGACACTTGGAAAGGCTCCGGGTTGACCATCACTCGTTACAGCAACACCGGCTGCCCGGCCTTGAAGTAACTGTGCTATATCATTCGTTGCATATTTTCTGATCTCGTTGGAACTCACAATGGCAACTGCACCCGTCAGGTCAGATCTCTTCTGTGAGCCATAACCGATCACAACAATTTCATCTAACGCAGTGATGTCCGCTTTGAGCGATATATTTAAAGTCGATTGTGTTCCAACAGTAGCCTCTAAAGTCTGGTAGCCGATAAAGCTATATACCAGTATAGCGTCATCATTGGGTATATCTATTGTATACGCGCCATCGGCATCTGTAACGGTACCGACCGTTGTTCCTTTCACAACTATATTTACACCGGGCATAGGCGATTGATCATCGGAGGAAGTCACTTGTCCGGTAACGGTACGTTGTGTTACTTCTTCAACCGGAGGAGTCGCCTCTTTCGATTCTTCAACACGCGTTACATGTATATTATCATTGATGCGCCTGAAGCGCAGATCTGTTTTGCCGGCAATTTCTCCGAGTAAAGTTGCCAGATCTTTTTTGTCTGCTGTAACCGAGAGACTGTCGGTTGCTTTCAGATTTATATTGTTGTAGGCGAAATGCAGACCGGTTGCCTTTTCAATTTCATGAAATACATCTTTGATAGGGCGATTCTGCACATGCACGGTAACGTAAATGTTTTTCATGCTTTTACGCTGTGCCAGGGTGCCGTTATAGGATAATAAAACGGTCATCGTTGTGCACTGTAGAATAAGACCATAAAATGCGTACTTGGTCATGGTCAGTACTTTTTTAAGTAATGATGGTATCATACCTTTGATATGTTTGTGTTATACAAATGTTTGCGGCATCTCCCTGCGACCTGCGAAATCCCGGGGGAGTTGCATTCTGAAGAGCTGGATCATATCCGGCTCTTCTATTTTTATTTTATGACGAGTCGTTCGTATGCATCATTTACAGGTTTGGTTTAGATATATATACAGTCTTGCCCTCTACACGAAATGAAAAATGCGAAGAGTAGGAGATGCCCCTTAGCACTGTGATGAGTGCTTCTTTATCGAACTGGCCCGTGTACAAGCCTTTTACCTTGAATCCTTTTTCAACTATAAATTCAACGCCATACCACCGCGACAGATATGCTGCGACTTCATTGAAATTGGCGTGATCAAATGCTATAATGCCGTTGCGCCATGCTAATAGAAGAGCAGGATCGAACGTGGACTTCTGCAGTACTTTTTTCTCCTCGTTATAGCGTGTCATATCCTTGGGTAATAACAATTGAGAATTCCCTTCCATGGTCATCACTTTTACTTTGCCGGAGAGTACAGCTACGTGGTTGTTCTTTTCGTTTTCGTAGGAGCTAATGTCAAAAGCAGTTCCGAGTACGCGCGTGGAAAAATTTCGTGTATGTACTATAAAAGGAGCGCGTGCATTTTTAGTGACTTCGAAAAAGGCTTGTCCTGTAAGATATACTTCGCGTAACGTATCGGAGAAATGAGCAGGGTATTTGAGTTCACTTACCGAGTTCAGTGTAACCACCGAGCCATCCGGAAGCGTAATGGTTTTCTTTACTCCTCCGGGAGCCGATTCCAGGTGATACTCTATAGCTTTTGCAACCGGAATGTTATTCTCTTTTTTATTCAGTATAAAATATCCTACGAGGGCAATACTCGAAAAAATTATAACGGAAGCTGCTGCAAGCAACCATGAATGCGAATTGCCAGATGTATAGTTCTCTTTTTGCCTGGCATTTTCCTGTAAAAGATTTTCCAGGACTTTATAGTATGCAGCATCGTCCATGCGATGCGTCTCTTTCATCTCAAAAGAAAGTAACAGGTCACGCGCGGCACCGAGCATTTCCACTTTATCCGGATGTTGATTTAGCCAATGTTGCCAATATGCCGATGACTCTTTCGTGGGAGAGAGGACCCACTGCACAAAGTATTCATGCTTTAAAAAGTCGGTTTCGGTACGGGGGTTGAATGTCATTATAGCGGTATATTATAAAGTCTCTGACGATGTTCTTTATATACAAGAGACACTCCGCGGCCAAACGACTACATCGTTTGCAATGTTTTTTAAAAAAAGATGAAAATATTGTTTCCGGAGCTTGGAATAGGCCGATGGGGCAGGAGTTTGATCGAAAATAGAAACTGAATTAATATAGCTATATACCAACCTGACCGTACGCCTGAAAAACGGTTTTAAGGATATACTATACCCTGTAAGAATTAGATATAGTATTGATGCTTAGGAGAAAAATGAAAGAAAGCTGATGAATATAGTCAATTCTTTCTTCCAGGTTGAGAGAAGCTGTGACAGTGAATCCAGTGCCCGGTATACCATGGTGCGCGCCGATTTACTTGTAGACAATTTCATGGTCTTGGCAATCTCCGCATAGTTAAGATCTTCAAAATAATGCAACACCAATGCTTCGCGTTGTCGCGCGGGAAGCTTGTTGCAGAAATGAAGTACAATCTTTTTCTGATCGTTATTCAAATTCGGATTAACAGAAAGGTAATCGGCATTGATTGAAATCTGGAAGCTCTCGTCCTCCATATCTTCCGGTATAATAAACTTGCTGTTGTGTTTGAGTTGTCGCACCAGCGATCTTCTGAATGCAGCATACAGATAGAACTTCACCGAAGTGGCCACGCTCAGCTTTGAACGCGTTCTGATTAATGTTAAGAAAACATCTTGAATCGTGTCAGCGATGAGCTCTTTATCAGGTGTGAATTGTCGCCCATAATTAAAAAGCTTATTGGCGTATTGATGATATAATGAAGCGAGCGCTTTGTCGTCACCTTGCAGAAAGTCAATCCAAACCTGGCTTTCTAAAGGCGCTGTTTCAGGCTGAACGACCGGATTGGAATCCGTTTCGCGAAACGTTTTTTGAACATGTAAACTTTGCTCAGCCATAGGTTGGTTTAGGTAAAGTGTTGATGAAACACTTATAACTACTTACATAATTAGCATAGATTTCAAACGTTTGCAAGGAAAGAGAATAAAATATTTATCAGGCTTTAAATCTTGTTAAATAACAAGGTTTGGATCATTGAAAGATCTTGCGACTGCAGAATGAATACACCCATTCAGGACTAATGAATTTGGTCTCTGTGATAACTGACATCATAAAAACTTTGAGTGCACTTGAATCACACGAAGTCATAGTATTAACTATAGCAACTGCTATATACTATATGTGTCTTCTCGAAAGTGAAATGCTGAAAGACTACTTCTTCTTATTCTTCTTTAACGAATTAAAGAACTTCACCCAGTTGAATGGATTCAGGAAGGGATTTGTAACGGGTTGAAATTTAGAGCTTGTAGAGCTGGCCCACTGGTTAAGATAGTAGCGCTGGTTTTGATAACCATCCATCGGAGTAGTTTTCACCATGAGTGCAAGCAACTCCTGGTTCATATTTTTTTGATCGATACGATCTTCTCCCAACGGCATGTTTAACGCAAGTACGGCTTGCTTGAATACTTCTTCAGTCGGGAATGGCATGATGACAACTTCAGGAAGCATGGTAGTATCCTGGAGTAACGTTATGATGATCGTCTGATATTCTGGTGAGTCATCAGGCACTATAAAAGTCTGATGTTGATAGCCGACAGAACTGATTAAAATTTCATCGCCCGTTAATACCGGCATGGAGAAAAAGCCAACGTTGTTGGTTGTGGTTCCGCGGCCCGCTTTCGGAACGTATACGTGAACACCACCAACAGGTCTGCCATGTACAGTGTCTTCTTCAATAACAACACCAGAGAGCTGTATAACTCTCTTTTTTTGCTGAGCCTGTGTCGTCACTTGTGCTATACAAATGATGGCAAGCAGCAATGTTCCAACGATGATGGATTTTGTAAAATACTGTTTCACGGTACGCGTCCTCACTTCTCAAATATAGGGATAAGCCTTACAACTGCCTAATTTCCCATACCTTTGGCAGTAAAGCAAGGATGTACCATGCGCCTGAAAAGTTTTAATCTTACCCTTGGATCGCAAATTTTCAAAGCTTGCGCTGATGAATCGCGGCTGCGGATTCTTCACCTCATTTTTATGAATGGCGAAATGTGCATAACCGATCTCGAAAAAATCCTGGATTTTACGCAAGCCAAAACTTCCCGTCACCTTATTTATCTGAAAAATGCAGGTATACTAAGTTACAGACGGTATAATCACTGGGTGTTCTACCAGATCAAGGATGAGGTAGGCGATATTATTAAACAGATTTTTCAGTTTCTTCGGAAGGATTCGCAATTGCAGCACGATCAGCACATTTATCAAACTTTATTTACAAATCGTGAGTTAGCAGTTAATAACCGTCAGATTCAGGAATGGCGTGGAGGACGGGTTGACAAGGAAAGATTAAAAAGTGATTAGCACTTGAACCGCAGAACGTGAAGTAATTTTTTTGAATTGAGATTTTAAATAAACATGCAATCGGATTTTTCATCAACAAAAGAGTATACCTGTATCTTTTTCGACCTTGATCACACATTGTGGGATTATGAAACCAATTCCCGCGAAACACTGCATGAACTATACATTCAATATGATCTGAAAAATAAAGGCGTTCCGTCATTGGAAAGTTTTCAAAATAGGTTCAAAGAAGTAAATCTGGCATTGTGGGATCTATACGACACCGGCAAAATTACAAGTGAGGTTATACGAAAGGAGCGCTTCAAGCAGATTCTCGAGCCGTTTAATGCGTATGAAGAAAAACTGAGTGAAGATATTTCCGCAGACTATTTGATGACGTGCCCCCGAAAAGGACATCTTATGCCGTATGCGATTGAAGTGCTTGAGTACCTGTACGAAAAATATAATCTCTCTGTGATTACAAACGGCTTTGAGGAAATTCAGCACACGAAACTCACTTCCGGAAACATGCATAAATATTTTGATCACATCGTTACCTCACAAAAGGCAGGGCATAAAAAACCTTCACGCGAAATCTTTGAGTATGCTCTGAAGAGCCATTCCATAACATGTAATCAGGCTGTAATGATCGGTGACAACCTCGTCACGGATATAGGAGGCTCGAGAAATGCTGCCATCGATAACGTTTTTTTCAACCCTGAAAAGAGTGCACACGAAAGTATTGTAACCTATGAGATTGCATGTCTTTCTGAACTACGGCAGATTCTTTGAATTCAATTACATTTGCCGCAGAATAACAAAATACATTAACCTATAACTGACAATAATTTATGCCGAAAGGATTTTTCCAGGTTCCTGATCCGAGGAACGAACCCGTTCTGAATTATGCTCCCGGAAGTAAAGAGCGTGCTGCTTTAAAGAAAGCGATTGAAGAAGCCCGCGCACAAGAAACGGACATCCCCATGTATATCGGTGCGGAGGAGATTCGTACCGGAAATAAAAAACGATTGGCACCGCCACACGACCACAAGCATACACTTGGTTATTTTCATGAAGGTGATGCCGCGCACGTTGAACAAGCAATTGATGCGGCACTGGCGGCAAAAGAATTGTGGGCTAACCTGGATTGGGAGCATCGCGCTGCTATATTTCTGAAAGCTGCTGATTTACTTGCCGGCCCCTATAGATATAAGATTAACGCAGCAACCATGCTCGGGCAATCGAAGAGTCCTTTTCAGGCGGAGATAGATTCAGCGTGTGAGCTCATCGACTTCCTTCGCTTCAATGTATACTTCATGCAGCAGATATACCAGGAGCAACCCGCATCATCTCCCGGTGTCTGGAATCGAATGGAGTATCGTCCGCTGGAAGGATTCACATTTGCATTAACACCTTTCAACTTTACAGCTATAGCGGGCAACCTGCCTGCGAGTATGGCACTGATGGGAAACACCGTTGTATGGAAACCAGCCTATACGCAGGTATATGCAGCCAACGTGATTATGCAAGTATTTAAAGAAGCCGGTCTGCCGGATGGTGTAATCAACCTCATTTATGTTGATGGACCAGTAGCCGGTGAAGTGATCTTCAATCACAGAGATTTTGCCGGACTACATTTTACAGGAAGCACTGCCGTGTTCCAGAGTATGTGGAAGACTATCGGACAGAATATACATAAGTATAAATCATACCCGCGCCTGGTGGGAGAAACAGGTGGTAAGGATTTTGTAATGGTGCACAAGAGTGCGAATGCAAAAGAAGTATCAACAGCACTTACACGCGGAGCGTTTGAATACCAGGGGCAGAAGTGTTCTGCAGCTTCACGCGCCTATATACCGTCCAACCTGTGGGAAGATGTAAAGAAATATCTTCTGGAGGATTTGAAAACCTTCAAGATAGGCGGTACTGAAGATTTCGGAAACTTCTTCAATGCCGTGATCGATGAGCGTTCATTCGATAAGATCGCAAGCTATATTGAACAAGCCCGTAAAAATCCGATGAATGAAATTATAGCGGGTGGTAAGTACGATAAATCAAAAGGATACTTTGTAGAGCCAACGGTAATTGAATCGAAAGATCCTTCTTCCGTAACTATGTGCGAAGAAATTTTCGGTCCGGTGCTGACTATATATGTATACCACGAAGAGAACTTTGAAGATACATTGGAGTTGGTTGATAAAACATCACCGTATGCTTTAACGGGTTCTATCATATCCAAAGATCGGTATGCCATTGAGCTTGCTACTAAAAAGCTTTCTAACGCTGCCGGTAACTTTTACATCAACGATAAGCCAACGGGTGCCGTAGTAGGACAACAACCTTTTGGTGGAGCGAGAGGTTCTGGTACCAACGACAAGGCTGGAGCAAAAGTAAATCTTCTCCGCTGGACATCACTTCGTACAATTAAGGAAACATTCGTGCCTCCGGTTGATTACCGTTATCCTTTCCTTGATAAAGAATAGTCGGTGATCAAGATCTGTTAATAGATTAAACAGATAAACGTATATATGTAAAAAGCCCATGAATAAATTCATGGGCTTTTGTTTTGAAATGAATGCCAGGCTATACCTTTTCTATAGCTACATCTTCTTCTTTATACCACTTTATATTTCTGGAGAAGTACATGATCAGCGCAAGCACGATAAACAAGCCTATGCTGCCGAGCAGTAATGAGTAATCCTGCAATTGAATGATCACGAAAATAAATCCGTAGACGAATACCAATACAGCGCCAAAGAACGTAACGAGTGCTGTGCGTTGTAAGAAGGTAAATGCATATAGACTGATCAACGCCACGGTTGCAGAAGAGGCTATCGCGTATGCTATATTGTAGCCCAAGTGCTCTGATAATGATAACAGCAACGTATAGTATATGATCAACGCGACACCGATGAGTAAATATTGAAACGCGTGAATGCGAATCTTCTTTACAATTTCCACCAGAAATAATGATACGAACGTAAGTATAATAATCAACACACCATATTTAGCCGTGCGTATACTCTTCTGGTATTGATCTACTGGTATCAATAATTCTGTTCCAAAGTAAGAATCAGAAAAATCCTGTTCAGTGCCCGTCCACTCCTGTGCAAAAGGTCTGTTATAGTGTAGCACTTTCCACTTTGCAGCAAATCCTTTGTCTGTTACCTCGCGTGTCTCTGGCAGAAATTTTCCATTGAAGCTTGGGTTAGACCATGCACCCTGCAGTTTTACTTCAGTGGTTTTTCCGGTAGGTATAAAATTTAAGGAAGTGCTTCCTTTTATATTAAGTTGTGTTGATACTTCACCCGTAAAATCTTCAGCCTTCTGCCAGGGAAGCATAGCAATGATACCGGTTTTGTTTGTTGTGTTGGCCGTTGTGGCAGCATCCGGATAATATTGTCTATCGGAGTCTATATAATTGTTGGAAGCCTTCGCAGGCGTTGATACACCAAACCCGATTTGATTTGAGGGCTCGCTCGCCAATGCTACACTGCCTAATTTTAAAGAAGGATTCTCACGGATGCCGCGCAGATCGCTGATGCAGAGTACAAGGCGCGCTTCGTTCCAATGAACATCTTTTTCATTGATGTTTAATTTCTTAAAATTCGGTCGCTGAAATGTAGTCTTGATGTTGATGGTAGATTCATATACTGCAGCGTCATATATACCACGGTGTAGCTTCTGCGGATTTACAGTGCCATCGGCTGTTAATGTTTCCGGAAGAAAGTATGCATCCTGTGTCCACTCACGTATCTCGATGCCATCTTTACCTTTATCAATCTTCTCGCGGTTGGTAAACGGTATAACGAGTACAGGTCCTGCCAGCGTTTGGTCGCCCGACCACTTGGAAGTAATTTCACCAACTACTTCGTTGGCCCTGTATTGCCTTTCATGAATAATACTCTCGATCCACACCTGTGGAATGAGCAGTATCAATATTAAAAAACCAATCGCGAATAATTTGATAATAATTGACTCACGAAACCAGGCGCCAATTTTTTCGAATAATGTTGTTCCTGCAGAAGGTAGTGTTTCCATATAGACTTTAAGTTTTATATACTTTAATTAGAGTTGATGTGAGTTTCTTCGGTAGACCACCACCATGCGGGCCACCGTTGCTGAAGTACGGATGTGCCTGGTATAGTAATCCTTCATTTTTATAAATACATTCTTAAATAGCATATATACCAGCAGTAAACCACTGAGGTAGATGATGCCGCCTTCCACCCGCTGCATCCAAAAGGAATTTATCCAGGGCATGGAATCCTGAATGCGGAGGATAGGTAGTGCGCTGATGATGCGAACGGAACTGATGAAAATAGTAAGTATAAAGGAGGCGAGTAAAACGCCTATGTATATAGATATAGCCTGCCAGCTTTTAAAGATGTGGTACGGAACGGTAAAAGAGATCAGACAGAAAATGATGATGAAGAAATTCTCTCCGGAAAATGAACGGTCCAAGGTGATGTTGAGATCGGGAAAGTAAAAACCACTTTGAGTAGAGAGCGCCTGTTGATCCAGCGCAACTTCCAGAAATGTACTGGTAGGGTTCAGCATCAGGATCATTTCACCAGAGGCGATTCCCTTTAGCAGAATTCGTAGAACGATGGCTGTAATAATGGTAATGCAAAACCATAAAGCTGTTTTGTTGATCAGTTTTTTCATGGTGCTATTGTTTATTTAAAAGTACTTTCATTTTCAAAGTATATATACAAAAAAAATTATTTCTGCTGTTTTACAACAGCCTCCAATGCATCCAGGTGTTTTTTGAAAGCATTGCGCCCGCGCTCGCTAATTTTATATTTCGTATTCGGTTTTCTATCCACAAATGATTTTGAAATAGATATATATTTCTCACGCTCCAGTGCTTTGATATGCGATGCCAGGTTTCCATCGGTAACGTTCAGCATCTCCTTCAGTGCACTGAATTCAAATCCATCGTTCGTAACCAAGACTGACATGATCTGCAACCTGATACGATGCTCCAATACTTTATCCAGATTGTCGAACGGATTCTTCACTTGTCGTATTTATTATACATGATGGCTCCATATATAATGTGAAGCACACCAAATCCTATCGTCCAGAAAATCAATCCAAATCCCGGAAGGCTAGCCGAAATCAATCCCAGTATAATTTCACAAAAGCCCAGGTATCTTATTTCATCAAATGTATTTATACTTCCTTGTATAAGGGCGAGTCCGTAAAATATAAGACAAGCCGGGGCCGCTAATCCGAAGTGGCCAGTATATAGCATGATCAGTATAAAGATTCCGCCTGCTACCAGCGGAATTGCCATATTGAAGAGCAGTCTTTTGCTGGTTGCAGTCCAAAGTTTTAATCCATGCTTTTTAGCCTTCTTGCTACTAAGCCATAGTCCGGTAGTGATAGATGCAATCAATACGATAGTAGCGATAAGAACCAGTTTGGAAAGCGCTTCCGGAGTTTGCAGCGAATAGGTACGGTAATTAATCGGCGAGATCGGATAATGAATAGTGAAGTATGCTATGGTAGCACCGGTCAATGCATAAATTCCGGCCAGCACTCCCGATAATCCACTCAGAGAAATGAATTTCGCGGAACGCTCCATGATCGTCCGGATGGAAGCAATGTCTTTTTCGTACTCCTGGATTTCTTTCATTTGAAAGTACTTTGTGGTGCAAAGTTAATCAACGAATTGAAACTTGCAAGTGAGCCGTAAATCCAATTGCACGGAGAGCACAAAGAAAGGCACAAAGGGACACAAAGGCTTTGAGAAACTCTGCGGCTTCTTTGTGAACTTTGTGCTTCTGGATTTTAAAATAAGAGATAAACCGTGATCTTCACAATTAACGCTTACCCGTTTTATAGCCGAGGCGTTCGAGCCACTTCACACTCAGCCACGGCCACGTATTTAACACCGGATCTTTCGGAGCCATGCCGAAGCCATGTCCGCCATGATCGTAGATGAGGAGGCTTGTAGGTATATTATGTTTGCGTAGCGCCTGGTAGAAGAGTATACCATTTTCCGGCGGCACTGCGCCATCATCGTTCGCATATACCAGGAAGGTAGGAGGAGTATGTTTGTCAACACGGTTTTGAGTCGAGAGAGAATCCACCAGCGCTGTATCCGGATTTTTCCCCAGCAACATCTCGCGACTACCTCTGTGCGCAGGCGCACCAGCCAACGTAATCACCGGATATATAAGTATAGAAAACGCAGGGCGCGTACTCCACTGCTCCAACACATTCTTCGATTTCTTGTTGGCGGGTAGATGCATCGTTGTAGCCATAGACGCCAGGTGTCCGCCAGCCGAGAACCCCAGAATGCCCACACGCTCCGGATCAAACTTCCACTCCTTTGCCCGCGACTTGATGATGCGCAGAGCCGTAGTAACATCGCGATACTGGTCCGGATGGCGGTGCCCCGACTGATCACCTATATTTAACCGATAGTGCAACACAAAAGCATCAAACCCATACTGATTATAAAACTGCGCTACATCTTTACCCTCGTGGCCCAGTGCCAGGTTGGTATAGCCACCGCCGGGGCAAACCAATATAGCCGAACCATTGGCCGAATCAGGGTTAGCCTTATAGTATTCGAAATACGGAGCCTCCTTATCTTTTTCAAAACCATCGATGGTAACTTTTTCGCTGGCAGGGTATAGAAAGATTTTTTCTTGTGCGTGCAAGGTCATGGTGCTTATCAGGTATATCAGAAACAGCGCTCTCATAAAATTAACGGATTATTATGGGAGGGAATATAATACGATTCGCGATAATAAGAATCCTGTGGCACGGATGTGCGGACAATCTTTATCGCGAGCGGTAACTTCCAAGGGCTTCTTCATAACTTTGTTGCTGAATTTATATATTGCAAATATGAACGTTCGCCTATCATCTGCACATAAGATCAAGGTTCTTAACTCGGCCGATATATTTACCATTATGCAAACCATTCTGCTGCGCGAGAATAAAATCCGCAGAAGTCAGGAACACTTTTGGGTAATAGGGTTGAACAACGCCAGCAAAATACTTTTTATAGAGCTGGTGAGTCTTGGAGCCACCAACCGCGTAGAGATAGCACCGGCAGAAGTATTTCGCATGGCCATCTATAAAGCTGCCGTAAAGATGATCCTCGTACACAACCACCCGAGCGGCAGCGTAAAGATATCGGAAGCCGACCGCGACTTTACCGACCGCATGATAAAATCCGGCAACATGCTGGCCGTAGAAGTACTCGACCACCTCGTAATAACCGAAGAGAGCTACACCAGCTTCGCAGATATAGGTATAATGGACGAACTAAAACAAAGCGGCCGCTACGAGTTAATCGATAAAGAAAAAGGTTGGCTGCAAGAAATGAAGTTGGAGGCAGAGCGTGATAAAGAACGGAAAGACATGGCCAGGAAAATGAAAGAGGAGGGTATAGATACAGACACCATCCAGCGAATAACGCAGCTACGCAAGATTGATATTAAGAAGCTATAGATATAAGTAAATATTAAGGGCGTGCCCCTACGGGTCGGGCTATCCGCTACAAGTCCTCGCAGCCATTCGCACACCCCTGCCCACGCTCCGGGCTTTCCGCTACTATCCCTCACGCGGAGTATAACTACTAATTGAGTTTTTGCTAAATGATTGCGTACCAAGATTTGCAATCTAATTTATAGTTATATATATTCACATCGAGCCCATCTTTTGGCTACTTGAATAAAGTAGGCAGAGGATGGGCTTTGTTGTATATCCTAACAGATAAATGTTTAGTATCAGCTTATACCTTCGGAAACTGAAATGCGCTATTGGGAAAGAAAAGTATGGTGTTGGGAAATTTGGTAATGAGATGATAGTGCTTCCAAGTTAATTTACTGTTGACTGTTGGATAATGTTCGAAATATTTACATATAGCTTATCTTTTGGGTTAAAGACTTAACGAATATATTCGATAACAATGCTTATATAGGCAACGGTATTCTTAATTATCTGAGCGCTGGCAGCAATATTAAATTAAAAATGGCAGACCTACGATTTAAAATGTTGACACTTACAAACTGGAAACAGTTTAGTAAAGTTGACATAGAATTTCATCCTAATTTGACTGTATTAACAGGAGCCAACGGAAGCGGCAAGACTACAATGTTGAATATACTATCACGGCATTTTGGGTGGGAGCATTCTGAGCTAGCGACACCTGCTAAGGATGAAGAGACTGGGATATTTAAATTCTTTACTAGATTTTTCAAGAGCCCCTCAAAAAGCAATGATAACCAGATCGGAGAACTACATTATTCAAACAGTAACAAAGCAACATTAACAATTCCTTCTAACAATTCTCCGCAATATCAAATAGCGATAAACGGACGACAAACTATAAAAGGCATTAGTATACCATCGCATCGTTCTACCTACTTTTATCGTCAGGTGTCACAAATCTCAACTACAAAACGGAGCAAGCAAGAGGCGTTCAATTTAGTTAAGGATTCTAGTATAAATTTCTTCTATGGCAGTGGTGGCCAAACTAGCAGTTTTTACATTAAAGAAACATTGCTGAATTGGGCGATTGGAGGAGAAGGCAATAAATTCATAGAGGCTGACAAAGAACTGCAGGATTATTTTTTGGGATTTCAAACAGTTCTTTCAAAAGTACTTCCTCGAACTTTGGGGTTTAAAGAAATTACTATAAGAAATTATGAAATCGTACTTATAACTGATTCCGGAGACTTTATGTTGGACGCTGTGTCAGGTGGAGTGAGTGCAATTATCGATTTGGCTTGGCAAATTTATACATTTACAAATAAGGGAGATGAGTTCATGACAGTGCTAATTGATGAGGTAGAGAATCACCTTCACCCCAATATGCAAAGATCGATTTTACCAGATCTATTAATTGCTTTTCCTAATACCCAGTTTATAGTTTCCACTCATAGCCCGTTAATAGTCGGCTCAGTAAAAGATTCAAATGTATACGCCTTTAGACATGTTAAAAACGAACAGTCTCAACTAAGAGTGGCTAATGAAAAATTAGACTTGGTTAATAAGGCTAAAACTGCAACAGAAATTTTGAATGAAGTTCTTGGAGTACCCTTTACCATGCCACTTTGGGTTGAAGCAAGTATAAATGAAATTGTTGACAAGTATTCTAAAGAAGCTATAAGTGAAGACTCGTTTGATAAGATGAGAAATGAACTAAAGCAGATTGGATTGGAAGATATGATGCCTGAAGCGATGAAAAATATTCTGAAGGATGATAAAACTGACTAAATCGGGTGAACCCGCTGTACTCCTTGCTAATAAGACAAACTGGAAATCTCAGTTACTTCATTTAATTGCCAACAATCAACCTGTTCCTGATTCTTTATACACGAGATATAACCATGATGAAGTTAAGGATGCATTAAGAACTGAATGTAACAGTAAATGCATGTATTGTGAAAGCAAGGTGGAGCATATTACGGATTTACACATTGAACATATTCAGCCAAAGGCTAAGACAAAGTTTCCTGAGCTAACATTTGAATACGCGAATCTAGGCCTTGCTTGCCCTTTGTGTAACAGGAATAAATCTGATACCTACGATCCTAACAATGCATTCATCAATCCATACATAGATAGCCCGGACAATCATTTTTATGCATGGGGAGTGTTCTTATGGCCAAAAGACAATGACAATAGAGCAAGACTAACCGAGTTAGAGATTGGCTTAAACCGTAACGAGTTAATCGAAGCTAGAGCAGAAAGAATTAAAGCATTAAAGGGAATGATTGATTCATATAAGAGAGAAGCAAATGCGACAATAAAGGAAGCTATTAGAAAACAGATTATGAAAGAGGTGGGTGACGATAAGGTTTATTCTTTTTTTTGTAAGATGTTAGTAGATAGTGAAATCTGATACTGTAAACAATGCATATAAAGTCGCTACCAATGATTTTTTGGATTTACGTATCAAGCTATAATCGGATTTATAGTATACATATCGAATCCATTTCATTAATTATAAACGACAAAATAATTAAACTATGATAAAGCTGAATTTAGCAATACAGATTTGTATTTCATTTTTATTCGTGACATTAATTTCTTGTAAAGACAGTCAGATAAAAAAGATTCAAGGTGTATTTGTGGCAGACAAAAAATCTCTTATGAAAATCACGCAAGAGAAAACGGGAACCGAAAACGCATTTGCTTCTGCGCTGTTAAATAAAGTGGTTGAAAATGCAGTAATCGAGTTTAAGATTAGTGGAGATTCTATTAAAGGAATTATGTTTCTGGCAGGACAAACTAATTCTATAAATTCTAAAATAGAGACAAGAAATGACAGTCTATTCATTAAATCTGAGGACGCTGATGTTTATATAGTTCCAAATGAGAAAGGTTTTTTGTTTAAAAACATACAAATGATTAAGTCGAATCAAGAAGATCTATCAGTTGATACGAAAAATATGTTGACTGATTTAATTGAAAAGCAAAATGAATTAAAAGAGTTTACGGAGAATTTGGGTCAATGGCAAAAGGGAAATTTTGTAGATGAATTTGGAGATAAAACAGGTGAGGGATTTCCTTTTACTGTGGTATCTGGAAGCCACGAGACATCAACAGTAGTCAATTCAGACGTTTATGTAAAAAGTATTATCAATGGTCACGGAATTTACTTTGAAATTTATAATAGTACACTGAGTTTTAAAGAGAACTTTCCGGACAGTGAATTTGGAACAATTAAAATAAAATTTCCAAGTGGAGATGTTAAAAGTGAAAGGGTATTTTTCTTTAAAAACACAGTATCCGAATCTCCTGATGACAAGAATCCATTGATTTATAATCACCTTGTGGGTAATGGAAATGGAGAACTAAAGATCTTAATTGACCTTAGCACTGCCAGTAGTTATCAATCTGACAAATATCAATTTACTTTACAAAAAAGAAATTTGGACCAGGTATTATCAGGGATGAAAGGAAAATAGAACTGCCTTTTATTGGTGTTCCTATGCTTTTGTTGGTATTCTTTTGCTAACAAGCACTATATGGAATAGGCAGAGATAAAAAATTAAAATGAGTGCCCAATCAATCATATCTCAAATTGCAACAGCGGATCGCGAAATCAATACCATTCAAGGTCAAATTCATTCCTTAGATGACAACATTTCAAGAAAGCAAAAGGATGCCAATTCAATTTTGGATAAGATCAGTCGCGAAAAGGATCTTAAAAGAATAATCACATATCAAAAAGATTTAACAGGCAAAAACGAAGAAATATCAAGAATAGAGAAGGACAAATATTCAAAAACCAAGACCCTTGTCGACAAGCAGAAAAAGCGAAACGAACTTCAGCAGCAACTAAACAAAGTTGAGAAGGTCGAAAGAGATAAAGCGATGAGTCAGCAGAAGGAGATTTTAAATATTCAACAGCAAATAACCAGAGAGATGGAGTGGCAAAAAAGAATGCCAATACAAACATGGTCGGCTCATATACCCGCTTCAGCTCAGGATGTTGTCTATGACGTATTCGTATCACACGCCTCAGATGATAAAGAAGATTTTGTAAAGCCGTTTGTTGATGTGCTGCAAGCAAAAGGTCTTAAAGTTT
Source organism: Ohtaekwangia koreensis (assembly GCF_900167975.1). GTDB lineage: Bacteria > Bacteroidota > Bacteroidia > Cytophagales > Cyclobacteriaceae > Ohtaekwangia > Ohtaekwangia koreensis. Next base: position 450,150 of record NZ_FUZU01000001.1, read on the forward strand.
GGTACGATGCCATTACCTTAAAAGTTGGAGATAGCCTACGTTCTTCTATTGATAAAGGACTACTAAACTCGCGGTATGGAATTGTCGTTCTTTCAGAAGCCTATATAAAAAAGGAATGGACTGTTAAAGAACTGAACGGCCTCTTTGCAAAGGAGATAGAAGGCAAAAAAGTTATCCTTCCTATATGGCATAAGATTACCAAAAATGAGGTAATGAATTTTAGTCCCATGATAGCCGATATACTTGCGCTCAACACATCCACATACTCAATTGATGAATTGGCCGATAAAATTATCGAGGCCATTGAGCAATGACCAATGCCAAAATACGTAATCTGTTATAACGTTACTATGAAATATACCTGTTGTGGAAAAGAACAGCAGGCAACCAGCATTGCACACTACGCAATACAGCTAAAGATCATCCCATTTTATAACCGTTACATTGCGTGCTGAGAGTTGCAATCTAATTTATAGATACATGCATTCATATCGTGTCCATCTTTTGGGTAACAGGGTATAGGAATGATATTCTTATATCTGAAGTTAGGAACAAAGGCTAAAAAAACTATTTATAAATGAAAATAGAAGACATAAAAAAACGAGTTGACGAATTAATAACTATCGCTGGACAGGTTCTCAATACAAAACGGAGTAGTGATTTTGGTTCACATGTTTCATCGGAACAATTCAATGAATTTCGAGCAGCATCATTATCTTTTTTAAAAAGCACATTTGGAACTGACCATCCCTTTTATGCTGAATTTAATAAGCAAGCAAAAAAGGCATCACCATATGATACAGAAGAGGGGCGCGGAATATTAAAGGCAGTTAAACGAGAAATTGATGGAGGATGGTTATCTACTGTGAAAGGGCTAATATCCGCAGAAATTTTTTCTGACTTTCTTGAAATGGCTGAATATCTTTTGAAAGAAAGTTATAAAGACCCAGCAGCTGTTATGATAGGTAGCGTATTAGAAGAGCATATAAGGCAACTCTGTCTTAGGAATTCAATCGCGATTGAGACAATTAAAGACGGCAAACCTAATCCCAAGAAAGCGGACTTGATGAATTCTGAATTGGCTTCTGCTAGCATTTACAATAAGCTTGATCAAAAAAGTATCACATCATGGTTAGACCTAAGAAACAAAGCTGCTCATGGACAATATTCAGAATATACAAAAGAACAGGTTGAACTTATGTATCAAGGCGTGACAAATTTTATTTCTAGGACAACGTGATGAAAAGCCCATACCTTTGTTATTGTTCTTTACCAACAAACCACACGTGCTACCCACACTATTTTAACGTTACTTTAAAATATACCCGTTGTGGAAAAGAACAGCACGCAGTCATCATTGAACATTATGCAATACGCTAAAGATCATCTGGATTTATAACTGTTACATGCCTCGAGTGGAAGCCTGTGTTACAAGATGATCGGTTTAAAGAAATAATTATTTCCAGCTTGTCCTTTTTAAGTAAAGCGAAATCGCGTTACGGTATATGTCTTCAATGCCTTTGGTGTGCTTCACCATAGACATGATAACATAAAAACAAAAATGGTACAGAATTTTTCGTACCATTTCAATGGATATTAAAAAGATTTTTTGGCTTCCGAGAAAGAACCTATATTTTCTTAGGTCGTTTTCTTTATAGATGCGAACATATTTACAGAAATAAGAACTATAATAAAAGTTACCGTCCAAAGCAGTAAGGAGTTTAAATTTAGAAATTGAAAACTTGAAAAGTAATAATCCCAAAAAGATTCTGATAGGGGATTACCTACATGAAACACAGCCTTGACTATATACCACGCACTTTTGAAAAACATACTGAGTCCAAGCGAAGCTCCTAATATGTTCAAATAAAAACCAATTCCTTTCTTTTCCATTTGGATCTATATATTAATATCAAAGATATAAAAATTGGAGCCAAGTAAACTTGGCCCCTAATTTTAATTTTAATCTTTTGTCAAATAACCGTAAGCTGCTCCTGCTGCATAAGAAAGTGCAAGTAAACCACCATAGGCAGCCGCTACATTTAAAAGGAGAGGAATGATTCCTCCATCTGTATTGGCTAGTTGCTCGTTTGACAACTCAGTTAACTCTGCTTCTTGCAGATTAACTTCGGATAATTTTAATTTTTCCATCTTCTTTAAGATTTAAGACCGCATATCATTATAGCCTGACTTGAAACTAGCCACTACTCCAGCAGCTAGCATCCCTACTACGCCCGCTTGAATTGCGTACGCAGGCGCTAGTGTTACCAGCAATGCTAGAAAGCCGCCATTTGTCTCTTCGAGTTCGTTTGTTGTCAACTCAACAACGCCACATTCTTCTAATTTTGAATTAAGCATACACTTTGTACTATTATATATCCCAGAAAACTGTCTGGAACAGTTTGTAACCTAGCCGGCTTTCAGATTACTTTGCCAATATATAGTCCTTCCGTGCAATTCTATTGCACGGAAGATAAAGTGAATTTTTTTTTATTTTTTTAGCTACTTCAAAGTCTATAGTGCCTCTTAGAGCGCTATATATGTTAGTTAATTGATGCATACGTTCTTTTATATTCGGAAAGACAGTTCTGAAACAGGAGATGATACACGTATCGCGTAATTAAAAATAATGTCCTTCTGTGTAGTAAAATTGTATGGAAGGGCAAGATAGGATCGCACCTCCAGAAATTGATTCCATTTCTTTTTCATTTATAGTCTTAACCGAAAAATTGATGATGATATCAAAATCTTCAGGATAGTAAAATGTTTGCAAGCTTCGACTATATTTTATTGTAGCCCCATGTGCTTTGAAGAAATCAAATATGTTATAAAGTTGGCGTTTGCTGATACCTAAAGAACTCGCAAATACTTTCGGGTTTCCGGTATGTTGGTTCCTGATTTTTAGATTTGCCTTTCTAATTCTCTCAATTCCTTTTACAAAATCCATATCGAGACTATATATTTTGAATGGTTTCTTTGATCTGATCCAAGAATGGAAATTGCTGTTTCCATAGATTGTAATAGTGTGCTTGGTTAATTATCAAATCATCGTGCCGGCCCTCTTCTACAACTTTTCCGTCTGACAAAACAATGATCTTATCTGCATTAAATACAGTGCTTAAGCGATGCGAAATAAGTATAACGGTTTTCTCTTGGTTCTGGAGATGGTTAATCATATGCTGAACATGACGCTCGGATGCGGAATCAAGCGAGGATGTTGCTTCATCCAAGATTAAAATTTCGGGGTCCTTATACAAGGCCCGTGCTATAGCTATTCTCTGCTTTTGCCCACCAGATAGAGAGGCACCATTTTCACCCAGGTATGTATTAAAACCCTGCGGAAGCTTTTCTATGAATTGAAGTATACCAAGATCAGAGCAGATTGAAATAATTTTTTTCATGTCTGGCTCGTGATCTCCTATAGCAATGTTGTCAACAACATTACCAGAAAATAAATCAATCTTCTGAGGCACAACGCTCACTATATTTCGCAACGATTCATTCTCGATATACTTTAAATCATATCTGCCGATGGTAATGCTGCCTTTTTGTATGGGATATAGATTTTGAAGAAGGGAGATAAGCGTTGATTTTCCTGATCCGCTTTCTCCTATTAGTGCAGTGACTTTTCCTTTTTGAATAGTAAGATTAATATCTTTAAAAACTTCAGTGCGGGAACCATAGCGGAACGAAACATTTTTCATTGTAATCTCACCAATCATGTCTGCCGTTAACTTGACCTTATTTTCACTTTCTTCCCGTTGAAGATCCATGATTTCAAAAAGGCGATCTGCTGCTATAACTGCGTTTTGAATACTTTTATCCAAACCTATTAAACTACTAACCGGCCCTGTGAAATAAGCAATAAGTGCATAGAAAGAGAGTAATTCACCAGGCGTAATTTGATTATCGAGAACAAATCCTGCGCCTGCCCACAAGAGAACGATTGTAAAAATACGCGAAAGAAATTCGGAAGCATTTCCTGAGACTATACTATTGACGCCTGACTCATAGACCGCTTTTAAAAGCGTTACAAATTTAAATTCTGTTTTGAGATTGGTATAGTTTTCAAGACCAAAGCCCTTTATAGTGCTGACGGAATTTAACGACTCCACCAATTGTGAACCAAGCTCGGCTGAATTCTCCATTAGCCTCCGTTCAATTTTCTTGTTGTATTTGTTTGTAATGAAATAAACAACTGAGTAGAATGGTATAATTAAAAGAAGGACGCAAGCCAACTTCCAATAGTAGGTAAACATCAGCGCAAACGACAAAATAATAATGAAAAAATTGACGGCAATGCTGATCAATGTATCATTGATAAATACACGAATTTTCACTGCATCATTAATGCGGGATGTGATTTCTCCCACACGCATGGTATCGAAGAATTGCTGAGGCAGTTTAAGTAAATGCTTATAGTATCCTAAAATGAGCTGTGCGTCTATCAATTGTCCCGTCCGCAGTATAAATATACTCTTGGCAGTACTTATAAAAATCTGGATTACTAATAGCAGAATCATTGCTATACTCATTAGATTCAATAAGTTCCGATTGCCATCTACAAGTACATAGTCAATAATTTTCTGAACGTAGATTGATGTTGATAGACCAATAAGTGTATAAACAAGTGCGCCAAGTAAAGCTTGAAAAATGATACTCTTGTGAGGTTGAAGCAATGACCAAAACCTCGACAATACAGATATTTTATTATTTCCTGCTTCGAAATTTTGATTAGGCCACACCAATACTAATATACCTGTCCAAAGCTTTTTAAATTCTTCGCTAGTATACTTGTGAATATTTCCGTCTCCGGGGTCCATCACCTGAACGGATGTAGTGGTAACATTATATACCACGACATAATGCTGCAAGACTTCGTTCATTACGACATGTGCAATTGCAGGCATTGGGATCTTTGTCAGACTATCAAGATTTCCGCGAACCCCCTTGGAGTCAAATCCAAGTTTTGTCGAAGCCTCAATGATACCTAGCAGATTCGTTCCTTTCTTATCCGTTGACGCAAGTTGTCGAATACGTGACACGGGAATTTTTAGCTTATGGTAAGCTGCGATCGAGGCTAAACAGGCGGCACCACAATCCGTAATATCACGCTGCTTTACCTTAACTGGCTTTATCATCATGTATATAAGGATTAAAGGCTAGCGGTAGATATATTCGGGTTCATCCAATTGTCTATTCTGTCATATAGAAGCTGCCATAGCGTGCGTTCTGTGACGATAAATCTGGCTTGTAATGTCATCCCTTTCTTAAGAAAACCTTTGTATCCATTTTTAAGCGTTAGATGATCTTTGTCCAACGAACATTTTACTTTAAACATCGGTTGGTCATCAATCATCTGTATATCGTTTGGCAATTCAACAATACTCCCGGATGCTAGACCCCATTGATTGTAATTAAAGGCATTTATTTGAAATCTTACTTTCATCTTATGTTGTAAAAGTCCTATATCGTTGGGTGATACATATACCTCTACAATGAGATTGGTGTCAGGTGAAATTTGTAACAAGTCTTGGTTTGCAAAAACCACATTACCAGAATATATACCAAGGTGACTTTGTACCGTCCCGGAAACAGGCGCTTTAATTACTAAATTTTCACTTTCTTTTTGTAGTTGAGTACGTTGAGTTTCGTACTCATGCAGGTCTTTGTTATAATTGTTTAAATCAGTTTGCCATAGCGATAATTGCGTCTGTCGGAGAATTTCAATTTCATGCTTTGCTTTCTCTAATTCGAAAACATAGTTTTCAAATTCTGAATCCGCAATGACTTTTTCATCATGTAGTTTTTTATTCCGATCATAGTCGTGTAGCGTTTTGTTATAGTGAGTTGTTGATTCATTCAATTTCTGTTGAAAACTTGCTAGTGATTGCTGATAAAGAGAGGTGCTTATTTTTTTGAAAAGCTCTTCATCAAAAGAGTATGCCTCACTTAATGCTTTAAGATCGTCTATGAAGTATTTTGCCTCACTTATTTTGCTTAAGAGGTATTTTTCTTTTTCAACTGCTATATCACTCTCCACTATATATAGTACATCACCTTTTCTAACATGCCGATTTTCCGAAACGAATGATTCTTTAACACGCCCGTTAACCAATGATTGAACTGCACTAATTTCTGAGGAAGGTCGAATAAGTGCGTTTGCCTTTATACTGACATCAATTGAAATAAACGGCAAAGACCCAAGCCCTAAGAGTACCGTAATAACTATTGCATTATAAATGATCCGGGAATGGCCAGAATAGCGATCTGCTAAAGAACCACTGGTGGATGCAATGATCTCAATAGGAAACAGAGATTCATTGTTCTTTTTACTACTCATAGGTTAAAGCAGATATTACTAAGTTCGGTTTGCTTGGGCTGAGCCAAAATTGAGGTGTCACTCGATTTATTGCAGTTTCAAAATGCCATAAATATTACTAACCGGATAAATACCCTGCGTACCCCGTTTAGACAAGCGATATAGTATAAAAGTACCTCGTTGCGTAGTACCTTATACTATAAAATGGAAATGAAAGGTTTTGATTAGGTATAGGCAGTTGGTGTAACCTTTGGAAAAGTATCAAAAAAGGTACATTCGCTTTTTGATTTCGAAAAACTTTCGCTATGACGGGGATAAAAAAGTATATGACCGCGACAAAGAAGAACTTGAGCCTTAGCTTGTTGTCACTTATTACTTCTTACTCTTTGGATCTTTTTTGGCTAACGATGAAAAGAATTCTTCAGGTGTGAGCTTATGAATAACAAGCAGCTTACAAAGGGTTTTCAAAGTAATATTTGTCTTACCATTTTCTATCCGCCAATACTGCATCCTTGACAACTCATGATCAAATGCAAAGTTCTCGTAGCTTGTATAGCCCTTCTTTTTTCGGAGTTCCGTGAATTTCACGGCCATCTGCTCAATAAGTTGCTGTAAAAGCTGCTCTTCCTTCACAGCCGAAAATTCCACCCTATTAGCCGAAAATGTTACACCAATTTTGGTGCATCGTATTTGATGCTTTACTGATAACCATTTTCATCTCATTTGGCAGATTATGAATGAGCATACCCGTGAAGCAGTTCAGCGCGACCTTCTAAGATATACCAGTCAGCAGATATTAAAAGTTTTACGCAACGAGCAGTCACTATACAACATGATTTGGTTGTAAACGCCCGTGATAGAAAGCATCAGGTGTGGGAGCACAATTCATTGAGTGTATCATTATGGTCCAGTAAAGTTCTTTGGGAGAAGATAGACTATATACATCAGAACCCGGTTAAAGCCGGCCTTTGCAAATACTCTGAAGATTATTGTTACTCCAGTGCTTCCTTTTATTATAGCGGAAACAAACGCTGGGATTTCCTGGTGCATATTGACGGATAGTGTTAAGTGTGAGTGTGAATGTTTGTTGGTGAAGAACACCAACAAAGGCATGAGTTCTTTGGGAGAAGATAGACTATATACATCAGAACCCGGTTAAAGCCGGTCTTTGCAAATACTCTGAAGATTATTGTTACTCCAGTGCTTCTTTTATTATAGCGAAGACAAACGCTGGGATTTCCTGGTACATATTGAAGGTTAGTGTTAGGTGTGAGTGCGGGTGTTTGTTGGTGAAGAACACCAACAAAGGCATGAGAAATGCGTTAATACGATGAACTGTAAAGCGTATTAATGTTTTGCACGCAAGTTGTAATCGAGTTTAAGTATATATACTTTATAATTCATTTTTGGACTATAAACTTAATATACTATATTCGTTTGCTAACGTTTATATAGGTAACGATGTTCTTATATTGGAATGTTGTGCGCAAGCCTTCGGATAGATTTGAGACAGACTTATGAGACTCTTGATTACTTCAATACTATTGACGATTTGCTTTACTGCCATAGGACAGTTCCTTTCGACAAAAAAGGCACTGACATTTTATCCTGGAACGTACATAGACACCGAGGCGAGGTACACCGATCCTACGGGGGTAAACGTAATAATACAAAATAGTTTACCTAAGTGGGGAACACCGTTACTTGATTCTGGGAGAAGAGAACAGGGATTTAGTAGCTTGATATTTTTTAATCGCATCATTAATGAAGCAAATGATCCAATAGAAGTAACAATAGATTTTCCTACTGATTTCTTCTCTTCTCCTGGCTCGCCTGATGGTTACCTTAAGATATTTCTCCCACAAGACAGCATGACGCTAGACAAAGAAGCTGCGTATAACTATGGCCTTACAAGTTTAAAGTCGCTTTTTGACCATGGTTCAGCTAAACCAACTACGTTTCATAAAATTATATATCCTAGGCAAGAATGCCTTTTCTATCTTGTAATACTTTTTAATCAACCAAAAGCTCCGCAAGGTCAGGGGTTTTATAATACTGGTACGAGAGCCGGATTTGGCTTAGAAGCACACAGCCTTTTTTATAGAATTAACCAGATGGACTTTATACGGATTCCCTGCGGCCAGATTGTTTTAAAGAAACTTTAACGGGCTGTTATAATCTGCTAAAACGGCATAGAAGGCAACGATGTTCTTATACCCGAGCGTTGGCGGTAATGGGCAGGACAATCTAAATGAGATTTTAAAAATGGGACTAAATACAGAACAGTGAAAATAGAAAATCAATTATTGTCGACAATACTTCTTTTAAATTTCTTGACGTTTGCTAGTTGTAGCGAGAAGAAACCTGACACTAGCAATAAAACTAAAAATCCTTTTGGCAGTGCTTCAAATACTGAGAATAAAATATTACAACCTTGCCGCTGGACATTTACAGTTGAACAAAGTGGCAACGGGGAAGCTATGTTAGTTAGTACAGCGAAGCTGGATTCGGGATGGCATTTATATTCTCAACATATTCCAGGGAAGGGGCCTTCCACGGAATTTACCTATGATAGTTTGCAGACTTATAGACTAATAGGAGAAACTGAAGAAGGTGAGACAATAAAGAAATATGACTCCAACCTAGAGATGGAAGTTCTCTATTTTGAAAGGGACGCGGTGTTCAAACAAAAAATCAAACTTGCGAGTAAAGATGATTTTATAATTAATGGTGCTATTGATTACATGGTTTGTCTTGATCACGGACAATGCTCTCATTTTGATGAAGAAATATCTTTTACGGTGAAAGGAAGCTCTTCGATAACTAATTGACCAAAACGTTAGCAGCAACCACCTTTGGACAATGAAAGAGGTGAACGTAATAAAAATTGAAATTGTAAATTCCACACTAGGCTCCCACACCAGTTTATCGTTACATTAAACATACCCGTATGGAAAAAGAATATCGTGCAGTCTGAGTTGGCCATCGCGCAATACTCTAAAGATTATCTGGCTTCAGCTATTTTCAAACATAGTATATCTACCCAGATCAACCAGTTACCACTCTGGGAAAGTAAACGCCTTCCAAAAATTGTCCAGGTATAATAGCTCACCGATTTTAAATGTATACTTCTGTTTGTTTGTGGATAATATGCCTATGCTTTCCGTTCCTAGAGGCTTCTGGTCATAGTTACCCTCCGTACTCACAAACCGCAGACTTTGCAGTTCGTTACTTTTTCGCAGCTGTTCTCTAAAATGCCTCAGGTGTTCAGCGTACGTCTCTACGGCAGTCTTGATACTATATTTGCCTTCAGCGGTAATTTGACGAGGAACTCCTCTATAAGAAAAGTTAACGCGCCTCATATACTCACATGTGCCCTGGTCGAAAATAATTTTCGCACAAAAGTCAGTCAATATAGTATCGTTATCGGCTTTCAGGGCTTCTACTAAACCACTGTACAGATCATTCAATGTTGTGAATCCATATCCTTTTCTCGGTTTGCCGAATGAAAGTACTTTACCATTGTTGTTGATATATCCTGACTTATCCTTCAGCGCTATGGTGCAGGTATCACTTTGAAACACACCTATATGATCATAAACAGAAGTAATACGACTACCAGTTGAGTCAATGATGGAATATCCTTTATCAAGTTTTACAGTATAAAATGGCCCATTTCTCGTAATGTCACCGTACTCGAACTTTGTGAGTACTTTGTTTTTGAGTGTCAGCAATGCATAGTGCTTCTTTTGCGCGGCTTTCAATCTGACAACAGTATATGACTTTAAGAATGCCAGCGTATCGTATTGGAAGGGGATAATTGCCTTGCTCATACTATTCACCATCCCATATTTACCCTTTTGCTTTACAATAAACTGATCGTGGTAGTAGTCACTGATCTGATCGTACTTACCGGATAATATATAGCCAGCTTTTTTTGGGTCGTATAATTGTTTTATGCCCTGATCACTTGTAATTTGAATGAACAAGCTTTTTTGACCATCGCTTTCAAAAACTGCAATCTTGTTTTGATTACTTATAAGGAGCTTTCCACTATTGTCAAAAAGAGAATACCGGTTGCTCTTAACACCGATATAGCACTGGGTTGGGATGGCTTTGATAATGTCATCATATTCTGCTGGTATATTTTGGCACTGCGGGCCGAAAATATATACACCTTTATGGTTATTCTTTTTTACTAAAGCAATAAATGTTGAATCATTCCTGCCGTGAGTGACGTAATCTTCATACGTCCAGTTGTCTTCAATCTCAATATCGCTATACTCTGCAGCAATGATCATTTTGCCAGACCATGCGTGATATAGGCCTTTGCGTTGGTCGCGCTGTGTTACGATAAACCTCCCGTTAGAAGATAGGTCCTCAATTGATAAATATATTACCGGCAAAATTACCTTGCTGGTTGAATAATTTTTTAACCCATATAAACCGTCTTGCTCGAATTTTACGGCCGGTATTTCTTCGGGTATCATAGCGGTTGCTTCTCCCTCTTTTTCCTGTGCAGAAGAAAGGCTACGGAATACACAAAGAGCAATAAGTAGTACACTGTATTTCATGGATTCAAAAATGGAAATCTCAGCCAATATATTTCCGTCAATGTCTAAAATCAAGGATGTGGATATTTAATCTTAGTGGGGTGCCCGTTGCATTTTTATTCCTCTATGCGTTTGTTGGTATTCTTCACCAACAAACCACACCCCAAGCCCACACCAGTTTTATCGTAATTTCAAATATACCCGTTGTAGAAAAGAACAGTGTGTAGCCATTATTGCACATCGCGCAATACGATAGAAGTGAAGTATATACTCACGCCTTTATTGGTGAAGACGACACCAACAAAGGTGTGGACGTGGTGTTATCCGAGTAATTGCATATATTTCGATGTAGGACCAATTATACCTTATGAGGCCGCTCTGTTACTCGATTACGTTGATATTGTTTTCCTTCTTTAGTTTCGGACAGTCAAGAAAGGAGAGTAAAAACGTTGAAGTTTCTAATATCCTTGTAGGATCTTGGAAAATGGAATATGCAATATACAACGGATACCTTGAAGGTGCTGTTTTTCGCGATACAAGTACAGTCTTTCACATTGATACGATCCAGTTTTTTAGTGATAGGACTTTTCGATTTAAAACTCATGACACGGGGAACACCCATATCCAGACTCATACTGGCAACTGGGAAATAGCGCATAAGGGGAAAGTACTTATTCATAAAAACAGACAGACTCAGCCGCCTTTTGAAGGAACATTGCCTGACCTATCTTTTCCTATACGAATGATTAACGCTGACAAAGTAAGGATTAACTACAGTGTATATATAAAGGACAGTTCGGCAACAACGACAAGTAATACTCCGGTTTTTTTTAAGAGGATCAAGTAATAAAAACCCATGCCTTTATTAGTGTTCTTCACCAACAAACCACACCCGCTCTCCATACTAATTTAACGTTACTATAAAAAATATACCGTTGTGGAAAAGAACAGTACGCAGCCATCATTGCGCATTGGCCAATACGCTAAAGATCATCCGGATTTCATAACTGTTACATGCCTCGAATGGAAGCCAGTTTTACATGATGATCGTTTTAAAGAAATAATTATTTCCAGCTTGTCCTTTTTAAGTAAAGCGAATCGCGTTACGGTATATGCCTTTGTTATAATGGATAATCACTTTCATCTCATTTGGCAGATTATGAATGAGCATACCCGTGAGGCAGTCCAGCGCGACTTTCTAAGATACACCAGTCAGCAGATACTAAAAGTGTTACGCACCGAGGAGTCACCTATACAATACGATTTAGTTGTAAACGCCCGGGACAGGAAGCATCAGGTGTGGGAGCGCAATTCATTGAGTATATCGCTATGGTCTAGTAAAGTTCTTTGGGAGAAGATAGACTATATACATCAAAACCCGGTTAAAGCCGGCCTTTGTAAGTACTCTGAAGATTATTACTATTCCAGTGCTTCCTTTTATTATAGCGGAGACAGACGCTGGGATTTCTTGGTACATATTGACGGGTAGTGTTAGGTGTGAGTGTGGGTGTTTGTTGGTGAAGAACACCAACAAAGGCGTGGGGTGTGAGTGTTTTGTCGGTGAAGAACACCAACAAAGGCATGGGGACATCCATATATAGTTGTACATGATCCCATGTACTCCCCAGCGATAGCCACTTTTCATTCTCAAAGGGTTATTTAAATTTGTAAAAATTTATCTGAATGAAACAGCAGCTTCCAATTTTGTTAAAGAAGTTAAAAGACAATTCTCTCCTGTTTAAGGATGTGATTGCGTTTATTGAAACTTACTACACTTAGTTTATTTGCAGAGCATTATCGATCGGTATTAGAGAATCCCGATGGAACTGATCACCAAAATATCAGGCAGTTTATGCTCCACGGCTGGCCAGGGATAATTTTTGAAGGACAAGCTCTGGTTTCAAAGTAATTGGGGATTTAGCTTATGTGTTTATCGTAGTAAGAACGATATATATACTGATCTCTGAAACATATTTTCTTAAATTGTAACAAAGAAGTAAAATGAAGATCGGACAGAACTTTAACCAGCTGACTTTGAAGGAGTACTTCTTCTACATCGACAATCATAAGAAGTATACTGACTTTAATACCCTGGGACTTTATAGATCAATAATTGAGAATGAGAAATTGACCTTGGATGAGAAGATCGAGGTAAGGGAGTATGCACATAAGTTCTTCCAGAAGACGTTTGACTTTTTGCAATTGAAAGATCCGGATACCTTTTTTTGGGTATCGACAATTGGGCAATCATTAACAGTAGCAGACGAAAAGCAAATTTGGTCTGACATTATCGCCAATCAAGAAAAAATTCTCAAAGACAAAAGGATTAAGCACCGAAGCTTTGGACAATACTCAAAGCATAATTGTGGATATGATGACTGCAAGTTCAATGGAGTTATGATTAAGAAAGGTTCTCCTTTAGCCGAGAGAAGCATGTTTTTTCATGGTGATAAAAGTAAGTACCAAGCAAAGGTAAAATCGGAGAGGCGGAAAAAGGAAAGAAAAGATGAACAGCATATAGTTCACAAATCAATGAGCGAAGAGTAGAACAACACTCCATGGGCAACGATGTTCTTATATCGAATGTTGGCGGCTATTATGAAAAGGCTATATTGATAAAAATATCCACAAACAAAATAATGAAGATGAAAGGAAGAAAACTATCAGAATTAACAGACCAGGAATTGTTGTTAGAAGCAAAAAAAATGAAATCAACGGCCATAACGAATGCTGTATTAATTGGATTTCTGATAGGAATTGTAATCTATAGCATTGCGAAAAGCAGTTTAGGATTTTTTACACTAATCCCTTTATTCTTTGCGTTTAAATTGATTAATAATTCAAAGTATAGTAAGAAAGAATTAGAGAATCTTTTAAGTGAGCGAAATTTGAAATGAAACGACAGCTTTAATTTCTGCAGCGTCAAAGGAAGACTCGAAGCATAGTTGTGGATATGACAGCTATGGTTTCACAATCAATGAGCGAAGAGTAGAATGCAACGATGTTCATATACCAGTGTGTCAGTAGCAATTTTTACCATCATTATCTTGTATGAATGCAAATGCACGAAGACAAATTAAGGACATCCAATTCAGAGCCGAACACCTGATAAATGGTAGTCCTACAATGGATGATATTGAGGAGTTTGACCAATACAATGAAGAGCTCAAGAAATATTTGATCAGTAACTTATTGGACTCTGGATTAATTGAAAGAGTTAAACAAATTCCTAGAGTATTGGAAGAGTCCGACAACCAGGTTGTAACCAGAGGAATTCTTTCTGCCTTCTTCGCAATGTTTGCATCGGGACTAGTAACCTATTTTCAAGAAAGGCATCGCATTGAAAATTCAAAGGACTCCATTAGAGAGGCTCGAGGAGCATATGCAACTATTGAATTTTTTATTCGAAATTCTGACTAACAGAAAGCCAGTGCTTTGTTGGTGTTCCTCGGCCAACAACACTTAGCTGTTAATCAATATCTTTAGATTGCGTACGGTAAGCAACCTATAATTTATATGAACGTGCAAGGACAAATCAAAGAGTATATTGCTAGTCAACCTGAACCAAAACGCAGCGACATGCAAGCGTTGCACCGCATCATTCTGCAAGTAATGCCAGCATGTAAATTATGGTTCCTGGATGGTAAAGACAGTGAAAGTAAAACTGTTTCTAATCCTAATATAGGATATGGACAATATACCATAAAATATACTGATGGAAAGACCAAGGAGTTTTATCAAATTGGTATCAGTGCAAACAAAACCGGAATCTCTGTGTATATACTTGGCCTCGATGATAAGACATACTTAGTCAAAACGTACGGCGAAAAAATAGGCAAGGCCAGTGTAACCGGATATTGCATTAAATTCAAAACGCTAAAGAACATAAATATTGAAGTGCTTGAGGCGGCAATGCGATATGGGGTTGAGGCGACTGGCAAAATAAACTAACCATGGATTACGGAAAACTCCCGAAGAGGTTCCCACAAATCCACAGCGGGCTATAGCCACAACTATAAATGAAATTTTCTAATTTGCGGACGTCCTAAATATGGGAAGCTTACACCCAATGATGAGATCGGTTTTATTTATACTACTCTTAATTTCTGTTGAAACTTTCGGACAGGACAACACAAGAAGAACTCCAACTTTAGGACACCAAGTTGACCTGAGTGCCCAAGACGATGCTAAGTATAAAAAGGATAAATTTATAGATGTAGCGCACTACGATATTGTTGGATACTCATTTGATTCACAACGTGCCTCTTCAGAACTAACATCAGACTCAATTGACTATTCGGCAAAAAATGCTGCTGACTTAAGTTTTAAGACCGCTTGGGTTGAAGGCGTTCAGGGATATGGCGTTGGTGAATCGCTGACCTTTGGTTTACAAAGCAATCACCCGGCAGTCACTAAAATTGTCGTGGTTAACGGCTTCGTTAAATCGAAGGAAGAATGGGCAGAATACTCACGCGTTAAGGTGCTTGAGATGTTGGTAAATGGTATACGCTTTGAAAAACTAAATTTAGCCGATACAAGACAACTGCAGGAATTCTCCTTATGCCAAAGATTGGATCCGATTTGCGAACGCACCTTTGATAATAGAATTTGAAATACTTGATGTTTACAAAGGCGCCAGGGGTGAAAAGACAGCGATAACCGAAATATATATTGGAGGGCTAAGCGTTGATAAGTAAAACCGCCATTGCAGAGACATCAAAGAACAATTCAAAAGTTGAATATTTAAACTAATGATTTATGAAATTTGTCAAGTTAGTTCCCAATGTGTTTTATATAGATATTCAAGATGCCCTGAAACTGTTTGTCGATTGTCTGGAGTTTAGTATTAGGCACGATGAATTGAAATCAGATAATCCGTTTTGTGTAATTGAAAAAGATGGGCTGCATATAAATCTTTTTCAAAATAGGAAATTAGCAAAAGAACATAACCCTGAATTTAGACTTGTAACGAATGATATAGAGGAAGTATATAGAAAGATAAGTTCATCGCATCCAGAGTTTCTGCATCCCAACCTTAGTAAAATTACGCTTCGCCCATGGGGTGCAAAAGAATTTGCTGTAACGGATAAACAATTAGGTATTGTCATTCAGCAATGGTGAAGTGAAAATACACGAATAGAGTAACCGCGAAGAGTTTACTACGGTTTAGTTGATATGAATACGAAAAAGTGTCCATGCACGAGCAACTCAAATACCAGATAGAAAAGTTAATACCACTAACAGATGATGAGTTCGCTTTCATTCGATCTCATTTTATAGTTAAAAATTTTAAAAAGGGAGAATTCCTTATTCAGCAAGGTGAGGGTGTTGCGTATCTGTACTATGTTGTATCAGGACTTTTGAAATTGTTATATAACGATGAGTCAGCAAAAGAACATATAGTCTCCTTCGCTATGGAAGACTGGTGGGAGAGTGATTTTCAGGCTTATTATACGCAGACAAAAGCTACCATGTCGCTACAGTGTATTGAAGATACCGATGTGTTGTGCATCTCGCTTGAAGACTATAAGAAGTTATGTGAAGGGTCTCAGAAAATTGAGCGTTTCTTCCTTGAAAAATCTATTGCCGGTCATATAGCATCGCAGCAACGCATATTGTCGTTCATTACCTCCAATGCTGCAGAACGCTATGAGCAATTGCTGAAGCGTTATCCTCAATTAGTACAGCGTGTGCCTAAATCGTTGCTGGCTTCGTATTTAGGAGTCTCACGTGAAACACTTAGCAGACTTTCTTCTTTTTGTAAATAGTGATATTTATCACGCGACTAAAATGTGCATTGTTTTCAGCTTTGCAGTATATATTAATAATTGCAACAAAATACAAACACAAAAATTAAACAAATGGAAAAGCGAATCATTAATCCCTGGCAATGGCAGGATCAGCGGAGTTATGTGCAAGCCGTTGAAGTAAAGCAATCACAAAGTATACTTTATTGCTCCGGACAAGCAGCAGTACATGCTGATGGACAATCAAGCTCAGGAGATATGAGAACACAACTGATCGAGTCTATACAAAACCTCGAAAAAGTTATCATTACGGCTGGGTATGAGTTTAAGGATATAGCAAGACTGAATATCTATACAACGTCAGCAGACGAGCTCTTTACCTGCTTCGATGTTTTTCAAGATTGGATCGCAAAGCATGGCATTAAACAAGCAAGCACCTTGCTTGAAGTAAAAGGTCTTTTCGAAACACTTAAAGTTGAATTGGAAGCTACGGTGATAAGGTGAGCTTGGATAAGGAATTTATAGGTAGAGACTTTATTTTTATGTGCTTCTGTTTAGATGATGGATTGGGCTGAAGAATACTACTCTT
>NZ_FUZU01000001.1:468579-2088469 GCF_900167975.1 Ohtaekwangia koreensis
CACAATAAAAAAAGCCACCGGACGTGGTGGCTTTTTGCTCCTCCTCTTGGACTTGAACCAAGGACCCTCTGATTAACAGTCAGATGCTCTAACCAGCTGAGCTAAGGAGGAATTCGTTTAAATTTGGGAGTGCAATATTAAGGACTTGCATCTTAAATTTCAAAAACCTTCTCAAAAAATCTTAAGAATATTTTAAAAAGATTTCAGATTTTATTCCTCTCCCAAAATTTAAGAATTATCCGTAGATCTCATTTAGAATGCCAGCCAGTCGTACACCTGCTTGTAATAGGCGATAGCGCACTACGTGAAAATGCTTATAGCCATACTGATAGCCAAGCTTGCCAGCTCCATAATCATACACTTGCTTGCGATAAGCCATGCTTTCGTATGCCCAATCGCGAACCGAAGTATTTTGCCAGCTTGCCAGTTGGGCAGGTGTTGGCTTCTCTAATGACTGTGCAAGTTCGCTATAGCTCAGTTTCGTATCATCGATCATGTCGCTATCCCACACACGGTGCAGGTTGCTGTCGACACGAAACCACATGATTTTTACGTCATTACCACCGCGGTCGTTTCCTCCGCCAACATGCAATGGCTGGTGGATATCACCAATCAAGTGGATAAGCATTTTAATCCGCTCCGCTTCTGCTTGTCCGGTAAACTTCTTCGATTTTAATTCGGTAACGATGCGTTCAATGGCTTGAATAACATCGCCATTCGGATTCTTCACACTCTGGTCGTACGTCTGCCCATCCTGAATAGTCACCCAATGCCAGTCGGCTGCGTAGTTATAAGTAGAATCAGATCGTATCTCGTCCATCCAAGTGCTGGCGATGGCCATCGACTGACCACTTAAAATCCGGTCTATTTCTTTTTTTGCTTTCTTGGATAAGTATTTTTCAGCAATCCATCCGGTAGCCCGGTGGCCGGTTGGTCCCCAGGCGTTGGCATGTCCGTAGCTCAACAGGGTTAACAGAAGAAAGGCGGCTATTTTTTTCATTTGGATTAATTTATAGGTGCGCATGTCGGTAATCAATGGTAGGAAGACGTTTAGTTTTGAAGGTTTAAATCAAAGTATTGAAGTGTATCTAAGCCGCAAATCTCGATTTTAAAACCAGTTTTCAAACACCCTTTATATAAAAGATATATTACCCGTTTATTATGATTTCTGTTATTGTCGGCAGAACTTTTATGCTGCCGCTATTCTTTTAACTTTATAGGTCTAAGTTTTTAGTGTATGAATCAAACGGTGAAACTTTCTGCATTTCTTGTTGCTAACCAGTTGGATATAAAAGGCATTAAGGCCTTCCTCGATATTAAGCCATTGGCTGATTCATCTTCAGAACTATATTATAATTTCAGTGGTGACAAATACCAATATTATTTCAATTATGGTGTAGTGGTATTCGCAGGGTATAATGAAGACGAGATGAAGTTGGCTATAAAAACGATCTCAGGTTTTCAGAAAAGCCCATCCTTGAATTGGCTTCGCGATGACCACGAGATACGGGTTGAAGAACGTTCTAACATTGCATTTGATTTTGATGAAGTAGTGATCGGAAGACTCGATGATAAAGTAATTCGCATTGCCATGTTTAATCTCGCGCAATCTGTAGCGTTGGATTATTATCATGGTGTAAGTGAGACTTTGCTAACGGAAGTAAAAAGTTTTGCCAACCAGCTCGAGCTTACCGGTAAACTCAAAATCAGCCGAAAAAATATGATGCGCTTCATAGGCAAAGCGTTGAATACACAAAACGAAATCGCGGAGAATATTTACATATTCGATTCACCAGAGCTGGTATGGGACGATGAGTATCTCGATAAACTTCACCAGGGATTGATGAAGCATTTCGATCTACGTGTACGCTATAACGAGGTAGAGTATACTTTGCGAATTATTGAAGACAACCTCTCTGTATTCCGCGAAATTATTCATCAGCGTGAAAGCAGTCTGCTTGAATACATTATTATTATTTTGATTCTGGTAGAGGTATTTGACCTGTTGATCTCGAAATTCATGAAGTTCTCCGTTTGATTGTAGAATATCTGTCTATAAATCAGGATTATTACAGCGCATATAGATGTGATTTTTATACGGTCGTTCTGTAAATTGCAGGCAGGTGTAGCGGAAAGGTTGAATGGATAAGAGGATTCTTTTAGGTATTGTATTTCTATTTACATGCCCGGTTTTGTTGATCGCTCAGCCGGAGCCTTACCAGTTCATGCACGTAAACGTTAACGATGGACTGTCGCACAATGAAGTGCTGAGTTTTCTCAAAGACAAACGTGGGTTTCTTTGGATTGGCACCGTCTCCGGATTGAATCGGTATGACGGTTATTCGATGAAAGTCTTTCAGCACGATTCGCGCGATACAACGTCACTCATTCATAATTCAATTCAGGATCTTTTTGAAATACCTGATGGTCGCCTGGGTATACTTACCAACGCAGGACTTACGCTATACGATCCGCAGACAGAAAAATTCCAAAAGGACCTTTCTTCTTTTTACAAGACTTATAACATTCCGCCTGGCGAATTATTAAATATTGTCAAAGATGGTGAAGGTAACTTCTGGTTTATCCATACCTCTGCAGGGTTACTGAAATATACTTCATCGACTGGTGAAATCACCTCGATCAGACACAACGTAAGGGATCTTAAAAGTATAGCATCGGATACAATTTCTTTTTTTGCCCAGGACAATCAGCGTAATAACTGGGTTATCCATGCCAATGGTATAATTGAAAAGATTGTTGTGAAGGGCGGTAGACACGAAGTTATATACCGGAATGACTATCTGTTTCAGCAAAATAAAGGCGCTATATTACAGTATCGGTTTTTGTGCGATCGTGATGGGGACCTTTGGATTTTTATAGCAAATGATAATCAAGGTGTATACTATTTTAGCATCCATAAAAAGGCTTTTAAACATTTTCATCGGGACAGTCCGGATGCCCGGCTAAGCGCAAACATTGTGCGCGATATGCAAGAAGATGAGAGAGGATTAATCTGGATGGGGACGGATCATGGAGGTATAAATCTTATTGATAAAAGTAATTCTTCGGTCCGCTATATTCAGCATCAGGATGAAGACGGAAAAAGTTTAGGTCAGAACAGCATCAATACACTATATAAAGACGAAGAAGGAATTATTTGGGTAGGCACCTATAAAAAAGGTATCAGCTATTATCATGAGAATATAATCCGTTTCCCGCTATATAAACATTCACCCGCGATGCCTTTTGGATTGCCGTATGCTGATGTGAATCGTTTTGTGGAGGATGATAAGGGAAACTTATGGATCGGTACCAATGGTGGAGGTCTGCTATATTTCAATCGCACTAACGGCAGGTTTACACAATATAGGTATAGCGCTGCAAATTCAAATAGTATTGGCAGTGATGTAATTGTAAGCTTGTACATTGATCATGAAAAGAAATTATGGATCGGTACATATTATGGGGGACTTACCTGTTATGACGGTAAAAAGTTTATTCGCTATAATCATAATCCATCCGATCCTTCAAGTTTATCAGCTCAAAGTGTATGGGAAATATTTGAAGATTCGCGCCATAGGCTTTGGATAGGAACATTGAATGGTGGATTGAACTTGTTTGACGACAAGACAAAAACGTTTTCACATTATCGTGCGAGTGATCCCAATTCGATTGGGGCAGACTATATAGCCGCCATAACGGAAGACAAAGCCGGTAACTTGTGGTTTGGTACAACGCTGGGCATAGATGTTCTCAGTCGCGCACGTGGAAGGTTTATTCACTATGAAAGTGAAAGTAATAATCCGCGAAGCCTGAGCAACAATAGTATTTTGGATATTCGGGAAGATAACAAAGGAAGGGTATGGATAGGTACTTCCGGCGGACTAAACTTGTTCGATGGAAAGACGAATACATTTACAGTTTTTACAAAGGAGGATGGCCTTCCTCACAATACTATATTAACGATACTGCAGGATGATTCCGGGGATCTTTGGCTGAGCACACCAAACGGATTGTCTCAATTGATAATTACAAATGAACCGAACGGCAAAACGCAGTATAAATTTAAAAACTACAGTGAAGCCGAAGGACTTCAAGGAAAACAGTTTAATGAAAACGCTGCCTACAAAACTTCCCGTGGCGAACTGATATTTGGTGGCGCCAATGGCTTCAATATATTTAAACCGACACAACTTGGATTGAATAAGTATTTACCCAAAGTAGTATTTACGGATTTTCAACTTTTTAACAAGAGTGTACACGCAGAAGAACGTATTGACGGGCAGGTATTGTTGTCAAAAGATATTTCCGAGACAAGTGAAATTACGTTGCCCCCTGGTAAAAATGTATTCTCGATTGAGTTTGCTGCACTGAACTATATTCATCCCGAAAAAAATCAGTATAAATATAAACTGGAAGGCTTTGATACTGATTGGTTATCTGCAGATAGTAAATCAAGGAGAGTAACATTTACCAACCTTGATCCCGGTGAGTATATATTTAGAGTAAAGGCCGCCAATAATGATGGTATATGGAACAACGAAGGAGCGCATCTGAAAATATCGGTGTTGCCGCCTTTTTGGAAAACCCGTGCTGCGCTTACGTTATACTTCACGTTTATCATTATAGGATTATTGATTACAAGAAGGCTCGTTCAGCAACGGGAGAAAATGAAATTCGCGATGCAGCAAGAACGCCAGGAGGCTACGCGCATGCATGAACTCGATATGATGAAGATCAAGTTCTTTACAAACGTGAGTCACGAATTCCGCACACCGCTAACACTTATACTCACACCGATTGAAAAGATATTGAAGCAAACGAAAGAGCCCGACCAGCTAAACCAGTTTCGGCTTATTCAGCGAAATGCAAAACGTTTGTTGAACCTGGTGAACCAATTGCTGGATTTCAGAAAGCTTGAAGTGCAGGAAATAAAATTCAATCCATCAGAAGGCGATATCATTCAATTTATAAAAGAAGCAGTATACTCGTTCTCGGACCTATCGGAGAAGAAAGATATTCAACTACAATTTCAATCTTCGTTAACTTCACTTGAAACTATATTTGATCAGGATAAACTTGAGAAAATCCTGTTCAACTTACTATCGAATGCATTTAAATTTACTCCGGAACATGGCGCTGTAACGGTAGGGGTAGAGCAAATATCGGAAGGAGAAGAGCAGTGGTTGTCGATTCGCGTGAAAGATACCGGTATAGGTATACCAGCAGATAAACAGGAAAAGATTTTCGATCGGTTCTTCCAGAATGAGTTGCCCAAAAGCATGGTAAACCAGGGAAGTGGTATAGGTTTATCGATCACCAAGGAATTTGTGAAGATCCACGGAGGAACTATTTCAGTAGAGAGCGAGCCGGGCAACGGCAGTTGCTTTACAATAAAGATTCCGCTACGCGAAGTTGGTAGTTACACAGAGAGTATACCTGCTGAATTTGTAGACCCTGTGTTAGCGACCGGGGGGCTCGTTGATGGTAGTGGTGATTCTTTTACTGCGAAGAAACCTCTGGTTTTATTGGTTGAGGACAATGAAGATTTTAGATTTTATTTGAAAGATAATCTTAAATCAGATTACCAGATAGTAGAAGCTTCCAATGGAAAAGACGGCTGGAAGAAAACGCAAGAGCAACTACCTGATTTGATTGTGAGTGATATCATGATGCCGGAAATGAATGGTATAGAGTTGTGTAAAAAAATCAAGTCAGATCAGCGCGTGTCACACATCCCGGTTATACTTCTCACAGCACGTGCTGCTGAGGAACAAAAAGTAGAAGGCTTCCAAGCCGGAGCAGACGACTATATCACGAAGCCCTTTAATTTTGAGATACTCGCATCGCGGATTCAAAACCTCATCGTGCAACGCGAGAAACTTCATAAGAATTTTCCAAAGCAACTGGACGTAAAGGCAAGCGAACTGAACATCACTCCTTTGGATGAAAAGTTTATTCGGAATGCTATTAAGTGTGTAGAGGAAAATGTTTCCAAAACAGATTTCTCCGTTGAAGACATGAGTCGTGAGTTAGGCATTAGTCGTGCACATTTATACAAGAAGATTTTAGCGTTGACGGGAAAATCACCATTAGAGTTTATCCGTACCATCAGACTGCAGCAAGCTGCTCAACTTTTGGAGAAAAGTCAGTTAACGGTAGCAGAGATTGCCTACCAGGTGGGCTTTAACAATCCCAAATACTTTGCACGTTATTTTAAAGAACAGTATAGTATACTACCCTCCGCCTATGCGGCAGGTAAGAGAAAAGGTACTTTGTAATTTTATCCCCCAAAAAGAGACAATTCAATCCTACATCAAAGCGATTCTGTAACCCTTGTCTGACAATTCAGTTAGTAGTTTTGATCTTATTCAAAAAAAGGAATGTCACACGAGAAACTCAAACGTCTGAGTAGAATTATGCTCGCTATTGAAATTGCAATATACATTGCCATTGCAGCTTCGTTGTCTTTCATTGTTTTCTATTGATCTGATTAATAAGGAGCTAGGAATTGAATCAATTCTGCTAGTTCTGAATTTTACTATTCACAAAGGCGTTTTCATGACTTAAAGCCTGAAAGTCATCATTGACTTTTGATTTGTTTGTCCTCATGAGCAGCTAATTTTTCTTCCCGGAAATACTTATCGCCCCATCTTTTATTTTTTGTTGCCTGCCGCCTCGAAAATCACAAATCCAATCATCGAAGCGATTTCGTCCAGTCTTTTGCAACAAATTGATACCCTCAGAAAACGTTTGAGCCTCCACGATCAGACAATTTGATACCCAATCAAAGCCTGTTATACGCCTACCTTTACTGCAATCGATTACGAGAATTTTGCCTTGGAAACCGGTTGCATGAAAGAACACTTAAAGAATGAAAAAACGTATACTACTAACCATCATTTCACTCGCGCTCTTCCTCGGAGCGTGCTCTACCTCTTCAAAGTTTGAAAAATTAACGGATGGCGTTATCGTAACACTTGACGCTAAAGAGGGCGGTGCAAAACGCGTAAGGCTTCAGGTAATTTCTGATGACATTATTCATGTCTCAGCTGCTCCGGTTGACACCTTTTCGAAGGCTCAAAGCCTTGTGGTGCTTCCTGAAGTGACAGGATCAACCTCATGGAAACTAGAGGAGTCATCGGATGCCCTCACACTGGTAACAAAGTCACTTCGGGCAAAAATATTACTCGCCACTGGAGAAGTTTCTTTTACTGACACAACAGGTCAGGTGATTTTACAGGAACGCCAGGGAGGTGGCAAGTCGTTTACACCAATCGCGATTGATAAATTAAAATCTTATGCTATCCGCCAGGTTTTTGAATCTCCTGCTGATGAAGCTTTTTATGGTTTAGGTGGTCATCAAAATGGGCAGATGAACTATAAAGGTCAGGATGTAGACTTGGTACAACACAACATTGTTGATGTTATACCTTTCCTCTATTCAAGTAAAAATTACGGTTTGCTTTGGGATAATTATTCAATCAGCAAGTTTGGTGATCCAAGAGAGTATCAGCCACTCAATACGGTAAAGCTTTATACTAAAGATGGAAAAGAAGGTGGCCTTACGGCTGACTATTATGTAGAGGATAAAATTAAAGAGTCCAAAACAGAAGACAAGATCGAGTACGAATTTCTTGAAACACCACAGGTTGATAATTTCCCGAAAGATGTATCAAGCAAAGGTAAAGTGGTGTGGGAAGGTTCTTTCACTTCTGACAAAGCAGGTATACATAAATTCCTGGTATATTCTTCAGGCTATACTAAAGTATGGATCGATAATACGCTGATAATTGACAAGTGGCGCCAGAACTGGAATCCTTGGACAAATAAATTTAACGTTGATATTAAATCTGGTGAGAAGCATACGATTAAAATAGAATGGAAACCAGATGATAGCGGATACCTGGCAGTTAAACACCTTGACCCATACACTGAAAATCAAGAACAGCTTTCACTTGCCAGTGATGTAGGTGATGAAATAAACTATTACTTCATCAAAGGAAAGAATGCTGACGAGGTGATCAGCGGCTACAGAACAATTACTGGCAAAGCCCCAATTGTACCCAAGTGGGCGATGGGATTCTGGCAGAGTCGTGAGCGCTACGGCAATGCTAAAGATATGCTCGATGTAGTAAAGGAATATCGTAAGCGAAATATACCACTCGATAACATTGTACTAGACTGGCAATATTGGGAAGATCCTAAATGGGGATCACATGAATTCGATCTCAAGCGCTTCCCCGATCCGGAAGGAATGGTAAAGGAGTTGCATGAAAAACTTCACGCTAACCTGATGATTTCTGTGTGGCCGAAATTCAATAAAGGCACCAGCAATTACGATGAAATGAACAAGCAGGGATTCTTGTTCACGCATAACATTGAAAAGAAAAGAAAAGACTGGGTAGGTATAGGATATGAGTCGACATTCTATGACCCATTCAATTTGGAAGCCGGTAAACTTTTCTGGAAGCAGATCGATAAAAACCTTAACTCCAAAGGTATAGATGCATGGTGGCTTGATGCTACTGAGCCGGATATACATTCTAATATTTCTGTAGAGGAGCGTAAAATAAATATGAGTCCTACAGCGATGGGGCCTGGTGTGAAGTACTTCAATGCATACTCACTCATGAACGCGAAAGGTGTATATGAAGGCCAGCGCCAATCCAGTCCTGATAAGCGCGTATTTATTTTGACACGCTCTGCATTCGCAGGACAACAACGTTATGGTGCAGCTACCTGGAGTGGAGACATAGTATCACGCTGGAGCGATTTTAAAGATCAGATTGCAACGGGTATAAACTTCTCATTATCCGGTATTCCATATTGGACTATGGATATAGGTGGCTTCGCAGTTGAGAAAAGATTTTACAATCAGACAGGCGAGACATTGAGAGAGTGGAGAGAACTTAATACACGTTGGTTTCAATACGGAGCTTTTTGCCCGCTGTTCAGATCGCATGGTCAATTCCCATTCCGTGAAATATTTAACATTGCCCCTGAGGGTACACCGGAGTATAGCAGCATGGTATACTATGATAAATTGAGATATCATTTGATGCCGTATGTGTATTCATTAGCTGGCCAAAGCTATTTCAACGACTATACCATTATGCGTGGTTTGATAATGGATTTTCAGGCTGATGATAAAGTATACTCTATTGGCGACCAGTATATGTTCGGTCCTAGCTTGTTGATCAATCCGGTATATGTTGATAAGGCAAGAACACGCGATGTATACCTGCCTGCAACTACAGGTTGGTATGATCTCTACACAGGAGAGTACTTTACTGGCGGTCAGACAATACATGCGACCGCTCCGCTGGATAAAATGCCAGTATATGTAAAAGAAGGTTCTATCGTTCCTGCTGGTCCTGAGATACAATATACCACTGAGAAACCAGCTGATCCATTAACACTATATGTATATACAGGCAAAGACGCAAGCTTCACACTCTATGAAGATGAGAACGTAAACTACAACTACGAACAAGGTAAATATAGTACAATACCATTTACCTATAATGAAGCTACTAAAACCTTAACTATAGGCGAACGCCAAGGTGCTTACAACGGTATGCTTGAAAGTCGTTCGGTAAATATAGTTTGGGTTAAAAAAGATCATGCTGTCGGGGTGAGCTTCAATGCTCATCCTGACCAGATGGTCAAGTATGACGGTAAAACTCTAACCGTAGAGAATAAATAAGAATTCAAATTCCGTGAGGGAACTGGAGATAAACAAAAACAGCTAAACCAAAAATTAACCTATGATTAAAAAAGTCTACAGAAGCATATGGCTCGCTTCCGTATGTTTCTTCCTGGTAGGACTCGCTTCTGCGCAGGCACAGAGGCAAGTTGTGTCCGGGAAAATTACGGATGCTACCGGAGCAGCATTGCCAGGAGTAAGTATATTGGTGAAGGGAACTACCTTTGGAACATCAGCAGATGTTGATGGTAATTATTCTCTCCAGGCGTCACCTGATGACGTATTGGTATTAACCTTTATTGGTTATAAATCTAAAGAAGTAGTAGTCGGAAATCAGACGCAACTTGATGTTACAATGGAAGAAGATATATCTACACTGCAAGAAGTTGTGGTCGTTGGATATGGTGAACAGAAGAAGGCGTTGAACACAGGTGCGAACCTGCAAGTGAAAGGCGAAGATCTTTTGAAGCAGAGTTCAACGAACGCATTACAAGCGTTGCAAGGACAAGCACCTGGCGTGCAAATCACTTCTACATCTGGTCAGCCAGGTGAAGCTATGAAAGTGACAATTCGTGGTGTCGGTTCCAATATTGGAAACAATCCACTGTACGTTGTAGATGGTGTGATTGTAAGTGATATCACATACCTTAACAACGGAGATATAGCATCACTGACTGTGTTGAAAGATGCTGCTTCTGCAGCTATCTACGGTTCACAGGCTTCGAACGGTGTAGTGTTGATTACTACTAAGAAGGGTAAATCAGGGCGCGCACAGGTAACATTCGATTCTTACTATGGTATACAAAATGTAGCACGTAAGGCAGATCTGCTCAATGCAAAAGAATATGCAATCATTGCGAATGAGGCAGCTGTAAATTCAGGTAATTCACCTATCTATAACCAGCATGTAATCGATTCACTGGGTTCGGCTGGTACAAACTGGATGGATAAGATGTTTGTAAAAGATGCGGTTACACAAAACTATTCTATCGGTGTGTCAGGAGGTAATGAAACCTCTGTTTATTCATCGTCACTTTCTTATTTATCGCAAGCAGGTATTGTTGGCGGTAAGGACTTGTCTAATTATAAGCGCTATAACTTTCGCTTTAACTCCGAACACAAATTATTTAAAGATGTGGTAACCGTAGGTGAAAATATGAATTTTGCCTTCGTGGATAACCATGGTATTGGGGTGGGTAATCAGTATAACAATTCCTTACGTGGTGCATTTCAAACTACACCCTTACTGAAAGACGATAAATCTGATACAGTAGGGATGTTCAACCAGGCCAACCCGTACAACCAGATGGTATACAATAACCAAAGTAGGAATAAGACACAACGTATTATTGGAAATGTATACTTCCAGGTTGAGCCTATTAAAAACCTGAAATTCAGATCAAGCCTTGGTATTGACTATTCTTCATCTGATGGGCAAGCGTATAGGCCAGTATTTAAATTGTCTGTATACTCTTTCAACAATAATCCACAGGTAAGTCAATCCATGAGCAAAAATCAGACGATTCTCTGGGACAACTTGCTAAGCTATGGATTTACACTTGCAGCGAAACATAGATTCGATGTAATGGCGGGTACGTCAGTATACAAGTATAGTGGAAGCTTTTTAAATGCTTCTAAGACTGGCTCTGTTTTCAATGATGTAGAACATGCATGGGTAAGCAATGGAACTAGCAATACCGCTACGGCTACTGGTGCAGCGAACGACCCTGATCACAGATTGTCTTTCTTCGGAAGACTTAATTATAATTTCGAAGAAACTTATTTGTTCAACGCAACATTCCGCGCAGATGGTTCTTCAAAGTTTGCGAAAGGTAATCAATGGGGATACTTCCCGTCAGTATCAGCAGGCTGGGTAATGACCAATGAATCGTTTATGGATAATACCAGCAATTGGTTGAATTCACTTAAACTGCGAGCGAGCTGGGGACAAGTGGGTAGTCAGAGCACTCCAGCATTCCAATACCAATCTCCCATAAGATTCACAAATACATACTATATTTTTGGTAATGCTGAAGGTACTCTCACTCCCGGCTCATATCCTAGTAGATTATCTAATCCAAATTTGAAATGGGAAACATCAGAGCAAACTGATATTGGCTTCGATGCTTCATTCCTCAATGGTAAGTTTAATGTAAATCTCGATTGGTATATTAAAACTAACAGGAATTGGCTCATCAATCCTCCTATTCTCGCTACTGCAGGTGCTGAAGCTCCCTATATCAACGGTGGCGGTGTAACAAACAAAGGTATAGAATTGGCGCTGGCTTATAACAACAGCCTTGGTGATCTGAACTATCGTGTAAGTGTTAATGGAGCGTATAACAAAAACAAGGTTAGTAAAATACCGAACGCTGATGGGATTATACACGGTCAGCAATTTCAGATATATGATAACTCATCAGAATTCAACAGAGCATCAAATGGATACCCGGTTGGATATTTCTGGGGTTATAAAACAAATGGATTGTTCCAAACCGAAGCGGACGTAGAATCCTATACATCAAATGAAGGCACACTTTTGCAACCTTCCGCTAAACCTGGTGATGTACGATATGTAGATGTTACTGGTGATGGAGTAATTGATGAGTCAGATAAGACTATGATCGGTAACCCTAATCCTAAATTTACTTTTGGTTTCTCTGTAGGCGCAGACTATAAAGGCTTTGATCTATCGATACAAGCAAGTGGTGTTACGGGTAACCAAATTGTACAATCGTATCGTTCGCCTTCCAACAAGTATGCTAACTATACAACGGAGATGCTGGACCGCTGGCATGGAGCCGGTACTTCTAATAGAATACCGCGTGTAACGGAGACCGGAGAAAACTGGGCTAACTTCTCTGATCTTTATGTTCATGACGGAGATTACCTAAGAATAAATAATGTTACGTTGGGATATGATTTAACAAAGATCATTAAGCAGAATTACCTGACGCAATGCAGACTATATGTATCTGCATTGAACCTGTTCACATTTACAAAATACAATGGCATGGATCCGGAGATTGGTTACGGTCCAGATGCATTTACCTCAGGAGTTGATGTAGGATACTATCCACGTCCAAGAACCTATATGGTTGGATTGAACGTGAAATTCTAAAAATAAAAAATATGAGAAAGCTTAATATATATACAGTAGTTATTAGTCTGCTGGTACTGAGCGGATGTGGTGATTTTCTAGAAACGGAATCGCTGTCAACATCAACTGTGGAGAATTACTATAAGACTCCAGCAGAAGCTTACGCAGCACTTGCAGGTTGTTATGATGGCGTACAGGCATTATGGTCTGGTGGCGTGTCCTTTCCAGTTGCTTCCGAAATATTCTCCGATAACGCGTTCGGAGGAACAGGAAATGGTGATGGATTTGGATATCAGATGTTGGACGAGTTTGATAAAAGCAGATCTCCATCGGATCTAAGTGTATTCGGTGCCAATTGGACAAATTATTACAAAGCGATTTACCGCTGCAATATACTTTTAGCGAAGCTGGATCAGGTTACTTGGGGAACTGATGAAACGTTGAAGACAACCTATGAGGCCGAAGCAAGATTTTTGCGTGCCTTTATGTATTTTGATATGGTGCGTTTGTGGGGAAATATACCTCTTCTAACAGAGGCTTCAGCTGAGAATATCCCGCAAGCTGATCCGGAAGCAGTGTATGCGCAAATTGCTGAAGATTTGAAATTTGCAAGCGAAAATCTGCAAGCGATTACGTATGCTAACCAACCGGTAGCTACTCACGGACGTGTTACAAAGTGGGCTGCTGAAGCGTTGATCGGAAGAGTATATTTATACTATACCGGTTATTATCAAAAGGCAGACCTTGCAGGTGTAGTTACGAAGGCACAAGCGCTTGCGTATCTTGAAGATGTTATTTCAAATAGTGGTCATGGTCTTGTCTCAGATTTTGCCAACCTGTGGCCCGCAGCTTCCGTAGAGAACTACGCTGGTGAGGATAATCAGGAAACAATCTTTGCTATTAAATATAGCTACACCAGTGATTACACTAGTGGAAATGATGATGGTAACAAATGGCTTGTTATGTTTGGCTTGCGCGAGTTTTCTTCTTATCCCTATGGAAATGGTTGGGGCGGAGCTACTGTCAATTCTAAACTTTGGAATGCTTATGACGATACTGATACACGAAAAGTAGCGTCAATAATTTCAATTGATAATGAAGAAATAGACTTTAATAAAATTGAAGCACAAAGAGAATATACTGGCTATTATGTTAAGAAGTATACTCCCATGATCAATAAGGATGGTAAAAGTGTATCTGCTGAGGAAGCCGCGGCCCTTGGACTTAACACTGATTTCCAAATCAGCCAGTTTCAGGATTATGTAGTTATCCGCTATGCAGATGTTCTATTAATGGCTGCTGAATTAGGGAGTGGAAATGCTCAGGCATATTTTGATCAGGTAAGACAACGCGCCTATGGAACTAGTTTTTCCCAGATCCCTGTCACTCAGGAAAGCCTTATGGAAGAACGCAGACTTGAGTTTGCACTGGAAGGCATACGTTACTGGGATTTACTTCGTCAGGGAATTGGTGTTGCCGCTGATGCAATCGCAGAAACTACGCAAGTTTTGAATGGTGGCGTTTCAACAACCAAGCAGATAACGGCAGCAAAAATTTTGGAAACAAAAGGACTGCAGCAAATACCAAATGCACAGATAAGTCTGTCTAGTGGTGTATTGAAGCAAAATACAGGCTGGTAGAGTTGATAAATAATAACCAACTAAGAATATGAAAAACATAAAATATTTATTGCTTATTGGGTGCACGGCAATCGCCTTTTCGTGTACTCCTGACGATCCTGAGCTTGAGGGACTACTTAGCCCATCTGATCTGAAATATACTGTTACACAGGATCCTGCTAACGATCATAGGATATTTCTTTCAAGCGAAACAGATGGTGTAATTCCATTTTGGGATTATGGTCTGGGGATAACAAATCTGGCTATTGATACTCTATACATTCCGTTCGGTGGCGACTTTTGGTTTAAATACAGTGGCTTAGGAAGAGCAGGCATAGTTACCGATTCAACTAAAATATCCATTGCTGAAAATGACCTGACATTCTTTGCCGATCCGCAGTGGAACCTCCTCACGAATGGTGCTGCAGGAAAGACGTGGATATTTGACCCAACGAATCCTATTAGTTATTATGGTCCGAAGTATACAGGCGGTCCAGGAGGAAGCGGTGACGAATGGCTATATGACCCTGGAACTTGCCCAAGCTGGTCAGGCTTTCCCTGCGGAACAGACTGGGGAGAAGTGACTTTTGATTTAAATGGAAGATACAATCTTACCGTAAAACAAAAGTCACCGACCGGTGATACGTATACTACTAAAAAAGGTAATTTCGGTTTTAATATCGCTAGTAAAACGTTGTCTTTCATAGGTGTTCCGATGCTTTCTTCAGCAAACAGTGTAAACTGGAATCAAGCGTATGTATTTGAAGTTTCAGAGGACGTTCTGTATTTAGGATTCGTTGCTTCTGATGGAGGGCGTGTACGTTTTAAGTATATTCCTAAACCGTAACTTTGAATAATCCGCTAAAGCCTATGGTACTTTAGCCGAAGATGACAATACCAAAGTATATGAAGTTACGGACCTAGGTACATGGTGTTCATTTATTTGAGATAATAAATTTTCAAAGAGAGGGTTCTGATGATCCCTCTCTTTTTTTATGACATTAGTAAGAATATAAAATTATGATTCAACGATTACTTTGCTTGAGTTTTGTTTGCGTAGTCAGTATAGTCGTTATTTCCTGTACTCACCAAACGAATTCTCTGCGATATATTGACTTTAATGCAAATTGGAATTTCAGTTTGAACAATCTCTCTTCTGTGGAAGAAATCTCGCGGATTGATTCTTCATGGCGTGTTGTCAATCTTCCACACGACTGGAGTATAGAAGGTGAGTTCAATGAAAAAAATCCGGCAGGGTTTGGTGGTGGTCCGTTGCCGGGTGGCGTTGGCTGGTATAGAAAAATATTTACCCTTGACGCTCTTGATAGTACCAAACGAATCGCGATACAGTTCGATGGTATATATCTGAATAGTGAAGTCTGGGTCAATGGACAATCTGTAGGTAAACGACCTAATGGATATATATCTTTCGAGTATGATATAACTCCTTTTGTTAATTTTGATGGTAAGCCAAATACTATTGCTGTAAAAGTTGATAATTCAAAGCAGCCTAACTCCAGGTGGTATTCGGGGTCAGGTATATATCGCGATGTTCGCCTCGTGAAAACATCAAAAGTTTATGTTGGGTATAATGGTATATTTATTCGTACACCAGCTGTTACGCCTGCAACTGCTTCTGTTCAAATAACGGCAACGGTAAAGAATGATCTGCAAGAAGATAAAACTATAGAGTTTGTAACTGAGATTTATGATCCACAAGGAAAACTTGTTAAGGAAGTAGAGTCTTCCCACCCTGTAAAAGCCAATGAAGCGATTGATGTTGATCAATCGTTGAATGTTCAGCAACCGGAACGATGGTCAGTGCATTCACCTAAACTATACAAAGCTATAACGAAGGTTGTTATCGATGGCAACGTTGTCGATGATTATGAGACCGTCTTTGGTATAAGAAATTTTGAGTTTGATAGTAAGAAAGGATTCTCTTTGAATGGAGAGTATTTAAAAATTAAAGGTGTCTGCTTGCATCACGATTTGGGTTGTCTTGGGGCAGCGTTCAATGTGCGTGCAGCCGAACGTCAGCTAGAGATTATGAAATCAATGGGAGTCAATGCAATTCGCACCTCTCACAATCCTCCGGCACCTCAGTTCCTCGACCTATGCGATCGCATGGGCTTCATTGTGATGGATGAGATGTTCGATATGTGGAAGAAAAAGAAAACAGAATTTGATTATAGTATATATTGGAACGAATGGCATAAACGTGATCTCGAAGATTTTATAAAGCGTGACAGGAATCATCCAAGCGTGATGGTCTGGAGCGTTGGCAACGAAATTGGCGAGCAGTGGGACAGCACGGGGACTGTCATTGCCAACGAACTTGTCGATATAGTTCATACGTTTGATACAACGCGTCCGATCACTACCGCCAACAACGAGGCACATCCTATAAATAGCATTATCAAATCCGGAGCGCTCGATCTCATTGGGTATAATTATAATCATGGCATGTTCGGGAAATTTCCGGAAGATTATCCTGGTAAGAAATTTATAGCGACCGAGACAACATCCGCATTGGCTACACGCGGCCACTACGATATGCCATCGGATAGTATACGAGTATGGCCTATTGCCTGGGATAAAATTTTTACGGATGGTAATCCTGATAATTCCGTTTCTGCTTACGATAATGTGCGTGCTCCCTGGGGATCGACACACGAGGAGACGTGGAAAATTGTAAAGAAGCATGATTTTCTTTCAGGTATGTTCGTCTGGACAGGCTTCGACTATATAGGAGAGCCTACACCGTATGTCTGGCCATCACGGAGTTCCTACTTTGGTATAGTTGATCTGGCAGGTTTCCCAAAGGATGTATACTATATGTATCAAAGCGAGTGGACCGACAAGTCTGTACTGCATGTATTTCCTCATTGGAATTGGACAACTGGTAAGGTTGTAGATATATGGGTATACTATAACCATGCAGACGAAGTTGAATTGTTTTTAAACGATAAGTCCCTTGGAGTAAAGCGAAAAACTGGCGATGACCTTCATGTACAATGGCGAGTTCCATTCGAGCCAGGAGTACTCAAAGCTATATCCCGGAAAAACGGAGCGGAGGTGCTTCATAAAGAAATTCGTACAGCTTCAAAGGCCTCAAGAATAGTATTGGAAGCAGACCGCACGAATATACTTGCTACCGGAAAAGACTTATCGTTTATAACGGTGAAGATTGTAGATGATCAAGGAAATATTGTTCCGGATGCAGACAATCTGGTGAAGTTTCAGGTAAAAGGCGATGGATATATAGCAGGTGTTGATAATGGTGATCCGGTAAGTCATGCGTCATTTAAATCCAATGAGCGTAAGGCTTTTCATGGATTAGCATTGGTTGTTCTTCAGGGTGCAAAAAATAAAGGCAAGATTAATCTGACGGCAACAGGCCAGGGTTTGAAAGAGAATTCAATAACAATTAACGTAGAGTGAGGTATTGTAATTCTTGAATGATAGTGTGTATATAGTTAGATGTTAAATCCGAAAAAGGTTAATCATCTTGTATAAGAGAGTCACTATCAAACCTGAATAAGTATATAGAATAAGAGTTAATAGGGAGAGGTTGAAGAGCGTAACGAATAAACATAAAGACGAATTTATGAACGAGAAATTTTTACATGTAAAGAACAACGGCATGATGTTACTCCGATCATTAGTATGGGGTCTGCTTATTTTAGGAAGTACATCTATAGCGGTTAAAGGCCAGACGGAAACCTATACCTCAAAAAATGTAGCGATAGGTGGTGGCGGTTTTGTGTCAGGTATTATTACCAACAAAACCCAGCAAGGGTTGATATACGCCCGTACTGATGTTGGTGGCGCGTATCGTTGGGATGCCGCAAATAGTAAATGGATTCCATTATTGGATTGGGCGTCTGAAGATCAAGTTGGTTATCAAGGTGTGGAATCCGTGGCAACCGATCCGAAAGAACCGAACAAGGTATATATGTTGGTTGGTACGACATACTTCAACAACGGAAAAACTGCTATACTCCGCTCATCTGATTATGGCAATACATTTTCCATAACAGAAGTTACTTCGCAATTCAAAGCACACGGGAATGGCATGGGGAGGCAAACCGGGGAGAAGCTTGTGGTTGATCCGAATAGTAATAATATACTCTTATGTGGTACACGCTATAACGGTTTGTTTAAAAGCACAGATTCCGGTGCTACATGGACAATATTACCCGGATTGGATATAACAACAACCCCTTCGCCAACAAATAATGCCAGTGATGCCAACGGAATCAGTTTCGTTGTTCTTGATCCTTCCACAGGTTCATCGGGTTCTCCTACGCAAACTATCATCGCAGGTGTAAGTCGCACGGGTGATAATAATCTTTATCGCAGTGACAATGGTGGTGCTACATTTACGGCCATTGCATCCGCACCAACATCGCTAATGCCGCACAGAGCGGTATTGACAAGTGATCGTAACCTATATATTACTTACGCCACTGAGTTGGGGCCATGGAATGTTCAGGGAAGCGGTCAGATATGGAAGTATAATTTGCAAAGCGGAGCATGGACAAATATAACGCCTTCTTATCCTGCGTCCTTTGGTGGAATAAGTGTCGATCCGAATAATTCAAACAGGATAGTTGCCTCATCTATTAATAGATATGATCCGCAAGGAACTAATGCTTGGGGCGACAGAATATTTCTAAGTACTAATGGAGGATCTTCCTGGACAGATGTAATAAATCGGGGTTATAGTTTGGATGCTAATGGGGTATCCTGGATAAATGGTCAGTCTATACATTGGGCAGGGTCCATTGAGTTCGATCCCTTTGATACAAAAAAGGCTTGGGTAATCTCTGGTAATGGTATATATCAAACTGATAATATCGATGCAACTACAAATGTGTGGAAGTTTCAGGTAAAAGGTTTGGAGGAAACGGTGGCACTGGATGCTGTAAGTATACCCAATGGACCATTTGTAAGTGTTATTGGAGATTACGATGGCTTTAGACATACCGATGTAACGCAATATGCTCCTATTCACACACCGAGAATGGGAACTACTACAGGAGTAGCATATGCCGCACTCAATCCCAATATTTTGCTTCGTGCAGGAGCAAAGAAAGTTAACGATGTACAAGTAGGTTCATTGTATTACTCCGATGACATGGGTATATCCTGGACAGAATGTGCTACAACCAAAGGATATAAAGGAAAGGTGGCTATATCTGCTGATGGAAGTACTTTTTTACATTGCCCGGAAGGATCAAGTACAACCTATAGATCAATTAATAAAGGTGCCACTTGGACAGCCGTTACTGGCCTTAGTATTAGTGGAGCACGTCCCGTAGCAGATCCGCTCAATGCTGCAAAGTTTTATGCGTATAACAGCAGCACGGGGGCCTTGTTAGTAAGTACAAATGGTGGCGTATCTTTTTCATCTTCAGGATCTGCCGGAACGGGTGGATCTGGAATCATAAGGGTAGCACCATATCGTGAAGGTGATGTGTGGGTGTCATTGTATGGTGGTGGTTTGAGCCGTTCAAAAGATTCCGGACAAACCTTCTCCAAAGTAAACGGAGTAACGAATTGTTCTGCAGTCGGCTTTGGTAAAGAAGCTTCTGGTCAATCTTATCCTGCTATATATATATGGGGAACGGTAAACAATGTGCGTGGCGCATTTCGATCGGTTGATGAAGGTGCCAGTTGGACACGTGTGAATGATGATGCACATGAATATGGCGGTCTTGCCAATGGAAATTTTATAATGGGAGACATGAATGTATATGGACGATATTATATGAGCACCGCTGGGCGAGGTTTAGTATATGGTGAATCCAACCTGACATGTACTCCTGCTAATGTTGTTCCTCATGTTAAAGTTGGTTCACAAGCCTCTGTACAGACACCTATAGTGTCTGTGTTTACAGGATCTACAGTTTTACTGAGTCCGGATCCCACTACAGGCGGATCGTGGAGCTGGACTGGACCGAACAGTTTTACTTCAGCAAGTCGTGAGATTACATTGTCCAATATTCAGACATCACAAGCTGGTATTTATACCGCTACCTATGTAAATGCTGATGGATGTGAGAGTGCAGCACAAACTTTTTCAATAACAGTAACGGATGGACCAGTTACAGGAAATGAGGAAGATATAGATGATCGTTTTGGTATATATCCAAATCCATTCTCCGCAAATGTTATAATAAAAAATGCGAGCACGGTTAAGCAAGTAACGTTTACGGATATGCGAGGACGGGTAATAAAAACAAGTTCAAATGATCAGA
The DNA here is from genome assembly GCF_900167975.1 of Ohtaekwangia koreensis. GTDB lineage: Bacteria > Bacteroidota > Bacteroidia > Cytophagales > Cyclobacteriaceae > Ohtaekwangia > Ohtaekwangia koreensis. The sequence continues at coordinate 489,274 of NZ_FUZU01000001.1, forward strand.
GTGCAATGACTATCCCAGTTGATAACCTTCCTCCTGGAATATATATCATACAACTGACAGATAAGAGCAATGAAAAATACCTTAAGAGAATGGTGAAGTATTAATGAAATTTAATTGAGAAAATGCTGCAATTATCAGTTTCTATAAGCTGAAAATTGCAGCATTTTTTTTATTAGAAGGTCGAAGCAAAAAACTGTACAAATACTATATAAGAAAATGAAAAGGCTTCTTGCTTTGCATATTTTTGATCATTGTTGAAATAGTGACCATATTCATTGCAGTTATCTTAAAACATTTAGGCACGACAACTTCTGAGAGCGAACTTTTGGATTTTCAGGATGACCTCGGGTTCTTTTTGATAGGTAAAATACTCGTAGGTATAGTGGTGACATTCATTCTGTCATTGATTGCGATCGCTATATATTTAGTGGTACTTAGACTAGTGAAACAAGTGTTAAATTATAGTGTTCTGAGAGTATTCTTCTTTCAAGGATTGGGTTGTTTATAATTTGGATTCTCTTTGTGGTAAGTGAGGTGTTTGAGTTGGTCAATGCATAACATAGCATGACTAAAGCCAATGCTGGTGGCTTTTTGAGGTCTTTTAAGGAGATCGGAGGGAGGATAGCAAGAAGCTAATCCGATCTTTCATCAATCGGATGAAAAATGAATATGGTATTGAAGTAAAAGCTAAATGAGAAAGTACATACTATTTTTCTTTTCGAGTATAGTTCTGTTTTTAGTGCTCCAATTTGCTGCTGTCCTTACTGTTTTTTTGCTTGGATTAGCTTCGAGCGATAAGTACGAGCGAGAACAATGGATACTCTATTGTGTTTTTTGTTTGCTGCATGTTATTTTATACTTTTCTATTCCATATTACAGAGGGTTATTATCAAAGCATGAACTTTTGCTTGGTTTTTTGATAATAATTTTCTCATGGACAATTATTGGTTGGTATATATCGTAAAGGGCCTATCACTTTTAAAGCCAAGAGCTTGAACTATTTTTTTGCTGCTGGATTTTATTCGTTCTGGTATATATCTCAGAGACTAGCGTATCGTCTTAAAAACAGCAATGTAACTAACGCTGTTGTTGGCGTTGTGTGAAGGCAGAGCATAAGGTTCACCAACAACGAGTGGAGTATGATGAATTAAAGCATCAGTAGTTATGATGAAAAATTTATTTCCTTGGGAAGGCTGTGAATAACTTGCACAGTCATTCACACTCTGTGTAAAGTATAAACAAAAACCGCTGCTACTCAGTATGAATAGCAGCGGTTTTTTATCTGCGAAAATCTGTCCCGATAGCTATCGGGACGGGAGACAATTACTTCCCAAACGGATTCAAAGCAGAAAGCGCACGCTTCCCACCACCCATCTTGTTCATCGTCTTCATCATTTTACGCATGTCGCTGAACTGCTTCAGGAGTTGATTTACTTGTTGTATAGAAGTACCACTTCCTTTTGCAATTCTATCTTTACGACTGCCATTGATCAAGTCAGGATTCTCACGCTCCTGCATAGTCATCGAGCGGATGATGGCTTCAACAGGCTTAAAAGAATTATCATCTACATCTACATCTTTCAAAGCTTTGCCCATGCCCGGGATCATGCCTAAAAGATCTTTCATGTTACCCATCTTCTTCACTTGCTCAAGTTGCGAGAGGAAGTCGTTGAAGTCGAATTGATTCTTGCGTATTTTTTTATTGAGGCGCGCGGCTTCTTCCTGGTCGAATGCCTGTTGAGCTTTTTCAACGAGCGTCACAACGTCACCCATACCTAAGATACGGCTCGCCATCCGCTCCGGATAGAAGCGATCTATAGCTTCCATCTTCTCACCCGTGCTCACATACTTGATAGGCTTATCAACAACTCTACGAATAGAAAGGGCAGCACCGCCACGCGTATCGCCATCTAACTTGGTAAGAACAACACCATTGAAATTTAAACGTTCGTTGAAAGCCTTCGCGGTGTTCACAGCGTCCTGACCCGTCATGGAGTCAACTACAAATAAAGTTTCGGAAGGATTAAGCGCAGCTTTCAAACGAGCGATCTCATCCATCATCTCTTCATCTACAGCAAGACGACCAGCGGTATCGACAATAACGATACGGTGATTATTCTTCTTGGCATGTTCAATGGCTGCCTTTGCTATTTTAACAGCATCTTTATTTTCGGGCTCTGCATATACTTCAACACCAACCTGCTCACCTAAAACTTTTAACTGGTCGATCGCAGCAGGACGATATATATCACATGCCGTTAATAAAACCGAACGGCCCTGACGCTTCAGATAGTTGGCAAGTTTACCAGAGAACGTTGTCTTACCGGAACCTTGTAAACCAGCGATCAGGATTATCGCAGGACTGCCATCAATTTTAATATCTTCACTCTCACCACCCATCAGGGCAGTAAGTTCATCGTTTGTTATCTTGATCAGTAACTGGCTGGGAGAGATGGACGTCAATACATCCTGGCCCATTGCCTTTTCCTTGATCTCGTCCGTTACCTCTTTGGCAACCTTATAGTTTACGTCAGCATCGATCAATGCTTTACGGATCTCTTTTACAGTAGAGGCAACGTTGATTTCGGAGATGCTGCCTTGGCCTTTCAGGGTTTGAAAAGCTTTTTCCAGTTTTAAACTTAAATTATCGAACATGATGTTTGAAAATGTCTATGGTTCTTATACTCTACACGATCTATATTTTCCCGCAGATTTCGCAGATTTTCGCAGAAACTTCAGGAACGCCTTTCGTTCACCAGCAAAAACTTCAAAGAAGAAAAATCATGCAAGGGTTGCAAAGTTAACCTGCCCCGGATAGGGAAGCAAATTGCTTTTTTAATCTGTTAAATGTTGTACCAGTTCTTCTTTTATCCGCTGGTTTAAAAGAATGGCGGCATTTTTCATGGAATAGTCTTCCGGAACATTTGGATTGGTAAGGGTGATTAATTTTCGAATGTTGAGTTGCTCAAGCCGGTGTTCGGGAAGTTCACAAGTTCCGGCCACCACAAAAAGAGCTTTGTCATATTTTTTTGCAAGCCGTGCTATACCACTTACCACTTTCCCCGAAAGGGTTTGCTCATCAACTTTGCCTTCTCCGGTAATGACTATGTCTGCATGGCGAACATGTTCGTCCAGCTTCAGAAATTTTATAATGAAATCCATGCCGGGGACTACTTTAAGATTTGTAAGTACTTTAAGCGATGCAGGCAATCCACCGCCAGCACCTGCTCCTGGAAAATTTACCGTGCGGCCAAATGTTTTTTCAAGCAACGATGAATAATGCATGAGGCCTTCATCGAGAATCTGTATCATTTCTTCATTGGCACCTTTCTGTGGCGCGAAAACATGTGCAGCACCACGCGGACCATAAAGTGGATTGTCTACATCGCAGAATATAGTAAAGGCAGTAGTTGATAATTTAGTATGCACATTCGTGAGGTCAAGTGTATGTATATATCTTAGGTTTTCTCCTACTGGTTTCAATCGTTCACCTTCAGTAGATAAAAATTGTACACCGAGTGCTTCAGCCATGCCCATGCCGGCATCATTCGTGGCACTTCCTCCTATACCTAAAATAATTTCCTTTACTCCCAGATCGAGTGCATGTGCAATGAGTTCGCCTATCCCGAGCGTTGTGGTTTGCATCGGGTTTCGTTCATGCTTCTTTAATAGCTGCAATCCAGAGGCAGTAGCCATTTCCAGGAATGCGGTTCTGTTATCTTTCGATATACCATAGCGCGCATCTATATTTCGAAACAACGGGTCGTGCACCGAGGCTGTTATATACTTGCCATTACTAGAGGATGTCAGTAGCTCGCACGAACCTTCACCACCATCGGCCATGGGTAGCGTTACGATATTCAGCGCACCGTTCCATTCGAGTAAGGCACGTTTGATCTCGTCACAAACTTGTTGTGCTGTTAACGAACCTTTGAATTTGTCAGGTGCAATAAGAATGGTCATGACTCGTTATGCGGACGCAATCCTTGAAGTATACACATGGTAACTATGATACATATATACCACTATCGTCATTTTAATTCCTGAACGGAAAGTAAGGATATACTTCGCCAGCCTCGAACTGATTCTTGTCAAGGGATAACTCCAGGAAGCCCGTTACTTTTTTCAGGTTGGCAAAATCTCCCGAGCCACCACCGGCATCCGGGTACGCCATTAATTTTCCGTTTTCATTCTTTACCGTTACTTGTAAAAAGTAAGTTAACTTCGGATCGAACTTGAAATCTTTAGCGAGAATCGCATGTTGCTGCTGATACTCAACGTGCAGACTTTTTAAAACCCACGGCATCACATAGCGATAAAAGCACATATAGGTTGATACTGGATTTCCCGGCAAGGCAAAGACAACTTTCCCTTTTTTAGATACGCCAAACCAGAAAGGTTTACCAGGTCGTTGACTTACATGGTGAAATAATTTTTTTACCTGTATACTCTCCAGTGCCTCCGGTATAAAATCAAATTTACCTTTTGATACTCCGCCCGATACAATCAGTACATCATGATTCTCTGCTATAACTTTCAATGATTCAATTACAAAATCCTTTTGATCATAAATATGATACTCGGTTCCTTCCCAACCGATCGCTTTCATAGCCGCATCAATGGCATAGGTGTTGGATTTCCGGATCTGGTGTGACTCCGGAATCTCTGTTATCTCTACCAGTTCATCGCCACTGGAAATTATAGCGGCACGAGGAAAAGCAAAAACCGGAACATCACTCACACCAACTGAAGCCAGCAGTGCAATCTCGGCCGGTGATAAAATTATACCTGGAGTCAGAAGCACATCATTACGTTTCGCATCTTGCCCCTGCGTATGTATATGTTGTCCCTCTTCAATCTTATCAATTAATATAGTAGCGTTGTTGCCCTGTATAGAGATATCCTCATACCGGATCACAGTATCGGTACCTTCCGGTAGAATAGCGCCTGTCATTACCTCCATGCAGTTCTGCACATCTCTCAAGCTTTTTTGTGGCTGGCCTGCACTCTGTGTTTCTTCAACATAAAATTCCCTTCTTCCGCTTTTCCATTCATCATACCAGATTGCAATGCCATCCATCGCTACACGATTGAAGGGAGGGAAGTCACGGTCAGCTTTGATGGCTTCACCTAGTATTCTTCCGTAAGCATCGTTCAGATCAACCCGTGTAACCGAAGGTTTAAAGAGATTCGACAGCACTATATCGGTGGCTTCCTTTACATCTACCATGTGTAATAATTATTAACTTTGTTTTGTCCGAAGATACATGAGTAAAAAGAAATTTACACACGTTTCGCCAAGTGGTCTTCCGCAGATGGTGAACGTATCCGAAAAAAAGGTCACAAAGCGCACTGCGAAAGCTCAGGCTACTATTAACGTAGGCGATGAAATCCTCAATCTTATACAACACAATGAACTGATAACGAAGAAGGGCCCTGTCTTTCAAACGGCAATCATTGCCGGAGTGATGGGTGCCAAGAAAACTTCAGATCTCATACCGTTCTGTCACCCGTTGGGATTGGAAGATTGCCAGGTGCATATACGGGTTGTCAACAAGAAAATTATTGTCGATACCGAAGCCGTTATTACCAGTAAGACCGGTGTTGAAATGGAAGCGCTTACGGCCGCGTCTATTGCTGCTCTCACCATCTACGATATGTGTAAAGCACTGTCGCATACTATAGTAATTGAAGAAATAAAGTTGATGGAGAAGACGGGTGGCAAGAAGGATTTCAAACGCAAGTAACGCATGACCATTCGCAGAAGACTTTACCTAACGCTGGAGCCGACCGAGAAAGGTGGTGTTTTGGAGCGCATCTTTGAATTCTTCCTGATCAGCATTATCATCCTGAACATATTTGCTGTTATCCTCGATTCGGTGGCAGAGCTTCGCAGCAAGCATGATGCTCTGTTTGTTAAGTTTGAATTCTTTACCATTATATTTTTTACCCTGGAATATATAGCACGTATATATTCCATCGTTGAAAATCCTGAATATAGTGAGCCTGTAAAAGGGCGATTGAAATACATGCGTCAGCCGATGGCAATTATAGACTTGCTGGCGTTCCTCCCTTTCTATTTTGTATTTATAGACTTGCGATTCCTGCGGATATTCAGATTGATGTCGCTCTTCAGGCTTTTCAAGATTGCGCGCTACTTGCATGCATTGAAAATATTCAAACGGGTTTTGACCGATCGTAAAGAACAACTCGTACTTAGTTTCCTGTTTATACTTTTTGTGTTGACTATCATTTCGTTCATTATGTTTTATGCGGAGCATGATGCGCAACCCGATAAATTCAGTAGTATACCAGCCACGATGTGGTGGGGTATAGCAACTATTACAACCGTGGGTTATGGAGACATGGTGCCCATAACAGCGCTTGGAAAGTTTCTCGGCGGATTATTCGCTATAGCAGGTGTTGGACTACTTGCGCTTCCCGCAGGTATTTTGTCGTCTGGTTTTTTTGAGCTGCTTCATGTTGATAAATCGAAAGAAGTAAAAAAATGTCCGCATTGCGGAAAGGAAATTCATGAGTAGTATATATGGACTGGTATTGGCGGGCGGAAAAAGTTCGCGGATGGGACAAGACAAAGGGCTTATTGATTTCAACGGCAAGCCACAACGTGAATATATAGCAGGCTTGCTGAAGAAGTTTTGTGATGAAGTATATATTTCGTGTAAAAAGAACAGCGCTATACCAGTTGATCTTAATCCATTGGAGGATCGGTTTGAATTAGAGGGGCCTATGAATGGAATTCTATCTGCGTTTGCAATGAATGACAGCGTTGCCTGGATTACAGTGCCCGTAGACATGCCGTATGTTGATGAAGCTACCATTGAATACCTGATAGCCCATCGTGATATAACAAAAGATGCTGTTTGTTTTTATGATTCCGATGGAGAAAACCCTGAGCCGTTGCTAGCAGTATGGGAATCAAAAGCATCTCCACACCTGCTCGAATACTATAAGAACGGAGGTATAAGTTGTCGTAATTTCTTAAAGCAAAACGACATTCTCCTATTGAAATCTCCAGACGAACGCATTCATAAAAACATCAATACTCCGGAAGACCTTCGCGCTTTTCAAAATAGAAATGACAGGAAATGAAAAGCAAAAAAGTACAAGCAAAACGAAGGTAAAAGCCTTGAAACTTTAGTGGATTCTATAAGGAGGACTGTTGCCTTGTGCAGCATTGTTACATTCATTTGATGAAATTCGTATAACGCTGTGGCGAAAAGTAACGGTCTGAATAGAATCTTACGCACTTTAGGGGTACTCATAATACTTTCAGAAAGTTGATTGAAACTATATCTGTACGATTTTCGGAGAGCGTAACCATTGAAATATACAAATGAGGTGTTCTTTCGATATACTTCTAAAAGCCTCAGAATCAACCACCGATTTCAAAATAATTATACATCTATACCGTATTTTTCCGGTATATTTTATTTTTTAACAACCGAAAGCATTGTGTAAATCTGCAATTGGGCTGCTATCACCTAATCGTGGGATTTTAGCGCGCTGCACGTGTTAAAAGAAAAATTTCTATACAGATTTATTACATGTTCCCATAAACACATCTTTCCCAAATTTTTAATCCGTAATGCGCTTTAGTTTTATACCAAATCTTATTGGTAAATGAAACCAATCGCTAAACCGCACACTAATCGTATACATCGTGATTTGATTATTGTGTTAATCGCAAGCCTGGTGGCAGCTATACTTTTAGTTTCAGCTGCTGTGATGTTAATCGGATAAAAATAAAAGGAGACCAACACGTTGGCCTCCTTTGTTTTTTTATTTCAGATTTAGCTTATGAATTTACCGCTACTTCCGGTCGGGCAGAGATCCACTCTTCTCCATCTTCAAATACTTCTTTTTTCCAGATCGGTACTTTCTCTTTCAGAGTATCCATAATATACTCGCAGGCATCAAAAGATTCTCTGCGGTGTGGTGTTGATACGGCTACAGCTACTGCCACTTCACCAGGTTTTAATGTACCAATGCGATGGCTTACGGCCCATCCTAACAAGGGCCATCGATGCGAGGCATCGTCTATAATTTTTCTGATCTCGCCAACCGCCATGGTTTCGTATGCTTCATACTCCAACCAGACTACATTTTTTCCATGTGCATTGTTACGCACCGTACCTACAAAAACATTAACAGCTCCGGCATTCAAGCTCGAAGCTGTCTCGATGACTTTTTGAACGTCAATTGGTTTCTCGGTGATTTTAATCATGTTCTCTAAAGGTTGGTTGAACATTATTGTGAAGGAGTAATTAAGGTAGCCAATTATAGCAAGAATATCAAATACAAAGCTTGGATCGCTCAACCACCACTCACGGGTGGGATCAATGCGATCTCATCACTTTCCTGTAACAAAGCGGTGTCGTCTGCATAGCTGTTATTAACCGCTATAAACAACGAACGCAATCCTACAAGCTTCGGATATTTTTCTGTAAGTGCAGAGCGTAAATCGGCTACTGTTTTTCCCGATGCCTCAACTACGGTTTCCTTCCCACCAAGGATGTCTTTCGTAACACCGAATGCTTTAACCCTGAACGTATTCATGCGTTTTAGTTTTCAAATTGATAAGATAAATATGCAGCAAATTTCGAATGCAAAACACAAATTTAAAGTCTTTCCACGGAAGCGTGAATTTTTAGCCGACAGAGTTTGTATTTTGTTTGTATTTTGTGATCTGCTTCAACTAAAACTACGTAACGATCTGAGACTTGAATTTGTTCGATAACCATAACAGGCCCATCAATTACCTTCGTCTTGCAGTCACGGATCGCTGTAACCTGCGTTGTTTTTATTGTATGCCTGAAGAAGGTATACATTATCTGCCCAAGAAAGAATTACTCACCTTCGAAGAGATCTATAGGCTTGTCTCCATGCTTGCTACGATGGGGATTTCCAAAGTGCGATTAACGGGTGGCGAGCCATTTGTTCGGACAGACCTGATGAAGCTTATTCGCTCTATCGTTGAGATTCCCGGAATTAAAGACCTGCATCTTACCACCAACGGTGTGCTAACGTCAACGTTTATACCGGAGCTAAAAAAGATTGGTATAGCATCGGTAAACCTTAGTCTGGATACTGTGGACAAGCAGCGCTTCAAAGCGATTACAAGACGTGATGAATTCGAGCCGGTGATGAAGACGTTGAATCTGTTGTTGGAAAATGAAATCCCGGTAAAGATCAACGCTGTAGTAATGGATGGAAAGAATATCGATGATATTATACCGTTGATTGAGCTTACACGGAATAATAAAGTGGACGTTCGTTTTATTGAAGAGATGCCTTTTAACGGTGAAGGAAATCATTACACTTCACTCACGTGGACCTATAAAAAAATCATTTCATATATACAGGAACATTATCCGGCACTGCATAAAATTCCTGATCCTGATTATTCAACATCCTATAATTATAGTATACCTGGTTATCAGGGAAGTATAGGAGTAATTGCGGCATTTAGCCGTACATTTTGTGGAACCTGTAACCGCATCCGTGTAACCGCGCAGGGCGTATTGAAGACTTGTCTATATGATGATGGCGTGCTGGATATAAAAACGCTGTTGAGATCAAGCCTGGAAGATGAAGCTATAAAAGAGAAATTGCTTCACGCGTTTCGTCATCGTGTCAAAGATGGTTTTGAGGCAGAGAAAAAACGAAGCGATCATCTTCCCGTTCACGAGTCTATGTCTACTATAGGAGGATAATATATATCTTGCCATCATTCAAGATAATCGAAACTATAATTGCTTATGTTCCGTATTTGGCTCACGGTTTTTCTGAGTGTAGTGCTTGCTTCTGCGGTTGCGCAAGAGGTTCTGAAGCCAACTTCATCTATCAGTATAAGCGGACGTGTAAAATCACCGAAGACTGTGTCATTCGAAGAACTCAAGAAGTTTAAACTATATAACCTGGGTGATGTTGTGATCACCAATCACAAAGGCGATGTAAAGGGAACAGCCAAAGACCTGACTGGCGTTTTACTAAAAGATTTTCTGCAGGGTGTTGAACTGGATGCAGAGAATCCCAAAGTGCTGAGTGAATACTATTTTACATGTATAGCATCCGATGGATATAAAGTTATATACTCCTGGAATGAACTGTTTAATACGTCTATCGGGAATTCAGTATATATCCTTACCTCAAAGGATAATCAACCCCTGGAGAAACTGGATGAAAATATAGTAATGATTGCCACGCAAGATATTCGCACGGGCAGGCGCTATGTTAAAAATCTTCAATCCATCATCGTACGCAGAGCAGAGTAGTGCACATGGATTCAATACAGATCATTCTCATTGCAAGTTTTTTTCTGATTGCGCTTATCTATGCTTCTGTTGGTTTTGGTGGAGGCTCAAGCTATCTCGCACTGCTCGCGCAGCCCATGTTCATGCTGCTTCCGGAAGTAATTCGTCCTACTGCGCTCCTTTGTAATATCATCGTTGTTACCAGCGGTACGATTATCTTTTATCGCGAAGAAAAAATTGTCTGGAAAGAAGTATGGCCATTCCTGGTAGCAAGTGTGCCTGCGGCATACCTCGGTGGTTTCTGGAAGCTGGAAGACAACGTGTTCTTTATCCTGTTGGGAGTTGCTTTACTTATGGCCTCTATTCTTCTCTGGATCCAGCCCGAAAAAATAAATGCTTCCTCCGGAAAGTATAACACAACGCCAACAAATATAGCGCTGGGTGGAGGCATCGGTTTTCTGTCAGGATTGGTAGGTATAGGAGGCGGTATCTTTCTTTCCCCCGTACTTCATTTTCTCCGCTGGTCGGATGCTAAAAAAATATCAGCACTCGCAAGCTTGTTTATACTTGTGAACTCAATCAGTGGTCTTGCCGGACAATTTCAACGCGGACTTCCCGCGTTGTCGTGGCAATATATACTTCCACTGCTCGCGGCCGTTTTTCTAGGCGGTCAGATCGGCTCACGACTCGGGGCGAGTAAGTTCAATCCCATCTATATCAAACGCATCACGGCAGTGTTAATGTTGATAGCCGCCATCAATATCCTGAAGGACCATTGGTATTGGTAACAGACGTGGTTACCACTTTATGAATCAACATAAATAAACCTATCGCAAAGGCCATTGCTCCAAGCGTGCTGAGAATTGCTATGGGGATAAGATAGGGCTGATATGCAGCATACGAGTCCACACCATCCCGGGTAAGCAGCGGAATCCCTACAACGTAAAATAAATGCGTCAACAAACCAATGAGTGCGCCAATGGCCATCAGGTATCCTTCTGCCGCAGAGCGTTTTGAAATATAATATAGGGTGGCAGCGAGTACGGCCAAGCTTGGTATAACGCTTACAATCTTCTGTAACACTTCGAGAATGGTGCTCTGTAAATCCATAGAGAAATAATTTGATGATCCTGCAAAGTAAAGATTCATTCGGGAGTATCCACAATCCTTCCTATTTTGCACGACTAAAGTAAGAAGTGAGCGGAAGACTGGCGCGATGTAATTGAATGTCTGAACCTCACAACGTAACGTCTCAAATTCAACGCATGAAAAAAATCAATTTCACCACACAGGTACTTCCGCATCTTGTAGCTGTTGGCGTCTTCCTGGTTGTAACCGTTTTCTTTTTCAGCCCGGTGTTCTTCGATAGTAAAACCATCAGCCAATACGATATTCAGCAGTGGGAGGGTTCATCCAAAGCACTTCGTGACTATCGCGACAAGACAGGCGAAGAAGGATTATGGGCAGATGCTATGTTCAGCGGTATGCCGGCATACCTGATCAATACACATTGGAGCAACGGACCTGTGAGCTTTTTGAAACGTGCCTTGTCACTTTCATTGCCTCACCCGATATCGAATATTTTCCTCGCGTTTATCTGTTACTATATTATGTTGCTGGCCTTTCGTGTGCGACCGTACCTCGCCATTGGTGGTGCCATTGCGTTTGGGCTTTCATCCTATATGCTCATCGGCCTGGGCGCAGGTCATAATGCCCGCATAGGAGCAATCGCTTTTATGCCGTTGGTGATGGCTGGTATTCACCTGGCTTTCTCTGGTAAAAAGATCCTGGGATTCGGAGTTACAACGGCAGGGCTAGCGCTTCAATTGAAAGAAAATCACTTACAGATTACATACTATTTGCTGTTCATCGTACTGGTGTATGGACTCGTTCGTCTCATCGAGTTTGTAAAAGAGAAGAGAACAGTCGACTTTTTTAAAACGATTGGTATACTCGTAGCAGCAGCGGTTATTGCTGTAGGTTCTTTTGTAGGCCCGATGTGGGCGGTGACTGAATATAGCGAGTACTCCATTCGTGGTAAAGCACAATTAACTACCAGTGTGAAGAAAGAAGGCGATAGCGGTCTCGATAAAGAGTATGCTTTCCGCTATAGCTATGGTATACTTGAGCCGATGACGTTGCTCATTCCTAATTTCTATGGAGGCAGCAGCTCAAACTACCTGGTGCAAGATCCCAAGAGTGAAGTCTATAATGCATTGTCACGCTCAGGTGATCAGCAGACAGCCAATCAGCTTGCTCAATTTACATCGGCGTACTGGGGCATTAATCCGCTCAACGCTCCTTACTATGGAGGTGCCATTATATTTTTTCTGTTTGTATTGGGAATCGCTTTCGCGGATAAAAAATATGTTTGGTGGTTAATCCCTGTAGTCATCTTCGGAATTGTGACCAGCTGGGGTGATAGCTTTAAGTCATTCAATTATTTTCTGTTTGATTACCTGCCTGCCTATAACAAATTCAGGTCGGTAACTTTTATGATGATTATGCCGCTGTTCGCATTGCCCTTGTTGGGAATGTTGGGTCTTGAAAAACTTTTCGAAACCGGAGTGGACAAAGCAGCGAAAAAGAAATTGCTGATCGTGTTTGGCGCAACGGGAGGGCTGTGCGTAGTGCTATTATTGTTTGGTAGCATGATGAGCTTTATGACGCCTGATGAAAGCCAGTTGCCGTCATGGTTTACGGGTGCGCTGGCGGATGATCGAAAGGGTTTATTTCGCAGCGATGTGTTTCGCGCACTAGGTTTTATTATAGCAGCGTTTGTTGTGATATACTTTGAGGTGTGGAAGAAGTTAACACCGATAGCATTCTATGCATTCCTGATCCTGATGATCACACTTGATCTTTCAATTGTTGATAAACGGTTCTTCCCGAAAGAGAAGTTTCAGCGTAAGCGTGAGAGTACACTCTTTGCCATGACTGCCGCTGATCAGGAGATTCTCAAAGATAAATCCTACTACAGGGTATATAATCTCCAGGGTACATTTGAAGAAGCACGCACTTCATATTTCCATAATTCGATTGGTGGATATCACGGAGTGAAAATGCGCAGATACCAGGATATGTATGATACATGTCTTTTCCGCGAGACCAATGCCTTTATACGTGATGTGCAAGCCGGTAAAGCTGATTTCACGCAGTACAGCGTTATGAACATGCTGAATGTGAAATATATAGTGTTCGGCCCGGATCGTACGAATATCATTCCGAATCCTTCTGCTAATGGCAACGCATGGTTTGTGAATGAAGTAGTCACTGTAAACTCACCGACTGAAGAAATCCAGAAGACTTGTGGTGTGAATACGCGTACCACGGCTGTTGTAGATGCTTCGAAGTTTAAAGTGGAACCAGTAAAAGGCGACACTGCCGCCACTATCCAGCTTACGGATTATAATCCAAACTATAAAAAGTATGAAAGCCAGTCAGCCGAAAACGGTCTGGCTATATTTTCAGAACTATATTATCCGAAAGGCTGGAAAGCTTTTATTGATGGAAAAGAAACATCGATCATTTGCGCGGACTATATATTGCGTGCACTGCAAGTGCCGGCAGGTAAACATACCATTGAATTTAAATTTGAACCTGCGGCTTATTATACCGGAAACAAAATCACGATGATCTCTTCCTGGCTGATGCTCGTAACGCTTGTTGGGGCAGTAGTATGGAGTGTGAAAAAAGAAGGCGAATAGATTCAGCTATATATCTGATGATATTGCATAAAAAATGCCAGGTATACCTGGCATTTTTTATTTATCAATAGTTTGACTGTTGATCAGGCAAGATTCTCAAGTACGTCCATCACCTCTCTCACCGCCTTGCGGCTTGATTCAAGGAGTATTCTTTCTTCCGGATTGAGGTCAAGTTCAATAACTTTTTCGATACCATTTTTCCCAAGTACTACCGGTACTCCGAGGTAGCAATCTTTGATACCGTACTCACCATCCAAACGGATACATACCGGGAATACTCTGCGCTGATCTTTCACAATAGCTTCTACCATTTGTGCAGCAGCAGACCCCGGTGCATACCATGCAGAAGTTCCCATCAGCTTCACCAATTCACCACCTCCTACTTTTGTTCTTTCAAGGATAGCGTTCAATTTGTCTTTATCGATCAACTCTGTTACAGGTATACCAGCAACGGTTGTATAGCGTGGAAGTGGCACCATCGTATCGCCATGGCCACCGAGTAACATAGCCTGTATATCTTTCGGAGATATATTTAATGCTTCCGCAAGAAATGCGCGGTAACGTGCAGTATCCAGTATACCGGCCATACCAAATACTTTCGTGCGTGGAAGCTTCGAAGTTAAATGTGCCTGGTATGTCATTACATCCAACGGGTTGGATACTACTATAATGATCGCTTCAGGTGAATACTTGATAACATTCTCAGTAACTGACTTCACAATGCCAGCGTTGGTTCCGATAAGATCATCACGGCTCATACCAGGTTTACGCGGAAGACCCGAAGTAATTACGACAACATCCGAGTTTGCAGACTTTGAATAATCATTGGTAGCACCAATTGTACGGCTGTCGTACAAGTCGATCGGAGCTTTCTGCCAAATGTCCAAAGCCTTTCCTTCAGCAAGACCTTCTTTAATATCAACGAGCACGATTTCGTTGGCCACCTCGCGATAGGCCAATACATCGGCACATGTGGCGCCTACATTACCAGCGCCAACTACTGTTACTTTCATAAGAATAATGATTTATGGGTTTGTATATTAATCTCAGTGGACCCACTGGATAAACTTGAGCAAGATGGTATAAACTTTAAAATCTGCACCTTTTTGTTTTCAGCAGGAATATAGTTCAAACGCTGCCAGGCACCAATTTAGGATACTACCTGTCAAAAAAAAAGATATTACCGAAAATGTGAAGATACCTTGAACGTTAATGTTCGGCTGGTCGTGTCAGTTAGTTTAAACCGGTTATCAATTCTGTACCCGACAATCCAGATAATTTCTCCCTGCGACTCCAATACCGTTACTGAATCTTTATCGGCTACAGAGATTTTCTGGTCGATTAAAAAATCACTAACCTTTTTACGATGACTCATTCCAAGCGGAAAGAATGCATCACCTGCTTTCCATTTTCTCCACACTAAAGGGAATTCAATACTATCTGCATCCAGCGTGGCCTCGAGCGGGTCTGTTGATTTTAATATCGTAGCAGGTGTATAGATATCCATCTGCCACGAATCGAGTTGAGCCTGATGTTGGTCTTTCTCTATATAGACATCATTCACGAAATCAACAGACGGTGTCACGATGAGAAGTTCGCGATCGATAACAAGCTGATACGAAGAAGATAAAAACCGTTTGCCGGATTGGCCGGGTAACGATTCAATAATATCAGTACATACATCATGATTAAATCCATACGTCTTTAAGAATTTCCAGAGTATAGATGCTTCATGTGGCAATCCTGAAAAGTAATTTTTTTGTATCGTTATTCTTCTTTCAGATGTATGGGTATACTTCTCTCTCCATGTATCAAATGCATCATTGATCAAAAAGATTTCACCCTGTGCTTTTGAGAAGCCACGTTGTACGGTGCTTTCCAGCGAAGGATTAATTTCTTTCAAGGCAGGAATAATACGATGACGAATGAAGTTGCGTTGGTAGTCATCAGTTTGATTACTGATATCTTCACGCCAGGCAATTGTATTCTGCTGTGCATATTGTTCTATAGTATCACGCGTGGCAAACAACATCGGCCGGATAATTTTACCATGCTGTACAGGTATACCCGTGAATCCTTCGAGAGACGCACCGTGCACCCAGTTCAACAGAACTGTTTCAAGTGAATCATTCAGATGATGTGCTGTTGCGAGGAAATCAAATGCATGTTCAGCAAGAAGTTTTTCAAACCAGGTATAGCGCAGTTCGCGTGCAGCCATTTGTGTAGAAAGCTTGCTCACTTCCGCATACTGTGCTGTTTCAAACCGGTTGACGAAGCAAGGTATATTTAACTGACGTGCAGTTGCTTTCACAAAATCTTCGTCACCATCAGAATCGGCACCTCGCAGCTGAAAATTACAATGTGCTATCGCGATGGAGAAGCCAGCACGGTGAAATAAATGTACCATTATCATAGAGTCTATGCCACCGCTTACCGCCAGCAGTACCCGGTCAGTTGGTTTGCAAAGCTTATGCTGTTCAATATGGTTCAGAAATTGCTCTATCACGCCCAAATGTATCGATTTACGATTTTAGATTTACGATTTGTAGCTTGCACCTGAATTATGGATAGTATACGATTTAATATAAAAGCCGGAAAGCAAAAAGCAGAAAGCGGAAAGCTTGGAGCAGGAGGGAAGATCGTGGGCAATGGTTATTCGTTGTTGTTTTTTTTGCTGATGATAATTTTAACGGCAGGAGCTATACCGGCTGTTGCTCAAAAGAAGGTCAAGCTGAAACAGGCTGATCAATTAAGAGGTGGAAGACAGGGAGAGGAACGCTTTGATCGATTGATCGGGAATGTGATCCTTACGCAAAATCAAACTACTATTTACTGCGATTCTGCTTACTTCTTTAAGAAGCGAAATTATGTGGAGGCTTATGGTCGTGTGAAAATATTGGAGGGAGATTCCGTAACCATTACCGGCCGTAAACTGGAATACGATGGCAATACGAAAAAGGCTAAGCTCCGATCAAATGTAGTATTTACCAAGCTTGCAACGGCTACCCTATACACTGACTTCCTTGACTTCGATCGCAATACAAACATTGCTAACTATTTTAATAACGGAAGGCTTGTCGATAGCATAAATGTACTTACCAGTAACAAAGGATACTATAATGTAAACTCAAACCTGGCTTCGTTCAAGCGAAATGTGCATGTGAAAAATCCAGACTATACAATGACGGCTGATAGTCTTCAGTATAATTCACGATCGAAGATCATCTACTTCGTAACGCCTACAACGGTTGTCGATAAAGACAGCAGTATATTTGTATACGAGAACGGGTTCTATCAAACAACCTCCAAGCAATCTGATTTAAAGCTGGGATCAGCGGAGACGCAAGACTATAAACTCGATGCAGAAGACTATAAGCTTGATGACATTCGGAAGAAATACCTTTTCCGGAGGAATGTAGTAATGACCTATAAAAAAGAAAACCTGATCATCTATGGACAATCAGCGGATTACTTTAAGAGTCAGGGAATCGCGAAAGTATACGACAATGCTTATATAGCGAAAGTAACAGAGAATAACGATACGCTTTTTATATCAGCCGATACGCTGGTTTCTATTGATAGTCCTGACCCTAGTAAAAAGCGGTTGCTCGCCTATAACAATGTAAAGATTTATAAAAAAGATATGCAGGGGTTGGCAGACTCTCTGGAGTATCGTTCAATGGATTCGACTATATATTTCTATAAAGATCCTATACTTTGGTCGCAAGACAATCAAATGACTGCAGACTCGATTCGGATGTTGATCAAGAATAACACCATCGACCGCATATTTATGGTAGCTAATTCTTTCGTGGTATCACAAGATACACTCATCAACTTTAACCAGGTGAAAGGAAGAAAGATGACCACGTTCTTCAGAAACAAAAAAATAGATCACGTAGTGGTAGAGGGGAACGGTGAGAGTGTATACTTCGCCCTGGACGAAAAGACAAACAAGGCGATGGGGATGAATAAAATTATCTGTAGTAACATCACTATTCGGTTTAAAGAAGGAAAGGTTAACAACATGAGTTTCTATGTTAAACCGGAAGCCAGTTTTATTCCGCCACACGAGCTTAAGGTAGAAGACACAAAACTGAAAGGGTTTGTATGGCGTGGAAAAGAAAAACCTAAACGAGAGGATGTTGTAAAGTCTCCGGTGATCAGCAACCCTGGCCCTTCATCCGATCGTAAACGTTTGTGATATAAATTATTGGCTCGCTGAACGAAAAACATTTCGTTCTATTATGACAATCCATGAAAAAGTTTAACTTTTGTAGAATATGCTGTCTCTATGAGAAAACTTTTGTTGTTGGTGATTGTCACAACCCTGTGCCGGGTATCTTTCGGTCAGGGTTTTGAGATTATCGGCTTGCAGGAGACGCATCATGGACTGATCGGGGAGACTATCAAAGCTCCTGTTCGTTTTAAAAATACATCAGATAAAACCGTCACGCTCATCATTCGTAAAGTTGACGGCCAGATCGGAAGCACCCAGAAGAACTTTTTTTGTCTCGACAACAACTGCCTTGATCAAAAGACAGAAGACTATATATTAAAAGTTGATGCCGGACAAACCATCAGCAGTTTTCAAGTGGCGTTGGAAGCAGGTTTGGTTTCAGGTGAAAGTAACGTTCGGTATGTTGTTTATAGCAAATCGAATCCAACCCAGGCGATGGAGTTTACCGTAAACTTTACGGTGACCGAAAAACCTGAAAAGCAAAGTCTTTACTCTTCCAGATTTATTAATCTTCACGATGTATACCCGAACCCTGTAACAGATTACGCTTTTGTTGAATACAAGATCCTGAATGAGCAGGTGAAGGCGAAGATCATCATGCACAACCTTTTGGGAAATTCCGTTGGCGATTATCCGCTCCCATCTTCTGAAAGCCGCGTTCGTATCCGCGTGGAAGATCTCAATGCCGGTATTTATTTTTACACCCTCTATCTCGACAACGAAGGTGTTATGACCCGCAAACTCATCGTAAAAAAATAATCATTAAGGTGCTTAAACAGGCACTTTTTGCCTGGGAGTTCACATTCTCATTTAAAAAGAACTTTTTATTCATTGCCCACATCCTATTTCCGTAAAAACAGCGTTTTTCAGTTCTAAACTCTTATATTATATTTGCGGGCTTATGCGGAATCAATCAGTTTCATTCTTTTTAATTTTAATCCTGCTTGCAGGTGCATCGTGCAGTAAATTCAGAAGGATTGAAAAAAGCCAGGATTGGCGTGTGAAGTACGAAGGAGCGCTGAATTATTATAATAAGAAGGATTATTACAAGGCTTCCGTATTGTTCGAACAGATTTTACCGATTGTCCGCGGCTTGCCTGAAGGTGAGAAGGTTCAGTTTTACCTTGCGTATTGCCAGTTCTACGATAAGCTTTATCTATTGGCTTCCGAGCAATTCAAAACCTTTTATGAAACCTACGGACGAAGCACGCTGGCGGAAGAAGCACGATACATGTTTGCATATTCGCAGTATGCATCGTCTCCTAAACCAAATCTCGATCAAACCAACAGCATCAATGCCATGGCTGCGATGCAGGAATTTTTGAACCGCTATCCAAATAGCAAGTTCAGAGAGCAAGCTATAGAAGTGATCTTTACCACACAGGCAAAACTTGAAAAGAAGGGATTCGATAACGCTTATCAATACTATAAGATGCGTAGCTATAAAGCCGCCATTGTAGCGTTGAATAATTTTAAGAATAACTTTCCTGACTCGAAGTATATTGAAGAGGCTGCCTACCTGGTAGTATCAGCCGAGTACAAGCTGGCGCAGCAAAGCATCTACTCGAAACAAATAGATCGCTATAAGGCGGTAGTAGAACACTATAAGGAATTTGTAGACCAATATCCGCAGAGCAAATTCTTGAAGGACGCAGAAAAAATGTATGCGGAAAGTATGGAGAAGTTAAACAAAGTAAAAAACACTAATACATAAGTATATGGCAGCTCAATCATCTATAATTACCCGCGATGTTGATAAGATAGCATCACAGACTGGAAATCTATATGAATCAGTGGTGGTAATCTCCAGGCGTGCACGCCAGATTGCAGTGAACCTGAAAGAAGAACTCAATAATAAATTAGCAGAGTTTGCTACTACGGTAGATAACCTGGAAGAAGTTTTTGAAAACCGCGAACAGATCGAGATATCAAAGTTCTATGAGCGGATGCCAAAACCTACAAACACTGCGATTGAAGAGTTTCAGGATGGCGAACTGAATTTCCGTATGCGCAACGAAGAAATCGCTTAGTAGCGTTATCTGTTATTCGTTAATCGTTATCAATTTTCTTGTTGCGATTAACGGATAACAAGTAACGAAATAGCACCAGGTATGCTCCGAGATAAAAAGATTTTACTGGGTGTAACCGGAAGCATTGCCGCCTATAAATCGGCTGTGCTTACACGACTTCTTGTAAAAGCTGGCGCCACTGTAAAAGTGGTTATGACTTCTTCGGCAGCAGACTTTATTACTCCTCTCACGCTCTCAACACTTTCCAAAAATCCGGTTCTTACCGATTTTGTAAAAGATGAGACCGGTCAATGGAACAATCATGTTGACCTGGGGTTATGGGCTGATGTCATGATCATCGCTCCGGCCAGTGCCAACACCGTTGCAAAAATGGCGAATGGCTTATGTGATAATCTTTTAATAGCCGTTTATCTCTCCACACGCTGCCCGGTATATTTTGCTCCTGCAATGGATCTTGATATGCTTCAACATCCGGCAACGAAAGCAAATTTTCAAAAACTTAAAAGCTTCGGTAATATACTTATCGATGCGGGGTATGGTGAATTAGCCAGCGGCCTTACCGGCAATGGAAGAATGGCTGAGCCGGAGGAAATTGTTTCAGTACTTGAAAAGCATTTCGATGCTGAAAAAGCGCTGCAAGGCAAAAAAGTACTCGTAACAGCGGGGCCCACTTACGAAGCTATTGATCCGGTTCGTTTTATTGGAAATCACTCCAGCGGCAAAATGGGTTTTTCTCTTGCAGAGGAGTTGGCAGACCAGGGAGCCAGCGTAAGTTTAGTAACAGGTCCTACACAACAATATATAAATCATCCGCAGGTGAACGTTATACACGTAACATCCGCAGAGGAAATGTATACATCTTGTGCTTCACTATTCCCGACAACTGATATTACAGTGCTGGCAGCAGCAGTAGCAGACTATCGTCCTGTAGAAGTTGCTGATCAGAAAATAAAAAAGAAGGATACAAATCTTACCATCGAGCTTACCAAGACTCATGATATAGCGGCATCCCTCGGAAAGATGAAACACAATGGTCAGGTGATTGTCGGCTTTGCATTGGAAACAGAAAATGAACAGACCAATGCACTCACGAAGCTTGAGAAGAAGAATTTTGATCTGATAGTCTTAAATTCGTTGAACGATAAAGGTGCCGGCTTCGGACATGACACGAATAAAATCACGATCATGGACCGATCTCAAAACGTAAGGTCATTTGAATTGAAGAATAAAAAAGAAGTAGCACGCGATATCGTAAAAGCCATTATTGAAAAACTGCATGATTAAAAGAATCCTTTTTGTTGGTTTCGTTTTTATCTCCCTTGCATCAAGGGCGCAGGAACTCAATTGTACTGTGTCGATCAATGCTACGCAGATCCAAACTACAGAGCGCACAATTTTTCGGGATATGAAAACTGCGATCGAGCAGTTTATGAATTCACGCAAGTGGACGAACGATTCATACAAGAACTACGAGAAGATCAATTGCAACATGCTCATCACCATCACGCGGATGCCTTCGGTGGGTAGTTTTGCTGCATCCGTTCAGATTCAATCCGCGCGACCAGTATATAACACGAACTACTCTACACTGGTATTTAATTTTGCCGATCGTGATTGGGAATTCGAGTATACCGAATCATTGCCGTTGGAGTATAATGACAACACCTATACCACAAACCTCACTTCGATGCTGGCACTATATGCCTACATGATTATAGGTGTGGATTATGATTCGTTCACGGAGCTTGGAGGCACACCATATTTCCAAAGGGCATTGCAGGTTGTAAACAATGCACAACAATCTAATCGTCCGGGATGGCAATCCATGCAAAATAATCGCAGTCGTTATTGGATCGTAGAGAACTTCAATAATCCACAAATGACAGACTTGAGAAAAGCTTTCTATGCATATCACCGCCAAGGTCTCGATACATTTGACAAAGACGCAGATAAAAGCCGTGAAGTAATTTTGAAAGGATTGAAGGATATTAAAAAAGTCCGCGATATTAATCCCACAGCAGTGATCATTGTCAGCTTCTTTGACGCCAAAGGAAAAGAGCTTGCCAATATTTTTTCATCCGGAAGTATACAGGTCAGGCGAGAGGCGTATGATATAATCAAAGCTATAGATCCATCCTCGAACCGGGCGAACTACGAAAAAATAATTCAAAATTAACGTTCGGTCAAAACCGGTTAGCCTTTAGAAGTATATTCATTTTCATTCGCAGAGAAGTCAAGTCGAACTTAAAATTTCATTACTATCTTAGCCCCATGGGTACAAGGCAACTTCGTCTTAACGATTCTGTTCAGATACGAAAACGAATTCAGGAATTTGTAGGTAAAACCATCAGCATTGTGTTAACCGACAATACCGCGATGTTTGGAGTGCTGGAAAAAGCAGATGAATCAAAAATTGTTTTAAAGAACATGAGGATGAAGAATGTTTCATACACATTTGATAAAATTGCTGAAGTTTATTTTGATACGAACGCCTGATGTTGAAGCATCTTACCATTAAGAACTATGCATTGATCCGCCACCTGGAGCTGGAGCCCTCTGCTCATCTCAACGTGATCACCGGTGAAACCGGAGCCGGTAAATCTATTATGCTCGGAGCTATCGGATTGCTAATGGGCAACCGCGCCGAAACAAAAGTTTTGTGGGATGAAAATGAGAAATGTGTAACAGAAGGAATTTTCAATATTAAGGACTATAAACTAAAATCATTTTTCAAATCGGAAGATCTCGACTACGATGACAATACAGTGATTCGAAGAGAGATCAGTCCCGGTGGAAAGTCGCGTGCATTCATCAATGATACACCAGTTACACTCGAGGTGATGAAACGTGTCGGTAGTTTGCTGATGGATATTCACTCTCAACATGAAACGCTATTGCTGGGCAATCAAACATTCCAGCTAAAGTTGATTGATGCGTATGCCGAGAATCAATCACTACTCGAACAATATGCAGAACACTGGAGCGAATATCTAAAAGCGAAAAAAAGCTACGAGACGCTGACGTCCGAAGCAGAAACATTGCGACAGGAAGGAGACTATATTCGCTTTCAACTGGATGAACTCACAAAGGCAAACTTTGAAGCCCATGAACAGGAAGCGCTCGAATCAGAGTTAAAAATCATGGAGCACGCGGAAGAAATAAAAAGTCGTTTCCAAAGTGTGCTGGATTTATTGTCCCGATCCGAATATGCATCGCGAAGCAGTCTCAGCGAAGCGCGTGGTCATTTGCAAAGTATATCTTCTTATGCGGATAAATATACCAGCCTCTTTCAGCGCATTGAAAGTCTGGTCATTGAGATGGATGATTTGTTAAGTGAGATTGAAAATGAGGAGGAAGGAATAGAGTTTGATCCCGAACGATCTGAGTTTGTGAAAGAACGCTTGAGCGTGCTATATCGCTTACTGAAAAAACATCGTGCTGCAGACTTAACGGAATTATTGGTGATCCAGGAAAACCTGCGTGAAAAAGATAACATTACCTCCAATGTAGACGAAGCATTGGCTAAGGCGAAAGATATATATGGTGCTGCTGATAAAAAGGTGCGCATACTTGCTACGAAGATCAGCGATACCCGAAAGAAAACGCTGAAGCCACTAAGTAGTCAGCTTGTAAAACTTTTGCAGGAAGTAGGTATACCCAATGCCACCTTGCAGATTGATGTTCAGAATACGGAACCATCGCATACAGGTATAGATAAAATAGATATACTCTTTAGTGCCAATAAAGGTATAGCACCGCGTCCGCTTGCGCAGGTGGCATCCGGCGGTGAATTTTCGCGCCTGATGTTTTGCATCAAATATGTAATGGCCGAAAAGACAGCGATGCCGACGTTGATTTTAGATGAGATCGATAGCGGTGTATCCGGTGAAGTAGCCATCAAGCTTGGCAACCTGATGAAAACCATGTCGAAGACACATCAGCTGATTGCCATCAGTCATTTACCACAAGTGGCCGCTAAAGGCGATGCGCATTACTTTGTATACAAAGATAACTCAGCAGCAAAAACCATCAGCAGCATCCGTGAATTGAAAAAAGAAGAACGCGTAGAAGAAATTGCTAAAATGATTGGAGGCGAAAAACCGTCCAAGATCGCGCTTCAAAATGCACAGGAGTTACTCACAACATAATATATACTGTGAAAGCTTCCCCAGTAATATATTTCTCAAAGAGAAATATCAAGCATTTAAAATCTGCGTCAATCTGCGTAAGTCTGCTGGAATAAAATCGATTACATTACCATATACTTAGAGCAGGTCTCCAAGTATGCATACTATTTAATTCGCTCCACATCCACCTTCACAGAAAGTTTTTGTTGCCCGGAGCTGAAAACGATACCCTTGATAGGCGCAACATCCTGGTAATCGCGACCAAAGGCAGTCGTGATATGTTTATAGGTTGGCAACAAACAATTTGTAGGATCAAACTCCACCCACCCTATCGAAGGGAAATATACCGACACCCATGCATGCGAAGCGTCAGCTCCCACCATGCGTTCTTTACCCGGAGGAGGCAATGTTTCTATATACCCGCTGACATACCGCGCAGGCAGTCCCATATTCCGCAAGCAGGCAATCATCAAGTGCGCAAAGTCCTGACAAACACCCTTGCGTAATTTTACTACCGTTTCTACCGGAGTGTTCACCGTAGTGAAACCAGGTTTGAATTCAATAGTAGTATATATCTTTTGCATGAGCGTATTGCAGACACTCCAGAGTGTGGCATCTTCTGTAAAACAATCGGCAGCATATTTACGGATTATATCGCTGACCGGAACGTGATGCGAGGGAAGTGTGTATTGTATAATTTCATAAGCATCGTTCACACCAGACAATAAAGAATGTACATCCTTCCACAACACGGTAGAGCTAAAAGCAAGTTCTGCGTTGATACGATTCTCAATATCAACAACGCTCGTTGAATTTATCTTTAAGCGTTTATGCTCTTTGTAGATGGATATAAACGTAAGCGTATTACCAAAAAAATCTGTACGCTGCGACATTTCATCAGGAGCCGGAACGATATTAATATCATTCATGATACACTGATGCTGTGGTATCGAAAGAGGCGTAAGGCAAAGCCTGTTAAAACAGGTGCTTACCGTCTCCTCATAAGTGTACTCCGTATAATGCCGTATCCTATACTTCATTTTCCTGTATCAATTTTGTTCTAACGTTCTGCTCTAAGTCGTAAGCTTTGTCAAACTTCAAAAGGTGATTCATCCACACCCTGTTTATAGTATACTGAGTGGCTGAAATAAGTAGCGCTCAATTTTAATGAGAGCGTAGCAATCTGATTACTCAATTGATCGCACAAAGTATATAGCTCTTCACGCATCCCTGAGTTTTTATCCGCTTCAATCAGTTTGTCTACATTAATAAGCCTGACTTTACTATAGCATTCAAAAGCAAGCGTAGCGATCTCGCTGCTGCGGCTGACGTTATCGCGTTTAGGCAGCTGATCTATATATTTCATGAGTTGCTCAAGCTGTGAAAGTATAGAGATTGGATTTTGTTTGTTGATGAACAACAAGTCCAAAGCAGGCGCTGTATCAAAATAAGTACGATAGGTCGATCTATAGTTTGATAGCCCCAGGTTGCTTACCAGCAACGCTTCCAATATCTGTGACTCTGAACTCTCGTCAAAACGAGGCGTAAGCAACGTCTTGTATTGCAGTACTTCAAGCGAGATCTCTTCCAGCAATTGCCCGATACGGTTCATGCTCCATCCTTCATCGCGATACATACTCTGGCGATTCATCTCCAGGAAAGAAAGCAATCCGAGATTCAGCTGGTCCAGCAAAGGGAACACATGACGAATATTTTCGGGCTCCAGTAAAGCCAGTCTTCGCTTAACATTTTCAATGTCATCAATGATGCGCCAGTTATCAACTGTCCACTTATCACGCACTGCATACATAGCCCGAAGCAAACTGTTTACAGTAGATAATATACTTCCATTGGTTGCCGGGTGGCAGATCACATCGTGAAGTTGTTCGAAGAGACTGTCTTCAGTATTTTCCTTATCGAGCAGATCCTGCGTGCCGGTGATGTGCGCTACGGTTTTTAGTAATGCCTTCATGGCATCCGAATCCTGATCGTTTGTCTGACTTAGATTTCGGAGTACTATACGAATGAATCGTGACGTACGGATTACCCGTTGTGAATATCGTCCAACCCAAAAAAGATTTTCGGCTGCGCGACTTGGAAGCACGGCCTTTCTTCTGAAATCAGGATTTCGGAGAAGTGTAAGATCTGTGTTCTTTGCATGAACTTCAATCCATGTGTCTTTAGATATACCACCTTCCTGATTTGAAACAATGAGACTTCCTTTTTCAGGAGAGCAACGTGTTAATCCACCGGGCATCATCTCATAGCTTCCTTCAGATGCCACCAGGAAAGTACGCATCACGGTATAGCGTGGTTCAAGTTTCCCTTTTGTAAATACAGGAGATGTAGAAAGATTAACAGCTTCCTGGCCTGCATAGAGAGAAGGCTGAAACTTTATCTTTCGAATCAATTCTTCTTTTTTTCCTTTTGAAAGTTGATGTCCAATCCAGGTATCAGAACCTGTCATGCGATCAATCTTTTTTATTACGAGTGAATCGATGTTGTCGATAACATAATCCATTTCCTTTTTCTGTCCGCACCACCAGGTAGCAACCATTGGAAATATAGGATCTTCTTTCAGGAAGTATTGAAAGACGTTGTGCATGAAGGCCAACAGTCCCGTGTTCTCAAGTATACTACTTCCCAATGGATTGGCTACTGCTACATTTCCTTTTCGGATCACTTCCAGCAGCCCTGGAATTCCCAATTGAGAATCTTCACGCAACTCGAGTGGATCGCAAAAACTGTCATCAACTCTGCGCAAAATGATATCAACTTTCTCAAGACCCTCTACTGTTTTAATCCACACGAAACCATTACGCACAATCAAGTCATCACCTTGCGCTAATGTAAAGCCGAGGTATGATGCAAGTATAGCATGTTCGAAATAGGTTTCGTTGTGCGGGCCTGGCGTGAGTACAACAATGCGCGGCTGTTCTTTCCCATGCGGAGCAATTTTTAAAAATGCCTGCATCATGGAGTTAAAGAATCCTCCGAGTTTATTTACGTTGTGATCTTTGAATAGTTCAGGAATCACACGGTTTAGTGCACTCCGGTTTTCAAGTGCATAGCCCATACCCGAAGGAGCTTGTGTGCGATCGCGCAACACCCATACTTTATCATTGGGGCCACGTGAAAGATCAGCTGCATAAAGTATGAGTTGATTTTTACCAGGAAGCTTAATGTTATCGCATGCGCGGAGAAATCCGGAATGAGAGTATATCAGTTCAGGAGGAATTATACCTTCTTTCAACAATCGCTTCTCGCCGTATAAATCCTCGAGCAACATGTTTAGCACCGTTACCCGTTGCTTCATTCCTCTCTCTAATATTTTCCATTCGGCTCCTGCTATCAGTAACGGTAAAGTATCAAGCAACCAAGGGCGATTCAATCCATCCGGGTCACCGTATACATTATAGGTAACACCGTTTTCTTCCAGCAGCTTTAATAATTCCTGCTGACGATTTTTTAATTCTTCTGATGTAAGGTGTTCAACGTTGGTAAGCAGACGTTTCCAATGTTCTTTCACATCACCATTCAAGGCGAAGCATTCGTCCTGGAAAATCTGGTTCGAAAAATAATCCTGTGAGAGCGAGCCCTTCAATGCGTTTAAGTTAGTACTATCCATTCAGGTTATGGCGGTCAATAATGTCGTAAGTCTAGTGTACGTGGGTATTCAGGGTTTCTTTTCACCGACAAGGGCTGACTAAAATTGCTGGGATTTTGAGTCTTTTCCAAATGTCGCTCAACGTGGTTCCCCGAAACCTTAGGTATAATCGTGCCAGGGGTATGTCCATGATTCCAGAAACGGCTTATCCTTCGTCCTTCGGCTTCAAATGAATTAACCGGAAATGCATCATAATTCCTTCCACCCGGATGAGCAACGTGATACACACAACCACCAATTGATTTCTTATTCCACGTATCATATACATCAAACACCAAAGGTACATCTGTGCCCAGTGTAGGATGCAGCGCGGATGGCGGACTCCATGCTCTGTATCGTACGCCTCCTACATATTCACCTTTGGTCACGGTCTCACTTAATGGTATAGGTATACCATGGCAGGTAATCATATACCGGTCGTTGTTGAAGTTCTTTACTTTTATTTCAATGCGCTCTACCGATGAATCAACGAAGCGCGCGGTTCCACCGTTGACTACTTCTTCTCCTAATACGTGCCACGGTTCTATACCAAAGCGGAGCTGTAGCTCCATGTCCTGAACTTTAATTTTTCCATACAATGGAAAACGGAATTCAAAGAAAGGCTCGAGCCAGGCAAGTTGAAATGGATAACCGGCTTCGTTCAAATCATTCACAACTTCCTGCAGATCTTGTTGTACATAATGCGGTAGCATATACTTATCATATAGCTCGGTGCCCCAGCGCGTAAGTTTACCGGTATAGGGCTTTTTCCAAAAGCGTGCAAGTAATGAACGGATCAACAGCAATTGTACAATACACATTTGCTTGTTGGGTGGCATATCGAAACCTCTGAACTCTAATATACCCAGGCGCCCCGTTGAACTATCCGGTGAATATAGTTTGTCGATGCAGAACTCGGCACGATGTGTATTGCCCGTTATATCAATAAGTAAATTTCTGAACAAGCGATCCGTTAGCCAGAATGGTACTTCTTCGTTCTCCGGTATTTGGTTGAAGGCAATCTCTAATTCGTATAGTGTTTCCTGGCGACCTTCATCTACGCGTGGCGCCTGGCTGGTGGGACCAATAAATTGCGTAGAGAATAAATAGGACAAGCCTGGATGATGTTGCCAATAGGTGATCAGACTTCGAAGAAGATCGGGTCTTCTTAACAGCGGACTATCCGACGGTATAGCTCCGCCAATTGTAATGTGATTGCCGCCACCGGTTCCTGTATGTTTACCGTCGAGCATAAACTTCTCTGTGCCAAGCCGGGTTAGTCGTGCCTGCTCGAATATTGTATCATACGTATGAAGAATCTCTTTCCAGTTTTTAGCGGGATGTATATTTACTTCCAACACACCTGGATCTGGCGCGAGAGAAAGTTTTGTCAATCGGTTGTCGTGTGGAATTCCATAACCTTCAATCACTACTTTTAAATTCAATAGAGCAGCAGATTCTTCAATCGCTGCAAGCAAATCAAGATAGTGTTCCGCATACTGCAGAGGTGGCATGGAGATATATAGCTTTCCTTTGCGCACTTCAATTGAAAGTGCAGTCTTTATAATATATGTCTCAAAAGTCGGTGTTGGCTCCTGATCAACCGGTTTATCTTTCCTGGCCTTAGTTTCTTCCTCTTCTATTGCTATAGATGCCGGGTTTGTAAATTCTTCCGGAAGCTCCTGTATAGTTATAGGTTGATCGAACTGTGCTTTTATTTTTTTATGAAAGTCTATAAACTCCGGCAGTTCCTCAAATGTACTTCGCTCTACGGGTCGTTGAACTTTCTTCGGATCCATATGCGGTAAAGCCTTCAACGGTAATCTATAGCCCATCGAAGAATTACCAGGAATCAGTATAAGCCTGTCGTTGCGGAAGGGCCATTGGCACGACAACCATCGGTTGCTTTTGAAATTCCATTCCAGCGGTATAACAAAACCAACCGCAGTGCCGAGCCCGTTAGCAAGAATTTCAGCAAGTTTTTTCCGCTCGAGCGAATCATCAAGGTTTGCTTTGTACGGATCGAGGTTTGCGGGCACTTTACTTTCTTCCCACAAAAAGAAGAATGCATCTTCCACTGCGGGATGTATATGTTCTTCCGGTATATTAATAAATCTCGTAAGGGTATGGGCGAGTTTCTTCGCATCTTCTATAGTATAGGAAGAAGTAGTATCATCAAGATCTAACAGTGTATCATTCTTCCACATAGGTTGTCCGTCCTTACGCCATATAGCAGAATATTGCCAGCGTGGTAAAGGCTCCCCCGGATACCATTTACCTTGCCCGGTATGAATCAAACCACCAGGCCCAAAAGACGCTTTTAGTTTTCGGATTAGCTCTGCACCCAGTACACGTTTCTGCGGACCATCCGCTACCGTATTCCATTCTTTTGCCTCCATATCATCAATGGAAACAAAGGTGGGCTCACCGCCCATCGTCAGGCGCATATCGCCTGCTTCAAGCTCTTCGTCAATGGTGTTCCCCAATGATACTATAGATGTCCATTGATCTTCCGTGTAGGGCTTTGTTACAC
The DNA here is from genome assembly GCF_900167975.1 of Ohtaekwangia koreensis. Lineage (GTDB taxonomy): Bacteria > Bacteroidota > Bacteroidia > Cytophagales > Cyclobacteriaceae > Ohtaekwangia > Ohtaekwangia koreensis. The sequence continues at coordinate 519,834 of NZ_FUZU01000001.1, forward strand.
GCGGGTCTTCTTGTATGCGGAATACTTCATTTGAATAGTGCAGTGTAGATTCACAGACATCCGTCATGCCTGTAACAGGTGCTGCGCCAACAGGATCCGGTGTACAACTCAGTGGTATATGCCCCTCACCGGCAAATAGCCCTGACGTTGGATCGAGACCGACCCAACCAGCACCCGGTATATATACTTCTGCCCACGCATGTAGATCAGTGAAATCTGCTTCCGGTCCGGAAGGTCCATCAATAGCTTTTTGATCTGCTTTTAACTGCACGAGATACCCGGATACAAATCGAGAGGCGAGACCCAGATGCCGGAAGAGTTGAACGAGCAACCATGCCGAATCACGACACGATCCGCTTTTCAAAGAAAGCGTCTGTTCACAGGTTTGCACACCCGGTTCGAAGCGCACCGTATACTGTATATATTGCCATACTTTCTGGTTAAGCTCCACCAGGAAATTAATGGTTGTTATTTTTTTTGAAAGATTAATGGTCCGTAAAAAACTCTGGAGCAGTCCTCCGTTTTCTGAAAGCTCGAAGTAAGGTGATAGCTCTTTACGAAGCTGATGAGTATACTGAAAAGGAAATTCTTCAGCATAGCTTTCAATAAAAAAATCGAAAGGGTTGATGATAACGATCTCCGCGATTACTTCTACATCGAAGGAGAAATGACGGGTTTGTTCCGGAAAGACTGCACGTGCCTGATAATTACCAAATGGATCTTGTTGCCAGTTGATGAAATGATTTTCAGGTTTGATGTTCAGTGAATAGGACAGGATTGGCGTACGACAATGTGGTGCTGGCCGCAGACGAAAGATGTGAGGTGATAGATTTATAGCACGGTCATATTCATAAGAAGTCTTGTGACGGATAGCAACTTTGATGGACATTAGGTATGGTTTATAGGGTGACGGAATTGTGTTCCTTAAACAGAAATCAAAACCTCTAGCTAATAATACCTTTTTTTAAGGAGAGAATCATATGCCTTGGCAATAGACTTTGCTTACAACGGAAAATAATTTTAGCCCCGTATCTTCAAACGATTGTTTTAGTCTGGCAGCGGGTAATAAAATTGAAAAAATATGGATGTTGATATTCCTTCGTGAGAAGATTATGATGATGTCGCTGCCTTTCTTCGTTTTTTTAATTGAGCTTCATAAAAAGCAACGCGGTCGTTCTTGTCCCATTTGCGGTAGACTTCAATAACTTTTCCCAGTTCCTCAATGGAGATTTGCGCTAACTCCTTTTTTAGAATTTCGGAGAGAATTTTATTTTCAGATTTTAAAACCCGTATCTCTCTTCTGCACTTTAAGCAACTAACGGGTTCAGAGTCGATCCAGAATTTTAGTACTTCAAACCAGAAGCGTTTCTCTTCTTTGGTAAATAGAAATTCTTCGCCACAACTTTTACAGATTAGATTTTTATCGAAGTAAGCAAGGTGCGGATTCATCGAGGGTGTTTGTAATCCAGTATTTGCCAGCACTGCTTTTTTTGTTGTCAGGCAAGTGTCGCAAGCCCATTCAAAATCAGAGTTCATGAAAGCGGAGTATATATCAATGTTTAGTTCTTTATAGTGCTTGAATTCTTTCTTTGCAATTTTACCCATCACAGACAACGATATAGTCATCTCTGTTTTGTACTTGTCAGTTAAGCAAGACGAACATTTAGAATATTTTGTTTTGGATTTTGCCATGCTCTATAAAGTATATTGCGAGCGATATATACTTACAACATCTGATTCTTATCCGTAAAATCTTTGAAAGATTTTCGGTATGTGTCGCTGATGGGAATCGTTACTGAGCCTATTTGTACTTCGCCCTTCTGGATTACATCTATAGCATCTACGGCAACTATATAGGAGTGGTGTATGCGAATGAATTTTTCAGCAGGTAATTGTTCTTCCAGTGATTTTAGTCGTTGTAACGTAACGATCTTTTGTTGTCGCGTGTGAATGGTCACGTAATCTTTTAATCCTTCTACGAAAAGAATATCATCCCAACGAACCTTCACCAGCTTTGTTCCATCTTTTACAAATACAAAAGGCTGTGCTGCATCTTGCAGCGTTCTTTCTATTGGAGAAGTGGTTGGTGATGTTGATGAATTTGCTAATCGCTGATTTGCTTTTTCTACGGCACGAAGAAATCTTTCGAACGTTATGGGCTTTAACAAGTAGTCGATCACATCGAGCTCATAACCTTCCAGCGCATATTCTGAATATGCAGTAGTTAAAATTACCAGCGGCTTTTTCTGAAGTGCTTTCAATAAAGATATACCGGTGATCTCAGGCATCTGTATATCCAGGAAGAGTAAATCTACCGGTGACTTTCTCAAGATTTCTATAGCCGTTAACGGACTTGAAGTCGCTTCCAGTAAATTCAGATACGGCACTTTCTTCACATAGTCTGTAATAAGACTACGGGCCAGTGGTTCATCATCAACAATTAAACACGAGATGCTCACGATAAAGTAAGTTTCAGTTCTATTGAATAGCGTTCCGGATAGTCTTCCACTTTTAATACGTGCTGCTCCGGATAACTTAAAGCTAATCTACGCTGAACATTCTGTAATCCAATGCCTGATTTTTCGCCCGCCTCCGTTTTTGTATTGGTATATTTACTGTTCTCTACTTTATAGGTACATGTATTCCCATCCATTACTATACTCGCCTTCACCCATGCATGCGTACTGTTGTTGCTGATGCCGTGCTTGAAAGCGTTCTCGAGAAACGTAATAAAGATCAGCGGTGTAATGCGCGTATCATGAATGTTGCCTTGTATAGTAAAGTCAATCGGAATCTGGTTGTTCAGGCGCAAGCGCTCCAGACTTATATAGTTCTGCATATACTCAATCTCCTTGCTAAGCAATACTTTCGGGTGATTGGTATCGTATATCATATACCGCATCATCTGCGAAAGCTTGGCGATTACTTCGGTAGTGTTGGGCGATTGTGAGTAGGCCAGGTAGTATAAATTATTCAATGTATTGAATAAAAAATGCGGATTGATTTGTGCCTTCAGAAAATTTAACTCTGCCTGCAGCTTTTCATTTTCTACTTCTTTTTTCTTCGATTCAAATTCAAACCATTCTTTGGCGAACCGTAGCATCGCTACAAAGATCACAATGAATAAACTCGTAGCACCGGCCTGTATAATAAAAGTAGTGGTATAGAAGAAATGTACCTGGTGAGTATAATCATCAACGAGATAGCGCTGCAGATGCACGCGGAAAAACATGAGGATGGTAAAGGGTATAAAAAATTCAAGCATATACCGCCCTAATTTTTTCTTCTCCAGAAAGCGTGGCAGGAAAATAAAATAGTTGAGATACGCGACAATCATATTGAAGATAACATTGGCCGCAGCATGTGTAATGACTTCGGTGATGTCGATTTCTCTTTTACGGTATGACGTAATCTGGTACACGAAGAACGACAGATAAACGCACCAGAATGAAAGGTGTAAAAGGAAGACGCGGTTACGTTGAATAAATTTCTGCATGACAAAAAACAATACAAGTAAAATTAATTCTTAGTGCTTAAGTACACGGCTATTCTTACTGATTTTCTACCGTTAGCGGAATTTTATCGACCGAATCATAGGGTTGTGCGTACCTTTCGGCACGGTCGAATATGTGGCCGGAATGTCGAATGTAAACGCCCGATTGTATAAAAAACGCCTGCAGCTGTCAACAATCAATTTTCTTTGCCGTTGACTCTAAAAATACCCGAAGACTGTGTGGCCATGAAATCAGAAAACTTATTACTCTTTTAATTATATATGAGAAAACTATTATCTCTTTTGGTTTTTGTTACGGGCAGCGCCTCCCTTTTTGCACAAGGGCAGGGTGGCGGGAATGCAGGGGCGAGTTCTCCTGCGGTGAAAGGAGCGGCGAACAGCAAGATAACCGGTGTAGTGTTGGATGCTGAAACCCAAAAGCCAGTAGAATTTGCAACCGTAGCACTTACACCTGTTGATTCTGAAAAACCACTGGATGGCACAGTGTGTGATGACAAAGGAAAATTTACAATCACGAAAGTAGCAGAAGGAACCTATAACCTGGTGATCTCTTTCATTGGGTATGAAACACAGACTATAAAAAATGTTGCTGTTCCTGATAAAAAAGATGAAGTAAATGTAGGCGTGATCAAATTGAGTACAGGGGCGAAAGTCCTGAACGAGGTTGTAGTAGAAGGACAGAAGGCGTTGATTGAAGAGCGCGTTGATCGCACAGTATATAATGCTGAGAATGATCAGACCGCACGCGGTGGTGATGCTACTGATGTATTGAAAAGAGTGCCGATGCTTTCCGTTGATCTTGATGGAAATGTATCGATGCGTGGTAGCGCAAATGTATTGGTGTTGATCAATAACAAGCCATCTACAATTATGGCGTCAAGTATAGCAGATGCCTTGAAACAAATTCCGGCCGATCAGATTAAATCTGTAGAAGTAATTACATCGCCCTCTGCTAAATATGATGCAGAAGGTTCTGCCGGTATCATCAATATCGTTACCAAGAAAAATACATTGGAAGGGCTAACGCTGAATATAGATGCAGGCTTGGGCTTACGTGGTTCTAACCTCGGCCTGAACGGTAACTATCGTAAAGGTAAAATGGGTTTCTCATTGGGCGGATGGGGTCGTGCGAACTACAATATAAGTGGCAAGTTCTCCAGCGATCAATATACCCGATCATCACTTGAAGACACCGAGCCAACCTATAACATGCAACGTGCGGATACACGTAACAGCGGCCTGTTTGGTAACTATAACCTCGGTTGGGATTACGATATAAATGAAAAGAACTATATGGCGGCTTCCGTTCGCTTCGGAGCACGTAACGGTAAGAACCACCAGGACGATCTGTATACCTTGATCGATACGTTGATCAACGATCCCAACAATGCAACGCAAAGTACGCTGCGTAATACATTATCAGAAGATCTTTCCAATAACGTAGATGTGAATTTGAGCTTTACTCATCTTTATGAAAAGCCGCAGCGCGAACTGAGCATCATGGGAAGCTATAGCAGAAATGATCGTCAGAATAATTTTGAGAACCTGATCCTTCAGCAAAACGGTGTAAATGCATTAAGCGGTATCCGCAATGATAACGATAGCTATAACCAGGAGATGACGTTCCAGGTAGATTATCAGACACCGATTGGTACCAATCAAATGGTAGAGTTCGGTGCGAAAGATATCATGCGTAAAGTGTTCAGTGAGTTTACATACTTTACTGATGAAGATGGCGATGGAAATTATGAGCCTTCTACCAATTCTTCATTGTCCAATAACCTGAACTACGATCAGAATGTTGTCGGTGGATATCTATCCTATACCTATACCACCAAGACAAACTATAGCATCAAGGCAGGTACGCGTTACGAGTATACTACAATTGATGCCTATACACAAACGGAAGCAAATATCGAGATACCATCTTATGGTGCTTTGGTGCCAAGCTTGAATATCTCTAAAAAACTTTCCAATGGTAAAACGATTAAGGCTGCCTATAACAGAAGAATTCAGCGTCCTTCCATTCGCTACCTGAATCCGAACGTTCAGGCACAAAACCCATACGATGTTACCATTGGTAATCCATCCCTTGATCCTGAATATACCAACAACTACGAGGTATCGTATAGTACATTTATAAAAGGAACGTCCCTGAATTTCTCTGGCTTCTGGAGAAATACAAACAACGCTATACAAGACGTGCGCACGGTTAAGACCGAGGGCGGTGTTCAACGTGTAGAAACCACCTATAAAAACATTGGACAGGAAGACGCTGTGGGTGTAAATATATTTGCCAATGTAAGCATCGGTAAACTTTCATTGAATGGTGGTACCGATCTGTATTATTCCATGTTGAATAATAATATACCTGTAGATGCTAATACCCCGGATGATCCAAACCGTCAGTATCGTGCCAGCAATGAAGGTTGGGTAGCGAGCTATAGAATGTTTGGTAACTATAACCTGAGCAAAGGCTGGGGTTTTCAGTTCTTCGGATTTTACCGTGGCCGCACGGTGCAACTCCAGGGAACACAAGGTGGCTTCGGTATATATAGTCTTGGTTTAAAGAAAGACATCAACAAGAAGCGTGGAAGCGTTGGCTTTGGTGCAGAGAACTTCTTTACAACAGCCTTTAAAATCAAAGGAGAACTTAATTCACCTCTCGTGCAACGGAGCACATTGACTGAGCTTCATAATATGAGCTTCCGAGTTAACTTCAGCTACCGTATTGGTAAGATGAGTATGGACGCAAAGCCGAAGCGTAGAAAATCCATCAGCAACGATGACTTGAAAGATGGTGGTGATGGCGGTGGCACTGACGCTGGCGGACAATCTGCTGGTGGAGGCGGAGGTATGCGCCAGGGTGCGGCAGCACAAAACGCAGCGGCGACAAAACCCGCGATTACACCTCCTGCTGATCCTGCAGCCGTAGTGAACGCAGCCGGTACTTGGAACTATACTATAGAATCGCCACAAGGCGGAGAAGGAACATTGACAATCACGAAGGAGGGCGAAGTATATAGTGGTACGATCAAAAACAATCGCTTCAACAGCGAGAATGCACTTTCCAATGTTACGGTTAACGGAAATGAATTATCCTTCAACTATGAAGTAAACTTCGGTGGTAACCAAATGATGATCGCTGTAAAAGCCATCATCACCGGAGATGCTTTAGCAGGTAACATGACGGTTGGACAATTCGGTACTTTCCCGATTAATGCCAAGCGTGCACAGTAAGTATATATATAATACAGTATTTTAAGATAAGAGGTTAGTTAGTTAAGGAAGAAGGACGAAAGTTCTTCTTCCTTTTTTGTGATCTTTATGCCTTGCAAGTACACTATATCAAAAAAATGACAGATATACATATACCTGTCATTTGCATTTTCCTTTATGAAACTTGTGTTTCTTAGATTCCTTGCGTATTCACTTTACAATGCAGCAGCATTCTCTGCCAGGCTTCTGATCTTCTTCACCCGCTCCGGATCAACCGTGCGAAGTTTAAATTCAGAACCTTCATCTGACCCCATACCGGAGATCTGTTCGTTGCGATATACCATAGCGCTTTCGCGGAAAGCAGTAGCCGAGAAATGAATCTCTTTCGCTCCAGTCTTCGATACGATCTCCTCTACAGTATTTTCATTTACACCTGAGCCCGGCATAATAGCAATTCTTCCATCGGCACGTTTGATCAACTCTTTAATCAAGTCAACACCTTGCACTGCATGTATATGCCGGCCTGAAGTAAGAATGCGGTCGAAGCCCGCTTCAATGCAATCTTCCAAAGCCTGGAACGGATCTTTGGTCATATCAAAAGCACGGTGACATGTTACTTTCAATGGACGCGCTTTATCAATCAGTTCCTTGCAACGTTTCTTATCGATCGTTCCATCAGCATTCACAATACCGAATACAACGCCATCAACACTTAATTTTTGACACGTTGATATATCACGCTTCATTGCGTGAAATTCATAGCTGTCATAATGAAAGTCACCGCCCCGTGGACGGATCATCACAAATATATCCAGACTCACATGCTGACGAACGGATTCAATCGTTCCGAAAGATGGTGTTGTTCCGCCTTCACCAGGATTGTCACAAAGTTCAATACGGTCTGCTCCACCTTCCTGTGCCTTGCGTGCTGACTCAATATTATAAACCACAATTTCAACAGTCATATAGTATATGTTATAACGCCAAATATCTTATAAATTCCAGGTAAAAAATATAATATGTTTATACTTTCAAAGGATTATTATGGATGTGTTTGCGTGCTTTTGAAATTATGCGTTAATATGTGAACGAGGCGCCATTATTACGGTTCAATCGAAGTGTAAAAAAAGATTATAAAAAAAACAAACCTGTATTTCCGTGCTGACATAAGGCTGTCACATGGAGTTTGTTATTTTGAATCAACAACAAACATAATCCCTATATGACACAAACAACAGTGAAAGAAACATCGGCACTGGAAGGGCTGGTGAAAAGTTTTGCATCCTATAACAGATGGGCGAATACAACGCTTGTAAATTGGTTGAAGCAGAAACCTGCTGAGTTAATGGATAAAGAAGTTGCATCCAGTTTTCCCAGCATCTGTTTGACGTTGATTCATATCTGGGACACAGAACGATTCTGGCTATCGGTATTGAAGCGTGAACCCGCACCACCATCGTTTAGAATGGTTGGTTTTGATGGATCTCTGGAAGAAGTATATGAAGGAATTGTGAAACATTCGGAGCAGTTAGAAACGTATATACATTCACTTTCTGACGAAGAGGTTCAGGAGCGAGTAGCTTTTTATAGTCCATGGGCGGAAGGCAATGAACCGAGATTTGAATATCTTCTCCAGGTATTGAATCACAGTACATATCATCGTGGACAAGTTGTCACCATCGGAAGAAATGTAGGGCTGACGGATGCTCCCATGACCGATTATAATTTCTATTTGCTTTACGGCAGAAGTTAATGCAGTATTGACTATTAATACATATAGTATATGCCACTATCGTCCATCGCTCATCAACGACTACATCATCAACGGATCTCTCAAACGGAATTTGAGAAGCCCGAAGAGGTAGTTTCGTGGATGGGCGCTATGCAAGCGCAGGATTACCTGGGTTCATTGTGGGCCATTGGATTGAGAACGAAGAATGCAACGGAAGCTGACGTTGAAAAGGCACTTACCAATAGAACCATTATTCGTACGTGGCCCATGCGGGGCACGCTACATTTCGTTGCTCCTGCCGATGCACGGTGGATGTTGAAGACGTTTACACCTCGCGTAATAACACGGTGCGCAGGTATATATAAGCAGGAGGGACTTGATAAAAAAACGTTTACCAAAAGTGCCAAGCTCTTAACAGCTGCATTGGAAGGGGGCAAACAACTCACGCGCAAAGAAGTATATGAAGTGCTGGAACGTGGTAAGGTGGCAGCAGGTAACACGCGTGGCTTACATATACTTGGGCATCTGGCCATGCAGGGACTGATTTGTTTTGGCGCGCGCAAAGGGAAGCAGCCAACGTTTACCCTACTGGACGAATGGATTCCCGCTACGAAAATGCCTGTTGCCGAGGAAGCGATGGCCGCCTTTACCTTGCGTTACTTTGCAAGCCATGGTCCTGCTACGGTACAAGACTTTGCATGGTGGACAGGGTTATCAACTACGGAGGCCAAGGCTGCTCATGAAGCTGTAAAGTCTCAACTAACCGAGGAGACCATTCAAGGCATTACCTATTGGACGGCCAGTAGCAACTCCGTTGTAAAGACAAAGTCGCCCGGGGTATATTTGCTTCCCGGGTTTGATGAATATCTGCTCGGCTATACGAATAGGACACCTGCTATAGATACTACCCGCTATAAACAAATTGCAGGAAATGGTAATGGTCTGCTGAGTTCTACCATTGTTATCAACAGTCAGATAGTAGGTATGTGGAAGCGCACTATCCAGAAAGATACGGCTATTGTAGAGGCTCAAGCATTTGATACTTTTAACAAAACGCAAAAGAATGCCGTAGCAGCCGCGGCTAAAAAGTATAGTAAATTCCTGGATCTCGATGTGAAAATTATATAGTCAACATATCATTGTTAGTCCGTTGTTTGTTATCTGCCTCCACAGGAATTATAAATTTTGCGATTCACGAAAAGCCCTGAAATCAATTGCGGCATAAAATACACAACGGTATGGTTTTTTAACTTCTAGGTTACTAACTATTAATAATATGAAGTTTAAAATCAACACTTTGATACTGAGCTTGTTTTTATCGATGTTTTTAACAAGCTCATTTGCCCAGCAAGCCTCACCTTCGGGGCAAAAAATCATCGATCTTATGGTTGGTACATGGCAGGTCAGCAAAGTTTATGAAGGGAAAAAAGAATTGAAGAGTGATGCGGACACCACGATACAAACTATGGAATTTACCCGTGAGGCGAAATTTATATCGCGTACGAACCAGCACAAAATTGATTCAGGATTGTTTCGAGTCAATGAAAACCATAAGATACTGTATCTGGAAAGCGCAGAGAATAAGGATGCACCTCCAACAGAATGGTCTATATCTTTGAAAGATAATATGTTGACGCTTGCAGGAAGAGGATCACCACAGGCTGCAAGTTTCAAGTATCTATATGTGCGTAAATCCGGAGCGAAAAGCCGTAAGTAAGAGTTATTGAAATATACTATACCTGTACCAGTGAACGACATTCACTGGTACAGGTATTTTTTATTGAATGGTTTCTTTCACAGAACCGCACCGTAACATCATATCTCCAAAGTATGGATTTTTGATTTGCTTCTCATTGGACAGCCAGTAAGCTCCCTGGTTGTTATTGGCCATAGGACAATATTCAAGGTATAAAGCTCCTGCTGATAAGCTTCCGGTAACCAGCGTTTTCATTTCATTACTCAATTGAGAAAACGTTTTACGTTGTTCACTCAGATCAGACGTGGCTGCTATTTTTGTTGCGTGCTCAATGGTCTTCTTACTGTTTGGTACAGCCGTCAATGATTTCTGTAAAGCTGCAGCCGCATCTTTTGCAGCATCTGCTTTTGAAGCTACGAGCGCATCTTTTAATTTCAGGTAATCACCATAGGCGGTGCTGAGCTTGGCATCTTTGAATGTAGGAGCAGCTTCCTGGGTAGCAGCACTGTGTTGTGCATGATCATGTTGTGCCTGTACACCGCAGCTTACCAGCGCGAGTATCCCGATTATTATTGTTGTTTTCATAACTATATATGTTAATTTGTTGTTGATCGGTTGATATACTATATTTCTTAAATAAGATATTATTGCAGTTTCTCTTTAATAACACCACACGTTAACATCTGGTCGCCAAAGTATGGGTTGCGGATCTTCTCCTGGTCGCTTAGCCAATATGCACCTTCATCATTAAATGCCATCGGGCAAAATTCATAGTAAGCCTTCGTGCCACCCAGTCCAAATGCTTTTGCACTTTTATATAAATTATCAGAAAGCGTACTGAAAGCTCTGCGTTGAACTTCAATATCTTTTGAAGTCTGGATTTCGCGTAACGATGACTCGAGACCACTAAGGTAGCTCATCCAATCATTGTGCGCTGCGCCTGAAAGTAATTTCATGTCAGCCTGAGTAACTTTTTGCTGAACAACAGCAGCTTCTGTTCTTACCTTATCAGCATCGGATGCAACGAATGCTTCCTTCAACGAAAGGTAAGACGTAAATATATCTGACAATTGTAGCTGAAAAGTTTTATCGACTTCGAACTGAGGCTTGCTCACTTCCGTAGCAGTAGTTGAGTCTGATGATGACGCTTCCCCTTTATGCGCAGCATGATCATGACCTTCGTGTGCGGATTCTTTTTTGCCTGAACAATTGCTTAGGGCAAACGCAACGGCCGCTATAAACAATGTGTAAATGATGAACTTGTTTTTCATAAGATATATTTGGTTTTTAAAGTATTATTTTTTCAATTGAACACTACACTGTTATATTCTATGCTTTTCACTTCTGAACTCCATGTCCTGAATGTCCTGCCATAGGATCCGTTCCATTCTTCAAGATCATCTCTGAGTATAGCAAGTACGCTCCGGAGACGGCTACAGTGTCGCCCTCGTGTAGTCCTTCTGTAATCTCTACCTGGTCAAAATCTTCGAGCCCGGTCTTAACCATCTGTGGTTTGAAAGTATTATTGCCATGCTGCACATATACATGCGTTCCTTTTCCTGTTCGAATCACCGCATCTATAGGTATAGCAAGCGATTGTCGTGAAGAATGACTCAGCATTACTTGTGCTTGCATACCCGGAGTATATTTATGGTCTGCATTTTTCAATGCCGCACGTACAACCGTTACTTGCGTATTCCCCTTGTATTCCGGACTTAAAAACGTTATGGTGGCCTCGGCAGGTTCCGCTTCAAAACCGCTTATACGAAGACGGATCTTATCGCCCGTTTTTACAAGCGCTGTTTCGTGTGGATATAGATCAGCTTCTACCCAAAGATTGTCGATATTTTCAATGCGGTAAAGTATAGATCCTTCCGCTATATACTGGCCTTCTGAAACGTTGATCTCTGTAACAATACCGGAAGCAGGTGCGAGAAATGTAATGCGCGGTTGCAATGATTTCACATTCGTTAACCTTGCGATTTGCTCAGAAGTCAATCCATAGAGCAATAGTTTTCGTTCTGCTGCCTTGAAAAATGATCCGTAACGTGTTTCCTGTTTGCCCAAGGCTTCGAATTGTTCTTTCGCCAACAAATATTCACGTTGTAGTGTGAGCAGATTTTCACTATATATTTCATAGAGCGGCTCGCCCTGCTTTACAGTTCGTCCGGTTTCTTTTACAAACAATTTTTCAATTCTTCCGGCAGTGCGACTGCTGATAACGTTCGTGCGTTCTTCATCCAGTGATAATCGTGCGTTTATGATGGCAGTCTCGCCAACAGCACGCATGGATACTTTTTGAGTTGTAATGTTAGCAAGCTTAAACTGACTGTTGCTTAACATGATATGACTTTCTGTGGCGTTTGAATGAGTTACAGGTACAAGCTCCATACCGCACACAGGACAAGTACCTGGAGCATCTTTAATTACCTGCGGGTGCATGGGGCAGGTATATTTTGCAGCCGCAGTGTCTTTTTGTACATGATTATGTTCTGCATGTTCATTCCCGGTTTGTTCCTGCTTGCAGGCAAACAAAAGAAAGATGTATATATAGAATAAAACTCTCATGTCAGTTCTTAGGTTTAATGAAACTTTCACTGTCTACCAGGTATTGCGCATTGCTGGCGATCTCATCCGAAGAAGCGATTCCTTGTACAGCAACAAGGTCGCCACTATATATACCGGTTCTGATCTTTTTTGGTTTAAACGCTCCGCGCTCTTTAATGAAAACAATCTTTTCTAATCCGAGATCGAGTACGGCTTGCTTTGGAAGCCAGAACGCTTCGACTTCCGGGATTAGAATTGTAGCGTTTATCAATTGACCGATTTGAAATTCCTTCGTGTTCTTCATGTATACTCTTACTTTGACGAAGGCTTCTTCCTGGTTAAAAAATGGCTGGACAAAGTCGATCGTTGCTTTTTGTTTATTGCCATTACCAAGGTCAAGCTCAAGTGCATCTCCGGCTTTCACTATATCTGCATCCAGAAGGGAAAGATTTAATTCAATGCGAAACGCAGAAGGATTTATTACTTTAAATAAAGTCTGACCCGTAGAAACGTAACTCCCTTCCCGTATCAATGAAGACGATGTTGCATTGGAGGGGGATGTAGTATTGCCTGCAGAAGCACTAGTACTTCCCATACCACCGTTCATACCAGCGTCTACTGATGTACTCGTAGATGATGAAATGTTCGATAATGTGGGAGCAGCATTAGTTTCATTTATAATATAGCCATCGTAAGCACTAAAGACAGTAAAGGTTTGTAACGGCTCTTTGCGCTTGATAAGTTGATCTACTTGTTTGGCGGAGGCACCGAGCAAATGTAGCTTGCGTTTCGCAGATTCAATCAGCGCAGTATCGCGCTCTTGCTGGAGTATATACAGGAATTCGCGTTGCGCCATGAGCATATCTGGACTGTATATCTCTGCTATCTTTTGTCCTTTGTGTACTGGTTGATAAGCATATTTAATATATACTTTTTCAAGACGGCCGCTGATGCGAACAGGTATACTATACGTGTAGCGCGTGTCGTAGGTAACGATGCCTTGTACTGGTAATGATACCGATACTTTTTTGTGTTCGCCTTTGATGATCTTCACGGAAGCGAGTATCGATTCGTTAGGGGATTTTATTCCCTTTGCCAGGTCTTCAGTCATCTTTACCTCTTCGCCTTCCCGCGCTTTGCGCACGAGGTCCATTCCGCATACGGGACATGTACCGGGTTTATCTGATACCACCGTAGGGTGCATCGGGCAGGTATAGGTATCATGGTGTGCAGCTTCTTTTGTGGAGCACGCAGATACAGTCAGCAGTAGAATACTGAAGAGCACCCATGCTATAGTTGAAGTATAGGGTTTCATTTTATTTTTCAAGCTCTTTTTCATAGCGAACGATCATCGTATAATATTCTTCAACCTTTTCCAGGTATTCCATTTGAGCCATGTTCATAGCCTCCCATCCATCGATTACATTGGGAAGTTGTTCACGGTTCTCTTCGTATGCGAGCATGGTGGTTTCATAATTCTTACGAAGCGCTGGTATAATTCTCTGCTCGTAATTGCTCAACTGCTGTTTCATCCGGAGGAGCTGCTTCGTCATGCCGGCCAGCATGCCGCGCGCTTCCAGTAATATAGCCTCCCGATTTTTTTGCATTGCTGCTATATCATACTGCATACCCTTCACTTCGGCTTTATACATTTTAGACGACCACGGTGCAATGGGAATGGATACCATGGCCATGGCTGTAAACTGTGAAGGCATATCGCCGATGGGCTGCATGTGATCGAACCGGATCTTGAAATCAGGACGCGACTGATATTGCTGCACTTGTTGATTAAGACGCATGACTTCTATGGTCTGGTTGATCTGTTTAATATCGCTGCGATTTGCGCTCAGTGCCGTTGTGTCGTACACTATATTATCGGGTGTGAAGTTTACAACCGTTGCCGTATCTATAGCGATGGAATCCATAGCAGGCATGTTCATCAAAGTTTTCAGGCGGTAGCTTTTTTCCTCGATAGAAGCCTGCGTCATCAGTAACATATTTTGCACTTCACTCAGGCGCCCTTCCACCTTGTATATATTTCCGAGACTTCCTTGGTTATAGGGATATCTGATTCTGGCGAGCTTGAGCATCAAGGTGGTGATGCGCTCATTTTCACGCAGGATCTTTACTTTCTTCTCCTCTACAAGCCATTGATAGTATAGTGCTTTTGCTTCTGCGCGCAAGGCGTTGTATTGGTAAGCACGTGCTTGTTGTTCTACACTCGCTTTAGATTGCAGGTAGTTTTTGTTAGCGTTAAGCTTGGATGGATTTGGAATTTCCTGTTCAATGGAAAACATGATCGAACCTTTATCACGTTCGTCCATAAGCGTTTGTCCGGGATACGGAGTCATAAACGTTCCGGCACCGACCATGGGAGCCATCCAGCTTTTGGCGCCAGCGGTATAGGCGTTGAGTGCTTTTACTTTTTGATCGTACTCCTGCAGCATCGGGTTTTGCTTATCTATGCGGTATAGCACTGTATCCAGGCTGACAACCTGAGCGTGTACGGGTATCGTTATATATATACCCAACACGAAAATAAAAGCGACACTGCAGCAGGGATAGCAGCGGAAAGCCCGGAGCCCGGTTGCTAAACGTTGTAAAAAATTTACACGCCATGGGCGAGGACTTGCAGCGAATAGCCCGGCCCGAGGCACGAGGGAGCTGCCGCTATCATCTATAGCTTCGAGCTTTATATTTTCGCCTTGCAGGTGAATATTAAAATCAATGCTTGCCTTCATATACTTCAAGTTTTCCAAACTTTCGTAATTCATATTCTTTTGTCATCAGGAAGATGAGCGGTGTTACCAGTAGAATGTGTGTTGATGATGTGAGTACGCCTCCGATCATTGGGAGGACGATCGGTTGCATAACGTCACTGCCGACACCGGTTGACCAGAGGACGGGGATGAGGCCGAATAATGCTACGGATACGGTCATGATTTTTGGACGAAGCCGCTTGGCTGCTCCTGCTATAACAAATTCTTTTAACTCTTCGAAGGTGATTGTGTCGCGTGAATTGCCGCGAAGTTTGATCAACTGTTGCATGGCATCGTTGAGGTATATAACCATAACCACACCGGTTTCTACCGCTATTCCAAACAACGCGATAAAGCCAACGGCTACCGCCACCGATAGATTTACTCCATAGAAGTATACCATATAGGCGCCTCCGATGAGTGCGAAGGGAATAGTGATCAAACTCAGAAAGGCCTCACGAATGGATTTGAACGCGAGATATAGGGATATAAAAATGATGAGGAATACTACCGGCAGAATTACGGTTAGTGTTTGCTTGCTGCGAATGAGGTTTTCATATTGCCCGCTCCATTCGAAGTAGTAGCCATTGGGTAGTGTACCCATGCCGTTGTTCAGGGTTTTCATGGCTTCCTCAACAGTACTGCCCAAGTCGCGATCGCGTACGTTGAACAGTACAGCACCGCGGAGTAATGCATTTTCAGAGATGATCATGGGGGGGCCATCTTCAAAACGGATGTCTGCTATAGAGGAAAGTGGCACGGTTCCGAGTGCTGGTGTTTTGACCGGGATGCGTTTTAGTTGTGAGAGGCTATTGCGATAATCTTGCGCGAGTCTCACGCTGATGGTAAAACGTTGACGTCCTTCAATGGTTTGTCCGATGGGTGTTCCGCCAATCGCAGACTCAACAATCAAATTAACATCGTTTATACTCAGACCATATCGACCTATTGCTTCACGGTTAATGTTGATCGTTAAATATTTCCCTCCGGTGATCGGATCAACATATAGATCCTTTACTCCGGGTACAGCCGCGAGTGTATTCTTTACGCGCTCCGATATAGCCTGTATGCTGTCCAGATTTTGTCCATATACTTTAACGCCTACATCGGTACGTATACCGGTTGCGAGCATGTTGATGCGGTTAATGATGGGTTGTGTCCAGCCGTTGACTACACCGGGGATTTGCATTTTTGCATCCAGCTCGTTGATGATATCTTTTTTGGTGATGCCTGCGCGCCACGTTGATTTTGGTTTGAGCATGATGATGGTCTCGATCATGCTGATCGGTGAATTATCGGTGGCTGTACTTGCGCGCCCTGCTTTACCCAATACTTTGTCTACTTCGGGTACAGATCGAATGATTTTGTCTTGTACTTGCAAAATACGCTTCGCTTCTTCATTGGAAACATCAGGAAGTGTTACGGGCATGAAGAGTATAGATTGTTCATCTAGCGGAGGCATAAACTCGCTGCCCAGGCTGAACAGCAATGGTATACTGATGGCTAGTGCCAGTATATTTATACCGATGGTTGTTTTACGCCATCGGAGACAGGCACGAATAACAGGTGTATAGATTCGTTCGAGAAAATGATTGATGGGGTTATGCTTTTCATCTCGGAATTTTCCTTTCATGAAGAAGGAAATAATAACGGGAGCAAGCGTTACCACCAATATAGCATCTACCAGTAAAATAAAGGTTTTGGTATAGGCCAGTGGATGAAATAGCTTGCCCTCCTGACCGGTGAGCATGAATACCGGCAGGAAAGATGTGATGATGATAATGGTAGAATAGAACACACCGCGCGAAACTTGTTTTGATGATCGCTCGATGATGGCAAGCCGTTCAGCTTCCTCAATTTTTATATAGGGCTTTCGCGAAAATAGCTTTTTGATCATGGTCTTTTACTTTTCAGTTTCCGGGTTTAGCTCGCTATAGCGGTGCGATAAATTCTTATAAGCGTTCTCCGACATAATGATTCCATTGTCTACAATAACACCAATGGCCAATGCTATACCGGTAAGCGACATGATGTTGGATGATATTCCGAATGCATTCAGTAAAATGAAGCTTGTTGCCAGTGTTATGGGAATCTGGATAATGATGCTGATGGCGCTTCGCCAGTGAAGAAGAAAAATAATAACGACCAGCGACACCACGATCATTTCTTCGATGAGTGTTGTTTTGATAGAAGATATGGATTCTTCAATGAGCGTGCTCCGGTCATATACTATATTGAATTTCATTCCTTGCGGAAATCCTTTCGCGACTTCCTCCATTTTCTTTTTAACGTTACGGATAACTTCATCTGCATTTTCACCATAGCGCATTACCACAATTCCCCCTGCTACTTCACCTTCTCCATTCAAATCGAAAATACCCAATCGTGTTTCACCTGTCATTTGTACAGTGGCTATATCCCGGATTTTTACCGGTATAGTATTGATTGTTTTTACCGGTATATTTTCGATCTCTTCAATGGATTTGAGATAGCCGTTGGTTTTGATGATATACCCTATATCGCTCATCTCGAACTTGCGTCCACCCGCCTCGTTGTTGTTGGCGCGTATCGATTGAATTACTTCTTGTGTAGAAAGTCCGTAGTACGTAAGGCGATTCGGATTGACGGTTACCTGGTATTGTTTCTGAAAGCCACCAAAGGATGCGATCTCGCTTACACCTTGTACATTCTGCAAAGCAAATTTTACATACCAGTCTTGTATAGCCCGTTGTTCGCCCAGATCCATGCCGGGTGCATCCAGCGTATACCAGAGTATATGGCCGACACCGGTGCCGTCTGGCCCAAGCGTTGGTGCTACACCTTCGGGAAGCAGGCGTGAAGCATAGTTGAGTCGTTCGAGTACACGTTCGCGGGCCCAATATATATCTGTTGCATCCTGAAAGATAACGTACACGAAGCTCATGCCAAACATGGAAGTGCCGCGTACATATTTTACCTGTGGCAACCCCTGCAGGTTGGTAACGAGCGGATAGGTCACCTGGTCTTCAATGATCTGCGGGCTGCGCCCCATCCATTCGGTGAATACGATCACTTGGTTTTCAGAAAGATCAGGTATAGCATCGATCTTGTTGATGCGTACGGAGTAAATGCCCCAGGCAAATAATCCTGCTGCTACCAGCAATACCAGGAACCTGTTCCGCAACGACAGGGAAATTATATTTTCAATCATGGCAATAAACCGTGAAGAATAAAAATGAATGATTATAGAGAAGCTCGCCTATAGATATAGGGCGATTGCAGGAGCCGGGGAATTGGCTCTTGGAAGAAATAAAATCAGATCAGGAAAATACGATGGGAGACAATGCGATCTTCGGATCGTAATGGTGGATCGTAATTATAGTATTTGGTTTGTGATAGTATAGAGGTTGGTATGATCTCGGAAATCAATACCTGTGAAAACTCTATATCTATAGCTTGTGCCGGTGCGATGGTGATGTCAGATGCAGGTGCTTTAAATCCCTGGCCTTCGTGTACAATGGTTTCATCTTCACAGCAAGGTTTTGCTTTGTGGCAGGGAGGCATTTTCATTTCGCGTTCACAGCTCTTTGCTTTTGTGAAAAAAGCATAGTTCTGAACTTTGCCCTGGCATAAATGAATGCCGATAGTAAAGCTGCTCGCTGAAAATAAGGTCAGCAAGGCGAGCGTGATGGATACTATGGGCCTGAATGTCTTCATGTATACACTTCAAATGTACGGATTTTGGCGACATAAGGGTTTACATTTTAAGAAGATTGATTTGTATAATTTCCGCGGATCTGCCAAAATCATGGAATTCAAGCATCTATAGCCCATTTCAGGGATCGATTTTGGTGCAGATGACAGATGTTTGGGCTTTCAGGATTTCCTGAAAGCCATGTATACTATAGAGATGGTATATGCAAAAATACTGGAGGTAAGGCCCGCAAGCTTATGAAATGAGTTCGTTCAGCAACCGGATTACATCTCGCTGGCTGGCAATAGAATACTGTGCTGCCGAATGACCAGGACCAACCTTGATGGTGATTGCACGATCGGCCAATATGCGGAACATGTCCTCATCCGTTTTGTCGTCACCTATAGCAAGCACAAAATCCGGATTGGTTTCTTCTACGAGGTTGCGCGCAGCAACGCCTTTGTCTACTCCGGTTTGTCGTACTTCAATCACTTTGTTGCCATCCATTACCTGCAGCTGCCCGTTGCGCACCAGGTGGAAAAGTGTATCGAGTAATTCGCGCGAACGCATAAAACCAAAGTCGGGATCAACATTCCGATAATGCCACGCCAGGGTATGATTCTTCTCTTCTATAAAAGAACCGGGACACCGCTTGGCAAACATTTCCAACGTAGGCCGTATCACTGATTTCCAACTCTGATCAATTTCTTTTTGACTCCACGTATGATCTGTTTTTCGAATCGCAGCACCATGCTCTGCTACCAGCGTAGCCGGTATATCTTTGAACCAGTCTTCCAGTACAACCGAATCGCGGCCACTGATGATGGTCAGATTTGTTTTAGGGTCGTTGCCCAACTGTGCGAGAAGTTGTAAAAGATTTCGGTCAGGTACAGCTTCACGCGGATGTCGCGCGAAGGCAACGAGAGTTCCATCATAATCAAGCAAAAGATTTCGGGTTTGTGCTTCCTGAAAAGAATGAATGATTTCTTTGCGTATAGACGGAGTAACGTATTTCTGTTGTTCTGTTTTTTGTTGCTGTTTGATTTCCGTTAACTGAAACAAAAAATCATTCACCCAGCTGTGTACATCATAATCTATAAGACGCTTTTGCATCTGCGAGATTTTTCTTCGTTGCTCTTCGGGCTGCATGGTAAGCGCTTGTTGTATAGCTTCAGACATCTCTTCGGTGTCCAATGGATTAACGAGAAGTGCTTCACCCAACTCACTGGCTGCACCTGCAAGTTCACTGAGTATCAATACACCTTGCTGCTCGGAGCAACATGCTATATATTCTTTCGCCACCAGGTTCATGCCATCGCGCAACGGAGTAATCAGTGCTGCATCAGCGACATGGTATAGCGCACAGAGCTCTTCAAAATCTAAATTGTTATACCGGTATATAACAGGTTGCCACGACAACGTAGAATACTTGCCGTTAAGACGTCCAACATTTTCTTCTATCAGAATTCTTCGTTCATTATACTTCGAAATAATTTGTCGTGACGGAACGATTACCATTACGAACACAACTTTCTCAATCCATTCGGGATGCTTCTCCAACAATCGCTCAAAGCCCAATAGCCGGTGCGTTACACCTTTAGTATAATCAAGCCTGTCTACCGAGAATATGATTTTTTTGTCCGGAAAGTTTTTGGTGATGGCTTCCATCTTTTGTACGACTTCAGGTTTGCGTGACGCGGTACTGAATTTTTCGTAATCAATACCCAATGGAAACATATCTGCTTTAACCAAACGATCCTGCATGGTAATGGTGCGATAATGATGATCGTATCCCAATACCATCCGTACAGTCTTTAAAAAATGCTGTACATATTCATGTGTATGAAATCCAATGAGGTCGGCGCCTAAAAGTCCACGTACAATTTTTTCTTTCCACGGACTATGCAGAAGACGGAAAATTTCATAGGACGGAAAGGGTATATGCAGAAAGAAACCGATCGTTGCATCCGGCATCTTGTCACGAATGAGTTGCGGTAACAAAAACAATTGATAGTCGTGTATCCAGATGGTGTCACCGGGTTTAATAACTTTCAATAGTCTCTCCGCAAAGATTTTATTCACTTCTTCGTAGTTCTCGAAGAACTCCTGATCATATACTACATATGAAGGGAAGTAATGAAACAGTGGCCATAGCGTTGCGTTGCAAAAACCATTGTAGTATTTGTTGTAAACTTTCTTATCTATAAATACCGGTTCTATTGTAAAGTCCGTTTGAACGTCAGATTGCTTTTTAAATTTCTTCCATCTTTTTTCGGGAAAGTCTGCGGATCCGAACCATTTTTTTTGTTGAAATACATCGCGGTTGGACTCGGCATTGAAATAACTTATAAGTGCAGTGACCAGTCCTCCATCACTCTGCTTCATTGTCAACTGATCATCCTGCTCCAACAATTGAAAAGGCAAACGGTTGGAGACCAGTATCAGGCTTTTGTCAGATTTTTCCATTCGTAAATAATATTTAACGATGATCTTCAGTTTTGAAACGCAACTGAAGATAGTGCTGTGTAATGGATATGAAAATCATGCCAGCCCCCCAAAGAAAAGATCGCAACTGAGCAAATTCGGAAGATGATAACATGAAATATAGCATGCGCAACAAAAAAGAAAGCCAGTGATGTAAGTATCGGATAAACGATTTATACCATGATTCTGCCTCTCGAACAGAACATGCTACATTCGTCATGAATATGTTTGGTATTTTACAAAGAAGCGTTTAAACTTTGCGTTTTCTGTGCGCACGAATTGTATACCTGTTACAGGTTTTCTTTTGATTATACTCTGTCTGAAAAATAAAACATAATGAAAATATCATATGTAATCTTGTTCAGCTTCCTGATGATATTGTTACTTTTTGCAGCAACCACATACATCAACTTTAAACAATCTGAAAAGATTAATGAGAACCATGAGTTGTTAGCGCGATCATCGATCATTCTGAAACAGAGCAATCGCTTTCAACGAAATATACTGAACATGGTGAGTGGTTTGCGAGGATACCTTCTCACCAACG
This sequence comes from Ohtaekwangia koreensis, assembly GCF_900167975.1. Lineage (GTDB taxonomy): Bacteria > Bacteroidota > Bacteroidia > Cytophagales > Cyclobacteriaceae > Ohtaekwangia > Ohtaekwangia koreensis. Next base: position 542,005 of record NZ_FUZU01000001.1, read on the forward strand.
AAGTATTCTTTATTCAATCGTACGATTCCGCCATGCTGGAGAATGATGAGATATTGGATGAGCTTTCTGTGCTGATCAAAGATAGTGTTCAACAAAAAAATCTGTTGGATGGTATTCTGGAATTGAATAAGTATTGGATCAATGAATTTGCGTTACCATTGATAGAAGCGCGTAAAAATGCCACAGTTTCCGACAGCAGCATGAATGCGTTCAATAAACTTTACCGGGCGAAATTAGTAACGGGAATGGAGAAGGAAATTAACCGAAGTCTCCAGCAGAAATTCAAGGAGTTCAGTAACCATGAATATGCTGTGCGCGAACAGCAAAAACTTGCTCTTTCATCTTTCATTCAGCGAACGAAGGATATATCTTTTTCATTGACACTGTTCTCTTTTATAGCCGGTATGGCCATTGCTATTTTTATTGCTACGCATATATCATCCGGAATTGTGAAAATGGTACACATGGCCGACAGTATTTCAAAGGGCGAGTATACAGTTTCAATGAAGGCCGAGGGTAAAGATGAACTCGGTAAGTTAGGTCGATCCTTGAATAATATGGCCGGTATACTCTCTGAAAATATTTCGTTGCTGCAACGGAAAAATGAAGAGCTTAATCAGTTTGCATATATAGTCTCGCACGACTTGAAAGCTCCGTTGCGCGGAATTGACAATGTAGTAACCTGGATTCAGGAGGATCACATGCACGAGCTTTCGCCGAAAGTAGTGGAGTATCTTGAATTGATTAAAGGAAGAATTATACGTGCAGAAAATCTTCTCAATGGTATATTGTCATATTCGCGTGTAGGGCGCGAGTTGCAACCCAACGAGGTTGTAGACGTAAATGAGTTGCTGGAAGAAATACAAGGTTATCTGCCGGAGAAACCTGGTATTACACTTCACATTGAAAAGAATATGCCGAAGTTGTTCACTGAAAAACTTCCATTGATGCAAGTGTTTATGAATCTGATCGTGAACGCTTATAAGTATCACACCAAAGCGAACGGAAGTGTACAGGTATATCATACGAAGAATGATCACTACTATGAATTTTATGTAGAGGATGATGGTCCGGGTATATCTAAGGAATATCACAAGAAAATATTTATGATTTTTCAGACGCTTGAGAATCGCGATTCTTTCGAGAGTACAGGTGTAGGATTAGCGATTGTGAAAAAGATACTCGATGACCGAAAGTTAACGATACGATTAAACTCAGAGCCTGGAACAGGTTCTACTTTTATTTTTACTTGGCCTTTAAATGAAATAGTATGATGCGGGTAATAAATATACTCCTGGTGGAAGATGATAACCTGGATGTTATCGATGTAAAGCGCACACTCGATAAGATGGCGATCGTTTATAATATGAAGGTAGCGAAGAATGGTGAGGAAGCGATTCGTTTACTTCACGATAAGCGTGATTCATTTACTGTAAAGCCTGATTTTATTATTCTGGACCTGAACATGCCAAAGATGAACGGTCTTGAACTTTTACAGATACTTCGCAGCAGCGAGGACTGGAAGGATATTAAGATATTTATACTTACCACATCGGAGGAGAATGAAGACAAACAAGCTGCTAAACAATATGGTATATCCGGATATATAGTGAAGCCGCTGAAGTTTAACAACAGAGGTTCACTGGATGCTTTTAACCTGATGATCGACCTGATGAACATGCAGAACTAAAAGCATCCGTGATGATGGTGTTATGTCATTTGATTCGGATATGCACTGCCTGTGCCCGACTCACAATATTTTTTGAGGCTTCGTAAATACAATGCCCAGTTAAAACTCCATTCACTGAATTTACGAGAGCTGTCTTGCCAATCGCTGTGTATAAATTCAACGATTGTTACCTGTGGGTTGACTTCCAGTATAAAATTTACTTTGGTGTTTAGCCATTCAAATTCTCCGCCGGTGCAAGACCATTGTACCCAAGAACTATTGTCGTGCTTGGTAACTTTTAAGTCAACAGTTTCTTGTCCGAATTCGAGTTTAAACATTTGATTTAAGAAAGGCTGCCCTTGAACTGTAGGCGTGAGCCAGGCAACTAGATCCTGATTAGCCGTAAGTGCTTCAAAGACTTTTTGTCCCGAAGGATCAATGATGCCAAGTAAGTGTCTGATTTCAGGCATGATACATAGAGGGTTTAAAATAACGTTGATTGAAAAATATTAAAATTATAGCGGTCTTCCAAAGTACACCGGGTTATAACGTTCAGAGCTGCTATAAACTATTTCATTCGCAACTTCTTTATTTTGAGAGTTTATACTTCGAGTACACATATCTATTCTACGCTGTGTCGACTCATTTAAGTCATTCACCATTGATTAAAGATATTAATCGACTTTATGGGGAATATTTTATACAAATTGATACCTTTGTATCTCTTACCTGAGACACAGGTAGGTTAGGTTAAAAGCAGGTGATATCAGACGGATATAACCTGCTTTTTTTGTTTCAGCAAAATTCTCTTCCCTTTAGAAAGTTACCATCACACAGCAGAGCTTATTCAGGAGATAGTATATATTATGAAAATCTGGACGGCATTAACAGAATCGGAATGCAATGAAGTCTGGGAGAAGCTTCATCAGCACTTCAGTTTTCCAAGGATCCACACAGACAAGCCTCTTCATAAATTTTCAATTCGCCATATATGGGGTGATGAAAACTATATACATGATCTTGAACGGAAGGCACTGGATATTTTAATCTCCATTACTGCACCCGGTGAAAAAGTATTGGCGCTCGACTGGGAGCACACCTGTTACCGTGTTGACCTTCGGCACCACAAGGAAAATCCAAAGGCAGAGAATATATTTCATATTCCTTTTATACCAGACGGTGATTACTATATATACCTTACAGAGGATTTTGAAAACGTGTGGTTCGGACATCCGTGGGAGGAAACCATTACCGTGATAGGAGAGAAGTTGATGGCTGCTACGTTTAATAATTTGCCAGAGGCGTTTAAGGAATAAGTTCTTTCGAATAGCATATAGTATACATTGATCCTGGCTATCGATACGAACTGTACGGCCAAACCATATATACATTAGCCAATAGAATCATTCACGGGATTCTTGAGGATGGCGGGTTGTTTAGCTAAATCAGAAAGAGAATTCCCGGCAAGGATCTTCAGTGTTTCATCGCGCACCTGGCCAAAGAGCCTGTTGATTGAGCACTCATGCTCGTTGGTACACATTCCACACGACTCATAAAAATTCAACGACACACACGGAAGCATGGCCACGGCACCATCAATGATCCGGATAATTTCGATGATCCAGATTTTATCCGCACTGCGTTTTAAATAGTATCCGCCTCCCTTACCTTTTTTACTTCCGAGCACACCTGCATTTTTGAGATCCAGGAGAATTACTTCCAGAAATTTCTTGGGAATTCGTTTGGTCAGAGCAATTTCACTGATGGTAACGGAGGCCTCTTTGTCCGTTTCAGCTAAATAAAGCAACGCGTGCAACGCGTACTGGCATTTTTTCGAAAGCATATAGGTTCACAGAATTTGCCGGGTCCTTTACCAGCTTATGCAAGCTGTTGACAAGCAATGATTTTACAAAGGTATGGATTTACAACTATAACCCCAGATGGAGGTGTAAAACAAAAGGCTTCGGTGAAAGCCTTTTGTTTTGAAGTAAAGATTGTTTCAGGAGTCATGATGTTTAAGAGTATACGTCCAGACCGGGCACTGCACATGGTTCACCACGTCTTCGGCAATGCTGCCAGAGATAAAATGCGCCAGGCCCTTGCGGCCGTGTGTTGCCATGGCAATCATATCGGCATTGATTTCTTCTGAAAAACGTATGATGCCATTTTCTTCATTTGTATCGTTTATAATATTGAGCGTATAATTATTAAATCCGTAGTGTCGGATATAGTCATTTAGTGAAGCGGTTATGGTTCGCTCTTCCATGGAATTCGCGAGCGTATTTACATATAGCAGGTATAGATGGGCATCCAGAAATTTCTGAAGCTCTTTGATTTTATTCACAAAGTGCGACTGGTGTAAATCCGGAAGCGTAGGGAATACTATTTTGTGGATGGAAGAAAGACTTGCAGGCGATTTTATAGAGAATACAGGCACCGGAGAGAGTCGAACAATTTTTTCAGCGTTTGAGCCTACGAAAAGTTCTTTCATACCACTCGCCCCATGGGTACCCATTACCACCAGGTCTATTTCATTGTCGGTGATAAATTGTTGAATGGTGTCGATGATCGGTCCGTGATCTGTATAAAAATGCACAGGTATAGGATCGGTACGATGGCTGCGCATCATTTCATCGAAATTTTTCTGTGCATCTTTTTCGAGTTCTTCAATGACGGTGGCATTGAATGTATAGGGCTGTGCTACAAAAGATGTTTCGTAAGCCGCAACAAATTCGATAGCGTGTAAAACTAAGACCTCACCACGACTGATGGTAGCAATCTCTGCTGCCAACTCAAACGCCTGTACGGCTGTGGGAGAGAAATCACAGGGAACAAGAATCCTTTTCATGATTTTGAATTTTGCTGTTAAGATTTCAGTGCAATCAGAGTTGCCTCATCAGGGCAAATGTTTGATCGATTGTATGTCTCAACGAAGATCATGCTACCAATCCGACTTGTGCGTTGCTATACAGGTACCCGCGGTACTGTGGAGTAAGAACAAATTTTTATAGATTGTTGTTCACCGCCATCACTGATTTCTCAGGTAACATATTTACAGAATTAAGGAATATAGTGCAGGACTATACCCGTGAGGATGAAATGGATGTAAGGTGAAAACTCATGAGCAAAAAACGGCTGATCAGAAGACCAGCCGTATAACCAATTATTAACCCAAAAATTACTTCTTCTTAGTTCCTTTCATTTTGTCATATCGGAGTAGACCTTCGATATAGTAGTAGTCAGCGTATACCAAGGGTATATCTATTTCTGATTTCGCAGGCTTGTGGCCGACACTGTGCATGAGAACAAAATGATTATTGCTGCCCGGCTTCGCCATATATACCGGTGAGCTGAGGCTTGCCAGCATTTGCTCCGCGGCTGTGAAATACTTTTTCCCATTCTTCACATACTGACTCAATTCCAGCAGACCGGAAGCAGCGATGGCTGCTGCTGAAGCATCACGTTCTTCATTCGGTATACCCGGAGCATTGAAATCCCAATAGGGAACTTTGTCTTCCGGAAGATTGGGATGTCCTAAATAGAAGTCCGCAATCTTTACAGCCTGATCCAGGTACTTCTTGTCTTTCGTCTCGCGATACATCACCGTGTAGCCATACAATCCCCAGGCTTGGCCGCGCGCCCAGGCAGATTCATCAGCATATCCCTGTGCGGTGGCACGCCTCGCTACATTTCCAGTAAGCGTATCGTAGTCCACAACGTGGTAGCTACTGTTATCCGGACGAAAGTGATTCTTCATTGTGGTATTCGCATGCGTCACGGCAATCTTGTAGAAACTTGAATCGCCTGAAACACGTGTTGCCCAAAAAAGAAATTCAAGGTTCATCATGTTGTCAATGATTACCGGGAACTGCCATTTGCCATGATCCCATGAGCGTATACATCCGGTCTTTTCATTGAAGCGTGTAGAAAGTGATTTCGCTCCCTGTAACAAGATCTCTTTATAGGCAGGATCATTTGTGAGACGATACCCGTTTCCAAAAGAGCAGTATAGCATAAAGCCAAGATCGTGTGTACGGGTGTTGAGCTTTTCTTTTTCTAGTCCCGCAGTCCACTGCCGTGCAGCAGTCTCCCATTTTTTATCATGGGTATATTCATACATATACCAGAGACTTCCCGGATAAAATCCGCTGGTCCACTCGGTAGAAGTGGTGCCTCTGAAATTTCCATCCGGTTTGGCACCGCGCGGAAATGAAAGCGGGTCTTTATATACCTCCAGACTTTGGCTGAGTTGTACTTTTACTTTTTCAAGATTGCTTTTCGCGTCCAGCTTTATTTTCACTATAAAACCAGACAGCAACACGATCGCTATACTACTATATATTATGATACTTTTTCTCATGCCATTTTACTATTGAGGATAACCATCGTTTTGAGGTTTCAGAATTTGATTCAAATCAATCTCCAGTTGAGGTACCGGAAATACTTTGTGATACTCCTGAACATTGGTGATGCCTTTGGCCTGAAGTGTTGAAACCAACCGGTCCGTGCGCACCAGGTCATACCAGCGATGTCCTTCGAAACATAACTCCAGGCGCCTTTCATTTAATACAGCTTCTCTGAATTCATCTTTTGTGAGACCTTCAAGATCAGGCAGCCCCGCTCTTTTACGAATAGAGTTGATGGCGGCATAAGCTTCTGTTGAAGGTTCGGCTGTAACTTCATTGGAGGCTTCAGCAAAGATCAATACAACTTCTGCAAAACGTATATGCGGAAAATTGTTGTCAGACTGGTTCGCTGTTACGGCATCGGCATCAATCCACTTGTTGCAGTAATATTTACCATCAGTACCTTTTACAAAAAATACAGGGAGGCGAAGATCTGAAGGATCAAAGGCTTTATATATATCCTCGGTTGGTTGGAAGGATCCGAAACCACGCCCCGCTATGGAATTGTTTTCCTGCGCCCAGAATGCAATCAGGTTACTTCCTTGTCCGGAAGGACCACTGATAAATTGTGCATCAAAGATCGCTTCTTTACCAAACTCATTGCTGATGGCAAACACATCGCTATACTTGTCCCAGAGGCCATACCCGAATTCCGGCTGCATAACTTCCAGTGCTTTGTCTGCGGCAAGCTGATATTGTTTTAGGGTAAGATATACCAGCGCCAGGTATGATTTTGCTGCACCCTTTGTTGCACGACCACGATCTGCACCGGTATACGATATAGGGAGCACAGCTTCTGCGTCCTGAAAATCTTTGATGATCTGCTGATAGATAACATCCGCCTCTTCACGTTGTGGATACGTGAGTTCGGTTAACGATGTTGTCTCGTCTATCACCAACGGAACTTTTCCGAATAAACGTACCAGGTGAAAGTAATAGAACCCGCGAAGGAATTTAGCTTCTGCTACCAATCTGTCGCGAAGCGGTTCTTCCATTTGAATCAATGGAACGCGGCCGATCACAACATTGCACCGGTTAATGCCCAAATAGAAATTCTGCCATGTTTCGCGGAGAATTGTATTTTGGGGCGTATGCGTATACTGGTCAAGTTGTACGCGGTCGTTGTTATTCAACAGCGGGCTTACATCATCCGTAGTAATATCGCCCAGGATGTTGAAGTTACGATTTGTGTCGCCATTTGTTTTGTTGGGAGCATACGCAGCGGTAACGGCAGCAATGGCATCACTCTTTGTCTTGTAGAAATTCTCTGCGGATATAAATGATTCTGGTTTTTCCTCCAGAAAATCACAAGCCGATAATACAAGTATGGCTGTGAGTATACATATATAGTTTGTTGTCTTCATACAGTAATCGATTTTAGTATTCGTTAAAATCCTATGTTAAGTCCAACGAGGTACATTTTCGCTGTAGGGTAACTTCCATAGTCTATACCCTGGCTAAGGTTATCCTGCCCAAAGCGGCTCACTTCAGGATCATACCCTGAGTAATCGGTAATCGTTAATAAATTCTGTCCACTGATATATATTCTGGCACTGGCCAGGCGCAGGCGCTCCATCCATTCTGATGGAAATGTATACCCGAGCTGGATATTCCGCATACGGATATAGGATCCATCTTCAACCTGCCGGCTGGTAACCTGGTATGGATTTCCGGTAGAAGTAGCACGCGGAATTTCATTGCTCGGATTTTCAGGTGTCCAGCGATTTAATGCTACAGCAGATTGATTGCTGATACCCGTGAGCGATTCAAGCTCGTACCGGTTTATATTATATACACTGTTGCCTTGGGAGCCGACAAAGAATATACTCAAGTTAAAGCCTTTATAGCTAAAACTGTTGGTAAATCCGAAGATATATTTGGGTTGTGCATACCCCAGTATCGTACGATCACTTGAGTTGATGGCACCATCAGGAGTCAGATCTTTATACCTTCTGTCTCCGGGCTTGGCAGTCTTTTGAGCAGAAGCATCAATCTCAGCCTGATTTTGAAAAATGCCATCGGTTTCCAAACCATAGAACACACCGATCGGTTCCCCTACACGCAAAATTCCGGAGTTAGCAAGTTGAAGGTGACCACTCGCACTTCCGGCAGGTATATCTCCTTTCACATTGCCAAGGTCAAGTATCTTATTTCGGTTTGCAGAAATGTTGAAGTTGGTTGTCCAGCGTAGAGCTTTGTCAACATTCACAGAAGATATACTGAACTCTATACCTTTGTTTTGAACTTTACCAATGTTTTGTAACGATGTATTAAAGCCCGATGTAATTGGTAATGATACACTATATAGGAGGTCGCGTGTTTTCTTTAAATACCAGTCGGCAGTAATGGAAATCCGATCATTGAACAAACCGAAATCAAGTCCTACATCAAACTGCGCAGTAGTTTCCCATTTCAAATCAGGATTGGCGATCCGGTTCGGAGAATAGCCTACGATAAATGTACCACCGAAATTATAGTTCTGCGTGGTGAGTGAACTCAACGATTGGTAGTTACCGATTTCCTGGTTACCGGTTATTCCATAACTCGCGCGAATTTTCAGATCACTCACTTGTCGTATATCTGCCATGAACGGCTCATTGGCAATTCTCCAGGCAAAAGATCCGGAAGGGAACAATGAATTCTTATTACCTTTTCCGAACCTGGATGATCCGTCAATCCGTGTGGTCAGCGTAACCAAATATTTACCATCGAGATCGTAATTGATACGACCTATATAAGAGCGCAATGCCGAGTGCGTTACGTTCGATGTGCTGGTATTGGTTTGTTGTGCAGAACCAAGGTTGTTGTTTTCAAGAATATCATTTGCAAAGTTTTGACCACTTGCTCTATACTCTTCAAAATCCACAGCTTGCAATGTATATCCCAACAGAATATTAAACTTATGACGGTCATTGAGCGTAGTCTGATAGTTCAGTGTGTTTTCATTTAACCAGTCAACAGTTTGTGAGGAGTTGATATAGGCCGATCCGTTTGTACCCACAGAAGCATATACTGTGCGGGGTTGATAGTAACTTGTTTTATTATAGGCCAGGTTGGCGCCCAATAAAACTTTCAGAGTTAGTCCTTTTGCGAGCAGATATTCTCCCGATACATTTCCAAGCATCCGCGTAATCGTGGTCCGATTCTTGGTTTCATTGGCAAGCGCCACCGGGTTACTGATCTTGATCCCTCCGAGGCGATTGTCAATAGTATAGGAACCGTCAGCATTGTATACGGGAACCGTAGGTGAGAAATTCAATGCGGCATATACCACCCCTGCACTTCCACCGCCATCGGTATCACTGCTGATCGTGTTTGTTCTTGCGTTCGATACAGTCAGGCTGTTGCTGATCTTTAATTTGTCGGTAACTTTTGTGTCGAGGTTAAGCCGGAAGGAAGTTCGCTTATAGCCCGAGTTGATGATGATACCATCCTGGTCGTATAGATTTCCGGAAACCGAGTATTGCGTTTTATCATTTCCACCAGATATAGTAAGCTGGTAATTTTGAACAGGAGCCTCTCTGAAAATTTCATCCTGCCAGTTCGTTCCTTTTCCCAAGGCAGCAATTTGCTCATCGGTATACGTGAGTGCTTTTGGAAAACCAGGTTTGCCAACATTGTCTGCATTGACATTCGCTATACCTTCATTGATCAGTTGTGCGAGTTGTGTGGCATCGAGCATGTCGAGTTTTTTCCGCACCTCCTGCATGCCATAATAACTTTCAAACAAGATGCTTGGCTTGCCAGCTTTGCCGCGTTTGGTTGTAATGATCACCACACCGTTCGCACCACGTGATCCATATATAGCAGTAGCCGATGCATCTTTCAGAATCTCCATCGATTCAATATCATTCGGACTGATGGTCGGACCATTTTCATTTGTCAATGGATAACCATCTACTACATATAGCGGCTCGTTACCTCCTTGTATAGAGTTACCACCCCGTATACGAATGGACACTCCGCCTCCGGGCGCGTTAGACACCTGCGTTACCTGCACCCCTGCCGCGCGTCCTTGCAAGGCTTGTGACAATGAGGCCACCGGAACAGTCTTTATATCTTTAGAAGATATCGAAGATACAGATCCCGTAAGGTCACTTTTCTTTTGTGTTCCATATCCTACCACCACTACTTCATCGAGTTGAGAAATGTCTGCGTCCATTACTATATCGATCGCTGCGCGGTTTGCTATATCTACTTCCATCGTCTTCATACCAATGAATGTAAATATCAAAGTCCCCGACCCGGGAGCGCTGAGTGCATATTTACCTTCTACATCTGTAACGGTACCCATCGTGGTTCCCTTTACCAATACATTTACACCGGGTAAAGGAGCATTGTCACCAGAAGTAACCGTCCCTGTTATCTGAACGTCTTGTGCGTGCATGTGCACAGGCACCATCATTGCAAAGATTGTGAGTCCGAGTAGCCACAATCTTCGGCAGTACCGTAAAAATTTAGTCATAGTAATAATTGAGTTTGGGTTAATTAATTAATCGGTTGCCTAATAAGAGTAGATATTAGAGCAACTCTGTGGAGATGTCTCGACAGTACTTACAAGACGTAATTCACACGTTTGCTCCCCGACTCGCCCTCTGAAAAAAATGTAGTTATATATAAATAATAGAGTGGACTCTATGTATGATAGATGGTGTAACAAGAAACTGTTTTCGGATTTTTGACTTAAGTTGACAGAGCTCGTCAGAAAATCATGGAGGTTCTAAGATATAGCTGATGTTCGATGAGCAAACTTCGTAGGTGCTTCAATTATGCAATGTATATACTATACTTCACGGGATAATGCGAGGTGACCGACTTCTATAAAATGGTGTATGCGATTTTTAAATGAGACATTCCAATATTCATATAGAGGAATCGTAGTGACTGATGCAGGTACACCTCATCTATTTTTATCTGAAAAAACCTTTAAACTATTTTCATTCAACTAAAATAAATGAACGGCCGAAACGTCTTTTGAAAGGTAAACCGGGTTAGCTCAACGTGTCTTTCGGAGAAATTCTGAGAATAACTTCAGAATAATCTGATATATAATGCACGATATAGTGGCTTTCTACGTTTATACTTACGAACGCGGATAGTTTCAACAATCTGTAACCCCTATGCAGTTTGGTTGATACAGAAATTAGCCTGATTAAATACAAAAACCCCTGATCAGGAATCAATACATTCTTTTTTTCCGCTTTTGCTTAAAACGAGAGAACAACTTTCAACAAAATGGCTATTGCCTTTTGTTGGCATAATAATTTACAGATATACTTTATTCTAAACAATACAACCATGCTTACATTTGAACCAGAACAGGGCCACACAGAAGTATTTGAGCCGAACTACAATACCATGTCGTTAATGGTAGAAGCAAAACCAGGGTGCAACGAAGTTTACCTGAAAACAGGCGCGAACGTAAACAGAACATATAACCTTAAATTCTGCCGTCCTGCAACTATAGAGGAAACAGAACGCTATACAGCATTGAAATATAGCTCACAATATTTTCCGTTCGGAAGTCAGAGATCACGGTTGTCAACTCCGGATATTCACGTTCCAACACCACATATATACGCCTGAAGTAAAGGCAGTCGACTGACTTCATTGGTTTAAACGAATCCTTAGGAGATATAGTAAGCGTATTTCTCCGGGTACTTTGAGGCAGTCATATATAATATTATTGTAGGTAGTTATTACTATCGAAAAACTGGTCAAGCTCTTATCAAGTAGAGTTGACCAGTTTTTTTTATGTAACGAGTGTCCCATTCTAACGAGTGTCACATTTCTAAGGCTGTAACATCGGCTTCAGTACGTTCGCCTCAGAATAGTTTAAGTATCTATATCTGTTAGCTTTTTGAAGTGATATACAGTCGGGTACAAATTTTGAATATAATTTAAATCGTGAATGCCGACTTCGCTTTTGCAGGCGCTCCATTAAATGATATATAGTGTATGTACTTTCAAAAGTATAGCATTGGTGTATTTCTGCAGTTCGAAAATTTCGTAACAATAGATCCTGGATTAATAATTTTTGAAATCTATATAAACACTATATGAACATAAGCGCATTTTCAGAAAAAGATTTTTACGAGGCATTTACTGCTGAGGAGGCAGCATTGGTGGAACTGACGTTAGATGCGCTGGGCACTTCGTATACCAGGGTAGATAATCATGTGGACTCTCAACAAAAGTCCATTCGCTTCTATGTTCAGGAGCGGGGTAATTTATTTGAAGACATGAAAGTTAATGTTGTGGACAGGTGTTTGAAAAACAAAGATCTGAATGCAAAGTTTGAATCCAGATTAGGAGCTTATCAAAAAATACTGCTTTAATTTTAGTGTATGTATAGCGAGTGCGAGCCTTTGAAATATAGCATGCTATTATTGCTATAGCCTGTCGTTAAAATAATTACCTTTTGATTTCATTCTTAAAACATACAGCAAACGCTTTGGCCAATGCCTTATTCAACTCTGAGATGGTAGTGGGTTTACTAATGAAATGTGCGGCACCCAATGCTTTTGTTTCCTCCTTGTCCTTTTCAAGTTTCGAGGTTGTATAGATTACAACAGGGATATGTGAAAGCTTCTCATCTTTCTTAATAGCTTCCAGAAATTTCTTGCCATCCATACGTGGCATATTCAGATCCAGAAAAATTACATCGGGCATTCCATGAACGATCGAGTGGAGCAGGTGCAGAGCGTCTTCTCCGTTGTGAGCATAAATACATTGAGCATTGGTTTCTACTTCCCGGACACCGTCACGGAGTATCTCAATATCGTCCTGATCGTCATCGACTATGAGTATAAGTAGATGCATAGCTTGCTAATTATTTTAAAATTATGAGCTTTAGGTAACACTTGCTAGTTTTGCGGTTTATAATTTCCAAAAATAATTCCCAAATAACCACCCGGCATAATTTTAGATAATCATCTGTATAATGGGAAAGGCTAAAGCCAGCGAAACAATAACAACAAAGAAAAAAGCAAATCTTTCCCTATCGCAGCGATTGGTGGGAGGCGTAGAGGCGTGCGCGAACTCTTTAAAATCTCTCTTCAAAAACCGGGATGGCCTATGTATATATCCAGCATTTGGATCCCTCGCAGCCTTCACGATTATATTACGGGCAGAATGAAAATGTTATAACATAGACGGGTTGCTCCAGGCTGCTACATCTTCTGTATTATTCCTCCTCCTACTTTCTATTCTATTCTATTCTAACAGAGCACTCATCTTGTTGAGCTTCTACGGTATTGTGTCGCATGCAATGCATCATTCTAAAAAGGACTTCGTCTCGTATCCTATATCCCCGTTGTGATGAACAATGAAGACGTAATGTGGAATGGAGCTGATACTTGTGGTGCCCTGTAGGGAAGCGGTTACCCATCAGTAAATCAGAATATAGCAATTCTTGAGCGGAACAGTTTTTACACTATAGCAATCAAAAAGTGAATGCTTATGTGGGCAAGACTAGCAAGTGTAGCACTGCTGGCAACCATTCCGGAAGGACTGGATGCAGAGCACCAACAGAAAAAGCAGATGCTCGCGGCGCTGTCGGGATATTCCTTTGATACAGCCTATATCCATAGCCAGATAAAGGACCATGAGAAAACAGAAACGTTGTTTGAGACAGAAGCAAGCAATGGAAAGGAACAGCGCTTGATCAATTATGCGAATAATCTTTACCACATATTTGCACGCATTTGCAAAAAAGCAGATTGTGTAGCTACAGTATTGGATGCATTGCAAGGTGATTAATATATATCTGTATGAATAATATATATCTATATGCTGGAAAATAGATCGGGTAATTCAAGTGCCATACATATTCCGCCTGCAACAGGCTCGAGTATAATTAATATAGGCACAGGGGAACGTATAGCGTCTGTACTGGGTGGGCTCGCGCTGGCATCACTTGGCGTACGGAATATGAAGAACGGAAAAGGTATAGCATTGCTGCTGGGCGGTGGTTATTTACTTACGCGTGGACTTGTAGGATACTGTGCTGTGAACCGTGCGCTCCAAAGGAACACGGTTAGCAAGAACGCATCGGCTATACAAGTGTCGCGCGCCTTTACCATCAACAAGCCGCGTGCAGAAGTATATGCTTATTGGCGCAAGCTTGAAAATCTTCCGCGTTTCATGAAGCACTTATCGGAAGTGAAAGAGACGGATGCTACACATTCTCATTGGACAGCCGCGATCCCGCGTGGACTTGGATCCGTTTCATGGGAAGCAGAAATTGTGGAGGACCGACCTGATGAGTATATATTCTGGGAATCACTGCCCGGATCTACAATCGACAATGCAGGTGAAGTTACCTTCAAAGATGCACCCGGTCAGTGGGGTACTGAAGTACATGCAATTATATCGTACAGGCTACCCGCAGGCGATGTTGGTGCCTTGGCAGCAAAGCTGATTAATCCCGTGGTGGAATTGCTGATCCAGGAGGACCTGCGGAGATTTAAAAATATAGTGGAGACAGGAGAGATTCCGACTGCAGAAGGACCTTCAGGCCGTTTGCAGGATAAAGTGAGATCGAAACTAAAGAAATTCAAACAGTCATATCAACACCATAATTATGAAGGCCCTATGTTGGAACGGCATTAACGACCTGCGGGTCGAAACAGTCCCTGATCCAGTAATACTGAATCCGCATGACGCGATCATACGCGTGATCATGTCATCGGTGTGTGGCTCTGATCTGCATTTGTTAGGTGGATATATACCTACAATGAAAGCCGGGGATATCATCGGTCATGAATTTATAGGTGAAGTAGTAGATATAGGGAAAGAAGTAAAGAAACTGGCGAAAGGTGATCGTGTTGTAGTAGGGTCTATCATCGGCTGCGGTGAATGTTCGTACTGCAGCAGTGGTGCATGGTCGCTGTGCGATAACTCCAATCCGAATGCTGCGCTGCTCGAGAAAGTATACGGAGCCACATCGGCCGGTATATTTGGATATTCCCATGCTTTTGGCGGATACGCAGGAAGCCATGCTGATTTGATTCGTGTACCGTTCGCTGACAAGGGTGCTTTCAAAATTCCGGAAGGACTTGCAAATGAAAAAGTAGTGTTTGCGTCTGATGCTTTACCAACCGGGTATATGGGGGCTGATATGGCCGGTATACAATCCGGAGATATAGTAGCGGTATGGGGTTGTGGTGGTGTTGGGCTGATGGCCATACAATGCGCATATCTACTCGGAGCGGAGCGTGTTATCGCGATCGACCGAATTCCGGAAAGGTTACGCATGGCAAATGAAATAGCACATGCCGAAGTATTAAACTATGAACAGGTAGATATACAGGAAGCACTCAAAGAAATGACCGGAGGCCGAGGCCCCGACCGGTGCATTGATGCTGTAGGCATGGAGGCGCATAGTCCGGGTATAGACTATATGTATGACCGCGTGAAGCAGACGCTGCGACTGGAGAATGATCGGCCGAATGTACTGCGCGAAGCAGCCGTTGCCTGCCGTAAGGGTGGCACACTTTCAGTTGTAGGAGTATATGGCGGATTCATTGACAAATTCCCGATGGGAGCGGTAATGAACAAGGCACTTACCATTCGTACGGGGCAGATGCATGCGCAGAAATATATACCGAGACTATTGGCGCACTTGGCGCAAAATGAACTTGATCCTTCTTTTCTGTTGACGCACCTGTGGCCACTTAGCAGAGGCCCTGAAGGATATGATATGTTCAAGAAGAAAAAAGACAAATGCTTGCGGGTAGTGTTTACACCCAATTAAATAAAATTTGATCACTAGATATACTGTATACCATAGGATATAGTAATCACTTGTAATTTCTTTAATCACCTAAAAGAGAGACTTATGTTTTATCACGTAAAAGACTTGCAATTTAATGCGCGGGTATCAGGTCCAGACCCTCGCTTCGCGAATTTATTACTACAGCAATTTGGTGGCCCGAACGGAGAACTCAAGGCAGCGATGCAATATTTTGTTCAGGCGTTTTCTGCCAAAGAGCCGTATCCGGATAAATATGATTTGTTGATGGATATAGCCACCGAAGAGTTCAGTCATTTGGAAATTGTAGGTGCAACGATTCAGATGTTGCTCTCCGGAGTAAACGGAAAACTGAAAGATGCAGCCGATGAAGCAGAGATCATGGAACTGTTGCGAGGTAAGGCTGCAAAAGAAAATGTGATTCATGAAGCCATGGTTAATCCGCATTTCCTGGTAGAGAGTGCAGGTGGTCCTGTGCTTACTGATAGTCATGGTATACCTTGGAATGGTACCTATGTAAATGCGAATGGAGATCTTACTGTAGACCTTCGTTCAAATATAGCAGCCGAGTCGCGCGCAAAAATTGTATATGAGTACCTGATGAAATTTACGGATGATCCGTACGTAAAAGATACACTTACATTTTTGATGACCCGTGAAGTGGCACACTTCCAAATGTTCCAGGCCGCGCTTGAGACAATTCAGCCTAATTTTCCTCCTGGAATTCTGCAGGCTGACCCACGTCATAGCAATACATACTTTAACATGTCGAGTGGACAGGAAGCACGCGGACCATGGAATGAAGGAACAAGTCCACAGTTAGGAGAAACCTGGCGCTATATAGAAGATCCCATTGCTCATGTGGAGTCAACCAACGGTTTGATAGACCAGAATATAGAAGGCACTAATCGTACGGATGCATTGATCCAAAAGATTAACAAAGATCTGAGTAGAGAACGCAGTGAAGAAATAAAGGCAGCCACTACGGAAGGCGAAAATCAGTGGAGTCAATATGTATTAAGCGGAGACGGTGAAGATGAACCTATATCAGCAAAAACAAAAACATCCAGAGCAAAAAAATCCAAGTAAGGCTATGCATACGGATCGGTTAATAGTTCACTATTATACCGATCCGCTTTGTTGCTGGAGCTGGGCATTTGAAAAACAATGGAGCCGGTTCCTGGAAGAATATAGTTCGAAGATCGATGTGCGCTATATAATGTGTGGTATGCTTCCGGATTGGAAAACGTATAACGATCCGATCAATAGTGTATCCCGACCGTTGCAAATGGGACCTGTATGGATGCACGCCAGTCAGGTGAGTGGTACGGAAATGAATTATAGCGTCTGGCACAAAGATCCACCTGCATCGTCCTATCCATCGTGCATCGCAGTAAAATGTGCTGCTCTCCAATCTGCGAAAGCTGAAAGACTATATCTCTTCAAAGTAAGAGAAGCTGTAATGGTGCGCGAAATGAATATAGCAAAGGAAGAAGTGTTGTTGACGCTGGCGCGCGAACTGGCAACAGAAAAGCCGGATCATTTTGATGCCATACAATTTGAGCTCGACCTCAAAGCAGGGAAAGGAAAGAACGCTTTCCGTGAAGATCTCAAGCAAGCATCCTTTCACAAAATTGGACGCTACCCGACTTTGACAATGGCTGATCCGCATGGCAAGGCTATTATGATGGTGGGCTATCGGCCTTACAATGTACTCATGGAGGCAGTAGGGCAGTTTGATTTATAGGGTTAAACCGTTCGTATACATTTTGATAATTTAAAGAAGACGGAAAGTCGGGAAGTCGGAAAGTCCGGAAGTCGGAAAGTCTGAATGTCGGGAAGTTGGCAGGATACATTCTTCAACGGGATTTACTACATTAGGAATTTGCGCTAAACTCTAATCTGTATATATGTACCCGCTCAGCCGTTCTATCGTGGTGTTCATTATCTTTCTATTGGTTGCTTGTTCCACGCGTGATGATACATATACCGGCTGGAAAGTTGCAGGCGGAACAAAGGAAGGTATCCGATATTCATCGCTTACACAAATTGATTCTTCAAATGTCCATCAGTTGAAAGTTGCATGGACGTATCATACGAAAGACGCGGACACAGTGAATCACTCGCAGATCCAGTGTAATCCTGTTATAGTAGATGATATACTATATGCAACATCTCCACAACTGAAACTCATTGCATTGAATGCTGCGACCGGAGAAGAGAAATGGGTGTTCGATCCGCGACAGCGTACTGCTGCAAATAAAGAACTTGATTTTATACTGAATAACAATCGTGGTGTCACCTACTGGACCAACGGTACGGATAAACGCATTTTCTATGTAGCGGGCTCGCATTTGTATGCTGTTGATGCCGCGACAGGTATATTACAAAAAGATTTTGGTATACACGGGAGAGTTGATCTGCATGAAGGACTCGGTCGTGATGTGAAAGACTTGTTCGTTACTGCTACATCGCCCGGTATAATTTATAAAGATCTGATTATTATAGGCACACGCGTATCGGAAGGTATAGATGCAGCGCCTGGTCACATTCGTGCATATGATGCGAAAACAGGAACATTGCGATGGATCTTCCATACCATTCCGCATCCTGGTGAATATGGTTATGATACCTGGGAAAATCCGGATGCATGGAAATTTATAGGAGGCGCTAACTCATGGCCGGGTTTTACGTTGGATGAGCAGCGGGGTATACTCTTTGCCCCTACGGGTTCTGCTGCATTCGACTTTTATGGAGGTAATCGCAAAGGAAATAACTTGTTTGCAAATTGTATACTGGCGCTCGATGCTGCCACAGGTAAGCGAATCTGGCACTTTCAATATTTACATCATGACATATGGGATCGTGATATACCTACACCGCCTGCACTCGTAACCGTTCAGCATGAAGGGAAAATGGTGGATGCCGTGGCACAGCCAACGAAGACCGGATTTATATATATGTTCGATCGCCAGACGGGTAAACCTTTGTTCGATATCGATGAAGTGCCCGTGCCTGCCGGTGCTATAGCCGGTGAAAAGATATCTCCAACGCAGCCCCTGCCGGTAAAGCCGGCTCCATTTATGCGACAGACTTTTACAGCTGAAGATTTAAATGACCTGGTACCCGAAGAATCGTATAACGATCTGAAGAAACAATTTGACAGCTATCAGAAAGGTCATATGTTTACTCCGCCTTCCCGGGAAGGAAGTATATTTTTCCCGGGACTTGACGGTGGTGCCGAATGGGGTGGCCCTGCCTTTGATCCAGCCACGGGTATCATGTATATAAATGCAAATGAAGTGCCGTGGGTAATTACGCTCACCGATGTAAAGGCAAATGAGACGGGTAAAGAATCGTATGCCCTTGCAGGCGAGAGACTATATCTAAATAATTGTAGCAGTTGTCATGGTGTGAACCGCGAAGGTGGTGGCAACTACCCGGCATTAGCAAACCTTGATAGTAAATATACTCCTGATACATTTATACGCTTCGTAGCAGCAGGCAGAAGAATGATGCCTTCCTTTCAACATTTATCGGAAGAGCAGCGTACGGCTATTGCTGCTTTTGTACTGAATATAAAATCATTAAAGGATAAATCATTTATAGCAACAGATTCTGCCGCTGCAAAAGATCCCACTGAGATTCCATACAGGATTACAGGCTATAATAAATTTGTAAGCAAAGAAGGCTATCCTGCCATAAAACCACCGTGGGGGACACTGAATGCAGTGGATCTTAACTCCGGAGAAATTGTATGGCGTATTCCTTTAGGCGAGCACCCGGCTTTCAAGAATGTAAAACCAATGACCGGTACTGAAAATTATGGCGGACCTGTTGTAACTGCAAGCGGGCTTCTATTTATAGCAGCCACGCAGGATGGTAAGTTCAGAGCGTTCAGTAAACGAACCGGAGCCTTACTATGGGAAACGACATTACCAGCGCCAGGCTACGCAACGCCATCGATATACGCGATGGGCGGAAAACAATATATCGTGATAGCGTGTGGCGGTGGAAAACTGAAAACAAAGTCAGGCGACTCCTATATCGCTTTTGCTTTACCGGATTAGACTGGCTAAACATCGTTTCATGCATTCTATCGTAATAGTCATGGTGAAAGTCATCAGGGAAATTCACATTCTCTGATTTTTATCATGTTTTCTTAAATCCAAAAAGTAAAAATTGCTCCCGTTATGGCCGAATCCCTCACGAGCCATAGGTATAGGGAAGGATACTGTGAAGCGCAACCAGGTTACTTGGTTCTTTTGATCTGCAATTGAAACTATATATCAATACTCATTACATTTTAAAGTATTATGCAATCCTATACAAATGCGTCTAACGCGGGTTATACCTATAACCTTTTTGCGCTGAATAGTCACACCTTTAAATATAGAATGGCGTACCTTGGGTTTTTTCTTGGTATAGCGCTCATTGTCATTGCTATTGTTACAGATATACTGGCCAAAGATCTCAATTTTACACCTGCCAGTATTCAACTTCTGTATAATTCAAATCCTACACATTGGATCATTCTTACGTCACCTTTTTTCCTGACTGCACTCTTTTATAGTATGGGGAGAATGATAGGCGAACGCGAGCTGAAAATTGAAGATCAGCTACAGCGTGAAAAGGATCAGTTTACATTTCTGGAGAAATTTATCAATGAACTTGAAAATGAAAATTTTGAAACGTCAGTGTCGGAAGCTTTTGAGAATAAAGCGGTAGCCGGACAGCTCGAACATTTTCGTGATAAGCTTTTCACAGGGAAGAATACAGAAGAAAAGAGGGCCTGGGAAAATCAGGGATTGGCGGCATTCGGAGATTTACTCCGTACTGTGAATAATGTAGATCAGGTATCAGATGAAGTGCTTCGGTATCTCGTGAAATACCTGGGATGCAACCAGGGGTCGGTATATATATTGAGTGAAGCTGACGAAGAGACGTTGAACCTGAAAGCATTGTATGCATTCGATCGAAAGAAATTTGTTTCACATTCAATCGGTATCGGGCAAGGCCTTACGGGACAATGTTTTCTGGAAAAAGAAACGATGATACTGTACGATGTTCCGCAAGACTATATTCGTATTACATCTGGTTTGGGAAATGCAAATCCTACCTGCATTGTGATTGTTCCCATGAAGTATAATAACGTTGTGAGTGGTGTTATTGAAGTAGCTTCCTTTAGCAGGCTGGAGGAACATCAAATTAAGTTTCTCGAAAAATCCGCAGAGGCATTTGGAGCCGTTGTCCAATCTGCACGAACCAATCAAAATGTAAAACAGCTGTTGCATGAATCACAGCAACACATGGAAGAACTCCGGTCGCAGGAAGAAGAGTTGCGTCAGAATTTCGAAGAGCTCCAGTCGGTGCAAGAGCAGATGGCGCGACAACTACAGGAAAATGCAATGATAAAGGGCCAGTTGGAGACCCGCGAAAAAGTACTTGGACTCACTACGATACTTTCCGAGTCTGACTTGCATGGGACCATTACGTTTGTGAATTCTAAATTCTGTGAGGTATCACAATATAGTGCCGAAGAACTGATGGGTAAACCGCATAACTTCGTTCGTCATCCGGATATGCCCAAAGAGATCTTTCATCGCATGTGGACTGTACTTAAAAAAGGACAAACGTTTCGCGGTATTGTTAAAAACAAAAAGAAGGATGGCACACATTATTGGGTGGATGCAACCATTGTACCGGTGATCGATAATGGAAAGATTACAAAATATATAGGCGCCCGCTACCATATCAAAGATGATGCTTTTGCAGAGAAGCTATACCATCGTCAAATGGAAGTGCTGGGATTACTTGTTCCTGCAGAAGTATAAGCGCCTTACGAGATCAGGTATAGTATGGATTGGAAGTATGAATTTTCTGATCTATACTGTGTTTCCCTTATGAAGTATATGTTAGACCAGTAACTGATATCGAAAACTTACGGTACAACGAGTGTTGGAACCTGTATATGTTCCATTAATTCTTCGAAGGTTTCTTTGCTGCGACTACTGACATTTTTGTCGATGACCAGGAAGTTAAGATTATTTTTCTTTGCATGGTCTTCAATACGATCGGCTATAAAACCAACCTCTGTTCTGAAATCATACGAGATCCCTCTACCGATCAATAGCTCTTTCTCAATGTCGAGAAATTGTTTGTAGGCATCTTCTTCAATTCTTTTTTTCAATTGCACTACTTCTCCGGATTGTGATTGAATCAACCGGTAAGTATATAAGATCGTAAGGTGAACCTTGAGCTGTTGCGCCATGGTCACTGCCCACTGAACCGCTTCCTTCGAAGATTCAGGTAAATTGATGGTACATAAGATGGTATTGGCCATTGCATTGGGCTTTGAAGTCTCTTTCACCATACAAACGTAAATGTATTTAAAAGGCAAAATCGGAATTTTGATCAATCGGAAGTATGATTTTTATCAGGATATTTAAGGAAGTAAATTTGCTACTTATGGACGTGAATGTACCTATATCGCTTGTGACGAATGATGCCTTCCGGGAGATCTTCCAGAGTATGTCGGAAGGGATTTTGATGGTGGACGAAGGAGGGAAAATTGTAATTGCCAATCCGGTTGCTGAACTTATTTTCGGCTACGACAAAAATGAACTGACGGATGTGATGCTCGAAGAGCTTTTGCCTGAGCGATACCGTGGCAGACACATTAATTTTCGGAAAGGATTCAACGCCCATCCCGAACCCAGAAGAATGGGCTTTGGCAGAGATCTTACCGGCTTGAAGAAAGACGGACTGGAAGTGCCTATCGAAATCAGCTTGAGCTATACCAAAGTTCAGGGCAAGATTTTGGTAATGGCTTTTATCAGTGATATATCACAACGGAAGAAAGCTGAAGACGCACTCAAACGAAGTGAAGAACAATTGATAGTATATGCTGCGGAACTCGAAAAGAAAGTGCAGTCGCGGACAGAAGCCCTGCACAAAACTATACAGGAACTTGAGAACGAAGTAACAGAGCGCAAGAAAGCGGAAGAAGAGGCACGTAAATCTCTGGAGAAAGAGCGGGAACTGAATGAATTAAAAACCAAGTTCGTCTCCATAGCATCGCATGAATTTCGGACACCCCTGAGTACCGTGTTGAGTTCTGCTTCTTTGATTAATCAATACAACGATCGTGGTGAAAAAGAAAAAGTTGATAAGCATGTGCAGCGAATAAAGTCTTCGGTGAATCATCTTACTTCTATTCTGAATGACTTTTTATCATTGGGTAAGCTCGAGGAAGGTGTCATTGATATAAACAAAGAATCTATACACTTGAAGGAGTTTGTGGACGGTGTTCACGAAGAATTAAGTCCGGTGTTAAAGCCCGGTCAGACACTGGATATTGCCTATGAGACTTCTTTGAATGAAATTTATTCTGATCCGCGCATTTTGCGAAATATACTTTTTAACCTGATCTCCAATGCGAGTAAATATTCAGATGCAGGTAAGGAAATCGTATTGAAGTTCGAGAATGTTGACAATAATTTTGTTTTCAGTATTCACGATAGAGGTATAGGAATTCCGGAAGAGGATCAGAAGCATTTGTTCGATCGGTTTTTCCGCGCAAGCAATGCCGGGAACGTGCAGGGCACTGGTCTTGGACTAAACATCGTAAGACGATATATAGAGTTACTGGAAGGTACTATATCTTTCGCCAGCGAACATGGTAAGGGAAGTATATTTACAGTAACGATTCCAATTTAATATTTTAAGAAATTACTTATGAAGAAGATTCTTTTAATTGAGGACAATCCTGAGATCAGGGAAAACACCAGTGAAATATTAGCGCTTGCTAATTATGATGTGGTTACAGCTGAGAATGGAAAAATTGGAGTGGAGCTAGCACAACATGAAAAGCCTGATCTTATCATTTGTGATATTATGATGCCGGAGCTGGATGGCTACGGTGTTCTTCATATATTAAGCAAGAAGGAAGATACAGCGAGTATACCTTTTATATTTCTCACTGCGAAAACGGAGAAGACTGACATCCGCAAAGGGATGAACCTGGGCGCAGATGATTATCTCACAAAACCGTTTGACGATACAGATCTTCTCAACGCCATTGAAACCAGGCTGCGCAAGAGCGCCATGCAACAGAAGCATTATGAAGCAACGCCTGAAGGATTAGATAACTTTATTAAAGACGCACAAAAAGTTCTTAACATAAAGGACCTTGGTAAAGATAGAAAAGTAAAGCTTTTTAAAAAGAAGGCTGAAATATTTTCGGAAGGCGATATGCCGCTGCAGGTATATTTCATTAAATCGGGTAATGTTAAAACGTTTAAGTCACATCCTGACGGAAAGGAATTTATTACCAACCTGTATGAAGCAAACGACTTTTTCGGATTTGAGCCGGTGCTCGAAAATGATAACTATAAAGAATCTGCAGTGGCACTGCTTGATTCGGAACTCGTTGCTATACCGCGACATGATTTTATACTCATGATGCAAAGTCACCCGGATGTCTCAGCAAGCTTTATAAATTTACTCTGCAAGAAAGTTGCAGAGCGCGAAAGACAACTTCTGAACCTCGCCTATAATTCTGTACGGCAACGCACTGCTGAAGCTTTGCTGAAATCCACTTCGCTGCAAGATGCCAAGTCGGT
Source organism: Ohtaekwangia koreensis (assembly GCF_900167975.1). GTDB lineage: Bacteria > Bacteroidota > Bacteroidia > Cytophagales > Cyclobacteriaceae > Ohtaekwangia > Ohtaekwangia koreensis. Next base: position 566,458 of record NZ_FUZU01000001.1, read on the forward strand.
TATCGCTATATCCCGTGAAGATCTCGCTAAAATGGTAGGCACCGCTTCTGAATCTGTAATCCGTGTGCTATCCGATTTTAAAGAAGAAGGTATTATTGAAATTGAAAGTGGCAAGATCAAAATTATACATCCCACCAAGCTGGAGAAAGTTGTTCGCTGGAACGTAGCGCGTTAATGTATATATAGCATGCTGAATAAGGCTGCTATATTAACGACAGATCGTGATCTCGGTTGCGTGTTGCGCGGGTTGCACTGTGTGTCCTTCGTGAACAAAGAGAACCCGTGCGATCAACAAACATCCGGAGAGAAAAAGCATCGCTGTTGTTACTTTTCTAAAGCTTAGATTGAAACGCTTTACGAAATATTGGAACAAGGCTGTAAGGCCAAGCATCGCAGGTAATGTACCCACACCAAAGAGCAGCATAAAGTAAACACTTGTTATAGGGCTTCCCAATGTTAAGCAATACGTGAGGGCAAGAAAAGTTAATCCACAGGGGAGGAGACCATTTAGTGTTCCGAGTATAAAAATGGAGAAGTGATTTTTGTATTGTAGAAATCTCGCGAAGATAGTTTTTAAGATAGTCGTTAAGTTTTGAATGATTTTTGTGAGGACCGGTATATGTATATTGGTCACGCCCATCACTGAAAAAAGAAGCAGGCATACTCCCAGTACTATAGAAAGTGGATTCTGGAATTCAGTTAACGGTAATGCCCAGCCAGCGCTTCCTATGAGCAATCCCAAGATGCTATAGGTTAATATTCTTCCGAGGTTATATACCAGACGGTTCAGCGTTGCAGCAGGATTTAGATTACTAACAGCCATGGCCAATGGACTACACATCCCTACACAGTGCAGGCTTCCGGCAAACCCCATGACCAAAGCAGTTATGAACATGTCAGATATAGATTACTTCTTCCTGGTAAAATTCTTTGCCGTTCATTTCCCACGATAGCTTGGCGCGATACATTCCCTTTTGTAGCGCATCGAGATTGAATGACTGTACCTGCGGGTGGGAAGATGATACTTTAAAATCGCGATCCATTTTTGCATTCGATGGACAGAATAATTTCAACTTGCCATTTTCCATTTTGTCGAACTGATTGAATTCAATGTGCAACGTATGGTTTACTACTTTAATGACTGGCCTCTCCTGTAGTTGTGCTGTGTTGTTGAGCCGTTGGATTTGATCCTGGTAATCGAGTTCTTCAGCGTAGTAATCTTTCGATACAAGACTGATGTCCTGGCGGACACACACGGTAACCAGCGTTGCTATAAATGCCGCAAACAATACGAAAGCCACTACAATCCATTTCCCGAAGTTCATAATATTAATTTCTTTTAGCGTCTGATGCTTTACTGACGGGCCCTATAAATTTAGCCTTCACCGTTTCTATTTTTTTTCCATCGTGATAAATACCCAGTCTTATAACCGTGCGAGCATTGGTTACATTCTTTTCGGGGATCCGCACAAAGTATATACTTTTAACAAAACCTTCTGCCGGAATGATGATCGCTTTACCATCCACTTTGTGGATTTGTGCTGTAGCAGGAGATTCAATTTTAATTTCGAGCGACATTTCATTGAATGTTTTATTCACAAACTCGACATTGTACAGGTTCGTGATATAACCCGGTTCACGTTGGTATAGTGTGCCGGGAACTTTCAGTACGGTGGTCTCTACATTCGAGCGTGTGATCAGGGCGAAGCTCAGAATGGTCATCAAAGCCATCAGTACACCGGAGTAGCCGATAACTCTTGCGGTGATGATTTTGGATATACCATCTTTAATGGAATTATAAGAAGCATAGCGGATAAGCCCTTTCGGTTTTCCTATTTTAATCATAACATCATCGCATGCATCTATACAGGCTGTACAGTTGACACATTCCAGTTGTGTACCGTTGCGTATATCTATACCGGTAGGACACACATGAACACAAAGTTTACAATCGATGCAATCACCCGTGTTTGCTTTTGCTTCCGTATTCTTTTTTATGCGACTGCGTGGTTCGCCTCGCAACCAGTCGTAGGCAACAACGATGGATTCCTTTGTCAGGAGAACTCCCTGTAATCTGCCGTAAGGACAAACTGCAATGCACGCCTGCTCGCGAAACTTTGCATATATACCATAGAAAACCCCGGTGAAGGCAATTAACCCTATAAACCCTGCTATATTTTCGGAAGGGGCGTGACTTACAATGCTAATTGTATTATCAGCCCCGATCAGGTAAGCCATAAGGGTATGTGCTATCAATAACGATATAGCAAGAAATATACTATGCTTTGCGGTCTTTTTGAAGATTTTGCCCGCGCTCCAGGGTTCCTTCGCTAACCTTCGCTGCGCAGTGGCATCGCCTTCAATGAAGTATTCAATTTTTCGGAAAACCATTTCCATGAATAACGTTTGGGGACACATCCATCCGCACCACACACGACCGAATACAACGGTGAACAGAATGATAAAGACAAAGAAAGTTATGAGTACAATGGCCAGTAAGAAGAAATCCTGCGGCCAGAATGCTTGTCCAAGAATAACAAATTTCCGCTCGAAGACATTCATCAGGAGAAAAGGCTGTCCATTGATTTTTAAAAATGGTCCGCCAAACAAAATTGACAAGAGCACAACGGTAACGGCTATACGCCAGTTGTGATATGACCCGGAAGGCTTCTTAGGATATATCCATATTCTTTTTCCCTTATCATCCACCGTTGCAATGCTGTCCCGGAATTCTTCTTCCGTTTCGGAAGGAAGCGATGCGGCAGCGCTGTTAGCTAACCGCTCTTCCCGGATATTCATTCTAATCTCGCCTTCCATTGTCTTCCATTATACTTTCCTATATATGTATTGTCGGCTTTTAACTTTCGCTTTCAGCGTTACGTTATTTCATAACGAAGCCTGAGCTTTTACGCTGTCTGCTACAATAGTAGTTGTACTGTCCAATTCTACAGTTGCCGGTTTGAAAAGATCTCCCTGCGGACCTTTCCCATTTGCAGGGTTAGTGCCTTGCAGGCTCATTACGAAGAAGGTGACGTTGCGTACATCCTGTGGACTCATGGATTTACCCCACGCTGGCATTCCTTTTTCAACCACTCCGTTTCTAATGGTATGAAAGACTTGTTTCACATCGCCACCATGCAGCCAGTATAGATCGGTGAGGTTTGGTCCTATAGTATTTCCACCGCCATCATTCCTGTGACAAGCGCCACAGTTGTTGCCATTGAAAACCGCTTTCCCTTTTTCGATAAGCGCCTGGTCATTGCTGAAGACTAATGTACTTTCATCTATTTCTTCCTGTGGTTGAGATGCTTTCAATTTCCGGGCTTGCTCCTCAGCAAGCGCGAGTTCTTGTTGATACTCTTTCTCTTGAAGCGGAAGCGTATCCGAAAAGTGGAACACCACAATATATACAATGGCGTATGCAATCGTGCCATAGAAAAGCCATTTCCACCACGGTGGTAAATGATTGTCCAATTCTTTTATGCCATCATAGTTGTGGTCGAGTTCTATGTCTTTTTCTTCTTCTACCGGTACGGACGCGTTTAGCTGTTGCACCAGCTTGCTCCACAGGGTTGGCTTCGGTATATAGGGAACTCCAAGTCTTAAAGCCCTTGCTTTATCCGCCTCAACGACAAGCATGTTGATAACCTGTACCAGGTATAGCGCCACGATGCCCACCAAAGTGATTACCACCAGGATGAAGAAAACAAGCAGATATACTGGAAGCATAGGATGATTTACAGGATCATCCCAAAAAGTTGCTTGCGCTTGCGCTGTGTCCTGCGCGAAAGCACCCAAGGTATAGATCATGGATAGAATTAATAATGCAGCTCTTCTCATGGTCTTACAGTTTAATATTTAAATTTTCTTCTTTCAGGGAGGAATCATCCATGGGCATAGACTTCATCTTATCAATAAATTTCTTATCAGTAGTAAATACCCAGAGCAGCAGGCAGAGAAAGAATACGAAGAATATAACGAAAGAGATTATCGGCCAGATCGCGATGTTCTCTATACTTTGAAGAACGTTTTTATACATGGCATTAAGGTTTATTATTTTGTTGGATACATACTTTCGTGGAATGATGTAGCATCTAGGTGATACTACGTCTTCACTAATAGGTATACATCTTACTGATTTTCAGTCTGTGCAGTTTTCTCTGCTTTAATATCTTTTCCGAGTCGCTGCAAGTATGCGATAAGGGCAATGATCTCAGCATCGTCTGCCACTTCTATACCGTCAGCTTTTAATGTGGCGGTTATTTCTCCAGCCTGCTTCTCAAGATCGGTGTTCGCTTCTTGCTCATATCCTTCTTCATAGGGAACTCCGATTTTTCTGAGCGCATTTATTTTGCCACGTGTTTCACCTTTGTCAATCGTCTGCTCAAACAGCCACGGGTATGCTGGCATGATCGAACCCGTTGATACAGCATCAGGAGCAAGCATGTGATTGTAGTGCCAGCTGTTGGAATATTTACCGCTAATGCGGTGAAGATCCGGACCAGTACGTTTTGATCCCCAGAGGAATGGATGGTCGTATACGAATTCACCAGCCTTGGAGTATTCGCCATAGCGTTCTGTCTCCGAACGGAAAGGACGAACCATTTGTGTGTGGCAGTTTACACATCCTTCACGGATATATATATCACGGCCGTGTAACTCCAACGGACTATAGGGTTTCACGCTGCTGATGGTAGGTATATTTGATTTGATCAGGAACGTTGGTACCATTTCGATAACACCACCGAGTAGAATTGCTATTACTGTAAGTATTGTAAATAGAACGGGTTTGTGTTCCAATACGCGATGATGCCAACCTCCAGTTTTTTGAATATATACCTTTGCAAGCGGTGCAGCTTCTGCTTCTTCATTCGCGATGAAGCTTCCGGCATATGCAGTTTTGATCAGGTTATACGTCATGATGATCGCGCCAATCAGGTATAGGCCACCGCCTACAGCACGCAGGGCATGCAACGGTAAGATCTGGACTGTTGTCTCCAGGAAGTTTTTATATACCAGGAATCCTTCCGCATTGAATTCTTTCCACATTAAGCTTTGAACAACACCGGATACATACATGGGCAACGCATAGAATATAATGCCCAACGTTCCAAGCCAGAAGTGAAGGTTGGCAAGCTTGGCGGAATATAGCTTTGTGTTCCACATGCGTGGTGTGATCCAGTATAGGATAGCAAACGTCATGAAACCGTTCCATCCAAGGCCGCCCACGTGAACGTGCGCTACAATCCAATCTGTGAAGTGGGCTATAGCATTTACATTCTTGAGAGAAAGCAGCGGGCCTTCCAATGTAGCCATACCGTATGCAGTAACGGCTACAACCATGAATTTCAACACAGCATCTTCACGAACGCGGTCCCAAGCACCACGAAGCGTCATCAAACCATTTAGCATACCACCCCAGGATGGAGCGATCAGCATGATCGAGAAAACAGTACCCAGCGACTGTGCCCAATCCGGAAGCGATGTATATAGTAAATGGTGTGGCCCTGCCCATATATAGATAAAGATCAACGACCAAAAGTGAATGATCGACAAGCGATAGGAATATACCGGGCGGTTAGCAGCCTTTGGTAGAAAGTAGTACATCAAACCCAGAAATGGTGTTGTCAAAAAGAATGCAACTGCATTATGACCATACCACCATTGTACAAGGGCATCCTGCACTCCGGCATACCAGGAATAGCTTTTGAAAAATGTTACCGGCATTTCGAATGAGTTGACAACGTGCAGTACGGCTACCGTTACGAATGTGGCGATGTAAAACCAGATGGCTACATACATGTGTCGCTCTCTTCGCTTGATAATGGTACCGATCATATTCCAGCCGAATACAACCCAGATAATGGTGATGGCTATATCAATTGGCCATTCAAGCTCTGCATATTCTTTGGAAGTAGTAAACCCTAACGGTAATGTAATCGCAGCAGCAAGAATGATAAGTTGCCAGCCCCAGAAATGAATCCAGCTAAGCTTGTCACTGAACATCCGCGACTTGAGCAGACGTTGTAGTGAATAATATATACCTGCAAACATCGCGTTGCCTACGAAGGCAAATATGATGGCGTTGGTATGCAGCGGACGAATTCGTCCGAAGGTAGTATACTGCGTATCAAAATTAAAAATTGGATATACCAACTGAATGGCCGCAGTAAGACCAACCAGCATCCCTACTAATCCGAACACGACCGTAGCGATCATGAAGGCTTTTACGATCTTGTTATCGTAACTGAATTTTTCTACTTCCATACGTTGCTCAGAGTTTTATCACAAATATTCTGGCAATAAAAGTAGAGGGAGAAGATCATCGTGCTGATGACGGTTGTTATTGCATAACCTGATTTTTGTCAGGATGGATTCGTTGTAAATAAGAGCAAACAACGTAATGGCTACGCAAACTTTTTTACCAGGTGAAAAAAGGGAAAAGGTCTTCACATGGTGAAGACCTTCTTTGTGATTTATCTTTTAGAGATGAGTTGTAATTGTTATCCTATATAGCTTTGCTAAAAATCTCGCGGTCACTTTGGGTTTCGTGCATATAGGAATCGAACACTCTGCAGATATTCCGGATGAATGGTTCGCCAGCGGTTGTTACTTTCAGACCTCCCGCTTCGTATAAATATAGTATACCTTCTTTCTCCATTTCCATAAGTGCATCCAGCATGCGGGCATTGATCACTTGCATAAGAAGTTCCGGACTAAGCTCGCCCTGGCAACTGATTTGAAGGATGCATTGCTTTAGCAGTAGATCTTCGTCTGAATGAATATGTCCTTTGAGAATCGCGGAGCCGCTATGATGAATCGCACCGAGATACTCTTCAGCTTTTTTCTCGTTTTGTGCGTAAGCGTATTTTGCATCACTGATCGCGGAAGCACCCAGACCAATCAACAAGTCGGTGTTGGTTACAGTATATCCCATAAAGTTACGATGCAGTTTTCCAGCTACATGTGCTTTAAATAAAGCATCATGACGGAGTGCAAAATGATCCATACCTATATCTGCATAATTCGCTTTTCGAAGTAAGTGTCTCCCGATTTCATAGAGATGTCGTTTGAGTGAACTCGAAGGCAAGTCTGCGGTTTCATAACCACGCTGTCCTGGTTTGAGCCATGGTACATGCGCATAGCTATAGAATGAAACGCGATCGGGTTTCAGCGTGAGTACTTTTTCAATTGTATCGGAAACTGTAAACGGTGTTTGAAAGGGGAGGCCATAGATCAAATCAAAGCTAACGGATTCATATCCTATTTCTCTTGCCTGCATCGTTACTTGCTGCAAATTTTCAAAAGGCTGAATCCGATGTATAGTTTGCTGTACTTTTTCATCGAGGTCTTGTACGCCAAAGCTTACACGCGTAGCCCCCAGATCAAACAACGTCTGAAGATGCTCCCGTGTAGTGTTGTTGGGATGACCTTCAAAACTTAATTCGAAATCATGATGCAGCTCCACCTCTTCCAGTATATAGGTAATGAGCCAGCGTAAATTTTGTGGGCTAAAAAAAGTAGGTGTACCACCCCCTAAATGTAATTCACGTACGAGGGGACGCTTCCCGAAAATATTTCTATAAAAACTCCATTCCTTTAATAAGGCCTGTATATAGGGAACTTCGATGTTGTGATTTTTTGTGATTCGTGTAGAACACGCACAATACGTGCATAAGCTTTCGCAGAACGGCAAATGTATATATATACTTATTCCGTTGGTGTCATTCGTTTCTTCGAACGTTTTCCTAACCGCTCTGATCCATTTCTCGTTCGTAAAACTGTCAATATTCCAATATGGAACGGTAGGATAGCTGGTATAGCGCGGCGTAGGAACGTCATACTTTCTTAGTAGTGCTGCTTGTGATGGTTGCGAAGTCATGTTTCAAAGTACCAGAAACCGGAAAGCATCTGGTATGATCGCCATCAAACCGAAACCTGATTTTTGTCAGACTTTTTTGATTCTGATTTTTTAGTCTCGGCTGATCCCGGCTTGTCATCGAACAGCATTCTCACGGAAGGGGTATACGTGTCATCATATTGGCCGCTTTTCATATTCCAATAAAAAACACCAAGAAATAATATCGCGATGGTAACGCTGATGGTAATTAAAAGTGTGATGATGCCCATAGCTTTAAAGTTTAATACGCGCCGCAGTGAACTTTACGGCGAGTGTACTGAATCCTACCACACTGATGCTGCTGATCGGCATAATGATCGCGGCAACAAGCGGAGTTAAATGTCCGGTAACAGCAAACGTGAGTGCGATGGCGTTGTAAAAAAATGATATAGCAAATCCGCTTTTCAATATAGCAGAAGATGACTTCGCGAAACGCAGGATCCTTGTCAGGAGCATAATTTGATCTCCGTATAGAATTCCATCGCAGGCAGGAGTAAATACTCCGGTGTCATCGGTAACCGCTATACCAACGTCACTTTGCTTTAGTGCACCGGCATCATTCAAACCATCGCCAATCATCATTACCTTTTTACCCTGCCGCTGAAGATCAAGTATATAGTTTAGTTTGTCTTGTGGACTTTGATTAAAAAGAAGTTGTGTTGATGGCGGGAACAATTGTCTCATCTGGTTTTTGTCAGTGTCATGATCACCCGATAAAACGGCTACACACTTGCGCCCCAGGCGCTGCAGCATGCCCTTCATGTTTTTTCGCACGGATGTTTTTAGTGTGAAGTATCCCTTTACTTCGTCATCTATGGAAACAACAACATGCGATGCCTCCTGCTCGACTGTATAGTGAAATCCTGTAAAGAGCGCTGACCCGATTCTGAATTCGCGCCCAGCTATAGTGCCTTGAATACCTTTTCCTGGAATCTCTTTAAAATTTTCAACCGACTCGTTTGATATACCTTTTATATACTTTGTGATAATTATGCTCAGCGGGTGTGTGGAATAACTGGTCAGTAATTTTATCCTGCTGAAATCTTCTTGCGGTAATTCTCCCATGAAGGAAACATCCGGATCATTACCATGCGTTACGGTTCCTGTTTTGTCAAACACAACAGCATCGATGGTTGCCATACGTTCAATGACGTCTGCGTTTTTTAAGTAGAGTTGTTTCCTTCCAAGTACCCGCAACATGCTGCCCAGTGTAAAAGGAGCGGCCAATGCCAATGCGCAAGGACATGCCACCATCAACACGGAAGTCAGCACAAGCCACATAGCCGATGGATTTGTAATTTGCCAATATATAGCGGTGAGAAGTGCAATACCTAAAACGATCCATGTGAACTTGCGTGCAGCACGATCAATGATTTTTTGATATTTACTTTCTTCTGTCTTTTTAAAGGCATCGTGATTCCACAAGCTGGTGAGGTGGCTTTGTGATGTTTGCTTTTCGACTATAAGCGTAACCGGTGTTCCGATCAAACGTCCGCCGGCATATACCAGTTCGCCTTGTGTAGCTTTTACCGGCCGCGATTCACCCGTTACAAAGCTATAATCTATATAGGCTGATTCTTCCAACAGTATACTATCTGCCGGTATAATTTCCATATTCCGGATTTTGATCTGATCTCCTCTTCTTAATTTATAGATCACAACAGGTTTCCATTCACCATTTTCCATTCGGTTTACTGCCAAGGGAAAGTAAGCGGTGAAGTCGCGATCGAACGCGAGGCTTTCATACGTTTTGTTTTGAAACCACCGGCCGATCAGTAAAAAGAAAACAAGGCCTGTAAAAGAATCAAGATAGCCAGCCCCGGTTGCTGTAATTATATCGTAGCTACTTCTTACGAACAGGGCAATTAGTCCGGCCGCGATCGGTACATCTATATTGATTTGTTTCTGCTGAAAACTTTTAAATGCAGAACGTAGATAATCAAAGCCGCTATAGAAAAATACGGGTATAGCCAAAGCGAGATTAAGCCATGAGAAAATTCTCATAAGCTCTTTTTCAGAATGGTTGATGCCGAGGTATTCAGGAAAACTGAAGAGCATGACGTTCCCAAAACAAAAACCGGCAATGGATAGCTTGAGTACCAATGACCGATCATTCTTGGGCTTTGCATCGGCGTGATCTTCAAGCGTGATCTTGGGTATATAACCAATGGATGCAAGCAGCTGAGCTATAGTTCCGAGAGTAACCAGCTGCGGGTTGAATTCTGCTGTAACTGTTTTTTTTGTGAAATGAACTTCTGATCGAAGTATACCAGCATTGATTTTATGTAAGTTTTCCAATAGCCAGATACACGAGACGCAGTGTATGGCCGGAACAAAAAAAGTTACCTTGGCGAAAGTATCAGAATCAAAATCCAGTAATTTTTTCCGGATGTCTTTCTCGTTAAGAAAGCCATACGTTTCATCACTTTTATTATTAAGTTGTACACCCGGATTTTTGTCCAGGTCATAATACTGGCATAGATTGTTGCTGTTTAGAATTTCATATACCGTTTTGCATCCATAGCAGCAAAATGCTTTTTCGTCAAGATATAGTGTTTCTTCACATGTCTGCCCACAGTGAAAACAGGTAACGTCTATACTTACTTCACGGTTTACTTCGGCAACCATTATTATGCTTCAACAAGTTCTTCGTTCATTACATATGACCACACCAGTTTCTTTGTATGGTTTACCACCGTCTCTGTTAAACTTCCAAGTATCAGATGATCTATACCGGTACGTCCATGTGTACCCATGGCAATCAGATTTCCCTTTACCGTATTACTGAACTCGATAATCCCTTGCTCCAGGTTTGTATGATTATAGATGTTCAGTGTATAGTCTTTTAGAGTATACGTTTTCGCGAATGTGATCAGGCGATCCATATTCAATGAATCCGGTGCAAAGTTTAGCGGAGTATTTATCCATACTACATGAAGCTTCGCTTTGAAGAAGCTTTGTAAGGCTTTTACTTTTGTAACGAGGTCATCCTGATTTTCAAGATCCAGCGTATGCGGGAATACGATGTTGGTGATCGGTCCTTTGAAGTAGTCTTTTAAAACCAGAACGGGTACGGTTGCATGACGAACTACTTTTTCTGCGTTTGACCCAATAAAAAATTCTTTTATACCACTCGCTCCATGCGAGCCCATAATGATGATGTCGATAGACTGCTCACGTACATAATTTTGAATGACCTTTGAGGGCACTCCGAACTCTATTTTGGTGACAACATCCAGACCTTCTTTATTATATTTTGTGATTACTTTTTCGAGTCTTGCTTCTGCCTTCTCTTTCAGTTCAGTCAGTAGTTGTTGTTCGAAATTTAGTACCGGCATAATGAGACTATCATGCAGTACCGGGAGTTCTATGACGTGAAGTAAGTAAACACTGCCTTTTGATCGGGCAGCAGTATCGAGCGCAAAGCGAAATGCATTAACAGCTGTCACTGAGAAGTCGCATGGAACAAGAATCTTTTTCATATAGGTATCTTTTTAGGGTGCGTTAATTTGTCAGGGATCGGTATATAGTATATCAGCAATGCCGAACCTTATTGTTAGAATGATAGATCAAATGTATTTTTATTAACAGCCTTATCTTTTGAGATAGGTCACCTGAAAACATGATTTTTGTCAGACTTCCGATTTTTTGCTTCCTGGAATCTTATTAGCGTAGCATATCGGGATTATCGCTTTAAAAAATGTCTAAAGATTGAGTTTATGGCTCCTCTTTTCTGTAAAACGGAGCCATTTTTAGAAGCCGTTGTCTCGTCAATTAAACTCTTCATCTCACGGTTTAGTCATGTATAAATTAACCGCTATATTGCATCATGACTACCCGCCTCACTGTACCTGTTTTTAAAAGGCATACCGTTGCTATAGTATTGCGCACAACATGCTTTGCAGTGCTGCTGTTTGCCGGATGTTATTCAACCCCAGTTTATGCCCAGGACAGAGATGACCGGTATGATAAGTATAAAGAGCGCTTGCGCGCGGATAGCCTGCTCCTGAACCGTAGACGAAATGTAATAAAGAGTGATGTGCTTGGGGTTTTAGTAGGGTATTATAATGTCACGTTCGAAAGGCTTGCACGAGTCGCACCGCGAAGCTTGGTTGTTACTGCAGAGTATGCTGTTTTCTCTTACGAGGAGTTTGATTTCAAGGGTACATCCATTCAACCCGCCTTGCGATACTATCTGACAAAAAAACGCGAGCCACCTGCAGGATACTATGCGGAGCTTTTTATGATATATTCTGACTATAAAGTATACGATAATAGCCAGGGGTATGGTGCCCGCATCAATCAGCTTGGTGGTGGTATACATGGAGGCATCCAATGGGTAATAGCCGAGAGAATTACCATTGATGTTTTTCTGGGTGGTGTATATGTAGAGACGTCTATAAAAGGATACCTGAATCAGGATGCTATCCGTTCGTTTCAGGTTGTAACCGGAGTAAATGCCGGATTCAGATTTTAGAACTATAGATCATGCTATATACTATATTCCGATATCGTTCGGTATGTGCGTTTTGATTCAGGAATCTTGCTGCTTTCTTTTTTCCTTTGTTTGTTTAATCGTTAATTCTTCATTGTTGGTGATATGGAATTTATTTACAGCGACACGTTGTGATCCATAGATTCCTGAATTTCCGCTGAAGTAATATGCGGTGAAGCACGCGATGGCAAAGTATAGCGTATGTTCCGTTCCGAATAATTCTATACCCATCATGGTGCAAGCCAGTGGAGTATTGGTAGCAGCAGCGAATACCGCTATGAAACCTAGCCCTGCAAACAAATCAACAGGTGAGCCTGTAAGCACAGCCAACGTATTGCCTAGAGTCGCGCCAATAAAAAATAAAGGAGTGACTTCACCACCTTTAAACCCCATGCCCAGTGTAATAGCCGTAAGTACCAATTTAAAGAACCAACTGAAATACATTGCGCCTCCCGGTGAAAATGCAGAGACTATACTTACGCCATCTTTGTGTGGATTGGTAACGCCAAGTCCGAGATAATCGAACGATCCAATCAGGTAACTGATGCCTACCACCAATATAGCGCCTGTTACCGGGATTAGCCATTTACGTGTAAAGTATAAATTGCTTTTATCTTTGATAAAGCGCGTAAGTTCAGCAAACAGAAATCCTGTAAAGCCAAATAAAACCCCGGCTATAATTACTTTTAGAAGGAGTAGAACGTCTATCGGGATGAAGGGTATAAGATGCTCATTTGAACTAATAAAATTGATACTATACTGCGTATGTAATATACCGCATGCTGAGCAAGTAACATCTGCAACAACACTGGCAATCAGACACGGGATGAGCGCATCGTATTTTATTCTGCCAATCGCTAAAACTTCTAACGCAAATATAGCACCGGTGACTGGTGTTCCGAATACGGCACCAAAGCCTGCGGCCATACCGCCCATGAGTAATATGCGCCTGTCTTCTTGTTTTAATTTATACGATTTTGCGAATAAAGAAGATATACTCCCGCCCATCTGTACTGCGGTTCCTTCGCGTCCGGCTGATCCTCCAAAAAGATGCGTGATCACCGTTGTGAAAAGTATCAGTGGAGTCATGCGTGCCGGGATGCCGCCACCGGGCTTGTGAATTTCGTCCATAACAAGATTGTTACCTGCGTCTGAATTTTTTCCGAGAGCTTTATAAAGGAAAGTGATCAGTATACCCGCGAGTGGAAGCAGAAAGATAAGCCACATATTTGCCCAACGTGTTTCAGTAGCCAACTCCAAAAGCCAGAGAAACAACGCCACCAGCAACCCAATAATTACGGATACCGGCACAATGATTACCGTCCAGTAAAGTAAGTGTTTAGCGATGAGGAACTGCTCTACAGAATTTATTGCTTTTCGCATTCTACTAATCAAGTATATATGATAATGTAATTTGCCTTTCCAGGAAACATCCATTGCTATGTTAAAGTAACAAATATACTGATACAGTAGCCATTTGGTCATGCAGTCACTTTAAAAAAGCGCTTGTAAACTTCAAGCAAAAGATAAGATGCTCCTGTATATAGAACAGGTTCTACAGTTCGGAAATATCGTGCTTCTGTAAAGTGAAAAATGATGGGAAATAGTATGATCAGGGATATGGGTGTGAAGGCAAAAAGATAGTTTTTGTTTCTGGCGGATAATAGAATTATTCCGGGAATACCGATTATTAAACTCATCCAGTAGAGGAGACTTTGACTTAATTTGATTGAAAGCTGTAATGGATGAAAGCAAGGATTTGCAGAATGAATGGGCAGGTAATAAGATCCACTATGGACGAGAAATTCAGAGATAAGTCTGTTTGGTGCAATGATATGGGATTGAAACGGTTTTTCATTTTTATACTCCCGTGTAAATCGATCAAAGGTTGCAGTCACTTCTTTGTCTAGCGGTTCTGTATAGTGTTTTTGTAAGCGTATAAATTTAGCGCGGAGTGAGTCAATATCTGTCTGACTGTATTTGCTTGTATATGCGTATGCGGGCATCTTGAATTCGCAAGGTATCTCCGGATTCGGAATGAAGTAACATCCTGCACTGGTCTTTTCCCAGTGAATGAAATCGCCTCCCCAGGCTGTTACAAACCTTCGGAAGGCCAGCTCTGCATTCGTGTAATTATACCCTGCGGTTGAATTAATTTGCAGCGGAATCAATCTTTTATAGAGGGTATAGTTTCGGATTGTCCAGGGGCTAAGGAGTATAATGAGCGGAGTCGAAATTATAAGTGTTTTTGCTATAATCCTGCGCAGAGTAATCCATTGTATATCTTTTATTTCCTGTAAGAATTGAATACCAATTGGAATGAAAAGAATTACGAAGTATGCCTTTAATGTTACGAGGAGTCCAATAAATATTCCTGTTATGAACAAATTTGTGTTTGTTGGCTCTTTAAGGAATTTATGGTAGTGATACAGAGTGAAAATCAGCAATGAACAACTTAAGCTTTCCGGAGATGCATAGATTGAAAAAACGGTGGCGTTGGATGCCAACAGACAAATACCTAGAAGTATATATGAAAAGATATTGCTGTTGGTGATATTCAAAAATAGTCTGATCAGGTAATAGGTTGCGATGCATTCAATCAGAAGCTGGAAGATTGCCAGTAAATCATACGCCAACGGCTGGCTTGCAAATTGCCGGAACAACAAATAGGGAATTGAGTAATGCGGGAGGCGCCCTGCATATACATTTTCTTTGCCATTGTAAAAATAATAGGACCCTGTTTGGTTGTAATTCTCCATTGCTCCCGTGTATGAAAAGGTGTCACCGGAAGCAAAGGTTATATCTCCAATTTCTATTTCAGGATTGCTGCACTTGGTGAGGTAAATGAAATAGCCCGTTTGAAATAGCTTGATCACCAGAATAAAGACGAATAGATGAAGTCTATACTTTTTAATATCCGGAAGATGCAACTTGAGGTTCATACTGATTCTTAAAATGGACTACTAAGCGCAATACTGTGGGTATATGGTTTGTATATATCTATTCTTTTTCCGGTATAAAGAAAGCATGGATCAGATCGATGATCCATTTTTGCGTTTCCATCGATAGCTCATAATAAAAAGGCAGTCGAAGTAAGCGACTGCTGAAATAGTCACTCCAGGGTAAAGGTCTTCCATCATGAAGATTGCTATAGTATGGAGATTGATGAAGTGACTGGTAATGAAAAACCGAAAGGATATCTGATTTTTTTAGATGTGCTATCAGCTTGTCACGCGTTTCTCCATCACGACAAACCAGAAAAAACATATGTGCATTGTTTGTTGCAAAATCGGGGATAAACGGTAGTTCAAAATATCCTTTGCGTTGCAGCGGTATTAATCCTTCGTTATAAATATTCCAGATAGATTTTCGCTTAGACTGGATTACTTCTAGTTTTTCTAGTTGGGCATATAAAAAAGCTGCAATCAAATCGGACGGTAAAAAAGAACTGCCAATATCTACCCAGCCATATTTGTTTACTTCACCTTTAAAAAACGCAGTGCGGTTTGTACCCTTTTCCCAAATAATTTCAGCTCTTTTTTGAAAGCGTTCATCGTTGATCACGAGTAGTCCTCCTTCACCTGAAATTATATTTTTGGTTTCATGAAATGAAAATGCCGCAAGGTGCCCTATAGTGCCTAAATGTTTTCCCTTATAATAACTATCTATCGCTTGCGCAGCATCTTCTACTACAAATAAATTATAGCGTTGTGCGAGGCTCATGATCTTGTCCATATCACAGGCAATGCCCGCATAGTGTACAACAACAATGGCACGTGTCCGGGCCGTAATAAGACATTCAATGGATTCAGCATCCAGGTTGGGATGGTTTGCCTGGCTGTCTGCAAATATGATTCGTGCTCCGCGCAATACAAAAGCATTCGCCGTTGAAACAAATGTATAGGAAGGAATAATTACTTCGTCACCGGGCTGTATATCGAGAAGAATGGCGCACATCTCAAGGGCATCCGTACAAGATGTAGTAAGGAGACATTTTCTTGAGAATTTTTCTTCAAAGAACTGCTGACATTTCTTGGTAAAGAAACCGTTCCCTGATATTTGTCCGATTCGTATAGCCTCCTGAATATATTCAAGTTCGTTGCCAACGAAAGCTGGTTTGTTAAAGGGAATCTTCATTTGAACCTGATCCTGAATTTCTGAAGTGGAAAGATACTGATTTGGCTATTGTCGTATCGCGCCTCTTTTAATTTGATAAGCCCAGAGCCGCAAACAACTATAGGTTTACCATCTTCCATAAAAATAAT
The DNA here is from genome assembly GCF_900167975.1 of Ohtaekwangia koreensis. Classification (GTDB taxonomy): domain Bacteria; phylum Bacteroidota; class Bacteroidia; order Cytophagales; family Cyclobacteriaceae; genus Ohtaekwangia; species Ohtaekwangia koreensis. Next base: position 583,118 of record NZ_FUZU01000001.1, read on the forward strand.
CTTTCCCGCATCTCTGTTTACAATGGTTACATCACGATATTCTTCAGCGTCTTCTATGCGGATTTTCTCGTGACCCAGAAAAGCGGATGCGCCCATGTATGGATATCCGACTGCATCAATAAACCGGACTATACTTGCTGCATCCTGACTCCAGTCGATTTTGTAATCTTCATCATCTCGCCATAAGCTATAGGTTGCCTGCGCTTCATTTTGATCCGTATAGGTAAATTTCGTATTGTCCAGGAGCATCTGAAAAAAATCTTCGGCAATCTGTATATATAAACCAGATGCAATTTCGATTGCTTCTTTTATTTTTAATGGATACTGCACAGGCGCTGATTTTTGCAGCAGCATGGGTCCTTTATCGTATTCATCAGATGCCTGAATGGCTGTAACACCGATTTCTTTTTCTCCCTGAATCAGTTGATTCACAAGCGGGGCAAAGCCTCTGTATTTTGGAAGAAGCGAATCGTGAAGTACTATTATTTCTGCATGATCTGCTTGTATCATCCATCGCCAGGAAATCACAAAGCAGTATGGACTGGTAATGGTATATATATCTTTTCTGTTGAAAAATTTGAGATTGTTGTCTGTGCAAAGCTTCGCGATGGCATCGGAGTAATCGTTCTGCACGGCTTTGTCTTCACCTATAATGACCGAATCAATGATAGCACTTTGACGTTTTTCGATAAGATGTTTCAATACGGCAAACCCCTTATACGACATGAGCAGTAGCGTAACCATTTTAAATGTTGATCGTGTCTTTAACGATAAATATAGGCCTGTCCTTCACCTTTTCAAATGCTTTTCCAAGGTAGAGTCCAAGCATACCGAGAATCATAATGATCAGGCCGCAAAGAAACCATATTGATAATATCAGGCTGGTATACCCAACGACCTCTATGCTTCCTGCTATATATCGGATCAGCGTATAGATTCCCAATAAAGATGATATGAGCGAAATTACAAGACCTAACTTTATGGTTAGCCGAAGTGGCTTATCAGAAAATGAGATGATCGTGTTTAATGCTAGCTTGATCAGTTTATTCCAGGAGTAGCTGGTCTCCCCATGTTTTCGTTCGCTATGCTCAACCATAATGGAGGTCTTCGAAAAACCAACCCATTGTATCATGGCTGGAAAATAACGGATCTGGTCTTTCATATTTACAACCGCATCGATAGCCTTCCGATGATATATACCAAAGTTTGCAATGGAACTATCTTGCTTTGTCTCGGTTAGATAGCCGAACAGAGAATAAAATACTTTTGAGGATATCCGTTTGAAGAAAGTGTCTTTCCGCGCTTCACGTTTAGCAAAGATGATCTGGTAATTTTCTTTCGTCTTCTCAAATAATTTTACAATCTCTTCGGGCTGATCCTGAAGATCACAATCCATCACTACAACCCATTCACCTTTACAGGATTCAAGACCGGCACTAATGGCATAATGCTGCCCAAAGTTCCTGGAAAGATTAATCCCCTTTACCCGATTATCACTCTGTGCAATTTTTGAAATTAACTCCCACGAATTTTGCGGACATTGATCATTGACAAATAAGATCTCGAAATCTTCGGCTAATTTATTTTCTATTGTATCACGTAACCGCTGGTACAATTCAACCAAAGAGTCTTTACCCATATAAACGGGGATCACAATTGAAATCATGAAACTCTTTTTTTTTGAAAAGTAAACATAATAATTATTACTATGAACTTTTCTATGAATAATGCGAATGGATAGTCAGTGTGGTGGTAAGACCAGGTAATTCAATAGAGAGTCTCAATTCCCCCAGGCCACTACAATGCTAGTTGATCACTACCGTCTGCGTTACTACTTTATCGCCATTGCTGGCTTTTAAGAAGTATATACCATTCGGAATAGTTTGGAAATCAGAAGTCTCTAATGAGTAATTATTTTTATCGACCGTTATTTCCAATGCCGTAAAGAATCGCAGAATACCGAAGCTGTCGTACAAGCTTACGGTAATTTTTTGCTGCTTATCGGCGGCGATATAAAATGCCGGCTTTTCGCCAAGCGTTGGATTAGGGAAGAGTATAAAGTTGAAGAATGGATTGCGGTTAATGTCTATCGGTATAACTTTTGAATAAGTATACTTCCGGTCAAAGTCCGTTTGCTTTAACCTGTAGTAATTCAATCCCGGGAAAGGTTTTTCATCTGTGAATGAATAATTTTTTCGCGAAGTGCTGTTGCCTCCACCAGGTATAGCTCCAACAGACTCATAGTTGATTCCATCTTTTGATCTTTCAATGGAAAAAAAATCATTGTTTGTCTCGCTGGCTGTAGCCCATTCGAGAATGCTTTGCTCCTCGTGACTATACCCTGTGAAATATAGCAGCTGGATGGGTAGCGGACTTTGTCCGGTGTTGCCACCTGACCACCAACTGAATTGTGTTATACCGGGTACGGTGACGGTGCGTACGGGCGATGTATTGGAAAAGGTCTGGCCACTCAGTACATCGTTCCATGCCGAGGTGCCATTCCAGCGTTGCATCTTTATTCCATTGGCAGAAACGTCCAGTATAGTCGCCGTTGGGTCTTCTGTATTCGCGAAACTGAAGGTAACGGTGGCATTGTAAGTGCCTGCTGCTTGCGTGCTTGAAAAATGCCAATACCTTCTGATCGCCTGGGCAGGTGTTGCCACCGATGTGACAGCCTCAGAGCCGGTAGGCCACATCGATGATGAGCTTTGTGTTGCAAATATTGTATTGACACCCAACGTACCTATATTTCCGGAAGCCAGATTTATAGTTACCGGTATATATACTTTTGAGGCCGTTCCCATCGGGAATATATAGTTCGTGGATGTATTGCTTCCGATAGTCCATCGTAATTCACCAGCGGCATTTTGACTTTCGGAGATAATGCAACCCGGTGTAGTTCGCACAATGGCTGAAGAACTGGGATTCGATATCGTGACTTTGTGTCCATTCAAATTAAGCGCACCGGCATTCAGATTTAAAACACCTGTTGAATTCAATGTGACGTCTACTAAGGGTTGCAAAACTGTATTTGTGCCCTCAACGATAATGGAGCTGAATGTTTCAGAACCACTCGCGTTACTAATAGTTTGTGTAGTGCCTCCATTGAACTTTATAGTGCCACTGTTTGGAATCAGTGTTCCGAAATTACTCCAGTTACCAGACAATGTAATGGCCCTTTCGGAAACTGTGTTTTCCAACGATAATGTAGCACCGGATGCTATCGTTAAGTTTTTTGCCATCGCAGGTATAGTGGCACTTGACGCGGTTACAACAGTCGGTTGATTGGCAATGCAGGTTTCCATCGGTTTAATTACAACGTTGTTGGTAGCAGTAGGGGCTGTTGCTATAGTTTGAAAACTCGTGCCATCCCATTGCACCCAGTTTGCATCATCCGTCCAATAGTTATTGGCAGAGGATCCTGTCCAGAAATAATCTCCGGAAGCTACACCGCTGGTATTGGAGGGCTGTGTTACTGTGATGGATGCTGTTGTTGACAATGGAGTATTACAGGACGTGTTAGGTATTTTTACGGCCTTCACTACAAACGTCTGGCTTGTTGTAATTCGAAAGGAGGGGAGTGTAATAGTACCACCTGTGCCCATTACAGAAGATCCGACATCGGTGGTGTTTGATACATTTCGTAAAGTATATATTACGCTGCTTTGAGACGATACTACTTGTATGGCAGCTTTTGTATTGATGCAAGTACTGGCGGACACTGCATTAACTCCCAGGGATCCCGATGGATTCGTACAAGCTACAGTGACGGAAGCAGATGCCAGGCTTTCTGTCTTGCCACTTTCAACGGCCGTGGCCGTAAGTATGCCACCCGCGTATAGATCGGTACTTCCTATACCGGAAAGCGTCCATGTTCCGTCAGCGAGCGTAACCGTTGTGCCTAAAAATACTCCATCTAAGTAAACATTAATAACTGTTCCTGTTGCAGCTGAAGATGTACCCGATACAACGGTTGCTCCTTCGGTATAGCTACCTGTTATTGTAGGGGCTGTAGAACGCGATAGCACGGTTACTTCATTTGAAAAAGCACTTGCCGATTCTCCGGTTGCTGTTGCTGTAGCTTTTATAAGATTGCCTCCGACCAATGCAACTAAACCACTAATAGTCCAATTTCCATTTGCATCCACAGTTGTAGTGCCTACTGAAGTTCCATTTTTGTATAGGGTTATCGTTGTGCCGGTTGCTTCTATAGAAGTACCCGATACGCTGGTAGCGCCTGTGATAATAGGACTCCTTACTATTGGAGCTGTTGACGTTTCGGTAACGTCTCGTGTAGCGAGAGCAGAAATGCATTGTCCAGACTGTAATGCATATACTGTAATGACTTGTCCCAATGTTAAGCTAAGTCCTGAAAACGACCAGTTGCCTCCGGTAGCAGTGGTGCTCGATTGGAGATTTCCGTTAATATATAGTAAGACTGTATTTCCTGCTGTTGCAGTGCCGGTGAGAGAAGTTGTTGTTTGAAGGATTGGGTTTGTGCTAATAACCGGTGTACTTGTTGTTCCGGTAGTACCAATGCAAATAGTTGTTGTTTTTGGAGATTCACACTTGCCGCTTTCTTGTGCCGTAACCCAAAATATACCCGATGCTATACAGTTGGGTCCACCCCCTGTACAATTGGTAGTTCCTCCAGCACAGTTATATAGGAAAGTATTGGTAGCACTTGTCGTTGTAGTTGTCAATATAGTGCCGGGAGCATTGGGTCCATAGATGGTAATGATAGTTCCGGTAGCAGCTCCTGTAGGCCCACTTCCTCCTATACCTTTGTTAGAACTGCAAGTAATGGATGGTACTAAACTACAGGTTGCACCCACGGTAACAGAATTCGAATCATAGCTGACAGATTTAGAAGTTGCTGTTGCCGTGGCTTTCACAGCAGCACTGAGTGTTAAAGCCGGAATTCCCGAGAGCGTCCATGTACCGGATGAGACAGTAGTAGTACCCACAGATATACCATTCACATATACATTGATAACAGTACCGTTCGCTTCGGATGATGTTCCACTCACGGATGTTGCACCAACCGATAGCGGACTATTTACGACAGGCGTAGCAGATCGCACAGGAGGAAGGCCACTGTTAAAATTTGATGGTGATGTTGGTAATGACGCATTGATCACGGATGTCCATGCGTTACCAAAGTTCCCTGCATACGAAGCATCATTTACCCCTGCGATATCGCTGGGGCCCGTCTGTAAAACTGATTGTGTACTGATGACGGTATTGGCTACCATGCGAACCGTAGTAGATGCATTAAAGGAAGGGAAATGCGTAGTGATGACAGATATAGGTATATAGAAGTCGTAGAAGTAATCGGGGTTACTGCAGTTCGTTGTATATGCCACTGACTTTTGACTATAGTCATCATACGACAAAGTTGTTTTTACAGTGGGAGTTGTAGTGCCGTTTACGTCATTTAGCCGGATGCCTATATTTGTGATGAGTATAATTTCAATTTCAAATCCGGGGTTGCCGGTAACATAATTCGGGTCTTTCAATGAACCGCTGTTACCGAATAAACCATCCGTATCAAGCAGAATGCTATATCCCTTGGAGTTTGTGGCATAGTTGCCGAGACGAAATCTGAAAAGCCAATTAGCTCCGGATAAATATGTATATGCAGAACTGTAGAATGAGGCATCATCTACCATATCAGTAAATCCACAGGAAGGTCCTGTTGCGAGATCGCCTGTGGGTTCTGCATTGGGAAGAATGATAGCCACATACGGTATTTCACTTTCCTGCTCGTCATTGTCAACGAATCCTTCATTGTCTGTTGAAACATAGTTGTCCAAATTCGGATCAAGCACAGATTTTCCAGCAACTGCCGGTTTAACAATTAACCCTGGTGTTTGTGCGGAAAGACTAGTGATGATAAAAAATATGGGTAGTAATGCCACCCTTGTGAATTTTGAGAGGATCGACATATAACTTGGGTTAATAATAACGGTCTTACATTCTAATATACAAAGAGATTCTTGTTGCTGCTGATTACGCAGAGAAAGTTATTTGGAATTCTGCTTGTTGCGGTGGTCGCTGTATTTGTACAGTAGACTGTAGTTCGGATTGCTGCTCTTGTGTGTTTAAACGTTCACTTAGGTATATAATGTGTGGTCTCTTTGCAGAATCAACTAAATATATACCGGCGTGAAGTCTTGCGGTGAATCATTCTATATATTATGTCAGCATCTATTAAGGAGAGTCCATGAAAAGCATTCGTATTCATAGACGAATGCTGTGCTACATGGTAATCACACTACTACTATTAATATAGTGTAGCATATGAGACATTCCTATATTCACGCACACTATTTTAATTCAACTGGTAAACTTGTCGTCTTATGTAATGATGATGTGATTGAACGTAATAAATGCTCTATACACTGTAGAATGTAGTGCCGGATGCATTTATATAGCTGTGAAATTTATATAAAGCCCTTACGTAAAATTAAGAATGTGTTCAGGTAAGGAGAATCCTGAAACAACTTCGTTATCTATATCCTGATAAGGCATTCTCTTAGTTGATTTACGTATTTGTAAGGGATATCAATGGTATATTTTAAATATAGGGGCGTGTTGTAATGCGATAATTATAGTGACTCATGATTTAATTTATGTAATTACTGTCATCGAGGTTGTAATGATATTCGCATAATCGTGTCGATTGTATCCACTTTTCTGCATATGATGGTTAATGATATGCTAAAGTTACTCCACACTTCGTGAAAAGAGCCGGTGTAAGAAATTCAAAGCGAAAAGCGATATTCTGTTGATTCGCATGAAAGTGATAACAGTTACTGTTATATCGTTGAAAAAAATGGTGCAGTTTGTCTGGTGTTTAAGTTTACTCATCGGTGCATGTTTTATTCTCACCCTTTACTCTACTTAAGAAATGCACGATGTCCTATCATTTGATGCATTGCAGCCACATGAAATCCACATGAGTATGAATCCACACCCATTTGTAAGTACTGCACTCATATTTGTCATTTACGGTATAATCTGGATAGTGGTCTATCGCATGTAAGGCGACAAGTGTATAGAACGTAAAAAAAATTTCCCATCGCTATACTTTTGAGACATCAAATCTTTATGTCAGCAAGGTGCTGCTTAATACTTAAAGAATATAAATGTCAAAATCATGAGAGTAAATGCGAAGTTGAAAATTGTCTTAGTAGTGGCTGCTTATCTGTTGGTAAATTTTTCATGGGCACAAAGCTGTAACTGTAAGTATACAGTGGGGCTGACTGAAACAAATGTAGATGGTAAAGCTTTAGGTATTAATCCCGGTGATGTTGTTTGTATACAAGCTGGTAACAGAAGCGTATTACGTTTCTCAAATTTTCAGGGTAGTGCAACACAGCCTATTATTATTAAGAACTGTGGTGGATTGGTAAACGTTGAGAACTCTGATAAAAGTTATGGTATGTGGTTTTCTGCCAGCCGTTACTTCAAAGTAACCGGTACTGGTGACGCAAGCCTTACATATGGTATACGCGTGAAGATAACAAAGGATGGCTCCAACGCTGTTGTTGTATCAGATCTAAGTTCAGATGTAGAAGTTGATCACGTGGAAGTTGCCGGATCAGGTTTCTCTGGTATCATGGCTAAAACAGATCCACGTTGTGATCTTACTGCAAACCGTGGTGTCTTTACAATGTATAATGTATCGATACACGAAAACTACGTGCACGATGTGAAAGGTGAAGGTATGTATATCGGTAACTCATTTTACAATGGCTGGACTGGTAATACATCTTGCAGCGGAACTACACTTTATCCACATGATATTATCGGATGTAAAGTATATAAGAATATAATAAAGCGTACCGGAGCGGAAGCAATTCAGGTAGGTGCTGCTTCATCGGGTTGTGCGATCTACGGTAACGATGTTGAACTTTTCGGACAAGATCCTTTTGCGAACTATCAGAACAATGGAATTCAGATCGGACTTGGTACCGGTGGTGTGATGTATAACAATATAATTAAAAACGGACCTGGAAATGGTATAATTATACAAGGTAAAGGTGATAACGTACTCTATAATAACATCATCATCGGCGCAGGTAGTAACGGTATATATTGCGATGATGCAACAACAAGCGGTACACTTGGTTCAGGTTTCTCTTTCGTGAACAACACGATTATTACTCCCGGCGGTGACGGATTGAAGATCGCTGCTGAACGTGTAACCCTGAATCACTTCATCAATAACATCGTGATCAAGCCGGGCACTGGTGTATATCTGAATAAGACAATGACTAGCGTCAAAATTGAGGAGCTTAACAATTACTATAGCGCTAACCTGGTTGATGCAAAATTTGTGAACGCGACAGCGAACGATTATCATCTGCTTACTACGTCTCCAGCTTTGAACAAAGGCGTATCTGCATCTTCTTATAATGTAACATTCGATTATGATAATAAGAGCAGACCTTCCGGAGGTACCTATGATATAGGTGCATTTGAAATGCAGACAGCAACGAACAGTATACCCACTGTAAGCGCAGGTGCTGATAAAGCGATAACACTTCCTACGGCTACGACTTCTGTTACGGGAACAGCGAGCGATTCAGACGGAACAATTGCTTCCTATACCTGGACAAAACAAAGTGGTCCTGCAGCTACGTTAGCAGGTACAACAACCGCTACACTGTCGGCTTCTGCACTGGTTGCTGGTACCTATACTTTCAGACTTACTGTGAGCGACAATGCTGGTGCATCTGCATACGATGATGTAGTAGTAACGGTTAACAGTGCAACGGTGAAACCTCCGGTAGTAACGGCTACGCCTATATTTAGAATCAACGCTGGTGGTACTGCTGTAACTGCAAGTCCGATTAACTGGACATCCGATACACAAGCTGCTAAATCACAATACCTGGATGCTGCAAGTGCTAACTATACATCGGGTAGCTCGGGCTGGACAGGCACAAACACAACAGGTGCTCCAAACAATTTATTCGGTCCGAATCGTTACTCACCTACGTATGGTGGTACTACGATGGAGTGGAACCTGCCTGTGCAAAGCGGAACATACCAGGTAAATTTATACTTCGCTGAAACTCCGTATGCAGGTGGTGTAAAACAAGCTGGTGCACGTGTGTTCCACATTAATGCAGAAGGTGTTCGTCAACTTAGCAACATCGATATATATGCAGAAGCAGGAATGAACGCACTGAAAAAGCAATTCGAAGTTACAGTAACCGATGGTACACTTGATCTGGACTTCGTTCGCTCTGTAGGTAATCCGCAGGTAAATGGTATCGAGATTGTAGCGTTAACCGCACAGACTACTACAGCTACTGCACGTATCGAAAGCACTGAAGAAGCACAAACAACAGAAGAGACTGTAGCATCTGTACAAGCTAGTCCGAATCCATTCACAGATAAATTATACCTGACATTGGATTCAGAAAGCAAAAATGTTTCAGTGGTGTTACAAGATATGAGTGGCTATACTGTACTGCAGGATCTGCAACAGGATGTATCTGCGATCACACTTGATTTCGCAACGAAAAGAATTCCTTCCGGCATATATGTTATCACAGTAAATGCTGATGGTAAAGTTCTGAAGCAGCGCCTTGTGAAGAACTAATAGCTGATTACTCTCTGATTAAGCAAGAAGGCTTGCCCCTGGAAAGGGGCAAGCCTTTTTGTTGATATAACTTAAAGAATGATGGAGAATGAAATGTGAGGATATAACGTTCAAAGCATGATCGTCTTTTAAATTTATAGCTATACTTTCCTGGAGAATACTTAACAACCAAGATCAACCCTTCCCGGCAAGAATAACCGTAGAGTCTTTCATGTCGAAGGCAGAAGGAGAGAGGCCTGTAAAGAATTTGAAATCTCTTACGAAGTGAGACTGATCGAAGTATCCCGAACGATACGCGATGGATGTAAGTGATTCTTCTTTATTGGACGTGAGTATAAGACTCTTCTGAAAGCGATTTATTTTATAGTATAGCTTGGGGGAGAGGCCGGTATAGTGTAGAAATAATTTTTGAAGGTAGCGAGAGCTTATTCCATACCGGAAGGCAACATCCTCTATGGTGTCACAAAAGTCTTCGCTTTTCATCTCTGCAATCACATTGTTGACTACCTGGAATATTGTGTTCTTCTTTTGAAAAGCAGGAAGCTTTTTTAATAAAAATGATTCAAGCAGTGCAAGTTGCTGGCTGAGATGTGGCGCGTTTAATAATTGTTCGTGAAGCTGCTTTACTTCTGCGCCACCCAATGCAGTAAAGTCCGTAACCTGGTCGTTAAAAATATCGATGCGATCGTTTAGCACCAGCGATGCAGTGTGTGGATAAAAGCGAATTCCAAGCATCTTGTTTTTCCCAAGCGACTTAAAATTCAGCGGATTGATAATCTGGCCCCAGAGCTCTACCCGTGGCGTTGTATCAAAACTATTTTCACGTCCGGTTTGAAAGGAGCCAGTGCCCAGGTTGAACATGATCTCCATGTTCCCGGTAGCACAAGCTTTGTCTTCGAACACTATATCTGTATCGTATTCACACACGTAAAAGCATTTTACAAATGCTCTTAAATTCTCGCTTGGTGTATATTCCTGATACGTCATGCCGGTTTTAAAGATAAGAATATAACGCCAAACTTAGCGCAGGCAAATGGCAAAGGCTTGTACAAATCGGAACACGTGAAAAAATATGCAACATCAATTAAACGACTGCCGATATTCTAAAGGCGACTGACTTGTTTTTCTTTTGAACAGTTTATTGAAAGATTGTGGGTGCTCGAACCCCAACTGATAAGCGACCTGTGCAACGGATAGGGTACTGGTAGAGAGAACTTCTTTTGCTTTCTCTATGAGTTTATTGTGAATGTGCTGCTGCGCATTTTGTCCGGTTAACGAACGTAGCATATCACTCAGGTAATGAGGCGATACATTTAATTCTTCCGCTAAATATAGCACGGTAGGTAATCCTTTTACGGAGGCTGTATCGTTGTTGAAATAATCGTTCAGAAGATCGTCGAGCTTCGTGAGCAGATCGTGGTTCACTGCCTTCCGCGTAATGAACTGACGCTTGTAAAAGCGATTGCTATAGTTTAGCAGCAATTCAATTTGAGTAATGATTACATCCTGGCTATATTCATCAATCGATGATTTCAACTCATCGTCAATGTTGTGAAGTATATTCAGGACGATGACGCGCTCTTTGTCAGATAAATGTAAAGCCTCATGAACATCATACGAAAAGAAGCCAAGGTTCCGGATGCTTTTCCCCAACGGATAATTCCGGATGAAGTCAGGGTGGAACAGTAAAGTATATCCCAAGTATTCGGTATCATCTGTTATTGCCAGCAATTGATTGGGCGAAGTAAACACGAGGCCGCCCTCATCGAAATCATAGTAGTGCTGACCGTATCGAATTTTCCCGTTCAACCCTTTTTTATACGACACCTTGTAAAAGTTGAGTAAAAAAGATGTCGGCAGGTTTTGCTTTTCTACAGAGATAGTGGAATTGTCTACCAGGCTTACCAGCGGATGCAAAGGCTTGGCTAAGCCCAGCACCCGGTGTAAGTCTGATATAGAATTGAACTTATAAGGATTCTCTTCTTTCTTCACAGTATAAAGATAATTGATTTAGTCGCCCAGAAACATCTGAGCCATTTGTTTTCTGAACTTCTCATCGCCAACCTGCAGTCGTTGCGCATAGAGTGTTTTTGCATCCTCACCGGCTACATAGCGCAATATATCTTTTCCATCGGTAGCCGCTTCATATACCACCTCGGCAATTTGCTCTGCCGTGCTAAAGGTATCTTCATGTATAGCGCCCATTAGTTTAGCAACCCGTTGGTCGTATGCAGGGTGCGATGGCATTTCGATGGAGCGGTTTAGAAAATCTGTTTTGATACCGCCAGGCGAAACGGTTTTTATACCTATACCAATCTTGTTCAACTCGAACGCCATACTTTCAGCCCAACCCTCCAATGCCCATTTGGTAGCATGGTATACCGAGCTGAACGGAAATGTAAGCAAGCCACCCATGGAGGTAGTATTGATAAACAAGCCGCTTTGTTTTTCGCGGAAGTATGGTATAAATGCTTGCGTAACGCGTATAACACCCAGCAGGTTTGTATTGAGCTGCCGTACCAGCTGCTCATCCGATATAGCTTCGAGCGGACCTATCAATCCATAGCCTGCGTTGTTAAACACAATATCAATGTTACCGGATGCTATAGCCTTTTGCGTGGTGTCTTTGATCTGCTCAAGGTTCGTGACATCCAGCGGCAACACGGTAACGTTGGCTATACCATTCAATTCTTTTTCGTTTTCTGGTTTACGCATAGTCGCGATTACATTCCAGCCGTGTGATGCAAATAATTTTGCTACTGCTTTTCCCAGGCCTGTAGAGGCTCCTGTGATGAAAATTGTTTTCATGATTGTTTTAATTAAACTTTTATACAACAAAAGTCGAAGTACCCCGGCCAAATGGTGTAGCCAAAATGGAGTTTGTTGTAGCTCAAATGGAGCGGAGATGAAGTTTATATTTTGCTATCGGGAAATACTATATTTGGTAAGACCTGATGAGACTATACGGAATCATATTGCTTTATTTTCTATCGCTGCCTGCCTGGGCGCAGTTTGATAAAGATTTTTTGGGACTATCAGCTGAAGAAAATTTGATCCTTAAAAGTATCACTGCCTATGATGTTGTGAAAACTGACACAACAGGCCGGCTTACTCAAATCTGGCTGGAAATTGATTCGCAATTATGCTCTTTGAGCGAGAGGATGTCGGCACAAAAGCTTTTGGCGCTAACGTATCATGATAAACCCATAATAAGATGTCGTGCGTTTCATGTGTTGGTTGATGAATATGAAGGAGACGCTCTTTCTATTATTCAAGAACATATGCAGGATACCGCGGTGGTCCATTCTTTTCCCGGGAGTTGTTTGCCTATGAAGGCGTATGTAGGCGATTATTTTGTAGAGGTATATCGAAGGAAATGCTTTTTCGCTCGTGACTCTATACAAAGGGGCAAGCTTGATAGCATTGTTATATTTGCCCCAAATAAATTAAGCGCACGACATTTCGCTATGTACCGTGCTGCAAATGCCGGAAAGTTTTACAATAAGATAAGGGAAATTGTGATGGAAGCTGAGGTTTCGGGGCAAGGTATTATTACCCTTGCCAAGTTTCGCAGGGAGCAGGATATAGATTTGATTATGAATTGGAAAAGCTCTGATCATCTTCACCGTGACAGAAACGCTAGTTGTACTTTTTTTGCTATTGCAGAATTTCCGCATCCTGCTTTCTCTCCGTTCCTTCAACAGTATATTAAAAAGGCTATACTTGCAAAACCAGATGTATCGTGCCACTTGTTGTATTTTGCTATCGCTAACTATAACAATAAGACTTCGCACGATCTTCTGTCACTTCCGTTTCAAATCGCAGATAAAAGCATACGGACCGAACATCTAGAAAAGCTATCAGAAGCTTTAAAGATGAATTCTAATCCGATCTATAATGATCTCCGATCTCGGTTGAAGGGGTATAAGTAATATGGCAGTATTACGGCTTGATAGAGTTCGCTATAATTTCACCCTTTTGATTTATACTATAGTTGCTGCTTTTGATATCAATCTTGAACCCCATCAGAGTCACCGGTCTCCGGGACTCTGATGCTCTGAGACGCAATCAACGAATGGAAAATATAGTTTAACTATTCTCGCCTTGCCTTCTTCTACTTACGCCCATTGCCGTGATGACGTTGGATTTTACAACGACTATATATTAATCCCCATCAGAGTCACCGGCTTCCGGAACTCTGATGCTCCGAGACGGAACCGCCGAATGGAAACCTAACCGTTAACCGACTTATAATGACAAATCGCTATATCTCCAACCTCACCTAACTCATAGTACCGCGCACTGGAGTGTTGATACTCTGTAAAGTCATTTGCCAGATTCCATTTATTGCGAACAGGATTATGATGTATATATTCCAATTTTTGTTCGATCATCTTTTCATCATAACATTTACGCGCATCAAAAGATAATTTGAATACCTGATGGTTCTTGCCCTTCAACTGCTCTGCACGTTCAACGCCTTTAGCCAGTATTTCCAACATAGCAGTTTTGCCTTGTTTCTTCAACCCACTTACGATAGAGTATGCCATAAACCGTTTGCCATTGCCTATAATTTTACTTAGCGATGTACCACTATGAGTAGGAAAAAGTAAAACATGAAAGTGATTGGGCATGATAACGTAACCTAGCAGTAAGCAGCCATCGTGCTTCAAATTATTAAACCATCTATAAACACTGGCGTACGCATCAGCTTCTTCGAATAAAGGCAGCCAATTATAACAAGTAACGGTACAGAAATATACTTCATGTAATTCTGTTTGTAGCGTGTGTAACATTTTGATAACGGTATAGATTTGTAAAATAGAGGGTTTAAACTGCTAATACAAATTGAACCGGTGAAATTTTGTAAGGCTCGTATACATCAGAGTCCCGGAGACCGGTGACTCTGATGGGGTGGTAAGAATCCCCGTCAGAGTTACCAGCTTCCGCCGGAGACCGATGACTCTGATAGGCTGTAGTGTATAGCATGCTTATTTCCGATAGCGAACAAATTTATACGAATTCGAACGTACTCAGGGAAGAAATCTGGGTTTCAACCGCGTCTTACTGGTGGCGCAATAATTGCAAAGGACGGATGACCACCGCTTAATCTTCGTCTATGTTCAGAAATTATATCACAGCCGCACTGCGGAATTTATTAAGAGAGAGAACCAGTACTCTCCTTAACATCGCGGGTTTAACCCTTGGTATAGCTGGAAGCATTATTCTTTTTCTTATTGTTCGAAACGGAAATTCGTATGATCACTACCACTCGAAGTTCGACCGCATTTATCGTATAGTAACGGAATCGAAAGGAAACAACGGTGATACTTTTACGCAAGGTGTTCCACCTATATTGTCCGATGCTTTCCGGAACGACTTCCCTGAAGCTGAAGAAGTGGCTTTCACATCTTATAGAAGAGGCAGCATGGTGAGCGTAGTGCAGCGTAATGGACAATTAAAAAAATATGAAGAACCAACAGGTGTTGTGTTCACACAATCTTCATTTTTTAGAATCTTCGATCGGTCTATACTAATCGGTTCAAGCGACAAAGGGTTGGATGAACCGAATAATGCAATTATTTCCAGACGATGGGCCATTAAATATTTCGGCAAGGAAGATGTAGTTGGTGAGATCCTCAGGTATGACAACAATGATTTTAAAATTTCTGCGGTAATGGAAGATTTTCCTCCCACTACAGACTTCCCTTTTGAACTCATGCTCTCTTATACCACTATTGAAAAGTCAATGGAGAAAGGCGGATGGGGCGGTATCTCAGATTCAGATAACTGTTACTTTCTGTTAAAAGAGGGTGAACTTATCGACAAGGTTGATCAACGAATGTCGGCCTTCGCAAAAAAATATATAGGTATAGGAGATAATGGCAGTGCGGGCTCAAATTTTTTAATTCAACCCCTCGCCGAAATACATTTCGATATGAGGTTCGGCAACTATAACAAGAGGATGCCTCAAGCAGCAAGCATTGCCTTCACGGTCATAGGTATATTTCTTCTGATTACAGCCTGTATTAATTTTATCAACCTTACTACAGCGGAAGTAATCAAGCGAACCAAAGAAGTCGGTATACGCAAGGCGCTGGGAAGCTCACGCGCAGAGTTGATTATAAAATATCTGCTCGAAACATCGCTCGTTACTATAGCGGCAGTGTTTCTCGCTATCTCAATTGCTCAACTGGCGCTTGGATTTCTGAATCCGTTTCTTGAGCTGTCACTTTCGCTCGACGTTGTTACAGACATCACACTTTGGGGATTTCTAATTTTTATTACTGTTATAGTTTCATTGTTGTCAGGATTGTACCCGGCCATTGCAGTATCATCCCTTAGGCCTGTGATGGCGTTGAAAAATCAAGTCAGCGGCACACCTTTATCTGGTACAAATTTTCGCAAAGGACTCGTGGTATTGCAATTTTTCATTTCGCAGTTCTTCATTATCAGCACCATCGTAATTGCAGAACAAATGAATTTCATACTGAGTCAGGATATAGGGTTTAATAAGGACGCGATCATAACAGTTCCCATTCCGGTCGCAGACGGCAGCAATGACCCAGGTAAAATGCGTGCGTTAAAAAATGAGATCCTTGCATTGCCTGGTGTTGAAAAGGCTACATTGAATGCTACACCTCCAAGCGCTAATAGTGTAACCGGCACAGATTTCAAAATCGTAGGTAATGAAGAAGATTTCAAGACTCAGATTAAACAGATAGACGGTGACTATTTGGAAGTTTTTGGCGTAGAGGTTATCGCAGGCCAGGGCCTTTTGGATTCCGACACAATCAACGGGCTTATGGTAAATGAGAGATTAGCAAAAATTGCTGGCTTTGATAACATTGATGAAATTGTCGGAAAGGAGATAGAGCTTTCCGGACAGCATCTTACGGTGAAAGGTGTAGTAAAAGATTTTAATACAACAAGCCTGGAAAAACCGATCGAGCCGGTTATTCTATTTACAAACATCAATGATTTTCGGAAACTCTCTATCAAATTAAAACCAACGGATATTGAAGAAACGCTCCTTGCTATACAGGCGAAGTGGTCACAAATATACCCGGAGTATATATTCAGTTACAATTTTCTTGACGAACAGATTTATAATTTATACCGTGGAGAACGAAAGATGTCGACACTACTGACTATTTTTTCATTCATCGCAGTCTTCATTGGGTGTCTGGGATTATTCGGACTAGTAACTTTTATGGCCAATCGTAAAACAAAAGAGATCGGTCTCAGAAAAGTGCTGGGTGCGTCAGTGCAAAGTATTATGCTGTTATTCTCAAAGGAATTTGTAAAACTGTTGCTGATCGCATTTCTCATCGCTGCACCAGCAGCAGGCTTCATGATGCACACAGTTCTTCAGGAATTTGCATATCGCATTCAACTGGGTCCTGTGGTTTTCCTTACCGGATTGAGTGCTACATTCTTAATAGCTTTCCTTACAGTGGGATATAGATCGTTTAAATCTGCCAGTGCAAATCCGGTCGATTCGTTAAGATCGGAGTAGTTTAATGTTGGACAAGCCTGGTCTGTAGCAAAAAGATACAGCCGAATTGATTAAGACGAAAGCTTATACCGTTTGCCATGGCGTTGGATCTGCAGCGACTATATATTACCCCATCAGAGTCACCGGTCTCCGGGACTCTGATGCCTCTGAGACGTAATCAACGAATGGAAATATAGTTTAACTATTCTTGTATACTTTCTTCTGTTTGCACCATTGCCATGGGGCGTTGGTTTTTTGCAACGACTATATATTAACCCCATCAGAGGCCGGTGACTCTGATGGGAGCGGTAATCTAATCTGGCTACTCTGATGGAGGATGGATGAATAGGAAAAGCAGTAATAGAAATTCGTTGTAGCCGACAGGGACTACTCAACAAAAGCGGCCAGTTTTTCAAGCGTAGATATAGTTCCGGCTTCATTGTCTTCGGGCTTGATGCCGCGGGGTATATTTTTAAAATGGAACGTTACTTCTGTTCCGTCCTGGTGCAAGGCAAACGTTACTTCCATAATCATTTCACCAGCAAAGTCAGCCTCGTTTGTTTCAAAATTTACGGCCTCAACAATTTTCTTGTTCGGTATAATCTCTATATAGCGTGATGAGAATTTGTCCTCCTTGCCGGCTGTCTTCCCTTTAACGTTTACTTCGCTCTCGGGGTAAAACAACGACATGGTATATCCGCCACCCGCACGGAAGTTGAAGTTGTGTACTTTACCAACCATATCGTTGGGCGCCAGCCAGGCTTCCAACGCTTTTGCGTTCGAGAATGCTTCGAATACTTTCTCTATCGTGGCGTGAATGATTCGGGAGTTTTTTGTTGTTTGTGGCATAGCGATGTTTTTATTATAGTAAATAAAAAAGTATACCGGATCAGTCCGAAATGACGGTACAGCTAAGCGAAAAAGGGATTTTTAGATGTGGCGTGTGCGTCACGAAGCATCAGAGTCCCGGAGGGCCGGTGACTCTGATGGGGCGGTAAAAATAGTCCCATTTATAGTCTGTTGAATTTGTGGGCAAAACTTACCGCCAACGTTGGCTATAAGGCGTTGCCTTACCAAAAATAAACATTAAAGGCAAATGACTATAGACTTTGTTGTAGGCTGGTGCCTTGTCTGCTCTTTGTATTCCAGTAGATTGAAACTATAGCTGAAATTATCAAAACGACAGTCACCTCGTTAAGTTCAAGGTAATAGTTTTCCGAAAAGGCAAAGACTATTATGTAGGAACTTAGTCCGTTAAGAACAATCAGAATTACCAGCCCGAGAAGAAAATTAACAACGTTGTACTTTGTTCGAACGAGCCTGATTAGTACAGTGCATAAAAGACCTGCTGCCAAGATAATTAACACACGAAACAGTGGATTAACTTCATTAATAAATTCATTTCTGTTTATAGTTGAAATTATGTTAGCTGAAATCTGAGCGTCAGACATGTCACCTATATTGTCTCCAGGTCTGCCATACCAATAATTCATCGGTGTAACTAAGCTGTCCCGTAGAAACCCTATAAGAATAGTTTTATCCTTGAGAACTTCTGGGACTATATTTTCAATCTCGCTCAGCGGTGCACGGAAATATCTGTCTGTTCCCCTGAAATTGATTCTTTCTTTATTGTTTCCTCTTTCCTTAAGTCCATTTAAATTGTCGGAAAGTTGTAATTCAAAATAGGAGTTTTTGTCTGTTTTAAAATGAGTTATTTCATTTTTAGGAGTCAGAATTCCGCTTGTTCTTTTATTTGAATTTTTGTCACAGTCGCACGTAATTATATTTTTACTTTCACTAAGATACTTGTTAAGAATTTCACTGGTGTCCTCAATATTGCAAAGATTAACTCCAATCGACTTTGGCTCGAATGACTCCAATAGCTCAATGTAAGTCTTCACTGTATCCAAGTCAATATACTCAATGTCCAATAGTACGATTTCGGTTTCCACTCCCGGATCAGTCCTTAGGCTTTTAAATAGTTCAGCGCTAACCCTGCGAGGTAAGTCTATTGCAAATAAATTGATATCAATAAACTGATAGAGAATTATGATTGTCAGCGTAAATGCTGTCGAGATAATCAGTCGTTTCATTCTCTATTGTTAATCGTAATTATTTTTCGGCACTTGTCCTCAGAAGCATGCCGGCAATCCAAATTAATAATTAATAATCAACTCTGCCGGCTTGATTTATATACATTGTTGTCGGTAGTTCTCTTACCCTACACTTAATACAACAACTTGATTGTCTCCGGTCAATTGGTCCAAACTGTCACAAATCACAAATTCTACCGCCATGATTTATATACATCGTTGTGCGCTGTTGTGGTCTACTCGAAAGCTCCCCATCCGTCATACTTGAAACCGTGCTTGTTAGCGAAATACGTTAACGATGATTCAATCGCTAACATCTTGTCTTTGTCGAGCTTCATGTCGATGATCACCAATATATCCGAGCCGCTCGTTTTTAAATTTTTGAAAGTTATTTCATTCTGATTCAAAAAAGAATCGATTGAATTCTGTGTCGAAGAGTCGGCATGAGCAATAACGAATTCGACTTCATAAGTCTTTTCTAACCCAGGATCATTTGGTCTAAATCTGTCGATTGCATCAAGAGTCGCTTGTATTTCGTTCTTTGTTAATTCTGATTTCATATGGATTCTCTGTCCAGCCACAATTGCGCACAACGTTTAGCTATAAGACGTATGCGTGTAAGTACCTAAATCTTTGTCCCACGTTGCTACCGAAATTTACTAGCACACACGTTAAGAACCTACGGATACAGTTACGTTGTCGTTGACTTGTCTCAAGTCGACCGTTACTATTTTGTTGGCGTGAACGAGTCCACGTTTATAAAACTGTCGGAAGAATTCGGTTTAAAGTCGGCCGTCATTCTCCGGGGTGTTGTAAGCGGTTTGCTCAGTGATATAACCAGAAAGCTGCTATTGCTCCATTTAAATTGTCTAACTTTTTCTTTGTCAATTTATCAAGAAGATAGTAAGTGTCTAACTTATTATCTTGATATAGAATGTACTTCCCGTTTAAGGAATATGAGGCATTTTTTCCTTTTGCAATTAAAGATTTATCTCCTGTTTGCATATCAAATTCGTAAATTCTATTATTTCCACCAACGAACATTCTAGTATCCATACCTTCTAATAGAATCTTGTCCAAGGTTGGCGAAATTTGTGGGTGGCAGAAGCCATATAGATAGTCAATTCGGGAGCTATCAGCATTCCTTTCACTTAGATTTTTATCTGTACTCCAGGCTATTTTATTGTTTTTATAAAGTCTTACCCAGTTGCCATTTACATTGAGTTCATATTCAGAAAAAAAGAATTGGCGAGTCGCTATATGTTTTTCTTCAAACTCAGGTTTCATTAAGATAGGATAGGAACTGATCTTTTTAAATACATGACTTTTGAATTTTTGGGTTATCAACTTTCCTCGGATTTGGAAATAGCATACTAAACTATCGTCTTTTAAATCATATCCTACGAGTTTACCAAACGCATCCCCCGAAAGTTTTTGTGTTTGATTAGCAGTTAAGTCTAATAAATTTAAAGCTTCGTTGTTTCCCTGATATAACAAAATTTGTGAATGCAGAATTAGATTGAAGCTTAGGAAAATTAATAGACAAAAAAAGTATCGCATAGAGTTTCAATTTTTATGGGGTTACGATTATGGCTAGCAATGCCAAAGTACAAAAACTTTTTGGTCCAAGCCGTCACTCTCCTCGTGCATGTGCCATTATTAATCCCCATCAGAGTCACCGGCCTCCGGGACTCTGATGTTCTGAGACGCAATCATCAAATGGAAATATAGGCTAACTATTCTTGCTAACCTCTTCTGCTTACGCCATTGTCATGTGGGCATTAGGATTTTGCTGCGACTATATATTAACCCCATCAGCGTCACCGGTCTCCGGGACTCTGATGTTCTGAGACGCAATCAACGAATGGAAATATAGTTTAACTATTCTTGCTTGCCTTCTTCTGCTTGCGCCATTGCCACGGTGGTGTTGGGTTTTGCATCGACCATATTTTGCGGTGGTGACTTTTTGCCTGATGCTCAAGCTCGGCCCAGTGTTGCGTGTTGTCGTATTGTTTATAGTGCCACGCCAGACCTGCGCGCAATAGCGATTCGTTTACGTTGGTGGTGTCTACTTTTACGATGGCAACCGTGCGGCCATAGCGATCTTTCTTGGTAGTTAGTATCGTTACGGATTTACCTGCGATGAGGTTGGATATATACTCTTTTGCTACGTTGCCGAAGTCTTGTCCTTTTTCGGGGCAGTCTACACCGTGCAGACGGATTCGTTTTTTCTGGTGGTTGTTTAATAGAATCGTGAACGTGTCGCCATCGGCTATCTTTACTACTTTGCCCGTGAGGGTTTGTGCGTGCAGTAAAACATGGACAAAAAACAGGAGTGTGAATAAAAGGACTATGCGCATTGGGCTGCTAAACTATAAATAATAAATAAACGAATGGTAACGATTTTATTTTATAGCCTATTGTTTTTGTTTTAAAAGCTCGCTATATATTTCTGTGGCGAGTTGGGTTAGTTGTTTTTCACGTTGCGTGATGTTGGTTAAGTCGATGGTTTCACTTTGCCGGGTGAGGTTGTAATATAGGTTGAGGATGGCATCATTCTCTGTATCGAGGCCGATGAGGTTGAGAATGGTTTCGCTCAGGTGCAAGTGATAATCGCCAGCACCAAGCCCAAGTGTATTTAACCCGTTGATGAGTTTGTTGCTGATGAGGTCGTCTTTGATGAGAGATAAGATTAACTGATTGGTATATTTTTGAATCATGACTTAATTTTTATGATTCAATACTACATAAAAATGATTAAATACGAAATAAGTATTTCGTTTATAGTCATGTTTAGTTCGTTTTAAATCATTTAATTGTCTGGCTATCAGTACGTAGTTTTGGCTGGTAGTTGAGTTACTTTAGATTATATCCATGCCAAAAAAAGAGATCAACAGAATTAAGCTTGTGCTTGTTGAGAAGAAGAGAACTAATAAATGGTTAGCAGAACAATTAGAGATTGATCCTTCCACCGTTTCTCGTTGGTGTACAAATGATATGCAACCTTCATTAGAAACTCTTGTTGCAGTTGCAAAGGTTCTTGATGTTGATGCAAGGGAGTTGATTGTATCGACTAAGAAGTAAATATTATTTTACTTGTCTTCGCATGTACTATAAAGAGAAAGGGCTTCTTTCGTAGAAGCCCTTTCAATCCATTCATTTTTTAAACTTGATTCGGATTCTCTTAATCCTAGAAATCAATACGATTAATGCGATTATTACTATTTTTAGCATAAATCTGCGTTAAGTATAATTCCGCACGAGGAGGAAGTAAGCGGAAATTATTACCAACACATTGCATGCAAAATGTTAACCTATCCACTTCCCCTTGGAATGGGATTTAGTATCATTATGTAACTTTTGCAACTTAAAGTAAATCCAGTAAAATTGTCGACTCAGAATAATATTGTTCGACTGTAATGATTGTAAATTTGCGTAAATAGTCGCTCTTCGTGTCTTTAGTCCCGTCTAACGTTTTTTGTAATGCAAGGTTTCGCTAATTCTATTTTCTGAAGCTTTTAAGCCACGAAAAAACTTTTAGGGGATCGGTAAGAAAATTGTCCTCTGTAAATTTTTCACTTAAGGAGAATGTAACTTTTGTTTGAGAAGCGAACTTCTTGTAGAAGGTCTCAGCATCCGTGAATGGCGATGGGATAAATACTAGCACTTTTTGTATTTTGTCTCTAATCTTTAAATCAAAATTTACAATAAAGCAATTTAGTTTTCTGTCAATATATATTCCTTCAGATGTCTGAATTTTTCGCATTGCTTCTAATTTTAAAATTCCATACGATTGAAGTACATCTAAGTCCGTGAAGAGTATTTGTTTTCTTATTGCATTATAGTTGCTATTGAAACTAATTAGATGTCCAAATTTTTGAAACAGCAAAAGATAAGCAATTCTTAATATGGCTATGTTGACAATTTTAATAGGCGGTGAATGAAAGTGGAAATCTATTCCTGTAGTTAATATTTTATCCAATTGCCGAAATTTGTCGTGACGTTGTTCGCCTTTTTTAATGTTGACTTTAAATAAGAAAGTATCATTGTTGTGTATTGATAAATTTGCAGAGCAAGTAATTTTCCCTCCAGTATAATTTAATGTAGTCGAGGGAATTCTGATTTCAGCACCGATATCACCAGTAAGGAATGACTGTACTTTTATATACTCAATTAACTGTGCATCCATTTTATGGCCCGAAAAATTGTTGCATAGCTTGCATGTAAGAATGATGGGTTTCCCGCCTAGTTGAGCTGGCGGTACGTCTTCGAGTGTTAAGTGATTTTCTCTTGTAGTATCAAGGTAATCCTTTGTGAAAAATTTACCGCACAGTGGGCACATTATTGTGTCATCAAGCAAAGTTGGTGGAGGTATCGTAAATTTGTATTCTGCTTTGGTAATTTTCCAGTTTTTGTTATAGATCTGGAAGAGTTTCTCTCGCTTATCACTGCCTTTCATATCTATATTATATAGGTACAATCATGTAAGTGTAATGTATAGCATATTTATAATGTGAGCAATTCAAAAGATTTTTTTTAGTATATTTATAATATATCAAAAATTAAGATGATTAAAGATATAGAGCAGTATGGCGAAAAGACATGGTGCTTTAAAGAGTGTTTTTTTTAAAAAAACTTGTTGGTAATCTAACTAATGATATGATCCTTTCGATGGAAAGCAAAGGCTATATTGATAGAATTGAGTATTGTTCACCAAACGAGATGGATAAACTTAAAAGACATATTCAAGATGGTGATCTTTGTGAGATAGTTGATAAGGATTTAAAGGCTATTTTTCTTGTTTTCAATGTTAAATTTTTTGATGCCAATGGTATACGATTTACCTTAGGCTTAGTTCGTCTATTGTAAAAAAAAGAAGTACTCTCTCGATTGATATGAAAACTAACCTTGACGGAGTTAAGTTAAAGATGTTTTCGCTGTTGAAAATTTTATCCTACTTGGTAATTTCCATCATTCTACTTTTCATGGCCGCCTCCCAATCAGGCGCTGTATTCTCTCCTAAAGTTCATTTGTGTGTTTATGCGCTCTCAGACGCAGCTATAGCATTCGTGGTTGCTTGGATATTTATAAGAGCAGAACGAATCTTTAAGAGACTATAAATTGATTTGGAAACTCGATACGCTCTTAAAGTTCTTCAAAGGTATAGTAATAGGTGTTGCCAGTTTTTTGCAATCGTACAGTGTTGCTTGTCGGGGTTTATTTAACCGAGCGGTATACTAAAATGAATAAGAAAACCGAATAGGTAATTGTTGTGATAATGGCCACTCAGTTGTTAGCAATTGTTAAATTACGATATTTGATTTTTCAACCTTGCACATATAAAATGAATGTATATTTATCTAAGTTGCTTCTGTTGCTCTTAGTTGTTTTTTCATTGGACGGATTCTCACAGTCTAATTTGATTCCGATGATTTATGTGAACGGGAATCCGCAAGTTTATATTCAGGATATCAATATTGTTAGTGATAAAGTATTTTTAGTTGACGGCCTGTACACAGGTGATGTTTTGCTAGGAAAAGATACGTTGCGATCTAGTATGGAAAACCCTAAGCGATTTGTCAGTCAGCTCAAGAACGAAACTCTTCAGCGTTCTATGGTTAGCGATGGTGTCGTGTTAGGGGTGACGAAAAACGCCTTTTGCGTTGTGGGGGATGGTAATTCATTCCATGGGAAGAGTATATCAAAATTTAACCTAAAGAATGAACTAATATGGAAGTATAACCTTTTACTTTCTGATTCCTCTTCTCATATGGTGGCGGTAGCGGATATCTGTTTTGATGACGAAGGAAATACGTACATGTTGTTTACGGCAGATGTTCATGGGGTTGTCAGGTTAGGTAACGATAAAGTTACAGGCCCGAGTACTTTTGTTGCTAAAATTGGAATAGCCGGAAATCTAGTATCCTATCGTAAGATTGCCGATAAATATTATTGCTATAACAGAATGCTAATTAAGGACGATAAAGTTTGTGCATACTCAACTAATCAGTTTTATCCTGCCGCCTGTGTTTTAGATATGAATTTGAGTGAAGAAATCCAAGATAAAAATCTTGTGCAGTTTTGTAAGTATAAAGTCTGGGATAAGACTAGTTATTATAGAATGATAGAAGCTGGGAAGCGACCCGAACGATTATTTTTAGTCGAAAAATATAACGCTAAAGAAAAGGATTTTGTTAGAAATGAAGTGTTTCGGGATACGCTCCGCTTTCAAGACGAGATATATCAATACGAACTCTTTGATTTTAGTAAGACTGAAATAGTTGTAGTGTATATATCTCGAGGAATAATAACGCCAGGTCCTCGGTGTAACCAATATGTCAATGTATTGAAGATTCGTAAAAAGAATCTTGCTATTTCTGAACGCACTGTAATTGAGTGCGATTGGCTTCGTGGAAATGACGATGTTGTTTTCTCCCTATCAGGAAGTTACTTATATATTGGGCACGAGTATAATCCGAGTCGTAAGCTCAAAATTGGAAATCTTGAGTTTGTGGATAATACCAATGGAACTGCATCAAAATCATTTTTTATTGTAAAGCTACCGTTAAAGTAAACTTATATTCATCGACCGCCACCGTTCGCCAGTGTATATACCGTTCGCGTAGCATCGCCGTTCCTTCTATAGGAGGTAGCGACAGAAAGCTCGAAGCGAGGCTGAGTACGGTCTACTAGTATCAACTCATTCGGTATATATTTACCCCATAATCCTAGACGTCTCCTCAATCAATGACTTCATAAGCGCTTCAGCTTTTGTATGCTTGAGTATAGGTGCAATTTGTCCGCCCCAGAACAAGATCATACTCCACTTCTCTTTTTCAATGGCCGCTTTTCGTAACGATGACATAAACGTTGTTTGCAACGGGAAGGGAAGAAACTCGCTTTCTTTTCCAAGTAGTTCTGTCGTGATGCTGTTCGCGATGCCGCGGCCGAGTCTGCCGGTAAACGCGCGTGTTAATGTAGTATACTTTGCAGCATCGGAGAATAACATTTGCCTGTGCACCGGCAACGCTCCGGATTCATCGCACGCCAAAAATGCAGTACCGATTTGCACGGCATCTGCCCCTAACATAAATGCGGCTGCAACGCCCCGGCTATCTGCTATACCACCGGCAGCGATAACCGGTATCTTTACTTTTTCGCGGATCAGTTGAAGTAGCACAAACGTACCGGTGATGGATTGCTCGGCACGTGCTAAAAAAGAAGGACGATGACCACCTGCTTCAAAACCGGAAGCAACGATCATGTCTACTCCGGCAGCTTCCAGGGCAATGGCTTCGTCAAGTGTAGTAGCAGCGCCCACGGTTTTTATACCGAGCTTCCGACATTGCTCAAGTATATCTGCTGAAGGTATACCAAATACAAAGCTGAATACTTTTGGTCGCGTATGCAGTATAACATCCACCTGGTTTTCGAAACGCGATGTAAAGGGTGCAGGCTTTTCGGGTAACGGAATTCCGGCTTCATCGAAGTATGGTTTGAACAGTTGCTTCGCAGCATCAAAATGTTCATCTGAAATTGTACCGCCAGGTGCATCGGTATCAGATACCCAGAGGTTAATATTATAGGGCTTGTTTGTGGCTGCTTTTATCTGCTTGTCGATCGCATATATATCCTGCGGATTTAAAGTATATGCGCCATAACCACCGAGCCCGCCAGCATTTGATACAGCCGCTACCAGTGCCGGAGATGAAAGACCACCACCGAAGGGCCCTTGCATAATCGGGTAATCGATCCCCAGCATTTCTGTTGCTTTTGTTTCATACCACATCGCTTTACAATTTACTTGTTAATATCGCTCATCATCTTGTTTACGAGAAACCATTTGCCATCGATCTGATGGAAGGAAAGAAATTCATGATAATGGAAATCATACATTCTCACCTTCAGCTCCGCCATGGCGATAGAATTTACTACTTTGATTGATATAATTTCATGGATAAATATTTTTCCGGAGTCTTTCGGACTCTGACGGTTTTTAACACCCTCGATATATTGACTAAGCGTTTTCGCGTAAGGCTGTCCTTTTACATCGCCAAACAGTAACGTGCCGGGGTGGTATAGCTCCTTCAAAAGATCCAGGTCACCTTCATATATACCTTTAAAGTAATTGTTTTCAAGCAGCTTGGTAATGGTTGCTTTGTCGTCCTCGTTTTTCATTGTGAATGTTGGTTGTGCTTTTATACCCTGCCCTGCGCAGAGTATAAAAGCGGTTATAAGAAATGTTTTCATGTCAGTTTAAATTATGCCCGGCTGCTATACCTCCGTCTACGTTGATGATCGCTCCAGTTATAAAATTGCTCTTGGCCACCGTGTATACCATCTGTGCTATATCTTCCACCTCACCAACACGGTTCACCAAATGCAGACCTGCGCTTTCATCAGCATCACCGCTGTGCATGGGCGTACGGATAAAGCCGGGTGCAACGGTATTGACGCGGATGTTGTGCTTTCCAAATTCGGCAGCCAGCTGAATGGTAAGTGAATGTATAGCGCCTTTGCTCGAGAGCGGTGCGGTGGTGGGCACGCCACCAAAAGCATGATTCACAATGGGCGTACCTATATTGATGACAACGCCATCGTGTTGCTTCAGCATTTGTGGTATCACGGCTTGTGTAGTGAAGTATGTACCCTTCAGGTTTGTATTCAGAAATTTATCCAGGTGTGCTTCGTCTACTTCCAGAAAAGGGCGGGTCTCAAATATACCTGCGTTGTTTACCAGTACATCGGCAGAGCCAAATTTTTCTACTGCTGTTGCCACCAGTTGCTCGCCCGTATGTTTGTTGCTTACATTGCCGGCAACCATCGCCAGGTTATCGCCTGCACCAAGTTCTGCGAAAGCCTTTTCAAGTTTATCTGCTGTTGCTGAATTGATCACCACATTATCACCCCGCTCTAAAAAGTAACGGGCTATTTCTTTTCCTATACCGGACGATGCTCCGGTAACAATGATCGTTTGCTTTTTCATACGCTTATTTTTTATCGGCTGTGATACCTTTCTCGCGTAGCACCGATACTTGTTCACCGGCATATCCCCAATTGTCCAGATCGATTTCCTGTATCGCTATATGTGTCAGGTGCGGATCTTTGTTCAGCGTTTCTGTGATCAGGTCTGTTATACCTTTGATCAGAATTTGTTTTTGTTCACGCGTAACGCCTTCACGCGTTAACTCAATTTTTACGTATGGCATGACTTTACAAGTTTCGTTTAAATTACTGCGACAGCAGCTTTTGCAGTGATGCTTACATTCAGCTCAAACTCATTGTATATAAGTGTATCGCCGAGGTCTTTAAAGAAGTTACCGGAGCGAAAACGCATGCCGTACTTGGTGCGATCGATCACGATGTTGCCATGGGCTGTGATCCGATCGTTCGTGTTGTCAATTTGCGCATCAAAGGAGATGGGATGTGTAATGCCTTTGATGGTAAGATCACCGATGATGTGATGAACTTTGTCGGAGACCCGTTTTGAAGAAGTGATTGCCAGCTCAGCTTCAGTATATATAGCGGAGTTGAAAAAATCATCGGATGCCAGGTGGCCCGCAAACTGTGCGTTGGTAGCAGGGTCTGTTACATCGAGTATCTTAATAGAAGTAGTATCGATGATTACCTTACCACTTTTAAGCTGACCGTTTACAAAGGTTAGTGAACCTTCTTTAAGCGCTATAGTTCCGTTGTGTGCGCCTGTTACTTTGCGCCCGATCCAGTCGATGTTACTGTGGGCGTTTACAATTTCAAATGTTTTAATTTCCATGTTTGTTTTGTTTTTATTACAACACAAACTTGGCGCGTTGTGATCAGGAACTTACGTGACCTACATCACAATCTAAAAGCATAATGAACGTATGTGATGTACATCACATTTTCAGGGATTATACAGGCGACTAAGTGTTTCTCTTGAAACGCCCAGGTAAGCGGCTATTAAATGTTTCGGCACCATGTTATATAGCGCAGGGTATTGCGCCAGCAATTCTTCATAGCGATGTTTGGCGTCATTGTTCATAAAGGACAATAATCTCTTCTGACTCGCAACGTACCCTCTATTGGTGCGCCAGCGAAAAAAGTGCTCAACCTCGTGTATCTCTTTGCAGAGCTTTTCGCGGTCGCTGTTTGATATATAGAGCACTTCGGCATTGGTAACACAATCTATATTTATAGTGGCCTTAACACCGCTATAGAGGGCGTTGTAATCGGATGTCCACCAGGTGGGCATAGCAAATTGAAGGATGAACATTTTCTGATCATCGTTGATATAAAAAGATTTGAGACAGCCATCCAGTACAAAGTATTCACGCTCCACTGTATCACCGGCTGCTAGAATTACCTGTCCTTTTTTAAAGGATTGGGATTTGAAATGTGAAAAGAAATAGTCGAACTGATCATCCGTCAGCGCTATAGTTTTAGCAATGTGCTCTTTTAAGATTTGATGTGATTGCATTCACCAAATTAATAACAATCATGTGATATTAACCGATGTGTATTGAAAAATAGCGAAGTCCCGTGTTCAGTGCAAGTAATTGTTGATGTCCGGGATATAGTATAAAGGCGCCTCCGGTTAAGGGAGACGCCTTGGTTTAGTACCCAACGATATTAAAGTAAAGTATATATGCAGATCATCTGCGATCGTTCTCTATAATAATCCCCAGCCAAATCTTACGCGGAATACACCGGAAGCATTTACAGTTGATATGGTGATGTTGTTACCGCTGCCGCCACGTCTTAGTAAGCTATAGGAGTCATCGTCACGTAAACCTGGCCAATAAACGCTTGCTACCTGGTCGTTGCGGAATACATTGCTGCCGCCTACTATATATGCAATCTCATTTTCAGATTGTGGACCGTTGCGATAATCTTTGCGTGTACTCATAGGCGCACCAAATTCAGTAACTACAATTCTGTTTTTATAATTCCCCATGCGGCTTCTCCAATCTTTTTCCCACCCTGCAGTAGAGCGTTTTCCCCACCATGCATAGTTGTGAAGTGATAACAGGCAGCTGCTAAAACGTTTATCTGCACCTACACCGGTAACATTTTCAGAATAGCCCGTACCTGATAATAGAATTCTGCCTCTTGGTACATTCGGGAATTTGGAAAGAAACTCCGCATATATACCGGTTAGTTGCGACAGTGAATAGCCGTGTGGCTCGTTGAATACTTCGAAGTATACATTGTTATTGCCCCCATATTTTTTAATTACGGTTGTCCACATTTTCCAGAATGCGGTATTGTTATCAATCCTTCCATCCTTCGATGAGGATGATTCCCAGCAAGCCAGTATAACTTTCATTCCTTTGTTAAGTGTCTTATCGATGGCTCCGGTATAACTTCCCCACCATCTCTCTGCAACAGAAGGCGGATTAATAGGCAGACGTATCGTATTGACACCGGATAGATTTTTTATAATACCTGAAACAACAGCGTCAGCCTTCGCGGAGGCACTATTATAGCTATCATTGCTGGTAAGACCGGATGGAATAACCCAGCCATCTACAAAATTATCGCGGCCATCGGCCCAGTTTACACCTGAAATTCCGGCAGCTCCTACTTTCGCATTACTTTGATCGACCGTAGTGGTAGTAGTTGTGCTGGTGTTGTCAGGAGTTACGAGCTCTTCACTTACACAGGCATGTAATAGAGTGAAGAGCGTGAATGCTACAACGGGTAGAATTAGTTTTTTCATACGTTCTGGTTTTAAGTTTATGATGATGCAAAGTAGGCCTACCAAGGCTGCGCGAGCGGGGACGATTCGATACTTCTTAGGGGGCAGTTGAGGATTATCGTAATCGATTGAAACAAGGTTAAACGAATAGTCTACAAAGAGTGGACTACGTACGTACTAAGACTACCAATCACTTTTAATGGCAACCAACGAAGCAGATATATAGTAGGTGTATAAATCTGTTGTTTTTATAATAACCTTATTAGTGGTATATATTTAATTGGTTATATATACTATATAAAAGTATATACAATATGATGCGAAACGTGATATACGCATCAGTCTTTAACGCATCGAAATCCGATGTGCGATAAACCGCTGTCAAATGCTGTTCCCTGACGCGCGCTGGGTCTGTAGTTTAGACAATAGTTATTCGCGCATAGAAACGATCCCCCTTTTGTAACTCGCTTATGAGCATAGGGTTCATTCGGATCGAAAGACTTTTCCGGACCTTTTGGATTTTCGGTTAGAGCATTCCTGGCAAGTGTCTCAAAATAATTTGCATCGTACCAATCGCTGGTCCACTCCCAAACATTGCCGATCATATCATATAGTCCATATTCGTTGGCGGGAAATGTTTTTACAGGAGCAGATCCTTCGAAGCCATCTTCTTTTAAGTTGTTAGCCGGGAAGCTTCCTTGAAACGTATTCGCCATAAACTTTCCTTGCGGATTTACATCGTTACCCCAGCTATAGCGTTGCTGCTCTTTTCCTCCGCGTGAAGCAAACTCCCACTCTGCTTCAGTAGGTAAACGTTTGCCGGCCCAGGTTGCATAGGCCAATGCATCTTCGTACGAAACATGTACTACAGGGTGATTCCATTTTCCATCCAAATTACTTTGTGGTCCTTCAGGGTGTTTCCAGTCTACGCCTGTCTTCCATTCCCACCACAATGTATAGTCATTGGACATAACGGGTTGGGTAGGCGCATGGAATACCAGTGAGCCAGGCATCAACACACTGTCGGGCGGCTTTGGTGTATCGGGCGGAAGTTGTTTGCGTAATTCTTCCCATACCGGTTTGCGTTCGGCTGTAGTTATATAGTGTGTTGCTTCGGTAAAAATCTTGAACAGCTCGTTGGTAACTTCGGTCTCATCCATCCAGAAGCCTTTTACTTTTACACGATGCGCGGGTCGCTCGTGTTCATAGGTGTCCAATTCATCAGAGCCCATTATAAATTCGCCTCCCGGAATCCATACCATACCTTCCGGCTTTTCTTCGGAGGAAGAATTCGCTGAAGCATCTTCACTGCTTTTTGATTTGTCTGTGGTACAGCTTATCAGAAAAGGTAGAATTAAGAACAGGAGTGTGGCTCTCATACAAAGGGTTTATAAAGTATAGGATGAAGTATAGGTTGACAATAAACGTAAGCTATATTTTAATACTATAGATTAATTCGCAGGTGCTTTTCGAATTGCTTTCAGATACTCCTGGTAATACTCGTTGGGTGCATCCAGCTGTTGCCGGAGAAGTCCTTTTCTTTTCTCAGCATCTTTCTCCCACCGGAAGAACCACGAGAATCCATAGGGCCCTGCATAGTAATCCGTTTGTTTATATACTTTATCGGCCAGTGCAGTGGTGAGATCTGAAAATGTATACCCTTTCTTTTTCAGTTGCTCCAGTAAGGTATCAAGGTAATCAGCATGTAATGCATTCACGTGTCCTAAAAATATCTGCGGAACCTTTCTGCCGTATAGCTGTATAGACAGATTTTCAAAATAGTCGAATGAAGAAAGCGTATAGTCGATATAGGCTTGTGCTATACGTTGCGCCTTGGCTTTGTCATTACCATCCAATGCCTGTTGATAAAGCGTATTGAAAAGATAGTCTGAGCTCTCTATGGTAAACGGAGTATTAATATACCCTCTCGCGGTTAAGAAAGATTGCATCTCTGCTTTTGTTATACTGTCTTTGCCCAACGCATTGAAAGGGAAACGAAAGTAAAGCAACGTTTTGTTGGTGCCTTCCAGTAGTTTTTTAGTAATCACTTCGCCCTTTATGATTTCGTCTTTAAACTCAGCAGGCTTGATGCTGGTATAATTCAAATGACTGTAGGAATGGTTCCCCGCGGTAATCAATGGATTGATGAGCCATTGTTTCAATATAGCGATGCGTGCATCAGTTTCGCCTTCGCGGATCAGGGGGCTTTCGTTTATAAATATAGTAACGGGTGCTTTATGGTGCTCGATAGCCTGGAGTATTTTATGGTTGGCTTGTTCGATGGTCTTCAGTGATGTCTTCTCACTCCAGGCTGTAAACGGCACATCATCCAGTGTGATGGTCACTTGTTTTGATTGCGCTATACTTTGTATGCAGAGTAAAATTGTAAGACAGACGAGGGGTATATATTTTTTGAAATGCATCTTCTAAAATAGAAGTAATTTCAACTACAGGCAATGTATAAATCGGATTTCAGGAAGTCGCTTTGATAGACGGGCGATGGAGCATGAGAAAGATAAACGCCATGGCTGCAAAAGCGCAGCAAACCGTGAAGATCGCAAAGAAGTTTGTCGGGTTGTTTCCATATATAATTCCCGAAGTCAACGCACCAACACCGATACCCAGTTCCATAAATATATAGAGTGATGCGACACCGCGTCCTTTGTGATGCTCATGACTGAGGTCTGTTGCCCAGGCGAGCAGGGTGGGAGAGGTGGCACCTTGTGCAAAGCCATACATCACCACACCGCAGATAAGCATACCTAAAGAATCTGCGAATGCGATCACCAGCATGGCTATAGCGATCAGGCTTGTAGACACACGAAGAACAGGCTTGCGTCCCCACCGGTCCGATGCTTTTCCTCCAAGCAATCTTACCAGTAAAGATGCTATGGTGAGATACGCGAAGAGTCCACCCTTATTTTTAATTCCCATAAACTCCCCTATATCTGGCATCATGGTATACATGGCGCCGTAGGCATACGCACTCAAGCCCATTACAATACAAGGCACCCACACGCGTGGTTCGAACAAGTCGTGTCCTTTTACTTTCAATACCGATACATGGAATTTATGTTTGTCGCTTAGTGTCTCGCGGATGCCAGCCAGTATAAGTATAGAGAGAATGGCAAAGGCAGAAGAGCAATAGAACATGGCATTCAATCCGAAGTTGTTTGCAATGGTACCTCCAACGGCAGGGCCACACGCAGAACCCAATGTTCCGGCAGTGCCTAATAAGCCCATCGCTTCTCCTCTTCGTTGAGCCGGTATAATATCGGATAAGTATGCTGACTGCCCCGTAGGCGTAAAGCCAGTTGAAAAGCCGTGCACCAATCGCAGTAATAAAAATCCAGATATAGAAGTGAGTACAGGATATACCAGGCTGCAGATAAAACATACGGCAGAGCCAAACATCATAACGGGTACACGCCCAATCTTGTCTGCTAACTTGCCACTGAAAGGACGCGAGAGCATTGCTGTTACCGTGAAGAGCGCGATGATGAGTCCTTTATAGTTAGCACCACCAAGCTTTGAAAGATACGCGGGCAATTCCGGAACGATCATGTTGAAGCTCGCGAAGAACAAGAGCGAACTAACGCATACGAGCCAGAATTGAGGAGTGTAGATTTTAGTGTTAATCAACGAAGTAGGGAAGTGTCTGCAACTATCGCTGCAGACACTGTTAATTATAAAACTATCTTACGCTTGTTGAGGCTGTTCTTGTGCGCCTAACAAAAACGCTTTTATAAAATCATCGAGGTCGCCATCGAGAACGGTTTGTGCATCATGACGTTCTACACCTGTGCGTGCATCCTTCACAAGTTTATAAGGATGTAGTACATAGTTCCGGATCTGCGAACCGAAATCAATTTTCATTTTGCCCGCTTCAATCTTATCACGCTCGGCATGTCGTTTTTCCATTTCGAGCTGATATAGTTTTGACTTCAGCATTTGCATGGCACGTTCACGGTTGGCATGTTGAGAGCGTTCCACCTGGCAGACGATTACTATACCGGTTGGCTTGTGTGTGAGTTGAACTTTCGTTTCAACCTTGTTAACGTTCTGACCACCGGCACCTCCTGAGCGTGACGTTTGAATTTCAATGTCAGCAGGATTGATGTCGATCTGAATAGAGTCGTCAACTTTCGGGTATACAAATATCGAAGCAAAGGAAGTATGTCTTCGCTGGTTCGAATCGAACGGAGAGATGCGTACCAGTCGATGTACACCAATCTCAGCTTTGAGTTTACCGTACGCGAAAGGTCCGTCAATTTCGAGTGTAGCAGATTTTATACCGGCAACATCACCACTTTGATAATCGATCTGCGATACTTTATAGCCGCTCTTCTCGCCCCACATTATATACATGCGGTTTAGCATCTCGGCCCAATCCTGACTTTCAGTTCCACCCGCTCCGGGGTTAATTTCAACAACGGCACTGAGCTGATCTTCTTCTTTGCTCAGCATCTTTTTGAACTCGAGCTCTTCAATGGCCTTTGATGTCTTTTGATATTCAAGCTCAAGCTCGTCTTCACCGACATCGCCAGCTTCATGAAATTCATTGAGTACATCCAGGTCGTCCATTAATTTGGAGACGTGTTCAAATGCATCAGTCCAGATTTTTTTGGCGCGGATGTTTTTTAAAATGACCTCAGCTTGTTTAGGGTTGTTCCAGAAATCGGCTTGCCGAGTGATAAGTTCTTCATCGTTTACTTCGAGGCTCTTACGATCGTAGTCAAAGATACCTCCTCAAGGCACTAACACGAGCCTTCAAATCTTTCAACTGTTCAGTTGTCATCCAGATTTTTGTTTAAATTAGGTTGCAAATATATCCGATTATGAGAAATACCCTTCTGTTGATTTTTATTTTCGGGGCTTTTATAACCGATGCCCAAATAAAACGAGTGGCTATTACTGCTGCAGCAAACTATCCGTCTATCCCCAATGTAACCAATACGTATAGCATGCAAACTACTATTCCCACGAGCACCGGGTATGGTATCATGCTTTCATCCGGAAGCTTTGAACAACAATACGATGAAAAGCCAGGCTTTGATTTCTCAGGCCGCGCGGATTATACTTTGTCACGCAGATTTTTTGTAAGCTCGGGTCTGGGTGTTTCGTATAATCGTTTTAAGAGAACTGGATCTATACTCAGCCTCGAAGATTTTGCAACGCAAAGCGGTGTTACCGGTGTGACAGTATATAATGGTGTACCCGTTGGTTCATTTTATGGAGTGACACCGATACGGAACATTTCTGTTTTTCATCCGTCGGAAAATCTTGGCAAAACTTCCGTGGTATATATTCAGGTGCCGGTGATGGCCGGTGTTAGTTTACTAAGAGACAAGCTTTTAGTGCGTGGGGGTGCTACGTTTTCCGGATTGATCCATGCCTCTGAATATAAGCAGCGCTATGAGGCATCCGATGGATCATTTCATGATTATAAAGACAATAATAAGGACGGGTTTAACAGTATGCTCGCGGGCTTAACCTTGAATGTGAGTTATTATATAGTTCCTTCGTTAGGGATTGATCTTACCGCGAACAAATTTCTCTCTTCTATCTATAATATAGACGATGAATCAGATAAGGCAAAAATGACCTTACTGTCGTTAGGCGTAAGTTACTCTATTGTTAAATAAAGTCTGATAAGTCTATATTGATCTGAGAAAATTATCGTTTCAGAGTCACTTTGTGATATTTAATAGTGTCAACGACCGATTTCTGGAAAATTTTCGTTTAGATTTGCCGGCAGTATGAAGAGTGAAATAGAGAAAATGAAACCGATCGTGAGCCTCTTTCTGGAGGGGTTGATGCTTGTTTTTATTTTTGTTTACTCTCAGAATAACATAGCACCTTCAGCACATCACACAGACGACTCACCTTTACGAGGTATATTGTCTTTTCATGAAGTTGTATTGCGTTCAGGTTGGTCATCTGAATCTATAAACAAACAACTTCCTCAACAGCCTACTATTCTTACTAATATATTCCCACCCGTTACAACTGATGAGACTAACATTACTCTGGCGATGAGTGATGCTCTTTCAGTCAATTCATTTGAACGTAATACTTTTTACATCACTGCGTCAGATAACGTCCCGTAAGTCCGGTTGACCTGCTATTGTTGCGCTTTTGTAAAAAAAATCAACATCCAAATCGAAAACTTATATATTTAAAATTCTTTGGCTAATAGTATTAGCTAAGTGGCTATGATTTCAACGGCTTTTTTATTTGTGGACTTGCTCAATCCGGAGGAGATTATTAAGTGGGGTGGTTTGACGCTTCTTCTCTTTATTATTTTTGCCGAGACTGGTTTGTTCTTTGGTTTTTTTCTTCCAGGCGACTCTCTGTTATTTATAGCAGGTATCCTGAGCGACTCTGAATATCTGTCCATTAACGTATGGGTGTTGGTTCTTTTGCTCACCGTGTGTGCCGTTGCCGGTACATCTGTAGGATACGGATTTGGCCGCTGGGCAGACGGATATTTAAAGAATAGAAAGGAGAATTTCTTTTATAAGAAAAAATACATGGATCTGGCTCAAGACTTTTACAATCGCTATGGAATGATGGCCTTTGTAATGGGTAGATTTTTGCCCATAGTCCGTACATTCGTTCCTATCCTTGCCGGAATGGTTCGAATTGAATTTGGAAAATTCTTTTTTTTCAACGCGGTAGGGGCAGCGGTCTGGATTATTGTCATGGTAATGGCAGGACATTTATTGGGAAATATTTTCCCGACCATTACTGACCACTTAGAAATCATTGTAGCTGGAATGGTTTTACTTACGGCCATACCGCTCATTATTTCATGGCAACGAAACCGAAGTGTTGAAAAATGAGATGAGGAAAACGAACCGAAATAAATTTGAAATATTTAATTGTATTCTGTGACTATTGCACACTCTTTAAATTATTATAATACGCAAAATTTCCTAAACTAAAAACCATTAACAATTAACATTCACTATGAAAACTACACAAACTTCTTCTTCTTCTTCTTTATCTGAGAGCTTGAAGTCTGGATTTGCGGCATCTGTAATCCTGATAGAACTCGTTATAGGCTTTCTTATCTGGAAATTTGTGCTGGGTAATCCCGCAAACTTTGAAGGTGGCGATCCTGCCTCTCACCCGCTTGAAGGAAACTTCTTAGGTATTTTCTATAAAGGAGGATATTTAGTACCGTTGGCGATCGGTATGTTATTGATGGCTTTCACATTCGCTATTGAACGTGCATTTACCATTGGCCGCGCGAAAGGTAAAGGTAATGTAAAGGCTTTCGTTCAACGCATTCGCTTATTAGTAGCAGGTGGTAACATCTCTCAGGCAATTGCTGAGTGCGATAAGCAAAAAGGTTCTGTAGCGAACGTAGTAAAAGCTGGTCTTGTTAAATACAACGAACTGGTAAATAATAATACGATTGAAGCAGAAAAGAAAATCGCGATGATCCAGAAGGACATTGAAGAAACGACACAGCTTGAAATGCCAATGCTTGAAAAGAACCTGGTAATTCTTGCAACGATCGCTTCTATCGCTACGCTGATCGGTCTTTTGGGAACTGTATTGGGTATGATCACGGCCTTCGCTTCTATGGCACAAGCTGGTGCTCCTGACTCAGTAGGTTTGGCGAACGGTATCTCTGAAGCTCTTATCAATACAGCGCTTGGTATCGGTACATCTGCAGTAGCAATCATTTTCTATAACCTGTTCACAAGCAAGATCGATGCATTGACATACGGTATTGATGAAGCTGGTTATAGCATCGTGCAGAACTTTACTGCTACGCAACAAGGAAAGCATTAATATATAACTAAACGAATAAGTGACGTATGGGAAAAGCAAAAGTACATAGGACGCCTCCTTCACTGGATATGACGCCTATGGTAGATTTGGGCTTCCTGTTGGTGACATTCTTTATGCTCACGGCAACAGCAGCGCCCGATGAACCGGTAGCGGTGGATATGCCTTCGTCTGTTTCGGAAATCAAAATGCCGGAAACGGATATTCTCCTGATCACTGTTGCAGATGATGGTAAAGTATTCTTTAACATGGACGGTAAATACAATCGTCAGGAATTGTTAAGGAGTATGGGAGAGCGCTACAATATTCAATTTTCAGATGATGAGATAGCGCGCTTTGCAGTAATGTCAACTTTCGGATTGCCAATTGGACAATTGAAAGAGTTCATTAATCTTAAACCAGATGAGCGTAAGCAGATTAATCAGCCAGGCGTTCCGGTAGATTCATTGAACAATCAATTGAAAGACTGGATCATCTTCTCTCGTATGGCAAATCCGAAGCTTCGGATTGCTATTAAAGGTGACTCTGATACCAACTATCCGGTAGTAGAAAAAGTGATCAATACGCTGATTGATAATAAAGTCAATCGCTTCAACCTGATCACGAACATGGAAAGAAATCCTTCATAATATTTAAACCCTACAGAAATGGCAGAAGTAAGTCAAGGTGGTGGCGGTGGTGGTCATAAAAAAGGTGGTAAAGTCAGAGCCAAAAAAGCGTCAACCAAAATTGATATGACGCCGATGGTGGATTTAGCATTCTTGTTGTTGACCTTCTTCATGCTTACCACGACTTTCAATAAGCCTCAGACCATGGAAATCACCATGCCTGA
Source organism: Ohtaekwangia koreensis (assembly GCF_900167975.1). Classification (GTDB taxonomy): domain Bacteria; phylum Bacteroidota; class Bacteroidia; order Cytophagales; family Cyclobacteriaceae; genus Ohtaekwangia; species Ohtaekwangia koreensis. The sequence goes on from NZ_FUZU01000001.1 coordinate 622,640, forward strand.
GAAACCCAAGCCGGAAGACAAGCTTCCGGAAGTGAACGAAAAGAAAGTAGTTACGCTTGTTTTAGGAGACAATGATAAAATCTACTGGTACCACGGTATCACAGATCCTAAAATCGAAGTAACTGATTTTTCAGCAAATGGTATTCGTAAAGTGTTGATGACACAGAGTTCGCAGATACCAGGTATGATTCTTCTGATTAAACCATCTGAAGAGTCGCGCTACAAAAACATGGTGGATATACTCGATGAGATGAATATCACTAACATGCAGCGTTATGCCCTGGTGCCCATTACACCTACGGATAAGGAACTCATAAAAGAATCTAATTTATGAAAGCAGAACAATTAAAACCGCAGCAGTGGGAAGACATCATCTTCGAATATCGTAATAAGGAATACGGTGCATACGAAAACCGTAAGTCTTATTCGAAGCATGTGCTTCTGGCGGCTCTCATTACGGTGTTGACCGCAGCACTTGTACTGGCTTATCCTAAAATCGTAGAATGGATCAAAGGCCAGCAAGAGCAGGAGGAACCTGTGTTGAAGACTGTAAAGTATACAGATCTGGCACCACCTCCACCAATTCAAAATACTCCTCCTCCACCACAGGTGAACATTCCACCTCCAGTGAAGACAATCATCAAATATTTACCTCCACAGGTAACAGATAAAGAGATTGTTGAAGAGGAAGAGATGCCAACCATCGAAGAAGTAAAACAAAACGATGTTGGTTCCGAAAACATTGAAGGTACTGGTGAAGTAGTATTCGATGAACCTGTTCAGGAAGTTGTTGCAGAAACAGAAGATGAAGACAAGATCTTCATGGTTGTTGAGCAGCAAGCTGAATATCCAGGTGGTTTGGAATCTATGGCTAAATTTCTTCAGAAGAACGTGAAGTATCCTGCAGCTGCACGAAGAATGGGCATTGAAGGCTCAGTATTCGTAAGCTTCGTAGTGGATAAAGAAGGTAAGATCAGCGATCCTCAGGTAGTAAAAGGTATCAGCGCAGAATGCGATAAAGAAGCGATCCGCGTTGTAAACCTGATGCCACCATGGAAACCTGGTAAGCAAAACGGCAGAGCTGTAAAATCTCGCTTCGTGTTGCCTATCAAGTTTAAGTTGGCAACCTAATGAAAACGGAAACAGACGAGTATAAGATGACAGGTATGGATATGGTCATCAAATACTTTGGACTAATCATGGCAGCCGCCTATATAGGTATAGGCGCTGCCCTGATTACTCGCCCCGACATCATTAATATTAATGGGGCTTATGCTCTGCCTTTAGGAATTCTTCTTATTGCGTATGGTTTATTCAGAGCATTTAAAGTTTACCAGCGATATTTTCAGAAGTAGATATGAAGATTGTTTTTCATAGTTTCATTATAGTATTCTTAATAGTTGGAGCCTGCTCGCAGCGTGATAAAAAGGGAAGACCTTTGGATACGCCTACGTCAGGCTCCATCACTATTGCTGTAGACGAGTCCTTGAAACCTTTGCTCGATACAGAGGTTGATACTTTCATGGGCCTTTACAAACGCGCTCATGTTAAAGTAATATATACTTCGGAAGCAGAAGCCATGCGACAGCTCTTGCTGGATAGTGTGCGACTTGCAGTCATCACGAGGAAGTTGGAAAGTGAGGAAATTGAAACTTTCAAAGCCCAGACGATTAAGCCTCGGCTGGTAACGGTAGCAAAAGAAGGGATCGCCTTGATCCTCAACAATGCTAATCCTGATAGTACCATTACTATCCCACAACTTAAGGACATTCTAACTGGTAAAATTACCAAGTGGAATCAGCTTGATCCGAAAGGAAAAGCTACTCCTATTGAAATTGTATTCGATCAGCCTACATCAGGTATACTACGATATTTAAAAGATTCTCTTTCCATTGATTCACTCCCTGCAAACTGCTTCGCAGTTAATAACAATCCTGCGGTAGTGGACTATGTATCCAAAAAAGAAAATGCAATCGGATTGATTGGCGTAAGTTGGATCAGCGATAAAGATGATTCGACCACTAATGTTTTTTCGAATGCTGTACACATTGCCGAGCTTTCAAACGATGGTGTCGAATATTTCCAACCGTATCAGGCATATATTGCTCAAAAACAATATCCTTTGGTACGAGAAATCACGATTGTTAGTCGTGAAGCCCGCGCAGGCCTTGGAAGTGGTTTTATGGCCTTTGTCGCAGGTGAAAAAGGACAACGGATTATTTTGAAAGCAGGTCTGGTTCCGGTCACAATGCCCGTACGTATTGTAGAAATTAATCGCCAACCATTATTTTAGCATCCAGATTGTCCGTAATTTTCATTCTCTAAGCGTGCCAACACCAGAGAATGTGATATGGCATCGTGTTTGTTTACGTAACATCTAAACTTAAAATAAACTCATGAAAGAATTAATGAAACGAGCATGGAGCGGAGGGTTAATGCTCTTATTCTTCATCGCTGCTGCCACGCTTGCTGTAGCTCAGGAGCTCCCGGTTGTTAAACAAGCCCGTCAACAGATTGAAATTGAACAAACCAATAAGGCAGTTGCTACGCTTACAGAAGCTGTAAAAGCAAACCCTGCTGATGCATCTTTATTATACTACCTCGGAGAAGCTCAAATCGCGAATGGCGAAAAAGAGAAAGCTGAGATTTCTTTTCAGAAGGGACTTGAAGTAAATGCTAAAGAAGCTTTGAACCTGGCAGGTAAAGGACATCTGCGCATGCTTGAAAACAATGTAGCAGAAGCAAAGACTTTGTTGGATCAGGCATTGGCTCAAACAAAATCTAAAAATCCTGCTGTATTGAAGGCTGTAGCAAATGCGTATCTGGCAAATGATAAATTTACCAATGATGCATTAACGTTGTTACAGAAAGCTAAATCTATCAATAGCTCAGACTATGAAACTTTCATCCTGTTGGGTGATGCATATACTAAACTTGTAAAAGGTGGTGATGCTGTAAGCGCATTTGAAACTGCTGCATCGTTAGATCCTAAAGGCGGAACACCACAGTATAAAATTGGCGTGGTATATCAACGCTCCAAAAACCTGACCTCTGCAGAAGAACATTTCAACAAAGCTATAGCAGCGGATCCAAACTATGCTTTGGCATATAAAGAATTGGGTGAATTGTACTATGCTCAGAAGAAAGCACCGGATGCGGTAAAGGCGTATGAGAAATACTTGGCGCTTACTGAAAGACCTGAGCCTGCAAAACTTCGCTTTGCGTTCTTCCTCTTTATGGCAAAAGACTACAAGAGAGCGAACGCTATATTTGATGAATTGCTGAAGCGTCCTGATGTATCGCCTACGGTATATAAATATGCTGCGTATGCCGCAGTTGAATCAGGTGACTTAGAGAAGAGCGAGAAATTATTTGAACAGTATTTTGCGAAAGCACCGCAGACGGAAATCCAGGCGAGTGACTATGTATATGTAGCGAAAATGTATCAGAAGCAAACTAAAGATTCTTTAGCGATCATCAACTTCAAAAAGAGTTTAGAGCTTGAGAAAAATCCTGAAATTGCAGCGACTGTAGCGGATGCATTCTATAAGCAGAAAAAATATCCGGAAGCTATTGATGCCTATAAACAACTTAGAGGTATTAAGACCAAGTTAACAGCAACAGAATTGTTTGCTTTAGGAAAAGCATACTATTTCAATAAGCAGTTCAATGAGGCGGATACTACATTTGGACAATTGATCGAAGCGCAACCTGCTATTACAACAGGATATGCATGGAGAGCAAAATCAGTTGCTAACCTTGACCCGGAATTAAAGCAAGGTCTTGCCAAGCCATACTTTGATAAAGTAGTTGAGATTGGTGAAGCGAATCCTGACAAAGGCAAACCCGATTTGATAGAAGCATATTCATATCTTGGTTATTACTATGATACGAAAGGAGATTTTGCCGCAGCTAAAGCTACATTTGAGAAGCTGAAGGCAATCGATCCGACGAACGAAAAGTCGAAGGCTTATCTTGAAGCGCTGAAGCAAGCGAAAGCTCAACAGAAGAAGCCGAAGCCAACCAACTAATTCCGATACAATAATCCTTTGAAAGCACTCGTTCTCTAAGAGAATTTTTTACAGTGCTTCCCGACATAAAATCTTACAAATGGTGATAGTAGCAAGTAATTTGCTACTATTGCCATTAAAATAATCCCAAGTCTTACAATGCTCAGCATCCTGACTATTCTTTTGCAGATATCCACATCCGTGGATACTACTTCTGTAACCACTTCTGCTGATTCGTTATCTCTATTGGATATGGTTATGAAAGGCGGTGTGATCATGATCCCGATCGCTATCCTCGGTTTCATTGCCACATACTTTTTCTTCGAACGATTTTTATACCTCAATACTGTTACAAAAGAAAAGAAGGAGTTCGTAGCCTCTATTAAGCAATATCTGAAGAATGCAGACATAAAGAGCGCGCGGATGTATGCTGCTCAGGATGGATCTGCTACAGGTAAAATTCTACAGGTTGGTCTCGAACACATCGGGAAGCCTATGAAGGAACTCGAAAGCATGATGGAATCGGCCGCTAATATTGAAGTAGCAGAGATGGAGAAGAACATGGGCTATCTCGGTATCATTGCTGGTGTAGCGCCGATGCTTGGATTCATTGGTACAATCTCCGGTATCATTCACATCTTCTATAATATCTCACAAACAGATAACATCACGATTGGTATTATCGCGGGTGGTCTGTATGAAAAGATGATCACCAGTGGTGCAGGTCTCTTTGTAGGTGTAATATCCTATTGCGCATATCACATTCTGCAACAGCGTGTAAACATCTTTACTCTCAAAATGCAGAAAGATGTTTTTGAGTTTATGCGTTCCATCCTTACTCCAGAGTCATGAAGATCAGACACCGGAAACAGTTTGCTCATGAAGTGGCGACATCCTCGCTCAATGATATCATGTTCTTTTTGCTGCTGTTCTTTCTGATTATATCAACCGTAACCAATCCGGCCGTTATTAAAGTGCCGTTGCCAAAATCTGGCGCCAACCAAAGTGTTAATCGGTCGCCCATCGCCCTCGTTGTAACCGAAGACAAACGCTACTTTATCAATAAGCAACAGGTCGGCTTCAGCCAACTTGAATCTACCCTCATCAAACAATGTGCTGGCATGGCAGATCCCACTGTTGTGGTGCATATTCCCTATGGAGCTTCTGTCCAGGATTTGGTGAGTGTTGTAGAAATTGGCGCCAAGAATAAAATCCGGATGGTGCTGGCAACAGAGAAGCCAAAGTAATTTACTCTCGGTCTCGTATCCGCGCAACGAGACTCCTACGCTACAGAGTACATTTTCTAATCTTCTTCTAATTCTCAAGAGAAATATAGCTTGCTATTTATAATCAATCTATATAACAATGATTGTGTCCAATAAACACATCAATCAGAATTTTATTTCATCTAACAATGGTATAGCTTTCATAAGCTTTGCCCTATACAAATAGCATAGAAGCATTATTCTTGGTGTGCAGCATGTGTGAACTTTCCCACGCTATAGAGTGTAATATTTCAAGAAAGATAGTGTCGAAATTATTATTCTTCTTTTGTGGAGTTTGAAGGATAAAAAACGAAATTTACCGCATTCTAACGCTATGGAGAATTCAGATTTAGCACAATACCTTCCGATCGGATTAATGTTTCTTTTCGCGATGGGTTTCATAGTAGTCACCATGATTGCTACACATGCACTTGGTCCAAAACGCAAAAGCGCAGTGAAGCTCGATACATTTGAATGTGGTATTGAAGCTAAGGGTAACGCCAGAGTTCCATTCAACATAAAGTACTTTCTGGTAGCGATCCTGTTTGTTTTATTTGATGTCGAAGTGATCTTTATGTACCCTTGGGCTGTTAACTTCAAAGAGCTCGGAGTAACAGGGTTCATTGAGATGGTCACCTTTATCGCTTTGCTCCTGGTAGGATTTTTCTACCTGATTAAAAAAGGCGCATTGAAGTGGGAAGATTAAGAGAGGTTGGAAATTAAAAACTTGAAGCTATGGAATCAACAAGCATACAACAAGGTATAACGGTAGGAGCTAAGCCCGAAGGCTATGAAGGTGCAGGCTTCTTTGCTACCAGTCTCGATAAGGTAGTAGGACTTGCCCGAAAGAATTCGATCTGGCCTTTACCATTTGCTACTTCATGTTGTGGCATTGAGTTCATGGCAACGATGGCTTCACACTACGACCTGGCACGCTTCGGTTCAGAACGACTAAGCTTCTCACCACGCCAGGCTGATTTACTAATGGTGATGGGAACCATCGCTAAGAAAATGGGACCGATCCTTCGTCAGGTGTATGAACAAATGGCTGAGCCGCGTTGGGTAATTTCCGTAGGTGCCTGTGCGTGCAGCGGTGGTATCTTTGATACCTATAGCGTACTACAAGGCATCGATAGAATTATACCGGTAGATGTATATGTACCCGGTTGCCCACCACGCCCTGAACAGATCATTGATGGTATATTGAAAATACAACACCTTGTAGAGACGGAATCACTTCGCAGAAGAGACTCTGAGGAGTACAAGGCTATGTTGAACAAGTACGGAATAGAATAAGCATAGTTCGCTTTACAACTTCACGATCTAGCATAGTGAGATTGCAAATAGGACAGTGATAAACGGATAACTCAAATAAACCGAAACCGAACCCAATGGAAGGTTCTACTCAGGACAAAATCATTACTGCGCTTAAAGACAGATATGAAGATCAAATCCTTCATATAGACACTCCATACGATTTTCTTACAGTTTCACTGAAGAAAGAGAAGATCGTAGAAATCATTCAATTCCTTTACAACCACCCGGACACGAAGTTTCAATACCTCACAACCTTGTGTGGTATACATTATCCGGAGTTGAATCAGATTGCAGTAATGTATCAGCTTCATAACCTGGTAGCGAATCAGCGTATCCGTCTGAAGATTTATCTTCCGGCAGAGAACCCGGTAACGCCAACCATCACTCCCATTTTTGCAGGAGCAAATTGGCTGGAGCGCGAGACGTATGATTTCTTCGGAGTAATCTTCGAAGGACATCCGAACTTGAAGCGTATACTCAATGTAGAGGATATGATCATCTTCCCGCTACGTAAAGAATTCCCGCTGGAAGATCAGAGACGAGAAGACAAGAACGATACTATGTTTGGACGATAATTTTATGAATGTGAATCAACCGGTTATCGAGCAGGAAGAAAAGGCAGAAGAGAAGCAATACTCATACTTGAATCTCGGTCCTACGCACCCCGCCACGCATGGTATATTTCAAAATGTACTGAAGATGGATGGTGAGATCATCGTGGAGGCTGAACCTACGATCGGCTATATTCACCGGGCATTCGAAAAGTTAGCAGAGCGCAGACCATTCTATCAGATCACTCCATTGACCGATCGGATGAACTATTGTTCATCACCGATTAATAACATGGGATGGCACATGACGGTTGAAAAACTGATTGGACTTGAAATTCCAAAACGTGTACAATACCTCCGTGTTATCATCATGGAGTTGGCGCGTATCTCCGACCATATTATTTGCAACACTATTATAGGACAAGATACAGGTGCAACAACCGGCTTCCTATATCTTTTCCAGATGCGTGAGAAGATCTATGAGATCTTTGAAGAAATCTGTGGTGCGCGCCTTACTACAAACATCGGCCGCATCGGTGGGCTTGAGCGAGATATACCTCAGAAAGCATGGGATAAAATTGACAAGTTCCTGGTTGAATTTCCAGTTGCATTCAAGGAGTTTACAAGCCTGTTAGAGCGCAACCGGATTTTTATGGACCGCACCATTGGCTGTGGCCCTATATCTGCGGAACGTGCACTTAGTTATAGCTTCTCAGGTCCTAACCTGAGAGCAGCAGGAGTAGATTACGATGTACGCGTAATGACTCCGTATTCATCATACGAAGAATTTGATTTTATTATCCCGGTAGGGAGCAATGGCGATACCTACGATCGCTTCATGGTTCGTCAGGAAGAAATGTGGCAGAGCCTGAGCATCATCAAACAAGCTATTGAAAAAGTAAAGAAAGAGCCTGCCGGAATTTTCAGTGCACGAACTCCTGAGTTCTGTCTTCCTCCAAAAGAGGAAGTATATAATGACATGGAAGCATTGATCTATCACTTTAAGATTGTGATGGGCGAAACAGAAATTCCGAAAGGAGAAGTATATCATTGTGTTGAAGGCGGTAATGGAGAATTAGGTTTTTACCTGATCAGTGACGGTGGAAGAACACCTTATAGACTTCAATTCAGAAGACCTTGTTTTATATACTATCAGGCATACCCTGAAATGATCAAAGGCTCTATGTTATCGGATGCCGTGATCACGATGAGTAGTATGAATGTAATTGCAGGAGAACTTGATGCATAGAAACCGTTGTCAGTATCCGTTAAAAGTTAAACGGATAACAGATAACGATTAACGGATAAAAGATGAGTGAACAGAAAATAAACCAGGTACAATTTTCAGCGGAGACGATGGAACTCGTTCAACGCATCATAAAACGGTATCCCGAAGGAAAACAAAAGTCTGCTTTACTACCGGTATTGCACCTGGCACAAGCCGAGTTTGATGGCTGGCTCAGTGCACCGGTGATGGATTATGTAGCGTCTATCCTTTCAATCAAACCGATTGAAGTATATGAAGTTGCTTCATTCTATTCTATGTATAACCTGGAGCCTGTTGGAAAATGTCTGATTGAAGTTTGCCAGACAGGACCATGCTGGTTACGCGGCTCCGATGATATAGTGGATCACCTGGAGAAGAAGTTGAATATAAAAGTTGGAGAGACCACAGCCGATGGAATGTTCACACTGAAAACAGTAGAGTGTTTGGGCTCTTGCGGAACAGCTCCTATGCTGCAATGTGGTTCTGATTACTATGAAAACCTGACGACTGAAAAAGTAGATACCTTGATTGAAAAATTAAGAGGCTCTGATCAGCGGAGTACATATATGAAATCTAACATGCAGGAGATTTAATCATGGCAAGACTTTTAGAACATATAAATGTACCCGGCATCGAAACGTTCGATGTATATAGGAAGCATGGCGGGTATAAATCTGTGGAGAAAGCGTTGAAGACGATGACTCCCGATGAAGTAACAGAAGAAGTAAAGAAGTCTGGTTTACGTGGTAGAGGTGGTGCTGGTTTCCCTGCTGGTATGAAGTGGAGTTTCCTCGATCGTAAATCTGATAAACCTCGCTATCTCGTTTGTAATGCTGATGAAAGTGAGCCAGGTACATTCAAGGATCGTTACCTGATGGAGAAGATCCCTCACGTGCTTATTGAAGGAATGATTACATCAAGCTATGCGCTGGGTGCAAAAACTTCCTATATATATGTGCGCGGTGAGTATATGTATATCATCCGCATTTTAGAAAAGGCAATTCAGGAAGCACATGCCAATGGGTTTCTCGGTAAAAATATATTAGGAACAGATTATTCATTAGAGCTATATGTACAGCCAGGTGGTGGTGCCTATATCTGTGGTGAAGAGACTGCATTGCTTGAGTCGCTCGAAGGCAAGCGCGGTAACCCACGCCTGAAGCCTCCATTCCCTGCAGTAGCAGGTTTGTATGCTAGCCCTACCGTTGTAAATAACGTGGAGACGATTTCTGCAGTGTGCTCCATTGTTAACGAGAGTGGTGACGAGTATGCAAAGATCGGTATTGGTAAAAGTACAGGCACAAAACTTATCTCTGCCAGCGGGCACATCAATAAGCCAGGGGTATACGAGATAGATTTAGGATTGCCCGTAGAAGAGTTTATATACTCTGATAAATATTGTGGAGGTATCTGGAAGGGAAGAAAACTTAAAGCTGTTGTAGCCGGAGGTTCTTCTGTGCCGATTCTTCCTGCCGATCTTATTCTGAAAACAGCCAAAGGCGAACCCCGCTTAATGTCATACGAATCATTATCGGATGGTGGTTTTGCAACGGGTACAATGTTGGGCTCCGGTGGTTTCATTGTCATGGATGAAACAGCATGTATAGTCCGTAATCTGTGGACATTCACACGCTTCTATCACCATGAATCTTGTGGTCAATGTAGCCCTTGCCGCGAAGGCACAGGCTGGATGGAGAAAGTTCTTCATCGTATCGAGCATGGTCATGGCCACATGGAAGATATAGACTTGTTAGTAGATGTTGCCAAGAAGATAGAAGGGAATACAATTTGTCCGTTGGGAGATGCAGCAGCCTGGCCAGTAGCCAGTGCGATACGTCACTTCCGCGAAGAGTTTGAGTATCACGTACGCTATCCCGAAAAGGTAAAGAATCCAAAGCATTTTGAGTTGGAACCATTCCGTTCGGAGAAAGTGCTGGCAACGGTATAGAGTTAAACTATAAATAAACTTAGCGAAATGGCTAAAGTAACGATAGATGGTATTGAAGTAGAAGTTGCTGATGGAACAACCATTCTGAACGCAGCCCGTCAGATTGGTGGTGAAGTTGTACCTCCGGCAATGTGTTACTATTCTTCTTTGAAAGATACCGGTGGAAAGTGCCGTGTATGTTTAGTAAAAGTAACACAGGGGTCTGCTAAAGATCCGCGCCCTATGCCGAAGCTTGTAGCATCATGCCGCACACCTGTTATGGATGGCATGGTGGTACAGAATATAACTTCGCCAGAAGTTTTGGAAGCACGTAAAGGCGTTGTTGAATTTCTGTTGATCAATCACCCGCTCGATTGCCCTATATGTGATCAGGCCGGGGAATGTGATCTGCAAAATTTAGCATACGAACATGGCGCTGGTAAAACACGCTATGAAGAAGAACGCAGAACATTCGAGAAAGTAGATATAGGAGATAAAATCAAGTTACACATGACGCGTTGCATCCTTTGCTACCGCTGTACATTTGTAGCCGATCAACTTACAAATGAACGCGTTCACGGAGTGTTGAATCGTGGCGATGCTTCCGAGATCAGCACCTATATAGAAAAAGCAGTAGAGAATGATTTCTCCGGAAACATGATTGATGTTTGCCCGGTAGGAGCATTGACTGATAAAACCTTCCGCTTTAAAAGCAGAGTATGGTTTACAAAACCTCTGGATGCACATCGTAACTGTACCAAGTGCAGTGGCAAAGTAGTTCTCTGGTCGAAAGGTGATGATGTACTTCGCGTATCAGCACGCAAAGATGAATTTGGTGAAGTGAAAGAGTATATCTGTAACGAGTGCCGCTACGATCATAAGAATATGAGCGATTGGACAATTGAAGGTCCGCGTCACATCGATAAAAATTCAGTGATCTCACAAAATCACTATGAAAAAATCGATATGCAGAAATTGAAACTCGACATCGAACGTCAAATCCAGTTTCAAAAAGGAAAGCAATTACCGGAAACTAACCAATCACCAGCATGACCGAATTTTTGATATATAAACTGATTCTGGTAGGCTCCGTGTTTGGTATAACACTTTTTGTTGCTGCATACTCAACGTATGCCGAACGTAAAGTGGCAGCATTCTTACAAGATCGTGTAGGTCCTGATCGTGCAGGTCCATTCGGGATCTTTCAACCCCTTGCCGATGGAATGAAATTCATCTACAAAGAAGAAATCATTCCAGTAGTATCAAATAAATTTCTGTTTATACTCGGGCCATGTCTCGCGATGCTCACAGCAATGATGGCAGGTGTATTAATTCCCTGGGGAGATACACTGATCATTGGTGGAAAAACATATTCACTGCAGATCGCTGATCTCAATGTAGGTGTACTATATGTATTTGGAGTTGTATCCATCGGAGTATACGGTATCATGATCGGTGGTTGGGCATCGAATAATAAGTTCTCTTTGTTGGGTGCGATTCGTGCATCTGCACAGATGATCAGTTATGAGATCGCGATGGGCTTATCCATCATTGCATTTGTAATCATGACGGGGACATTAAGTCTTGGTGAGATAAGTGCACAACAGGCCGGTGGTGTTGGTGGTGACTGGAACATGTGGAATGTAGTATATCAACCACTTGGATTTTTAATTTTCATAGTCTGTGCTTTCGCGGAATGTAACCGTACGCCGTTCGATTTGCCAGAATGTGAGACAGAGTTAGTCGGTGGCTACCATACGGAATATAGCAGTATGAAATTAGGCTTCTACCTCTTCGCTGAATACATCAATATGTTTGTTTCATCGGCGATGATCTCAACGCTTTATTTCGGAGGATATAACTTTCCATTCATGAATGATCTTGGATTGGATCATAACACGATATCTATCATAGGAACACTGATGTTGTTCGCCAAGATTTCATTCTTCATCTTCTTCTTTATGTGGATCCGTTGGACAATCCCACGCTTCCGCTACGATCAGTTGATGAATCTGGGATGGAAAGTATTGATACCACTCTCTGTAGCGAATATTTTCATTACCGGATTGGTGATGTTATTAATAGATAAACTTTAATGGAGTCGATTCCTGAATTTCAGGAACGAATTTTCAACATAGTATAAATGTGAATAAAACCACATGCAATTAACGAATCGATCAAAGCTTGTTGTAAAGAAAGAGATGACCTTCGCAGAGAAGATTTATCTCCCGGCCATATTAAGTGGTGTTGTAATTACGATCAAGCACTTATTCAGAAAAAAGGCAACGGTAAAATATCCTGAAAAAAAACGCGAGATCAGCGAGATCTGGCGTGGTCAACACGTGTTGAAGCGTGATGATAAAGGAGCCGAGCGTTGCACAGCCTGCGGGTTGTGTGCAGTGGCTTGTCCTGCCGAAGCAATTACCATGGTAGCGGCAGAGCGCAAGAAAGGCGAAGAGAATTTATACCGCGAAGAGAAATATGCTGCAACGTATGAGATCAATATGCTGCGCTGCATTTTCTGCGGATTATGCGAAGAAGCTTGTCCCAAGGAAGCGATCTTCCTGACAGATCGTATAGTTTCAACCGACTATGAGCGCAACGGATTTATCTACGGAAAAGACAAGCTGGTAGAAGATGTGAATGAGCGCATTGATGTAACGGTAAGACAAACACCAGCCGTGTTAGCTTTCAAAGAGCAGAAAAAATTAAGTCATAATAAATAGTATTTCAGCAGTGACGCTCAATCTATTCTACTTCCTTTCGTTCCTGGCAATCATGTCAGCCATCATGGTTGTTTTGTCAAAGAACCCTGTATATAGTGTACTATATCTCATTATTACTTTTTTCTGTATAGCGGGCCACTATATGTTAATGAATGCACAGTTTCTGGCAATCGTTCACATTATAGTATATGCAGGCGCCATCATGGTTTTGTTTCTGTATGTGATCATGCTCCTCAACCTGAATAAGGAATCGGAACCTCATAAAAGTACCTTACAAAAGATCGCAGCTACGATCTGTGCAGGTCTGGTAATGATTGTACTGGTAGGTTCTCTGAAAGGAACAGAAGGTATGATTCAACAACAACCTGCAGCAGCAGATATAGGTCTTGTAAAAGCATTAGGGCAAGTAATGTTTACAAAATTTTTACTTCCCTTCGAGATAACTTCTGTATTACTCTTGGCAGCAATGGTGGGAGCCGTTATGCTGGGTAAACCAGAGAAACGTTAATCGTTATCCGTTGCCAAGTAACAGATAACAATAAACAATACTGAACGAACTGATAACGAATAACCGATAACGGATAAAATGATCAAAACAATACCACTTGATTATTACCTGTGGCTGGCAGCAACACTCTTTACAATTGGAGTGTTGGGCGTGCTATACCGCAGAAATGCTATTATCATTTTTATGTGCATTGAACTTATGTTGAATGCTGTAAATCTTTTATTGGTGGCATTCTCCACGTATCTGAACGATGCTTCCGGACAAGTATTTGTATTTTTTATTATGGCAGTAGCTGCGGCTGAAGTAGCCGTAGGTTTGGCTATACTGGTGATGATGTACCGGAATACAAAATCGGTTGATATTAACATTTTGAATCGCTTAAAATGGTAAGTATAGATTTATTGGTAAGCCTTGTACCACTGTTCCCGTTACTGGGCTTTTTGTTCGTAGCACTGAATACGCGTAGACTCACTCAAGGTGTCACTGCATTTATAGCCTGCGGTTCAGTTTTGTTTTCATTCATCATTTCAATTGCACTCTTCGTTACCCTGTTGGGAATGCCGGAAGGCGATCGTTCAATCTCTGTAACGCTTTTCAACTGGATCGCAGCCGGAGATTTCTCAGCATCCATAAGCTTCCTCGTAGATCCGCTATCATCTTTATTTCTATTGATCATTACCGGAGTTGGATTTTTGATCCACGTTTACTCGATCGGGTATATGCATCACGATGAAGGCTTCAACCGCTTCTTTTCGTATTTGAATTTGTTTGTGTTCTTCATGCTTTTACTCGTGATGGGTGCAAACTATCTGTTGATGTTTGTAGGATGGGAAGGCGTTGGTCTCTGCTCATATTTACTCATCGGATTCTGGTTTAAAAACCAGGACTATAACAATGCTGCAAACAAGGCATTCATCATGAACCGTATCGGTGATTTGGGAATGTTACTCGGTGTGATTTTGATCTTCGTTCACTTCGGAAGCATTCAGTATACCGAAGTATTTTCAAAAGCAACGTCAATTGATACAACGACATTGACGCTTATCACAATCCTGCTGTTTGTTGGCGCGATGGGTAAGAGTGCGCAGCTTCCACTATATACCTGGTTGCCGGATGCGATGGCGGGTCCTACACCTGTATCAGCATTGATTCACGCAGCAACCATGGTAACGGCAGGTGTATATATGGTTTGTCGTAACAACTTGCTCTATGCATTATCACCGGCAACACTTGAGTTGATTGTGATCGTTGGTTTGGCAACAGCACTGTTTGCAGCCACCATCGCGATCGCGCAGAATGATATAAAGAAAGTACTCGCATACTCTACCGTAAGTCAATTAGGTTTGATGTTCCTCGCCTTGGGGCTCGGAGCGTTTACGAGTGGTATATTTCATATGGCAACACACGCATTCTTTAAAGCATTGTTGTTTTTGGGTGCAGGTAGCGTGATTCACGCGTTAAGTGGCGAACAGGATATTCGTAACATGGGAGGATTAAAGAAGTATCTTCCTGTAACCTATATTACTTTCTTTACAGGTGTACTCGCAATATCGGGTATACCTCCGTTTGCAGGTTTCTTTTCAAAGGATGAAATTTTGGCAAGCGCATTTGCACATAACAAAATTGTGTGGGCCGTTGCTGTGATCGCATCGTTACTTACAGCCTTCTACATGTTCCGTCTTTTCTTCCTTACATTCTTTGGAAAAGAAAGAGCCAGCAAACATGCTATGGAACATATTCATGAATCTCCTAAAAGTATAACGATACCATTGATAGCATTAGCGGCACTGAGTGTAGTCGGTGGATTTATGGGAGTGCCCGAAGCATTAGGAGGATCGCATTGGTTATCGCACTACCTGCATCCTGTATTTGCTTCTTCACATGATCTTATTCAAACACATCACCTCAGTCATACAACCGAATATATATTGATGGGCACCGTGGTTGCTTTCACGATTGTAATGATCGTCATTGCCTATACCATGTATATAGGTAAAGAGCAGGTGCCAGCCGCAGAAGGTCAACCAATAGGTGGGCTTCAGCGTACGCTTGCCAATAAGTATTATGTGGATGAAATATATAATGCCATTATCGTAAAGCCATTGTATTGGATCTCCGGAGTTTTGGATGCAGTGATCGAACGTTTAGGAATCGATAAACTGGTCAATGCTTTTGGAGGAAGTGTAGTGGAGGGAAGCAAGATCACACGACTCTTGCAGAACGGAGGAATCGGATACTATATCTTCGTAATGGTAATTGGTATTGTGATCATTCTGGCTTACGCAGTTATTCGTTAGTGACTTTCGTGAGTGTTGAGCAATATCAATCGCTTGACATAACGAATATAGTATACAATGAATAACCATTAACAGGACAACGGATAACTAATAATAGATAACGACTAACGATGCTAACGCTACTTCTTATATTTTTTCCACTGGCCGCAGCGCTATTGCTTTTCGTATTCAGACCACAGAATGCAAAGGTGGTTGCACTGATCGCTGCACTGATTGAATTAATTATTTCATTGGTGATAGTGACTCAGTTCGATAAAACTGGTGCACCTCAGTTTAGTATAGACATTCCGTGGATCACTTCATTAGGATTAAGCTTATCGGTAGCGATTGATGGCATCAGCTTATTACTTGTATTATTGACAACGGTATTAGTACCGTTTATTATACTGTCTTCATTTAGCCACACATACGAGAAGCCTTCTACTTTCTATGGACTCATCCTCACCATGCAGATGGCATTGGTCGGAGTATTTGTAGCACGCGATGGCTTGTTATTCTACCTTTTCTGGGAAGTAGCTTTGATTCCGATATACTTTATCTGTCTCATTTGGGGTGGAGAAGATCGTGGACGCATTACATTCAAGTTCTTTGTATATACGCTGGCAGGAAGTTTATTCATGCTGGTTGGATTGGTATATCTATATTTCCAAACGCCAGGTTCACATACCTTTGCTATACAAGCGCTGTATGAAGCCGGCCGTTCATTATCAGCAACCGAACAATCACTTCTTTTCTGGGCATTGTTTGTAGCCTTCGCGATCAAGATGCCTGTATTTCCTTTCCACACCTGGCAACCGGATACCTATACCGTTTCTCCGGTACAGGGCACTATGTTACTTTCGGGAATCATGTTGAAGATGGGTATATATGGTGTGATCCGCTGGTTGATTCCAGTGGTACCCAGTGGTGTTGCTCAGTGGGGCATGACTGCTGTTATCATTTCTGTAATCGGAATTATCTATGCTTCCTGTATAGCCATTGTTCAAAAGGATTTTAAACGATTGATTGCATATTCCTCCATTGCACACGTAGGCCTTATATCAGCCGGTATATTTACGCTTAGTGCTATTGGTATTCAAGGGGCTATGATTCAGATGCTGAGTCACGGTATAATTGTATTTGCATTGTTCTATATCATCGAAATTATTTTCGATCGCACCAAAACCAGAACGTTATCAGAACTTGGAGGTATACGCAATGTAGCGCCATTCCTGACTACAGTATTTGTGATCACCATGCTGGGCAGTGTTGCCTTGCCTTTCACAAGCGGCTTTGTTGGCGAGTTCCTGTTGATCAACGCAGTTTTTCAATATCAGGCTGCTTTAGGGGCTATCGCGGGTGTAACTATAATTCTGGGCGCAGTATATATGCTGAGAACGTTCCAGAAGTCAATGTCAGGTGAAACGAATAACAGAACATCGTCATTCGTTGATCTTACAGGTCAGGAAAAGTTGGTGCTTTATCCGATCGTTATACTGATCATCCTTATCGGTGTATATCCAACGCCGTTGTTGGAGATTTCCGAATCGGCTGTCAATACTCTTTTACATTCAATTACAGAAGTTACTGCTTCCGCTAACTAATATATGAACGCATTATTTGTTATCACTGGCTTAGGTATATTTTCACTTCTTGCTGAATTCGGCAATCTGAAAAAGTGGCTTACGGGCTTTGTAGTTGCAGGCCTTGCAGCAGCCGTTGTGCTCGCTGCCCTGGATTGGAATACAGCGGTGCCATATTTCAGTCACATGCTGGTGTTCGATAACCTGGCACTTGCGTTTACTGCACTGATCTCAATTTTAACCATCATCTGGTTCTGGCTTTCAGCCGATTATTTTACAACCGGCACGCATCGTACAGACCGCACTTCTCTTATCGTATTTGCTGTAGTAGGCGCAGTGATTATGGCATCGTTCAACAACATGGCCATGTTATTCCTGGGTATTGAAATCCTGTCTATGTCGCTATATGTATTGGCAGGTAGCAGAAAAGATAGCTTGTCATCAACAGAAGCTGCGTTCAAATATTTCCTGATGGGCTCCTTTGCAACCGGGTTTTTATTATTCGGTATAGCACTGGTATATGGAGCTACCGGATCATTTCATCTACATACTATAGCAGAGACCCTGGCAGCAAATCCATCCGGTTTACCTTCGTTCTTTTATGCAGGGGTATTAATGATGTTGATAGGTCTGGCCTTTAAGATTTCTGCAGTACCATTTCATTTTTGGGCACCCGATGTATATAGCGGTTCGCCCACTACCATCACAGCGTTCATGTCGACTGTTGTTAAAGTAGCAGCGATAGCAGCCTTTGTCCGCTTGTTCTCTACATGCTTCCTGGTGGTTGAACCAACATGGAGTAAAGTACTACAAGTTATAACGGTGTTAACATTGGTGATTCCGAACGTAACAGCAGTATACCAGAACAATGTAAAGCGTATGCTTGCATACTCAAGTGTTGGTCACGTAGGGTATATACTTCTTGCCTTTATAGCAAGCCCAAGTGAAACCGGAACAATCTTCTATTACCTCACTACATACTCAGTTTCATCATTGGCAGCATTCAGTGTACTTCATTTGGTTGAGGGAAATTCAGAGGAGGTAACGATAAGTTATTTCAACGGACTCTTTAAAAGAAATGCATGGCTGGCAGTAACCATTACGATCGCAATGCTTTCGCTGGCGGGTATACCACCACTGGCAGGTTTCTTCGGAAAGTATATGGTGTTTGCACAGGCTATCCGCAATGGATATACCGGCATGGTGATCGTAGCCGTGATCACATCGCTGATAGGAGTATACTATTATTTTAAGGTAATCATTGCCATGTACTTCAATGAATCAACAACGCCACCGGTTATTGAACTTCGCGCGTCCCACAAAACATTGCTGTTTGTATTGATTGCTCTGACTTTTGCTCTGGGATTATTTCCCGATATGATTATGTCACTATTCCTGGCATAATAATTTTAGCATTTCATGATATTAAATAGCCTGTCCGGAAGACAGGCTATTGTTTTTTCTATCCGAAAAGATTACCTTCAATCGATTGCTAATACTTATACTATGGGAAAAGTAAAAGATATTCTCGATTCTAAAGGAAATGCGGTTTATGCTGTATCACCTGACGTAACAGTCTACCACGCCATCGAAGTGATGTGCGAAAAAAATATTGGTGGACTCATCATCATGGAAGACGGGAAAATGGTCGGAATTTTTACCGAACGAGATTATGCCCGAAAGCTTATTCTGAAAGGAAAATCTTCCAAAGACACATCTATAAGAGAACTTATGACCACGAAAGTATTTACGGTAACACCGGATACTTCCATTGAAGAATGCATGTGGATTATGAGCAATCGAAAATTCCGTCACCTTCCTGTCGAAGAGAATGGTGAACTGGTAGGTGTCATTTCCATTAGCGATGTTGTGCGTACGGTGATCAATGAACAGAAATCCATCATCGAGCATTTAGAACAATATATAGCGGGTCAGTAGATTTTAGCAAAACAAAAGGAGATATTCAGAGTTTGTAAGGCTCGGGATATAGACTTTCTGTTATGCTATTAAAACAAAATCTACGCTTGCACAGAATCCTTCTGATAACCTGGAAGGTTGATCTCATCATGCTCATCAGTTGCGTAGTAGCTCATTATGCAGACATTATATTATTGAAAGAAGTTACCATCCCGGCTGCATTACCAACTCTGCTGGGTACAGCAATCGCTTTCTTTATAGGTTTCAACAACAATCAGGCATATGACCGCTGGTGGGAAGCAAGGATTATATGGGGTGCATTGGTAAATGATTCGCGCACATGGGCCAGAAATCTGCTGGCATATTTTTCGGAAGCTTCTGAAAGTAAAATTATAGGTGAAGATCTTCGTCAGTGTCAACGGACAATGATCTATAGGCACATCGCTTTTCTATATGCACTGAAAGCGTCTCTTCGTAAATGTGATTATTCTGATTACGAAAAATTTCTTTCACGTGAAGAAGTCGAGAAAGTTAAGACATTCTCAAATATACCGAATGCTATACTTGATCTACAGAGCCATGATCTGCAAAGAATATCAAAGGAAGGTATCATAGATGGATTTCGTTTTCTTCCTATGAATGACTTACTGCGAAGCTTCTGTGATGGAATGGGGAAATCCGAAAGGATAAACAATACGGTATTCCCGACCACCTATGTTTACTTTACACGACTTTTTATCTGGATGTTTGTAGTGCTTACAACCATGTCTATTGCCGGCAGTGTTGGACATTGGTCTATATTTCTTGGCTTTATGGTAGGATTTGTTTTTCACACCTCGCATATAAATGGTATGAGCATCATGAATCCATTTGAAAATACAACCGCGGGTGTCCCCATCAGCAGCATCACGCGCACCATTGAAATTAATCTCCTTCAGGCGTTAGGCGAACAGGACATTCCAGAGCCTGTAAAACCGGTTGATGGAGAATATATATTGTAGTTATACCCCATTTATACCCGGATTTCCAAACGATCATACACGAAGTATATCAGCGGTATCGGTCGCATACACCGTTTAGTCTACACATACAATCCTTTCATCTATTTCCTGATCACTACTGGATATGCTTTGGCTATCTATAGCGTTTTACAGGCAAGTCATGAAAAATTACGTGAACAACCGGTTAGCGCGCTCCCTGAAAATATTGTCTTTACTTTTATTTTTGATTCTGACAATAACATCGCAGGCCCTGGCGACTTCAGGTTTTGTGGAGAACAAAGGACAGTGGCCCGCACAGGTATTATTTGCAGCTGATATTCCCGGTGGAAAATTATACGTGGAGCAAACACGTTTATTGTATTCTTTTTTTGAATCTCCTGAAAGCCATCATGCTGCTATACATGAACCGGGTAAAGATGTATCCGGATATCATACCGGCACTATACTCGCGCATGCTTTCGAAATCAAATTCCTGCACGCTAACAATATAATTCAAGCTCAGGGTACAAATGCCTTGCAGACTCGGTATAACTATATATATGGCGATAATCCTTCTTCCTGGTTCCAGGATGCAAAGGCTTATGAAACGATTATCATTCACGATCTCTATGATGGCGTTGATATGAAGCTGTATACCAACGGTTCTTCCATAAAGTACGACCTCATTGTTAATCCGGGAGGGAACATAAACAGGATTGAACTTGAATATAGCGGTTTGGATAGTCTCCATTTAAAAGATAAAAACCTCCATTTAAAAACCAGGCTCGGTGAGCTGATTGAAATGGAACCTTATGTTTACCAGCTTACCGATGGCAGGAAGAAAGAGATATCTTGCAAATTCATGTTAAAGAATAACCGTCTCCGGTTTGACTTTGAACATCGGCCTGATCCTGCAAATACATTGGTGATCGATCCGCTCATTATATTCTCAGCGTATTCAGGATCCACCACCGACAATTGGGGTAACACCGCTACCTATGATGATGCCGGTAATGCATATTCCGGAGGTATAGTATATGGTGTAGGATATCCTACGAAGACGGGCGCATACCAGGTATCCTATGCCGGTGGTATATGGGACATTGGTATAATGAAATTCGATTCTGCAGGAAGTAAATTGCTATACGCTACATACCTCGGAGGAAATGGTTCCGAAACGCCACAAAGCCTCGTGGTAAATCACGCAGGTGAATTGCTTATTCTAGGGTCAACCAGCTCTACAAATTTCCCGGTCACCAATAATTCTCATTTTTCAGGAGGCACAAACTTTACACCCATGGATGGTGTACCCTATACCAACGGGTCTGACTTATTTGTTGCCAAACTGAGCAGTGACGGAAGACAATTGCTTGGCTCCACGTATATAGGAGGGAGTAGTAATGATGGTGTAAATTTCGTCTCCGGAACATTTGATTCCCAGAGCATGGTGCAAAGTCCGATATGTAAAAATTACGGTGATCAATTTCGAGGCGATATTATTACGGATGCCGATGATAATGTATATATAGCCTCCAATACAACTTCCACGAACGTTACACAAAAAGTGGTGGACTACGCTGGCGGAACGCACGATGCTATTGTTGTAAAACTTCCATCCGATCTTTCAGCAATTACATGGAGCCGTTACTTGGGAGGTTCGGGTACAGATGCTGCCTATTCCCTGAAACTCGACAGTAACAATACCATCTTCGTGGCCGGTGGAACTACCAGTACAAATTTCGCAGGCATCAATGGTTATAAAAAAACAAAGGGTACAGATATAGATGGATGGATCGCACAGCTTTCCAACGATGGCTTGCAAATCATGAACGCTACATATCTTGGCACCTCGGCTTATGACCAGGTATATTTTGTAGACATCAACACTACACAGGATATATATGTACTGGGCCAGACGCAGGGTAGTTATCCGGTTACGTCTGGTGTTTTCTCCCAAAGCGGTGGTGGACAGTTCATACATAAACTTTCACACGACCTGCAGTCTTCTGTTTTCTCAACCGTGTTTGGTTCGGGTAACAATAGTCCCAATATTTCGCTCACCGCATTTCTGGTGAACGACTGTAACAAGATCTATATATCCGGTTGGGGTGGCTCATTAAATGCTACAACCATTCGGTATCGTGCGCAGAGTGGACAGATCGTTACCATTACACGAAATTTTGTTGGAGGCAGTACAACAGGGCTTCGGGTTTCGGCAGATGCGTATCAAAGCGCTACCTCCGGAAATGATTTTTACCTGATGGTACTCGATACCGATGCATCTGCTTTTTTGTATGGTACTTTCCTCGGAGGCAATCAATCGGTAACGCATGTTGACGGAGGCACA
Organism: Ohtaekwangia koreensis; assembly: GCF_900167975.1. Classification (GTDB taxonomy): domain Bacteria; phylum Bacteroidota; class Bacteroidia; order Cytophagales; family Cyclobacteriaceae; genus Ohtaekwangia; species Ohtaekwangia koreensis. The sequence goes on from NZ_FUZU01000001.1 coordinate 645,314, forward strand.
AGTCGATTCGATAAACGAGGTATAGTATATCATGCGGTATGTGCCGGTTGTGGAGGATACTCGGATTTTCCTTCGGTCAATGCACCCGCAGGGCACGCTACCAATGCTGCACGCACCTATGCCGGTTGTAATAACGCTATATTTAAATTCGACCTTGCCACACTGCGGGCTACGCTGCAAACAAACTCGGTAGCACTTGATAACCCCGGTATGGACACTGTGTGTTATCCTTCTTCGATCGTGTTCCAAAACCTGAGCAATGGCGCCAAGTATTTTGTGTGGAATATGGGCGATGGCACAGAGATCACCAAACAAGACACAAGTTCAGTCGTACATACCTACGAAGTTCCGGGTGTTTATCTGGTTACTCTCACGGCTTACAATGCTGAAACGTGTGAAGGTAAAGATATAGCCTCTGTTGTGGTCTCAGTTTTTGATCCTGAAATACAGGTAGTGGATGATGGATCAATCTGCAAGGGTAGCAGCTATCAGTTGTCGGCTAGTGGTGGAGTTTTGTATCAATGGACCAGTGATACTGGAGATTTTGCATCTTCACTCGCAAACCCGAAGGTTACTCCAACCGATACAACGGTATACTATATCACCATTCAGGACGAAGTAGGTTGTGAGATTTCAGATTCCGTAAAAGTAAATGTTATACCCGCACCGGACTATATATTACATTTTGAAAAACACTATGACTGCTGGAACAGACCAACCGTACGATTCACGTATACATCAAAAGATGGGTATACTTATACCTGGGACCTCGGTGATGGAACAATGTCCACTGAAAAAGATTTCAAACATAATTATCCTGCCGATGGAACGTACAATGTATTGTTCCGTAGCACCAACGCATATTGTTCTTATGATGAGAACATCACGATGAATATTGTTACCATTAAGATTCCCAACGTTATTACCGCCAACAGCGATGAACGAAATGATACACTGGTGATACAAGCCCCCGACCAGGTTGATCTGAAAGTATACAACCTATGGGGTACCCTCATTTTTCATGATGATAATTATAAAAACACATGGACTGGTGCAGGATTAAGCCAGGGCGTTTACTACTATAAAGCCGCCATCCAAAACGAAGCCTCGTGTAAAGGGTGGGTACATGTAATCAAGTAGGAATGATTTATAGTATCCGTTGGTTTATCTGGTAAAACTTGGTGACCCTTGATGGTGTCTTGAGGTCTCGTGCATTTGGATTTTCAGGATTAACCACAACGACTAACGTTCCAACATCGCTTTGCACCACTCCACTGCCGCCTCTACATCAGGGAACAAATTAATCACCAGGGGATCTTTACTCTGTTTATGTGCCTCCATATATTCTTCAAGATTTATAGCAGTAAAGGTGCTCTGTGGTAATACCAATGCATAGTATAGGATACCGTTCTCGTGTGCGTTTGGATTCCAATACTCGCTGACCCATTTCACATCATCATCGTTAAAAATTTCTGATTTTGTCAGGTCGGTTATCCAGGCTATCTTACCATGCTCTGCAACGTTCGCTTTAATCTGTATAAGCCCTTCTTCGCACAACGCACGAAAATCTTTTGATAGTATAAAGCCCGTAAAAGTTGAAAGAATACATGGAACGGAAGCATCAAAATCGAGCGATGCACCTTCGATCGTAAAAAGTCTTGTAGTCATTGATATATACTGTTTGAAAAAAAAGAATTCAAAAGTATATCTTACCATGAACAAGAGGCATCCGTATTTTTCCCTGTCAGGAGATAAATAAACGCAGAGACCCGAATCCGTAATCTTACTGTAGTTTTTTATATGTACATTTTGTATCTATATATTAAAATTCGGGAGATCAAAAATAATGAGATGAATATGCCAATTGATGCGGTCAATCTCCTCGTGTAATTTCGTGCTTCCCCAACGCCTTCGTGGATAAGGATTCAAGAACCTCGTATTCACTCATCAAAACTTTTAATGCAAAAACCGGAAATGTGTTTAAATTAGGGAAGCTTTAATATTTCTTTAATTACTACAACCACTTAACAAAGATACCCGCGCGCTGATGGCTATCAGAGTATACAGCGAGTGGTATACGTTCCGTATAATGAAAAAATATATTCTTGCACTCGATCAGGGTACCACCAGTTCACGCGCGATTGTCTTCGATCAGGAAGGCACTATTCAATCCGTGGCGCAAAAAGAATTTCAACAGATATTTCCTAAGCCCGGTTGGGTAGAGCATGATCCGAATGATATATGGGCGTCACAAGCCGGTGTTGCTGCAGAAGCAATTTCCAAGATCGGCATCAACGGAAAATATCTTTCTGCCATTGGTATTACCAACCAACGCGAAACAACACTGGTGTGGGATCGGGAAACAAGCCAGCCGGTATATAATGCCATCGTGTGGCAAGACCGCAGAACCTCATCTTACTGTGATGAACTCAAAGCTCAAGGCCTTGCAGAAACCATCAAACAAAAAACAGGTTTGTTCATCGATGCTTACTTTTCTGCTTCAAAGATTAAATGGATCTTGGACAACGTAGAGGGTGCACGCACAAAAGCAGAGCAAGGCAAACTTGCTTTTGGCACCGTAGACACCTGGCTTACCTGGAAGTTAACAAATGGTAAAGTACATGTTACGGATGTAACGAATGCCAGCCGCACGATGATCTTTAATATACATACACTGTCGTGGGACAAAGAATTATTAAAGATCTTTAACATTCCGGAAAATATGTTGCCGGAAGTTCGCTCCTGCAGTGAAGTATATGGAGAGACAGGCACAACGCTTTTCGCAAGCAAAGTTCCCATCGCAGGTATAGCGGGCGATCAGCAGGCGGCTCTATTCGGACAAGCTTGCTTCGAGCCCGGTATGATAAAAAATACGTACGGCACCGGATGTTTTATAGTCGCCAACATTGGCACAAAACCAGTGATGACGAAAGATTTACTGACGACCATCGGCTGGAAGATCGGCAATGAAACTATATATGCGGTAGAGGGTTCTATATTTATAGGAGGTGCTATCATTCAGTGGCTTCGCGATGGGCTTGGGTTGTTTACCTCTTCGGCAGAGGTTGAAAAGCTCGCACAACGTGTAGAAGATTCAGATGGAGTATATCTTGTACCGGCACTCTCAGGTTTAGGTGCACCGCATTGGGATCCGTATGCCCGTGGTATGATGATAGGACTTACGCGAGGCACAACCAAAGCGCACATAAGCAGAGCTGCCTTGGATGCTATAACGTTTGATGTGAAGAGTATAACGGATTGTATATTGGAAGAGACCGGCATTCAGTTCAAAGAACTTCGTGTGGATGGAGGCGCATCCGTAAACAACATGCTCATGCAATTGCAAGCCGATGTTATGGATAGAATTGTTGTACGACCCAAGATAACAGAGACTACGGCGTTGGGTGCTGCATACCTCGCAGGCCTTGCCGTGGGATATTGGAACAACGTGAATGAGATACAAAAATATTGGCAGGAGGATAAACGTTTTACTCCTGGTATAGGGAGAGAAAAACAACAAAAGCAATATCGAACTTGGCAACGTGCCGTAGAGCGTTCGAAGGGCTGGGCAAATGAAGAGTAATAATTTCAGGTATATAAACAGCAACGCATGAACAGACCCTCGATGATCGAAGCGCTTCAAGAGCAAGGAAGTATCCCCTGGGATGTTTTGATCATTGGCGGTGGCGCCACAGGATTAGGGGCTGCCGTGGAAGCAGCTTCGCGTGGTTTAAAAACGTTGCTGGTAGAGCAGCACGATTTTGCAAAAGGAACATCGAGTCGTAGCACAAAATTGATTCATGGTGGTGTTCGCTATTTGCAGCAAGGTGATATAGGTCTTGTACTGGAAGCCCTGCATGAACGCGGACTGCTTCGGCAGAATGCGCCACACCTGGTACGCAACCAACAGTTTATTATTCCAAATTACGAATGGTGGAATGGTCCGTTCTATACCATTGGCATGAAGGTATATGATATGATGTCCGGCTCACTGGGCTTGGGCACTTCCGAGCACATCTCCAAAGAAGAAACGATGGAAGCCATCGCGAATCTGAAGGAAGATGGATTGCGTGGCGGTGTTATATACTATGATGGACAGTTTGATGATGCAAGGCTCGCCATTAACCTCGCACAGACAGCAGTGAACCAGGGTGGTGTTGTGATCAACTACATGAAGGTTACTTCGTTGTTGAAAGATGCAAAGGATTTTGTTATAGGAGCCACCGCTATTGATATGGAGAGCAGGGTGGCACATACTATATATGCAAAATCGGTGATCAATTGTACCGGAGTGTTTGCCGATGCCATTCTTCGCATGGATGATCCGCAGGCGAGCAAATCGATTGTGCCAAGCCAGGGTGTACATATTGTACTGGATCGTGAATTCTTACAAGGCGATGCAGCGATTATGATTCCTAAAACTTCGGATGGACGTGTGTTGTTCGCAGTACCGTGGCACGATAAAGTGGTGGTGGGCACAACGGATACGCTGGTGGAAAACGAAAGCCTGGAGCCGCGTGCTTTGAAAGAGGAGATTGATTTCATTTTGAATACAGCAAGTTTATACCTGACCCGTAAACCTGTACGCAGTGATGTGAAGAGTATATTTGCCGGACTACGTCCGCTTACTGCATCTGCGAACGGCAAGGCAACAAAAGAAATTTCACGTAGTCATAAAATCCTCGTATCGCTCTCCGGATTAATCACAGTTATAGGAGGCAAGTGGACAACCTATCGAAAGATGGGAGAGGACACCATTGACAGAGCCATTATCGTTGGCAGTTTGCCTGAACATAGCTCGATCACAAAACAACTTCGGATTCATGGCGCAACGGACTATATAAACCCGATTGACCCGCTATATTTCTATGGCAGTGACAAAAAATATATTGAAGATCTTATTCGTGAACGTCCTGCGCTAGCAGAAAAAATTAATCCTGCTTTAAATACTATACATGCTGAAGTAGTGTGGGCAGCGAAAGCAGAGATGGCACGAACCGTGGAAGATGTATTGGCGCGTAGAACCCGTGGACTTTTTCTGGATGCCGCTGCAAGTATTGAAATGGCGCCCACCGTTGCTCGATTGTTAGCAGATTCACTCGGGTATGACGAAGCGTGGCAGCGCGAACAGATAGAAGAGTATACGCAGCTTGCAAACGGATACAGGTTGCTATAGGATACTACTAATCGAAGTATCATTACGAATGTCACAATCTTGTATTGGTTCTACTGATTAGTGCTTAATATTGTGCTTACAAAAAATCTCTAAGCATGAGTACTAAAGCGTTTATATTCGACCTCAACGGCACCATGATTGACGACATGCATTTTCATTTGAAGATCTGGCATGAAGTATTGACAAGCGATCTGGGAGCAAAACTTACCATAGAAGAAACGCGCAGTAATATGTATGGCAAGAATGACGAGCTGTTGGCGCGTGTATTCGGAGAGGGCCATTTCACTGCGGAAGAAGTAACTGCAATCTCGCAACGGAAGGAAGAAAAATATCAGGAGATCTATAAACCTCACCTTGATCTGCTACCAGGCCTATTTGATTTTTTAGAAGATGCACACCAGGCAGGTATACGATTGGCGATTGGCTCTGCTGCTATACCTTATAATATAGACTTCGTGTTGGACAATCTTAACATTCGTCATTACTTTAAAGTGATTGTCAGTGCGCACGATGTGTTGCAAAGTAAACCGCATCCCGAAGTATTTTTAAAGGCTGCCGAATTATTAGGTGTAGCACCAGATTCATGTATTGTTTTTGAAGATGCACCGAAAGGAGTGGAAGCCGCAGAGACTGCAGGCATGCAAAGCGTAGTACTCACTACCATGCATACTACCGAAGAATTTAAGCGCTACTCGAATATCATGCTATATACCAAGGATTATAAAAATCCTTTGTTGAAGGAGCTTATATCGTAATGCTTAAAAGTAAAATGCGCTCTGTCAATTTCTAATAAGAGTCGTCTTTTTTAATATGACTTTTACATATAGTCAACCGGCCCGATAATTTCCTGGAGCGTTTAAAAATGCGTTTTTAAGGCATCAGGAAAACATCGGGTAATTTTTTTAAAATATTTGTAAATGTTGATTATACACTTATAAAATTTATTGTATCTTAGCCAGCGTTTCAAACGATTGATTATCGAAGACTATGGTTAAAGGATATGTTATTGGAGTGGATTATGGAACGGATTCCGTTCGCTCCATTATAGTAGAGGCAGCATCGGGAGCGGAGGTAGCATCTTCCGTTTTTTATTATCCACGATGGCGCGATGGATTATTTTGTAATCCATCTAAAAATCAATTTCGTCAACATCCGAAAGATTATGTTGAAGGACTTGAACTCACCATTCAGCAATGCCTGCAACAAGCCGGGGCTTCGGTGCGAAGTAACATCAAAGCAATCGCGGTGGACACTACCGGTTCAACTCCGGTAGCCGTAGATAAAACAGGAACACCACTCGCGCTCACTCCGGGTTTTGAAAATAATCCCAACGCGATGTTTGTACTTTGGAAGGATCATACATCCACCAAAGAAGCTGCAGAGATCAATGAACATGCTGAAAAGTTTGATGTAAATTATTTACAATTCGTTGGAGGTATATATTCATCCGAATGGTTTTGGGCAAAGCTTCTGCATGTACTTCGCGAAGATGAAGCTGTGCGAAAAGCTTGCTACTCCTGGGTAGAGCATTGCGACTGGATTCCATATTTACTCACCGGTGGTAATGATGCGCGCAAATTAAAGCGTGGTGTATGTTCTGCCGGTCATAAAGCTTTGTGGTCTGCTGACTTCAATGGTTTACCACCTGACGAATTCTTTAGTTCACTCGATCCGTTGTTAAAGGGATTTACGTCACAATTATTTACAGATACATATACATCGGATAAACCTGCTGGTACACTGAGTAAAGAATGGGCAGAGCGCTTAGGACTTTCAACAGATGTAGTTATAGGTATAGGAGCTTTCGATTGTCACATGGGGGCCGTTGGCGGCCAGATTGAACCCTATCATCTTAGCAAAGTTATGGGCACTTCTACATGCGATATGATGGTAGTACCTATAAAAGATATGGAAGGTAAACTTGTGCGTGGTATATGCGGACAGGTAAACGGTTCGATCATTCCCGGTATGATTGGTCTTGAAGCAGGACAATCTGCTTTTGGCGACACATATGCGTGGTTCAAAAATCTGCTCGCATGGCCACTTGAGACTTTATTGAAATCATCTTCCGTTGTCACTCCCGAAATAGCAGAGAAGCTTAAAGCTGAATTGCTTGATAAGATTGTTCCCGAGTTGACACGTCAGGCAGCAGCCCTTCCGTTGGATGTGAATAGCGAACTCGCTATAGATTGGTTGAATGGAAGAAGGACTCCAGATGCAAACCAGGAACTGAAAGGTGCTATCACCGGATTAAGTTTAGGAACCGATGCACCGCGGCTTTTCAAAGCCTGGGTAGAAGCTACATGCTTTGGTGCCAAAGCCATCGTAGATCGTTTTAACAATGAAGGTGTTCCGGTAAAAGGATTGATCGGACTTGGGGGCGTTGCAAAAAAATCTCCCTATATCATGCAAGTCATGGCAGATGTTATGAACATGCCGATACGCATTCATAAATCAGAACAAACCTGCGCAGCAGGAGCCGCGATGTTTGCAGCAACCGCTGCAGGACTATATCCAACCGTAGAAGAAGCGATGAATACCATGGGACAGGGTTTCGATGCAGAGTATAAACCCAATCCAAACGCTGCTGCTATATATATCAAACGCTATAAACAATATCTGGAGACAGGCGACAAACTTGAAAAAGAACCGTCTGCAGCACCAACGTATACCAATGCCTGATTGCCAACGCTTCATGCAAATGCCTATTCCCCCAATTTTTAAATAACGAATGAGTAAATACGAATCAATCAAACAATCCGCTTACAATGCCAACATGCAACTGCCCAAACTCGGGTTGGTGATTTTTACATTTGGAAACGTAAGTGCTGCGGATCGTGCCGAAGGTGTTTTTGCAATCAAGCCGAGTGGTGTTCCCTATGAAGAATTGTCTCCTGAGAAAATGGTGATTGTGGACTTCGATGGAAAAACCGTGGAAGGTAAACTTCGTCCGTCTTCCGATACAAAGACACATGCTGTGCTCTATAAGCATTGGGAAAAGATAGGCGGTATAGTACATACACATTCCACCTATGCAACATCCTGGGCACAGTCCCAACGCGATATACCTATATTTGGAACAACACACGCAGATCACAACACTGTAGATATACCGTGTGCACCTCCTATGAGTGACAAAATGATCCAGGGAGACTATGAATATGAAACTGGTTTTCAGATCATGAATTGTCTCCAGGAGCGTTCTTTAAGTTATGAAGAAATAGAAATGATACTGGTCGGCAATCACGCGCCTTTTACCTGGGGAAAAACTCCTGAGAAAGCAGTATATAACAGCGCTGTACTGGAATCCGTAGCACACATGGCGTTGCTCACCGAACAGATTAACCCGAAAGCACCACGCCTCAAGGACGCACTGATAAAAAAACATTTCGAACGCAAGCATGGCCCTGACTCATATTACGGTCAGAGCTAACAATTATATATACTACACCCTGTCAGAAAAATATATGAAGTCCCTACTTTTAGGTATACTCTTTTTAGTGGCACTAACCGCGTGGTCACAGCATCGTGACTACCCGATTCAGGCTGTTCCTTTCACGAATGTGAAATTGACTGACAACTTCTGGTTGCCACGAATCAAAACAAACCATACGGTAACCATACCAGCATCGTTCGAGCGCTGTGAAAGTACCGGCCGGGTAAAGAATTTTGAAATGGCCGCTGCCAAGAGTGGAAAGTTCTGCACCATTTTTCCATTTGACGACACCGATATATACAAGACCATTGAAGGTGCTTCTTTTTCATTGTCGCTATATCCCGATAAGAACCTGGAGCTATATATTGACACACTCATCACCAAGATCCTGGCTGCGCAGGAACCAGACGGGTATTTATATACGGCACGTACCATCAATCCAAAAGAGCCTCATCATTGGGCTGGTCCAGAGCGATGGGTGAAAGAACGTGAACTCAGTCATGAACTTTATAATTCAGGCCACCTCTTTGAAGCTGCAGCCGCGCATTACCAGGCTACTGGTAAACGCAATCTGCTGGATATAGCATTGCGCAATGCAGACCTCATATGTTCAGTATTCGGCCCTGATAAAATGCATGTTGCGCCTGGCCACCAGGTTGTAGAAATGGGATTGGTAAAGCTATACCGCATCACGGGTAAAAAAGAATACTTGCAAACGGCAAAGTATTTCATTGAGGAGCGAGGCCATTATACTGGCTACGATCCCAAGAGTAAAGATCCCTGGAAAAGCGGAGCCTACTGGCAGGATCATAAACCTGTTACGGAACAAATGGAAGCTACAGGACACGCCGTCCGCGCTGGATATTTATATGCCGCCATGGCAGATATAGCAGCCTTAACCGATGATAAAGCTTTTCTGAATGCTATCGATTCTATCTGGAACAACGTTGTTACCAAGAAGATCTATATACAAGGAGGCGTTGGCGCGATTGGTGATGGCGAACGTTTCGGTGAAAACTACGAATTGCCGAATGCAACGGCATACAATGAAACCTGTGCCGCGATTGCCAATGTATATTGGAACCACCGGATGTTCCTGTTACACGGTGATGCCAAGTATATAGATATACTCGAAAAATCTTTATACAACGGATTGATCTCGGGCGTAGGCATGGATGGTAAATCGTTTTTCTATACCAATGCAATGGAAATCAAGAATAGCTTCCTGCATAAAGATATGGAAGCACAACGTTCAGGCTGGTTCCCATGTTCCTGCTGTCCTACAAACGTTACCCGGCTAATTCCCTCCGTGCCAGGCTATATATACGCGCAGAAAGGTAGCGATGTATATGTGAATCTGTTCATCAGCGGTACGTCCTCTATTACGGTGAATAACAAACCTGTACAGATTGAGCAGAAGAACAATTACCCATGGGATGGAAAACTGACGTTCGCCATAGCGCCCAAAACAGCGCAGGCATTTAATTTACTTGTGCGCCTTCCGGGATGGTCGCAGAACCAGGCCATGCCCTCCGATCTATATACTTTCGCAGATGCTTCTGATAAAAAAGTAGTAATCACCGTCAACGGGAAACCTGAAAATTACACAGTGCAAAACGGTTACGCTGTATTGAATAAGAAATGGAAGAAAGGTGATGTAGTAGAAGTAAATCTGCCGATGGATGTCAGAAAGATTGTCGCCAATAAAAATGTTAAAAATGATATTGGGAAGATCGCGTTACAACGCGGCCCTATAGTATACTGCGCAGAGTGGCCTGATAACAACGGAAAGACCAGCAACCTCATTATCCCTGCTGGGACATCTTTTACAACCGAGTATAAAGCTGATCTGCTGAATGGCGTTACCGTATTGAAGGGTGAGGCGACTGCTATAAAAGTTGATACGCAACATAACGCGGTATCAACTACAAAGCAAAACTTCACTGCGATTCCATACTATGCCTGGGCACATCGCGGTAAAGGTGAAATGGCGATTTGGTTCCCGGTCACCATCACCGATATAGATATCATTTCAAAATAGTATATACTTTAAAAGAATAAACAATACATCGATGACTGATCTGAAAAAATTGGAAGTGTGGTTTGTTACCGGTAGCCAGCATTTGTATGGTGAGGAGACCCTGAAGAAAGTAGCAGAACACTCGCAGCAGATTGCCCGCGAACTGGATGCTTCACCAGATATAGCTGTGAAAGTAATCTTCAAGCCGGTATTGAAATCACCGGAAGAAATATACCAACTCTGTCAGGAAGTAAATACAGCAAAAAATTGCATCGGTATCATCGCATGGATGCATACATTCTCGCCTGCTAAAATGTGGATTGGCGGACTTAAAGTATTGCAGAAACCACTGCTTCATTTGCACACACAGTTCAACCGTGATATACCTTGGAAAGATATAGACATGGATTTCATGAACCTCAATCAAAGTGCGCACGGTGACCGTGAATTCGGTTTCATTATGTCGCGTATGCGGTTGGAGCGTAAAGTCGTTGTAGGACATTGGCAGGATAAAGGTGTACAGGCAAAGTTAAATGCATGGCTTCGCGCAGCCAGCGGATGGCACGATTGGCAAGGCGCTAAGTTTTGTCGCTTCGGAGATAACATGCGCCAGGTGGCCGTTACAGAAGGCGATAAAGTTGAAGCCGAAATCAAATTCGGTTACTCCGTCAACGGTTTTGGTATGGGCGACCTCGTAAAAGTGATCAACGCTATATCTGACAATGCCATCGACAAACTCACCAGTGAATACGAGCAGAGATATACTATAGGAGCATCCTTGCGTAAAGGTGGCGACAAGCATCAGGCATTGCGTGAAGCAGCAAAGATTGAACTTGGTCTGCGTACATTTTTAGAAGAAGGAAATTTTAAGGGCTTTACCGATACATTCGAAGACCTTCATGGACTCGTGCAACTTCCCGGTATAGCAGTACAACGTCTGATGGCCGATGGCTACGGCTTCGGTGCAGAAGGCGATTGGAAGACAGCGGCTTTGGTTCGCGCTATGAAAGTGATGGGAAGCGGATTGAAAGGTGGTAATTCATTTATGGAAGACTATACGTATCATTTCGATCCATCGAATCAAATGGTATTGGGAGCACACATGCTGGAAATTTGTGAGTCGATTGCAGATGGTAAAGCATCGTGCGAGATTCATCCATTGGGTATAGGAGGAAAAGCTGATCCTGTACGATTGGTATTTAATAGCGCACCGGGTGCAGCCCTAAACGCTTCCGTTGTTGATATGGGAAATCGTTTCAGGTTACTGGTAAATGAAGTAGAGGCTGTTGCACCGTTGCACGATCTGCCAAAGCTTCCGGTAGCACGTGTACTCTGGAAACCATATCCGGATATGCTCACCGGTTGTGCCGCGTGGATTCTAGCCGGAGGCGCTCACCATACGTGCTATAGTCAGAATCTGACTTCCGAACATTTACAGGATTTCGCTGAGATGGCAGGAATAGAATATGTGCTCATCGGTAAAGAAACCAATCTATACCAGTTCAAGAACGAACTGCGCTGGAACGAAGTATACTATAAATAATTGCTGATTGCTCGCTATTGAATTTTTGTAATCAATAGCGAGCAATAGTAAGCCGTAACCTTAAACTCCAAAACCTATATCTATATCTTATGAATCAAAATCTTGTTTTTGCTGATTACCTGGTATTTATAATTTACTTCGTTATTGTATCGGGCTATGGATATTGGGTATACCAACGGAAGAAGAAAGAGGTTACCGATACAAAAGATTTTTTTCTCGCAGAAGGATCACTCACCTGGTGGGCTATTGGTGCTTCGCTGATCGCTTCAAATATTTCGGCCGAACAGTTTATCGGTATGAGCGGTGAAGGTTATTTTGTGGGGATTGCTGTGGCGGCCTACGAATGGATTGCTGCTGTAGCCCTGATCATTATAGCGATCTGGTTCATTCCGATTTATTTGAAGAATAAGATCTATACCATGCCGCAGTTTTTGAAAACACGCTACAATGAAACAGTAGCGTTGATCATGGCGGTGTTCTGGTTGTTCCTGTACATCTTCGTTAATCTTACTTCAATTTTATATTTAGGTGCTGTTGCCATCAATGGACTAGTAGGCGGGGAGTCTTTACATATACTCATGATAGGACTGGCGCTATTCGCGTTGGTGATTACACTCGGTGGTATGAAGGTGATTGGTTATACCGATGTAATCCAGGTAGGCGTGCTAATCATTGGCGGACTGGCAACTATATATTTAGCGTTGACAATCGTCAGTGAAAAATTCGGTATGGGCTCCAGCGCGGTAGAAGGTTTTAAAATATTGATGAAAGATGCTCCGGATCATTTTCACATGATTCTTGCCAAGCCTGATGCTGACGCACCACAGGCATATATTGATAAATATTTAGTACTGCCGGGCATTGCCATGTACTTTGCAGGTCAGTGGATTGTAAACCTGAATTACTGGGGATGCAATCAGTATATAACTCAACGTGCATTGGGAGCAGATCTTCAAACAGCCCGCACCGGTATTTTGTTTGCAGGCTTGATCAAGCTGATGATGCCAATCATCGTAATGTTGCCAGGTATAGCAGCATATGTACTCTATAAAAATGGACACTTGCCACAACTTGAAGGTGGAAGCAAAGATGGCGCGTACTCTGCTATCCTTGGTTTTCTTCCGAGCGGTCTGAAAGGTCTTTCTATTGCAGCGTTGACTGCGGCTATTGTTGCATCGCTTGCCGGAAAGCTCAATAGTATATCTACAATCTTCACGCTCGATATATATAAGAAGTACTTCAAGACCTCGGCCGATGAAAAGAACATGGTGTGGATCGGACGTCTTACTGTATTTGGTTCTATGATCCTTGCATTGATCTTTACCTGGGAAGATCTGTTGGGTATAGGTGGTGAAGGTGGTTTTACATTCATCCAAAAATATACAGGGTATATTAGCCCAGGTGTATTTGCCATGTTCATTCTCGGCATGTTCTGGAAACGAACTACCGGTGCAGCTGCAATTGCAGGTGTCATAACCGGTTTTGCTTTGTCTGTTTTCTTCAACCAGTTTGCTACATCTGTTTTTGGTAATGAGACATTTTTCTACACAGCATTTCCAAATGGAAAAGGTGGATACGAAATACCGTTCCTGATCTGCATGGGGTTATCGTTCATGTTCACCATGATCGTGATGATCGTCATGAGTTTTGCAGGACCGAAAGTAAACCCGAAAGCTTTCGATATTGATCGGAAGATGTTCGCGGTGAAGCCCGCTACATTGGTATTGATCATTCTGACACTTATGATTTTGGCAGCTTTATATGTTAAGTTCTGGTAATATTTAGGATATTACGGGCTACTTAGCGCCTCATCTATGGATATTAATAAATACAAGAGTCATGATCGCATACTGGTCGCTGTAGACTGTATCATTTTCGGCTTCGATGGTCAGCAGTTGAAAGCACTGCTGATCAAACGAGGCTTCGAACCGGAAATAGGAAAGTGGTCGTTGATGGGAGGTTTTGTTAGCCAGGATGAAAGTACAGATGAAGCTGCAGCACGCGTGTTGCATCAGCTCACCGGTATGCACAATATATATATGGAGCAGTTACATTGCTTTAGCGATGTTAAGCGTGATGCTGCGGGCCGCGTTATATCTGTAGCATATTTTGCATTGATCAACATTGCAGATTATAGTGAACAACTACAACTTGAACATGAAGCTCGTTGGTTTCATCTCAACAAGATACCGGAATTGATCTTCGACCATAAAGAGATGGTGACGCTGGCGAAAGAAAGACTTCGACAGAAAGTAACCAATCATCCGATCGGATTTGAATTGCTCCCTGAAAAATTTACGTTGCCCTCTCTTCAGAACCTATATGAAGCCATCTATGAAGAACCGCTCGACAAACGGAACTTCACACGTAAAATCTTATCACTCGGTATACTGAACAAACTTGATGAGAAGGAAAAAGAGTCGTCCCGTAAGGGTGCCTTCTACTATATCTTTGATAAGAATAAATATAGCAAGCTTCACCAGGAAGGTGTAAAGTTTATCTGATATACTCTTTGCTGATTTTTTTATTTTTCAAATGAATTTCCTTTGAACGGGGTTTCTATTCCTGTTTTTTATTCTTGAAAAAAATGGTTTAAAAAAATAAATGTTGTCGATACATTTTAATTTAATAAGTGTAAATTGTACTGTTATTGTAAACGATTTAACTGCTCGGAATGGCATACTTGTAAAAACTATAAGCCTAATTGGCGAACACTGTCAGTCAAGATGAGCTGGTTTTACGCATCGATTTAGTTGTCCAATAAAGACAATATATAGTATCGATGATGAATGAATTTGCAATAACTAAAATATACTTCATTGGTTTTCGCAACAGCATGATCAATGAAATCAGAAGCCGTCTTAATTTAACTTAAACCAATAATGAAAAAGTATTTCTTACTGTGTAGTTTGTGTCTACTCTTCACTCTTACACAAAGCTTTGGACAGTCACAAGCAAAGCTTAGCCTGCAGCCTGGTACTCCGCAGCTCACCATCAGTAAACATATCTATGGAAATTTTGCCGAGCATCTTGGCAAATGTGTATACGGTGGTTTTTATGTCGGAGAGAACAATACTAAAATTCCAAATACAAATGGTGTCCGTAACGATGTTGTGGCAGCATTGAAGAAATTAAAAATTCCAAACCTGCGTTGGCCAGGCGGTTGCTTCGCTGACACCTATCATTGGAAACAGGGTATAGGACCAAAAGATAAACGTCCTACTATGATAAACCAATGGTGGGGTGGCGTCACAGAAGATAACAGTTTTGGTACACATGATTTTCTAAACATGTGCGAACTGATTGGTACCGAACCATACCTCGCAGCAAATGTAGGAAGTGGAACCGTGGAAGAATTAACGGACTGGGTACAGTACGTAAACTTCCAAGGCACAAGTCCGATGTCGAAACTGCGTGCTGAAAACGGAAGAGCAAATCCATGGAAAGTAAAATACTGGGGTGTAGGCAATGAAGCCTGGGGCTGCGGTGGAAACATGAAGCCTGAGCACTACGCAAATATCTACAGACAGTACTCTACATTTATGGCTGGTGACAAACTTTTCAAAATTGCTTCCGGTGCAAACTCTTCAGACTATAACTGGACAGAAGTATTAATGCGTGATATACCACACCACATGATGTCGGGTGTTGCACTTCATCATTACTCTGTAATCCAATGGGATAAGAAAGGATCTGCTACCAATTTCTCAGAAGATCTATACTTTGCTACACTGAAGTCTGCGCTGTTTATGGATGAGCTGATCACCAAGCACACAGCCATCATGGATAAGTATGATCCGAAAAAACAAGTAGCCCTTGTAGTGGACGAATGGGGTGGGTGGTATGACGTTGAGCCTGGAACAAACCCTGGTTTCCTGTATCAGCAAAACACCATGCGTGATGCGATGATCGCTGGAACAACACTGAATATATTCCATAAACATTGTGAACGTGTACGCATGGCAAACCTGGCGCAGACTATAAATGTACTGCAGGCAGTAATTCTTACGAATGAAGAAAAAATGATCCTGACGCCAACGTACCATGTACTCGAAATGTATAATGTACACCAGGACGCTACGTTGCTTCCACTCGAATTGAAAAGCACAGACTATACATTGGGTGCTGATAAGTTACCGGCTATATCCGCATCTGCATCGAAAGATAAGAATGGTGTAATCCATGTGTCGCTGGTAAACATCGATCCCAAGAAAGCACAGGACATCACGATTACATTGGATGGAAAAGCTACCGCAGTGACCGGAAAAATTCTGGCGTCTGCTTCTATGCAAGACCACAATACATTTGAAAGTCCGGAGAAGATCAAGCCAGTTCCTTTCAAAGGCGCTCAGTTAAAAGGCAATAACCTGACGGTAAAATTACCGGCTTGTTCTGTGGTGGTGCTAGAACTAAAATAATCAGCAATCATGAAACTATATAAGGTATATAGATGTGTAATGATGCTGTTGGCAGCAACTATAGTGTTAAGTCAGCTTGCCACTGCCCAGTCTACAGTACTTACCGTGAAAGCTGATAAACCCGGTGTTGCCATTCAGCCCAACATGTGGGGAATCTTCTTCGAAGATATAAACTTCGCTGCAGATGGTGGTATATATGCTGAGCTGGTGAAGAACCGTTCATTTGAATTCTATGAGCCGTTAATGGGTTGGAAAGAAGCCCGCGAAGGTAGCGCAACGGGAGGGATACTGATTCAGAATCTCAGCACAACACGTCCATCAAACCCGCGGCATGCCAGTATATCATGGAATGCTGCAACGGGAGTATATAGCCTTACGAATGAAGGCTTCAGAGGAATGGGTATCAAAAAAGATCTCCAATATAATTTTTCGCTCTGGGCAAAAACGGAAGGCAATGTAAAACTGAAAATAGAGTTGCTGAATGCAAGTGGCGCAAGTATAGGCAGTACTACAATTTCAATTTCCGGTAATGAATGGAAAAAGCATACTGCTTCTTTCACAGCATCGGCAACCGAACCAAAAGGTAAACTGCGTATTTCATTTGAAGGTAAAGGTTCACTGGATGCCGACATGATCTCGTTGTTTCCAAATGACACCTGGAAGAATCGTCCCGGGGGATTGCGCGCTGATCTTGTTCAGTTGTTAGCAGACCTCAAGCCCGGCTTCATTCGTTTTCCCGGAGGATGTATAGTAGAGGGACATGAACTGGACACACGTTACCAATGGAAAAAAACGGTTGGACAAGTTGAGAATCGTGAGTTGATCGTGAATCGTTGGAATACGGAATTTAAGCATCGTTCCGCTCCGGATTATTACCAGACTTTTGGCCTGGGCTTCTTTGAATATTTTCAACTGGCGGAAGATATAGGTGCAGATCCACTTCCGATTATCAACTGCGGCATGGCATGTCAGTTCAATACATCGGAAGTAGTGCCGTTAAACCAACTCGACCCCTACCTGCAGGATGCTCTTGACCTGATTGAATTTGCCAATGGATCTACCGATACCAAGTGGGGCAAGCTTCGCGCAGACATGGGACATCCGGCACCATTCAATTTGAAGATGATGGGTGTTGGTAATGAGCAGTGGGGTGAGCAATATGTAGAGCGGTATAAAATATTTGCGAGTGCTATCAAAGCAAAGTATCCGGGTATAAAGATCATAACGAGTGCAGGTCCTTCACCAGACGGTCCGTTGTTTGAATACCTGAATCCGATATTGCGTAGTCTTAACGTTGACTTCATTGACGAGCATTATTACCGCTCGCCTGAATGGTTTTTGAAAAACGCAAGCCGCTATGATACATACGACCGGAAAGGTCCGAATATTTTTGCAGGCGAGTATGCTGCGCACACCGAGAAGAAAGTACAACCGGAAAATAAAAATAACTGGGAGAGTGCTTTGGCAGAGGCCGCTTTCATGACTGGCCTGGAGCGTAATGCAGACGTTGTGCAGATGGCTTCGTATGCTCCGCTGTTTGCGCATGTAGAAGGCTGGCAATGGACTCCTGATCTCATTTGGTTTGACAACCTTCGTTCTTTCGGTACACCAAATTATTATGTTCAGAAATTATTCTCACTGAATAAAGGAACGAATGTTCTGTCTATTACAACCGGCAATGAAACTATAGCGGGTAAGAATGGACTATATGCTTCTGCTGTCGCAGATAACAATACGAAAGACGTTATCATTAAAGTGGTAAATACCGGTGATAAGGAACAGAGTGTTGTGATCGAAGTGCCTGGAGTAAAGAAAGCTTCTGCTGCCGGAACATTAACCGTAATCAGAAGTGCAAATGCGGAAGATGTTAATACCCTTGATAATCCGTTTAATGTAAAACCTGTTGAGCAAGCGATCAGCCTCAAAGGTAAAAGTATAAAAACGGTTCTTCCTGCAGGTTCCGTTTCTATTATCAAAGTTAAGGCACTATAAATATAGGTATACAATGAAGCGGGTATGCTATACATTGCTGTTGGTAAGCATAGCAGCTTCATGGGTATACGCGCAGGATGTTCGGGTTCACGATCCTGTGATGATCAAACACGGAAATACGTATTACCTGTTTTGTACAGGAATGGGTATTTCCGTTTTTTCTTCTACTGATCTTCAGCACTGGAAACCAGAAAAAGCTGTATTCGATTTACCACCGTCTTGGGCGGTGAAGGCAGTGCCAGGTTTTAAAGGACATATCTGGGCACCGGATATATCTTTTTACAACGGACTATATTATCTATACTACTCCGTTTCTGCCTTTGGAAAAAACACATCGTGTATAGGGGTCGCTACCAATAAAACGTTAGATCCGCAGGATAAAGATTTCCATTGGACAGATCATGGTAAAGTGATTGAGTCGGTGCCGGGCAGAGACCTCTGGAATGCCATCGATCCGAATCTAATCTTGGACGATCAACAAAATCCGTGGCTTGCTTTTGGATCTTTCTGGAGTGGTATAAAACTGGTGAAGTTGAATAAAGATCTTACAGCAATAGCGCGTCCTGAAGAATGGTATACTATATCAAAGCGTGATCGAAGTTTTAAAACACCTGATGCACAAGGTGGAGACGCTGCTGTTGAAGCACCGTTCATCTTTAAGAAGAACAACTATTACTATCTCTTTGTGTCATTTGATTTTTGTTGCAAAGGCGTGAACAGTACCTATAAGATTGCTATAGGGCGCTCTGATAAAATACAAGGACCATATGTTGATAAGGCTGGAATGCGAATGGATGAAGGAGGTGGTACTATATTGCTGAAAGGAAATGCTTCCTGGCCCGGTCTCGGTCACAACGCCGTATATACTATGGATGGAAAGGATTACCTGGTATTCCACGCGTATGATGCATCTGATAATGGCAAGCCTAAATTAAAAATTATACAGATGCAGTGGGACGACCAAGGCTGGCCGATTGCTTCAATCGAGTAGTAATGATGAGACTACTGTAAGGCGTAGAATTTGCAACCTCCGATACTGGAGAAAGATCTTAATACTCGTACGCCTTTACATGCATGTTGTTTTTTAGAAATATAGTAAGTGCATCCAATTGCTTGGCGCTGCCAAACATCTCATATACCAGGATATAATTATTCTCGCTTTTCATATAGCGTTCCTGCGAGCATTTTACCTTTAGAATTTTCAATTCTGCCTCCAACGATTTAATGAATGGCTCATCCTGTTCAATTGTAATTTTATAAGTACGCGCCTGGTGAATGCGACTGATCACAAGTTTAGTTTTCTCCAGTACCGTCAGTACGATTAACACAGCGATCGATCCGGCAAATGCTATAAAGTATTCACCTGCACCAACGGCCATACCGAGCGCAGCAGAGATCCATATTGTTGTAGCCGTAGTGATGCCGGTAATCGTAAGGCTATCTTTGAAAATTACACCTGCTCCTAAAAAGCCTATACCTGTAATAATGTTGGATGCGATACGATCTGGAGAAGATACGCCAATGGAAATAGATACCTCTGTAAAAATGGTGGAACCCAAACAGATCATGATCATCGTGCGCAGCCCTGCAGCTTTACTTCTATATTCACGCTCCAGGCCGATGGCGGTTCCTATGATAAATGAGATCAGCAGTTGAAGGGCTGTTTCGTAATTGATTGTAAAGGTATGTTCCATGGTAGAAGGTATGAAAAAAGTATGCCGTCCGGAAAATGTGAAAGGTATAAAAAAAGGACAGCCTGTTTGCACAGGCTGTCCTCGGTGAATATACTGCAGTATATTCTATACCTTCCTCATCCGTTATATCTTTCTTACTTTGCCGCTTCCTGAAGAGTGACTGTTCAATCTTTTAGGCTCGCCTTTGTACGATACACTGCCACTGCCGCTGATGTTCGCGTCAAGTGCTTCTGTCACATTGATCTCTACATCACCAGAACCAGAGATCCGCACATCGCATGTATTGGTCACAAGTTCAGCAGCCAATACTTTACCAGAACCACTGATGGAAGTTTTAACTGCATTCGCAGAACCACTTGCTTCAATTTTACCTGATCCGGATATACCAAAGTCAGCCAGGTTCTCTATAGCAAGAGCCAATGATACTTTACCCGATCCACTTACATCGCTGTTAAAGCTTTTGCATTTACCTTTTACTACAACATCACCTGAGCCGGATACATCTGCTTCCAACGCACCCGCTACTTCAACTTCAATGCGCATAGAACCAGAGCCACTTACATTCAGGTCAAGATCTTGTGATTTGATTCGCGTCTCTGCGATCAGGTCGCCAGAGCCACCAACACTCAAGCCTTCTATAGTCGGCATCGTAATATATACATTCACATTATCATCATCTTCCCAATGCCAGTTCGACCATTTACCTTCTTTGCCAATCACCAGTTTGTTGCCTTCTAACTTCGTTTCAATTTCATCCAACAAATCTTTTTTACCTTCAATTTCTACTTTTATAGTGCTACCCTGGCGCAGATAAAATTTACCTGGAACCCGGAATGATACTTTTGTAAATCCGGAAACATTACGCGTTTCTTTGGTCTGTGCGAAAATGGACGCACTTGCCAGCAGAATGATCAGGAGAAGGAAAATATATTTTTTCATAATTTCTAAGGTTAATACTTTTTACAGACTTGTTTAGCCAAAGGAAGGTTGCATCAAAGCATGTAAATTTTTATTCTTTTCTTTGACGCACAATTTGAGCAGCGTGTTACATGCCGGTATTTGCCTATAGAACCATTCAACAATCCACAGAAGGTATTTATAAAGAGAAGGGAAGTAAATTTCTGGCCTTTGCATACCCTGTAATTTCTGAGTCGGAGATCAGGGAGAAACTTGAAAGTTTACGCAAAGAATATTTCGATGCGCGACATCATTGCTATGCTTGGATGTTGGGGGCTGAACGAAAACACTTTCGTGCGAATGATGATGGGGAGCCGAATCATTCGGCAGGCGATCCTATACTTGGACAGATTCGTTCAAAAGAATTAACAAATATACTCGTAGTAGTGGTGCGCTATTTTGGAGGAACAAAATTAGGCGTGGGTGGATTGATCAATGCGTATCGTGTAGCAGCCGAAGATGCTTTGAGTCATGCTGTGATCATTGAGAGAGAGGTTACCGAAGGTATCCGTATTCAATATGATTATGCGTCCACGCCGGAAGTAATGAAGCTTGTTAAAGATTTTGACCTGAAAATTCTGGGGCAAAATTTCACAACAGGTTGTACCATGGAAGCGGAGATAAAATTGAAAATGAAAGATGTATTTACCGAAAAGGTAAAGCTTATGAAAGCACTCGGGACCTCGATTGATGTTACCGTATCGCCAGCGTCAATGTTCTAGAATTGCAGAACATCGCCGTCTTCTGGTATAAGACAATTCTGCGATAGATTTTTGGACTCCAAAAGTTTTTTCAGATCTTTTCGTTTCAACAGGCAATGATTCACAGTGTTCATGTGTACTGCTATAACTTTTGCTTTCGGCACAGTCTCACAAACCTTCACTACATCTTCACCTGTCATGGTAATAGGGCCTCCTTCTAAAAACTGTGCAGCCCCCGCATTGACAACAACATGTGTAGGCTTATATATCTTCAGAGCGTCTGCTACTTCAGTACACCATATAGTATCTCCTGCTATATAGATGCGATGGTGATCTTGTTCGATCACAAATCCGGAGACATGTCCCATCTTTACCGCGACCTCACCGCTGCCATGCTGACCATCGGTTCGGTTTATCTTCAATCTTTTAAAAGTAGTTGTTATAGTGACCGGTAAAGGATTTGTAAAACCTTGCTCGCGGATGTCTTTTTCATCTGAAGGTTGAATGATGAGCGGAGTATTTTTAGGGATCATCTCCTGTGCTCGCGTGTCCCAATGATCACGGTGCGTATGCGTAATGAGAACAGCATTGATGCTGGTAAGCTGATCGCGTAAGGCGTCTTCTGATAACGGCAGATCAACCATGGGAATTCGCGATGCATCGGAAGCATTGCCCACCGGGTCCATAGCATCTTTCGGACTTAACATCGGATCTACCAGAATCTTTATACCATTTGTTTCCAGGAAAAAAGTAGCATGTCGGAGAAAGTGAATTTTCATAGAGCCTTTGTTACAAGTGTTGAAGATGATTTATCATCCTACGAAACCGCAGCTATATACAAGAAACTTTAGCTATATACGAGATAAACTTTGATCTGTTCACAAAAGTGCTAATAATCCCCAAATTATTACGGAGACTGCCATGCCAATAGCAATGCTTACATTATTGAGATTCCTGTTTATCATATCCACTTCACTTGTAGATATACGCTTTAAAGATCATGCCTGCCTGATAAACAACCTGTATTTGTAATAATGAGGGATGCGCTCATTTTGATGCGTACTGTCAACACTTGCCTGTATAATAATGTTACAGATTGTAACATAACCGGTGACAGGCTGATATCCTTGTGGAGTGTGATCTTTCGTAATGCATTTGTTGAAATAGAAATGGTCATCTGTGAAGTATCTATATTCCTGATAATTTGTCGTGATTATACAATTCTTCATCTGGTGCTAATTCTATTTTAGCTTTATTTGCGAAATAAATGCTCACACATGGCTGTAAAGAAAAATGCTGCGCTCGGATTTATCTTTGTTACCTTATTGATTGATGTTATAGGCTTCGGTATCATCATTCCGGTTATGCCGCGATTGATCAGCGAGATGCTTCATGTAGGTATTCCGGAAGCAGCAGAATACGGAGGTTGGCTGCTTGCCGCATTCGCGATCATGCAGTTTGTATTTTCACCACTCATGGGTAACCTGAGTGACCGCTATGGGCGCAGACCAATTTTGCTGGCTTCACTTTTCGGTTTTACGATTGATTATATATTTCTGGTTTTTGCTCCCACGATCGGATGGCTTTTTGTAGGAAGGATCATTGCCGGTATTATGGGCGCGAGCTTTACCACTGCGGCAGCATATATAGCCGACATCAGTGAACCTGAAAAACGTGCACAGAATTTTGGTATGATCGGAGCTGCCTTCGGATTAGGTTTTATCATCGGCCCGGCACTGGGAGGTATATTAGCAAAGTACGGACTGCGTGTGCCGTTTATTGGCGCAGCTGTTCTTACCATGCTCAACTGGCTGTATGGATTCTTTGTTTTGCCAGAGTCGTTGAAACCAGAAAACAGAAGAGCATTTAGCTGGGCACGCGCCAATCCAATAGGGTCTATAGAGTTTTTCTTTCGCTATAAAGTTATTCTTGGTCTTGTGGCCTCCATTGTACTAATCTATATAGCAGGTCATGCCGTGCAAAGTACATGGTCGTATTATACCATGGAAAAATTTAATTGGACAGAAGAGTGGGTTGGATATTCTCTTGCTTTTGTTGGGCTTATGGTGGCTATTGTACAGGGCGGGCTCATCCGGTTCATCATACCGAAGTTAGGGCAGGAGCGAAGTATATATATAGGGCTCGCTTTATATGCATTGGGCTTTTTCCTGTTTGGCATTGCTACACAGGGATGGATGATGTTTGCATTCCTGATTCCGTATTGTCTGGGGGGAATCACAGGCCCGGCACTACAGGGTATTATGTCAAGCCAGGTGCCGGCTAATGAGCAAGGAGAATTGCAAGGAGCACTTACCAGTTTAATGAGCCTCACATCCATTATAGGGCCCGTAATGATGACGTGGATCTTCCATCGTTATTCCCAACATGACGCTGGTATGTACTTTCCGGGTGCAGTTATGTTAGCCGGAGCTTTTCTTACAATCATCAGTGCTTTCCTGGCGCGTCTGAGCCTAAAGAAAAATGTAGCGTAACGGTACCTCTACAGGCCGAGTACCGTTTTCAATTTCGCATAGCCACTTTTGCTGAGAGGTACACGCACGTTGCTCTTCAGCAACGCTATATGGGTATCTTTCTCCAGCGGTTCAATGCGTGTAAGCTGACTCAATTGAATGATATAGGAGCGATGTACCCGCACAAACTGATTGGCATCCAGGGATTGTTCGTAAAAGCTCATCGTCTTTTTCTTGAGAAACATTTCCTTTTGCGTGAAGATTTTTACGTAATCATCATAGGCTTCTATATACTGAATTTCATGTACCGGTATAATACGGATGTTGCCACCTTCTTTTACAACGATACGATTACGCTCTTCCGGTTGCCGGATTTCTTCCTGCAATAATGTTTGCGGATTTTTATCAGGTGCATTCCCGCGTTGCTGAAACCATTTCAATAAAGCTTTATCAAAACGATCTTTGCTAAAAGGTTTCAGGAGGTAGTCGATAGCGTGTGCCTCAAAAGCCTTCATCGCGTATTCATCAAATGCAGTGGTAAAGATCACAGCAGGGGGGTGATCAATAAGTTCAAGCATTTCGAAACCATTTATCTTCGGCATCTGTATATCCAGGAATATAAGATCAGGTTTATAGTGTGTAATTGCTTTAACACCTTCAAAGCCATCATTACATTCCTGCACAATTTCTACTTCCGCATGGGACTGTAAATATTCACGTGTGATGCTACGTGCCAGGGGTTCATCGTCTATGAGTATAACTTTAATCATGAGGCTGGGGTATTCGTACTATGGTTATAAATATAGGGTGTTCGTTCTCTTCATTTTGTTTTGTCTCGAGCAAATCATTGCGGGCATACAACAGGTAGAGCCTGCGTTGTACGGCACTCAGTCCGAAGCCTGTACCTTGCCGGGGTTGCGCAGTAGCAGGATCAAAAGGGTTCTCAATGGTTAATACCAGGTGGTGATCCTTTAAAGATGAATTGATCCGTATGGTGATTTCTCCTGTTGTATCGTACAATCCAAATTTGATTGCGTTCTCTACTATGGGTTGAAGTAGTAAGGAAGGAAGCTTCAACGCGAGCGTTGCATCCTCTTTCGTTACTTCCGTTTTCAATCGGTGACCAAACCGTACTTTCTCTATTTCGAGATATAGTTGTAAATGTTTTAATTCTTCTTCAAGTGTTACCAGTTGCTGATCATCGCGTTTAATTGTGCCGCGCAGAAAATCAGAAAGTTGCTGGATCATCATGCGTGCTTGCTCAGGTCTGGAACCCGCAAGGGCACTGATGGAGTTTAAACTGTTAAATAAAAAATGAGGCTGTAATTGTTGACGCAAACTTGCCAGCTCGGCTTCACGTGCCAAACGTGCAGCGTCCTCTTCGCGTTTTTCATAGGCTTGTTGATCCTGAATCACAAACCAAACCCAACTTAATACTGCGATCAACGCAATCATTAACCAGGCGATTACACCTCTTAGTAAATGTGAGCCTGCTAAATAAGTAAGGTACTGCACATCATCCGTAAATATATAGGTAGCCATGAGCCACCGGTGTAATACAACACTCAGCACGGCTAACGTAACGCTCCACACCACCAGGTAAAAAGCATTCTTCAGACTAGGCTGATAGAAGCGGAGCGAGTTGAACATGAAGTATCCGGCTGTAGCGATAAGCAGGTTCATGTTCAGTGCATCAGCCAGTGCTACTTTTAAACTGAAATTAAATGTACTGCTGATTGCATACGTCTCTAACGAGATCAGCAATAGCCACCAGGCTATATATGCAGTGGTAATCTTTTTTATGGATAAGCGGTTTGAGTTCAAGGGTTGGTGTGGTTAAGATCAGAACAAGGGCATGGTGTTTAACCGCAGTGCCATGGCTTTCTGATGGATAAAATTAACATATGATTTCGCTTCCTCCATTTCATGTATACGTGAATATACCTCTACACCATCTTCCAGTCTTTTAATAGGTACAAGCTCTGATACATTGATGAATTCCCATTTTACCATTTTGTTCTTGTCGTTCACGAACGAATCCTCTTCGCTCAATCCGATCATTCTTGATTTCAGGAATGCTTCCTCCTGAGTTTCAGCCTCGATGAGCCGTAGTTGCTCGTCAAATTGTTTTGTGTCTTTGTTTTCAGCTGTGATTCCAAAGACGATTTTTGCGATGTACCAGTTCATAAGTAATACTTGAAGCGTTATAAAGATGAAATACATAGTTTGATTTTTATTTGTGATCAGCTGCCTTTCAGCATGTGAAGTCAGCTATAGATCACTAATAATTTTTAATATCAATGCCACCAAAGATGCAAGTACCTTTCAGTACCAATGTTTTGTCTGGATCAGGTGTCGTAATGTTTTTACGCTTATCATCCAGACCACCGAATACGCTTACGAGTTCTTCTGTTTGAATTTTCCAGTTGGAAGGAACGACAAGTTTTGTACCGCCAAATACTTGTGTAAGTTCAAGCTCAGCACGACCGTTGATGTCGGCTTGTGTCAGGTTAATCTCCACACCACCAAAGAATGTAGTAGCCTCGCCGCCCTTAAAGTCTTTCGAGATGATAACTTTTTTGGCACCGCCAAATACCGTTATAGCGTTGATAAAATCTTCTTCTGTGTTTTGAGAACTCATCGCTGAGAACTGTTGATGCTGTTTTTCATTCCAGCGTTTCCATGCACCGTCACGATTGCGTTTGGGTTTGAAGATCATTACTAAGCCTATAAAGATGATGATGATAGGCCAGAAGAATTGTTCGATTGATATATCTTCGATGAACCTGTCAGCGAGAAATACAGATCCGATAGCAACCGGAACCAACCACCCCCAGTCACGGAACCTATGTTTAGCGCCAACAAACACACCAAAGGTGATAAGCGCCATTTGCCATGTAAAAAGCCAGGATGGTAAATCGGCTCCTGCTTTTTTAGCAAGCAACACTGCGCCAACCGCTACGATGATCAAGCCTCCCCACGCGCGTCCTGATTGATTAGAAGGAGATGTATTTTCTTGTGTATCCATTTTCGTTGATTTATATTCAAATGTACGGGCAGATTACCCTCACGACTATGGCATATAGGTCTGTAAAGGCGACCGGTAGGTGAAAAGAGGAAAGCGGGCGGTGAAAATTTTTTGGGGCGGTATTCCCTCTGGCAAGTATACTTCAAGAGCATCCATTGGTAAGGTAAAGTTGTTGGTTAGCTAGCAAGCTTAGCGGATGGCGTTTGCTTTATGTACCTCTGTGTCTTCTTTGTGCCAGGGATTTTAATGCTACGACAACAAGTGATTGCCCCATAGCTTCTCCGTTAGACGAAGGGATATAGTACCGATCTCTGTAAATAAAAAATGGCTTTGCCGAATCTCAGCAAAGCCATGAAAATGTCAGGAGTGATGATATTTACCTGCAGTAATGTTTACGGCTCGGTTTCAACATGATGCTTAAGCCAATGGCGATGATAATCAGCGGCCACATAAAATTCCCGATAGAGAAACCTTCAACGAAGCGCTCAGTCAGGAATAAAAGACCTATCGCTACGGGTATCAACCATCTGAAATTACGGAAACTATGTCGCGCACCTTGATATATACCTGCGGCAACGACAATCATCGGCCAGGTAAATAACCACTCGGGGAGTTCAGCCCCGGCTTTATGGGCAAGCAATACAGTACCCACTGTTACAACAACGAGTCCGCCCAATACCCGCCCCTTTCGTTTCTCAGCTTTTCTATTTTCTTTACTTTCCAAAGTATCATTGATGGTTTCCATAAGTGGTATAGTTTTTTATTTCAATTTACGGTCAAGAGGTATAGATCGGCCATTGCGATTAGGTGTACCGTAGAGACGCGTAGGTGAATGAAAGAACGCAGTCGGCAAACAATCACACCGGTCATCATGTTTTTGTAAAAGGTATGCGTACAACCAACTTTTAAATTATTTTTGTTATATAAAAAAAGAACCCTATGAAAAACAATTTACTATTGTCAGGGGCATTTTGCGCCCTAACGTTTTTTGCAAGTTGCAGTGATGATGATATACCAGCCATCGAGTACAAGGAGCAAGGCTTCGTAAAAGGCCAGATCACAGGAACTGCTTCCGATGATGCCACTGCCATCAATGAGAGTTTTAGCTATTCAAAGTATAATCCCGGTTATTTTGATGGACCATATGCTTCCAACTATGTGGTGAATGAT
Organism: Ohtaekwangia koreensis; assembly: GCF_900167975.1. Taxonomy (GTDB): domain Bacteria; phylum Bacteroidota; class Bacteroidia; order Cytophagales; family Cyclobacteriaceae; genus Ohtaekwangia; species Ohtaekwangia koreensis. The sequence continues at coordinate 673,920 of NZ_FUZU01000001.1, forward strand.
AATGGCACGATTGACATCAATATAGTGCGGCAGGATGTTCAGGGTGGTGGCGGAGTATATATCAACTTGCTGTTGGATGGCCCTGGAGACACTTCACCTGCATATGAGGTTGAACTCACATATATCAAGGAGTCTGATAAAATTCTATACTTCTCTACAGAATCGGATTCGGACAATGAATCTGACGTGACAAATTTTTCCTTTGATGCAACCTCTGGTCGCGTGAAAGGAGAATTTTCAATTGAAGGAAGCGATAACAGTACAAACAACGACGCTACTGTAACAGGTTCTTTCGATGTGGTAGTGAAGCAGGTAATCCAATAACGAACGAATATGAAAAGCGCTTTTAAGGTCCTCTTGATGGCCGTAGCAATTATAGTATTTGCTCGTTGCAGTGACGATGATGAACCAGCACTGGAGTATAGACAGCAGGGATTTGTAAAAGGTACGATTGCCGGAACTACAGGTTCAAGCAGTGCCATCATAAACGAATCGTTTACCTACTCACAGTATCTGCCAGGTTTATATGGAGAAGAAGGTATGTCATATTATGAAATTAATGATGATGGATCAATTTACGCCCGTGTCATCCGACATGATGTAAATACAGGTGGATATGTTGGTTTTTACTTTACTCTTGATGATGAAAATGATGTAACACCAGAAGATGTATATTATATCGTGATCTATAGAAATAACAATTTGGATGGTAAGGCCTTTGATTTTTCTATCAGTTCATCCGGGAATGACTTTTCAATATCAGACTTTTCGTTTGATATTTCTTCCGGAAGAACAAAGGGTAAATATGTATTGGAAGGATCCGCAAACAGTACAGGCAAAAACGCCACGGTTACCGGAGAGTTTGATGTCGTGATAAAACAAATCGTATATTAATCAATATCTGTTGATTACTGTGTAATTAAAAATAGCCGCTAACAGCGGCTATTTTTATGAGTATATATATAGATTCGATCACTACACTAAGGCATACTATATTCAAAGTGATAGACTCCTGATCCAATCGCCAGCCTGGAATCATTGCCAATGGTTTGTGATTTGAATTTTGAGGCATTAATATCTTTCATTTGCTCCGTTATCTTCTTTCCGGAAGCTTTTGGCAGTACTACCTCTGCGGTTGTATTGGCAGGTATAACAATGTCAATTTTAAAATTGCCATTCTCAATTTTCCAGGCCGATTTCGCAAGGCCATATATAGTCTTTAGCTCCGCTGTAGCGCTCGACAGTTTCCCTCCAGGTTGAGGGGCAATCATGATTTGTTTATACCCGGGAGATGCTTCCCTTAATCCGGCTACTGTTCTATACATCCAGTCACCGATAGCGCCATAGGCATAATGATTAAATGAATTCATACCCGGTGTTTGAAATGTACTATCCGGTTTCATACCATCCCAACGCTCCCATATAGTAGTCGCGCCCATTTTAACAGGATATAGCCACGATGGATATTCTTCCTGCAGAAGCAGGTCGTAAGCGACATCTGTATATCCGAAGCGGGTAAGCACATGGCAGAGGTAAGGTGTGCCGAGAAAACCGGTAGTCAGGTGGTTGCCATAGTCTTTTACATTTTGCGCGAGCTTCTCAGCAGCCTGTGAACGCATCGTTTCGGGAAGCATATCAAAATGCAAAGCAAGTACATAAGCAGTTTGGGTACTCGACACCAATCTGCCGGAAGGCGTTACATATTCTTTTATAAAAGCATCTTTAATCTTCTTTAGTTGAGATGTATAGTGTTGTACATCGGCTGTCTTTCCCAATACTTGTGCCGTGTTCAACATCAACTGCGTTGAATATGCCCAGAAGCATTGCGCGATCAAATATTTATCCGTTACAGCAGAGCGACCATCATTATCATCGAAGGGTCTATAGAAAAGCCAGTCACCAAAGTGGAAGCCTGTGTTCCAAAGATCATTCTTGCTTTTACTTTCCATAAAGCCTACCCAGGCTTTCATGCTTTCGTATTGTTGCTCGAGGATTTTCTGATCGCCATATGCATAGTATAGATTCCAGGGTATAATAACAGCAACATCGGCCCAGCCTGTGGAGGCAACATCATTATCACTCAATACATTTGGAATGACGAATGGCACGGCACCGTCTTTACGTTGATCGGCTGCGAGATCCTTCAACCATTTGTGAAAGAACGGAGCTACATTCATGTTATACGCAGCCGTGCGAAAGAAGACCTGTGCATCGCCTGTCCAGCCCAACCGCTCATCACGTTGTGGACAATCGGAAGGTATATCTACAAAATTTCCTTTTTGCCCCCATTGAATATTATGCTGCAGTTGATTTACCAATGCATTAGAGGAAGTAAAATTCCCCGTAGGTTGCATATCCGAATATACGGCCGTGGCTATAATTTTATCAGGTGTCAATGTACCCGGATATCCTTCGACATGCGCATAGCGGAAGCCGAAGAAACTGAAGCGCGGTTCGTATACTTCTTCTTCACCACCTTTCAGTGTATATACAATCTCCGCTTTGGCGGCACGTAAATTATCAAGGTATATATTTTTGTTTTTGTCGAGCACCTCAGCATGGTGTATGGTTATTTTGTCACCTGCTTTACCTTTAACTTTCAGTGTAACCCATCCCACCAGGTTCTGTCCGAAGTCAATAACAGTCTCACCTTTGGGTGTTTTAAAGATTTTTACGGGCTTAAACGTTTCATGTTTTTTTACAGGTGGGCCATACGAGGCAAGTATATTTTCTTTTCCTCCGTTCACCACCGTTACGGAAGACCAATCGGCATCCCGAAAGGTTGATTGCGTCCAATCTTTCTTTTCGAGTTGCGCATCGTATGCTTCACCGTAGTATATACCGGCTTTGCGAATTGGCCCTGTTGATGATTTCCATTGCGCATCAGAAGTGATTACTTCAGATGTACCATCCATATAGGTTACTTCAAGCTGGTATAGCAGCCCCAATGTTTTTCCATAGATATTTTTTTTGTCTCCCCATGCAAGGTTGCCTCGGTACCAGCCATCGCCCAGGAATACACCGGTAGCATTGTTGCCTTGCTTTAGTAAAGCGGTAACATCGTATGTTTGGTATTGAAGTCTCTTGTTATAGCTTGTCCAGCCAGGCGTAAGGTACTGATCGCCTACACGCTTACCATTGACATGTGCTTCGTATAGTCCATGCGAAGTAATATATAGTCTCCCGGATTTTATAGTTTTCTTCAGATCAAAAATTCTGCGCAGGAGCGGGGCTGGCCCGTTCACACTGTCACCTGGTACAGCAGGCTCAATCCATTGTGCTGTCCAATCTGTTGCTTGCAGCAATCCCAACTCAAAAAAGACAGGTTTACTCCAGGCGGAAGCATTTCCTTTGTTATCCCAGACGCGTGCCTGCCAGTGGTACCGTTGTTTTGCTTTGAGCGGTGAACCACTATAGGTAATAAATGCTGATTGATCGGAAGTAACTTTCCCGGTTTGCCAGAGAATGTTTTTAAAACTTTCATCCCTGCTCACGCGCAACTCGTAAGCAGTTTGCAATACATCGCGTTGTGGTGAGACCAGCGTCCAGCTAAAACGTGGAGCCGTGATATCCAGTCCAATAGGATTATTTTGATATTCAGTCGTGAGCTCAGCGATCTGAAGTTTTTGCGCCACAGCAGATAAACCTGCCGTGATGCAAAAAAAGAATACAAGTAGTATACGTGGCATAAGGTTGGTGTTATGCCGGTAAAATAAAAAGTTACATGTAATTAACTACCCTGCTCTTTACTGTGTGCTATAAAAGATTGTGAAGTTTAGCGTATTGCAGCAACATAATTGTTTTCGCGTCACGAATCTCTCCAGAAGCAATCATGCCGTAAGCCTTTTCGAAGTCAAGCTCCAGTACTTCGATGTTTTCATCCTCATCTACACCACCACCCTCATTTACTTTCTGTTCGTGCGAATACTCACCAATAAAGAAATAGAGTATCTCGGTAACAGATCCCGGTGACATGTAAACTTCAAAGATCTTTTTAACGTGCGAGATGCGATACCCGGTTTCTTCTTCGGTTTCTCTGCGGATGCAATCTTCAGGGTTGTCAAGATCCAATAAGCCGGCACAAGTCTCAACCAACATTCCACTTTCATTTCCATTCACGAACGTGGGCAACCTGAATTGTCGTGTGAGAATTACGGTGCGTTGTTGCTTATTATATAGTAGGATGGTAGCACCATTGCCACGATCATAAGCCTCGCGGCTTTGCGTGGTTTCATGGCCATGCTTGTCGGTGAAAGTATAGGTATACTTGTAAAGCTTATACCAGTTGGCAGAAAGAATTTCTTTCTGAAGAATCTTAACAGAGGAGGTCATTTGTTTTGCTATCAGTGATTATAGTCTGAAGGTCTTTAAACTTGATCCTCGTCTGTTTTGTTGCATGCTGTTTTTAGTAAACAGCAAACAACGCTATACAACAACAGGTTGTGCAGTGATCAGTCTCTTGTAGATCTCCAGGCATACCCATGCATCGGTGGCTGCATATTCAAGTTGCTTTTCAGTAAGAGTCGGTGCTTCCCAGTTGGAAGTTTGCGCACTTTTCGAAATCCTGAATCCCAATAAAAGTCCGGTGAGTTTTTTTACACTCTCCACTTGCAGACCTTTTTCTTTAGACAGTGTTGCAAGCTCTACAAATGCCTGGGGTTGGAATCGCTTGTTCTTTTGCAATGCCTTGATGTCGTCACGAATCGCGACACCGGCTTTTATGATATTATCATTTTCAAAAAAAGCAGCCAGCTCATCTGTTACACCAGTATGATGCAACCTGATCAGGAATACTTTATGAGGTAACGCGAGCTGCAGGAGCGCCACGTTGTACGATTGTCCTTTTTTAAAACTCGGGCGCGTTTCCGTATCAAACCCGACTGCATCGTGCTTTTCCATCTCTTTGATGGCTTTCGAGAGCTTTTCTGTATCCGTAATCACGCTCACTTTTCCACTGAAAGCCTTCAGTGGGAGCAAGTTGAGCTCGTCAGCCGTGATGTTCGTTTTAGGCTCTACACTATGCTCGGCAGCGTTGTTGAGATGTTCTTTCGGAGGAGTCATTAAAAAATCCAAATTGACAGCGTTTAAAAAATTTCCTTCCACTTAAGCCATTAAGATAATTTAAAAAATCGTCCCATCTTTTAATCGCTATAAATTTTCATTCATATTCTGAAAACAAGTTGCCCCGATCCCCCAATTGCGCTGCAAATCCTGTTTAATTTTTACTTATTTTGAGCCCTCCTTAAAACCTGAACCGAATGTTTGACTCTTTATTTCGAAAGAAACCCCTGTCCAAAATTCTGCTGGATGCTGAGCAAGGTGTTGATGACGGGCATGGCACCCACGGCCTTAAAAAAATATTAGGCGTCAAAGACCTCACTTCTATGGGCATTGCCGCAGTTGTGGGCGCGGGCATTTTCTCTACCATCGGTACAGCAGCCTTTAACGGTGGCCCGGGTATCTCTCTCTTGTTTATTATCACGGCTGTTACCTGCGGGTTTTCAGCTTTGTGTTATGCCGAGTTTGCAAGCCGGGTACCGATCGCAGGAAGTGCCTATACATATGCATATGTATCATTCGGTGAGTTGGTTGCATGGATTATCGGCTGGGCTTTAATCCTGGAATATGCGATCGGAAATATAGTGGTGGCTATATCCTGGAGTGGCTATTTCAATAACCTGCTGGAAGGTTTTGGTTTACATCTGCCAGCCTGGCTTACCACAGACCCCACTACAGCAAAGCATGCCTTTCTGCTTTCGCAGGAAGCAGTAGCGGCCGGCACTCCGCTAACGGAGAGCCTACTGTACGCACAAAATGCGTGGAATACAGCTCCTGTAATATTCGGTAAACATATATTTGTTAACCTGCCCGCGTTCATCATCGTGGTTCTCATTAGTATACTTACGTATATAGGTATCCGGGAAAGTAAGAAGATGACGAATTTCCTGGTGGTGTTTAAATTACTGGTGATTATACTGGTAATTCTGGTCGGTTTCTTTTTTGTTGATCCAGGAAACTGGAGCCCTTTTTTACCAAATGGATTTGAAGGTGTACTGCGCGGGGTATCAGCGGTGTTTTATGCGTATATAGGCTTTGATGCAATCTCAACGACAGCCGAGGAATGTAAAAATCCGCAGCGCGATTTACCACGGGGTATGATTTATTCATTGGTGATCTGTACCGTCCTATATATACTTATAGCTTTTGTATTAACCGGAATGGTGCCTTTCACACAACTGAAAGTCGCAGATCCGTTAGCATTTGTTTTTGATACCGTAGGACAAAAATGGATTGGTTATATAGTTTCCGTCAGCGCTGTGATTGCCACCACAAGTGTGTTGCTTGTATTTCAATTGGGACAACCACGTATTTGGATGAGCATGAGCCGTGATGGCCTGATGCCAAAAGCATTCGCGAAGATTCACCCAAAGTATCAAACACCCTGGTTCTCTACCATTATAACCGGATGTATTGTAGCGATCCCGTCTTTGTTCATGGAAAGCGGACTGATGACTGACCTTACAAGTATCGGAACATTGTTTGCATTTGTACTGGTGTCAGCCGGAGTACTAACGTTACCTCATGTTACCAATATAAAAGGCACTGCACCCGCTGGTAAATTTAAGTTGCCCTATATCAATGGTAAATTTATAGTGCCGGTATTGTATATCGTGTTTATTTATTTTTCCCGTGATAGAGTTTTATCCGCAGTGCAAAATATAGGCAATGAAGGTCTTCAGGAAATCCTGTTCCTCATCTTTATCATATTAGGAGCTATACTTAGTGTATTAACCTTTATACGCAACTACTCCATTATACCTATACTGGGTGTTTTATTCTGCGCGTATTTACTGATCGAGATCCCCGCACTTTCCTGGCTCTATTTCTTTTGCTGGATGGGTGTAGGGTTGGTGATCTACTTTAGCTATGGGTATTGGAAGAGTAAGCTAGCAACAAATAAGAGTTGATCCTTTTCAAAATCACAGTATATAATTAACCCATGCATGTATACTATACAAAAAGTAAGCTCTAAAGAAGCACAGGCTTTGATCAACGCAGTGATCGCGGAAGCGGAGCGGATCAATGAATCTATAGCGGTAGCTATAGTAGGCCCGGAAGGGGAGCCTATTGCTTTTCTGCGTATGGATGAAGCCAGCCCTGCAGCATCGGTTATTGCACAGAACAAAGCCTATACTTCTGCGCGCGATCGTAAGTCTACGCGCAAAATGGGCGAGTTTATGTTAGACAATGACCGCCCTCCAGCCTTCTGGGGCGATAAAGGTATAACTGGCTTTGGCGGTGGTTTACCCATCGTTCAAAACAATAAAGTTATAGGCGGAATCGGCATCAGCGGTTTGTCAGAAGACGAAGATGAAAGGATTGCTGCCATCGCTATTCAAGCAGTATATAAGTATTGATACAGGTATACCTATATAGGAATTACCAATGAGTTGAAATACTTAAAAACAGATTGAATTGTGGACTAGACTTCTGATCAGAGTGCGAAAGATAATATACCGTACAACAGAACAGCCACGGTAGGGAGCATAAGTACAAGGTCGATCAGATTAAATTTAGCTTTCATTTTGTAGTGAGGAATTTCCTCGTGTTAGAATACTGAAAGACTATATTCTAAAATCATGCCAACCGCTGGGTGGATTTTCGATTGTCCTAAAAAACAGTAAATTCCTCTTTATTCTTATTGAATCGCTATACTTATGCTTGATCCGAACACGATTTTACAAAAAGCTAAGACCTCTTCGTTCTATCGGACTATATTGAACTGGTCGCTTAACCGGATGATCCCGTTCAATAAACCGCATGATTTCCGGATCCTGGAAATCGGAGATTATCATCTTAAGACAGTTATTCCCTATAAAAGAAAAAACTTCAATCACATCCGTGGATTACATGCTTGTGCGTTGGCTACGATCTCCGAGTTTACGACTGGCTTTTTGCTGGTGAGTAAATTGGATTCAAAAAAGTATCGGCTAATTATGCAACGCCTTGAGATGGATTATCATTACCAAGGCAAGATGGACGCTACGGCTACATTTTCGATCTCTGAAGAATGGCTCCGTCAGAATATTTATGAGCCGCTCCAATCGCAGGAGGCCGTTGTCATTATATGTGAAATAAAAATACATGACGCGAAGGGAAACCATCTTACAACCGGAAAAGTATACTGGCAGATCAAAGACTGGCAAAAGGTGAAAACCAAGCTTTCCGCATGATCGAAATCGTTTGAAGATTGACGGGAATACATTAAATTTCTTCTCTCAAAACCGGAGAAATGTTATGCGAAGAATTGATCATCTACTAAGTGAGTATGGCGAAAGTCATCAGAACGTTACCAACAAATCTATTCATTGGGTTTGCGTACCGCTGATATTCTTCAGCATCGTAGGGTTGGTTGCCTCTATTCCTGCCCAAACAGTTCAATCATTTTTAGGAGAAGGCAACGCCTATGCTAACTGGGCAACAGTAGTATTGGTGCTCGTTACCATTTATTATGTTACACTTTCTATACCTTTGAGTGTTGGCATGATGTTGTTCGGAGTATTGTGCCTCGTATTGGTAAATGTGATCGTACGATTGAATATTGCTCCACTTTGGGCCGTATGTATTGGTATATTTGTACTGGCATGGATCGGTCAGTTCTACGGTCATAAAGTAGAAGGGAAGAAACCATCTTTTTTTAAAGATGTACAGTTCCTGCTCATAGGCCCAGCGTGGCTTATGCATTTTATTTATAAGAAACTAGGAATCCCATATTGATTGGAAGAGTATAATTTTTACGAAGGCATTCCTTCGGCTGCCTATTCAGCAGATTTTGAAGTCGCTCTTTTTAATAAGTACCAGCATCTATACCTTCAGTCGGAGGAAGGCTGGTATACCTTTTATGCTGCCAACGAGAAGTATAAAAGCATTGCCTGCTGCATGCACGTTCATGTTTCAGAAAGAGATGCATGGAGTCCGTTGCGATCACCTTTCGGAGGTATAGAGTGTTCAGACGAGGTTCCTCCTGTAATTCTTTTCAGGTTTCTGGAATTTATAGAGGAGAAACTAAAAGAAAAAGGTGTTACAAACCTTGTCATTAAAAACCCACCACAATTCTATAATCCCAGGCGGGCAGCGTTAACAGAAACGTTGCTCTTTAACCTGGGCTATTCAGTGATAGATGCAGAGTTAGGAACGATCGTTGAAATTAAGGAAGAATTTGGCAAGCATGCCGATTTATGGGAGAGGCGCAAGCTTCGCCAGGCTCGTGAGGCCGGATTCTTTTTTCGCGCAGTGCCCAATGAAATGCTCAACGATGTATACTTCTTTATTCTGGCCTGCCGGAAACAGAAAGGATATAGTCTGTCGATGAACCTGGCGGATCTCCGTGAGACTGCAAGTCGTTTCCCAGATCAACATATACTCTCGGCAGTATACCAGGAAGAGAAAATGATTGCAGCTTCCATCGCCATTCGTGTACATCAGGATGTATTGTATAATTTTTATTCCGATCACGATAAACAATACGATGTATATAGTCCAATTGTACTATTGATGGAAGGCTTGCATAACTACTGCATGACCAATCGTATTCCATTACTCGATCTCGGAACATCTGCTGTGAATGGTAAGCCGAATTTCGGGTTACTGGATTTTAAACTGCGACTGGGTGGAGTTCCAACGTCCAAGCTTACCTTTAAAAAGGACTGGTAATGCAGATGCCACTGGTCTCTGTCATTTGTCTGTGTTACAATCACAGTCATTTTGTCGAGGAGGCCGTTCAGTCAGTAATCGATCAGAGCTATCCCAATATTCAGATCATTATTGTAGACGATGCCAGTATAGATGATAGTGTAACTGCGATTAGAAGAGTAATCGAACAAAGCGGCAGAGCCGATATACAATTCCTGCCGCTCTCACAAAATGTTGGCAACTGCAAAGCTTTCAATCAAGGATTTTTATTGGCGAAAGGCGAGTATATAATTGATTTCGCCACAGATGATATTATGGTGCCGAAGCGAATTCAGCAACAGGTAAATTTTTTCGCTTCTTTGGATCAATCGTTTGGTGTGATATTTTCAGATGCAGTATATGTTACCAGCGACCGTAAATTTTTATACAATCATTTTGAGAATCTGGTTCAAAAAGGAATAGTCAGGGCTATACCCGTTGGCGATGTTTTTAAAGATATACTCACCACTTATTTTATATCATCGCCTACCATGATGATCAGGAAGAAGGTGCTGGATGAGTTGAATGGTTATGATGAGACACTCGCGTACGAGGATTTTGATTTCTGGGTTCGATCATCAAGAAAGTATAAGTATAATTATATGGATGCGAAACTTACCATCGTGCGAAAGACAGCATCATCGATGTCTACCGGATGGTATCGGGTTGGCGATAAACAACTGCACTCTACTTACCTCGTATGCAGAAAGGGACAGAATCTGGTACGATCGCAGGAGGAGAAGGCTGCGCTGATAAAACGTGTACGATATGAATTAGGACAATCCGCTTTCTCAGAAAATTTTATCGAAGGAAAGTTATTTTTTACGCTTCTGAAGGAACTCACCGCCATTACATTCAGTGACCGTATCTTCAATCTCATTATTACGATCAAGCTGCCGTTGACTATATTTAGGAAGTTGTACTATAAAGTTAAGTTCAAAGAATCATAGCTTCCACAAGCGGATCTCAATGGAGATTCTCGTTTGGTTTACCGATGAATTTATAGCGCCTCCATGGATTAAGTAAGGAGAGAAGATCAATACTTCGTTCTCTCCAGGCGAAGGTCTGAGCATTGTGAAGTTATCTTTAATATCTGTGACGGCAGGAACATTATACTTTACGCCATTGATCTCTGCTCCAGAAACTGTACGTTCAATTTTTGATTCTGCCCACGTATGACTTCCAGGTATCAGCATGAGTGACGTTAGTTCATTGCTGCCCGCGATGGGTATATATAGGTTGATGCAGTTGTCGTAATCTTCCAGCCACACATCGCGATGCAGCGGATTGTTATCGGTTTTGCTTGGGCGGATCACACGAAAGTGAAAAACAGATTGTTGATCAAACGGATTTTTACAAACGAGCGGTGTCTTGCAGATCGCTGAGATCTTTTCTTCCAATAAACGTATAGGAATTGGAAAATCTTCTATAGGTAACAACTTCGTTTTCTCGACTGCGCGAAGATGTGTTTCAAAATCCTTCGCGACCGTATGATAGGTATCTAGCGGAAACCCAATGTCGATGGGAAATCCGGCCTGTCTCCAACGGTCGATCAATAGTATATCTGTGTTCTCTTTGAAATCTTTATATAACGAATCGTCAAAAAGCTTTTCAATGGTATAGCCTTCCGGGTGCCATGGCATGTTTGCTGTAAGGTCAACACCTGTGTTCAATAGAACGGTATCATCACCCCACATTCGCTCGCCTTTTGCATCGTATGTATAGTCATGTCCCTGAACGGAGTATTTCATAATTTATTTCCTGTTATCCTCCCCCAATACCATACTATAATAACTTTGATAGCGGCTGATCGCGATTTTTTCATTTTGCACAGCATCGATAATGGCGCACTTCGGTTCGTTTATATGTATACAACGCGCACCAAATTTACATTCCAGTCGCAGGTCACGCATCTCCGGAAAATAGTCTGATAGTTCCTGCTCGCTCATTTCCACAAGGCCCCATTCTTTTACACCAGGAGTATCGATCACATACGTCTTGTTATCTAAAGGAAACATTTCCGCGAAGGTCGTGGTGTGCATACCTTTTTCAGAGAACGTAGAGATGTCACCAACGGCCTGGCTAATGGTCGGAGCGATCCTGTTCAGGAGGGTAGATTTACCAACACCGGAGTGTCCCGCGATCAATGTGACTTTGTTTTGTAAAATTTTTCGGACCTCCACTAAATCATCCTGGTGGGCCGAAGTAGAGAAGCACGTTACACCTATACTTTCATACAGGTTGATCAATTGATTAACATAGATCGCTTCCTCTTCCACTAGCAAATCCCGCTTGTTGAAAATAATTATTTGTGGAATGCGATACGCTTCCGCACTCACCAGAAACCGGTCTATAAATCCTAATGAAGTTCTGGGAAGAGCAAGCGTTACAACGAGCAGTGCCTGGTCAATGTTTGCAGCGAGTACATGTGAGTGCCCGGTCTTCTTTACCGATTGCCGCAGTATATGATTGTGGCGTGGAAGAATTTCTGTGATCGATCCAATCTCATGTTCAAGGTCTATAATCACATAGTCACCTACTGCTACCGGGTTTGTTTCCTTTATACCCTCCAGCCTGATCTTTCCACGTACACGGCAATTATACTTCTTCCCGTCTTCTGCAAGCACGTCATAAAACGATCCGGTGGAGCGCATCACTGTTCCCTTCATTTCTTTTCAGTTAACCGTTATCAGTCAGGTAAAGTTAGCTTTTTCCTACAACGCTATACCGGGCAATTGCAACTAATGTGGTTTAACACCTAATTGTTCCCGGCAGTAGTGCATGATCTTTTCAGTTGCTCCCAAATTCTCTTCCGTATATTGGCGCGTCACTTCACATGCCAGTAGAAAATTTTCAGGCAGGTTGAGCATTTCATACTTTGCCTTCAGGTCTGTATAGTCAGCGATCTCAAAAGCGCCACCACGGTTAATCAAGTCTTTGGCTTCCTGGAATTTTTCGAAGTTTTTGTTTCCGAAAAGTATAGGAACACCATAGCAGGCGGCTTCCAGTATATTATGAAGACCTTTACCAAATGCGCCTCCTATATATGCAAATTCGCCGTAGCGGTATAATCGCGAAAGCATTCCTATATTATCGATGATCAACACCTGGTAATCCTCCAGGTGTGTTTGTTGTGATGCAGCAGTATAGCGGATCGATTTTACGAGAAGCTGTTTTTCAAGCCACACCACAGAAGACTCGGAAATCTCATGGGGTGCAATGATAAATTTCATCTTGTTCTCATTGATGAAAGGCGCAAGTATCTCTATATCTTCCGGCCAGCAGCTTCCAATCACCATTGCCTTTTGATCGTTCTTGAATGCTTTGGCTATATCAATTTCGCCACCTTGTTTTACGATCTGGTGTACTCTGTCGAAACGTGTATCGCCAACGCGTTTGCTATTGGTAATGTTGATCGATTGAAGCAATTGTCGCGATTCATCGTTCTGTACAAAGAAGTATGAAAAGTTGTCGAGGATCTTGCGATAAAAGCCACCAAGGCGATGAAAGAATATCTGGTCTTTCCGAAATATAGCAGAGATGGAGATCAACGGAATTTTACGGGCGTGAAGTTCTTTTGCGTAATAATGCCAGAACTCATACTTCACAAAAATGACAAGCACAGGTTTGGTAAGGGCTATGAATCGTGCAGCATTTTTTCGAGTGTCCAATGGCAAGTAATAAATATAGTCTGCTTTATCATAATTCTTTCTCACCTCATAGCCGGAAGGTGAGAAGAAGGTTAGCAAAATTTTTATGTTGGGAAATTCCTTTTTCAACGCTTCGATCACAGGTCTTCCCTGTTCAAATTCACCCAGCGAGGCGCAATGGATCCATACCAGCGGAGATGTATCCGTGATGCTGGCAGATAATTGTTTGAATAGTTTTTTGCGTCCCGCAACAAAAGCTTTTGCCTTTGGATGAAAAGGACTTGCGAGTCTTAAAAGAAACCCCAATAGTCCTATAAAAACACTATATAAAACCTCCATTATCCGGTAAAAATACAAACATGTGTTGAAGACGTATTATTATTTGACGATCTTTCATTAAAACAAAGATTACCAAACGTTAGATTTTGGAATGAATCAGCGTCTAATTAAAAATCTATGGAATTATTCAAAAAAACAGCAGTTGTATTCGGATTATTTTTTGCGATGTCGGTACCGACTTTTGCGCAGGATGACATTGACGAGTTGTTGAGAGAAAGTGTTGATGACGGAAAGAAATTGATAGATGGTTACATTTCTCCTTTTATGAAAAGTGTAACGTTGGGATTAAACTCGGGATGGTATAACACAGCAAAGACGCATAAAATTGTTGGCATCGACCTTACGGTAACAGCCAGTGCCATGACTATTCCCAAGAGTGATCTATTTTATGATGTAACAAAACTAGGATTGACAAAGGTTGAACTGGTGCAGCCTGGTGATCCAATGTATCCTGCGGGCTCTCCTGATTATCCTAACGCTCCCACTATATTTGGACCGGACCGGTCTCCGCAGTATAAAGAGAAAGGTAACTTGTTAGATCAGCCTTTTGATGGACCCAGCGGTCTTGATCTGAAAGGTAATGTCGGTAAGAACTGGATGCCGGTGCCCATGGTACATTTAGGTATAGGCTTACCAAAAGGTACTGATCTTAAAATCCGCTTTACTCCCAGTATCGATCTGGATGATGACTCACAATTTAAACTATTTGGTATAGGCGTCATGCACGATGTGAAGCAATATATACCAGGTCTTAAATTATTACCATTCGATCTTTCAGCATTCGTAGGCTATACTAGACTTTCGCTTGACTATAAATATACCAGTACAGATATCCAAACTGAAAATGCAAGGGGTGAAATGGTGATGAATGCAACCACAATGCAGGCCGTTATCTCCAAAAAGGTTTCTGTGCTCACCGTATATGGAGGCTTGGGATATAACATTGCCAAGTCCAACTTAAGTGTGTTGGGGAAATGGGATGTGAATAATAGCGGAACGTATGATGCGGATGAGATCGATCCTGTTCAGTTGAATTATGCAGCATCCGGTCCTCGCGTAACCGCAGGCTTCCGGTTGAAGCTGGCGGTGTTTACGTTGCATGCTGACTACACTTTGCAAAAGTATAATGCGCTTACGGTAGGTTTCGGTATCAACGTGAGATAGCGTTATGAGATACTAGCGAAGAGTTTACTCTTAACTTGTAGAACAAAGGCAACGGTTTTGAATCGTTGCCTTTGTTTTTTCATGGATTCCGTGATTGTTATTGAATAATCATTGTGGTTCCCTTTTTTAACAGTTAGGCGTAACGTGGCAAAACTAATATCAGTAGTCTTATTTGTGGTGTGGGCTTTTCAGGGAATGGCCCAGAGTGATGCTCGGGATACTACCTATTATGCTACATATGATAAGATTATTACAGCACGCTTTTACTTTTCTCAGAAGTATACCTCATATCAATATAGAGATGATGCGGAGGGGATACGCTTGCGGTATAAGCCGAACACTACATTAAACATGGGGGTAGGTGCCACCTATAAATGGGCGACATTAAACCTCGCCTACGGCTTCGGCTTTTTGAATCGCGATGAAGCGAAAGGCAAAACAAAATACCTCGATCTTCAAACACATATATATGGTCGCAAATTAATCATTGACGCCTTCGGTCAATTCTATACGGGCTTCTATATGAATAAGGACGAGATCGAGCAAGGTGCTTCGGGGTATTATTTGCGACCCGATATTAAAGTGCGATACCTCGGAGCTTCGGGGCAGTATCTTTTTAATCATAAACGATTTTCGTATCGAGCTTCTTTTTTGCAAAGTGAGTGGCAAAAGAAATCAGCAGGATCGTTATTGGCAGGAGTAGAATTTTTTCTGGGAAGAAGTAAAGCTGACAGCTCCATCGTTCCTGCTGTGATCCGTGGACAAATCAATGAAACCGACCTGAATCAGGTAGATTTTTTTGACATTGGACCCAACATCGGATACATCTACACCTTTGTTTACAAGAAGCACTTTTATATAACGGGTCAGGCAACAGTAAGTCTCGACTATGGCATACATACCTTACGTATGAATGGAGAAAATAAACGCTCCTCTGTTTTCAGTCCAAACTCTTCCTTTAGTTTCTTTGCAGGGTATAATTCGAAGACGTGGGCGTTAAGTTTTATTTTCGTTAACAAGAATATAAGCATCGCTTCGGAAGAGGACCGCATCGATTTTAATACAGGCAATCTACGCTTTAATATCGTGCATCGGTTTGTGCCACACGGAAAAACAAAGCGCGTATTGAAAGAGGTGATCCGATAATATAATAGATACTATATATACTGTATTATATATAGCTATATCTTACTTTCCTTTGAAATCAGGTTTACGTCTCTCTACAAATGCACGCATGCCTTCCTTCTGATCTTCCGAAGCGAAGGTGAGGTAAAAATTCTTTCGCTCGAAAGATAGTCCTTCATCCAGGTGTGTTTCGAATGATCGGTTCACGGCTTCTTTCGCAAGCTGTGCTGCTATAGGCGACATCTGTGCGATTTCTTTTGCTAATTGCGCAGCTTCATATAGGTACATTTCAACCGGCACCACTTTATTAACAAGTCCGTAGGCTTGAGCTTCTTCAGCGGTAATAAATCTTCCGGTCAAGATGAGTTCCATCGCTTTAGCTTTACCGATGGCTTTTGTTAATCGCTGTGTTCCACCGGCTCCGGGCATTACACCGATCTTGATCTCGGGCTGACCAAACTTCGCAGTTTCAGAAGCGATGATCATATCACACATCATGGCAAGTTCACAACCTCCGCCCAACGCAAAACCAGAGACTGCAGCAATGATCGGTTTTTTTATCCTGCGGATCTGATCCCACGTACTGAACTGGTCGATCACCAGCATATCGATAGCACTCTTATCAGACATTTGTTTAATATCAGCACCTGCTGCAAAAGCTTGTTCATTGCCGGTGATGATCACCACCCGGACGGAATCATTTTTATCAAGTTGTTGTAACGTATCGCGTAACTCCTGCATGAGCTGTGTATTCAGCGCATTTAATTCTTTAGGACGGTTTAGTTGTATCAGCGCAACAGCAGGTTCGTACTGCTCGCGAACAAGAATATATTCCATGAGCGTTATTTTCTATAAATGTAAATAACGGGAATGAAGGATAGAAACTGCTATAAAAAGAGAAAGCCCCCTTTTGCAAGGAGGCCTTCAAACCAAAAGGCAGTACTTAAAAAAGTGTGCTATGCATACATAAATAAGATTTTGCATGCTTTTGTAACCCTTTATCTCGATTATTTTTGCAGCAGCATTTTAAAGGCGCTGGGTGATTTTGATACGGAAATTAGTTAAAATCCTCATTTTTAACATCTTCCGCGTTCAAAGAACCGCACGAACGCTATTCGAAAATTATGGAGCGTGTCAAGATATTGTTTGTATGCCTTGGTAATATTTGTCGATCACCACTGGCCGAGGCTGTTTTTAAGCATAAAATAAAGGGTAGCGCATTAGAGAAATATGTGGTAGCTGACTCCTGTGGTACTTCCAATTATCATATTGGCGACATCCCGGATAGCCGCACAATTGCCAATGCACTTAAGAATGGAGTAAGCATCGATCACTTCGGAAGGCAGCTGTGTACGAACGATTTGGATCAATTCGACTATATATTAGCGATGGATCACAGCAATCACAAGAATATATTAAGACTTACCAATGCAGATCAGCACACGCAGAAAGTTATGTTGATGCGCGATTTTGATCCGCATGGTAAAGGGCTTGAGGTACCAGATCCATACTATGGCGGTGAAAAAGGTTTCCAGGAAGTGTTTGATATACTCGACCGCTCGATGGATCAGTTCATCAAACACCTTGAAGTAAAATACCTTCCACAGGTTAAAGCCTGACCAGCACTTGTAGTGTTGATCGTGAAGATTGCTCAAGCAATACTCCGGCATGACTGCGGTACATTTCAAAAGTCTTCTCATCGTAGTTCTTCACGGTGATAAGCGTGAGCCCTGTATTATAGTATACTTCAAAATGCTCCTGCAATTTTTGAATCAGCGATAGCACTTTATGCTCACGGAAGTCAAGGCAAAATGAAAATGATATAGCAGAATTCTGCATAACATTTACACGAAGGTCGAGCGATGAAAGTGCATTGAAAATGATACTGAGGTGTTGCTCGGTAACAAAAGTATAGTCTGTAACCTTACAGGATATGAGACATTGATTGTCTTTGAATACGATTAAAGGCGGAAGGTCATATACCTTGCATTCATGGATCTTGGTTCCGGGTAAGGATGGATCTTCGAAGTTCTTTACTAGCAGCGGTATACCTTTATTGGCGAGCGGTTTAATGGTTTTGGGATGGATCACGTTCGCACCATAGTACGTCATCTCTGCAGCTTCCTGAAAAGGTAATTCTTCAAACACCGTAGCGGCAGATAGTCGCTTGGGATCGGCATTCATAACACCCGGTACATCTTTCCAGATTGTTACTGAGCTAGCAACAAGCGATGAAGCAAATATAGCAGCCGAAAAATCGGAGCCCTCTCTGCCAAGCGTGGTGGTATATCCGTCTTCTGTGCTTCCTATAAAGCCTTGCGTTATAATGATATTCTTTTCGAGTACCGGTTTAAGCGCTTGAATTTTAGCTGATGTTTTTATCCAGTCTACCTTTCCTTCACGAAAGTTTTTATCGGTTGTTATACACGTGCGCGCATCAAGCCAATGAGAATGAAGGCCGATGCTTATGAGGTAATGATGGACGATCACTGAAGAGATCATCTCTCCGATTGAAACAACCTGGTCATATATCTGGTCAAATTCTCCGGAACCCTGAAGCTGTGTTCGCAGTTCCTGAAAGAGTGTCTCAACAGCTATATATACTTCATGCCCTGCCGGGAATAATTGTTTGAGTATTTCTTGATGATAGTCGTTGAGTATGGTAATTTGAGAAGAACTGTTTTGACCGGAGATAGCCAGGCTGTGGATTTTCTCAAGTGCGTTTGTACTCTTCCCCATGGCAGAAACAACGACCAATAATTTATCTGGACCATGCTGGCGAATGATGGAAGCAACATTCTTTACCCCGTCCGCATTTTTCAGCGAAGCTCCTCCGAATTTAAAAACCTTCATTTCAGTTGACTAAATCGTTTGCAAATTTAACTTTAGGCAAATTTTGACCATGCAAAGATCAATCAATAAAGCCAACACACCAAGTATTGAGACCTCTAGAATTGCACAACCGATAGGCAGCCCGCTGGATCGTTTCATTAAAAACAATCAAGACCAGTTCGCATATGCAAGTGGCGAGCTATCACAAATACTTCGCGATATAGCACTTGCCTCGAAAGTAGTGAACCGCGAAGTGAATAAGGCCGGCCTCATTGATATCATGGGTGCGGTTGGATCTCAAAACATGGCGGGCGATGATCAACAAAAACTGGATGTACTGGCCAACATCCGCTTCACGCGTGCACTGGCAAAAGGTGGTGAAGTATGTGCGCTGGTTTCAGAAGAATCGGATTCTTTTGTGGATTTGAGCAATGAAGGTAAATATGTGATCGCCATTGATCCGCTTGACGGTTCCTCAAATATAGATGTAAATGTATCCATCGGCACCATCTTCTCTGTATACCGCAGGAAGAGTCCGGCGGGCACGCCTATTCAGCAGGAAGATATACTTCAGCGCGGTGCAGACCAGGTTGCTGCCGGTTATGTTTTATATGGATCTTCCACCATGTTGGTATATACTACCGGTCATGGTGTGAATGGTTTTACCTACGATCCGACACTTGGCGAATACTTCCTTTCCCATCCGAATATGCATATGCCTGAAGACGGCAGGATATATTCTGTGAATGAGGGTTCTGCAAATTCTTTTTCGAAACCTGTGAAAGACTATATTCAGTATTGCAAAGACCAGAAATATACTGCGCGCTATATTGGTTCGCTGGTGGCTGATTTTCACCGTAACATGCTGAAGGGTGGCGTCTATATTTATCCGGCAACGGCAAAAGATCCCGATGGTAAATTAAGGTTGATATACGAATGCAACGCGCTTGCTTTTATAGCAGAGCAAGCCGGAGGAAAAGCTACCAACGGGCAAATGCGTATACTGGATATCACACCGGGTACACTGCATCAGCGCACCGCGTTTTATGTAGGCTCAAAAAACATGGTCGATAAGTCGGGGTCGTTTAGCTAAAAGAACGTCCCAGGGAGAAGATACTATACATTTAACCTTTCAATCATGAAGAGCATTCGTTTCCTTATTCTTTCAGGGCTGGTATATATGATGATCAATTCTGTTTATGCGCAAAAAGGTTTCTCAGTAATCGAAAAGAAAGACAACAAGAAAATTGAAATCCTATACGATGGAAAATTTCTAACGGCATATTGTTATTTCGACTCTACTGAAAAGCCTGTTTTATTTCCGATCAAAACCCTTACGGGAAATGTGATCACACGCGGCTACCCGATAGCTCCCCGTGCCGGAGAACGTACTGACCATCCGCACCATGTAGGGCTGTGGTTGAATTATGAAAGTGTAAACGGTCTGGACTTCTGGAATAACAGCGATGCTATTCCGAAGGAAAAGAAAGATAAATATGGATCAATTCATCATCAGAAAGCACTTCTTGCAAAAGGAGGAAAAGACAAAGCTGAACTACAAACCGTAAGCCATTGGGTAGATATAAATGGAAATGTACTACTCGAAGAAACCACTCATTTTGTATTCACGGCAAAGAATGGAAATTTTATCATCGATCGGTCTTGTGTTCTCAAGGCTATAGCAAATGAGGTTTTGTTTAAAGATGTGAAAGATGGTTTCATTGCTATTCGCGTGGCGAGGGCTTTGGAGATGCCATCGAAGCAGGAAGATAAATTTGTAGATGTACATGGTAATGTAACGTCTGTGTCGAAGCTGGACAACGCAGGGGTTACCGGACTATATGTGAACAAGGAAGGTATAACGGGAGATCAAACCTGGGCTAAACGTTCTGTTTGGACATGTTTGAATGGCGTAAAAGATGGAGAGACTATATCAATCGCTATCATTGATCATCCTAAAAATCCCGGCTATCCTACATATTGGCATGCAAGAGGATATGGCCTGTTTGCTGCTAATCCGCTAGGGCAAAAGATCTTTAGTGAAGGTAAAGAAGAATTGAATTTGAAATTAACGAAAGATCAGACAACTGAATTTCGATTTAGAGTTGTAATTCACGCAGGTAAAGGTCTTGCAGCACAGGACTTGAATCGCTTAGCCGATAATTTTGCTGCTGGCAAATAGTTTGGCTATATAAAAGCTAAAGCACAAAAAAGCAAAAGAGAAAGTCATGAAGACTTTCTCTTTTGCTATATATACCTTCTAAGTGATACTGTTACTTTTTCTCTTCTTCTTTTGCTGCCGTTAGAATATCGGGAGCAAATTTCTGGATGAGTTCATACCATTTTACAAGTTTCTTGATATCAGAAACGTAAACACGGTTCTCATCATATTCCGGAAGAATAGCCTTCAAGAAAGATTTCAGTTCATTACCATCCGAGTTAGAATCAACTCCAAGGTCGTTACCAAAATCCGCATGGATTTTTTTCAAAACTTCTTCCAGCGATACCGTGCCTTCTTTGGTTGTGGTATAGATGGAGATTTCATTCAACAATGAAAGTCTGTGACTGGCTGTAGCAACCAGTTTGGTTTTGGTTTCATCCAAAGACTCCAGGATCACTCCGGACTTTGTTGGCGCCATTACTTTAAAGAGTCCTCCTTTTCCGGAGATCGTTGCTAATTCCGCTAATGTCATAATTTAAATTATCTCTATCGCGCAAAGCTAATTAAAACACGAAGCAGGCAAAAGACAGAGGTTAAAATAGTAGGATGCTATTCTTCTTCCTTTTGTTGCTGATAAACCTTTAACGCTTCTTCGATGAATGTTAATACTTCATCGCGGCCAATTTTCTTTTCAGAAGAAGTTATAAGAACAGGAGGGACCTCATCCCAATCTTCTAACAAAGTTTTTTTAAAAAGGCTGACGTTTCGTTGCAGCTCGTTCGGTTTCAGTTTGTCACTCTTGGTAAAAAGCAACGCCATGGGTACCCCCTGACTTCCAACCCAGTTGATAAAGCTCAAATCATTTTTTTGTGGCTCGAGTCGTGAGTCTATCAAAATAAAAATGCAGGAAAGATTTTCGCGTTTCAAAACATAATCTTCAATCATTTGCCCGAATCCTTCGCGCGTAGTTTTGCTTACGCTGGCATAGCCATACCCTGGAAGATCGACCAGGTACCAGGCTTCGTTAATCAGAAAATGATTTATAGTTTGCGTTTTGCCAGGCTTGGCAGAAGTCTTCGCGAGACCTTTAGTCTGCGTTAACATGTTGATCACCGAAGACTTGCCTACATTTGATCGTCCGATGAAAGCGAACTCCGGCTTGTTGGGTTCAGGGCATTTACGCACATCAGCATAACTCGAAATAAACTCAGCCGCAGTAATCTTCATCCTCTTAAAGTAATAATTGAAGGCCAAAATACTAAGTTTGTAATGAATTTGAGTTTATGATTTCAAAAATCTATTCCGAAATCCACAGTTTTTCCTATCTTGTAGTATTATTGTGAAGCTTTTTTATTCATAACTTTAGTGTACAAACTTTTTAAGCGATGTCCAGTATCCGAAGTGTACTGATTTTTTTGACTTTACTTGTACTATCCAGACCAGTTTTCGCCCAGCAGCCTCCCAAGGAACTTGCTGAGGAATACATGACTCAGGCCGAACTTACATTGGAAGCCACAAAGGCCCTTGATGATGCGCGAGCGCTTGTGGTTACAGCCGCTGATCTTGATACGACATTTCTGAAAGCCAATTATGAAGCAGGGCGGTTGCACCTGATCACCATTGATAAACAGATGGCTGCAAAATATTTGCTGCGTGTTTACCGGCAAGACCCTGACTATAGATTTGATATTGAATATTCTATCGGAAGAAGTTTTCAATACGGTGAGAAATTCGATCAGGCTATAGATTTCTATAATCGTTATAAAGATAAGCTTGCCAAAAAACCAGGCTATCAGGGTAAAGATAAAGTCGATGTTGCTGTTGTTGACCGTGCCATCTTCGAATGTCAGAACGCAAAAGAGTATTTTTCAAACCCGAAGAATTTTTCGATTGTAAATATTGGCCGTGAAATCAATTCGGAATATGAAGACTATGTACCGGTATTGAACGAACAGGAAAACGAACTCTTTTTTACTACCCGAAGAAGAGATGACAACTTGAACCAAAATGTGGCAGACGATAACAAGCCATGGGAAGATATTTTCTTTGCTACAAAGAGTGGCAATACCTGGTCGTACGCCAAAAATATTGGTATGCCTGTCAATACTCCTTACCACAACTCAAACCTCGGTTTGTCTGCAGATGGTAATACATTGTTCATTTACATGGATGAAGGTGGAGGAGATATATACTACAGCGAACGTGTCAATGGTGTTTGGGGAGAACCTTTGCCTATGCCCGGAATCATTAACTCAAGCTTTGAAGAAAAATCCGTTTCCATATCAAGTGATGAGAAAACGCTTTACTTCTCCAGTAATCGCCCCGGTGGATTTGGAGGATTAGATCTCTACCGTGCTACCAAAGACAGCAAAGGCGAATGGTCGAATGTGAAGAATCTTGGCCCGAAGATCAATACTGATTTGGATGATGACGCTCCTTTTATAGACTACGATCTGGTAACACTATATTTCAGTAGTAAAGGACATAAAGGAATGGGTGGATTCGATGTATTTAAAAGTACATTCGATCTGAAAGGTAACGAGTGGAGTGAACCGGAAAACCTCGGGTATCCTATCAATACACCGGACAATGATATATACTTCGTTTCATCGAAGGACAGCAAGCGTGCCTATTACTCATCCGTTCGTGAAGATGGCATGGGGTATACCGATATATATATGATCACCATTCCGGATGGCCTTAAAAACCCGCAACCGGCCGTTGCAAAAAATCCGGAGCCTCCAAAAGATACTACTACTGCGAGTACCACTACAACTCCGACCGTTACAAAGAACGAACCGAAGACTGATCCTGTAAAGGTGACACCAACGAAAGTTGAGCCTAAGAATCAACCGAAGACTGATGTTGTTAAGACAGAACCTAAGACAGAGCCTAAAAAGGAACCTAAGAAACCAATCGTTCCAATTAAATATATAGTGTCGGTGGTAGATTCGGAAGGTAAAACTCCGCTGGATGCTAAAGTTAAACTCGTAGGTGCCAAGGATAATGTAATTATAGGATCAACCTCGAACGGGAATGGTGTTTATGAGTTTACCATCAAGAATGGGCAAGCAAAAGATTACCGGTTGTCGGTTGATCGTGATGGCTATGCATTCCAGAATATGAATGTGAAAATTCAAGGTGCGACCACAGAAGAGAAAACGATTAACCGCACAATAGAACTTCGTAAACTTTCTGTTGGCGTTACTTCCATTCTTCGGAATATATACTTTGATTTTGACAAGGCAAGCTTCCAGACCGAATCGTATGCTGAGCTTAATAAGCTTGAAGCAATGATGCGTACCAATAGCAATATGACGATCGAATTAGCGGGTCATACAGATGCCATAGGCACAAAAGCTTATAACATGTTCCTCTCTCAGAAGCGTGCTGAAGCGGTAAAGGATTATCTTACCAAGAAAGGTATTGACACCCGCAGAATCAAAGCCGTTGGTTATGGCAAAACCAAGCCACTCGCCAGCAACGATGATGAAGACGAAGGCCGCGAGCTGAACAGACGCGTTGAATTTAAAGTGCTCTCGAATTAATTAGCCGTTAATTGTTATCCGAAAAATGCCTTTCGGATAACAATTAACGATTCACTACTAACGGATATCCCTCAAACCATTACCTTCGTCCCTTGTTATAGCGAGTACAATGGTTGTTCCCTACAAAGAAGAAAAATCAGGTAAGAAAGAGCAGGTGGCTAAAATGTTTGATAACATTAGCCATCGTTACGATTTCTTAAATCACTTTCTGAGCCTTGGTATCGATAAAGGCTGGCGAAAAAAAGCAATTCAGTATTTAAAGCCTTTTCAACCCAAGCAACTCCTAGATGTTGCTACGGGCACAGGCGATTTTGCCATTCAGGCACTCGCGCTCAATCCTGAAAAGATCATTGGCATTGATATTTCGGCAGGCATGCTGGAAGTAGGCAAACGAAAAATCGTGGACCGGCATGTATCGGATCGCATCGAATTGATGCTCGGAGATTCTGAAAACCTTCCGTTCGAGGATGGCAGATTTGATGCCGTGACGGTTGCTTTTGGCGTTCGTAACTTCGAAAATCTGGAACGTGGTCTCCGTGAAATTAACCGCGTGTTAAAGCCGAATGGACAACTGGTGGTGCTGGAATTCTCCAAACCTCAAAAATTTCCTTTCCGGCAGGTATATAATTTTTATTTTAAATTCGTTTTGCCTAAGATCGGTAGAGCAATATCAAGCGATAAAGCTGCCTATACGTATCTTCCTGAATCTGTAGAGGCTTTTCCGGATGGTGAAAAATTTCTTCACATCCTTAATATTGTCGGATTTAAACATGCGAAATGCAGAACACTCACATTTGGAATAAGCTCTATATACACCGGTACAAAGTAATCTTTGTACTAAGTTTACTGATATGTGCTACAACTGGCTATGGACAGAAAACCCGTTGGGTTCAAAAGAATAACCCCAACTACGATGACAAGAAGTTAACCTATGGTTTCCTCATCGGACTCCACTCATCCACCTATCAATTAAAGTATTCGGATAGTTTTGTGACACCTGATTTCGATACGGTGCATTCAGTTGTTCCGGCTTGGTCAGCAGGATTCTCATTGGGTTTTATTGTGAATTATAGACTGGATGATCAACTCGACATCCGCCTGACACCCAAGGTTGGTTTCTATGAGCACAGATTAAGCTATATCTATACAGATGATACACCCCGGGAAGATATTTTGGTAGAAAGCACGATGGTGGAATTGCCGATCCTGTTAAAGTATAAATCGCAGCGAAGAGGTAACATCCGGATGTATATGATTGGTGGTGTAGTGCCGTCAATTGAAGCATCAGGTAAAAAGAAAACAGAAGAGCGTCAGATCGGCATCAACAGTAGCAACCTTAGTATCGATGCTGGTTTTGGGTTCGATCTTTACTATCCGCTTTTTAAATTCTCTCCTGAAATACGATTTTCCCGTGGGCTCGTAAATCTTTTAAACGATAATGGCACTACCGATAAATATGGAGCTCCATTAAAGCGGATTAATACGAACACCATTACACTGTATTTCCTTTTTCAATAATGATGACGAAACGAATTGCTTTGATTACCGGTGCAACCTCTGGGATCGGTGAGGCTACGGCACGGCTACTGGCAGGTAATAACTTTAAACTTATACTCTGTGGCAGAAGAGAAGACCGGCTGCAAAGCCTAAAGCGTGAGCTTGAAGCATCAACAGAAGTAACGACTCTATCCTTTGATGTTCGTGATCAGCAAGCTATAGCAACAGCAGTAGCATCATTACCTGCAGCCTGGAAAGCAATTGATATACTTGTAAACAATGCTGGTAACGCCCATGGTTTAGATCCGATTCAAAACGGAAGTGTTGATGATTGGGATGCCATGATTGATATAAATGTGAAGGGACTTTTATATGTATCCAAGGCGGTGATTCCGGTGATGACAGAGCGAAAATCAGGACACATTATAAACCTGGGATCGATTGCCGGTAAAGAAGTATACCCGAACGGAAATGTATACTGTGCCAGTAAATTTGCTGTTGATGCACTAACACGCGGCATGCGGATCGATCTGAATCCCTTCGATATAAAAGTAACGTCAATTAATCCTGGATTAGTTGAAACCGAATTTTCACTTGTACGATTTAAAGGTGACAAGGAACGGGCTGATTTGACTTACAAAGGTATGACGCCGCTCTCGGGTAAAGACATTGCCGATATAATTCTATATGTATTGCAAGCACCAGCTCATGTTCAGCTTGCGGACATCACCGTGTTGCCTTCCGCGCAAGCAAGCAGTACGGTTGTGAAGAGAAGCTAGGTAAACTTCAAAAGTGTTTTTGAATCTATATCGTGCTTACCTTCGAATTCAACCAGAGTAGGCTCGATACCCAGTGTAGAAGATACAGATTTCATTTCAGCGAAACGGCTATCGTTTATAAATGGGTCAGATTTACCATATACCAGGAAAGTATCTTTACCTTTTAGCGTACTGTGTCCCTTCTCGAAGTTCGTATCCGGAGGGAAAACTCCGGCCCAAAGTATCAAACGCTGAAAATTTATTTTTCCATCCGTAACCCAGCGTGATGCAGTTGCGCATCCTTGAGAGAAACCGAGTATAGTAACGGGTATAGTATTAGTATTACCAATCTCGCGATGATATAGTATATTCAGATACTCCACATAATTTTCAATGTCCATTATCCGATTCTCTTTCGTCATCCATGTAGCACCAACACGATTATTGCCAGACTGCATTCGCGATGTTACGTCTTCAAGGTAAAAACGTGAAAGTCCCTCGGGAGCAATGATACAGATCTGATGCTCTTCCAGTATTTTAAACTTTTGAATAAAGTATTGGGCAAGCTGTCCATATCCATGAAGTACGATCCAGATTTGTTGTGTATCAGGAGTGATGCTTCCGATTTTATAGTAGCGTGCACGGCAATTGAAAGACAGTTCTTGTTGTTCCATACAGGAAAGGTATAAAATAAAAAAAGCCTTCCGGGGTAGGAAGGCTTTGGTATGTTATACAGAGATCTGATTAGCGCTTGAATCCAAGAGCACTACCACCACAATAGGCAGTAGAACCATCAAAGGTATATTGGATGTAATAGATACCCGTTGTGTTGCAAGGGTATGCTATAGCAGAGATAAACTGTCCGTTTACTTTGCTGGTAGCAACTTTATTACGGTTAGAATCAAAGAGGCTTACCACGATACCATCCGTAGGTTCTTTCGCAGCACAGATGTTGATCATGTATTGAGTTCCTTTGGTGAACACATAAGAATACTCAACAAAGTCTTTTCCTCCTTTTTCAATTTTATAGCTCTTTAAGAAATTGAAGCCAGTTGCTAATTTAGGAATGCAGAGGTTGCTCATGGCTTCAGAGTTGCACTGACCGATAACCTCTAATGTGCTTAGAACGCAAACGGTAAGAACAATTAATATTAATTTTTTCATAGGGCAAAATAAATTATACTTGGCTTATGCTATTATTTTGTTTCTGATAGAAGACGTTGCTGCGCTGATATTGGCGATATCCTCGGGTGTAATTTCAATGGTACTGGTACTGTTATCCTTAATTACCATTACACCGTCAACAACTTCGAAAGTAGATTCTTTATAGGTATATGTAATCTTTACTTTATCATATATCTTCTTCAACTCTTCCATGTCTTTCAACAATGATGCCATATTCTGATCTGATTCTTTATAGAAAGAAAGAAGCAGCATGATGTTTTCAAGAATGATTTTTTGCTCGCCTATAGTTTCTTTTAATTGAGCGTTATCAGGATTAGCAGCAGCTACACCACACGTAATGTGAAGAGCTTCCAACCATCCACCAGTCAGGAACAACACACTTAAATTTGCACGATCCTGAGTTTGCAGGTAGTGATTGATTGTGTTGAAGTTCTGTGTAGTGATCAATAAAAGTGAATCGAGATTTTTACTATTCGTAGCTAACCGTCCGATCGTTTCAATATCGAAGAACTGACCGATGCTTAATCCATTTGCCAACTCTTTAATAGAGGCCATGTATTTAACACCGTCTTGATTCTGCTCGTATATATTCGTGTAGCCAAGATCAGTACCATAAATTCCAAGGTTCAACGCCTTTTTATAGTTGCTGTTATACTTGGATGTATTGTCCGCTGAGTTAAGAAAGCTCGCATTGTATTTCTTGCCAGACTCTTTCAGTAAAACTGAAATTTCCAATGGACTTGGTATTTGCTGGAGGATGTCACCAATAACCTCAGAAGAGATGGTCGGTCCATCAGTAGCAGCAGTATCCAATGTATCAGCAAAAATAGGGTCGTCCGTTTTTTTACCGGATCCGCAGGCGGTAAAAAGTGCCAGGATCAGCCCGATAATTAGTATTCTCATAGATATAAAATTATACAGTTACAAAGTTAAAAATTAAGCATTCCCTGCCAAAAAGTTACGTTGTTGCTTTAATTCTTTTTCTTGGCAGATCCTTTAGATTTCCCAGGGATCCCGTCAAATGAATTGATCAGCTTGCGTAATAATTCGAAGTATAAAGTGATGTACAGGCCTATCGTCATAAACCAGATCACCAGTATATCGAATGTATAGGTACCAATTGATAATCCGAATACCTTCTTTACGGGAGCAAAAAATGGAGTACGATAATTGAGTATTCCTTCTGCTTTTGGTTCAATAAAAACCGGATTAATTTGTTGGATCAACTCACCATTATATTCAATGATGCGCTCTTTTTCGTTCACATTCTTCACAAGGTCGGCCAGACTCTCGTTGTAGTAATTATCCTTTAGCGTATTCAGGTTGTTACCTTCTTTCTCAATTTTAGCGAAGGAAGCCTCACGCAAGGCCACTGCTTTATTATAGGTGCCCTGATAGAATTTCTTATACGCCGCAAAAAAGTCTTCGAGCTTTTTATTAAAGGTTGGTGTGAAATCTTTCAGTGTCCACGGAGTTGCAAGTTCTTTTTCAATTCCTTTTTTAAAGAAGTCGTCTTGGAGTGTAGACTGAATGACATACAGATCTTTCTGCAGAATCTGTTTTATAGAATCACTTTTCTCATTGATATTATCTGCTATAAATCGGCGTTTCTTCTCCATCTCATCTACGAGGAATGAAGAGTGAAAATCAGACTGCGCTTCAAGTCTGTCGAAATTATAGAAAGGCTCTTCGTATGAATTGTTCTTAAACTGATATACTGCCATCGCCTCATACGCCCAGCGCGATGCCATCATGTCGGCTACCACCGGAACTTTACCTTTGGTACTGATAAGATCGTTAAGCTTATCGAAGTTAAAGAGTAATCCGCTTAAGATCATTTGTGGAATCAGCAACAGTGGAATCATTACATATACCGTTACAGCTGAATTGAACGCAGATGAAATGTTTAGTCCCAATACACTGGCAAAGCAAGATGTTGTAAATAACACAAGCCAGAAGGGAAGTAGCATACTCCATTCAATCTCCAGGATCAGATTGCCAATCAATACAAATGTAAACGTCTGTATAGCAGAGAGTGTAAAAAGTATAGTGAGTTTAGACATCAGGTAACTACTCCAACTCAAATTCAGGAATGATTCCCTCCGAAGTATTTTACGGTCGCGAATGATCTCTTCCGCACTAACTGTTAGCCCCATGAATAAGGCTACAATAATGCTCATGAGCATAAAGGCCGGTATATTTTCGTTGAAGCGGAAAATATACTCTTTGCCGCCCGGAGCGCTTTTATACTTAATGATGAATGCCAGGATAAGCGCCAGTAACGGAGCCTCTAACAGGTTGATCAGCAAGTATTGTTTATTGCTGAGTTTAGCCAATGTATCGCGCGTAGCGAAGATCACCGTTTGTTTGATCTTGCTGGGAAGTGTGAGGGAGTGAGGAGGTTCCTCTTTTATATCCTCAACCTTTGTTATTTTGAAACGCTCCGTATATAGATCGTACCATTGTGGTGGTGATATCTTTCGCTTGTTCGTTGGCTGTCCGTATTCATCCACCACCTTGGCTTCAATGATGTTGAAGATCTGTTCGGGATTAACATTACCACACGTTTCACACTGACCACGGCTACTATCTACCTGGTGCGTGGATTTCTTGAAGTATGTTACGGCTTCAACCGGAGGGCCATAATAAGCAGGATATCCACCGGTGTCCATGATCACCATTTTGTCGAACATCTTGTATATATCCGATGATGGCTGGTGAATAACCACAAAGATCAGCTTACCCTTTAGTGACAATTCTTTCAATAAGTCAATTACGTTTTCGGAGTCACGTGAGGAAAGACCGGAAGTAGGTTCATCAAGGAAGAGAATGGCGGGTTCACGAATTAACTCCAACGCTATATTCAGACGCTTACGCTGACCACCACTGATGGTTTTATCTAACGGATTGCCTACACGAAGATCTTTGCGCTGATCAAGGCCGAGGTTTTCCAGCACTTCCATTACACGCTTGTGTAGCTGGTCTTCGGTAAAGTGAGCAAAGCAAAGCTTCGCGTTATAGTATAAGTTTTCATATACGGTGAGTTCCTCGATCAGAAGATCATCCTGAGATACATACCCTATAACTCCGTGTATTCTGTCTTTTTCTGTGTTGATATCAAAGCCATTGATTAGTATCTGGCCTTTGGTAGGCTCTACTAATCCGGCCATAACATTTAGTAGTGTAGTTTTACCGGCACCACTCGCACCCATTATACCGATAAGTTTTCCGGGGCCTTCTGCAATTAATACATTTCGTAAACCTATAGCGCCATTTGGAAACTTCAGTTCATCGATGATAGCATTGAATGAGAGTTTAGTTGTTTTTAACTCTTCATTGTAGTTGGCAACCAGATCGCTATAGTATAGCGCATCACCGGCTTGTGTTTTGATCGTGCTTCCATGCGAGAAGAGATATACTCTGTTGGGTTGCATGGTAAAGCCGTTCAGTATATTGAGCTCATCACCGTTATATTTGGTGAAGTACATTTCAACACTGCGTACACGCATAAAAGCCAGGTTACCCTGTATATGGCCGTGTACATGTTTATATAGTTTGCCTTCTTCCGCTTTTTGATTTGAGTTGAGCAGAAGAATATCCGCGAAGTCTAATGATAAAGTGTCGTTGGAGCGAACGAAGCTCTCAATGAGATTATATTCGTCCTGGATAATATTAAAAACGGTAGAGACCGTGTTGATGATCTCCATACGCTGCGGACTGAAGTTTTTATCTGTACTTACCAGTTCGAGCAGCTTTATTAATACAACAACTTTTTGTTTTTGTGTAAGCGTTTTGTTGATCTTCTTACAGATACCGAGTGTCTTAACGGAGTCTTTTACAGAGGTAAGTTTCTTTTTGCCATCCTCCTCGTCATCTGCTTTTCCGTAGCCGGAGAATTGATCATACAGATCCAAATATTCCTTGACGGAATCTTGGTCAAGTTCTGTTTGAAAAAAGTTAATGACGTACTGTCGTTCGCGTTCAGTAACTCCGCCATCCTGTTTCGTGATAATTGCAAAAAGTTGTGTGAGGGCTTTGAGTATTTCTTCACTCATAGGTTAGATATAGCAATTTTATAAAGGTATAAAAAAATATCGGTTACCAGTCATTCTGAACACCACTTGCCGGGTCCTTTTAGTGACTGATAACCGATTAGTTATTAGGAGGTTATCCCCTTAATGTAATCAGTACGTCTTAAACTCAAACGGTATCTCTACCAGTTCTGAAAACTCTTGCCCGGCCTCTTCCATATCTTCATCATCCTCGTGGAAATACCACAGGATTTTCATGCTCTTAATGTCTTCGAGCGCAGACAATACATCCAGGATAAGCTTGGATGATGCTGTGTTAAAATACTCGAGTTTGAAAACAAACTCCGTTGAAGGATTGGCATCGGCACTATACTTCTCAATCCATTCTAATACTGGGCGGTAAAACTCAGCAGAGTCTTCAGGCAATGAGCGACCGGAGATTTCAAAGATTCCGTTTTTCTTATCGAGGATTATTTTCGGGGTGTCTTCTGTTCCTTCCAGATTCAAAATTTCCATGGTATAAAGCTATTTATATTATTCTAAATCAATTATTCGTTATCTCTAGGCACATTCACTTTCAAGCAAAAGAAGCAGTACTCAGTGTTCATCTCAGGGAATTCAAATTCCAATTTTTCGCCTGATTTTCTGGCCATATCAACAAAGCCTAGTCCCGCACCACCTTTATCAGAGATTGTTGTATTCTTAATGATCTCTTTGTAAAGATCCTTCAAACCATCTTTGTCAAGGCTATTGATACGGTCCAATGCGTCCTTCAACTTGCTAACATTCTCCTTACGGATCGGGTTGCCGGTCATGATACAGTAACGATTGGATTCCTTGCCGATCAGAAAGATCGCTGCATGGCTTCTTATCTGTCCGTCTACCAATTCATCGCTATGCTTCACAATATTCTGGAGCGCCTCAACCATCACATTGAATACCTTGCGCTTGATGCTGGACTCCTCTCCGGAAGAATCAAGGTTTCGCTCGGCCATGGACAGTATAGATTTGGTGCTCTCCTGGGTAAAATCACCCTGAAACACCAGAATCAGTTTCTGCGACATCATGGTGCGGTGCAGGTCATAAA
The DNA here is from genome assembly GCF_900167975.1 of Ohtaekwangia koreensis. Lineage (GTDB taxonomy): Bacteria > Bacteroidota > Bacteroidia > Cytophagales > Cyclobacteriaceae > Ohtaekwangia > Ohtaekwangia koreensis. The sequence continues at coordinate 707,029 of NZ_FUZU01000001.1, forward strand.
TAAAATTCATGCGTCAGAAGATTAGATTAAAATTGATTGAGATTCACTAAGTTATAATTTATTTTATTATTCACCCTTTACACCAAAAAGCGAAAGGTTAATTCTTTTACAGTTTTAAAATTTTATCCCGATCAACAACACGTCATCGGTTTGTTTATGATCGCCTCTCCAGCCTTCCCACTCTTCATCAAAGATAGTTACTGCATCGTTCATAGACGATGTATGAACTCGTTCGATTATTTCCCGTACACGCTTCGGCCCGAACTTGCGTCCTTCCGGTCCACCAAACTGATCAGGGAAACCATCTGAACTAAAGTAGATAGAGTCACCTTCATCCAGCTTAACGTAGGTGTTGGTAAAGTTAGTTTGGTTCTTAAATATACCACCTCCTATCGGGAATTTATTACCTTTCACTTCCTCCATGTTACCACCCTTCATAATATATAGCGGGCGGTGAGCACCGGCATACTCTACTTCGCGGGTAGCCATGTTAATCTTACAAAGCGCGATGTCCATACCATCTTTTGTGGTGGAATCTTCATCCTGACGCAATGTTGTCGTAACACCTTCATCGAGTAAGTCGAGAATTTTTCCGGGTTCTGTAATCTTACGACTTCTAACGATGTCATTTAACAGGAAGTATCCGATCAATGATAACAAAGCTCCTGGAACACCGTGACCAGTGCAGTCAACAGCAGCAATAAAGATTTCTTCTTTGATCTGTACAAACCAAGGAAAATCTCCGGATACAACGTCACGTGGTTTGTAAAGTATAAATGAATCAGGTAAAGCACGGTTGATCACTTTGCTATTCGGAAGTATCGCTGTCTGGATACGTTTCGCATAGTTTATACTTTCTGTGATCTTCTTATTCTTATTCTGGATTTCAAGTTCGATCATCTTCCTTTCGGTGATGTCGTGAGAAACTACCAGTACTGATTCCAGTTTGTTAGACTCATCAAATTCAGGAATAGCGTTTACCTGCATGATACGCTTGCCCATCTCTGAAGGGAAGTCCATTTCAGTATCTGCTTTCTGATTGGTAGCATTTACCTGCTCCACTACCTTTAACCATCCTTCCAATACCGATCCATCGAGTTCGACATCCTTCACTTTCTTATTGAGGAAGAATGCAGGTTGCTTGCCGGTATATTCTTCAATCACCGGGTTAATATAGGAGATCGATTCACCTTCCAGACGTGTGATAAGGTCAAGCGAGTTTTCGGAGAGCGCCTGCATCTTACTGCGCATCCGTTGTTCAAGCTCAGCTCTTCTCTTCTCTGTGATGTCGCGAGAGTTAAGTATATATCCGTGGATCGCGGCATTGGACATAAAGTTTGTTCCTGTGGATTCTATCCAAATGAAGCTTCCATCTTTTGTGCGATACTCGTATTGTGTAGTAACTTTTTCATCCGGGCTCTCGGTAAGTTTCCGGAAGAGATCTTTGAAGTTTTCGCGATAATCAGGATGTACCTTATCGATATCGCTTTTGCCGATCATCTCTTTCTGTCCATACCCAAGAATGGTTTCTACAGAAGGAGATATATAGCGTATACTTTCATCTTCTTCGTAGATCGTAATTACCTCTGACGCATTCTCAAGCAGAAGCTGCATCCGCTTTTGTGTGCGATTTACTTCTTCGATCTGCTCTTCGAGTTTTTGATTTGAACGTTGCAGTTCCTCTTGCGTAGCCTGCATTTCTTCTGCATTCTGACGAAGTACTTCCTGCTTTTCCTTCAACTCATTACTCATCTCCTGCGATTCGGCAAGGAGTATACGTGTGCGTTCGTTTACCTTAATGTTAAAGATGGTACGGGCCAGTATAAGTGAAAGCTCCTGCACGAATTTTACCTGTGATGGATCAAATTTCCGGAAGCCTGCAAATTCAAGTACACCGTATACTTCTTCGTTGGTAATGAGTGGAACAATCAATACGCATGTAGGGCGTTGATCGCCAAGTATACCCGAAGTTATAGTTACATAATCCTCTGGAATTTCAGTTCGCATTACAGCATCTTTTTCTGCTGCTGCTTGTCCGATAAGACCTTCTGCGAACTTGAACTTTGCTTTTAAATACTTCTTACGGTTGTATGCATAGCTTGCACGCATTTCTATTACAGGAGGAGAATCTTCATCGTTCACCACATAGAAAGCTCCTTGTATAGCACCGATCTTTTCAAGTATAAATTTGATAACATCTTCACCGAGTGCATCGATCGAGTCGTGCATACGCAGAATCTCACTGATCTCAGCAACACCGCGTACAATCCAGTTACGTTCCTTATCTCTTCTTTCATTTTCAATCAGGTTGTTACGCATGTCGATAAGCGAAAGACCGAGTATATCATTTTCACTTGCAGGCTTGAACTCGGTATCATATTTACCTTCTCCAATACGTTTTGCAAACTCTGCATTGCCACGAAGGGTTTGTACAAGCTCATTTACTTTAGCACCCATCTGCCCGAATTCATCGTTGCTTGTTTGATCTGTGCTTTCCGGTAACACACCTTGTGCAACAAGACTCACGGTATTTCGCATGGCATATAGAGGCCGTGTAAGCGAGCGTGAAAAAAGCATTGAAAGAAATACGGCTAGTGCTACGATGCAAAGTCCGGCATATAGAAATGTACCCATTAATCCCTTTGCGTCTCCATTGGCTTCGTCAAGATCCATCTTGGCGATAAGGGCCATGTTGTTGCCAACCTTGCGTGCTGTTTGCAGGATCGGTTTACCGTCAAGGTCTTTGCCTATGGAAGCGACTTTCTTTCCTTCTACTGCATCGACAAAGGAGCTTATGAATGGCTCATTCGGATTATATAGTATAATAGCAGATGATGTATCTCCGCGTAAGGGACTAACAATGGCTACTTTTTTAGAAGCAGGATCAACACGTCCCAATAATGATTCTCCAGTTTGTCCAAGCCCATGGTAATTCTTAAGAATTTTATACGCAGAATTCAGATTCAGTTTTACAATGATAAATTGCTGGTTTCCACTGCTTGTGTTAAAAGAACCAGCTGCATAGGATATATAATTCTTTTTAGACTTGTCGCGAAAGATGGATGTAAAGTGTACTCCGTTCTTGGCGCGGTCAAATGTGATCCCATCGGGATCGATAAAATTTCCTTTTACTTCAGTATCTGTTGAAGCTACAACAGCACCTGTAGGAGACGTGATTATAATTGCATCTACATCAAAGATAAATTTCTGTTCTTCCAGAAAGCCAGCGAGACTGCCATCAGTCGCGGAAGATTCACCTACTGAAGCTGTGGTGGTATCTTCCTCTGCAGGAGGGCCTCCCATCATTGACATCATGTCCATGCCACCGGAAGCAGGTGCGCTTTCACCTTTCTTTAAGGTCTCTGAGTTTTTTAATACTTCTATAGTATTTGCTGCCTTGTCAAAGTAAGTATTGAGATAGGCTGCACGATTATCGGCCAGGGCATTGAGTGTAGCAGAAAATTTCTCCCGATTAGTCTTCAGGTTGTAATCGTAACTAAAAAAACTGATCGCGGCTACGGCCACGAGCGACACCGCGAGTATTAAAATTGTAATCTTGGTGCTGACGTTTATGCTTTTCATAATACGCGTTGGACGCTTCTGTTTAGGCTCTTGTTGAAATTTTATCCGCTATTAACTCTGCTGATTCTTCTACAAACTTCCGCTGGTCTTCTGTCAGTGCAGTGAACGATGCAATCTCCACGATGCCCAGCACGCGGTCTTTCTTTATGGGTACAATCAAAAGATATTTAGGAGAGGCACTTCCTAATCCTGAGATGATCTTTACATATCCTTGCGGTACATCATCAACGTATAGCGTGCGCGCACCGGCTGCTGCTTGTCCGATAAGCCCTTCTCCAAATTCGTAACTGATTACGGTGCTCTCACCAATGGTAAGTGCATATCCGTTTTTCAATTCTACTTTGCGTTTGCCATCTTCTTCTTTCACTATATAGATAGCACCCTGGCCAGCTTCGAGTTGCTTGCATACTGCTTGTAAACCTGCCTGAAAAATTTCCTTTTCAGTGCTGGCTTGACTCAGATTGCTTTTAACCGTATCCAGGCTAATAGAAGTTTTTCCTGCTTGTTCTGCCGCTTCACGCTCTGCAGACGCAGCATCCACAATTCTGTCGCGCATTACTATAATTTCTTTTTTATAGCGCAATGCAGAGAGTAGTGTAACTGCTCCCAATATGAATGTGAGAATGAGTATACTATATATGCTGATAAAATCAGACTGATAACCATCCGTCAGGCGTAAATTAGCCGGAAGCGAATAGATCAGATATAGGGAAACACCAATGCCTGCAGTGAAGAGCACTGCCAAGATCAGGTTCAGGTAATAGCGATCGTTAAATAGACCTGTCATCGATATTGTTTATCTAGTTCTTTTAAAAACTCTACAATTTGGTCAACCTTTAGCACATGATCAATTTTAGTTGCTGCCAGAGCCGCACGCGGCATGGTATCGATCATACACTCGGAAGGTTCCTGTACTATAGTTAATCCACCTCGGTCGTGTATATTTTTCATTCCCAGCGCACCGTCTTTATTTGCACCTGAGAGAAGAATTCCGATCAGTTTCTCTTTATACACAAAGGCGCTTGTGCCTAATGTTATATCAATTGCTGGTCTGGAATTGTTGATCATCTCTTCTGTTGAAAGGGCGAAGTAAAGTCCAAGTTCCACTGACATATGATAATTGGCCGGAGCCAGGTATACACTGCCTTTTTTTATATTCTCTTTATCATGGGGTTCCGTAACCTGCACAACGCTTTTAATTGAAAGGGCTTCCACAAAACCATTGCGCACATGCTTCAGCCTGTGCAAGCACATGATTATAGGTAACGGGAAACCTTTAGGCAACTGTGACAGGATTTTTACTACACCCTGGAAGCTGCCTGCTGACCCACCGATAACAACGGCTTTATAGCTGTTATTTAGGTTGTACTTACTCATTCGTAAAAGGCAAACTTCACTTAATCTTTTATTTTCTTATAAATCTTCTCTTCGTTGTTCACCACGATGAAGCGGTTCGCATAGTCGCACCAGATCAGCGATTCTTTCGAACCAATAGCCAGGTACCCGTACTTGAATAAGCTCTCATGGAATTTTTTTAATACCTCGTTCTGCAAAGCCTGATTGAAATAGATCATCACGTTACGGCATAGCACAAGGTCGAATTTGTTAAAGATGTCTCCAGTTACCAGGTCATGCCTGCGGAACGAAACATTCATCAGAAGATCTTTATTGAAAACAGCGTTGCCGTTTTCTTCGCGGTAGTAGTCTTTGAAACTTCGTGTACCCTGAAAGCGGATATAGTTCTTTTCGTTGAGCTCCATATTCTTTATTGGATATGTAGCCAGCTTCGCTTTATCAAGGATGTTTACATCAAGGTCGGTAGCAATAAGGGTAACGTCATGAAGTATACCCATCTCCTTCAACATGATACACATCGAGACAACCTCTTCTCCGGAGGAGCAGCCTGCATGCCATATTTTAAATTGCTTATGGTTAAGCATGATGGCCGGGATGATCTCTTCGCGCATAATGCGCCAGAAGCTCGGGTCACGGAACATCTCTGTTACGTTTACCGTAAGCTCATCCAGAAACTCATTGATGAACGAAGGTTGATCCACCAATTTTTTTAAAAGTGCATCAACGGAAAGTTTCTTCAATTCCATGATGCGGAGTACGCGCCTTTTAAAAGAAGACATCGCATAATTCCTGAAGTCGTAATTATACTTCTGGTAGATTAGCTCCGAGATTCTTTTAAGGTCAGCAATGTCGATATCGAGCATGAACAGGTCTTTATAAAAAGGAACCCAAAATTAATTTCTCTGGTAAACTACCGGATGGATTTGATCATTAAATCTTACATATGTTCAAAAGCATCTGTAGCACACAATTTTCTAAGTAAATCAAATTAACTAAATCGTCCTAATTAGTTGATAAAAGGGGACTAAAAACTTTGAAAAAACGAATGGCAGGTCAAACACTGGAATTCGAAGTTACGCAATGCAAAGGCTAGTGAGTAATGTATATCCATCTACTTCAAGACACCTTTACTTCCCGTCTTTCGGGCCATTTATTACTTTAATTTACGATTAAGTTCTTCTTGTGTAATCTCCAGTGCTTTCAAATTTATTTTCAGCGTTTGGACAACCTCTTCTGCAATTTGCCAGTCATCGGCTTTCTCAGGTTTTTGAGAAAGTTGTTTTTCAAGGGCGTTAATCTTCTCCAGATGATCGCGTTCTTTGCGAATAAAGTCTGATGTTACCTCTTCTAATTTATCTGTAGTAACAGATGAGTTAACAGATTGTTGTTCTAACTCCTGTATACGTTCAATGTAGCCACGTTCTTTACGAGCAACTTCTTCTTGTGTGGCTTGTAGTTCCTCCATGTTCTGACGCATCTCTTCTTCCTGCGCGCGCATTTGTTCCGTCTGCGTCTGAAACTGTTCAATCAAATCTTTATTCTTCTCAGCAGCTTTAACCGATCCAATTGTGGAGGCAATGGTCTCTCCAAGTTTTTCTACGAATGCTATTTCGTGTGGCGCATATTCGTTAAAAGAAGCAAGCTCAACAATACCATAAATCTGAGTGTCGACTTTAAGTGGGACAATGAGGATAGACCTAGGGTTGGCGTCTCCTAAACCGGAAGTGATACGAATATACTCATCCGGAAAGTTCGTGTAATAATTTGTTTCTCCTTCAAGAAAAGTCTGTCCAAGAAGCCCTTCACCTAATTTGATCTTTCGTGTTTCATATTTCTTGATATCAAATGCAAACAACGATACCAGTTCGAGGTGCTTATTATACTCGTCATCATCATTGTAAATATAGAGCGCACCCTGATTTGATTTGGTATACTGCGCGAGTGCGGCAATAACCTTATCACTTAAAGCAACAATGTTGTCATTCGAAGAGCGAAGAATGTCAACAAACTTAGCCAAGCCTTCATTGGCCCATTGACGCTTGCGTTCTTCTTCGTTCAATGATTTTAATTTGCCTTGCATGTCTATTAAAGAATCAGCAAGTTTATTCTTACCATGATTATAGCGGCTGTCGAGCGATGCCTTGTAATCCATATCCAGATTGCCCTGTCCAATGGCAGTTACAAAGTCTGTGGCATCTTTTAAATTTTCAAGTGTCTCATTGATCTGCTCGGAGAGTTTACCAATTTCATTGGGAGCCGTGTTTGTAACCTGCTGGTGATTCGCTGTACTTAAGCGAAGTTTGTTGATAGGCTCAAGGACATATTTGTTGAATGCAAAGAAGATCAGCGTAAGCAAGGCAACATCAAAAATGATGATTGCAATTACCCAGCCGTGTACAGAAGATTTTTCTCTCCATACTTCTGTCTCCAGGTCGTCAAAGAGATTGTCGTACCATTGAGAAAGCGTAAGCGATAAACTTTCTTCCTTCAAGGCGGCAGCCGCCAACATTTTGGCTGACACAACCGGTTTAACTTCTGTAGGAGTTGCAACAGCAGGTGTGCTTGTGGTAGAGTCCGTAGTACTTTGTACCGGAACCTGAGCTTGGTCCGTTGTTGATGGAGTCTTATGTTGAAGCGCAAGAATATCGCGCACTGAAGCTTTATACTCTTCCCAATACTCTTTTAAATTGTCGTATGAAATTTTAGGAAGACGTGAAAGTGGTTTAAGAATCACATCGGTTCTATCTACGCGTCCGCCTTTTCCTAAAATCTCCAACAGGTGTTCCTGGTGAACAATTTTAGCTTCAATCTCTACGGTAAGATCTTCATTATGGGCCAGGTGGCGTTGCACCAGCAAAGAAATTTGCTGACTTGAAAGTTCTGCACTGCGGGTAAAATCCAACTTCTGCTCCACCTCATCGAGCACGTCAATGCGATGTTGAATAATATAGTATTCTGCGAAGTATATCAAAAACATTACAACGAGGAGATAGATACCGATCAGTCGCAGAGAAGTATTGCGCAGAAATTTCATAATCCCCAAGTAAACTAAAATACCCTAAACGCCAAAACGGCTGTATGAAAAAGGGTGAAAGTGAAAAATTGAAGAAGTGGTTTCCTGATCAAAACAGTATTTCAAATCAGATCATAAACTGGCACTTGTGAAGCCAAAGGGAAGCAATGATAAAGCAGAAGGCGCTTTGATCCATTGATGCTGCTGGCTCTGCATAATGATCTCAATGGGTGTTTTCTGGCGGTTTTCAAACTCCAACAACACCTGACGGCATTCGCCACAGCAGGTAGCGGGAGTTAATTCACTCTCGCCACGCCTTTGCGCTGTCACGGCAACTTTAAGAATCGTAACATTTGGATAAAGTGAGTACGCTGAAAATAATGCTACTCGCTCCGCACACAACCCGGAAGGATAAGCAGCATTCTCCTGATTCATGCCTGTGATGATGGAACCATCGTCCAGTAGCGCAGCAGCACCAACCATAAAGTTAGAGTACGGTGCATAGGCATGTGCGAGCGCTTCCTTCGCCTTTAAGACAAGTTCTTTTGAATGATCGTCCAGGTCACTGAGTTGATTAACAATTATAAATTCTTTCATAGTGAGCGTCTTTAAAAAAATCAAAAGTTAGTGAAAAAGCGATAGCAAAATGCATCACGCACAAAGCATATCGTTCCTACTTTCGGCTTTATGTTTTCTCCTGTAGTTTTACACGTTGCAGTATGGCTACATTTAAATTTTTAGATTTGATTTCATGAAGACAATTCTATCATTAGGTGCCGGGCGATCATCGGCCGTTTTAATTTCATATTTACTTCAGCAAGCGAAAGAGAATGGCTGGAAGATTTTAGTGGGTGATCTTTCTGTCGATGCAGCACGTGAACGTGTTGGAAGTTCACCTGCAGGAGAGGCCATCCGGTTTGATGTGAACCATGAAGAAGAGAGTATAAAATCTATAGCGCTGGCAGATGTTGTTATCTCATTATTACCCGCACACTTTCATCCCATGGTTGCAAAGTATTGCCTTGCACTGGGCAAGCATTTATTAACAGCCAGTTATGTTTCGGAAGAGATGAATGCTCTTCATGAAGATGCCCGGGCGAAGGGTTTGCTTTTTTTGAATGAGTGTGGACTTGATCCGGGTATAGATCACATGAGCGCCATGCAGGTTATAGACAAGATCAAGCAGGATGGCGGAAAGCTTACTTCATTCGAATCGTTTACTGGCGGACTGATCGCTCCAGAGACTGATCCCGGCAATCCGTGGAGGTATAAATTCACCTGGAACTCACGCAATGTTGTAATGGCGGGACAAAGTACTGCAAAGTATATCCAGGAAGGTGAGTATAAATATATACCCTATCAGCAGCTTTTTAAACGCATCACGCCCGTAAATGTGCCAGGTTATGGCGAGTATGAAGGATATGCCAACCGGGACTCATTGAAATATATAGATACCTATAAATTAACAGGCATCAAAACGATGCTGCGCGGTACACTTCGTAATAAAGGGTTTTGTGCAGCCTGGGATATATTTGTGCAATTAGGTTGTTGTGATGATACATATTTGATGGAAGGTGTCAACACCATGACGCACCGGAGTTTTATAAACTCATTTGTAGACGGTGATAGACGTATATCTCTCGAAGAGAAGTTGATAAAAAGTTTTTCGTTGAAATCCGATGGGCCGGAAATGGAGCGGTTACGTTGGTCAGGTTTGTTTGATGACGAGCTTGTTGGATTGAACAGTGGTACACCCGCTCAGATCCTGGAGTATATATTAAATAAGAAGTGGAAGCTTAAAGCAGGCGACAATGATTTTATTGTAATGTGGCATCGCTTTTTGTATGACAAAGGAAACCATCAGCATGAAATACAAGCATCCCTTATTGCAAGAGGTGAAGATGTTATCAATACGGCAATGGCAAAAACAGTAGGCTTGCCGTTGGGTATAGCAGCCAAGCTTTTACTGCAAGGCAAGATTCAAAGCAGGGGAGTGGTGATACCGGTTTTCTCCGAATTCTATACACCGATTTTGCAGGAATTGAAAACATTGGGTGTAGAGCTGACTGAATCAGAAATGAACTAAAGAGAAACAAGTACACCAACCGTGGTCGATGTACTTGCATCCTGATTTTTATTTTCAATATAGAAAGTATACTTACGAGGAGCGATATGCCATCTCGTAGATTGATTTTACATGCGGCCCCAGGAAAACACGCGCATAGATCCGGATGATCGCCAATCCATCGATAATGAAACTCAATGAAATGAACAGTGCGAGCAATGCCTGATCTTCATGTATATGGCTAAAGATCAAATCTTCACCAATGAAAGTAGGCGTGATCGGAAAGCCGGATAGTCCCAAACATGCCAGCAAAAATATCAATGCTATACCCCGGTGTTTATACGAGTGACCATGAAACTGATCGAGCCCTATACTTCCTTCAAGTGTCTTTAGTGTACGAAGACATATAAATCCTACCACACCGGCTATCGTGATACCACTCAGGTATAACACCGTATGATCATAACTGAAGTGCTCGTTGAATGAAACGGCCAGTGCTACCCAAAAGTGATTCATGATCACCAACGACCAGCTTAAACGTGCTCTCTTTCTTTCGGTGAAGGATTTAAGCACCATAATCAAACCGACAAGCGCAAATACTATAGGTAATTGTTCGTGAATGCTGGCTGGCAGAACTTCTTCATTGTATAGGAAAAATACACCGAGGAGATATGCTGGTATAAAAAAGAACAGAGCACGTTGCAGTGTCAGAAACCCTAATTTTTTACCAGCCCATTTTAATGGATTCCACAAGTAACGATACATGAACGAATCGAGATTCCATTCTTTCAGGCAAAGCATGTAAAAAGTATACTCTATCTTTTTAGGAAGAGAATCTTCAAATGTATGTTCACGCGGAATGAAGTTATAAAACTGTTCGCGGATCAGGTAGCTTACTACAGATGGAGAAACCAGGAGCTGATAGGTTCTCAGGAAAGCGTTTCCTGCAAAGTGAAATAGCGCGAGTGTCTCCAGGCCGGCAGCTACTTCAATAAAGATCAAGCCGATCTGTGCTATAGATGCATAGGCGATCTGACTTTTTACTGACGATTGAACGCGGGCTATGCCGGTAGCAATAATACTCGTAATCAAACCAACCACACCAATAAGAATTCTTACCGAAAGCTGATGCTCCCAAAAGGGAAATGTTCTTAGTAAAAGAAATACGCCCAGGTGAACCGAGAGTGATCCGTAAAATATAGCGCTTGAGGGTGTGGGGCCTTCCATGGCGCGTGGCAGCCACGATGAAAAAGGAAACTGTGCTGACTTGGCTGCAGCCGAGATCAGGATCATTAAGGATATAAATACACCAACGAGGCTATGCGTCTGAAGTTGTGCATCTACCAACGTATAATTATTTAATTTCAGGTATGTAATGTTCTCGTGCCACAAATGATGGCTTAGCCACATGGCCAGAATTATACCTATATCTGCTATGCGATAAATTGAAAATATCTTTACTGCATTTTTTACAGGCAGATAACGATCCCTGTAAAACGCAATCAACAGAAAGGATGCAATGCCGAGGATCTCCCAACCTATAAATAGTGTTTCAAGATTTCCGGAGAAGATTACAATGTTATACCCGAGGTAAAAGAAAAGCACCGTGTTGAAGAACCGCTTGTAGCCGGCTTCGCGATGCAGGTATGCGCGGCTATATATCGTGACGAGGAACGTAAGGAACGAACCAACAAAAAGATACATAGCCGTGATCTTGTCGAAATAGAAGTCTACAAAGAATTCATACCCCGGACTTTGGAAGAGCGCAATGTCTTTGATGTTAAGCGTGGGATGGCCGCTAAACAACCACCAGCCCAGGAAACCTATCGCTACGGCGAGGTGTAAGCCCGTTGTGAAAAAGGCTACTCTTGAAATAAATGTCTCCTGCTTCGCAGGAATCAGCAAGCTTACTATATATCCTATAAAAGGAAGTAGTATAAAGAAATTAAGAATCGATGTCATGTTCGTTAAAACTTAAGAGAGTACGTGAACCGGAATATTTTCCTGATGGGATTCGATCAGCGGTGCTACATCCGCTATAGCCTTCACCGACTTTTGTAAAGTCTCATAGGGATGGAATGCACCTTCTTTGAAAACGGAAAGCTCTCTTGTCTCGGGGTTAACCGCTACGAGATTTACCCATTCGTTAATGAACCACTCGTAGGTTTCCGGTGCCTTCTGTATCGTTCGTAATACTATATCCGGGAAATGCTCAACAATAATGAGCAGGCGCACTGGATCATGCACTTCAATCATCTGACTTGGAAGCCCGGGACGGAGATCGCCATCTATACCATTGGCAACTCCAAAAAGCCCCATTACGTTGTGCGGAAGTTTGGTGCCCGCACCAAGTTTTTGATTATCAACTCTCGAAAAGAAGTATTCAAGATTTATACCACCGCATACAGGAGCCGCTGCCTTGAGTATATTAAATAAGTACTGTCCTTCCGGGTCAACTTTATAGTTAAACGAGTTCATGAAAGAACGTCTGTCCAGGAATAAACCTTTTGAAAGTTCTCTTCTCCCTACAACGCAAAGTGCATTGGTGGCGTGGTTGAGTTCGGGACGCGGTTCGAATAGAGAAACTGAGCGTCTTCTGATCTTATCATGAATTTTTGCAGGACTCAATTTTGTGTCGATAGACTCAAATCTTCTTGATCTCTCTTTAGAATTATAGTCTAATACTTTTGCGAATAATTCTTCATGCTTCACATGGCTGTTCTTATTCTTATCTGAAAGAAAATCTTCGTCAAAGAAAAGTATCTCATCGCGAGTAGTGTCGTGAAGGCCACCAACAAATTGTGTGTCTTCCGGAATCACAATTCCTTTACCCGCCAGTATTTCGCGAACCTTTGGATGGTTAGCCATAAAGCAGATGACACGTGCATTTACAGAACCAGCTCTACCGGAACAAGCACCACAATCGTACGCTGCATAATGCGGATTGTTTACACTGCTCGAACCATGACCTACCACATATACTATAGGAGCGAAATCTTTTACAAGGCCAATGCTTTTTAAAAGCCCTTCTACACGTATAGCCATTTCATCGATTGTGAATCCTACCTGTAAGTCATGTTCACGATGACCTGGATTTTTATTTTCGATGGTAAGCTGTGCATACTTGTCCATGTGACGGAAAGATGACGCGGCCGCAGGGCTCATCGATGGTTTGAATATATTTATGAAAAGCTTCAGAGCAGACCAAAAGCCAAGTGTATGGGTAATCAACCAACCGCGGAACAGTGAATGTGTTGGTTTTGTAAAGTGTATATCTTTCTTTCTTTTGTTACGCGTACCTACTTCTTTGATGAGGAATTTAGGTGTAACCGGTGCAGGACAAAGTTTAGTATGAAATTTTCCGTGTTCAGGACGGAAGAAAAATTCAACACCAAAGAACCCGGGTGTACCGAATGTTTCACAAGTAGGATCAAACTTTTCGAGGTACCGTCTCAAAGAGCATTCACGATCATCGATGCAAAACATTGCCTGAAAACTTTTTGCGTCAAGCTCTTTTTCTTTTTTCGTTGGAGCTTGAATACCTGCCAATACTTCATCATAGTAACTCCACTCAAAAGCCTGCTGCCAGAGAGAAAGTACTTCATGTAATTCTGACTTATGAACTTTTGAAAAAAGCTCTACAGGTTTATCCTTTAATTTTAGATTTAAGGGACACCAGTTCTTACCGAATTGATAATCGAGCGCATCGATTTCCAGCAGGAGTTCAAAAGTGATTAAATCATGAAGAGAGATTTTCTTTTGATCCAACAATGTCTCCGGTTGATTCTCAATAGTAGATACCATACCAGACCAACCCGGATGTGCAAACTGCTGATCGAAAAGATATTGCTCATATAGCGACTCGTCTCCAACAAGAATTTTCAGAAGGTCACTAATAGCATAATTACCATTCAGTAATAAATTCTTGGCGCGCTTGGTTCTGAAGAAACTGGTGAAACTGTTACGTTCCATTTCTTTTACAGAAGGAAGAAAACCTTTATGCCACACAGGGAAATTCCACATTGAAATTCCTTGATCGAGATAGCTGCAAAGTATTCTGAACAGAATAGGATGTACAAGAGAATCAAGATCTACCTGGTAATGTCTCTTCCAGTTGGAACGCAATGATCCGATGCGTGGCGATGCAGCGTTCTCGTATACTTTTGTAAGAAGCTTTTCAGTCCATTCGGTTTTTGCTGCCGCTCCCTTTTGTTCTGTGATAACCTTCGTGATTACTTCTTCGCGAATGCGTTGTGATTTATATAGCGTCCTATATTCGTCCAATGACAACAGGACTTTATACCCGAATAATTCTGACGCTTCTCCAAGTGCATCCAGGAACTTTAATTTTTGAAATGCATGGAGTGTATTGTGATGTACGAAATCTTTAAGCGGAGCCTGCGCAGGTAAATAGTGCTTCAGCTCGTGTATTACTTCATGTTCGTTGAAAGCAGAGCTTTTGGACTTCACCTCATGCGGTGTATCCAGTTCAACGAAAGTGGAATTTTGCGTTTTCATTAAAATGATTTAAAAAATATAGTATAACAGAAAGAGGATAAGGCAATGCGTACCTGATGATGCTTCGTGTTGTATGAAATGCTTTAGTATAGCAACTTCATTCGAAATGTATTTGAATAGAATGTATCATCAAATGCCAGGAGGCTGGCGCGAACGGAGTATAAATTAAATAAGAAGTGATCTCTTGACGAGATACAAAGGCACCTGTGCTATAAGTTCACAAGGATGTGGTGCGTGTAGAAAACTGTGATTGTGTGATTCAACAAAAGAGAAGAGAGTGGCTTCATCAACCAGTGATAGAAAGGAGAAATGATCTTGTGTTCTGTCAAGTCCTTTTTCTTCTTCTTTCTCTTTCTCCTCATAGGGAAACTGAGCAACTGATTTAGAATGAGCTTTTGTCTTTTTGGTGAAGACAAGTTCTTTCGCTTTGGGAATAGCAGCAAAAGCTGTTACAGAACTGCAAACGATTGAGGCTAACAAAAAGAAAACTACCAGCGTGCGTGATGGCCTGATATTTTTGATAGTTTTCATTGTTAACAAATGTAAAAAATTTACACCATGTTTATATACGTTGTGCCCAATACTTAGTAACAGATAAACAACAAAACAAATGCATGTAGTGTATGCAGGTGTTTTTAAAACGATTTAGCAGGATTGAAATGGTGAACAGGTGTTGAGGAGGCTGCGATATTATTTTCGTTCGTAGGCTTCATCAATAAGAAGCCTGGCCCCGCGCGCAGCTTGCACAGCCAATTGATCGCATCGTTCATTTTCCGGGTGGCCTGCATGGCCTTTCACCCAGGTAAAACGGGGCTGAAATTTTTGATGAAGCGGTATATATTGTTGCCACAGGTCGGCATTCGCCTTGTCTTTGAAATTCTTTTTCTGCCAATTCCAAAGCCAGCCCTTCTCGATGGCATTGATCACATACTCGGAATCAGAATACACCATGATGGGAATGCCTTCCTTTTTTATAGCCTGCAATGCTTTGATCACTGCAAGCAACTCCATCCGGTTGTTGGTTGTAAGTCTGAAACCTTCGGATAGTTCTTTCGCAGCATCTTTGAATTTCAAGATTGCACCGTATCCTCCCGGACCAGGGTTGCCTTGTGCTGCGCCATCGGTATATATTCTTATCATAAAGCGAGTGCATGTGTTTTAAAGATCTTTACGGCAATGGCGAGCAGTATCACTCCGAATACTCTGCGCAATACAGCAAATCCTGATTTGCCAATCACGCGTTCCAGCCATACCGAAGAGCGAAGCACGAGGTATACAAAGATCAGGTTAAATAAAATGCCGACAAGAATATTCGCTTCCTGGTAAACGGCACGTAAAGAAAGTATAGTGGTTAATGTTCCTGCTCCTGCGATTAATGGAAAAGCAAGTGGTACAATTGAGCCAGATCCTTTCGCATCCGGATCGTCTTTAATCAATGTAATGCCCAATATCATTTCCATGGCAACGATGAAAATTACAATGGCACCTGCCAACGCAAAGGACGCAACATCTAATCCAAATAATTTTAAGATGGATTGTCCTAAGAATAAAAAGCCCACCATCAAGGCAGCCGATATTATAGTGGCTTTCTCAGCCTGAATTCTTCCTTCACGTTTCCGGATTGTTATAATGAAAGGGATTGATCCCAGAATATCAATGACCGAAAACAGAATAAGTGTGACCGAAAATATTTCCTTGAAATTAAACATGCCACAAAATTAACGAAAAAAGCCAGATGAGAATCTGGCTTTTGAGAGGGACTTTGCTATAGCACACTAGTTGAAAAGGATGGGCACGCCCACTGTAAATTGTAATACTCGGTTCTTGCTTTTTTCCTGATGATTAAGGTTAGTGAGGCTCATGCCATAACGCACATCAAATGCTATACGCTTGGCGATTGTTATACCGGCACCACCTTGTAATCCGAAGTCTATATTATGATCGAAGTTAGTTGTGTTAGTTTCATCACTATCATAAAAACGGATGTCGCCTTTTGTGTCGGTGGTTTCATCGTATTCAAAATCATCCATTATATGCATCTTGCTTTTATAGCTGCCATCAAGTCCGAATGCCAGTGAAGGTCCGGCATGTATAGCAAACCGCAATAGGTCTGATCCGAATTCGTATTTAGCCAATACAGGTATTTCCAGGTAGTTGATTTTATACTCTTGTTTCGTGGAGATATAGTACTCTGATTCGCTGCCTGAAAAATCTCCGGTAGCATCTACCTTAAATCCTTTTTGAATAAACGACAGCTCTGGTTGCACAGAGAAAATTCCTTTTCCAACGGTTCCCACCGGTATAGTATATGCTACACCAATGACGAACCCGGTTTGTGATTTAACGTTGTTATCCATTTCCTTCACAAAGTCATCGGCATCCAATGTGGTAATGGTAAGTCCTGCCTTGGGTATAAATGTCTGGGCATGCGCCAGCGTTATACAGGTACATAATAAAAGTAAGATTAAAGCTTTTTTAGACATGGTTAGAATTTTGATTTTTGCATGCATACGGATGCAACGGTAGGGCTGGTTGCAAAAACACATCATTATGTAGCGGTATAAAAACAAAATGCCGGACGTTCGCCCGGCATTTACCTACCTAACCTAATCTAAACCTATTGGAAGAACCGGGTAACGGTAGTATTACCCAAGTGTTTTTAATTAAAAATCTATTAGAAAAATATCTGGTATTGAAGTAACACCTGTCCTTTGTTTCCGGTTTTTACATAATCACCGCTCTGGTTTTCATACGTTGGTCTGTTCTGATAATCAAGCGTGATTTTGCTTGAGTGACCTTTGATAAACCAGTTAACCCCCACGTCCCATACATTCATGTTATCATCAAGTCGATCGAAGTCAGCACTCATCAAAGAAGCGTAGGGCATCAACGTTCCGTTGCCTTCCCCTAAAAGATCTTTCTTCAGTAAGTATCCAATTTGTGTATATAATACCTGGCCAGTACCAAACATCGGGAATGCGTTACCTTGAGTTCCGGATATATACTGTGACCCGGTGACACCGTTGGCTGGGTTCATTATACCATTGAAGCGAAGATAGTTGGTGCCATAATCGAGGTTATAGTATCCAGCATAAGCAGAAAGTGCAGTTCCTTTTTCCGTATTGAGCGGAGCATCATAGAACAATGCTGCAGACCACAATTTCATATTCTGATAATCGGTAGTGATACCTCCATCATTCGAAGTCCACATCGCATTCTTCTGTGTTATGAAGCCTGCTTCCAGGTTGAAAATTTTCTTCTTGCCTAAATATGTACCCGTCATGTAAGGCGTAGTGTTGGTTTCTTTATCAAAGAAATTCCACATGAAGAAACCTTGATATTGCTTGTGATGTCCGGTTTGAGCAAAGGTTGCATTAGGACCTATAGCAGGTGCTGCAGCTCCATTGCTGGTTACAGGAAATGGATCACTCAACACAACACGGTAATCAAATTTGCCAACCTGACCACGTGCATATACACTTAGCTTGCGTGAAAATTCATCCGTTTGGTCTACAGTGGCCTGAGCAAATACAGGAACGTCCAACGTCATGATACTTCCTATACTTGGCTGACTGAATCTTGAAAGTCCGTTGGCGATTGTTAAACCTCCACCTAATTTTAGCTTGTCGTTATCTTTCCATACTTTATATTCTCCTAAAGCATCGTGAAAAAATACCTGGAATTTACGGTTGCCACTATTCGTAGCATTTTGTCCGGAAAGGAAGTTGAAATTGTTTTGTCCGAATTGAGTATAGAAGAAAACGTGATCCGTTAACTGACCATAAAATTGTATACGCGTTCTTCTCAATCCAATATCAAAGGTCTGCTTGGCAGCATCTCCTAATACGGTTGTACCCGGGTTGCTATCGTTGTAACGAAGCCACACTTGATTTAGAAAAGTCCACTTTAAATAATGACTTCCGTCTTCGTTCAACTTTAATTTCAATTCCTCAATTGTATTGGACTTTGGTTTAGGCTGCGCTTCTGTCGTAGCCTGAATCTCAGGCTGCGTCTGTGTTTGTGCCGAGACAACAAAAACCGGTAAGGCCATCCCTGTCAGGATAGCAAATACTATTTTTTTCATGCTGGGATTTTAGGGTTTATCATGAGCTTTTTTTATCCACGTATTGCCGCTGTATTTAGATGCAAACAGATACTGAAGTCACGCTCAAAATTATTTTTATTTTAGCAGGTATATGTCCCGCTCGTGGATTAATTAAATGAAACAATGTGGTTATACGAAACTCCATTGTAAAATACCTGTAAAGCTTCTGTTCCTTTTGCTGCCTTTAATATACCGACAACCCGGAGTTGTTTTCGGTATACACGCTCACGAATGAAATCATATGCAAGCAACAAATTACACTGTTGAATTACGTTGAGTTCAAGCAATGCTTTTTCAAAGAATGCTCTGTTCACTTCAAAGTTGTTTATAGAGAAACGGCGCAAATTGAAGGAAAGATCTTCAGCCAACGGTGGGGCTGAAGTTTCTTCCTGTATCTTTTTGATCGCATCCGGATGATTGCTTCCAACGATCACAATTTGTTTACAGCCTTTCTCTTCCAGGTAGTGCTTTAAGCTTCGAAGCTGCAGGTCGCTATGCCCTTGCAGAACGTTACCGGGAGAGCTGATCAAAAAAACATTATTATTCCATTTCCTCTTTGCACCCTCTACATTCTCATGGCATGCCATGATTAGTGTCTTCTCTTCCCAAAGTAACGATCTGTAAGACATTAGGCTCTTCATATAGATGCGTGTTGCACCTGATGTTTATTGAGTATATCTACGAAGCCTTCTACAAATTCGATGGCACCTTTCACTTCTTCCGGAGTGAGTTCTTCGCGTTTTTTATATACCAACAATTTATTACGATGTGATTCAATGTGGATCTCTTCCTGGTTCTCCAGATAAGCCAGCGTACTTTCACTAAAGAATTCACGTACTGCCGATTCGTTATTGCCACGCAGGTAATACTTCTTTGAGAAGAGTGGGTGATCCTTGAAGTCTATATCTTTTCCGAATGTCAGTTCAGATAATTTAGTCCAAAGCCCTTCTGGCTCTAATGCAAAATCAGGAATAGTAAACTCCAGGTCAGATACATGCAGTACGCTGATGTGTATATCGCTTTGTTCCTGACGTGCACCTTCGCTAAGTATAATATCAGCGATTTCGATTTTTGCATGGTCGCTATATTTTACCAATACGTTTTCTTCGTATACAATACGGTTGCCTTTTTGAATTGGAAAATCTTTATACTTCGCAGCATTGCGAACTTTCTGAGGATAGAAGTTCAAATCATTTTTATCGGCCAGCTCACGAAGAGAAATTTGACGCGGTGTAAGTCTGATCTCAATTTTAGTAGCAGAATCTTTTGACATTTTGCGGCCCGCCAGCGGGTGATTCGAGAACGGACTGAATTGCTCAAGACCGGTCCACACAACTTTGCCACCACTCTGATGGTAGTCTTCTTCGAAATGGTGCAGCTGCTCCATGAAAGAGTGATCCACCAGTTTTGCATTTGAAAAATTAAACGTGATGAGTTTTCCTGGTTTAAAATGTCCGAAGAGTTTTTTATATCCTAGGAAATTTGAAAATGTAGCAGCGCCCTTTACGTTTATAGTATATTCATCATTTGTTTCATGAAGCACATAATCGGCTTTGAACAAACTTGAAATCGGTGCACCGTTAATAATGTGGAAGATAAATTTAGTAAGTATACCGGCAGCAACACCAAGTAACAAATCTTCTGATACCGTTACGATAATGGTAACCACGAAGATCACAAACTGCTCAGGACCGATTTTATAGGTACCTATAAATTCTTTGGGTGATGCAAGACGATAAGCAACGGCAATCAGCATAGCAGCCAGTGCCGCATTCGGAATCATTTCTATTACTGGTATAAGCAGCAGCATCGATACGAACAAGAACAATCCGTGGAAGAAGTTCGACCAGCGTGTACGCCCACCGTTGTTAACGTTCGCTGAACTGCGCGCAACTTCAGAGATCATCGGAAGTCCTCCTAATAAACCAGCGATTCCATTTCCAAGTGCTAAAGCTTTCAGGTCTTTATTATAGTCTGATTTACGTTTCCATGGATCAAGACCATCTATAGCTTTAACCGTTAACAAAGACTCAAGGCTGTTCACAAACAAGAACATGAACACATATTTCCAAAAAATGAATGTGTTGATGGCTGCAAAACTTGCGCTGAATGTTACGTTCTTCCAGAAGTCACCAACTGAAACGAGTGAACCTTTATACAGGCCTTTGAAGTTCAAGACTAAAGCTGTAGGGATCATGATCAATAACACCAGCATCGGAGCAGGTACTTTCTTGAATACACCACCAAGCGCAGGCAATCCGAAGATGATCACTAAACTTAACAGACCTACCAGTGCTATATGCCAATTTGCATTCGCAATGAATACCGGTATGTGAGTATATAATTGTATAGGGCTCAAGCCTTTGGTAAGTGCAGAGTCAACACCCAGTAACACGGGAAACTGTTTCGCGAAAATAAGAACGCCAATAGCAGCCAGCATACCGTGTACAGCGGAGTGTGGAAAGAAATCGCTGAGGGATCCGAATTTCAAAAATCCGAATAGTACCTGTATCAACGACATTACAACGACAGCACCACACGCCAGTTGTGTTGCAGATACGCCAGGTATACCCAGTCCGCCTAAATCGGCAACAGCTCCAGCACATACGGTGATCAAGCCGGCAGCAGGGCCTTTAATGGTGAGCCTGCCACCTTGAAATATACTTACTACTAAACCGCCAATCATCGCGGTGAGCACACCCATGGCAGCATCGAAGCCGCTGGCCTTGGCTATACCAAGACTTAAAGGAAGTGCTAATAAAAATACCAGAAACCCGGAGAGCGTGTCAGCTTTCCAGTTTTCTTTTAAGCCAGCGAGGCCATCTTTTGGAATATTTAAGGTTTTCATGTTTTAAATTATAAGCGTTGGGTAGGAAGGGATGTCAGATATAAAAAGTCAATTCCAAAGTTTTTAGCGATCTCAGATTCGAATGAATACATCGAGTGAAAATCTTTAGAGAGCGATAGCAGTTGCTTTTTATCTCCATCCATGAGTTCATGACTCAGGATCTTTATTTCACCAGTATTGATATCGTTTATATAGCAGATGAATTTTAATCCATCCCCATCCGGATAAGCTATATACTTCGAACATTGATTACTCTTCTCTTCGAGAAGCTCTGATACGATCATGTAGAAGTGGCTATAGAATAAAACCGGAATTTCAATTAATGAAACTGTTTCAGGATTCTTCACGGTCAGATAATGGGGCGAGCCTATTGTTCTGTTCATAAAAAGAAATACTAATTGAGAGAGTTGAGATCTCTGACGAAACCGACCCGGCCAAACTATAGTTGGGGAGAATTGATCAGGTCGGCTGTATCAGAAAATAAACTAAATGGAATTACGCAGCGATGCCGTATAGCATGAGCGTTGCAGGGACAAGAATGTCGGCCTGTAGTGGAAAAAAATCAAATCAGGAAAACGCTGTAGAGCGTAAACAGCGGAGGCTGGTGGTCTATTCGATCACCAAACGAGAATGGTGTGAGTTTGCTTTCGTGCAGTTGAGTAAGAACGAAAGAGTGATCTGTAAAATCAATGAGCGGGAAAAAGTCAACGAGGTCAAGGACATCAGCTTTATACTCTTCTGTTTCGTCCTTTTCTTTTAATAACTGTGGAATTACGATAGAGCTGTGATGTGCATGAACTACAACACCGTGGTTGTCTTCATTCATACTTCCATTTTGCGTCACCACTGTAAAAAAGGCCGGTGACAGAAATTGGAATAGCAACGCTATAAGCACTATTCGCATAAGTTGTCGTGAGATTCCGGCCATGTTAACGTATCGTGATTGCAAAGGTCAATAGTTTTTCAACAAATATTATGCAGTGAATATATTATTTTTTTTAATGTAAGACATATATCTGTTTTGTTATGTTTCCAACTAACGTTTGCGCCATACATCTAATACTTCTCTAGGAACTTCATTAACGTCTTGATCTCTTTGTCTTTTAATGCCGGAAAATTAGCAATCCGGAAGGTTACGGGCTTAAAGGTGCCATATCCTTCTCCCAATAAAATACCTTCTTTCTTCGCGCTCTTCTTAATAGCACTCACTGTATTTTCATCGGCCGTTACCGGGATAACAGTATGCGATTGAACCCCTTCTTCAGTAACAAAGTGTTGTATGGTTTTTCGTTGTTTTAAAAAATTGACCCAGTTAGTGTACCGATTTAAGGTTATGTCATGTGTGGTTTTTATGGAGTCCATATTCTCGAGCACGCGCATCAGTAAATAAATACCGAGCACGTTTGGCGTAAAAGGAGTCTGCCATTTGTCCATCATCTCTATCATGAACGGAAGACTGTTGTAGTGATTTTTTTCGTTTACAGTTTTTACGCGCTCTATAGTTTGTGGTGAACAAACCATGATTCCTAAACCGGCAGGAAGTCCAAAACATTTTTGCACCGATGCCAGCCATATGTCCGCAGCCTTGAAGTCAAGATCAATTCCTGCCATAGATGATGTAGCGTCAATTGCTACCAGGTAGGAGGGATTGTTTTTTTTGATTGCCCTTATAGTGGCGTTCGTTACCTGCGTGCCGTTTGATGTTTCATTTTGAGTGATGCAGATAATACCTTCTTTCAGATCAAAGATCAGTTTCTTGGCATCCAGCTTTTCATTCACATTAAAAGGTAACGGTTCTGCAAACGGTCGGATTCTTTTGGTATAGTCAAACCATTTTTGCCCAAACGAACCATTATATAAATGATAACTCTTATCCGTTACTATAGATTGAGCAATGATCTCCCAGCACTCCGTAGCTGACGAAGTAAAGAATACAGTATAATTCTTAGGGATGTTTAGTTTTTGCTTTAGCAATTTTATAGTCTGTTCAGACATCTTTACGAAATCATCACTGCGATGATTGATGCTCATGATGCCCAATGCAAAAGCATCTTTTACATATTTTGGTATCTCATCATACACACGGGAGGGGCCTGGATAAAAAGAGATCATGGTGTTTTTTGTTTATGCTTAATGGATCAAAGCTAATAAATTATGCCATGCAAGTTTGCTGCAACATGGGCAACGTCCTTCAACTAAAGTATATTTCCTAGAACCTATGGCTGGTTCAGATCAGCTTATGTTTCCTGGTTCTGAAATAATTCGTTTTACACGCGTGTAATTACAAGTATATATTGCTCTAACGCAAATTAACTTTTCGCATGTACTGATTTGAAATACTCAATTGCGAGCGCATATCCCTCCATACCAAAGCCCGTCATCATGCCTACACATTTAGAAGTGATGAGACTTTTGTGGCGGAATTCTTCGCGCGCATATACATTCGAAATATGAACTTCTACAGTCGGAGTTTTAATCGCACCAATAGCATCGTGAATCGCTATAGAAGTATGTGTATACGCTCCTGCATTGATGATGATTCCATCGAAATTAAAACCGGTCTCGTGCAGCTTGTTAATGATCTCGCCTTCTACGTTCGATTGATAGTAATGAAGTTCGCAAGCGGGAAAGCGCTTCTTCAATGTTTCAAAAAAATCATCGAAAGAGATATTGCCATAGACAGTAGGTTCACGCTTGCCGAGCAAATTTAAATTCGGGCCATTGATGATCTGTAATTTCATTTCAGTTGTGATATTAGCGAAAGTTAAAGGCATGATTGAAAAATAAAAACTTCTTTCTCTTAATATTGAGTATGAATTGGGAAATGCAGGTTCGTCATTTTAGTAATTACCTGAAGATAGAACGCTCGCTGGCTGCTAACTCGGTGGAAGCTTACATTCATGATGTACAGATGCTGCAGCAATTCATTGCCATGAAAGATCCGCAGCGCTCACCACTCCAGGTTACGACCAAAGTGTTGCAGGGATTTCTGGAGTATATCAACGAACTAGGAATGAGTGCCTATAGCCAGGCGCGAATACTTTCCGGTATTAAAGCATTCTATAAGTATATGTTGTTTGAAGAGTTGATCGATAAAGATCCTACAGCATTAATTGAAGGACCTAAATTAGGACGTAAGTTACCGGATACGTTGAGTTATCCGGAGATTGAAAAACTTTTCAATGCCATTGATATGTCTTCTGCAGAGGGAGGACGCAACCGTGCTATGCTGGAGGTGTTGTACAGTTCCGGTTTGCGCGTGAGTGAACTCACGGATCTTAAAATGAACAATGTTTATTTTGATATAGGTTTTCTCCGCATAGTGGGTAAAGGAAATAAGGAACGTCTGGTGCCCATTGGACGTGATGCCATGAAGTTCCTTAAAATTTATATTGATGAAATTCGCGGTAAACATCCGCATAAGCCGCCGCAGAAAGATTCAGAGATTTTTGTGTTTCTGAATCGTAATGGTAAAAAGCTCACCCGCGTGATGATCTTCACCATCATCAAGCGCCTGGCATCCAGTATTGCGCTAAACAAAACAATCAGCCCTCATACGTTCCGACATTCATTTGCAACACACCTGATAGAAGGTGGTGCAGATCTGCGTGCCGTTCAGGAAATGTTGGGCCATGAATCGATTACCACCACTGAAATATATACTCACCTTGATAGAGACTATTTACGTCAGGTGATCCAGGAGTTTCATCCACGTTCATGAATTTTGTAAATTACAGTAGAGCGTTAGTAGGTAACAAGGTTTGGTGTTACCTTCACGCCTGAGTATTCGTAACGTTAGACTGGCAATGTGTTGTTGAATGCTCGTAATTATATACAAATGAAAAAATATACTATATCCACTGTTTTATTATTCTGTAGCCTTTCAATCATGGCGCAATCTTTCAAGATTGTGAAGGCCCCGAATGTTGACGTTTCCGTGTTCGAGACTTTTACGGTCGCAAGAGGTGAGTTAATAACACCGAAAGACGAGCGGAAGATAAGCGAAGATGAACTCTTTAAAAAAATGAAGACTGCTATTGTTACAGAGTTTGAAGCAAAGGGATATCGTTTTGTGGATGACTCGTCAGCACAGCTTATTGTAAGTTATGTTACGGGATCATTCAAACTTACCAATTCTGAAAATCTGGGTCCGTTAGGCGAGACTCCTGCATCTACTGCAGCGGATGTTGATCAATCGCGCTCGTGGTCACGTGATTTTAGAGAGAGCTTACTTGAAATTCAAGTAAGTGATCTGCGTTCAAGCAAAGAGCTTTGGAAAACCAGTGGCACCATTTTGATTGATTCCAGTGACACCAAACTGATTGATAGCTCGGTATATAAAGCGCTTAAGAAATTTCCGAAGCGTAAGAAGAAAGTTAATAACGAACCATAAAAAATGCCTGACTGCGAAGCCAGGCATTTTTAGTATAAGTATATAGCGTATTAGCGCAGGTTGAATTTTAAACCAGCAGAGATTACGATTTGGTCAAAGTCACCAATGGTTGCACGAATTTCAGAAAAGGGTACGAAACTTTTGTTTACTTCAAAGTTGATACCACCACCAACGTTTAAACCGATTTCAACATCGCTGTTGTCATTGACTCTGTTGTCATCCCAATCAGTATGCCAACGCGTAAAGTTTAATCCACCAAAGCCATAGAACTCAAAGATGTCTTTGTTGTAAAAATAATAGTTAGCATTCACGTTTACTTCAAGGAAGTTAACATCGTATGGTCCGCGATCTTCAGGGAAATAAAGGATGAACTGAGGAGAAATCGTTACTTTCTTTGCTACTTTAAATTCACCGATTCCGCCAATTCCTACTTCATCAATGTCGCCTGATGCTGCTGCCAAAAAGAAACCTAAACGGTTCTTAACGGCTTCCTGTGCCTGCACATTGTTTGCGAACGTAAGGGCAAAGAATGTGATTGACGCAATAACTAAAAGTTTTTTCATAGATAAGCTAAAAGTTTATTTAGGCCGCGAACATACTATTTTTTAACATTAACAATAGGTGAATTCCGCCAGTAGTTATTATCCTTGCCTAACTGTATATCTTTGTCTTTATGTACAAATTGTTTGTCCGCCCGCTACTTTTTCTCGTCGATCCGGAAAAAATTCACCACCTCGTTTTTACAACTCTCCGCATAATAGGAAGAATACCAGGGGGTAAGGCTTTGCTCCATGCTTTGTTTGGTTTTGAAGATCCGCAACTGGAACGTGTAATTTTTGGATTAAGATTTAAAAATCCTGTAGGCCTTGCTGCCGGTTTTGATAAGGACGCCAGACTTATTGATGAAATGAGTTGCCTGGGGTTTGGATTTACCGAGATCGGTACGTTAACCCCCAAACCTCAGCCGGGAAATGATAAACCCAGGCTATTTCGCCTTCCACAAGATCAGGCGCTTATTAACAGAATGGGTTTTAATAACCAGGGAGCACTCAATGCTGTTAATCGTCTACAGTCCAGAAAATCATCTATACTGGTAGGCGGTAACATTGGTAAAAATAAGGTAACGCCCAACGAACAAGCTTTGGAAGATTACGCTTCTTGCTTTGAAGCGCTATATCCGTATGTAGATTATTTTGTGATCAACGTAAGTTCTCCCAATACACCTAGCCTGCGTGAATTGCAGGAGAAAGAGCCATTGCTAAAATTGTTGAGCCATGTAATTGAACTCAGCAAGCAAAAAGAAAAGTATAAACCGGTTTTATTAAAGATAGCTCCTGATCTTTCGCCTTCACAGCTGGATGATATTGTTGCTATACTAAAGGAAACAAAAACCGATGGCGTGATTGCTACCAATACAACGATAGACAGAAGCGACTTGATTACAAGCCAGGAAGATATTGCAGCTATAGGAAATGGTGGCTTGAGCGGTAAGCCTCTTACACAACGATCTACCCAGGTAATTGCATACCTGCGCGATAAACTCGGAAAGAATTTTCCGATTATAGGAGTTGGCGGAATAATGTCTGCAGAAGATGCTATAGATAAATTAAAAGCCGGTGCAGACCTTGTTCAGGTATATACCGGCTTTATATATGAAGGGCCTTCGCTGGCCAAGCAAATCAATAAGGAAGTGCTGCAATATGAGCAGGCGAAGATCAGGGCAAAGCGTTGAAATATAGTGTAGCCTTTATAGTACCTTCTATTTCCGTGCCACTGTCAGGATCTTCATACGTTCCGTTGCGCTCGGTATATAGTTCGAGTTTAGTTTCGGATATTTCTTCTATAGTGTAATCACCTGAAAGATCAATACCTTCAATGGAAAAGTCTGCGGTAATGGTTATGGTGTTACCACTCTGTTTCCAGGTGCCTGTAGCAGATTGTCCTTCGTCCTCGATAGTCACCTCGCCTCCGCTCTTAAATTCAATAACAGCATCGAATGTATCATCTTCTTCACTTCTTACCGTAACGCCAAACGCTTCCAGTTTTACTTCCAGTAGTGTTCCCTGCCAGCGACCTTGCACGGAGCGTGTTTCCTCATCATCGTCATCACAGGCACATACTGCAGAAAGCAACATGCCAAGAAACAGGTAGGTACTAAATTTTCGTTTCATACTTTTTTGTTTTTATGTTGATGGAGAAATCCTGGAAACAAATACGTTAAATTATTATGCCTGGAGATATGAATTTCGACAGTATAAATGAATTCTGTAACCTGCCGCTTTAATTCTCTTTAGAATAAGTTGTCTCCATTAAGGTTCATGTCTCAACATTTCGTAACTTTTATCGTAAGCGTGATAAGTAAATCAAATCCTGTAAAACCCCCGTCATGAAAAATACCCTTTCCCGAAAAGTAATTGTTATACTGCTTCTCGCCGTAACCATTTTGTGGTCATGGAAAGAATCAGAAGGACCTGATAAGATTATGTATACCCGGCCCGCTGAGACAAGAATAACCATGTGCGGTTCTTTTTCATTTGACGGTCTCGATACTATATATACCAAGGCGACATTGCTACCGGGACTTGGAGATCTCCATTATCCGGTCACCACAAAATCACTTCAGGCACAAGAGTTTTTTGAACAGGGCCTGCGGCTGATATACGGTTTCAATCACTGGGAAGCGATTCACTCTTTTCGCGAAGCAATACGACTTGATCCTGATTTCGCGATGGCATATTGGGGTCTTGCATTAGCGTACGGTCCTAATCTGAACGATGTAAATCCGAAAGACCGTGAGCGGATCGCATTTGAAGCAGTGCAAAAAGCAAAGGCGCGTACAACGCCTATATCTCAGGTTGAAAAAGATTTTATTGATGCTATAGCAGCACGCTATAACGGTAAGGCTTATGATAATCGCGATTCCTTGAACAGGGCCTATGCAGATGCCATGCTTCGCTTGTCTAAAAAGTATCCGGACGATGCGGAGGCACAAACGCTTTGTGCAGATGCTATTATGAACACAATGCCGTGGGATTACTGGAATAAAGATGGTTCATCGAAGCCTTCTATAGCAGAAGCGAAAGGTATATTAGAAAATGTAATGCGTAAGTTTCCCAAACACCCGGGAGCTCATCACCTATATATACATCTTGTAGAAGCATCTCCCACTCCGGAGATCGCTTTGCCGAGTGCGCAGTTCTTAGAGACAGCGATGCCGGGAGCCGGTCATTTGTTACACATGCCTTCGCATATTTATATCCGCACTGGTCAATACGCGCGCTCGATCGAGATGAACGTAAAGGCCGTTAAAGTTGATGAGGAATATCTTTCCGCGTCCGCGAATCAAGGGATGTATCGTATGGGCTACTATCCTCATAATATAGACTTTATAACGTTTAGCTCCTATATGGAAGGCCGCAGTAACCTAGCTATTCAAAATGCACTGAAGCTTGCCTATAAAGGAAATATAGTCGTGGCCACAAACCCTGTTTTTGGTCAGTACTTTGGCGTTGAGCCGATGCTTGCTTATGTACGATTCGGAAAATGGACGGATATACTTTCGTTACCGGCTCCGGATAAAAATCAAATCTATACGCAGCTCATCTGGCGATTTTCCAGAGGTATAGCCTTTGTTCGTGCAGGAAATACGAATCAGGCAACAGTAGAATTATCGAAGCTTGATTCTTTGACGAAAATGGACACGCTGCAATCCGTATACTTTTCTTTTAATCCGGTATCTGCAATAGTGAAAGTACCGCTACATATTTTACGTGGTGAAATTTTCCTGAAACAAAATAAATTGGAAGCAGGGTTGGATGCATTACGCGAAGCTGTGAAAGCAGAAGACGATCTCCGGTATATGGAGCCACCTGACTGGAAAATTCCTGCACGTCATTTTTTAGGGGCGGCATTGTTTGATGCCGGTCAATTTGCAGAAGCAGAACAAGTATATCTGATTGATTTGAAGAGCAATCGCGAGAATGGATGGTCGCTTATAGGCTTACAAATGAGTCAGCAAAAGCTTGGCAAGAAAGCCGAAGTAATCGCTACCGCCAAGCGATTCTCTAAAGCATGGAAGAATGCAGATATAGTGGTGAATGCTTCCCGGTATTGAATAGTATATAGTATGGATTGTAAGGCTATCTGAACAATACAATCGCTTTGCTCTATGACGGCCTAGCCGAATGATTTATACTTAAAAAGTAAAGGCGCAAAGACATCACAGTTACGATGTGAATCTTTGCGCCTTATTTTGGCTGATGGTAATTATAGTAGGTTTACTCTACTCTTGAATGCCTGCGAGGTCGAGCATGAAAGCATCTACCAGTGCTTCATCTTTCAACGCCTGAAATCTCCCGTACGAGCCGCCATGACCAGCACTCATATTCGTTTTGAAAAGGAGCAGGTTCTTATCGGTTTTAAATTCGCGAAGTTTAGCTACCCACTTCGCTGGCTCCCAATATTGCACCTGACTATCGTGCAGACCCGTGGTAACTAAAAGATTCGGATAATTCTTTTTCTCAACGTTATCGTATGGAGAGTAGGAGAGCATATAATCATACTCCTCTTTTACATTTGGGTTGCCCCACTCTTTCCACTCGAAGGTTGTTAATGGTATAGTTTCATCCATCATGGTGGTGATCACATCTACAAACGGCACTTCTGCGATTACACCTTTATATAGATCAGGGCGTATGTTTGTAATGGCTCCCATCAGTAACCCACCTGCACTTCCTCCGTTCGCAAAGAGTTTATCTTTCGCTATATATTTATTCTGTACCAGGTATTCAGAGCAATCTATAAAATCGGTAAATGTATTTTTCTTTTTCAGCATCTTGCCGTCTTCGTACCATTTACCTCCCATTTCCTGTCCGCCACGAATGTGCGCGATGGTATATACAAATCCACGGTCGAGGAGGCTTAAGCGCGAAGAGCTGAAAAACGGCACCGTAGAATAACCATACGATCCATAGGCATATTGGAGTCCCGGATTTGTTCCATCTTTCTTGAATAAATCTTTTCTATATACTATAGATATAGGGACCAACGCACCATCACTGGCTTTTGCCATAACCCGTTCTGCCTGGTAGTTATTCCGATCGAAACCTCCCAATACCTCCTGTTGCTTTAAAAGTTTTTTCTCACGCGTGTTCGCATCATAGTCATACACGGAGCTGGGAGTTGTAAGCGACTGGTAATTATAGCGAATGATGCTCGTATTGAATTCGGGGTTAGCCGAGAGTGAGGCATCGTATGCGGCTTCTTCAAATTCAATACTTTGTTCTGATTTGTCGCTCCAGCGAATGATCCGAATTTTAGTCAGCCCCTCTACAGTTTCCTGCAGCAAAAGATTGTCTTTGAACAATTCCATGTCCTCAATGAATGCTTTTTCATTGTGAGGGATGAGATCTTTCCAATTCGCTTTACCAGGTTTTGTTACTGGTGTTTCAACAATCCGGTAATTCGGTGCATCCAGGTTTGTAAGTATATAGAATCTATCACCGGCATGGTCTACAGAATACTTTATATTAGCTTGTAGTGGTTCTATAATTCCGGGTTTGGACTTTGGTTGATCAGCAGGTATAAACTGAACGGCCTGGGCATCCGTTCTCCCACTGGTAATAAATATATACTTCTCAGATTTTGATTTATAGATAAAGCATTCTAATGTAGAATCCTTTTCGGTGTAGATCAGTTCATCACTGGAAGGATTTGTTCCCAGGGTATGTCTATATACTTTGTTGCCGATAAGCGTTTTTGGATCCGCCTTTACGTATAGGATGGTTTTATTGTCGTTAAACCACACTGCCTCTCCTTCCGTCCCTCCGATCTTGTCAGTATATACTTTATCTGTTTTAAGATCCTTGATGGTAATGGTATAAAATCTGCGCCCTACTGTATCTACAATAATGCTGGTAAGATTGTGATCGGGACTAACTTCTATATCAATATCAAAAAAGTTATGGCCTTTGCTTAGTTCATTACCATTGGCGATGATTTCTTCGGCTGCATCGAGCGAACTTTTTTTACGACAAAATACAGGATACTCGTATCCTTCTTCATAGCGGGTATAGTAATAGTAGTCATCAAGTTTGTAGGGAACTGACTCATCTTTTTCTTTGATGCGCCCTTTCATCTCATTGAAAAGTTTTTCCTGCAATGGTTTTGTATGGCTAAGCATCGTGTCGACATATGCATTCTCAGCTTTTAGATATTGTATCACAGCAGAGTCTTCACGGTTCTTCATCCAATAGTAATCGTCAACACGTTTGTGGCCGTGACGGGATACTATTTCAAAAGTTTTTTTTTCTGCTTTTTGAGGTTGAACGTTTGGATAGTGACTGGTTTCTTTTTCATGGTTGCAGCCTGCTATGCTGAGCGCACAGAAAAATGCCATCCAATAGTATAGACTTTTCATAAACGTGAGTTGATTCAACTTGCAATATCAGGAGAATCACGTATCGAATGGATGCTTTTAAAATAAATCTTATGAACGGTCTTTAATGACGATCGGTAAGCTGTGCTTTCATTTCACGGTGATTCCAGCTCACCTCTATATTTGTAATCTTACTGTTTTCATTCAGTTGAAAGATCACCAGGTGTTTGCAGTTTAACTCACGTCCTTCACTTTTAATTCCTGCAAAGGTATAGGTATGTAACGCATGAAGGGTGATAAGCATAGTGATTCGGTCTGCATCTTCTTCTACCCAATTGGTGTGATGAAAGATGATCTTCAGGTTGGAGAAGCTTTCAAGGAATGCACTCCAGAATATACGCCCAAGGGAATGGACATTGCCAGCAAATGATTTCCCTAAAGGAATAAACTGAACGGTTGCATCGTGTGTACAACGATCAAGCATGGCATCTATATCATGCGCTTCAAATGCCTCCAGAAATTCAATGCAATGCTGCCGGTTGTTGGAACTTCTATTCTTTAGCAGGTCAACGTTATTTTTCATGTGAGCAAGGTGGTTTGCGGGAAGGTACTCTAAAGTCCGAAATGCCGCATAGTAAAAAAGCGACACACTACTGTCGCTTTTATTCACCTTGAAAACTATAAACAGAAATTGATTAAAGCCTACTTTTTCTTTTGTCTTTATAGAACTAATGCAATTGCGATAGAATGTTGATGTGGTGTCGGTGGTTGGAGAGGTTTCTTATCAGGTCAAACTACTATTGACGCTGATCGATGGTGTAATTTTCAACGCCATCAAAATATATACCTTAACAAGGTTCCAACCACCGGCCACGATGCACATCCTAAAGATACCGTCCGGAATATTTTCCCGAACAGGACGCCAACCAACTGTTGCTAAAGCCAACGCAACAACTATATATCTTTTAGCATACGTACTGAAGTCTTAATTAGGCAAAGTATATTTCAGCATTGCACTAATTAAGATATAGAGAGGGTCTTTCAGTACGCATAACTTTTATAAACCAATGCACGAAGGTAATGTATGGAACCTATCGAGTGCATCACACGAAAATGTGAGCCTTGGGGTTACAGTACTTGTGTTGGAATGTGAATTTAGTAAGCGTGCTTTAACACGGTCTCTACACTAATTTTTCGTTGATCGCTTTTGAGACAGCTTCTGTCTGACTTCTCACCTGGAGTTTTTCGTAGATGTGCTTAATGTGTGTGCGCACAGTATCGATGCTGATCGAAAAATGAGCTGCAATGAGTTTGTAGCTATTGCCTTTGGACAGGCTTGCAAGAATTTCCTTCTCACGTGCAGTGAGTTGATATTTATTAGCCTGGTCGGCCGGTAGTTGTTGCAATTGTGCCACAACCAATCGTGCAATGCCGGGGCTCATGGGTGCACCACCGTTCATTACTTCATGAATAGATTCAATTAACTTTTCAGGAAGATATTTCTTTAATAAATATCCGGAAGCTCCCGCACAGATGGCATCGAGTACGTGTTTGTTGTCGTCAAACACCGTGAGCATCAATATATATATAGATGAGTTGAAAGCCCGGATCTTTTTTACAGCTTCAATGCCATTCATTCCTGGTAAGTCAATGTCCATTAAAATGACTTCAGGTTGAAGCGTTTTTACTTGTTCCTCCACCGATAGTACTTCGCCAAAACTTCCGGTGAGTATAAAATCTTCCGAAAAAGAAATCAGTGCGCCAACACTTTCGCGAAGCTGCTTATTATCCTCATATAGTAGAAGTCGGGTAGACACTGGTGTGCAATATACTACGAGAGTTGTTTTGTCAGATACCCTGTTTATGTGAGCGGGATTCTTAAAATAATGCTGGTGCCTTCATGTGGTACCGATTCTATCTGTAATACAGCATGAATAGATTCTGCGCGGTAACGCATATTTTTTAATCCATTGCCAGATGAAATCTTAGAAATGTCAAAGCCAGTGCCGTCATCACTAATCCGCAAACGTATTCCTTGTGTAAAACGCGTCAGGTGAACGATCAATCTCCGGCAACCGCTATACTTCGCGGTATTGTTAATAGCCTCTTTAAAAATCAGGTAAAAATCTTTCCGCACATGCAAGTCTAGCCGTGCCGTTGCAAAATCTCCGTCTTCAATAAATTCATAATGTATGTCCAGCGGTTCGAGAATTTCGGCTGTAAACTCTTTCATGCGGATGATTACTTTTTCAAGTGAATCATTTTCAGGATTGATGGCCCACACGATGTCGCTCATACTTTCCTGCATGAGGGCTGCATTCTGACGTATTGATTTCAAGTATCCTTGTGACGCTTCTGTTTCGCGTTTCTCCAAAGCAATGTTGCTCATGATTTTGATACTCGACAATGTTGAGCCCATATCATCGTGCAAGTCGCGCGCTACTTTACTGCGAATTTGTTCCTCCACAAAATACCGGCTGATCTTGGCACTGCATATAGCGGCAATCTCTTCCACCATTTGTAAATGCCAGCGGTTGTAAAAATTCTTTTGACTGTGTTCTGAATCAATTATACCAAACACTTTTCCTTCTACTACAATGGGCACGGTAAGTTCTGACAAGCGTGATTGATCGTCAATTATATATCTCCTGTCCCTCGAAGTATCAGGAATGATTTCTGACTTGCCGGTTTTTGCCACTGTACCTACTATACCTTTTCCTACCGGGATTTCGATCGGGTTCATAATGCGAAATGGCTCGTGACTCTTTGGACCCGCTGCCGCTTTTTGCACGAGGATTTGTGCTTCGGGAATCATGAGGTATACCACGCAATCTTCAAACTTGAGCAGGTCAACACAATTCAAAGCCACGGTCCAGAATACATCTTTCACCGTGTTTTTGTTATAGAGAGATGTAGCGAATTGATTCAATATTTTTTGAGCTGTGAAAGTGCGTTGAAGCGAAATGATTCCGGAATACATGGCATAGGCTGCGATACCAATCACGATCGTTAAGAACCACCACTGTTTCCAAAATGGAGGTGTGATTGTAAATTCAATGGATGCAATATTCGAAGATGGTTTCCCCGTCTGATCGATCGCTCTTACCTGAAATGTATAGTGACCATCGCTTAGGTTTATATAGTGTGCAGTATGTTTATTGCCAGCATCGATCCAGTCGTTATCAAAACCATCGAGCTTGTAAAAATACTTTACTTGGTTGGGTAACGTAAAGGTCAGCGCAGCGAATTCAATCATCAACTCATTTTGTTGATAGGGGAATACGGATTCCTTCAAAGACGTGATAACACTATCGCTTATTTGCGCAAGGGTAATTACCACCGGAAATGTATCGGAATGATGTACGAGACTATCCGGATGAAATTTTATAAAACCATTTCCAGCGCCCGTCATTAACTCGCCTTTACTGTTGCGTGTAATGGCTGTACTTAAATTTGAAAAAGGTAATCCTGAAGTCTTGTCGTAGTGATGTATAATTTTTCCATTCGGGTTGATGCACGTAAGTCCTTTGAACGACACAAGCCAGAGATTTCCATGGACATCTACTTCGATGGATTGAATAGTACTTTCAGGTAATCCGTTTTCGATGGAATAGGTGGCGAAGTTTTTCCCGGTACGTGCGTTGTATGAATATTTACTCACACCGCCGGAAGTAGTGGCGATCCATACATCTCCATTTTTATCTAGCGTAAGATCATTCACCAGCGATGAGTGCAAACTATATGGATCACTCATATCTGTACCGGTATATTTGAATTTGTTTTGCTTCAGGTCATACTGAAATATACCGAAGCCGTAGTCGCCAATCCACACCGTGTGATGCTTCGGATCGGAGAGTAATGACGTAGGACGTGAAGCAAAGAATCCATCTTCCCTTTCGGTGAAAAGTTTCCATACTTCTGTTTCCGAGTCGAAATGAAAAACGCCATAGCGCATAGAAGCAAACCAGAAATTCCCAAGCTCATCTTCGATCATCTCGTTAAACAGATAATTATCTTCCCGTTCCGGATACGGAAAAGCTTTGAAGTGCTGATGCGTTGTATCGGAGATAAATATATTCCTGCTGGTTAATACCCACAGTCGTTGCTGAGAGTCTTCAAAGGTATAGGCACATTTCAGTAATGGTTTTCCATCGAGCGAAGTGATCTCCTGTATACTTCCATTTTTTTTATCGATGACAATAAGCTTGTTGAGAGTATAGGAGCTGATATAGTATTTGCCATCTTTTTCACTGTCAAGAATATGATAACAGTTTCCGGAGAGTGATGTGCTGGCATCTGTAAACACCGGTGTAAATGGAAATAGATTGGTGTGTTGATCATGAATTCGTATACCTCGCGATGTGCCAATCCAGGTGATGCCTCCTTGTTGATATACATCGGTAACATTTTCGTGATGTATACTGAATGGGTTTACATCATCTACAAGAAGCGGAGCGGCTTGTTCTGTTTCCGGATCAAGTATCCACAATCCTTTTAGTGTAGGTATAATAAAAATCTCATGATGATTTAAAGTAAACGGAGTTATACTGCGAGGTGCAACTTCATGTAAAGCGCTGCTGTCGGTATGAAAGACGTATAATTTTTCCTGTCCAAAGAAAACCTTTTTCTGGTCAGCGCTCGTGCGGATGGAGACAAAGTCTGCAGGATCATCACCACCATGATATTCGAAAGTATATTTCCGCGTGTTAAAGCTGAAGAGCCCGGCCGTTGTGCCGAGCCACAGTTCATCAGCAGACTTCGGACTAATTTTTTGAATTGCAGTATAGGCACTTGTCGGCCTTGTCGGCAATGTTTTTTGTACAAACGTTCTCCACGGAAAATAAATGAAGGCGCGCGTAACGAGATCATAGTAACAGAGATCGCGGGAGTCGGGTGCTATCCAGATCCTGCTTTGTACATCGGCATATATATCCCAGATCAGCGCGCTGCTGAGTTTATCGTTCTTCTGCCGATTGGCTTTATCATCGGAAGAGAAAATATAGAGGCTATCTTTTTCAACATCTAATACATTCAGTCCATTCCAGGTAGCGATCCAAAGTCGTCCTGACTTGTCTTGCTCAATATCGTTAATGTGTTCATGCGAGATGTTGAACTGTTTATTGCCAGGCCTGTAAATTCTAAACTGAAAGCCATCGTAACGGTTTAGCCCGTTGGCAGTACCGATCCACATAAAGCCCGTTCGGTCTTTCAGAAAACAAGTAACACGATTGTCAGACAATCCATGTTGCTCGGTGATCGTTTCAAAATGATAGTACTGACCTTTCGCTAGCGAAGTCAGTAAACAAAATAGGACAATAAAAGTCGCGTGGGGTCTCACAACTTAGAAAGTTAATAAAATTTAGCAGGATCAAGTACGTGGTAGAACGAGTCAGGTTTTAACACAAAGGCAATTTCGTTTTTTTGAACACGTTATTCATACCTCACTTTCAGGGTTTTTCTTTAGTTTTGCGGGAATCAAGCATGGCACAGAACACATATAAGTCAAATACATTTAAGAAGCCCGAGAAGGAGAAGAAGGGTAAGGCTGCCTCTAAACCAAAACTTGATCTTTCATTTTTAAAAGATCCGCGCTTTAAACTTGCTATCGGATTCTTTTTAATGATAGCTGGGGTGTATTTATTTCTCGCGCTGTTTTCATTCCTCTTTACATGGAAATCAGATTTTGATGTAGTACATCCACAGGAGAGTACATCGATTATTGAATCTGGCAAAGAAATTCGAAACTGGCTGGGATATTATGGCGCGGTCATCTCCGATTATTTTATCAATCGCTGGTTTGGTATTTCTGCTTTCTTCATTCCTCCATTCCTTTTTATAGTAGGTTTTAAAATTGTATTCAATAAAGAGCTGCTTCGGATTTTCTCATATTCGATCTTCTCCATTTTTGCCGGAGCATGGCTTTGTCTGTTGCTCGGCTATATGATCTTCATCAACGAAGGTGTGAGTGAGTGGAGTTTCCTTGGAGGAGGCTTTGGTTTGCAACTGGCAGAGTTAAGTGAAAGCATGTTTGGGTGGGGAACATTCCTCATTTTAATCTTATCACTTTTTGTCTTCATCATTTTTTATTTCAACGTAACGGCTATCCCTCTTTTTATGCCGAAGGATCCGAAGCCTATGGGCAACGATGCAATTTTGGATGATGATGAAGAGAAGGTTGCAGAGGAACCAGTGGTTTCAGAATATACAGATGAAAAAGATCATTGGCCGGATAAGAAGAAAGAGAAAGCGGCTGAACCTGTTGTACTGGTGAAACCTCCTGTCGAGCCAGTGAAGCCTGTAAAAGAATTAAAGCTCGAAGTAGAAATAACAGAGCCTGTAAAAGAAGTAAAGCAAGAGCCTGAATTTATCATTGAGGAAACGCTTGAGACAGATGAACTCGCGGAGAAGCTTGTAGCAGAACAAGGTGTATACGATCCTACACTTGATCTTGGCAGTTTTAAATTTCCAACGCTTGAGCTACTGAACGAATATGATACCGGTAAAGCTGGTGTGAGCCAGGAAGAACTCAATCAAAATAAAGACAAGATCGTTGCTACGCTTGTCAACTTTAAGATTGGTATACAGAGTATCAAAGCTACAATCGGTCCCACGGTTACCCTATACGAAATTGTGCCGGATGCGGGTATCAAGATCTCGCGTATTAAAAATCTGGAAGACGATATCGCGCTGAGTTTATCAGCACTGGGTATACGTATCATTGCTCCAATTCCTGGTAAAGGTACTATCGGTATAGAAGTACCTAACAAGAATCGCGAGATGGTAAGTA
The DNA here is from genome assembly GCF_900167975.1 of Ohtaekwangia koreensis. Classification (GTDB taxonomy): domain Bacteria; phylum Bacteroidota; class Bacteroidia; order Cytophagales; family Cyclobacteriaceae; genus Ohtaekwangia; species Ohtaekwangia koreensis. The sequence goes on from NZ_FUZU01000001.1 coordinate 746,072, forward strand.
TCCGTTCCGTGTTTGCCTCAGCAGCATTTTCTAAAACTGATAAGGAGCTTCCGGTGGCGATGGGTAAAACTATCTCAAACGAAGTATTGGTGATCGATCTTGCCAAGATGCCTCACTTGCTGGTTGCCGGTGCGACTGGTCAAGGTAAATCTGTAGGGTTGAATGTTATTCTCGCTTCTCTATTATATAAGCGTCACCCGTCACAACTCAAGTTTGTGTTGGTCGATCCTAAAAAAGTGGAGATGTCGCTCTTCAGTAAAATTGAAAGACATTATCTGGCAAAGCTTCCCAATGCCGAAGAGGCTATCATTACCGATACCAAGAAGGTAGTGCATACGCTGAACTCGCTATGTATAGAAATGGAAAACCGGTACGAGATCCTGAAAGATGCCGGTGCACGAAACCTGAAAGAGTACAACGCTAAATTTGTAGCGCGTAAACTTAATCCGAAAGAGGGCCACCGCTTTCTGCCATATATAGTATTGGTGATTGACGAGTTGGCCGATTTGATGATGACGGCCGGCAAAGAAGTAGAAACTCCGATTGCTCGCCTTGCGCAGCTTGCCCGTGCTATCGGTATACATTTGGTGGTAGCCACGCAGCGTCCCTCGGTAAACGTTATTACCGGTGTAATCAAGGCAAACTTCCCGGCACGTTTATCTTTCAGAGTTACATCGAAAGTTGACTCGCGCACGATCCTTGATTCAGGAGGTGCTGATCAACTTGTTGGCCAGGGTGACATGTTGTTGTCTACCGGCTCCGATGTTATCCGGATCCAATGTCCTTTTGTTGATACTCCAGAGATTGAAAGAGTTGTAGAATTTATAGGTTCACAACGTGGATATGATTCAGCCTATATGCTTCCGGAATATGAAGGAGATGATGAAGGCGGTCCTGGCGATGTAGATCTTTCAGACCGCGATGCGCTCTTCGAAGATGCTGCACGATTAATTGTGATGCACCAGCAAGGAAGTACTTCTCTGATCCAGCGAAAGCTGAAACTTGGGTATAACCGGGCAGGACGACTGATCGATCAATTGGAAGCTGCCGGTATTGTAGGTTCTTTTGAAGGTAGTAAGGCTCGTGAAGTTTTGATTAAAGACGAGTATAGTTTGGAACAATTATTGACCGCATTGAAAGAAAAACACAATCAATTTTAACTTTGCGGACATTTTTAAGTTATTAAGGAATGAAAAACTCGATTTTAGCCCTCTGCGCGATGATTTTAGCGATCTCTGTATCGGCGCAATACGATCCAAAAGCTCTTCAGTCTCTGGATGCCATGAGCAAAAAATATAAGGCGATACCCGCTTTTGAAGCAAGCATCTCGTATGTACTGACCAATGATGTTGAAAAAGTGAACGAGGAATTTAAAGGCAAGATCACGGTAAAGGGTGATAAATTTCGCTTGGCTCTTCCGGAGCAGGAAGTTATAAACAATGGTTCAACGGTGTGGACCTATCTACCCGAAGCTAAAGAGGTGAACATTGATAATTACGATCCGGGTTCTGAAGATGTTAATCCTTCCAAGATCTACGACATTTATAAAAAAGGATTCAAGTATTTATACCTTCAGGATAAAACCGAAGGTGGTGTACTCTGCGAAGAGATCGACCTGGTGCCTGAAAAAAAAGATGCTCAGTATTTCAAGATCAAAATGTTCATCAACAAAAAGGATAAAAGCATTCAAAGCTGGACGATGTTTGATAAAGGTGGAAACAAATACAAGTATACCATCAGCAAGTTCAACCCGAATGTGAAAATAGACGATAGCTTCTTCGCCTTCGACCTGAAAAAATACCCGGGCGTTGAGGTAGTAGATTTACGCTAATACGATTTAATAAGATATATAGCAGAGAAGCAGCCGATAGGTTGCTTCTTTTGTTTTAGGCTCGCTACATTTGCGTCACCATTTACAACACGCTTAACGGAATTCCATGAATAGATCACAACTCTTTGAGCAAATCAAAAAAAAGAAGTCGTATCTCTGCGTTGGTCTCGACACTGATCTGCAGAAAATTCCCAAGCATTTATTGTCAGCAGCCGATCCTGTTTTTGAGTTTAATAAACAGATCATCGATGCTACTCATAAATATACCGTTGCCTATAAACCCAATATAGCATTCTATGAAGCACTTGGCCCGAAAGGATGGGAGAGCTTACAGAAAACGCTCGAATATATACCGAAAGATATTTTCACGATAGCGGATGCCAAGCGTGGTGATATCGGCAACACATCATCGCTCTATGCAAGAGCATTTTTCGAGCAGATGAATTTCGATTCCATTACTGTTGCCCCCTATATGGGAGAAGATTCCGTAAAGCCATTTCTTGATTTTAAAAACAAATGGGTAATACTGCTGGCCCATACTTCCAATCCCGGAAGCAGCGATTTTCAATTGTTTGAATCGAATGGTAGAAAACTATACGAAGAGGTGATCCGCAAATCACAGCAGTGGTCAACACCCGATCAACTGATGTATGTGGTTGGAGCAACGCAAGCGGAGAAGATGCAAAGCATCCGCGCATTAGCGCCTGATCATTTTTTTCTTGTACCCGGTATAGGGGCGCAAGGTGGTGATCTTGAAATGGTTTCGAAATTCGGGATGAACGATCACTGCGGCTTGCTGGTAAATTCTGCCCGTGCCATTATCTATGCATCTGCTGAAAAAGATTTCAGTAAACGTGCCAGTGAAGAAGCAGCGAAAGTACAACAGAGTATGGAGATTTATCTGCATGCATTTACGTAGTTTACACTACAACGACACATTTAGATCAAGCGGATTTTCTTCCAATTGGGTGATTGACTGCTATAGTGCAAAATTGTAACTCGACATCTCGTTAGCTAAATGTTATACCGATGTCTGAATCTTTTCTTCACTACCTGTGGCAGTTTCAATATTTCAATAAGCAAGATTTACGAACGAGCGATGGCGAACCGGTGAGTATATTTCATGCCGGTTACCGGAATACACATGCCGGTCCTGATTTTCAGGATATACGAATTAAAATTGGCGCTGTAGAATGGAGCGGCAGTGCAGAGATACACATCAATGCTTCCGGCTGGATTGATCATCGGCATGATCACGATGCCGCATATGACACCGTGGCTTTGCATGTGGTGTGGAATAACGATAAACCTGTAACACGAAAGGACGGTTCTGTTTTACCAACATTGGAATTAAAAAACAGAGTGGAAGATGATCTGCTGCTACGCTATAAAACGCTTGCTAATAATCCGGAAGAAATTCCGTGCGCTACATCTTTTAGTAAAGTCTCTGAGTTAACTATATTTTCAACGCTCGATAAAATGTTAACCGAGCGGCTTGAACGAAAATCAAAAGATGTTTTTGCATTGTTGAAACGTAACCATAATAATTGGGAAGAGACCTGCTATCAATTGTTGGCGAAGAACTTTGGTTTCAAAATAAATGCTGATCCCTTTTTGCAGCTCGCACAAGGCTTGCCCTATAAAACCGTGTTGAAGCATGCTGATAAAAGTGAATGTGTGGAGGCCTTGATATTCGGACAAGCCGGTTTCCTGGACGATAAAAAAGTTGATGACGAGTATATCCGCTTGTTAAAAAGAGAGTATGCGTTGTTGAGTCATAAATACTCACTAGGTTCCTCGAAATTGAACTTGGCGCAATGGAAATTTCTTCGTCTTCGTCCTGCTAATTTTCCCACCATTCGGTTAGCGCAGTTTGCAGGACTTTTGCTGCATCAAAAGAATATAGTCAGTAAAATATTAGAGGCTGTTACCTATGAAGAATTGAAATTACTTTTCTCAGTAAAGCAATCCGATTACTGGCTTCATCATTACCTGCTCGGGAAAACTTCACGTGAAGCGATAGCGGTGCTCGGTGAAATGAGCATCGACAATATCATTGTAAATACAGTAGCACCGTTGCTAGTTGCCTATGGAAAATTAAAAGACGACTCGTTGTATTTAGAACGGGCTATCATGATTCTCCAGCAGGTTCCATCAGAGTTCAACTTCATAACCAGGCGGTGGGCAACGGTTGGGATAAAATCAAAAATGGCTTTTGACTCGCAAGGTTTAATTGAATTGTATACTAATTTTTGTTCTAAGCGCAGATGTTTAGATTGCAATATCGGAGCATCATTACTTAAACCGATTCGTAAATGACGATTATAGCAGTCGCCAATATTTTAGTATTATTCACAATCGCTTTTATGCTATGGCGATCTGAAAATTCTTCCATCAGGAAAGCCTTCTGGCCTGCTTTTGTTTTTAAACTGTTGTGTGGTATAGCACTCGGGTTGTTGTATCAATACTATTATACCGTGGGTGATACGTTCAGCTATTATGAAGATGGAGTAAAACTCTCGTCCATGGCGCGTGATAACGTTGGGTCGTATGTCGAGTTCTTATGGAAAGGAAATCGTGAATATCCGATATGGCATGAGTTGAATTTTCAACGACCACGTGCCCTATATATGAGCAAGGTGACGAGTATATTTTGCCTACTTGGCGGTGATAACTATTGGATAGTATCGCTTCACTTGTCGTTCCTTGCTTTTTTATCAGCGTGGTATCTGGTAAAGCAAATCGTTAAGCTTCATACTTCCATTGTAGTACCCGCAATTTTAGCGTTCCTTTTTTTACCATCGGCTGTCTTTTGGTGTTCAGGGTTGATTAAGGAGAGCCTCGCGATGGCAACGCTATATTTCCTGGCTGCTATATTTCTACGCATCTTCCAAAAAGAAAAGGTATCCATCATACAATGGCTCACTATACCGTTGGCATTATGGATTTTGTGGAATCTGAAATATTACTACCTCGCGGTATTACTCCCTGTAGCGGCAACCACATTGTTAATGAAGCTCGTAATACTTCCGCGCATAGCGATGAAGCGTTGGTATATAGCAGTGTTAACCTGGAGTATCATTTTTATAGCACCTTTATATATAGCGAGTCAGGTACATCCTAATTTTTATCCCGAACGTTTCCTGCATGTCATTGTAGAAAATTATCAGATGCTCTCGCGGCTTTCATCTCCGGAAGATCAAATCGAGTATACCGATTTGCAGCCAGAGGCTTCGAGCATTTTATACCATTCACCCAACGCATTGTTATCGGGTTTATTCAGACCCTTTGTATGGGAAGCTCACACCGCTTCTCAGTGGCTTGTAGCGTTGGAGAATTTAGTTTTACTGGTTCTTACTATAGCTGCGCTTACGCGATTTAAAAGATTGATCCACGCGCAAAATCGATTGCTTGTTTTTACGACCATCGTATACATTGCGTTGCTTTGCATATTCCTGTCATTGTCTACTCCAAATTTTGGAACACTGTCGCGCTACAAGGTAGGGTTTCAGTCATTCTTCTTTTTGCTGATTGCGTGCAACAATCCTATCATCGACAGACTAAAACTGTTTATACAAAGATTACACTGATAGTTGTACAGTAGTTACTTGAAATTTACCTTTGCTGATCTTGTTTTAAACTGTGTATGGAAAATCCGGTAATCATTTTTGGAGCGAATCATCTTGGTCGCGCAGCAAAAGAAATTTTTGATGCCAACGGAAATGTTGTGTATTGTTTTTTGGATGACGATAAAAAGCTTCACAATACAGAGATTGATAATGTAACTGTACTCGGCAGTACTGATGACGATGGATTTTTGAAACTCATTGGAAAGAAATGTGAGGCGTTTGTTGCTGAAGATGATAACAAGCTTCGTAAGAACTTGGTTAAAATGCTTCAGGAGGAAAGACATATTCAGCCGGTGAATGCGGTGCATCCGTCCTCGATCGTTGCTTCTTCTTCCGATTTGGGCCATGGAAATTTTATAGACCAGGGCGTGAAAATCGGTGCCGGAGTAAGTATTGGTAATCATTGCCTGGTTCATGCAGGAGCCATCATTGGCACGGAAGCCAAGCTTGGAGATTTTGTGCAGATCGGTGCAGGAAGCATTATCAGCGCAGGCTCGGAAATTGAAGATGAAGTTTTTATAGGTTCAGGTGTTACCGTTGTATCGGGAATAACCATTGGCAAAGGCGCGCGGGTGGGGGCAGGTTCAGTAGTGATTGCTCCAGTAAAGGCTGGTGAAACGGTGTTTGGCAATCCGGCTCAGAAAGTGAATAGTTAGTTTGTTGAATAACTTTTGTTAACGGGTGGCGACACTTCTGGCACTATGCCTAAAATTTCAGAAACAGATCTGATCCTGAACAAGGATGGTAGTGTATACCATCTTAATTTATTACCAAAACATTTATCGGATATTATCATCACGGTTGGTGATCCCGGCCGCGTTTATCGCGTAAGCGAACATTTTGATGATATAGAGTTTGAAATGAACAAGCGTGAGTATATCACGCAAGTGGGAACCTATAAGGGTAAGCGCATCACAGTGATAAGCACGGGGATGGGTACCGATAACATCGAGATCTTGCTTACTGAATTAGATGCGCTGGTAAATATAGACCTCAAAACCCGCGAGCTTAAAAGCAAAAAGAAAAAATTAAAAATCATTCGCATTGGCACTTCAGGGGCATTGCAGGATGATGTACCGTTAGATTCTCATCTCGTAACCGATTATGCTGTCGGCCTCGATAACCTGATGTCGTTCTATAATTTGGAGATGAATGAGTTTGAAGAAGAGATAGCAAACGATCTTTATAAAAAAGCGAAGTTGCCAATCGTGCCCTACGTTATTAAAGGCTCAGAGATGTTGCGCGAACAGTTTGGTGAAGGCATGATTGTCGGCAACACGGTTACGACTCCGGGGTTTTATGCACCACAAGGACGTGCCCTGCGTACCTCTATTAAATATCCTGCTTTACTCGAAGAACTAAATTACTATCACAACAAGAGCAGCGATTTCTGGCTTACCAATTTTGAAATGGAAACTGCCGGCTATTATGGAATGGCTCGTTTATTGGGACATGAAGTATTAAGTGTGAACGCCATTATAGCAAACCGCGTTAAAAATAAATTCTCCAAAGACCCTAACAAGGTTATAGATGCCTTGATCAAAAAAATACTCGACAGAATTTAGTTTTCTTACGGAGTATATATCCCGGAGGTATATACTTTAGGACGGTATAGGTTTGTAGTAAACCTTCCTCAAAGCGTATCCCGCAGTACATGGTAAAACCAATCGTTATTGTTAATCGCAAAAACAGAAAAGGTCACTAACCCATGGCCAGTTCAGATTACGATTAACAGATAACGGCTAATGCTATAGCTATCGCGTGGCAGTACTGTCCATACGCATAATGTGTCTTCCTGCTGTAAGCGGATCATCGTTATAGAAGCCGGATAGAATACGGTGTGCAATCTGTTCAATGATTAATTCATCATCCGTTTTACCCTCCTTGCCCTTCCAGAAAATCCGGTTCGGGTGACGCTTCATATCTTCTACATAGTACTTGGCACGGGTATACTGCTCATCCGTGAAGGTAATGGTGAAGCAGGTTTTTACTCTATGTGTTTCCATAATGTCTGAAAAGTTTACAATCAATATGCCAGTTAATTTATGATGAATTTTATCAAAAACACGGGCACCTCAAAAACACACGACCGAAGACGATCGAATTCGTCCGCAGATGGGACGAAAAATCAGACAGGAAAGGTAAAAGTGGCATGAAACTTAAATCGCTGAGCAAACAAGGATAGCGGTGGAAGTTTAATTATCCTTATTTTCAGGAAGTTACGTCATGTTGACATACCGGGAAATTTCGCGGTGAAATTTGTGTTATTATCTCGGACTGGAAGGATCGACAACATTAGCCTGATCCTAAAAGATTTAACTTCGCACAAACTATGAGAGATTGTACAATTTTTACCTTATCAAACGGCCTGCGGGTGGTACATCAGCGGGTAACAACTTCGGCCATTGTGCACTGCGGATTGGTGTTGGATATTGGAAGCAGGGATGAATCAATCACCAACCAGGGCATTGCTCACTTCTGGGAGCATATGGCTTTTAAGGGGACACGCAAAAGAAAAACGCTCGACATAATAAGTAGTCTCGATTCTGTAGGAGGTGAGTTGAACGCCTATACAGATAAAGAAAAAATAGCTTTCTATGCTTCTGTTCGCAAAGAGTATTTTGAACGCGCTATAGATCTGCTAAGCGATATAACATTCCATTCTATATTTCCCGAGAAGGAACTTGAAAAAGAACGCGGTGTGATTCTGGAAGAGATGGCCATGTACCTGGATAGTCCCGATGAATCGCTTCAGGATGAATTTGAATCGGTGGTGTTTAAAAATCATCCGATGGGAATGAATATACTCGGACGTGCAGAGACGATCAATACGTTTCAAAAGAAAGACTTCGTTTCATTCTTTAAAGAACACATTAATACAAAGCGGATTGTCTTTTCATGTGTTGGAGATATAGCGCTGGATGATGTAGAACGTCTTGCGAAAAAGTATTTGGAAAACTTCAAGACACATCAGCTTAACGGTAAACGCAGAAAGTTCTCATCCTATAAACCTGCATACCAGGTATTGGAGCGAACCGTAAAACAAGCGAAATGTGCTATAGGAAGTGAAGCCTATCCGGTTCATAACGGTAACCGTGTACCCCTATATTTGCTGGTAAATATACTGGGCGGTCCGGGCATGAACTCAAGATTGAATCTATCACTTCGTGAGCGGTATGGATTGGTATACTCTGTAGATGCTCACTACATTCCGTACTCAGACACCGGTATGTTTGCTGTTTTCTTTGGAACGGAACCCAAGCAATTGGACAAGTGTATAAATTTGGTGAAGAAGGAGATGAACAGGTTCTGTGACAAACCTTTATCGAAAGCGCAACTTGCAGCCGCGAAGGAGCAGATCAAAGGGCAACTGGCAATGTCAGAAGAAAATAATCTGAGCCTGATGTTAATGATGGCACGAAGCGTGTTACTCTACAATCGAGTGCCGAAACTCGAAGAGATCTTCAATATGATCGATGCCACAGACGCCTTGAAACTTCAAGATGTAGCGCAGGATATATTTGATGAAAAGAAACTAAGTTTCCTCACGATGATTCCTGAGAGTGAGAAAGGGAAGGCAAATGGAAAGAAGAAAGTATAAAAAGTTAGGGAGTCATAAAGTCGGGAAGACGGTAAAGTCAGGAAGACAGTAAAGAATAAATATAGTAAAGTAATAAGACCGAAAGTCGGGAAGACGGTAAAGTCAGAAAGACGTAAAGAATATAGCAAGGTAATAAGACCGAAAGTCAGAAAGACCGTAAAGTCAGAAAGACGTAAAGAGTATAGTGAAGTTAATAAGACCGAAAGTCTGGAGGACGGAGGACAGAGAAGGCTCTTTACCTTCCGGACTTTCAGACTTCCCAACTTCCCAACTTTCTGACTTTCGGTCTTCCGGACTTTTCAGCCTTTCACACTTCCCAACTTTTCCAACGAAAACATTATGGATATACTAAACGAATCCATCCAGCAGTATGCGGAGCTACACACATCCCGCGAAAGCGAGCTTTTAAAAAAGATAGATCGTGATACACATGCGAAGGTAATGATGCCGCGCATGTTGTCAGGACATTTGCAGGGTAAGGTGTTGTCCATGCTGAGCTATATGATCAAGCCGAAGACGATATTGGAGATCGGTACTTATACCGGTTACTCAGCGTTGTGCCTGGCAGAAGGTTTACCGCAAGATGGTAAATTGATCACGCTGGATATAAATGAAGAACTGGAAGAACGCGTCCGCGGATACTTTGATTCGACAGATCTGGGAAAGAAAATAGAGTATAAAATAGGAGATGCTGCTACGATTATACCAACCTTGAATGAGACATTCGACCTGGTATTTATTGATGCAGATAAAGAGCGCTATAGTTTTTACTTCGATTTGGTGATCAGCAAAGTGAGCGCTGGTGGTTTTATTCTTGCAGATAATGTTTTGTGGAGTGGCAAGGTGCTGGATAAGAAACCAGATAAGGACACACGTGCCATTCTGGAGTTCAATAAAAAAATACAAGATGATCCGCGGATAGAAAATGTACTTCTGCCGATAAGAGATGGTATTATGTTGATGAGAAAGGTATCTTTGTAAAACTTTTACAACCCCTCTTAATAAATTTTTAAAATGATGAGATCAATCTTCGCGCTATTTTTTGCGGTACAGTTTACCGTAGCAGCGCAGACACCTCAGGTTCCGCACAAGATGCAATTTGCGGACATGACGCTTACGATCCGCGATGATGCCCGCAGGGAAATCCAGAAAGATGTAGATGCATTAACAGCATCACCACGTCATCACAACATAAAAGTTGAACGTGCAAAAACATACTTCCCGATCATCGAGAAAATTTTTGAAGAAGAAAATGTACCGGATGATTTCAAGTATCTCGTACTTCAGGAGAGCGCGTTGATTGCAGATGCTGTCTCAGTGTCCAAAGCTGTTGGCTTCTGGCAGTTCAAAGATTTTACAGCATTGGAGATGGGACTTCGTGTAGATAGAGAGATTGATGAACGCATGAACATCGTATCTTCATCACGAGCTGCTGCCCGCTATATCAAGAAAAACAATGGCTACTTTAACAATTGGCTATTTGCATTGCAAGCATATCAGATGGGAGCAGGAGCTGTATTGCGCAGTGAGAAAGAGAGCAAGAGTGGTGAGAAGAATACCGAGATCACCAGCAAAACATATTGGTACGTTAAGAAATTTCTTGCACATAAGGTGGCCTTCGAGGAATTAATAAAAGGACAAGGACAAATACAGGTGTTGTCCTATCAGAATCAAAGTAAAAAGACACTGGCAGATCTTGCGAAGGAAGTATCGGTTGATGAAACGGAGTTGATAGCCTATAACAAATGGGCGCGATCTGGTACTATACCGGATGACAGAGTATATGCAGTGATGATTCCTGTAAAAGGAAATGCTTCGGATATAAAATTACCGGAGACAGTAATCGCGAAAGCGGGCGAAGCAAGTGCTAAGAAAGTTGGTGAGTCAACGGTGGCTTCAAATAAAAAAGATGCACGTAAAAAAATCAATGGTATAACGGCTATCGAAGCGAAAGCAGGAGAGAGTGTATCACAGCTTGCTGCTCGTTCAGGAGTTGAACTGTCATCGTTTTTGAAATGGAATGATCTTTCGATTAGCGAGAATTTGCATGAAGGACAATTTTATCTGTTGGGTAAAAAACGTGCACGCGCAGCGACAGCGTATCACACTGTGGCCAATGGTGAAAGCTTGTGGAGTATAAGTCAGCAGTATGGCATACAAATGAAGAAGCTCAAGCACTATAATCGCATCAATTCGGATAATGATATAAAGCCGGGAATGACTATGTGGTTGTCGGCACGTAAACCGAAGAACTCGGATAAGACAGTAGCGCCAACGCAAGTAGTACAGATAGACAACTCTCAAACATTTGCATGGAGTGTTAATCCATCGGAAACAGAAGCAACCGCTGTTGCAACACCGGTTATTGCCAAGCCCATAACTGTTACTCCAGAGCCTGTTAACATCGTAAAAACTCAGGAACCGCTGGATTCATCTAAAACCTTACAAGTAAAAGAAGTGGTAATCCCCGTAATGGACACGGTTGTGCAACAAGTGCCTGAAGTTGCAGTAACAACACGGCCCGAGACTCACAAAGTGTTACCCGGAGAAACGCTTTATGCTATAGCGCGGCAGTATAATTTAGGAGTAATGGATTTAGTGAGCGCCAATAATCTTAATCTGCAGGAAAGTATTAAGCCAGGGCAGGTGTTGAAGCTTTCTGAAAGTCAGCCCGTTGAAAATAATGTTGTAACAGCAGATAAAACTTTAGAAATTGAACATCAGGTTAAGACTACGGATACACTTTATAGCATAGCACGCCAGTATGGTGTAACTATTAAGGAATTGATGGAATGGAATAACAAGAAAGATTTCACTTTATCGGTGGGTGAAAAACTGAAGGTGAAGCAGAGCAAGTAAGCTTTTTTACTTTTTTTCTTTCTATTTATTACTTCTCATTCGGAATTTATCAACCACGTTCCCAAATATTCTAAAAAAGGATATTTTTGTAGTTCGTGAAATCGGATGTGTGGACTGAATTATTGACTATTGAATGCAAACAGACATTAAAGCTATCGACCTAGTAATGCTTGTAGATGATAATGATACTGATAACTTTATCAGTAAGCGTATCATTGAAATTACGAGGTTCGCCAAACGCGTTGAAGTTAAAGGTTCCGGAAAGGCAGCATTGGACTATCTGCGCGAGAATCAAAATGTTCCTGAAAATCTCCCAAGCCTGATCTTCCTCGACATCAATATGCCGATTGTAGATGGCTTCGTATTCTTATATGAATTCGAAAAATTCAATGAACTCGTTCGTAACAAATGCAAAGTTATTATTCTTTCAAGCTCGGATAATAAGCGCGACATTGATAAAATCGTTAACAACAATCACGTTATCAAATTCATCACCAAACCTCTTACAGAAGTAGCGTTGGATGAAATAAAGCTTAACAACATCTAGTTTTCGTTGTTTGGGTTTTTAAGTTCTAAGTATTTAATTTCGAACTTAACCCATGTGTATGAAGGAAAAGATCACCTCCATTGTTGTTGTTGCTTTAATTTTATTGTCAGGATCCCTTGCGCAGGCTCAGATTGTAAAGCCTGATACTCTTTCTAATTGGCAAAAGAAGTTTACGTTTGGTTTGAATTTTAATCAAGCCTCTTTCTCTTCTAACTGGAAGGCCGGTGGTATTAATTCTATTGGTTTTAATTCACAACTCAACTACAAGTTTGCTTACGTAAAAAACAACTCCAGTTGGGACTCTGAAATTGATTTACTATATGGATTTGTTAAGAACGCCGGACAAGGCTTTCGTAAGACGAATGATCGTATTTACCTCGATACGAAGTATGGCTATAAGCTAAATAAAAACTGGGATCTCTTCACATCCCTCAACTTTCTCTCTCAGTTTACCAAAGGGTATAAATATGAAGATGATGCTACCGGTACAGAGCAAGAGTTACTCATCTCCGACATCTTAGCACCAGCATTCATTACTTCTGCGTGGGGTGCTGAATTTCATCCTACGGATTACTTCAAAGTACGTCTGTCTCCATTCGCTCCAAGACTAACTATTGTACAGGATCCAAGGCGCTTTACACAAACTGTTGGCCCTGAACCATACGGTGTTGACTCAACAAAGACTACGCGTTTGGAATGGCTTGCATTTCAGATGCTCGCTGAATTCGATAAAGACATCTTCACCAATGTAAACCTGAAGTGGCGTTACCTGATGTATGCTAATTATGAAACGCTTGAGTTCAAGACTATAGATCATCGTCTTGATCTTATGTTCAGCTCAAAAGTAAATAGGTTCATCACCGTAAGCCTGGGCGGTATTTTACTATATGATTACGATCAGGATAGTGGTGCACAGGTAAGTCAGCTATTTAATTTTGGATTCTCGTATAGTTTCCAGAATTATGAGGATAAAAAATAAATCAGTTGAATGAAAAAAGAGGGGCTCGAAAAAATCGAGCCTCTTTTATTTCCGTTCAGCTATAATTATAAATTGCATAACTATAAAGCCGGCTTAAGCGTATAGGAGAACGTCTTTTAATTACAGAGCTATGTCAGTAGAAAAATTCAGAGAAGCCATTCAGAAATCATATACCACTAATCTTCCATCCATTTACCTGGGAGCAGGTGTATATCAAAATGAAATTATAGCAGAAGCAAAAGTTAGTCTGCCGATGCGTATGATGAATCGTCATGGCTTGGTAACCGGAGCAACAGGTTCCGGTAAAACGCGAACACTTCAGGTATTGGCGGAACAACTCTCTGCGGCAGGTGTACCTGTATTTATGCCTGACATGAAAGGTGATCTCTCAGGTATAGCAAAAGAGGGCGTGGTGAATAGTAAAATAACAGAGCGTGCTCAAGCGTTGGGTGTAAACTATATACCAAATAGTTTACCTGTTGAAATATACTCTCTGAGTGGAAAGCTGGGTGCACAGATGCGCGCTACCGTTACGGAATTTGGCCCTGCATTGCTGACGAAAATTTTAGAGTTGAATGATACACAGGCAGGCGTACTAAATATACTCTTCAAGTATGCCGATGATAAAAATCTTCCGATTGTTGATTTCAATGACCTGAAAAAAGTTTTGAATTACCTGACAGAAGGGGCGGGAGCTGCAGAAATAAAAAGTGACTACGGGAAGATCTCATCGGCAACAGCGAGTACAATTCTGAGAAAGATAGTTTCGCTGGAGCAGCAGGGTGTTGATCAGATATTTGGGGAGACTTCCTTTGATATTGATGACCTCTTTGAGAAAGTAGATGGACGTGGTGTTATCAGTATATTGAATGTGTCAGATATACAATCGCAGCCTGCTATATTCTCTACGTTTATGCTTGCGTTGCTCGCTGAGATTTATCAGCAAATGCCAGAGGCCGGTGATCTTGATAAACCGAAATTGATTTTCTTTTTAGATGAGGCACACTTGTTATTTAAAGATGCTCCCAAAGCTTTCATGGATCAGATTGACCAGGTAATTCGGTTGATCCGTTCGAAAGGTGTTGGCGTTTTCTTCTGTACACAATTAACACAAGATATACCAGCATCCGTATTGGCACAGTTGGGAAATAGAATCCATCATGTTATTCGTGCATTCACTCCCAATGATGTAAAGGCTCTGAAGGAAACTATAAAGACATTTCCCAAGTCTGAGTTTTATGAAATGGAACAGCAGTTTACACAACTCGGAACCGGGCAAGCCTTTATTACAGTATTGAATGAAAAGGGAATTCCTACCGAAACAGTAGTAACACATTTGCTGCCACCGGCTTCTTCCATGGAACCGTTAAGTGAGCAAGAGTATAAAAATGTACTTGATAATTCTGAAGTATATAAAAAGTATAAAGATGCAGTCGATCCGCAAAGTGCGTTTGAGATACTAAGCGAGCGCATAAAGCAAGCCGAAGAAGAGAGTGAAAAGGAGGAGGAGTCAAAACCGAAGCGCAGCACAACATCTCGCAAACAGGAGAAATCTACGTTAGAAGAAGTTATGACGTCACCCATCGCGAAGCAAGTAGGAAAAGAACTTGTACGTGGTGTTTTTGGAATGCTCTTCGGAAGCACTCCTCGAAGAAGTTCGCGAAAGCGGGGCGGTATATTTTAAAGAGTATAGAGCACTACAATCAGTGGATGCATCAAATAATTCATAACTTTAATACTATACTAACAAGCGCGAATCATGTGGAATGACGATGATGAGGAAATGGATGATGCTGACTACGATCCGGAAAAAGAAAGGAGACGTGTGGAAGCGTTACCAATTTTTCAGAAGGCAGAAGAAATTTGTGAATTGACAAGACGTATTATCGACTCTATAGATGATGAGGAAATACGAATGATTCACAGTAATGTTATGCTTGAAGATTCCATTGTCATTCCTGAAAAGATTGCCAGTGCAGAGGCGATGAATGATTTCATCATGAAGATGGAGAACGCCACCGTTGTAAAGATTCACGCACGCAGCCTGCAGACACAAACTGCGTCATTGATTTTTGAAGAAGTACTTCCCGAAGAATACCTTCGCTTACTGCGAAAGGAAATTGAAGCCTTTAGATTGCTGTTCCGTGAGTGGATCAAGACTTTCCATAAATCTCCCAAAGAAGGCGATGGCTGGGGATTGTTTGTTGAAGACGATGAATAACCGGAAGCTATAACTATCGCGATACTGTAGTAATCCGCAATTCTATACTATATGTACTTGTGTGGATTTTATTTCAACAGAGTTTAATGCTATATATTTACCGCACCTGAAATGGGATATCTAATTTTAGTTTTTCCCAACGGATTGAAAGTACACCATTGGAATTTGATTGCGATGTAATGGAATACTGAAGCCGTTCCTGCAGTGCTGCTGTAGTTTGCGGAGTGACATCAATTCGCGCCACATCATCTTTAGCACTGTAATCATCGGCCAGGTGTTGATTCCAGTTTCGGTTTATGATGACCGTCCATTTTTCTTTTCCGGGTATAGTGAACACGGCATATTTACCTGCCGCTATAGTAGTATTACCTACTACTATAGCTTTATTGAATTCCCAGGATGTAGCCGAGTGTGCTCCCGTTACCCATACTTCACCATATGGGACCAGTCCACCCCAGATCAGCCGGCCTCTCACAGCAGGTGCATGATAATGTAACATCAGGTGTGCCGCGCCAACCTGTGCATGTACTTCTCTTGGAATGCTCTTCTTGAGCGTATCCGCGGGCGCAGAAGCTGCGCTATGATCATGTTGTGCCGATGCTGTGAATGCTATAAAAAGCGTAAACACGCTGATGATTATTTTCTTCATACTATACGAGCTTAATCTCAGGAATTGAGGAGGCAAAAGTAGGCAATCACATCTTCAAAGGGTTTATGTTTTGATTAAAAATCTTTCCATCATATAAAATGGGTCTATGGCTTTAAAATAGTATAGCGATGCAAAACCAGGATCGGCTCCAAAGTAGATTTTTCGAAGAAGGCAAACAGGCACGAGTTTTTTGTATATTACAAAAGGTACGCAGCCTTATTAGTTGTGCCAGCGGAAGCCCGGCCTGTCTGAAGATAACACCAGCGACAGTCTGCCATTTTTATGGACATACCGGCAACCAAGTATACAATCAGAACAGGCTGCTAATATGTCTATGTTCAAAAAACTTGAATTCTGGCTTGTCGGTGATCGGGGTGAGAAATCATTGTCCGATTATAGGCGTGCTGTTCTTGCCGGATACAGTGCTCTTGTCTCGCTGGCTACTTCGATATATTATATCGTAATCAATTACGTTCGTAGTTATAACCCTTCCGTATTCCTATACTATATTTTCATTGTAGTGCTGCTGATTGCTTTATGGGTAAATAAAACCGGCAGACACTGGCTGGCAAAGTGTATACTATTACTCATCATGAATTTTATAGTGTTTGCGTTTTCCTCACGCGAGCCACCGGTACCTTCAGCATTCCTGTTTTTTATTATAAGTAGTTTAACTGCACTTGTCTTCTTTGATGCAAAAGAGAAAAAGAGTACGGCTGTATTTTTAGCATTGTCCGGAAGTCTTTACCTGATCGCACGCTTTACTGAATTCAGTATCGTTTCAAATCGCCCTATAGATCCGGCATACCTTCAGCGTGCTTATGATAATAACCTGGTTATAGCGTATTTTTTCTCTGTGCTGGCGGTATATTTCCTGGTAAGGATTAACCATTCGGTGGAGGCATCATTGGAGAACCGTGAAAAACAAATTCTTGAAAAGAACTTGATTCTCACCAAGACCAACGAAGAACTCGATCGGTTTATATATAGTACTTCACACGATCTGCGTGCACCACTTAATTCTATTCAAGGACTTATCAATCTTTGCGAACGTTCATCTAGTCCAAACGAGTTGCATACCTATCACACCATGATGCGCGACCGGGTGGAAAAGCTTGAAAACGTATTAGGCAACATCAGCCAATATTCAAAAAATGCCAAACTGGAAATTGAACGAAAGGAAATTAACCTGCGTGAATATGTAGAGAAGGCGCTCTTCGATGTACGGTATATGGAAGCTGCCGGACGTGTGCGCGTAAAGATCGATATAGAGCCTGAACTGAAAATTGAGACTGATCCTATGCGACTTTCTATTGTTTTAAATAACCTGATCTCGAATGCATTTAAATATAGCGATCAAACCAAAGATGATCCGTATGTTCTCATACAGGCATGGATTGAATCATCACACCTGAAGCTGGTTATTGCAGACAACGGAGAAGGGATCGATGAAACGCAGCAGTCTAAAGTATTTTCAATGTTCTATAGGGGAACGACCCGCTCGACAGGTTCTGGACTCGGTCTTTATCTCGTAAAGGAAACGGTTGAAAAACTTGATGGTACCATTACACTGTCATCGGTTCTTGGACAGGGAACTACGTTTACAGTTATGTTATAGTATATATACTGGCTATCTATCGTGCCAGGTAATGATCGCGTTGTTTTTTGTCAAAGTGTTCGATAGCATACCGCAATGCAGTGCGTGGCATCGTGCCTGCATATTTATCCAAAAAACTTATCAGTTTCACTCGATCCTTTTTGCCCGCCTCGCGCAACCAGCCTCCTGTGGCTTTGTGGATCAGATCGTGTTTATCTTTTAACAGCATCTCTGCAATTTTAAATGTATCCGCCACATCACCTTTCCGAATGAAATAATAAGTGCTGACGATCGCGGTTCTGCGCTCCCAGACATTTTTAGAGCGAGCGAGCTTGTATAAAATAGCACGTGGTTTATTGAATAAGTAACCACCAACAACATAGGGCGCAGACCTGTCCACGAGGTCCCAGTTATTAATTCTGTCGTGTCGGTTAATATATAGGTTAAACAACTCCTTCATCTTGCTCTCGGGTATATTCTTTTTGCGTGCCTGAAAATCCATGATGCTCACTGCACCTGTACGTACTTCATGAATCGGACTTTCAAGTAACTTCTCAACTTCATCAAGCGGCATTTCCATAAATTCTTTGGCGAGCGTAAAGACCTGTCCCATGCGTACACCTATAAATATATCGCCTTCAGCATACTCACCCTGACCGGATTTAAAATAGCGTTGAATCTTTTCAAGCTCCTCTTCCGAACGATGTTGTTTTAACTTTTCAATAAAGTGTTTCGCTTCAAGGCGAACAGGTATATCTGCAGCAGCAGCAAGGCGAGTGGCAGCAGGTTTTTTCTTACTTGCTTTTAATGGAAGATTTAGTTTGCTGTTTCCCTTTCGGGGAAGTTTTGGTTGCGACTCTTTTTTCATTCTCTTTGATCCTTATTTTTACAATTTTTTGGACAAGTGCTGCTGGTATTGGATTCTCCGGGGTAAAGTGAATGGTCGTTCCAGAAGTCTTATAAGATCGTAATTCTTTTTCAAAGATTTTCAAAATATTTTTATTAACCACGATGAAGGAGCAATGCTTTTCGAATGCGGCAAAGTGAACGAGCGCTCCATTATATTTATAGCTTGGAATCTGATAGCTGATAACTTCCTCTGCTTTCGGTGCTGCCGCTTTGATGGCACTGCGCAATTTTTCCAACAAAATCCGGATAGCTTCCGGCTGCGAGTATATATACTCCTCTACGTTTTTTGCAGGCGATGATGTTTCCGTTTTCATATACGTATAAATTTGCATACTCCTGAATTTTTAAATCGCTATGCCTTAACCCTGATAGGCTTCCATCAATGTATTTATATCAAGCTTTACCATTTGATAAATAGCCTTACTTACTCGTTTCGATTTTTCAGATTCGCTGTCTTGTATCAGGTCGTATAGTATGCTGGGAACGATCTGCCACGATAAACCATATTTGTCTTTTAACCAACCACACCGTTGCTCTTCTCCTCCTGCTGAAAGCTTTTCCCAATACTCATCTATTTCCTGCTGTGTTTCGCAAGCAATGATAAACGATATGGCTTCCGAGAAAGTGAATTTCGGCCCGCCATTTAAAACTAAAAACTCCTGACCGTGAATAGTAAATCTCGCCGTGAGGACAGATCCTTTAGGCCCGGGTCCTAAATCTCCATAGCGCGTTATGGAAAGAAATTTTGAATCTTTAAATATTGATAAATAAAAATTCATGGCCTCTTCAGCATTGCTGTCGAACCATAGACATGGCGTTATTTTTTGCATAACAT
This sequence comes from Ohtaekwangia koreensis, assembly GCF_900167975.1. Taxonomy (GTDB): domain Bacteria; phylum Bacteroidota; class Bacteroidia; order Cytophagales; family Cyclobacteriaceae; genus Ohtaekwangia; species Ohtaekwangia koreensis. The sequence continues at coordinate 765,729 of NZ_FUZU01000001.1, forward strand.
TTTCTTTTGATGAAGACAAATATACTTTGATAACCCCGTGACAAGGAGGTGCGGTTGCGACATCCTGGAGGGTATATTGCGCCTTTATTCGGTTGCGGTATAGCAGATTTCCTGTCCTATGTTTGTAGTCTTACGGCTCTACTGCAGATAGAACTTCCTCTACGATGTCAACCATCTGACTTTCCGGATCGGTACCCCAATGGCTACCGGACATTACAACCACCAGGTCAACTTCTGGAATCACAATGATATACTGTCCGCCATATCCCCAGGCGAAAAAAGATGCTACCGTTTTTTCTTTCCAACGAAAGTTTCGTGTCCACCAGAAATATCCATAGCCCAATGTTGATGTCGGGTGAATTTTAGGAGTCGTAGATTCCTTCACCCACTGTGCGGGGATGAGCTGTTGCTGATTCCACCGACCTTCATGTATATATAGCAAGCCAAACTTCAGCATATCACGTGGGCGCAAGCCGATGTCACCGATAGCACCCATAGGTGTTGGTTCCCCTATATAACTGTTTTCTATACCCAGCGGTTTTAATAAACGATCTGTGAGTTCTTGCTTGTTTTCCAATTTTGTGGCATTGCGAAGTACAGCATTCATGAGTGTATGATTGAGCGAGTTGTAAGCGAATACCGGTGACGCAGATTTTACGCGCGGTAATGATAACAAGTATATAAACTGATCTTTCTCATTGGCAGCAATCGCTGCACTATTGCGTGCATCGATGTAGTCATACGTTTGTTCGTCCCAGGGTATACCCGTACTCATCGTAAGCAATTGTTGTAGCGTAATCTCTTTATTCTGATCATTGCATGCTAATTCTTTATACGCTGGTAAGGAGGCACACAGCGTTTCTTGTACACTTTTTATTTCATTTCGGGCAATAGCAATCCCGGTAAGTGCTGACACAATACTTTTTGTAGCAGACTGAATGTTGTATATATAGTTATGATCGAATCGATAAAAGTATTCTTCCAGTACCAGACTGTCGTGACGGGCAATGAGTATGCTGTGGATGTCTGTATAGCGGCCCCGGGTAATACGTTGCATCAGTTTATCAAGCGGAGCTTTTGTGATCTGCTGGCTTGCTAACGAGTTCGTTAAAATGCCATCCGCTACCTGCACAGGTGGTTTATAATTATATATACTTGTTCGCGGATGCAGTCCGGATAAGGTGTCAGCTTTTATAGGGAAAAAGTCGAGTATATATGCTGTAGTATCTTCCGCAGTCCATTGCCCGGTAATGCGGTGGCTTGTACGATCATAATGTCCTTTATATTCCGAGTAGTATTCACCTAACCTAAAATACAGAGAATCATTTTTAAAATATATAGTATCGAGAGAAAAACGCCCAGCCTTGAGAGTGGCATTCATCAACACGAATTCTGTGTTGGTTGAGTTGATATATAGGCGATACGTGATATCCGGGAAGCGTAGCAACCCAAGGTAATCGCCAGCAGGTAATGTAGGGTTGCGGGATGCGCAACCGATTAGAAAGAGTGCGAAGAAAACAAAAAGACGATTGGAATGCAGGAGTTTCATGAGCGGATCTTTGCTGATTATAACGCATTGGGAAACACAACGAATATACTAACCATTATACTAAGGAGTGCAAAGAAAACCAGCAAGTACTGCCTTCAAGTGCTTTTACTCTTCCAGCGTATCGTCCTGAGTCATTAAACCTTCGTGATATTTAATGATCTTGTTTAATACATCAATTGTAGTTTCAAGATTCTTCTCACCAACAAGATCCTTATAGGTTTCCATTAAACTAAATACCTGGTTGTTAGCATCCGCGATTAGTTGTTTGCCACTCGGCGTCAGGTATAAATATTCGATTCTCTTATCATCTTTACTGGTCTTGCTCATGATCATCCCTTTTTCCTCCAGCTCCTTGATCGTGCGACTCACGGATTGTTTCACAACCATAGATTCGCGGGCAATGTCCATAGCGGTACTGCCTTTCGCGGAAATATTACAGATCACGGGCCAATAGGACACCTTCATTTGACCCCATTGCGGCTTAACATGTTTAGGTGACCACAGATCCAGATGTCTTCTTAATACATATATCAACCGTTGCCAATTTCGGTCTTTGTTGTTTTCAAATTCCTTTAGCTGATCATCAATTTTCATATCGCAATTTAGAAAAAATATTTTAGTAAACATTGTTGACTAAAATGGTAAACAATGTTTACTTTTGAGCGCTCCAATATAAAAGCCGGTTTTTTTATACAGGAACACCTACTCCCTTATTTAACAATCATAAAAATGTTTGAAAGATCAGTATTGATACTATTTCTCTTCCTGCTGCTGCCCGTGCTGGGCTTTGCGCAGGAAACAAAACGAATGACGCTGCAGGAGGCGCTTTTGCTTGCACGAAAGCATAGCAATCAACTCCATGCAGACAGTATACAATATAAGCTTGCAGAAAATCACATCTCTCAAAACCGTACAGATGTATTGCCGCAGATTGTATTGAATGCCAGCTATAGACGTTTAAGTGATAACATAACTCCATTTTCTATAAACCTGTCTCCGGATGTTTCCTTTACACTTAATCCCCAAATATTAAATCAGTCCTATAACTCCGTTGTGTTAACACAATTATTGTTTAACGGAGGAAAAACAACCTATACCAGGCATGCTTTAAAATATGAAGCAGAAGCTGCCAAATCAGATTATGAAGCGAATGTATTGGCATTGGATCAGCTCGTCACCGACATCTGGTTTAATCTATATAATGCAACGGCATCTGCCAAGATTATAATGGCAAATATAGAGGTGCTTACAAAGAAGCGTGCAGACCAGGATATATTCCGCCAGGAAGGCATTGCGTTGGCAAATGATGTTTTAAAAATCGATTTGTCAATTACCAATCTGCGCTCAAGCCTGGCAGATATAGCAAGCCTTGTGGGAAACCTGAACTATAATTTATGCTTAAAGACAGGCATTGATCCTGCTACCTCCATTGAAATTCCGGACGACTATCTTCAATCGCTCGTTGCTATAGGTCCGTTGCAAACCTATATAGAAGCAGCTTTATCAAAAAGACAAGAAGTGCGCAGTCTGAAGTTTCATAGTGACGCTGCCACCTATAGAATCAAGGCGATGCGTGCCGATTATTTTCCAACCATAAATTTAACCGGATCGTATAGTTATGATAATCCCAATCAACGTGTTATTCCAAGCGAAGATAAGTTTATATACTCTGCGTATGTAGGTGCAAGTTTAACCTGGAAAATCTCTTCCTTTTATACGAATCCCGTTCGGGTGAAAGAAACCCGCATGAGTGCTTTACAAGTCGATCATAGATTTGATCAACAGCTTGAGAATATCAAGATCGAAGTAAATGCAAATTACCTGGAGTATAAAAAGACACTTGATAAGATGTCTCTTGTGCAAACGGAGATACAACAGGCAACCGAAAATTTTAACGTTGAACAAAATAAACTTGATGCACAAACTACCACGCCAGCCGATTTCCTGGATGCAAATTTCAAACTTCTTGAAGCGCAATTGAGCCTCACTACAGCAAAAGCAAATGCAGAGCTTGCCTATAGGAAGCTAATCAAATCAACCGGTGAAACCGCACAATAATTAAATTATACGTAACAAATTCATGAAAACTATATATACTCTCGTCCTCGTTTGTCTCTCCTCACTTCTGATGGTAAACTGTTCCAGTGAGGGCACTGATAATGCACAGCTTGAAACGGATATAAGCCCGGTGATCCCGAAGGTTAATGCTTCCGTAGTCGATATTCGTGTTGCCGATAATCAACTCGTGAAGAAAGGCGATACGCTTGTTATACTGGATGACGCCACGTATAAAATTGCCGTTGAACAAGCTGAGATAAGTTTGCTACAGGCAACGCAGAATTTAAAAGTAGCCGGTATAAATAAGACGTCCAGTCATGTAGATATATCCAACGCGACAGCAAATTCCAAAGCCGTGTCAGCCAATCTGGCTTCCGCGAATGCAGCCATTGAGTCTGCACAAGCACGACTCGCAGTAGCTGTGAAAAATTATGAACGCTACGAACGGCTTTTAAAAAATAATTCTGCCACCCAACAACAGTTCGATCAGGTAAATGCAGACAAGGTTGAAGCAGAAGCCAGGGTGCAGGCTGCTATAGGACAGCGTGATGCTTTACTAAAACAAATCGATGCCAGTAAATATCAGATTGCAAATACACGCAATCAGCTATCGAGTAACAATGAAAATATATCCTTCGCGGGGCTCGCTGTTAAGCAAGCACAGGCAACCTTGGATGCCGCAAACCTGCAACTGTCCTATTGTACCGTTGTATCGCCAGCAGATGGAATTGTATCAAAGAAGAATGTACAGGTTGGGCAAGTTGTTTCGATTGGACAAGCGCTTATGGCTATTGCCAACAATAAAAAGATTTGGGTTGTGGCTAATTTTAAAGAGACGCAATTGGAAAATATAAGACCGGGACAAGATGTTGAAGTGGATGTGGATGCCTATCCGGATACGACTTTCACGGGGAAAGTAGAATCACTTTCGCAAGCTACAGGTGCAAGATTTTCTTTTTTACCAGCCGACAATGCTACAGGTAATTTTGTGAAAGTTACACAACGTGTGCCTGTAAAGATCACCATGTCTGAAAACAAAAGCACACGATATCCACTGCGCGCAGGGATGAGTGTATATGTAAATGTGTCTACGAAGGAATGAGTGCTATAGCGATCGACCAGCCTACTTATGAAGTGGGCGCGCGAAAATGGCTGATCACTATTACGGTGATCACTTGTGCCATCATGGAATTGATTGATACCTCAATAGTAAATGTAGCCACACGTCAGATTGCCGGAAACCTGGGCGCTACCGTAGAAGAAACTGCCTGGGTAATTACAGCCTATGCGATCTCGAATATTATCATTATACCCTTAACGGGATTTCTCGGTGATATATTTGGCCGCAAGAATTACTTCACGGCTTCTGTTTTATTGTTTACGATTGCCTCATTCATGTGCGGGTTCTCAGGGTCTATATGGATGTTGATCGCATGGCGTTTTGTTCAGGGTATAGGGGGCGGAGCTTTGCTGGCAACGGCACAAACGGTGTTGGTAGAAACATTCCCTCCCGATGAACTGAACAAGGCCAATGGTATATTTGGAGCAGGCATTGTAATGGGGCCTACATTAGGGCCAGTTTTGGGTGGATACCTCACCGATAATTATTCGTGGCACTGGATCTTCTATGTTAATATACCGATCGGCATTGCTGCCGCTATACTTTCCTGGAAATATATAAAGGGCACGAAAACTGAAATGAAAGGCAAGATCGATTACTGGGGCATTCTCGCACTGGTAGTAGGGATTGGCAGTTTGCAAATGGTATTGGAAGAAGGTGAAAGAAAAGATTGGTTCTCGAGCTTGTTCATTGTCATCTTTTCTATTCTGGCTATAGGAGGAATTTGTCTATTCATACTGCGTGAACTAAAAGCTAAAAACCCGGTAGTAGATTTGCGCGTATTGCGATTTAGAAATGTAGCAGTAGGCTCTGCATTGCGGTTTGCTTTTGGCTTGAGTATATATTGCTCTATATTCCTATACCCTGTTTTTGTTCAGGGATTTCTCGGATGGAACGCGACCCGAACGGGATTGCTCATTCTGCCATCAGCTTTTTTAACCGGCATGCTCATGGGCGTTAACGGTGCTCTTATTAAAAAAGGTATAAGTCCTAAAGCACTGCTTATTTTTGGTTTTGCCATGGTGATTGCCTATGAATACATCACCTATATGCTGGCAACTCCGGCAGCAGGAGAGTGGGATTTCTTTTGGCCACAACTTGTACGAGGTTTGGGATTTGGATTCATCTTCGTTCCGGCAGCAAGCCTTACGCTGGCAGGCCTGAAAGGAAAAGATATAGGGCAGGCTTCAGGTCTTTCCAATATGCTTCAATTATTAGGAGGATCAGTAGGCCTGGCGTTGATCAACACGTACGTTGCCCGAAGAATTGTAGCGCACCGGGTTGACCTGATGGGTAATCTATCTATATATAATCCGGAATCCAATGAGCGATTGCAAATGCTCACCACACAACTTATAGAGCAAGGCAACTCGAGTCAACAAGCGCAGCAAATGGCGATGAGTATTATGGAGCGCTCTTTATCCACGCAATCTTCTATTATAGCGTACGGTGAAGGTTTCATGATGATCGGGGTAATCTGTGCCGTGATCTTGCCATTGGTATTTATGGCAAGGATTAAAAAGGGCGAAGCACTGGATGTCGGCTCTGCACATTAAATATATATAGTATTGAAGTTCTTTATTTCAATATAAGACATGGCGCTATAGCGACTCGAAGAAAGGGGTGATGTATCGGTACGTTGCTATAGCGCTTAATTTTTAAGGTAAGTATAAGATCGTTAGCGGTCATTCCGTCAGGCATTTTTTTCAAGCGCTGAATATTTTTTAAGATGATCGTTTCGTCTGCTGTTGAATTCGTCAGGCGCCTAAAGCAGTTTCAAAAGGAAGAATGACTTTGGTATTGTCCATGTCAACGTTCAGGTTACCGGCAATCAGTTTCTCAGCTTCTATGATCGCTGCATACAAAAGCATGCGCTAAATGTACTCATGTATTGATAAACGAGGATGTGTAATATTTGGATAATAATTGATCCAAACGATCTCCCGTTAGATGTATAGTACACCATGCAAGTAAAACATCTTAAATCCAGGATTGTTTTTGCATGTTGTTTTGTCTATCTTGTTTAACTGCTGAAGAAATTTATCTCAACTGCTTTCTTTTAGTACGCGGGCTTATCGTAATGTACTGCTGTCTTAACGAACATTGATTTCAGATTTCAGAGATAGAATCATAGATTTATAGTACGTCAAAGGATGCTACATGCGAACCCACGAATTAAGGAAACCGGTCTTTATTGGTATAGGCATGTTTCTCGTTTTGGCGATCCTGACGCAGTTACTATCATATTTCTGGTATCAATCAGCCCGCCATGAAGAGATGAGCCGGCTCCTTAGCCGTGCTAACGGAAAAAAAGAGCGGCTTCACGTAACATTAAGCAATAGTCTTTCCTGCACGCAGACGCTGGCTTTTATAATCGAAGAATATGGAGTTCCCAATAACTTCGATAGTCTGGCTGAAAAATTAATAAAGATCAATCCACTCGTAGACGCTATTGAGTTGCTTCGCGGTGGAGTAATTACAAATGTATTTCCGATAGACGGCAACGAGGCTGCTATCGGCTATGATATATTAAGCGATACCATTCGGCACAGCGGTGCAGTAAAAGCAATTCGCACACATAGTTTTTTCTTTGCGGGCCCGGTAAGGCTAAAGCAAGGAGGAATAGCTGTGATCGGCCGACAGCCTATATTTGTAGATGGAAAGTTCTGGGGTTTTTCCGCGGTGCTTATTCGGTTATCAAATTTTTTAAATACTACAGATATTAGCCCAAGTCGCGATCGCGATTTTTTATACCAGCTCGCACGCGTACATTCAACGGATGGCAGCGAAGAATTTTTTATACCAGCTAACAGCAAGTTTGATAAAGAGGATTTCGTAACAGTGGAAATTCCCAATACAGAGTGGCGATTGTATGTAGGGTTAGCCAATAGAAGTGAAGCCGTATTCCATGCCATGATTTTATCCGTATTTGGTTTTACGCTCGCATGTATAGTAGGACTGTTCGCGTGGTATATAGCAGCGCAGCCAGAAAGACTAAGCAGACTGGCGGATGAACGAACCCGGCAACTGACCATGGAGAAAAACCTTTCCGATGCAATCATCAATAGTCTTCCCGGTATTTTTTATCTATACGATAAGGATCGGAAATTCTTACGTTGGAACAGGAGTTTTGAAATTGTATCGGGCTATTCTGGTGCCGAGATCAGCAGGATGCATCCACTTGATTTTTTTCAAGGTGATGATAAAAAACTCCTTAAAGAACGCATTGATTCTGTTTTTGAAAAAGGAAAAGCGGATGTAGAGGCGCAATTCTACACCAAGAGAAAAGAGAAGATCACATATTACTTCAATGGTAATGTCGCGTATTTTGAAAATGATGTTTATCTGATCGGGATGGGGATTGACATTACGAAGCGTGTAAATGCAGAACGGGATATTAGAAATTTAAATACACGATTACAGTCTACTATAGATCGGCTGCAGATGCGCAACAATGACCTCCAACAATTTTCGTATGTTGTGTCGCATAACTTACGCGATCCAATTGCTAAAATAATGGGGTTAGCCAGTATCTTTAATGCAGACCCCAGTGAGAACCAAATGATAGTAGATAGGATCGCAGATGCCGCCAAAAACCTTGACGAGGTTGTGAAAGACATCAGTGATATAGTATCTGCCCGTAATGTTGAGAAAAAACAGGAGTATATTTCTTTCGATCATGAATTGCAATTAATACTGCAGGCATTGGAAGATGATGTAAAACAAAGTAATGTTGAACTGATCGTGGATTTTAACGAAGCGCAAGGAATGGTCAGTGTAAGAAGCTATATTCACAGTGTGCTGTATAATCTGGTATCTAACGCGTTCAAATACAGGAGGCATGATATTCCGTTTAAGCTTCATATATATACCCGTACATATGAAAATGGTATTTATTTGGCTGTGGCCGATAATGGTATGGGTATAGACCTGGTGAAAAATGGAGAGAAAATTTTCGGGCTATATAAACGTTTCACGTCAAGTGCTATTCCCGGAAAAGGTATTGGATTGTGCATGGTGAAGAATCAGGTAGAATCGCTCGGAGGAAGGGTAGAGGTCGTAAGCCGACTTCATGAAGGAAGTACATTCACAGTATATTTACCTGTCGACAATGAAAGGAGTGCCATCGATTAATCACATCTTCTTAATAGATGATGACGCTGTTATTAATATGATCAACAGGAAAATCATTGCTTTGACTTACCCGTCTCTGAAGGTGAGCTCCTACATGCATGCAGGGGTAGCATTGGATCGATTAAAGCAATGGGCTGAGTCTGAACCATCGCAGCTTCCTGATTTTATTTTCCTGGATATAAATATGCCGGAGTTGGATGGCTGGGAGTTTCTGGACGAATTCATGAAATTACCTGCTGCGGTGCAGGAGAAGGTTCAGGTTATTATGTTGACCTCGTCTATTGATATCAGCGATATAGCTAAATCACGAACGTATAAGCCCGTCATTGATTTTCTTTCAAAGCCTCTGAATGCAGATCGTCTGAATACACTCATGGTGAGTCATCGGAAGATGTGAGGATAGCCTTGTATTCTATTATTTTAGGTTATATAGTGATCTAATTTTCGGTGGCTGTACAAATGAGTTTAATTCACTATATATACTTCTTACTCTCCCCTCAAACTCTTTACGGGATTACTTACAGCCGCTTTCAATGCCTGGAAACTTACGGTTAATAATGCGATGACCAGCGCAGCTACACCTGCAAGCAATATAACCCAAATGTTTATTTCGATACGATATCCAAAGTTCTGCAGCCATTGATTCATAGTATACCACGAAAGCGGAGCGGCCACAACAATAGCAATCAGTACCAGGATTAAAAATTCTTTTGACTGCAGAAATACGATTTGCTTTACACTTGAACCTAAAACTTTTCGGATACCAATCTCTTTTGTTCTTTGTTCTGCTGAATATGTACTCAGCCCATATAACCCGAGACTTGCAATCAATACAGCGATGACCATGAACACCATGAAGATTTGCTCCGTAGTTTGCTCTGCTTTATAGAGACTGTTGAAGCGTTCATCCAAAAAATAGTAATTGAAAGGAACGTCCACGTTAAATGCTTTCCATTGTTGGCTAAGGTCACGAATAAAACTTGTTAATTCGGCAGTCTTAACCTTTACCAACGTGGCCTGCGAGAAACCACGATATACAATCACCAGCGGAGCGATCTTGTCTTTTGCAGATGTATAATGAAAATCTTTCACTACACCGATTACCTGGTATTGAACCTGCGCAGATCGTACAATCGTACTGCCGATGACATTTTGTTTATTCCAGCCAAGATCACGCATAGCGGTTTCATTTATGACAACATTGGTTCCAAGAGAATCGCTTGGAAATTCAGAGGAGAAATTTCTCCCGACCAAAATCTCAAGCCCCAGCGTTTGTATATAGTCATAGTCCATTGTAAAAACATGTGTATGAATATTGGACGCTATACTTTCTTTAGCAGCAATTTCAGTCCCGCCAAAAGAAGACGCATTTCCAATGGGAATGGTCGCGTTACTCGTGTTTACTACACGGTGATCTTGTTTCAGTTTTTCCTTAAATACGATCTGATTTTTTTGTAGAGCACCAGCATTTTCAATAACCAGTATCTGCTCTTTATCGTACCCTATTTTAATATTTTGCATAAAGTGCAATTGTTGATAGGCGATAATGGTAGCAATGATCAACGCTGTAGATATAGTGAATTGAAAAACTACCAGCGTGCTTCGAAGGCCGCCACGTCTGGGTCCTCCGGTCGAGCTACTCTTCAATACGCGCAGTGTCGGGAAGGACGAAAGAAAAACGGCAGGGTATATACCGGCCATAATTCCAACGATAACTCCTAATGCAAGTATGATTGTAAAGATCTGTGGCGACAGAAAGAACGTAATGTATATATGCTTTCCGGTAAGCTGATTAAATATAGGGAGCAGGGCGAATACGAAGAGCAGCGCGAACGTCAGTGCGATCATGGCAAGGATCATGGACTCGACAAGAAATTGCACGACTAATTGATTCCTATATGAGCCCAATACTTTGCGCATACCAATTTCTTTCGACCGTTTTGCAGAACTCGCTGTAGACAGATTCATGAAGTTGACGCAGGCGAGTAGCAGGATAAATATAGCAAGACCCCCGAATATATATACATTGTTGATGTCCCCATTGGGTTCCATTTCATATTTTGTGTGCGAGTATAAATGAATTTGGGAGATAGGCATCAGGTAAAACTTCCAGGAGTTAACAGACTTCTGTGCTTCCGCAAAACTTATTCCCATATCTTCCTGTACTTCGGGAACTACATACTTTTCAACCAGTGACGGAAATTTAGCTTCCAGTCGCGCTGCATCAGCATGCTCATTCAATAGAAGGTAACTATAATACCCAACGTTGCTCCAGGTTTGTCTTCTCGTTGTAGATGGACCGGTAGTAAGACTTATAAATGCGTTTGAATGGAAATGCGAATGCTCGGGGATTTTATCAAATATACCTGTAACCTTTAGCAGACCATTTCTGTTGAACGTTAGCATTTCTCCCATTGGAGACTTGTCACCAAAATACTTTTTCGCGAAAGCTTTAGAGATTACAATACTATTAGGTTCTGTTAAAGCATTGTTTACGTTACCTTCCAGAAGTGGAATAGAGAACATCTTCAGAATATTCGAATCAGCAAGTACAAGAGCTTCTTCTTTAATGCTGGAGCCTTCATGCTTGATATAGTCTGTAAGGAGTCCGGTCATGCGAGCGCTTTCTATAATTTCCGGAAATGTGCTTTTCATACCCGCAGCAACAGCGACATCTACATGCGGATAATCATCAACGCCACCATTCTGCTCAAACCGTAAGCCTACGCGATAGATATTCTTATACCGGGCAGCATATTTATCGTAACTCAACTCATCATATACAAATGATGCAATGAGAAGAAATGAAGTCAATCCAATGGCAAGTCCAAATATATTGATCAGCGAGAATGCTTTTTTATGCATGAGATTACGCCATCCGGTTTTGAAGTAATTTTTCAACATAGAAATGGTGATGATGTTTGAATAATAGTTTTTACTGCGCCTCCGTATATTCTTCAAGCGAAAGAAGCGAAGTACATTCCAGATGAAATATAGTTTAGCTTTCAGCTTGTTCTGTTTAGTGATTCTATAAAAAAGCTCATAAGCATCCCCTTGTATCTCCTCCAGTAATTCCGGATGGCAATACCATTCCAAAAATCGGTCAGCCCATTTAGGTGGATGCTCTTTCATTTATATCAGTCTGAATTGAAGTGCCAGTGGCGGGATGCGATTGAAAAGCTGATTACGAAGTTCATTTGTTTCCTCAAGCGAGCGCTTGCCGGCAGCCGTAAGAACGAAAATTCTTTTTCTTCGTCCACCACGTTCTTCAGTAGGAGAGCTCATTTTAGATTTCAACAATCCCTTTTCCTCCAGACGTGTGAGTACGGCATGTATAGCACTGATGTTGAGACTACGTCCCGCCTGCTTTTCGAGTTCGTCCATCACGGCTACACCGTAAGCTTCGGGATACAGAATGCCAACCATTAATAGCACGAGTTCTTCCAGTTCTCCGATATGAGTTCCTTTCATATTATAAATTCTACAAACGTGAAAGTAATGAATATGTTTCATATTTGTAGGGTTAATCAGCGCTAAAATTGATACAGCGCATTTATCAACTCGTATATCGCCCTACATATATATCATTGGGAATGTTTCCAAAAGCGGGGGAGTATCCAGCCATTCTTGAGGTGTGTTGACCGGAGGAGCTGTCCGATAAAATTTGTGGCTTTTATTTTTTCCGTAAACGTTACAATGGTTTTGCTCACCAAAAAATGATACGTGGGAAACGTTTACGGTGCAGTAGATTTTTGTGCCGTCTGAATAAATATTTTTTCATCTGATTCTTTTTTGTATAAATTTAAAGTCAGTGTTATATAAATGAACTACACGTTAACATCCGATGAGCAACTCATCGTCCTCATGAAACAAGAGGAGGACGAGCTTGCTTTTCGCGAAGTATATAGACGATATTGGCGTGAAGTGTTCATGGTTGCCTATCGAAAAATAAAGAGCCGTGAAGTCGCAGAAGAGCTTACACAAAATCTGTTTCTAAGCCTTTGGGAGAAAAGGAAGGAGAGCACGATTCTCAATCTGCAGCCTTGGCTCTTTGGTGCCATAAAGTATAGCATTATCAATTACTATAAATCGCAGATCGTACACGAGAAGTATATAAAGCACCTGCACGTTACTGCGCAGGCATCTGTTTCATCTACCGAGCAGATGACGATGCAGGCTGATCTGTCGGACGCCATTGACAAAGGTGTCTCCCTGCTTCCTCAAAAAACACAACAGGTATTCAAGCTCAGCCGCTTTGAAAATCGCTCTGTAAAAGAGATTTCACGTGATTTGAATATATCCGAGAAAGCTGTTGAATATCACATTACACAATCATTGAAGTGGATGAAGGTTTATCTGAAAGATTACCTGATCACAATGATCCTCACTACACAGTTTCTTTCCCTATAGAGGTTTCTCTTAACAGTGTCCACACTTTCTATTCGGGCACATTTCTTCCACTTGTTAAAAAAATGTTAATTTTTTTGATTGTCTCATTAGGGGTTGATGTCCGCTCCTTTACATATAGGGTACACCAACTTAAACCGTTGCATGAGTAAAGAAGCGTTTTATCGTTTGCTGGAGCGCTACCAGCAGGGTACCTGTACCGAAGAAGAAAAGCGTATAGTAGAACAATGGTACGGCATCCTGGATGATCATGAGTTGCCTGCCATCACGGAAGGCGAATTATCAGCGATCGATGCGCGGCAATGGGCTGCTATCGAAGAGCAGGTACGTCAACGTAAAGAAGTACAACAAAAAAAATCGCGCAAGCTGTGGACGGCATTGGCATGTGCTGCATCATTTATAGGTATAGCGGTGATAGCAGGGTATATCATTACACTGCCGTCTGAAGCTCCATCTTTCTTAACCGAACAAGCTCCATCCATTGTCCGAAAGGAAAACACCGGCACAACACCGCTTACAGTGGTATTGCCGGATAGCAGTACCGTTGTATTGCAACCTCAGGCAACCCTTACCTATCCTGCTCAGTTTGCCACTGGTACACGTGAAGTTGTATTAACTGGAGAAGCGTTTTTTGACGTAACAAAAGATAAGACACGACCCTTTCTGGTTTTCAGCAATAACATTGTAACACGTGTAGTGGGAACAAGCTTTATTATAAAATCAGGTGCTGGTAATGAAAGTGAAGTATCGGTGCTAACCGGAAAAGTAATCGTAACGCAGAACAAAGATAACAAGCCATTAATCTCCGGTATGTTTTCCGGATCACAATCTGTAACATTAACACCCAACCACCGCGCTATATATCAGCTTGAGACAGGTAAACTTCGGGTAGCCCTTGTGCAAAATCCAGTGGTAGTAAAATCCGAAGAAGTTACAGCCGAGCGCTATATCCTCAATCTTAAGGAAGCATCCATGGCGGATGTGCTGCAGGCTATAGAATATACCTATGCCATTAAAATACAAGTGAAGAATTCAGCAGTTGCAGCGACTTGTAAATTTACCGGAGACTTGCAAGGGCAGGACCTTTACGGAATGCTGGAGTTAGTCTGTCGCTCGGTTGGAGCAAATTATACTATACAAGATACCACTATTGCAATCTCTGGCGGAGATTGTATACCCTGACTGTGACCACCTAGATCCTAAACCCCATATACTATGCAGAAGAATTTTTACCACGATACTTGATTTAAAAGTGAAAGCTGATGATGTAAGAGCATTGCCAGTTTCGCCTACCATACGGTAGTGTTTTGTTCCAGAAATAGGAGTTCTCAATACAAAACTTTTAAAGGTATGAAAAAACAGCGACTTGTTGTTTCACTGAAAACAGCAGTGCGGACCCTTATTGTGCAGCCGGTAACAGCCGTCTTGATACTATATATAGCATGTGTAAATCCGGTGGCAGCCCAGATACTCGATCAGCGAATTTCGGTTTCAACAGATGAGACAGAGATCCGGGAGATTCTTGATATCATTCATGAAAAGGCTGGTATTAAATTCGTATATAGTTCTACCGCTGTGCCAGTCGAGCAGAAAGCATCTCTGCATGTAGAAAATGAAACCGTTGAAAACATACTGGAAGATTTATTTCGTCAGGCTGAAATCAAATTCAAAGAGATCAGCGGACAGATCTTACTATACGATAATAGCAAGGAAGAGAAAACAAAAGAGAAGCGGGCTCCTTCGGGTGGCAATGCGGAGCGTTGGGTAGCCTTCACGTTGCAAGGTAAAGTTACCGATCAGCGTGGTGAAGGTATGCCTGGTGTCAATATCCTGCTAAAGGGTACAACCATTGGTACAACCTCTGACCGGGATGGTGCTTTTGTGCTGTCGTTACCGGATGAACACAAAGAAGGATCCCTTATATTTTCATTTGTAGGATATCAGCCGCAGGAAGTTCCGATCAGTAGCAAGACCGATATACAAGTGAAGCTGCTCGAAGATGTTACTGCGCTTGGCGAAGTTGTTGTCAACGGTTATCAGGAAATACGTAAGGAAAGTTTTACTGGTACGGCCATTACTGTAAGCGGTGAAGACTTGAAGAAAGTAAATCCCATGAACCTCTTCAAAAGTATACAGGCTTACGATCCTTCTTTCCGCGTAGAGGTAGACAATCAATTTGGTTCGGACCCGAATAAGTTACCCGATATAACAGTGCGAGGTGAAACAGGTTTACCTTCTACAGGAGCAACCACGAACGACAACCTGGTAAGTCGCAGAAATCTGAACAATCCGAACAACCCTACCTTTATACTCAATGGCTTTGAAGTAGGTATTCAGAATATATATGACCTCGATATTAATCGTGTCGCCTCCATTACCATTTTAAAAGATGCAGCAGCCACCGCTATATATGGATCACGTGCAGCAAATGGTGTGGTAATTATTACACTGAAGAAACCGGAAGAAGGTAAACTGCAATTCTCATTTAACTACGAGTTAACCACCAACAATCCGGATCTCTCGGTATATGATGTACTCAATGCGGAGCAAAAACTGGATTATGAATTATTGGCTGGTGTATACGATGCAACCCGCGACTATAACAATACCTATACACAGGATCAACACGATCAACGCTATTACGACCGGAGGAAAAGTGTAGTCAGTGGTGTAAATTCATATTGGTTGTCAGAACCGGTTGAGACTTCTATAGGACACAACGCTTCTGTGGGTGTAGAAGGTGGATCGGATGTATTGCTCTACAACGTTACGGCACGTTATCAAACTATGAAAGGTGTTATGATCGGATCAGAAAGAGAACGTGCCGGTCTCGATGTAACACTGGGTTATCACCTTCGTAAGTTTCATTTTAACAATACACTTTCTATCGCGCAGGTAAATGCGCAGGAGTCACGCTTTGGAAGTTTTTCAAACTTTGTGCGAATGAATCCATACTATGCTAAACGCGATGCGAATGGTAACATCAGTCAGGAGATAGATCAATGGCAAAAGCGTGAGACAGAACCCGGTGAAGAAGGAAACAGCAAGGTTGTTTCAGAAATTGTGCTCAACCCATCATACAATGCTACACTCAACAGCTTTAACAAGAGCGCTTATACACAGATCATCAACTCGTTTTCAGTTTCATGGAATATACTGACCGGACTTGACCTGCGTGGACAACTCAGTCTTAACAAAACGCTGAACAGTGAAGATATGTTCAACTCGCCTTTCAGCAATCAATACTATACCTGGACCAGTGGTGACGACTTGAAAAAGCGTGGTGAGTATCAGTATAAAACGAATAACGAGTTGACCTACGATGGTAACATGGTGTTGTCCCTTCATAAAACATTGCGTAAACATTTTGTGAATGCTTCACTCGGCACAAACATCCGCGATTACTCTTCTGATTTTAAAGGCTTCCGCGCAATCGGTTTTGCAAATGACCGCTTTGATAATGTAGGATTCGCCAATGCCTATAGAGATGATGATTATCCCGTAGGTTGGTATTCGCAGGAGAAATTACTCGGCTTCTTCTTTAGCGGTAATTACTCCATGGCAGATAAATATCTCGCAGATATATCGGTACGACTTGATGGTTCGTCAAAGTTTGGACCCGATAATAAATATGCACCGTTCTGGTCAGTAGGTATAGGATGGAATTTGCATAAGGAGAAATTTCTTGCCAGATCAAAAGTAATTAACCAGCTAAAGATCCGAGCCAGTACAGGGCTTACCGGTGAAGTATCATTTGATTCGTACCTCGCTAGTACAACGTATGAATATTACCAGGACTGGTACTCCAGTGGTGTAGGGGCTGTTGTGAAAGCGTATGGTAACGAAGATCTGCGCTGGCAGCGCACGCAAAACTATGATATCGGTATAGAGACAAATTTATTTCAGAACCGTGTATACTTCTCACCACGGTACTACTACCGGTTAACAGACGACCTGGTGGCCGATATCGTTGTGCCACCTTCACTCGGCTTTGTGTCCTATAAATCGAACCTCGGACAAATGGAGAATCGCGGTTTTGAATTTAACATGCGCGCCAATATACTTCGTGGTAAAAAATGGTTCGTGGACATTTTTGGAAACGGATCACGTAACATCAATACGATTAAAAAAATATCCGAGTCGCTGAAGAAGTATAATGATGAGATTGATAAACAGCAGGAGGAAGGTGATAATAAATCTGTACCGTTACTTCGTTACCGCGAAGGTGAATCGTTGAGTACTATTTATGCTGTACAATCGTTGGGCATCGATCCTGAAAATGGTAAAGAGATCTTCCAGCGAAAAGATGGGACACTTACCTATGGTTATAACGTTCGCGACATTGTGCCGGTAGGAAGCACTGCGCCTGACCTTGAAGGAAATTTTGGCGCAGATATAGGCTACGGTAATTTTATTATCAGCTTTTACTTCTATACCAAATTCGGTGGCGATTTATTCAATCAAACGTTGATCGACCGAGTAGAGAATGCAGATCCTCATTACAACGTTGATGTACGCGTACTCAATGATCGCTGGAGACAACCCGGTGACCATGCGATGTATAAAGATATTATGGACTGGGAGCAGACACGTGCATCGTCGCGTTTTGTACAACAGGAAAATACAGTAGAGCTGCGATCGGTCAACCTCTCGTATGAAGTGCCAGGTGCTATAACAAACAAATGGCACATGCGGACATTACGCTTTTCACTCACCGCGAATGATGTGTGGCGTAAGTCAAGTATAAAGATGGAACGCGGTATAGATTACCCGTTTGCACGGACCGTAACTTTTGCCATTCAATCACGATTCTGATTTACCATGATGAAGAAAATTATACTATGGACAGTAGTGGCTGTAATGATAACATCCTGCGCGGATTACCTCGATGTGCAGCCCCAGTCACAGGTGGATAGAGATGTACTTTTCAGTACACAGGAAGGTTTTATGGAAGCGCTCGTCGGTATATATGTGCGCGGTACACAAAACGATAGCTATGGAAATGAAGTGACATTCGGTTTCCTGGATGTGCTCGCGCAGAATTATGATGCTGTCGATTACAATGACACGTATGATCCTGCGAAGTATCAATATGAACAGACCATGAATTTTAACTATGGTGATCAGTACTTTATAAACCGCAAGGATGGAACGTGGCTGGCGCTATACAATGCCATTGCCAATTGCAACCTGTTGCTGGAGAATATAGATGAAAAGAAGAGCCTGTTTCATTATGAAAGCGATTACAAGTTGATAAAAGGTGAAGCACTGGCATTGCGGGCTTATTTACACTTTGATATATACCGCATGTTTGCTCCTGCGTATAGCGTGGATCCGGAAGCAAAAGTTATTCCGTATGTAACAACCTATAGCAATGCGGTAACGGTTCAATCCTCAGGCACCGAAGTGTTGAACAATGCTATTGCCGATCTGTTGGCTGCAAAAGAACTAATGCGTGATGTGGATCCTATCAATACGGAAAGCTATATCGTAGGTTATCCGGGTGATAATACGGATACTGAAGAGGAAGGACGAATCTTTCTGCATAATCGCAGGCATCGTATGAATTATTATGCCGTGTGCGGAACGCTGGCACGGGTATATCTTGCAAAGAATGATAAACCCAAAGCACTCGAACAGGCTTTGGAAGTTATTAACTCCAATAAATTCCCCTGGACGAAGAAGGAAGATTTTAATGCAGATCGAGAAGAAGATAAAGATCGTGTGATGTATAAAGAGTTGTTGTTCGCGTGGGATATAGCCAAACGCAAGGACGATCTGAGGGATCGCTTCCGTGAGGATAGAACCCGGCTGAACTGCACAGTATCGGAAGGCGGAGCAATCTTCGAAACCGGAAGTGTAGGGAGTGTTGATTACCGGTATAAGCAATGGTTGCGTGAGACGTCCTCAGGAGGATCATCTGTTTTCTACATATACAAGTATAAACGTGCTGACAACAACCGCCATCCACTTGTAGCCCCTGCGTTGCGCCTCAGTGAAATGTACTATATCGCGGCTGAAGCAGCCTTTGATACGGATCCGGAAGCAGCCTGGAATTATTTTAACAAGGTGCGTTACAACCGTGGTATAGGTCAGGAGATACACGGTGAAACTTCGCGAGACATCTTCCTAAATGAATTGCTGAAGGAATGCCGGAAGGAATTTTTTGCTGAAGGACAGATCTTCTACATGTATAAACGGCTTAACCGGAATATCGTGGGGCAGGGTGGTATATCTATACCCGCCAGCAACCAGATCTTTATGTTACCCATGCCGAATGATGAAATTGCATTTGGTCAGCGTGAATAATTATAGCCTGTAAACTGCATACGATCATGAAACGAACAATACTCTTTGCATGGATAGCAGCCGCCATGTGCGCGGGCTGTGCCGAAGACCATGCCAATGTATATACATCTTCCGATAATGTATACTTTGATTTTGATCCTGAAACAAAAGAGCGCGACAGCGTAATCTATACCTTTGCATTTACACCGGGTGTCAAGGTAGATACAGTATATCTGCCGGTGCGTATCTCGGGAAGACGTATCAATCAGGAGCGTCACTTTACGATGGCGATTGTTGGCGATCGCACTACCGCACAGCCTGGCGTTCACTTCGAACCCTTGCAACCGTCCTATACAATAGCGGCTGATTCAGGATCAACACTGGTTCCATTCATTCTATACAACGAGGATCCTGAACTTGAGAATCGCAGTGTCGCAGCGACCATGGTGCTTACTCCCACAGAAGAACTGGGTGTAGAGTTCCCGCACCTCATTACAGCAAAAGTCGTTTTTTCAAACCGCCTCGAAATGCCTGTGTGGTGGCCCATGTGGTCAAGTGAACTGCGTGACTATACGCGAGCAAAACATGCGTTGTATCTTATCTCCGTAGGAAATATAGACCTTATTTCTTCCTATGAAGGTAACAATGCGCTCATACCCTACAACCTCTTCCTCATCGATAAGCTACGGAGATTTTTACGCGACCCATTCGTCTGGGTAGCCCAGAATCCGGCTTACGTACTTGAAGAAAAGGGTGAGGGTATATATGATTTTTATAGATCTGATATACCGGATGTACGCTATACGCTTGAAAAGTATGATGCTGATGGCAAGTATTATTTTATTGATGAGTATGACGATCGCGTCATCATAAATTAACCTCTCGCGAAAAATGAAAACAAGGATATCAATTATATGCAGTGTGCTGGCGTGTTTGTTGTTGGCAACCGCGTGTTATAAAGATCTGGGTAACTATAATTATACTCCGCCCGAGGAGCCGGTGGTTACGGGGCTTGAGGATACGATCTATACCGCATTCGTAGGTGATACACTTCGTATTAGACCCACTGTGAAGCATAGTCTGTTGAACACTGACGAGCTCACGTATCAATGGAAAATTTCCTTTCCATACCCGCCCTTTGAGATTATCTACCAAGGGCCGGTGTTAAACGAAGTATTTACACTGAGCCCGGGTATATATAATGGCCTGTTTACGATTGTTGATCATACCAATGGAATGAAGTATTATTATTCATTTCAGGTGGAAGGTAAAACGGAGTTCACCAAGGGTACCGTTATACTCAGTGAAGAAGGTGGCGTCTCTGAGATATCCTTTATCAAACCGGATAACACTTTGCTTACGCGCTTATATGAGGCAATCAACAGCGAAAAACTCCCCGGTAAGCCGCTACAAATATTAGCCGTGAATCGCGGATGGCAGCCAGGGAATGCAAACCTGAAAAATTTTTGGTTGTTGTTCGGTGAAGGTCAGGAGTCGGGTGTGATTGTAGATGTAAATACATTTATTCGTTCATCCTATATCAGCGAGAATTTTTATGATAAGCCCGCTTCCATTGCTATGGGCAGTCTTCGTACCGGTATATCCGGAGTTACTTCTGGTGTAATCAACGGTAAATTTTACAGAGGCTCAACCAACAGCGACCCTTCTGGAAGCGCTTATGGTAAATATGGGAATGAAGCCGCCGGGGATTATACTCTTGCACCGAGTTTTATCTTTGTTGAATTCCAATACTATATTGGATATGATACCACCAAGAAGCGTTTTGTTAGGTTTAGCAATGATGGTGCTTACTTTGGAACGGATTATGTTGTTATACCCATCGGTTCCGGATTCGATCCTGCCAATGTAGGGTTGGAGCTTGTACATATGCTATACCTCAACAGTGCTTCGAGTATGGCGTATTTGAAAGACAATACAGGGAAGATATATGAGTATAATTTCTTTAACTCTCCCAATACATTTTTTGCGAATTACAGGCGCGTGTTCAAAGGAAGCGACCTCATTACTGCCAATACCAAATGGGCTGGCTCAATGCTGCAGCTGATATACTTTTCGTCTGGCGACAAAGTATATCGCTATAATCCGGTGAACGAAGAGCTTTTACCGATGGAAGCGGATTTCGAAGGTAAAGACGTATCGATGGTGAAACTTACTACGTCAGGTGATACATTGGTTACCGGTACACAAGGCAACTTGTATTACCTGGATGTTAGTACAGGAAAAAATGGAAATGTAATTACACGCTATCAAGGTATCCCCGGTAACCCGGTAGATGTTGTGATCAGACGGTGATGTTTAGGTTAACTCCTGCGTGTTGCGGCCGACTGCGCACGCAGGATGTTTTAATAGTATAGCATCAGAAAAAATAATCCCCATTTCCTTTAGGGATGTACAACGGTTAGGCTACATAGTAAACGTTGATCAAAATTAGCGCACGTGAGAAAAGAGATAAGAGGATTTGTAAGTATAGTGGTGATGGCCCTGGTGGCGTATTGCCCGACTACGTGGGCACAAACCACCACCTATGCATTTACTGCAGGTACAATTGAAGACGAGGCAATCTATAGCCGTCTGGAAACGGAAGGCCGAAAGCTTATTGATAGCCAGCAAATTGTTTCCATGCAGCAACTTGGTTCACAGCTTTCGCGAACAGAATGTAAGGCAAAACTCGTAAAGCCTTCCAGGAAAGTGTTGGCGGATGCTGCGATCTATAGTCGGTGTAAAAAGGCCGTGCTGGTAGTGGGTACGTTGTATAAATGTTCACATTGTCCCAATGATCACTTGCGTGCTGCCACGGGTTTCGTAATTGATGAAAGTGGATTGGCTGTAACCAGCTATCATATATTCCGAGGACAGGCTACAGATGAAAATACTGACATTACTGTTGTTGTAATGGACACGGAAGGAAATGTATATCCAATCACTGAAGTATTAGCAGCAAATCTTCAGGATGACGTAGCAATATTTAAAATCAACACACAGGGTAAGAAGCTATATGCATTACCGCTGGGTGATATGCCACAACCTGGTGATGATGTGAATATAATCGCACATCCGCATAATATGTATTATTCTTTTACTACCGGAAGCGTATCGCGACTTTATAAACGTGATGGTGGTGACAAGATTTCGGTTACAGCCGATTTTTCGCAAGGCTCCAGTGGGGGACCTGTGCTGGATAATAAAGGCAACGTGATCGGTATTGTATCGGCAACGCGATCACTCTATAACACTGCGCAGCATTTGCAAATGGTGTCGCGTGAAGCTATACCCGTAAAAGCTATACGCACGTTGCTTACTAGTAAATAAAATCATTTTCAACGTAATTCTGATAAAGATGAAATCAATTATTCTTGCATTTGTCACATCCCTGTTCTTCTTCAATGATCCGCTCGTTGATGTACAGGAGCGTGGCTTCGTGATCCATGGTAAACTGGAAGGACTCAAGCCTTCATATCTATATATGTATCACTCCTATAAAGGTGTTGAGCATCGCGACTCGTTGCTCTTGAAAGATGGTACATTTCAGTTCAGTGGGAAAGTAGCAGAACCGTCTATGTGCATTATCTTCTCCAAAGAAGTACGCTTCCAGAAAGTGTTCTACGTGGAGAATTCAGACATGAAGTTTACAGGAAATGTTGAGGCACCGGATAAAATTGTAATCACGGGGTCACCTGTGCAAAGCGATTATAGTATACTTGATAAACGTATTGCTGAGCACCGCGTTAAAACGATGGCTATATATGATCAGGCTGAAGCCGCAAAGAAAGCGAACAAAACGCAGGAAGCCGAGAAACTCACAGCCGAGGCTGATAAATTGTATCGCAGTGAAAGTGCAATCCGCAAGCAGTTTATCGCTGAGTATAGCAAAAGCTATGCTGCGTTGAGCGAACTTCTATACTGGACCAACGAGTCTAATTATCGCGAAGCATCAACACTATATGCGGCACTTTCCGATGAGCTTAAGGCAACGGATAAGGCGAAAGAAATTGTAGCGCACATCGCCAACCTTGAGGTAACACAGGTGGGTAAGCCTTATGTTGACTTTACCATGAATGACATAAAAGGTAATCCGGTAAAGCTGTCCTCCTATGCAGGTAAATATGTACTGTTGGAATTCTGGGCAAGCTGGTGTGGTCCCTGTCGTGCAGAAAATCCAAACCTGCGGGAGCAATATGCGAAATTCAAGGATAAAGGTTTTAATATACTTGGTGTGTCCCTCGATGATAAGGAAGATCGTTGGAGCAAGGCGCTTGAAAAAGATAATTTACCCTGGACACAAGTATCTGATCTGAAGGGCTGGCACAATGCAGCGGCGATACAATATGGCGTGCGTGCTATACCTGCTAATTTTTTGATTAGTCCCGAAGGAAAAATTATAGCACGTGACCTTCGTGGCGAAGCATTAAACGCCAAACTCTCTGAGATATTTCCATAGTGTATATATCGTAACGTTTATGGATCTGGACTGGGCCTACCCGGAAGTATCGCCTGCTATAATTAATTCCGAGAAACTGAATTGCGATCGATGGGTTAAAACGCTAAAGACGGATGACGTGTCGTACGGTTATATCACAACCAAACACCATAGCGGTTTTGCCTTGTGGGATACAAAGACCACGGAGTATAATGTGATGAATAGTCCGCTGAAGCGTGATGTGGTAAAAGAGTATTCCGATGTCTTTCATGCGAGTGGATTGAAAGTAATGCTATACTTCTCTATACTCGATACACATTACAGACTTCGGTCGGGGCAGATTATTGACGGACACATTGAAATGATCAAAGAGCAGCTTACCGAGTTGCTTACCCATTACGGTGATATTACTGCCGTTGTCATTGACGGATGGGACGCTCCGTGGTCGCGTATATCATACGATGATGTTCCGTTTGATGAAATATACTCATTGGTAAAATCGATTCAACCGAATTGTTTGGTAATGGATAAATTCAGCGAGGCACCTGCCATTACTGAGATCGGTGTGTGTAACAAGAAGCGACCGTAAAGCCTTATCATATTTAAATGAAACGTATAGCAGGCTCTTTTACAAGCCTGTACCTGCAAGTAATTTGTATTTTAAAATTTTAACAGATTGTGTAAATGAAAGTTAGAACATTAGTATATCTTCTGCTGGCTGTAGTCAGTGTGGCACCGCATAACGTGTTGTCTCAACAAAAGGAAACTGTAAAGAAACGTGGCTATACATTAATTTTTGTTAATTACGATAAGGCGTTCGATGTGAAAGTAAAAGAGCGGATGATCAAAACGTTTTTTGATGTATATCCGGTATTGGTGAAGGGGTATAATGCACACGCTGTAAAGGAAATTACATTTGAGATTGATACAGCGTATACTGGAGTAGCCGAAGCCTCGGGTGCGCATGTGCGCTATAATCCACAGTGGTTCCGCAGTCATCCGGGAGATATAGATGTGGTGACGCACGAGATCATGCACATCGTGCAGAATTATCCTGGTGATGCAGGACCCTGGTGGATTACCGAGGGTATTGCTGATTACGTACGGTATGTAAACGGCGTTGATAATGCGGGTGGGGGATGGGCATTACCACCCTATATGGAAGGACAGCACTATAGCAATGGTTATCGAGTAACGGCACGCTTCCTGGTATGGATGGAAAAACAGGTGAAGCCTGGTATAGTAAAGATTCTCGACCGCGCTATGCGCACAGCAACTTACACGGATGCTATCTGGCAACAACAAACCGGAAGAAGTATAGATCAACTATGGAGTTCTTACACAGAAAATCCTATTGTTGCCAGAAATTAGTTTGGATTATAGCCAGTACAGTATATCACGGTGAGGTCGATTAAAACATGTGGGCTGTACATAAAACTTGATTTTGAACTGATTATCCAAATGAAAAAATCAAATGTTATATAGTTGGTGTAACGAATCACTAATTGGTGCGAAAGATGGTGAGCCTACTTGCTGAGTGTAACCTTTTCAATGACGATGCTTACTAAAAAGAATATAGCCAGGAGGGTAAATGTGGCGATATTACCAAAGTCGAAGATGAGCAATAAAAAGACTATAGTTAAAAATGAAATAAAGCCGGCTATACGAAAGAACTTACTTTGACGCAACTTTCTGCTGTAACCATCCTCACTATAGTTCAAATTAATGGCTATGGTGATAAATCCTGGCATGAACCAACGCCATAGAGAACAATATCTTTTCCCACAGTGTAAGAGGAGTGTCGACATTCTTATAAAGTATATCTTGCTTCGCCTTTCTTTTGCCAATGAATCGATTTACCTCCTGAACAGATATTTGGCGTTTGTTTATCTCGGCCTCAACCGCCAATAGAGCATCTGGTGTATAGTCTTTTTTATTGCAAGCAATCTCTATCAATTCTCATTAGAAAGCTTTGCATGACGCAGAGCAAGTTCTTGTCTTCCAGGCAGCATCTATCAGAATATTTATTGTCTAAATGTAAATATTTTGATAGTAACTTAGTCTATATCTGATAAATGACGGAATTTTTTTAGGGTATATATCTTTGAAAATATCGTCATCATCTTATCTTCGTAGCCCAGTTAATTAGTTATACTCACCGAATAGCAGACATTCTTTTAAACTTAATATACACTTAACCCCTCGATGTATGAATCAAAAAATGATCGCCCTCATTTTACTTTTCACTTGTATTATCACAGTTCGTCTGGTTGCGCAGCCCTCCAGCCGGCAAGTTCCAAAGCAATGGACAAATGGTGGCTACCTGGAGTATCTCCCGGCTGGTTATGACTCTACCTCCCCACAACTTTACCCTGCTATTATATTTCTGCATGGGTCTGGAGAAAGGGGAACGGGTACATCTGCCGACTTGCAAAAGCTTGTAGGAAATGGTCCTCCAAAGATGATCAAGAACGGTCATGACATGTGCTTTACAGTTGGCGGAGTAAACGAATGTTTTATTGTTCTTTCACCTCAAACCAATCAATGGGATTTTGTAGGTGTAGGTGCACCCTTTGCACGCTGGGCGAAGTCGCACTATAAGATTGATCCGAACAGACTATATGTTACCGGCTTAAGTATGGGCGGTCGCGGAAGCTGGACGGCGGGATATGAAACGACTGCAGGAGAAACGTTGTTCAGTGCCATGGTACCGGTGGCTGCCAATGGAAGCTCATCCTATGGTACGGCAGCGGAAGCCAACAACATTCGCGTATGGGCTATACATGGCGATCAGGACACCGCGATTCCTTTGTCTGATGGTAAGATACCGGTGGATGCTATGGTGAAGCTCAAAGCCGACCCGGCCCCTATATTTACAATCGACCCTGGGTCTGACCACAATAAAACATATGAGCGCGCTTATCGCACGGACCACTCGGTATATAATCCAAACCTATATGAATGGTTTCTGTCGCTGAACACGCCAACCGTAAACAATCCGCCTACTGTTAGTGGTTCGGATCAGATTATAACCTGGCCGTTAAATTATACTACATTAACCGCCACTGCGTCTGATCCCGATGCAGGAGATGTCATTACATCCTATTACTGGTATAAGAAAAACGGAGGTACACTTACCCTTGTGGACTTCAAAGATTTCACAACGGCCAATTTAAAACTATCGAATTTGCAGCCGGGTACGCACGCGTTCATTCTGTTGGCCGTAAATGACAAAGGACAACATGCGTATGATGATGTTACATTGGTAGTGAATCAACTGCCGGTAGTGAATGCAGGAGCAGACCAGGTTGTTAGTCTTCCTGCTAACACTACTACGTTAACGGCTACTGCTTCTGATCCGAATCCAGGTGGTTCTATAAAATCATATCTCTGGAGTAAGGTTAGCGGACCTTCTGTAACGATTTCAAATTCTACGAAGGCTATAGCTAATCTCTCACAACTCGTGCTCGGTACCTATATATTTGAAGTGAAGGTAACCGACAATAACAATGCTGTCGCTACTGATCAGGTGCAGGTAACCGTAACAGCCACGAATGCATTGCCCACCGTTAATGCAGGCGCAGATGTAAACATCCATTTGCCGGCTAACTCAACAACCCTAACGGCAAACGCTACCGACGGTGATGGCACCATAACGGAATATCTCTGGGAAAAAGTAAGTGGGCCTTCTGTTACCATGTCAGGAGGAACCACAGCATCGTTGACTGTATCGAATCTGGTGGCTGGTAACTATATATTCCGCATCACGGTAAAAGATAATTTGAATGCAACAGCGTCAGACGATGTACAAGTACTTGTTAACGAACCTCCGGTTGTCAATGCAGGAGCAGATCAATTCATCACACTTCCGACAAACTCAACAATATTAAATGGTACAGCTACTGATGCAGATGATGCTATAGGCGCCTATATATGGACGCAGGTAAGTGGGCCAGCGGGAGCAACCCTAAGTGACGTTACTACTGCAACGCTATCCGCCAGTGGGCTTTTGCAAGGTATATATACTTTCCGGTTGACCGTAACGGATACACGTGGCGGTTTATCTTACGATGACGCTGTTGTAACCGTAACTGCGCAGCAGCAACCTGTTGTAGTATTCCGTGTCAACAATGGAGGTTTAGAAATTACTGATCCGGAATTAAACTGGGGTCTGGATAAAGAGGGAACGGATCCAACCAGACGTTCTCCTTATCTGGATATAACCCGCGCTACTTATACTACTGGCAGCAATACCTGGACAGGTACAAATACAACAGGAGCACCCAACAATATATTTGGTGGAAACCGGTATGCTACAACGGTAGGGCCAATGATCTGGCATTTCCCTACGGGCAACGGATCGTTCAAAGTAAAACTATTCTTTGCTGAGAAGGGCGGCACCGGTGCAGTAAATGGAGCAGGACAACGTATATTCGATGTAAACGCAGAAGGTATGCTTGCCTTTGACAATGTAGATATATATGCAGAAGCCGGCATGGCTGCGTTGAAGCGTGAAGCCGATGTTACAGTAACCGATGGTACACTTGATCTTGAATTTGTGCGCAACGTCAATAATCCACAGGTAAATGGTATAGAGATCGTAAGATTATCAGGAGCAGGTGCACGTATAGCTGGTGGTAATCACAATGAGAAAATAGCTTCTGAGATCGAATTATATAGTAACAGCTCGGTATATGCTTATCCGAATCCGATTGCCAGCACTACCTTTATTCATTTCAGGAATCCACAAAGTGGTTCCATTGTATTAAAAGTATCAGGCAGCACAGGAAAGACCGTTAAGGAAATACAGTTACAGGCAGATGACACCTCTGTTATACCTCTTGATCTTCCGGTAGAGAGTATGTCCAGTGGATTATACCTACTGGAAGTAAAAACAAGATCCGGTCGTAAAGTGATCAAGTTGTTTAATAAATAGGGCTATATATTCATAGAGGGGGCTGCGGTAATCTGCAGCCCTTTATTTGTATTTCATGTAAACAATTTAATTATTATGAAAGACCGCATTCTCCATCTGATTACAGAATCCACTATGGTATTTCTTAGTGTTTTGTCAGCATTCTTTATAAGCAGTTGGGCGGAGCAAAAGAAGGAAGAAAAATATCAGGCAACAATATTAGATCACCTACGCAATGATGTTAAAAAAGACAGTGCAAATATTATTGATGCCATCGAGGTCGTAGGAGTTCAGCATGATAGCTTAACAATATTACTCAATGATCTATATGTCATGAACCATAAAAAAGCAAATGCTAACATTTATTGCACTTACTTCTGCTATAATGTATTCGAGCCAACGACTTCCACATATCAATCTATGTTATTTAGTGGAGATATGAAATTGATCGATATGAGAAAACTGAAATCAATCAAGGATGTTGAAGAGGTAAATCAGAAACTTCGTGACTTGCATGCGCGGTATCAATCTAATATTGAATTATTCAGAAATACATTCATTTCTCAATATAATGTTGAACGTTTTGATTTTGCTGCTGTTCCTTCCGATAAAGGAATTGAGTTTTGGAATCGGCTAAACTTTCTTAGCGCGAACGTTAAGTATTATTATGAGGCGCTTCTCATAGCACAGATGAAGTATAATAATTTGCTAGCGGATTTGAAGGTTCGAAAATCCTAAATGCGCATAGTGTTCAATTGAGCATCGCCGACTTCTAAGATTGCGATCCTGTATTGAGATAGTATTTCAATGGGGATTTATCGGTATACCTGGATGATATACTTTCCGATAGAGTAGCTGAAAACAAAAAGCCCGAACCATCCAGATTCGGGCTTTCATATTTTCTTTGTATCGTGTGGAGCCGCAGAGAACAAAACTTACTATATATCATTCTCGCTCTCAGGGATATTCGTTATACTATATCTATAGGTATCGAATTTCCGCCTGTTCAAATCGGATCAAATCGATCCAAACCGTATGACGGTAAATATATAGGTTGTTTTTGAATCGTTCAAGTGCTTTTAAGACTATATAGCAAGCATTAAGGATATTTTGGATTTGGTCAACGAGTAACTATACTAAGCCATCTTTCAGCAATCATGGTAAGCAAGCGTGGATTGTATTTGTCGCCTAAAAGCGCGAAATTTGAAAAACTATTGAGCTAAATGGCTCGTTTGATTGTCTGATGATTAAAGCAATTGTATACCATAGAATCGAGGAAAAGGAGGCGCTAGAGAGAGAGCTAATGGCCGCTGTTCCGAAAAAAAAACGTGAGGCTGCTTCAAAAGCTTTGATGAACATTTTTTCTCATTCCGAAAAAAAAGGTTCAGCGAAGAAATCTCTAAATACACAATAAACAATGATCGGTGAGGAGTTAAAGCAATATCTTATCAAGGTATGCAGCGTTCTCAACTCACACCACGTAGAGTATCTTGTGGTCGGTGGAGCAGCAGTTAGTCACTACGGCTTTAATCGCCCTTCTGGAATAGGTCAGGTGAACCCGAACCTGAAAGCAGATCTTGATTTTTGGTATAACCCAACGGCTGAGAATTACCATAACCTTGTTCAAGCGCTTGACGAATTGCAAGTTGATACGACGGATCTAAAGGAGTTAATTTTTGACAAGAAGCGAACGTTCTTAAAAATTCCTCATGAAGATTTTCATACAGATTTTCTTCCCATAATGGAAGGCTTAGATTCATTTTTAAGTTGTAATTCGAAGGCTGAAATCATTGACATCGGAGGCGTTACTCTTCGCATACTTTCTTACGATGATTTGATAGCAAATAAGCGTACTGTCAATCGTAAAACCGATCAGTCGGATATTACAGAGCTTAGCAAAGTGCGCAGGAGAAGGGGTAAAGGTATTTAATCAATGAATTGAGGAGGGAGTCTGAACTCTTCGCCTACTCGTTGGATGTCAATTTTTTGTAACCGATAGGTATTCTCTTTCCCGAATTCCCACCTTTACAAATAGATTCACTTAGTTCAATTCGTAATGTGGGGGTGAAGATAGGGAGAATTGCTTGAATTTGAAACGTACTCTCAATTCCTTCGAGTAAAGGCAATAGTACGAAGGCAATGATCAAGTAACTCCTGATCATTGATTAGCTCAGTAGCATAGGCTGGATTAGTATCATGATGGAATTTGTTGGAATAATCCTTTAGACGAGCTAGCTCAGTCAAGTCGGCCTGAGTTAATATAGTCGAGCCATTTGACAACGCGGTAACACACCTGCCGTGAAATGGGCCTAGTAGTGTGCCTGGAGGAAATACTTCTGAATATGCAACCCTAAAGTATGCTTCAAGGACTGGTCGTAATGCAACTGCCACTTCACGTTGCTTTGTCACATCAGCTGTCGAGATGTAATATCCAGAATTGGTTGTAACGCACAGAAAGCATCTATTGAATAATTTCCACGCGCGGAGGCCGGGATGGCCGCTTCCTTTTCCCTCAATGAGCGATTGTGCTCTTCTATTCTTGCCACATGAGTTTGTAACTGACTATTTAGGGCAATACCGCTTGCACCCAAAATGAGTTCGTGAAGCTTCTGCTTGTTCTGCTTCGAAATCTCAAGTCCTAAGCAAACATTTTCAGTAACAAAACTATCATCAAACACCGCGACATCTTGAAAACTAGCTGACCAGGAATTGTTTTGAAAGTTATAAGATCGATTGCCAATCTGAAGTACAACGTGAGGAGGATTATTTGAGCCAAGCCTTTGACGTTTTATTACTAGCGTGGGGTTATTCTGAGCTAGCGACCGGAGTATGGCAGAAAATGTAGTTTTTCCGCGTCCATTTTCCGCATTGAATAATGTGAGTTTAGTCAAAGGAATTCTTGGACCTGGAGATATTGAAATCAAACTGTCCGATGTTTCTCAACAAGCTGATTTCCGAAATCATAATTTTTGCTTTACCACTGACTAATTAAACATTAACAACTACATACCGTGCGCTAGTAAATTCTTGAGATCAAACCAGTATGACTCATTCCAATATTTTCTTGCACTTCCTGAAGTTGATGGCAAAACAAAAATCTTGGTTATACCAAAGGTTTGATTCTGCCGGCCATAGTTTACTAAACTGGCCGAAGCCTCGCCCTTCCACAGAACACTACGTCAAGGTCTGCACACAAAACATCCTTTAACATACCTTTCCTAATTCTTGATATTTGAAATCAAATGCGCCGTCACAAACGCAATTATTAATTACAAATTTTTTAAAAGATCAAATAAACCCAACTGTTTCGCAATGTCCTTGGTCAGTTTTGCTAATACTCGATCACCTAATTTGTCTTGACGGATGTAGTTACCTATGACAAACTCAAGCACTTCTTCATTTGAACTAAAAAGAGGATTTCCTGCTTTTGTTCCAAACTCCTTAAGCTGTCTCAACTTCTCTTCATTATAGTAATATGACTTTCTGATTAATTCAACAACGTAATCTTTGTGCATATTACTTAAATCAATAATTCGAAATGTTTCCGCATTCTTTTGGGCTCTACCATAAAGCACCGTGTCAACAGTTGAGTCTTCCTCTTCTAAAAGAATATTGAAACTCTTCTTTTTTCCGTGTATGAAATCAACAGCCGTAACATCAATTCTGAAACTCATTACATCATCACAATTATCAATATAAGGATGGAAGTTATCAGCTATATTAAAAACATCTGATCCTTTAAGGTTCGAATTGCAAATTGAACAGCTGGGAACTAGGTTATAGAAAGAAACAGCGAAGTAAGGGTTAGTACCTTTATCATAAAAATGATCGAATTGTGGTCTTGTCTTGTCCGTTTTCCCTTTGAGCGTGAATGTGTACTGCCTATTACAATATAAGCATACATTTGCACCTAACTTTTCTGCTAAATCGTAGGCATGCTTACTTCTGGAAAATTTATCATAATCAAATATTCTCATTATCTCACTATTAAGAATCTTTCGAACAGCCTTCACTTGCTTTGGCGGTATACCTACTGTTCTTGCCGTAAGAATTGCCTCATAAAGGGGTGAAAGAATAGTTCGATGATTCTCTAATTCACTGGGCTTTTTTGTGATAATATCTCTGAGTCTAATGTGGACTTCATTGTAGAAGGCCATCTCCGTTGGGGGCAGTCCAGAAGCTAACTTTGCTGCGAGAGCATTCTCGATACTAAATGGATTACCCTTCAATAGCCTGAAGTGCTGCTTAGCAAGTTTATCCAGTTCAGTTAGGCTCTTTCCAATTGTTATCATTTACTCGGCCTTTTTTTCTTCATAAGCTTCAATTCATTAATCTTCTTCTCTAACTCTTCAATTTCCTCATCAACACCAAACTCTCTTATCCATAGCTCTTTCAAACGATTTTTGATGACTGGTTCTCCGATTATTTCAATTATGTTTTTCATTGACTGCAACTTGGAGATGTCCCGATTTTTATTCTTAATGAAACCGATCACTTCATTGATCTTTTTCTCTGCAAAGCTACCAACGAGGCCATTTTCTAGATAAAAGCTATTTGAAAGTAACGTGTGAATGTTTGATGCAAATGTTTCTTTTCTATCGTTATCTGGGTTCTGGGCAATTTGATACTGAACTCCGTCTTCTTGATTGAGCTTGTCCTTTCTAAGAAATAAAATGTTTGACTTTGGTAGATCAGAAGCTAGATATGGTGTGTTTGATGTTAAGATTAATTGAATCTTCCTCTTGCCAAAGTTCTTTGGTAGAAACGAAATCAAAAGCTCCAAATACTTCCTTTGCCACTCCGGATGAAAATAGACATCTCCTTCATCGATTAATATGAGCAAGTGATCCTTAAGTCTTAAGTTATGCGGGGCCTGACTGTCGGAGAGCGAGTGAAATCGGGAAAAAAGGGTGAGCATGGATTGCTCACCCGAACTTAATCCTCTCCAGTAGAATGTTAAAAAATCAGAAAAAGGACGTGCGTTTATGTATAGATTCAGGAATTTACCGATGTCGTCTTTGCCCTCAAAGGTAACATTAAGAACTAAGGCTCCTCCATCGTCTGTTGGATGGAATGCGGTGTGTCTCCGAACAAGGTACTTAAACAAGAAGTCAACGAGATCAATGGAACTCTGTATAAAAGTATAGGCTTTGTCGCCTTCACGATCCTTCAAAATCTCCCTGAAGAAATTGAAGAAGAATTCCATAAAGCTATTCCCAGCGATTGATCTTAAGTACTCGCCCTCGGATTGAAAGCGAGGAAAATCTAAATTATTCTTAAAATAATTGAACAAAATGGCACGACAAATTCGGTTGATAAAAACTTGCCCTGATTCGTTGGAAATCGAAAACTCACTTGCCTGACTATCTAAGAATTCCAGTAAGCGCTGTGCGCTCGATTCGACACGCTTCATTACATTTTTATCTTCCTCTAAGATCGTCACCACTAATTCATTCGGAAGTTTAAAGTCTAGTTGTGATCGATTCTCGGTCGTAATGAATTGGATATTCCTACCGAGTTCCCTTACCTTATATGCATCGGTCTTGTCAATGGTGGCTTTGAATTCAGAAGCATAATTTTCATGGTCCTTATCTAAAATTGCAAGTGTAGATATATTATTGAATCTGTTTTCAGTGTCCTCCGTCACGGCTTCTTCGAGTGGAGGTTGTAGCTTTGATGAATACCTTAGATCAAAAATATTTGAGTAATAAATCACGGAACAATTATAGAAGGCTCGGATGTCCGGGTAAAAACTTAATGTACCAAGCTTTGACTCCTCTGAATTATGATCAATTTCAAACGTCTTGAAAACATTAGTTCGATCAATCAGTGGCAATTTCAATCCGTTTACAAAATATATTTTTAGTGGATTTTTGTTGTCATCATGGTCTTTGATTGCAACAATACATCGACTCTTTATCCCCTGGCCAAACGCAAGCTCATCTCTAATAAATTCCAGTATGTTAGATTTTCCAGTTCCATTTTGGCCAATTATGGCCGTGACATTTAAGATGTGCTTATTAACAAAGAAATTCTGAAGAGCAAATTTCTTTTGGTCTACCGAGATGCTTACTTCTTGATCTTCAATCGAAGTTGTGAATAGAAATTCATTACTGAAGTTAAAGCCTTCGCTTTTAAAATTTCGATACGCATCAACATATAAGTACAAGAGTTCCATACTGATGAAAGTGGTGTAGTAGGTTCTAAAACTTGAAACTTCGAAAAACCCTGCCGACAATTCTACCGTCTCAACAATTGAGTGAAGAAAACTTTATACCTTCCCAACTTAGGCGACTTGTTCTCAATTGATAAAGTGTTCGTGACTGGATCAAAAACAAAATCTCCAAATTCGTTTTTGAATTCAGTGTGAAACCTATTAATCGTTATCACATTTCCCTCTTCCTCAATTGAGACAGTCCCCACCATCATAACCTTGCATGACAAGCTTACATTTGAGATCCTCTTCATATTCCTTATTTCCAAGAACAAATTTGACGCGGCAATCAAATAGTAAATCACCATTTGAAAGCTCTCTTGGATTGTTTAGTCCTGATTTGAATGCACCAAACGCTTCGATATTTTTCAAGCTCATATAAGAATTGTAAAATCTCTATTCAAACTTAACCTTCGGCAATCCCGCCACAATATCAACCGTCTGCACACTTACATTGATGATGCTTAACAACAAATCCAGAATGTAAGTCGGCTTCTCTACTTCACGCAACCAGTCATTTGGGTCGTTTTTATGCCGCTTTCCTTGTGTATCCGTTACTTGGTAACGCTCCATAATCCACTCGATAGCGCTCTTACCGTTTACTATATACTCGCAAGCTTTTACCGGGATGTTCTCTATTCGAATTCTGCTGTTATAAAGGATAGTATCCTTCTGATCTTTTTGGAAAGCGCATTTTTTCTACCGAATAGAATTTATACGCATCCGGCAGGGATTGTAAATCTTTTGTAAAAGATTGATTATCAGTTAAAACAGAAGCGATAAAAATCAACGCACCTAATTGCGCACCTTTAATTTCAAGCGTAGTAACAACTTGAATTCTGCGATGAAATTAGTTTTTAGATACTTAAATAACAAGAGGTAATTCTTATCCTTTCAGCTTTAGTGGAGTCACGAGACTAGAGAAGAGGGCTATTTTACTTACAGCGCATTTGAAAGTATAGGTTACAAAAGTGAACTATCTTTCTAAAGGTATATATATACTCCTATCTTGATGAACATTTAGAAGGGAAAGGCAGTGATCCGAAATGAGCTGTGTACATACGAATTCTCTCTTAGTAGAGAGAGCTCTAAATATATGAAACCGCACTAAGAGGTAAATCATTTAAGCCACTTTTTTCTAAATCCATAAGCGACCAAATGGGCTGCATTTCTTACTTGAAATCTGTTCAGCATTTCAATACGAATTGCGTCAATTGTCTTCTTACTATTTCCAAGACTTTTAGCAATCTCTTCGCTACTATGACCCTCCGAAATCAATCGGAGCACTTGAAGCTGCTTTTCTGTGATATCAACTTTTTTCACATACCAATATTAATAGATAGAAATATTTAGGTATTTTTACCCCCATATTTATACGGGTACATTTTTAACATAAATGCTTGATAGTATGAAATTTATAAACTCACCTTATCCGCTTGTAAAGTTGCCGAATGATCTGCAACTGACATTATTTCTCATCAAAGAAGAGCTCAAAAGCCGCAAGTTCTTCAACACCCTTCAGCAGATGGGCCTAGATGACTGCTACTTCCAGCCGCACCTCGATACGCTCATTCTGCGAAGCCTGGATATGGATGATGAATTGGATTCCACCTTTGATGCCTATTATGAAATTATCGAACGCAGGAGCAAGAAGATTGATGCTGATAATGACTCCATCATGAAGCAAGCTTTGAAAGCGTACTACGAACTACTTGAGCAAAGGAAAAAACTCAACGCTGTTAAGAAGGAAGCCAAGGTTTCATAGAATCAAATCCTGTAGCCATGTCAAAAAGTATTATATCCCTGATGAGGTTAGCCAGTCATGAACAGGTAACGATCTACCTCATTGAACAGCAGCTAAAGTGCAGGAGGTTCTTTGATGACCTGGAGCATATCGGTTTAGGCCCCTATGATTTTGAACCCAACCTCGATCACCTCATCCTGAAAAATGTTGAGCTTGATGATGGCACCGATAAGACCTACAACCAGTATTCAAAAATTCTCGACAAACACAGCAAGCAAATGCAACCCGAATTTCGGGCCATCGAAAGGCAGGCTGTAAAGATGTACAACGAGCTTATCGCATTGAATAAACCGAAGGCCACAAAAAGAAAATAGGTATGCGCCTGGCCGACATCACCACACCGGAATTCCGTTCTATCATTGATGGAATCGTAAGGGAAATATCTCCCGTTGCTGTAGTGTGTTTCGGGCATACTCTTTCGATAGTGAATTATACCAGTTGCTTCCAGGCAACAACATCAGAACATCATCACTATGACCTGCTGATAGTACAGTCCAACTCTAATCACTACAAAGATCACGAGATCATCGATCTTGTTAAGAATGAATTCCCAGATGGTTTGTCGGTAAATGTATTGTCACATAGTGAACGATCTGTTCTTACTGCAATACAGCAACTTCATCCTTTCTTTTGTCGGGTGTTCCGCGAAGGTCATGTTTTGTACCTAGCAGTGAATAGCCCTATTAAGATGGATAAAATCAAAACAGTTGATGCAGATGTAGATCAAAGCAAACTTGCCCAGGAATGTAAGCGTTCATTTGATCTCTCAGGAAATTTTCTGGCGATGGCCTCCGATGCGCTGGGCAGTCACCTTCACGATGTAGCAGTTTTTCTTCTTCACCAGTCAATGGAGCAAATGTGTATCGCTTCAATCAAAGCACATTTGAAATACCGCCCGACTACCCACAATCTTTCCAAACTGATTGACCTAATAGGCTGCTATCTTCCCCAAGTAAAAAGCATATTTCCGTGCAACACGAATGACGAACAGCTAATGTTTGACTTTTTACGAAGGGCATACTCTGATGTGAGGTACAAGCTTAACTACCGGCTACCTCCACACATAGCATTTTCATTGTTGGAGCGCGTGAACGAATTCCAAAATCTTGTTGAGGATAAGTATAATCTGGAATTTGTATGGCCGAAGGTTTAGATCAAACCCTCGTCAGTGAATGAGTAATAGCTTTCGCTTGTGAGGATGATATGATCAAGAAGTTATATTTCGAGCAGGTTGCTCCGGATTTTCCGCCAACGAGCTGGTGATGTCTCTTGCGTTAATGTTAGATTGTTCGTTTCGAATTCGTGCGATATTTAGTCCCCGTAATTAATCCAACGTAAAACTGCTCGTTTAGAAAAACGAGTACTTCCTTGCAGTGCTTAATATCTTTTGGAAAAATAATTTTCTTATTCTTGTCAAGCTCAATCATCAAGTTGAATTCTTTTGCGTCCTTTTTTATTGTTTTAGTGTTGGCACCATCTAGTATCTTACTTTTTTGTAACAAGGTCACCTGCTTTCGAATGACAGAATTCGAGTGATCTAGAAACCATTGTTGATCGATAATCGAAATATTATCATGCGTTGAAAACTTTGTCAAATCCCTATTCGTCGCTTCAACATAAAATTCTGACAGACTGAATATCTTATTTGCATTTGCATAGGATAGAAATTTGAATTTTCCATCCGCATATATCGCATGGACGGCATTGTCCACAATAAATGCATCTTCTTTCAGTGCGTCATATGTTTGATTGTTATACACGATAATGTTACGGTTTATTAATAATTTTCTGCTATCAAAATTTTGGAAGTAGAAAATTTTGTCCTCGACCCAGAAAAGAGTTTTTATTGTCTCAGTCTTCAATTTCAAGACAGGAATTCCGATACCATTACTTAGTACTTCAAGCACTGCGGCATTCAAGTCCATTTTTACATAAAGTATTTCGCCTTCATCAATTACGTAGTTACCATCAAACTTCACCTCGTCTAACTCACTATTAGTTAATCGCACACCGGCCGAGACAAACACTTCTTTGATCGACGCTGATACGTCTTGAGTCAGGTTTATCCTTCTTACAGCGCCGGTATCAATAATTGCGTAGAAATTATTAACTGTCTTTTGGGTTGTTGTTTTCTTAGGTGACATTTATTAGCATATGATTTGTTAAAGCTACATATCGAGTAAACTGGTTTTGGTTGATTAGAATAGTTTTTGATAGAACAAGGTAGGTCACCTCCTTTTTACTCTGCACTTCATAATTTCTATACCCGAGGATGACTCGAAAAACTAAATTGAAATGGTAAGAGTCGTTTACGATCAACGCATATATGAGTGAAATAATAAAGAACCCTGTTAAGAAAATCATGTCGTTTAATCCTTTGAACGGAATTTTGAAAAGTGGGAGAAGGATGCTAA
Organism: Ohtaekwangia koreensis; assembly: GCF_900167975.1. GTDB lineage: Bacteria > Bacteroidota > Bacteroidia > Cytophagales > Cyclobacteriaceae > Ohtaekwangia > Ohtaekwangia koreensis. The sequence continues at coordinate 805,070 of NZ_FUZU01000001.1, forward strand.
AAAGAAGTGTAAGGAAGTTACTGTCAGCAGGTTTAATTTGTTTAACATCAAATGCACCAACGCTTAGCGTCGATGTCGCATTTTTAATAAGACTTCGAGAAACAATGACCATTATAATGAAAACAAGAATAAGGTAATGATTCTTAATAATCTCTTTAAGCCCTTCAAGCGTAGCAGCAAGTGAATTAAGGTGGAAGTAAATGTCAAAAAAATTCCAGTTATGAATAACATTAATAAGCCACGCCGTGAATAGGATCGGGGAAAAGCCTAAAAGGATTAAAGTTATTCGTATAAAATTTGAATACATCTAATGTGTAGTTTACGCGTGCGGTACGAATATTTATGAAAAAAGCCCATCTCAGAATTCCTTATCAAGAATGCTGGGATGGGCTCTATACAAATATAGAAAAATATTAATGCTATCAAAATGCAGCCTAAGGAGATCGATATCGCTTTAATTAGATAATGAGTCGTAACTATTGTGTGAGATGGTTAATATAATTGGTCAACAAATCTAGTATTTGTTCTTGCGGCGATCGGATTCGCTGAATGAACCCAAAACTGAAGATTTGTCAGATCTAAACCAGACTCATGCACGAGCCACTTTGCGCATGTATAGCCATCGGGAGCAACTTCCTCGTTTGCATCAAGCCAAGATCGTTGTCAAAGCTTATAAAGTCGGGAAGGCCATTTGACTTTATATAGAGAACAAAGTCATCATGGCTTCTTACAACATCAAATGAATCTTGTTCGCTAAAAAATATAGGATTCGTTAGGACAAGCAGCCAATGGTTGGATTATGAGACTTATCCTTCCGATAAGTTCATAATCATCTGCTTCAGTTCGAAGTACGTTTCACATCCGTTTCGATTACCGAAAGTTTCCCACGCAACACTAATTGGCAAAAATGTATGGCTTGAGAAGAATCCCACTCCAGCGATAGCATTCATTGGACTTTTGAGTTTAAAAAGGAAAGGCGCTCCTGGAGTTAGTACTTTAAAACTTACAGATCCACTAAGGCTGCCAAAAGTTGATATCCTCTGGATTGATTTGGCTCAGGTATCTAAACCAATTGTTATCAGTGACGCCCATGTAAAATTTCATTCAATCTAAATGAGTAAGAAACGTATAAGCCACTAAAATTATAACCATGATTCATCAGAAAGCAAGAAAGTACCCCGAGTTTGCAATCATTTAGAGTAAAAAAGATAGGGCGAGCTGATAACAGACGCGCCTGTCACAAACATCGTGTATTTAAACAATATTGATGATGTTGAATCTGGAGAATACTGTGAGGATTAGAATTGAGGTTTGGTTAGATAATAGTCCGTTATTGCCCCTAGATCTTTATAAAACAACTCAAGCTCTAAGAGAGTTATTGTACCAGGATTTCGCTCGGGCCATGGGTCTTGCACGTCGATCGTTCCATTATCGTGAAACCCATGAATGACAACGAAATGCCCATCGCCAGACCTCCATTCTATTCTTACACATACTAACCGTCCATTTGTTATCTGCTGCTTTATCAAATCAAACGAAGGTGCCCCTCCATGCATGCTTACAAAATTCCCGGTATATTTTAGGGGTTCATCTAAAGAAAATGGAGCGTCACATTTTGTTAGGTCCGTACAACAGTCATCCCTTTTGAATGCTTGGTTTGCAAGTTTGCACTGTGTGAAGGTAGAGGAAGGATCGTAAAATTTTGAAACACTGGAAGCGACAGCAGCCCAGCACAAATTGAGTGCTGCTTGCTTTTGAATCGTGAATGTCAACGTTTTAAAAAGAGAGCTGGAGGTTGTCGTATTGTTATCAATGGCGACGTCTGTCACATCGGCTATCTCAACTTTTTCGTTGATGTGATACGATGTCTTTGAAAACTGCACATTTTGACCTTGAGCCAAATGGCATGCAAAAATGCATACTAGTAAAATTAGGTTTTTCATATTGGTTAGTGTTTTATTTTAGATCATTTCAAGGAGATTGCATGTAAGTACCAGACGCTTTCTAATATCATTCACTGGATCACTTTCGTTGGTGGTGAATTCCTCTCCATCTTTGTTGAGTGCATGGTAGGTTTCGTACTCTTCGAGATAAATAGCATCTTCTCCATCAGGAACGATGGTTACCATTGCTTCATTGATCAAATCTACCGGCCGGACATTTTGTTCGGTACTTTGGGCAACAAAGTTCAGGATCAAGGGAGTAACGGAATCTTTGTTTCGTCGCACAGTTCTAACATAGAATTGATTCGCCGGAATGTTTTTAGACTTACCGCTTACAGTAAGTGCTCCATCCTTCGTGTTCCAAATGATACTGCGGTCTGGGAATATCTGAACTTGTGGAGCCATGGCCACCTTGGAAAATCTAAAATCGTAACGATCTTTTAGCGTTATAGAATGTTCCTGGTATTTACATAGCGCGAGTTTCAAAAATGGCATGTACATGTCATCGGTTTGATTAGCTTTGATTTCTAGATCCGCGAAGAACAGTTTCTTGGTTGAGTCGAAGTGGACATCGAAGAGTGCCGCTGTTACTTTTACACCAGGACGTGTGTCAATATCTGATTCTTTCCTAGGATCAAAATTTAGCAGGGGTGCGTCAACTTGCGTGAAAACCGATTGCGTGAAAAACGTTTTCTTCAAACCTACAGATGGCTTGGATTCAAATGCAGGGTCCCTTCCAATTGATGAAACGAATCCTTCGAGGTCTTCACCTATGGTAAGGGCATCAGGAATAAACATCACTGCTAGTTTTTCTTCGGCACCAGATTCATACCAAGAGCCTTCAAGATATATCCTAAAATTTTGGTTGGTACGGGTTAGTCTACTTGGGCTTCCCTTTTCAAGGTTCCAATGGAGCAACGGAACAATGGAATGGACGACAGGTGCTTTAAGTTTTTTGGAGTTCTTCACAATCTGTTTTTGCTCCAATTCCCTTCGATAAATGAAATGTTCTGCATCTTCTTTTTCAGGGAAGAATTGCCTGAATCTGGAATGACCCTCTAGTTTGTAGGTGACTTCTCGAAACTTTGTGTCGTTAAATGAATGAGATAACCAACGGTCTTGGCCGAGCAGCGGGCTCTCCATAAATGATTTCACTCGCTCCCCACCATACTTCAGAGGCGATAGCGGCGGTGGCGGCGTGACTATGCGACTTTGAACGGGCTCATTTCTGGCAATTTCGAAATTTGCTTCCCTGAGATTTTTGAAAGTTTTGACTTTGATAATTTCAACTGGGTCATAACCTTTTTCACTATTAAGATTGATCACGAAGTCTGTGTACTTCATGGTTAGAACAATTTCTGAAGAGGAAGAGAAAGGAAATACTACGCTTTCATCGGGTACTTTAAAAAGAACGTCGACGTTAAGGTCGCCTTCATATTTTCTATCGCCCCGTGTCGAAATGTCTATTCCAGGATACGCATGTGGATTAACGACTTTGGTTAAGGGTAACCGGTCAAGAACTTGTAGTTTAAGTTTCCTTAGATCGGGGCAATATAAAATCGGCCTTTTTACTGCATGTATAGCAAATATTTTTTTGATAGTCTTCAGCGCGTTTGTAGTGTCGCAAAAAATGTCCTTGTAGGCATCCTTAAGGTGATCGACAGAAACTGTTATTGATACTTCACCGATCGTACCTGGCCTGAGGTTTACGTTGACGGTATGCGCATCGTATTCTGGGTGAGTTGTTGGATGTCGATGAATTGAATTCAAATATTTGTCCTTGCATTCGAGCACTATACGTTTGAAAGTTTGATCAAGGTAATTGGGTTCAAATTCAAGCGTGGCACTAGCGGTTCCAAGGTCGGCCCCGTCTCCATAACATTCCGGCTCCCAAACGAGCTCACCATCTTCCAGCCTGTTCAATATTTTCATCGTCATTCGAACTTTGCTGTACACGGGATCTGTTATAAATGGAATCTTGTCGCCCATCTGAAAATGTTCGATTTTATAATTCTTTGGCGCTTCGTATGCAGCGCGTGTATATATTTCGCGGCGTAAATGCTTGTTGTGTAATAGCGAATCGAACTCACCATGGATTTCAGCAAAATGAACCGATATTCGGGGCGGTGAAATACTGCGTTCAGATGTCGCACGTGTATAGCGGGTCGTTCGTGTATCAATAATTTTGGTATCCATCATTTCACCACTGGACCGGATGATCATCACGTCTGCACTTTCTCCTAAATACCGATCCTTGATACAATAAACTTCTGATATGTGCTCGCGGGGATTCTCAGAATCAAATTTTATTGCTTTATGGTATGCCCTATCACAGAAATAGAATTGTACCGGACCTACGCGTTCAATACGTCTATATGGTTTCTTCGTATTAATGTCCAGTTCAGGATGACTACCCTCCGTTTTCATTTTAACAGTGTTACCACAGATGTCGACCACCCGAATTCGAAATGTGTAACCTCGACCAAAGCGTAGCGGCAATAGTGAACCTACTGGGGGCCTGTTATCGATTAGCTCAAGGTCGTTATATTCCCAAAAGCCTTCTTTTATTTTTTCATCTTGAACATGATTGCCGATTTGCGGGCAAACAAGGCTCCAGTTATTCCATCGACATATTTCTTCATTGATATATAACTTTCCTGATTTACCAGCAACGGCAACTTCGCTAATCCAGCCTTCATCTTTATAGTCCTTGAGAATAGTTTCGCGTTTATCGGATGAGGTTTTTTTACTTCTGTCTACCGTATATGTGGCAATGCGCTCTGACAGCGATTTGAAATTATTCTTCCCTAGGTTACTCACTTCGATCACATAACCACTGTCAAGGTGATGGCCAAAAATTACGTAGTCATCTATGTTGGACGAAGCATTGTCGTAGGTATTGATTTTAATAGGTTTATTATTTTGTTCATCAATTGTGACTTGACCAGGAGGATCGTTTGGCGCTAGGAGATTCTTAAGTCGAAGGGTGAGTCCTTCTGAGGTTCCGTTATCGTCAGCGATTGCAGGCGCCGGATTCAACAAGTCACTGAGTGCAGCATAATTGCGCGTAGTCACTTCGGGGTTGTCTGGCAAACGGTTAGCCATTTTCTTTAGGCTTTTTGCGCGATTAAATTGCTCCGATACGATTTCATAAAAGGGTTTACCATTAACCATGGGTCCAGCGGCGTGTATGTATCCATTTTCAACTATGAAATAGTTCTGACTAAGCATCTCGGAATATTTAATCGAGAATTGTTTTGAGCCTTTATTGAAATGAAAATATGTCCATGGGGTTTTGAAGTCGATCTCATCGATAAAGTTCTTCCATTTATCGGTTTCTAGATTTTTGGGTAGGTTATCTATTCCTGTAATTTTGATTAGGTTATTTTTACAAAGCGCTGGACCTTCGTTGTCGCACTTGTTATCTTCCTTACAGTAGCCATCTGGGCCGAGCGCTATTTTGAAGTCCAAGATCCATCCAGTTGCCCGGAGAAGATGAGGATAGGTTGCTAAAATTGACATCCTCTTATGAAATTCTTGATTCTCTTTGTTACGCAGGATAATCTCATCTTCCTCCATTCGATTCTCACTAATATCCTCTTCCGCAGTAGCGTGGCTTACTTCCGGAATAATTTGAATTGGAGGTGCCTCTGGAAGACATTGTTCTTGCGTGAATGTTGTACCTGCTCCATGAGTCTTGGAATTATACACTCGGAGTGATTTTTCTTTTAGCGCGCCCTCATCGAACTCCCAACCACGCACGGGTGTATTGTCGTTAAATAAACACGTCCACAGCTCTTTCGTGTCGTCGATGATCGGGTAGGATTTTGGCAGATCATCCATACAGTCGCCACGGGTAGCACCCGTCGGCTGTGCTTTTTTTAAACTTTCGAGAATAGATCCGTCAAATTCAATATCAAGGTAATCTTTGTCTTTGACCACCGTTCGATATTCCCTGGTTCCTTGATTGTAGGAAATGCAACAGAAGGATGCTTTGAGGTTTGCATGGGATTTAAAAAATTCAATGAAATCGTACCAACGCGCGATTTCAAAATAGTCTTTCAGGATACCATTTTGTGGTAGTCGTGGGGAAAGGAAAACCGAAAAATATGCGTGGGTTTCGTCGACACGCTTCGGGGTAATCGTGCAGATGATGGTCGTGTTTTTGGCCATGATGTGGGTTGTTGAGGTTTATTGGTGGAGGTCAAAGGTGCAGCAATATTCTTCCCATAGCTTGGGCGAGAAGGTTGTAGCAAATGAATTGCTCTTTTCTTGTTCTACTTCTGTCGTTGATTTGACTGGATCATCGTCTTCGATGATTAAATACTCAGCGGGTTCGTCCTTGGTCGATGCATAAGGGCTTTCTGAATTGATCTGCAAGATTGAAGCTTGGCTGTCTTGCGGTGGCGCCACACCTTTTGCGCCCATGATTTGCTTACTGAAACTAATGCCGAAAGATGTTCTGAAGAAACCGATCTTGATAGAGTACGTAAGTGAAGCAGACCCGTACAAAGCAGCCTGACCATCTACACGGCGATAGGTCATCGCTAACTCGACAGTCAGGTAAATTGAGATGAAACCGAAAACAGTTACGCCCCCCTGGCAGATAACATAACCGACTAGCGTAAGATCACCCGAGCGTTCATAGATCAAGCGAATACCTGCGAAGAGAAATACATATCCCGAAGCTATACCTAAGTTTATCCCGATGTAGCCACCGAATTCGATGGCAGCATCTATTTTCTCTAAGCTATGCGGAGAAGCCGTCATCGTGAAATGCCCGCGTCCGCCGAATATGCCAGCGGAAATTAGAAACTTATTATTAGCACGATTTATTCCGACGTCGAACAGCATTGCTTTGACTGACGTCGCATTGGCATACGGGATTCTAACAGCGACATCAAACGACATATTTGTAAAATTGAAAGCGGGCGAGGATATTCCGGGAATTGGAAAAGCATACCCTACTTCGAGCTGATTGAATGACGGAAGAATTCTAAGCCCACTCCCTGGCATTTTGATTTTTTCGGCTAGCGCTGCAAAAAAATCTAAGGGTCCCCCGAAGGAGACGCTATCGATCTTAACATTTACCTTTTTAGGATTGGACGGATTCGACTTGATCTCAAATTCTTTAAACTTTATTGACAGGATGGGCTCCGACGCCAGTTTTATTGCCAAGCGAAAAGCAGTCAGTTTTACGAACGACTCATACGATCGGTCTTTAATGTTTTTATTCAAATAAACCTGGAGTTGGGTTGCTGTGTCGGTGGTGAAAGCGAATAATCCAAAGTCCTTACTTTTAAGCTTCTTTGTTATAAAATTATAGGTGATGGCATCTTTGGAGGGTGAGAGTCTTGGTAATTCGAAATCCAATCCGAGAATGTCTTTGAGGGTTATGCTTCCGAAAAGTTTTGCCTCAAGCGATTTAAAATATGTTTCTGGACTAAATGAACGGATGTCGTTCCATTGCTCCTTAGCCTGCTGCCCAATTAGTACCAAGTCGTCAACTAATGGCAGGGATCGTACCTTATCTTTGTATGTTTTAAGTTTGTCACGATATTCCTTCTCCAGTTCTTCCGCTTTTTCTCTGGCCAAATGTTCGACATTCTTCAATGCGTCGCGAGCCTGCTTAACATCATTTTTAATTTGTTCGAGTCCACGCATAGCATCTTTCAGAGCATCCTTTGCGTCCGGGGGGATGAGTTCGTCGGCAATTTTCTTGGGATCGCGTAAGTAGGATAGCAACTCAGTAGGCAACTCCGGGTTTATTATCCCACCCAGCTCTTCGGAGATGTTTCTTATTTTGCCCTCGATTTTCGCTCTCGATGAATCTTTGATTTCAGCGAATACTCGAGATACATTCTTTTTAGTTTCGAGCTTGTAAAGATCGACCTGGTTAGTCACATAATCCTTTGCATAGTTAATTCCTACCGCTACTTCTTCGTTGACAAGTTTGCAGACAGCCGGAATGTATACGGAGGCTTGCTTAAGTTCTGGGATACTTGCATACTGATGAAAAAAATCAATAACCTTCTTTTGCAATTCGATGCCACCTACTATAATGGGAATCGATTTTTCTTTTAAGACGCCACTCAAGACTATGAAATCGGTTTCCAAGGCCGACAATTCCTCGTTAATGAAGTCGTCGACCTCGTCATCAATTTGATTGATCGCATAACCGATCTTGGATCGATAAGTAAGGATTGCATTCTTGATGTTGAGTGCATTTTCATTGATGGCAGTGTCGACGGAGGTGACAAAGTTTAACACATTATCATAAGCTTCACGGAGATTGGGCGGCATTTCAACTGTGACGAATGGTCTCACGAATCCAAAGGATGCGTCTAAAAAACTGTTTACAATTTTTGCGCGGAGCAGTTCAAGTTCGTCGACAAAAATTTTGGCCATTGGATTTTGGAAATAGGGATTGAACTTTTGAACGATTTCGTCCAGTTCAATTTTGATTTCATTGTATCCAATGCTAAGTGACGTTCCTTCCTCCAGAAAAGATTTCAATTTTACTATGAATGCGGGATCCATTAGTTCTTTTTTTGGATCAGCAATCTTGGCGCGTAGGATTCTGCATTTGCTCAATATACACTCGCTAGTTTCCTGAAATTCTTCTAGCAACTTATAGTAAAGGGCGAGGGAGGCCTGAGCACCTTGGGCAATTTGACCGCGCAGATCGCGAAGTGAAATCTCTATTTTTGAAAGATCCGACCGGATTTGGGTTTCAGCCGCTAAAAAATTGTCGTATTTGGATTTTATTTCTGACTGCCACTGCGTTGGCAGAGCAGCTCGCGAGGAGATTGAATTAAGACTTTCGGTGAATTTCTTAAGCTCTGTTGGAGTCAAAAGTAATTCAAGCGCACTTTTTTGAGTTTCTAATTCAGCTGCTGTTTCAGTTTTATATATGTTATCGATTTCCGTTAGCAGTAGTTGCGCTCCTCCTTGCATATAATTGTTTATGGCTTCAGCGGTTGCCGCCGTCGAAATGCGTCGCGAAATAGCTGTCAAGCGAGTTAGAATTGGCTCGAGATTGGTCAACGCCTGATTGATTGCTTTCTTTACAACAACTGGAACGTTCCTGGGGAACTTAGACACTTCTGTTCGGACATCTGAAATGTCGGTCGTCAGTTTTTCTTTTGCCTGCTTGTACTCTAGATTGAATCGTAGTAAATCATTGAAGGTTCCCTTAATGGTTGTATTCAGCTTTGTTTCAAGATCCGCTTTCTGCGACTCAAGGTTCCGAATTCCATCGTCGGCGTTTCCACTTTCTTGTGTGACATATTTTTTGAATTCGTCCTTATGCTGTTCGAGCAGCTTCAAAAATTTATCCTGCGCTGATGTGAAGATGTTTTCGAATTCGACCAAGTTGCTGAAAAGTTTTTCCTGGAGTTGACTTACCCCTCGCAAGCAAACGTCTTTCAAGCTCTTGAGCTGTTCGCTCATGGTGTATTTGAATTTGTCTGCCTCCGACAAATTGGTTACTAACACAAGTGTCTCGTTGAAGCTCGAGTTGATCTTACCGATTACTTTTTCATAGTCATCGGTTCCGCTGTCAAAGAATTTATTAATGATTTCTATATCCAGCTCGCCTGGGGCCAGAGCAACATTAGGGTTGGGAAATCTTTGTTCAATACCGCAGGTAATGGCTTGAATTGATTTTCTGACTTTGTGCTTCTGTTCGTGCCAATCGGTTACCTCGAACTGGAAGGTAAGTGGTGTTTCATTGTTGGTTTGTCGGTCCAAAAAGTGCGGATAGAAAACGCCCTCCCACTCGCAGTCTATCTTGACGATATTAGCATTTGCATTTGTGCCACCCGGTGGCGTTTCATAGAAGCAATTGTCTAGTGGGATAATCCGCTTGGGGTCGGTTTCTAGAAAACGGACCTTTCGAAATGGCCCATTGAACTTCGAAGTTTCTAAGGAGTCGACGTGATGTTGATAGTCCTTTTCAATCTCAAGTGGCATAACGTATTCTCTATAATCGAGAAAAGACAATCCGTCGGTTGTTCTACGTTTCGTCGTCTTGATTAAAAGCATTTTTAATCCTGTCTCTTTTTCAAGGATTACCCTGCTTACTTCGACTTCTTCATCGCGGCCAAAAGAGATAAGGTGTTTATATGTATAAAGGTCTATCTTTTGACTATCTGGTAGCTGACTAGTGCCATTGACTTTTGTATTCTTGAAATCTAGAAATGTCGATATACCTAAAGAAGAGAATGCTAATTTGTCTGCGCGTGCCAACAATTTATGTGTGATGTAGAGGGATACAAGATGCTGCCTGTTCTTGGCTGTGGGCAAAAAATGAGAAAGGGCACCGACTTCTGGAGAATAATGCGGGTGATCAGGTGAGCCAATAAACATCACGTCCATTTTCTGAAAGACTTCGTCCAAGTCGGTTTCGGCTTGGTTTTCCCCGCTAACTGGCGGCGATTTCTTTTTTGTTTTTATTTCAGGTAGAGGAACAATTGTAAGGGTAGCTAACCATAGTTCGGTGTGATTATTTTTTGCAAGAGTATTGGAGAATTCCCAATTGAAACGAAATCTATTTTGGTCGGGCAGTCGCGGGCTAATCACAAGGCGCCAGGGCGCTTCGATGGCAGTGATTGGATCGCCATCCATTTTTGGAACGTAGTCAGGATTGTAGCCATGTTCGTAGGTTGGGATGTAGCCCATGGGATACGAATTCTCTAGGAAGTGTTCGCCTTCCTTAGGTTGAATTCGGTTGGCGAAAATTGACTCGTCGAATTTGGGTTTGATCACCAGTTGGAATTTGGAGCTGTTCCAGTTCAATAGCTCTTTTTCATTCAGATCAATCGTTACTTCGTTCTTCTCGTAGAACATGACGCGAAAGACCAGATAACTATAACCCGCTATAAATGTTTGCGCTGTCCATGTTGGTATTGGCTGAACATCACTCGTATTGACGCTTTGTTCCGCGATATGTTGTTGGGGAAGTTTTACAATCATGTAAGGCTCCGGTTGGTCGTAGGTTGCAACCAAAGAATTTCCTGCCTTTTTAAAATTGACAAAGTAGAAGTCAAGGTTCAAAAGACTTCGCCAAAGCGTCAGTCTATACCCGTACTTGACAAAAACATGAGTCAGGGGCGGAGGAACATTAAGGATTTGGGATAGTGCATTAATCACGGGTGCAAGGCCGAGGGTTGTTAGCGAAGATTTTTTGATAAAATCTCTCCTTGAAAGGGGCTTCATTATAAAGGGGAAGTTGATAACAGTTTAGATAGGCCTTGCTAATTCGATCCCACATTAAACACATCCTCGTATTGCGCGAGCAGAGACCACGGAAGCAATTCTAGTTGCTTCGGTTCATACCATTAAACACAGCAAAGCCCATCTACTCGTTGCGTTTGACCGCAAAAAGAATAGATGGGCTCTATGAAATAAATATAAAAATCTATTTGGTATTTTCCAACAGGGAGGAGCGATTTCAATGCTTCCTTCCTCTTGCAACCTGTTTGACTTGAGCGGGTAATTAGTTTCGTTGGACAATATCCATTTTTGTTACATATAAAAATAGTATTTTGAGGGTGGCTCGAAATCATCGGGGAGATATTGAATGATTTCGCCGACTTTCTGAGAAAAGCGCAACGTGATCGGTAGGCTGTCGTAATAATTGCAGTTATTGAAATTCATTTTAGTCAACGCAAGAATTTCTTTACATACATTACGCAACGTAGATTCACCTTCGAAAATTTGGATCGATTTTCCAAGCGGCATATGGACACCAGGAAATGTTTCAAAATGAGGTATATACCCAGTGGTAAACAAGACACCCTCTGTAGCATCAATTTCAAACAATGTTCCGCGCGCAACAGGGTATTTTCCAGTTGTTCTGAATAGCTTGATCTCAGAATTTTTAATGGTGACCAAATCGATCTCAACTTCTTCACCTAAGGCAGACCTGATACCATCTTTAATACCCTCTACTTCCGCATAATCCTTGTTGATCGTTGAGTTCCAAAAGTCAGTAGTCTTGTGAACAACCACCCGTCTTGGTTTAAGCCCTCGATTTTGTTTGACATATGTCTCAATAACGGATTTTATTAAATCACGCGCATAGTCATGATTCAAATGGGGTGCCCGCACCTTCATTTGATTGGTATCCCAGACAAATTGTTTCCCAACGAAAATCAGGCCTTTTCCTTCTCTGTTAAAAGCTTGTGTGATACTTGATCGTTTTAAATTTTCGGTATCGGATAGCACACTATGAAAACTAATGCCAACAAAACAAGTATCCTTATCAATGTCGGTTAAAGCCCATGGAATAGAATCAGTTTTATAATATTGTGCAGTCGTGAAATTCCAGGCGATCATGGACATATCCTGGAGTTTTTTTTTCTGCGTTAAAGTGTCCTCTAAGATTAACTGCACCGGAATATCACCGCCAAGAGTGAGTAGCGTTGCCTTTAGCTTTCTTCGAAAATTGATACTGTATTTGCCTGCGCTGACCGAATGAATTTTCTTAAGGTTTGAGGGAATAATAATTAGGCAAATATCGGGCTTCGTATTTAGGTTTTCCAAATGCTTTGAAAACATCATAGAGTACAGATTGATTACCTCGTTGGACTTCTCGAGAAGGGTTAATGTTTTTGACGCTAAGATTCCGTCAATCAGCTCTTGTTTGATTTCAACATTATTTAACTGGTCATTTAAAAATTCGGATTGGAATCGTGATTGCTTGTTGAATCCAATGAAGTCAGGGTTCAACCTTTTATTAATGGTGAACTCAGCTGCAATGGCCTCTTGGGCTGGGTAATCTTCAAATAAATCGGCAATTTTTGCCAGGTCAGCGTCATTATCTGACCCATCGAGACTTACCACTTCGCCGTCTTCAATCGTTGCTTCATTGGCATCGGTGCTTGATTCACCTGACGCCTCAATAAACTCAGACAACTTACCAAGCCAGTCTTGCAGGGATTCAATATTTCGTTTACTTCCAATAATGGAGACTCGAACTTCGGACCGATGAGTTTGATTTGTCGTGGAATAGAACCCGCCGATTGAAATACCTTTCTTGGGGTCATCGCATATGAAATTATCACCAAACTCAAGTTTTGGTTCGGGTAGAAGCTCAAATTTCATGGAAATAAGTTTTGTTGGTTGCTCCCATCATAGTTGCTTTCAGGTTCATCGAGCTTTTTATTGTCTAATGGGATTCCAAAGTTAACCGTGAATGATTCATACTTCATCAACTCAATTTCTGAACCAGTGTAGATGCTAAGGACAATTTTGTTTGTTCCTCCAGACAAAAAGGAGAAAATAAAATGCACATGGTTATACACTTGCTGAGTCATTTCGCGAATTGTGAGGTAATTAGTCAACTTTGTGATTGCCTCCTTATCTTCAAGAGGGTTTTTCGCATCGGAAGTAAAAAGATACTGTGGATTAATAATTAGGTAGACGGCATCATCTGTAAAAAGCGGTTTTGTCTCAAATGCAAAGTGTCGGTAAAATTTGTATGGTCCATATTCACGGTACGCAACTACTGTACGATGAGTGTCCCGACGTCTTGCGCGTCCGTCATAATACTCTGTTCGCTCTTTGAAGCTAGTATTGGCTAAGCCGAAATAGTAACGTTGATACTGACGATTGAAGAATATCTTCTTTTCGAAACATAATTGCCTAAATTCCAAATTAAGCAGTTCACTAACGAGACGCCTTTCGTCAACATCTTTAATCAATGATTTAACAGCCAATGGTCTCTTTGACTCATAATGTACAGCCTGGTCTTTAAAATTTGGATACATAGCTGATACGTCATAAAAAGTGTAAACCTTATTTCCTTTTAACAATAATACTGGGCGTTCTCGTGGAGGGATTGTATCAAATATCTCCTTCACTGATTTCAATTTTGGTTCGTATTGATATACGTATTTAGGCAGCTTGCCGAACTTAAATAAGTTACTGCTAAGGGTCTCTTTTATATCGAATCGAAGACGTTGTTTAAATCCGGCCGAAAACCGTTCTAAAAACTTGTATTCGCCTTTGACCAATAAATTATCCTTCTTGCTTATTTCTATTGGAATACTCTTTATATAATACCCTTCATCGATGGGTTCAATTTTTTTGGCATAAAGCAACTCATTGCGGTCATCGTAAATTACTAAAATCACATCGAGTCGATGCTTTCTCCAATACTCTACGTCTTCGTTCCTCGCCCGAAATTCAAATGAATCTTCAGTTTCCTTATGGATGTAACTTCCTTTTAGCGTGGACTTTATTTGAATCTTCAATATCTCTCCCGTTGCTTCTAATTTCCCATCGCTTCTTATGCTGGTTAGCTCAACTTCTCCGTCTACTCCGAAATCATTAACCGTCTCAGGTTTCCAAAGAATATGCGGGTTGTGGTGAGCGCAGTAAGTATGAAATGCCGCGACTCCTTTATCGCCGGTGGTGTGAGTTTGATTTACGATTTTAGACATCAGATTTGGTTAACGGTCAAAAATTCGGGCGGAACGTTATCCCACGACTTGTACGAAGTTAAGGGTTTTCGATCGCTTTTCCTCTCCAAAGGAAACCAGTATACATTTGGAAAGCACCTCAAAATGTATACTGTAATGGCGTATTTTGTAATCATTCCCGGGTGACGTCACAAGCGCATTAGCCTGATCGACAGTAAAGGGCGAGAGGACTAATTTAAATAGGGAGAAGAAATGACTAACATTTAAGAAAATGAAAAAGACAATTGGATCATTGGAGCCGGTAACATTGGCAAAGCGGTAGCAAGTCATCTTTTGAAGAGCGGCTTCCCGGTAAAGCTTAGTAACAGTAAAGACCCTAGTTCATTGAAGGAAACGATCGGGCAATTAGGAGACGGGGTGAAAGCAGCCAGCAAAGAAAGAAATTGTAAAAGCTGACATAATATTGTTGGCATTGCCCTTCAGCCAAGTTAGTGCGCTTTCAAAAATCACAAACTGGAATGTCAAGGTGGTCATCGATGCTACTAACCATTTTACCGCTGATTTCAATCTCATAGATACAGGTGGCAAGGCGTCAAGCGAGATTGTTCAAGATCACCTTCTTGGGGCACGTCTGTTCAAGGCGTTCAATACGCTTTATTCTAAAATACTTGCCGAAGATCCAAATGCCCATCCGGATTTTGATTAGGTTCTGTCAAGGCAGCAGCGCGAGGCATCGGCGCCTGCGCTGTTTATATACCCTTGACGGGTTCTAATCAAAATTTATCTTGCATGGTGAGGGTAACAGGTACAGGATTAGATGTAGCTTATAGTGGAGGTCTAATACCCGCGCTTGCGCTTCTTACGTCTTCGTCTTCCGTGATAGCTATCCGTAGATATTCCAGCGTTGCCATTATTGCTATGCTCTGAGCTAATGTTTGTAGAATTGATCAATCCGTTCCAGATCGTTTCTTTTAATCCTTCTGCTATGTCATTTGATTTGTGATCGTTTGCATGTGTGATTTTATATACTTGCCCGAGTGTGAGCTGTCTATTTGTAGATTTTGTTGTAGCAGACAATGGTGGTGCATTAATTGAAGGTGGTACTGCCAATTGCCCGGTTAGATTAATTTCAGTAGTGCTCTTTGAAGTTGCCTCCCCCGAAGTATATTCTGATTTTCGTTGTGTGTCGTTATTCTTAAAAGGAAGACTCCTTGTCCGAGCATTTGCTTGCATTATACTTTCACGATCTCTTTCCAAATCGTAATTGATACTATTTTTTAAACTTGACCATTTATAGTCATTACCTAAACTTCCGCCTTTGAATAGCATGCCTTGATAGCCAAAAGATATACCACTGATATAACCCGTGGTAGCCTGGTTAAACAGAACGTTAATTCCGCGTTTTTCGAGAGCTACTATAAATTGATCGGTCGTAAGTTTCTGCTTGAGGATGTCTTTTAATTGAACCTGTAATTTTGCTTTTACGGAAGGCACTTTCGTACGTTTCATCATTTCTAATTCATCATGAGTGACTGCTCGCTCCTTGGTATATTTACTGGAAGGCACTTGGCGAAGTCCATGCTTCACCTCGAGCTGGCGAAGGATCTGCTCTGCTTTTGCATAATCATTGCTATCCGATACTACACTTCCGTCAAAGCCAATTCGATTGACTAACAGATGTATATGCGGGTGCTCCGCATCATGATGTCGAAAAAGTATATACTGATGTTGGGTGAATCCGCTTTCATGCAAAAAGTCTTTTGCAATCGCTGTTAATTTCTGGTCTGAAAGATTCTCGTCAGGAGGGAAGTTTAGCGAAGTGTGATAAAAGTATCTACTTAAACCGGGGCGTAGCATACGCACCAGGAATATTTCTTTCATTATGGCATTTTCCTCGACACTACTAAAATTCGTATCGAGCACTTTAGCTCCCTTCGTCCGCACTTTCTCCAGGTTATACAGGAGCGCTCCCCGAAAGCTTTTACCCTTCACCAGATCCGCGGTCATGGACAAGAATTTTAATGGTATACTTTAGCAGATCTGAAAGCTCTTGGACTACCGGCCGGAGCTCAGACGGGAATTCATTACTATTGAATTTATGGGCAACCTGGTTAACGTTTATACCGATGCGTTGTAACTCCCTGAATATAGCGGCATCGAGTGGCGATGCTTTGGCTTGCGGAAATTTACCGGTGAATATTTTATAGCGTATCCAGTTGGCAGGTGAAAGCCCGGCACTCTGGGCAAATGTATTCACCTGATCATACTCATTTTGCGTGAGCCGGATGTTTACCTGAACAACACGTTTCTTATCTTCACTTAATGCTGGTCGTGCCATAGAACTATATATTTATACTATAAAGAAGCAAACGAAGTGATCACGGTTTTACTTCCCCAAAGGGGCAAGCCGTTTTCAGCGTAGCGAAAACATTGCTTGCTCCGTACAGGCAAGCTCGTAGGGAACTGTTGACGTAAGCTGTACTTACTGGTGTTTTGTTTTACCACACTTGAACGTGGTTGACGATCCTTTACAATGTTGTTCATTTCTTTGGCGGAAGGTTGATCATGATTGGACTTGATTGACCTTCTTTTAACTCATGCGCGTCCTTGAATGCTGAGGCCGGGTTTGTGCCACTCATTGAAAGTTTTGGGTGCTTCTTTTTATATCTTGACATCGCCCGTGCGAGGCTGAAGTAACTCAGCTTTATAGGTGAGCCCTCCTTTTCCAAGTCCTCCTCAATTAGGGTCAATGCCATCGTTTTGCTTAAGTAGAAAATCTGGGAAGCGTAAAATTCTACCAGTACGTTGTAGGCACCGCGTCTCTTCTCATTCAAAAATCGTATGATGAGTTTCTTTTCCATCGTTAATCTCGCCCCAGAAATATCCGAATGGTCTTTTTGTCGATTCTCACATACTCACGAAAATGCTGGACTGAATCACCGCGCGCCTCAGATAAATCGATGAAGTAAGAACCGTCACGATTCCTTTTAGCATGAGCTGCCATTTGACTGAGATTGTCATGTGTGTTGATTATGGTTTGAGCCCGGTCAACATCACTGAAAATTGACCAGTACCATATCCCAATGGAAATTGCTACCATGATCAACCCACCACATAGTATCCACTTCATTGCAATCGCCAGTTGAAACTTCCAGGCTTCGCCTTCACGATTGAAGTGAAATACTTTCGGTCTTATCCGCGATGTAGCTTCGTCAATTCGCTGCGCGATCATTCTATTGGTTTCATTGCACTGCTGCATCTCTCTGTGGATGATGTAAATCGCTGGCAGCACCGGATCGGTGGTGTTAAACTGGAAGCCGTACTGTTTTAACAGCGATGCACAGTACGTTCTTAACTCAAGCCTTTCCTTATCGGTCATCGTCATAGTCTTACAGCTTTAATTCTCTGATGGACTCATTGAAATACACCGATATGAATGGACTGACGTTTGACAAGCCTTGTCCATCCTTCAATACATTCTCGATATTTCGCATTGCTCTTTCACTTTTGTCCTCTGCCAGATCAAAAGGAATAAGTGTGAGTTTATTCCTTTCGACATATTGTATTAGCGATTCTTGCTGGGTGGGAGAACACGGATACATACCATTATGAGCAACTGTTATTTCGATTGTCGCGTGAGTTGATTCGACCAGTTCAACCAGGTAAGACATGGTGGCGTTGAAAATATTAGCGCCTCCGATCACGCAGACAAGCTGAATGTGGATGTAATTATCATGCAGCAATTTCAGGGTTGCCTCCAGGCGATTAAGGACAAAGAACTTGGGTAACTGCTCGGATACACTTGCTCCCAGATCCGCTATGAATAGTTCGCGATCTGCTGTGGCAATACTTTGAAATAACTCCATGAATATGCCCCGGTCAATCCGTTTTGTTGTGGGATCAAGAAATGGGACCATGGTAGGATTTCGATAAGCAAGTTGCTTGGAACTTGTAGTAGTGGCGTCATCCAGGTCAAGGACGATTGCTTCTGGATATTTTTCAGCAAGCATGAACGCAAGCAAGGATTTACCAGAGCCTCCTTTAGCTTGAGTGATAAAATAAACTTTCTTTTTCATAAGATTTGATTTTTTGTGAGTTTTCGATTTTGCGTTCTACCTTCTCATTCTCTTGGACTTCATCTGGGGTATTTGATCTTCCTTTAATTTCTGCATGGCAATCAGGTACTCGTTCAAATCCTTGAAGTCGTTGTACAATAGTGAGGCATCATAAAAGTGAATACCGCTCAGGTGGTGCTTTGCCTCTTTCGCGGCAAGGTCATTGTCCAAAAAGATATTGACGGTCTTATAAGATTGAAGGAGCGGTATGCTGCGACCCAGAAGACTTAGAGAGTTCAGGATTAAGAAGTCATTCCCGTGAATCAAGTCCCGTGTTTCCTTATGGTCAAGTTGCATCAGGGATAGAAAATCAATGAAACCTTCCAGTACGGAAATGCTACAAGAGTTATTATTAATGAGGGAAATGTCTTTTGGTGATGACGAGCCTTTGAACCAACTATTACGGAGTTCATAAGCGTTGGATTGATTGGGAAATCCTATTGCCTTATACCCACGTTCGCCAATCCGGAAATCTACTTCCTTGCAATACGTTCTTACCAGGTTTTTTGAAATTCCCCGAGTTCGCAGATAGTAAAGTAGATCGGGACTGCTAATTTCATTCACTGCTAAAACTTCCAATCTGTTTTCCGGCTTATGTGTATTGGGTTGGCGATGAAAGGAGAAATCATAGTTCTCGGCTGATAGCTTTTCAAGAAATTCAGATAGTGTGCATTGATTGAGTTTTGCTCCGAGATCGAGGATAGTTCCTCCTTCACCGGTGCCGTGATCGTACCACACATTTCGTTTCCTATTGACTTTAAAGGAAGGCGTACGCTCATCACGAAATGGTGAATGATACCAATGGTCATCACCTCGTACTTTGGCAGCATCAAATCCCAACCCTGCCAGGTAGTCAACGATAGCAATTTGCTTTGCCTGCGTGAATGATAATTTATGGTTCATCATTAGTCGCGTTTAATCCGTCATCAAGAATCTCAACTTCACTTGCTTTAAAAGGATGATAGGAAGGGTTGTATTTCAGATAACCGAATGACTGCAATTCTTTCATGGTTTTATGATATGTGGCTCTTGATCGTATGCGCGATGCGTTCATGAGCAAGCGTCTCGTAATCCTATACGACCGTTGAAATTTGCTCGCAATCCAGCCGTGACACAACGCAATGAATAATGAAATATGAACCGGTTTAAGTCTTGTGTCCAAGACAATGCGTTCGATGAAGTGAGTAAGTTTTTCGTACCTGTCCATTTTTACTTTTTGAAATATTTTGGCATAGCAATTTCATTCTGCCTGATCATGACAGACCGACAAAAGGATTTTCAATGTGCAACACCGTAAAATCAGATGTTCACAATTCTGTCAGAATACTGATTACTTTTTTAGGCAAGGTTGAAAAGACAGAGATCAAAAATTCACAAGCGGTTACCCACTTGGTGAAGAAAAAAAATGGAACTGCCTTGAGAAGGATTGCCTAGATTTCTAAGCGTTGGATTAGTACGTTATACAGAGCGGAATTATTTGTGCTGAAATGATCAGAGAAATTTTCAGAGCCATTTATTTTGATTGCATTTTCCTGCTAGTGCAGTTAATGCATATGGAACTGATGGCGCGTTTTGATCGAGGGCAGTGAGGCGGCTTTCCAGACCATCTATAGTCGATATGCTACTAAGTTATATAGTTACGCCCGGAAGAATATACCACTGAAAGAAGACTGTGAACAAATCGTTCAGGAGGTTTTCGTTTCGATTTGGGCACGGCGTGAAAAATTGACCAATGTTACCGCAGTGGAGTCATACCTTTTAGAATGATAAAGTATAAAGTCATTCGGTATTTCCAGCACTCTCTTGTAAAAAGAAAATACGAAGAGCACTATAAGTTATTTGAAGATATATACGATAGTATAGAGGGCTTTGAAAACGAACCAAGCCTGTTTCAAAAAATCATTGATAAAGGCCTCGCAGGTTTGCCAGAGAGAATTGGCATGGCTATGAAACTTCGAATCTTTCCAACGAGGACATTGCCCAAAAAATGAACATCAAGAAAATCGTGGTTGATAAATATATAGGTATAGCGAAGAAGCACCTGCGAACATCTTATGACGACTTTATTTAGTAACGACCTGGCCTCTCGTTATCAAAACAAAGGTCGGGCACTTCCCTTTTGGATTGCAACCTTTAACCTTACCTAGCCTGTGCCGGCATAGATGAGAGCTACTCACAATCGACATTTTCTAGATTCGGATAATGTGTATAACACCAACTGAAAGGCAGATTTCCTACATAGAAGCATTGCTTTTGAATGGATTCCAATTCGAGTTGATCTTTCTTTCTAGACAATTGCTCTGCTTCGATTGTCAACACACCTTTGCTCACATTAAACTTCTCGGTTCTTACTCGAGTAGCGCGTTTCAAAGGAATCTGTTCAACCTTATTAGTAATCGGTAAATGGATATTTGCATTCATTGAAAATACATAATGATTCAATGTTGATCCCCGTAATATAGAACAGCTTTGTAATACAGGATCGGTTCCTTCAATTCCCAGCGCAGGATCAGCACCGGATGCTGGATTCTTGACATACCCGAGAGACAGCACTATACCATTCCCCGAAACAATCTCGTATCGTAAATTATCCACCAAGCCATCATTGAACGAAATTAGCTTAACCCATCCCAGTTCATTCTGAGTGTATAAATCTTCTCGTCTTAAATCTTTATTATAAAAATAAGTAATCTTCTTTTTCTGTTCGTTGATGGAGTCGATTTGGATATAGGGATATTTCAGGTCGTTATACAAAATTTCATCTTTTCCCTTGAGTGTAAAAAGATTAATGTCCCTAAAAAACGTGGGCATATTGCTTTGTGATTGGCAGCTCGTTTCCGCCAACAAAGGAAGTATAAAAAACACTAGGAAAATCCTATTAAACATTTTATGGAGTTTTAGATGGAGTAGCAGAGTATTCGACACCGCCAGACTTTGTATACCTAAGATCGTAGACAGTTGTTATTTTAGACACGCCATTTTTCACCGTTACCTTCGTAAACTTACCATTGCCTTCCACGGCATTCGGATGTCGCCCGCAATTTGCTCTATCATCCGGATGTATCAACGGATTACCTGAATATTTTTGATAAGCCCCCTCAAACATAGTAGGTGTTGCCCATCCCCAACTTTGATTTCCAATCACTGTTGTCTTCATCTTAAGCGCCATTTCCTTACACAGTTCAACACCGCCATTACCTATCCCACCTGCATGACAGTTAAACAAAATCACTTGACTATCCTTGCCTAGCAATGCACCAATCCTAGCCAAGTTCGCATCATTTTTTACTTTGGTCAATCCCGTGTCATCACCTGAGTATGCTGTGTTGCCAAGGAACGTCATAGCTAAGTCTTCATTCCCATGACCGGCAAAAGTCAAGGTGTTTATTTTCTTTCCTGTTCGTGAAACTAATCCTTCAAGTTTGTCTGCTGCTTCCTTGGAGTTATTGGCTGTAATGATCGACGCTTCTGTCTCCAAAGCAGCTTCAAGCATATCATCCATAGCCTTATCTCCTCCTTTATTTTGGTCCCATTGTCTAAATATAATGACGTTGTTTCCCTTATCTCTGTTAACCGACTTTAAAGCCTGATCTGCAGTAATTTTCTTCTTTTTCCCGTTTTTCCCAACATCCTCATATTCACCAGTATCCCAGTTATAAACAGGGGCTAGTCCCATTATATCGACGAGAGTTACAGGATTATTGTATGCAAATCCGAACGGGCTAAAGCTTTCCATAGTTTCAGCTACGGGGTCAACCGCACCCCATCTGCCCAAATCTGGCATGTACATACGTGCACCATAGTCCAGCCACCCTAATCCAAGCTCATCTTGTTGCTCTTTACCACTAAAATTATAAGCATTTATTAGACCATTTTCTCGGTTCATCGAATTAAAAGCAAGGCCAAATGGGTAATAGTCATCTGATTGAATTACAGAAGACTTAGTATGTGTTAATTTAAAATCATCGAAGTAAATTTCCTGACCAATGCTACCCTCATTTGATATGTAAACGTAGACATATCCAGGCTCGCTGATGACTACCTCTTTACTCAAAAGCTGATGCGGGGCTTTGGCAGCCGAACCCACCTCTTGGACATACGCGGAAGAAAGTTGCTCAAACGCCAAGTCAATTAAGTTATGATTGCGGTCGAACACTAAAACATTCAGCCATCCTTTCGGCCAATTCTCATTACCAGGATTGCCATTACCACCGATGAAAGTACCATAATCTTGTAAGGCTGCTCTTGCGGTTCCTGTTTCACCTGCTAAAGGAGCTGATAAATTAAATGCTGATAACAATGCTGCACCAAATGTGGTGAGATCAACTGGTCCACCTTCAGCTCCTAAATATTTTGCATATACCTCTGCTTTAATAATATCACCTGGCATTACAGACAATGTCTTCGCAAGACCAACCTGTGAACCTGAACCACCATTAAGCATCTGTGCCTTGGAGTATACAGTTCCTGCATCTGTATGATCAAACATATCGGATGAGACTCTGCTGTAATTTTCAAAATTATTAGTCTCAGTGTTTTGAGTATCATCTTCGAACGTTGCAGTGTATATATCTGCTTCGACTTTTGTTGTGAAAGTTAAACGAACATTACCAAGATGATCCTTCAAATTGTATTGATATTCAGGGGCTACATTTTCGCCTAACTTCGTTATCTCAAAATCATTCACTAAAAAATAGTCAGTTGAAGCAGCAACACTCCAGTATAAACCGGCTTCAAGTTGGGTCGCACCTACAGGTATAGTGATAGTTTCTTCAACCCATGACTCAGTGGACGATGTACTTGACAATTGAGAACCCATCCAATAAGCACCCCAAAGGATGTTACCAAGATTTGTTCGCGCAAGCAGGTAAACATTGTTGCTACCAACACGATAGCCTTTTGCCCGTATGCGATATCGCTCACCAGGCTGTACAGGTAGTATACCTCCTAATGTAGCACCACGGGTAGTCGTACCGTTACTTGCTACTTTAATATAATTCTGGTTGCTTGCTTGCGTAACGGGCGAAAGTGTAGTCCCATTCGCCGTTGTCACACTATTTAAATCCGCACCATCGTTCGTGTATATATTTTTTTCAGTCGCAAGTACAATTCGTCCTTCCTCATGCTGAACAAATTGCAATACATCATTTACATACTGAAATTCACCAGCATAGTCCGTTTGCTTAGTCGAATTAAGGAAATAGGTTACTTCCGCCAACTTGCGACCCGTTGCATCATAGATATAGTTAGCAGTATTTACTCCTCTTGTTACAGTTGTTGGAAGGTTTAACACGTTATACGCTATGGCTATGACACCTTTGTTTTTATCGACCGTCATGTTACCGTTGGCGTCATAGGTATAGTCATTGTCGGTATTCGTACCATCTATAAAACCTTTATACTTATCCCCTATATCTACAACTTTCAATAACTGATTACTACTGTTTGCGCCAGATGTATAGGTGTACGAAAGTATATCCATAGCGTTCTTTTCATTGTAACGGGTAAGTGTTTTTATGTTTCCGTTCAAGTCGTATGTAAGCTCTCCTTCATGAAACTTACCCGGGTTCCACACACCTAAAGATGCAGATTGAAGGTTTGTTGCAGACTCTAAGCGGTTAAGTGGATCATACTTAAAATTATAGGCCATTTCTTTTGTTTCACTCAGCCCTTGATTCACACTCCACTTCATGGCTGAAATATTACCGTTATACTGTCTGCCATCTTGTATAGTATTTAGTTCTACGCGACTGGCAAACGTATATATTTCTGACTGTGTTGCAGGGGCACTTAATATTTTGACTTCATCAATAGAACCTACCATACTTAAAACACCACCTTGTATGCGTGTCCTACCGATCAAAGTAGTGGCCGAGGCAGCTCCGGTCGAAAATATAGTTATGGGGGTTGTTGCACCGTCTTGCACACCATCCACATAGAATCGTATACTATGCCCATCCCCAACAACCGCTACATGATGCCAATTGTTGTCATTAATCGTACGCACTCCTCCCAACGCAGTAAAAGAAACAGAATTGGTACCTATGGTCGTAATAAAACGGAGTTGATGATCGCCATATCCTCCACCGTAAGTCTCATACATAAACGTAAAACCTTTTGATACCGAAGTAGCAGTATTACCCACAATTACATTTCTTGCATTCAGATCGCCAATTTTTATAAAAGCAGATATAGTAAACTTACCAGTGTTCTGAATGAAAGAATGTTTGGTGAGTGAGTTCGGCATTTCAATATAAGCACCGGCACCAAAACTATATGCCTCGTTGCTATTACCTTGTGAATCTGTTGTTAAAGTGGCTGCAGTCACCACACCATTAATTCCGTTCGGAGCATCATCATTCGCATTACCATTGAATGCATACGAAGAGACTAGTGAATTATCCAGACCTGATTTAATTTCTTCATTCCCAGTACCCAGCGCTTCATTATAAGCAAGGTTCAGCCCGAAGTAATCGCTGCCGTCATCATTGGTTATACCATCATTATTCAGTTCAGCATTGTTAATTGACGTCAGCCAACCACGAATGTTATAACGATAGTCTACAGATTGCTTCGCATCAGTAGCATCACGATTTGTACTATGCAGTTTTTTGTCGATCAGTTGTCCTAATTCATTATACTCATTTTTACTTACGAGTATCTGCTGCTGTGAACCGATCTGGTGCCACGTGTGCGTTAATCGCCCTGCATGGTCGTATTCAAACCTGCGCGTTATTTCATAAGGTGTAAAGTTTCCGAATGATGATCGTAAATTACAGATAGCACCACGGTTATTGTAAATGGAAAAGTCAATCAGCAAAGCATTAGTAGTAGCTGCACGCTCCGTAAGAGGGGCTCCATTACGATAAAATTTAATCTTACCATCTTTTCTTTCTATCCTAAACAAGTCGCCAGCAGCATACGTAGGCGAAATCGTAAGCAGGTTTGCCGAGCCACTTTCCCGAACTTCAACTTTGGCTGTGTTTGTCAGGTATAAAGCGTACTTAATGGTGCCCCAGTTTGCATTTGCATTTGTTTCTGACAGCCCTATCATTAAAGCTTTGTTGGTAGCTGAAGTCGTGAATTCCATCCAACCATCCGTATTAGCAGGAAGTATTTCAACAGACGCACCGCCAGAAGTCCAACCATCTAAGTCCGTTTTATCAATACGGTTCCCCATTCTCCTGGCCGCCACCATGTCTTTCCAGGTTATGCGGGTATGAGTAAGCTTGCTCTTGAGTACTTTACCAGTAAAGTCGTAAACATTACTTATTCGATCACGGCCGCTTTTATAATTGTCGGATATAGCCTGTGTAAGCCTATACCTATCGTCATAGTAGTTTACGGAATTCAACCATGTTATCGAACTGCTTGCTATATGACTGTCCAATACTCGCACGCGCGTCCCTGTAACCTGCCCAATCACACCGCCAAAAGCAGCTTGAGGCTGCCGATAGATATATCCACTAGCCGTTTCTGTAAGTCCTTCGTCTATATAGTCATAGTTTGCGCCTATATACGACTTATATGTGTAGTCATCATAATAGGTTATTGTAAGATATTGATTGACGTCAGGTGATGTATTAGATGTAAATATAGGATATGACTTATTGCTGTAGCCATGAACATTGCCCGTTACATTACCGATATAC
Source organism: Ohtaekwangia koreensis (assembly GCF_900167975.1). Classification (GTDB taxonomy): domain Bacteria; phylum Bacteroidota; class Bacteroidia; order Cytophagales; family Cyclobacteriaceae; genus Ohtaekwangia; species Ohtaekwangia koreensis. The sequence continues at coordinate 831,208 of NZ_FUZU01000001.1, forward strand.
GTCTCGTAATAGCGCGTCCATGCCTTTGCGTAGTGATTAATTACCCCTTGTTGCATAGCAGCCTGAGTAAGTACAGTTGTAGTATCTTTTATGCCGGTAGCTATCGGGCGGTTTAATTCATCATATTTGGTAAATGTCCATTGTTTATTTATACGTTGGTTGCCGTCCTGTGTAAGCACAACACGATTTTTTTTGTCGTACACCAAATAAACCCATTCAGTAGATGGACATTTCTTTTCAACTAACCGTTGCTTCGAATCATATTTGTACTGAAAAGCATACGTACTGAGATCGTTTGAAGTAATGATATAATTATCATGGAGTTTACTACATAATTCCGGTTGCAATACTAAACGCAGATTTCCAAAGTCGTCATAAACATAGTACGTAAGCGCATACATTCTCGAAGTGCCAGTCCCCTGTATATATGATTTTTTAAGAACCGTGAGATCATTTGCATCTTTATATACTATAACTTCGTGATTATTCTCATCATATGTGGTCGTGACGTTTAGCTTATTCTTTTGGTAATACTTATAGCTCTCATTTTCAATATATTTTAAAACATTATTACCGAGATCAAACTGAAATAATATTACTTCTCGTTCAAGGTTCCCCGTAAAAGAATTTTTTGTAGTATGGTCATTTTCATTTGTTGGCTGCCAGTCGCTGCCCGGAAGTCCCACCTTCATTACGCGACTAAGAGGACTGGACTCAAACACTGTTTTGGAAAACGGATGATTGGTATTTGCGACGAGTGGATCTGTTGTGTAAAAATTATTCATCGCTTCTCCTGGCTGACCATTTGCATTGAGCACATCTGACTTTAACTGCCCATAGTCGGACGACGAGGTATAGGGAAGGTATATATATACCTCTCTATTATACTCATCATAACTATATGGCTGTACCAAATCTTTACCGCTTGTAGAATGCTTGGTTTTTATCGTTTGATATGGCCTACCAAGACCATCTACATATTGAACTGTTTGAATTAAATCAGATGTAACTGACAACGAATTCACTTCTGCTTTTGAAATCACTCCAGCGTGTTTAATGCTATTGCCTAATACATAGTTAGCATCTACACTAATAAAACCTGACCATACATAGATTGAATTTGACATTCCGGTCCCCACGACTCCCGATTTGGAAACAACTACGCGGTAGTTCCCAACAATATTTGAATTGTATGTGGGATTTGTTCCAATAATATCACCTTCGTCGTTTTGCCACGCATAACTATCATATTGTCCTAAAACCACCAAAGTGATTGACCCATTCGCCTCCAATTTCGCCGATTGGCTATTTTGTATTGCAATTACAGGGAGGGCAATGACATTCACCGAAACAGCTATTTTTGCGCTACTTTCACAAACGCCCTTCATGGCAGAAACATAAAAAAGCTTGTTCTCTGTAATATCTGTAACCGTTAATTGCCGACTCGTTTGTCCTGGCAAGATGATATTAGACGACGTGTACCAGCGATAACTTGTTGCTCCAGGAACGTCGCCAACGGATATTGTCGCAGAGCCACCGGAGAAAACAGATGCGTTGTTGGCAATTGTTGGATTCGTTGGGACTGACGAACCAACGTCAATCAATCCTATACGCTGATATCCTGTTCCCCACGTATACGGTGTCGTTTTAGAACGACTTCTTAGATAGAGATCAACTGTACTGGTAAGTGTTATACTAGTACCATTGCCGTATGACAGACTGGTGCCTGTTGCAGAAGTTTGCCACCACCACTCGTAATTGGCACCGGCTGGCGGAGCGTTGGTTAGAGTAACGGTTGAGCTACCACAACTATTTACAATTTGATAATTGGCATTTGGGTCAGGCAACGCAGGCATAGCAATTTGAACGGCCACCTCACCGGAGTAATAATTATCAGCGGTAATATATTCGAACCATATATACCCAGTGCCGCCAGTGGTCCATTGAATTTGACCAAATAAATCATTTTGCGAAACAAGATTGCCCTTGGAAACTCCCCAATAAACTGTGCCTCCCGATGGAGGATTAACTACATTTCCACTACTATTTTTGAACTGCGCCTGATAGGTCAAGGTTTGATTCACATTGGCGCTCGTTGGCCCATTAATAATAACAGTTAAATTTTGACTATACAGGCGGAAAGGAAGAATCCAAAACGCTATTAAAAGTAGTTTCATTCTCACCATAACCTATTTACCTCTGCTTAAGAATAATTTCGTAAAAATTCCGGGTGAAGTTTTCATCGTCAAAATCAAAGAATCCTCCTCCATTGTCTGAATCGAATACACACTTTTATATCCCTTCGCATAGATAATTGACAATTCACTACCCTTTAATATCCAACTTCCGGCCACAGATCCCTTGTTACCACTAGCAATCCAACTTATCTCGACTGCTCCTGAGTCTTTAAATAAAAATGTTCTTGTTGAAAAATTTTCAAATAAACGATTTCTTTGTTCCTCTCGAAGTGAATCATATTCCTTCCTATTGCCTTCCGACATCATATCGATGGTTTTCTGAAAGTCCACTAACCAAAAACCGGATAGTTCTGTCTGTGCATACAAGTTTTGCCAACAAAAAAATATGCATATAACATATATATACCTGTACATAAAACTTATTTAAAATTGCTCTTGAAATTATAGTTATAAGTCTGAACGATATTATTATCGGCGTCAGTCAATACTTCCAATCGCCCAAGCTCATCATACGTATAAGAATTTGTTTTAAGATTGGGATCGGTAATTACAGAGATGCCAACAAGTGGTTTGTGTGTAAATGTGGTGATTGGAAATTTTGATACCGTAGGGTGATTCCGTAGCGCTGTGAGACTCTGCCCACTCTCAGAATATGCGTTATATAATATACTATATGGAACACCTTTAACCTCCAAAATAGGAAGAGTATTGTTATAGCCCCATAAATAGGAGGTCACTTCGTGTGCGGTTTGCTTGGACAGTAAGTTACCAAGAGCGTCGTAGTCGTAACTTAATATTTTTGTGTAAGGTAAATTGCTAAATACAAACGTGTTTCCTGACGTGTAAGACTGGGATACGGGCTGTGGAACCGTCGATTCCATACTATATACGTCCGCAACCTGAATATTTTGCGCCTCGATAAACTCCCGATATAACAACAGCTTAGCGGCAATAACTGATTCGAGTCCGGAATACGTTTTTCTAATACTTTGATATTCTACTATGGATCTAACGTTATTCTGTAAGACCAGCCTTTTAAGTGCATTGTAGTATGAGTCGCTACCAAAATCTGAAGTAAGTACATAATCCAATGGGTACTTAAAAAACTCTATTAGCTTATCGCCGTCAGATTGAGTATGCTCAATTCGAGTATAGTAGCGGTGACTAGCACTGCCATAGGTATACTCGCTATAGTTTGTTGATATCTCTTCACCATTTAAATCATAATCTGTATTCGTTGTCCTCTTTAAATATACCCAACGGGAAAAAATGGCGTACATGGCATCAACGTTGTAATCATTTAAAATATAGTCATACAAAGGATCTCTAGGCGTTTCACCAAAAAATTCACATTGTACCTTTCTATGTGTCAGCTCTGGTCTAAACGCATATAATAACCGATCATTAACAACCTGATACTCGTTAACAGTTGATTTAACAATGTCGCCATCTTTGTTTTTCACCAAAGTCGCTTTCAACCGGATATCTCGATCTAAATAATATTGATCACTAGCCTCATATATATACTCTGTGCTGCCTACCTGATTCGATAAACCAGCTATCTCTACCACTTTGCGATAAGCCAATGCAAAACCAGAGAGTCCGGCAAACAGTGAGTTGTTGGCCCCGCTAATGACGTAATGGCTACATGACACCATATTCCACATGCAGCCCCCTTCTGGTATTGGCTGGCACACACAATTATTAAGTGTGTAATATTTGACATAAAATGGCTCCCCATAGAAAATTGGCTCATCGTATTGATATCTTCTAAATGAAGATAACCTTCCATCAAAATCTTCAATTTGTGTTACTCTTAATCCGGGACCTGCCACTGATTGACTACCTGATAAATATTGATTTTGTTGGTAAGTAAAGACTGAGAAACCTTTGGTCGGGTAAATTATTTTTTTTAGCATTCCCGTTCTTGATGCGGTCTCATTCGGCTCTCTGATTGCATAACCATAATTTTGCCATTCGTAGATATGCGGTATCAGTGATTGGTTTCCACTTGCGTTATAATAGCCCCAATGATCTTGTTCAAAACCAATTTTACTAGGAAATGTACCTTCGTAGTAATCAAAGTAATGTGGCTTTTTTACTATACCATTAATGCCTGTTTGTATAAAACTTTTTAACTTTAGGCGGGCACTATTCTTGTCCGCCTGATTGCCAAAATAGTCGTAGTTAAACTTAAATTTTCGAATAATTTCGCTACTATATCTGTCAATGATATGTATTTCAGATAGAGCCTTAGAAGAGCCATATAGATCAAGTCGATCTTGTTGCTGCGGTATAAATAACACTTCTGTCGTCCTACTTCTTATTTTTTCCAAACGCCAGGAAGTTACCGTTGTTAAACCGCTGTTTGATATATTATTGCTCTTATTTAAACATCCATCTGTATAGGGTGGGGGATTACCGTCAAAGGTATGCTGTATCGAAAAATTGGACGCAGATTGAATAATCTCGGGCTGTTCTCCATAAATATATTCAATGACTTCACTACCGTTGGCGGACGTAATAGAAGTTAAAAGCCAGGTAGAGACATATGGCGGATAATTATACGTCTCCGCGGCGTTGTTGAGAACTGTTATTTCGCGTTTTGCAAATTCGTATTTAACACCATCATCTGTGGTTATTACAAAATTATCTCCAACTCTTTTAATTGATATATTTTGATATGATAGTTGAACTGCGTTTCCTTGGGACATTACAAACTTACCCGAGAAATTTCCAAGGTTAAACGAAAAAAGATCGGGTTCCCCATCATAAAATCCCTCAGTAATTCGATTGGCAGTCAAATTGTCAATGCCTTGCTGACTTCCAATTTGATCATACGTTTTTCCTCCATTGTTATTTTGCAATACCGATCCTTCTAAATCTGGGTTTCCACGTATTATTCGAGAAATAGTAGCATTGGCAGTCAGCGACCATCCAAAACCAACCCAACTAGCTTCTTCAGCAACCCGTAACCCGTTATTATTATAGTTAAGTGATATGTCTGCCTGAACACCCCGTTCTTGTATTGACCATACAGGCAATGAAATATTTACCGTACCGGAGGAAAAACTTATCGGTATAAATCCAAATTTACCCAAAGAAGCAGCTGTAGGAGATGGAAACGAAACACTACGGTCGTAATCAACTTGGCTAAAAGTTGCTTGGCAATACAACATGTTTGAATAAAACGTAATCGCTAGAAAACAAAGGCAGGTTACTACTCTTTTAATCATAGGTAGGTTAGGTATTGATTTAGTAACATGAAGTTACCATACTTTGCCCAAATATCAGACAAATTAGAATTGATTCAAAATAATTTCTTTGTAACATAATCAATGACACCACTAAGTTTGTCACTTTTTTCAGGGTAACTACTATGAGGTCATTGGCCATCTTCGATTTTTCCTTAGTTATTGTATGGCGTATCCTATATAAATCATTTAAACCTCCCGCTGCATACGGTATTTAAGTGCTTTCATGTCTTCACTGATTTTAATATCTACAATTTTTGCATAGTGTTGTGTCGTCTTCAGATTTCGGTGACCAAGCATTTTACTAACAGTTTCAATCGGTACACCGTTCGTGAGTGTCACTGTAGTGGCAAACGTATGTCTCGCTGTGTGATAGGTCATTTTTTTATTTATACTGCATATTGTTGCAATCTCATGCAGATACTCATTCATCTTTTGATTACTTAATATAGGGAGTGCTCTATTTTTGACTATACATGCGGGATGGCCTTTATACTTGGCTAAAATAGCCATGGCAGTTGGTAGTAGTGGTATACGTGATGCCGCCTCCGTTTTTTGTCGCGTAGTGATAATCCACTTTTCACCGTCTATGCCTGTAACAATTTCGTTATAGGTCAACTTTTGCGTGTCGATATATGCAAGGCCGGTATAGCAGCTGAATAGAAATATATCTCGTACCTGACGTAGTCTTTCACTTGAAAAATCTTTTGCATGTAGTATATCAAGCTCTGCGCTTGTCAGGTAGGGACGTTGAGTGTCCTCTTTTATCATCTTATGAGCAGCGAATGGATTGCGGAGAAGCCATCCATTTTTAGTACATATATGAATGATCTTTTTGAAGTTTGTAAGATACTTTACGGTGCTGTTTTGGTTGCACTTCTTTTTTGTTTTAAGCCAAAATTCAAAGTCTGTTATGAACTTATACTTGATATCTTCGATAGCTATATCTGTTTTGTTATATAGTTCACGAATAAAATTAGCAGTATGATCAAACGTTGTTAGATACTTTTTATAGGTGGCTAACGAATACTGTATGTTGATTAGTGCTTTTATCTGTTCGTTGTGTTCCTTAAATATACCCAGTAGCATTTTTGATGGCTCTTTGACACCGAACCATAGTTTGCCAAACACATCTTTTGTTATTTCTTGATTCGTTAGAAGCAGTGTCTTTTGGATATCATACACTTTGGCGCGTAACGCATCCAGTAAGTTGTTTAACTCTTTTGCCTCTTTGTTGTTGCTAATAACTCGACAGCTTTTTTGAGACCATTTAGCTGGGTCTACTGTATAGGAAGTAGCTGTTTCAAAACGATCTCCGCTGACTGTTACTCGCATATAGATCGGATCTGATCCGAAGCGATTAGTCTTTGACTTTCTTAAGTAGAATAGAACTTTAATGCTTGCCATATACCATCCGTTTAAGTTTTAAAATCCTTTTTTGTCTAGAGATAATCAAGATGTTCATATATCGAACTACTTGATTATCAATTGATAAAGGTCAAATTCGGCAAACGCATTGGTGTACTTGAAAAGTGCACCGAATTTGCCACCTACGGATGGGTATGATTTGAGGGTGATCTAAAACAAAAAAGCCCGAATTCATTACGGATTCGGGCTTTTGTATTCCTTTGATTTGTGTACCAGTGGAGCCGCAGAGAATCGAACTCTGGTCCAGAGAAGAAGAACTCATACCTTCTACATGCTTAGTTGACTTTAATTGTCGGGAGTAGCAAGGCAGGCAACAGCCAAACTACACCTTAGTTACTGTGTCTTAGCCGCGCTTAGCAACATCGCGCGGAGCAGTTCTGCATAACGACACCGCTAACCAGCACCTGCAAAACGACAGTGCTGAGCGATGATGGCTTTCCCGATCTTATCGGGACGAGGCGTAACTTAGCGAATCGCTAAATTAAGCAGCCATGGCGTAGTTAGACTCGCCAAGTATGATTCAGGACTATCTTTCAAGGCTCTCATCCTATGAGCCTGCATGCTTCTATACGACCTCAAACATCCTGTCAAAACCGGTCGGCCCCGATTTTTTTAAACAAGAACATGGATGACCAATGCACGTGTTTCAAAGAACAATGTCCAATTTTAGTTGGCAAAGAATTTACAAATATAAAACGAAAAAAGTTCTGACTCTAAATTCATTTAATTGAGCGTTACAATTGCAATTGTTCATTGCTAATTGTCATTTCAATTTTATCTTGCGCCCTCGCATGGAAAACTTTGTTGTATCGGCACGTAAATATCGCCCTACTGGGTTTGACGAAGTGGTTGGGCAAGAGCACATTACCACTACGCTCAAAAATGCTATCGATAACAATAAACTTGCTCAGGCCCTTTTGTTCTGCGGACCGCGTGGTGTGGGGAAAACAACCTGCGCGCGTATCGTTGCCCGCCTGATCAATGGTTTTGAAGAAAGAACTGAAAATAATTCACTCAATATTTTCGAGCTTGATGCCGCGTCTAACAACTCGGTTGAAGATATCCGAAACCTGATCGACCAGGTTCGCTATCCACCACAGTTCGGAAAATTCAAAGTCTATATTATAGATGAGGTGCACATGCTTTCGAATGCTGCCTTCAATGCTTTTCTGAAGACACTGGAAGAGCCTCCTTCATACGCTATTTTTATTCTGGCTACAACGGAAAAACATAAAGTTATTCCAACGATTCTTTCACGTTGCCAGATTTTTGATTTTAACCGGATCCAGATTAGTGACATTGCCAATCATTTAAAAAAGATTGCGCAGCACGAAGGTATACCGGCAGAAGATGAAGCACTCCACCTCATCAGTCAGAAAGCAGACGGTGCACTTCGTGATGCCCTTTCAATTTTCGATTTGATGGTGACATACTCCTCGGGTAAAGGAGTGATGTTCAAAAATGTGTTGAGCAATCTTCATATCCTGGACTATGATTATTACTTCCAGGTGATTGACGCATTGCTGTCTCAAAATCATACGCAGCCTTTGTTAGTGTTGGACGAAATTTTGCGCAAAGGTTTTGATGGACATAATTTTATCGTAGGACTTAGTGAACACCTCCGGAACCTGCTCGTATCACAAGATGCGCGCACCGTACAGTTGATGGAAGTTCCGGATAGTGTTAAAAAGAAATATATACAACAGGCACAAACGTGCCCTCCTTCACTGCTGCTTACATGGCTTAACATCGCCAATCAGTGTGATATACATTATAAGGGAAGCAAGAATCAACGCCTTTCAGTTGAGCTTGCGCTGATGAAGATGGCGCATGTAGGAAGCGTATTGAAATCCGACCAACTCAGTCTTGCCAATGGACTTGCCGATGCGGCAGGGTTAAAAAAAAAATTAGTGTAGAGACTGAAACAGACGCAGAGCCTGTTGCAGAAGAAGTAAAATCACCAACGCCAACCTCCGTTGCACCAGCAACATCCGCGGCATCAGCTCCGGAGAGTATACCTGCGGCAGAAGAAGCTCCCGGCCCGGCAACATTTTCAATGAAACCGGATTTCTCAGAAAAGTCCAGGTTTAAAACCGCTCCCAAAACAACAGTAAAGCTCACCGATCTTTTAAAGGTAGAGCCGAAGAAAGAACAAACGGACGCTAACCAGGCAAAGGTAGATCCCGATGAGCCTTTTACACCAGAGCAACTTCAAGCGGTTTGGAATGAGTTCGCAGAGCTCCGTAAAAAATTCCAGGCAGAATATCATCTCCTTACACAACCTTACGATCTGAAAGACAATGTGGTGACGGTACATCTTCACAACAGCGTACAGGAAATGATGCTGAATGGTCTTCGGATCGAACTCTCAACCTTCGTCAGAGAGAAATTGAAGAATAACTCGATTCAGATTTACGGGGAGCTGAAAGAAGTGGAAGATGTGCGGAAAGTAATCTATACCAATCGCGAAAAATTCGACTATCTGATTGAGAAGAATCCAATTCTCAGGGAGTTGAAAGATCGTCTCGGATTGGATACTGATTATTGATCTGTTTTCGGATTACGGACACGTTTGTGTTACGAGCAGTTATGTAGCATCTACAATGTATAGCCATAACGCTTGAGTGATAAGTATATAGATCTTGATTCAGAGCCCGACTTAGCATAAGAGAAAATTGTGCTTTAATTCTAAGTCAGGCTCTTTACTATTGTATCACCTGGTACTATATGTACGATATATATGTCTAAGGCTTCTTAAAGAAATCGTCATATGTGAGTACATCCGTTCTTTTAAGCTGACTTTTTAAAATGCCCAGATGGAATAGGAGCGCAATTGCCGTCAGTAAGAAGATTACCAGGTACCCCGTACTCAGAAAGATATAATTGTATCCAAACGTTGTGTTGTATGCGAGCATATCATATCCGAATATAATTACTCCCGTTAGTATACTTCCTGTTAGAAGCCATGAGCCTATATATTCCGCAAGCAGAGCCCGGATGATCAGGTAGCCACCGTATATAATAACAATTCCCGCCACCGCCAGGTAGAGCGACAGCCATTGTGAAAATATAATGACCGGTGCAAAAAGTGTATAGATAACGAACAGGCTATTCAAAGCAACAATGGTATAGGTAATAAGTGGATTACTTAATTTATCCAACAGGTGATGTAGAAAAAGCATCGCCCAGATTACGGCCAGGTATAACGTTAAGTACTCAGTCTTTACCAGGAATTGCCAATTGATGTCGGGGTAAAATACAACCACCGGATAAAGATTTGAGAAAACACAACGTACTGCCCAGGTAAGGCTAAGCAATGAAAAGAAGAGTATAACTTTCTTCTTCCTAAAAATATATACTATGAGAAAAGCGCTTCCGGCAAGGAATAGTATAATTGCTTCAATTACGTTGGTGGCCACTGCCCGTGAGAGGTGTTTAGATATACCTTCTGAAGACCCTAACTGAATAGGATCTTTACTGCCACCTTTATGGTGATGAAAATTTGAAATATGAAGAACCACGACCAGTGTATCCTTTGCGTGCGTTGAGAATGTTACGGTTTGATGAAACCATTTTGGTTTTGCTTCTTTTTCAGTTTTACCAACAGCTCCAGCGGAAGCTACTTTTATTCCATTTACCCAACATGTATAGCTATTATACATCTGCGGGATTTCAAGACCCATATTTATTATAGAGTCAGGGAGAAGTATTTTGAGGGAATACGTACCATATTCGGTGCGCTGTTTGTTTTCGGAATCATCTTTCCAGATGGCTGGAAAAAAATGACTCGTTCCCCGAACGGAGTCAATCTGTTCAGGTAAAAGCAATTCGCCTTCGTGAAATGTCCAATAGCCCGTAAGTGGTAATCGTTTTTGAAAATTCCAGTGACGTGCATCGAGCACTCCGGATTCCGCACGAATATCCGATTGTGAAATGCAATCCTTGGCAAAGCAGATACAGAGTAACACCAAGGCAATACGATTAACCCACACCATATGTGTTTAAAACAATTTAAAATGTTGAAACAAAATAGCAGTGGGAGTAACAGAAGAATCAGGAGGGATCAAGCCTCTTCTGCATACATAGTTTTAATCGTAACAAATGTATCAAAAAATGTTTCGGTTGGTTATGAAATCAACCAAATTATTAGATTTCACTCGTGTGATGTCTTACAAAGGCGATTTTTAGATCAGTTTAAGAATATTTCTATGTATAAGTTTGAACGCTTATTCGGCTTCCGATTAGGCATGCTTAATTATATAGGCATTCTGTGGATTCCTTTAAAGAACCAATTCCTTATATAGCCGTCCGAGCGTTTCAGTAGCATCGCCACACAAGCCTGGGTGTACTTTAGAGGTTTGTATAACAGTGCTCCGCGTGGCGGTGAGCCAGCGAAAACGTTCCGCCATAGATAGTTTGCCGATTGGCCCTCCCTGTGCGCCACCTTCGCATATTCTGATAAAGGAATTTATATACTCTTGAAGCTCTGCTATATCTATAGTATGGCAAAGAGCTTTCAGCCGTGCTTCATTCAACTCCAATGTTGCTTTCAGAAATTTTTGCTTCGAACAAAACAGAATGACACCAACGTTGAGGAATTCTTCACGTTCTACTCTGGGTACAACTCGAATGACAGCGTATTCAAATAAGTGACTCTCTTGCATGTTGTGCTTCTTTTACAAAAAAATCTGAATGAGCAACTCGTGTCACTAAAAATTGGACATAGGCTTGACGATGTTGATCGGTTGATTCAAAAGCAGATTCACCTGCAAGCCACTCTTCCGGAATCAAATCGACAATCGAACGGATGCGTTCATGGCTAAGTATAGGACGAAATTCTGTGTCAACGCTTTCAAGCTCCGAAGCTGATGATAGTAATACATGGTCTTTGATATTGACGAATTGTTTTTTAGGTTGATCCCAATCACTCCACGAGTGATGGAAATATAGTGCAGCACCATGATCGATAAGCCATAACGCTTTATGCCACCACAGCATATTTGTATTGCGGGCAGTACGATCTACATTCAATAACAAACTGTCCAGCCATACAATTTGTGAAGCAAGTTTGGAGTCAACCTTTGTTACAAGCGGATCAAAAGCAACGGAACCCGAGAGATAGTGTAACGCAAGATTAAGTCCTACGCTCGCTTTAAGAAGATCCTGAATCTCTTCATCACCTTCAATACGACCAAAGGCTATATCAAGATTTGCAAATACAATTTCAGGAATGTTAAGACCAAGAGCACGTGCAATTTCTCCTCCGATAAGCTCAGCAATGAGTGCCTTTTTTCCTTGCCCTGCACCACGAAATTTCAACACGTATAAAAACTGGTCGTCCGCTTCAGCAATGGCAGGCATAGAGCCCCCTTCACGCAGCGGTGTAACGTAGCGCGTTACATTAACAGTTCTAAGTTGAGGAATACTATAATTCATAAATGTGGTTCGAAAATAAATATAAATTGTGAGCAGAACGCTTTTCCATGAAATACAATTTAATCTTCTGCAAACATAGCCACTGTTCTTTTTATGGAGGCGGTGTGTGATTATTAACGGCTATTAATGATTTCGAAGAGTCGATCTATAGCAGCAGTGTCATTGTAGAGGTGAGGAGCTATTCTCATTTTTTCTCCTCTGAAACTCACATATACCTGGGCATCGGCAAGCCTTTTGCTGAGCGCAGGTATTTCAGCATAAGAGAATCCAACGCCGATCATGTGTCCCACACGTATACTTCCGGATGGTACCGTGAGTCCGTTTTGTAACGCGAGACTTTCGATTCGGGACGTCAATACAGAAATCGTTTCATGTATATTCTCAACACCCCACGACAGAATTTGAGACAGCGCTGCAATAGCCATAGATATATGTATAAAGTTCGGAAATTCACCCGCATCAAATCTTCGCGCTCCTGTTTTATATTCATCCTGGTAATCAACCAGACGTGTAAAATCTTCGCTGTTCTTTTTATTCAGCCACGAGTATTCAATTGGTTTTCCTGTAAGGCAATACTCGGGTGCCGCATATAAATAGCCTAATCCATAAGGCCCCATCAACCATTTATACCCTACGGTAACTAGAAAGTCAGGCTGTATAGTTTGAATGTTTAATGGATACGCACCAGCCGATTGACTTGCATCAATAACCAGTTTTGCATTCACGGCTTTTACTTTTTTGCTGATTACTTCAAGGTCAATAAGACTTCCATCGGTCCAATGACAATTTGGTATTGCTACAAGCCCGGTAGTCTCATTGATTTGTTCAAGGATAGCATCCGTCCAGTGTTGGTCGGCTTTCTTTTTAACGGTGATAATTTCCGCTTGCGTACTATATGAAAGCTGCCGCCAGGCATATACATTAGATGGATACTGTTGATCCAGCAATATAATTTTCTGGTCAGCACGCAAAGGTATATTTTGTGCAGCAATCGCTATTCCATAACTGGCCGATGGAATCAGTGCTATATTTTCTGTATCTGTCTGGATTATTTTGGCGAACAAGCTTCGTAATTCTTCCGCAGGATTGAACCAGTCATCGACTTTAATTTCCCATGGGTGACTCCGTTTTTCCAGCGCGTAAACGCCAGCATCATGTGCACTTTTTAGCAGAGGTGACATGGTAGCGCAATTGAGAAATGTTATTTCAGGCGGAATACTAAACAGCGACTTTTGATTCTGGATTATCATTCAGGAATTTGTTTATGAGCGTTATCAAAACTAACCATAGTGGATGATGTATCATAACGTACTCTTTAAAGAATACGTTGTTGATGACGAGGTGCTTTCGTGCAAGCTGACGGCTGATAACCGCAGTGGAAAGTATAAACGTAACTATACTTTCAAAGAACAGGAAATTGGTTCCCTGGTTATTAATTTAGAAGAGTGAGCCTGTCGGCACAACGGACTGAGTAGGTAACAAGAACTTATTCTTTTGTTAACGTATCGAGTTTTTTTAACATCGTAGGAATCCGGAAAACACCATGCATGTTTTTGATATAGCCGCAAGCAAGGTCAAGATCCATTCCCAATGTTGTTACATACAAAGGTCTGACGCTTTCTCCGCGATATACTTCGCGTTTATGGCGTGCATTGTTGGCGAAGTTTGTTTTAGCAACCCCGATCACAGGGATCTTTCGCTTTAGGAATTCATATAGATGTCCACCGAGTCCGGGTTTCCCGGTATCATCCAGAATAACATATCCATCAATTATAATCACTTCCGTTTTATCAAGGTCTGCCTTTTGCAGGATACCTGATGATACACGGTAACTCTCTTTTATAAAAAGCACCGGCTTCAACATCCAGCTCCTCACAAAAGATTTCTATTGGCATTTCATCCATCCAATCGTTGAATCCGATGCAGATAGTCTTTGCTTTTTCATTACGGTAATGCGTGTCCAACGCCAGGATCATAGTACTAAGTTTATATACCTATATTTTGAGTTACGTGCATCACGTTGAATCCCTTGCTTTCTTTTCTTGCTAATTTAATTCACTTTTGCTTTTGATCAGCACTGATTAATAAGTATTAAAGTATGAATAATAGTGTAACGTTTCCGTATGCTGCCATTGCGGCTCAATCAGAATTCAAGTTAGCCATCGAGTTGTTAATGGTAGATAAAAGTATAGGCGGACTACTCGTGCTAGGCGATAAAGGGACAGGTAAAACGACAACGGTGCGCTCATTGAGTCAGTTGATGAAGACTATAGAGCCTGATTTCAGTTTTGTAAATTTACCCATCGGTGCATCGGAAGATCGCGTGTTAGGATCCGTTGATCTTGAAAAACTGATCAACGATAAAAAGCAAGTATTGCAAAAAGGACTGTTGGCACAGGCACACCAGGGCATCCTATATATTGATGAAGTAAATCTTCTAAACGATTATCTGACAGATATATTACTCGACGCTGCTGCAACTGGCGGCTATCATTTGGAGCGCGAAGGGCTTTCAGTATGGCAGGATAGTGAATTTTGCCTGATCGGCACTATGAATCCGGAAGAAGGAGAGTTAAGGCCGCAGTTGCTTGATCGCTTTGGCTTGTGTGTTGAAGTGAGCACGCCGCATGATCTGGCGATCCGAAAAACAATCACGCAACGAAGAATAGAATTTGATCTTGCTCCCGAAAAAATACTGAAAGAATGGAGCGATGAGCAACAAGAAATTCGGCAGCGGTTACAGGAAGCAAGAAAAATGCTGCATACTATAGATATACCTGAATCCGTATTTGAGTATGCTTCCGCATTGTGTATACAACATCAGGTAGAAGGTTTGCGAGCAGACATTTTACTGGTGAAAGCTGGAAGGGCCTATGCAGCATTGTCCGGAGAAACTATGCTTTCAATACAGCATATAGATATAGTTGCGCCATTCGTTCTAAAACATCGCTCGAAGAATCAATCGCCATCTTCTAAAAATTCTAACGAGAATAATACAGGCGGTGGCAGAAACGGTGACAGCAATGGTTCTGATAAAGGTGGTAATGATCGCCCTGCGGAAAAGCAACTCGGCGCTTTGCCTGCAGACAAAGCTTTGAAATTCTTTAAAAAGAATACCATTGATGCTGTAGCGAAAGGAAAGGCCATCGAAGCAAGTGCTTTTAAGATTCAGCAACCTGCAACGAATATAGCAGCGCGAAGAATAAATATTTTTGACACGGTGAAGCATTATACAGCGCGAGGCAACTTCGAAATTGTTTATACTCCTGATAACTCCAAGGCAAAGCTTGAGGTATACTTCCTGGTGGATTCAAGTGGCTCAATGGCGAAGGATGATCAGATCCGGTATACGAAAGGTTTAATAAACTATACATTAAAGAGTAATAGGGGAAAGAAAATTTCATTTATAGGGATAGCGCTTTGCAAGGGCGAAGCCGAAATCTTTCAACCCGGCACGACAGACGGAGAAGAGTTTATACATGCGTTGGAACATTTTCCTACGGGTGGCCAAACTAACCTTACGGCCGGTTTTAATAAAGTCTATTACCATGTTCGTCAAAATATAGCGGCGAAGAGTATACAACGTCAATTATATATTTTCACAGACGGAAAGCTCAATTGCGCCATGAACTCCTCGCAAGATCCATTTGTAGAGGCTGTTGATTTTTATAAACGGTACCTGAAATCGTTACACTATACAAAGGTTGTGAACACAGAGCGAGGTTTTGTGCAGTTAAGAAAAGCACGGGAACTGGCCGATAAACTTCATGTTAAGTTCGCGGAAATCAATCCGTAACTCCTTATATAGTATAATCACAATCTGCACATAGTTTTGTAGCCCTTTCACTTCGTTGTTTTGTGATAAATATTGTCTGTCCATTTTTTTCTCAGAAATTATTATACATTTGTCGCAGTTACGGTTGCAAGTATTGATACTAGATACTTGCATTAAAAGGGAATCCGGTGAAAATCCGGAACAGTACCCGCTGCTGTAATCCTGCTGTTGATTTATTCAATGGCTGTGTTCAGGCAACAATGCCACTGTCGAAATTCTGGAGATCAGAGTAAAGATGGGAAGGCGCCTGAGCCGGGAGAGTCAGAAGACCTGCCATAGCTAACAACTTAATGCTTTCGGGTGAAAGGCAATAGTAGCATGGAAAGACTATATCATCACAGCACTACTGTACCTTCAGTGTGCCTGTTTACAGGCATCATCATTCTTGCATGGCTCTATGCATGCATGCCTCAGCGCAAAGAAAATGCGTTAACGGAAATTCTGTATAATCGATTTTCATCCAACCTTACCGTTGGTTTTGCAATCGGATTCGATCTAATATACCTTCATTCCTATAAAATCCTTCACGTTTTACCGAGACCCCAAAACGCATCCAGAGTATATGATTATTTAGAACCAGGGATCACTTCGTCAGACTATAGACTCTTCTGTTACCAAAAGACGCAATAGTATGGCAGAGATCACTAAATCTATACCCTTCGATGACCTTGAGCTTCCTGCTTTAACCCCAAAGTTTTCGTGGATAGTCGCGATGATTTTTTCTGTATTGTTTTTCCTGGTGCTTGATCTGGTCCTCGGCTCAGTAACTATACCCGTTACTGAAGTTATAAAGATATTAACCGGCCAGGGTTCTGAAAATATAGCATGGCTTACGATCGTGCAGAACATACGGATACCGAAAGCGCTCACCGCTATACTTGCAGGATCAGCGCTATCCGTAAGCGGATTGCAGATGCAAACGCTTTTTAGAAACCCGTTGGCAGGACCATCTGTACTCGGTGTTACATCGGGCGCGAGTTTCGGTGTCGCTATATTAATGCTGGGCACAGGGCACGTAACCAGCAACGTTGCCATTCGTCAGCTTGGTATAGGAGGGAGCTGGTTAATTATATTGGCTGCAGCCATAGGTTCCGCCATTGTACTGTTGATGGTCATCGGACTATCATTACGCATCCGGGATAATGTTATACTTCTGATTGTCGGACTAATGTTATCGAATCTCATTATCGCGGTTGTAAGTATATGGCAGTACTTCAGTGAGCCCGAACAAATTCAGGATTACCTCATGTGGACTTTCGGAAGTCTGGGAGGTGTGTCGAGTGCACAATTAAATATACTATCCATCGTGATTCTGATGGGTATAGCACTTGCCTTTATATCTTCTAAATTTTTGAATCTTTTATTGCTGGGTGAAAGCTATGCCGCCAGCATGGGATTGAACTTAAAGGTGGTGAAGATACTCATCATCATTTCGACAAGCCTTCTGGCCGGAGCGATCACAGGTTTTTGTGGGCCGATCGGATTTATAGGTATAGCAGTGCCGCACCTCTGCAGAGCAGTTTTAAATACTTCCGATCATCGCGTGTTGGTTCCTTCCTGTTGCCTTTTGGGAGCCACGATCATGTTGGTGTGTGATATTGTGGCACAGTTACCTGGGCATCATTCAGTATTGCCGATTAATGCTGTCACGGCAATCATTGGCTCGCCTGTCGTGATGTGGGTAATTCTGAAACAGAAGAATATACGATCCTCTTTCAGCTAAGATGTATACGGAAAATACGATATCCTATACTTCGGTGATGCGCAATGCATCTGTAAAGGATGCACCTGATATACTCCGTGCGCAGAATCTTTCAATAGGTTATAAAGCTAAAGGGAAAGTCACGCCCGTAGGCAGTGCGTTGGAGTTCACTTTGAAGCCCGGACAATTTGTTTGTCTCTTAGGGTCTAACGGTGCTGGCAAGAGTACACTCATTCGAACATTGGCGGGTATTCAAAATCCCCTGGAGGGAAAGGTATATATAGGAGGTGTTGATATCAATACCATCCAGAAAGCAACGCTGGCGCAAAAACTTAGTCTTGTATTAGCGGAGAATGTGCAAGCCGGTAACCTGAATGTATATACTGTGTTGACGCTGGGGCGATATCCGTATGCTGATTGGTTTGGGACGCTTCGTAAACACGATAAAGTAATTATTAAGGAAGCCATTCGTGCAACCGGTATCGAAAAATACCTCGACAAGCAGATTCATCAGTTAAGTGATGGTGAGCGACAGAAAGTAATGATCACGCGTGCGCTGATACAAGATACACCGCTGATTATACTGGATGAACCAACGGCACACTTGGACCTGCCTAATCGTGTGGAAATAATACGCCTATTACGAAGAATGGCGCGTCAAACTAAAAAAGCAATTTTGCTTTCTACACATGAGCTTGATCTGGCGCTACAAACTGCCGATAGAATATGGCTCATGATGCCAAATCAATCTTTGATAACGGGAACACCTGAAGACTTGATTCTCAATGGGACATTTGAAAAAGCATTTCGTAAAAGTGGCTTTGATTTTTGTCGCGAGACAGGAACGTTCAAAGTAAATACTCTCGAGGATAACAAGAGAATACAACTCAAAGGTGACGGCACACTATATTTCTGGACACACAGAGCATTGGAACGCGAGGGGTTTTATATAACAGAATCGTCTGCGACTATACTATATATTCAAGAGCACCACGATGATTATTGCTGGATGTTTGAATCCGAGGGTAATGCTATTCGATTCAATACCATCGAAAATGTTATTGAATATTTAAGAGATAGATTTCTTCACCAGGAGAATGCCGTTGAAAAAGTATGATTATAATTTGCTAACGCATATACTATACATGGGAAAAGACCTGACAAAAGTTACCAATACAGTTTTTATATGCAATGGCTCCACGTGTAAAAAGAATGGTGCTGAAGAAAGTGTGCGTGAGCTGCGTTGTGCTATAAAAATGGCAGGCTTGCACGAGATTACGCATACGGTAAAAACACTTTGTCTCGGACAATGTGAAAATGCTCCCGTATTGTTTGTGGATCCGCAAGGTTCATGGTATAAACGAATGACAACCGAGACGATGGGCGAGTTTGTTAACATCAAACTCAAACAAAAAGGGGATCTCGATTATAATCTTCTGTTCAGCAAAGGCTGGACAAAGATGTTTCCTGTACGTGATATCGAACCGAAAACGCGCCAAGAATTTTCTGTTCATCAAGATGAAAGTATAGGTGAGATTTACGGGGCTGCTATTTACCCTTGGGAACACAACGTCTATCCGTTGTTGAAAGAGATTTTTCAGGTATACCGTTCGCAGCTTACTATATATCATTATGACCAATTGTTACGCTCTGAGGAATTCAGTATCTACTATGCGGACGGAAAAGCTACAGTTGCCGGTAATAATGATGCTGAGAAGATCGAAGTAATTATGGCTGCGGCCAGAGAGTCTGAGTTTTTTCTTTTGAAAGTAAGCAGGATTAAGATGTATCAGCGAAGTAGCGAGAGTACACGTGGTCTGTACATAGCGAATTCCAGGAATGGAGTCTTTCTAAATATTGAATGGAATGGTGAAGGCAACTTCTGGAATCATGTAGTTGACAACTATATTAACATAAGCGGTTAACAGTTGGAAGTATAAAATAGAATTATTAATCAGTTAATTATATATATGATATTTTTTTATCGCGCTATCTACTGGTCACTTTTTATAACGGTAGGAATGCCTGGTTTGATTTTAGCACAGCATAATTTAGTTGTAAAAGGCATTGTGAAGGATGAGTCGGGCAATCCCTTGCCGGTGGTAAATATAGTGCAGAAAGGTATTGCAACTGGAACGACATCAAATGATGCAGGATACTATACGATGAGTATATCAGCGCATGGTGCTGTTCTGGTATTTTCGCATCAAGGCTATAAAAGCCAGGAAGTAAGCGTGGCTGCCGGTGGCACTATAGATATAACAATGATAGCCGGTCTTGAGCAACTCAGCGAAGTTGTCATTACCGCTACACGCGCTGACAGATTTATTGAGAGTGTTCCGCAGAAAATCAAAGTGATCGGGAGAGAGGATATTGATAAAACGGTTGCTACAGATCTTACCGACTTGTTAAAGAAAACTGCTGGCGTAGATGTAATTCAATATCCGGGTTTGTTATCCGGTATAGGGATCAGAGGATTTCGTCCCCAGTTTTCCGGAATCAATCAGCGTACGCTTCTATTGATTGATGGTCGTCCGGCCGGAGCAACCAACCTTGCTACGATCGATATGAATAATGTCGAGCGCATAGAAGTATTGAAAGGTCCTGCATCTGCACTCTATGGTTCGCAAGCGATGGGAGGTGTAGTCAATATTATCACAAAGAAAACAAATGGCGAATTGAAAGGAAGAGCCTTCGCAGGTATAGGAAGTTTTGGAATTACGCAAGGCGGATTTTCTTTGGGAGGCAATATTATCAGTAAACTTGATTTTGATGCCAGCTTCAACAGCTATAGTCAATCAAAGGATTTTAAGCTCGGAAGGAATAATCTTTTAAGGGACGCCTTTGACTTGAAACATGCCAATCGCATCCTGTGGACAGAAACCGGTAAACAAGATATAGCTGTAGAGGATACCCGTGGTGATGGCGATACACGACCGAATACAAGCTATAGCAACTACACTGCATCTGCACGATTGGG
Organism: Ohtaekwangia koreensis; assembly: GCF_900167975.1. Classification (GTDB taxonomy): domain Bacteria; phylum Bacteroidota; class Bacteroidia; order Cytophagales; family Cyclobacteriaceae; genus Ohtaekwangia; species Ohtaekwangia koreensis. Next base: position 852,041 of record NZ_FUZU01000001.1, read on the forward strand.
ATATACTATAAATGACAAATGGCGGATAGACGCAAAAGGCGATCGGTTCTATGCGAAGAATGTAAATACACCGGGAGATATAGAGGACGGAAGCCTTAGTCCAGGAATGAAAGATATAGACCGGTATAGCAGTGATGTTATTGCTAAAGGGAAGGTTACGAGTACAACGGAAATGACCGCGAAGTTCTTTACTGCAAGAGAGCAAGTTACCAATTACAACGTATCCGTTAATGACAGCACTACGGTTCGATCAGAATATATAAGCGCACATAATCAGTTGACGTGGATCGGAGGACAATGGATGGCGCGTCAGCAGATTAAGGACCATTTTGTAACCATAGGGGTGGATTATACACGCGTTGAACAAGAGAATCTCTCCTATAACGATTTGGGTATAGCAAGGAATGTATCTGCGCGTAGTCCGAATTTCGATCAGGCAAACACCGGTGCTTATGCGCAGGGTGAATTGAATTTTGCAGATAATCGCCTGAATGTGACCGCCGGTGTGCGGTACGAGAATATACAATATGACGTGATTGGTACAAATCTTTTCGCGGCCAGGTCTAAAGCGAGCAATGTTGTAAATCCAAGTGCGGGTGTCAACTATACTATACTTCCGAATGTTTCTTTACATGCAACGTTTGGAACAGGTTTTACTACTGTAAGTGTTTTTGAAATAGCCGGGTATAGCGAAACGAAAGTGGACAAGAATAAAAAAGATGGCGTTGATACGGTAGATGTTTGGATTGGCAATGCAGATCTGAAGAATCAACAAAGTGCCACGGTGGATGCCGGTATCCGGTATATAAATAACAAGTCTGGCATCACGGCAGATGTTACATATTTCCATACCAATTTCGAAAACAATGTAATATCGAGTATTACGCAGTATCCAGCGCAAGTAGCGGAATCAGGTGCAGCGATACGAAACAGGAATTCTTATACGAATGCCAAAGGAACAGCGCTTACGGGTATTGAATTCGATCTTTCGTATGACCTTGGTATTGCAATGGAAAAAAGCCACTCTTTGAAATTATTTGCCAGTGGTGTATATATATTGAAGGCAGAGGAGATTCGTGAAATATACCTTCAGCCCTCGCCGCTTACATTAGCAATGCATAACGTAGCTGATTTCACACTCAATTATGGAGTGAGTTATGATAACTTGAAATGGTTATCAACACGATTCTCAGGAAGGTATGTTGGCAGAAGATACGATACCGACTGGTCGTATTACCTGAGCGCTGACAATGCATACGGTGCTGGTAACTATGCAGACATTCAATACCCCGCCTTTATGGTGCTGGATTGGTCCGTAAGCGTTAAGAAGAAAAATAGTGAGGTAGCCCTGATGATCGGAAACCTCACCGATGAAAACTATTATGAGAAACGCGGTTACAACATGATGGGCAGAAACTATATGCTGAAGTATATACTGCATTTTTAATTCACATAAACTATACATCTTAACGATACGCTTTATGAATAAAAAACTTCCAATCACAATCATTACCGGATTTCTTGGATCCGGAAAGACTACACTGCTACATCATATATTGAAAAATCCGGAAGGAAAACGGATTGCTGTAATTGTAAATGAATTTGGCGAAGTTGGTGTCGATGGAGAGTTATTGAAATCATCGGATTGTGGATGTGCAGAGGAAGATATACTCGAGCTTACCAACGGTTGCCTGTGTTGTACCGTGCAGGAAGAATTTTTACCCGTGATGCTTCGGCTTATGGAGCGTAAAGATCAGTTGGATCATATCGTTATTGAGACCTCCGGACTTGCGCTGCCTAAGCCATTGATCCGCGCAGTTAACTGGCCTGATTTGAAAGCGCATGTAACGGTAGATGCCGTGATCACGGTCGTGGATGCTGTAGGGCAAGCAACCGGTGAAATATGTGATCGTGAAAAAGTGCAGGCACAACGCGAGGCCGATGATTCACTTGATCATGAGACACCAATCGAAGAGCTCTTCGAAGATCAACTTAATTGTGCCGACCTGGTGATCATCTCCAAGCGTGACCTGGTAGCAGAGAGTACATATGAGGGTATTCGGGAAATCATCAGGAAGAATTTGCGCAACGATACGATAAAAATCATTCCTGCTGCGAAAGGTATAGTAGATACAAATATACTATTGGGTGTCCTTGCGGCTTCTGAAGATGATCTGGATTCACGATACTCGCATCACGAAGCAGAACATGCCCTCGGTGTAGATCATGAACATGATGATGGTTTTACTTCGCTGGTAATAACGATACAGCAGGCGCATACACCTGAGCAATTGGAGACAGCGCTTTTGCAATTGATCCGGGAGTTTGAAATATACCGTATTAAAGGATTCATTAACGTTCACGGTAAATCTATGCGTATGATCATTCAGGGGGTGGGCGATCGCTTTGAAAAACACTTCGACAGACATTGGCGACCTGATGAAGCGCGCGCTACGAAACTTGTTGTGATTGGACATGAGTTGTCGGAGGATGCTGTAAATGCAACGGTGGAGCGATTTCTAAATCAATCCGTAACCGCTCTGTAGAATTTATAAGCGTATAACTTTAACCTGAAACAATGCACCTCATATCTGCTATTCCCGGAGGATGGAGTCCGAATCAGGACGGGGTGGTATATGTGGATCAAAGTCCGGGTGATATTATATTCCTGTCTGCCAGCGATACCGAACTCGCGGCATTTTCCGAAGCCTATAAAAAGATATACATACAGAATTCCGCAATTCCATCTATACGATTATCCAACCTCGCGAATTTCAGGCAGGAGCTTACGATTGATACCTATAGCGAGGAAGTATTGGCAAAAGCAAAGCTGATCGTGGTGCGTATCCTTGGTGGAAAAAGTTACTTCGGATATCTTGTAGAGCAGATTATAACTATAAATAGAGATCACAAGGTTCCTGTTATTTTCCTTCCGGGACATGATTCTATGGATCCTGAACTTATACAATGTTCCTCCATTGATACAACGTTCTTTCATCAGCTTTGGAAATATTTTCTAGTGATAGATGTGAAAAATAGTAGTTCCGTATTGAAACTATTGTTTAATAAGTTCTTTAATTTAAATTTTGCAGTAGACGAACCGTTGTCTGCCCCGGAGATTTTTATATTCCATCCTGCTGATGGTATAATTAATACAGAGCACGAAACTGCGAAAGAAGCTGAGGCTGTCATCATCGTGTACCGTGCCCATTATCTTTCCAATAACCTCGGGCCAGTTCTTCAGCTTGTATATGAATTGAAAGAACGAAATATAGCGTCTGTTATAGTCTTTGTTACCAGCTTGCGTGAAATATACCAGGTGAATGAATTGTTTTCAGTGTTGGATGCATTGAAGAAAAACAGACTTGGTGTAATCATCAAGACGACAGGCTTTTCAATCAAGCAATTTCAGGAAGTGGATTCCTCAGACTTTATCTATGCAAGGATAAATGTACCGGTGATCCAGGCGATTCATGCAGCATCAACTTATCAGGCATGGAAGGAGGGAAGCTTTGGTCTCTCACCAACCGATATCGCGATGAATGTAGCATTGCCTGAACTGGATGGCAGAATCATTACCAAGCCTATATCTTTTAAAAAAGCAAACGATAAGGATGTCTTAACGGACTCAAGTACGGTATATTATAATGCTTATATACCGGGCTGCAAGTTTGTCGCCCGGTTTGCGAGTAATTGGATTACACTGCAGCAAAAGAAAAACGCGGAAAAGAAAATAGCGCTCATTCTACCAAACTATCCCAACAAAGACAGTCGGCTTGCTAATGGTGTGGGGTTGGATACTCCACAAAGTACCATTGAAATTGTAAAGGCGTTATATGGCGAAGGGTACAGTATCGGTGATGCATTCCCTCAGGATGCGGAAGAGCTTATGCAGGTGATCGGTTCGCGCATTACCAATGAACTCGGTTCACGCTATACGAGACCTTACCAGGTTTCGCTTTCGCTTGATTCTTTTAACCAGTTCTATAACCAGCTATCAGAAGAATTGCGGATAAAGATTGCGAGTCAGTGGGGCGATGTAACAGATGATCCATATTTCGATGGCGAGGGCTTTGCTATACCGGGTATATATTCTGGAAATGTATTTGTTAGTATACAACCTTCGCGCGGATATCATATCGATGTTCATAACGCATATCATTCACCCGATCTGCCGCCACCGTATTATTACTTTGCTTTTTACTGGTGGACACAATGTATATTCAAATCGGATGCAATTGTACACATCGGGAAACACGGAAACCTTGAATGGCTTCCCGGGAAAAGCCTGGCGCTTAGCGACACCAGTTGTTTTCCGGCTGCTGTATTCGGAGCTATACCTCAGTTTTATCCATTCATTATAAATGACCCGGGTGAAGGTTCGCAGGCCAAGAGGCGTACACAGACAGTGATTATCGATCATCTTATTCCACCCATGACACGTGCTGAAACCTACGGTGTGCTCATGCAGCTTGAGAATTTAATTGATGAATATTACGAAGCGGTTCATGCCGATGTAAAGCGCGCTGCTATACTTCGGAGTAATATTGAAAAACTTGTGAACGAACACCAGTTAAAAAAAGATCTTGAAATTGATTCTGATAACCTGGACGAGTTACTGGTAAAGCTTGATGGGTATTTATGTGAAATCAAAGAAGCGCAAATTCGGGATGGCCTTCATATTTTCGGAAGGGTCCCGGAAGGTAATCAACTACTGGACTTGATCATCGCGCTACACCGTCTTCCTTCGGCTAATCGTATTGGAATTACCCAGGCTTTGGCCAGAGATATAGGTATAGGAATCGATCCGTTGCAAGTTGAATACGCCACTCCGTTTAATCAATCAATCTTTAATATCGCGTGTCGCACGAATGGCGATGTAGTAGAGGCACTGGAAGTAAAGGCCAAGGAATTATTGTCGCTCAGCCTTGAGTTATACAATAATAATAGTATACAAGATGATACCATCGTGTCGCAGTTTCCGCAGACATTTGCTGTGATTGACTATATTTTGAGTGATACACTTAAAAAGCTACAGGCTACTACGTATGAAATTGATCATTTGCTAAACGGGCTATCCGGTAAATATATACCTGCTGGCGGATCAGGCGCTCCAACCCGCGGTCGTCTGGACATTCTTCCTACCGGGAAAAACTTTTATTCTATTGACGTGCGCACGATTCCAACGGAAGCAGCATACCAGGTGGGAGCGAAAAGCGTAGCGGCATTGGTGCAACGGTATATGCAGGAACATGGTGAGTATCCCGAAAGTATAGCATTATCGGTATGGGGAACTTCTACTATGCGAACGGGGGGTGATGATATAGCGCAAGCTATGGCGCTGATGGGCGTAAGACCTGTCTGGCAGAATGTAAACAGGCGTGTCACTGATTTTCAGGTGATTCCTCTTTTTCAATTGGGCAGACCTCGCATTGATGTTATGCTTCGTATCTCCGGATTTTTCAGAGATGCATTTCCGGATATAATTTCATTATACAATGCCGTGGTAGAAAAGATAGCTTCACTGGACGAAACAGACGAAGAGAATTTTATTCGAAAGCGAATCAGAAAAGATCGCGAGCAATGGTTAGCACAGGGATATACCTCTGAACAGGCGCAACAGATGGCATCGTTTCGTGTATTCGGATCGAAGCCCGGTGCTTATGGTGCCGGGTTGCAGGCGCTAATTGATGAGCAGGCGTGGGATAGTAAAGGGGATCTGGCTGAAGCATATATAGCCTGGAGCAGTTATGCGTATGGTAAACAGGCACGCGGTGTTTCAGCTACACATACATTCAGAAATCAATTGGCGCATATACAGGCCGTTGTACAGAACCAGGACAATCGTGAGCATGATATACTGGACTCTGATGATTATTACCAGTTTCAGGGTGGACTAGCCAACGCTGTGCAGCAAGAACGTGGCGAACAGCCGGCTATATACTTTGGCGATCATGCCCGTCCGGATAACCCAAAGATAAAATCACTGAAACAAGAGTTGTTGAAAGTATTCAGGTCACGCGTTATAAATCCAAAATGGATTGAAGGTGTGAAGCGTCATGGCTATAAAGGAGCTTTCGAAATGGCTGCTACGCTCGACTATATGTTTGCGTACGATGCCACTACCGACCTCGTAGAGGATTTTATGTATGAAGAGATCGCTCAAGCATATCTGTTTAATGAAGATACCCGCGCTTTCATTGAGAAGGCAAATCCCCTGGCATTGCGCGACATGAGTGAGCGCTTGCTCGAAGCTATACAACGTGGTATGTGGCAAACTCCATCCGAGAATACCGTTCGCAAGCTCCGTGATATATACATTATCATGGAAGAGTAATTAAAGCTAGAGCGAAGTGATAAACTGAATAATAAAATAAGGTTAATGGAAGAGTAATGAGACGTGATAATAAATATAGTATAGATGATTAACTACCTGCTTATTGATTCGTTGTTATTAGGTGTGCAGCATTCTTTTGAGCCTGATCACATGGCCGCTGTTTCAGTTTTGGCGAGTGAACAAAATAAAAGTGCACTCCAGCGGTGGAAGCTGATCTGGCGATCATCGCACTGGGCACTTGGACATTCGCTTAGTCTGATACTCTTTGCAGTACTTGTTCTTTTGTTGAAATCTACTATATCCCTTGAAGTTGCCAGTAAAGTTGAATGGTTAATCGGCCCCTTAATGATCTGGCTCGGAATAGTAGCAATCCACAGAAACTTCAGGCACGCAACGATAGCTCCCAAGCCTATAGCTCCCAGGTTCAGCCGATCGTTCTGGGTGGGAATGATTCATGGCCTTGCAGGTACCGGAGGCGCTTGCACGGTTGCACTAACCCTCGCAGCAAAAGATTCTTCCACAGCAGTATGGATCATTATTTTGCAAAGTATAGGAGTCATTTTCTCTATGTCAGCCTATGGATACTTTTTTACGTTCTCGCTGAATAAGTTTGCATCAGAAAGCGCATCTGTTCTGAAGATCATTAATTTACTAGTAGGTGTCTTTTCGATCACCATTGGGATTATTACTATATATAACTCCCTGGAATTTGTTTTCACCTGAAAGTATACTTGACTATCAATAAGATTTACGATTATCCATAACGATTAATAACACAATGAAAATCTACACACGAAAAGGCGATCACGGACAAACCGGAGTATTCGGTGGAAAACGAGAGAGTAAAGACAGTGCACGTATTGAATGCAACGGTGCTATAGATGAAGCTAATTCAACGTTAGGATTGTTGCGCTCCAAACTCGAGCCATCACATGACTGGCAAGCGAATCTGCACAAGATTCAGAAAGACCTGATGGACATGATGTCACACCTTGCACGTCCATCGGATTCAAGTAAAGTAAATACAAATCCGAAGCCTGTTGATGGCGCTTCGTTTTGTGAAGCGTGGATCGATCAACTTGAGGGCGAGATGACTGAGCCATCCGATTATTTTTTACTACCGGGTGGGAATGAAATCTCTGCGTTGTGTCATGTTGTGCGAACGCAAATCAGGCGTGCCGAGCGTAGACTGGTAACGTTAAGCAAAGAAGATCCCGCTTGCGTGGAAGAATATATAGCATCCTATATTAATCGCTTGTCAGATTTGTTCTTTACACTTTCACGGGCAGAAATGGCCTCCAAAGGAATTGAAGAAGAACGCTGGCAATTATTCTTGTATAAGCGTAAACGAAAAGAGGAGCAGGTATAATCAGGAGTCTCTTTAACTAAATGCAGATGAATTTATCAGATAGATTTGCTTGAGCCAAACGGAGATATCTTATTTAAAGTATACTGGTGTATGATCCGGAAAAAGTTCCGGATGAAAAATTCTTCCGAGATCCTTTAAGATAACCTGTGGTTCTACAAATCCTTGCTCCCAGTAATTGTTTTTACCAAAAGCATTTACCATGGCGTTATTCATATAGAAATTATTATTGCGGATACTTTTGAAAGACCTGATCTCAGGCATTTCGTTTAGTACCTGCTCGCGTTCTTTGAAAATCATTTGAATGTTTATGAAGTAATCAGCCTCGAGTCCCTTGCTGAGCAACTGTTCATAGTTGAGTTTGATGTTGCCGGAGGTAGAATCATCTTTCCAGATATAGTCTGCCCCGGCATCTTTCAGAAGTTGTGCAAAGTAGCTTTTTCCGCCTGGCGCTACCCACACTCCCTTGCTGAAATATCCGGCTACAACGGTAGGCTTATGCGCGGCAGATCGCGTCAACTGTGATGTATGCAGATAAGAAGATTCAATAGCCGTAAAGAGTGAATCAGCATATTGCCGTTTATCAAAGAACAATGCAAAAAACTTGATCCACTCAAGGCGACCCAAAGGATGGGTTTCAAAATGTGCAGGTATAGCGATGGTTCTTAATGCAAGATTCTCCAGTTGTCCGGCATTCCTGCCCGACATACTACTAACGGATTCAAAGATTGCATCAGGATGAATATTTACCAGTAACTCCAGGTTGAGTTGATCATAATTACCAACCTCATGAATTTGCCCGGACCTTACTTTATCAAGTATAGCTGGATTATATACACTCTTGTAATCTTCAAGTCCAATGATCTTGTCGGTTTCTTGCAGACTATTAATAAGGCAAATGTGAGGGGAAGCGAGACAGACCACCTTTTCAAGAGGTACTTCTATATTGGATGCGGTTATACTGGATTTTTCCTGTATACTATCTTTCTTATGAAATATATACTGCTGCTCCTGGCCTGCTTCTAATTTTACCGTTGCTGCAATTTCGTTGCCATTGGTTTCTACAACAAACCTTTCTGCGTAACGAATATTGATTTCAGAGTGGGATTTATCGGTCTCGTCTTGTGGTTTATTACAGCTGATACTTGTTAACAGGATTGCAAGGATATAAAATGCTTTTACGTTGTTCGATGCAATGAATTTTATATGTCGTTTCATAAGATGATTCGTGATTCAATGGATTAAAGCAGGATGGTGTGCTTTCGTTGTATTTAGAATGAATTCAACACGTTCAGCAAGCGTACCTTTCGGAACTTCGGTAAGAATATAGCTAAGCGATTTGTAAGCAGTATAAATGCAATGGTATAGATCAATAGCGTTCTGAGGTGTTTGAGGGCGTTCCGGATCATTTGTATAGATCTCCGGCCAGGGTGGGCAAATGAAAACATGGGAGGCATAGCGGTATAGGTTGGATGCGTCAGAGATTGTTGCGCTTACTGGTATACCGGTAAAACGCAGGTAGCCTGAAATGTCTGGTATACCACGATCAAAAAAAGTCAGACTGCTTTCATGCTGAGCTTGCAGGAATTGTTTTTCCATATCAAGCAACGCGAGGTCGGCAAAGTTTTTCATGTTCTTCCAGGGAAATGCACCATCTTTCAGAAGCGATTGCTGTCTGATTAATTTTCGTGAGACTTCGTCAAAAGTTTTATAGCCCATTTTTGACAACGTATCAATGATGCTCGTTTTGCCGCTTCCCGGTCCACCGGTAATTACATACTTTAAATTGCCTAATGCCTTCACTATAAAATATAGCGCAAGGTAACATGCCGATACTATATATAAACATTTAATAATAAACTTTATCGATTTCTTTTAGAGTGTATACCACCGTTCGCTCTATCTTTGCTTTACATGAAATATCATTTTTTAGTTTCTGCGCCGTCCAGTAATTCCGGTAAGACAACGGTAACGCTGGGCCTTATAAAATTGTTTAAGGAGAAAGGAATGACCGTGCAGGTTTTTAAATGTGGTCCGGATTATATCGATACTAAATTCCTGTCGCAAGCGGCTCAACGTCCTGCAATCAACCTGGATACATTCATGATGAGCCCTGATCATGTAAAGGATTTATACCAACGCTATAGCGATACAGCAGATGTATCCATCATAGAGGGTGTGATGGGATTGTTTGATGGATCGGACAGAATGCAGGGAAGCAGTGCGGAAATTGCTATACTCCTGGATGTTCCGGTCATATTAGTACTTCCGACGAAAGCAAGTGCATATTCCGTGGCTCCTATACTATACGGGTTTAAAAATTTTGATCCGAGAATTAAGATCGCTGGTGTTATTTTTAATCACGTCAACACCATTTCGCATTATAATTTTTTGAAAGATTCTGCTGCGGATGTTGGTGTTCCGTGTTTTGGATTTGTACCCGGTAGTGACGAAATAAAAATTCCCTCACGGCACCTTGGTCTCACACTTGAAAGTAATGGTGATGCTATCATTCAGAAAATCGCAGCGCACATAAGCAAGACTGTTTCACTGGATACTATAACTGAGACATGCCTCGTAACGGATAGAGGTTCGTCTAGGCAGAGTGCACCTGTACATACGGAGAGGTCGCGGCTCAAAATCGCCATCGCGCATGACGCGGCATTTACATTTACCTATCATGAGAATATTGAAGTATTGAATCGGAGGTATGATGTGGTGTTTTTTAGCCCGCTGGAAGATTCATCTATACCGGAAGCTGATATACTATACCTGGCTGGCGGTTATCCTGAATTATTTCTGGATCGGCTATCGGCAAATATATCCATGAAACAATCACTGGCAGTCTATTGCGATAATGGTGGGAAGGTATTGGCGGAGTGCGGTGGAATAATGTATCTCGGCAACGCCATTATCGATTCCTCCGGCAAACCTTATGATATGAGTGGGGTTCTTGATTTGCAGACGTCAATGGCTGAACGGGTATTAACTTTAGGGTATCGGAAATTTGCCCTTAATAATGAGATATATTGTGGGCATGAATTTCACTATTCAGCACTTAGAACTAAATTCCCTATAGCCGCCATCGGTGATATACGCAATGCAAAAGATGAACCTGTGAAGATGAAGGTATATCGCTACAAAAACGTTATTGCATCGTATATGCATTTTTATTGGGGCGATAAAATCTCTTTTATCGAAGAGATTTTTCAGATATAGGTGCTAAAAGTGATGTGGGTCTACATCAATACAAAGTTCAATAAGACTATTATTGCAGCACTCAGGAATGTAACGGCATGATTTATATAGATTACAGTGTTGATCTCCCGGTCTTCAATATTCCTGGGGTTTGTTCCGATATAAGGTTTTTCCACTAATATTCCGTGATAATAATTGTTGCCGCCAAAGCGACAATCCAATGCGCCAGCGAGCGCTGCTTCAGGGTAGCCGGCATTCGGGCTTTTATGTAGACGACCATATACAAACGTAAAGTATATAGCACGCTTGCTAAGTGTCACCAGACTTATGAATAACGCTGTTAATCGGGCCGGTATATAATTCGCCACATCATCCAGGCGTGCTGCAAATTTTCCGAACTGCTCATATCGTGGACTGCGATATGCGATCATCGAGTCAAGCGTGTTGATCATTTTATAGGCCATCATCGCGGGTACACCACCAATGGCATAATAGAAGAGTGGTGCGATAACACCATCCGAAAGATTTTCCGACATGGTTTCGAAAACAGCAGTCTTGATTTGTTGGTCGCTCAGGTTTTTTGTTTCACGCCCTACAATCCGCGAGAGCTGTGTTCTGGCTGTTGGCAGATCGACCTTTAATTTTTTAAATACATTCCTTCCTTCGTCTATGAGACAGCGATTTGCGATACCAAAGTATACAAACAATGATGTGCATGCGATGTGTATATAGTCATTCAAGGAGAAGATGAATTTTTCTGCGAGAAAAAATGTCAGGTAAGTAGAGCCGATCAGTGCAATGGATAAAAAGAGTCCCTTTAGGAAACGATAATTCCTTGTATTTAATTTTTTTTCGCCTGCGTTGATCAGATTACCGAATAGTCTTACCGGGTGAGGCATCTTTTCAGGATCACCCAATAACAAATCTAATATATAGCCAATGATTAAAGGAGCTACGAACCGGTATATGCTTTCCATGCGCGAAGGCCGTTTAATAAAAGTATATTCTTCTCTCTGTCGAGCGTGGCAAGTCGGAAGTACTGATGATTGAGTCCACGAAAGTTGGAAGCATCGCGAATCAGGCACCCGTTATAGTTAATGAGATATTCCTTTAGTGCTGATGCACTTCCGTTCGCCATCTTTGTTAGAAAATAGGTGGTTGAAGATTGCATCGCTTCAAAGCCTCCAATTTTGTTGATCTCTTCTCGAAACCACAGGCATTCGGTTAACAAGGGTGCCATAGATGGCTTTAACTGTTTATAGTTATCTGCTACAAATTCCATTGTATGTAATGCGATTGCATTCACCGCCCAGGGAATTTTGAAACGTGCTATAGCTTCAACTTGCTCAGGTTGTCCGGCTATAAAACCGATTCGTAGCCCTGGAATGCCAAACGTTTTCGTGAAGGAATGTACAATCAAAAAATTTGGGATGCTATAAATATAGGGAAGAATACTCTGTCGGCTGACCGTGAAGTCAGCGTAGGCTTCGTCCACGATAAAGAGAGTATCCGTATTTGTCTTCATTAAATCTAGCAAGAAGCCGCTTTCAAATTGTTGTCCTGTTGGATTATTGGGATTGCATATAAAAGCAATCTTCGTACGGATCTTCAGATCGTTTTTCAGATCCTCGAAAGGAATGAAAGAGCATTGAATATCGTTGACGTTCGCTGCGTCTTCGTATTCCGAAAAGGTAGGCGTAAAAATAGTCGCAGTGGTTTGGCGAAACGCTTGTGCGATCATATAGAAAGCTTCGGCTGCACCATTCGTGATAATAAAATTGTTCGCATTCAGCGAGTATATAGATGCCAGTTTTTTACAGAGACTATCACCGTTGGGTTCCGGGTAATTTTTTACGAATGGAATTGACCGTTGTATAGCATCCAACACCTGTGGGTCTGGCCCTTTATACCAGACGTTCGAACTGAAGTTGGCAATGATCTTATCCTGAAACTTATATAGATCGTCTCCGTGTCCGTAAATCATTGTGCTTGTATAATAGTATAGATTCGGTTTACATCCACGGCTTTTCGAACCCAGTCTGCCAATAGATCGTATTGCTTTTCTTTATAGGCCTGTGGTGGTATAGATGGGATTTCAATATTGTAATTTTTGAACAACGATTTCAGTACCGATGGATTATCAAATATACCATGAATATAGCTTCCCCAGCAATGATCGTTTAAATAGTAGCCGTCCATAGTTCCATCTTCCATTACACTTACCGGGTTTTCTTCCTGTATAGCGTGCGTAACACCCATGTGGATTTCGTAACCCTTGCAAGGCTCCGTCATGTTTTCCCTATAATAAAACTGTTTTTGAAAGGTTTGCTTGGTTTGTGCCAATGTCGTTATAACAGGCAAAAGCCCCAATCCCTTGCTATACTGTTGCTCAGATTCGATTTGCAACGGGTCGTGTATTTCCGCACCCAACATTTGATACCCGCCACATATACCGATTATTGTTTTCTTACCTCGGTGAGCGGTATAGATCACTTCATCAAGACCATGGTCATATATAGCTTGCAGATCCTGAATTGTATTTTTACTTCCTGGAATAATAATGATGTCGGCTTGCTTTACGAAATCGGGTTCCATCGAGTAAAATAAATTTACTCCTTTCTGATTTTCAATAACATTGAAATCGGTAAAGTTGGAAATCCGGGGAAGGCGGATCACACAAACGTTAAGTTTGCCAACGGCAGGCCTGCTGTTTTTTACCTCGAGACCCACGGAGTCTTCATCATCAATATCAATAGTATCGAAATAAGGAACGACTCCAAGAACGGGTACTTCCGTAATCTCTTCCAATATTTTTATGCCACTATCGAAAAGTCGTGTGTCACCTCTGAATTTATTAACGATAATTCCTTTGATCAATTTGCGCTCATGTTCAGGGAGTAGTTTAACCGAGCCATACAGGCTGGCAAAGATTCCACCCCGATCTATATCAGCGACTAGTATAACGGCTGCGTTTGCATGGAGTGCCATCCGCATGTTGACTATATCTTTATCTTTCAGATTTAATTCCGTTATACTTCCTGCGCCTTCCATTACAACAGGGTTATATTGTGAAGCAAGTCGTGAAAAAGATTTCTTTACTTCTTCGAAGAGTGCATCCTTGCCTTCTTTTTTAAAATAGTCATAAGCCGATTGATTCCCGATAGGCTTACCATGCAAAATCACTTGAGATGATAAATTTCCGGTGGGCTTGAGCAATACCGGATTCATATCGGTATGGCAAGGTATACCGGCTGCTTCAGCTTGTGTTGCCTGTGCTCTTCCTATTTCAAGCCCCTCCGGAGTAGCATAGCTGTTCAATGACATATTTTGCGCCTTGAAGGGAGCAGGATTAAATCCATCTTGTTTAAAGATGCGACAGAAAGCAGTGGTAAGTATACTTTTACCAACGTTTGATGCCGTGCCGGCAAACATCAGTGGTTTGAAGGTCATGAAGCTAAGTTTAACAGGTGCTAATCCGAGCCCGAATATAGATTGTTGTGCTATACAGTGTTGAATTATTTTTACCTTGTAGCACCTAATCAAAACAACTTATGGAGCCGATAGATCAAATACTCGATGCACCCGCTGATGCAGAGCGACACTTAAAATTTGCTGGTTTTTGGATACGTACCTGTGCCTTGCTGATTGATCTTGTTATTCTGATGTTTGTCATTTCAATTGTATCTGTATTGGTGTTAGGCGATGCCGGAGAAGGTGTGCTTTTTGTAATTGTATTTTGGGCTATCATTATACTTTATTTTAGTATACTGGAAAGCTCTGGTAAGCAAGCTACTTTTGGAAAGCAAGCTGTTCGTATAAAAGTTGGTAAATCGCAAGGGGAAAAATTATCGTTTGCCAATGCGCTAGGCAGATCTTTCGGTAAATTTGTGTCACAACTTTTCTTTTGCATTGGTTTTATGATGGTTGGCTGGGATAGTAATAAACAGGGTATCCATGACAAGCTCGCCAATACATACGTTTATTACGCATAGGCTATACATAGTGAATGATCTGACTGGCGGCTTAGTAACTGTACGATCAGATCATTCCTCTCGATTTCAATTCAAGGTATTTATTAATAGTTGTTACCGTCAGATTTTCCGGTTTTGTTAATATACTCATGATGCCGTGTTGCTTCAGTTGTTGAACAAGCTGTGCCTTTGTAAGTATATATTGTTCTGCCGTTACCTGCGTATAGATATCTTCCAGCGTTTCTACACCTTCAGACGTGCGCGTGGTAATTTCAGTGTTCTCAAAAAATATCACCACCAGTAAATGCTGGTCATTCAGCTTTCGTAATTGTGGTAATACGCGTTGTAAAGCATATGTACTTTCAAAGTTTGTATATAAGAATAATAAGCTCCTTCCATTTACGAAATTCCGAACCGTCATATACATACTTTCGTAGTTCGCTTCTACAGCGCCTTCCTTTTCTTTATATAGCGTGTCGAGAATTTTTCTAAGTTGTGTTTTACTTCGTTCTGCTTTTACAAGGGCTTTGGGAGTTTCTGCGAAGGTAATCAGTCCAGCCTTGTCCTGTTTTCCTAATACAATATTAGAAATAACCAGAGAAGCATTCACGGCATAGTCAAACAGGCTTAACCCGTGAAAGGGCATGTGCATAACGCGACTCTTGTCGATGATGCAGTATACCTGCTGCGATTTCTCATCTTCATACTGGTTGATCATCAGGTGCGCTCTGCGGCCCGTAGCCTTCCAGTTGATACTTCGGTAATCATCACCGCGTATATACTGTCGGATGTGCTCGAACTCATAGCTGTGTCCGATGCGTCTTACCTTCTTTACACCATACTCGGTAGCCGTTCGGGCGAACGTTTTCAATTCGTACTTCTTCATCTGGATGATCGATGGATATACCGGTACGCTTGCTTCCAGTGCGGAGCTGATCCGTCTCTTCACCAATCCCAGGTTTGTAGTCAGGTATAGATGCACCTTTCCAAAGATATACTCTCCCCGGGTAACGGGTCTTAATGAATATGTTTTTTGATAAGGCTGATCCGGAAACAACGTGTGCTGCAGCATGAAGTTCCTGATCTGAAATTGCTCCGGGAGTTCATCAATGAGTTCGATGATAAGTTTGATGCGTGACTTATTTAGCAGCGACAGTGTTATGGTATTGTTGTCACCCAGCGATAATACCGAAGGTATATCCCGCTCAACTGAAACCACCACGCTTTTGTTATACAAGAGTATGGTGTCGATGATGCACAGAACAGCAAAGAGTATACAGCCTGTTTTTACAACGGCAAACAAAAAAGGAAATGCATAGGCAAGCATCATAGCACCGGTGAGGGCGGCAGCGATGTAAAAGAAGCGATTGGTAAGAAACAGGTTTCTGATAAAACTCATTAGCGTGGTACTTCTACTCGTTCGGTTATTTCTTTAATGATATCTTCAGCTTCAATGCCTTCCATCTCGCGTTCAGCAGTCAGGATGATACGGTGATTCAATACCGGGTACGCCACAAACTTCACATCATCCGGAGTAACGAAGTCACGACCGTTCATGGCGGCTATAGCTTTTGCAGCACGCATAATCGATAAAGACGCACGGGGTGATGCGCCCAGCATCAGGTCGCCATTGTTTCGCGTATTGTCAATAAGTCTCGCTATATAGAGTATAATTTCATCTTTGATGTGAATCTTTTCAATCAATTCCTGGCAATGCTTTAATTCCTGTTTTGATATAACCGATTGAATCGTGTCCAATACCTTCTGACTAAAATCATCTTTGAATTTTTTAAGTATATCTACTTCCTGTTCCAGCGTAGGATATTTTAATTTGATGCGGAATAAAAAACGATCAAGTTGTGCTTCGGGCAGCCGGTATGTTCCTTCCTGCTCAATCGGATTTTGTGTTGCTATCACCAGGAAAGGAAAATCCATTGGATACGTAGTGCCATCAATGGTAATTTGTTTTTCTTCCATCACTTCGAAAAGTGAAGACTGTGTTTTAGCCGGAGCACGGTTAATCTCATCGATCAATACCAGATTCGCGAATACCGGACCTTTGTTAAAATTAAATTCGGAAGTCTTCATGTTGAAAACAGAAGTACCCGTCACATCCGTAGGCATCAGGTCAGGTGTGAACTGAATGCGCGAGAAGCTTACCGACAAAGACTTTGCGACAAGTTTAGCGGTGAGTGTTTTGGCAATGCCAGGTACACCTTCCAACAAAATATGACCACCGGTAAATATACCAGCCAGCAATAAATCGATGGTGGTTTCCTGCCCGACAACAGCTTTACCAATCTCTTGCTTGATGCGCATAACCCGTTCGTTCAGCTGGTCGATCTCAGGTTGCAACGTGCTTTCAAATTCAATGTTTTCTTCCATAGTGTATCTGTAAATTATTTACAGTGTTTATAAAATTTTTCGATTGCGTTATACAAGTTTACCAGTTTATCTACGGCTGTGTTATACTGCGAATTGCGTTCGATAACGTTGTATTGATCAAAGATGATCTGTATATCGTGGGCATCAACTTTTGATTTTTCTGCGAGCCGTTTAATCTGTTCTGCCACAGGCATCTGTGTATGGATGCTATATTTAGCACGGATAAAATACTGGAAGTACTTCATTTTTTTGCGCGCTATATCCAGGTGGTTTTCATTTTGATAATGAAGCGCGGAGATCAACTTTACGAATTCAAGCGATGTGTTTGTTTTTGCTTCGAGTACCGGAATCACACGTTGTGTTCGCTTGGCACCGAAGAATACATAGAGTATCACGCATCCCAGCATCATCCACCAGGCATATTTTAAAGCCGGTTGTTCCAGTATATAGTATAGCGGACTAATCTCCGGATTGTTGTTTCCGGTAAACTCCACTTTACTGTACTCATCCCACAGTATATATTTTCCATGCAGGTGCGCGAATACACTGGATGCATAGTCTGCTTTTATGGGTTTGGATATAAAATAGTTCGTGAATACCAACGGGTTGCTGTGTAAATATATAGTACCCTTGCCGTGTTGAAATTTCAGGAAGTTAACGTGATCCGGATCCTGGTAGCCAAGTGGCACTATCGATTTAGCCGAATCACAGAAGAGGAATTCGCTGAAGGCATTCCAGTAGTAGTTGTGATCTTTGCCACCAAAACGATAGGAATAATTATAGCCATATTCCGTATGGATATTTTCATTATAAAAGTTCAACGTAACGGAACCTGCTTCGCGCTGCTCAAGCGTGATGTCGCGCTCGCATTCATTGAAATATATACCGGCTATATTTTCAGGAATCTCAATGCACGCTATAAAAGCATCATTCCCATTTTCAATGAATTTAAGAAGTGCCTCAGCATCTTCTTTGTTCAGGTGAAGGCTTTGCCCTATAAAGACATAGTCGGTCTGTTTGTTGCCAAGGCTGTCGAGTACTTCGTGCAACGGCTTCTTGTCGTTGTATATAAAACTTTTGCCAGGCCTATAGCTCTGCAATAATTGTTTGATGAAGCTGGTACCGTACGGTTGATTGCTGTTTGCTTTATAGCTTTCGTACCATTGGTATTTTTTTTCTTCGCTGCCGCTGAAAAAGAAATAGAGGAGCAGGATTACACCGAGCACCGAAAAAAGTAAAATGGTAGTGGTCTGACTTTTCTTCACGATGCTTTCGGTGAATTTAATTTTTGATCCAGCGTTTCGAATTCGGCAAAGAGTTTTTGATATAATTCGGACGACAGTCTATGTTCTCCATACCAGACTTGTTCGTAGGCAAGAGTAAGTCTTTTTACTTCTTCAAAATAGTATTGCTTGATATAGAGTTCGGTGAGATACTCCCGGTTGGTCTTATCTTTTTTCCATCGGATAATTCCGCCTTCGTTTAATTTTTTAAGAAGTCCCAGAAAATATAGCCGTACCGCCAATCGTAAATTACCTTCTGCTATAGTCTTCTGTAACAATGACTGAACATCGAGGTCCTGAATATTTTCAACCGTGGTTACCGTATCTTCTTCTTGTATTATTTTTCTGTTAGACTTTCCGATAGAAGCATTTTTAGTGACGAAGTATATTATAAAGATCACGAATGCAATAATGGCAGCATAAGCAACGATCTTCAGTATTTCACCGCCCCATGGTGTAATGGAGGAGTCACTTGAATCTTGTTCCGGAGAGTCTTCAGACTCTTCTTCTGTTTTTTCTTTTTTCTTCTTTTTTGGTTTTTCATCGTAATCGGTGGAACCAACTACTTCTTTCCATTTTTTCTGATCGAACTTCTTTACATCCAGTTTTTCTTTACTGTAGTTTTTTGTCTGCGTCAGTTCATCGGGGGCTACGAAAGTATGCTCGGTTGTTTCTTCTTCATCATAACTTTGTTCGCCAGCTTCCTCTTGCGCGTATTCGGCATCGGTTTGCTGATCAGAATAGGTTACCGAGTCAGTATCCTGCGCATGCAGCGCTGGAAGAGAAAACAGCAGTATGACCAATAGCGGAATTATATACTTCATCGCTTGCTGGTTTTTGAGAATTTGCTTCCTACCATGGCGATTGCTTTTTTGAGTGATTCAGCACTATCCGTTTCTTTTAATGAGAAGTATAGATACACTACGCTTGCTGCCAGGATGGGTATAATCAGATTGAATGCAAATGTTTTGATGAACAACTCAATGAAATGTACGATACCTCTTGACCAGACATCGGTCTCCGCAAAGTTCCATTGGAGAATGGTGGTATACATATAGATCAGCGGTGCTGAAAGAACGAGCAGAAAAGAAAATGACATGAGCATCAGGATCAACTGCAGACCCATTACCTGACCAAAATTTGTCCGGATTAAAGTCCACGTTTGAGCAAACGCATCGAGCAGGTTGCTCTGTTCTGTAAGTTGACTGAAGGTATATAGCAGGAACATTCCATAGCTCAGGAAAAGGAAAAGGATTCCCCACTCGCCCAGGTAAATCGCGGTATAAATCAAGCTCGTGATCAAGATCGTCTTGATCAGGGTCGTCCAAACCAATTTTGGTTTTGCCTTTTTTGATTCGGCATCAGCAATCATTAAAATTCTATAGAGAATGAGTGAAGTGCCGAGGGTATTGATCAAAATAAAAATAGATGACGGAGTTTTCAGAGCGTAGAACATGTCTGCTACTATGTTTTGCCACCATTGATCTATATATAGGCCGAAAGTGATCTGACCTTCCAGGACGAAATCGGCTGTTGTCATGGCCAGCGTAATCACAAGAATCCAAGACAAAAGCTTGTTGGCATTCCGCGTATAAAAGAGAAAAGCGTCTTTTAAGATTTCAGCGTTATTTTTAATGCGATCGTAATATATAGCTTCGCGCAGAGTAGGAGGGAGGCGAACCTCTATTAATGGAATTTCAAAGCCTCTTTTTGATTTACGCCATGGATATATTACAAAATAGCCAATGATAAGAAGCGCTGATAGGAGTATAAGAATGAGTCGTACGGCATCGGGCACTTCTGTATAGCGCGTGAGAAAGCTTTCGATGATGGCCGCCAATACAAAAATAGGAGATATACCCAACATGAGTTTGAGTGAACGCATGGCAGAGATCTGGAAGGATTGCAGTCGTGAGTATGTACCCGGAAAAACTAATCCACTGCCCAGCGTTAATCCTGCACCGCCCGCCAGTATAATGGACGAGATTTCCAATGTGCCATGCAGCCATATAGTGAGTGCTGACTCTGCGAGCAGGCCACGCTCGATGAAAAAGAACTGGAAGCATCCTACCATGATACCGTTGTAGAGCAGAATTGCTAATGAACCTATAGCCAGAAATATACCGAATACATAGGTTCGAAAGGCAACCATCAGATTGTTTAGCGTAATGCCAAGAAACATATCTACCTGGTGTCCTTTTTTATATACTGCCATCGGATCACCTTTCTCGATATTCTCCTTGGTCATGGCTACATAACTTTCACCGAGAATAGTGGTCGCGAATTGGGGATCTTTATACGAGGAAAATACACCGATGCACGAAGCCAGTACAAAGACTATAAAGGAGATGAGAAGCTGTTTTTTGCAGTAGAGTATAATTTGAGGGAGCTCATCCAGCCAGAATAATTTAAAGTGATTTTTCTTTTCCTTGCGCAGATTGTAAATGATGGAAAAGTATTCGCGTGCAATTTTATTGAGGTAGACCCGTACAGATCGATTTTTATAATACGTTCGTGAAAAAGAAAGGTCGTCAACAACTTGTGTAAAGAGATTGCTAAGTTTTTCAGGATCTTTAACAGGACTGGTGAGAAGCGTTTCGGATTCGAGCCACTTTTCCTTATTTTGAGCGATGAAACGAGTTTCTTTCATGAATGGGTGAAAATATTGTTTTAAGATCACAAAATGAAGAACATAGAAATTAAAACTACACAGAATGTAGTGTTGGAATACGAGTTGGCGGATTTAAGAGACAGAGGCCTCGCTTTTTTTCTCGACTTGATTTGTATTGCCGTTGCTATCACCATTTTGTCAACCATTGGCATGGGTATTTTAGGACTCACCGATACTGCTGCCGGTGTATATATGTTTTTTGTGTCGTGTGTTTTTCTCTTCTATTCGCTCGCGTTTGAGGTATGGAATAAAGGACAGAGTTTAGGGAAGATGGCCATGCGGATACAGGTAATTAAAACCGCTGGTGGACAGGCTACATTTTCAGATTATGCTGCGCGTTGGGTTTTCCGGATGATCGATATTTACTTTTCACTTGGCGGCATTGCTTCTATACTCGTGGTGTCGTCACCTAAAGCACAACGCATTGGCGATATCGTTGCCAACACTGCTGTTGTTAAACTCGCGGCAAAGATGGATCTCAGACTCAATGATCTTCTGGCGATCCACTCTAAAGATTCCTACAAACCTGAATATCCACAAGCTAAACAGTTACAGGAGGAAGATGTACTGGTAATCAAGAAAACACTTGATCGCCATCGCAAATTTGATAACGATGCGCACGAGGAAGCTATACACCTGCTGGCAGAAAGAATCAAGCAAGTACTGGCTGTGGAAAATATATACCCTGACGAACGGAGATTTTTGCAAGCTATACTTCAGGATTACGTTGTTCTAACACGTTAATATATCTTGCCTAAAACTCTGAATCTGATGTAGCGCCTCAAGACTATAGCTATTGATAAATTCACAAATCCTTCATGAATGCTGTAACGGAAAATCATCTTTATTTTGATTAACTTCGTACGCTCTCAATTAATCCCTCTAATATGAAAACACGTTTTCTTCTTCTATCACTTTTAAGTCTTCTTTTTACTATGAGTACACAAGCGCAATCTGCTCTTAAAATTGGTGACAAGGCTCCCGATTTTACAGCCAAAGACCAGGATGGAAAAACCATATCCTTGCACGATTATAAGGGCAAGAAAGTAATTCTATATTTTTATCCGAAAGATCAGACACCTGGCTGCACGCAAGAAGCTTGCAACCTGCGCGATAATCATGATTCGTTACTGAAGTCGGGTTACACAACGATAGGGGTAAGCACAGACGATGTAAATTCGCATAAAGAATTTCAAACGAAATATAGTTTGCCGTTTCCACTCGTGGCAGACACCGATAAATCGATTAATCAAAAGTATGGTGTATGGGTGGAGAAGGAACGCGATGGACAAAAATACTTTGGCACTGCGCGTACTACCTTTTTGATTGATGAAAAAGGTGTGATCACCAGCATCATCGATAAGGTTGATACGAAACAACATGCCGAGCAGATTTTGAAATTATAGTCTGCCGGGAATACTTCCGATGATGGTATAGGAAATTGATACCATCAAACTTTTAAAAAGTGATTCTGTTTTGAAATCCTATTTTAAAATTACTTTGAGGAAAGTAGAATTATAGAAACAGGATGAGTCAATTTAAAGTAGCATGTATCTGCGAGCGTGCAGAGAAACAGATTGGTTACGGGTTACAGGAAGATAAAATGCTGCTTGACTTTCTGCAGGCAAAGCATTGGGATGTTCAGCGTGTATACTGGGCCGATGATAAGATCAATTGGAAGGATTTTAATCTGGTGATCATAAAATCGCCTTGGGATTATCATTATCACTACGGACGTTTCATGCAATGGCTTTCCGGTATACATGATCTTGGTATCCGGATTCTGAATCCATACGAAATCATTCGCTGGAACAGCGATAAACATTATCTCCAACAAATGGAGGATGAGGGATTCGATGTGATCCCTTCTATATTCCTTGAGTCAGGAAAACAACACAATCTGAGTGGTTTGTTCGCCACTTTCAAAACAAAGCAGTTGATCGTGAAGCCGTGCGTCAGTGCGGGCTCAAAACATACCTTCATCGTAACAGAGGATAATATAGCCGAGCAGACCAATAGTATCAATGTGCTTACGCGTGAAGAATCATTTATTGTACAGCCGTTTGTTGAACAGATTCACGAAGGTGAACTTTCATATCTTTTCTTCGGAGGTAACTTCAGTCATTGCGTACTGAAGAAACCACAGGTGGGAGAGTTTAGAGTGCAGCTTGGTTTTGGTGGAACAATACATCTGCAAAATCCATCGGCAGACGAAATAGAAAAAGCGAAGTCTTTTGTAGACAGGTTTGCAACGGGGTGCCTGCATGCACGTGTAGATGGCGTTATGATCAACGGTAAATTTATCTTGATGGAACTCGAGTTAATCGAGCCTATGCTATATTTTCCAGATGCGCCTGGGAGCGTTGAGGAATATTACGATGCGTTAACCACTTTGACTTCAGGCCTTTAGCCGTCTTGATGAAACCTAACGTGGATATATACCAGGAGACACGAGCATGCCTCCTGGTATAGTACAAATTCTGCAACTTATTCTACTACTACTTTTTTGGTAATAACCCGTTTGGAATTGCTCATTCTGATGATATAAATGCCAGAGGGTATTTTTGCAACCGGGAGTATATCCTGTACTTCCGACCGAAGGATCTGTAATCCGGATGCACTGGTAATGCTTACCGTAGATGGCTGTGATACTTTTATTGTAAATGTACCCGTGGAAGGATTTGGAAATACAGTGAGTGCATTCTCGTTTTCAATCGCCTCTTGTATTTCTTCACTTGAAGCGGCTTCCATTCGTGCGCCTGCACCGGTACCAAAACTAAAGGCTTCCCATCCGGATATAGCTGTACGCGTGCAGGTCATCGGGTTAACACCGTTCTCCGAAGATATATACCGGCCATTGTTTCCGCGTAAGCCAACCTTTCCATCGGCTGTAGGTATCCAATCAAATTTTTCCCAATCGCCAATAGTAGTTCGGTTGCACGTGATCGATGCTGTTCCGTTTTCGGAAGAAACATATTTGTTCATGCTGCGCAATGCGATCTTTCCACCACCGGCATCTACCACCGTAAATTGTTCCCAGCCTTGCACGGACGTCCGGTTGCACATCATCGGAACCGTTCCGTTTTCCGAACTCACATAACTATTGTTATTCCCCCGAAGCCATATCGTACTACCGATCGGTGCCGTTGTAGATGTTGTTGAGCGCTTATATACTCGTACGTAGTCCACATACATCTTAGCAGGCAACGCACTATTGTTCACAGTAAAGCCTGGCCAGTTTCCACCTACCGCCAGATTCAGGATCAGGAAAAAATTATTGTGAAATTCTGCAGTGCCATTTATGCCGTTCAGAATATTCGCTTCATGAAATTGCACACCGTCTACAAACCATTTGATGGCGCTGGCATCCCACTCTATAGCATATACATGGTAGCCTGTAACAGCAGTATTAACCGAACCACCATACGATGTATAGCCGTTGTTATCCCAATGTATAGTGCCATGTGTGGTGTTGTTGGTGTTCACTTGTTCCATGATGTCGATCTCACCACAAGCCGGCCATCCTACCGTTCCTATATTTGTTCCCAGCATCCAGAAGGCAGGCCATGAACCTTGAAAAGCGGGCAACTGAATGCGTGCTTCAATGCGACCATATTTCCAGTTATAGCCGGTAGAGCCGGTAGTTAATTTCGATGAAGTATAATTATAGCCTCCAAAGCTTTCCTGTTTTGCAGTAATCACCAGTTGACCGTTTTCAATCGTGGCATTTTCTCTCCGGTAGTATTCAAGCTCGTTGTTTCCCCAACCATTGGTACCATTGCCAATGTCGAATCCCCAGGCAGGACTTATACTGTTGGTAAATTCATCAGACCATTCTAGCTGCCAGGTTTGCGCGCTGCTATGTATACACATGAGTACACCTGCAGCAACGAAGACTAACGTTGAAATTTTCATATTGATGGAATTTAAAATGACATTTGGTTGATGGTTGATTAAGGTTTGATCACGATCTTCTTTACGCGCGATTGGTCGTGGTCAGTGATCGTGGCGGTATATAGTCCAGGTGGTAAATTGTTTACCTGTATAGCAGTGACTATAGATCCGGTATATACAATGCGTCCGCTGTTGAAATCACGGATCACCACCTGCGATGGCTTGGCGACTTCAATGTTGATCACTGCTGTGGATGGATTGGGATATAGCGCGATGCCGTCTTTTCCTGGAGCAAGCTCTTCCGGTATATCTTTAGTTTCCGGGGCTGCGATGCGTGCTCCACTTACCGATACAAAACTGAATGCTTCCCATCCGCCCAGACTGGTGCGCGTACAGGTCATCGCATTCGCGCCATTCTCGGAAGAAATGAAAAGTCCGTTGTTACCCCGAAAACCAACCTTGCCATCAGCCGTCAACACCCAATCGAATTTTTCCCAATCACCAATTGTAGTACGGTTGCAGGTTATAGGGGCTGCTCCATTTTCGGAAGATATATACTTACTCATGCTGCGCAACGCAACTTTGCCGCCACCGGCATCCACTACTGTAAATTGTTCCCATGCTTGTGCTGTGGTGCGATTACACCACATGGGTGCTGTGCCATTTTCGCTGCTCACAAATAAATTGTTAAAGCCACGCAAGGTTATAGTCTGGCCGATGGGAGCAGTGTTGCCAGGAGGATTACCACCGTTACGCTGATCAACAACCTGATCAATGGCTGTCAACAAAGAATTGCTGTTGGTAACATCCTGCGAAAGTTCCCAGATCATGATGCCGCCTCCCTGATCGAATGCCAGGTTGGTTTTACCTTTTATGGTAGGGATACCGTTGTAACCAATGCCCTGAAACGAATCAGCATTGGCGCTGGCACCTCGGCTTAGTAGCGTGTTGTATGCAACATACTCGCTGGACGACCTTCCATAGAACGGTACACCCAGTATAGCTTTGGCTGAAGGAAGACCTCGTCCTTTCCAATAGTTTAAGGATTGTACAGCATAGTCGTACGTGGAGTGATTGGAGCCGCCACCATCGTACGCCATCAGGTTTAGAAAATCTACATAGCCAAATACATTGCTTTGAATGCTGGAACCACCCGTTGCCACCACTGCAGCCGTAAGTAATTTACCATTGTTATGAAGGGCTGTGCTTAACTGCTGCATGAGCGAAGAGTAATTATTGGAAGAAGCACCGCCATCCGGATATTCCCAATCTATATCTACGCCATCCAAACTATACTGATTAACAAAGTTGATCAGGTTGTTTACAAAGTTTGTACGATACGTTGGATTGGCCGCAAGGCTTTCAAAGCCGCTATCATTGCCATCGTTCCAGCCGCCTACAGCGATGAGAACTTTTACGCCATTTGCATGGCTACTTGAAACCAGACTTTGAAGCTTTGAAGGATTTTCAACGGCCTGCAGCCCACCCGTTGCTGTAGGAAGTACGAACGCATAGTTGATGTGGGTGAGTTTGCTGAACTGAATGTCACTTACGTTACCCGCCCATGACGGAAAATATCCCACTACTTTGAATTGCGACAGAGCCGCCACTGAACTCAATAAAACAACTGCGATAACGCAGACGATTCTTGTGTATACATTTTTCATATCAGATAAATGATTTATGGTGACAGTAATCGCTATAGTCTTCGATTACTATATATGAATAAGATCAGCGTGCCAACATGAACAAGGAGCGGAATGAAGTATATACATTTACTGTAGTAACACTCAATTCCATTGCGGTATAGTTTATCGTTTCATACAGTATATATTTGGGTTTAGGAAAATTATTGGTTAAACGCTTGTGTGGTGAAATTTTATTTCAATGCAAACGTTATTAAATGTAAGCGGATGTGTTTTTAAAAACGTTGCATGTGATACGCCTTCAACTCTACATGATTTTTTCATTGTACGTCCACACTACTTCAATGCTAATCTTGCAATTGATTTTCAGAGGCTTGGGGCGTTGAGAAGATGTAGTGTGTGTTGATTTTATAATTGACGAAAATCCCGAATACAAGAATAAACTTCAGCGTTTGTTTTAACGCCTATATACTTTCGGTGAGAGGGAAGCTGAGATGTGTAATCACAGACTATAGGTTATAACTATCGCGGAAGACGTTTTAACATCAATCACAGAAAAATCTTAGGAATCTTGGTTGTGGCATAGTCGTTCTTTATCGGACATGTTTATTCGCTGATGAACATCTGTTCTCTCCAGAGCTGTTGAAAATCATGGAATGGAGGCTGTAGACGCAACATCAACCTTGGTTGGTAATTTGTATGTTGCAAGGAAATTCGAGCTGTATGATTCGTAATTACTTCAAAGTCATTTATCGAAGCCTGATTCGGAACAAGACCTATTCCATCATCAATATCCTGGGTTTGTCAGCAGGGTTAGCAATGTGTATCATCATTCTGGAGTATGTCAAGTATGAAAATAGCTATGATCGCTTCCATTCCAAAAGTAAAGATATATATAGGGTTATCATTGAGTTTCATGATCCGGGGCAAGCGCCAAGTACGGATGTAGCCAATTATGCGCCCGCAGCGGAAGCATTGAAAAATGATTTTCCGGAAGTAACAGGTGCTACCTGTATATCTCCGGAATATGGTCGTGTAGTGCTGCAGTATAACGAAAAGGCATTCGAAGAACAGAAAGTATATTATGCAGACTCTTCCTTTTTTAGCGTCTTCGATTTTAAACTCCTGGAAGGTGATCCGAAAACAGCTTTAGCAGAACCAGCTTCTATTATACTCTCACGCACAAGTGCAGAACGCTACTTTGGAAAAATGGATCAGTGGAAACGCAGTCCACTAAATGAAATGATCCGGGTCAATAATGGTAATGTTATGAAGGTTACCGGTATTATGGAAAACATTCCGGGTAACTCTCACTTTCAAGGGAACATTCTTATTTCATTGGCCGAGTATGCGCGCCATAATGACTTTGAGAAAAACTGGGGCTGGAATGACTTCTATACCTATATCTGCCTCAGACCCAATACAAATCCGGACGCATTGCAAGCGAAGATGCCTGGCTTTGTAACGAAATACATGGGCAAAGAGACCAATAAAAAGATGTTGATACAGCCACTTGAAAGTATACATCTATATTCCAATCATTCATTTGAACTGGAACCTAACGGAAGCGCACAAGCTGTAAAGTTTTTAACGGCAATTGCTATTATCATTTTAGTCATTGCTTGGGTCAACTATATAAATCTGTCTACGGCACGAGGCGAGGGACGCGGCAAAGAGGTGAGCATGCGCAAGGTGAGTGGTGCGAGTCGCAACGAAGTAATGGTTCAATTTCTTTTTGAGTCGTTCTATATTAACCTGATCGCTTTTATACTCGCCATTGGTATCGTGCAGATCAGCCTCCCATTCGTAAGCGCGTTACTTGAAAAACCGCTTGAGTTTTCCATTATCAGAGATATGGGGTTTGTAAAGATACTGGCAGTTCTTTATATAATAGGAAGTGTCATGTCCGGGCTATATCCAGCGATTATCCTTTCATCGTTCAGACCATTGCACATTCTTAAATCCTCTTCGGGAAGTATAGCCCGTGGTAAATCCGGGTTGAGACAAAGTCTGGTGGTATTTCAGTTTGTCATGTCGGTGGGACTGATCACCGGCACTGTGATCATCATGAATCAAATGCATTTTCTACGAACCAAAGACTTGGGATTCAATACCGACAAAACGTTAATCATCAATGCACCGAGTACCGTTACAAATGACTCTATATTTTTTAACCGCTATCAGTTTTTTAAACAACAGGCACTTAAATATCCAGGGGTTGAACATGTAACGATTTCTTCTGCGCTTCCCGGTAAGCTCTCCAATGATTTAGATTCGCATGGCTCCATTCGGTTGCAGGATAAACAGGAGCAGAGGCTTTCGTTTTTGTCTTTCAGAATAGATGAAGACTTTATAAAGGTGTTTGATATGAAGCTGATCGCGGGAAGAAATATACCTTTTGCAACGGCTGTTTCCCGGAAGGATAGTTTGATGCTGATCAACCGGAAGGCTGCCGAACATTTCGGATATAGCAATCCGGATGATATTGTAGGCAAGAAAGTAAATTACCAGGGAAGAATACGCGAAGTAGTAGGTGTGATCGAGAACTATCATCACAAGTCATTGAAGACAAATTTTGAACCGATGCTTCTACGCAACTCTACTTCCGGAGCACTATATATATCGGTACGCCTTTCACCGGCTAATGCATTGGCTTTGGATCAGATCATTCAGGATTTGGAACAACAATGGAAGACGGTATATCCTGAAAACCCATTTGCATATTCGTTCTTGGATTCGCATGTGAACAATCAGTATAAAGCAGATGCACAGTTCAGCAAGATCTTCACTGTATTCGCATTCTTCTCCATTGCTATATCTTGTCTTGGTTTGTTTGGATTAGTCTCTTATACGATCACGGTACGCATCAAAGAAATTGGCGTGCGTAAAGTTCTGGGTGCATCGGTAGAGAATATTATTATGCTTTTCTCGAAAGACTATATCAAGCTCTTGATGATCGCCAGCGCTATAGGACTACCGCTTTCGTATTATATACTCAACCTCTGGCTGGAGAATTTTGCTTACAAGGCAGCGATAAGCTGGTGGCTGTTTATTTTGCCGGTTTGTGTTGTAACTTTTCTCGCGTTCCTGGCAGTGAGTGTACAGATCATGAAAGCGGCACTTACCAACCCGGTAGATTCGTTACGGCATGAATAAAAAGAAGTACATCCAAAAAGTGAAAATACCTTTGGATGTACTTCTTCCAATATATATACCAACCGATGGTACTACATCATTGGTACGAATCTCCAAGCCTAGTGCTTTCCTTTTTTCTGTTGTCCGGGAGCGTATGGTTTTGCTGACTTACTTCCGGTGGCTTTTTTCATTTGGCCGGGCGGGACTTTTTTATTATTGTTGACTATAACGGTTTTGCATGCGCTTGATAAAACGAGCAACAGCATAAAAATCCAGGACATTCTGCGGATTTGTTCTTTCATGGTTCAGTACTTGATTAAATGTTTAATGTTAAAACCAGCAGAGCATGCTTCAGCACTTGTTTCATCTTTGTGCTCCCGGTGATTTCTAGTAAAGCACACATTTCCCGCTTCACCCCCAAATGCAATTGAAAAATATTTTCATTGGACAGTGCGTTGCAGCCTAGCTACGCGGAATTTTCCTATGTTTACTTTGTTGAGCTTTAAAGATTATTCACTTCCATGGAGAAACTTCCTCAGGATGATTTTGGACACTTGTTTCGGCTGCATCATAAAAGCTTGTGCGATCTTGCCTATAATATTGTAGTCGACAAGGACGCTGCCAAAGATATTGTGCAAGAAGTTTTTATAAAATTATGGGGCAATCGGGAAAAACTCACCTTTGGGGATCAGATCAAGCATTACTTATTCAAGGCAACCGCCCATACCGCCTATAACTATGTACGCTCGCATAAACGCGTATTACCCTTAGAGGATTATAGTGGGCTTGGTATACTACAGACTTTTCCGGGAACCGAACGTGTAGAATATAAGGAGCTTGAGATTCGTGCCCGGCAGGCGATCGATAAGCTTCCACCAAAATGCAAGGCGATCTATATACTGAGTCGCCATGAAGGACTTAAGTATCAGGAAATTGCTGATACACTGGGACTATCGATCAAGACCGTGGAAAACCAAATGGGCATTGCATTGGAAAAGCTCAGAAATGAACTGAAACCGTTTCTTTCACCGGAATTCCTGGCGTTGCTGGCGGCCATTGGCATGGGGCTCTATGCTTTGATGATGCGTTAATTTTTTTTTAAATCTTTTGGGGGTAAGACCCGGGGTTATGTGCTATAGGGGTATAAGAATGAAATTTATAACACTTTAATCCCTGTACGTATGAGAACTGTCATTGGCTTGATCCTTTTTGTACTTGTTACATTATCTGCCTGCTCATCCTATACATGTGCCACGTATGTTAAGCATACGCCTAAAACCAACAGCACGTGCAAAGAGGTGAAGGTATAATATAAAAAATAGACCCTCTCTATGACTATCGACAACCAACATTGGGAAAGAATATCTGCGTACTTGTCAGGTGATCTTTCGGAAGCGGATAAAAAGGCTTTCGAATCCTGGCTCCAAAGTTCGGATAGTAACCGCTTCCTTTTGGAGGAAGCGCGCAAGGTATGGGAGAGTTCCGGATTAAAACTTCAATTGAACGATCCGGCAACGGAAGAAGAGTTGGTAAAGCTACAGTCACACATAGAGGCGGAGCGTCAAGAGAAGAATAAAGTTGTATCTCTTTTTACAGGATCAATGGCATGGAAGATTGCTGCCAGTATAGCATTCACCGCGATAGCCGTTTACGCCTATATATCAGTTAAGCAAGGAGATGAAAATGTGATTGCATCCGGCAATGAAGTGATGACACTATATTTACCGGACAGCAGCCGGGTGTGGCTGAATACAAACAGCCGCATTCTATACTCTGGAAATTTTACAGGGAAGCGAAGTATAGTACTTGAAGGTGAGGGGTATTTCCAGGTGCGTCCGGATACTGCCCATCCTTTTGAAGTGACCACCAACGCTACTTCCACCGTAGTGTTGGGTACTTCCTTTAACATAAAAGCGGAAGACAGCACCACTACCCTTACCGTTGCAGAAGGTAAAGTACATTTCGCAGCACGTAATGTTAAAGCAGATGAATCTATCATGTTGACACCACGTGAACAGGCAACCTTCCGTCATCAACAAAAAACAATTACAAAATCAAAAAGCCACAACATGCAATTTGCAGCGTGGCGTAAATTGAATAATCCACAATACGAAAATGAAAAGCGCAACAGTGCTCTTCATCTTACAACGAGCTATAGCTGGCGAAAAAATCAGATCAATCAATCTGTTATAGAGGGGAAGATTACGAACTCGGCATCGCTGGCAGCCTTTAAAAATATAGTGCTTAGTGTTACGTATTCACAGCCGGGTGGAAATGTAAAAACTACAAAGCTTGTGATCAACGAATCGGTAAGACCAGGCAGAACGATTGATTACCGGAGAAGGCTGCTTGATATATTTACAGATACCCGTACTTTAAAAGTATACATCGAATCTGCAGAGGTTGATGCAAATGACAACTACTAATATGATTGTTTATGGATGGTAACGAACAATACTCCACAGCACAAGCACATGAATCTTTTACTATTCCGGAACAAGCTGAAGCATTGATCTACCTCGCTGAAAAAATAATACAACAACATTCGCAGGAAGGACCGCAGAGCCCGGTGAAACCACAGCTCATTGCAGATCTCAACTACCGGATCAGCTCTGCTAAATCACGACATGACCAAGGTCTTAAATACGAGCGCTTGATGCGTGAAGCATTTGCTGAACGCGATTTTCTTTTAGGCAAGCATAATACATTAGGAAGGGAAGAACGCGATGTGAAAAGCATTATCGAAAATGTTGTTCTCCTTTTACAACAGCACTACACTGATAAAACTGGTTTTACAAACTGGGGCCTTGAGGCAAGGTCCGATAAATAGTGCTCTCTGTTTGCGCTTCTTCAATCATTGACCTTAGAAACCCTTTTTCAAAGGGTTTTTTGTTTTAAACAATGTATAGGCAATTAAGGTTATACACCCAGCAGTCTATATCTGCAGGAACCTGCGGCGTAGCGGGAGAGGTATCTCATGCATTTTTTTGAGGCTGACTTAACCATGTTCTTTTTTCTTATTTCTTATCGCTGGAAAAAAATAAACGAAGAAATCAAAACACTTTGCAGGTGGTCTTGTTGAATACAATGAATGTTAAAACAGAGTCTTAACAAACCATAAAACAAAGTATATGAAAATTAACCAGTTGATGGTAGTAGCGGCCATGGTGTTGCTCTCCAGTTGTGCTGCTCATGTGGGTACACTTACCAGTAATGTTTCGTTGAATCAAGCTAACTTTCGTGTAGTGAGTACTGCAACCGGCAGTGCGCAAACCAAGTTGGTGCTTGGCTTCGGTGGGTTGAAGAAAGAGGCTTTAGTAGCAGAAGCGAAAAAAGATCTTATTGCAAAAGCTAATCTTACTCCTACACAAGTGCTTGCTAATATCTCTGTAGACTATAAAACCAGTATATATCCCGGTTTTATTCCTGCTGTGGTAATCAATAAAGTGATTCTGACCGCAGATGTTATAGAGTTTACGAAATAGACTTTAGATTAAGTCAGTCGTGGTTCATGACTGACTTAATCTTTTGCTTTTGTTTTTCTTCCGGTACTTAGCTTCACTTGTGTTTCGCGTACTGCTATACGTGGAAGTGTATTTTTATACTCGTAGATATAGTCTTCTACTAATTTTCGATGATGCTTCACCATGCTTCTCAGAAGCCACGATATAGCTTTGGTGATCAGTATTTCTTTTTCAGCTTTTAACCGATCTATATTCTCGATTGCTATAGCGGCTAGTCTTTCATCGGCATGCTTGCTCAATGGAGAGCAAAGTAATACGAGTGATGCCCTGCGCTTCTGAATGTTTTTACTCTTTGAAAATTTGGAAAGTAACGAGGCCCATTTTTTCCAGTTACGAGAGATCTCTGTAGAGGTATAGGTTCCCGTGCAAACGGCATCAACTTCTGCCCAGCCAATTAAATGATCGAGCCACTGGTCGAATAGTTTAGGATCAAAGGTTCGTTGGTCTTGTGTGGAGTAATCGAGTAACATACCGGCCATCCATTTCTCGGTAGAAGATTTACCTCCAATCAGACTCGTGAGAAGTTTAGCAAATGCATCCACGGGTAAGTCGCGATGGCTGCGCATCCATTCTTTGGCAATGGTTCGTAACACTGGAGCGCTGATGGCATAGCGGGGATGTGCATTGCCAAGGTAACTATCCAGAAACGTATGCTCGGTTCCCTGGCCAGCGTTTACCTGAATGGCTTTGAGAATTTCTTTGTGGTGGCGGTCCATCAAAATATAGTTAGTCTTTCAGCTTCCGGATCAATTCACGGTCAAGCTCCGGGCCATCGGTAAGTGCTTTGCTGATCTTGCTGACAACGTCATCGAGGTTGTGACTGGATTCTTTCAGATGCCGGAGAATTTCTTTTTCATTTTCTGATAACGAAGTTTTATTCAACAGATTGATCAATCCTAATATACTACACAGGGGACCCCGTAGCAAATGAGAGTTGATGAAAGCATATTCGGCAAGTCGCTGATTATGATTTTCAAGTTCCTGTGTTCGCTTTGCAACACGTTCCTCCAATAGAAAATTAGCTTCTTCAAGCCGGTTGTTGATGGAGGTGATCTCTTCATTCTGATCTTTCAGCATTTTGTTTTGTTCCTCGATCTCGACCGTCATCAACTGAAGCGTGAGGTTCTGATTTACCAGTCGTTTGTTAATAGCATGCTGTGTATAGCTGAACAGTATGGCTACCGTTGCCGTGATGAGTGTGAAGAGTACACCGCCCGCTGTAAACTGAGCAGGAGAGATCGTTACATCATAGGAACCTATATGTGTGTTTACGTAGATTCCATTCGCCACCATGAACGCTATTACAATAAAAGTAAGCGACATTGTTTCGAATGACCGTGTAAACATGGTGAGTAATAACGGAATAAGACCGATCCAGAAAACCCAGGTATGAAAGAATGTAGGATCGGAAAGGATCTGTGCCTGATTGACAAGCAGTAAAAATAAAACGTTGATCACCACGAGGAGTTTGTGGCTCACCTTTTTGATTGATAATGCGAGAAGCAACGCAGGGGCTACTGCAAGAACGACCAGGTAAGGAAGGGATATACTTCTGAAGTCAAATATTAATTCAAAGCATATACTGAATACGAAAAACAAAATGACAGCGAGCAGGTAGTAACGGAAGGCAATGACTCGTGATGCTTCCGCTCTGCCCTCCGGAGTATTCGTTTTTATTAAAAAATCAAGCATGTCTTCATCAACCCAGGTTACAATCCCGCTGAAATAACTTAAAAATCTTCATTTGAACTAATAATTGGGCAGAGTATTTTTTTAGACGCTAAATATGGTATTTGATAGGAGTCATTATTTCTTGATCTTTCTGAAATCATGCGCTGGTTTTCATTCTTGTTTTTTACGCTTTGTTCGCTGACAGATATATATGCCCAGCGATCGCCTGATCCTGGAAAAGAAGCACGGTTACTCACCCGCATATTGCAAGAGCAACATTTGCAACCACGCGCCATCAATGATAAATTCTCCGCTGATGTGTTCAAGGTCTTTCTTGAAACGATTGATCCGGATAAACTAATTTTCAGCGAGGCCGATTTAAAATCACTGGTAAAGTATAAAACACTTTTAGATGATGAGCTGAATGGTGATGGCTGGAATTTTCTAAATGAAATTATACCACTGTATCAGAAATGTTTGTTGAATACGGAGGAGATTGTGATAAAACAAACGAATGCACCATTGGTTAGTACCACGAATGAATACCTTGAGTATGACACAACGCACTGGGCATACGATGAACCCGAACGCATTGTGCGATGGAAGCGCTGGCTGAAGTATCAGATACTAGACAGGCTCACCGATCGACAAAAAGGCTATAACGAAAGTGACGCAGATCTCTTTGCCCGCTATGAACCCGAAGTACGCCTTCGTGTAAAATCGTACGAACTCCGTTCCATTAAAAGAGTACTGAATCATCCTTCCGGTTTTGACGCCTATATAACGGCTGCGTACTTTCAATGTATAGCATCTGTATTCGATCCGCATACAACCTATATGCCGATCACGGGCATGGAGAATTTTTTGTCATCACTTAGCACGGAAGGATATTATTTTGGTGTAACCCTCGATGAGAACGAACGTGGCGATGTGTTCATAACGGCATTGGCTCCGGGTGGCTCTGCGTGGAAGTCGGGTGAACTCCAAACTTCAGATGTACTGATCAATCTTACATGGGAAGGGCAGGAGCCTATCGATGTAACGGGTATATCATTGGAAGAAGCAAATGAAATACTGGCCGATAACAATCATCAGTCAATGAAATTTACGGTGCGCAAGCCCAGCGGCCTCACGACTTCCGTTACGCTTCGAAAAGAAAAAATCTCGCTGGAAGAGAATTATGCCAGAAGCTATTTACTCAAAGACAAGTATACTATAGGCTATATATCGCTTCCTGATTTTTATACACAATGGGGCGATGACAGCGAGGGCACACACTGTGCGGAAGATGTAGCGAAGGAAATTATCAAACTGAAAAAGGAAAACATAGATGGGCTTATTATAGATGTACGCTATAACGGAGGAGGTTCCTTACAAGAGGCTGCAGCGATGGCTGGAATTTTTATTGATGAAGGCCCACTGGGATTTTTGAAGGGCAAAGATCCGAATGCGATTATACTAAAAGATATGACTCGCGGAACGATTTACGATGGGCCGCTGATACTGATGGTGAACGGCCAGAGTGCATCAGCTTCAGAATTTCTCGCAGCTGTTTTACAGGACTATAATCGTGCTGTGATTGTTGGGAGCCGCACGTTTGGAAAAGCGACTGCACAGAATTTCTTTCCATTGGATTCTGCTCAGGGAGCACCGTCATTGCAAACACTCCAGGGACAAGGATATGCCAGCATCACTACCGATAAGATATACCGCGTTACCGGAAAAGCGGTGCAGGGTAAAGGTATACGTCCAGATGTTTTGCTTCCGGATATGCTCGATGCGCTGATGATCCGTGAATCCGATTTGCCATTCGCATTACCCAACGATTCTCTTCCCCGCAAAGCAAGCTATAGACCTTTGTCGGCATTGCCGTTGCGCACTATAAAACGAAACAGTGAGACACGCATCCGGAGTACAGAATCATTTCAACACGTTGTAAAAAGTCTTCAATGGCTTACAGATGAATTGAAAAAGAAGAATCAGCCTTTACTGTTGTCTTGGGAGTTCTTCAGTAAGGAAAATAAAGATCATGAAGCACGCTATGCGGCATTGGAAAAATTGCTGGACCAGCGGGCCGGAAATTATGAGGTTATCAACAGTTCTTTAGATCAGCAACGGATGGTGGTCGATGACTATAGCAATAAGTTTAACGCCACCTGGATTAGAAATCTCAGAAAAGATATTTATTTAGCAGAAGCTTTCAGGGTCATGACCGACCTGATTGAGATCAAACATAAATGATCTGACAGCGTTATACGGTAATACATTTTGATGATTGATAATTTATAAGCAATAATTAATTCATTTATATTTCATGACAGAAAAGCAAGTACATATTCTTATTGGTTGTGCAGACGCACGTGACCTGAGCCAGGTACAATTGGATGCGATTGATAAGGTTACAGCGGAATTCCGCGATATGAGCATCGAGGTGGAGCTGCACGTTATCCGTGCAGCAGGCTCCTTTGTAACGCCCGATATAGTAATGGATATCAAACGGACGATCGAGCAGGCGCAGCGAGCATCAGACCCGTTGTTGCCGATCAGCTATTATATACATATACAGACGCATGGTCACCTTACCGAAGATTCCAATGATCACTATATCAGTCACGTTCATGACCTTAAGATAGTGGAAGGTTCTCCGTTGAACTGCGGTATGCTGGGTGCTTCCGGTGTGGGCATCGAGATTGAGCAGATGATTGTGGAAGAAAAACCGGTGATCACCATCAAAGGTCGTGCTGTGGTAGTTGACAACGACACAAAGATTAAATACCTGCTACAGGAATATTATGCATACGATGGCTATCTCGCAGGCGACTGGATCAAGAGTATAGATTTACTTCGCACACATCCGCGTCATCAGCGTACGGTGTTGGAGAAAGCTATAGCGGTCGACCCGGAATTGAAAATGCTTCGTATACAGATTACTTGTGGTATCATGGACTACGCTATACATTCACTGATCCGCGTGGATGACGGTGATCCGTCTGTTCCGTACTGGGATACCGTGCAAACCGAAATACGCAAGCATACTCAAAATGACAGGAGTGCAAAAGAGATGCTGATCAATCAGTCGGCAAAACAAAAACCGCTTGCAGGGTTGCTTTGTATGAGCGATCCGCGTATGTCGTCACGGTTGTTGGCAGCGAACTACTATATGCGTCATAAAAACATTCAACATACCGGAGATTACTTGCCCAATACAGTTTTTAATATCACCGGAAGTTCATTCGATATACCGCAAACACCCTTTGGGCCGTATGTTATAGCAGGATTCTTCTATGCAGTAAAACATCTTCACCTGGTAGACCAGATGGTGATGGGCTATAATGAAGATCAGACAGATCGCATTATAAAGAAAATCAAGAATGACCCCATCATGCGCATGATCGTGCAAAAGTTTGATGTCAACCTGATTGCGATCAACCAACTCGAACTTCAACAGGAAGAAGCTTAATAAAGTATATAGCCATTTAGATTTTCAGATGGCTATAGTATAGATATACTTTTACATAAACGTAAAAGGGTTTCGGGCCGGCACATGTGTAATGGTGAGGCCCGGAACTTTTGGTTGCAGCCAGGGCACCAGCCACTGCATACCGGGCTCTTCGCTCACAGCATGCCCCAAAACAATAAGAGATCGCTTTATACCTATAGATTGCAAGTCGCGCATATACTCACTGGTTTCCCATTCACTCAGTTCTCCACCAATCAATACATCCGGTTTCACTTGTTGCAGTGCATCAATTTGCCTTCGTCCACCCGGTGCTCCTGGTAATAATAAAATGCGCTTGCATTCCTGTGCAGGGTTGCCCATTACGCGCACGGTGTGTATACCGAGTTTTGATTTTACATGCGTTACAATTTGTTGAAGTGATGTAGGTGGAAGGTTGATCACGTGAAGTTCTTCCGGGTCTGCATATTTTTCCCAACCCAAGGTTGTGAGTACACCCATTTGCACGCCATCCGGACGATGAGAATGCCAATAATCATGAAAGCGCCAAACGGCAATGTTGTGTTTTTTTAGCAGGCTATATTTATACTGATATACTTCGTCTTTCTCCAGCCAGTCGGTATCGTCACGGTGATTGTAGAACGTGGGCTCATGTGCAATGATGAAGTTAGCGTTCAGCGCGATTGCTTTTTCAATGACGGGTATCGTTGCAAAACTTGTTGTTACTATACCCGTTACCAGTTGATCTGGAATTCCGGATTTTAATGTGTCCACCGTTCCTGAAATTGGCAAGCGTGGTATTTCTTTTAGGATCAAGTCAATTACCTGTTGCACCGTGAGTGGAGGTGAGGGCTGATCTATAGGGCGGGTGAATCCTGTAACAGGTGCCATGAAGAGTGCTGAGGCGCTGATCGCCTTTGTGACAGTAGAGATAAATTCTCTTCTTCTCCATATACCATAATCACCATCGTTCATGCTGGTTAATTTCGTGATCTTTGAATGCTTACTCATTTCGTGTCAGGTTTTACGAATCAATATATCTTATTTTTTTTGAATTCCTGATTCTTCGTTTGCGACCCGATGGGCCATATTCATACTATATAGCTGGAGCGACATTCCGGCAAGAGCCGTTGTGCATTCAGCAATCTTAACACTGCGTTGATCAATTATTTGTTGCCGGTCATATTCAGGATGGTAACTCGCACTGGATTTTTTCATACCTTAAGGTATGGTGAAGTCTCTGATGGGCGATTTCCGAAAGCTCAATGACGTAAGCGTTTTCCCGGTTATCAAGCAATCAAGGTATAACTGGTTTTGGAAGTATAAGCTTTATCACTTACCCTTTTGGTTTACCTACCATGTCATGTGGTGGACGCTCACCATCGGCAGTTTCTCGCAAACAGCCAATAACATTTTATACTCTCCATACTCTGTAAAATTTTTCTTTTATGTAGTCTTTCAGGCAATAGGTGTATACTTCAATTTGTATTTTCTTATACCTCGATTTCTTGAGAAAGGGCGTTATGTTCAGTATATAGGTTTACTGGTACTAACGATGCTTTGCACGGCTATACTTATTGTTCCTGGATATTATGTGAGCGCCTGGTTGTCTGGTTATACGTTGAAAGAACTATATAACGTTGATCCTGAGAATTACGCTTTCTTTTTTCAGATGAACACGTTCCCTTCTA
Organism: Ohtaekwangia koreensis; assembly: GCF_900167975.1. GTDB lineage: Bacteria > Bacteroidota > Bacteroidia > Cytophagales > Cyclobacteriaceae > Ohtaekwangia > Ohtaekwangia koreensis. Next base: position 892,270 of record NZ_FUZU01000001.1, read on the forward strand.
CAGTTGCCAGTATGACGTTGGGGATGAGTGTGAAGTTAACCAAGAACTGGATCAAGGCCCGGAGAAGAGAACAATCATTGGAGAAAGAAAAGTTGGAGACTGAATTGAAATTTCTGAAGTCTCAGTTCAATCCTCATTTTCTTTTCAATACTATAAATTCAATTTTTGTTTTAATTCATAAGAACCCGGTGATGGCTTCTGAGTCGCTCGCTAAATTTTCTGACTTACTGCGTTACCAGCTATATGAATGTAACGAACAGCAAATTCCGTTGGAGCAAGAGTTGACTTACCTGGAGAATTTTATTGAGTTGGAGAAGCTGCGACAAGATGATGGTAACTTTAAGTTAACGATTCAATTCGAGCAGCCGTATTCTGGTGATCTGAGTATTGCGCCCTTTGTACTGATGCCGTTTATCGAGAATGCTTTTAAGCATGTATCACAACGGAAAGACCAGACGAACTGGATCCGGATGAATCTTCGTTTTGATAAACAGCAATTATACTTTACTATCACGAATAGCATTTCAGTGATCAATAATTCTTCTGAGCTTATGGCGTATAGTGGTATAGGACTTAAAAATGTAAAGCGAAGACTCGATTTGATTTATCCGGAAGGGCATGAATTGCAAATACAAAAAGATAGTGAACAGTTTGAGGTAACGCTCCGGCTGGATCTCCACAAACAAAAGGCTTCGGAGCCAGTACCAATGCCAGTCCGGTAGAGAGAATTAATTTCGTTTTTAAAGTATATAACATGATGTTAAAATGTGTAGCGATTGATGACGAACCGCTGGCCCGCGAGTGCATTACAAACTATATACAGGAAGTTGATTTTTTGACCCTTGCGGGAACAGGCAGTAATCCTGTTGATCTGACGCGATTGCTGGATGAGCAAGCTATAGATTTAATCTTCCTGGATATACAAATGCCCATCATCAGCGGTATAGAGTTTCTAAAGATGGTTCAAAACCCACCCATGGTTATCATTACCACAGCTTATCCGAGTTATGCGCTGGAAGGATTTCAACTCGATGTGTTGGATTATCTGGTTAAACCAATTACGTTCAGTCGCTTTTTTAAAGCCGTTACCAAAGCTAAAGATTATCATCAGCTTCTCTCCAGACCTGCCGTGTCCGAGATTTCGGATAAAATCGTTTTAACTGCAGATTATTTTTTTATCAAATGTGACTATAAATACGAACGGATTTACTTTAATGATATTCTCTATATACAGGCGATGCAGAATTACATCACCATCTATACCACCAAAGGTAAATACATGACGTTGTTGTATCTGAAAAGTATTGAGGAGAAGTTGGACGGTCAGCAATTTATCCGCGTACACAAATCATATATAGTGTCCATTCCTAAAATAGAGTCCATTGAAAATAATGAAATCGTCATGCAGTCATTTCGTATACCGATTAGCCGCAGCTATCACGATGAAGTTATTGATCGGGTAGTAAACGACCGGCTTTGGAAAAAGTAAATGCAATCGCTGCATTTGGTAATAGTGAATAGGTACAAGTTTATTTACTCCAATCCTCTGCTCTGATCGGTAACCTGCGAATGCGTTTGCCGGTAGCTGCATACAATGCGTTGGCAAGTGCGGGAGCTATAGGAGGTACACCCGGTTCGCCAGCTCCGCCCATGCGTTCTGTACTGGGTACAATATAGACTTCTATCGAAGGTGTTTCATGGGTACGAAGCATGCGATAATCATTAAAATTGCGTTGCTTCACGCGTCCTTTCTCCAGCGTTATTTCTCCGTAGAGCGCAGCCGTGAGTCCATATACTATACCGCTTTCCATTTGCGCGCGTACGCCATCCGGGTTCACTGCCAAGCCACAGTCAATGGCACACACGATACGGCGGAGATGTATTTTTCCATCCTTTATGTTTAGTTCAACAACTTGCGATACATAACTGCCCATGGCTGCGTGTACGGCTATACCCCGATATATACCTGCAGGCAAAGGATTGTTCCATCCTGATTTTTCAGCGGCGAGGTTAAGGGCTGCCAGGTGTCGCGGATGATTTTTTAATAGTATATGTCTGTATTCAACAGGGTCTTTTCCTACTTTTGCAGCGAGTTCATCGATTAACGTCTCCATCACGAAACCAGTATGCGTATTTCCAACGGAGCGCAATGGTAAAACGGGCACGTTACAGGTAGTGGTGTGTAGTTCAATGGAAAGATTGGGTATACTATCAAAGTATGGTGAACCATTCACGCCATCTACCGAACTATAATCGATTTCGTTCGGAGCGATGTCTTTCTCCAGCGGAGTGTTCTTGAAAAGTGATTGCCCGACAATACAGTGCTGCCAGGCTAACGGAATATGATTACTTCCGATCCCTATATATACCCGGTGCAAATATACCGGGCGGTAATATCCCCCCTGTATATCATCCTCCCGGGACCAAACCAATTTAATAAAGCGACCACTTGCTTTGGCGATGTGCACGGCTTCCATTATCCAGTCGGCATCAAACGAGCCGCGTCTGCCAAAACTTCCTCCGAGAAAAGGTGTATTGAAAATTACCTGCTCCGGATTCAATCCCAGGAATCGCGCTACTTCCGCTTGATGGGGGAGTGGTGATTGAGTGCCCGTCCACACCTCACACGAGTCGCCCTGAATTTTTACGGTACAATTTAACGGCTCCATCGGTGCGTGCGCCAGGTATGGAAATATATATTCCGCCTCGATTATGTCGGACGTTGATGCAGCATCTACTATATCTCCTTTTTGCTGTACAGGTATACCCTGTGTTTTGGATAGCTCCCTATATTCTTCTATCTGAGTATTGCTGTCCACTCCTTTATTTTTATCAAGGTTCCATTCGACTTGCAAGGCCTCGCGGCCAAGCTTGGCAAGCCAAAAATTGTCGGCAAGAACCGCTATACCGGTAGGGATCTGCATAACATCGCGAACGCCTTTTATTGCTTTTGCCCGGGTGGAGTCAAACGATATAACCTTTCCGCCAAATACGGGTGCATGAGCGACTACCGCTGTGAGCAACCCAGGAAACTGAATGTCGATTCCATATATAGCTTGCCCGTTAATTTTTTCAGGACTATCCAGTCGCTTTTGTGATTTGCCTATATACTTCCATTCTTTAGGTTCGCGAAGTTTAACAGAAGGTATAGCGAGTGCGGAAGCTGCAATTGCCAATTCTCCATAACTTGCGCGCCTGTTACCTGCGATAACAAAGCCCTTTTCTGTTCTGCAGATTTCAGGAAGTACACCAAACTTACGGGAAGCCGCTTGCACAAGCATGGCACGTGCCGTTGCACCCACCAGTCGATAGCGATCAAATTCCGAACGTGTTGAATCCGATCCTCCTGTAGACTGTACATATATAGATTCAGCAAAGTCACTCCCTTTTCCGGAAGGACGGTGTTGTACTTTAATTTTACGCCAGTCGCAATCCAGTTCTTCGGCGATCAGCATGGGCAATGTTGTCCAGATACCCTGTCCCATTTCTACTTTTGACAGAATTATATATATACTATCATCTTCTCCGATGCGGAGAAATGCATGCAATGAAGCAGGTTGATTTGGTCGTGATGATATTTTTCTTGCCCCCCAAACCATGGAAAAAGAAAGGATGAGTCCACCGCCGGCAAGTGTGGTTGTTTTAAGAAAGTCTCTTCGGTTTATGGATTGCCTTTTTTTATTTTCCATGGATACATTGAAGGTTCTAAATCAAAGTACGTATTGTCTAGAATTTAGGTCAATGATATTGACAGCCTACAAGCCCATGTATACCAAATGCACATGTAGATTGACGACAGGTTTGGTAAGATCGACTGGGAATTTCTTTCAGGGATTTTAGTGCTTCTCTGCCAGTTCCTTCAATACCTGCAAGGTAGCATTCCAATATAGCTCCAGGTGTTTGTATATGGTTTCGGTTGGAAAATTACTCAACGTTAACGTCAAGGTAGTTTGGTGATCGGTTGGGATTAAATCAAACGCAACTACCGAATAATTTTGGAGTTCATCCGGAAGCTCCGATAGTGAGCTCAGATGACTATATTGCAGACTCCTCTCCGTGTTAAACTCTAGAACTGTTCCTTTATTCTCGAAATGTAGTCCATGTAAAATTCCTTCTATAACCATCGGACTTCCAACCTTCCAATCGGTTAGTATATGTATAGTATCGTCATGCATCCATTTTTTCATGCACGATGGATCCGTTAAGGTATACCATACCTTTGCGACAGGTGCGTTAATGATAACCGCTTTCGTGTAAATTTTGTCGGATTGCATTTCTGGAATAATGACCAACGATTTAACGATAGAAAGGTTCTTCACTTATCCACTGAAATCTGTCCTCTAACAATAAGTATGGGTTGTCGGAAGTTTTGTGTGCCACTATATTCAAGGTGTCCTGATTCATATACCCTGACAGGTGTAATGTCTTGCCTTCGGTCTTGAAGTCGAACTCACCTGTAGTGGTCAGGTCCTTTGAGGAAAGCCTGATCTTATGTGAGCCATTTAAAACAGAGCAATACCAGGGAATTATAAACCCATCCATATGAGTAACGTTAAGTATATTTCCACTAATTTTTAATGACTTCCAACGTCTTGTATTTGTATCTGTAGATGATACAGTATCTCCATTGAGCGAAAAATGTGAAATCGTATATTCACCCATGATTGTTCCGGATCGCGATAAATTTTGCGCTTGTCTATTTTGTTGTTGTCCAATTGAACCCACGAGCGGTGGAAGAATCAAGATGCATATCAAAAGCACGTTCAGGGTATAGTAAATAATTTTAGATCTGCCTGTATTTTTAAAATGGATTTGAGGTTCCTCTGCAGCGATAGTGCTATTGAGGAAGAAGAAACCCAGAAGTCTCTTCGCGTTCATCGCCAGTATCAATACGGACACCAGTAACAGGTGGAGCGAAAATAGCTTTACAGGTATATTGTAGAATATATTTAGCGCAAAAACGTTTATAAATACAACTACCGAAACAATAGCTCCCAACAATCTTGTGCGGTGAAATAAGAGAAATATACCGGCAGCCACCTCTATACATCCGGAAAGGATTGTATATCCGGGGGAAGAACCCATGAATGTCCAGGCAAGTCCCATAAGGGACGACTCACCGTATGTTGTATTCATCCGTTGTGCATTTGGTAATGAGAACTGCAGCGGGATTACTTTACTGAATCCATAGCCGAACAAAGTCGCAGCAAGGTAGTATCGAACCAATACTTCGAGTATAGCTGACAGTTTAGCATAGTACTCTTCTTTTTTTAGGATGAGCGTCCATATGATTGACCCTATACCAGCAAAAATAACGAGCATGAAAGCCTCCGTATATTTTAATGAAGTGTCTCCGCTTCCTGTAGGGCCGTGTAGCGGGTTGTAATATTGCTTCAAAAGCAGCGGACCGGCAGCATCCAGAAGCTTAACAAAAACGTTATGCAGAGGAGTTGTTATATATTCTGAGAAGGGAATTAAACTGAATGGAAACGGGAGAATGTATAGTATCAGGTAAAGAAAAATAAACCTGAAGAATATGGATGATGCTAAATTTTTACTCTTCGTTTCATTATTATTGTTCAGGCTCATGTTTTTCGCAGGTCAAATTCTTACATCCCATTTTGACTAGTAATTTAATAGTCAGTAATCTATAATCAATGATATATGCAAGAAAAGAATGGAGCGCGCATTCCAACGGCTGGTGTTAGTAGATAAAAAAAACACCACTGTTTTAAACAGTGGTGCTTTACAAGACTTTAAATTTTTACTCTGACTTCAAGCTTTTTGAAGGACTCATCAGTGCTGCGCGTATAGCCTGGTAACTTACGGTTGCCAGTGTAATGGCAAGTGCTCCTATACCGGCCACTGCTGGTATCCACCACGAGATTTCTGTATGATATTTATAGCTGTCCAGCCATTGAAGTAGGAAATAGCAAGCAATGGGAATGGCGAGCAAGCAGGAGATGATTACGAGCACAATAAAATCTTTCGATAACATTCTCCATAAACTCAGCACCGATGCGCCCAATACTTTTCGTACGCCAATTTCCTTCGTGCGCTGCTCAGCAACAAAAGAAGCGAGACCAAATATACCCAGGCAGCTAATGATGATAGCGAGTACTGAAAATACAGTGGTCAATTTACCAATGCGCTCCTCGGCAGCGAATTTCGAGCCATAGGCTTTATCGACAAATTTATAGTCAAAAGGTGCTGAAGGTATATTTCGTTTGAAAACCGGTTCGATCAACGCCATACATTCCGCTGCACTTTTCTCCGGGTTCAGACGCAGGTTTATCCATTCAACGTTGTTGTACTGCAACATATATACGGATTGCTTTACAGGATTGTAAGGTGATTGTACAATCATGTCTTCAACAACGCCTATAACTGTAAACTTTTGATCATCCCAGGAAATCTCCATGCCTACAGGATTTTTTACATTCATGAATTTTACTGCAGCTTCATTGAGTATGATGGCAGATGAATCGGTTGAAAACTCCCGTGACATATCTCTTCCCTCTTTTATTTTCCACCCGATGGTTTTGCCATACTCATGCGTTATATATATAGTACCAAAATCGGTTTGAAAATCCGGATCTTTACCCTTCCAGTCAAAGCCTCCGTTGTTAGACCAGATTGCCGTCATCGGACTAGAGGATTGCGATATTTCTTCTATTGCTCCTGTGTTTTTCAGTTCGTTCCGCAGTACATCGAACTTCCCGGCAAACTCCGGGGTCTTCATCTGGATCATCACCAATCCTTCACGATTATACCCCACCGGTCTGTTCTTCGTGAACTGAATCTGCTTATATACTATAATTGTCCCGATGATGAGCGTGATGGATACCGTAAATTGAATCACTACCAACACCTTGCGTGGCAGAGAGGCAAGCCTTCCTGTCTTGAAAGTCCCTTTCAGTACCTTTACCGGCTGGAATGATGACAAATATAGCGCTGGATATGAGCCTGCCAGTAGACTTGTGACAACTATAAAAGCGAAACTCACCATCCAGAATATAGGGTTTAGCCAATCTATAGTAATCTTTTTATCGGCCAGCGTATTAAACCACGGTAGGGCTACTGCTACGATAATAGCAGCTACTATAAAGGATAAGAATACCACCAGAAATGATTCACTCAGAAACTGACTGATCAATTGTTGTCGCATAGACCCGATGGTCATGCGGATGCCTACTTCCTTGGCACGTTTTTCCGAGCGCGCTGTGCTCAGATTCATGAAGTTTATACATGCCAATAGCAATACAAATATACCGATGATGCCAAAGAGCCATACCAGTTGAATACGACCACCGCTTAATTTACCTTCTTTCCATTCGGAGTGAAGATGCCAGTTGCGCATGGGCTGCAGAAAAATCTCCGGACTAAACGGTCGCTCATCTTCTGCGTGATTATACTTTGTTTTCTTGATCTTTTCTGCAACTACTTGCAAGTCTGCTCCAGGTGCTAGCTGTGCAAAGAGCTGAAAAGAATTATTGCCCCACTGTGTGGCAGCATGAGTGATCCATGGACTATGAGCTTTGACAAGTTCCCAGTTGGCGATAAACTTCAGATCGGTGTGCGTTGTATTGGCGGGAAGATCTTCATATATACCAACGACTTTAACATCCTGATCGCTGTCGAGTATAATGTTTTGATTCAGTGCATCATCGTTACCGAAGAGTGCGTCTGCTGTCGATTTTGATAGGAGTACAGCACTCGGATCTTTGAATGCGCTGCGTGTTCCCTGCAGCATTTTCAGCGATAATATTTCAGGGAAGTCACCCTGGAAAAAGTTGCCCTCCTTCGAGATCTTTACATCACCACGGCTTAGCACATGCTCATCGGTCCATCTTCCTATAGCTATATATTTAAAATCGCTTCCATACTCTTCGCGAATCGCTGTTTCCAGTGGTATTGGTATAGCAATCTGTGTTCCCTTTACACCGTTAAAAGTTTGATGCTGCATAATCTGTACAACCTGGTCGTAGTTCTCATGGTATCGATCGTAAGAAAGTTCGTCATAGATCCATAGCCCAATGAGCATAGCCACTACCATACCTACTGCGAGGCCACCTATATTTATAATAGAATACCCCTTGTTAGACATGAGGTTTCGGAAACTTACTTTGAAATAATTTCTGAACATATCGTAATGGTTTGAGTTTGTTCTGGATGGTTTGCGTATAGCAAAAGGGCGTATATAGTGCAGTACCTGGTACCAGTAGTTAAGCCGGGCCCTGAACGGAGATATACTCTTTGCCGTTGCATAGAATTTTTCTTCCAGGTCACCAGTCACTTCCTCGCACAAATCATCGCGCAGAAAGCACTGCAACAGTCGGTTGGCAAGGCGAGGCGGTATGAGTTCAGGTTGTTTCAAATTGTTATCAGCTAAAAGCCGTAATTGAATTTTCCGGCAAAAGCCGGGTATTGTTTCCAAAGCGATACTTTGAAGTCCATGGATTCTTTGAGTACACGTTTGCCCAGTGCTGTTATGGTAAAGATTCGCTTTCTTCTTCCTCCGCGCTCAGCGGTAGCGTTGCCCATCTTTGATGTCAGAAAGCCTTTTCCTTCCAGCCTATCGAGCGTAGAATGCACAGCTCCGATGGATACAGGTCGGCCCGTCTGTGATTCGAACTCATCCGCCATTTTAAATGCGTAAGCGTCATCACCCAGGATTCCAACCAATAGCAGAATCACTTCTTCAAATTCGCCAAGTCTTGTTTCTATCATTTGATACTAAATTGTAGAACAAATATGCAATTAGATAGCCATATGTTCTACGATCTAGTAACAAATACTCGGGTTTTTCGGGAAGGTTGCAGGAATAGAGAAAAAAATATTTTTTAGATGGGGGACAAAGGGCTAAGGCTTTTATCGCCAAATAAATATCGGCTGTAAATCAAGTATTACTCTAACTTTTTGAATAGTGCAGATGGAGATTATGGAAATCTCGTAACAATTTTGATTGTATTTTAGCGGCCCGGTTTCCAGGAAGTAAGCAAAGCCTTTCATGCTTTTGGAACAGGGAACATTTACAATAAAACAAAACGAATTTTTATGGCTAAGGAAAGCATTGCGAAAGAGAACCCAGTTATTGATGCACTACGAAAGTTAAAAGAAGAAGAGGCAGAGTTGATGGTTAAGTTAAAGCCTGTTCAGGAAGCGATTGGTGCACTTGAAAAAATTGTCGACAAGTCTGTTAAGAAAGTGAAGCCATCAGCAGGCTCAAAAGATAGCTCCGATAATGCAAGTGCGGAAGAGAGCACACAGGAATCAAGCGAAGATTCTCAATGAGAATATAACGCTGAGCAAGAGTAACAACAGTGTAAAGATGCAGGGTGATCCCTGCATTTTTTTTTTGATATGGTATTGGGAAGATTATCCCTCACGAGAAGTTACTGAAGTGATCACGAGTTGTGATTCTTATTTTCAATTGAGTTTTTGTTCGTGAGACAACAGCCGGATGTTAATGTAGAATGATAAATAAATTTAAGAATGCATAATAACTATATGTAGTTGGAGTTACTATATAAACTTCTATGAGGAAAATTATCGTTGTATTTGCTTTCCTTGCCATTACGAATACATTGTTCGGGCAAATTATAAATATTTCCTTTGCAGCTAATCCTGAGCATTTGGAATTTCAAAAGGAAATTGCTCTAATCGAAAGTGTCGAGTGCAAGGCATTTTACAAAATGGATACAATTGCATTACAGCGAATTTGGACAACTGCCATCATTCAACCTGAATTTTATAGGTCTATTGCACACGTTTCTCGAGAAATTAAGATGATATGGATGGCAAGTGACGGCTCTGTCTACGCAACAGGACAAGAGGTTCTAACACCAATCAATGGATCAAATCTGGCTTCGTTACACACGATAGGGTATACTCATCAATGGCAAAAGCAATTCGGTTCCTGGAGATTAATAGCCAGGCACATGCATCCTCTTGACAGCGAACGCTGAAAAGCTTTACGCAAGGAGTCGGTTCGGTTACTTGAATGAGAATGCTTTTAGTTTAAGAAAGTAATGGTGCATAGTCTGTGCACTAAAAAACGCCAAATTTTTATTAAATCGATATAAACTGCAATTCAGACGAATATCTTTTTTATATTTACTGCAATTCAGACTAATATCAAATGAAGAAGACAAAACTAGGTGAGTTCGAAGAGCTTGTCTTGCTAACAGTAGCGGCTTTGCAAGCAGATGCCTATGGTGTAGAGATTAAACGTGAGTTGGAATTGCGAATCAAGGAAAAATTAAGTGTCGGCTCGATCCAGTCGGCTCTGAAGCGAATGGAAGAAAAAGGATTTCTCACTTCTGAATTTGGAGAGACTACATTGAAACGTGGTGGTAAGCGAAAACGAATATATACCACTACTTCCTACGCTCACAAAGTGTTGGCAGAAATGAAAGAAATAAGAGCAGGACTTTGGGATGCAATTCCAAAACTTACTCCTCAATTGAAGGTGATATGAGTCATCAGATGGACGCCCGCCCACCGGACTGGCCACTCAGGCTGTTGAGGTTCTTTGTGAAAGAAGAATACCTCGAGGAGATCGAAGGAGACATGGAAGAAATTTTTCTTACCAATGTCGAGCAATTATCACTTGCTAAAGCCAGGCGCATATATACCTGGGACATGTTGAAGCTACTAAGGCCTACATTAATAAAACATTTTAAGACCATTCCCACCTTCAACCAATTCGCCATGTATAAGAATTATTTTAAAATCGCCTGGAGGAATCTCGTCAAAAAGAAAGCGTATTCTTTCATCAATATTTTTGGACTTGGACTGGGCATTGCCTGCTGCATCTTGATCTTTATGTTTGTTCAGGATGAGTTGTCGTATGACAACTATCATACAAAAAGAGAACGCATCTTCCGTGTCATTCATGGTGAGTCTGTACCCGGTAAACCTACGGAAGCTGGTTCAGGTCCATTCTGGGTATGGGGCAATGCACCCATTGGTCCTGCATTGAAAAGTGATTTCCCGGAAATCGAAAAGGTGGTTCAATTTTCAGGCAGGTCAGATATTTTGCTTACGTACGGAGAGAAAGTATACCAGGAGGATGGTGTGTTCTTTATGGATTCAGCAGCCTTCGATGTATTCAGTTGGAAATTGCTAAAGGGAAACCCGAAGACGGCACTCGCAGCACCGTATAACATTGTGCTAACAGAAAGCACTGCTAAAAAATATTTTGGTGACGAAGATCCGATTGGAAAAGTTTTAAAAGGTAGCGAGTCACCAGGAAGATCTAATCGTGGAGACTATACGGTAACAGGCATTGTCGCAGATATACCATCGAATTCTCACTTTCGTTTCAATGCACTGCTTTCACTCAGTACTTTCAGGAATTCTCTTCCGGAAATCTTCGGAGAGTGGGGATACGTTGATTTCTATACTTACTTTCTTGTCGGTGAACAATTTGATGAAGCAGCATTCAAGAAAAAAATCCCGGATTTTCTGTCGAGACATAAAGCATGGCCGGACTCACGATATTTTATTGAGATAGAACCTTTAAAGGATGTATACCTGCGAACAAAGGCTGAACGACAGCCCGGAGAAACTGGTAGCCTGCCTAATATTTATGTGTTCTCCGTTATCGGCTTATTTATACTGGTCATTGCTATGATCAATTTTATGAATCTGTCTACTGCGAGGTCGATGGAACGTGGTAAAGAAGTCGGTATCAGAAAATCAGTTGGAGCATACCGCAGCAGTCTCGTCTCTCAATTTTTAGGCGAATCAGTTATGATTGTGCTGCTCTCCGGATTGATTGCAGCCATTCTTGTTATGATCGCACTACCCAATATGAGCGCGCTCACAGGAAAAGAATTAAACATTGAGCGTTTCATCACGTGGCAAACTATATCATTGTTTGTGGCTTTGATGCTCGTTGTTGGACTTGCAGCCGGTTCTTATCCAGCATTAGTGCTGTCTGGTTTTAATCCGATCATGATTATGAAGGGTATGGTACGGTCGAGTGCCGGAGGTATAAATCTGCGCAGGGCGCTTGTTGTTTTTCAATTCACACTTTCTATTGCATTGATTGCCGGAACGATCATCGTGTATTTTCAGATGAATCACGTGCTTGACAAAGATCTTGGATTTGACAAGGAACAGATGCTGGTGCTAGACTATAATTATGATGAGGAAGTGAATAAAAAATCAGAAGTATTGAAAGATATACTTGAAAATAATCCTTCCGTATTGTCGGTAGGTTTTTCCAGAAGTGTACCCGGCAGTTATTACCCACATGCAGGCACTGAATTGGAAACCCCTAAGGGAGATATGGAAATGATGGGACAGCCAATCTTCCAGGTGGGGATGGATTTTGTCAGCCACTTCAATTTAAAATTGATAGCCGGAAGAAATTATTCGCGTGAACATCCAACGGATTCCAGTCAGGCTATAATTATCAATGAAGCCGCAGCAAGACAGTATGGCTATAGCAATCCAGCGGAAGCAGTCGGTAAAAAGTTTGCGCAATGGGGGCGATCCGGAGTTGTTATTGGCGTTGTTAAAGATTTCAATTTTGCTTCCCTGCATAGAAATATCGAACCTTTAACGATGCCGTTGGTGCCCTATGCATGTCGATATATGTCATTGAAAGTTAAGACCGATAATATCCAGGAGACGATCAAAGCTGTGGGCGAGGTGTGGAAAGAAATTGCGCCCCATCGTCCATTCTTATATAGCTTCCTTGACGATGACTTCAATAAACAATATCAATCTGACGTGATGTTCAAAAGATTGTTTACAACATTCTCAGGCTTGGCGATCTTTATCGCGTGTCTCGGATTATTAGGTTTGGCAACCTATACCGCCGAGCAACGCACCAAGGAAATAGGGATTCGAAAAGTATTGGGTGCTGACGTCCGAAATATAGTTGGTCTTCTCTCAAAGGACTTCATTCTACTCGTGATCATTTCGATCTTCATTGCCACACCGCTGTCGTGGTACGCGATGCATCGATGGCTCGAAGGTTTTGCTTACCGGATGGAGATTAGCCCGTGGATTTTTGTTCTGGCAGGATTTATTGCATTATCTGTAGCGGTGTTCACCATTAGTTACCAGGCAATTAAATCTGCGGTGATGAATCCTGTAAAATCTTTGAGAAGTGAGTAAATGGCTATGAGGAAATAAAGGAAAGATCTGTTTCTTGTGAAATATATTGGTGTCTCTACAAGGTGTATATAATTTGTAGAGACACCAATTGCTAAAATTCCGTACAAACCATCGAGGTGCAATCAATATATATTCACTCACTTTCCGATACGTTTTCTTATTCGGCTGAGTGACGGATTGGTAATGCCGAGATAGGAGGAGATATGATACGCAGGAATCCGCGCGATAATGTTAGGATGTTCCTCCAGTAGTTTGATATACCGTTCTTCATGCGAGAAGAAAACGAATTGCTCGGTGCGTGTTTGGGCATAGGAGAAAAATTGTTCTGCCAGCAATCGTCCAAATTTACTCCAGCCTGAATGCGCTTCATATAGCGCATTCAGATTGTCATACGATATCGATATAATTTCGGAATCCTCCAGGGCTTCTATAAAGTACCAGCATGGATTGCGTGTGATAAAGCTTCTGAACGACACCACGAACTGATTCTCGGAAAAAAAGAAAAGATTCTTTTCTTCCTGCTTCTCGTCATCGCGGTAGTAGATACGAAATATACCTTTTACCACGAGGCCGAGATCGCTGCAAACCATGCTCTGCATATTAAAGAAATCGCCTTTCTTTATTTTTTGCGCTCGCCAGAATGGAAGGCTCTTGCCAATGTCATCGTCGGTGAGGGATGCGAATTGTTTCAGGTATTGGACTAAAGCTTTATCTTTTGTGTCCATGCTGTGTCTGCTATAGGTTTATAATATATATCAAACCGGCTCTTGCCTTTATACTGTTTGCGTAGACCGGTTTATTTTTCTTTGTTGTACAATTTGATAAACCACGCCGGCCACGAACAATATAAACAAAGAAAGCAAAGTAACGGCAATTATCGGATCGGTTGGTCCTTTCGCCAACGGACTCCCTATTGGCACGCGCGTAAACGTTTCATTTACCGTAGGCACCAGGGAAAGAAAAAAGCTGAACGACAACCAGAAGATCTCAAAGTATCGTGCTCGTGTGTTTCCTTTTCTTTTAGCGTGAAGAAAATAGCCTGCCAGCACCAATGCAAAGATGAGCAATGAGAACACATGACCCGGATTAAAACCTCCCGTTCTGCTTAAGCCTAAAGCTGTGAGGGATGCGACAATGGTTCCGTAGAGATAGGTGAGTCCGCTCTTACCGGCAAAATTGATTTTTCCATACTTTACATACGACACCAACGCTGCACCAATGGCAACAATACCGATTACGGTATGAAATATGCCTAAATTTGATAATCCCATTTTTATTTTTTTTGAGCAAAGCTTCACAGAAATGGAATAACAGATTTTCACTTAAGTTAAAAAGTGAGAAAAAAGGTGAGTAGTGTTGACGACTCCTTATGATTGATATTATTTAAAGTCTGTATTGGGAGGAGTATCTGGCTTGTGATTAATTTCTAACTCCGCGGGATTGTCGAACCAGCTCCGACCAAATACATCAAATACCACTACAGCGAGAAGTTGTTTAATCTTTTGGGCATCCTTTAAATTACTGACGTCAACACTTCGGACAAATCTTCTTAATTCATCAACTTTCGAAAATCCAATTCTGCGAAGCCTCTTCTTCATAGAGGGAAAAAGCGAACCTTTTTTATAGGACAATCCGATTTGAAGCAGATTGTTTTTGCACGTGAAATCCAAAATTAGAGATTCACTTTTATTAAGGTGCAATTTGAAACTTTCAATCGAGCCACCCAGCAGTAGAAAAATTGCATCATCTATATACTGCGTATCAAGGAGAGTATATTTTGAGCCCTCGAGTTTATCGAGTGCCTCATTTGTTTTTTTTATCTCTTCTGTAAGATGTCCGACGAGTTGTGGCGCATTGGTATATTTCTTTAATTGTTCTTCGAGAAAAACCAACTTTCGATAGTAGTGTGCACGTTCATCGAACCCGGGATCTCTTAAATTCTTAAGTGTGTGTAATCTGCCAACAATATGACCATGTGCCTTTGCAAAGGCCTTCGCTTCCGAAAATTCCCATTGCTCAGCGGCTGTCTCAACACATTTCTTTAAACGGTCCTTCTCCTTTTCCAGGAAACGAATGAGATCTTCAATATTATCAAGTTGGTCTTCAATGTTATCGTCAGCTGTCATGGATATGAAGATATATAATTTGGATAAATCAGCAGTAGTTTCCTCTTTGATCTTGTTCCTCTTTTAATATCTTAGAAGGCCCTGGTTTGCTCTTTGGAGGTGTTGTGCGTGAGTAAAAATATTTTTCAAAAAAGGTAGGGGGGCGCCATGTTAAAGAGTCTTGTGTTTGACCTTATGGAAAGTATAGCCGATTTCAGAAGATTGTTCGAATGCCATTTTATCCCGCTGGTAAAATATGCATATACCATTACCAAAGACAAGGAGCAGTCGAAAGACATTGTTCAGAATTTCTTTGCCGATATGTGGAAGGATCAGAAGCTTCGTCATATCAATTCATTTGAAGCATTCGCATTTCATGCAATAAAGAACAAATCGATTACCTGGTTACGCGACAATAAAAAATTTGTGAGTGTGGTGCCGGATTCACCGGTTCATGAAAGTGATCCTATACACGATTCGCATTTTCCGAAGTATTTGTTGGAGTCTGCTATTCTTGGTTTGCCCGATAAATGTCGTGAGGTGTTTGTGCTCAGCAAACAGGACGGTCTTACATACGAAGAGATCGCGGAAACGCTGAATGTATCGGTGAAGACTGTAGAGAAGCATATCAGTACAGGCTTGCAAAAGCTCAAGGAAAAACTCGCTCCTCATAAAGTATTGTTTTTAGAATCGGTGAATAAAAATTTATAACAGTTATGGCTGCAGATAAGGAAGATATAGACTTCGAAAGAAAAATACATGAAATGGAAATACCTCTGAAAAATTTCATTTCCGAGGAAGAGAAAGAAACATCCTGGAAAGAAATACTCCTGACGGTGGAAGGCGATACGCGTAAAAAAAGTATCGCACATAATTTCTATTGGGCAGCAGCTGCATCGGTGCTGGTTATTATAGGTATAGTGGTATGGAGCACTATGAATAGTGGCTATAAAACGAGTGATCATGAAAAACTAAACATAGGTTTGTCTGATGGCTCATCGGTAACACTGAACTATAAAAGCACGCTGGAACTGGCCGATGATTTTGGTAAAGAAAGCAGGCATGTATCGTTGCAAGGCGAAGCATTCTTCAACGTACAAAAGGATAAATCAAAACCGTTTGTGATCACCATAGGAGAGTATGAAGTGATGGTGGTGGGTACATCGTTCAATATAAACTATAAAAAGAAGTTTGCTGAAGTTACCGTGTGCTCCGGTATAGTACGTCTGCATGCGGGCAATCAGTTTCTGAATTTAAAAGCGGGAGAGAAAGGTATAATTTCTTCAGCCGGTAAGTTGTCTGTGGAGGAATGGGATGCCAATGACTTCGCCTGGTATTCGGGTACATTAGTCTTGAAAGATAAATCGCTTCAGAAAGTGGCTGCTATACTCTCGAAGCTCTTCAACAAAACGGTAGAGGTTTCTCCATCGGTAGCATCGTGTACACTCTCTGCAAAAATTGAATACGAAACAATCGATGATATACTGGTTATCATTAAAGAAACACTTGGTGTTGAATGGAAAAACGACTCCCATAAAGTATATATCTATGGTAAAGGTTGCTAGCGGTTTGGTTTTTGTTTGTATGCTGTTGGTGACGTCAGTTGTTTATTCGCAGAGTAATGTAAAAATAGAACGCTTTCGCGATCTCGTCACTTACCTCGAAACGCATACCCAATTCAAGTTTGCGTATCCGGAGAAACTCGCCAATGTTACCCTTACAGTGAATGAAGGAGTAAATCTCAATGATCCGAAGCACTTGCAACAATGGCTTGCTCCCTATGGAATTGAAGTGGTACGCAAAGGCAATCTGCTGATTTTCAGAAAGCGCAATAAGGCAACAAAAAAGATAACCGGTTTTGTTCGCGATGCAGAGTCAGGAGAAAGTCTGGTGGGCGCGAATGTGATTGACCTTGCCAGCGGCAAAGGCGTTGCTGCCAATACATTTGGGTTCTTTAGCCTGGATACATCCGGTGATTCGATTGCTGTAAGCTTTGTAGGATATACCTATAACAAGCTGAGTATAAAAAATGCCGGAGGTGAATTATTGATTGCGCTTCCGAAAGAAGAGAGCGTACTGGAAGAGGTACTTATATCTGGTAATGATATACGCGAATTGCCTGAAATCAGTACGATAAGACTTTCACCCGACAAGATTAAAAAAATACCGGTGTTTATGGGCGAGACAGATATACTCAAAACACTGCAACTGTTGCCGGGTGTGCAGGCTGCTTCAGAAGGTACAGCGGGTTTCCAGGTGCGCGGAGGCGGGCCTGACCAAAACCTGATTCTGTTGGATGGTGTACCGGTATATAACGCCAATCATCTCTTCGGATTTTTCTCTGTCTTCAACGCCGATGCTATCAATAGTGTTGAGTTAATCAAAGGTGGTTTCCCTGCGCGCTACGGTGGCAGACTATCGTCTATCGTAGATATTCAAATGAAAGAAGGCAATCTTCATGAGATTGAAGGCGAAGGTGCCATCGGGTTGGTTGCTTCGCGCGTCACGGTAAACGGTCCGATTAAAAAAGGCAAAACATCGTTCATGTTGTCTGCAAGACGCACGTATATAGATGCGCTTACCGTACCCTTCGCGAAGCTGGCCGACAGTGAGCGGATTATGGGCGCGAGCTTCTGGGATTTGAATGCAAAAGTAAATCACATACTATCACCACGCGACCGTATATACCTAAGCTTCTATTCGGGTAAAGACAGACTATATGATGACTACAGTATCGATGAGGTAGACATGAAAGAAGATGAGTATGCGGAAATCAAGTGGGGAAACGTAACGTCTGCCTTCCGGTGGAATCATAAGTATACCGATCAGCTTTTCAGCAACCTTACGGCTACCTATACACGCTATCAATTCGAACTGGACAGGAAAGTACATTACCAATATTCGGATGATACTCCTGATATCTCCAGAAATAATCAATATCACTCCAATATCAGCGATGTGGGTTTAAAAATGGACTTCGATTATTTTCTGAACAATGATCACCTCATCAAGTTCGGTGCGAATGTCGTTTACCATACGTTGCGTCCAGGTGTCTCAAATTTTCGATCACATATCCAAGCGGATACCACCTTCGGCTCTCCGGAAATCAACCTTGGCGAAATGTATATATATGCAGAAGATGAAGTGACACTCTCGCGTACAACGCGGGCAAATATAGGAGTTCATTACTCTGCAGCACGAGCAGGGTCAAAAACCTATACATCGTGGCAGCCGCGTTTTACCATCAATCAACGGCTTGGCCACGCGCTTTCGGTAAAGGCATCTTACGCCCGCATGGCACAATATATACATCTGCTCGTGAACTCCGGCATCGGGTTGCCAACAGATTTGTGGGTGCCTTCGACCGAACGGGTTAAACCACAATTGTCTGACCAGGTAGCGTTAGGAGTGTCATCAGTATATAAGCATTTTGAAATTTCGGTTGAAGGCTACTACAAATGGATGGACAACCTGATTGAGTATAAAGATGGCGCGGGCTTTCTTGATATTGATAGTGAATGGGAAAACAAGGTTGAGTTCGGTTCGGGTAAAAGTTATGGAGCCGAGCTTTTTATTCAGAAAAAGTCCGGCCGCTCTACCGGGTGGATTGCCTATACCTGGTCAAAGTCAACCCGGGAATTTGATAACCTGAATTTTGGAAAGTCTTTCCCTTACCGCTACGATAGAAGACACAATGTTTCCATAGTATATAATTTGGCTATAAATGATCGAATAGACTTTGGTGCAGTATGGGTATATAATACAGGCAATGCGGTAACACTGCCAACCTCCACGTACCCGAAAGCTACCTGGAATTCGAATGAGCCGGGCTATGAAGATTTTGTGAAGCATTATCCGGGCAGAAATTCATCGCGAATGAAAGATTATCACCGGCTCGACCTGAGCATCAGCTTTAAGAAGGCAAAACGGTGGGGAGAAAGGAAATGGGTATTCGGAGTATATAATACCTATAACCGACTCAACCCTATGTATATAGAGCTGGATGATGAGGACCGTCTCAATAAAAAATTCAGACAACTCGCTATTTTTCCAGTGATCCCACACATCAGTTATCAATTTAAATTCTAGAGACATGCGTAACGTGGTATTTATACTTTCGATCATTTTGCTTTCATGCGAAACTACCGTTGATCCTCGGCTTCCGGATAACGGGTCAGGCTTGGTAGTATACTCTTTCTTCACACCGGGAAGTCCATTGAAGATCGATGTATTCAATACTATACCGATACTACAAACTGAAACGATTCAACGAAATAAAGACCTGAAAATAAGATTGCTGGAGAACGGTGAGTTCGTGGAGGAAGTTACTGCCAATGCGCAAGGTGTATACGTGAGCAACGTTGTTCCCTCGGTGGAGAATAACTATAGTTTTGAGACAACACAGGGTGAGCAGATTTTTTCAGCTACCAGTCACATCCCGGAACCTGTGAGTATAGCGCGTGCACAAATGTCAAGTGAGATTAAGTATATCAACTCGGGTCAGTATGGATATCCTGCTGAGATCGTTCTTGATGATCCGCGCGAAGCAACTAATTTCTATTCACTCGAAGTGCTGGTGCAGAACTGTAGCAGCGGATGTACAGCGGATGATCTGACAGGAAATCTGAATGAAGTATTGGTTGAAGAACTGAAAGTGAACACCAGCGGCAACACCGATGTTGAGATCGGTAATGGTCCTGGTGAAATTGATGGATTAAAGTATATATACTTCAGTGATGAAGGTTTCGATGGAGAATCTGTCACACTCAAATTTTTCATAATCCCTACGCTGATCAATCTCAATAAGGATCAGAATATAAAATTTGTGTTGAAGTCTATACCGCAGGAGTACTACGAATATTTACGCACATCTGATTTTCAGCGGGAATTGGAAGAGGACGGTAGTCTTACGGAACCCGTGCAGATAGCAACAAACATCACGAACGGCCTCGGTACGTTTTCGGGCTATAGCTTTTCGCTTTACACAATCAAACATTAGTATAACAAAAACATGCTGCTATGATCAGGATAAATAAAATATTGATACTCTTTTTTGCCATAGGTATAATAAGCTGCAAGGACGATGAGTCGCCCTCCCTTCGCGAGAAGCTCGAAGACAGAATGCAGCATTATGAACAACAGGGTTTTTCAGGAAGTGTACTGATCGCTCACAAAGGAGATATGTTGATTCGTAACGGGTATGCATTTTCTGATAAACAGAAACAGATAGTCAATACGACCGAAACTATATTTGATTTCGGCTCGCTTACAAAACAATTTACCGGTGCTGCCATTGTGAAAGCAGAAACATTAGGACTATTAACGGTAGAGCAAACACTCGCAGATTTTTTCGAGGACGTTCCCGAAGACAAGACGGATATCACGATACATCAATTACTAACACACTCCGCAGGTTTTGAGGATGGACTGGGAGATGATTATGATCTGGTAGGTAAAGATGAATTTCTGGAGCTGGCGTTTGAATCTGAATTGCAGTTTGAGCCGGGTAAAAGTTATGAATACTCAAATGCAGGCTATAGCTTGTTGGGTATCATCATTGAAGACGTAAGTGGACAATCGTACGAATCATTTTTGAAAACGAATTTGTTCAATCCCGCAGGTATGAAGGCAACGGGGTATAATTTGCTTAAGGATAATTCTTTTCAGGATCGAGTAGCGGTAGGCTATATGAATGGCGACTTTGACGGCAAGCCAACGGAGAAGCCGTGGCTGGAAGACGGTCCTGCATGGCACCTTCGTGCCAACGGAGGTATACTTACTACCGTGGAGGAAATGTATACCTGGATAATAGCACTAAACGAGAAGAAGGTGTTTGATAATAATGCATTAACAAAGTACCTGACTCCCTACGTGCGCGAAGGTTCAGCGTCAAGCTACTATAGCTATGGATGGGTTGTTGATGATAGCCCATTAGGCAAGGTATATTGGCACGATGGAGGCAACGAGATTTTTTCAGCAGTAGCATTTCATTTTCCGGAATCGGACACGATCATTATTATAGCATCGAACGATTCAACCGTGGAGGCTTCTGATTTGGTGAATGAACTGGTGGCTATTATAGCCACTTCATAAAAGATACTTTCTTATTTCTGTAAGAATGATGTTAGTGATTCTATTTTTGAGTTTAAGCCGCTATACTTTTTGTTATCGTCTATAAATTGAATTTCGACAAAGGGCTCCTTTTTTACTTTTTTCCAGATGCCTGCTATAGCGTTGTTGAATAGCACTAGTGGCTTGAATATACCATTGCCTAAAAACGATTTGTCGGTGTCAGCGGGGAATGCTATATCTCTGCCTTCAGTATAGCCAACCATATATTCGTCATAAGAGGGGAGTAGCGCTGTTACTTTCTTCTTTTGATGCTGTGTGTTTTCGAAATATAAATAATTTAGTCCGTCCACGGATGTGCTCTTGAGGTCAGAACCTAATCCTGATATTCCGAATGTCGCATCTGCCATGTTCAAACCACTCCACCACGCAAAATCTTTTGCGGTAGCAGGACCCCTCGACTTGAAATATACAGATGCGAGTTTTACGAGCGCATCCTTCCGAGATATATTCTCTGAAGATGGAACCCTTCTATCGAAGAGCGTATAGGTAACTTTATTTTCCTTTCTTTCACCATTGCATATGCGCATTTCCAACTCGGCTCGTATTAATATCTGCGTTGCCAGTAAACCTTTTATCTTGATTTTCTTTTTGGCAAGCCGATCCGTTAAATCTTCTTTTGAAAGGTTATCATTGTTATCCAATTCAGCCTCTATTATCTTCCATGCTTTTTTAAAGACGCTATCCGTAAGGCCGACTTGCTTGTCAATATACTGCGTTGCCTTCTTCACGTTTGGCGCAGATAATTCCATCATCCAGCGGATATCTTTGGCATGAACAAAATGCCATGTAGGTCTGAGTATATGCGTTCGGATGATTTCGCCTGCATTTATACTCATCTCTATATCTGAATCGGAAGGATTTTGCATACGCATGCCAACGGCCCATTTTGCCATCAGGTAATCCTGCGACTGCATGGCACCGAAATGAGAGACAACATCTGCGCAAGTGTTAAACTCCGCAGATGTTAATCCTTGATTTGCCAATCGTAACTCTATCAATTCTTTTACCTTCATACTACGCTGTGTGTTGAGTAAAAACTTCTCTGAGGTCGTTCACGAACAAATCCGGAACTTCCATCGCAGGGAAATGACCACCTTTGTCATGAAAGATATAGTGATCAGGTTCACCTGTAAAAGACATCAGTTTTTTAAAGAGTGATTTATCTGCATTCTTGGCAAACACGGTCATGGCGGCCGGCACTTTTGGCGGTGTCCATTGGTTGGCACCTTGCGTGCCACCATTGTCAGCTCCCCAGTTAAAAGCCATGCTCATGTTTTCATATAGTATCTCAGCACTCGAGGCGCCAATCTTATTGAACCAATATAGGGATACATTTGTGAGAATCTGATCTATAGGGATTGCGTCTTCCGGTAATTCTTTTTCTTCGTCAGTCCACTCTTTATACTTTTCAATCATCCAACCCAGTTGTGCCACCGGACTATCAGACAACGCATAGGCTACTGTCTGCGGTCGTGTTGATTGTATTTCAAGATATGCAGTGCCATTCTTTTTATACTCTTTCATGCGCTCCAGTCTTGGTTTTTCTTCCTCTGATAAAAACGAAGTATCCGATGGAAACATACCCAGGCCTGCTACCGAGTAGAAGTCAGTGTTCACATGCGTTCCGATAAGTTTATGTGCTGCCACCGCTGACATGATGCTGGTTATACCTGCACCCATATCACCACCATGAACCGCGAACTTCGTATAGCCTAATTGTTCCATTAACGTGCTGAAGGCTGCTGCAATGCGAAACATATTCCATCCCTTCTCTTTCACGGGAGTTGAAAAACCAAAGCCTGGTATAGAAGGTATAACTAAATGAAAGCTGACGGCATTCTCCTTGCCTGGATTAGTAAGTGGTTCAATTACGTTGATGAAGTCTGCAAAGGAGCCCGGCCATCCGTGAATCAACATGAGTGGCGTAGCATTAGCGTTGCTGGATTTTATATGAAGGAAGTGAATGTTCTGGCCATCAATTTCAGTGATGAACTGAGGATACTTGTTGATCAGCGCTTCCTGTTTTTTCCAATCAAATTTAGTCAGCCAGTAATTTGCCAGCTTTTTTAAATAATCTATCGGTGCACCTTTCTTCCATCCTTCGTTAATCATTTCATTGGGCCAACGTGTTTTTGTAAGTCTTTCTTTCAGATCGTTGATTTCATTCTCAGAAATTTGAATTTTAAATTGTTTCATCGCTTTTGGGTTTTGTTTAAGACAAAGTTGGCTTGAGATGCCTCCGTGGAGCGATAACAATTGTTAATAAATACTATCTTCTGTTTCTTATTCTGCTTAACGACACGGAAGTAATTCCTAAAAAGGATGCTATATAGTGTTGAGGTACGCGTTGCAGTATATGAGGACTTTGCTTTAGTAACTCGTTATACCTTTCCTCGGGACTGTTTTTAATTCTTGAAAGAAACAGCTTTTGATAATACATCAATCTTTGAAAGATCTGTTGCTCCAGTTCCTGCTTTATAAGCGGTGAGCTTTCTATAATATTAAAATAATCTTTTTTATTTAATGTATGAAGTATACAGGGTTCAAGCGTCTCAATTGAAAATAAACTCGGCTCATCGTTCCGAAAACTCTCGGCAGACGAGACACCTTCCCCTTCAAAGAAAAACTGAAAAGTTATATCCTTTCCATCCTTGTTGAACGATAGCCTTACACAACCTTTTTCTATATAAAACATTCTTTCTGAAGTCTGGCCTTCTTCCAATAGAATTGTTTTGGCGGGCATTTCCTCACGTTTAAAGAGATGTCTGAATTTTTCCCATTCGGCATTCAGTCGTTCACGGTCTTTTACCATGGCGGAAATTAATGAAATGCAGTTATATGATGCAAAGTGCTATGCGGTACCTATACCAAAAACAATTTTAAGCAAGCTTCGTTAGACTCAGCTAGTAAACTTCCCCGAATTGAATGAAATTTTCGCGGTCAAAATTTCTATATCAGAGACACTATAGGGGAGTCCTAATCTCGGAGAATAAAGCTAGTTATATAGTAATTAGAGCATGACATCCCAACAACTATATCAGCCGCACCCAGCCTTAAGACCCTATGTGAGGTATTATTGGTCGTTGGATATTCAATCATGCAGTGGGTCAATGTTAAATCTGCAAGTGATGGCCGACCGGTTTCCGCGCATTGTAATTCAATGTTTGAACGGGAAGAATGCGCTTCATTGCCCTCAGTATGATTCGATATATTCCGCAAGTTTAAAAGGCATCACATCAAAACCTGCGCTCTTTCAAATGGAGTCAATATACTCGCATATAGCGGTGTCGTTTTTTCCACACAGTATAAAAGCGTTATTTGGAATTGACGGTCATGAGACGATCGATGCAGTATTAGATTTACAACATTTTTTTCCGCGGGAACTGGTTGAAAAAATCGTAGATGCGCGGCAGACACGAGCACGCATTTCGCTCTTGGATAAATACTTGCTGAAAAGACTTAATGTAGTAAAGGCTATAGATTGCCGAGTCATAAATTTTTTACATCTGTCTCCCTGCGCTAACTATGGTCGTCAACTCAAAGACTATGGAATAAGTGAACGCCAGTTTGAACGAAAATTTTTGCATTCCATTGGATTTACACCTTCCTATTATAGAAGAGTCGTACGTTTTGAAAGGGCTCTTAACAAAATTCAACATGGCGATTATCAATCACTTTCCAGTCTGGCCTATGAATTAGGGTATGCAGATCAGTCACACTTTAACAGAGAGTTTAAACAACTTTCTGGTCTAACGCCAATGTCGTTGTATAGTAAAGATGAGCTTATCAAAGAAAGTGGATCACTCCTGGCGGAGTGAGGATGTCGGAATTATTCTATACTTCTTTTAGGTAATTGCTGTTTTTTGAATTCAAGGCACTCAAAAAAGTGTCGGCGATTTTACTGACATTCAAAAAACTAAAGACAAATGAAATTCACTACAATGATCTTGCTCTTGATTATTGCAAGTATAGACTTTTCCTATTCTCAATCCATTAAGACTAACACTATGAAAAACGTGACAGAATTTAAAGTTAGTATCTCTCAGTCCGATCTAACTGATCTGACGGCTCGTTTGAAAAACACTCGCTGGCCGGGTGAAGCACCGGGATCTGAATGGTCCTATGGCACAAGCGAAGTATATATGAAGAAACTGGTCAACTATTGGACAACATCCTACGACTGGAGAAAACAAGAGGTGGCACTTAATAAGTACCCTCAATACATTGCCGAGGTAGATGGTATCAAAATTCATTTCCAGTATATAAAAGGGAGCAGCAAGAACAGTAAGCCACTCATACTTACGCACGGATGGCCCGATAGCTATTATCGTTTTCATAAAATTATTCCGCTCCTTACAACAGGTGACCAGAGTTTTGATTTGATTATACCTTCTATTCCTGGATTCGGATTTTCAGAGAAAAAATCGGTGACAACCGAAACAGTTGCTGACCTATGGAAAAAGTTGATGACCGAAAATCTAGGTTATCAAAAATTTTACGCGGCTGGTGGTGATGTCGGCATGGGTGTAACCAAAGCTTTGGCATCAAAATATCCTGATGCCGTGGCTGGAGTTCACTTTACAGATTTAGGTTATCCAATGGGGCAGGAAGATCCAAGCACAATGAGTGAAGATGAAAAACAGTTCGCTCAATTTGTGCAGCAATGGTGGTATAGCGAAGGTGCCTACGCAATGGTGCAAGCTACAAAGCCACAGTCACTGGCGTATGGGTTAAATGAATCTCCCGTGGGTTTGGCCGCATGGATATTGAGCTTCGGTGCAGCTGGTGCCAACCCTGAAATTCTGGAGAGTGCTTTTGGAGGAAGGGACGAGATGTTGACAAATATTATGATCTACTGGTTCACACAAACTATAGCAACATCTATGAGAATGTATAAAGAGGATGCTGTGGCCCAATGGAGTGGATCAGCACCTTTAAAGAAAACGAATGTACCTGCTGGTGTTTCCGTCTTTCCGAGGGAGGCACAATTTCCAAAAGAATGGGCTGAACGATTTGTGAATGTTGTAAGCTATACCAAGATGAAAGACGGAGGTCACTTCGCTGCACTGGAAGTGCCAGAGTCATTTGCTGGTGAGTTGAGAAAATTCTTTTTCAGTTTAAAATAATCCTGAACGGAGTTTAAAACAATTTAATGAGATGCGCTTGCCTGGCAATTTTAAATTGCCAGGCAAGCGTTTCTTTATATATGTCAATAAACTATATTAAATCTTAACATGAGAAAACTGATATCAGTTGTCCACACTTCGCTCGACCAATTTGTAGCAGGAGAAAATGGTGACTTTGATGAGTTGGTTCAGAGTCCGGAGAACCTTGATTTTATTTGCAATCTCACGGATAAGGCAGACGCAGTTTTAGCTGGCCGAGTGTCGTATGAAATGCTGGACAGTTATTGGCCGACAGCACATCAGAGCCCAGACGTCTCTGCAAGTGTAGTAAAGTATTCGCACTGGTATAATAGCGCTGAAAAGATCGTGCTGTCAAACACGTTAAGTGAAAAGAAAAATGATAACACTGTAATCTTATCGAAGAATATAGAGGACGGCATTACTCGGATTAAGAATAAAACGGGTAAAGATATATTGCTGTTCGGCAGTCCATCCATTTGCCAGGCATTAATGAAGCTGAATTTGATTGACGAATGTTGGATCATTCTATATCCTGTTGTTTTGGGAAATGGCATTCCACTTTTTAAGGGTATAGAAAAAGCAATAAAATTGAAATGTCTGGCTTCAACGCGGTTTACTATGGGTGAGATTGCTATACACTACAAGGTTGAATACTGACTATGGACAAGCAAGTAAAAAGAAAGTACTATATAGGTTCGATCGTGTCAGCAGATCTGACAGTATCTAATGCAAGCCATCTGAAGGATTTTTATGCTCAGGTAATTGGATGGTCTCCCAAAGAATTAAAAATGGGAGACAATCATGGCTATGCTGATTATGTTATGAAAGATTCAGGTGGTAATTGGGCCGGTGGGGTTTGTGAGGCGAAAGGAGTAAATGCAGGCATTCCGCCACAATGGATTGTTTACATCAATGTGCGAGACATAAAAGAAAGTGTTGAGAAGTGTAAAGAATTGGGTGGAGCAATAGTCAAGGAAGCTTTTGATGCCGATGGCAACTATATATATGCAATGTTGAAGGATCCGTTCGGAGCTATTCTGGCTGTCACTCATGTAGATGATGAAGAGTCTCAATAAAGGCGAGATCAAAACTCATCTCTTCATAATCAGAGTATATACCATTAAATATACCCTGTACCCGCCTGGTTAAATAGGACGTTAATTCTGCGTTTTTTGAGAGTTACTATAAATTGCTCGGTCATAGGTTCTGCACCAGGATGTTAAGAGTCCGGTCGAAAAGTTAAATATTCAATTTTGAGATATGTGAAATTTCATGCATCTTGATAGTGAACACTAGTTGCATGGATTCATCTTCGAGGCAAATGTTAAGTGTATAAGATCCAAATGAAGTCATCACTGAAAACTGTGCTAAAGTATTATAAGTATGCTTCAATAATATACTTTATTGGTTTTCATATCTATATTGTTATTGACGACTGGGTGTTTACCAAGTATATTTCAAGTCTTTCTGATTGGGCGTTATTTTTTGTAAGGCCATTGATGTTTACTTTGATGTATTTCGTTTTTGGTTCATTTTACTTTTGGCTCTTGGTATTTTTTATAGTCTTTATATATCAAAAAATATATAAGCCGAGGATGAACATGTAGTTTTGTGGACTTGTAAGACTGAGAAATAGGTACTAAACAAGAAGGCTATTGCATTTTGAGAAAAATGGAAACGAAACAAGCTGACTTCATTGCAACATTAACATACAGAACCAAGGAGCAAGGGGGACGAAAGACTGCTGCTGTGTCTGGCTACAGACCTCAGGTTAAGTTTGACTTCGACGAAATGCAGACCTCCGGACAGCAAACATTCATTGACAGGAAATTAGTTTTTCCAGGGGACACTGTTGACGCGGAGATAAAGATTATTGCTGTTGAGTATTTTGAAAATAAGTTGACTGAAGGAATGGAGTTTAAATTTATGGAAGGACCAACAACGATTGGGACAGGAAAAATAAAGCACATACTAAACGAGAGGCTGAAGAAAGCCAGCCGCTAACAATGTCTATAAAATCATATGCTGTATGGCGCTGATAAGAAGGGATATTTTTCTTAGTTTTGCTTAGCACCACTTCTTATACATGAACGTTGTGCGTAATGAGTTTTATGAAGAGAGTTGTCACGATCATGTTGTTTATCTCAGGATTGTCTTGAGTCGTTCATGAAAATAAATGGGACTGAGTATATGACTTATTTCATTGAAGAATGAGTGGGTTAAATTCACTACACACAACAAAGTATATATAAAACAAGCCAGCGCGGTTGATGGTAATTTATTATTTTGGTGTGCCGGCACGTTTTATATAAATGCGTTGTAGGCGATTCAACTTTGGACAATAGTCGAACGCACCCATGTCAAAAATATTTATAACAATCATTTTCATTTCTTGCTTAGGTTGTTCACCTAAGCAAACAGAAAAAGACATTTCAAATGCGGAATCTGACTCTTTCGAAAAAAGTATTTCTCCTGATACATGCTCCTTTTGTTCAATTGACCCCTTCTTAGTCGAGTCGACAGAGCAAGACATTCAAACAAATATCACCATCGATTTTCCCGTTGCTATAGTATTGCTAGACCGAGTTGGACTGGTTCACAAATATGAGAGAGAGAATTACGATACCTTAATGAAGGTATTTAAAATGAAACACTGGGGAGATCGGAGTGAGATATATCGCCTTTATGACTTGTATGGTTATTACACTGAAGGCATCAAACCTGTGTTGATTCAAAACGAAGTTACAATTATAGACACAATCAAAAATGAGAAATATGTTACAATCAAGGATAATGGCAAAAAATACATAATTGATTTAAGTTATTACCGACAAGACGATGGAGTTCTTATGTTTAAGCCAGGGAAAATCCCCATTTACTGGACAATGAGAAAAGAAGAAGAAAATTGCTTCGAATACTATGGATTTCCAGAGTGGTACTTTAACTGCCGCTAATACAACCTATAAGTCACTTTGGATAATGATTAAGGCGACTAAAAAAGAAAACTTTACAGAATACAGGGACAGACTTCAAAACTGTTTTCCTCAGACTTTAATAGCTTGACGTGAAGAAAGTTTTAGATATTTTACCCTTTGGTGCAAATGACGTTAAGCTTTCTAACGGACAAATCTATAGAGCTGACAATTTGATTCATCCGACCTTTTTAACAGTTTAACTTGACAATGAGATTTTAAATATTCCTTACAGATTATATTTCAATGAACCTAATAAAGAAGACGAAACAAAACTGAATGACACCCAAAAAACAATATTAAACTGCATTTACTTAAGACATCATGATGGGCAGTTGAGAGAAAATCGGCTGAGAAAACTTCTTGACAAGAATGACAATTGGATAATACCCTTTACTCTGCAGCTTCTCGGCGAGTATGTATTGGAAATCTTGGTGGTATTGGACAAACATATCAACGACAAAAACATTCACAACTATCAAAGATTTGCAAGGGAGAATCCTAAGTATTGGCAGCAGACGGAGAGTCGAATGATTAGTTATTGGAATGAGTATTACAGACGACCAAAGTTTCCAATACTAAAGGATTACATTGGATACGAAATGGTTGACCGAATAAAAAAAGTAATCCCACAGTAACGGCCATAAAACATATACTGTATTGTAGGCTAGTAAAGTGTGTGCTGTTCAATTTCGGTAGCAACGTGGGACGGGGATATAGCTATTTAAACGCATACGTTTATAGCCGAGCGTTATTGCCATAAATTTGACTATAGATATGCTTTGGATTGCAAAACACCGACTAGTTATTTGTATTTTGATGGTGATTCTGTTCACATCCTGTGGACAACGACCAAAGATTGATAGATGGGAACACGAGATAGAAAGTATTTCGCAAGACGAATTAATACTTGGTGATTCAGCTACCACTTGGACATGTATAAGATTAAAAGTAGACCGAACCGCGCACGACCTATAACAACGTGTATCCGCAATTTCTTCAAGACGACAATGCGATTATATTTTATACTGATTTTGATTTTACTAACAGGCTGCGAAGGTCTTAAAGTATTGACATTGACGAACGTTTCGGGTGGCAATGCAACAGTAATAGTGAAACCCAAAATTGAAGAATTTGACAAGAACAATATTCACAATTACCCAACTGGACAACTTGGTGACAGCTTAGTTATAAGCCTGCCAACAGACAGTTCATTCGTACTGCTTTCAACTTTTACGACAATGATGTTTGGTTCAAAAATCAAACCATATGATTTGAGAATTGATTATCTAAAGATTGAAACAAAAGTTGATACAATAACGGCTGATTCCAGGCAAGAGATTCTTGATTTAATCAATGACGAACGGACACGGTATAGACCAAATACCGATCGACAAATGACTAACGGAAAGAACTTCGGAAACATAATGATCAGATAAACAAACTGCGCACAACACAAGCTATAATTCATGGCAGCACGGTTGATATCTAATTTCATTATTTTGGTTTGCCACAACGCCCAATAGCCAAATGTTAGCGTGCATTCATTTTAGGACAGAATGAGAATAAATTTAGTTGTATTAAAGACCTAGCAGACTTCTACGGAAAAAATAGGTGTGGTATTTGAAAATCATAGACATGGAACAGGTCCGCTACATTACACTGCAACATTAGACAACATTGTCTTTGAAATTTACCCTTTACCGAAAGACAAAGAGAAATCTGACGACACATTAAGGTTAGGCTTTACGGTGGACAACTTAAACGACTTAATTCTAAAATTGAAAAGCGCTGGAGGTAAAATAATTAAGGACCCCCACCATGACCGAATGGGGATATGTTGCAATTATTGAGGACTTGGACGGTAGAAAGATTGAGTTGACAGAGGACAAGAAATGAGCGCAAGAGCTATAAGCCATGCCGGCAGCGTTTGATCGGAAAATTGAGCATTATCGGGCCAAGAAAGTCAATGAAGCTGTGAAGCTAACCGATTCATTTTCAATAGAATTGGGAGATAAAAAAAATGAAAGATCAACATGGTTCATTGATCTTTCCCTGTGAGTAGACCTAAGGATACCAGTATCTAACCTTATTCTTGAAAATTCAATCAAATTCTAAGTTCTTTTGGTTCGATAAAAAGCTCAGAAAGTAGATCAAGCCGGCGGCCAATATAGCGGCAAAAAGCGTTCAGAATATTTTGTAGCGCAACCTTGCACAAGCAAAGATTTCAAAGCAGGCACCTCCCCACACATTGAGGCATTCGTTTTGCCATCTACCTACTCGAAATGATATTGACTTGCGGTATATTCAGACTCTGCTGGGACATAGCTCTCCCAAGACAATGGAACTTTACGAGCAGGTCTCCACACGAATTCTAAAAGACATCAAGAGGCCGGCCGAAAAGTTAAACATTCAATTTTGAGATGCCTGAGATTTCACGGATATTGAGCGCAACCAAGTTGGCAACGAACGCCTGAAAACGTGTAGTGATAAAAGGGATACGTATATAATCCCAAAATATATGCGTATGTCGTATAGCCAATTGTTGGCGGTAATTGCACCAATGACAAAAGAGGATTTCAATAACATTTGGACAAAAAGGTATCCGGACTCAGTACCGATTTCATACACATTTCGCCATGACTACCCGGACAGATGGTTTCGAATTCATAGTTTGCCCGACTCAAAGCGGTATCCCAACAATGAAGACGAATGGACAATAGTTTTAAGTCGACAAAACGCCATTATCACTGACATCCTTGGTGATGGGGCAAAGATATTTCTTGTCACTGGTGATTTTCATTTTGAAGGACATACTGAACTTCATCCAATTGACGATGTTGATTCGATCAAAGGACTTTCATTCAATAAACTTGACAATATCGACTTATATAAATTGTGGCCTGACGAGTATGACAATGGACAAGTTTTTAGACCTATGTTCTGCAACTCAGTTTGGTCACCAAGCAAGTTTAACAATATCCTTCGCGACATTGCTCAAGATTCGGTGAGAGTATTTTTCATGTCGGTTGACAATGACACCGTAATAGTTCCGTATGATGGAGGGGTTGATTTGATACTTAAGGACAAACAAGCTAGAGAGCAATACAAATCAAAGTATAGTGACTGGTTATCAAAATTGGACAGTGGACTATGATAGACATTCTGGAAGGTGCAACTACTGCCAACAAAGTGTATATGAATTTGATTAATTATTTTAAAAATTTAAACTGCATATACACAAGCGTTAGCGGCAAGCCTATTCAAAATGAAGGACGTGGATAAGTCAATAGAGTTACCGCCACCATGGTATTGGACAGACATTGGTTTGACCGTCCAGCTAGAAAGCGAGATCAGCAAAACTCATATTCTTTACGGCAGGACAACAAAGACTTTGGCGAGAAGACAAGACAACGATGATGTATTATTCCTTGTTGACAACGAGAAATTTGCAGTTGTCCATCTGACATGGGTCCTTAAACGACTTTCTGACGACCAATGGCCGACAACTCAATTTTTTGACAACTGGGACGATTTGTATAATAAGCGAATTTTAAAAGACAAAGAGGAGTTTGAATAGGCCAGCCGCTAACAAAGTGCATATGCCATTGCCGGGGGGTTCTGTGTAGTTCGTAGTTTTGTTTCTTAACAACGTGGGACAGATTGGGCGACTAGGCCTTAGCATTCCTACAGTGCTAAGGCCTCCTAGATCCGGCAACGTCATATGCACCAACGTTGTAGCTCATGCGCTAAATGAATCGCAGAATGAAAAGTCAATGGACCCTCTTAGTCTTAGTAATTCTCGTAGAATGTGCCTCTCACACCACTGGCCTCGAATACAGCGTTCATTAAGTTCTGGAGATACTTTTTCGTGCTAGGAAGCGTGTACCGCCTTAGTATTGTGTGCCCTAAGATCGCGAATAGCCGCGTCTGCCTGAAGCAGAGGTTCGATAATCCCGTTAGGCCCAAAAAAAAGCCTTCGAATTTCAATAACTTGAGGGCTTAAAATTTTTACGTATGTAGTCCTTACGGACAGATTGTCGAACTCTTTAAAATCATTACATACTGTTAATCAGATTGTTACGATGTAAAAACATCGATCCCATGACTTGCTTCGTATTCAGACTTGACCACAGAACTTTACGCGCAAGATCAACACGAATTCTAAAAAGACACATCAAGAGTCCGGTTGAAATGTTAAACATTCAATTTTGAGATGCCTGAGATTTCACGGATATTGAACGCAAACCAAGTTGGCAACGAACGCCTGGAAACGTGTAGTGACAAAAGGAATATATGCGTATGTCGTTTAGCCAATTGTTGGCAAACAATTGGGTTGGCTCGGCTTCGTGGATGGATAATTCGCTCGCCATTATGCCAGACAAGTAAGCAGACAAAGTTGGCTGATGCCCACTTGGATTAGATACAAGAAATTATTTAGAGCCCCGTGAAAAGTAAACAGCAAATTCAAAAAACTTACAGATTATGTATCCTTTTATCGTTAATCATATCGTTACCTCAAATTGCGGTAGCACAATGGGAAAAATTTCAGCTTTTTGATGAGACTGTCATTTATAAATCTATCCATGTGGCGGCAGATACATTCTACGTTTCAGGTGCTAATGGCTTATATGGAACATTTGACGCAGGAAATACTTGGATTAAGCATAATCTTGAAGGGTACGTAACTCTGAATGATATAAACTTTTTTAACTCGAAGGAGGGAGTTGGAGTTGGTGACATTGGCGGGAATTCAGCTATTACAATGAAAACCTTTAACGGAGGGGAGACATGGACAATAACCTATGTAAACAATAATGGTACCCCGTTGCGTGAGATAAATGATGTGGAATTTATTGACAAGCTGAATGGCTATGCTGTTGGTAGAAACAAGATCGTGATTAAAACGACCGATGGAGGTAATACTTGGACAAACGTCAATCCCATTGCAGAAAACAACAACACCGGGATAAAGATGACGGCTGTCAATCAAGGATACATAGTTTCCCAAAATTTTATTCAAGGCTTTGATGGGCAGTCAATAACGGGAACAAAGTTGAATGGCAGTCAGCTTGTTGATCTTAAGGTTATCGATGATAAAAATCTTATCGCAGCATCCGGTACCAAGATTAGTAAATCTTCAAATGGTGGTGATACGTGGACTCACTTTACATTTCCCTACAGCCAGATTAATGCGATGTTTGTTTTGAGCCCGCAAAACATCTATCTCGGAACAGATAACGGAGTCTATATTTCAACGGATGGAGGAGTCAGCTGGGAGATTTTTAAAGAAACCCAAGGAACGACCATAAACACCATCGCGATCAATCCAGATGGCAAAGGTTTGGCTCTAAGCAGTTACGGGGATGCATTCAAAACGGATAACTTTGGCGGTGTGTCCGTTCCAATTGTCAGTTTTGATCTTATACAAAAACAGTATTGTAATGCTTCATCTTTGATTTTTACAGCGACCAATACGCGCGACAACTATAGTTATCAATGGCTAATAAAAGATCAACTCGTAAGCACGAAGGCACTGGATTCTGCAAGATTTACAACTAGTACTTCTTCAACTTTATCACTGGTATGCAGTAACGGGCTGGCGTCAGACACACTTACTAAAACAATTGATGTTGGTATCATAGAAGTCAAAGCAAATGCCGGAAGCGATGTTCATGCGTGCTCCAATGAACCCATTCGACTTGTTGCCACGGGGGGTGTCTGGGGCAGCAATTTTAACTGGACACCCAGCACGGGGCTTAGCAATCCAAATATCCTAACTCCAGTAGCAACAAATTTAAATACAATAGAGTATGTGTTTTCAGCCTCTTATGGATCATGTGTTTCAAGAGACACCCTTGTGATATTTCGAAGTCCCCCGGTGACTCGCTTTGATTTTAAGAAAATGAATATAGATACCCCCGGATGGATCGCAGGGATTCAAATGGCAGATGAAAATATAGGCTATGCGTTGGGACAGCAGGACCTTTACAAAACAACAGATGGCGGAATGAATTGGTCAAAAACTTTTCACATGACAACATTTAGCACCGGAAGCTATGGAGATGTGGAGTTCCTTTCTGAGGACGTGGGTTATTTTGGATCAGTTGACCTATATAAGACGACAGATGGCGGCAAAACTGCTGGACAACTCGATGTCAGAGGCGTTCATGATATTGAATTTTTAAACGCTGATGTTGGATATATCGCATCTTTTTCTTTCACTGGAGAATCTGGTACGATTTTACGGACAGTAGATGGGGGCAAAACATGGACAGAGGTGTATAGCCAGCGAGGACAGATACTTAAAATCAAATGCTTTCCATCAGGCCGATGTGTCGCCACCGGATACAACAATTATAATGTAATTTTTTTGTATAGTGATAATGGGATAACCTGGCAAAATGCAGTTTATCCCGATACGATTTCGGCTTTAGAATCCAATACCGACAAAGTTGACATTTCATTTGTTGATGATACTACGGGATATGCGGGAGGCGGAGCATACATTTGGAAAACGATGGATGGAGGCAAGTCCTGGAAGTTAGATTCCCAACTAAATATAGCCTTGGATGACAGGGTAGCTGGTTTGGTACCGTCTCAAATAACTTTCATTGATGACCAAAATGGTTTTGCTACCTGTTGGCAACCTGGGTTATTATTCCGTACAGTAAATGGTGGTGGTTGTTGGGAAAACCTAGGGCAAATAGGCGATGCTAGGCTAATTAATAAGCTTTATATTTCCAAAAACAAAAAAATATTTATTGGCGCCAACGGTCCCTCCTTTGCCAGCCAATCCATTTACCAGGCAGATTTTTTGCTTCCTTTAAAAAAGGATCAAACTATAGAATTTTCAATCCAAACTCCAAAAACTCTTCTTGCTGCACCTTTCAAGTTAGGGGCAGTAGCTTCTTCTACATTGCCCGTAACGTATGAGGTTTCTGACAATTCTATCGCATCTATTTCTGGAGATGTCCTTACACCCAAAAATCCAGGTGTCGTTCAAATCACAGCAAAGCAAGTTGGTAATGATAGTTTTAATCCTGCTCTGCCTGTATCTCGAAGTCTTACAATAATAAAAGTCCCTCAAGACATCAGCTTTACCTTGGCATCCCAAAAATTGGTGACTGATCCTCCTTTTGATCTTGTGGGTTCTTCTTCCTCGGGGTTACCTCTTGCCTATTTCACATCAGATGAGTCAGTAATTTCAATCAGTGGCGACAGAGCAACTATAAAAAAGGCAGGCACTGTCCAGATTACAGCGAAACAGGGAGGGGATGATATTTTTGATGTTGCTACACCTGTTATCCAAAACTTAGAAGTTAAAAAGCTTCAGCAAAGTATAATATTCGATTTGCCATCTAAGCAATATGGAGATCCAGATTTTGCTCTAGATGCAAGATCTGATTCTGGAATACCGATAACTTACTCAATCGACAATTATTCTGTGGTTGATTTGATAAATGGCAACATGATACGAATCAAGTCCGGAGGTAACACCAATATTACTGCAACAGCGCAGTCCACCTCAATATATTACGAAGCTAGTGTCACAAAAAATCTTGAAATTTCGGCTGTTACAGGAATTGAAGAGAGTACATTGGACATATCAGTCATCTATCCAAATCCAGCGGATAGAGTCGTTGTAATCAATTTGGCTGAATTCACCAATTCAACAGTTACTATTTCAGTCCATGATATGTTTGGCAGGGATCTTTTCATCATTACCACTACAGCAACAGAGAAAATCCCTCTTGATATAAGCAACTTCCAGTCAGGTATTTATTTTGTGAAAATTATCCATAAAAACGAGACTAATATCTTGAAATTTATTAAGCGTTGATTTATGTCATTCGACCGTTAATGACTCCGGGCACAAAATTTCAGTCCCTGATAGTTAACCGTTGACTTGGTAAAATCAGAAACGACTATATCATTAAATATTGAGTTGGGTTTTGCTGCATGCGACAACTTTATGTAAAATGAATATTGAATAAAAATTAAAGAACGGTTTCGATCATCCCGTTAGGTCCAACAAAAAAAGCCTTCGAATTTCAATAATTTGAAGGCTTTTTTACTCGTAGCCCCGGCAGGGTTGCAAACTCTTTCCGGGTATTTCTTGCGCATTCCTTAACTCTCTCTTTCTCACCTATAATGACGAAGAAAGCTTTCCTGTCATTTCCTCTCAATTTTGCCACAAAAATGCCACAAAATTGAATTTAACATGCTATTGCCACCATTTTGCCACTAGAATTGCCACTAGAATTTTTATCCTAATTCATTCAAAAAGTCGCGGGTTCGATCTTCTCAGAAAAAACTAATTTATAAAATTTCAGAGGTTCGAACCCACTGTTCACTAAAAGTTATCAAATTATCATACTGGAAGCCAGTTAGTTGTAAAGGAATAAAAAAGAGATAGCATCAGGAATCAGATACAATCCCGCCTAGTAGACCTTACGGACAGATTGTCGAACTCATCACAGCTTTTACATACTGTAAATCAGATCATTACAACAATCAACAACAAAACCTGACATCTCCTTCGGTTTTAAAGTGTATAATCTTGTCAACACGTGGTCGCAAATTTCTCGTCTTTCGATTGCTTAGAAGGTCTGGGTTTTATAACTTGTACATGATGAGCCCATCACCTGTCCAAATAGGATATGTGATGGGCTTTTTGCTTATAACCAACTGCCTTAAGCAAGACCTTTCCTTAACCATACACATTATGCCTGAAATTATCTCTGATGAGCAGGAAGTCGTTCCAAATGAGCAAGAAAAACGA
Source organism: Ohtaekwangia koreensis (assembly GCF_900167975.1). Taxonomy (GTDB): domain Bacteria; phylum Bacteroidota; class Bacteroidia; order Cytophagales; family Cyclobacteriaceae; genus Ohtaekwangia; species Ohtaekwangia koreensis. The sequence continues at coordinate 930,545 of NZ_FUZU01000001.1, forward strand.
ATCACTGAATTAGACAATAAGCTGAAGCAAATCGAAGCTGACATGATGGCTCAAGATCATAGGCTTGTGCCCATTCTATATAATTTCTTTTTCAAACGATCCAAATACAATGATGATGACCCTAGAAGGAAGGCAACTTATTCCGCGCTACTTTGGAGACTCTTTTCTCCGCAAACTGTTGCATCGGCAGGGGTCAGTGTTATTGCCATACTAGGGCTATTACTCGCTCTACAAGCTAACAATTTATTAAATAAGCAGAACAAAAAAATCGATCTACAAAATCAGCTAGCTGAAGCCTCACGACGAGCAATTTTAGTCACCGAGTTGAGCAGCATAAGCAATAAAATAGACGATATCAAACCCGAGAAAGACGGAAAAGTTCGTGTCCCTAAATCCATACTAGGTAGAATAGTAGCGCTCAGTCGCTCCTTTCGACCATATCAATTTATCGTTATGCCTAACGAAGATGCATTTTCTACCAATGGATTTTATTCGAACTATCAATGGGATTCAATTAAAACTAAAAATGTAAAATCCAGGAATTTTATGAATTGGTTTCAAGGATTATTTTTTGACATTGATGATGGCTCAGAGCCATTATTAATACACAAACCTCTCAGCCCTGAAAGAGGGCAATTACTGATTGCCTTAAGCAATTCCAATATTGCCAATTTTAACGAGCTGGCTGACTTGGGGCCAGATTTCTCATCAGCTTATTTAAGCGGTGCTAATTTAAGAAACGCTGTGTTTGACGGATTGAATTTAAGAAGCAGCGATTTCAGAGCCGCTTATTTGTGGCAAGCATCTTTTGTAAATACGAACATTGATGAATCGGACTTTACAAGGGCTTCAATAATTGGGGGGAGTTTTTCCGGCTCGGTTAACTCTAAATTTCTGTACACACAACTTAATCAAGCTGACTTCAGTGAAGCTCAACTTCAAGGTTCTGATTTTAGTAATGCAATACTATTTGATTCTAAATTTTTCAATGCCTCACTGGATGGAGTCAATTGGAATGGTGCTATTATCGACCAAGTCGATTCTACTACCTGCACTTGGCTTGACGACCAGGTAAAAATCGCAAAGACTTTCAGGGATAGGGTGAGATGGGTACTGGTTAAGGAATATCCTCAAAATCACCCATACCTAGATGCTCATTCTTTATATTGGGTTATAAGACCCCAGAGATAATGGCAATAACATTCCTTGATTTTTTTTAAAAACTCGATCGACTTTTCCGCGCTCCTCAAAGCTACCTTTTGTTACGCACAAAGTGGATTGCAAACTGCTCAGTGAGCTAATGAGATTTGCAGATTTATGTTTCTCTTGTCCCTTAAAATAATTTTGTCTGATAAATCATACCAAACGCTATTGTTAACAGAATAGCACCACCCGCGAAAAAGCCAAATTGTAGATAAAAGAGCCACCAGGTTCGATTACCATAAAAGTCCGTGTTCCTGGATTGTTCCAATCCCTTACTTTTAATTTTCCTAAGTGTTTCACGAAAGTCTTGTAACCGACTTGCTGCGACAGCCATTCCAAAAGTCACAGATATAAAATCGAACAACATCCCTCCTGTAAAGAATATTTTTTGACATGAAGTCGGAATAAAGTCTTTAGAGTCCAATAGGGCCACAAGCGAAGCGATTATCCCAATACCAGTCACCAATATCATGTTATTTGTGAATGTTAAATGTTCGCGCAAGACACCTTGCCACCTGATAAATCTGCTTTTATAATTGCCTTGTTTCGACATATCGTTCCTGATTAAGTTTGTTAAATGCTAAAATGGAAGGTCATCAGCTACAGTTTCGACAAGTTCGGTTGTTTCGCCCTGCGTTGCCAAGAAGAGAATTACAATCTCAGATACAACGCTCACGCACAGTTTTGCATATTTCACTTCCAGTCCTTTAAAATTCGCATCCTTTCCATGACCTGTTCCATAGCCGTTTCTTAACTCCGCGACACCATGAACAATAGTTGATATTCCACCGAGTATCTGCCTAATCGCCTTCTCCGCCGTATTAGGATTGTCCGCTTCCTTCGGTTTAAAGTCCAACGCAGATGTCGTATTGTTAAGTAGTTGTGGCAATGTCCAATCTTTGTTTATGGCAACTCCCTTTTGTTTTAAAATCGACTTACACGTCGTTTCAAGCAATTCCTTAGCAGTGCCTATTGCTAAATCTGTATCCTTATAAACCGCTTCAGTCATCGTACTGATCTTTGCACTGACGTAATCGGTATTAAGATACTTCCTAATCTCCACCGTCTTTAATGCAAGGCTGGCCTGACCAATAAGCTTTTGTCTGCCAGTAAAAATAGGTCTTCCAGAAATCTCGCTCGTTTGAATGATCTCGTAACCATGTTGGTGCAAATGTCGATTGTAAATTTCGAGCAGCTTAGCTACATCGCCTGAATTGGTGCGTATTGCTGGATTAATAGTCAGGGAAAGAAATTTTAAGTAGAGTTCATCGCCGCAGTACAACAGGTTGATTCTTGGGTCGGTATAAATCCAATCATTTGGCCAGTCGGCATTAAGTACCATGTGCTTCCGTATGTCTTCGTATGCATTGTCATATCGCGGATCGTTTGAGCGAAGTCCTTTAAGGTCAAATAACCGGGTAAGAAAATCGGGTTCATCGAGATTACCGTGATACCAGAGTTTTCCGATATTCATTTCATCAGCGATTTGCTGGCGGGTAACGGTCGTTATTCGGGGTGGCATTTTCATATTTTTATCCAGGGTTCGGCTCGAAGTTACCAATGCACGAGAAAGAAACCGACATTTCGGCTTGATCGAAGCGCATTACTCTTTTTATCGGAAATCGTCAGTAACTTGTCCCTAACCTGGATTAGTCACATTTTTGGCATCTTGCCCCCTTATGAAAACCTTGTATGTAATTGGAAATGGATTTGATCGGTATCATGGCCTGAGTACCAGTTACCAGTCATTCGCTTTCTTCCTTCAGGATGGATACTCGACCATCTACAACTATCTGGTCGAATACTATGGTTTGCCCAATCTTGACAAAGATGATCAGCAAAGCCATTATGACCCCCTGTGGTCAGAATTCGAAAAAGCATTAGCCGATCTGGATTTTGATACTGTTTTGGAGGACAATACCGACTATCTGCCCAACATAGCAAGCGATGATTTCAGAGATAGTGATTGGCATAGTTATCAAATAATAATGGAGGAGATTGTAAATGATCTTACTAAGAATCTTTTTATAGAGTTCAAAAAATTCATTCTTGCAGTGGAGTTTCCCGATGTCATTGATGATCGAAAATTCAAGCTAAATAAAGACGGGTTATACTTCAGCTTCAACTACACGAACACATTGGAGCGGTACTACGGCATTCCCGAAAAATCCATTCTGTACATTCACAACAAGGCAGTAAATTCCGACGCAACGTTGATCCTCGGTCACGGCATTGATCCCAACAATTTTCAACACCACGTAGCAGAGCCAGAACCTCCCAAAGGTTTAACTGATGAGCAACTCCATGAATGGCGAGAACAAATATCGGATCAATATGACTACTCATACGAAAGTGGCAAAAGTGCGCTATTAAGTTACTTCACCAAGTCTTTTAAGAAGACATCCCAAGTGATCGACGATAATAGGTCTTTCTTTCTCGATTTAGGCCAAATTGATCGAGTAATGATTTTAGGCCATTCTCTTTCGGAAGTGGATATGCAATACTTTAGAAAAATATTTGAGTCAATTCCGAGCAAAAGTATTGAATGGGCAGTTTCCTACCATAGACCGGAAGATCAACAGATATTTAAAGAACGTTTAATGAGGCTTGGCGTACCAGAACAATACTGCTCTACCTTTCGAATGGAGGCACTCTGTAGATAATTGCTGTAAATGGAAATTTTCTTCAAACATTCGTTGACATACATAGTGGTTGGTCAAGCTCGCATTGTACGGCCTGCTCCGCAAACACGCGTAGATATGCAAAAGAAAATGGAAGACCATTTGAGGCAGAAGTATGCCCCTGGCTTCTACGCTGGTACAACGATTTGCAATGAGATACTAAAATTCATATTTGAATTTTATGAAGAAGGGTTGAATCGGCTCCTTCCTAATATCGCTACCAGCAGATGGGTTGGTGAAATCCTGTTCCAGAATGAAGAAGCAGGAAAAGCCTCACGCGCCTTTAAACTGGGTGAGCTTGCCGATGATGATTCAAACTACTGGCAGGAAACGGGGCCTAAAATCCAACAATCTCTTGATCTGATTTGCGAGAAGCTTGCAGAGATTGGTGAAACGGACAAAGTATCCGGTTTGTGGCAAACGCAAATTCCGGATTTTGAAAACGTTCTATTGTGTGCCGAAAAATGTGTCGAATATGCCAATGTCAGCAACCATACTTTTATGGTTGCTCCTAATGCCACATCAATCAAGATAAATGCAGTTGGGGAAGATCCGTATTTTGAGCATGTCGTCGATGACCTAAATCACGATTTGATGGCCGACTATCATCGACAGAATCGCAAAGAGGTTACGTTACGTGAGCAGTATTTGGAGAAATCTTTTGATCCATTCGATCATCAGTATCATGCCAAAGTTTTGAATGAGCCTTTCTGTAAGGTATTTGGAATTACCTACACTGAATTTCAGGCTTTGGTTACTGCTGCTCCGGCAAACATGGAAAAAATTGAAAGCCATAAGAAGGCGCCCATGTGCTTAAAGGATCATCTACTCACTAACCTCGCCGCCTACTACGGTTTTCCCTTTGAGTCGGTGAATGCCGTAATAAACAACCTGATTTTAGACAAGTCGATCCCGAGACAGGTATGGAATTCGCGGCAATACAATCGAATCAATAAAAGACCTTTTCTGGAATTCCAAAGCAAGGGAAGAACAGTTATTATGTGGTCACATAAAAAAGTGGAGGACTACCTCACTCTTCTGGATAGTGAACTTGCATTTAACAAGACACCTCATGGGTGGAAACACAAGCCTTTAACTGATGCGATTAGTGAAATCGCGCGCAATGCAGGTAAATGGTTTGAACGTTCCGTAATCGCGCAACTTGAAAAACTTGGGTTCAGCGGTCGTTCAATCAAGGACAAAACATTCAACAAATTTCCAGACATCAAGTTTGAATGTGGTGAAATCGACTACCTCGGATACCATGCTGCAACAAAGTGCCTCGCTATTTTTGAGTTCAAATTTTTTGAGACCGGATTTGACGCAAGAGGGATTCGTCAGGTTAAAAGCGCGTTTCTTGAAGGGGACGATGCTTACGTGCCTATTTTCGAAAAGAAAATAGCATGGATAAATAATAATTTATCTTTTATAAAAAGTTATTTTGAAGCCGAGCACCACATTCAAATACCTTGCAATTTGCACGATTTGAAATCGACATTTATAACCTACTATCCGACACCCTTAAACTTGTTCTTTTTAAATCCGCGATGTAAGTCCCTTGTCCAATTCGTCGAGGATTTTCAGACAAAGGAACTTTGGCCTTATTAAAAAGTTAAACTCTCTTGATCTATGAGATTAAGCGCGCCATGGCATTGGTACAAACTCGATTCGATTCACACACTACAACTTTTGACATTTTTTGTCAAGAGAACGGAGCAGCAAATAGACGCCAGCACTGAACATTTCAAGAACAATAAGAAAGAAGACTTTATAGTATTTAGCGAAGAGGAAAAAATTGGGCAGAGCGTTACGCATTATGAAGGTCTGGACGATATGGGTTGGGACTTGGACAAGCTATTTACCTCTCACTTTCCAAACCTTCAGCGAAAGTCCGCTTTTCTTACTTTGTATGCGTTTCTGGAACATGAACTGGACAAACTTGCTAACAAATTGAAAGATGAGATTTCACATCCTGCACGTCTGGAAGACATTGCAGGAAATGGAATCCATAGGTCCTTTTCATACATGCAGTTGATCGTCGGTCTAAAAATTGACAAGAGCGACAACAGGTGGAATAAGATTTACCAGATCAACAAGCTCAGAAACATGATCATTCATAGTGATGGTCAGCTTTCAGCGGATGAAACGGCACGGAAAAGTGAAGAAAAGTTTATGGCAATTTTAAAAAGTCACATCACCGTGCGCGATGGTGAACTGGTGCTGGAGCTCACATTCCTTCCTTACGTTATCCAGCAGTTCGACGCATTGTTCCAATTCATTGATGGTGCGATTCAATTAAAGTTTTCGACGAAGCGTTCCAAGAAGAAGAAGCTTTCCAAAAAGAAACGAGGATCGACAAAAGCTACTAATAAGTAGCTAACTCAAATTGAATTTCAGCGTCTCTTAATCTAATCCAATAGTTCGTGTCGAGGTAAACCATTCTTGCAGGTTGAAATGCTTCGTACAAGCAAGCGATATAGTGATCACCTAAGTCATCAGGCATGAAGTAAATAATGATCAAGACCTGCTTCCGCTATTAAATTCTTCCAACGATTTTCTCTTGTGAAATATTTGCTACCTGGCTTTACATAGATCAAATTATACAAATCATAGGCATCATTTGGTTTGACGACCCATTTTGCTACTTCTGTATTTTTTGAAAATTGCAAAAAGGCAGTAAGAAAAAGTTCAACCTGTTTAATGTGCTTGCCTTGCATTTCAATACGACCATCACTAAACATTTTTAGGTAATCATTCAATTCCAGAAGAATGCCTTTAAACCTCTCTTTAAAGTATTTGCTGGAATTAGTCTTCCACACCTTCTTTGAATGGGCTTTTACATTTGTTACAAAATCGTTCTCAATCTGCGCGACTTGTTGCCCCTGTTTACCTCTATTGATTGCATTCTTTTCATACTCTGCTTTTAATTCTGGGGTAAGTTGGAAAGAATCGTCAAGTGCGGCCATTCGCCTTATTTCTGCCCAATTTCTAATGCCTAGATTGTAACCGTACTTAGTGTCCTCATAATTGGGTGTAATCTGGTTTGCGAGATATAAAAAAGCATTCTCTAAATATTGTTTGCTTGAGTAGTTCACAATCGCCTTTGCAGCGCGACGAACTTGTTGAAAATTTGTTAGATTGTTTGGTGTGGTTATCAACTCCTCGAAATTATAGAACGTGGCGATTAACGAGTAATCTTTCAGACTGTTTGGGTCAATTGTTCCATCACCCAAATAGTACCAAATATTTGTATCGCAGATAACATCAGTTTTCATGGTAGATTGATTTACAGTTGATAGTTATGTTTAGAACAGAGCAGTTAGTCTATTTTTTTTGGTCAAATGATGACAGGAATTTAATTCGATCCTGAAACTCCATTGTGTGTGACTTATAATCTACCACGAGCCGATTGAATTCACCGGGCATCAAGATTTTTAGACCAACTACATCGAAAGTGAACGCTCCACCTGTACCGTTGAAAAAAGCGATCCTTACATTCATTCCATAACTTGTCTGTTGGAAAAACAGGCTGTGCGTTCCTTCCCCAAAATCCTTGATATTGTCCTTCTCTTCACCCTTTAGTTCGATCTTACCGTTTCCTGTCATTACGAACGAGATGCATTCGTTCATTGATTCATCATCTTTAAATGCAGGGTAGTAGTACATCAAACAATTGATCCCAATTTTCACCAGGCATTGAGAAAACTGGAGATTGTTGAAATTTTGTCCGACATAGATCAAGGGATTAGTGAATGTCTTCGGGTAGCTGCTCAGAGCCACACGAACTCTTGTATAATTCATGAGTTTGATCAGGAATGAAACTGCATCGTCCAAATCTCTTGCCCTGACCCAAAGCTCGCCGAGATCGTTGAGAAATAGTCGTGGTGAGAGATAACGGAATAAGTCATGCGTATCGGTCAATATATCAATTTTGATAATGTCTTTACTCTTCGTGTTTGAGGATTGTACAACGGTTTCATAGTTAGAACCGTTGTCGACAAATTCGATCCATTGAAGTGATACTGTGTCGTTCTTCCTGATTTTTAGAGCGATGATTCTAACATCTCTTTTCCACTGTGCGAATTTCTTGCCGAGCATTTCAAGACCTTCACGCTTGTCTCCCTCGATGTAAAAACCTCCCTTAATCAATATCATCTGTGGCCTGATGAAATTCTCCAACGGGTATCGCTGACCGACCTCGTAAACAATTTTGCTTTGGTCATCAAATGTCAACAGGATTGGAGCTAAAAATGCTCCTGCTGGAACGTGCGAACGCTTATACCCTTCAATGCCCTCTACACTCCGCATAAACGCCACAGGCGAATCGCGCATCAACTCGCGCTCATAGTGCGAGAATTTTCGGTTACAGTTCTCGCACACGTTGTCCATGAATATATTCGGACCGCCTAGCCCTTTCGGAAAAACATGCTCTTTCGCTCCTCCGCTATACGCGAACTGGCAATACCGGCATTTTCGAGTATCAGCATTCATCGGTAAAAAAAATCAAAAGGAAACTAAAAAACCGGAAAAAATAAAAGGAAAGTTTTGTCCCAGGCGAGTGAAGAAACAGGACGTGAGATTTTTATGTTTTTCGTATCATCATTTACTGACCTAAAGTTATATCTTACCTCCCTCTCTTTATGGTTAAGGGGAACTATGAATTTTCAGACAATCAGGTTAAGCTGACCCTTTGGGTGCAGGACAGTTTGTCGAAAACTGAATTGATTGCTACAGTAATCAGGCCATTGATGATTCAAACACGAGCTATCCAGCAATCTAACGAATGGCTTTTACTAGCGATTACAACCTTACCGGCAGAGAACGTTAGCAAGCTAAAAATAATTATTAAGAGGAGTGCCCGTGATAAAATTGCAGTCCTATGATACAGACAAAACTGACAACTAAAGATTGAGCAGAAGGAAGGTAAAACTGGCACCGGTGGAATTGCTATTGCTACAGCGTCTATTTACATAAGCTTTATTATGAATCAATCACGCTAATATCCGTATCCACTACAAGATCATCCGAAGCTCCTACCAGATAAGTTACTACACCTGTGCCACTCATAGGCTTATTGCTATAACTCTTGCCATAAAGCTTTAGTTGTATACCATCGGGAGCATCAACCCTAATGCCATCAGGTGACGAAGAGCCCGATTCTATAATGGCTCCTTTCAAGATGAGTAAATGAGTATATCCACCACCAGCAGACTTAATAGCCGGTGCAAACTGTTCTAGTTGCTTAATGTAGCCAGAGATGACCACTGGCGAACCTTGGCTTAGCTGAATAACTTGCAACGCTTTACCAACAAGCTTGCCGCTGACTTCAAGATATTCATTGGCATTTACAGTAACTGTGGTTGTGTCTACAAGCCTTACATACCCGCTGATCTTGAGTATACCTACGGAGGTATTGAATTGTAAATTATAAAACTGTCCTGCTAAAATACAGAGACTGGAAGTCGTTCGACTATAGCCACAGCTTCTCCAGGTGCCGTGAAGTTCCAAAACTGTTACTTGATCATTTATTATAACCACGTTATTGGCTAGTGCTGTGACATGCGATGATGTCTGTGGTGAGGCATATAGAATACAATTGGTAAGCCGGGCATTCATATTTATGCTCCCTGAGAATAAATTGATTTGCCCACCAGTCATTGACCCGCTATACTCTCCGGAACTCAGGTATGTTACACATACATCTGTCTGTTTTATATTCAATACAAATACATTGTTATCCGATCCTGCATTAAGCGGCTGAGAAAATAAACCATAGTTGGTTGCTGTATAAGATATATTAAACAAGAATCCTATGAACCATGGTTTGATAGCGTAGGTGGTCAGTGATTTATTAGTGATCCGCAGGTTCATCACTCCGGCTCCTGACGTTGCTGCCGTGGTGCGACATTCAATCGCCACCTTGCTTGAAGTTGTATCAATATCAATGTTACCTTCAAATATACCGGTTGAAAACACCGTTGGCATTTTCATGAAGACGCCATCGGATTGAAAGGCATTCGCCCACCGCACAACATAGCTACGAAGCGTATTGCCTGCCTTGAAATTAAACACGGTGCCTCCATTCTGAATGATATAATCAAAGTCCCCCGCTATAGTAACATTCTGTGGAGACTCCGGCAGAGCATCAAAATTATATACCACTGCATTCAATTGGTTTACAGTAATGGTTGCCTTGCCACCCAGCGTTGTATATGTGACACCATTACGGGCTATACTTGAATTGATGACATAGCTTCCCGGCAGGAATGTTATCGTTTCTCCGGCAACCGCTAAACCCAACGCACCCGCAGGTGTAAAGGGCTTTGAGAAATCACCTTTTACACCGGTTTGGTTATTACCGGTGGGTGATACAAAGTATGTACCCGGAAACGTTGATCCAAACTTGTTCTGTTTGGTATTGATAAGCTCATATAGCTTTCGAAGTGTACTTCCTTCTAACGGTACGCCATCATTTATACCAACCAGTGTCTCTTCAAGGTCGGCAAAAGTCGCAAGGTCAGCATCCTTCAGGATTGCGTTTAACTCAGCCAGCGTATCAATGTCTTCACTTTTAAGATTTCCTAATCCCTGAATGATGCTATATAACTTTGCAAGTGTGTTGCCCGCCTCTGGTACATTTCCTCTGATCGATTCGACAGCACTCGTAGTGGACTGCTCTGAAGGTATATCTCCATCCAGAATCAAAGCATTCAGCTTGGCGATAGAGTTAACATCATTTGCAGTCAGGTATGTCACGTCTGGTAACTTTAGAAGTATATTATATAGCAGTTCTTCTGTGGTAGAATGAAAAGGTGGCTTAGGCGCGCTCATTGTAGAGTATATTTTTAGTGATCCATCCAAGGGCTATTGCAGCGATGGCAGTAGAAGCCGTTATAACACGTTTCCATGTAATGCGCCTCACAGCCCTGAAATCTATCAATGTATAAGTAAAGGAATTTGCATAGCGTAATCTATGTTGTTCACATAGCTGCATGAACTCATCAAAATCAGATGCATTCTGGAATACCTGACAACCGGCTGAATATTTATTAATATACTTAGTCGATCCAGAGCTTTCAGCCCGGTGTATATTGATACCAAAGATTCCGCTTTCTTCAGTTCCATTGTTAAAATCAAGTAATGCATCACGGTCGTAATCGCGAACAACGGTTACAGCTTTCACTTGTTTGAGTGCTTTATAAAGCCCTCTGTGTAATCCTATAGCATAGGCGTTTTTATACTGACCTTCTGCCAATATAGCAGTGCCTTTTTCGTAAGAGGGATTGTTAAGCCAGAATGTACCAGGGTCGGTGGTTGTGTTATAAGTATGATAATTCCATTTTCCGTTTTCGGTTTTATAGAACACATGTATTTCATCATCGAAGCTATTCGCATTGGTGTTCTTACTCCGCAAGCCAACTATATTTAGCTGATACGGCTTAACGTAAATTTCATATTCCCGACTTCTCAGGATTGATATTATTCGCGAAAGCATTGTATATTGAGTTACCTAAAACCACTACTCTGATGACTTCTATTTTTAAAATCTATACTAAAGATTTGCTGCGGCATCCCGATGTCACTTGGCATCTTGCTATCATCTCGCAGGACATTGAAGAATTTTCTGATTTCTTCTTGTTCATCATCGACACTACCAAAGTCTATGACTTCGTACAGAATCTCCGGATTTATAGTATGTCCTATGAAGCATACATTAAACCCGGAGCAAGCGTACGCTTAGTCAGCAAACCGAAAAGAATTTATGCGATTGATCCAACCTTTATAGAAAACTGATTGGTCTGGTCTCTCTTTGACGATTGCATCTATAAAATTTCTTCGCGTTGTTTTCAACGCTTCAAATAAATTCTGCTGCGGTATAACATTGATCGTCTTTAAGCTTTGAATGCCTATAAGACCATCAACAGTTACATCTAATAGCTTTTGAAGTTTCTTTGCCACGAGTACCCTTCCGGAATTATACCCCCAATCCACAATGAATTCCGCTACAGACTGATTGAGTATAAAATCAGCTTGAAAGAAATCCCAGAATACTTTCTTTGCTATAAATTTTGCGTCACCTTCACTTAGTAGCTTAATGTCGTCAGCATCTATATCGCCATCCTTATCTTTGTCATATCCATACTGTTTCCATGTTGAAAGAATGACACCATATTTAGTTGGCCCTCCTTTATCTGCCGGATGATTAACAAACCCACCTTCCAAATGCAAGACCTTGCTTGCAAACCCTTCAAAACTTGCCATGTTGTTAATTGATTAATTGTGTTGACTTTTTCCTTCGCGCGAGGACATACTTCGCCCGTTATGCAAAACCTTGTTTTGCAATCCTCTTTATTTTTCGATTGTTAGTGATTTTTAGGACGTGCTATATTTCACATCCTGTGTAGGAACCCGTAGTATACTTCGGTCTACTGACCGGAACCAGGTCATACCATTTTCGATTTTTACTTCATCTCCCAGAATAGTATTCCTGCTCACGGGTATACGGTTGTTCATTGCATCAATCACAATGGTCTGTCGAATCGTCATGAGATCTTTATATAGCTGTATCCCTTGCAGACTCCATACACCCGAATCATTTACTTTAAGACCAATACGTGTGAACTCTTTTTTGATGAGCATTTGCGCTGCCGCATCCAATTTGAAAGCATAGTCCAGTAAGTGTGTAACTATGGTCTTCGATACAATACTGAGTTTCTTATAGTATTCATTCACTGTTGAATATTCGCTTACTGTTTTGATTTGCTGAAGCATCGAAACCACTTCTTGATCTTTACCCAGGTTGGCAGCATTGAAAAGCTTCCTTGCGAGCTCGCCTGGATTGAATACAATTAATAGTGAGGAGGGGGCTTGACCAGTAATGTTTGCAAAGGATGACTCATCTATACTATCGCTATAGCCGGCAGCCTTCAATGCCGCCAGTGTTGCTGGCCCGAACTTTCCATCGGCTTTGATCGCAGCACCATTTTTTATCAGCGCCTGCTGAAGCACTGTGACGCGCGTACCGCGACTACCTTTCTTCAAAGGGAAGTCATCATTACTCTTTGACCGTGTGGAAGCCTTCGCTTTTGTTGAAGAGGCTGCAGAAGTCGTTGTATCCGTAACCGGAGTTTCATAGCTGATTAAATCGGTAGCATCACTCGAAAAATTGCTTATTGACTTCTTCTTCCTTGCACGACTATAGAGTAAATAACCACCACCGCCAAGCGCAGCCAATGCCAGCGCATATATAAAGATCTTACCCGGACGTATACTTTTTCGAGCTTTACTGCTTTTGTTACGATCCGTTCCCCTCAATCCCTTTCTCCTCTTCATGATTTTACTTCTTTGCGTTTAGTAAGCGAATAAGATTGTTATACTCTTCACTGCTCAGTTCCTCCTCCAGGTCTGCATTCAGACTCCTGCTATACATTCGAAAGTATTCTTTCTGTACCCGCTCAAACATTCTCTTCGAAGGAAGTTCCTGAAAGACTTTTGTTATGGCTTCCTCATCAGTTCCCCAACTCAGATAGTTGTCATTATCAAATGCCATTTTCAACTGTTTGGCGTATGTAGCCGGATCACCTTCCTCCAGACTATGTTTCTCGGAACGGTTGGCCTGTGACTTTTTATAGAAGTGACGCCCCAGCAAGAATAAACCTGTAGCCGTCCCTACACCAAGTGTGGAGTATATCACTACCGTCTTGAGGTTCTGGATTTTTTCTGCGTCTGAAGTTTCCATATACTATATATTTTGAAAGTTTACAGACCTAATGCTTTCTTAGCCAGTGCAGTCTTCGCAGGTTCGTTCTTCACAACTTCAGCCAGTTTAGCAATCTCGGTCACCTTGAGTTTTTGCATGAGTGTTGAAGCTGCCTGTAATTTTGTAATTGCTTCTTCCTGACTTTGTGCATCTATACTTATCTCAAATGAATATTTCATAATTTATTTTCTTAATGTTTTAGCAATTCTATTATCACATCCAATCGAGATTTGTCTGTGGCAAGTAATTGAACAATCAGACTGACCTTGTCATACTCGTCTTTGTTAAATTGTGATTTGATCCCTTCCACAAACAGAAGCGCATTGTGCTGTTCTTCACTTAACTGTATCGCTGAATGATCTTGAGCCTGACTTTGATCTTTTGGTTTAAAGCTGACTTCCGTATGCTCTATATCTTCTGTGACAACGGGCTTTGTATCGAGTAATCCTGCGAGCGCCTCTGCTCCCGGTATACGGGACACAATCTGCGGATTACGCTTGATCAAGTTTTCGACAACGCTTGAACCGATCTCGCCTATAACACCACTTAGCGGAGACCTGCTGGCTTCCAGCGCTTGCTTTTCTTTTTCAAGCTTCTCAATTTCCCTTTCAAGTTCCTTTACTTCGTCATGAAGTTCTTTATTCTCTTCGCGAAGATCTTCAAACTCCTTTTCACGTAGTCGCTTATCAACTCCCGATTGAATCTGTTGCTCTATATCAATTCCATCGAGTGAAGATTTTCCATCGTCACTAAGCATGAAAATGTGCTTGTCGTTGTTATTGCTGCTACCGGCAAAGAGAATGAACTCTATACACTTTGTGTGACCATCCACGTAGCTTTCATACATATTGAACATGTCTATGTCACTTGTTCTTCGTACTACCTTGAAACTATCAACCACGATTTCAAACTCGATTGGTTTACCTTTCTCAAAGTAGGTTCGGATATGCTCACCCAGCCGATCAACCTTTCGCTGATCGTATTTCTCTTTTGCTATCAATGCCATACTTCTTTCAATTCTCTTTAGCTCACGATAATTACCTGTATGAATTTTATCTTCCGTTTGCCCGTACCCGGATTATGTATGGTGATTTCTCCGCGATGTTCATGCACGTTATCAGGCAGAGGATCATCTGTGGAATCGTACATACCATAGTCGGATTCAACTATGAGTCCGGGCGGATCATCCACGATGAAGAACAACTCATTGTATGCCGGTATATTTACTATATTCTCTCCATCAATCACCAGGTCGCGATAGCGCAGCATGTGCCGGGTATATCCGAGCTCTTTTACGCGCAGCGGTGCATAATGAAGTATATAACTTTCCGTCATAGAATGAATGATTTCGGCTCATTCTCTTCATTACGAGGGCGTGTTGGCTCTATCCCTACAAACTCTTCAGCGCCTTCATACTGCAAGTATATGCGGATGGTAAAGGGTGCTTGAAAATCGGCACCCTTAAACCATGCACGGATAAATACATTATCTCCGGCTATATCTGTTTGTTGAAGTTCTGGGACTCTACCAGTGATCCAGGGTTTATGAAAAGATAAATCTTTTAGCCCCATGATGGCATCGTCTGATATATCTGTAGTGTACCCGCCTATATATGCTTTATGAAATATATCCGTGCCATCACCCGCTTGTAAGGTCACCGTTCCGCAGTTACTCCAATTTGCTGAACATGTAACGAGCACTCCAGTAATACTCACAGCGTTCGATGGTATACGGATGTCTATAGGTCTGAATCTTTCCTGCTTCTGGATACTGACCATTGTCACGACTGTTTTGCGCTTTATTTGTGTTACGATCATAACCTTATTTTATTTCATTTCACATTGCAGATACATATTCACCTGGTAGGGAGCAAACTCGGCATCCGGGTTAGCAGTATCTTTATACTGAATCTTTACCTCTCCATTACCGGCTGGTATTCCGTTGTCTGCCTGCTTACCTTCCTGCTCACCAAATGTTTTGAACTTTTCGTTGGGAGCTACGGCTAGACCACTCATGAAAAGACAGCTTTCAAAATTTTCGGCGATTACTTCTTCACCACTGATCTCGACACGTTGGGAACCGCGGTGAAACAACAAGCTCTTTCTGTTTGAACTAAATAAAATGCCATGCACAATCTTTACGTTCTTGTCCAGATCAAACTTCTTGCTCACCAATTGTCCCTCAGTCTCCACCAGGAATGAGAACATTCTCTGTACGAACCGCATATCGGCTAAGGTATAGTTGCCGTTCCAACAAGCCCTATATAGATCACCGCATTCGGATCGACTCCAGATACTGTACCAAGTTCAATCTCAAACTCAATATCAATATCATCCTGAATGAGGCGTGGGTTGGCAAGCTTGTAAAACCCTTTCGGTACTTGTGAGAATCCATCAGTGATAAAACTGCGGTTCGAAGTATCACTCACCAG
Source organism: Ohtaekwangia koreensis (assembly GCF_900167975.1). Taxonomy (GTDB): domain Bacteria; phylum Bacteroidota; class Bacteroidia; order Cytophagales; family Cyclobacteriaceae; genus Ohtaekwangia; species Ohtaekwangia koreensis. The sequence goes on from NZ_FUZU01000001.1 coordinate 946,620, forward strand.
TTGTTTCTTGTTGGCTTTGAGTTTAAACTCTCCGTTGGCAAAAGCTGGAACACTATCTATAGTATCAAAGCTTGTTACTTTGATTGCCTCTGAATCCTGTGAGGCTGCTTTGCCTTGCATCAGGATTATACCGGATACCAGTAGGGCCATGTTCTTGGGAAGCTTCGCATTGCTGATGTTACGTAAGCCTACTTCCTTCACATCCTGACTTTCAAACATCTTGATTGTCTTGGCGCCCTTTACCGGCTTGATACTATATATCAGGTGATCGGCCAGACGAAGTTTACCTTCTCCTAATTGTTCCTTGATGTGCTTGGGCAACTCAACAAAGAATTTCTCAAACTCTGCACGTGACCCCTGTGAAGGTATATGACGTTTGGTAAGTTTACTCACAGCACGTGCGCGTGCCACCGGATTGAGGGCATTCAGATATCCCATTAACGCCTCATCCATTTCTCCATTCAATCCCAGCAACTCTGCGGGATTCGTGTACTCACTCTCCATGAGTTGTCCTAATGCTCCTAGCATATTCTTTTGTTTAAAATTGTTATTGTTAAAAAATGTATGTGTGTGCTTCTTTATTAGTGCGTGATTATCATTCTTAAAACTCGCGGTCTATATCATCGAGTCCGCTTGTGCCCTTATTCATGGCGATGACCTGTTGTTCAATCCTGTCCAATTCAGAGAGATCGAGTTCCTTCGCATTCATGGGATTAACGAAGTACCTTACGTTATCACCCTCGCCCAAACCATTGGTTGCTTCGCCACTACTTGCATCAGTAGCCGGTATATATAGCTTCTCCTTGAAGTTGTCGAAGAATTTACCAACTCTATCCTTGGCATCTTGTGCGATTTGCTTCATGTCAAAGCCATCAACACCATCGGCGCCAGATAGAGGTTTCGTAGCATTCTGAAATCCATTGCTCACCGTCATGCCCAGACCGGCTGCTGCTATATAATCGTTATTGATATAGCGACCGGCCACCGTCACAGGTATACCGAGCAAGAGCGAATGTTTACCGACTGCCGCTCCCAATATGACGCCTCCAAATGCTGCAACTATCTGAAATACTCCTTCCTTTGTAGTGCCCCACAGTTTGCTGCCACTAACGCTTTGCGTTATACCTTGCAAACCTCCCTGCTTTCTGCTCCTTCTACTTTTGCGCTTTTGCTTTTTCCTTCTCATTGTCATAAGAGTTTTGTGAATTTTATTTTCTGTGCTGTTGTGTGTGCTTTGATCTTGCTTCGCTTTTTAGCGCTCCGCTTCTTTTTGTGCTTGGACTTTTTACGTTGATGTGGTATACCACTCATACCTTGACTGGAAGTATATTTCTTTTCCCCCAGTGAACGCACGAGCAAATAGCCACTTCCTGCTATAGCAGCTCCGATCGCTACTGATTTGCCAGGGTTGTCTTTAATCCAGGCAGTAGTCTTCTGTACAATACCTTTTTCGTTCGTTGGCTTAACAGCCGGAAGATTTTGAGTTGTCTTTTCAATGCCAGTTGAATTCCCTCCGGGGGCGGTATATAAATCTGGTACTGCTGTTCCAGCAGGCGTATAATAGCTGGCAGTATCTTCTCCTTGATTAGTTGTTTCATTTTGATCTTGTGTTTGTGCGCCTGATCGCGCGGCTTGTATTAAAGGAGTAACTGCTGTAGCGGCCTTTGATACCGTAGAGGCAGCATCGGTTATCCAGGAGAAGTTGTCATCCGCCGAGGGTGATACTTCACCTCCATCATCATCCGTTCTTACTTCATCTTCACTTTCCGCTATAGTTCCTTGAGATTTCGCTTCATCTACACTTGCAGCGTTGTCGGTTTCACTTTGGAAACTTGCTTCTTCCGATCCGCCTTTCTTAAACATTCCCTTTACGCTTTTAAAGGCACCGGCAACTGCCTTCAGTACACCGAGCGCGGCTACTATAGCAGCACCGGTTGCTATTTCACCAAGGCCGTTTAAATTATTACCGTCCCCGTGAAGAATGCGATACTCCTGCTCATCCGCATATATAGTATCATCAAATCCTCCAAGACCATTGAGTGGTACAGGGTTGTGCTTCTTGTTACCCTTGCCCTTTAAAACTGCCTTCTTGAAGTTGCTTTTATTGCCACCCGCATCGTAGTATATCTTTTCTGCTTTGTCCTTGATTTTACGAACCTTAGCGAGTGTGTCCATATTGATACCACGTTCCATTGCCTGAGCATCCGTCAGATAGGCGTATCGCACTCGTCCTCCGATGTTGAATATATTTAGCTTCACGCCCAGCAGAAATCCGTTCCGAAGAAGTATGGTACCCGGATTGGTAAACCGGTTTATAAAGTGTACGCCTTTCTTGGCTACCGCTTTTAAAACTTTCTTATGTCCTTCAGCTACTTTTTTTACAATGTTTTTCTGAACGTTTATACTCTTGGTAATGATCTTCTTGTGTACATCGGCTACTTTCTTTACAGCTTTGCCAATCTTCTTAAAAATGTTACCCATTTCTTCGCCATCATATACCGAGGCTATATCTGCCAGATCAACGGTCTCCGGCTCCCGGTAACCAGGCCCCATGAGTTCCATTTCGACCTCTGAATAATCCTCTTGCTCTGTAGCATTGTCGTTATCATCAATGCCGTCCAAATAGTCCAATCTCATATCGTAGTCTTTACATTCTAAAAATGGTTGTTCATCATCAAAGGCGTCTTTCACACAGTCCATCACGATATAGTCATCGCGTCCCGATAGTGTTCCTCTCAAGTTTCCGGTGGCCGCAACAATCGGGTATATATGCTGCCACGTTGGTGCCTCGGGAGGTTCTTTCGGGTACTTGGTGATTCGGAACGAATGTGGTATACCAAGATTGAGAAGTATAGAACTGATAAACTCGCTATAGCAGTCGCAGTCAACACCCGTGTCGCGTTCATACCATGTTCGCCTTGGGCTGCGTATCTGTTCAACTCCATCTTTATCTCTTTTATACCGTATATGATCATATACAAAATGCCATATATTTTCGCACGTGTCGCGAAGGGTTTTTCCCTTTAGCTCTTTCGCTATACTTTCGGTTTGCCACAGTGTCATAGGTACAGTCTGCCGAATGAGATTTAGCGTATCTTTTACATCCGCACTTTTCTTTACCCGATGATCTTTACCCGTTGGCTTGGGAAAGAGGTGGTCGAACTCCCGTCCACTCTTTATCCTTCTTCTCTCGTTCGACTCCATTCCTCTTTACCTTTGTCCCCTCTAATCATTCCCCTCTTACATTCAAGCCTTCTTGCCGCTACCCAATGTGATGTTGTCCGTTTTTGTATAGGGCAGTTTATCGTTGATAGTCGTGATCGTTTTTACGAGCAAGCTTATCTGCCCTTTATCCCTATACTCCTTTAGCAGTGCCGGCACTTTCGTGGCCAGTGTCATAAATCCTATATTTATCTTTATAGGCTCCATGATTACTTCACTGAATTTTGGAACTTCTATATCTACATTTTGCATTTGTGATGATGCCAGTGTATTGTCGTTATATATCATCTTCACAAAAGGTTGTTTTACTCGTACGCTTCCTCCGCTTGGATTCTTCAGTGTTACGTCAACTTGTAACTCTATACCTTGCAGCGTTACTTTATGAATCGATGCTTTTGTCACGGTTTCTAATTCCTGTGAGAATCGGCTGAGCTTTAGAAAGTAACTCACTCCGTATAGTGTGGCCAGTGCGCCAGCACCATATACTATATGTCTACCCTTTATCATGACTTCTGCGTTTGGATATTCGGATTTTGCGAGCGCGTGTAAAATTGCGCACCTTCTGTTTTTGCTTTAGCCAGAGTGGACTGAGTATATCGCCAAGTATTTTGAAGCCCAAGCAGATTAAACCTCCGACTATAGCTTGTAATATATAGTCTATAAGAAAGGTGAGATCAATGTGCGGCAACACATTGAAGACTGCGCCAAACAGAAATGCAATCCAATTACTTCCTGCATGATAATTTGTTGTCGTTGTGTTCATGATGTAAACATACGAGAGCTCCCAAGCGCGAGTACCGAGATATGGTCACAATGGATGAAAGTTGACCACAATAGATTTTTTAGACCACAAAGTATTTATTTGGCCACAAAGGAATGATATGGCCACAAAGGTATAATATGGTCACATGTTCACCGTGGAACATCGTATCTTTGTACAAACTTCACTGTTATGGATCATCAAAGCCAATTATCCCCTGACTATGTCTTTAACACTATATTTAAAAAGCTAGCCGATACATTTGATAAGTACAGAGATATATTGCCAGATATAGACAATGTAGAACAGGCTATAACAGATGCTACACCAGAAGATTTTTTCGACTATACAATGAGAGTTATAAATATGCTTAAAACACATGCAGAGCATTCAGAAGTGGTAATGGAGATTTTCAATAATGTAAGAATGGATTTTTGGCATGGATCGGACCCAGCGTATCCGAAGCATGAGGGGAAATACTATATAAATTCGGTAGCAGATAGCGAGTAGGACAGTCACTCTATTGAAATAAATAACAAAGGCCGATAAATCCCGTCTGGACTTATCGGCCTTCTAACCTGCCTACCTGTTGTAAGCATGGCAAAAGTACAAATACGTTTATTATGCATGCGTTTACTGGCTGTTATAAAATATTAATTCTTTTGTAGAACTAAATCAAGCAGGTTGGGTTCAATATGTAAACGATCAGCTTCAACGGTTTCAATCGAACCTTGTGGTGTTTCTACCTTAAAAACGGTTCGCGAACGATTTAAAGCTTTCAGAACTTTAACAGGAATTTTTCTATCGAGGTAATAAACCTCGTCAATGACAATGTTGCTCATGACTATGTATAGCGCCTTTTTGATTTAAGTTTTACGATGCCCAATAATAAAACTAAATATTCTCCTACACCCAGAACACTAAAAAAAATATCCAAAAATGTGGCATCAATGGTTCTGGTAGGTGTAAATAAACCCACAAGCAGGGCAAACCAAATTATTCCTCCGCTACGAAGAAAAAAAGCAGTATTAATCCAGAATAAGTAATAACCCTTTAGGCTAATTACAGCTAATTCCCGATGCAAGTGTTTTATAAATATTAAACTCAATGCCAACCCAATACCGCCAGATAATACCCGTAGGGCGAAATTTATACTAAAGTCGTTGGCATTCCAGATGATAAAAAAGGACAATAACACAAGAAGCGGAAACAATATAATTAAAGTAGGTATACATCTAGCCTTTGGTGCTTCCATATAGTAAAACACTATTAGGAATACCAACCTCGTTAATGATTCAATACTCTCCCAAATTGTCTTGTCAATCTCTATTACATGTATAAAACTAAGATTGATAAGCAGCCACATTGACCATTGCAAGGCCAGATATAGCATGATAAGTTTTTTCGCCTGTGTGCTTTTATTTCCGTGAGTATGGGCATATACAAACAAAACCATACAGGTGGAAAACTGCATTGCTGTCAACGTAGCATACCATTCATTCCAAACAACTTTCATATCCATTACAACGAAACGTTTTAATTCCTTAATACCTTGTTATTTTCCAAATAGACTCAAAACAAGTAGCGGCACTGAAAACACTAGACTCGGCCTTCCCGGTTTGTTCTTTCGCTCAGGTCTCTTTGCAATAAGTCCTTTGCGACTAAAAGCTATTAAAGCTGAAAAAAGTGTATGGTTTTGAAATTCAGGATATACCTTCTGAAGCTCGGTCAGAATATCATTACCGGTAAACTCATCATCAGAAAAAACAAGTATTGTTTTTAAAACCTGTAGCCGAATTATAGTGGGCTGGATAGAATATAGTTCAAGTACATTAATAAGATGTTGATCATTCTTATAATCACATATCGATATATATGTTCTATTCATAATAACTTTACTCAATGATTCATAGATGCAACGGGAAGCAAGCTCAGCAGCTATACCTCCCGCGCATCCGTGGGCTCCCCCTCAATCTATCTTCTGTTTCTTACTTTTTCGGTACTTTCTCTCTAGTTCTGCCTTTGCATCCAGCAGACCGGAAAAAATTAATTGGATGTTAAAGTTGTCTCCCCGCTTGCCCTGAATTACCATCTTCACATTTTTAGGAGAACAATCAGCAATCTGGGCAACAACATAGTAGTCCTTAGGAGAAGCCTCGTTTGTTATTGTCTCTAAACTTTTCATACATTTAGTGTTCCATACAATGGAACACGCTAACTATTTTGCTTACAAGTAAGCAATTATAATGCGCAAATAATTAAATAACAAGTGGCGAAGCCTTTTCAACAAAATATAGTTTCAAGACGATTCATAGAGGTCATGGACGAACTCATTGAACTTGGCCGCGTGGAGAACATGAAAGAGTTTTGCCATCGTCTTGATTATCTACCCCAGTCATTAAGTCAGATACGTAAAGGCAAGCGCGACATTACAATTGAGCTTCTTTCAAAGGTATTTTTTGAGTTTCATGGCAACCCGGTTTTTATTCTTTTAGGATACGGCCCTAAGATCGTGGAAGAGAATACCATGCCCGTTATACCTAAGAATGATGTAGATAAGGCCAGACCAATTGAACTTCAGAAGCTAGTCGATAAACTGGAAGAATTGGTACAAACAAAAAGTGAATTGATCTTAGAGTTACGAGCTGAAATTGCACGCCTGAAAGCGGAAATAAAATCAAAAGCTGAAGAATCAAACTAAAAATAAAGCATTATATTGGTTGAACATATTTCAGTTTATTTAGGAGCCCATGTTATCTAAACTGAAATAAGCAAATTGTTAATTAGTTGTATCAATCAAGTTGACTGAAAGTGTCATTGGTAAAGTCGTTTTATGGGTAATTACATTGATCGCCTTGAAGCAATCAAGGCTCGTTTTCTGGACAGTCGTCCTTCGGATGTTGATCTCTTTTTCAAATTCCTTCAAGAACAGTTTAATAAAGCCAATGCAAAGGACTCAAGGCTTATTCACTTGTATCCACTGAGTCATTCTCTTATTAAAAGAATGCTTCGTGATGTAAGTAGTGTCTCCAATCCTGATTTAATGATGGCCATCGATTTCACTGAGCAAGCTCTATTGATTAATCGATCAGAAGATTCCATAGATGCTTTAGGCATATATGAATTTTACAATCGCGAAGAGATATATACTAAACTCGAATTATTCATTCAAACTTTAAAACGAACATAATGGAAAAGGACAAACCAGGTAATTCAATTTCAAAGCAGGAATTTCAAAAAATGCGCAAGAAATTTGACGACAAAAATCCAGGTAAAACACAAGCTGTGATTTTTGACAAAGAAATTTTTAAGCATATCCTCGACAACCCTGCCACTGATAAAGTAGCTATATATATGGGAGAGTATGATGATGACACGAATACTGTTATGGCTGTTGGCCTCAGTGAAACATCTGTAATTCTTTACGAAACAGCCGCGAACAAGGGCCAACCTTGCCCGCCTTATTGCGGAAAAGATCAATGATAGTTGATCTTGTGGCGGTGGCATCCTTTTCAGTGGTGCTACCGCTTATTGCTGGTTTGATACTATATAAGCGTTTACCTGTAGCTTGTAAGCACATTATTTATCTTCTCGCAATATGGTTAGTTGCCGAAATACTAGCATATATACTTCGAATTAACAGTATATCTAATTGGTGGGTATACACAATACTCAGTCTTTTCCAGATCGTGTTCTTAACAGATTTTTTTAGAAAGATCATTGCAAATAGAACGGTAAAGCCAATACTTTCGTGGCTAGGCTGGTTAGGTATCACAATTTTAATAATGGAATGTTCAATTTCTAAAGGGCCGTCCAGCACAATAACATCCTTTTATGAAGGTATATTTTACTTTGGTATGGGGCTTTATTATTTCTACGAATCCGTCTTTTCTGAAGTAAAGACGGACGACTATACATTCCTGGTGGCAACAGTTCTACTGTTATTTCTCGGAAGTACTGTATTTCTTTGTACATGGACTTTTATGAAGTATGATGAAAAGCTTTTTAGACTATTCGGTGACATTCATGCTTTCTTATTGATTGGTTGTTACTTTTTATTTACTTTAAGTCTATGGCGCTTGCAGCAATAATTATAGCAACGTTTATATTTCCTATAGCAATCCTTTTAATGCTATTGGGCTGGAGAAAAAGTATTCGTAAAGAAGTACAACGGCATAATGAAAACAAACTGCGATTGATAAAGACATTGGAGCGAATAATTACTTTAAAGAATAAATTAATTAATCTTCTACGATACTAAAAACATTTTGGGCAGATGAAAACTAAGAAACCAAATACACTACAACAGAAATTGGGTTTTCAAGATGAGGACTTAAAAAAACCAAAGCATGATGACATGATGTTATGGCTGGATAAAAATGCTGAGAGTATTTTTAATGATATATTTTTTAAACATCTGACTGATGTAGACTATAATGACCTCTTAAAATATGCGATTACTAAGAAAGACAAGGTAATCGAAGACCGACGAGAGATCATTAAGTCATTAGAGAAAAGAATAGAAAACGCAAAAGATTCAAAATCGCCATTTGACGCTTTAACAAAAGAAAAGGAAATTCAAATTCTTGAAGACCTGGAGAGAGAAAAGAGTAAAGTTAACTACCTCGAATCTTGGACATCATTTGAGTCCTTGCCGCCACGACCAAAGGTTTCGATAATTTCAAAGGTTTGGGAGTTACCTGTAACAACCCATTCAAACAACCCCAACAGCAACAGTTCAAAGTATACGGTAGGCTTCCTCGACATGGCCATACATTTTCAAATTCATCACCCTTATGCTGGGGGCTTTGCAGATGAGCGACACGGGGACAAATGGTTAAGTGATATTAAGGGAAAAATAGAAATCGATTTTCAACATCAGCAAAGCGTAGTCTATGTTGAAGCGAAAACTGAGATAGCCTCTTTGGGAGAGTTGATTAGACAAATTAGGCACTATAAAGAGTATTTACCTGGAAGTTATTACGTGTTATGTCCTGACGATAAATATCAAAACACGTTAAAAGAACAGAACATTGGGTTTATCAAATATAAAGAGTGAAAATGACATAGGGACCAACAAACTGTTGCTAACAAAATGCGAATGTCATACAATACCAATGTCGCAACTATATTATGGACATAGAAGAGCTAGTAAAAAAACATTCGACAAGTAGGAACGAATTAGACTCACTGTTTCAATCCTACCTAAGGCTTACATTTAATCCAGGCGACTTTTCGGAGGACGAGGGTATTAAAATAATCTATGGGACAAATAATTTACTAATGAGTTTAGCAAGACCATTTTTTGAATATAATAAATTCAAAGATACTTGGGATAACTCAAAATTTTATATGAATGCTTATGGACAAACCTTAATCCTTGAATCCAAAAAGACCAATCACACATTTGAATTCGGCATTGACAGAGAAGTTATATACTTGCAATCCTATATTTCATATCCGGAAAATTTTAAAAATATGAATGACGGATTCTGGCGCTCAGTATTAGAACTTTCGAATTATGGAGACTTTAGTTTTGTAGAGAATGCCGTCATGGGTTCTAAAGAAACACAGTATTTTAATAATAAGAAAAGCAATTTATTCAGACTTCTAAGAAACTATTTTTTACATGAGATCAACAATTTGGATCTCGAATCGCACCAAAGAAATTATGACATGAATTTGGGGTGGTTTCATATCAAATGGAAGTTTGGCACTCCGTGGACTGAGATAATGAAAAATGGAAGTTTAGCATTCAAGATTCTTTATCAGTTACATTATGAACTTTGGAAGGTAAGTGATTTGAGAAGCAAGAAACATAGACGAAGTGATACACAATCGACTAACAAATAAGTAGCCTTGAAAAGCGCAAAGTAAAAACTCACTATCGAGAATTCCCCCTTTGGAGCACCACATACCTCAATAGCCCACAAACCGTATATACTTCTTCCCATTCTCATAATCAACCGAAGCACATACGTCCGGGAATTTAACTGCCTCAGATTAAATATAGCTCATTAACAATGCAAGAGTTATCTGTACCCAATTAAGTCCAATTTAAAAGGAAAATTTTTAGGACTTAATCTTCTGCAATGCGAACTGTGAAACTCCAACAATTTATTTTTCCCACTTCCTTCTTATAAAAATAGAATAGTAAAGCTTTTCAATTTCCTCGTTAGAATTATTAGATAAAAAGGATTCAAGAAATTCCTTTGTCCTTACAGAATTGGCAATTTGTTTAAAATAAAATTTAGTTTGGTACTCACCAATCCATTCTGGCTCAAATTTCGAGTAATCAAAACTATCCATGTTAAGTAACCACCTGTAGTATTCACCTAGATTCCTTATCGGTTCATAGGTAGAAGATGAGGTATCTACCTTATTTTTAAAACATAGATTTATCAAATCATTAATATCTTCGTATCTATCACCACGTCTGCCGAAGATGTATTTAATTTCCTTTCGACCATCATGCGGAATAGCACTTTTTAAAATTACATTGAAATCAATGGATTCAAATTTGATTACATCAAAGATTGAGGCAAAGTAAAACAGCCTAAAATTAAACTTCTTACTTAAATATACCTGTACAATTTCTCTAATGGCTTCTTTAAAAAACTCACTTTCGATCGAAGTATAAACGACTAGCAAAGACTTCTCCACAACAGATATTACATTTTGTTGAGCATCTCGCTTAACTAAAGAGCCAACTACTTCATTAAACTCACTTGTCGATAGCTTTAACTTTTCATTTCTTGAATTCAACAACTCACAAATCTGCTCTATGCATGATTCATTTGTATACTTTTGTTTTCTCAAGGTTACCCAAAAGAAACTGATCAACGTATCTGTTTTAATGCATTTCCCAACTCGATTTAAGAGTATAGGTATATATCTCGTATTTATTTCATGAATGAAGTCCTCATCAGCAAGAAACTTTACGATCCTTGCACATATTTCGTTTTTTAAATCGTTATCCAGAGCAACCTTCGAGAATAAAACAATTGCGTTGCAAAATATCCTTTCATAATAATCCCAAAATGCCCTATTGTCTTTCTCACAATGTTTCGAGAAAGACTCTCGAAGGCTCGATTGGTCGGTAAGTAGATTATCCAATAAACCTAAGAAGGTGATGCGATGTTTCCCTCTGTCATAACGTATTTCTTTTATTCTATATCGAGAAAAATACTTATTGAGTTTGTCTGCACTACCATAAAGTATCATTTGGTGCATGGTCCATTCATCAAATGCATCTAACTTACTTCCACTCTCATCACTAATGGCGTGCGATGCTAACATTGCTTCGAATACTCGATCTGAAAGAAGATAAAATTCATTAAAGCGATCGTATATAATCCGATTGTCATTGATGAAACTTAATATCTCTACGTAGTGACTTTTCAACGTCCATACATAAGAGTTCGAACTCCAAGCACCCCGTAGACTCTCATAGTATTGTTCAAGAATCTTATAATGAAGTTCAAAAATCTTCTCCTTTGCTTCTGTATAGAAGGTAATGCCTCGAATATAATCCAATAACTCTTTGTTATTTGGTCTATCGCATTTACGAGAAATAAACAAGAGATCAGTCTTTGATAATCTCTCTGCAAGAGATTGTATTTCTTTGTTCCTTAAATAGTTGTTAGCAAGGAATATACTTAATTTGGAAAGATTGTAGTTAAGGATAAAATCAGTTGTTGCTAAATTCTTTTCACGCGCTACATTGAGGGCAAGCTCTGATATATTAGCCGCTAAAAAATAATTCCCTATTCGATAATGAGCATACGCAAGGGTTGTAGATTCGCCTATATTTTTAGGTTCTACATTAAGTTGTGCAAATGCTTTAACAAAATTTAGACCTCGAAATTCGCAAATAGGACAATGACACTCATTTTCGTCAAAATATCGAACGGGAACTTTCTTAGTACCACTTGTATAGGAAAGGTAAAATATTAGATCACGTGTCAAATATTTAAAAATCTCCTTCACCTTCTTATCAGCTTCCTCTATATCGGGAAACTCCTCTTGTAAGTTTTCAAGCAACCTGCCATCTTCTGAAAACTTAACTTTGGACAGTTCATCAACCAAAAGTTTGTTGCTAGTCTTTAAATTGAAAACCGAGTAGTATACAATTCCATTATTGCCTATAAATGGGTAATGCTCCATCAAGATGCGCGGTGGTACAAACTCAATATCCTGATGCATGAAATTCAAGTATTCTAATAACTGGTCAATTATTGGCTTCTCTCTATCAATAAGAATTCGCTGTCTATCAGTTTGATTACTAGAATCAGATACTTCTTCAGATACAAATGAAATATCAATCTTCGTCAGAAAATAAGTTGTTGCTTGCCCTAAGTTTGAATAGTAATCAAGACCAATTCCAGGATAATCCGCTATAATTTGAGGATGAATTTTGCGATCAATATTATCAGGGTCGCCAAAGTCACTTGTATTTGCTGATACGAAAGTAAATGACTCATTTATAGTTACAAAATGCTCAATAGCAGAGAATATAATGTATGCATCTTTTGTACTGTAAACCTTGTTGTGGAATGGTGCCTTTCTCTCAACTGAACGATCAGCACACTTTATCTTTATCGAATCAGCGGTTTTAAAAATGTGAGCGCTCATAAGTAAACTATCGATTCTATTGATCACCCTATCAATAGAATCAGTTGTTGGTTGTAAATCCTCGGGCACATAAAAGTTTACCTCACGCATAACCTCCCGAGCTTGCTTATACCTTGTATGTTGCGAAATCTTAAAATTTTGTCGCTGCTTTTCTTTATGCACCTCCCATTCTTTTAGTATAACCTCGTGTGTAAACAATTTGATGCGTTCATTGGAAACCCAAAATTGCAGATTGTCGATCAACCGAACGGCTCTCTTCTCCGTCAGTAGGTCAACAAAACAGCAAGTATCGATATATAAATTGATCATTTTTTCCAATTTAAAGTTAGGGGCATAGTGTTCGAACAGAAATTACAGGTAAGCCTAAGTTAATCAAAACCATGCAGCAAGTGCTATATTTATATTATAGCTATTTATTTAACAAAATGGTTCTGGACTAGCTGTTTGGTCATATCTAGTATATCTTTTACCACGTCAATCTCAGCAATCAGTTGTTCGTTAGGTTTATCTTCCTCCAGTCGCGATAGTTGAGTTGCCGTCTTTTTTATCACGGCCAGTTGAGCCAGTAATTCAGGTGTATAGGCTATCTTCTTCATATACTAATTCACTACAAACCGTATATACTTCTTTCCATTTTCATAATCCAACCGAAGTACATAAGTCCCAGAAGTTAAAGGCTTTAAATCAAAGTATATCTCATATTGCTTATCACCACTCTTCTGAACTTGTTTGATCAGTATACCTGTAGGCGAATGCCACACACTAACGGTAATCGGCATTTCACGAATCAATTCTACGCCAACATGAAAAGAGCCATTATTTGGATTGGGATATAGTGTAAACTGCTTTACAGATTCTTCATAGCCAAGTCTTCCACCTTCAGTATCTTCCTCACCTTCAATAATGGTAATGGTCTTACTGATTTGGTCGTAGCATTCTCCGAGATGCGAGCCAAGTGTTACTTCATAAACACCTGTGTTTTTATACTGTCCATATACTACATCTCCATTATCCAATAGCTTGGTCATTTCGAGCGGATAATTCCATTCTATAGTTTCCGGCAGTGGCCACGATACATCAATCATTACAACGGTATCGCCAACGGCAGCCTGACTTTGCATCAGGAAGGCAGCTTTCAGTAGATCATACGATGTTTCAAGCAGGAATGTATCTTGTGCTACACATCCTTTATCGCTTAGTACTTCTACCCAGTATCGCCCTGCTTCGTTTACCGTTACCTTCTGATCCACACTAGACAATCCTGCGCTGCTTCCCCAGGCAATGCTATTCCATCCGGCACCTGCATCAAGAGTATATCTTTGTCCAACACAAAGCGTAACGCCACCACCGAGGTTGAGCAGCAATTCAGGAGTATTATTCAGGGTAACAGTATTTTCTCCTTTGCAGCCTTTCGCATCCTCTACGGAAACAGTATAAACACCGGGGCACAGATTCGTTTTGATGGCTGAGTTACCGCCAACCGACCATATATAATTATAGCCACCATTACCGCCATTGGCAGTTACTTCCAACGAACCATCACATCCATCCTTACAAGTTGGCAATGTTGCACTGACCACTGTTATTTGTATAGGGTCGGGATGTTTCAATTCTACATCTTGCGTCAGTATACATCCATTGGCATCTTTCAATACCACCGGATAAACTGCCGCACAAAGCTGTGGCTGTGCTTCACCTGCTTTGTTGTTCCATTCGTATATATATCCTCCAACGCCACCCGTTGCTTCCAATGTCAGTTGTCCATCACATACTCCATTGCAGGTTGGGATTGTCGCACTTTTCACTGCCAGTTGAAGCGCATCGGGAGCCGGTATATCTACTGCCTGCACTACGGTGCAGTTATGGCTATCCGTGATGAGTACATTATACGTTCCTTTGCCAAGATTTATACCTTGCAAAGAACTTTGGCCATCCGGCCATTCAGTAACAAAAGGTCCATCGCCTTCTGTTATTACAATTGATGCACTACCATCAAATGAATCAAAACACTTGGCAGCAGTAGCGGTATACGTTGACTTAGCACCATCATTACTGGTTATGGCGACACTATTGGTCATCGGACAGGCATTCTTATCCTGAACAACTAGTGTATAAATCCCACTCTTTACATTTGACAAAATTGCATCCGTATCCACCTCACTAGACTTTGAGTCTTGCCAGCTATAGGTGTATCCTGTAGTACCTCCCGTTACCACAGCCGTTGCCGTACCAGTAGGATTGCTACAAAATGCCGGTTGTATATTGGTGAATGAAATACTGATCTTGGTTGGCTGCGTAAGTGTTGCAGCTATATTTTTTTCGCAGCCATTCGCGTCCTGCAAATAGATCGTATAACTTCCTTGTTTCAGACTGTTAAAAGTATTTCCTGCTTGCCATGTTGTTTTGCTATCATTCGAATAGGTATAGTTGCCAACGCCCCCTGATGATTTTAATTCTATCGCACCATCGTTTCCGTCAAAGCACGAAACATTTTTCTGATTGGCAACTGATAATGAAAGAGTAGGTGGCGAAGTGATCGTCTGACTAATCGATTGCTTACAGGCATTATTATCAGAAACCGTAACGGTGTAAACATCGGCCACCAGTTTATTAATAGACATAGATGTGTTTCCGTTAGACCAGCTATAAGTATATACACCCGTGCCTCCGGTTCCTTCTGCTAATATATACCCGTCACTTGATCCGTAACAAGAGATGCCGTAGCCCGAATAATCTGACACATCAGTTATTACCGCCTGCACGGGTTCTGGATTCTGAAGCTGCTGTGTTTGTGTGCCTATACAGCCATTAACATCCTTTATCGTAACAGTATAGAAACCTGCTCCTATATTCGTAAGCAAGGAACCGGTTGCGCCTGTGTTCCATGAGAATGTCAGTGTTCCTGTCCCTCCGGAAGCAATAGCATGAAGTTTTCCATCCGTCATGTTATAGCAACTGATAGGCTGTCCGTTGTAATTACTTGCAGTGGACACCGCTACAGTAACCGGTTCCGGGTCAGAAAGAAAGTATGTTGCTTCTGCCTTACATTGATTACGATAGGTGATAACAACTTTATACTGCCCTTCATTCAAATCACTTACCGAAGAAAGAGTTGCTCCATCACCAACCGTTGTGGAGCCCACTGTCCATGAATAATTCTGTGCCGTAATCGTATTGTTGTTTTCATCTTTCACAATAGCGGCCAGCGAACCATTGCTATCACCATTACATTTAATATAGCTTCCGTTATAGTTTGATAGAGGCGATATAGAAACTGTATTAGCAGGCGGATCAACAAGTGTTTTAGATTTCGTGGTACTACATCCCTGATCATCGGAGACTTTAACCGAATACGTTCCTGCTCCTTTATCCTCTATAGTAGAAATTGTTTCACCTGTAGACCAGTCGTAATGCGCTGTGCCAATAATTGTTGATGCTACAGGTTTTGCTTCCAATATAGCCGTATGATCATTTGGACAGGTAAGCGATGCCAGTTCATTGATTGAAAAATCAATCTTGGGTGGAGCGGTTAGTGTTACCGATGATTGGGCCGTACAAGTATTTGCATCTTTTACGGTAACAGTATAGCTGTTAACCGATAGTCCGGATATAGTATTGCCTGTAGCTCCTGTTGACCATGTATAGGTATAGCCTGAAGCTCCACCACTACCAGAAGCGAGCAATGCTCCATCGCTTTTATCCCAGCAACTCACTTGGTATGCTCCTTTGCCTCCGGTAGACGTTAGCGATGCTGTGAGTTTGGTTGGTTCAAGCAGTGTAATCGAAGTGCTGTTGACACAGCCTTTATAGTCCGTTGCGGTAACCGTATAGGTTCCGGCTTTTAGTCCTGAAGCTGTGGCTGATGTCAACGCTGCATCATGTGACCACGTGTAGGTATACGTACCGTTTCCACCTATGGCCGATGCTGTAATCTCCCCATTAGAGCCTCCATTACAGCTTACATCAAAGCTTCCATATTTCTTGGAAACCGTTGAGGCCCTAAGCGGTAATGCAGGTTCGCGTACTGTATGGTTGAAGGTTTCATAAGCGGCTCCATAGTCACTTGCGTTAACAGAGTTATTATTTTCAACAATAAATTGCCAGCTGCCAGCTCGCAGTCCTGAAACAACATTATCACCCCGAGATGCTGCCGGTATCTGAAAATCGTAAGCAGAGTTATCCAGATTTTTACAGGTAATAATAAAACGATCAACATCGGGATGCTGTATATTTAGTGTGGCTGTGCCTGAGGATTCTCCTTTACACCTGGCATCCTCATAAGAAGTCAATGTAACCGTTGGCTTCAATGCAAAAACGAAAGGACTTGTTGTAGGATCAGATGTATTATTACTAAAACAGTCATTTGAATATTTTGAACGAAAGTAAATCGGCTTGCCATAAAAGGTTGAGCCTAGTACATTTCTAAGCATGTCTCTGTCTATTAAATAGTAAGGTCCCACAGAGCCGGTTTCAGGTATATATCCATTTTTAGGAGCAGGCATAGTGAGGGTTACCCAATCAATACTATTCATACTAACCAGCCATGTAGATGGTGGATTGGTATATTTAATTTTCGAAATGGTAAGGTAATCACCATAATCACCGCCCGATATAGCGAATGATTGCTTTTCTACGGGCGACCAACAATAGATAAAACTTCCCCACAACGGCAATGAATTATTTGAACCCAATGATGCCGTTCCTGAGTAAGTAAACGAAGTACAGGATGTCCACACCCCGCCAGTTTCCGTTTCTATATTACCTGTTATTTTATACCCATTCAAAGAAGTTGGCAGATTCACCTTTGTGTTAGCCAAAACATCAGCCGTAAAAGCAACAGGGTTACTGCCGTCTGATGAACTGATGGTAGCCCGCATGCGCGTGTGTTTATTATAAAGATTTCCACAACTTGCGTTCCCGGTGTTAGGAAGATAGTTCATGAGTATGTAATAGGACGTGGTTTGCGAAAACGAGTAAAACCCTAATACACAAAGTAATATTGTCAAGTAAAATTTCATCTTCATAGTTAAACTTTCAATGCTCTAAAAAACTATTTCAACTTCCTTACTCAATTTCGAATGACTACCATCCTTAAACACGACCATAATGCTATAGATGTATTTAGTGCCTGCGTTCATTCCCACATCAACGAATTGTTTTTCCTTTGCTGTTCGGTATAGCATTACGTCTCCATCATTGATTTTTCTATATACCCTGTATGATATAGCATTGCTGTCATCATACGACCATGTCAACGTAATCTTTCTACCCTCACGATCTACTACCGCAGGATTTATGGTGACCTCAGGTTTTAGACCGGGCAGTTTAAAACCTGACACAGCCGGTGTTGGAGGTGATTCTAGGTTAGCTTCATCTACGGCTACAACTGTATAGTATTGAGTAGTGTTGTTACTTAAACTCTGATCGGTATAGGTATAGGTCGAATCATTTGTACTTGGCTTTGTTACAAGTCGTATCCATTGTCCCTGATCGCCTTTCCGGTATACTTCATACCTCACTACATCCTGACTACCACTTGGCTCCCATGTAAGTACAACACCTTCCTTTGTTGACTTTATAGGCAACCATACCGGTGACACCGGTGGTACTTTATCAGGAAGTGCAAGGCTTAGTATTGCTGACAGTGCAGAGTGATTCTGATTTCTGTCAATGGCCATGATCTGATAGTGAATCTTTTCATTCAGGCTTTTCAGTTCTACCCGATCAGTAAACGTAGTGTCTTTTAATACCTCACCTGTCATGAGCGCAAATTCCTCACTTTGGTAATAAGCTCTGTAAACGCGATAACCAAGTATATCAGCATCCAGGTTGCGCTTCCAGCTAATACGTACGTTGCCAAATTCATCTACCTTACCTTGCATGCCCACTGGTATAGCAGGTGGTATACTATCAACAAGCATCGCCAGATAAGGCATGGAATTGATTTCAGTTCCGTCCTGCGTCTTCGCTTTTATTTTATAGTAATTGGATTGCTGCGGGTTTGTGTCTTTGAATGCTCTTGCAGCAGTCGGAAGTATACTTTTATGAATGGTCTTGTATGGACCGGAAGCCTTCGGTGCGCGGGTTACTTCAAATCCTTTTAATGCATCATTCTCGGCTACAGGAAACTCCCATTGCACATCAATACTTTTGTTATCCAGGCTAAGTGCCGAAGTAATGAATACACTGGAGGTTGTAGTTTTATTCCCTTTGATCTGAACTATATTTGATACAGGCCCATACTCTCCAAACGGTGTAATACCACGCACACGGTAGCTATAAGTTTTATCAAGCGAAGCAACGGTATCGACTGCATATTGATATTTACTCTCCTGTCCTTGCTTGCTCAGTGTTACACCCGGTATATCTGTCACTTGAATAAAAGACTTCCCATCTTCAGAGCGTTCAAGGGAATACGTTGTATAAAAGCTCTCATAGTCGGCGTGCTTCCAGCGTAGTGTTACCACATTGCTTTTACTTTCAGCAGTGACACCGCTGACCGAAGGCAGGGTATATTTATCAGCCGTATTCACAAAAACGCTTCCCTTCAATGTGTCGGTGCCTGCATATACACTGATGCGGTATAAATACTTTACGTTCTTCTCAACTTGTTTATCGTTCCAATATAAAGCGAGTGCCCTTGCCACGGCAGGCGACATGTCGGCACAAAACATCGCGATGGAATAGCGTTGCTCATTCTCCTTGGCTTTGTTTACAATCTGCATTACATCACCCGGATCGATATTCATTTCAAAGGTTTCTCCATAGAGCGCCTGTGCCGCTACAAGACCATACTTGTTACCAATAAACTTTTCCCATTGTTCTTCCGGTAAAGGCTTCATGGAAGTTACTACCTGCTTACGCTCTACCGGTTGAACCACTTTACCATTACGCACCAGTGTAAATCGTTCGATGGTATATCCGTTCCGGTTGGCCTTCGACCATTGCTCTGTTCCAATAGGTGCCCATCGTAAAGCAACTGAATCAGCAGAAGGTCGTGCAATCACCTGAATGGTTTCAGCAGACTTCTTCACTACATTTTGAGCATGCCCCGAAACAACTGCCAGCCCTGCTATCGCTATAAATACTATCTTCTTCATGATACTTCTTCTCTTCACTGGTCTAGTCCGGTATAGCGTTAAACATCTCCATATCGAACGTACTGCTAACCTTGTTCACACCGGGTATAACATATTTAAATCTGACGCTATATTTACCATACTTGATAAAGGGAAAGCCACTTGTCAAAAGCGTCCCGAATCGTGTCGTTACACGCTCAGGGTGATCCACTACATAGTTGGCAACCTGATGCTGTATATCTCTATAATCACCCACCATCGGACGCATTACATCGTACTTCAAATCTCCCGTTGTAGTGATGTTTGTAACTTCTGTGGTCTTTTCTGTCAGGACAGGATAATAGGATGCCTGTTCGATATATACCGAGCGAACTGGTGGAACACCGAGTAATGACGCATCACGGTTGGTAATCGTCATATTGCCGCGTAACGGATAACCTTCGTATACCAGTGGGTATACATACTTATTATACCAATTTGTATTCTCCAGTATGGCTTCTCCCTGTACAAGATTTGCAAATCCATCTCCTCCGTTTGCTTCGTATTCGTCCAGCCATTCCGGTGTATTCAGGTGAGCAATCAATTGGAAGACGCCTGCTTCAGGAAGTTGCTCACGCATGGTTTGAGCCTGCTTTATACCGGCCATTTTCTCACTGAATGTATTATACTGACTCGTACGCAACGTCAGTGTATAGATTGTCTTGGCATCGCGCAGTGTCAGATTACCCTCTATGTTATTGGTGGTAACCGTTGATTGTCCATCACTTCCGGCAAGCTCGGTTTCAACTTTTGTTACGTTGGCATCGAGTACCTGATTTTGCAAAGGAATGTTCAGGATCTCCATGTGGTATAGTTTGCCGGTTTGTATTCCTCCCGGTATCGTAAAGTATACTTTCTTTTCAGCAACGTTATAGCTCACATCTGTCTCTACATAGCTTTGCGCATCACCATCCGTGAAGTGAAGTTTCTGCGACCACTCTGCACCCGGTGTAAACAGTTCCGGTTGTCCTTTCTTCAATTGGATAAAACCCTGATTATATTCTTTGGGATAGAAATTATATTGTCCCTTCAGCGGATACGATATACTGACATTCGAGGACGGGATATAGTCTGGTGCTTCACCTGTTGTGAAGGTTGTCTCTACGTTCTCCTCAACATCTTTACCTTCAAACTGTACCGTCTTCCATACACCATTAACCTTTTCTTCAAACGTGATCTTTACGATTACCTTCAACTCTTTTTTCCCAGGCAATACATCTCCCGGATCAAGCACAACAACGTCATTGTCTTCATTCCACCGTGTTGTACCCTGAATAACATTAGTACCATCTTTTACCGAGAACTCAACCAGCTTGCCTCGGAAACTACGCTTGCGGTTTTCCAGATCGGTAATTTCAAATACTTCACCAATGGGTATATTAAAAGCTGCCTGTGGTGCATTGAATACATCCACACCTTTTTCATCTTTTGCCGGTGTTACACCCGCAATCATGTCTACATCTTCCAGCGGATTGCTGTTACCAACAACGGTACATTGTTTACCGATTTCAAATTCAAACTTGCAATTACCTTTAACAAGACCACCTAATATTTTATAATGACCTCCTACTATACCACGCATCCAGAAAGGATTCGGGCCTTTGGTTTGAAGTATAGCGGCAGCGCCTATACTCAGTATATCATAGTTACCTTTATAGAAACGTAGTTTTACTTTTATACCGATCTTCCCTTGGATATAGGCATACGCCTGACCGTTGGCAAACCAGCCATTGATACCGATTGTTTCATCGGAGCCAACACAATGATATTCCTTCGCATACTTCTTGATCATGAAGTCCGTACCTATACCGGCAGCGAATCTTCCGTAGAACATCAGGAATTTAAGATTGCCGGTATCAAAACTGAAATCCATTCCGAATGCAAAACCGAAACCTGATTCGGCTGCGTTCAGATCACGCATATAGTCAAGATCGGAAGCATCTATACCCAATATCTCCGATACCTGACGCGGTGGTGGCGGACTGCCCGGAAGGTTTTTACCTACCATGAAGTAGCTCTTCATTTTGAGCATCCACAGAAGTTCTATACCTACAGGGTCGTTTGGTGTACCTACCAATACATACCATTCATCTTTCGCGAAGTGCATTACGGCCCAACCGGCTCGGTTGTTTGGCCCTATACCTTTGATAACACCGCCTACTACATTTATATACATCTCCATATTTGCATGGAGTACATCATTCACATTGTCAAAGAGGATTTTTACATTAGCCGATACTTGTCCCTGGATGAGCGCAAGCAATTTACTGGCAGCTTTACTATCTCCGGCTACAGCCATAGCCTGCTCTTTTATCTTTTCAAGACCTCCCGGCAAGGCAGGCGACATGATCACTATATTTCCTGTGAACGTAATGGAATTTATACCACCGTGCCGATTGAGTGCGACTTCCAGTCCAACGTCCCCGTTGTAAGGTGCCCGACTCGGTGTGGCACCAAACTTCACCAGTGCTTTTATACCTATTGTATTCTCATCCGGCACATATACTATACCAGACGCGTTTCTGCCAATAGGGCTACCGTTGCCATCTGTGCTCTGCTTCATTTTTGAATAGAAGCCACCACCAAAACCATAGGCAGAGAAACCGGGGAACAGCGGTATACCATTTGTAAATTCTACTAACCCATCGGCATACCAGTAACGGAATTCGGGAGTCTTCCCAAACAAGGCTTCAACTTTCAATGTGATCATCGAAATTTTACCGGAGATTGAACCTTTGAAGCCATCGCCATATATAGGGTCATCTTCAAAGAACCGTATCTCTCCGGCTATTTTGATTACACCTGCCTTTTCGAAACGCACACCGATACCGGTGATTTCGACTTTATCAAATTTCCAGTTGCTTTCGTCTGTACCGGTAACAGCGCCTTCCGCATTTTTAACTTCTATGATTTCGCGTTTACCCCATACAACAAGTCCGGCTGTTCCACCAAAACCTTCATCGGAAGAACTACCTCCGATGTTGATGGTTACATCGAAGCCTATACCGATTTTGTTCGAGCCATCTTTACGAAGTGAAATGTTGTTGATGACAAGCGGATATTTAGAGGCTGACTGCTGTGCACCTTCTTTACCAAAACTTACCGCCTGTATATCGAAGTGGGGTGCCTCTGTACTGATACGCAAACCCTGAAATCCTATTCCAGTGAAACTCGCCTTCGGCCCGCTACTTACCGTCTTTATACCGAGATGTCCATTGAGTATAACGGTAGGATAAAATTTACTATTCCCTTTTTCATCAGTGCCCTCTCTTACAATCACCGATGAACCTTTATATAGATTCAGATCAGCAAAAAGCAACGGGAATTTTAGTTCGGAATCAACGGTTACCGAAAACAGATAATTACCATCACTTCCACGCTGTGCTATATATCCAAACTGTGTTGTCTTTCCTTCTTTCGATTTGATAACCGGGACAGAAAGCCTACCGACAAGCTCAAAGCCTTTAACCTGGTTGGTGACAAACTCCAATCCCAGCTTATCTATAGTATATGACCAGCCGCTCATATCTCCGGCAGTCAGTAAATTTCCAACGAAGACTTCACCGGTCAATCCCTGTTCGTCAATGATCAAGTCTTCTGCACCGAATGTTAAACGCCTGTCATTGCCATTTTCCTTGAATGATTTCGGTAGTCGTATTTCTGTATTTTTCAAATAGAATCCTTGCCATAATTTTTCGTTTCCGGTAGCTGTAAACGCAGAGGTATAGCCTTTCGGAAACATGATGCCGGGAGGATTAGCCAGATCACTGAAGTCAAGAAATGCATTGGTTACATTGAAGCCTACGCCCGGAAGACTCGTTACCTGAAACGAAGGGAAGTTTACACCTATCAATAAGTCATTCCAGTTTCTGGCACTCACCAGAAATTTCGTTGCTACACGTTCAGGTGCAGGTTTGACTTTTCCATCCGCATCTTCCGGCACAAATAGATCACGCGAGAACTCTACCTGCGCTTCTATACTCATGCTTTTAAAACCATCACAACCGAACTCTACATACGTATTTCCTTTGCCAAGTAAAGTAAGAAGTGTCTTCTCGTTCAGCCTTAAATGATAACTACCGATGAGTTCGAGGCGGCCATCACCAACGAGCCCACCTTCGTTGGATATATGTATATCGGTGCCTCTGAACGCTATCTTATCACCTGTCTGTGGAAGTTCGAGTACTACATACGCTTCTATATAGGCACCGCGCGGATCAACGCGCATACGGCTTATTATGATGTTATAGTTCAGATCACCGTTGCCACTAGGTAAAGCAACGGGAAGCTCAAGACCGGCTACATCCGTAAGCGTAGTAATGAAAGATTGCTTTCGAGTTACTTCCTCCTGATACTCCAACGCCTTAGCACGATGGTATTCAGTAGAATCTTCAAATACTTGAGTAGGAATTATTATTGGGTCAGTGGTATTACCCTGCGGTACAGTGAGCTGATTAAAAGAACGCATGTTTGAAGCAAGCGCTTTTAACTCTAACGACTTTAATATACTCTTAACCTGTGAGGTATCCGCTGGCGGCAACGGACTACCAATGGTATATATAGCACTCAGCACTAATACAACCAACACTAAAACCTTTCTGTAAAACATGAACTATACTTGTAAAATTTCCTTTTATTAAATAGGGTTTTATTATTGCTTGCTAATTTTTACTAACCTTAACCTTGAAGACGCCTAACCGATATTCTTTCCTCCATATATTGCAACTCTATTGTATCGTTTAATGAAGACGTATAATTTACTTACAATCCGTCTTCATTTTTGAAAGCACCTTGTCCAAAATTTTCATTACTATACTTCTATCGTCTTGCTTCATCGTAAGTGTTACAGTTTCTAAAGTATTATTCTTTTGAACTAAGATTTGGTATAGAGCCGCGTTATCAATCCATTCCGTATAATACACCCGAATGTCAGTGAACACGCCATCCTTCTTTGAAAACACTACATCACCGTTGCTATCAGCACTTCCCCAAATTTTCTTAATGTTATCCAATGCTTCTTGTTTCGTCTTAAAATCCGATCTTGATTCCATAAGGCTCACAACATTGCCATTAGTACTATCTCCAGCTTGCCACTCAATAGTATATATTGATACCGAAGCTTTCTTTAGCTTATAGCCAGCCAAATCTGACTCATTTAAAAATGAGCACTTACTATCTTTTCCAATACCACACTTGTTTTTAAATACTCCCTTAATATATAGGGTATCTTCGTTTGAAAGTGAGACGTCTATTATTGAAGACGAGAATTTCTTTAAACACTCACGCTCTTCATCCTTAGTCCTCGTCTTTTCCATACACAGACACACTTCATCGGTTGCCTGTCTTACTTTTAAATTGACTTCTTGTCCATAGGAGTAAAAAATCACGCATGGCTGTAACAAAACAAGTAGTGTCAGAAATTTCATATATATACTATTCACAATACCAACTCACGAGAATATATTATTTATTTTCGTCATAGGGCTGCAACGCAATAATAAACTCCTCAAACGAATCCGCCAGCTTAATGATCTCGCTTAACTCTTGATCAGGTCTACAAAAGAATATTTGACCATAGTCATTTTGATTTATAGATATTACAAATAGCCAATCACCTGCATCAAGGGCAAAAGCTAGATATTTTCCTTCAAGTAAGTCTTTAGTCCATTCAAATGTACTTGCCAATGAAAGTTCGTCACTTTCAGACAGTGGCAGCCAATTGAAGACAGTATACTGATTGTCACCTTTAACAATTGATCTTTCAATCGTTCTTTTCGGGTTTTGCTTTTCCAAAAAAAGTTTAAAGTCTTCAGGTAATTTGGCCTCTACTATTTTCTCAAATTTGTCAAACTCCTCGCCAGTAACATCTGGCCCTTTTTCATTAATCTGTAGTAGTTTCATATTATTATTTGTATGTCACATCGTTGTATTTTTCATATTGATTTACAGAACCAGTGTGAGGTAGAGATTTAATATGGTCTGCTGTTCGTACTAACTGCATTGTACACTCTCCCGTTAATGGATCAAAATCATCTAAATGGTGCCAAGTGTATTGCACACCGTTTACATCTATAGGTTTCTCAATGCTCCCCATGCCTGCTTTTTTGCTCGCTTCTATAAAGTCACCACTGGCTCCCGATCTTCTACCCGTCATTTTAATTCTAACAATATTTCTTTGATTCCCTGAGATGGGGAACATGCTATTTGTTGTTGAGAAATCAGGTGTGAGCCTATTTGCACTCAAAGGATAATCAGACTTGCGATATGGTCTAGAGTATTCATATATATCATACTGTTTTTTAACATTATCATGCAATCCATAAATTTTTGTCTCTGTTCTTACAAGTAATCGGCCCTGCGTATCTTCTATTACTTCTAGAATAGTATGATTATTTAACTTACTATTCAAATCATTGATAATACTAGTCGCCGCTTCATTATTAATTAACCCTTTATACTTTATTTTATTTTTACTTACCCATGCTGTTAATTTATTAGCGCCTTCTTGAGATAATTTATTTACAAGGTCGGCAGGAATTTTGACTTCTGAAGCAACAGCATTACCCAACCTAATCTTTTTAGTGCTCTTGGAGACACCGTCCATACTGACCTCGGCAACCTCATCACCATTCAACAGTTTTTTAAACTTGTACTCTGACTTCACTATTCCATCATCAAATAGGTCTACCCAACCATCACTCGCATATAAAGTTTTAGTTGGAATTTGTTTCGACAACTCTTGTGCTGTAGCTATATCGTTACAAGAAAGTAGACGTATAGATTTGTCACCTGGAATTTGATTAAGTGTATTTGCCAGTTGTTCAACTTCAATTGATTTTTCAACGAATGAACCACCTTGTTCTATAATTGTTTTGAATTTGCCATTGCTAAAGTGAACGATCACATCTATATAGTCATCGTTCATTGCCTTCACAGGGAAGGAAGTTAGATTTACACTCAGTTTCGAATAGGAAAGTGTTTTAGTGACTGATTTACCTAAAGCTTTGCCTATTCCTTGTGCTATTTTATGCCAATTGTCTTCAGATGTCGTGCGAAGGGTTTTGAGTAAGTTTTTTATTTTATCAATCTTCGATACCACTACCGGCCCCAAAGTCATGACTGTGCTTACGACTGGAACAACAAGCCTGCCGCGTTCATATCGTCCAACATTATTTGTTGTTTCGAGTGTATTCCAATAATCATTCAGATGTTGTAATACCTGTCCAGAGAGTTTTTTTATCTCTTCCCAGTTGGTGGCTATTGCATAGAGTTGTTCAATCTCGTCCCTTAATTCCTTTGCATTTTCACATTTGGTGAAATACTCCAGTAACTCTTCTTTTTGTCCTTCGTAGTCATTCCACCAGTTGTCAGCTCGGTTAACAAGGCCGTCTAGTATTCCTGTACCCTTTTCATTTTCGGCCAACTGCCTTAGTACGTAATCAAGTTGTTCAGCATTTGCTACCAAATTTCCAGGACTACATTGTATATATGCAGCGGTATAGGCATAAAGAACCTTAGAAGGAATCTTGCTTATATCTCTAATTAATTGAGGTAAATGATACAAGCCCTCTGCCTCACGATAACCACCATCAACTAGACCTGACAAAAATGGTAAGTCCGCGTTGCTATAGTACTCAGAGGAAGGAACATTTTGATCTCTCCAAAAGCAATAAGGAATTATACCTTCACCTTCGTAACTTTCCCAACCTTCGTTATTACAGGTTTTAAAAAAATTATAGATGGCCTTGAGTTTTGCAATAGCTTCTTTATATCCATCCTGATCAAGTAGCGGGGCTGCTTGTTCGTAAAACTCAACCAACGGCGCAATTCTATCTACTAACGCAATGCCTGTGACATTGCGTGAATCTTCTTGTTCATCCGATGGTAGCTTACTCCAGTCTACGTCATTTACATTGTTGAAGCGCTTGGAGATTTTGTCAAATAATTCTTTGTTTGTTTTTTCTGTTTCAATTTTCTCTACCAATTCTGGTGGATGTTCCTCGTAATAAGGAATAATCTCATCCATTATATAACGAATCTGGCCCGCATCTCTTTTGAAACAGACCGGTAGTTCCGATGCGAGTAAAACATCTTCATCTATATCTCCACCCTTACCATTGTTTCTCAGCCAAGCGGCCATTTCCTCTTTGAACTGCCCAAGTATTGAGACAACAATTTTATCTTTAACAGAAAGTGACACAACTGGATTATTACTTCCTGATTGGGTTGTACTTCCTGCATTCTTTGTCACTTTCCCATCTTCCCCAACGGTATAGCTGTTGCCAGCCGAATCAGCTATAACAGTAGCTTTTACTTTACCAGTCTTCTCTTCCTTCTTCTGATTGTACGTTGATTCGTTTCCTTCTGTATCAACTACTACGATCTTGCCATCATCATTTACAGATATACTTTTTATAGTGCCTGGTACCGTATAATCTGGTTTCGCTGTAGTATTGTCTTTTGTGTTGGGTGTCTTCCTTGGTTCTTCACCAATCTTATGAGCTTCATCTATAGCTTTTGCAGCGGGGCTTCCCTGATTGTATACCGATTCAAATCCACCCACGACCAATTCACGATCAGTATTTACTTGTCCGGAGAAATTCGAGAGTATACCTGCACCGTTGAACCAAGGTACTTTGAGCCAACCTGTGCCTGTATAGTTTCCACCGGAGCCTTTTACGTCAATGATGAGTAGCTTGAAATTGCGGCATGTGATTACCTCACCTGGAGCTAATGCAAATAAAGGATTGGTATTGGTTGAAGGTTGAATAACTCCATCTGTTCCACACGAATACGAATCAGTAGTTTCTTCATCCGTACGTATAGTTTGCAAGGTAGAATACTCGCTATATTGAGGCTTTGCTTCCGCCCGAATCTGCATTTCATATTCAGTATCAGATTGCAAAGAAGGTATAGCTATCCAAAGCTGATCCGTTACGCTTTCATACCAAACACCTCTGTCTTTGTCATTCTTCTTTTTATAACGAACTCTATATTGCTGCGGTGCCGCTCCATTTTGTGCTGGTTCCCAACGAAGGTTAATCACTGAAGAATTACCACCATCCTGACGAAAGTTCTCTGGCGTTCCTAATTCATCACCAAACTGGAATACATATACCTCGCTTTTTCCCTGATTCTTAAAAAGGTCTCTATCCTCTATATCCTTAGCCTGTACCTGCCATGCGTATTTTCGTCCCGGTATTAGAGCAGGTTCGGCAGGGCCATATATAATTTGTGTTGATGAAGTAGTGATCTCATATAGCGGCTGCTGACTAAGAAAGGCATCATAGGGATTTCGTGTAGCTGGCCAAATCTCTACCAACTTGAAAATATATTCTGTAGTAAAAGCAGAGTTAGGTGATCCGGTATGGCGCGGAGTCCACGTAAAGGCAATATTTGTCGGATCAATGATTTTAGCCTTGGTGTCGTTACGAGGAAGGTTAAGTAAAGGAGGATCATTTAGAATTACCCATGCTACAGCCGTACCTTTATTACTTACAAGCGTACTACGATTATAGTCGAGCATTTCCAGCGTAAAGCGATATACACCTTCAGGAAGTTTAGCGCCTTTTTCATATTGGCTTCGAGATATACCGGCAAAGTCAAGATTGTTAGGATTGAAGTATTCTTCTAAATCTTCACCAAACAATGTAAGCGATTCACCTCCATATAGTGTAATGGGACTGAGTGGAACGTAATTCGCTTTCGTGCGGATTGTTATACCTACACCTTCAATAGTAAGTCGAAGTTTTCCTTTGTAGTCAGTAACGTTTAAATCCCTGAGTAAAAACGAGGCCGTAAACTTTTGTGATCCTGGTTCGGAGTAATCCGTGAGAAATGCACTATAAGGAGGCTTCAACGATACGGTAACTTGTACGGGATAGCTCTGCGCATACACGTTAAAGGCGCAGGTTACCACGAACAATATAAGGGCCGATATTTTAATAACTAATTTCAGTGTCATTCTCATTTCATTCCAAAGGCATAACTATATCCGAGTGTCCCGGTAAATTCTGTAAAAGAATTTGCAGAACTTTCGCTTTTACTTTCACGATTCACCGCTACCAGACTTAAATTCAAATTGTGTTTCTTTTGTATTGTATAACTTCCGTTTATTCTTCCGTTCAAAATAGTACTCACACGTTGTGAGTTTGTATAGGTATTATTATAGGATGATGACAGCGTTGCACGGAGCTTACGATCAAAGAAAGATTTGCTTACCGATGCAGTCGGCCCCAATGTTTTTGTTGAAATTGAAGGGCTTTCATTCAGGTTACCATTAAAAGCTACCGACACCGTAAGATTCTGCGGAACCATATTATACATATAGCCAGCATTGAGATTATAAAATTGACTTCCTGAATTTTGTGTTACTTCGCCTTGCTTGTCTGCTGCATCTTGCACATTAGCATTCAGGCTTATACTTTGTCTGCGTTCCTTTGAATTACTCAGAGCATAAGTAGCGGTGGCTGTGATGTTCTGCGAGATTTGAGTATAGTTGAGTGTATCCAGGTTATCGTAAGGTGTAAGCTGATTGATGTTGACAAACTGAGACCTGATATTGGTATAGGTTTGAAAATTCGAGTATGATGCAGATAGGTTCAGTTTCTGGTTGGGTATATAATTAACGTTTAACGAACCCACCATTCTACGCATGGTACTTACTTTGCTCTTATCGAGGTTGTCGCGTTGTGTGCCGGCACTTACCGCTACATTCATTTTCCCCTGCCATAAAGCGGCAGCTCCATTGGCAGTAATGCTCTCCAAATCATTATTAAAGTAATACGCACCAAGCGTTCGGTACTGAGGATCTATGCGCTCATAACCAACGCCAAAACTATACGCATCCTGTTGATAGGTTAGCGAAGTCTTGAAAGCTTTGTAATACGATGATGATAAACGAGGAGTATATAAAAAGCTCATATTCGCCAATGGATGCGTGTGCTCTCCTTCTTCTGCGCGTATATCCCGTGACAATGCGCTGGAAGCAAGCTCACCTTTCAATACAAAATGTTCGAAGAAGGTTTTACCTGCGCCCAGACTGACCACGAGGTTTTCCTCTGGAAGAATACCGAGACTATCCGGAAGAGGGGCTATAGAGCCGACTTCATCTCTTGCATGAAATATAATCAGATCAACAAAGTTTCCGTTTTTGCTATAGCTGCTTTTCAGTCCATAGCCCATCCGTTTGAAGGCAGGTGTATTTGTTATTATACCGGCTGTATCGGATTCCGGTTGTACGGCTTTCAGAAACCTACCATATAGTGCGCTAAATTTCCAATTCCCTTCCGGGGCTAAATCTACAGCGCCACCTAAAAATATATGACCATTCACTGTATAGGGTGAATATGACATACTGATATACCCCGCATGTGCAGTTATCCACTTATAGGTTGGATGTAAACTATATTGATTGAAAGGTTGCTGAAAGGATGTATTTTGATTAGACAGGCTAAAACTTAACGGAACGCTCCATCCATATAAAGAGAAGTTTACGTTGCCGGATGCAAAGTATGTATAGGGATCGCGTCTGTTATCAATGCCTTTAGCTGTATAGAAAATTTGGTTGAGCGAAACACCACCCGTTATCTTAATGGGGTTAGCCTTACCGATCTCCTCCAGATTTTGAGCAAACGCAGAAGAAACAAATGTAAAACAGAAGACAGAAAATATGCTAACACGGTAAAATCTACTCATAGGCAATCACACAATCGGAAATAGGTTAGCATACAGCAATTAGTTGGGGGGTCTTCTTTTGAAATCCGATTCAAGTATAATAGGAATGCTGAAATAAAATTCGCCAAGTTGACTTTCTATACTACAGACAGGAGAAATAGTAAAAAAGTACTACTCGTATTGGATTCCGACCCGAATAATTAGGTTTGAACTTCTTAAAAAGTAAAAAACAGCAAAAAGCCTAATCGACCTTACATTTAAAATTATCCTGTAGTCACTCCGTTAGATATAAATATATATGTTGCTGTTCCGGCTATATCCGTATTTATACTGACAAGACTCTACGTATATAGCATCCTTACCTAATATATACTGTTCCAGAATGCGGAACAGATACAAAAAAAGTATATATATTTCAAATTATATTCTTGGTTTCTTACATCAAGCACCATACTTTTATTACAAGGCTACTGGCCAGTGCTGAGTTATTGTAATCAAAATTCTTAAATCATTAAATTCTTATGAAAAAGTTATCACTTGAAAAAATGGCTAAAATTGAAGGTGGGGTAGGTAAAATGGACGATAAGACTTGTTCCAACTTACTTGAGAAGATGCTCATTACAGGTATGATCGGATATGGCAATTTATACATGAAATACTGCTAATAGTTATCCTTAATGGTTACAGTCCTTATTTATTAAGGCTGTAACCATATAAATTCAGAATGCACTTCTATGAGGATATTTATACTAGCTACGTTTTTATTCCTGCTCTCAAAAAACGAGTCAATTAGTCAAACAAGGAATTTAATCAATCTAACAGGCAAAACCCTAAATGAGGATGGCTTGGCGATTCCTTTTGTAAATATTAGTCTCACTTCTGATCCTTCAATAGGAAGTTACTCAAATGCATCAGGAGAGTTTCAAATACAATTTATATCTGCTCAGGACGACTCATTAAAATTCTCTAGCATTGGCTTTGCGAATACTGTTATACCTGTCTATAAGTTAAATGACATTAGCGATTCACTGAAAGTGCTTCTGCATAGCAAAGTATATCTACTTGATGTGGTTGAGATCACTTCTGATACCGCATTATCTATCGTTAGAAAAAGTATTGATAAATTAAAAAACAACCTAGATGGTAACAAATCTATTCTGCAAGGGTTTTACCGCGAAGTAATTAGATCAGACTATACATACGACCGACTGGTAGAGGCTGCCGTAGACGTATTTGATAAAGGTTATTCATCTGGTGAAATGCAATTTAAAGTGCGTGAGATCAGAAAGAGCGATGACTTTCGCGACATGGATTGGAAAATGACAATCATGAATTATATACAACCCGTTAACGGGCTAAACGGTCAGCATGAGTCTTTATTCTCCAATGATTATATACGGAATAATACAGAGAAGTATTTCTTTATATCAAATGCTCCCTTGAACGAAGAGTTCTTTAAGGAAGTCATTTTTACGCTCGATAGTGTAGGACTGGAAGATTCACAAGAAATCCTTTGTATAGGTATTAGACCAACAAGCGAATCAGACTATCAGGGATCAACCGGGCATATATATATCCGAAAAAAGGATTTTGCGATTCTGGAAATGAAATTTGAATTAAACCTTGAACCAGGTCACCCCTTCGCCTTGCCCGGTCAAACCTTCATGCACCAAACGCTGATAAAGTATAAAGACTATCAGGGTAAAATGTATCTAAGCCTGCTCCATCGAAAATCTTTTCGGTTTGAGCTAAACGAAGACAAGTTTGACAAAGCCAAGAAAAAAGGAAAAGTGGAAGGTCACTTCTTCAATGAGTCTTTGTTTGTTACCAATGAAATAATAACTGAAAAGAGTAAAGCAAAGGCTTTCCAGAGGAAAGAAAGACAAAAAGGAAATATTGATCTATACAGCAAGGAATGGAAATACAACGAAGCATTCTGGAAGAACTATAATATAGTCGTACAGCGTCCACTGGAACCTTCTATAAAAAAAGACATTGAAAGGGGGAACACACTTGATGAGCAATTCAGGAAGAACAGCAACTAGGTTTTTGCTTTGCGCTATAACGCTTTTGATCTTTTCACATTGTCAAAAGAAAATGATCAGCTATTCCAAGCAAAGGAATTCAGTTTCACAATATGCTTTGCTGAACGATTCTACGCTTCAGCTATCAGGTATATCAAGCGATTTTGCTTTCGGCACAACTGAGCAAAAGCCAGTAATGTTGGGATTGCAGGATATAAATGAAGCTGCGAAAAGTGTCGAAAAATATCTCAATGCGCTAACAGGGCCAAATGGAGAAAGCATTTCATACAAACGCTTAAAACCATGTTGCCCTTTCAAAACAAAGAATTTAATTCTTAATTATCCGATGCATGAGTTTAATGGCAAGTATGGAATGCTTGAAAAATATAGCGTGTCCTATACTGTGCATGCACAAACGCAATCTGTTACCCTATATATTAATCTATATGACGAAACAAAAGAGTTACTGGCACCACACGGATTTTCCTATAAGAAAGGTCAATAGTTCAATACTGATAATTTTAATAGTTGTCATCGCAAGCTGCAAAAGTGAAAAACTACATTGGACAACGAAACAAAAGAACACGCTTGAGTCTATTCCAGAAATAGATTCTATTCTGGTTCTGGAAGGAGTTTCTAAAAGTTCGAAATATGGCTATACTCCCGAAGCGCCCATTACATTGGGAGTTAGAAATCAATATGTATCTGTAACCTATCCGGAAAAATACCTTAACTCACTAACAGGGCCACAAGGAGAGCAGGTTTTGTATGAACGGGTAAAAAGTTGTTGCTTTTTTAAAACAGCAAATAGTGATGCTGCCTACCAAAACGTTGGCGTGTTAGAAATATATGAAGTCAGCTACGAAGGATTGAAAACACCCAAACTCCTATACCTAAATTTCTTTGACGAGGGAAAAGCCTTTGCACCACAAGGGTTTTTGCCAAAAAAAACCATTGCATCCACTAAACCTTAGCTATCACTATTCAATGAACTCGTTAGTACTCTTTGGCATACTCGTTTTCTTAAATTTTTTATTATCCTTTGGCATCAATAGATTAATTCTAACAGAAGACGTTTACTATTATGCTCTCATCGACACACTCTCAGAAGAAAGGATACATGAACTACTCAATAGCCAGAAGAAATTCGAATGGATTATATACTCTTTCGGGCCTGTAGTTTACGCTCTCAAATTATTCTTGATGGCTGCTTGTATTTATATAGGCTTTTTTTTTCGCAATCTCACTGTTAAATTCAGTACGCTCTTTGAGGTTGCTTTGAAAAGCGAATTTGTGTTTCTCCTTATTCCCGCAGCACGTTTATTCTGGTTCACCTTCTTCGATCAGAATTACTCACTGGATAACGTTTTAGAGTTTCCTTCCTATACCGCAGCCTCCATTTTTCCTCACGGCTTCCTTGCATTTTGGATTAAATACCCATTAGGCTTCGTTAACATTATTCAACTGGCCTATATCCTGATACTGGCAAAAGGAATTTCCAATGATCTTGAAATGAAGTATAGTGATTCTGCAACGCTTGTTTTTCAAACGTATGGTGTCGCTTTACTGATCTGGATTTTATTCACGTTGTTTTTACTCATCAGCTATTCATGACAAGAACTACATTAAAGAAATTCGCTCTACTGTCACTATCTGGTATCATTGTATTCTTGCTTTCTATCCTGATACAAAAGATCAGCCACGAATCAGAGGTTGAAAGTCTTAGACAAAGCCTTGAAGACTTTCCCTTAATTGAAAGTGACGGTAGTCAAACCAGTTCAACAGCTTTATGCAATGGCACTACAGTACTTATACTTTTTAATTCCACCTGTGAACACTGTCAAGCTGAAATAAAAGATATAAGTGAACATCATGTTCTTTTCAAAGAAACTGCGGTCGCTTTGATTTCGACAGAACCCCTGGAAGTAATTAACGCCTTTGCCAGCGATTTTAAACTAGACAACCTCGGTCATTTCAAATGTTATCACGTTTCATCGGATGACCTGTACAAACATTTTGGAACGGTGGCGTATCCCGAAATATATATCTATAAAAATCTCCAATTGACAAGTCATCTCAAGGGCGAAGCTAAAGCGGAATTGATTCTTGAAAACTTATAATGCTCTGATCTTTCAATGAACCTCAAACATATCAAGAGTACGTTTTTACGCCAACAAGGGCAAAATGATTGTGGCGTTGCCTGCTTGTGCTCTATTATAAAATTTCATGGTGGTGAAGCGAGTCCTAGCAAAATCAGATTGGAAAGCGGGACACTCCACACGGGGACTACGATGCTTGGTCTATATCAGGCGGCAACAACGCTTGGTTTTGATGCCGAAGGTCTTGAGGCAGGCAGCGTTGATGATTTGAAATCCCTCCAGCATCCTGCTATACTAAGTGTACTGACAAAAGAAAATCAGCCACACTATCTCATATACTATGGATTTAAAGAGGAGCATATTGTTATTGGCGATCCTGCAACCGGAATTACTACCTACTCGAAAGACGAGCTTGAAAATGTATGGAAGGAAAAGACCCTGTTGACACTTCAACCAACGGAATGTTTCAATAAAAAACAGGAAGTGACTGGTAAACTTCAACTTCTACAATCACTGATTAAACAAGATTTACCGCTTCTGTATATAACACTAGCTATCGGTGTTATCACTGCTACACTTGATTTATCTTCTGCTATATTTTCTCAGCGACTTATCGATGATTTTCTGCCAGCGCATAACATGCAAAAAATAGTTATCAGTTTAGTGCTTCTGATCGTATTACTGTTTTGTAAAACCAGTCTTAACTATCTGCGTGGTCTGTTTGTAGTTAAACAAAGTAAAGATTTTAGTATCCGTATCATTGATCATTTCTATAGCTCACTCATAAGGCTACCGAAAATATTTTTTGATTCAGCAAAGACCGGAGAGCTTATATCGAGAATGAACGATACAAGCAAAATTCAATCAACACTTCAAGCGATCACGGGAAGCATCACCATTTCTGTATTGATCTTATTTGCATCCATTATACTTTTATCAAGCTATTCAGTTGTTTTCGCAGTTGTTATACTATTGTTTCTTCCCATATATAGCATAGTGCTCCTTCATTTCAATAATACGATAGCAGCATCTCAAAGAGCAGTTATGTCGAACTACGGTCAGGCAGAAGCAAACTATATTGACAGCATTCAGGGTATTACAACGATTAAAAACACTTCAGGCGAAGGATGGTTTTCAAATCTCAACAAACGGATATATACTTTACTTCAAGATTCTATATTTAGACTTGGCCAAACTCATAACCGCTACATATTCATTGCCGACTCTCTGGGAGTTTTGTTTATCACATGCATGCTTGGAACAGCCGCATGGCTGGTTTTGAATAACGAGCTAAAGACCGGAGAGCTGGTAGCGACTCTTGCTGTGGCCGTCAACATAAGTCCACTGGTGACTCGGATTTTACTTGGCAACATACAGATACAGGAGGCGCTTGCCGCACTGGATCGAATGAATGATATAACCTCCAATCAAAAAGAGTTTGACGAAAACAAACCACGCGATGAAGATCATCCTCTAAACGCTCTTAGCCTCTCCATTGAAGCCAGAAACATTGCATTTCGATTCACCGGGAGAGAACAGCTATTAAAAGATATATCCTTTCATGTTCGGCAAGGTGAAATTATTACAATCACCGGTGAGAGTGGTGGTGGCAAAAGCACCATCTTGCAAATCCTTCAAAGATTCTATAAGCCAGAAAGAGGAACAATCACTGTAAGTGGGATTTTACTTAATCAAATCCCGATTCCGACATGGCGTAGTCATACTGCCGTAGTACCACAGGAAGTAAAAATATTTAACGGTACTCTTTTGTATAATATAGCATTAAGTACCGATCCGGATAAAGCTTCATCGGCTATTCAATTCTGCGTAGAGTATGGCTTCGATAAGTTCTTTCGCTCGTTACCACAGGGGTATTCAACACTTATTGGTGAAGATGGTATAAATCTTTCTGGTGGACAGAAACAAATCCTCGCTTTTGCGAGAGCACTCGTGCAAATTCCTAAACTGCTTCTCATTGATGAAGGCATGGCTTCAATGGACAGCAAGACTGAGAAGTTCATAATAGATTTGCTGCTGGGACTCAAGAAACGAATGGCTACGGTGATTATATCACACCGGTTAAACATAACAGCGTATTCAGACAGGACATATCTTCTTAAAGACGGATGTATATAATACCGATTCTAGTTTATCCAATGTCAATAAAGTTTGCTAGGAGAATTTCGTCAGCGAATTTGCTTTATTCTCTCCATCCAAAGAAAATATAATACAGTGTCCAACGCTTGCGCTTACCCGTTAAGCTATAAAGCCAACCGTAATTTTTGGCGTCTTTTTTATGTTGAGCATCATGCTCCTCTTGGTTTGAAAATACCTGAAGATTTTCTGGCGAATTGTCGCGCTTATTTCGATTAATATGGTGTACAACTTCCGCTGCCCGTAATTTTCTGCCTAGTGTCTTTTCAGCAACCCAACGATGAACTAGCCTGTTGCTATTCTTAAAGCGAAAGTATCCTTTATCGTCAATATGGACTTTAGATTCCTTTTTAGTTTCTCCAAACAAAAAGTTGAATAGTCTCATTATCTATTTTTCTTAAGGGGCGTCTTAAAAATGAAGTACAGCGAAAATATCAAATCGGAACTATAAGTCATTTTCAATTCTTGTTTACCCTTTATAGTTGTGATCTGTGCTCTCGCAGTAATTGCTAATGTCTATAAGTAGATTATAAATGAATTTTGCATTGGTCTTCATTTTATCAATTGAATATGGCTCGATGTTGCACTCATGAACAATTTTATTTCTTACCGCGAAGAAATCAATCAAGGTGCGACTTATATCAACGTCTTTATTTCCACTGTTTGTGTTTTTTGAATAATTGGATATTGCATTAAAGAATTTTTTGCCCGTGAGTCTATCAAAGACAAACTCGATTTGTTGTAAGCTTTGAAAGGAATTAAAATGCGCTATAAGGTATTCCTTGGTAATCTCTTTGGATACCAGTTCTCTTTCCTTAAATACTTCAAACGCTTCGGCCAAATTATAGGATTGCTTTTCTAACAGTTCGTCTCTTCCTTTAATGTTCCAGTGGTAAATTGCATAGATTAGTTCTTTTAAAAACATTTCTAAAATGGACACGAAATAGACGTGTGCTAATCGCCTTGCATGAGACTTAAGTTCTTCTGTTGATGCTTTTTCTTCAATCTCAAAGACAAGCTGAATATTAGTCTCATAACGCTTTTTAAGGTTAATCATAGCAGCATACTCTTTTATAAAGTTCTCCGCAGTGGCGTTCTCAATAAATTTGATTAAGCTCTCCGGTTTGCTTCTGTCTTTTTGATTCATTCGAATGTATTTAGTTCAATGATTTGATTTGTACTCAATGCAGAAAAAGGTGCAAATGTGTAACTGCAACTGTTTTGTCTATGTATATATCATGCATCGCATGATATATACATAGACATTATCGTCATAATTAATCTCCCACTTAAAGCAATAATGCTTTCATCAACTTAGCCATTATTCTCCTCGGCTCGTCATTAAAACTGAAAAAAATGACGAAAGGTAAGGCACCTCTGCTCTAAGGTTGTGTTAAGTGGTACCACCATATTTGTTATTTAAGAATTAGATATGTCTTTTTGTATGACTTGCCCTTTCAAGTTCATCCTTGAATGCAACACGAAGCAACTTTTCAAAAGTAGGATGATCTGCTGGACGATTTAGCCTCCGATTCATTTCGGGCTGCCATACTGTTTCCCCCCATTCCAGCATGAAATTTTCTTGAGAAGTAGCTTTGGGATTCTTTTTATACTCCGCCCACATTGTCTTGTGCATAGCTTCAATTTCATCTTGTGTGAAAACCATCCTCAAATAGCGATGTAGATAATGAAGAGCAGAAATACGGAAGACGTATTTAATGTCTCGTGGCATTGGCATAGAAAATCAGTTTACTTGTTTAGTGATGCCTGATTTTGCCATTCAGATAACTCAAATCTATGCAAAAAAATGAATGTTGCTGCAAACCTCCTGGCTATCAATTTTAATTAGAAATGGAACTGTAGGTTATTCTACGCGAAATAAATGTTTATTATGTACAACACGTCTCTTTTTCTACCTGCCGGGAACTTCAAACTTCGATTTTTATCTTGCTTCTACTGTCCGGCATCTTTTTTTAACCCTGCATCTACTTTTTTTAAGGCTTTGTTTATGGCTTCCCCCTCTAAATTGCCGTGTATAAATGTAAGTTTTCCCCGTAGGTGTAATGCCTATCCAAAAAAACTGCAAATATTAACTCAAGGTAACATGCTAAAAAGATGCTTTGGTGTCCAAGTCATCGACATGGTACATTTATACTACGGACATGGTAGTTTTATACTACCTGCGTAGTATAAAACTACCACCTTCTGCATGCAGAACATCTGATTAGGACACCAGTAAAACACTTAATGTGACTCCATTTCGGGCTTCTTACACTATTCATAAAATTTCTTAATAATCCTTCTTATGCATCAAGTATTGTGGGCTATGGTTCTAAAAAAGATCAATTACCGATCACAGCACTATCTTACCATTCCAATGTAAGTATTGGTATTAACAAGGCCAGCGGTTGGGTATATATATACCCTATATTTACATAACAATTACAACAACCCCGTTTCTATACTCACGAAAAAGTATTTCTCCCACATTTTTCTGAGTCCCATTTGGTCATTTCACACCCTCTCCTGAAATCTGACTTAAATGTAAACTACATGAAAACCTGGACGCTGAAAGCAGCAACAACAAAGGAACTGGCAGCTTTGTACGGCTTAGACCGCAAGGCTATGGCAAGACAAATTAAACACTACGAATCTATTATCGGAAAGCGCTTCGGCTATTTCTGGCGGGTACAACAGATACTTCTATTATTTGATAACATCGGGCCGCCAACCCATTTTCGCGTTATATACCCCAAGCACTACTATCTATAGGCTCAGATTAACCTATAATTATTTCGAACATATAGCATACAAATATATTTATACTTTAAGGTATATATATATATGCATCGCTGCAATAAAAATGTGGCCAATTCATGACTTTGTGGCCAGATCATGACTTTGTGACCAAATAACGACTTTGTGGTTCGAAAAATCTTTTGTGGTCAACTTTTATACTTTGTGGCCATATCTCGGTACTTGCGCTATAGCAATGCTATACCTTTCGAAAAAAGAAAAAACACTAAACATCTAAATATGAAAAACTGGATTATTCAACCTTGTACTTTTAAAACACTGGCAGCACTTTACGAGCTAACAGAGAAAATCCTTAGAACACACCTTAAACCCTTTCAACAAAAAATCGGTAAAAAGATAGGTCACACCTATACTGTAAAACAACTCTTGATCATTTTTGAAGAATACTGTCCTCCTGCCAATGTTGAAGTAATTTATCCTGAACCTGTTCCAGTTCGTAAAAAAGACAGTAATAACCGAATCGTAAGGAAAGGAAATGATTTCAACGCTCTAACTATTTAATGAACCTTATCGACATATATAGTTGATATAGGCATTTCATAAAACTATGCTAACAGCAGAAAACGATAAGGGCAAATTTATTCGCCATGTATGGGAGAATCTTCGTACAGGTGTCCGGGATACAAAAACCTCTATTGAAAAGATAGCGGCCTCTTACGGCATCGACGATAAGACGCATGTAAAGGAGTATACCGAACTGGCCATAGTACTGAAAGCTCGAAGTATAGCGCAATCTCAAGAATCTGTTGAAGAAAAATACTGGAGCATTGTAAAACTATACGAGAGTCAAGTAACGCTATCCCATCGAACCAGCCAGAGTGTGCTGCTACAACAATATAGTACACCGGCACCTATATCTTTTCTTGCAGGCATATTTGTAAATGCGAATGAAGCTATATCTGTCTTTGAACCTTCTGCCGGAAACGGATTATTAACGGTCGCTGCACACCCGTCAAGGGTAACTGTAAACGAAATTGATCCTATACGAAGATCAAATTTGCTAGATCAGGGATATAGTGAAGTTTTAAATCAAGACGCCACATTACCCTTTAAGGGATTTGAAAAGAAATTTGATTCGGTAATTACCAATCCTCCGTTTGGTATTCACGCAGAAGTAAACTATGAAGGATTCCGGATAAAGACACTGGATCACCTGATGGCGTTACGTGCCCTTGATACCATGAAAGATAATGGTAAGGCTGCCATCATTATAGGAGGGCATAACCGTTACGACAAAAAGGGAAGATTTCAGAAGGGCGAGTGGCGTTTCTTCTTTAACTATATCTATAGCCGCTACCATGTGTCTGATTTACTCAACATCAACGGACGCGAGCTATACTCAAGGCAAGGGACATCTTTTAATACTCGTCTTATACTTATTAATGGACGTAAGGCAATTCCCACGGGAGCCGCTCCTATTGCTGATAAAGAGCGTGATAAAGTTGTCGATTCTTTTGAAGCGCTCTATGAGCGAGTAATAGAGCAGGTAGAACCAAGAAAATTAATTCGCATGAATGATTTAGAAGCAGAAGCGCGCGAACTAGAAGCGCTATTAACAGGCGATGACTTAGGAAGCACCGCTAACCACAAGGTTATCGTTATACTCGGTCAGCAGTATTGGATCATTCAAGAGTATAAAGGATATAATATTGTTCGCAGGGTAAAGGAAAGAGACTCGCTTATCTATGTTCATAATCCGCGGCACCATTCTCTTTTTGCAGTTGCTCATGTGAATACCAGTTCAACAAGCGGAAGCAGGCGATTTATACCGGAGACGAATACCATTGAAACTGCACGCGCCTATATAGATTGGGTAGTGGGGTATACAGATGTTAATGGCTCAGAACTAGGCATGCCGTATACACCTGCTTCTGAAAGTTGTTTTGTACTCGATACGGTTGTGCCGGATTCAATGGGCTATGAAACGCATGCTGCGCTGAAAAGAATAAAAGAAGCTGTCGGTGGCGATATGGATGAATACGTTCGCGAAAGGTTAAACTATAAGACCAAGACAGAGCTTTGCAAAGCTTTATCCGCAGAACAGATCGATGCTGTAGCAATGGCGATCTATAACATCGAAGAACGCGGGCAAGGCATGATTATAGGTGATCAAACCGGTATCGGAAAAGGTCGCATCGCTGCGTCCATCGTCCGATATGGTGTTGAGCAAGGTGTACAACCAATTTTCATAACCGAGAAAGCAAACCTGTTTTCAGATATATACCGCGACCTTTCAGCGATCGGATCAGCACATCTTGTACCGTTCATTGTCAATGGACGTGAAGGCAAAACAGATATAAAGGATGAAGAAGGAAATGTAGTATATCAAGCATTAGCGCCCGCAGAACAGAACCAGATCTTTATGCGTGAACGTGTGCCGGCAAACTATGATTTTGTTGTTGCTACCTATTCACAGTTCAATTCTCCAGACAGTAAACCTGTCAAACCGAATTTTTTAAAAGCTATAGCAAGGGAGAATATTATCATTATGGATGAAGCGCACAATTCGTCCGGCTCTGGTAACACCGGCACTTTTATGCAATCGGCTATTGAACATACCCGCGGTGTAGTATTTCTCTCGGCAACCTTTGCAAAACGTCCGGACAACATGCCGCTATATGCGATGAAGACTTCTATACGTGATGCCAGTCTTAGTCGTGAAGGATTAATTGAGGCTATAACTATAGGTGGCGTAGCCTTACAGGAGGTACTGGCTAGCCAGCTTGTAGCCGAAGGCCAGATGATCCGCAGAGAAAGGTCTTTTGAAGGAGTAGAAGTAAACTATATAACGCTTGATGAAAAGGAGGCGGAACATAAAGCC
Source organism: Ohtaekwangia koreensis (assembly GCF_900167975.1). Taxonomy (GTDB): domain Bacteria; phylum Bacteroidota; class Bacteroidia; order Cytophagales; family Cyclobacteriaceae; genus Ohtaekwangia; species Ohtaekwangia koreensis. The sequence goes on from NZ_FUZU01000001.1 coordinate 989,945, forward strand.
ATTGCCGATAACATCACCGAGATTGTTCGCGACATTATCAGCTTCCAAACTAATTATGTCGATAAGCAGGTTGAAGAAATGGATGACCTTGCCGTAGCCGAGGGAAAGCAGGTAGAGGTTCGTGAAGGAACTTCACAGGCCGGAGTAGATAACCTTCCGTATTTCTCCAAGGTCTTCAACGTTATCAATCAAATGTTATTCTCGATCAAGGCAGAATCAGTAGCCGAAAGGGCAATAGCAAGACTCAAGGAAGGCAAGAAACCTGTCATTGCTTTTGCCTCTACGATGGGAAGCTTTATTGAGCAGATGGAAAATGAGAATGGTACACCTGTATCGGATGGCGATGTTATCCTGGCTGATTTTTCCATCGTGTTGCAAAAAGGATTGGAAGGTGTACTTCGCTATACTGTAACAGACGTAGATGGACGAAGAGTATTTGAGACTTTTGATATTACCACATTTTCAGCGGAAGCGCAGCAAGAGTATCAACGGATCAGTGAACGCATCCGGGAGGCTTCAACCGGTATATCTATATCTCCCATTGATATTATCATTGAGAAAATTCAAACCGCAGGATATACCGTTGCGGAAGTCACGGGCAGAAAATACAAAATTCAATTCAGCGCAGCGCATGAAAATGATAGCCTCGGTATAGCCGGAGGAAAATCTAATTACACCCACGGGGATAAAGTAATTCAAACCTCAACCGGAAAAGTTGGCTTCATTAAATTCATTTCAAAGATAGGAAGTGTCATACCGGGACGGGATAACTCAAGAAGTTATGATTTCGAGTACGAGGTAGAACTTGAAGAAGAAGACATGTTCGTGACTGTGGCTGAGAGTGATCTAAAGCCATATATACCCTCACAGAAAAAAAGCTTCACAGGGCTAGTACTTTCACGCAAACGAGAAAATACCAACGATGCTTTTCGAAAGTTTAATAACAACGAAGTAGATGTATTGCTTATCAATCAGTCCGGCTCAACCGGTGCTTCAGCACATGCCATTGTTACACCCAAAGTAACTAAGGAAAAAGTAAAGCAACGGGTGATGATTGTATTACAGCCTGAACTTGACATAAGCACAGAGGTACAGAAACGCGGTAGAATCAATCGCACGGGACAGTTGCATAAACCTATATATGATTACGTGAACTCTGCTATACCGGCAGAAAAGCGCTTGATGATGATGCTCCAGAAAAAATTAAAATCACTGGATGCTAACACGACCTCCAATCAGAAGTCCTCGACCAAAATTCTGGACGTACCGGATTTCTTGAATAAATATGGTGACAAGGTAGTAGAAGAATACCTGAATGAAAATCCTGAAATCAACGGGCTTCTTAACTATCCGCTTGAATCTGGTGATAAGGAAGATGCTGCCCATAAAGTATCAGGACGCGTAGCAGTATTATCCACGGAGATGCAGCAAAAATTCTATATCGAAATATCTGAAAGATATAGTGAGCATGTGGACTACCTGAAACAATCGGGAGAGTATGATCTGGAAGTAGAAGCGATGGACCTACAGGCTGAGACTATATCATTACGTCCTGTGATCGTGGGCAAAGGTGGCTATAGTGCATTTGGTGATGATAGTATATTGGAAACAGTCATGGCCAACGTATTAAAGAAACCATTCACAAAAACAGAAATTGATAAACTTTTAACGGATTCACTTCAGGGTAACGATGCGAAAACGCTACAGCAGGAAATGATTGCTGAACACAAAGCATTTCAAGAAGTAGAGATTAACCGGGAGCTACTTGATAATGTCTCACAGTATGATAAGCTCAATGCAGAAATACCCAACGAGAAGAAGCTTCAAAAAATACTACAGAAGGACGGACAGGATGCCTATGATCAGGCCGTTGCCAGCCGGGCAAAAGAAGTGGAAAAAGCTCGGATAGATTCACAGGATAGAATTAAGAAACTATATACCAATCGTGGGTTTTTGATTGAGAGGATCATGAAATCCTTTTTTGTTGGGCGATTACTGAATTACCCGGTAAACACTTTTGACAATGGTGCAGGAACTGTACCCGGTATATTTCTTGGTTTTATGATCGACAAAAAAAGACTGAATCCTTATGCGCCAAGCTCATTACGCATGCGGTTTGCACTGGCTAATGGCAATAAGTATATGGTCGTACCTGCCAGCAACAGCCAAGTCATTCATGGAATCATTGGAGCGAGTAGTACTATAGCACAACCTGACTACACGGATCTGCTTGACATGTGGGAAGGCGCTATAAAGGAAAGTACGGTGAATAGAAAAATCCGTCACATTGTTACGGGAAATGTGCTTCAGGCATTCAGTGAATATAGAGGGAAGCTTGTCAACTATACCACTAGCAATGGCGAAACAAAAAAAGGTATACTTCTGCCGGAATATTGGAAAACAGAGGAAGGTAAAAAGCAAGAGACCATTGTTCCGTTGTTCAGGGCGATTAAGGTCATTCGCTCTTTGATAACTGGTGCAGCCATCACTACAAGCAATGGTGTATCCATCCTGAGAACAAGTGGACATTTCAAGATTATGGTTGCGGCTGCCCGTTCCAAAGGTGGTAATGTATATCTCGATTCAGATATACTCATGCTTGTCAATAAAAACAACTTTGAGAAAGTGTCGGATAAAATGACAGCCTTACTGGAAGTAGATAGAATTGATCGGTTCGTTGAAGTCCTGCAAGAGAAATTAAACGATAGCCTTTCACTTAAACCGACACAATATGAACTCATCAGAAATGATATACCAAAACGTATGGTACAGGCACAGCAAAAACCTGGAACTGCTATTCAACCGAAGAATAAATCTATAACTATAGATACACTGGAGCTTGAAGCGTTGGCATTAGAGCTTGAATTAGAACTATTAAACTTTGCAGCATAATGATAAACGCGAATAATTACTTTTCAAAAATAGAAAGCATTGGCATTAATACGTTGCCAGAAACATTATTAAAGGGACATGAATATGTGGAGAGAGTTACCGGCAACGGAACGTCTTGGGACAACTATAGGGGCAGCGAAACGATACAAAGGATTATTGATTTATACTTTCGGAAAGTAGAGGATTTTATAGGAACACTAATGCCGAAGCCTGCGAGTAAAGGACCTGCCAAACCAAAGGCGCACAAAGAAAAAAAAGCTAAGAAGAAAGAACGCAAAGTGCAAAAGGAGAAACCATATGCAAAAAATGTAGCACGCATAAGCGAGGAAGTTAAATTCATTAAACGGTTTGTAGGTCTACATAACAAAGTAAAATCACCGCAGAGTATCCTTTCTTTGATTAAATCTTTGCAGCGATCTATTGTTCAAAAGATCATCCGTAAAACGTCTCCCTTTGCAGCGCAAATCGAACTTATACAGGAAAGACTAATTACCATATATAAGAAAATGAAAGGAGACACGGGCATGAAGATTAGCGAAGATGAACTGATCAAATTTGTAGCCATTGCAGGCGGAGAAACAGTTTATCCCTCTCTAAATATCATCAAACGATATATAGGTATGCAGGGTAAACCTATGGACGATAGCTTACGCGAAAGATTCGTTCGTCAAATTGAGAAAGCACTCGATAGTAAAATCATAGACGATGACCCCTATGCGGATAAAGTCAAAGCTATATATAGCACGTTGCGAAAGAGCAAGAATAATGAAACGTTCACTATCACCAAATCGGAACTCAACGGGCTGGCAGGAATAGTAAAATCGTGTACCTGTAAAAAAGAACTTGGAAGTATATACCGCATGAAACGACCTCAGGCACTAAAACTTAAAAAGAAAGGAATACTACAGGAATGCAAAAAGAAAACTTTTTCAGATTCTCGCGGTAAAGGAACCTGCTCGCATAACCGGGGACTCAGCGGAGTACTCACTGCTGAGGAAATGGCAACGCGCAAACTTGACTTGTTACGCTTCACTTCCTTCTGGCTATCCTTGTTTGGTAACCTCGGCAAGAACTTTACCATGATGTTACACGGTGGGCCCCACAACGGAAAGACTATACTGCTATTGAAGTTCGCACAATATCTGGCTGAGACTTTCGGAAATGTACTATATGTGTCTTCTGAAGAATTTGCTTCACCCACCATGACACAGAAGGTAAACGAGTTTTTGAACCCTCGTCCGTCAAGGTTGCACTTTGCTGAGAATCTGAATGATCCGGATTTGTCCATGTACGACTTTATTATTCTGGATTCAGTCAATGATCTTAAACTAAAGATTGGTGAATACCAGGCTATCCGAAAAGAGCATCCCAATAAAGCTTTCATCTTCATTCTTCAAAGCACGAAGGCAGGTGATTTCAGGGGTGGTAAAGATTGGGAACATTTAGCGGAAGTTGTTGGCGAAGTAAACAAAGGTACAGTCACTGTAACCAAGAACCGATATGCACCTAAGAGTGTACTAAATTTCTTTGAGCAGTTTGGTATGCAATGGAGCGAGCCTCAACAACCGAGCATTGAACCAAAGGCATATCCACTAATTAACGATTCAATGACTACGGGTGAAAGTCATTACTAAACAGAAAGAAACACTCTTAACAAACTATATATCTATGGAAACAAATGCAGCAGGCAAAGGGCCGGGCTTGGGAGGATTTTTGTCAAAAATTCTCGGTGCCGGTGTAAAGGAAACAGTAGACTCTATCGGCAATGCGATTGATCGAATCGATAAGTCCGATGAAAAACTGGAGCTACAATTAAAGTATAAAGAGCTTCTGATGAAAATGGAAGGAGCTTGTATTGACTACGAAGGTAAACTACTCGAAAGTAAATCTGCGATTGTACAAAGCGAAACAAAAGGGGAAAGCTGGTTACAACGGAACTGGCGTCCAATGCTTATGTGCATGTGCATGTTTATAATCTTTTCAAACTACGTGTTGGTTCCGTTCTTTAATATCACGCCACCAGTTTTAGACGCACATATCTGGGATTTGATGGAGCTTGGTGTGGGTGGATATGTTTGTGGTCGTTCACTCGAAAAGATCACCGAGAATCTGGGGCCGGTGCTGTTCAATACCAAAAGAAAAACTTGAAAGTAAAAAGATACACGATGGAACAGAAAGAGCTGAATAGAATCGAAGAATTACTTCAATCAACCAAATGGTTAAGTCTACCCGTATTCGAACAATACATAAAGAACTTCCTAACAAGGAAGGCTGATTCAAAGATTGCATTACAAGAGTTGGATGGACTCATTGGTTCATTGCAAAATCATATACTTTCATTGTCTCTATTTGTTAAACAGAACTTTCTAATTGGCAGTCCGGCAATAGAAAACAGTATATACTATACTAAACAAGAGATTGCAAATATATACCGGGTAAGTGTTCGAACAATTTCAAATTGGGTTTTAGATGGACTTCAAACAACAGCTATTGGCGGAATCAAACGAATCAGTAAGGAAGCTGTTCGAGAATTTCAATTAAAGAACAAAAGGAAGAAATTCAATTTTAAAATATGAAAACTAATAATTATGACTGGTCGGCTCGTGTGGATAAAAATTACTACTACTTATCAGAAAGTGGCAATCCCCAGCATTTCTCATTTTCCACTGTTTCAGGTTTGATAAATAAATAGACTTTACCGTTGTTCATTATTTAAAATATTCCCTATATTCACATTGCCCATTCAGTTACTGAAAAGTAAACCAGTTAGCCAGGTTAGGATATTGTTGTTTTATACTCACTATGTGATGAGTTGTTATAGTATTTTATCCTAACCAAAAATTATATGAACACAATAACAAGAAAACATGTCCTCTCAACAGTGTTCCTGCTACTCATAGCATTACCGGCAATGGCACAGCAAGAGATTGGAACAAATGTATACCACATAAGATCATACCGTAAAAATCAGGATACCGTCTACTATACACGACAAACAAAAAGAGTGACAGTTAAAAGGGGAAGTACGATAACTGAAACCATAGGAAACATCACCGTACAACGACAATTGATTAAAGACTCAATTATATTGGTCAATGAGGAAGTAGTTGTGCGTATACCCGGCAACAGATGGAAAGCTGGTGAAGTTAAACACACCAATGACGCTCCTGACAAGCTATATTTAGATCCTTGGACTTTCTCAGATTGCGATAATACAGCGCTAAACGCTACATGCTATATTAAAATCCAACCAAATAGTTATGTCCGGCTATGGCGAACCTACTGGAAGTGGTCTGCCATTACGATTCCATTCGCTATAAGAAAATCATTAAACGACACCATTGACAGTAAGGTAACTACTGATCTTAAAGCCGGGGTTTCATTCTCCTATAATTTCAACTGGGAGACATTCCGCAATCGAAGAATTGAAGCAAAGAAAAATGTAAAGGGATTGTCATTTGGAATAGGCGCAGGTTTTTCGAAAGTGACATTAAATGAGACTTCCACAAGCCTTTCGGAGGAACCTATAAAAAATGAAGAAGATGGCTTGGCTTTCTTCATCGCTCCAGGAATAACAACAAACATACGTGGTATACAGGCCGGTGTATTTTATGGCATTGATTTTGGATTAACCGACAATGTCAAACAATGGAATTACAACAAGAAAGCTTATTGGGGCATCGCATTAGGTATTGGCTTGGATATTTTTGGGAAAATATAGAATATATTTTCCCATCCATTTGAATGGAATACTCAAAGTATATTTCTATCTGGCTTTGTAAAAAAAATCAATCCATCTATAATTAACCTTTACTCTTTTCTAACTTATGAATGCCAAACAAACTGTCCTTTGACTTTTTTACTTGTTGTCTATCGTGTATATAGCCCAATGTAGTGGAGACAACGGTGTGACCGGCTTTATCCATCGCTGCCTTTAATCCAAGCTGATCTGCTTTCTCTCCCAGGTTAGTAAGGAATGATCTTCGTCCGGTCATTAGCTCGACAAACAGTCCTTTGTGCTGAATCTTAAAAAATTCCTGATCACCTTTCTTTATTTTTTGAGTACAGATTATTTCATAGATGTCATCATTAGTTTCTTCGTAATACTTCCTATAGTACTCTAAAACAGTAACAAATATTTTCTTCAATTCATCGTTGGCCGCTTGCTCGGTAAAATTCAGTTCGTAATCATAACGTTCAAGTATTTTCTCAGAAATTGGGTCTAATTCTACTTTAAACTCATTACCTGATTTACTTCTCTCCTTAACTATCTTTCCGTTCTTTATGTCACTTCTCTTAATATCTTTCGTATCAATAGGGGCTGTGCCTTGCAAGCACATGAAGATAAATATATCAAGGTACTTTTTTTGATTCGCGCTTAACGCCTGCCAATACTCAGGTTGATGATAATCCAGATTTACTGCAAACTGAATTTCATCAATGGTAAATGTGAGCTCCCATTTCTGGCTTTTACTCATGGGCCTTACTTCCAGTTTATGTTTGGCCAGCTTGATATACTTTTTAACTTTTTCAAGATTTATACTTACGTCTTGTTCCAAAACACAGTACTTTAAATATTCGGTAAAATCCTTTAGTCTTTTAATGGTAGTGTCGTTGTTCAGGCCTATTATGGGTATGATTCCAGACTCTTCGTTACTTTGTTGCTTACCGCGAGAATGTTCATGTTCACTAATCATGTAGTCAACAAGATCATTGAAGAATTTTTGATCAAGCACGTCAAAGGTAAGTGCATGGTTTTTCTTTTCCTGAAACTTGGTAAGGGTATGCTTTACATTATTGATTCGTCCAATGGTCTTCTCATTTCGAACCACAAGCTTTTTATCCTCTATGTATAGCTGCCAGTATCCAAGTATATTTTGCAGGTCTTTCCGCGTATCCTGAATAGGCTTATCGAATTCTTTTTCAAGCCAGGAAACTGGTGGCTTCTCTTCATACTTATTCTTATAATTTGAAACAAGCTGTTCCACTTTATCCTGAACCTCTTTAATTCTTTTAAGATCATTCTCCAGATCAGGATGTGCGGATGAAATAGAACCCTTTGCCGTGAGGTGCTTGTGGAGAACTTTGACACCCGTGGAGGGCCTAAACTTCTCTCCATTACGAGAATAATAGACTATTACATCATAATAGTCTTTCCGTTTTACAAATTGGACTTGCGTGTACTGGTACATAAAGGCAACTGATTATCAATCCCAAGGTAAGGAGATAATCATAAAATTGCCACAACATTGCCACAACAAAATACTAACTAGTTGATAATCAGTTTATTTTTGTGGCCCCGGCAGGAATCGAACCTGCATCTTCAGAATCGGAATCTGAAATTCTATCCATTGAAATACGGAGCCATGGATATCAAGTGCTGCAAAAATAAGCAAAGCTTGATACCGAAAAAATGTTCAGACACATCCTCCTGATAATTCTCTGTTTTACTGTCAAGTCGTGTGAGAGAACGTTCTTTATTTCATTTCGAGCCAAACCACTTTTTGCTCGGAGTGATGATCTTGTCCGAGAATATCTTTGTAAAGATCCGGACGCCTTGCTTTGATATACCGTTGTCCGCCAGCTTGCGTGAGCTTTTCAGGCGTGAGCGTTGCAATAACAAAATCATCACCGAGGGTGCGACACTCTGCCAGTATATCTCCGAAAGGATCGATGATCATCGAGCAACCATTTTTTAGTTGGTCGTCATCCATGCCAATGGGATTAGAAAATATAGCATAGATCGCATTGTCGTACGCTCTCGCAGGCAACCATTTCATGAGCCAGCCTCTTCCTTTCATGCTGTCGAACTCAAGTCGTAAAGAAGTAGGATCGGCTTCACGGTTTTTCCAAAGAGCAGGGTCAACGAAGCCTGCGCCTGGTCTGGTAGAAGGTGTACACATGGTAACATGAGGCATAAAAATCACATTGGCGCCTAGCAAGGTCGTTGCCCTCACGTTTTCAATGATGTTGTTATCATAGCAAATGAGGATGCCGAACTTCCATCCATATAATTCGAAAACACAATATTGATCGCCTGGTGTTAAATGTGGATTGATAAACGGATGCAGCTTCCTGAATTTTGCTACCAAACCATTTTGATTCACACAGACATAGGCTTTGTATAAATTGTCATTGCTGTCTTTTTCAAACAAGCCGGCAAGAATAGTGATGTTGTTTTTTCGGGAGAGATCCGTTAATGCAGCTACACTTTTTCCCTCGGGTATATATTCGGCCAGGTCAAGCATTTGTTCTTTAGAGAGATGTCTTGCAAAGGTATAGCCGGTAATAGAGCATTCATGAAAGGCAATCATTTGTGCGCCCTGTAAAGCCGCCTGGTGTGAAAGGCGGTCAATCACCGACAGGTTATATACTTTGTCATCACTCCTGTTTTCGAATTGTGCTGAGGCTATCTTTATGTTTTGCATGATGGGTTACGTTTATGCTATCTAAACGTGATTTTTATAACTTGGTTAGCGACCTCTCGCGGAATTCGGACCGAACTAAATATATAGCACCACTATCCAACCGCTGCCAGTTTTATAATGTCTTTGCCTTCAATTACCTTTTTGGTATAATCCTGTTTTGAAATGTTGATCATCGCCTGGGCAAGCTCCTCCAGTGTGCAAAATCCGGCAGGATATAGGGCGCGACCTATCGGGAACATCCAGTTTATATATTTATACAAGGCGTGTGTTCTTGTCAGACCTTTCATTGGCTTGATGAAACCGGGACGAAATGCATATACTTTCCTGAAAGGAAGTTTCATCAGGTCGTTTTCTGTTTTTCCTTTTACACGTGCCCACATGCTTCGCCCTTTCTCGCTGCTGTCAGTGCCCGCTCCGGAGATATAGCAGAACGTCATGTCAGGATTTAATGCATTCAGCGTGGAGGCTACGTGCATGGTAAGTGTATACGTCAATTTAAAATAATCTGCTTCTTTCATTCCCACCGAAGAAACACCAAGGCAAAAGAAGCAGGCGTTATACCCTGCCAGGTCATGCCGGATCGGGGAGAGGTCGTAGAAATCGTTGTGAATAATTTCTTTTAATTTGGGGTGTAACACTCCGGACGGCTTCCTGGTAATCACCAACACGTGTGTTACATCGGGATGATGTAAACAGTTATGAAGGACTCCTTCGCCCACCATGCCCGTAACACCTGTTATCATTACCCTGATATTTTTAGGACTCATTCCATTGTGATTAAGTAAGCAAGAAGAAATACAAATATATATACAGAGGTATCTTCCTATACTATAGATGATGCACAAGATGTAATATTATTGTAGCAAGTAAAATACAAATAGAAACTCAGCCACAATCTGTGATGTATATAATTAGTTTGATGTACATATGTGCCTACCGTTCCACCAGATTCTCCTGGTAAATATTTTTATCTTTTTTGTTTTCGCGGTCTGTGAATTCTTCAGGTCTGGGACGGATAATGAGTCGCAGGGTTGGGTCATCTGTGATGAACGACCACGTCCAGCTAAAGGCAAGCTTTACTTTATTTCTGAATCCGGCAATAGGGATCAAGTGTATAAATAGCCACACCACCCAGGCAAAAAATCCTTTCACAAATGCATTTGGCAGGTCCGCTACCGCTTTGTATTTCGAAATGATGGCCATGCTACCGCGATCTTTATACAGGAAGGCTTTCGGTGAATTGTTTTCATATAGCCTGACGAAATTTTCCGCCAGCAGTTTTCCCTGTTGTATCGCTACCTGTGCGAGTTGTGGATGACCAGCCGGAAATTTTTTGTCGAGTGTGTGAAGGGCTATATCGCCAACAGCAAATATATTTTGTGTGCCCTTTACTTTACAATATTCATCAACCATGATTCTCCGGCCTCTGCCAAATATTTCAGCAGGAAGTCCTCTTACTTCCCGGCCTATAACACCACTGGTCCATATCAAAGCGTTTGTCTCCAGAACCTCTCCATTGCTTAGCATCACTTTTCCGTCAACATAATCTTTAACAGCAGTATTGAGTTTCACAATGATCCCTAATTTTTTCAAGACAGCTGTTGCTTCTTCCTGTGCCTTGATACTCATCGGTCCGAGCAATACTTTACCAGCTTCAATCAGGTATATAGGAAAACTTCCTCCTGTTATTTCAGGGTATTCTTTCGGGCCGATCTTGTGTGCCATTTCCGCCAGCATACCCGCCACCTCTACACCGGTAGGTCCGCCACCGGCAATGACTACGTTGAGAAGTTTTTTGCGTTCTGCCAGATCAACAGTCTTTACTGCTTTCTCCATGTTCAGCAGTAAATGGTTTCGCAGATTGGTGGCATCGTTGATCGTTTTGAGTGTCCACGAATTTTTCTTCACGTTCTCCATACCGAAGTAATTCGTTTCCGTACCTAACGCCAACACAAGATAATCGTATGGTAGTATATCGCGTTCCGTCTCAATGGTATTCTCGGCAGTATTAATTCGTACAAGACATCCCAAATGAAAGCGGAGATTTTTCTTTTGCTGAAACATTCTGCGGAATGGATAGCTGATGTTGGACGGTTCAATGAAAGCCATTCCGACCTGGTATAGCAATGGTGGAAAAAAATGATAATTATTGTTATCAACCAGCGTGATCTGAAACCGCATATCATTCGCCAGGCGTTTAATGAAATTAAGGCCGGCAAACCCTCCGCCAACTACTACAATTTTTTTTGGTGCGTTACTCATACTATAAGAATTAACCGAGATTGATGTGCTATAATTTACACCTGAAAGCTTGTATATTCTATTTGTGAATATAGTATTGCTAAAACTTTTGTGCCTGCTTCCCTTTCTTCGGGTGTTATACTGATACAGGAAGCGCTACCGATTTATATGTAATCTGAGTAGTACCAGGTAAAGGCGAAAACGTGGAAAAGTAGGTACAAACACGATTCAAATTTCATGTTATACTTAATGATTATCCATTTGTATGTCGGGTAAATGACAACTGCACGGTACACGATTGATGATATTTCGACTACATTACAACCGAACGTACTCTTAATTCTTTTATATGAAACTCATTTCCGTCACGGTAGCGATTGCTTTTTTATCCCTGTTTTCGGGTTCTTCTGCATATAGCCAGGTGAACCCTATCGGTAAAGATAAGGTCGCCATTGGAGGTTATGATGTAGTCGCATACTTCGTGTCGGGTAAAGCAACGCCTGGTGATCCGAAGATAAAGACTACACATAACGCAGTGATTTATTATTTCTCTACCATTGAAAATCAGGAAGCCTTTATAAAACAACCCACCCGGTATTTGCCGCAGTATGATGGATATTGTGCGTTGGCCGTTGGTGCACAAAAGAAGAAAGTAAACATCAATCCTGAAACATTCAAGATTACGAATGGTAAACTATACTTATTCTATAATTCTTCGCATGCCCTTAGCGGGAATAAATTTAACTCCCTCGAACCTTGGCTAAAAGATGAAGAAGCCTTGATTAAGAAGTCCAATGAAAATTGGGTTTCGATGAGCAAAAAGAAATAATACAAAAAACAAAACAGAGGTATAGGCCCATGCGGTTCGTTTTAAAGTATGCTTTCTGTTTCAGTATATCTGTAATGTCGATGCAGACTAGTCTTGCACAAGGATGTAGCGATGCAGGGTTTTGTTCTATTGGTAATCTGAAACAGCAATCCGCAGATACGACCCTGCAGCAGCAGCGGCTGAGTATATTTCTTCCGGTTGGCACCGGAGATGAAAATGTTTTTGTATTTACACCCGCTATACAATACGACCATCAGTTTTCTGCAAAGTGGTCCGCGCAAGCAAAGCTTACTGCAAATTATGCTTCAGGAAATTTAGGAGAGGCCACCGGGTTCGGCGATGTTTTTCTATCCGGTACATATATACTCACGGCAAAATCCAGTTGGCGGACTTCATTTTCACTGGGAATGAAACTGCCTTTGAATACAGGAAACCTGAATGCTGAAGGTAAATCTTTGCCGATGCAATATCAAAGTAGTTTAGGTACAATTGACGTGATTGCAGGGGGCTCAATAACCAATGACACCTGGCAATTTGCTGCCGGTTGGCAACAGCCTATATCAGGCACTAACCAAAATAATTTTCTGCCTGCCTCCTGGAACAGTGCTGATGCTCACCAGTATCCGCCTTCAAGACATTTTGATCGCAAAGGCGATGTTTTGTTACGTGTCTCTTATCGACTTCCGGTAACAAAGCGATTGTCGGTTACGGGTGGTGCCCTGGGTATATATCACCTTGGAGAAGATACCTATATAGATGCCGGTGTAAGTGATAACCCGATTGCCATTCAAGGTTCAGCGGGTGTAACGTTAAATGTTACCGGCATGGCAACATGGAAAATAACGGAGCAGCTATCGATGGGTCTTTCTGCGGGTATACCATTCATTGTTCGTGATGTACGTCCGGATGGGCTAACCAGAAGTTTTGTGGTGGTCCCGGAGATCACCTGGCGGTTTTAAGGTATAGATGTTATAATTATTTATACAGGCTCTGATCCTTCAGATAATCTATATTATTTTTTTTGAGATAATCGATTCCCCAGGTACTCATGAAATCAAACATAGGCGATAATGTTTTGCCTTGATCTGTAAGGAAATATTCTACCCTATATGGTTTTTGAGAAAGCACTTCTTTGTCGATCAGGTTGTCGCGCTGGAGTTCTTTCAGTTGTTGCATCAACATTTTTTCAGAGACTCCTGGTAAATTATTCCGGATCTCGCTAAACCCTTTACGATGGAATTGATGAAGGTGTGAAAGAATAAGGATTTTCCATTTTCCGCCTACCAGACCCAACGTTACGTCTACCGGACAGGTATATGTTCTCTCATGAAGTTGTATCATAAATGGGCTTACTTATTGGTAAGGTATTGACTTCTGAAATCGTACGCGACACATTTGCTAAAAACAAAGCTATGAAAATATTATGCATCCTCGCGTTGACAATGATCAGTTGGAACTCATTTTCACAAAACAGTAATGGCATGACGAAAGATGAATCAATCGAAATTATCCGGTATAAAATTTCTGCTGACCAGAAAGCGAATTTTGAAACAGCCTATGCAAAAGCAGGAGAGTTTTTAAAAGCATCTCCATATTGTTCCGGCTACGAAATCATTCATGGTGTTGAAGAACCACAACATTATATTGTAAGGATTCATTGGACGTCCATGGATGATCATCTTCAGAAATTCAGGAATAGTCAGGAGTTCAAATCTTTTTTTAATTTGGTAAGACCATTTTACAATGCCATCGAAGAAATGAAGCATTACCAAAGCACAACGACAACATGGAAGAAAAGCTGAACAAACCTGTTCCAACACTTTTTGAATGGGCCGGTGGCCGCGAAGCATTCGAGAAATTATTCACAACGTTTTATCGGAAGGTAGCGGACGATGAAATGCTATCACAAGTCTTCAAGAATATGTCGCCAAAGCATGCAACACATGTAGCGCACTTTGTTTCAGAAGTTTTTGGTGGTCCTGAGCTATATAGTAAAAATGATAGCGGAAGTCACGCGACAATGGTAGGACATCATATAAGTAAAAATCTTAGTGATGTACAACGAAAGCGATGGATCGCATTGTTACTGGAAACAGCCGATGAAGTCGGGTTGCCCGATGATCCTGAGTTTCGATCTTCCTTCGTCGGATATCTTGAGTGGGGCAGTCGCATTGCCGTTATCAATTCAAATATAGCAGAGAACCCGGTGAAGGCCGATGAACCTATGCCTGCATGGGGGTGGGGTGAAACGAAGGGGCCGTACCAGGGATAATAAGTATATATTTAATCGGAACGCTGCAGCGTCCCGAAAAGACGATCCCACAGTGTAGTATAAAATCCGAAGTTATACTGTACATCCCGATGATGTTGGTGATGAAACGTGGAGGTGCCGAGATGTTTCAGGAAAGCATTGCTACGGAATCTGTCTGGTAGCGGCTCAAGTCCAAGATGCCCAAGCATTCCAAAGAGTACATTTATCGTGAGGTATAGAATGATCGCATGGATACTAAAAGGATATACCAGTAGTAATATAAGCCACAGACTTCCGAAGCAGATCGTTTCTATTGGGTGCAGTATAAAAAGATCGATTGGCTTTGGATCCACCGCCTGGTGATGCAAGCCATGCATCGCTTTGTATAAAAACGTTTTGTGAATCATGTAATGAAATATATACATCAGCAGATCCATGGCGAGGAAAAGAATGATGAAATCTGATATTATATATAGAGACGCGTTCATCTCAATTATAATGAATCCGTTTTTCCAAAGCCAGAACCCGGCATAGGTTATTATTGTATTCAATATATTAGTAACTGCACACAGCAGCCACTCACGTGAAGTATAGGTATAGGGTTTCACCGGAACTTTGGCGTACTTCCTTTGCAAGGCTGATCCAATTACCAGAACAGAGGCTGTAATAACAATATTCTCCATCAGGAAGAGAAGCCACAACGCATACTCCGGAAGCAGGAGCAGAGCGTTGAGCAGGTCTTGTATAGCGGAGCTGTTATTCATGATCGTTTTTGTATTACACTTTCGTGGAATGAAGCCTGGTGTTTTTTATGATCTTTTCTTCGAACGATTCTAACTTTGTTTTGACAGAGGTATATAGGGCATCTTTTAACGCCTGGTCTTTAATAAAGCTATACTCTATACTGTTTAGGATAAAAGTCCGGATATCGGCATACGAAATTTGTGGATACCGCTTCGCCAGCAATACATATTGGTGAACCAGGTTGCTTCGTAAAATGCCCGCGTCATCCGTTGAAATAACAATCGGTACATTCCCATTTTTATAGAGCGTGATGGGATGCTTGTCGTCTTTTACTTTCAAAATAAATTCATTGCTAAAGAGGTTGATCTCGATAGCTATTTTTTTATCATGCATATACTGGAGTAACGTCAGGGCATCAGTTTCGTATGCCATATCTACACCGTGGCCAATACGATTAGCCCCCGCTATATAGATAGCATCATGGATGTGAAAGGTCAGGTCTTCGGGTTTAACAAGCCCAAGCGTAAGCTCACCGGCATGCATGGAATATTTTACCTCTGGAAAAAGTTGGCTGCAGTACCGGAACATATACATGTGTAACTTGTAATCACGCATGGACACATCGCCGTGCTCCGGTGATAAGATGTTTATGCCACCCACCAGCGGACTGGTTTGTGCGGACTCAAATGCGAGCAGCAGGTCTCTGAAGAATTTTACAGGCTCGGCTCTCCGGTTCACATACGTCTGGTAGCGTATAGTGACTGCGTTGTTATCGGGTACAAACTTGTTGTGAACAGACAGAAGTATACTGTTAAAATTCACAACGTCTTTTGAAAGCTGCTTTTTCCTGAATGCTTGAGTAAGGGAGTCCAGTACCGGACGAAGCGCCACCGTATCTGTATATTCCTTTAATTTAAGAAGTGAAGTATAGCGATCGGCATTCTCGGGCATTATATCCGATGGGACACCTTTGATCATAAGCTCCAGGTATTGTACATTTTCGCGCAGTGCCCGGTTTTGCAACTCTTGTAAGCCAATGCCTGTCTCATTCCATCCACCGGACGGTAGTTTCCCAAACGAATCAAAAAAATGTTTATGCGAAGGGATCTCTGAATCAACGTAATCTTTTACAGACCACACCTGGAGTATACGCTGCTTCATATCCGGAAGTTTGTTCTTGCGTATCAACTCTGGCAACGATATAAAACGTTTGTAATCTCCTTTTTTATTGATCCGCTTAATACTGTCGTATTCAAACACAAGCGACACGGTATCAAACCATGGATTTTTTCGCAGCAGATAATTCCAATATGTTTCGGCATATACCGAGCCGGAGAAATGATTATGGAGGTCGCCACCTTTCGGCATTTCCGAAAAGAAAGCCGTAAGCAAAGCTTCATTGTTTCGGATGCTCTCAAAGTATTGATGAACGTGCTGTAAAGGTTTTTGATTCTCAGGTGTACATCCCTGGAGTGACAAGGCCAGTGTGGCGATCAGGATGACAAGTATTCTTTTAACAGGGAACGCAAGTGGGACCAAGGTGTTTAACAGGTTAATGAGTAGGCTATAAAGGTACAATTATTCTTTGATCAATCACGTACTCACTTTGTGCGCGAGTGTCCTATATATGCTTCATTGTAGATTGTTGTCTGGCCCAAACGTTGCAAATAGACCACACTTGTGTAGAAGAATGCCTCACTATATTTAGCACTTTTAAAACCAGTTTTAAAAAAGTTAGAACACGAAAAAACAGTTGACAGTAATTGTTTTAAAGGATTTTTTAATATATACCAATACAAATAGGTTAATTTTTTTGCAACGTGGTACTATGCTTTATGATGCAACGCGTAAAATCATAAAAGCAAAGTAGGAGTATGAATAAAATTCTTTACGTTAGTGTCCTATGTCTGATTATCATGGTGCATGGAAAGGCTCAAAATCTTCCATCGGATAGTCTTCAGGTAAAAGGTCTTGTTGCCTCTGCAAACGATACACTTCCTCTTCCGGGAGTAAAAGTTCTGATTCAAAATACGGAGAGAAGCACAGTAACCGATTCAACGGGTCGCTATCAACTGGCGCTTGCATCTTCCACGGATACACTTGTTTTTTCACGCGAAGGATATGTCGGGGTAATAGCCTCTGTAAACGGACGCGAAGCCGTCAATATTTTGTTGCGACAGGATACCGCGGCGGCACAGGAAACTGCACCAACCGATAGCACCTCCGTTGCGCAGGATTCAACTGCAGTTGCCACCGATAGTACATCCGTAGCATCCGATACCACAGGCGTTGATAAGTTCAAGGTGAGTGGTACCGTTATCGGAGATGACAGCACAGCGTTGCCGGGTGTAAGTGTCCTGGTAAAGAATACAACTATCGGGACAGTTACAGACGCGCAAGGGAAATATACTATAGGAGTTAGTTCACCGAGTGATATCCTGGTCTTCTCATTTGTAGGTCTTAAGACAAAAGAAATTCCTGTAAACAACAAGCGCGCTCTGGACGTCACGTTGAGCGAAGAGGGTGGGCAGGTATTAAAAGAAGTGGTTGTGATCGGGTATGGAACGATCGATCGTGCTACACTTACCAGTTCAGTTTCTACTATAGGATCTGAAATGCTTGATAAAGATCCGCTGCCAAGTGTAACGCAGGCCATTCAAGGTAAAGCGGGTGGCGTGCAGGTAACGCAACGTTCCGGTAGCCCGGGTGGAGGTGTGAATATTCGTGTACGCGGCACAACATCTATCAACGCCAGTTCCGATCCATTATATGTAGTCGATGGTATACCCGTAAACAGCAATACCAATTTTGTTGGCGCAAGTGATTTTAACTTCGGAGGAGGTACACAAGGTATAAATATACTGGCCTCTATAAATCCAAGTGATATTGAATCTGTTGAGATCCTGAAAGATGCAGCATCTTCAGCTATATATGGTGCACGCGCTGCGAATGGCGTAGTGCTGATCACTACAAAACGTGGTCGCCCCAATGAAACCAATATCAGCGTGAATGCTTATGCGGGCGTTTCTGAAATGCCTAAGGAAAGAAAGTACGACCTGATGAATACCACCGAGTATATATCGTACATGCAGGATTTTTATAAGTATAAAGGAACGACAGTACCGGAAAGTGTTTTGCGTACAGATGTTAACACCGATTGGCAAGATGAAATCTTTCGCACAGCCCCGATGCAAAACTATGAACTTGCAGCATCAGGAGGTTCTGATAAAACGCAGTACTATACATCCATCGGATATTACGATCAGGAAGGTATAATTTTAAATTCTGATTTCAGCCGCATCAGTGGCCGTGTGAATCTCGACTATAAACAAAGTGAACGCCTCAGGCTTTCTACCAATATAAACCTGACGCGTGCTTTGAATAACCGCGTACAGGAAGAGAACTCCAAAGAAGGTTCTACTAAAAATGGTATCGTAACACCCCCGAACGTTCCGGTATATAATGCCGATGGAACGTTTGCATATGATCCGGTGAACAGCGCACGTGAGAATCCGGTGGCGATGTTAACACTGCCCGTAAACAGAGCTGAGACGTTCCGTATCCTGGGTAATATTTCTGCTGATTACGAGATCACGAAAGGACTCATCTTCAAAACTACGTGGGGTATAGATATGAGCTATATCGATGAGAACTTCTTTATGCCGCCCAAAGGAATAAAATCATTTGTAAGTCAGGGAGGTATAGGAGCAACACGCAGTACAAGAGATCAGCTCTGGATTAATGAAAATACATTAACATACGATAAGACCTTTGGAGAGCATTCATTGAATTTATTGGGTGGTATATCTTTCCAGGAATCTAAATATACTTTCGTGGAAGCGCGCAGAAGTAACTTTGCGAGCAACGATATTCCAGTCATCTCTGCAGGAGGAACGCTCTCGGGAGCCAATGCAACGGTACAGGAGTGGGCGATTGCCTCATACTTTGCACGTGTAAATTATGGTTTCAAGAACCGATATTTATTAACTGCAAATTTACGTGTCGATGGTTCATCACGCTTTGGCTCGAACAACCGCTATGGTACATTCCCATCGTTTGCTGCTGCGTGGCGTATCTCGCAGGAGTCTTTTCTTAAAGATGTTAAATCGGTAAGCAATGTGAAGCTGCGTGCGAGTTGGGGTGTAACGGGTAATCAGAATATTCCGAATTATGCCAGCTATACTTTATACTCTGCCGGCAGTAACTATCTGAATACACCGGGTTTCTATCCGTCATCCCTGGGAGATCCGAACCTCGGCTGGGAAACTACGGAGCAGTTTGACGTAGGCCTTGATCTTGGTTTCTTCGATGACCGGATTTCTATTCTTGCAGACTACTATATAAAGAATACAAGCGATCTTCTGATTAGTGTACAAACTCCACGTTCATCAGGTTTCCAGAGCGCATTCAAGAATATAGGGGAGATCCAGAATAAAGGATTTGAATTCGAACTGACAACCCGAAATTTTGTGGGTGAGAATTTCCGTTGGACTACATCTTTGAACATGACTTTCAATCGTAATAAAGTTGTATCCCTTCCTGAAGGAGATATATATGGTGGGTTGGGTAACCTGAACGTTGCGCGTGAAGGCTTACCGATCGGATCTTTTTACGGATGGAAGATGGTAGGTGTAAATCCGCAAACCGGTATGATCGATTTTGCGAAAGCGGATGGATCAGTTGGGGCTCCTGATTTTGCTTCTGATAAAAGAATCATTGGTGACCCGAATCCTGATTTCTTCGGAGGCATCACGAATACATTTTCATACAAAGGTTTTGATCTCAGCATCATGGGACAATACTCTTATGGTAATGATATATTCAACTATAATCTCTTCACGATTCTTTCAGGAAGCGGTGATAGTAATAACGGTTCCGCTGATTGGAACAGGCGCTGGAGAAATCCAGGCGATGTAACGGACGTACCGCGACCAACGCCTGCAGATCTGGACAATGCTACTGTGTCGGATCGCTTTGTAGAGGACGGTTCATTCTTCCGCATTCGTAACATCACACTCGGCTATACTTTACCAACATCGGTATTGGAGAAGCTGAAATTGAAAAGCCTGCGCATATATGCTACTGTCCAGAATGCACATGTATTCACCAACTATCGTGGATATGATCCTGAAGTAAGTTCCTCTCCCGGAGGAGCTAACACGGGACTGGTATATGGATTTGACTATGGAAGTTATCCGCAGCCACGCATCTTTACCGGGGGTATAAATCTAACTTTTTAAGAATCATAGAGCGTATATAACATGAAAACAATCATTCACTATATAGTCATACTGGTAGCCGGAGCATCCGTTTTTGCCTGCGATGACTTCCTCGATAAAACACCGATCGATCAGATTGCAGCAGAAGAATACTTCACTGATGAAGCCAGTGCCGAGTCAGCCGTTCGTGCGATCTATAGATCATTGGAATCATCCACGTACTACGGTCAGTCGATGATCATTATTCCTGAGTTTGCCGCGGGTCATGTACAAAATGTATATAATTACCCGGAGTTTGTAAACTTCGAACAGAACGATATCCGTATCGATAATCCATGGGTGCTCAACATCTGGACAGCTTCGTATTCTTCTATCAATGCTGCCAACAATGTTATCGCCAGTGTTCCGCAAATGACCGGTGCTATATCTGAAGAGAAGAAGTCGCAATTCGTTCGTGAAGCTAAATTTATTCGTGCATTGGTATACTTTAATCTCGTAAGAAGCTGGGGAGACGTTCCGCTCATTACAACTCCTACAGCTTCTTCTACATCGCTCAGCGATTTGCAAGTGTCGCGTACGGCTGCAAGCCAGGTATATGCTCAGATTATAGCAGACCTGAACGATGCCGTAAGTTTACCAGCGTCGTATAGTTCATTGGACCAGACCAAAGGCAGGGCCACACAGTATGCAGCGAAAGCGTTGCTTTCTAAAGTATATCTATACCAGGGCGATTATCCGCAAGCTGCTACCTTTGCAAAAGAGGTGATCAGTAAAGGCGATACGCTCACCAGCGATTATGCCTCTATATGGCTAACGGAGAATAGTCAGGAAGCTATATTTGAATTGCAATTCGATGCACAGGCAACCAATCCGTTGGCGACCGTAAGTAATCCTACGGGATCTGCGTTGTTCTTCGCGAAAGATACAGTATATAAATTCTTTGAAGATGGTGATACGCGCAGAGACTTCACATTAAACTTTCAGAATGGCCGTTATTATATAGGTAAATACCGTAACTACAATCCGGCTACGCAAAATGTACCCGTGATACGTCTCTCCGAAATATACCTCATCTACGCAGAGGCACAAGCACGCGTTAGCAATTCGCCGGCAGGAGAACCGTATCAGTACTATAAAGCTATACGAGATCGTGCAGGACTGGAGACACCGGATGAAGGTACATTTGATCTCCAAGGTTTTATAACGGTTGTGCAACGTGAAAAGAGACTCGAGCTGATGTTTGAGGGCGAAGCCTGGTATGACTATGCCCGCACCGGGTTGGCGCTTACCGAGATGATGACCGTGCCGGACGAGGGGCGTTACCTGTTCCCGATACCGCAGACGGAGCGTGAATTGAATTTAAATCTTGGACAGAACACAGCGTATCAATAGAGCGCCATTAACTTCCGCAGCCGAAGATTTGGATACACGAACGGGTGTTGCCGGTTTTATCTGGTAAAAATCAAGTTCGTATACTAAATCTTCGGCTATGCTATTTAAAGAGGTGTCAGTACTGACACGGTTGGGGTCGGCTTCAGCAAGTATATATGTATCTTTATAATTGACGTTTTGAACAAAAAAGCCATAAGTTTGTTTCTCAATAAAGAACAACTATGAAAGCTCTCATACTATCCTTGCTTATGACCATTTCATCCATCACTTCTATCTATGATCTAAAGTTGAATTCAATTGATGGCGAAACGATCGATTTCTCAAAGTATAAAGGTAAGAATCTGTTGATCGTCAATGTAGCGTCTCAATGCGGATACACTCCTCAGTACGCTGACCTTGAAAAACTTCACGAGCAGTATGGCGATAAAGTAACTATACTTGGTTTCCCTGCTAATAATTTTGGATCACAGGAACCAGGCTCGAATAAAGATATAGCATCGTTCTGTCAAAAGAATTACGGGGTAAAATTTCAGATGTTTGAAAAGATCTCTGTGAAAGGCAGTGACCAGCATGCATTATACAAGTGGCTACAGGAAAAGACCGGAAGTGAGCCTTCCTGGAATTTCTGTAAGTATCTTGTAAAGGCTGATGGTACGGTGAAGTTCTTTTCATCAAAGGTAAATCCGTTGGATAAAGCTATAGTAGATGAGATTAATTAAGGCAACTCTTATAATCGCAGGTACGATGGGATTAGTGGCGTTTCTTTCTTCAAAACTTATATCCGGTGGCAAGCCGAAGCAAGCCAGTGGTTCGATCTATGATTTCAAAATGAAATCGCTTGACGGGCAGGATATAGACTTCAATCAATATAGAGGCAAGAAATTGCTGATCGTAAATACTGCTTCCAAGTGTGGATATACCCCGCAGTACGCTGATCTTGAAAAACTGCATGAACAGTATGGTAATAAAGTAGTGGTGTTGGGTTTTCCTGCGAATAATTTTTTATGGCAGGAGCCGGGTAGCAACGAAGAGATTGCTTCTTTTTGTCAAAAGAATTATGGCGTAGCATTCCAGATGTTTGAAAAGATCTCTGTGAAGGGCAACGATCAACATCCGCTATACCAGTGGCTTGAAGCGAAATCTGGTCATGCTCCCTCCTGGAACTTCTGCAAATACGTGATCGATGAAAACGGAAATGTAGTAGGGTTTTTCGGATCGAAAGTAAAACCGCTGGATGATCAGATCGTTAGCAAGATCATCCAATAATTATAGGCGTTTCCGGAAAAATAGTTGCCTTAATTATAGGTCACTGAAAAGCCGAAAGTATACTTTTGTGTCTGCATGAATACAAAAGTCTGGCTCCAAGCATTCCGGTTACGCACATTGCCGTTGGCACTCTCCTGTATTGCTATGGGAGGTTTTCTCGCTTCTGCTGCCGGTGCATTTCAATGGAATATTTTTCTTCTCTGTGTATCCACAACCATTTTCCTGCAAGTGCTCTCCAACCTTGCCAATGATTATGGCGACTCTATTCATGGTGCTGACAGCGTGGAGCGTAAGGGGCCTTCGCGTGCTGTGCAAAGTGGTGCTATCTCTGCGCAGCAAATGCGTACGGCCGTCATTATATTTGTTATACTTTGTTTGATCAGCGGTATATCTCTTCTCCTCGTTTCATTTGGTGTTAACTGGAGTGCCATCTTTTTCTTTTTCGGTCTGGGTGTACTGAGCATCATAGCGGCCATTGCCTATACGGTGGGCAGGAAACCTTACGGATATATAGGTCTAGGAGATTTTTCGGTTTTGATATTCTTCGGGCTGGTAGGGGTGATGGGTTCGTATTACCTGTTTACAAAACAACTCACCGTATACCAGTTGTTGCCCGCATTAAGTTGTGGTCTGTTTTCTATTGCAGTGCTGAATGTTAACAACATCCGTGATATAGAATCTGATTTCAAAGCAGGAAAATTCTCAATCCCGGTTCGCATTGGTAAAGAGAAAGCAATTATATACCATTGGTTCCTGCTCATCATGGGCTTGCTTTGTGCTGTGCTATATTGCGTGCTTACCTATACATCATTCTGGCAATTTCTTTTCCTGGCAAGTGCTCCGCTTTTTATCAAAAATGGTTTGGCCGTAAGTCGTAAACCGTCTCACGAGCTTGATCCATACCTCAAACAAATGGCGCTCTCTACATTGGTGTTTGTGCTGCTGTTTGGCATCGGCCAAATTTTGAGCTGATCCTGTTTAAACCAATTGTATTCTTCCGGTGTCTAATCCCTGAGGGAATGATAATTTAGATCATTCCAGTCGTGTTTTATTTTCAAAAACCAAACGCTCATGAGACATTTATTGGGAAGTGTATTGATCGTGATGGCACTCTGGTCGTGTCATCCGGAACCAGAGCAGTATGACTTGCTGGATCAGATGGTTGTCACTACAAATTATGACACCACCGCCAACTTCAGTTCGTATCTTACTTATTCATTACCTACCGATACCATCGGTTTTGTGTCCAACACCGATGCTAATGACTCGATCCGTACATCGCCTCAGTATGAATTGCCACGCAAAGTATTGCAAACCGTGGAAGACAATATGGAAGCCCTGGGGTATAATCGGGTAGGCTTTAATGAAAGTCCGGATATAGGGGTAAATGTATATGCTGTAAAAGATTTGAATCTTTTTCAACAGGTTATTTATCCAAACTATTCGTATTCCGGATACTATGGTTATGGTGGGTACTATTACTATCCTTATGTACAGACGTATGCCTATAACACCGGCTCACTCGTGGTGGAGTTCGTTGACCTCAAAAACGCAGCAGCGAACAAGAAGTATAAAGTAATCTGGAATGCCTATATGGGCGACTTGTTTAATGCTGTGAATCAACTGGATCAATCTGTTGATGCCGTTAACCAGGCATTCAAGCAATCATCTTACTTAAACTTGTCACAGCCATGAAATACCTGCTGATTATAATTTCGCTTTTCACAGTGCAGGCATTGCAGGCACAGAACAATTACTTCTATCTCGCGCTGGATGTAAACAAACCGCTTACTAACACCGAGTGGGTTGATGGTACCAGTGCACGGGGTGGACGTATAGGGTATAGGGCGTTCATCACCGAGGGCAGTCGTCTTTCATTAGGCATTGACGCGAATTGGACAAGCTTCAATACACATAAGCCAACGGAAACTTTTGAGGGTAAAGGCGGAGCAATCACCACCGACTACTTCAACTATATTTACCAATATGGTGTAACTGTAAGTGCTCAATATTACTTTCCGCTGGGCGAAGGCGAACGGGTATTTCCATATGCTGGCCTTGGTGTTGGTGCAAACAACAATGAATACGTTCAGTACTATAATATATATTCGAATAGTGAACGGAAGTGGGGCTTTCTGGCGAGACCGGAAGCTGGCATCCTGGTGAAGTTTACAAGAAACCGCGGGCTCGGTGCCATGGCTGCTGTCCATTACGATTACTCAACAAATAAAAGCGAGAGCTACAACTACGACCGTTTCTCATCGATTGGTTTCCAAATCGGTCTGATCGTGATGAATCGGTATTGATTCATTTCAGGATTTCAACCGGCTTCAGCCTGTATAGATGCTAAAAACAACTGACAGGCTGAAGCTTGTTACTACAGTCGGCAACCGGATAACGTAAAAGTAGACAGCTTTTCACGCTTTATTCGATTTCCTTCTTCCACCGAAAAAATCTCGGGTTATCTTTGCACCATGTCGCAACAGATACTGATTTTAGATTTCGGTTCTCAGTACACACAATTAATCGCCCGCAGAGTTCGCGAGCTCAATGTTTACTGCGAAATCCACCCTTTTAACAAAATTCCAACCATCACGCCTGACATTAAAGGCATTATCCTTTCGGGAAGCCCATGCTCCGTCCGCGATCAGGGTTCACCGGATGTTGATATTAAACAGTTCGGAAACCTGCCGGTACTCGGGGTTTGTTACGGTGCGCAGCTCATCGCGCATAAAAGCGGAGGGCAAGTATTGCCATCTCACGCCCGCGAATATGGTCGCGCAAAACTGACTACGGTAGATCATCACAACGAATTACTGAAAGAGATCGCTATTGATGGCCAGGTATGGATGTCCCATGCCGACACGATTGCTTCCGTACCAGATACATTTGAAATTATAGCGGCTACACCTTCTGTGAAGGTAGCGGCCTATAAAGTAAAAGGCACACAAGTCTACGGGATCCAGTTTCACCCGGAGGTAACACATACTATACAAGGCAAGGAACTGCTCCGTAATTTTGTAGTACACATCTGTAAGTGTGCTCAGGATTGGACCCCCGATCAATTTGTAGAAGCGACTGTTGCTGATCTGACAAAAAAATTAGGCAATGATAAAGTCGTGATGGCACTTTCCGGTGGTGTTGACTCCACCGTGGCTGCTATACTTGTTCATAAAGCAATCGGAAAAAATCTCCATTGCATTTTTGTTGATAACGGACTACTCCGGAAAGATGAATTTGCGCAAGTACTGGATTCTTACAAGCATATGGGCCTTAACATTAAAGGTGTTGATGCAAAAGATAAATTCTATACAGCATTAAAAGATCTTACCGATCCGGAAGACAAACGCAAAGCGATTGGTAAAACATTTATTGATGTATTCGATGAAGAGTCTCACCTCATTCAGGACGTGAAGTGGCTCGGACAAGGAACTATATATCCCGATATCATTGAATCGGTTTCCGTGAAAGGTCCTTCTGTTACCATTAAGTCGCATCATAATGTAGGCGGTCTGCCTGCAAAGATGAAACTGAAAGTGGTGGAGCCGTTGAATACGCTTTTCAAAGACGAAGTACGTGTTGTAGGAAAAACATTAGGTATAGATCCTGCAATTCTAGGGCGTCATCCATTTCCGGGCCCGGGTCTTGGCATTCGTATACTCGGCGATATCACTGCTGATAAAGTGAGAATACTACAGGAAGTTGATAGCATTTTTATAGGCGGATTAAGAGAACATGGGCTATACGATAAAGTATGGCAAGCCGGAGCCATGTTGCTGCCGGTACAATCGGTAGGAGTAATGGGAGATGAAAGAACCTATGAACGCGTGGTGAGTCTTCGTGCTGTAACCAGTACCGATGGGATGACTGCCGACTGGGCACATTTACCGTATGAGTTCCTGGCGAATGTATCCAGCGATATCATCAATAAAGTTAAAGGTGTTAACCGTGTAGTATACGACATCAGCTCGAAGCCACCGGCTACCATTGAGTGGGAATAAGTTTTGTATCCAGGTTAGTGTCTCATTCAGTTGAAATATATACCTGTATCGATGTTTATTCCTGTACTATACTTTAAAAGAAGAAAAAAAGCATGATTCATAAAAAGCTAATTGTTTGTCTGGCGTTTTTAATCCCGGTTACTGTATTTGCGCAGGTTAATTATAATCAGCAATTCTTCAATGCGAAGCAACTTTTCCGTGAAGGGAAATACAACCTCGCGATGGAAGGTTTCAAGCCGTTGATTCCATACGCGGCAAACAATCAGTATTCTGAATACGCTTCTTTTTACTATGCTCTCGCTGCGCACAATCAAGGGTATATGGCTGTAGCGAAAGACATGTTCAACCAATTGAAATCGCTGCATCCTAACTGGGATAAAATGGATGAAGTAAACTTCTGGTTGGGTAAGATATACCTGGACGGTAAAGATTATTTCCAGGGACTTAAGATCCTTTCTTCCATCAAGGATAAAAAGATGGAGAAAGAGATCAACGCCTTGAAAACAAAAGCGCTCATGCCCATCACCGATATTGAAACGCTGAAGATGATGCGTGAAGAATATCCCAAAGATGAAATTATAGGTAAGGCGCTTGTCGGTGCACTTGCAAAAGACATGGCTAATAAAGATAGTCGTACCATGCTGGAGTCGATGATCACGCAATATAACCTGAAGCGTTCCGATTATTTTCCTGAAACTCCCAAGACTATATATAAAGATACCTATGCGGTATCGGTACTATTGCCATTCATGGTAAATACGTTGGACCCGACTCCGGGCCGTAAGCGCAATCAGATCGTGCTCGATTTTTATGAAGGCATGAAACTCGCTGCCGATACATTGGCAAAACAGAATATCAAGATCAGCCTGCGTGCCTATGATACAGACCGAAGTGTAGAGAAAATCAAGACACTGTTAAAGACTGACGAATTAAAGAATTCTGATTTACTCGTTGGTCCTTTCTTCCCCGAAGAGAATAAGCCCATCCAGGATTTTTCACTTGAGAACAAGATCAATGTATTCAATCCCTTCTCCAACAACAGCGATGTAATCGGAACAAATCCGTATGCTTTCCTATACCAGCCCTCCATTGAAACGATGGGCAAGAAGTCGGGTGAGTTTATGGCTTCGCATGCGCGCAAGAAAAACTGTATTGTATTCTATGGTACTTCGCGCAGAGATTCATTACTCGCGGCTACATTCGTTGACAAGGCCCGTGAAAAAGGTTTGAAAGTATTGGGCTCGCATCGAATCACAAAAGAGACTCTTCCTAAAATCGTAAGTACACTGGCTACCGCTACCGAGTACGATGAGTATAAATATGCCAAGCAATTCACGCTTCGTAAAGATAGCCTCGGAGGCGTATTTGTAGCCTCGGATGATGCGTTGATATATACCAAAGTATTGGGTGCCGTGGATACGCGCGGAGATACAGTAACGGTATTGGGTTCTGAAGACTGGCTTGAGCAAACCGCATTGGAACTTGATAAATATAGTGCACTTCCGGTTGCCTTTATAGCGCCGAATATATCGCTCCCGAACAATCCTCATCTTGCTGCCTTTATTCGTAAATTCATCAAGGTTCACGGACGTACACCTTCGCTATATTCAAAGATGGGATATGAGTTTATGCTCTTTACCGGAAATCAGTTAAAGAAAAACGGTGCATACTTTCAGGATGGTATGAATAAAGAGAAAGCCATCAACGGCTACCTCACACAAGGATTTAACTATCAATTCAGCCGCGACAATCAATTGATACCATTCATTCGCTTCAAAAATGGCGGAGCGGTTTTGGTAGATAAGCGATAGGATTTACGTCTGTAATTCCAAAGTATATATTAGATATATCTAACATCAGATCTTATGTCTAACGATAAGAGCAAATCACTTTTTGAAAAAGCAAAAGAATATATTCCTGGAGGCGTAAATTCTCCTGTGCGTGCGTTTCGTGCAGTAGGAGGGAACCCTCTTTTTATGAAGCGTGCGAAAGGTGCTTACTTGTACGATGAAGACGATCAGGAATATATAGACCTGATCAATTCCTGGGGGCCGATGATTTTAGGTCATGCTCATCCTGTAGTAGAGGAGGCTGTGAAAATAGCGTTGGTGAATTCACCTTCGTTTGGTGCGCCAACTGCACGTGAAGTTGAAATGGCCGAGTTGATTTGTTCCATTGTGCCTTCGGTTGAAAAAGTCAGAATGGTAAACTCTGGCACGGAAGCGACTATGTCTGCTATTCGTGTAGCACGCGGATATACCGGTCGTGACAAGATCATAAAGATGGAAGGATGTTATCATGGTCATGGAGACTCTTTTTTGATTGCAGCCGGAAGTGGAGCCATGACATTCGGAACTCCCGATAGCCCTGGCGTTACAAAAGGTACAGCCAAGGATACACTGATCGCTCCGTTCAATAGTATATCTGCTGTTGAAAAGATCATCGATGAAAATAAGAACGAGATAGCCGCGATCATTCTTGAACCGGTGGTGGGTAACATGGGGTGTGTTGTGCCCCAGCCTGGATATTTGCAAGGACTGCGTACGCTATGTGATAAACATAGCATCGTATTGATCTTTGATGAGGTGATGACGGGTTTCCGACTGGCGTTGGGTGGTGCGCAAGAACTATATAATGTGAAAGCCGACATGACTACGCTGGGCAAAATTATAGGCGGAGGATTGCCGGTAGGTGCGTATGGTGGTAAGAAAGAAATTATGGACTATGTTTCTCCATTAGGTCCTATATACCAGGCGGGTACGCTTTCCGGAAATCCATTGGCGATGGCTGCAGGATTGGCCATGCTGAAATACCTCAAATCAAATCCAGCAGTATATAATCAAATCAACCAAACCACAACGAAGCTGGTTGAAGGTTTACGGGATCAAATAGCAAAAGCGGGGCAGAAGTTTACAATTAACCAGGTAGGCTCCATGTTTACACTGTTCTTCACTGATGCCAACGTTATTGATTTCGATACGGCAAAAACATCCGATACCCAAAAGTTTGCTATATACTTCCAATCGATGTTGTCGCAGGGAATTTACCTGGCGCCATCCCAGTATGAAGCCATGTTTATATCCAACGCTATAAATAATGTTGAGATTGATAAAATCCTGAAAGCAAGTGAGCAGGCTTTACGTCAAATCAAGGCGTGATTTGGTGAGGTTGTCCAAATCACGCCTCATATTTTCTAAAGATATCGTAAAATAATGGCTGTTTTTAATCCCGGGGAACTGGCATATAAATGTTAGGATCCTAAGCAGATCAAACTTTTACGAGTATGGAATCGAGTAAGAAAATAAGTAAAGTCGAGTGGCTAATCGAAATGATCACCTGGTTCTCACTGGGTTTAATTATAATTTATACTTAGGGAGACTTATACTTAGAAGATCAGTCTTAGTAAATATACTTTTTCAGGATCAGGTCGACCTCATTATAAAAGAGTTCTTCCTTTCCTTCTGAGAGTGATGCTGAGTTTGTTTCTTTGATCTGATCTACAATTGATTTGTAATGCGGTTTATTCACCGGTGCAATCAGAAAATCTTTCAGCTCACGTTTAATGAATTCAATCTTTACAGCCGACAGTTCTTTCACGGCATATTTATTCGATATATAGTCTTTCAGGAAACGTTCATCCAAAAAATCCTTAATAAGGTCATTTCGAATTTTACGAACCAGATCAACGATGTTTTCTTCAGTCCACTCGGTGGAGGAGGTTACATTAACGGAGTTTTGCATAGTCTAAAAAATAAAGGTTGAGGGGGTTTTTGTGTCTAACTAGATTAGCGATACAATGCTATTAAAACTAATATAATTAGTAAAGACAAATCATCAATATTTTAAATCCTGCACGTCTGTTTAGATAAGATACGATGTTGTCGGTCACTATGAAAGCAATACGAGCCTGATTTTCAGCGATTAGCAATGCAATCGTATTAATGAACGCAATTATGAGGTTGGAATTTTAAAGAAGCACGTTGTTTTTAGTTAAAATCTTCATGGCTTCATTTTTAAAGTTTCGACCAATGGGAATATCCATGGTTCCGACCCGGGCTGTGGTAGATGTAAACGATGAGACTTTATCAACAGGAATAATGAAAGACCGATGGATGCGGACAAACCTTCCTTCCGGTAACTTTTGTTCGAGGTAACTTATTTTTTGGTAGGTAATGATTTGTTTTTGTGTTGTTTTTACGCGCACGTAATCGCGGAGACTTTCAATGTATAGGATTTCATTCAGATATACTTTGATCATTTCGCGGTCTTCACGAAAATATATATAGGCATCTTCAAATGATTTAACGAGTGGTGAGGCATCCTGTATGCATTCATCCAGAGGATGTTTCAGTTGGTATACTTTGCTGATGCCGCGCAAAAAACGCTCAAAAGAAACAGGCTTCAACAGGTAATCGACTACATCCAGGTCATACGCATCAAATGCATAATCGCGATAGGCAGTGGTGAGCACTACACGCGGCCGATCTTTAAGCGATCTGAGTAAGTCAATGCCCGTGATCTGAGGCATTTGGATATCCAGAAATATCAAGTCTATATGCTTTTGCTGCAATATGGTAAAAGCTTCAATGGCGTTCCCGCAGCTCTTGACAAGGCTAAGTCCATTTATTTTTGATACATACGACTCCAGCAATTGCCGGGCGAGGGGCTCATCATCAACGATCAAACATTTAATCATGCTGGTATATATTGGTCCGTTATATAGGGTCTCTTTCGCATACAGATTCCCGGAATAGTTATCTTCAGGATCACCAGGTATGTCTCATCCTCATCCAGCAACTGGAGCGAATGGCAATCGGCATAAATGAGATCAAGACGTTTGCGTACATTCTTCAAACCTATTCCAGATACAGGCTTATCTTCTGGCGGAAAAATGTTTTTACTATTTTCGACTTTCAATACAAGTGTATTCTCTTGTATCAGTATATCAATACGGATCCATCCACCTGAAAGTTGATTGCTTACACCATGTTTGAAACTGTTTTCAACGAATGGCAAGATCAGCAAGGGAGCAATGTGAATGGTATCGGGCACATCGTATACATTTAGTGAAACATCAAGCCGCGTATCATACCGCACCTTCTCAAGGTCTATATAGTTCTGGATGTATTGTATTTCTTTTTGAAGTGACACCTCCATCTGGTTGCTGTCGTATAGCATATAGTTCATAAGCTGCGAGAGCTTGTAAACCATCTCAGGTGCTTTATGTGAATGCTGCAAGGTTAATGCATATAAATTGTTTAGTGTGTTAAAAAGAAAGTGCGGGTTGATCTGCGATTTCAAGAGCTTGAGTTCTGCTGCCAGTTTTTCTTTTTCCAATTGCTGTGCAGTTTGATGAAGACGTTGTGAGGCCTGCTGGTGATTATACCAATGCTTGATCAGGTGAAATGAAGCAACAATGGCTACCAGTGAATATATACTAAAGATAGTGATGAGTATTTTAGGCAGAAAGAATAGGGGAACGTTTGTAGCCATGGGATAGTACATCGGGTATATCGTGTAATAAGCCACGATACGTGCCAGAATTCCAAAGAAAATCATGGAAAGAAAAAGCAAAGACAGGAAGAGGCTATATTTCTTATGTACTAAAAGCATATCAATAAGTATATATAGCGTGAAGTACGTTGCAGCCATCTTCACCGGAAGCTCGATGAAGGAAGTAGTGACACGTTGAAGATACAGATCATCGACCATGCCTGCGATGAGTCCTTCATATACAATCAGGCAGAGCCAAAAGATGGCGTGCGCAGTAATACGGCTTTGCAGTAACAAGGCCGGGCTTACGGAAACCTCGATCGGATTTCTCTTTTCCCAAGGTTCATCATGGAAGGGCATACATTGAAATACGTTATTTTTTCAGGAATGGATGAGGCTTTTTAGACAAACAACGTCTGTACCTTACTAATAGCAGGTACCGTATGACAAAAGCTATAGATATGATTACTCAAGACAAGTATCGTCTGCGCCTGCTGGTAATCTAATAAACCAGCATCGTATTTATAAAGTGATCTCCTTTGGTATATGATTTACAAAGCTATACCTCTACAGAATCTATACCATACGTGCATGCCTATTGGTATACTCGTGTTGATAGTATGTTCATGCGCGCCTGTTCCTTTGATGAAAACAGAGTCCCCTGTTCAATCGGTTAATTTTTATACGGTGGGCAGGATACCGGTAGTGAAAGCGAAGCTCAATGGCAAAAACGCTTTTTTTATTATTGACACAGGCGCCTCTGTATCTATACTCAATGAATCGGAGGCAGCCCATTTTGGTTTTTCGGTGGTGAACTACGATGTACAGGCCATGACCGAGGTGATGAGTTTTAACGGCACATCCAATATAGGACACGTAAACACATGTATACTCGAGATCGGTAGTACCGCCATTAAATACCATGGCTTCCGGAGTAAAGATATGCGGGAGTTTGCCTCTATACTTCAACGCGATGAGCAGATCAGATTAGCGGGTATATTAGGCTCAGACTTATTGAACCGGTATAGCATGAGCATAAATTTCATGGACAAAACAATTTCATTTTAATCCAAACCGGAAATGAAAATGGAAAACCTGTCGGAACTTGATAAAGAACATCTGCTGCAAGTGGTTGCTATACTTCAGGAAAAACTGAAACGAAAGAATGAACAACTTTACCGAACACGATTAAGATTGAGCCACGTGAAAGGTAAACTGGCAAAGATGAAAGAGACGGTTAGCTATCAACGCAGAAGGTTACTGGAACTATACCAGTAACCTCTATACGTTTTAACAGCATCTGATTTCAGAGAACATAAAAATGACCATCCAGCACTTTGGGTTTGCTGTTTGCATGTGCGTATTCGTAATCACGAATCATTTCACGAAGGTCTCTTTCTATAGTGCGGGCAAGCGATGTCATGGGTGTATCAGTAGCTTTATTTTCAAATGGATCCTGTAAGTGAATGGCCATTTTTTCGATGAATAAAAATGCGGCCGAGATCAGGATTACCAGTGAAACCAGGATACTGCCATGATGTTCGGTAAGCCCGAACGGCACCAGCAGAATGAACAGGTATAGTGCAAAGTTTATATATAGACTATACGTTGTTGGGAAAACAGTATTTTTTATACGCTCACATTTTCCCATCGCATCACACAAGCGTGTAAGGGTTTTATCAAGTTCAACCTGTTGAAATGGATTCAGTAGTCCTTCTTCCAAAAGATACTTGAGGTCACGTGCATGCAGCAACAGCAACGCGTTAGGTATGTGCACATGATTCTTTACAAACGCAAGATCTTCCTGAGAAAGATATTCTTCAGCACGCGTCAGCGGATTTTGATTCCGCAACATTTGTCCCAAACTATAATTCCAGAAGATTTGCCGTTTGGTAAAGTTGTCTGTGAATTTGCTGACTGTTACCGAAAACTCAGGGTCATTAATGAACGACTGCATTTGACGGATCAACGTTCTGGAATCATTAACGATCGATCCCCAGATGATGCGTGCTTCCCACCAACGGTCATACGCCTGGTTGGAGCGGAACGCAAGCAGCAACGAGATGATTGTACCAATGATGGCGGGAATGCTAAGTGGAATTGTAATGCGATGCAGGTTTAGATCTTCGTGCCATAACCCGAACGCTATAGCATAGATCGCAACGGCTGCAATCTCATATTTGATCTTCCCCAGAATATAGGTCCACGGTATATGCTTCTTAAGTAACATAAATATATAGTATATAGTGAAGGTAACTGAATGGAACTATGGTTATATGCTACTTAGATGGTAAGCACGGGCAGCCCCAGGTTTGTGACGTCTGCGTTTTTCTCCGCCACTTCATTACTCCGTTTGGGTTGCACAATGAGGTCGACACGCAATTGATCAACCAGAACATTCAGTGATTGATTTTCATACTCTTTAATCATCGATTGGTGAATGACATGAAACGGCAGCTGTTGAAGTGATGGAGCAAGGGATTTGCCATTCGCGTCAAGAAACAGCGCCCGCTGTATAATCTCACTGGTCTGATCCTTCTCCGGCAACAACAGCAGCGGACAGTTACTGTTGTGTAACAGCTTCAGAAATAACTTATGTATATACTGCTTGCTTTGCTGAATGGAAAGTGGCGCAATGACAACATCGACCTGAAAGCTCTCCAGTAATTTTTGAATGACGGGCCGTGATATACCAAACTGATGATGCTCACGCAGGGTGGTGGCTATATTCGTTTCTGCTTTATACACCGACCACTTGTCTAACACATCCTGTCGCTTGTTTAAGTCGATGTGATCCTTGGCCGACAGGAACAATAGCTCTGTGATTGAGTCCGAAATTTCCGAACAAGTCACTAAAATTATGTTGCCTTTATTTTCGCTCATATAGGCTGCAAGTTTCATTGCCTGCAGGGTATCAGCTTCAAACTGTGTAAGGATGAATATATTTTTCATAGTCGTGCTTGTTTTGTTCTCTGATGTAAAAGAACGGCACGGCTATTAGCGGGCTTTTAAGCTGGAATTAAAAGGTGATAAGAATTTCTTTAATCAGATTTTAATCTCTTGTACTGAGGAAATTGAATGAAGACTTTGGTTCCTTCATTGGTGCGGGAGTATATTTTCAGTTTGCCGCTATGCAATCGGATGATACGCGCTGCGAGCGGTAGCCCGATTCCATATCCTGTATAATTAAAGGTATTGCTTGCACGGAAGAACGGCTCAAAGATATGTTTCTGATCTTGCTCGGGAATGCCTATCCCATAGTCGGATATATTTATGAAGAACTCGGTATCGGTATACGACAAAGTCACGAGCACTTCTTTATTGTCAGAGTACTTTATACTGTTTTGAATGATGTTCGTTAGGGCAAGTTCCATCCATACATCGGAACACATGAGTGTATATACATTCGGATTTTCTTCCGACTGCTGCACCATAATTTTAACATGGTTGTCGGGCATTCTTTTATCGAAGTCTATCTTTATACTCATGAGCAGTTCATCCATCTGCAACGGCTCTATTTTTTGTTTCTTTCCTTCATAACTGATCTGCGAAAGTCTTAGCAGACTTGAAGTGACTTCTTCAAGTTTGTGAGCCTCTTGCTGCATCGTGGTAATGGACTTAATATAGTCTTCTGTGGTGCGTTTTGTTTGCAGAATGATTTCGGCCTCACCGAGAATGGATGTAAGCGGTGTGCGCAACTCATGCGATGCATTGCTGATGAAGTTACGCTGAAGCTCGAAGGTTGTCTCAAGCCGGTCGAGCATGGAATTAAATGTATTCGCTATTTCTGAAAGTTCATCGTTGCCGTTACCACCTTGCACGCGCTCACTCAGGTTGGTCGTTGTAATGTCGTGTACTTTGGAGATGACGGCAGATATAGGGTGCATGATTCGTGTGGAAAATATTCTTCCCAAGGCAAACACCAGTAAACAGCTCGACAAAAAACCAATCATTAAAAGATTGCGCAGGAAGGTAATATGATTTTCAGCATTCTCGTCATAGGCGGAAGCTATTACAACGTTTTTACCTTTTTGAGAAGTATATACTATACCTGAAAAGTGAAGGAAGCCGCGGTTATATTCTGCGAAATCATTTTGCTTTACCTCTTGTATAAAGGAAGGAGGTATCTCCGGAATAGAATCCTGTATATGCTGCGACAACAACGAATCATTCGGAAAAAAATATTCATGCTCCTGGGGAAGTCTTTGCAGGTGACGTTCGCGGATTCCTTTTACAACGCTGTGTATTTCGTCTACTCCAAAACGAGTTTCTGCGGCAAGGGATGCTCTTACTTTTAATCGCGTAAAAAAATTGCCATGAGCATGCTGAAGCGAAAGCAGATAAACAAATATACTCAGGAGCAGCAGAACCGTGGCTGTCATCAGTGTGAATACCAATGCTATTTTTGTGCGGATGGTCATGATGCAACCGTGCGTACTACGATGAGTGGATTAGAAAGGGGATGTTGTACTTTATGCATATTCATCGCGTAACACATAGCCAATACCCACCACGGTCTGAATGAGTTTTTTGTCGCGCTGCTTGTCTACTTTTCTGCGCAGGTAATTGATATATACATCAACAACATTGGTATTCATATCGAAATTTATATCCCATACGCGTTCCAGTATTTCAGCACGTGAAAAGACGCGGCCTTTATTGCGTGCGAGAAATTCCAATAAGTTATATTCTTTTGCAGTAAGGTTGATCCGCTCTTCACCACGCTTAACAATTTTGCCGCGTGTATCGATCAGTAAATCATCGATGGTGATAATATCACCTTGCGTGGAATGTCCGGAAACTCTTCGTGTAACGGCACTTATCCTTGCCAGAAGCTCTGAGAATTTAAAAGGCTTTATCATATAGTCGTCCGCGCCCGAGTCCAGTCCGGTAACTATATTTTCCGATGTGCCCAGCGCTGTGAGCATAATGATGGGTGCTTGAATTTGTTGACTTCTGATTTTGCGGCACAGTTCGATACCATTCATGGAAGGCAACATAATGTCCAGGATAATGATATCCGGAATATTCATCTGTATCATTTGCCAAGCCGTAACACCGTCCATGGCAACGGAAACTTCATGACCTGCTTCAATCAATCCTCTACGGATGAAAGAGACAACACCGGGCTCATCTTCAACCAAAAGTACTTTCATAGTTCTTCACCCAAACATACATTCTTATTTAGAAACAATTAAATCTCCGGATGGTTATGCGAAAAGCCAATCGTCACTTAAAAGAATAATGTCGTAAAATTTGTACTATTGATTTCGGGCGGCTTGCTCCAGAATTAATTCCTGGCTGATTTTGTCGATTGCTTTTTCCAATGCTTCATTCAGTACCTGTGATTCTTCCAGCATAGGGAAATGGCTTGTGCCGTGGATAATGTGTAGCTCATATCCAGACCGAGCATATTTACTCAGCAACTCTTCATTGGTTGGTATATAGTCTACATTTATAAGATATACTTTTAAATCCAGGCTTTGTAATAGCGCACGTTCGCGGGGTGCATATCGGAAGAGATCGGCAATGGTGCCGACAGCCATCGGTTGATATGCACTTCTATAATCATGAACAACGGTATGTATAATTTTGGGATCTGTATCCGGAGAGTATAAACCCTGCCGCGCATATCCTTCCACCGTATCTGCGAAATTCGTGTTCAGGTTTTCAAGTATAGCATCGGCCTGTTGTAGCAGCTCAGGGATTTCAGTGCCTGCATTTTTCAAAGCATCGATGACCACGATACCAATCACTGCATTTCTCCGTATAGCAGCTGTTTCCAGAATTATATCAGAGCCCATCGAATGGCCGATCAGAATAACGTTCTCAAGCTTTAATGCATCGATGACTCCGGCTACATCTTTACCAAATTCTTCTATCGTCCAGTGGTCTCTGTCGGTTCCGGATTTACCATGTCCTGCCAGGTCAACAGCGATTACGGAATAATTCGTTTTGAAATATTCAAGTTGTTCACGCCAGTAATCTTTATTTATAAAAGAGCCATGTACGAATAAAAGTGTGATGTCGCCATCGCCAGCTTTCAGGTAATCGATAGCAATGTTGTTTGCAAGAATTGTCATAAGGGTATGGATTGGAGGAATTTATATATATCCCGTAAGGGACGAAATAATCGTGCCCGTCATCATTGCTTTTGGGGCAGTTGTACTTTCAGGTTGGTAACAACGTCTACAGAATATATATCAATCAGTGTGTGTGTTTAACCATGCGGATGGATCGCTGTATAAATACTGCAGGAAGATTAAACAGAGTAGTCAGGAACAATAATATTGACCCGCTAAGAAAAAGAATCGGGTTATGGCAACAACAAAGAAGAATAAGCTGGGCGTAAAAAAATCACTGGCGAATAATATTAATGCACGCAAGAAAAAAGGTGTATCGCGACCAAAGAAAAAATCAACGGTTAGCAAGGATGCTTACCAGGATATGCAAGAGAATTGGGAAAAGAAGAAAAAATAGCGCTGTGTTGAAAGGGCTATGAGAAGTATAGATATAGGTTGATTACACCTGCATGGCAAGCGTAATCAACCTATATCTTTTATGCGTGAATAGTGTTCAACCCTAAAACTTCGTTTGTTAGAGCTCTTGTTTCCTGGAGGAGCTCAGGATTGTCGGCCATCGTAAGCCCGTAAGACGGAATCATCTGTGTAATCTTTGCTTTCCACTGCTCACTATTAATCTTATCACCAAAGCAGCGTTGCAATAATGTGAGCATGATAGACACTGCGGTAGACGCTCCGGGAGATGCACCCAATAATGCAGCGATACTTCCATCAGCAGCACTTACCACTTCCGTTCCAAACTCAAGAACGCCAACGTGCTCTTTATCTTTCTTGATCACCTGTACGCGTTGTCCTGCAACTTCCAATTCCCAATCTTCCATTTTCGCCTCGGGATAAAATTCCTTCAATGCTTCAAGGCGATCTTCGGGAGTTTGACGTACCTGGTTGATAAGGTATTTTGTAAGTGGAATATTATCTATACCTGCTGCAAGCATCGGTATAATATTATCGTGCTGTATAGTTTTGATGAGATCGAAATAAGATCCTTCTTTCAAAAACTTGGTTGAGAAACCAGCATACGGCCCGAAGAGTAATGCGCGCTGACCATTGATTACACGTGTGTCAAGATGCGGCACTGACATGGGAGGAGAACCTACAGAGGCTTTACCATATACTTTCGCCTGGTGCTGTTCAATAACTTCCTGGTTTGTGCATTTCAGCCACTGGCCACTTACCGGGAAACCTCCGAAGCCGCGTCCTTCCGGTATATCTGATTTCTCCAACAATCGGAGTGATCCACCACCAGCACCTATAAATACAAATTTTGCACGGATCTTTCTTTTATCACCGGTAGAGCGATTCTTTACTTTAATGCGCCATGAACCGTTGTCTTCTTTTTTAAGATCTTTTACTTCATGATTGAAATGCATGGTAACACCATCCATCTCCTGCAACATGCTAAACATACTGCGGGTAAGTGCTCCGAAGTTTACATCCGTCCCCTGATCCATTCGCGTGGCAGCAACTTTTTGTTGTTGATCACGTCCTTGCATGATCAATGGTATCCATTGCTCAAGATGCTTTGGATCTTCCGTGTAAAGCATTCCCTTAAATAAAGGATTGGTCAACAGCGCTTCGTAACGCTTTCTTAAGTAGTTAACATTATCCTCGCCCCACACAAAACTCATGTGTGGTATAGGAGTGATAAATGTCTCGGGTAATTGTATATGATTCTTCTGGATCAGGTATGACCAGAATTGTTTCGAGATCTCAAACGACTCAGCAATCTTTATAGCTTTCGATATATCAATAGATCCGTCTTCGCGTTCTGGTGTGTAATTTAGTTCACAGAAAGCGGAGTGACCTGTACCTGCATTATTCCATGCATCTGAACTCTCGGCTGCAGCAACATCCAATCGTTCGTAAATTTCTATGGTGAGGTTTGGCTCCAGTTCTTTTAATAAAACACCAAGCGTGGCGCTCATAATTCCGGCACCAATCAATACTACATCACAATCTGTATTCTGGGAATTACTCTTATTTGTCATGATATATTAGACGTTGCGTAAACTTATAAAAGTATTAACTAATAAGGTAGAGGAAAGGTTGTCGCAATAATTATGTCAACGTTTTCGGGATGTAAAAAAAACGGAAAAAGTTACAGGCATTGTTTTTTCTTTTAAGAATAGTATAAAATAATGTCTATGAGTTATGAATACCGATCGATGGTTAGTACGAGTTTTATCCTGCCTAATAGTGCTGCTTATAGCGGCCTGCAGCGAAGTAAGTGTGAAAGGTACAGGCGATGAGACAACTACGGTTGGTGAATCGCAAGTTACAGTGGTTGCAAACTCTCCCAGGCAATGGACGGGTGTAGCGGTTTCGCAGCAATTGCGTACAGAACAGATGAGATTATTCGCCAATTATCCCAACTGGTCTTTAGACCATTCTACCTCGGTCGTTGACATTACCAATCCAACAAAGGCATTACCTTATCCGGATGCAAATTGGAATACATGGACACCCGGTATGAATCCTGAAGAGCATTTCATTTGTGTGCAATCTGTGTTCGTTGATGCGAATGATTATCTGTGGGTTCTCGATGCTGCTAATCCTAAACGTGACGATCGGTATAGCGGTGTTGTAAAGGGCGGAGCGAAGCTTGTACAAATTGATTTGAAGACTGATCGAATCGCCAATGTTATTGTATTTGGTGATTCTGTTGTAAAGCCAAATAGTTATCTCAATGATATACGTATAGATGCACAGCGTGAGATCGGGTATATAACGGATTCTAACGAAGGCGCTATAATTGTGGTAGACCTTGACTCCGGCAAATCATGGCGATTACTCGGTAACAATAGCAGCACGAAATCTGAAGACCTTGTTCTGAAAATTGATGGCGAAGAATATCGTACTGCTGATGGTGAATATCCGGTGGTACATGCAGATGGATTAGCATTAAGCCCCGATGGACTATATCTATACTGGCGCCCTCTTACCGGAAATAGTTTATACCGGGTTGAAACTTCCTTATTGATATACCCTGATTTTTATTCGGGTAAGTTGGATGTAGAGGTTGAGAACCTTGGTAAATTTCCTCCATCCGATGGAATGATCTTCGATAAGGAAGGCAATCTATACCTTGCTTCGATCGAAGAAAATGCAATTCGTGTTTACGATGGTACTACAACACGCATCGTAGCCAGAGGAAAAGATTTTAAGTGGCCGGATTCTTTTGCGGTCGCTGCTGATGGTTCGCTATATGTAAGTGTATCACAATTGAATATAGAAAGCCCAACAGAGCCCTATAGAATTTTAAAGTTCAAACCCTAACGAATAGATTAGGGAGTCTTTAAATTTAGGGATGAGGTATGAAGTACTGGATCGGTTGCTCTGGGTTTTCGTACAAAGAATGGAAGGGGATTTTTTATCCTAAAAATATACCGCAGCGAAAGTGGTTTGAGTATTACTGTGAATCGTTCAACACGGTTGAGTTGAATGTTACCTTCTATCGCTTTCCCATTGTTAGTGATTTGAAAGGGTGGTATAGCAGGAGTCCTGCTGATTTCCGGTTTGCAGTGAAAGCCCCTCGCCTCATTACGCACTATAAGAGATTTAAAAACGCAGCAGAAGAAACACAACGCTTTTACGAAACTGTAGGAGAGGGTCTGGGAAATAAACTTGGCAGTTTATTATTTCAGATGCACCCTGCGTTTCAATACAGTGAGACGAATCTTGAATTAATATTGACTACATTAAACAGTGCCTTTACGAATGTATTGGAGTTTCGCCATGCAAGCTGGTGGAGAAACGATGTATTGCAGGCGTTGAAACATCACCAGGTATGCTTCTGTGGTATCAGTTATCCGGGGCTGCCTGAAGATGTGTACTATACCTCTCCCGTGGTATACTACCGATTCCATGGTATTCCTAAATTATACTACTCACCCTATGATGAAGCATCACTGAATCACATTTATAAAACCGTAGACGCATTTCAGAATGTAAGAGATGTATATATTTATTTTAACAATACGGCTGAAGGTCATGCGGTGGTGAACGCTAAAACATTCCAGAGTATACTCCCTGAATCTGAACAATGGAAAGTGAAAAAGCCAAAGGGGCTGTTTGATTAATAAGTAATTGTCTTGAGATTAATTGATAGTAAAGATAGAACTACGACCAGTATAGTGTTGGAGAATTTGAGCCGCTGTAAATAAAAACAGGCCCGGTATGACTAGCATCATCCGGGCCTGTAAACCTAACCTACTCTACCCTTGCCAACTATGTATAAATTGCTGTGCCATGCGTTTTTGCCTTGTGTCATGCGATTTTTTGTAGTATTTGTGGAATCACTGCCTCATTTTTGTTTATAATTATCAGCAATAGTATGTTTATATTGCCTGTGCATAATTTTTACATATGACCAAACTCCAGTATACATTATCACTGCTTTTACTCGTCTTCATCACCATAGAAGTCGGGGCACAATCTAAATCTAAATCTAATTCATCATCCGGAAAGCAATCGTCCAAAAAGGAATGGATAAAACTCTTTAATGATCGCGATACCCGCGATTGGATTGTTAAGATTCATCATCATGATGTAAATGTAAATTTTGGCAATACGTTCCGCGTGAAAGATGGTGCTATACAAGTACGCTACGACCAATATGGTGACTTCAATGATCAGTTCGGGCATCTATACTATAAGCAACCTTATTCTTATTATCACCTCATAGTAGAGTATCGTTTTGTTGGTGATCTCCAAAAAGGTGCTCCTGATTATACATTGCGTAACAGCGGAGTAATGTTTCACTCGCAGGACCCACGCACCATGCCAAAGGAACAGGATTGGCCTATATCTATAGAGATGCAATTTCTGGGGGGCTTAGGGGATGGCAAGCCACGTACAACGGGCAACATGTGTTCACCGGGGACAATCGTGGTGTATGACGGTAAGCTTGATGAACGGCACTGTATCAATTCTACATCCAAAACATATGATGGCGATCAATGGGTACGTGCTGAACTTATTGTGTTAGGTGATTCGCTGGTAAAGCATATTATCAATGGCGACACGGTGATGCAATATACCAAGCCACAGGTTGCTGCTGGCGTTGTAAACAATTACGATCCTGCTGTCTGGAAGGAAGGGAAACTGCTAAGCGAAGGATATATAGCCTTGCAAAGTGAAGGACAACCTATAGATTTCAGAAAAGTGGAATTGCTTCCACTAAAGGGATGTATGGATCCCAAAGCGCTTAACTATAAAGATTACTATGTAAAGTCCGACCCGACAGCCTGCCGTTACAAAAAGAATAAATGACCGCTAAGTCTGAGAGGTATTGAATAAAAATATATCTGTGACAGAAAAGTTACTCCGTCACAGATATATAGTTGCTAGTGTTTGTTAGAATGTATATACTTTTCCGTTAACGGAAGCTTTGGTCAATTGGCTGCCAAGGCCCCATCCGCTGAAATTTTTAACAAAGCCAATTCCGGGCGCCAGGTAAATGGTATATTCTTCATCTGCCCACTGCTCGATATCAAAAGAATAAGCCTTGCAATCATCAATATTTTTTTCACCGATAGCCAAATCGTCAACGAGGGAAAGTGTAATTACAGCCTCTTCATCATACGATGTTTCGGATGTCCACTGATCTCCGTTGTTTCCGAAAAGTCTCATGATATTAATTTCCGTGGCTACATTCTTTTTCCGGGTATATACATATCCTCTGCTATCAACTCTATAGTATGTAGTATCCCGATAGTTAGTATTTTCGTCCTCTACTTGTGACGTTGAAATCAGCTCATAATAAGTGCGTCCATCAAGGTCTGCCGTGCGAGTTACTTCCGTACGCATATACATTTTACTGGGCTCGGGCAGAGATTCAAATTCCCAGTAGTTTCCGATTCTGAGTGGTAGATATGAATCGGAAGGGTTCCCGCAGTCACATTCTTTATCGTCATCCGAACATGCACTGAAAGAAAGAGCAAACAGTGCTATTATTAAATAGTGAAGTTTCATATAGTGATTAATTGGGTTTGTATGGATTAGACACTACACATGAGTAAAAGGTTGGAGCTATTTATCCCTGAAGATCAAAAGGAAAGATGTTTTTGTGTGAGGAATCGAAGTCACTTTTATACTGCCTTTGTGCAAGCTCATAATCTGCTTCGAAAGACTCAAACCAATGCCGGAGCCT
Organism: Ohtaekwangia koreensis; assembly: GCF_900167975.1. GTDB lineage: Bacteria > Bacteroidota > Bacteroidia > Cytophagales > Cyclobacteriaceae > Ohtaekwangia > Ohtaekwangia koreensis. The sequence goes on from NZ_FUZU01000001.1 coordinate 1,034,935, forward strand.
TCTTTTTTGGTGGAGAAGAACGGAATGAAGATATCCTGCATTTCTTTATCACGTATACCTATACCATTGTCAGTAACTTCCATGATAACCTGATGATCCGCTCTATACGCATGCAGAATGATTTTCTTTTCCGTTACAGTTTGCAATGCATATATACTGTTGGTGATCAGGTTGATGATTACCTGCTCAATCAGATTCCGGTCAAGATTGACTTGTAAATTTTCATCATCGATTTGCCACTGGAGCGAAATGTTCTGTCGCAACACTTCGGGTTCCATCAGGTTTACCACTGTTTTTAAAAATGGTTTTATATGTACAGGATTTATATTGGGTTTAGGTACCCGCGTGAGCGCCCTATATTTCTCAACAAAGTCCAGTAATCCCTCGCTTCGTTTCTGAATGGTGTCCAATGAGAAGCGAATGTCGCCCAGGGTTTCCGCGGTGATATCATCTATACCTTTCAACTGCCCGTTCCGGTCGGTAAGCATACTCTGCATGGTTTCCGTGAGTGATGATACCGGTGTAACGGAGTTCATGATCTCATGCGTGAGAATGCGAATGAGTTTATGCCAGGCTTCAATTTCTTTTTGTTCTATCTCCGTTTGTATATCCTGGATGGTGATAAATCTATAGGACTTGTTTAGTATATAGGATGTACTGACCTCAACGGCCAAATGCGAAGTGTCGTGACCAATTCTGATTTCGATTAGTTTTCTGCCATGATCTCCCAGCGAGTCCAATTCATCTGTAAGAACCGGGTTTCTTAATTTCAACAGGTTCCAGTTTTTGAATCCTTCAATGCGGAGCAATCGTTCTGCAGTGGCATTCATCAATACGATCTCTTCCTCTGCCAGTGATATTATACCGATCGGCAATTGTTTTACCAGCATTTGCAGAAACTGATATTGCGCTTCCTTCTCGATCTTTACCTGTTTGTAAGCTTGCAGTATAGATTGCATGTTCCCCTCGAGTTCTCGAAACGATTTTCCCAAGTGAGCCTGTTGAAAGGTAATGGTAAAATCAGCATGCTTGATAGCAAGAAAAAAGCGCGACAGTTCGCGGTTTGTGTGATTGACAAACCGGATTAGCTCTGCGATCTGCAAAATGAATATAATGGCCAGCGTGATCTGGTTGAAAAACATTTCACGCTGTTGCACAACCCATGAGAATAGCAACGTGTTGGCGACCAACAGTACAATCCTAATCGTTACCAAAAGATTGAAGCGTTTCAAAATCATATTCTTGCAGTATATAATATACTATATTCCATGGCGTTTCATTCTGCGGTATAAAGCCGTTCGGGTTAAACCAAGCGCTCGTGCGGTATTGCTTACATTTCCCTGGTTATCCTGTAAAGATTGTACGATGAATTGCTTCTCCATCTCATCCAGCGTTTGTGGCTGAACTTCTTTTCGTGGAGTATGGATAACACCGCTGATCAATAACTCCGCGGATTCAATTATTTTCCCTTCATTTAAAATAACAGCACGTTCTATAGCATGTTGCAGCTCGCGGATGTTACCTGGCCAATGATACTTTTTTAATTTCGTTATCACGGCTTTATCAAGTTTCATTCCCGGACGTTTATACTTCTGGCTATAGCGCGACAGGAAATGTTCTGCAAGCAAGGGTATATCTTCAATGCGTTCGCGCAGCGAAGGAACGCGGATCTCTACTGTGTTGATACGATAAAGAAGATCCTGACGGAATTTTTTTTCGAACACCATTTCGTGTAGCGGCATGTTGGTAGCGCAGACCAGACGAAAGTCTACCGGTATGGGTTTCGCCGAGCCCACCCGTTGTACGCTGCGATGTTGTAATACCGTAAGTAATTTTGATTGCAAGGGCAGCGAAAGATTGCCGATTTCATCCAGGAACAACGTTCCTCCGGAGGCAAGCTCGAAGCGGCCCGCCTTATCTTGTTTAGCATCCGTGAAGGCGCCCTTCACATGTCCAAAGAGCTCGCTTTCAAATAACGTTTCGCTAATCGCTCCCAAGTCAACATTGATGAATACATTATTTTTACGCAACGACTTGTGATGTATAGCACGCGCTACAAGTTCCTTTCCGGTTCCGTTTTCTCCCAGTATCAATACATCGGCATCTGCAGTCGCGACCCGGTCTATCAATTCATGCACACGTGCTATAGCAGGCGATTCACCAATGAAATCCGTGTAACGATTGTTCAGATCATCGCTCAGTTTCTCTTGTGTTTCCTTTAGCTTCTCAACTTCCTTTTTCGATTTACGCAGTTGCAGTGCTGCCAGAATCGTAGCCATCAGTTTTTGATTTTTCCACGGCTTCAGCACAAAATCAGTAGCGCCATTTTTAATTGCCTTTACGGCTATATCTACTTCGCCATATGCCGTGATCAATATAACCACTGCGTTGGAATCAATCTTCAAAATCTGGTTCAACCAATAAAAACCCTCTTCACCATCATTCACGCCTTTTTTAAAATTCATGTCCAGGAGTATAACATCATATTCGGTGGCCTTGAGCAACGCAGGAATTTTTTCGGGGGTATCTTCAATGTGTATCAGCGCGAACTCCTGTTTTAAAAACATGCGCGCTGTTTCGAGTATATCGCGGTCGTCATCAATTATCAGTACCTTGGCAGAGAGCATTACGGACGGAATTAGTGTTTTTGTAAAAGTATGAATTGTATCAGATGCAAACATGCTGGTGTATCGAAAGTGATACACGTTAAAAATATGGATGGCTATGAATTTTAATGTTATTGATTGAAAATCAGGTATATAGATGGTTGGCACTTTCTTTGGATACCAGCTCTGTATAAATTGGTAAACTCATGATCAAAAACTACCTGGTACTTACGTTCAGAAACTTTCTACGAAATAAGAACTACACGCTTATTAATATACTCGGCCTTACGATTGGCATCACGGCCTGCATCATCATTTTTCTTTTGGTTACGTATGATCTGAGTTTTGATAGGTTTCATTCACGCTATAATCGCATCTATAGGGTTGTACAGGATGCCAAAAATTCTTCAGGGGAAAGCATGAATGCAACCACACCGTATCCATTTGTAAAAGCATTTCGAAATGATTTTTCAGATATACCCTTCATCACACAGCTGCATTACCAGGACGAAATGCTGCTGAAGATCGGTGATGAGAAAGTGAAAGTTGAAAACATAGTTTTCACCGATTCGCTCTTCTTTGACGTCTTCGATTTTAAAGTACTGTCTGGTAACCCGAAGCAGGAGCTTGGTCAACCTGGAAAAGTATTCCTGACCAAATCATTGGCCGATAAAATTCTGAAAGGACGCGAACATCTCACCATGAAGATTAATAACATGTTGGACGTTGAGGTTGTTGGTGTTATACAAGATCCTCCGGCCACATCGCATATGAATTTTTCAATGATCGTTTCGATGCCATCTTTCTCCAAGGATTTTTTAGGAGGAATGAATATTGATGGGTGGGAAATGACGGCTGCTGGATTTGCTTACCTTGTACTTCCGGAAAATATATCTGAAGGTGAACTGGACAGACGCTTTGGCCCATTCGTTGCCAAGTATCATTCGAAGGAGGATTCTGAACGAAAGATGTATGGGCTTCAGCCACTCAGCAATATACATTTCGATGAAAACTATACCGAGAATCCGGGAACTGTATCAAATGCTTCCTATAGCGATCTGCTGATTATGAGTATACTCGGAGCATTTATACTGTTTATAGCGTGTATAAATTTTATTAACCTGGCTACCGCACTGGCTATACGCAAATCCAAGGAGATCGGGATACGAAAAACCCTGGGTGCCAAACGCGGACAACTTACGGTATATTTTCTGGGTGAAACATTTTTGCTAACCATTATAGCGGTGTTGATTTCCCTCTGCATCACCGAATGGTTATTGCCTTGGATAAACGATTTTCTTGAACGACAACTTGATCTTAACCTGTTGTCAAATCCGTTGCTGTTATTATTCTTGTTGGGACTGATTGTATTCGTAACATTTCTTTCCGGGTTTTATCCCGCTATGATTTTGTCTGGTTATAACCCTGCTGTTGTATTGAAAAATAAAATATCTGCACAAGGAAGCTCTGGTGCTGGCGTTCGAAAAGTATTGGTGGTGTTTCAGTTTATGATCGCACAGGTACTCATTATAGGCACATTGGTAATCGCTGCGCAGATGCGCTACTTTAAGAATAAGCCATTGGGATTTGATAAGGAAGCGGTGATCAACGTTCCTGTTCCGGATATCAAAAAGGATTTGATGGAATCGCTTCGTACCAGGTTGGAAAGTAATCGTTCGATTGAAAATTTTTCGTTCTCATTGGGAGCTCCCACATCGGATAATAATTTCGGTACAAATTATTTTCTCTCTGAAAAAGGCCCGGCAGAAATGTATGACATTGGTGTGAAACCGGTTGACTGGCATTACCTGGATACCTATGGCATAAAATTGAAGGCAGGCAGATGGTTTAATGAGACAGATGAAAAACTTGCAGACATGACATTGCCTGAAGAAGAACAAAAGCATGTATATATCATCAATGAATCTGCTATGAAGCGTTTGGGATTTAACACTCCGGAAGATATCCTTGGGAAGAATATAACAACTGGTGTCAGTAGAATTGATGCAGAAGTGGTGGGTGTTGTAGAAGATTTTCATGCCTCTTCACTTCATAATACAATAAAGCCCGTTGTATTTGTGAATTTTCCATACTTCTATTATGATCTGGGTATAAAAGTGAATGCATCTGATTTTAAAGAGGCCATTGGATTTATTGAAAAGCAATGGTCTGAAGTATTTCCCGAGTATTATTTTGAGTATGAATTCCTCGATGAAAAATTAGCTGGACTTTACCGACAGGATGAACGTACTTTCACCTTGTTTAAAATCTTTGCAGGCATTTCAATTTTCATTGGATGCTTAGGACTATATGGATTGATCTCGTTTATGGCGAATCAGAAGTTGAAAGAAGTTGGTATACGCAAGGTACTGGGAGCATCTATCGGCAGCATAGTAATGTTATTCTCGAAAGAATTTATCAAACTGATTGTGATCGCTTTTGCTGTAGCAGCACCATTGGCGTGGTATTGTATGCATGAATGGCTATCGGGGTTTGCATACCGAACACCGATCCGTTGGTGGATGTTTGCGTTGGGCCTTGCATCTACCTTGATAATCTCATTGCTTACAGTAAGCTATCGCTCCATTCGCTCGGCAGTTTCAAATCCTGCAGATACCTTGCGGACAGAGTAGTTATATACTGGAAGTGAAGTATACTATATCACCGGAAGTTTAATAACACAGGCAGTGCCTTTACCTTCTTCGCTATAGATTTCAAATTGCCCGTTGTTAACGGAGATGATTCTATCGACAAGTGAGAGGCCAAGGCCTGCACCGGGAATGGTACTTGCATTCGAGCCTCGGTAAAGCGGAGAGCGAACCTGGTTCAGTTCACTACTGGGGATTCCTATACCGAAATCACGAATCGTTATGGCGATTTCTTTTGGTTTGCTGGTGAGTGTAATCTTTATTTTGTCGTTGGAATATTTATAGGCATTGTCGAGTATATTCAGGAAAGCGGTTTGTAAAAGCTGTGCATTCCCCTGGATATATACTGCCGAAGTCTTCCCTTCCTTTACTACTTCACGTTCCGGATGGTGTAAGCTGAAAGAAGCCAGTGTGCGATCCAGAACTTCAATGACATCCACCGAATCCAATTCTGTTTTGTGCGCGCGTTCTTCCAGTCTTGCCAGCAGCAGTAGCTCCTGCGTTGTACTCGCCAGACGCTCTGTCTCCTGTAGGACTACGTGTAAAGTACGTCTGTACTCTTCCATCGACCGATCGCGTGCCAGTGCAAGTTCAACTTCTGCCATGATCGCGGTGAGTGGAGTTTTTAATTCATGTGATGCGTTTTGTACAAAACGTTTTTGTGTGATAAATGCTCGTTCAATTCGCGTAAGCAGTGCATTGAATGTAAGGATCAATTCATCGATCTCGTCAACGGAAGCAGCATCTTTGTCCATCTTCAGGCGATAGCCGAGATTATCTTGTGTGATTTGATTCACTTCGTTCACAACATGCTTCATGGGCTGAAGTGCATTGCCTGAGAAATATAGTCCGGTGAGGTAGGAGAGAACTAAGCTTATAATCCATCCTGCTATAATCGCTCGCAATAGGAAATTTAATTCACGTTCACCCGGAAGATCTTTATCCGATACAAAGATGAGGTATAAATTTCCATTGATAACATGCTTTCTTCCCACGGTGGAATACTCACCTCGTTCAGCATTGAACAAATCATTTGTCTTTAAAAACGTTACCCATGTGTCGGGTATATGAAAGTCGCCTTGCCGGTGCAGTAATGTACCGCTTTCAGAAAAAATAGAGATTGAAGGGTTTACGAGATTAAAAGTTCCGGAAGGCATAACATCGCGAACCTGTGGTGAAGCATAATGCAATACCTCGAGACTGGACTGCTGTGTAAGCCGGTCAATGAAATCGGCATGTACAAAGCCCCTCGTAAAAAAATATATGATAATGAGAATAGTGCCTGTAATCAGGGCACTTACAAACATGAAGCGCAGGGCGAGTCGTTGCCGGATTTTCACGCTTCCGGAAGTTTTAATATATAGCCAAATCCCGTTACGGTATGTATTAATTTAGGATTAAAAGGTTTGTCTACTTTATTACGAACGTAGTTAATATATACATCTATAAAATTGGTGCCGGTTTCAAAGTTCAACCCCCACACCGATTCGGCAATCTCTAACCGCGACCGAACCTTGCCTGCGTTTCTTGCGAGGTATTCAAGCAATGCATATTCTTTGGCCGTAAGCTGTATAACTTTACCGGAACGTTTTACTTCACGTGCATCAAAATCAATTTCAAGATCGGCTAAAGTAAATTTATCTTCATGAACGGATTGACCATTGTGTGCTGCAGCAGTATATATCTTTTTCCTCCTGGTAAGCGCCTTGATCCTCGCATATAGTTCATTGAAGCGGAATGGTTTGGGCAGGTAATCGTCAGCACCTGCATCGAGGCCTGCCACTATATCATCGCTCATACCCAGTGCTGTGAGCATCAGCACGGGTGTGACCTCATCCGTCTCGCGAAGTTGTTTGCAGAGTTCCAGCCCGTTTAATAAAGGCAGATTTATATCGAGCAGCACCAGGTCATAGCTTCCGGTTTTGGCGAGCCGCAAACCGATCTGCCCATCAAATGCTACATCGGCTTCATAGCCTGCCTCGGTTAGTCCACGCTTTAATACTTCCGCGACTTTTGTTTCGTCTTCAACGATTAATAATTTCATAAGTAAGCATATAAACGTTTTTTATCCATGGACGCAAAAATTATACTTCGATAAATATACATTCTAACATCATTCTAATTCCTAACAACATTCTAATTCCTTTGTAAGTTAATCCTAATACCGATTGGGTCTCCTCGTCCGTACAATTGCATAAGAACAAAATGCAAACGGTTATGAAAAAATTAGGATTGGTAATTGTATTGTTAACGATTATAGCATTGCATGGCAATGCACAAGATCAAAGTAAAAGCGACAGTTATCCTTACTGGACAATCTCAAAAGATGTTCAGCGGATGCAGTATAAAGATATCAAATTCGTTCCGGCTAAAATCACTACGGGAGATCTTGCCTCGAATGTATCGAAAGGAATTCAACAGGTAATCGCCAGACGTTCTCCACAGAGAACAGGAGATGTTACGATGACCGGTTATCCTTCGTGGACGATATCGAAAGGTGTCGCTAGAATGCAATACGAGAAAAATAATCGCTAAGAGAAACTACAGGTTTAGGTAGAGAAAAGAGGGGTTAGATTAGGTGGGCCACGTGAATTCTTTCACGTGGCTTTTTTATTTTCAGGTCCTCAGCACATTCACGGTGTTGTAGCAAATATCCCACAATCTCCCACCTCGTTTTCAAATCCTTCAATAAACACTGGATTCCAACATTTGTATCGAGTGATAATTTTCCATCGACTGCGGAAAATGGCTTTTCGGGGGTTATAAATGTGCTTTTTTCGACTAAAATGGAAAAAAGTGGGGGAAAGTGGTTGAAAGTGGTTGAAAATTACCTATGTTTGCTTAGGAGAAAAAGGCAACCACTACAGTCTATGACTTTCTTCACCAGTGAATATGAGAGTAAACTTGATGCGAAGGGCCGCCTGGTGCTGCCTGCGCGGATCAAAGCCCAATTGCCTGAAACTGAAGGCAATGTGCTTATGATCCGTAAGTCGCTCGATCCATGCCTCATAATCTACCCGATGGTGGAGTTCAACAAGGTCTTCTCGAAAATTTCGGGGTTGAATGAGTTTAATAAAGAAGCGGTACCACTGCAGCGCAGTTTTTTCGCAGGAACAACAGAGGTCGAAATGGATAACAACGGCCGAATTCTGATTCCCAAGAAATATCTCGCACACGCCCAAATCGACAAGGATGTAATCCTGGTAGGGATGGGAAACAAAGTAGAAGTGTGGAACCCGACTTTATACGAGAAGCACCTGATTCAAGATCCAAGTGAGTTGTCGGAGTTGGCGCAGAAATATTTAGGTGCCTGATGACGCGGTAGTTTACTGCAAGCTGTCATTTAACCTAAAGTTGTGCAATCAAAATTAAAGTCACTGGCTCAGGCCGCTGACAGTTGTAAGTATATATATAGTTATTCAAAGACATTGATAGAGGTGTTGCGAGAACAGCGAATGATCAGTGGCTTATTAATAAAATAAATTTAGATGCCTGAATCCAACAACCAGCAGCCAGCAGCCAGTGATTATCACAGGCCCGTGATGCTGGCAGAGTGCATTGAAAATTTAGCAATAGCGCCGAATGGTATATATATAGACGTAACCTTTGGAGGTGGCGGGCATAGCGCAGAGATTCTCAAGTATATCAAAGATGGTCGGTTGATCGCTTTTGATCAGGATGAGGATGCGAAGCGCGAAGCTGAAAAAATAACAAGTAGTTCTTTTACATTTTGTCAGGCCAACTTCATGCACATGAAAAAGTATTTGAAGTTGAATGGAGTGGTAAAGGTCAATGGTATACTTGCTGATCTTGGAATTTCATCTCACCAGATAGATTCTGCAGAGCGCGGTTTTTCAACACGCTTTGATGGGCCGCTGGACATGCGAATGGATCAAACTATATCGCTGACAGCAGCCAGGGTGCTGAATGAATATCCGGAAGATCAGTTGCATAAACTCTTCGGCATGTACGGTGAGTTGAAGAATGCAAGGACCGCTGCCAGACTAATTACACAACAACGCGTCAGCCAACCCTTCGTCCGCACGGAAGATTTAAAAGCAGCACTGCAAAGTATTGCTCCGCGCGGAAAGGAGAATAAATATTTCGCCCAGGTGTTTCAGGCGTTACGCATCGAAGTGAATGCTGAGATGAAGGCACTCGAAAATTTTTTGCACCAATGTGGCGAAGTGATCGAAACCGGTGGCCGTCTTGTGGTGATGTCGTATCACTCACTCGAAGACAGAATGGTAAAGAACTACATCAACAAAGGAAAAGTCTTTGGTGAAGTAGACAAAGACTTTTATGGTAATGAGATCAAGCCTTTTCAGGCAATCAATCGCAAGCCGATTGAAGCGTCAGAGAAGGAAATCGGCGAAAACAAGCGCGCGCGTAGCGCGAAACTTAGAGTAGCAGAAAAGTTATAACTGGTAACAATTAACTGACAAACGGGAATAACGGATACGGAATGGAAAACAAATTCAAGATCAAACCTGACAAACCGGAAGCAACCACACGTGCGAGTACTCCTACTGGCAGCGGCATGTTTTCGGCGATTGAAAAGCGTTTGAAACTTGAAAGTTATTTCGAAGAAGGATTTCCGGTTCAGTATCTGCCGAAGATACTTTTTGCGTTGATGCTCGGTATACTATACATCAGCAACACGCATTATTCTGAAAAGACAGTGCGCGACATCAGTGCTATACAAGCAGAAGTTGAAGACTTGCGTGCAGACTATACCACGTTGAAATCAGACCTGATGTTTGCCAGCAAACAATCAGAAGTAGCAAAGAAAGTAAAAGAGTTTGGGTTAAAAGAAAGTTTTAAACCACCATATAAAATAGTTGTAGAAGAGGGTGAATATTAAGAAGTCCATATTATTAAGAGCGCGGATTGCATTTCTGTTCGTTGTCCTGTTTGCTATCGCAGTGGTAGTGAAGACAGGACATATTCAGTTTGTACAGGGGGAGAAGTGGGCGAAGATGGGCGAGCGTATTTCATTCGACTATAAGCGCGTAAAGGCCACACGCGGAAATATATACTCCGATAACGGAAGTCTTCTGGCTACATCATTACCATTCTATAAAATTGCCTTCGATGCTTCTCTTCCAAAAGAAGAAGTATTTAATAAAGGTGTTGATTCACTTGCATACAATCTCTCCAGATTTTTTAAAGACAAATCGAAGCGCGATTACAAGCAAATGCTGATCGATGCACGCAAGTCGCACAAGCAATACATCATCCTCAATAGAAAGCGTATTGATTACCAGGATAAAAAGACCATGATGCAATGGCCGATCTTCCGTGAAGGAAGACTTCGGGGTGGTGCTATATTTGAGAAGGTAGATGTGCGTTATCATCCTTTCTCCAACCTCAGTCGCAGAACCATTGGTTTTATCAATGAGAATGATAAAGGTGCCGGGCTGGAATTCAGCTTCAATAAAGATCTCGGAGGACAGGATGGATATGCATACTATCAGAAAATCTCTGGTGGAATCTGGAAACCTGTTTATGATGCTAACAATGTAAAAGCAGTAGATGGTCTTGATCTGCAAACAACACTCGATATCAACCTACAGGATGTTGCTGAAACTGCTTTACACAAAGCAATGGTGCAACACGATGCAGGCGATGGGCTGGTAGCCGTAATGGAAGTAAAGACTGGTGAGATCAAAGCTATATCTAACCTGAGCAGCGATGGCCATGGTGGCTTCTATGAGAAATTCAATTATGCAGCAGCAGGATTGTTTGAGCCTGGATCTACATTCAAGCTTGTTACCATGATGGCATTGTTGGAGGATACGAACATTGAATTGAGTGATAGTATAAATGTAGGGAATGGTGAGTATACATTTTATAACAAGACAGTTCGTGATCATGAAGATGAAGGGCTTGGAACGGTAACGATCAAGGAAGCATTCGAGCGTTCTTCCAACGTGGCGATGGCGAAGTTGGTTGATAAACATTTCGGATTGCGTCCGCAGAAATTTGTAGACTATGTTGATCACCTTCATCTGTCCAAACCATTGGGTATACAAATCGCTGGTGAACCGATTCCTAAAATAAAACGCCCCGGGCAAAAAGGATGGAGCGGTATCAGTTTACCCTGGATGGCATACGGGTACGGTTTTGAAATAACTCCATTGCATACGCTGGCACTCTATAACGCTGTGGCAAACGATGGTAAAATGATTAAGCCTGTTATTGTGCGCGCGATAAAGCACGCAGATGAAGAGGAGAAGAAATTTGAAGTAGAAGTACTCAATAATAGTATATGTTCTGGTGAGACATTGGATCAGTTAAGACTTTTGCTGGAGGGTGTAGTAGAAAACGGAACGGCTAAGAATATAAAAGGTACACACTATAGAATTGCAGGTAAAACAGGAACAGCACAGATATTGGACAAAGGACGGTATACCAAAAAGTATATCACATCTTTTGTAGGATACTTTCCGGCTCATGCTCCTAAATATAGTGCGATCGTATTGATTAAAAATCCGCGCGGCTGGTATCAGTATGGAAGTAGTGTGGCAGCGCCCGTGTTTAAGGAAATTGCTGATAATATATATGCACGTGATATTAACCTGCACAATCCTATGGACATTAAAAAGTTCACGAAGACAGATGTACTTCCGGTAATACGGGCAGGAAATCAGCAGGAGTTAACCATGCTTTGCAATGAGTTGGGTATATCCAATCACTCGCTTACTGAGCACGAATGGGTACGTTCTACACGTGCGGGTAATGGTGTTAACTGGAAAAAAAATACGGAGGGGAAAGGTGTTGTACCGGATGTTAAAGGTATGACTTTTCGGGATGCTATTTACCTGTTGGAAAAATCCGGATTGAATGTTTTTTACGAAGGTAAAGGAAGAGTGCAGGAACAGTCTATAACGGCTGGGGCATACGCACGCAGCGGTGAGAGAATCTATATTCGATTGAATTAGAGTATAAATGTGGAATTGTTAATAAAAATGTTGATAAGTTTTTAGAGGATAAAGCAGACGTGGCTGAACTAAAAGATATACTATATAAAGTTTCCCTTACTTCCAGTTATGGCAACATGAGTGCGGAGGTTGCGGGTATATGCTTTGACTCGCGTAAAGTAAAGCCAGGTTCTCTATTTGTGGCAGTAAGAGGTACACTTTCTGACGGGCATGATTATATAGATACAGCAGTGCGGGCGGGTGCCGCCTCCGTTGTGTGTGAAAAATTACCCGGCATGATTGATGAAGCGGTAACGTATGTCACCGTAAAGGATAGCGCACAGGCGCTTGGACAAATCGCATCTAATTTTTATACCAATCCATCCGGTAAATTAAAGTTGACCGGTGTTACCGGTACCAATGGTAAGACTACTACTGCAACGTTGCTATACCAGCTCTTTACAAAGCTTGGCTATGCTGTTGGATTAATTTCTACAGTGGAAAACAGAATCGGCAGCACTGTAATTCCATCAACACATACTACACCGGATCCTATTCAACTGAATGATCTGTTAAACAAGATGGTTGAACAAGGATGTACGCATGTGTTCATGGAAGTAAGCTCGCATGCCGTAGATCAGGAACGTATAGCAGGGTTAAAGTTTGTAGGAGCAATTTTCACAAACATTACACACGATCATCTCGACTATCATAAAACATTTGAGAACTATATAAAGGCAAAGAAGAAATTCTTTGATGATCTGCCTGGTGATGCTTTTGCATTGGTGAATGCAGATGACAAGCGCGGCATGGTGATGCTTCAGAATACGAAAGGCACTAAATATACTTTCGGGTTGAAGAAGATGGTTGATTTCAAAGGAAAGATCATCACGAATTCTATTGAAGGACTTGAAATCGAAATCGGAGGGAAGAATGTTTGGTTTAAGATGATCGGTGATTTCAATGCTTACAATTTATTAGGAGTATATGGAGCTGCTGTATTGTTAGGCGAAGATGCTGATGATGTATTGACGAAACTTTCATCACTGCCAGGTGCTCCGGGAAGATTTGAACTTGTGATGCCCGGCTCGAAAGTAATAGCCATCGTTGACTATGCGCATACACCGGATGCTTTGAAAAATGTATTGGAGACCATCGCACAATTCCGTACGGGCAACGAGCAAGTGATAACCGTTGTAGGTTGTGGTGGCAATCGTGATAAAACCAAGCGGCCCTTGATGGCGTCTATCGCGTGTCGCTTAAGTGATAAAGTAGTGTTGACTTCAGATAATCCGCGTGATGAAGATCCGATGGAGATCATTCGCGAGATGCAGACTGGCGTAACACCTTCGGAGACGCGTAAGACACTGGTGATGGCCGACCGCGAGGAAGCAATTAAAACTGCATGCATGATGGCAAAGGAACATGACATCGTGTTGATCGCGGGAAAGGGTCATGAAGACTATCAGGAAATCAAAGGCGTTAAACATCCTTTTGATGATAGAAAAGTAGTGGAACGAATGCTTAAACTTTTTAGCAATTGATACCCGCTATAGTATGAATGATACATCAGTACATATAAACTTAGTTGATTAGAGATGCTGTACTATTTGTTTGATTATTTGAATTCGATGGATATACCGGGAGCCGGTGTATTCCAGTATATATCATTCCGCGCAGGAATGGCAGCATTCCTTTCTCTCCTGATCACCATTACATTCGGGAAGAATCTGATCAATTATTTGCGTAAAAAACAAGTAGGCGAAGACATACGCGACCTTGGTCTCGAAGGACAGATACAGAAAAAGGGCACACCTACAATGGGTGGATTGATCATCATCGCAGCCATTCTTATTCCAACGGTGCTGTTGGCAAGGCTGGATAATGTATATGTAGTGCTGTTGGTGATTGCAACGTGCTGGCTGGGTATTATCGGATTTCTGGATGACTATATCAAGGTGTTCCGTAAGAACAAAGAAGGACTTGCGGGACGTTTTAAAATTGTAGGACAAGTGGGTTTGGGATTGATTGTGGGCCTTACGCTATATTTCAATGAGTACGTTGTGGTACGTGAAGTAAGTCCGGCATCCTTGGCAAGCATTGAGGTTCAGGATTATCAGCAAGACCCTGATTCCAAGATTGAGTTCAAAGATGTAAAGTCAACAAAGACGACCGTTCCTTTCCTGAAGAATAACGAACTGGATTATGGTAAGATCTTACCATTTGTTCCGGAGAAATATACCTGGATTATATATGTGCTTGTGGTGATCGTTATTATCACGGCCGTATCGAACGGAGCAAACATAACGGATGGTATAGATGGACTTGCGGCGGGAACATCCGGAATTATAGGGCTTACGCTGGCGATCCTTGCATACTTGTCTGGTCGTATAGATTTCAGTAGTTACTTAAACATCATGTATATACCCAACTTGGCAGAACTTGTAATTTTCTGTACAGCGTTTGTAGGCGCATGCCTTGGCTTCCTTTGGTATAATGCATACCCGGCACAAGTGTTCATGGGCGATACTGGAAGTTTAACATTGGGAGGCGTTATCGCTGTGCTGGCATTAGCCGTGAGAAAAGAATTATTAATTCCTATACTCTGTGGAATTTTCCTGATTGAAAATCTTTCTGTGATTTTACAGGTGTCCTATTTCAAGTATACGAAGAAGAAATACGGTGAAGGAAGAAGAATATTTTTAATGTCTCCTTTACATCACCATTACCAAAAGAAAAATATTCACGAAGCGAAAATTGTAACACGCTTCTGGATTGCAGGTATATTATTAGCGATTGTAACCTTGGCAACATTGAAATTGAGATAGATCGATGAGCGAGCGGATAGTCATATTGGGTGGAGGCGAAAGCGGAACGGGAGCAGCATTGCTCGCGAAGCAGAAGGGCTATGACGTTTTTGTTTCGGACCAGGGACCCATCAAGGAGAAATATAAAACAGATCTTCAGACGAACGGAATTTCATTTGAAGAAAGTACACATACGGAAGCAGCTATACTCAATGCGCAGCTTGTTGTAAAAAGTCCCGGCATACCGGATAAAGCAGAGATCATTAAAAAGATCAAGGCTGCAAACATCCCGGTTATCGATGAGATCGAATTTGCTTCCCGCTATATCGATGGCAAGATTATCGCCATCACTGGAACAAACGGGAAGACAACAACAACGCTGCTGGTATATCATTTACTGAAGAGTGCAGGCTATAGCGTTGCCTTAGCCGGTAACGTTGGGTTTAGTCTTGCCAGGCAAGTTGCAGAAACCAGGTTTGACTGGTATGTACTTGAAGTAAGCAGCTTTCAATTGGATGGTACGAAAACATTCAAGCCTGAGATCGGTATACTGTTGAATATTACTCCCGATCACCTTGATCGCTATGAGTATACGATGCAGAAGTATATAGATTCCAAGTTTCGGTTGATTCAAAGCATGGATGCAAAGCTGCATTTTATATACTATGCTGACGATGCAACTATACAATCAGAGATTGAGAAGCGGACTATTTTGCCTTCACAGATCAAGGTTTCGTTGAAAAACGATGCGAAGACAAAGGCATACTTTGATGGCGAGAAAATGCAGTTCAGCCTCGCGGAAAATTTCGCACTGTCTCAATCACAAACCACGTTGAAAGGGCCACACAACCTGATTAACACAATGGCAGCAGTGTCCGCAGTATACCTGGCCGGTGTAAAGCTGGATGCAATTCTCGAAGGACTCAAAACTTTCAAGAATGCGCCTCATCGCCTTGAATCTATAGCGACCATTAAAGGTGTTGAGTTTGTAAATGATTCAAAGGCTACCAATGTAGATTCAGTGGTATATGCATTGGGAAGCTATAGCAAACCGTTGGTGTGGATTGCAGGTGGTGTAGATAAAGGAAATGACTATAA
The DNA here is from genome assembly GCF_900167975.1 of Ohtaekwangia koreensis. Classification (GTDB taxonomy): domain Bacteria; phylum Bacteroidota; class Bacteroidia; order Cytophagales; family Cyclobacteriaceae; genus Ohtaekwangia; species Ohtaekwangia koreensis. The sequence goes on from NZ_FUZU01000001.1 coordinate 1,051,017, forward strand.
CATCATAAAAGAAGAAGTTCGTAAGAAGGCTCGCGCGCTTATCTGCCTCGGTAAAGAGAACGATAAACTGAAGAAAGCTTTTGGTGATGTAGTTCCAACGATAAAAGAAACGCAAAGTGTTACCGAGTTGGTACATATAGCACTTGAGGTGGCGCAGGCAGGCGATGTAGTTCTTCTCTCCCCGGCATGTGCAAGTTTCGATCTCTTTAAAAATTACGAAGACCGTGGAGATCAGTTTAGAAAAGCAGTACTAGACTTAAAGAAAGAAGTGGAGGCATAGTATGGTTAAAGTAAAAGAGTGGGCCGACAAAAATCTGCAGGGTGATAAAGTTATCTGGGCAGTAGTCTTTGCATTGTCAATGATCAGTGTGCTGGTAGTATATAGCTCTATTGGTACGCTTGCATACAAACACGCACGGAGCCCGGAGTATATTTTGATAAAACATACGTTCACTGTACTTGCCGGCTTGGCTGCCATGTGGTTTGCTCATAAAATTGATTATCGCTACTACTCTAAGATTTCGAAGTTTGCATTGTGGATCAGCATTCCGTTGTTGATATATACGTTTACAAACGGTGTTACTTTAAATGATGCAGCACGCTGGATCCAGGTTCCGATCGTAGGTTCATTTCAACCTTCCGATTTTGCCAGCTTGGCATTGATCGTAAACCTGGCAAGTATGTTGTCCAAGCGTCAACAGAATATAGATGATATTAAAGAATCACTCATTCCTATACTGTTCTGGTGTGGAGTGATCTGTGGATTGATTGCACTTACCAACTTGTCAACTGCAGTGTTGTTGTTGATCACGTGTATGCTCATCATGTTCATTGGTCGTGTACCCACCAAGTATCTGGCGATGCTGATCTTTGTAGGACTTCTCTTCGGAGCACTCGCTATTAAGTTTGGTAGTCGCGGTGAGACTGCGAAAAACAGGATTACAAACTTTATCAATGGGACAGAACTTCCTTTCCAGGCAAAGCATGCACGCATTGCTGTAGCAACGGGAGGGATTGTAGGCAAAGGACCTGGTAACAGCGATCAACGAAATATACTTCCACATCCGTATTCAGATTTTGTGTACGCTATTGTGATTGAAGAATATGGAATGATGGGCGGAATTATAGTGCTCGCCCTATATCTACTGCTGCTCCATCGAGGGATGAAGGCATCCTATAATAGTGAACGCGCTTTCGGAGGATTACTTTCTGCGGGGCTATGTTTCGATCTCGTCTGTCAGGCCATGGTAAATATGGGCGTTGTGGTGGGACTCGGACCTATAACCGGTCAGCCGTTACCGTTGATTTCCATGGGGGGTACATCCATGGTGTTTACCGGATTGTCTATTGGAATAGTGTTGAGTGTAAGCCGTGGCGAGTTAGATCAGAACTGGCAGCAACAAACTGATGAAGTAAAAGAGAAAGAGCCAAAAGAAGCAAAGAACGTAGCAACGGCAAAAGCAGCATAAGTGTATATAGAGGTATAGATATATAATTGAAAAAATCACAACCATATCGACTGATTATTAGCGGAGGCGGAACAGGAGGGCATATCTTCCCGGCGGTGGCGATTGCGAATACATTCCGTGAACGTCATCCGGATGCAGAGATTCTGTTTGTGGGTGCACAAGGAAAAATGGAGATGACGCGTGTTCCGGAGGCAGGCTATAAAATAGTAGGTCTATGGATCAGCGGCTTACAACGGAAGCTGACGTTGTCAAACCTGTTGTTCCCAGTCAAGTTGATCACCAGTTTTCTGCGCGCGAGAAGTATAGTGAAGAAATTTAAGCCGCACGCAGTAGTAGGCACGGGAGGATATGCGAGCGGGCCGATCATGATTGCAGCGACACGTTTTAATATACCTTCTGTTATCCAGGAGCAGAATTCATTTGCCGGTCTTGCAAACAAGCAGGTAGCAGATAAAGTGAGTAAAGTATGTGTAGCATACGAGGGGATGGACAAATATTTTCCAAAAGCGAAAATTGTTTTTACCGGGAACCCTGTTCGTAAAGATATACTGAGTGCAGAGACGAAGCGTGAGAAAGGACTGAGTCACTTCGGTTTCGATGGTAATGTTAAAACGTTGCTCATCATTGGCGGAAGTCTGGGTGCAAGAACCATTAACGAAAGTATCTTTTCAGGAATAGAGAAGATCGCTGATGCCAGAATTCAGGTGATATGGCAAACCGGTAAAGGATACTTTGATATATATAAGGAGAAACTTGGCGAGTTTGATTTGCGTAAGATCCGCGTTCAGGACTTTGTCAAAGAGATGGACTTGGCGTACGCTGCCGCTGATGTTGTGATATCACGCTCCGGAGCGCTGGCTGTTTCAGAATTATGCATCGCGAAAAAAGCATGTATACTGGTGCCCTCTCCAAATGTAGCCGAAGACCATCAAACAAAAAATGCGATGGCATTAGTGGCAAAAGATGCAGCGTTACTGATCCCTGACAAGGAGGCCAATACACGACTGGTTGAAGAAGCACTGAAACTTTTGTTTGACGAAAGCCGTGCGGAAAAGCTTCGGTTAAATATAGCAACACTGGCAAAGCCACATGCTACCGAAGATATAGTGAATGAAATTGAAAAATTAATCGAAGCGAAGTAAGTGAAGATAGAACAATACGATAACGTTTATTTTCTTGGTATAGGAGGCATCGGCATGAGCGCGCTCGCGCGTTGGTTCATGAAGAAAGGATTGAAAGTATCCGGATACGACCGTACTTCCACCAAGCTTACCGTAGCCCTGGAGCAGGAAGGTATGAAGATCCACTACGATGATAACGTAGATCTCATTCCATCGGAAGTAATACAGCATAAAGATAAAACACTGGTAGTGTTTACTCCGGCTATACCGAAAGATCACCAGGAACATGCTTACCTGAAAGCGAATGACTATACGATTCTCAAACGCTCAGAAGTATTAGGACTGATCACGAAAGGGTATAAAACGATTGGCGTTGCCGGTACACATGGTAAGACGACTACGTCATCTATGGTAGCGCACATACTGAAGACTGCTGGAAAAAACATGGTGGGCTTCCTCGGAGGTATAACAACCAACTATAATTCCAATCTCGTGATGCAGGGTGAAGTAAATGCAGAGACGCTGGTTGTGGTAGAGGCCGATGAATTTGATCGTTCGTTCCTGCGGTTGTTTCCGGAGATCGCGGTGATTACATCCGCTGATGCAGATCACCTGGATATATATGGTGATCACGAAAGTTTGATCACCTCGTTCAAAGATTATATAAAGCAGATTAATAAAGGTGGTTCACTGATCATACACGAGTCTATAGCAGAATTACTTGCAGACGATGTAGATCACGTCACTAAAAATATATATAGCATGAGCCGGGGGCAATTTTTTGCCAGCAGCATTACCGCTAAGAGTGGATTTTTTGAGTTCGACCTCCATGGATTTGGCAAGGTTGAGTCGATCAGGCTTGGTGTCCCCGGTTTTCATAACATTGAAAACGCTATTGCTGCTTCAGTAGCTGCACACCTGTGTGGTGTGAACAGTGCTACTATCAAAAAAGCGTTGGAGTCTTTCACCGGTGTGAAGCGCAGATTTGAATTTGTTGTAAAGGGTAAGAAGGTAGTATATGTAGATGACTACGCGCATCACCCTACAGAGATTGAAGCGTTCCTGAAGTCCATGAAGTCCATGTACCCAAGGCGCAAGCTTACGGTTATATTCCAGCCGCATTTATTTTCGCGGACGCGTGATTTTGCAGAGGGCTTTTCAAAAAGCTTAAGCCTCGCAGACGAACTCTTCCTGATGGATATATACCCAGCTCGCGAACTTCCGATTCCCGGTGTAGATTCGGATATGCTCTTCAAGGATGTAACAAGTCCCGTGAAAGTACGATGCAATAAAAGTGATTTGATGGCGAAGCTTGAACAAAGCGACCTCGATATAATAGTAACAGTAGGAGCGGGTGATATAGATACATTTATAGAGCCTATAAAAGAATTGGTGTTGAGGAAGTATGAAGTTTAAGTTTAACCTGAAGCGTGAAATAAAGATTGGTGCTGCTATACTCGTTATACTGGCGATCATTGCTTTTACAGAGCGCAGAAGAGGTGAGGTCTCCATTAAAGATATATCTGTCAAAATAGACAACGTTCATGAAAATCATTTCCTGGACGAAGCTGATGTGATGGATCTGATGCAGCTTAATCAGCAAAACCTGAAAGGTGCCGAGATGACTTCGGTAAATCTGAAGGATATAGAGAAGCGGGTGAAAGCAGAGCCGTTTATACGGGATGCTCAGTTATATAGTGACCTGAAGGGAAATGTGGTAGTGAGCGTAGAACTGCGCAGGCCGATCGCGCGCATTGTACGCAACGATGGCCCGGATGGATATATAGCAGAAGATGGAAGAGTGATGCCGGTGTCAGATAAGTTTACATCGCGTGTTGTTTTAATCAGCGGAGGCTATATACGACAACTGCTGAAGCAGAAGACCGTAGACGAAACGGAAGAGGGAGCGCAGCTGATGGAGTTGATCAAAGCTATTCGTGACGATGAATTCTGGAGTGCACAGATCGCACAACTGGACATCGATAGTAAAGCAAGGATCACGATGTTTTCACAGGTAGGCGATGAACGCATTGAGTTCGGTAAGCCGGATAACCTGGAGGTGAAGTTCAGTAAGTTGAAGATCTTCTATAAAGAAATTCTTCCGAGAATGGGCTGGAATAAATATAAGCGTGTAAATCTGGAATACGAAGGACAGATTGTAGCGGAATAGGAAACGAAAATCATATATAGGTAACACTATATGTGAGCATAAAACAAGAATACAAACAACCACTATAAAAAAAGTTTACAACCATGGGAAACGAAAAAATAGTAGTAGGGCTCGACATCGGCACAACAAAGATCTGTGCTATTGTCGGTCGTAAGAATGAGTTCGGAAAGCTGGAGGTTCTCGGTATGGGTAAAGCTGAGTCTGAAGGCGTGGTGAAAGGCATTGTTTTTAATATCGATAAGACTGTATATGCGATTGAGAAAGCAATTAAAGATGCAGGTGACCAGGCGGGTATAGATATAGGTGTGGTAAACGTTGGTATAGCCGGTCAGCACATCCGCAGCTTCATTCAACATGGTGGTATAACACGTACGTCTAAGGAAGATGAAATTACAATAGCAGATGTAGAACGTCTCACGCAGGATATGTATCGCATGGTTGTTCCTCCGGGAAGCCAGATCATCCACGTGATGCCACAAGACTATATGGTTGATTACGAAGAAGGAATCAAAGAACCAGTAGGTATGTCGGGCGTTCGGTTGGAAGCTGATTTTCACATCATCACCGCGCAGACCAACGCGATCAACAACATTAATAAATGTGTTCGCAGAACAGGGCTTGAAATCGATGACCTTATCCTGGAGCCATTGGCGTCTAGCCTGGCCGTGTTAAACGATGAAGAAAAAGAAGCGGGAGTTTGCCTCATCGACATTGGTGGTGGTACAACAGACATCGCTATATTTTATGATAACATTATTCGGCATACAGCTGTGATTCCATTCGGTGGTAACATTATCACGAATGATATCAAGCAAGGGTTGATGGTGTTGCCTCAGCAGGCAGAGCAACTGAAAACCCGTTTCGGTAAAGCTATAGCAGAAGAGGCAAGTCCAAATGAAATCGTTTCAATTCCCGGCATCCGTAATCGTGCAGCGAAAGAAATCTCTGTAAAGAATCTTTCCAACATTATCGAAGCACGCATGGAAGAGATTATTGAAATGGCACATGCAGAAATTATAAGTTCAGGTTTTGAGAATAGATTGGCTGGCGGAATCGTGATCACCGGTGGAGGAGCGCAATTAGCAAACCTCAAGCAATTGGTAGAGTATATGACAGGTATGGATACCCGGATCGGTTATCCTAACGAACATCTTGGCAAGAGTAAAATTGAAGCGATGAAAAGCCCTATGTATGCTACGGCAGTAGGGTTGGTACTCGCAGGATTCAGATCCCTTGACGAACGTGAAGATCGTTATAAGGAAGCGCGTGAAGTAATAGCAGTAAAAAATGCAGCTGCTGTGAAACCGAAGAAGCCCGTATCATCGAAAAGTTTTTTCAACGACATTTTGAATAAGACAAAAAGTTTGTTGATCGATGACTTAGACGGAAAGAACGAATATTAGAGGAGGATCGGAAATTTAGCGTTGAATATATAGATATAGTATATATTTTTGAATGCTGATCCTAATGTAAAAAAAGAAACAACCACTAAAAGTTTATAATCATGTTCGAAACAGGATCCTACAAATTTGAAGTTCCGAAACATAGCCTTACCCGATCGATCATTAAAGTGATAGGTGTAGGCGGTGGCGGAAGCAATGCTGTAAATCACATGTATAAGCAAGGCATCAAAGATGTTGAGTTTATTGTGTGTAACACGGATAACCAGGCGCTGAATGGAAGCCCTGTCCCTAGTAAACTTCAGATCGGCACAAACCTTACAGAAGGTTTAGGTTGTGGCGCGAATCCGGAAGTTGGTAAGAATGCAGCACTCGAAAGTAAAGAACAGATACGCGAGATGCTGAACGGTACTAAAATGGTTTTTGTAACGGCCGGTATGGGCGGAGGAACGGGTACAGGTGCTGCTCCGGTGATTGCCAAGATCGCTAAGGATATGGACATCCTTACAGTCGGTATCGTTACAGCTCCTTTCGGATTCGAAGGTAAAAAGAAAACCACGCAAGCTGAGTTGGGTATAGAAGCTCTTCGTCAGAACTGCGATACAGTACTTGTAATTTTGAATGATAAGCTGCGCGAGATCTATGGAAATCTTTCCATCAATCAGGCTTTCGCGCAAGCCGATAATATATTAACCACTGCAGCCAAAGGTATAGCAGAGATTATCACGCTTGCAGGCTACGTAAACGTAGACTTCCAGGATGTGCGCACGGTTATGCTCAATGCAGGTGCTGCCGTAATGGGCTCTGTTGAAACACGCGGAGACAGCCGCGCGAAGAAAGCTGCTGAAGGTGCTCTATCCTCTCCGTTGCTTGACAGCCGTAACATTATGGGCGCCAAGAAAATTCTTCTTTCCATCATCTCTGGTGTGGAAGCAGAACTGCAGATGGATGAACTGTCAGAGATCACAGAATATATACAGGAGCAAGCCGGTGAAGAAGCAGAGATGATCTTTGGTCACGGTGTTGATCCTGACCTGGGTGACAGAATTCGTGTAACGGTTATTGCTACCGGATTTCAAAGCGAATCTAAAATCGCTGTGAAGAAACAGGATGATGTAAAGAAAGTACATGACCTCGATCGTTCACAAGGATGGCTTTTCAATGGCGCTGATACTTCTATCAATGAGAAGAAAGACCTGGAATTGAAAACAAGACCTGAGCCCAAGCAAGATAAAGGTGAAGACAAGCCACAGGAACGCGAAGTAACGTTCAGTGGTCCGTTCAACAAAATCGAGCAGCCGTCTTCACGCATAAATGAAGATGAGGACGATGCGCTTTTCAAAGACGATGACTTTGATGTAAATTCTGTTCAGTATGGCGATCAGGTCATCAATGATGATGGCATGATGGAGTTGCGTACAACGAAGCAACGCCTTCAACAACAGGCAAGAGAGCGTCAGGAGAAAATAAAGCAGGCTCGTAAATCAGAGATGACGAAAGAAGAGTTCAATGAGAAATGGGCATTGCCGGCATACTTGCGCAGAGGTGTAAAGATGCAGGATGTTCCACATTCATCAGAGCCCTTCATTTCAAAGTATAATCTGAATGATGATAATAACATTCTCGGTAATAATAAATTTTTACATGATAATGTAGATTAAGGAAGGTATATACTGCCAAAGTATATATCTGATGTAAGATATGGCACTCCGGTAATGACAGGTCATTTACTCCATTCGTAGTGGTTGTTGGTTGTAAATATTTTTTGCCGGTTCCGGGTGCCAATTTTTTAAAGTGTAGTAGCGCGAATTTTTTGTTTGCCTGTATTTAATTTAGCAAACCCCGCGCAAGGCAATGCCGGACGTTAACCACGTCCGGCATTTGTTTTTTATACTTATATCAAGCTATGTCTAGCCTGAATTACTGAGTTATTCATTCAATCTGTATGCTTCTAATATTTTTTTGCCCAATCAATAGTTCGCTAGAGGCAAGTACAACCGTTGATTTTTAATTAGCATCTTGTTTTGATACATCATAATTCTATGTATATTTAATCTATGTATTCGAAAGAACTGCTAAAAGGCACGCTTACAGCCATTATTTTAAAATTGCTGGCTGAAAATGAAAAGATGTACGGGTATGAAATTTCACTGCATGTGAAAGAACTGACCGGTGGAAAAATTCATTTGAAAGATGGCTCGCTCTATCCGGCCCTTCAGAAAATGACTGCTGATGGACTACTCTCTTTTAAAGAGGAATATATAGGGAAGCGCATTCGCAAATATTATTACCTGACTAAAAAAGGGCAGAAGGAAAAGATTGCTTACCTGGAAGAGCTGAAAGATTTCATGATCACACTCAACAAGATTGTGTTTCCTCAAATTAAAACAGCATGAAACTGTCAGACGAACAGGTTGAGTATATACGTAATCGCATCAGGCGTAGTGGCATAGAGATTACCTCTTTACAGGATGATGTGCTTGATCATTTGTGTTGTGAAGTAGAGAAGAAAATGGAAGAGAAAGTTACACTTGATGCTGCGCTCACAGAAGCTATTCAGCAACTGGCTCCGGAAGGACTCGCGGAACTTGAACAGGAGACACTCGTTTTATTAAACTCTAAAATAATCACCATGAAAAAAGTTATGTATGGAATCGGTCTTGTTTCTACCAGCAGTATGAGTATAGGGCTAACGTTTAAAATTTTACATATGCCAGGAGGCGACCAATTGGTAACGTATGGTTTCCTCACCTTTGCACTCATATTTCTGCCATTGGTGGTAACGAGTTATTTTAAAGTAAATATACAGGCCGGATGGTCCGATAAACTAAGGATCGTCTTGGGTATAGTTAGTGCATTAGCTACAGGTTTGTCCGTTGTATTTAAATTATTTCATCTGCAAGGAGCAGACATCTTGCTGCTATCAGGTGCCGCTGTATTCAGCTTTGGATTTCTTCCGTTCCTGTTTTTTACGATGTATAAAAAATCTCTTTCTTGATTAAAAGAAAAACCGCACCGGGTAGTTATCCCAGTGCGGTTTTCTTTATTAACTATATTTAGCTCTTAGAATTTCGCAGATTTCTTAACGATCTTACCAAGCTTACCCTTAAGCTCTTCGAATAATGCTTCAGTTGCATCTTCGCAGAGTGGTTGTATCTTTTTAACGTTCATAATGGGAACACCAAGGGCAGCAGGTACTTTTCCTTTCGATACACCTCTTTCGCGGATCCGGAATACTTTATCACACTTCTTATCATAAAGGAACATGTTCAGATATGCAACGGCTCCGGCCATCATACCCATGGCGCGTGACTCAAATTCATAGTCCATCGTAACAAACAAAATCGCATCGGCATCAGGAAAAATCTTGGCAAGATTGCAAGGGTCTTGTTTCTCTTCGCTTAACAAGCCTTGCTTGTCACCGTACGCCCAAATCATTCCGGGTATAACAGCATACTGAATGCCCATCGATTTATTAAAACCACTCGCAGTGTCCATGAGCATTACAGACTTGTAGTTCTGATACTCGGTGTTACTGCTGATCTCTTTGGCATCAATAAGTTTAAAGGGGAAATCTTTGGCAAACTCGTTTACAAAACGTGCATATGCCTTTTCAACGAGAGGCTGAAGATTAAAAGCAGGGTCTTTCATTAATGATTCGCCTAACGTGGACATACCAGTGCCACCAATTTTCTTGTCACCAAAGAAGGTAACTAATGCTACACGTTTGTCCTGTGCGTAGGAGCTTGCTGTAATAGCCACTAGCATCAGGATTGATAAAGTAAATTTTTTCATAAGGTTGGTTTCAATTCGGTCAGGTGAACTTGTATAGTATACTATGCATATACGTGCGCAATGATATGAATTAAGTTTCCTTTACTTTGATAAGAAAGAAGAGAGAACTTACATGATTTATGGCTACCGGGTAATGTGGTATACTAGGCTAAGTATAGGCTATACATAGTCATTCTTTTCGGGTAACGCCTTGTTCTTTTGAGTTTTGGTGTAATTATCTCTTGTTGTAATTAGCCCGAATGCCGGGAATGTATTTTTCTATATAGCTGACGTCTATAGCTAATTAGTCTCTAAGTTCTTTGCGCATATACTTTGAACATATAGGGCAGTCCGTCCAGATATGTCCGCGAGCCGGACAGAATTTTCTTCCGAAGTATATAAATTGCAAATGTGCTTTGTTCCATTTCTCTTCAGGAATCAAACGCTTAAGATCATGCTCGGTTTGCTCTACACTTTTTCCATTCGTTAATGCCCACCGATACGCCAGGCGATGAATGTGTGTGTCTACAGGAAATGCGGGTAATCCAAACCACTGTGTCATAACCACCGATGCTGTTTTGTGTCCTACGGCCGGCAACTCTTCCAGTGCTTCGAAAGTATTGGGCACTTCGCCGTTATACTTATCGATCAGGATTTTTGAAAGGCCATATATACCTTTCGATTTCATAGGAGAAAGACCACAAGGTCTTATGATATCCTGGATTTCTTCCTGTGACATCTTGATCATATCAAAAGGATTATCAGCCCGCTTGAAAAGTGTCGGTGTTGTTTTGTTCACACGCTCATCCGTACACTGTGCTGATAACAGCACCGAGATTAATAACGTATAGGCATCTTTGTGATAAAGCGGAACCTCAGGGTCAGGAAAATGATGGTCGAGTATAGAAAGAATATCCTTTACTTTTTCAGCCTTGGTCATAGCACGGATTCCAGATCGGTATATATAGTTTATGTTGTGGTCATTAAGGATAGAGAAGATATTTCTCTCTTTTCTTTTTATACTCCTCCAGTCCAGGTTTCCACGTCTCGCGAATCTGGTCTTCTGTGAGACCGTCTTTAATTTGTTGCTTCAGCACAGTTGTGCCTGCCAACGTATCAAAGTATGGTACAAAGAATTTCTCCTTATCAGGATATGCTTTGTATAGCTTGATCACATAACTCAGGTCGATTCTTTTTACAATCGGTGCATTCCGGAGATCAAGTCCATAGCAAAGTTTATTTTCAAGAGGCGGTGTTGTTGACATGCCTGGTATACTGACTGGTGTAAATTGAAACGGCATGCCCTTGAGTTCAGGATTCCCTAATATCTGAAACGGTATCTGCGTTCCGCGGCCAACACTGATTACCGTTCCTTCAAATAAGCATATAGAAGGATATAGTCTGATCGCCTGGTCGTTCGGAAGATTCGGAGACGGCCTTACGGGTAGTGAATAATCATCCGTGTGCTTCCAGTTTTTTAAGGGTATAATTTCTATTTCGCATTGGATATGGTTTGCAAGCCATCCTTCGCCGTTAATCATTTTTGCCAACTCACCAACGGTTAGTCCATGCGTGATCGGTATGGCGTGCATTGCTACCAATGATTTGAGCGGATATAAATTGATTGGACCATCTATATATGCGTTAGGATTCGGGCGATCGAGGATGATCATTTTCTTCTTTTGTTCCGCACAGGCTTCCATCATATAATGCATGGTGCTGATATAGGTATAGAACCTCGTGCCTACATCCTGGATGTCGAATACGACTATATCTACATCACTGAGTTGTTCCGGTGTAGGTTTATAGTTCTTTCCATAGAGTGAAACTACACGTAAGCCGGTTTTACTGTCAGCAGCATCCTTCACGTATTCACCATCCGCAGCCGCTCCGCGAAAACCGTGCTCAGGACCAAAGATCTTTACCAGGTTTACACCCAGACTTTTCAAAGTATCTGCCAGATGTGTTTTACCCACGATGGAAGTTTGATTTACCACAAGCGCAACACGGCTACGCTGAAGTTTGCTGAGTAGTATATCAAGTTGTTCGGCACCTAAAACAAGTTTTGGTGCTGCCTTAGTCTCCGGTGGTGGCTGTTGCGTAACAGGCTCTTGCGCTGGTGGAGTAGTGATAGTCTTTGGACTGCGGCATGCAAAGCCGATCAACAAGAAGAGGAATACTATTTTTACTTTCATACGAGTTGTTGCATGATCGAATCAGGGATTCATAAAGTGCATTTGATTATGGGCTTTTCAAATCCTATTTTGCATCGAATCATTGCGCTGAAAAGTTAGTAAGAAGAACTTGAACCTTTCGTATTTCATATCCAAAAGAATAAGCCGCGAACAAAAACAAGGCTTCTCATCTACCATCCACAAGATTGCTATCTTCAGTATTGGTATTGGGTTGGGTGCTGCTATTGTTTCATTCCTGATCATGAAAGGTTTTCAGGAGACTGTAAAGAACAAGATCTATAGTTTCAGTGGCCACCTCGTTGTGACACGGTTCACAATGAATAACTCAACGGACGAGCAGCCGATGAAGTATGGCATTGATGTATATAAGCATCCTGATAAATATCCGAATGTGCGTCATGTGCAGGAGTTCTCACACAAAGCCGGTCTTGTAAAAACGGATACTGAAGTGTTGGGAGTTGTGATGAAAGGTGTTGGTAAAAGCTTTGATGTTAAATCTTTCGAGGAAAATTTACTGGAAGGTAAGTTTATACAGTTTCAGGATTCGGGTTATGCGAATCAGGTTGTGATCAGCAAGATTATTTCCGACAAGCTCAACATCAAGACTGGAGATAATATCATCGTACATTTTTTTCAGAACCCGCCACGGTTCAGGAAGTTGAAAGTTACCGGTATCTATGAAACGAATCTCTCCGAGTATTTTGATAGCAAAGTAATTATAGGAGATATACGTTTGATTCAACGACTGAATGATTGGTCTGATAGCCTGGCAGGAGGTCTGGAAATTTTCACGAAAGACGTTGACCGTATCGATGATGCAGGGATGGCTATTGGTCAGGCCATGGATTTTGATTTAAACATTGAGCGTGTAAGCGATCGCTATCAACAAGTATTTGAGTGGCTGAATCTTTTAAGCAGACAGGTAAACATTCTGCTTGGCATTATACTTACCGTGGTTTGCGTGAATATGATTTCCATCGTGTTAATCCTGGTGATGGAGCGAACACAGATGATCGGAATGTTAAAAGCGTTGGGTGGAGGTGATAAACTGATCCGTTCAATTTTCGTATACCAGGGTATAAGCCTGATTCTGAAAGGACTAATGCTTGGCAATGCGATTGGTCTTGGGCTTTGTTATCTGCAATATCAGTTCAAATTTATTAAATTGAATCCACACGATTATTACATGAGCGTTGTGCCCATTAGCTGGCATTGGGAAATCGTAGGGCTGTTAAACCTCACCACGTTTTTAGTCGTTACAGTGGTGTTATTAGTACCAACCATGGTTATTACGCGTGTTAGTCCTATAAAGGCTATTCGTTTTGACTAATGTTAATCAATGTTAATAATCGTTTAAACTTCAAATAATTTTCTACTTTTGTTAAAGTAAGGAGCCCACCTTATACAGAAATGTTTTAATGTCATGCAATTAAAATTCAAAAATCCTGTCAGGCCTGACCTGACTTCAACAATCCAGAAACGAAACCGCAGGCTTCAGGCATTTTTTAATGCTAAAAACCTCGATGTGCGGTTGCACGGCGATGCCCAAAATCCGCTCATGGTATTGTGCGGATGTGTTGGCCTGTCTGCTTATGTTCACAACTTCGACCTGCGTATGTTGGATAAGCCCAACCAAGGTGAAGTGATGCGAATTTTTAAGCTGACGGAAATTGTACAAGGTACACGTGAAGAAGTTGTAGAGTGGTTGCAGAAGTATCCGCAAATGCCACTGTATCGCATTCAACACGCAAACAGCAAGTTGTTTTTATGTGGTTTTAACTTTGTTGATCGTGAGCAGAAACTCGGTCGTTATCCTGTTTTTGCAAGAGAAGATTATCACATCTACAAACAACGTGAAGCTGCGGAAGACATTCTCAACATGTTAAAAGAAGATGGCTATGAAGCCGAAATCACTGAGCCGGATTTGGAGTTGGTGAAGTCGCACGTAGGCCCAATCACTTTTGTGGGTTTAGAAGAATAACTTCAGCAAAAGAGTTTGACAAAGTGGTTGATTCGGAAATGGATCAACCATTTTTTATGACTGGGCAGGTATATATTTCTTAAACCAGCTTTGGATGGTCATCTGCAAAACTCCAAAGAAAGCTTCTTTAAATATACCGGGCGACATTTTGGATTCGCCGCGTGTTCGATCTGTAAAAATGATAGGCACCTCTTTTAAGGTAAAGCCAAATTTCCAGGCTATAAATTTCATTTCAATCTGGAAAGCATAGCCTACAAACTTGATCTGATCCAGCGCTATGGTTTCTAATACTTTTCGGCTATAGCATACAAAGCCTGCTGTTGTATCATGCACCGGTATACTGGTGATGAGGCGAACGTAGCTGCTGGCAAAGTAGGAGAGAAGCACGCGGCCCATAGGCCAGTTTACTACATTTACACCTGTAGCATAGCGCGAGCCTATTGAAACATCACTTCCAAATTCTGCACATGAAAGATATAGGTGTACCAGATCTTTCGGATCGTGTGAAAAGTCTGCGTCCATCTCCAGGATGTAATCGTAACCCTTCTCTAAAGCAAACTTAAACCCGGTGATATAGGCAGTACCCAAGCCAAGTTTACCGGGCCGTTTTAAGAGATGAAGTTTTTTATTTCCCGGAGTATTATAGTCTTCTTGTAACTCTTCAACGATCTGAGCTGTTCCATCCGGAGAATTATCGTCAACGATCAGGATGTGAAATTCTTTTGGCAGACTGAAAACCGTATCGATGATCGAACGAATGTTCTCCCGTTCCTTATAGGTAGGAATTATGACGATAGCATTACTCACGGTTTTCCTTTGGTTACTGGCAAATCTATAAAAACTAAAAATCTAAACAATCGATTTTCGAATTAGTGTAAGCGCAAACACTCAATTTTTAAGAAATAAAAAACCCTGACGTTCAAGTCAGGGTTTTTTATTTATCCAATTCAATTATTGCGGTTTAATCTCCTCCGCCTTTTGATACAATTTCATAAGAGCTCAGGGAAGCAGCGAAATACTCACGGTTCATTCGCGCAATGTTTGTGAGGCTGATGCCTTTCGGACATTCAGCTTCGCAAGCACCTGTATTGGTACATGCTCCAAAGCCTTCGGAGTCCATTTGAGCTACCATTCTTTCTACACGCTCTTTACGCTCAGGTTTACCTTGTGGCAACAAGGCTAGTTGAGAAACTTTAGCACTCACGAATAACATGGCTGAAGCATTTTTGCAGGCTGCAACACACGCACCACAACCAATACAAGCCGCGGCATCCATAGCTTCATCTGCTACTTTTTTAGGAATTGGTATTTCGTTACCATCGGGTACACCACCGGTGTTAACCGATACATAACCTCCGGATTGTTGTATGCGATCAAACGCTGCACGATCTACTACGAGATCGCGGATCACTGGAAAAGCTTTCGCTCTCCAAGGTTCAATCACAATGCTATCGCCATCCTGGAACGAGCGCATGTGTAGCTGACACGTTGTAGTTTGTTGAGGACCATGTGGTCGTCCGTTGATATATAGGCTGCAAGCGCCACATATACCTTCACGACAATCATGATCGAATGCTACTGATTCTTCTCCTTTGCTGATGAGATCGCCATTCAATACATCAAGCATTTCCAGAAACGACATGTCAGGAGAAACATGATCTAACTGATATGTTTTAAAGGAGCCCTTTGTAGCGTTATTTTTTTGTCTCCAGATTTTGAGCGTAATCTTCATATTACTTGTAACTCCGTTGAGTCAGTTTAACATTTTCGAACTTCAACTCTTCTTTATGCAGTACTTCAGGTTGGCCTTCTCCTTTATACTCCCATGCTGATACATAAGCAAATTCATCGTCTTTGCGTTGTGCTTCTCCATCCGGAGTTTGTGATTCTTCACGGAAGTGGCCACCACATGATTCACCACGGTTCAAAGCATCGTCTACCATCAATTCACCAAGCTCGATAAAATCTGCTACACGAAGAGCTTTTTCTAACTCCTGGTTTAATTCATCTGAACCTCCCAGTACATTTACATTTTCCCAGAACTCTGCTTTCAAAGCCTGGATTTTTCCTTTCGCTATTTTCAAACCTTCTGCATTGCGCGACATGCCGCAATACTCCCACATGATATGACCAAGATCACGATGCAGGTGATCAACTGTTTTCTTGCCTTTTATACTCAGCAGTTTGTTGATGGTACTGGTAGCTTTATCAATGGCTTCTTTAAATTCAGGACGATCGGTACTGATTTTTGCAGATGATGTACCTGCGAGGTAATCACCTATAGTATATGGAATCACGAAGTATCCATCGGCAAGACCTTGCATCAAGGCACTCGCGCCAAGACGGTTCGCACCATGATCCGAGAAGTTTGCTTCGCCCAATGCATATAGACCAGGAACAGAGGTCATCAAATTATAGTCAACCCAAAGGCCACCCATAGTATAGTGAACCGCAGGGTATATCATCATCGGTACTTCGTAAGGATTATCGCCTGTGATCTGCTTGTACATATCGAACAGGTTACCATACTTCGCTTCAATTGTTTTTCTTCCGTCACGCTTGATAGCATCCGCGAAGTCAAGGAATACAGCAAGTCCTGTAGGGCCTACACCTCTTCCTTCATCACACATATACTTTGCATTGCGTGATGCCACATCGCGTGGTACAAGGTTACCAAAAGAGGGATATTTACGTTCGAGGAAATAATCTCTGTCTGCTTCCGGAATGCTCGCTGCATCTTTAGCCTTAAGTCCTGGCTTGGCAACTTTAGGCACCCACACTCTACCATCGTTACGCAATGACTCAGACATCAACGTAAGTTTAGACTGATGGTCACCGGATACAGGAATACATGTAGGGTGAATTTGTGTATAGCAAGGGTTGCCAAACAAAGCACCTTTCTTGTGTGCTCTCCATGCAGCCGTTACGTTGGAACCTTTAGCATTTGTTGAAAGATAAAACACGTTACCATAGCCACCGGTACACAACAATACAGCGTGTGCACTATGCGCTTCAATTTTTCCGGTAACGAGATCGCGTACAACAATACCTTTTGCTTGTCCGTCAACCAGTACTACATCCAGCATCTCGGTGCGGGTATACATCTTTACTTTACCGTTCGAGATCTGGCGGTTAAGAGCAGAGTAAGCACCCAGCAAAAGTTGTTGTCCGGTTTGCCCGCGTGCATAGAATGTACGCGATACCTGTGCACCACCGAAAGAACGGTTTGCAAGAAGTCCGCCATATTCACGTGCGAACGGTACACCTTGTGCTACGCATTGGTCAATGATGTTTACACTGACTTCTGCAAGACGGTGAACATTACCTTCGCGTGCGCGGTAGTCACCACCTTTTATAGTATCGTAAAAAAGACGGTAAACACTATCACCGTCATTCTGATAATTCTTGGCGGCATTTATACCACCTTGTGCAGCTATACTATGCGCTCTGCGAGGGCTATCCTGGAAACAGAATGCTTTCACATTATAGCCAAGTTCGGCCAGCGATGCAGCAGCAGATGCTCCGGCAAGACCGGTACCTACTACAATCACATCATACTTTCTTTTATTAGAAGGATTTACAAGCTTCAGATTGAACTTGTGTTTCGTCCACTTCTCAGCTAAAGGACCTTCCGGAATTTTGGAATCTAATTTCATACGCTGTTTGCGCTTAATTTAATTCGTGATACTTGATTAATGAAGATACATCCAGATCGGAATGAGTGCGAAGAGTGCGGGAACAATGATCGCGAATGCTTTTCCGACAAAGCTAATAACAGGATTATACTTCAGATGGTTTACGCCAAGTGTTTGAAATGCACTCGCGAAGCCATGCCATAAGTGAAAGGCCAGCGCCACCATGCTAACCACATAGATAATAACCCACAACGGTTGTGTATAAGCGAAATCAACTGTGGCAAACAGATCTTTCACATCTTCGCCATCGTAATTTTTGGTTGGTATACCCCCCCAATGCATTTGATACCAGAAGCCTTGCAAGTGTATCACCAGGAAGATCAGGATCAACGTACCCAGTATACCCATGTTACGGGAAGTCCAGGGTGAAGAGTTTTTACTAACTGCATATCTTTCTACACCACGCGCTGCGTAGTTCTTTCGCGTAAGGAGTAATGCCCAGATAACGTGAAGGATAATGCAGGCGTAGTTTACATAGGAAACCGTTTTAATCAACGGGTTCGAAGTCATGAACTTCGCGTAGACGTTAAAAGCGTGCCCCTCATCTTCCTTTAATAATTGAAGATTTCCAATTAAGTGAATGACAAGAAAAAGAATAAGAAACAGACCTGTTAAGGCCATGAATAGTTTTCTGCCCAGTGTGCTGGTCAGAAGCTTGGTGAACCAATTCATAATTGACTTTTCAGAATTTTTGCGAAAAATACTCTGCAAAGCCTATTTCACCAAGACTAACTATACTTTATAGAAATTCTAAATAGAAATTTTAGAGAGATGTGTTGATCTAGAGAAGCAGTTCGAACATTAGAATTATTAACGCGATAACGACTACTGCCAACAGCAGAAACCATTCTTTGCGCACAAACCGTCTTATAAGCTTCCATAAGCTATCCATAGGGATTCGATAAATATTCGCACCAAATAGCCAACAATCAGGCCCGAAAATTAGGTTGTTGATAAACAAGTCGTTAAGCCTTTATTTAGAGGAATAAGCTTTTTAGATAGGGTTAAATTCAAGAAATCGATTTCCCAATACAGGATTTTTTAAGTAGAATATTCTTCACGGAAGAAACTTTTAGGAGCGAAAAAGTACTTCATAAAAAGTAATTTTGTGATTGAACGACCACTAACTCAGATCCGCTGATGTATTTGATATTCGATACGGAGACCACAGGTATTCCGCATAATAAGACCGCGCCTATCACTGACCTCGACAACTGGCCCCGGCTGGTTCAGATCGCCTGGCAGCTGCATGATGGCAAAGGCAAACTCATTTCAAATCATAATTATATAGTAAAGCCTGACGGATTTAATATTCCCTATAAGGCTGAACAGATCCACGGAATCTCCACCAAACGAGCTATGGAGGAAGGCCAGGATTTATTTGCCGTACTGAGTACGTTCATTCAGGATTTATCGAAGACGTCTTTGTTGGTAGGACATAATATAGAATTTGATATCAACATTATAGGTGCTGAATTTATTCGTAAGAGCCTCGCACCAGAGCAATTTACAAACCTCGATAGAGTCGATACAGGTATATCTTCCACCGAGTTCTGTCAGATGACCGGAGGTATAGGAGGAAGACTAAAGATGCCGCGCCTGGTTGAGCTTCATGAAAAACTTTTCGGAAAAGGTTTTGGTGATGCGCACGATGCAGCATACGATGTGGCGGCTACTGCGCGATGTTACTTCGGGTTGATCAAACAAAAAGTAGTAAAGCCTTTCGATGGTACATCAGTTGAAGATATAGTATATGAAGAGCCGAACCTCGATGCGGCTAACTTTGCAAAGAAGGAAAAGAGAAAAGATTCTACTTATACTCTGGGTGATGACAAGGCTGTTCTAATCGATAAGCCTTTCGTTCATTTACATGCTCACTCACAATACTCGGTACTGCAGGCAACACCGGATATTAAATCCATGGTGGCAAAAGCCAAAGCGTTGAACATGCCAGCGGTTGCTCTTACAGACATGGGCAACATGTACGGAGCGTTCAAGTTTGTGCGTGAAGCGTTGAGCCATGAATTAAAGCCGATTCTCGGTTGTGAATTTTATATAGCGGAAGAACGCAAGAAGTTAAAGTTTACAAAGGACAATCCTGATAAGCGCTATAACCAGCTGCTGATTGCCAAAAATAAAAATGGATACCATAACCTGGCCAAGTTAAGTTCATTGGGTTTTATAGAAGGGCTATATGGTATATATCCACGGATTGATAAAGCGCTGATCGAAGAGTATAAACAAGATCTTATAGCAGTTACTGGAAATCTTTCCAGTGAAATACCACATCTTATACTGAACGTAGGAGAGAAGCAGGCTGAGGAAGCTTTTAAATGGTGGCATAATCTGTTCGGTGAGGATTTTTATATAGAACTAAACCGACACGGTATACCGGAAGAAGATCACGTGAGCGAAGTGCTGTTACGCTTTGCAGAGAAATATAGCGTAAAGTATTTCGCAGCAAACGAATCATACTACCTGGATAAAGAAGAAGCCAACGCGCACGATGTTTTGTTGTGTATAAAAGAAGGCGAATTCAAATCTACGCCTATTGGTTATGGACGTGGTCACCGGTATGGATTGTCCAATACAGAATACTATTTCAAATCGCAGGATGAAATGAAGTCGATCTTCAGGGATCTGCCTGACGCGATTGAAACCATCAGCGAGATTCTTGATAAGATTGAAAGCTATAAACTCGATCGGAATGTACTGCTTCCGAAATTTGATATACCCAAAGAGTTCAACACTGAAGATGAATACCTGAAGCATCTCACGTATGAGGGCGCTCGGAAAAAATATACCGAGATCACCACAGAGATACAGGAGCGTCTTGATTTCGAATTGGAGACTATTCAGAAGACAGGTTACCCTGGATATTTCCTGATCGTGCAAGACTTCACTTCGAAGGCACGTGAGATGGGTGTATCCGTTGGCCCTGGTCGTGGTTCTGCAGCGGGATCTGCGGTAGCATATTGTATTGGTATCACCAACGTTGATCCGATCAAATACGATCTACTGTTCGAGCGTTTTCTGAATCCGGATCGTGTATCACTTCCCGATATTGATATTGACTTTGACGATGAAGGTCGTGATCGCGTATTAAAATATGTGATTGATAAATATGGCAAGAGCCAGGTAGCGCAGATCATCACGTACGGTACGATGGCTGCTAAATCTTCCATACGCGATTGTGCGCGTGTGATGGAGTTGCCATTGGCAGATTCAAATTTGCTGGCGAAGATGATTCCTGAAAAGCCGGGAACATCACTCGACTCTGCGTTTGAAGAAGTAAAAGAACTCGCCGATATAAAGAAAGGAACAGACTTGCGTGCAGATGTACTGCGGCAAGCTGTAGTATTGGAGGGTTCAGTTCGAAGTACAGGTACACATGCTTGTGGCGTAATTATTACTCCCGATGACCTGACGAAGTTCGTGCCAATGTCGGTAGCGAAAGATTCCGATATGTTGGTGACGCAGTTCGATAACAGCGTGGTGGAAAGTGCAGGTCTTTTGAAGATGGACTTCCTGGGGCTGACTACATTATCGGTGATCAACTCGGCTATCAAAAATGTAAAGAAGAGTAAAGGTATAGTGATCGATGTCGATACCATTCCACTGGATGATGTAAAGACCTATCAACTTTTTCAGCGGGGTGAAACAGCGGGAACGTTCCAGTTTGAAAGTGTGGGGATGCAGAAATATCTGCGTCAGCTAAAGCCCGATAAATTTGAAGATCTCATTGCAATGAACGCCTTGTATCGTCCGGGGCCAATGGAATATATACCTGCCTTCGTCAATCGTAAACATGGTCGTGAACCGATCAAGTACGATTTACCGGAGATGGAGGAATACCTGAAGGAGACATACGGTATCACCGTATACCAGGAGCAGGTGATGTTGCTCTCGCAGAAACTTGCCGGCTTTAGTAAAGGTGATGCCGATGTACTGCGGAAGGCGATGGGTAAAAAGCAGAAAGCGGTACTCGATAAGATGAAAGATAAATTCATCCAGGGGTGTGCTCAACGCGGTCATGGTAAAGAGATATGTGAAAAGATCTGGACCGACTGGGAAGCTTTCGCACAATATGCATTCAACAAATCTCACTCAACCTGTTATTCGCTGGTTGCTTATCATACAGCGTACCTGAAAGCAAATTATCCGGCAGAGTATATGGCCGCAGTATTAACACACTCACAGAACAATTTAGAGAGTGTGACATTCCACATAGAAGAATGTAGAAGTTTAGGCATTCGTGTACTCGGGCCACACGTAAATGAATCGGGTGTATTCTTCGAGGTAAATAAAGATGGTGAAATTCGTTTTGGTCTTGGTGCTATAAAAGGTGCAGGTGAATCTGCCGTAGAAGCAATCATACACGAACGTGAAGCACGTGGACCGTTTGAAGATATATTTGAATTTGCCAAGCGCGTCAATCAACGCTCGGTCAATAAGAAAACATTTGAATGCCTCGCATTGTCGGGAGCGTTCGATTGCTTCCAGGGAATTCACCGCAGGCAATATGTATTTGCTAAAGATGGCGAGATCAACTTGCTGGAAAAAGCAATGAAGTTTGCAACGAAAACACAACAGGAAGAACAAAGTGCGCAGGCAAGTTTATTCGGTGGAAGTTCGGGTACTGTAATGCCGAAACCGAAAGTAGATTTTGTTGAGCCGTTCAGTGAAATTGAAAAGTTGAATCTTGAAAAAGAAGTGGTCGGTATCTATATATCAGGCCACCCGTTGGACAATTTTAAATTCGAGATAGAGAAATTCTGTACCGTATCTTGTAACCAACTCACGGAGCTCGAACCGCTGCTGGGTCGAGAAGTAAAACTTGGTGGTATAGTATCAAGTGTTGAACACCGGACTACGAAGACCGGTAAGCCTTTCGGTAAATTTACGGTGGAGGATTACAACGGCAACCATGCGTTTATGCTCTTCGGTGAAGATTACCTGAAGTTTAAAAACTTTATGAACACAGGCTGGTTCTTATTTATAGAAGGCTCTGTTGTAAAGAATTCGTGGGGACAACAAAATGTTGAGTTTAAAATAAGAAACATTGACTTGTTGAACGAGATCGGTATCAAGCGCAGCAAAGGTGTTCAGTTAAAAGTAAATGCAAAGGAGATCACGAAAGATCTGATCGGTAAGATAGAAGATGTATGCCAGGAGTTTTCAGGTAATACGCCTTTGTACTTGAAGATTCGTGATGAACAGGAGAACATATACCTGGATGTAATGTCAAGAAGATTCCGGGTGAACCCGATCAACGACATGGTTAAAAAAATGAAGAAGGCTGGTGAATTAGACGTGGAGGTTGTGTTCTAAAGTAAAGAGTAAGGATTTTTAGGTCTGATAGAAATGTGAATTTTTAGTGTCAACTTTAGAATCTTGAACCTTGAACTAATAAGATTACCTTTGTGTTTGGCTATTAACCATATATTAAAAAAGAACTTAAAAATTTAAACTTTATAAACGAAATGGGAAAAGCAATTGAACTCACTGATGCCAACTTTGATCAGATCATCAACTCTGATAAACCTGTACTGGTTGATTTCTGGGCAGAATGGTGTGGTCCTTGTAAAATGATCGGCCCGGTAGTAGAAGAACTGGCAGGCGATTACGATGGCAAAGCTGTTATCGGCAAACTTAATGTTGACGAAAATCCGGCTGTTACAGCACGTTTCGGTGTTCGAAGCATCCCAACATTGCTCGTATTTAAAGGTGGTCAGATCGTTGACAAACAAGTTGGTGCCGTACCTAAATCTGTACTGGCTCAGAAACTTGCAGCGCAGGTAGCATAATTAAAACTGAGAATTCAGATCAATATAAAATGCCAGTGGAGAATCTCCACTGGCATTTCTTGTTTCAAAGTGTATATATAGTATACGCGAAGCGTATAGCTTCGCAGTTATTTATCCGTATGGAAACTGGGCACAGGAAGACCTTCTTTGCTAAACAAATTTGGCATCGCGGCATTGCTCCATGCAAAACGAACCGCTACCGGGGTCTTTACTTCTTTCGCAGATACGACTACAGTATTACCATCGATCTTAGCTTTGGCAGGATAGAATTTATTGTCGGCACCGGCAATCTGAAATTCAGTAGGCTCACCACCTTTAGACATCAAGCCATTCGTTGCATAATCAAATGATATTCTGATTCTGCCTTTTTCGATCTTGAAAGACTTATATACCGGGCTCTGATATCCTATATTTTTCTGGCCATAGGTTTGCGCCAGTGCAAGATTAGCCAATCGTTCGCCTACAGGCTTTTTATACTTAGGATGTATATCTTTTACATTGTCTACAAGATCTGAGATGACAACGATACCACTCTTGGGAATTTGTAACATCTCTACCTGCTGTTCACGGAGCAATACACCACTCTCATCACCGTAACCGCTATAGGGAGCAATCTGTACAAAGTAGAAAGGAAATTCAGTCAGGAATACTCTTCTCCACTCGGTCACCATTGTTTCCATAAGATGCTTGTATGTTTCAGGTGCTCCTGTGTTGCTCTCACCTTGGTACCACAACGTACCGGCAATACGAAACGGAACGATGGGATTGATCATGGAATTATATACCACACCAGGTCGTGACGGACACCACGGACGATCATCGATTTGTTTTTCGGCAGACGCTTTCAAGGCAGGGTCTGCAAGTATACGTCCTTCGGGAACCCACGTTTCGGCAGGCGTTCCTCCCCAGCTTACGTTAATTAAACCGATCGGTACATTTAGATTCTGATTAAGTTTCTTGCCAAAGAAATATCCCACAGCACTGAAATATTTTACTCCCTCGGGATTACACGCTTTCCATTTACCTTCACCATGCACCTGCGGAAAAGAAGCCGCTGATTTACTAACGTGAAAGAGACGGATCTTAGGATCGTTAACCTGGCTGATCATTTCTTTACCATCGCCTGATGATTCCATACTCCACTCCATATTCGATTGGCCGGAGCAAAGCCACACTTCTCCAATCAAAACATCCTGTAATGTTCTTACTTCTCCTCCCGCTTTGATAGTAATAGTATATGGGCCTCCTGCGGGCGGAGTAAATATAGTTGTGCTCCAATAGGTGGTGTTATCAGCTTTGGTTTTAATTGTAGTGGTATCCCAGCTTACATTGATTACAATGTCCTGCGATGGATGTGCCCATCCCCAAATGGGTGCAGGCGATTGTTGCTGCAATACCATGTGATCGTCAAACAGGGAAGGGAGACGCAACTGGGCATGAGATATAGTAAATACCGATAAACTTAACAGGAATAAAAAAATCCGTTTCATGATGGTGTTTGATTTGCGCATCGAAAGTATCTAAAAGACATCAGATGCTAAAACGAAAAAAGATCAGAAAACTTTCTTAAGACGCTCAACTATTTCTAAAACGGCAGGACAAACCTGGGTATTCTTATACGTAAGCTCCATGATCTGTACCATTTTCTTGCGATCGGTATGCGGATATTCGCGGCATGCTTTCGGGCGGTCTTCATATACCATGCAGTAATTCTCGGAATCCAGAAAAGGACAAGGAGATGATTTTAAAACATAGTCACGATCTTCATCAATGCGCAAATACTTTTCAATGAAGTCACCGGGTTTCATACGCAGTGATTTCGCTACACGCTCGATGTCGTTCTGATAAAAAATAGGACTTGTTGTCTTGCAGCAGTTGGCACAGGTGAGGCAATCGATCTCTTCAAAAACTTCTTCATGCGTTTCATGAAACGCATCATCCACTTTACGCGGATCCTTTTTCTTCATGCCCTGAAGAAACTTCTTGTTATCATTTCCGCGCTGCTGTGAAAGATTTTTGAAACGCTGCAAATCCATGCACAAAATTACGCAACTGTGTCCGCGGTGACAATTGGAAATTTGAGTTTGAAGCGGGCACCTTTTCCCCATTCACTTTCTACTTCAATATTGCCTCCGGCTTTCATCACCAAAGCCTTTACAATCGAAAGCCCTAACCCTGTAGAACTCTCCCCCGCAGTAGGCTGTGCTGAAAGTTTTTTAAACTTCTTGAACAAGTGGGGCAAGTCATTTGGATGGAAGCCGGGTCCCTGATCCTGAATGGTGATTATACAAAACTCGTTTGCTGAATTTACATGGATCGAAATATGCTTTCCCGGTGGTGAGAATTTAATAGCATTGGTCAGGAGGTTGTCCAATATTCTGGATAGATATACCGGGTCTATTGAAATATACTCATCTGGCTGAAGTTGATACATGCACGTTAATGCCAGTTGTTTTTGTC
This sequence comes from Ohtaekwangia koreensis, assembly GCF_900167975.1. GTDB lineage: Bacteria > Bacteroidota > Bacteroidia > Cytophagales > Cyclobacteriaceae > Ohtaekwangia > Ohtaekwangia koreensis. The sequence goes on from NZ_FUZU01000001.1 coordinate 1,077,089, forward strand.
TTAAGGGTACAGTATAGTTGGTGATGGCCTCTTCGATAAAATTTTTAACATCGACTTTCTCAACGTGAATTTCCTGGCTGGGATCTTCGATCTTATTGATCTCCATGAGATCGCGGATCAACGCATTGCCGTCATCACACACGTTGCGTATTCTGCAAAGTATATCTTTCTGTTCTGCATTCAGCGGTCCCGTTAATTCAATGATGCTTGCCAGACCTACTACTTTATTTAGCGGACTGCGAAGATCATGCGCAACAATTCCGATCATTCCATCTTTTTCAAGATGTAGATCTTCCAGGCTCTCATTCTTGGCTGCAAGCACCTGGTTCTGTTGCTCAATCTTTTCAAGCAATGCCTGCATTTCTTCATTGGCTTTCGAGATCTCCTCTTTCTGTTGCAGTAAAAGACTTTCCGTTTTCATTTTGTGTCGAAGCCAATAGAGCATGCCGCCAACCGTAAGTATAAAAATGCTGATGGCGAAGAGAAAAAGTTTCTGATCATTTGTATGCTTCAGTGCTTGCATTTTTCTGGCATCATTCAACAACTGAATCTCTTTATCTTTTTTTTCAGCTTCGTATAGTCCACGCACAACCGTTACCTGTTGACTTTTACGCTGATCGAAGAGACTGTCTTTTAAAAAAGCGTAACGCTTATAGGAGAGGTATGCATCTTTATAGTTTCCACGTGCAGAATCAAGCCGTGACTGGATCAGGTAATTTTTTTCAAGCCACATTTTAGTACCCAGTGTTTCTGCTGATTGTTTTAAGCGAGCGAGGTAAAGGTCGGCTTCCGAAAATCTATGTTCCCCTATATATAGCAGGCTTAAATTCCCGATGGCATTTAACGCAATCTCCTGGTCTTCAATTTCCGTAGCGATCTGTAGAGCACGCTTGTAATTTTTCTCTGCCTGCACCGTCTTTTTTTCCGCAACGTATATATCTCCCAGAAAACATAAAGACAAAACAAGCCCTCTCCGTTCGTTGATTTCTTCCTGCACCTTCAATGCCTTCTCCAGATATTCGCGCGCTTCGTGGTAACGTTTCAACACGGTAAGTATACCGCCTACGTTTGTCATGGCAAATGCAATGGTAGCTTTGCTTCCGGAGCGTTGCATGTGTTCAAGATATCGCTGATAATAATGTAGTGCCTCTTTAGGCTGCTCCAGTCCTTGATATACTACACCCATGTTGTTCAGGGTTGATCCAATCAGCCTGTTGTTATGAATAGCTTCACTGATCTTAAGCGATTGAAAATAATAGTCCAATGCTATTTCATAACTGCCGCGGTAATAGTAATTTATACCGATACTGTTCAGGATGGAAGCGAGGCCTTCCTGTTCACTTGTAGTTTTAAAAAGCGCGAGCGATGTTGTATAGTTTCGAAGTGCTTCATCATAGTCAGATTTAAGTTCATACGCTTGTCCGATAAAATTATGTGTACGCGCCAGTCCAATGGTGTAGGAGATACTTTCAAATATTTTTTTCGCCTGCGCGAATTCGTACAAAGCGCTGTCATATTCACTTTTCCGGATATAAGCGTAGCCGGATACCAGCCAGGCATTGCCAATACCTTTTTGAAAGTTGAGGTTGGTTGCCGAGTGCGCGAGCTTCTCTTGCTGTTTGCAGCGATGTGAGGAAATTCCCGGAGCGATACAATTCCCGGGCGAGATCGATCAGTAGATTTACACGTGTGGTATCCTGCCGGTCATTTTTTAATAGTGCTTTCAGACTATCGATTTTTTCCTGAGCAGAAACCTCAGCGAAAAAGATTGATGAAGCAACTATAGATGCGATTATTAGAAACGGCTTACGTGGCCAAATCTTTGAAATTCTCATTCTCCTCAGACCTTCAGAAATTATTAGAAATACGCCTCATCAATTTGAGCTTTTAAAAAGCACTCATCCTTACACGAAACAAAATGCCTGAATGTTTTATATTTTAAACCTGATTTACAGTTATCGAATGTATTTTTACTTTCTATGAATACAGCATCATCGTTTATTGCACACATCAACGAAACCGTTCAGCTGACTGAGGAGGAGAAACAATTCATCAGTTCGATTTGCCTTCCTCTCACCGTGCGTCAGGGCGATTTTGTAGAGCGTGGCGGGGAGGTGACGCGGTATTATATATATGTGCAATCCGGTTGCCTGATGACGTACTTTACGGATAAGGATGCCGTTGATCATGTAGCACAATTTGCAACTGCCCGGTGGTGGACAGGAGATTTGCATAGTATAACAAAAGGTATTCCATCCATCTATAGCACACGCGCACTGGCAGATTCGGAAGTACTGTTGTTATCGAAACATAGTCAGGAAGAATTGCTCGCAAAATATCCACGCCTGGAACGCTATTTCCGTATACTATATCAGAATGCATTAGTGACACACTTGCATCGCATCATTCAAGGTCACTCTGCTGCAGCCGATGAACGCTATATTTCATTCCGTGAAAAATATCCTTCACTTGAGCAATATGTTCCACTAAAATACATCGCTTCCTATCTCGGCATCACGCCCGAGTTTCTCAGTAAAGTACGAAGACGCCTCATGGAGAAAGGTTAGCGGTTGATCGTAACAACAGCATCAGATCGCAGAGAACATATGCATATCGGTTAATCTTAACCTAGTTCAATATACTTCCCATTCTTTCTTAACCTAGTTCAACCTCTTGTAGTGGTTGCCGGGTATACATTTGTAACATCATTTACAAAAACAGAAAACAAATAATATTATGGCAACAGCGACACAGACAAAATGGGCCATTGATACAACCCATAGCGAAGTACAATTTAAAGTAAAGCACCTAGTGATTTCAACAGTAACAGGATCGTTCAAGAAATTTTCAGGTGAAGTGGTTAGCGAAAGCGATGACTTTAACAATGCCGCGGTAACGCTTAGCATTGATGTAGATAGCATTGATACAAATCAAGCTGATCGTGACGGACACTTGAAGAGTGATGATTTCTTTTCAGCAGCACAGCATGCTACAATTTCTTTCAGTGGCGTGTTGGATAAAATCGGAAGCGATTACAAACTGAATGGTGAATTGACAATCCGTGGTGTAAGCAAAGCAGTATCACTTGATGTTGACTTCGGTGGTGTTGCTAAAGATCCTTGGGGAAATGTGAAAGCAGGTTTCGAACTGAATGGTAAAGTAAACCGCAAAGACTTTGGTTTGACATGGAATGCATTAACAGAAGCAGGTGGTATGGTAGTAGGAGAGGATGTTAAGCTTCATATGAACATCGAGTTGACGAAAGTGGCGTAAGATAAAATGGATGTTCAATTCAGCCAGGAGAGCTACCTTTTACGAGGTGGCTTTTTTGTTTTATAGATATACCCTTCATGGTTGTAGTTGTAAACTTATTTGTTCCAGGTGAAAATAAGATAAAACGAACTTGTATCTTGAGTTATCGTATAAGAATCATTCTTAAACCGATTACTTATGACCACCACTACTGTGAACGGTGTTTTGACCGAGAAGCCCCGGATATCTTCCATTGATCTGATGAGAGGTATGATCATGATCATCATGGCGCTCGACCATACACGCGATTTTTTTCATGCTGACGCCAATGTCTTTCAACCTACTGATTTAGATAAAACAAATCCTATATTATTCTTTACGCGTTTGATCACACATTTTTGCGCTCCTGCATTTGTATTTCTTTCAGGGGTAGCAGCACGCATCAGCCTTCAACGCAAAACAAAATCAGAGCTATTCAACTTCCTGCTAACGCGTGGGCTATGGCTCATCTTCCTGGAATTTACAGTGATGCGTTTCGGAATCCTTTTCAATTTGTATTATGATTTTATAATCATGCAGGTGATCTGGGTTCTCGGAGCCTCGATGATTGTGCTGGCAATGTTAATTTACCTGCCCGAAATTATAGTGGGTATACTTGGGCTTATCCTGGTATTTGGTCATAATATATTTGATAAATTTCAATTGGAGCCTGGCGATACAGGATACGCAGCGTGGGCTATACTCAATCAGACCGGTACATTAGCGTTAGACGAAAAACATCTGCTGTTTGCATTTTATCCTTTGATACCCTGGCTGGGAATTATGTTAGTAGGATATGCTGTCGGGAAATGGTATACCAAAGATTTCGATCCGCAAGCAAGAAAACAACGTCTGCTGGTGGCTGGTATATCTTCGCTTGTATTATTCTTCGTGTTGAGATATATAAACCTGTATGGAGACCCTGCACCCTGGAGCGTTCAAAAGAATGCGCTGTTTACAGTAATGAGTTTTATAAACGTTACCAAGTACCCGGTATCTCTGATCTATACTTTGATGACGCTTGGTCCGATATTGATTATTTTGTCGTGGATGGAAAATAAAGAGCTCAAGGTTTTAAAACCTGCCCTCGTATTTGGACGCGTTCCGCTCTTCTATTACATTTTGCATTTCTACCTGATCCACGCCATATCGTTGATCTGCTATATGATCATCGCCGATAAATCCTTATCGGAAGTAGATTTTCATTTCGGTTCGAGTTTTGGAGGAATTCCGATCGGCTTTGGCTATTCCCTCGGTTGGGTATATTTTGTATGGATAAGCGTTGTAGTAGTATTATACCCGGTATGTAAATGGTATAATCGATATAAAAGCACACATAGCTATACCTGGCTAAGTTACCTTTAACAACGGGGAGAAGATTGAATCAGAAGATTTGAATTTGAAAACTGATGCGATAAATGATTGGAGGATTTTAGTGTTACAGAATACTTAAATCCTCCAATCTTAATTTCTCATCTACATCCGCTCAGGTACCTCAATGCCCAGTAACTTCATAGAGCGTTTTATAATGTTCGCTACCGCATAGGAGAATGCTACTCTGAATCTCAGTTTAGCTGGATTCTCTTCATTGAAGATTGGTATACTTTGATAGAATTGATTATAAGCTTTTGCCAATTCAAATGCATAGTTCGCGATAACAGCAGGAGAATAATCCTTTGCTGCTTCCTTTATTTTATTTTCAAAAGAACTGATCAGGTATAAACCATCGCGCTCTGCAGGTTCCAGCGATGTTACTGCTTTCAGATCGCTCGCACTAACATGTATATCTAAACTCTCTGCCTTTCGCAGTATAGCTTTGATACGGGCATGTGTATATTGAATGAATGGTCCGGTGAATCCTTGCAGTTGTATAGATTCACTGGGATCAAACAACATTCTTTTCTTGGGATCGACTTTCAGTAAGAAGAATTTCAGTGCACCAAGCCCGATCATCTCGAACAACATGTGTGCGTCTTCGTCACTTACACCTTCCAGTTTTCCATGCTCACGTGTTTGACGCTCAGCCTCCTGGTGCATATCTTCCATCAATTCATCGGCATCGACCACTGTACCTTCGCGTGATTTCATTTTCCCGGTAGGAAGATCAACCATGCCATAGGATAAATGGAAGCAATGTTTTGCCCAGTCGTAGCCCAGTTTATTCAAAATCAGGAATAGCACTTTGAAGTGATACTCTTGTTCATTTCCCACAGTATATACTTGTCCTGAAATTTTAGGGAAGTCTTTAAAGCGAAGTATAGCGGTGCCTATATCCTGCGTCATATATACCGAAGTGCCATCCGAGCGCAGCAATACTTTTTGATCCAGTCCATCGGAAGTAAGGTCAACCCAGATAGAGCCGTCATCTTTTTTAAAGAATATACCCTTCTCTACACCTTGCAATACTATTTCTTTACCGAGCAGATACGTGTCCGATTCGTAGTATAGTTTTTCAAAATCAACACCCATTCGTTTATACGTAGCATCGAAGCCGGTATATACCCAACCGTTCATCGTCTTCCAGAGCTCTATAGTAGCCGGATCTTTTTGTTCCCATTGGCGCAGCATCTCTGATGCCAGTTGCATGATGGGTGCTTGCTTGCCCGCTTCCTCTTCACTTAGTCCGCTTGCTATCAGATCGCTGATTTGTGCTTTATAGGTTTTATCGAAAATCACATAGTATTTACCCACCAAGTGGTCGCCTTTTAGACCACTGGTCTGTGGTGTCTCTCCGTTTCCAAACAGTTTCCAGGCAGCCATCGATTTGCAGATATGTATACCACGATCGTTAATGATCTGAACTTTGTGTACAGTATAGCCACTCGCTTTATAGATTTCACTTACGCTATAGCCCAGAAAGTTATTTCGTAGATGTCCTAAGTGAAGAGGCTTGTTGGTGTTCGGCGAAGAGTACTCGATCATGACCTCTTGTCCGTTTGCGGGCAACTGACCATAATCAGGATTGGAAACTATAGTATGGAGCACTTCAATCCAGATGCTATCGTTTAATGACAGATTCAGAAATCCTTTCACGACATTATACTTACTAACGATACCTGAATTTGTAACCAGGTATTCGCCTACCAGCTTGGCGGTTTCTTCAGGACCTTTACGTGAAATTTTAGTCAGCGGAAAACATACCAGCGTGTGGGAGCCTTCAAACTCTGCGTTGGTAGGTTGTAATTGTAAAGTGTCTACCGATTGGCTAAAAACAGATGTAACTGCTTTCTGGATTTCGGAACGAAGTAAGTGATCGAGATTCATAATGGACAGACGTAAGACAAAAGTAGCAAGACGTCAGACGTTCAGTCTTATGTCTTGCTACTATATATACTTTCTATTGACTTTAATTTATTACCACTCCAATATATATGCGAAGACCAGCGGAGCTACAATGGTAGCATCTGATTCGATGATATATTTCGGTGTATCAATGCTGAGTTTTCCCCAGGTAATTTTTTCATTTGGAACAGCGCCTGAGTATGAACCATAGCTCGTTGTTGAGTCGCTGATCTGGCAGAAGTAACTCCAGAACGGAACGTTATCACGTTCGAGATCCTGGTGTAACATCGGCACAACGCAAATAGGGAAGTCACCTGCTATACCGCCACCAATTTGAAAGAAGCCTATACCTTCATTGCCGGATTGTTTTGTATACCAGTCGGCTAACCAAACCATATACTCTATACCCGACTTCATGGTGGAGGCTTTCAATTCTCCTGTTACGCAGTAAGAAGCAAATATATTTCCCATCGTAGAGTCTTCCCATCCCGGTACCACCATCGGTAAATTCTTTTCCGCGGCAGCGATCATCCACGAATTTTTAGGATCGATCTCATAATATTGTTTCAGATCTCCACTGTTCAATAAACGGAACATGAACTCATGTGGAAATAAACGCTCACCGCTATCTTCAGCATCTTTCCATACTTTGTAAAGATGTTTCTGTAATCTTCTGAACGCTTCTTCTTCTGGAATACAAGTATCGGTTACACGGTTCAAATGATTTTGTAACAGATCCCATTCCTGTTCAGGAGTAAGATCACGATAGTTCGGAATCCTTCTGTAGTGCGAGTGCGCTACCAGATTCATGATATCTTCTTCGAGGTTGGCGCCAGTACATGAAATGATATGCACTTTGTCCTGGCGGATCATTTCAGAAAAACTGATACCCAACTCGCCTGTACTCATCGCACCGGCTAGTGTTACCATCATTTTTTTTCCATCGGCAAGGTGCTTCTTATAACCTTTCGCAGCATCTACTAATGCAGCAGCGTTAAAGTGCAGGTAATGCTTTTCAATGAAAGAGGAAATCGGTCTGTTTTGGCTCATGACTGTGTTTATTCGAATTCAGAGGCGAAATTAAGAAAATCATAGAAGTTCGCTTATTTTTTTATGCGGGTCGCCATAAACTTATCGTTATGAAAGAATGTAGAGTGATTGTATTTTGGGCCGACTTTACTGCAGTAATGATGTATCTATGAGAATTTGTGTTTGGTTATTTTTTAGTTTGACTGGCTTTCACGTTCATGCTCAGACCGAAAAAGAGGAGTTTGAACTGGTAAAGAAAGACGGAACGATTTCTATTTATGAAAGGTGGATTAATCTCCCCAACGCCAACCCTCCGGTGAAAGCGCGGGAAGTTAAAGGCGAATTCTTTTTCAACAATACGATCTATGCCGGTCTTCGTTTGATTCAGGATGAGAAGCGGATCATGCAGTGGCAGAGTCATGTGAGTGAATTCGAGGTATATAAGCAGCCCGATACAACATTCTGGTTTGAATATTCCTATCATGATATCCCCTGGCCCGTAAGTGATCAGGATCATTTGCTCGTATATACCTTGTCTGCTCCCAGCCCTGGGGTTTTAATGTTGAACTTTCAATCTAAAGTAGATGATGTTTTGGCGCCCGTACGGAAAGGTGTTACGCGAATGCAGTTATCCGGAAGCTGGAAGCTTGAGCAGATCAGTCAGAATAGAGTTAAGGTTACGTACAGAATTCTTTCAAGGCCTATCGGGATTCCAAAATTCCTGACGGACCCGATTATTCGAAGCAACATCATGACAACAATCGAAGAGTATATTGCGTTGCTGGAGCCGAAGAAGTAATTGATTTACCTTACTGCAGAAGTCCTAATTTTGATGCTATAGCCTGGCTACATAACAGGTAGTTGTAGTAATCGCTTTTTGTGATTTTATCGACTTGACGAATGCCACCATTCTCGTTGATATTAAAGTATAGGTAACCCGATCCTTTGAATATAGTATCTATTTTTTCTCCAACCTCATCCGTTAGTATTTCAATTAATATAGTAGGTCTGCATTGGAAGAGATAATCAGAAAATCCTTCCAGCACTTCAGGTTCGTGTGTTTCTACGTCTATTTTAAATAGGTCCGCTTTTGTTATGTTATTCTCTTTAAAGAATGAATTCAAAGTGACAGTATTGATCTTTGTTTCAATAACGTGCGTGTCGCTTGATGCAAGATTTTTGTTCACAGTGACAGAATAGATGTGCTCGCTCGCAGTGTCATATATGGTTGCAGTTCCATTCGAATTGGAAACAGCTTTCTCAACGGACACTATATCAAATTGATTTAACGAAATGTTCTCTTGAAACTTTTTAAAAACTCTTTCAACCGGTTCAAAGGCATACACTTTAGAATTAGGGTTCAGAGTTTTTGCGATTAATGAATATACACCTGTATTTGCTCCGAGGTCAAATATTACTTCGGCATCCTTGCAGAGTTTTATCCAGAGATTAATAGATTCCTTTTCCCATCCACTTGTAAGGCCTTCCCAAAAGATTTCATTTTCTATTTGGTATCCGTAATGCTTTATCTTGAAACTCTTCGCCTCTTCGACAACTACATTAAAGACACCAGTGAAATGTAAGTGTTGATATATCGATGCGGGAGGTTTCCAGAGTAATCTTAATGCCGAAAAAAGTGTCAATTTAAATGGTATGAAATTGTATATTTTTTTCAAAAGTAATTTCATGCCACTTTAAATTGAAACGAGAATGACTACATGAATAATAACCTCTGTGCTGCCACAGTTAATATATATTAATCAAATTCTATTCAGCCAGCACAGGTCTGTTAACAATTGATTTAGCGGTTGCTTCCAATATCTCGAAAGCACTTTCAGCCATTCTGTTTTCGGTATCAAGAGTAGGGTTCACTTCAGCGATTTCCCATGCACATACCTTTGGATCTTTACCAAGTTCTGAGTTTAGAATTTTCGCTTCTTCAACGGTCAAGCCGTTTGGTACGGGTGTTCCTGTTCCGGTAGAGACCCGGCTATCGATACTGTCCACATCAAACGAAACATAAATCATATCGCAATGGTCAAGCATCTCTAATGCCTTTTTAGCAATAACAGCAGGACCAAACTTCTTCACATCTTCTGTTTCAATAAAGTTGATGTTGTACTTGTTGAGAAGATAGTTCTCAGGCTTTTCAAGATCGCGCACAGCTATATATACTATATCTTCAGGATAGATCTTGGGGCCGGGCATACCAACATTTTTAAGTTGCTCCCAGTATTCCAGTGTCTCACCACGCGGATCGTTTACTTTGCATTCAAAGTTATCAAGGCCACAGGCCATTGCCAGCGCCATGCCGTGCATGTTGCCGGAAGGCGTTGTAAAGGGAGTATGAATATCCGCATGTGCATCGATCCAGATCACACCAAGTCTTGCCTTTGGATGCGCCTTTTTTATACCCGAGATCGTTCCGTAGGAAGTACTATGATCTCCGGATATCAGGAGTGGAAAAAATTCATCAAAAATGGTTTCATATACTTCGAGGCAAACGCGCTCTTCCATGATCATCACGCCATCAATAAATTTAGCATAGGAATGCTTGGCGCCATCGAATAATAATTCGTTTACATTTTCAACTTCAATGGACTCGTATTGTTTAAAAAAATCGGAGTTAAGGTCTAAGCTGGCAATCTTCATTGCTTCTACCCCCAGGCTGGCACCACGTGTTCCGGCACCGATTTCGGACTTCACTTCAATGATTTTTAGCTCTTTCACGGCAATAGTATTATGGTTTTGTGAATTTATTAGTTAATCAGAAAATGATAAAAAAATACCCTCCTGAGCGCCTTTAGAAGTCGGGCAACCCGGGCGCCTTAGGAAGCGCGATCGCGAAAAACGAACAAGGAAAATGATTAACCATACGTTCTGTCTGAGTTATTGCAAAGATGGCAAAATTATCCCAATATTGCACCCTTTGTTGGAAGACGATAATCGTTAACCGTTACCTGTCAATCGTGTATGCCAGTTTGTATGTGATAACAATAAAATGATCACAAGGGGCTTGAGCACATTTGTTTAACGACCATGCGTTTTACGTATCAAGACGATTTTAACTATTAACCCGATAACGGTATAAATGAAGAGCTACCGCGAGCTGATTGAACAAACCTTTGAGTTTCCTCAGAAAGAATTTAAGGTCCGCGACCACGAATTGTTATTCAATGATGTGCCTCTTATGGACATCATCAAGCAATATGGTACACCCCTCAAGCTGACCTATCTTCCACGCATAAGCGAGAACATCCGATCGGTACAGGCAATATTTAACAACGCACTGGAAAAATTCAAGTACAACGGTAAGTATACATATTGCTATTGTACCAAGTCATCGCATTTCTCTTTTGTGTTGGAAGAGGCGTTGAAAAATGAAGACGTACACGTGGAGACATCTTCCGCGTTTGATATACCCATCGTGCGTTCCCTTTACGATAAAGGTAAAGTCTCAAAAGATACATACATTCTTTGCAACGGCTTTAAAATGCCGCTGTATACAAAGTATATCTCCGAACTTCTGAACGATGGTTTTCACAACTGTATTCCGATACTCGATGAGATGGGAGAGTTCGAAGAATACGAGAAGAACGTTAAGAATCCATACCGTGTAGGAATACGGGTAGCCGCAGATGAAGAACCTAAATTTGAATTCTATACTTCCAGGTTAGGCATCCGCTATAGCGACATCATTCCTTTCTATCGTGAGAACATTGAAAAGAGCAGCAAGGCTTCATTGAAGATGTTGCATTTTTTCATTAACACTGGTATCAAAGACACTGCTTATTACTGGAGTGAACTGAGTCGTTTTGTTTTTAAATATTGCGACCTTAAAAAAATCTGCCCAACACTTGATTCAATAGATATTGGTGGTGGATTCCCGATCAAGACATCGCTTACATTTCATTACGATTACAAGTATATGATCGAACAGATCGTAGAAAATATCAAATGGATCTGTGATAAGAATAACGTTCCGGTTCCGAATATCTTTACGGAGTTTGGAAGCTATACAGTAGGAGAGAGTGGCGCAGTGTTATATAATGTGATTGACCAGAAACTGCAGAACGATAAAGAGCTGTGGTATATGATCGATGGATCATTCATTACACACCTTCCGGACGCATGGGGCTTAAATCAGAAGTACGTTTTACTGGCCATTAATAAATGGGATGATCCATACCATAAAGTAAATATGGGCGGATTGACCTGTGATAGTATGGATTACTATAACTCCGAAGCTCACACCGGAGAAGTTTTCTTGCCAATGATCAACGATGAAGAGCCACTATATATAGGCTTCTTCCATACGGGTGCTTACCAGGAATCTCTTGGAGGATACGGAGGTATTCAACATTGCCTGGTGCCTGCACCACAACATGTGCTCATCGATCGTAATGAAGACGGTGAGATCACAACAAAACTTTTCGCAGGTCAGCAGACCAGTGAAAGTATGTTAAAGGTGTTGGGATATTAAAATTCGAATTTAAAAAGTGAAAGGCCAGCAGATTCTGCTGGCCTTTTTTATTACAGTGTATTGGAAATTGCAGCAACCCCGATCTATATACTTGTGCAATGTTTTCTTACTGTTTTCCACCATACGGAAGTGCTACTTCCTTAAAGTCTGAAGGCACAACAAAATCTGAAGCAGCCAGGGATTGTTTTTTGATTTCGGTAGTTTCCATAATCATATTGCCTTGCTGCATGAACATTTCTATTCGTAAGGGTATACCATCAATTTTATCATAGTATATCTTCTGGGATTTGCTAACCTGCTGATGTGCAAGCTTCTTCATGTCCAAGCCTGGTATATCGGTAGTAGCCCAAAGGATTTGTTGAGTTTTCTGGCCTTCGATTGTATAGTCTACAATATACTTTGTGCAAGTATATCCCAGTATCTTTTTTGTCTCAGACGTCTTGGTAACTTTCACATCCTTTTCGGCATCTTCTTTAACCTGATCTTCATTGTGACGAAAAACAGTGTATGTTTTACTCTTCCGGTCAAGCTGGTACGATTCGTTTTTATCCTTGAGCGACAACACTTCGTAATTAGACATAAAGCCGCCATCCATGGAGAAAAGTGTATTTCCGTTTTTAACTTTTGCTGTAGACCCTTTTGGCACCAGTGAAGAAAGGTCGCCACCCTTCATCATCTTCATCATCGTTTCCATCTGTGTTTTCATTTGCGGATTGGATTCCATCAAGGCTTTGAATTGAGGATCTTCCATCTTGGCTTCCATCTCTTTGATCTTTGCCTGATTAGCCGGATCACTTAATTTTTTCTGAGCCTCTTCCATTTGAGCTTTTGTCTTGGGATCAGTAATGTTCATTGTAATGGTCCATTTGATGATCCCTTCAAATGACTGTGCGTGACTTTGCATGACGAGGGCTATCAATGCAAGTGCGAGGAGTACTTTTTTCATGAAGTTGTTTGTTATTTAAGCGCTACAAGGTAAGTGTTATACTGTATCTGTTACAACTTTATCGTTATCTGTTGCCGATGATCGGTTAACTGTTATCAGCAGCGTTCACAGATAACCCTGTGACTTGTGCCGGATTAAAAGTTCAACCACTTTCATCATTCCGCTTTTTACAGTAACTTCATTTCACGTTCCTTCCTTTTGTTTCAAGTTAAATCGCCCGCCTATGAAAGACTTCATGGGAGTTGCATTCACAACGCGTACACAAACGCATCAATATTCCTGCGCGATCTTCCACCTAAAATCATACAGCCATGATAAAAGTTTATGACGAGAAGCACCTCAAGAACATAGTTCTGTTGGGGGCGCCCAAGGCCGGCAAAACCATGCTGGCCGAAGACATGATCTACGAAGCTGGTATTGTACACCGGAGGGGTTCTATTGAAGGCAGAAACACAGTTTCTGATTATCATGAAATTGAACAAGAGCGAGGTAACTCTGTATTTGCCACCACACTTCATACCGAGTGGCATGACTATAAAATCAATATTATCGATACACCCGGGTTCGATGATTTCATAGGAGAGATCGTATCTTCTGTGCGAGTAGCCGATACGTGTGTACTGGTAGTAAATGCGCAACATGGAGTGGAGGTAGGTACAGAACTAATCTGGAACTATATAGATCGCTTTCAGAAACCAACCATCTTTGCTGTTAACCAGACGGATCATCCCAAAGCAGATTTTGATGCAACACTGGCCAGCTTACGCGATCGGTTTGGCAATGCAGTAACACAAATGCAATATCCCGTAAATCAAGGCGAGAGCTTCAATGCTATCATTGATTTACTGAGGATGGTCATGTATAAATTTCCTCCGGAAGGAGGAAAGCCGCAGAAGTTACCTATACCGGATTCAGAAAAAGAAAAAGCTATAGCGCTGCATAATGCATTGGTGGAGAAAGCAGCAGAGAACGATGAGAAGCTGATGGAGAAATATTTTGAGAAAGGTACACTCGATGAAGATGAAATGCGTGAAGGCTTGAAGCTCGGCATGATTCATCATGATATATTTCCTGTATTTGTTATGTCGGCTAAACGCAACATGGGCAGCGGAAGGATGATGGGCTTCATGGATAATGTAGCACCTTCACCGCGCGAAGCAAAACCGGAAGTAACAATAGAAGGAAAAGAAATACCTTTTGATCCTTCAAAGCCCACCGCGTTGTTTGTATTTAAATCACATATAGAACCTAATCTCGGTAAACTCACTTTCTTCAAAGTTATATCCGGAGAAGTGACCACAACATCCGAACTTATCAATAGTCAAACCGGTGCAACAGAACGCATTCATCAACTTTTTATTATGGATGGAAAGATCAGGACACCAGTCGATAAATTTATAGCCGGAGATATAGGAGCCACCTTAAAATTGAAAGATACCTTCAGCAATCAGACACTGCATGCAAAAGGTTTTGATGTAACGATAGAGCCCATTGAATTTCCGGAGCCACGTATTCGTACGGCTGTTATTGCCCTCAGTAAAAATGACGATGAGAAGATCGGTGAAGTATTACAAAAAATTCATCAGGAGGATCCTACTATTCAAGTTGAATACGCAAAGGAACTTCGGCAACTGATTATATACGCACAGGGAGAATTGCACCTAGCAGTATGTAAATGGTTTTTAGAAAATGTATATAAGCTGCATATTAATTTTGAAAGTCCGCGTATATCCTATCGTGAGACGATTCGTAAAAGTGCAACGGCCAGCTACCGTCATAAAAAACAATCCGGTGGTGCGGGCCAGTTTGGCGAAGTACATTTGAAGATAGAGCCCTATATAGAAGGAATGCCCGAGCCCACTGAATATACTGTGCGAGGCAAAGAAGTAATAGACCTTGAGTGGGGTGGTAAACTCGTATTCTATAATTGTATTGTAGGAGGAGTGATTGATACGCGGTTTATACCTTCTATTCTGAAAGGTGTAATGCAGAAGATGGAAGAAGGACCGATCACTGGCTCGTACGTGCGAGATGTATGCGTGATGGTGTTCGATGGCAAAATGCATCCGGTAGACTCAAATGATATATCTTTTAAGATCGCAGGCATGATGGCTTTTAAAGATGCATTTATGAAAGCAGAGCCCCAACTGCTCGAACCTATATATGATGTGGACATCATGATACCCGAAGAAGTAATGGGCGAAGTGATGGGCGATCTGCAAACACGCAGAGCATTTATTATGGGAATGGATAATCGCGGAAATCACCAGGTGATCAAAGCAAAAGTGCCTTTAGCTGAACTCGATAAATACTCCACCACCTTGCGTTCGCTTTCTCAAGGACGCGCAAGTTTTATACAACGCTTTTCTGATTTTGTTCCGGTGCCTTTCGAACTGCAACAAAAATTAGCGAAGGCGCTTCATGTGCTCGAGGAAGTTTAGCCATAGGATATAATCGGGTCAATGAACGTTCTAAGAGATTAATACAATCTGGGTAAAATGAAGATATATAGTATCTTTAGAAGCGAACGGGATACATTAGCTATAAACTAGAGTTATTTATGGAATATGATTGGAGTAAATTCACAAAACGTGTAAGCATTAAAGCCGATGTTCAATCAATTTACAATAGCTGGACCACCCAGCAAGGTTTGGAGAGTTGGTTTCTGCGGTTGGCAGAGTTTACAAAACCTGATAAGACTTTGCGCGATCGGAGAAGTAATGTAGAAGCTGGCGATACCTATAAATGGCTTTGGTTTGGATATGGAGATGAATCCGTTGAGTGCAGGGAAGTACTCGAAGCAAATGGAAAAGATTTGTTCCGGTTTACGTTTTCCGGTGGATGTATTGTAACCATTCATATCAAGACTGAAAAAGGCGAAACACTTTGCGAATTAACGCAGTCTGATATACCGCTTACTGAAAAAGGAAAAGTAGACTTTCATCTGGGCTGTATGCAGGGCTGGACATTCTATCTCGCCAGTCTTAAATCTTTTCTGGAAGGAGGGATTGATCTTCGGAATAAAAACGATCAGTTGCACGATGTAATTAATGCCTGATCTATATTTCTTATAAAAGCTATAAACAAAAAAGCCGCACTGAAAATCAGCGCGGCTTTTTACATTATATACCTTGAATTAATTATTCACTTTTGCATACTCCGAAACTTAGTCTTCCTGAAGCATCCTTCGAAGCATTTACACCTATATTAGCACCTGCCAGAATTATATCTTTACTTTCTCCTGATGCAGCCAGATGTATCTTCATACACGCATCCAGCGCAGTCAGTTGTTTATAGGTGATAGTGGATTCATCAGCGACTTTGGTCAAAACGGTTTCGCTTGTGCCTACATTTCCAATAACCGGGTTAAGCGATGCATATACATCTGCACCCGGTGCTGAAATATTTCCAAGGTGAATATGTACCGGATGCTCGATAGTGCCTTCCGTCCCCGAAAGAGCAACCAACACAAGTGTGCTTCCGTCTGTCTTTTCTTTTAATGTCACCGTGCCATCTATATCATACTCTGACCCTGCGGCGAGTGCGTAAACAGTTTCGTTGCCAGTAAAATCTTTATCACCAGTACTGCTTTCATTGTCCTGGCAAGCCATCAAGCTCGCAGTCAACAGAATTCCGCCGATCACCTTTTTCATATCATCTTTAAGATTTATATAAAATTAAAAAAAATAGCGTTCGCTCAACATTTAGGTGCCCTTTCCCGTGTAGATTTGTCCGGACGAGAAATTGGCACGGATGTGGCAATAGCTCAAACGCTCAACTGCTTAAGGTTATTTTGTGAAACGACTTTTTACGCTACTCCTCTTTGTATCTGCCTGCAGCCCAAAGGTTCAGCCACCTGACCCTGAGTCCTTGAAGCCTGCCTGGCTTCGAACTGCCTCTGCTCAGGAAGGCTACTATACGGGCATCGGTCAGAGTAAAAAAGATGGCACAAACAATTATATCCAGGCTGCCAAAAAAAGTGCGCTGGACGATCTTGTTTCAGATATCAAAGTCAATGTTTCCAGTACTTCCGTGTTAAGCCAGTTTGAAGCTGATAAAAAATTTACCGAACAATACGAGCAGATCATCAAGACCACCACGGCCGATGAGATTGAAGAATTTGAACTGGTAGATGCCTGGGAAGATGCCACGAATTATTGGGTATACTATCGCCTTTCGATCGCGCGCTATCGCCAGATAAAAGAAGAACAGAAAAGAAATGCTACGTTGCTTGCTACCGATTATCTTCAAAAAGCACGACAAGCCGAGAAAGATAGAGAACGGCTTCAATCCGTTAGCTACTACTTTCAGGCGTTTCGCAGCATTGAAAAATATTTAGGTGAAGCCATCCGCGTAACGATCGATGGCAAAGAAGTTTTGCTCGTCAATGAAATATATGCATCGATACAAAGTGTATTGGATAAAATAAACCTGCGCGTTGATCCTTCCACGATAGAATTGAATCGCAGGATCAATCAGAGTACACAAACCGTTATCGCGAAAGCTTCCTATAAAGATTTAAATAAGCCCGCTATAAATCTTCCCCTATATGCAGCCTTTGAAAAAGGCGCAGGCGATGTATACCCGAACTATAAAACAGATGAGAAGGGACAAATTAAAATCCTGATGAACAAAATCAGTTCAAAGGAACTTGAGCAAACTGTAGGTATAAAGGTAGATATAGATGCCCTGAGTGGAACAAGCGGATCGCCTATCTATAAACTCATTGCGGCTACACTCAATGTGCCGCGTGCGCAGGTAACGTTAAAAGTGCAGCGTCCGGTTGTTTTCATGACTGCGGATGAAAAAAGTTTCGGACAGAATAAATCGAACTTCCAGATCAGCAATAAACTCAGAAACCTGCTTGCCAACAACGGCTTTGAATTTACAGAAGACAAGCGGTTGGCCGATCTCTGGTTTGATGTAAAAGCAGATTCAGAAAAAGGATCGGTTTCCGGAAGCATTTATATTACCTACCTGACCAGTATTATTAAAGTAACTGCGGTGAAAGAAGGGAAGGAGATCTATGCCGGAACACTCGACAGGGTCAAAGGCTACGGCCTCGATTATGATAAATCGAGCATCGATGCCTATAACAAATCCATGGAAACCCTCGAAAAAGAAAGAATGAACGAGTTGTTGAATACGGTTCTTCAATAGGGCACTTAATTATTAAGGCTCATTTACAATTTGGTATTTGATTTGCGTACTATAACTTGTCACTAAATTTCAATTGATATGAAAAAAATTACTTATTCTGTCCTTATGCTGATCGCTCTAGGTGGAGCATTTATGGTTAGCTGTAAAGGTGGTAAAGACAAAAAAGCTCCCTCCGGTGAGAAAGAAGTTGTTGTTCCTTGTTCCGGTTCTGATTTCTTTACAACCAATAAATTTTTCCGCGCCAACTCCATAGGCGAAAGCATGGACCAGGTTACTTCTAAAAAGAAGGCACTTGCCAACGCACGTGCTGAACTGGCCGCCAGCATTCAGACTACGGTAAAGGCTGTTACGGACAACTATACGAACTCACGTGAGATGAACAACAAGGAACAGGTTGAAGAACGTTTCGAACAATTGAACCGCGAGATCGTAGATCAGAAATTAACAGGTCTTAAAACCATCTGCGAAAAACTGATGAAGACCGAAGATGGTAACTATAAAACGTATATCGCTATAGAACTTTCTGCTGATGAATTGGTAGCAACATACAACGAACGTCTTTCAAAAGATGAACGTCTTAAAATCGACTATGATTACGAGAAGTTCAAAGAAACGTTTGATAAGGAAATGGAAAAACTCGGTAATAACTAATATCGATCAGTCACTTGTAAAGGCCACCTTACCGGTGGCTTTTTTGTTTGTGTTTTTTTTGATCAATGATATACTTATATTTTCCTTAAGTATATATGGCAGGCTACTCAGGAACACCACTCATAAAGAAACTCGGCATCAAAGCCTGTTGTAGTATTTTTGTGGGCCACCCACCCGATGCATATATAGAATGGCTGGGCCCTCTTCCGGAGAATGTTACGTTTAAAGATAACCTCACAGGCGAACTCGACTTCATTCATCTTTTTGTAAAAGAACGAAAGGTGTTCGAAAGGGAATTTACACGAAGTAAAAAACATTTGAAGAAGGATGGGATGCTTTGGATATCATGGCCTAAAAAATCTTCGAAAGTTGTTACTGATCTGGATGAAAATATAATTCGTGAGTATGGTTTAAAAGAAGGACTCGTAGATGTTAAGGTTTGTGCAGTAGACGACATTTGGTCGGGATTGAAATTTGTTTTTAGAGTAAAGGACCGATGAAAGATTATTACCAAATATTGGGTGTACAATATTCTGCGCATGCCGCAGATATCAAGCGGGCGTATCGTATGCTGGCAGTACGGTATCATCCTGATAAGAATCCGGATCCGCAAGCAGAAGTACTCTTCAAAGAGATCAATGAAGCGTATGATGTATTGAGCGATCCACAGAAAAAGATACAATACGATTTACGAAGACAAAATCCTTTTGTTGAGGTAGGTTACGAGCAACCATCTACACCGCCACCGCCACGTCATCGCGACCCTGCCTATAGAAGAAAACGTCCACCGGTATATCAGAAAAGTGAGCGGCAGCGCATGCGCGAACTCATGCAAAATTATCTGCCCTATGTAAAGTGGCTTTGCTGGGCTGGGTTGGTGGTTACTATTCTTTTTGCACTAGACTATATTTTGCCCTATCAAACAAAACAGGAAAAGATTGTTAAGGGCTACAACGTGACGGGAAGACGGGGCGGTTATAGTCATACGGTATTAATTATGGAATCAGGTAAGAAGATAAAGCTATATGGTCTTGATGGCGGCTCCATAGAAGTAGGAAATGTGCTGGAGTATAAAGAAACATTGATATATAGAACTGTGATGTCTATCGTGAACGGTGATTACTCAAGGTCGCTCGGATATGTATATGGAGGGATCGCACTCTTTCCGGGAATTTTATTTGTGGTAGCCTTAACCGGAATTTTGAGGCGCAAAGATGTGGAATACCATTTTAACGCCTGTATAGTCTCGGGTATACTGTTGATCATAAATTTATATTTAATTTTGTGAGCTATGAGTAAAAAGAACGATTGGAAAAAACGCGATGGCATTGTGTATTCAACCTCTTCCGAATATGAATATGCCTATCAGCAAAATGAAGAAGCGCAGACACTTCCTGCTCAACAGCAAAATCTCAAAGTACAGTTAGACAAAAGCGGCCGGGCTGGTAAACAGGTTACACTGGTTACAGGTTTTGTTGGAAGTGCAGCTGATCTTGAATCACTCACCAAAGTAATTAAGACCAAATGTGGTGTAGGTGGTTCTTCGAAGGACGGTGAAATTCTCATCCAGGGCGATGCCCGCGACAAAGTAGTACTGATCCTCCAGAAGGAAGGCTATAAAGCAAAACGTGTAGGGTAAAGTAAACTTCTATTTTAACGTTAACGATTGCTCCATCTTCGGACTCTTCAGATAAAAATTCCTTCATGCTAAATTTTCTACTTTAAAGCATCTGACTTTAAGCTGTTGCTGCGCACAATCCATTTTTCCTTGAGCGGTTTGATCTTGAGACGAAAACGTCTTTTCTTGCTACGTACCAAAATCTGAACTAAATGAAGAATTGCTACTCTTCGGGCAGAGTATATCTGCTGTTAAGTTTGCTATTCGCGCCCTGGCTGCTTCATGCACAGGAGGAACGTGATCTTAGACCCGTTACGCGAACCTATGCACTTACTGATATTACAATTATCCAAGGCCCCGGCAGAAAAGTCGATAAGGGTGTTGTTGTGATCAAAGACGGATTGATTAAAGCCGTAGGCAAAGATATACCTATACCTGCGGAAGCGATTGTCATCAAGTCTGATAGCATGTATGTATATGCCGGATTTATCGATGGACTCTCGCGTGTTGGTGTTACCAAGCCGCATGAAGAGAATAGAGATCGCGTTAAAGATCCTGGCAATCCTCCTCCCGACCGGGCTGGTATAACTCCTCAAGTCGATGTTCGTAATTTTCTGAGCACATCTGAAAAGTCAATTGAAGAACTTCGTGCTATAGGCTTTACTACAGCACACGTAGTCCCTTATGGCGGCATGCTTCCTGGAAGTGGCGCGATCGTTCAGCTCTCCGGTAAATCTGCCGATGATATGGTATTGATATCGCAATCAGCTTTCTATTCTGAGTTGACACCTGCAGAACGAATGTACCCGGCTACCACGATGGCCGTAATTGCAAAGTGGCGTGAGCTCTATAGACAGGCATCACTCGAAAAGAATTATAGTGCAGTATATGCAGCGAATCGTTCAGGTCTTGAGCGCCCTGCTACAAATCGTTTACTTGAGCCGTTCTATCCGGTAATTGATAAACGTGTCCCCGTTTTATTCAAAGCTGAAAAAGTATGGGATATACATCGTATTCTGAATCTTCAAAAAGACCTTGGATTCTCATTGGTAGTGGCAGAGGTGAAAGAAGGATGGGATGCTGCCGGCAAACTGAAAACATCGGGAGCAAAAGTTTTTCTGAGTCTGGATTTACCGGAGGAGAAAAAAGAAGAGAAGAAGGACGATAAAAAAGATGCTCCTAAAAGCATGACGGATGAAGAGAAACAAAGCCTTGATAAACGTAAAGCTGAATTTATAGCAAAGTATATAGGGCAGGCACTTACGTTTCAGCAGGCAGGTATACCGTTTGGTTTTTCAACCTTGTCTGCAAAGACAAAAGATATACAAGGGAATATCAGAAGAATTATAAAAGCGGGATTAACAGAAGATCAGGCATTGGCAGCATTGACAACAACACCGGCTCAACTTCTGGGACTAAGCGATCGGCTGGGTTCTATCGATGCTGGTAAAATTGCAAACCTTGTGATCAGTAGGAAACCGTACTTCGACGAGAAATCGAAAGTGAAGTATGTATTTGTAGAAGGTATACTCTATAAATCTGAAACTCCGGAAGCGAAGACGGACGCCAAGGTTTCTATAGATGGAGAGTGGGACATTACCGCGGATACACCACAGGGAAAAAGCGAATCCGTTATCACGATTAAGAAAGAAGGCGATAAATATACCGGTAAGATTTCGGGCAGTCGTTTTCCGCAGGCTATCAACTTTGATGAAATCACACTGGTTGGTAACAAGCTGAAGTTTACGTTTACCATGACCGAGAGTAACAACACGATAAAAATTACAGTAGATGCTGTAGTGGAAGGAACAACCTTCAAAGGCAACGCTACTTTTGGTCAGAATGAAAGCCTTCCGGTGGAGGGAAAGAAAAAAACTCAGCCTAAACTTTAAGATACAGCAAGTATGAAGAAGATACTATTAATCATGGTGCTGGCTGTAAATGTTACGCTGGCACAAGAACGCGGAAATATACTGATCAAGAACGCAACGGTTCTCACGATAACAAAAGGTACACTGCAAAATACAGATGTGCTGGTAAAAGATGGCAAGATCACGCAGTTGGGTAAAAATATAGCAACACCGGCAGGGTATAAAGTAGTAGATGCCTCCGGATTATTCGTAATGCCTGGTATTATCGATGCGCACTCGCATCAGGGTATAGATGATATTAACGAAGCAACCAGTCCCGTTACGGCAGAAGTGTTTGTAGGCGATGTAATCAATCCATCGGAAATTTCCCTATACCGCGCGCTGGCTGGTGGTGTAACCACTATACATGCTATGCATGGTTCTGCCAATGCAATTGGTGGACAATGTGAAACCCTGAAATTGCGCTACGGTGTAAAAGATCCGGAAGCATTGCGTATGGAAGGTGCACCACGTACTATCAAATTTGCTTTGGGGGAAAATCCAACACGGGTACATGGTGGAGGTAACAACATTGTTCCGCGCACGCGTATGGGCGTTGAGTTTGTAATGCGTGAAGCCTTCTCGAAGGCGAAAGAATATACAGCAAGTTGGGATGCCTATACCAAATCAAAATCACAGAAAGGATTTCGGGGTGCACCACCGGAATATAGCTACCGGCTTGAGACCTTGGGCGAGATTCTGAAAGGTAACATCATAATCCATTGCCACAGCTATCGTGCAGACGAGATATATATGATGCTGAAAGTTTGCAAGGATTTTGGAATTAAGAAGATTGTTTTTCAACACGTGAACGAAGGTTTCAAAGTAGCGCCTGAGTTGGCAGCGCAGGGAGCCATGGCTTCGGTGTTCTCCGACTGGTGGTCCTATAAATTTGAAGTATATTACTCCACAGCATACAACGCCGCTATACTTACCAAGAACGGTGTAACCACATCAATCAATTCAGATGATGGAGAGTTGATGCGCCATTTATACCACGAGGCTGCCAAAACTCAAAAGTATGGAGCATTAACCGATGAAGAAGCACTCGCATTGATCACCATCAACCCGGCAAAACAATTGGGTATTGATAGCCGAGTAGGTTCAATCGAAGTTGGAAAGGAAGCAGATATAGCGATCTTTAAAAGTCATCCATTGTCCAGCTATACTATACCGGTGGTTACGATCGTAGATGGTATCGTACGTTTTGATCGCGAAAAAGATCCGGATGATGTTCGCCTCTATGTCGATCCAAAACAAGAGATCGAGCTAACAGCTTTTACCGACCGCAACCATGAACACGAGCATTGCATGGAAGGAGCGGAGTCTGATTTTGAAACTATATTCAACATTAACTAAGCACAGCAGCCATGAAACGAAAACTATATTTCAAAGTAAGTATACTCGTGATTCTTGCTTGTGCAGTCGCAGAATCATTGTATGCACAATCTCCGAAAGCTATATATGGAACTTTCGCGCTGACGAACGCCAGCATTGAAACCATAACGAAAGGTGTTATTCAAAACGGTACGGTGGTAATCAGCAATGGAAAAATTACGGCTGTTGGTACATCGGTAGCGATTCCGGCCGGAGCGCAGGTTATAGATTGCAAAGGTCAATGGATTTACCCGGGCATGATCGATAGCTTTACACAACTTGGTTTGAGTGAAGTAGCATCTGATCCGCGTACGCGTGATTTCGAAGAAGTGGGAGATATCATTCCACAGGTACGCGCAATCACGGCAGTAAATCCGAACTCTGCATTGATTCCCGTAACACGCATCAGTGGTGTAACAACTGTGCTGGCATCTCCTCAGGGAAGTCTCGTCTCCGGTACCGCTGCGTTAATCGATCTTCACGGATATACTCCGGATCAAATGTTTGCAGGTTTTGAAGGGGTGGTGCTATCATTTCCAGATGTTGGCAGAAGAGGATTCTTTGATCGCAGATCGGATGAAGATCTGAAAAAGGATTACGATAAAAAACTGAGCAAGCTGAATGAAGCGTGGGACCGTGCAATTGAATACCACAAGATTGATTCAGCATCAAAGTCAAAAGGTGTTACCTATTATCCGGAGATGCAAGCTTTGCTTCCGGTGATCCGTGGGGAGCGCGCATTGCTTATACAGGCGAACGCTGCTAAAGATATACTGAACGCATTACAGTGGGTGAAGGATAAGAAAGTAAAAAAAGCTATACTGGTAGGTGTACTGGAAGGCTGGCGTGTAGCCAGTGAGGTAGCAAAGGCAAATATACCGGTGATCGTTGGTCCGGTTCAGGATTTACCTTCACGCGATTATGATCGGTACGATAAAGCATATGCTAATCCAGGGCTCTTGCGTAAGGCAGGTGTAAAGGTTGCTATCTGTACACAAGAGGCTCGCGGCAATGTTCGTAATCTTCCATACCATGCTGCGTTTGCTGCTGCATATGGCTTAGGTCGCGAAGAAGCTTTAAAGGCTGTTACCATTGCACCAGCGGAAATTTTCGGAGTAGCAGATCGTGTTGGTTCGATTGAAGTTGGTAAAGATGCTACACTCTTCATAAGTGATGGCGATCCGTTTGAGACAAAGACAACGATCAAACAGGTATTTATTGACGGATGGAAAATTCCGATGGTAAGCCGTCAGACAGAACTATATGATGAGTTCCTGAAACGTGAACCGGGTGTGAGTAAAAATTAATACTTCAGTAAAATAAAATCACTTTATGGAAGCCGTTCCTACTTTTAGGGACGGCTTCTTTTTTATAACTTGATGGAATGTCATCGCAGCAACGACTCATCGAATTAAAAAAAATCAGGGTAAAGAAAATTACCATTATTCGTGGCATCAAGGATACGGTCTTTATTTCGCTTGGTGTTCTCTCTGCTGCTTTCGGACTAAAAGGATTTCTGTTGCCAAATGACTTTCTGGATGGTGGCGTAATGGGGATTTCTCTTCTTACCAATGTACTCACAGATATAGACCTTGCTTATCTGGTGGTGATTATTAACATACCTTTTATTATAGTAGGGTATAAGCAGATCTCGAAGTTGTTTGCGTTGAAAACACTCATCGCGATTACAGCGCTCGCACTTTGTCTTTCTTTTTTTGAATTCCGGTCTATCACAGATGATAAGTTATTGATCGCAGTTTTTGGTGGTTTCTTTCTCGGGTGCGGTATAGGTTTATCGATAAGAGGGGGCAGTGTAATTGATGGAACAGAAGTGCTCGCCATTTACGTAAGCCGGAATACGCCATTAACCGTTGGTGATATTATTCTTATTTTCAACATCGCTATATTTTCTGTAGCTGCATGGTTGATAAACATGGAGACAGCTCTATATGCTATACTTACTTACCTCATTGCTTCAAAGACTGTAGACTTTGTCGTGCACGGCATTGAAGAATATACCAGTGTGATGATCGTGTCAGAAAAAAGCGTAGAGATAAAGGATGCCATCACTGAAAAGATGGGCAGAGGTGTAACGATTCTGAAAGGCAAGAGCGGTTATGGCAAAACAGGACATCGCACGAAAGATCAGGACGTGATCTTCTCCGTGATAACGCGTCTTGAACTTCAGAAATTGAAAATGGAAATTGCTAAAATAGATCCGGATGCATTTGTTGTGGAGAATAGCGTAAATGATATCAAGGGTGGGATGATCAAGAAGAGACCTTTAGAGTAAGTCTATATGCATCCAGATATACATCCTAAAAATAAAAGTGCCTGGTAAATTACCAGGCACTTTTAGTATATATACTTTGTAAGGCTTGTAAACGCAGTATGAACGTTACCGGATCACAAATGGAATCTCCACTTGTTGCTTGGAGCTGTTCACACCATAGATATACCCCCGACCTTTAAACTTCGCGAAGAATTCACTGATCTCTTCAGGGTCTTTTACACGCTGGCGGTTAATCGCTACGATCGTAAAGTTTTCGGGTAAACCGATCTGCTTCAGTACACTGCTGTCTTTAATCTTGAATACTTTTACACCGTAGCGCGTTCCTTCCATTTGCGCACCGAGATTCGAGTCCGTCAGAATTTTACGTTTGATAATCTCGGTAGTACCATTCTGGTTGATCAGTGTTAACGACACTGTATTTGCTTTACCATCACGTGAATACGTGAATGTAATTTTATCACCTGGATTATGATAGCTTAGCTCTTCTTCAAACTCACTTTGTGTATTGACAGAAACATCATTGATCTTCGTGATAACATCACCGAGTTTAAGACCAGCCTGAAACGCTGGGCCATCCCGATCCAGTTGTTCAAGAAGAACACCATTGTAATTTTTAACGTCTGTAGGCAGATCATACTTCTTGGCGTGTTCGTAATCATACTCAACAACGCTTCCTCCAAAGAAAGCTTTTTGAGACAAGCCATATTTCACAAGGTCATTGAAAACTTTTTTAGCAATGTCGGTCGGTATAGCAAATGCATACCCGGTATAGGAACCTGTTCTCGAAAGAATAGCAGAGTTTATACCTACCAGTTCACCCGCTTTATTTACCAACGCACCACCCGAGTTACCCGGGTTGATAGCAGCATCAGTTTGAATAAATGATTCAATGGGAAATTTATCTTCCAGTATACCAATGCGTCTTCCTTTAGCACTTACAATCCCTGCTGTAACAGTCGATGAAAGTGAATATGGATTTCCCACGGCAATCACCCATTCACCAACCTGTACATTCTTGGAACTTCCCAAAGTTATAGCCGGAAGATTTGTTGCTTTGATTTTTATAACGGCCAGATCAGTAGAAGGATCTGTACCAACGAGTTCGGCAGGATATACCTGCTTGTTGTAATTTACCTCGATGCGTTCAGCGGTTTCCACCACGTGATTGTTCGTGACAATATAACCATCCGTTGTAAAGATCACACCGGAACCACTACTCACTTGTGTGCGGCCACTGCCACCACCGCCTTCACCAAAGAACCAGTCCCAATACGAATAGGACACTCCTTGCGAGATGCTGTTGATATATACAACACTTTGCGTAGCCTTCGCGGCAGCGTCACTGAAATCAACGGCAGCCAGTGTTGAAGAGGTGCCTTGTGTTACAGCGTTGTTGGGTGAAGCGTTAGGAACTGTGGAGTCGTAATGCACCGTTGTAAACTGCGTTTCATTTTGACTGTCAGCAATTTCAGGCTTCACAACCAAACGATAAAAAGTATACGAGCCACCAAAGCCCGCCAAAAAGGCAAGAACGATTATCTTAATTGTATTCTTCATAAGCATTTTGAAAAGCATTAATCATTCCAGATAGACGAAAAGATCTACTGAAAAGTTGAAAATTGACTTGAATAACTTCAAAAGAATAAAAGAAGTTTAGTTTTTTAATACTTCCATCTTTTATCGCAAGGTTAAATTTTCAGGTTACGCTGACATTTTGTGCATGTAAAGAATCGGAAAACGTGCGCTTTGTCAGAAGCTATCCGATTCACGATTGACTGATTTTATTAGTTTTGTGGACTATGGGAATCCGCTCTTTTTTGGCAAAACCTTTTGCCGCATATATTGACTCTCAAACCAGACAATGGTCTCTCCAACCGGGGAAGTACCAACTGCAGACATTGCTCGACCTGATAGCGCAGAGTAAATCTACAGCGTTTGGTAAGGATCATGATTTTGCATCGATCCGCACGTACGAGGATTTTAAGAAGCGTGTTCCTGTTCGCGATTATGAATTATTAAAGCCGTATTTTGATCGGGTAGTGAAAGGTGAAGCAGATGTTTTGTGGAAAGACAAACCACTATACCTGGCAAAAACTTCCGGCACTACATCGGGCACGAAATATATTCCCATCACAAAGGAATCTGTATCCTATCATTTTAATAGTTCGCGTAATGCTGTGTTGAGCTATGTACATGAAACTGGTAATGCATCTTTTTTAGATGGCGGTCTCATCTTTCTTTCGGGGAGTCCTGAACTGGAAGAGAAGGCCGGTATAAAAGTTGGCAGGCTTTCTGGTATCGCCAATCACCAGGTGCCCGCATACTTGCGCACCAATCAGAAGCCAAGCTATAAAACCAACTGCATTGACGACTGGGAAGAGAAACTTGAGCGCATCGTTGATGAGACGTTAAAAGCAAACATGACGTTGATCTCGGGTATACCTCCGTGGGCGCAAATGTATTTTGATCGTTTACAGGCACGCACCGGCAAAAAGGTGAAAGATATATTTCCCAACTTTTCGTTGTTTGTATATGGTGGCGTGAACTTCGAGCCGTACCGCGCAAAGTTGTTCGATTCTATTGGTAAAAAAGTAGATTCGATTGAGACATACCCGGCATCGGAAGGATTTATAGCGTATCAGAATTCACAGACTGAGCCAGGTTTATTATTGCTACTCAACAGCGGTATCTTCTACGAGTTTATTCCTGCCGATGAATACTTTAATGATAACCCACGCAGGCTTAGTATAGAAGAAGTAGAGTTGGGAAAAAATTATGCACTCATCATCAACAGCAATGCAGGGCTATGGGGATATTCAATTGGTGATACTGTAAAGTTTATTTCGAAAGATCCCTATAAAATAATTGTCTCCGGCAGAATCAAGCATTTCATTTCCGCCTTTGGAGAACACGTGATTGGAGAAGAAGTAGAGAAGGCTATGAAGTTTACGATGGAAAAATTTCCGGAGGTTGAACTGATTGAATTTACGGTGGCTCCAAACGTTGCCCCGAAGGAAGGAATGCCACACCATCAGTGGCTCATTGAATTCGCGAAAACTCCACACGACCTGCAGGCTTTTTCATTGGAGCTTGATAAACAAATGCGTCAACTCAATGTTTATTATGACGACTTAATTTCGGGAAATATTCTTCAAACGCTTATCATTAAAAGTCTGAAACGTAATGCTTTCATAGACTATATGAAATCGCAAGGCAAACTTGGAGGACAGAACAAAGTACCACGATTATCAAATGATCGAAAGATTGCGGATGTATTGCAGGAGTTTAATTCCCAGTAACGAAGGAGGGGGTATACCAAACTAATTTCTTATTTTTACCCAAACGTGCAGATGCAAAAAATGATGTATTGCGACTTGAGTTTGTTCTTCAACTACGTATCATCATTCAAGGTATTTTAACGAAGAATTCAGCTTGATCCGGATCATAACAAATCATATTCACTAATCGCCAATTACATTGGGTAACAAAAAGAACATTGCTATACTTGGTTCCACGGGTTCTATCGGTACGCAGGCATTAGAAGTTATTTCAGCACACCCCGATGCGTTCGAAGTAGAAGTGTTAACAGCGCAGAATAATGCAGCGTTGCTGATTGAACAAGCCCGTAAATTCAAACCGAACGTTGTTGTTATCGCCAATGATGAACACTACCTGCAGGTTAAAGAAGCTTTGGCGAATGAGGATATTAAAGTATATGCCGGAGAAAAAGCATTAGCCGATGTTGTGCAAATGGATACCATCGATCTTGTCCTCACAGCATTGGTGGGTTATTCAGGTCTTCGTCCCACTATAAAAGCAATTGAAGCAGGCAAGACTATAGCGCTTGCAAATAAAGAAACGCTGGTTGTAGCAGGTGATCTGATCACCAGGCTTGCACGCGAAAAAGGCGTAAATATATACCCCGTAGATTCTGAACACTCTGCCATATTTCAATGTATAGTGGGGGAGTTTCATAATAAAATCGAGAAGATTATTCTGACAGCCAGTGGCGGGCCCTTCCGGGGAAAACGGAAAGAAGAATTAATCCAAGTAACGAAAGCGCAGGCATTGAAACATCCCAATTGGACAATGGGTGCAAAAGTTACCATCGATTCGGCAACGCTCATGAACAAAGGATTGGAAGTGATCGAAGCGAAATGGTTATTCGGATTGAAAACAGAACAAGTTGAGGTTGTGGTCCATCCGCAATCCATCATACATTCCCTTGTCCAATTTGAAGATGGCTCATTGAAAGCTCAGTTAGGATTGCCCGATATGAAGTTGCCCATCCAATTTGCAATGAGTTTTCCGGAGAGATTAAAATCTGATTTTCCGCGTTTTGATTTCATGAACTATCCGTCTTTGACGTTTGAAAAGCCTGATACAGAAACTTTTCGTAATCTTGCACTGGCATTTGAAGCGTTGGGAAAAGGAGGGAACATGCCATGTGTGCTGAATGCAGCGAACGAAGTGGCAGTGGCCGGGTTTTTGAAGGACTCCGTAGGCTTCCTTGAAATATCGGATATTGTTGAACGATGCCTCATGAAAATCGATTATGTGCTAAACCCTTCATACGAAGATTACGTGAACACTGACAAAGAGACACGGGCAAGAGCACAAGAAATGATAAAGTCCATTTAACACAAGGTTTTATCATAACACACGCACACGTGATTATTACGTAAATGATAACAATTAACGGATAACGAATGGATTGGATGATTATGTTAGCTCAGCTTCTGTTGAGCTTGTCTTTCTTGGTGGCGGTGCACGAAATGGGGCACTTGTTAGCGGCAAAATATTTCGGAATGCGGGTTGAGCAATTTTCAATTGGCTTCCCTCCGAAACTTTGGTCTTTTAGAAAAGGTGATACTGAATATGCAATTAGTGCAATACCATTGGGAGGCTACGTGAAGATCTCTGGTATGATCGATGAATCGCTTGATAGCGAAGCGATGAAAATGCCTCCTCAACCCTGGGAGTTTCGTTCTAAGCCAGCATGGCAACGCCTCATCGTAATGCTCGGTGGTATATTTGTAAACGTCATTGTTGGGATTATCATTTTTATAGGTATCACATTTGCATTTGGTGATACGTATCTTTTAAACAGCGAGATCAACAAACTTGGTGGTATCGAAGCACGGCCGATTGGTAAACGCCTCGGTCTGAAAACCGGTGATAAGATCGTGAAGATCAACGGAAAGGAATTTAAGTATTTCGATGATATCATGAGACCACAAACCCTGCTGACGGATAACGCATACTATACCGTTGAGCGTGATGGTCAGTTAGTGGATATTAGTATACCTGCAGACTTCATTCAGAAATTCAATAAAAAGGATAGTGCCCGTAATTTTATAGGCTATCGCATTCCTCCCGTAATTGGCGAAGTAGCAAAAGACTCTATAGCAGGTAAAGTAGGCTTGCAAAAAGGAGATGTTATTACAGAGATAAATGGTATACACTTTACCTATATGGACCAGGTATATGAGTATATCAAATATGAAGCTGTTAAACGTGATACCATTACATTCAAAGTAATGCGTGCAGGAACATTACTTTCCTTTAAAGAAAACTTCAAGGGAAGAGCAGCCATTGGTTTCATTCCTATGGAGCCTGAAAGTTACCTGAAGAGCGCTGAAGTAAACATTGAGTATGGATTTATTGAATCTATACCATTGGGAACAGACCGCGCATTTCAAACGCTGAAAACGCAAGTAAGAGCTTTTGGTAAAGTGATCACCGGAGTTCTTTCTCCCAAAGAATCTTTATCAGGTCCTATCGGGATTATGCAGGCATATGGTGCAGAGTGGAACTGGCAACGCTTCTGGTCACTCACCGGTGTACTTTCATTGGTACTTGCGTTTATGAATTTACTCCCGATTCCGGCATTGGATGGAGGACACGTAATGTTCCTGTCATACGAAATAATATCACGCAGAAAACCTTCTGATAAATTCCTTGAAGCTGCTCAAAAAGTAGGGATGGTATTTCTGTTAGCACTGATGGTATTCATCTTTGCAAATGATATTATCAAGCTCTTCTAAGAAGATATAGGTATACATCTTAATCGATGCCAATAGAAAAGGTCGCTTCACGAAGCGACCTTTTCTATTATACTGTATATCTTGGGATGAATGTGAGCGTTGAATCAGTTTGTAATGCTGATGGTGCGAATTATTGTTTCGTTATTCAAACTTCCTGATCTCGAACTCTACTCTTCGGTTTAAACCACGATCTTCATCGGTCTTCTCTTCTACAATCGGTTTTGAACTTCCGAAGCCATGGGCTTCAATTCGTTTGGTATCTATTTTATACTGATATATAAGATATGCCTTGATTGCATCGGCGCGTGCCTGTGAAAGCTTCAGGTTCGACATTTCATTTCCTTGCGAATCGGTATGACCAGATATACTTAATGCTAACTGGGGATGATCGATCAGAAAGTTTGCAATCTTGTTCAAGTCATCATGCATCGTGGTAAGAATATCCGCTTTACCGTTTTCAAATTCCAGTGACTTGAATGCCATCTTGCTTTCGATCGGCTCTGTCTCCAGGTTCATCTCGCGGTCTCCTTCCATATAGAAGATCTGTTCGATGCGGAAGAAATCATCACCCTGTATAATAAGCAGGTAATTTCGTTTGTTGATCAATCTAAAATCGAACGAGCCATCTTCTCTTAAAAACTTGGGAGCAACTTCAACACCTTTATCAAGGTCGATAACAGATACTATACCTCTGAATGGTTTCTTCGTTTCGGAGTTGATGAGCTTTCCTTTCAGGTTTACAATCGCTTCAGGTTGAGCTTCCATAGGAACCGGAAAGGAATATAGATCGAGGTTCTTCAGGTCGTCTTCTGCGGAGTGTGCATAGTAAAGACGATTGGATTGTGAATCGATCGTAAAGTAGTATTCACTTCCCACGCTGTTAACCAACGGTCCGATGTTCTTTGGTTCGCCCCATGTATTGCCCTGGCTATAGGATTTATAGATATCAAAATCTCCAAAGTTGAGCGGTTGTCCGTTTGAACTGAAATATAGCACCTTGAATTTATGATGATAAAACGGACTCACTTCAAAGGCACGCGTGTTAATAATCGGCCCTATATTTTGCGCTTTGCGCCAATTGCCCTTCGGGTCCTTTACGGAAAAGTATATATCAGAGTATCCAAAGCCACCGATGCGATCAGAGGAGAAATATAGTGTATCACCGGAATGTGAAAGTGAAGGTTGTGAGTCCCACGATGTTGTATTGATGTTGGCCCCTAAGTTACGAGGTGTTCCCCAGGTGCTGTCGCTGCGCAAATCCGATACAAAGATATCACAATTGCCATACGAGTCAGGAGAGTTGCAACGTGCAAAGTAAAGATGCTTTCCATCTTTACTCAGACTGGCTGAACCTTCGTTGTAACGTGTGTTGATGGTTTTAAAGTCTTCTGCAAATCCCCATACAGTATCCTGTTCCTGCTTTATAGTATAAAACAGATCTTCATTGTAGGTCTTGTTAAGCGGATCAATTTTAGAATTCCGTTTCGATGTAAACAGTAAAACATTATCAACGTTACCGATGGTTGGACCGTAATCTTCTTTCTCTGAATTTACACCATAGCCCATGTTCAGCAACACACCTTGCGGAGGACGAAGCGTATCGATTTCTTTTCGAAATGCAACGAGCTCATAATATTGTTTCAACGGAACATATAGATCTTTTTGATTTTTTGTAAGCGTATCGAATTCACGCTTTACTTGCTGCTCATCTATACTCTGCTTGTAATGTTTCAACACCAGCTTATATAGCAGCACAGCTTCACCGGGAGGTCCAAGTTTTTCAGAGAGTTTCGCGAAATCCCAGAGCAATTGAATGTCATGTGAAAAATTATCAACACCGAAATTTTTTACATACACTTTTAACTCGCTATACTGTTGTTCGTAGTCACCAGTAGCAGCAAGTGCTTTTATTCTTCCCAACTTCGCTGCATCTTTATAGTAAAGTACCTTATTGAGGTTTGGAAAGTCAAAGATGTCAGATTGACTGTAGCTTGTCAGGCTATCATTCAATTCCACGATTCCGCCCTTTTTGAATTTCTGTTTGGGCTTTTGGGCCAGGAGCGGAACGTGAAGCAACAGCCAAAAGGCTGTAATAAAGATCAAAAAGTAGGTTTTCACAGAACCTTTGTTTGGTAAAAAATTCACGCCAACCGTTAAAGTTGATACAAATTTACTTCTTTTACAACTCTCTTGGCATTACTATTGTCCTTTAGGCGAACCTGATATACAACCATCGCTGATACGAAGTGCGTGTCAGTTTGGCATTTTTATAAACGAAGCATGTTCAAAGCATTACCGATACAACTCGTTCAGGAAGATTCAGACGATCTTATTCAACTGATAAATCCCGAACAAGACACAGACCTCAAGCCCGAAGATTTGCCGGAAGAACTTTCTATTCTTCCTATCAAAAACACGGTGCTATTTCCAGGCGTTGTTATACCTATAACTGTAGGCAGACAAAAGTCCATCAAGCTTGTTAAAAAAGCTTACCAGGGAAATAGAATTATAGGTGTAGTGGCTCAGAAGAATTCACAAGCTGAAGAGCCTACCATTGAAGAACTATATAGAACCGGTACAGTAGCCAAGATCATCAAGATGCTGGTGCTTCCCGATGGTAACACTACCATTATTATACAGGGGAAGAATCGCTTTACTATAAAAGATTTCGTACAGGAAGAACCGTTCCTCACAGCAAAGATTGAATTACAACCTGAGCCTGTGTTGAATGTAAATGGTAAGGAAGCGAAAGCACTCGTGCAATCTTTGAAAGATGCTGCATCTAAAATATTAAAGCTCAATCCTGAATTACCACAAGAAGCACAGGTAGCACTGGATAATATTTCCAGCATGTCGTTCCTGGTACATTTTCTTTCTTCCAACCTCAACGCTGAGGTGAGTGACAAACAGAAAATACTCGAGACTCAAAACATTACGGAGCGCGGTACATTGTTGCTTCAGTATATGTTGAAAGATATACAGATGCTGGAGATCAAACATGAGATCCAGAAGAAAGTACATACAGATATAGATCAACAGCAGCGTGATTACTTTTTACGCCAGCAGATAAAAGTATTGCAGGATGAATTAGGATATGATGGTCCTGATAAAGAAGTAGAAAAATTCCGCAAGCGTGCTGAAACTAAAAAGTGGTCGAAGCAAGCTGCAGAACATTTTAATAAAGAGCTGGATAAACTTCTGCGCATCAACCCGATGGCAGCCGAATATCCGGTAGCGATGAACTATGTGGAGTTCATGCTTGATCTTCCCTGGGAAGATTATACTACCGATGATTTCGATTTGAAGCGCGCCAAGAAAATACTCGATCAGGATCACTTTGGTCTTGAGAAAGTAAAGACACGTATCCTGGAATATCTTGCTGTACTGAAATTGAAGAAGGACATGAAAGGTCCTATACTTTGCCTGTACGGACCTCCCGGTGTTGGTAAAACATCACTCGGTCGTTCTATAGCAAAAGCATTGCAGCGCAAGTATGTTCGTATGTCTTTAGGCGGTGTGCACGATGAAGCTGAGATTCGCGGACACCGTAAGACGTATGTGGGCGCTATGCCAGGTAAGATCTTGCAGAATATAAAAAAATCACAATCGTCCAATCCTGTATTTATACTCGATGAGATTGATAAAGTGAAATCTGATTTCCGTGGCGATCCTTCTTCTGCATTGCTGGAAGTATTGGATCCTGAGCAGAACAATACATTTGGTGATAACTATCTGGAAGTAGATTACGATCTGTCCAAGGTGCTCTTCATTGCTACCGCCAACTCGCTTGATACTATACATCCAGCGTTGCGCGATCGTATGGAGATCATTGAAGTAACAGGCTATACATTGGAAGAAAAGGTAGAGATAGCGATCAAGCATCTTATTCCAAAACAGTTGAAGGAGCATGGTCTGAAAAACTCAGATGTGAAATTCTCCAAAGACGCTGTGATCAAAACGGTGAACTCGTATACACGCGAATCCGGTGTTCGAAGTCTTGAACGCAAAATCGGAACGCTCGTGCGAAACATTGCCAAGTCCGTGGCGATGGAGGAGGAGTTTGATAAAGTAATTACGGAAGAAACAGTTCGTAAAGTACTGGGCGCAGAGATCTTCGATGAAGAGCTATACCAGGGAAATGATATAGCAGGTGTAGTAACCGGGTTGGCGTGGACACAGGTAGGAGGAGAAATCCTGTTCGTTGAATCAAGCCTGAGCAGAGGTAAAGGTATACTTACCATCTCCGGACAATTGGGAGATGTTATGAAAGAGTCAGCGATGGCTGCGCTATCATACCTGAAATCAAATGCAGAGTCTATGGAGATCGACCACCGATTGTTCCAGCAGTACGATCTGCATATACATGTACCGGCAGGTGCAGTTCCAAAAGATGGACCCTCCGCAGGCATCACGATGTTTACATCCCTGGCGTCTATTTATACTCAACGTAAAGTAAAAGCAAAGCTGGCGATGACCGGTGAGATTACGTTGCGTGGTAAAGTATTGCCGGTAGGTGGTATAAAAGAAAAAATACTTGCTGCCAAGCGCAGTGGTATAAAGGAGCTTATACTGAGCGCTAAGAATAAACGTGACATTGATGAAATTGAAAAGCACTATATCAAAGGCTTGACATTTCATTATGTGAGTACAGTAGATGAAGTGTTGAAAGTCGCGTTGATGAAAGAGAAGGTGAAAGATCCTATGAAATTTGTTTTCTCTGATCAAAAAGCTGTGAACGCGTAACGTGATACTTTCGATTGTTTCATACGGTCATGATGTGCTGCGGCAGAAATGTATAGAGGTCGAACAACACGATCCTGAACTTGAAGCGCTGATTACAAACATGTGGGAGACACTATATGGTGCCGATGGCTGTGGACTCGCAGCTCCACAGGTTAACGTTCCGGTGCGGGTGTTTCTGGTCGACAGCAAGCTTACATACGAATCCATGGCTGAAGAAGATCGTGAATACTTCTACGATGGAGACACCGGTATACATGAAACATTTATCAACGCCCGCATAGCTGAATATTCGGAAGATACCTGGATAGATGAAGAAGGTTGTTTAAGTATACCGGCAATAGCACGCGATGTTGAACGGCCGTGGAGCATCACGATAGAATATGTAGACCGGCAGTTTCAGCCGCAGCGTAAAACATTCAGTGGTATTACAGCACGAATGATCCAACACGAGTACGATCACATCGAAGGCATCCTATACCTCGATTACCTTACACCCCGGCAAAAGTCTTTACTGAAAGACAAGCTGCGAAAAATTTCAGAAGGCGAGATCACAGCCGAATACCCGATGAAGTTTACCAAGTAAAGTGAAGGGTTTAAAAATGCCGGCATGTTTTACGATATTGCAGATTAAACGCTTTTCGTGTTGAAGCAATTACTCCCGGTAATATTCATTTTCTCATGCATAGCATCGTTTGCTCAAACGGGTGGACAAAAATCTTTTGAATTTCTAAATGTCGCCAACAACGCCAGGCTTGCCGCACTGGGTGGTATAAATACATCGCTCAGCGACCGCGATATAAATTTCTTCTACTCGAATCCTGCATTGGTGTCCGATACATTGGCAGGCTTTGCATCAGCAACGTATCAGTTTTATGTAGCAGATGTAGGGCAGTCAACCTTGTCCTATGCACACCGGTTTAACAAAGTAGGTACGCTTGCATTTGGTATTCAGCATTTGAGTTATGGAACCATGCAAGGGTACGATGCTTCAGGCGCAGAACTCGGAACCTATAAATCAGGCGAGACGGCACTGGTCATTGGTAAAAGTCATCAGGTAAGAAATTTCAGATTCGGGGCAAATGTTAAGATGGTCTTTTCCAATATTGCCGGTTATCGCGCCAGTGCAGCGATGATTGATCTTGGCGGAATATTTGTTCATCCAAATCAAGATTTGCGTATAGGACTGGTTGTGAAAAATATGGGAATAGTTTTTTCGGAATATTCCGAAACCAGTAACTCCGAACTTCCATTTGATGTTCAGTTGGGAGCGACCTTTAAGCCCGA
Source organism: Ohtaekwangia koreensis (assembly GCF_900167975.1). Classification (GTDB taxonomy): domain Bacteria; phylum Bacteroidota; class Bacteroidia; order Cytophagales; family Cyclobacteriaceae; genus Ohtaekwangia; species Ohtaekwangia koreensis. The sequence continues at coordinate 1,115,203 of NZ_FUZU01000001.1, forward strand.
GCACATGCCTTTACGTTTTTCACTTACAGCATATAACCTGGCAAAAAAAAATGTTACCTATTATGATGCTGCCAGCGGGCAGGACGAACCCGGAGGATTGGATAAAGTACTGAGGCGCATTAACTTTGGTGCAGAGGTATTGATTCATCGGAATGTAAATATACTGGTGGGCTATAATTACCTTGCGCATCAGGAATTGAAACTTGAAAATGGTGGAGGCGGAGCTGGAATATCCGTAGGTTTTTCGGCACGTATTAAATCATTTGAATTTGTTTTTAGCAGAAGTGGATATGTAGCCGGTAAAGCAGGCTATGGATTAACACTATCATCGAATATAAATCGAATGTTGAGGAGAGGATAAAATTATGATGGACGAAAAATATTTAACACCCAGGCAGATCGTAGAAGAACTTGATAAATATATTATCGGGCAGAAAGAGGCGAAACGAAATGTAGCGATTGCCTTGCGTAACCGTTGGAGAAGGATGAGTACGCGTGCAGAGATACAGGCGGAGATTGTTCCCAACAATATACTTATGATCGGAGCAACGGGTGTAGGTAAAACAGAGATTGCCAGAAGACTTGCAAAACTTGCTGATGCTCCGTTTGTAAAAGTAGAAGCTTCCAAATTTACAGAGGTAGGATATGTAGGACGCGATGTAGAAAGCATGGTGCGTGACCTTGTAGAGCAATCTGTAAACATGGTGAAAGCTCGTAAGAAAGAAGAAGTAAAAGAGAAAGCTGCACAAGCAGTAGAAGATGTTATACTCGATGCGCTGATACCACCGTTGCGTCAGCAGAGCTCTACGCGTTCAACAGGATTTTCACAAACTGAAAATCAATCGGAGGTTCCAACCAGTGATGTAGAACTGAATGAACGTACACGCAATCACTTCCGTGAAAAAATACGCAATGGTGAAATGGAAGATCGTAAGATCGACATCAACATCAAAGGCGGTGGTGGTTCAAATGTAGGCATGGTAGGAGCAGGCATGATGGACGAAGTATCCATGATGAATTTGCAGGAGATGCTGAACGGAATGATGCCGAAGAAGAGCAAGAAACGCAAAGTAACGGTAGCCGAAGCACGTAGAATATTATTGGATGAAGAAGCCGCTAAGCTCATCGATATGGATGAAGTGAAAGAGGAGGCTATACATCGTGCAGAGAATGCAGGCATTATATTCATCGATGAGATCGATAAGATTGCTTCTGGTTCCCGCAAAGGCGGAAGTGGTCCTGATGTGAGTCGCGAAGGTGTACAGCGTGATCTTCTTCCGATCGTGGAAGGAAGCACCGTGAATACAAAGCATGGTGTTATAAAAACAGATCACGTACTTTTCATCGCAGCAGGAGCATTCCATATTTCAAAACCTTCTGATCTGATACCTGAATTACAAGGACGTTTCCCGATTCGTGTTGAGTTGAGCAATCTTACAAAAGATGATTTCATTCAGATATTGAAAGCACCGAAGAATGCACTCACCAAACAATACCAGGCATTATTCGAAGCTGAAAATGTAGAGATATCTTTTGCAGACGATGCTATCGATGAAATCGCCAACACAGCCTTTACGATTAATGCAGATGTTGAAAATATAGGGGCCCGCAGATTGCACACAGTAATGAGTAAACTGCTGAATGAATTTTTATTCGATGTACCAGACAAGATCGGACCGAATGCACGGATTATTATAACGGCTGATATGGTGCGCGAAAAAATGGCCGACTTAATAAAGAACAAGGACCTGAGCGAATATATTCTCTGATGAAATACGGGTTGGTCGCGCTTTTATTTTTTACTATAGCATCGACTATACCTGCGTTTGCGCAGGATGAAATTTCAGTTACCGCTGCAAATGAGCCGGGGTATGATTCCGTTCGGTCGAAGTATATAAAGACATTTCCGAATCATTTTTTTCTGTGGCCGGTGTTAAAGCAGCGCAGGCTTGGATTTGAGATACAACGCGAGAAAGATTCAAAAACTTCCGTGACGTACCGTTCCAACAAGCCCTATAGCTTTGGCCTCGGCATGTATTTGTTCGAGCTGGCGATTGAAGTAACGTTCGCGCTCCCTCAGGACGAAACCAACAGGCGCATTTATGGTGAATCGGATGCCAGCGATCTTCAACTCAATATCATTGGAAGAAAGTGGGGCATCGATGCTTACTTTCAAAACTATGATGGCTTTTACGCGGATGATCCTTCTGTAAAGATTGCGGCTAATCAACCCTACCCGCATCGCCGCGATATAGAGACTCATAACAATGGCGTGAGTGTAAACTATACATTCAACAACAAAAAGTTTTCGTTCCGGTCAACCTATAATTTTATCGATCAGCAATTACGAAGTGCAGGTTCATTCCTCATCTTTGGTTCATTGAGTAGTTTTAAGGCCGCTGGCGATTCTGCCATTCTGGGTGAAGACTATAGCGGCAGGTTCGGAACAGCATCCCAAATAAAATCTTTCAAAGTAACAACACTCGGTATAGCACCCGGCTATACCTATAGCTTGATCTATAAGGGATTTTTTCTCAATGGTACACTCGCGGTTGGCCCAGCACATAACTGGCTGGAGTCGCTTCGTGAAGATGGTGTAGAAAAAAATGATATAAAGTTCAACGCGTATGCCGCTGCCCGTATAGGACTCGGGTATAACGGGGACCGTGTCTTCGGTGGATTTAGTTTTATAGCACAGGGACGCTCTGCAAGATTTGAAGACACACAACTTCTCAGCTCCAATACAACTTTTAAAATGTTGATAGGTTATCGTTTCGGAGAGATCGGATTCTTGAAGAAACGCATCTGGGATTTGCCCAAAGCCCTGATAAACTAGCCCCTATATATACTTAGTCTTTTTGATTTTTCGGATAATCGAAAAACAACATCTTGCCCTTTCCCCAGGACGCATCCTTCCAGGAGTCAATGTTCAGCTGAAATGCGATGACACCACAGGTAGGTATATTATCAATGTCAAGCTCTATATTTTGAAATGAATTCACAAACTCGGTAAGGCCGGGGTTGTGACCAAAAAGCATCACCACGTTATGTTTGTCTTTGATATCCTGTATCACAGCAAGCATACTTTCTTCATCCGCATGGTATAATGATTTTAAGGCCTTGATTTTATCTTTGGGATAGTTCAATACCTTGGCAATTCGCTTGGCGGTAGAATAAGCACGCTTGGCAGAACTGCTTACAATCAAGTCTGGGTGTACTTCTTTTTCCTTGAGTCGTTTGCCCATGCGAGGCGCATCATTCTTACCACGATCGTTTAACGGGCGCTCAAAATCATCCTGCGATGGGTTAGCCCAACTCGATTTCGCATGCCGTACTATGTATAAGGTTTTCATATCCTGGAATGATGCTTTTTTGTGGAGTTTACAAATAAACTTATTAACGCTTATCTTCGCGCCACATGCATGGAGCCAAGAAAATACGCAGAAAGATACGGTATACGATCGTTTACCGGTTTGTTCAGTTCCTGATTTTTATTTCCAACCGCATGCCACGCGTTGCCTGGTTGAAGTTTTGTGGCTTCCTTGGTAAAGTGGCGTATGTTTTTGCTTCCCATACCCGCAAGCTCACACACCGACATTTAACGTTGGCCTTTAAAAAAGAGAAGAGTGCTGAAGAGATAAAAAGGCTATCGCGTAAAACTTTTGAATACCTGGGCAAAAACGCTGGCGATATTTTGCGTGCCTCAGGTTCTGTAAACACCTGGGAAGATCTGCAAAAGTTTTTGGTAGTATATGGATTTGAAAATTATGAAGCAGCCCGCCAGAAGGGAAAAGGTATAATTTTTCTCACCTGTCATTTGGGAGCGTTCGACCTCCAGGTAACAACGATGGCACTACGCGGATTGAACCCGAATATTATCGGAACACCGTTGAAGGATGAACGCTTGAATAATTTGTTGTGGGAATACAGGAACAAGCATGGAGCGATTCCTATTGAACGTGGCCGGGAAACATTCAGAATGCTCAAAATTCTTAAGTCGGGTGGCTCTGTAGCCTTGCTGATCGATCAGGATACAAAAGTTAAAAGTCGTTTTGTGAATTTCTTTGGCAAGCCTGCAGCAACACCTGTGGGAGCGACTGTACTGGCGATGAAGACCGGTGCTATAGTAGTACCAACCTATATATATCTTGGTAAAGACTGGAAGCAACACATGTATATACTTCCTGAAATACCCATTACCGTTACCGGAGACGATGAAGCCGACATGGTCTACAATACACAGATCCTTACGGGATTTATAGAGCAGCAGATCCGCGAGCATCCCGAGCAGTGGGTGTGGATGCACGAGCGTTGGAAAACCAAGCCAGGCGAAGAAGTAGCCTGATATCAGGAAGTATATCTTTCGTTAGCGTCTTTCGTAAACCACGAAATCAAAAGCATATATATGCCGCTGATCAGCAGGATGATGTTGACGGGAGACCTCTTTCCATTCTTCTTTTTTGAATTCAGGGAAGTATACATCACCATCAATGACAGCTTGTATTTCCGTAAGGTATAGCCGGTCTGCTGAAGATAGTGAAGTTTTATAGATCTCGGCTCCTCCAATGATAAAAACTTCTGTCTCTTCATTCTTCCGCGCAAGCGCTAATCCATCTTCTATAGCATTTACAACAATGCAGCCAGGTGCCTGGAAATCTTGTTGGCGTGTTACTACAATGTTGGTTCGCTTGGGCAGAGGTTTGAATTTCGCAGGAATAGAATCGTAATTTTTTCGGCCCATGATGCAGTAATGACCTTGTGTAGTGGTCATGAAAAATTTCATATCATCTGGAAGATGCCACGGCAAATCGTTGTTCTTTCCTATAACTCTATTTTGAGCGTGTGCAGCAATGAGTGATATTTTCATAGTCCGAATGAAAGTCAATTTATAGTTTGTTCCCTCTGAAAAAATCCTGAATGTTCATTCTTCTTTTTCCTTCCGGTTGAAGTTCATCAATAGCAATCCAACCATCCGAAGTCCGTATGTAAAGATAATTTTTATTGTCAGTGTCAATAGTACCGGCTGCACTTTCGTGATTCTTTTTATCCGTGAGCGATACTTTGAAGATCTTAAACGTTTTTTGGTTAATCACTCCCCAGGCGCTTGGGTATGGACTTAATCCTCTTACAAAATTCCGGATCTCTTCACTTGTCTTTCGCCAATCGATCTGACACGTTTCCTTAAATATTTTGGGAGCATGTTTAATTTCTACATCGGCAGGTTGAGGTATAGATGGGAAATCATTCGCTTCTATACTCTGTACAGTTTTTAACACGAGCCTTGCACCTTTGGCCATCATCCGCTCATACAATGTACCAACGGTATCGTCATCGTGAATAGGTTCCTTCTCCTGGTGAATTATACTTCCGGTATCAATCTCATGTTTCAGAAAAAACGTTGTTACGCCTGTTTCTTTTTCACCATTGATAATCGCCCAATTTATAGGGGCCGCTCCACGGTATTGGGGAAGAAGCGAAGCGTGCAAATTAAAAGTTCCGAATGAAGGCATAGCCCATACCACCTCAGGTAACATTCTGAAGGCAACTACGATTTGAAGATTTGCCTGATAACTTTTCAGCTCTTCTAAAAACTCTGGCGACTTTAAATTTGTTGGTTGTAATACGGGAATGTTGTACTTCATCGCGCATTCCTTCACAGGCGAGTATACAATTTTTTGTCCTCTGCCTTGAGGTTTGTCGGGTGCGGTAACGACTGCTACAACGGTAGCCCTATTCTCAATCAAAATTTCAAGACTGGGCACCGCAAACTCGGGTGTGCCCATAAAAATAATACGCAGGTGATTCATAGCTAGTCACAAATATAAGCGTAATGGCTCGTGATTTTAAAGGTGTGAAAATAACACCGCACCGTAGTTATATACAGTGATTCGTTCGATTAGAATGAATAGGACGCGGTTCTTAAGGTTGGCCTTAAACTTGCAATATCAACAGTATAAAACTTAAAGTTATGAAACGTTTATTGGTTGCGGTTTCATTGTTGGTTGCCCTTGCCTCATGTCAGGTTAATATTATAGAACCTCGCTATGATGAGCGCGACAAAGTAGTAGGTTACTATAGCATGGAAGAGTTCAGCGAAACATTCAATGACTATACATACTATACTCTACACGTTACTAAATATGGTACGACTGGAAATGTGCTATATCTTGATAATTTCTACGGAGCAGACATCCAGGTACACGCTTATATGTCAGGAGACAAGGTAACGATACCCTTTCAGGTGGTTGACGACTATGAGATTGAAGGCGTAGGTACCATGCACGGAATGGATTTAAGCCTGAACTATACCGTTCGCGATTTATATAACAATACCCGCACAAACTTCTGCGAAACCTGGGGTGAGCGTAAAGACTAGACCTGCCTGGTCTTTACACTAATCTTCTCTGAATAACTTCTTGTCAGCATAGAATGTTCCGAACGGAACAAGCGATGCGATAAAGGCAAGGAAAGATCGCCAGTAAGTCCAGTTATAGGTGAACTTGGTTTGCACAAGCAACACTATATACGCAATAAAGAGTACACCATGGGCCATGCCTACAATGCGTACAGGTTCCGGGTTGGAGGCCATATATTTCAGCGGCATGGCAATGCCCAGTAATACGAGAAATGATATTCCTTCCAGAAAGGCTACAATGCGAAGTCGGCCTAAAACAGTTGCAATTAGTTGTGTCATGAATTCACGCTATAGGATTACGCCAAAGGTATTTCGTTTTTGTTTGAAATACTTATCTTCCCAAAATATTTAGAGGAAGATACACATGAGTGAAACAAAGTTTAAGCCGGTGCTGGGCTTATGGGATGCCACGATGATCGTAGCGGGCTCCATGATCGGTTCAGGGATTTTTATTGTAGGAGCAGACATCCTGCGAAACGTTGGTGGTTCAGGATGGTTGATCGCTGTATGGTTGATCACTGGCTTCATGACCATTACTGCTGCTGTAAGTTATGGCGAGCTCAGTGGTATGTTTCCAAAAGCCGGTGGCCAATATGTGTATCTGAAAGAAGCGTATAACCCACTCGTTGCTTTCTTGTACGGCTGGAGTTTTTTTGCTGTTATACAAACCGGTACCATTGCAGCGGTAGGTGTGGCCTTTTCGAAGTTTACCGCCTATCTAATTCCTGCTGTAAGCGAAGATATAGTATTGCTTGATTTGGGGTTCACACATATCTCACCGGCCCAGATCCTTTCCATTGTCATTATTATATTACTTACCTATATAAATACCAAAGGGGTAGAAGGTGGAAAGGCAATTCAAACCACATTCACAGTAGCCAAACTATTGAGCTTGTTTGGTCTTATTGCTTTTGGATTGATCATGATGAAGGGAGATGTATGGACAGCCAACTGGACGAACGCCTGGGATCTTCATAAGTTAAATACGGATGGCAGTATAGAAACCTATACTACTATTGCCGCCGTTGGAGCTATAGCAGCAGCGATGGTGGGGTCTATCTTTAGCAGCGATGCGTGGAATAACGTGACGTTCATTGCCGGAGAGATCAAGAATCCGCAGCGCAATATAGGGCTGAGTTTATTTCTGGGGACGTTGATTGTAACGATCATTTATGTGACTGCGAACATCATGTATACTGCAGTGCTTCCGCTACATGAAATAGCATACGCTGAAAAAGATCGTGTTGCCGTTGCAGCGTCTCATGCCATCTTCGGAAATATAGGTACAGTTATCATTGCGTTGATGATCATGGTATCAACGTTTGGTTGCAACAACGGATTGATCCTGGCAGGCGCGCGTGTTTACTATACGATGGCAAAAGATGGTTTGTTTTTTAAACAGGCAGGTCAACTGAATAAATTTGCCGTACCGCAGCAATCATTATGGGTGCAATGTATACTGGCGAGCCTCTGGTGCTTGAGCGGTAAATATGGTGACTTACTGGATATGGTGTCGTTTGTAGTAGTGTTGTTCTACATGCTTACCATCGTTGGTATATTTATTCTCAGAAAGAAACGCCCGGATTTGCCAAGACCTTACAAAGCGTTTGGATACCCTATATTGCCATTGATATATATCGTTATGGGTGTTACGTTCTGTTCATTGCTGATTTACTATAAACCAGCATTTACATGGCCGGGATTAATCATCACGCTGATCGGGATTCCTATATATTACTTTGCTGTGCATCAAAAGAAACAAACACAGTAAGCTCCACAAGATCTTCAAATGAAAAAAGCCATGAGTTGTTCATGGCTTTTTTCATTTGTTTACAGCTGCGATTCTAAAACAGCAAGTCCCTCAGCAAAAGAACGTGGCTCGTAGCCGAGATCAGTTCTCGCTTTATCGATGATAAACCCGGTTCTCGGAGGACGTTTAGCCGGCTGCGTAAATTTTGTTGAATCCGTAAGGCTGATCAGCGATTTGTCAAGCTTGAAATAATCAGCGGTAGCGATGGCGATATCATACGGTGTAAGAAAATCTTTACCAGATATATTATATACTCCTTTGGCCTTCTTCCTGGCTGCGAGGAAACAACCTGCTGCCAGGTCTTCTGCCAGTGTTGGTGTACGCCACTGGTCGTTTACAACCTGGATCTTTTTACCTTGCTCCAGACTATTTTTTACCCACAGCACTATATTTGACCGGCTCATGTCATTCGTAATACCATATACCAGTACGGTGCGAAGTATAGACCATCCAATTTTACTTTTCAGCACTACTTCTTCCGCTGCCAGTTTACTTTCTCCGTAGTAATTTACCGGGTTGGGTTTTTCATTCTCATCAAGCGGGCCTCGTGTCCCATCAAATATGAAGTCCGTTGATACATGCACTAAATGCGTATTGTTCTTTGCGCACGCGTTCACAAGATTCTCAACGGAAGTAACATTGGCAGTCCAGCAGGCCTCACGCTCGGTTTCACATTGATCGACCTGTGTCATTGCAGCCGTGTTGATCACTACGTCTGGCTTTGTTGATGCGAACACCTGGTCAACGGCGTTGGCATCCGTTATATCCAGGCTGTGGTATTCACCTTTTGTAATGGGAAGAACAGATTTACCCCGTGCCGTGGCAATGAGTGTAACCGATGGATCGTTCTCTAAAAGTTCAGTAAGCTTTTGGCCCAGCAGTCCGTTTGAGCCTGTAACAAGAATCTTCATATATAGTATAGAAAGGGTTTATGACGAGAGAAACTATTTTTTGGTCTTTGGTTTCAGTGGATATTGATATCCGTACAGTTTAGTGATTTTCTTTTTTGACACTTCCTCAACGGTAACCGTCATGCGTATATCTTCTACAGGACGATCAAACTGATCTTTTTGTCGCGTAGCAATCGTGTCGATTACCTCAAGCCCTTTAATTACTTTTCCGAAAACCGTATACTCACCATCGAGTTGAGGTGTTCCTCCAACGGTAGAGTATGCCTTTAATTTTTCAGGCGATACTTCTTTTTCTGTTTTTATACCAGTTTGCTTTTCTACCCGTGGTTTTAGTTTCATGATGAAGGCTTGAGCACCTTTCATATCACCGCTCTGGTAGAATTTTGCAATTGAATCATAAGCAGGCTGGTTCGCTGGATTTTGAAAGAACTGCTGCATGGCCTGATTGTATTTTTCCGGATCAATCTTGATTTCATCTTCTGAGGATTTTGATCCTTGTACTATATAAAACTGACTTCCGCTGGAAGCTTTCGCTGGATTTTGTTCATTGCCAAGGCGTGCTGCGGATAGCGATCCCTTTTCATGGAAATATTTCGGGTTGATCTCGGCATCTATAGTATATCCCGGACCACCGCGACCCAGCATTTGTTGTGATCCTGCTTTCTTTGATTCAGGATCACCACCTTGAATCATGAATCCTTCGATGATACGGTGAAAAAGAAGACTATCAAAATAATGCTGTTGTGCAAGCTTGATGAAGTTTTGCTTGTGCTTGGGTGTCTCATCATAGAGTATCGCTACCATGTCACCATATTTGGTTTTAATCGTAACGACATAATCTTTTTCCTGTGCACAACTGGAAATAACAATGCAGATCAATGCGATAATAGAGATCGACTTATTCATAGCTATTCATTCGGTATATCTATATACTTATAGTTGTTGTCTGATTTCTTTCAAAATCTGTTCACCGCCAATGTTCAATACTTCATTGGCAACGGTTTCTCCCAGTTCCTTTACTTCTTCAAATGAGGAAGTGCGTTTTACTTTGATCACGCGCTGGCCATCCAGCGATATAATTCCGGCCTTCAATGAAATGGAATTACCTTCTATATGAGCATAGCCAAAAGAAGGAATGCTGCAACCACCATGCAATGTTTTCAGGAATGCACGCTCTGCATGAAGACATACTTCTGTAGCGGGGTGATTTACCCAACGTGAAAGAATTTCCTTCTTGTCGAATGGTAATTTCTTATGACATTCTATAGCAATGGTTCCCTGGCCAACGGCCGGCACAAAATAACTGGTGGCGATCTTATCCACGATCATATCATCGTATCCCATGCGATGAACACCCGCGTACGCAAGCAGCAAAGCATCACATTCTCCGGCCTGCATTTTAGAGATGCGAGTCTGAAGATTTCCGCGGATGGAGACGGCCTCAACGTTGGGATAAAAATGTTTCAGGAACGCAACCCTACGGGTAGACGAAGTACCAATCTTCAACGTGTCAGCGGTAATGTTGATGTTTTTGTTGGTGCTGACAACGACATCATTAACAAGTTCGCGCTCGGTGAACGCGATGATTTCCAGTTCATCGGGAATATCTGAAGAAAGATCTTTTGCGCTGTGTACAGCTATATCAATAGAACCGTCCAGCAATTTTGCTTCTATCTCTTCTGTGAATACACCTTTGCTGCCAATCTTTGCGATCGATACATCCAGGATTTTATCACCACGTGTATCAATCGGTATGATCTCGGTCGAATACCCGGAAGGTTTTATCAGACTGGCAATATATTCTGCTTGCCAAAGAGCCAGCTTGCTTCCGCGGGTACCGATGCGAATGAGTTTGGAATGAGGCATTGGTGTTGATGTTAGTGTGAAAATATACGTTCGAAATCAGCTCGCTATACATGTATATATACAGCATTGCAGACTGTTTAAGGGTTAAGCGTCTTCGATAATTTTAACGAGAGATCAAGGAAAATCATCTTGGCGCTGCCATTCCGTTCCAGGTGATAAATGGCATCGTTCAATAACTTAAATGATTTTTCAACTTTATCCAGCGTTAATACTTTACTGAAATCCTGTACGAATTTCAATTCATCGCCACGTGTGCGATTCATGTCCTTCGCTCCTGAAAAATTCAACAACGACTCGCGCATCATATTTATACTATAGCTGATCAGGTTTCGCTGGTTGAGCTTATCCAGTGAATGATATTCATCGGCCATCGTTACGAGTGTGCCGTAACTTTTCTTAAAGCATGCACGCATCCACTCTATAAAACGTTGGGTGTTATCGTCTTCTTCGCTATCGATAAGTTTAATCGCCTGGTTGAGGTTTCCTTCCGAAAGCTGTGCTATTTTTTCTGCTTTGCGCGCATCAACTTTATTCTTTTCGATGAGTTGTGCTTGTACTTCTTCGTCATGTAATAACGGAACCGTTACGATCTGCGTACGCGAAATAATCGTAGACAAAAGTCTGTCGGCAGCATTTGTTACCAGTATAAAATATGTCTTTGGTGGTGGTTCTTCCAGTATCTTTAGTATACCGTTCGCTGCTGCGGAATGCATCAGCTCGGGTTGCCAGATGATCATCACTTTATGTGGACTTTCAAATGGCTTCAGCGAAAGCGTTTTAATGATCTCACGACTTTCTTCCCGCGATATAAGTGCTAGCTTATCTTCACCACCGTAATAGTTCGTCCAGTCGTCCAGCGTTCCATACGGTTGCTCCAATAAAAATGCTCGCCAGTTTTTTAGAATCTCAGCTTTAAAGCGATCCTCATCTTTATCATTTTTAACATTGCTAAGCGGAAATACAAAGTGCGTATCGGGGTGAATGAACTTTGCATTTTTAGAACAGGCAGCACACGTTCCGCAAGAATCGTCTCCTTTATTTTCACAATGCAGATAGGTAGCATACGCCAATGCCAGCGGTAAGTTCAATGCACCTTCGGCACCTACAAAAAGTTGAGCGTGCGCTGTATGATTCGCTTTTACAGCATCAATGAGTAATTTTTTTACGTCAGATAATCCTGGAATGTCAGCAAACTTCATGTTAATTCTTTTCCCACTCGCGGCTTTGCGCGGAGGTCTCAAAGATATGCGAGAGAATCTCTTTATCCATATCTGAAAAGATAACATTTCTTCTTCCCATTACACGTTCTGCGGTTTCAATCGCCTTTTGAAGTTTATACGTTTCAAAACCCGAAGCTCCACCCCATGCAAACGATGGTATATAGTTAGGAGGGAAGCCATGCCCAAAAACATTGGAAGCAACGTCCACTACCGTTCCCGTGTTAAACATGGTGTTGATGCTGCATTTGCTATGATCGCCCATCATCAATCCACAAAATTGTAGCCCCGTATTCTGAAAGCTTTGTGAGGAATGATCCCAAAGCTTTACATGGTCGTAGTTGTTTTTGAGATTCGATGTGTTTGTATCGGCCCCGAGGTTGCACCATTCTCCAAGAACAGAGCAGCCCAGAAAACCATCGTGCGCCTTATTGCTGTAACCGAAAATCACGGAAGTGCTTACTTCTCCGCCTACCTTCGAGTACGGACCAACCGTTACATCGCCACGAATTTTTGCGCCCATGTTAATATGAGCACCTTCACATAAGGCAAATGATCCGCGGATGATTGCTCCCTCCTGAACGATACTGTTCTTGCCCAGGTATATCGGTCCTGATTCAGCATTCAGTATAGCCGATCGTATATATACTCCTTCTTCAATAAATATATCTTCAGGGGCGCCATATACTATTGTGTGCTTATCGTCAATGACCGCGGATTTTCTTTCGGACGTAATCAATTTAAAATCGATTTTTAACTGCGCTGCGTTCTCTTTGAAGATCTTCCACGACTTGTCGATGATCGTGAGCGGATGAGTATATTCAATGGTATTGGAAGCACTCATCTCACCCTTTGGTTGTGATGCTGCAATCAACAATGAATCTTTTGTAAGAAAGTAATGAGGCGGCAATGCCCTTACCGTGGCTGCTAAATTTTCATCGGGACAAATTGCTCCGTTGATCAGCAGATTATCTTTTGTAGAGTGTACCTGAAATTTCTTTTGCAGATATCCATCCGTCTTGAAAGAGGCTTTGGTGTTTAGCCACCGTTCCCATTTCTCGCGGATTGTTAAGATTCCTACGCGGATATCCGCTACTGGCCGGGTGTACGTGAAAGGAAAAAGTGCTGTGCGAATAACAGGATCATCAAACAAAATAACATTCATCTCTCAAAAATAGGATTCGAAACCTATGCTGCAATGAATGAAAAATGTGCGTTTCGCTGTGCGCGGGCACATTTTCGAATATTTTTTATAAATGTATCGGTAAGGCTTTACTTAAAAGCTGAACAAGAAAAAAGAGAAGTAGATTGACTACCCCCTTTAGGTTTTAAAAATATCGGACAATAAAAAAAGCCCTTGTCTCCAAGGGCTTTTCTTCTCTCTCCATTAAAAAGAAGAAGTTATTATGCTTTCTTCTGATACTTGTTTTTGAATTTCTCCACGCGTCCGGCTGTATCCATGAACAGCTTTTTGCCAGTGAAGAAAGGATGCGAAGCAGAGCTTACTTCGACTTTGATTACGGGGTATTCTTTACCGTCTTCCCACTTAATGGTCTCCTTAGGAGCCTGAGTAGATCTGGTAAGAAACTTATGATCGCTGGATGTATCCCAGAAAACCACGTCTTTGTACTCTGGATGAATGCCTTTTTTCATATAAATTCTTGCGTTATTCCTCTAAAAGGACTGCAAAGATAAGCACTGCTTTTTTATTTACAAGCGGTGCTTATAAAATTCGTTTCATCGCCTGGCAGAATGGATTTACGGATGCGATTTTATGCATTTTCTTCGTCATGAATACGGGTTCGGACGAAACTCGGATCTTTAAAATTTCAGCAAAGAAATGCATTTTAAATAGAGCCAAAGCATTTTAATGAATCCCAAACCGTTGCTATCAAATCAGAAGATTTATCTTGCGCAATTATAATTGCCCTATGCGAATAATTTTACTGCTGCTTTTATTTTCTGTCTTCACAATTTCCTCGCAGGCCCAGAGTTCCTATGCTCCGCTGAATGAAGATTATTATTACTGGATCGATCGGTACGAAGTAAAGGCCGGTAAAATACTTCCTCAGTTCTTTACGTCTGTAAAACCGTATAAACGTTCAGCGATTATTGACTTTGTGGATACTGTAAATGCTTTAGAGGGATTTCAATCAAGGGCTGATAAATTCAATTATGATTATCTGAGAAATGATAGCTGGGAGTGGTCGCGTGCCGAGACCAGTGATAGCAAGCGTCCTTTTCTAAAGAGATTTTATCGGAAGAAATCAGATTTCTTTCATGTGGATGCTCCCGATTTTGATTTGCATGTAAACCCGGTGCTATACCTTGGGTTAGGGAAAGATTCGCGAAGAGATGATCGTCTCTTCATTAACACACGTGGCGTTGAAGTGCGTGGTATGATTGATCGCAAGGTTGGATTTTATACTTACCTCACGGATAATCAAATGATACTTCCTTCGTATGTATGGGAACAGATGGCATTGAATCCCGTGATACCGCATGAAGGTTTCTGGAAAGAATATAAAACAGGTAAAGGCGTTGACTTTCTTCAGGCGCGCGGCTATATAACTGTGGATGCTACCAAGAGTATAAGTCTTCAGATGGGATACGATCGCTTCTTTATTGGTAACGGTATGCGCTCGCTTATCTTTTCCGATAACGCTGCGCCCGCTTCATTCTTCAAGGCTAACATAAAGGTATGGAAACTCAACTATACATATTCAATCAGTGAAATGACTGCCGATGTAAATGCATCGTTAGGAGGTAGTCGCTCGATGAATAAAGGTTATCCTGATAAGTTTGTAACGTTCCACCACCTCAGTCTTAATATAGGGAAGAAGCTAAATATAGGCCTCTTCGAGTCCGTAATTTTTAGTCCGGATGATACAACAGGTGCAGGTAAATTTGAATGGGCATATCTGAATCCGATCATTTTCTTCCGCGCTATAGAACAACAAAACGGAAGTAGTGATAATGTTATTCTGGGTATGGATTTCAAATGGAATGCTGTTAAGAAATTATCGTTCTATGGTCAGTTTGTATTGGACGAATTTGTGCTGGATAATATTAAAGCAGGCAATGGTTGGTGGGCAAACAAATTTGCCGTGCAGGCAGGTGGTAAATATATAGATGCTTTTGGCGTGCCTAACCTGGATTTGCAAGGAGAGATAAATCTCGCCCGGCCGTTTACGTATTCCCATAACACACAGTATGCTAACTATACTCATTACCAGCAACCCATAGCCCACCCGCTGGGAGCGAATTTCAACGAAGCGATTGGTATGATTCGGTATCAGCCAGTACCGCGTTTAAATATCACAGCCAAGCTTTTTGTTATGAGTGTCGGCCGTGACTCTACCGATTATGATTGGGGATCATCAACAGCACAGTCACCGAAGTACGATTGGGGGAGTGATCTGTTAAAACCTAATACACAACGTGAACAGAATTTTGGTAACAAAATCGGTCAAGGTTTTAAAAATGATATCGTCTACGGAAGTTTTTCAGCCTCATGGCATTTCAAACACAATGTATTTATTGATTTTAATGTCGTTGTAAGAAAGAGTGATAGTGTGCTTAAATTTTACAACAATAACACATCAATAACTTCCGTAGCTTTGCGATGGAATATTCCGCAACGGCTTTACGAATTTTAAAAACATGAAGTGTGCAATGGATAATGATATCAGATGCAGGCTTGTATAAGCACACTTCAATACTTACTTATAATTAAAAAATGAAAATATTCTTTCGCATTCTTCGATATGCACCCGGTATACGTTCGCAGCTTGCTAAATTTCTGATATACTCTACACTGGCTTCCGTCTTCAGCGCAGTATATCTCGGATTGCTTCAACCTATGCTGGATATATTATTTATTCAGAAGGTAAATGTTGCCGTAAAGCAATTGCCGGAATTTTCCCTTTCCATTGACTACGGCAGGCAAGCGATCATGTATTATTTCTCCGATGTCATTAAGGAACAAGGTCCACAAACTACATTGATGTACGTCTGTCTTTTTATTGTGGGATTTGTTTTCCTGTCAAACCTTTTCAGGTATATGGAGCGCATGGTAGCGTCTCGTGTAAAGGCAGATGTTGTTCGAAATATACGCGTACATATTTTCGAAAAAGTATCACTTCTTCATATTGGTTTCTTCAACGATCAACGCAAAGGAGATCTTATCTCAAGATTCACCAACGATGTTGGTGAAATGGAGAACACCGTTGTAAATGCTTTTAAGGCAATTAAAGAACCCATTACGCTAATCATTTATATAGGTGTTCTCTTTAGTATATCTTTTAAGTTAACACTCTTTACACTGGTTGTTTTGCCATTGACCGGTGGTGTTATCTCTACTATTATTAAGCAGTTAAAGAAAAGAGCCGTACAGAGTCAGGAGACGATGGGACGTATTGTTAATATACTGGATGAAACATTCAGTGGTATGCGCGTTATCAACGCCTTTAACGCACGCAACTTCTTGTTAAATAAAATTAAAGATGAAACCTCTTTTCACCGTAAGGTAAACTTATCTATATCACGGAAGAACGAACTTGCTTCACCGCTCTCAGAGTTTTTGGGTGTAGTCGTAGTAGCATTTATACTTTACTATGGCGGGCAATGGGTGTTATCAGGCAGTGATGAGCTAACCCCTTCTGCGTTTATTCTGTTTCTTACTTTTTATGCTTCGATGATACAGCCTGCGAAGAACTTCTCCAATGGAATAACTTCACTCCAGAAAGGTATTGTTTCAGCGCAACGTATATTCACAACGGTTGATACACCATCTGCTATTCAGAATAAACCGGATGCCATTCACATTGAGACTTTTACTACGAAGATCGAATTCAAAAATGTCAGCTTCGCGTATGATACGGAACGAGTTCTTAAAAATGTTAATCTCACCATTGAGAAAGGAAAAACAATAGCATTGGTTGGACCTTCGGGAGGAGGGAAATCTACATTAGCCGATCTTGTTCCGAGATTTTATGATCCTACTGAAGGAGAGGTATTGCTGGATGGAATTTCATTGAAAGATTATGAACTTGAATCGCTGCGAAAACAAATGGGCGTAGTGACACAGGAATCTATACTCTTTAATGATACTATCTTTAATAACATTGCCTTTGGTATGGAGAACATGCTAGAGGAAGATGTTATCAATGCAGCGAAAATTGCGAATGCACATGAGTTCATCATGCAAACCGAGAATGGGTATCAGACATTGATTGGTGAACGTGGCTCTAAGTTATCGGGAGGGCAACGTCAGCGGTTAAGTATTGCGCGAGCAGTATTAAAGAATCCTCCGATATTGATTTTAGATGAGGCCACGTCTGCACTTGATTCTGAATCAGAACGTCTCGTACAGGATGCCTTGAATAAGTTGATGCAGAACCGTACGTCTATAGTCATAGCGCATCGTCTCAGTACAATACAACACGCAGACGAGATCATCGTCATTCAAAACGGTCAGATACTGGAACGCGGGCGTCATGATGAACTGATTCAGCGCGATGGTCTTTACAGAAAGTTGAAAGATATACAGCGCGTATAACGAATTTCAGAAAAATCATTTACCTTTAGTAGGACAACAGTATAACAGTACGTTACGACTTAACGGTGACTCACATGAGTAAGAACAGAATTATCTTTTACATTGTATTTGCAGCCTTTCATTTAGGAGCCTTCATTTTCACTGTTGCCTTGGATAATAACACAAACCTTCTTTTCAGCATGGTAAGCTGGGTCCCTTCGTTTAAGTGGATTACGTTGTTTGGATTAATTCTTTTATTAGCAGACGTTACTTGGTCATGGATTATCAATCGCGATTCAAAAAAAGAAAAAGAAGCCCTCACACACGAGCTCAACATGCTCAAAGCAAAACTTTTCGATCTTCAGGAAGCAGCACGGCAAACTCCGCAGACACCTTCTCAGCACTAATCTTACTTAATTCTCTTCGCCATGGTTGCTAAAACATTTGGCGGAGCAGTAC
Source organism: Ohtaekwangia koreensis (assembly GCF_900167975.1). Classification (GTDB taxonomy): domain Bacteria; phylum Bacteroidota; class Bacteroidia; order Cytophagales; family Cyclobacteriaceae; genus Ohtaekwangia; species Ohtaekwangia koreensis. The sequence goes on from NZ_FUZU01000001.1 coordinate 1,133,420, forward strand.
ACGGTGTGGATGCACGCACCATTATGGTTGAAGTAAGTGTTGGACAAGGAGTACGTTTCTTTATGAGCGGACTTCCGGATAATGCTATAAAAGAAAGTCAGCATCGTATAGAATCTGCTCTGAAAAGCGCATCGTATTTTATGCCGCGTAATAAAACCGTTGTCAATCTTGCACCGGCTGATATTCGGAAAGAAGGCTCTGCGTACGATCTCTCTATAGCAGTATGTATACTCAAAGCTTCTGCGCAGATTACAACGGAAAAGCTCGGTGAGTATATAATTATGGGCGAGCTTGCGCTGGATGGAAAACTTCGTCCGATTAAAGGTGTATTACCCATTGCCATTCAGGCACGCAAAGAAAAATTCAAAGGATTTATACTCCCAGCGGACAATGCACGTGAAGCCGCCATTGTAAATGACCTGGAAATTCTTCCCGTAAATACATTAAAAGAAGCTGTTGATTTTCTGGAAGGTAAAATTTCCATCGAACCGGTATATGTCGATACACGCGAAGTGTTTGCATCAAAGGTCAATCATTACGATACTGATTTTAAAGATGTACAGGGACAAGAAAATATTAAGCGTGCTCTTGAGATTGCTGCTGCCGGTGGGCACAACGTGATCATGATCGGACCACCCGGTGCGGGTAAAACAATGTTAGCAAAGCGTTTGCCTACTATACTTCCTCCGTTGACATTGAATGAAGCACTTGAAACAACGAAGATACATTCAGTTGCCGGTAAGCTTGGTCGCGATGCTGCGCTGATAACCGCGCGTCCGTTTCGAAGTCCACATCATACAATTTCAGATGTAGCATTGGTTGGTGGCGGAGGAAATCCGCAGCCGGGAGAGATATCACTCTCCAACAATGGTGTTTTATTTCTCGATGAACTTCCTGAATTCAAACGTACCGTTCTTGAAGTTATGCGCCAGCCGATGGAGGAGAGAAGAGTGACTATATCACGTGCGAAAGTATCTATAGATTACCCTGCCAACTTTATGCTAGTCGCGAGCATGAACCCTTGTCCGTGTGGCTACTTCAATCACCCCGAAAAAGAATGCGTGTGTGGCCCCGGCATTGTACACCGTTACTTAAGTAAGATCAGCGGCCCGTTGTTAGATCGCATCGATTTGCATGTAGAAGTAGTGCCTGTAAGTTTTGACGAAATGACAGCAAACCGAAAAACTGAAACGAGTGATGAGATACGTGAACGCGTAGTGCAGGCAAGAAATATACAGGCAAACCGTTTCAAGCAACAGGAGTATATATACTGCAATGCGATGATGCCATCCAACATGGTAAAAGAAGTATGTGCTGTGAACGAAGCCGGTAAAGCATTATTGAAAACTGCGATGGAACGTCTCGGGCTTTCTGCACGTGCATACGACAGAATTCTAAAAGTATCACGCACAGTGGCTGATCTTGCTGCCTCCGAAGAAATCAAGGTTGAGCATTTAGCCGAAGCGATTCAGTATCGAAGCCTTGATCGGGATGGATGGGCAGGATAGCCTGCAGGTTGTGAATAGTGGTAATATATAGTTGTGAGCGATGGCGGTATTGTGAAGTATCCTTCCAAGCACCGATCCGATTTTCTTCCCAGCAACATTTGTCAATCCATGCAATTCAGTATTTTAGCAAACGTGAAAAGGATTATCATCTGGTATGGGTTGGCGTTGGCAATCCTGGTATTTCTGTTGAAGTTTTTAGAGTACCGTTACATTGTTCGCGACTTGTCGCTTGAGTTTTATTTAGGGGTAATCGCTATACTCTTCACAACGGTAGGCATCTGGCTGGGATTGAAACTCACACGCAAAAAAGTAATCACCATATCAGTGCCAGCATCTTCTCCCAATACTATTTTTCAATTGGATGAACAAATCCTGCAGCAAAAGGGAATCAGTAAGCGCGAGTACGAGGTGTTAGAACTGATGGCAAAAGGCCACTCGAACCAGGAGATTGCAGATAAACTTTTTGTGTCGCTCAATACGATTAAGACTCATACTTCCAATCTCTTTATAAAACTGGAAGCTAAAAGACGGACGCAAGCTATAGAACGCGCGAAGCAATTGAGGTTGCTTCCGTAATCATCCTATCTGAGGCCGCTGATAATTAAAAAAGCTGGTACTTTCAGGTGAAACAAAGGATATAGATGCAAATCATACTTTCGGGTGAAGGGTTTTTCGCTGCTTAGGTATTGATTTGATGAAAATTAAACGCTTATGAAAAGAATAGTTATTATCAACGGACTCATTGCTGGAGTGATTGTTTCAGCCATGCTAGTCATTACGCAGCCTTTGTTAGAGAAAGGAATTTTAAATTATGAGAACGGTACAGTCGTTGGGTACACCTCAATGGTGGTGGCACTGTCGTTGGTGTTTGTCGGAATAAAGTCCTACCGGGATCAGTATTTAAAAGGCTCTATAAGTTTTGGACAGGCATTTAAAGTGGGCATATTGATAGCACTGATTGCGTCTGTGGTCTATGCACTTTCGTGGGAGGTCTATTATAATATAGCGGCATCCGACTTCATGGATAAGTATACCCAACACTACCTGGCAAAAATGAAAGAAGAAGGTGCGAGCGAAGCAGAAATTATAGAGATGCGAACGGAAATGGAAAAATTTAACGAACAGTATAAGAATCCAATCGTACGGTTTGGTGTCACGCTTGTTGAAATTTTACCAGTAGGTCTCCTCATTACTCTTATAAGCGCAGCACTGCTGCGCAATAAGAAGTTTCTGTCAGCTAATCCATCTTAACCATTTAAACTATACATATGAAAAGAGTAACAGGAATTGGGGGAATCTTTTTTAAGTCGGAAGATCCAAAGAAGATGAAAGAGTGGTATGCCGCACATTTGGGTATACAAGAGGTGTTTAAGTGGACAGACATTGAAAAGCCGGAGGCAAAAGAACCGGCACAAACTATCTGGAGCCCATTTAAAAATGATACTACTTATTTTTCACCAAGCGATAAACCCTATATGTTCAACTATCGTGTTGAAAATCTAGCCGAGCTTTTAAGGGTTTTAAAAGAAGAAGGTGTAACAGTTATAGGTGAAATGCAAGAATTCCCCTATGGGAAGTTTGGATGGATCCTGGATCCTGAAGGCAATAAAATCGAATTGTGGGAGCCTGTTGATTGAATGAATTTACAAATGGTGGTAGGCTCAAGATAATGTCACCAATTTGTATACATCAGTTTAGAATGCCCTGTGTATTTGTCATTAAGCCGCTTATCCATAGTGGCTTTTTTTGTTTTTATAGGATATGTCATTGTTAGATGCAGCGCTCCAGGTGATATTATACTTTCTTAAGAAGTATAACGTTTATGAGATTTGATCAAATGAAAATTTTGATTTTATTACCTTTTGCAATTTGAAAAAATGACGTACTCAGAGAAACTCGAAGGCACCAAAATAAATTATCCGTTCGATGAATGGTATGAAGCCTATAACAGCGGACTCGATCAATATACCGATGAAAATTGTGATCGTGCAAAGATTATTCTGGATAATCTGATTGAGAAGTTAATAAGCCTCGAAGAAACAGCCCCGGAAGAAGAGAAGATAGGATTATTTGAAGAGGCGGTCGAATTACTGAATATTCTCAACGAGGAAAATGATGGTAGTTTAATTGAGACCAGCGAAAGTAAACATCTCTATGCACTCTTCGATCAGATCGCGATAGCCGCTGGGTTAAATCCTGAGAAATATGGCGAAGGTAAAGGGATTGCTTCGGAGTGGAGCGAATGGTAGTTTACATGCCTGGAAATTTCAGGCGTGGTAACAAGACAACATTCAAACAATACTAACATTCGGCCTGGTATTCCGTTAGAACTTTTCAGGAGTACATATCATCGGAGTAGTATATATTTATCTCAAGCCTATGCTGAAAAACCTGTTTACCATTGCCCTGCGTAATATCCGAAAGGATAAATCGTATAGCGCCATTAATATCCTCGGCCTCACCATCGGTATAACCTGCAGCATGTTCTTACTGCTGTATATTCTGGACGAGTTGAGTTATGATCGCTACCACACCAACGCTCCAAATATTTATAGGGTTATATCCAATATCAAAGAACCCGATAACGCATTTACGTGGGCCGTAGCACAGATACCGCTAGCAGATGAATTGCGCGATAATTATCCGGAAGTAAAAAATGCTGTTCGCTTTTTTGGTACAGGGCGAAATCTTTATAAAAATGGTGATAAGGAATTTTATGAAGAGCGCTTTTTTCTAGCAGACTCCACAACCTTTGATATGTTCAGTTACAAGGTTTTGTCAGGCGATGCCAATACAGCATTGGATGAGCCGTTCTCTATTGTACTGACGAAGAAAATTGCTCAAAAATATTTCGCGACTGATAATGCCGTGGGACAGTCATTTCAGAACCAACAGGGCGAAACATTTAAGGTGACGGCCGTACTGGAAGATGTTCCCTTAAACTCTCATTTTATTTTCGATGCGCTGATTTCCAAGAGTACACGACCGCAGCAAAACCCCAGCTGGGGAAATTTTGGAGTATATACCTATATACAACTCCCTGAAGGTTATAATCTCGATAAGATGTATGCCAGTCTGAATAAGATTATTAAAGAAAAGGTAGATCCAATATTTGCGCAGTATAGCATCACCATCAAATACGAACTTCAACGTATCACGGATATTCATTTATACTCGAAAATTCAGGATGAAGCCGAAGAAGGCGGGGATATATCCTATATCTATATCTTCGGTGCAGTCGCTGTGCTCATGCTCGTTATTGCATCGATCAACTATATGAATCTCGCAACGGCTCGTTCTACAAATCGTGCAAAAGAAGTAGGCATTCGTAAAGTAATGGGCTCCCAACGAACACAGTTGATCGCACAGTTTATTACAGAGTCCGTGGTAATCGCATTGATTGCCCTTGTGACGAGTCTTATTCTGATCTATGCTTTGCTGCCGGCCTTCAATGAACTGTCCAATAAGCAACTTCCGTTTGGATATGTGTTGCAGGCTCCGGTTATATTGACTTTACTGGGCATTGTAATTTTTGTAGGTGTGATCGGTGGAAGCTACCCGGCTTTTTACTTATCAGGTTTTAATCCGGTTAATGTTCTGAAAGGAAAGCTCTCAGCAAAAGGCGGTAACGCTTTCTTCCGGAAATCATTGGTAGTGGTGCAGTTCTCAATTTCGATTTTTATGTTGATTAGTACACTGGTCGTGTTTGATCAGTTACAGTATATGCGGAATAAAGATCTTGGTTTTAGTAAAGAACGTGTAGTGCGCGTTGCACTTTCAAGTGAAGAGCAGGAAAGGAAAGCCCCCGTGTTGGCGGAACGTATGCGACAAGCCAATGGTGTTGCTTGGGCCGGAACTGCTAATTCTTCTCCCGGACAAGGTATAGGAAAGTTATTACTGCAGGTAGAGGATAATGAGGGCAAGCTCTCCGAGCGTGGTGTGGATCTATATGGTGCTGATTTTGATTATGTAAAAACGTTGGGCATGACGATTGTTCAGGGACGTGATTTTTCCAGAGATATAGTTTCGGATACAACGTATGCGGTATTGGTAAACGAAGCGATGGTAAGACGCATGGCATGGAAAGATCCGATTGGTAAGAAATTTGTTTTCAAAGGCAATGGACCCAACAATACCGATATTGAAAAAAGAGTTGTAGGCGTTGTGAAAGACTATAACCAGAATTCATTGTATGATGCGATTGAACCCCTGATGATTTTATTAAGCACACGCAATGGCTACCTGTTTGTAAAAACAAAAGAAGGCGATGTGAAGGAATCATTGGCCTCCATTGAGAGTATATGGCGCGAAGTAAATCCTGGTCTTCCGTTTGAATATCAGTTCCTGGATCAAGATTTTAACTCACAGTATAAATCAGACGAAAAGAGAAGTCAGATCTTTACTGCTTTCTCAGCGCTGACAATTACCATTGCTTGTCTTGGGCTGTTAGGACTTGCTGCCTTTACAACGCAACAACGTTATAAAGAAATTGGTGTACGGAAAGTTATAGGCGCCAGTGTAAATAGTTTAGTCGTGTTGGTGTCGAAGGAGTTTTTCCTGCTTGTCGGCATCGGTATGATCATCGCTTTCCCAATGGCGTGGTACTTTACCAACAGCTGGCTTCAGAAATTTGCTTACCGGATAGAGCTGGCAGGTGAGTGGCTCACATTTATGGCATCCGCTTTATTAGCCTTTGCTATCACACTCATCACGGTTGGGTATCACGTTCTTCGTGCAGCGTCTGCAAATCCAGTAAAAGCATTACGAGACGAATAAAGAATAGCATTGAGTAATGCGCTACGGTTTGTAATATATAGCAGGATAATTACTATATATTTTTCAAATCGTAGCGCATTTTTTATTCTACAATCGCGTCAAAGGCACTATTCAATATTTTACCGTTGCGTTTCATTTGTATCCAAATACGATAATTACCGGCCGATGGAAACGCGTATGGAAATTTTACTGTGGTATGCTCCATGTGCGTAGTGTCTTCCGCGGCATGATACATTGTTCCCATCAGCGTTTTATTTCTTTCCTCTTCACTCATACCATCAAGTGCTGCTATTACCTGATCTATACTATCCATAAATACTTCCGGTCTGGATATCTTTTCCCATTGTACCGGGCCTGTCTCTTTTTCAAAACGTGTTACTATAGTTTGTTGAGACGCCATGGAGTAATTTCCTACTGGATGCAAGTGAATATAGGTGCTGCCATCATCTTTCATAACAACCGCGTGGCCTTGCATTCCTAAATACGGCTCCAGTATAGCGGGTTTCCCGTGCTCATCCTGAATGGTAAACGTTAACTCATATAGTTTGCCTGCGGAAAATGAAGTGTTTGGCTGATGTTCCCAGATCGCGGTTGACCCATCGGGTAAAGTTGTTTTTATACCGGGCTTTCCACATACAACTATATTGTCGGTTAGTGATGGATTATCCGATTCTTTCATAACCGGATTCGTGCTGAAGTAAGTATCATCGCGGTTCAAGACGGAGGTATCAAGAGAAGTCAAAACCATTGGTGATGGCGATTCGATCTCGATTGTATCGGGTATAGTTTCTGAGAAGCCTGTGAGACGCGTGATGTCTGCAAATACCAGGTATTTCCCTTGTGGAAGAGGAGGCAGTTCCGTTATATAGGTAGCAGAGTCTTTTCGCTGTGGATGGAGATGCGCGAATACATCCATACTTCCGGCACGCACCAGGAACATGTGCATCAATTTACCATGGTCAGGCATAACATACGATAATCTGCGCGTATAGTATAGCGTAGGAAGCTTCGTGGTGTCAATCTTGAATTCAAGCGTAGTTTTTTGTGGCGTATAGTTTATCAGCGAAGTTGCCCGAAGTGGTTTATAGGTAAATCGTTTATAGCGGTTAGACCAGCTGTCCCACCAGTTCTTTCCGCCCCATAGAATCAGGATCAACAGAACAGTACTTATACCCACACCAACCCAGCGCTTCCGTACAACTTTTTGAGATATACTTTCCGCAGGCTTAACCAGTCCATCACTGACACTCGCGCCAATGATTGTGATCATCAGTATAACCAATAGTGTACATAAGCCCAGCAAGAGCCATCCCAGTGAAGCGGGCATTTCTTTTTGAGCTGTTGACACTGCCATTACGGGTACGATCACTTTTCCATTTCCCGTATTGCCATTGATTTCTATTTCGATGCCAGATGTACCGGCACTCATGAGCCAGACGATCCCACGAAAGTGGCCAGGCTCACCTTCTACCGGAAGAATTTCATCTGCTGTTGGAGTGCCTTCATCTCCTGCAAACCAATAGACCGGTTTACCACCAATAAATTGTATACCGGTAGTCTGGGTATATATATCAATAGTAGCCGTGCCCGGAATTACATCTGGAGGAGTGATGAGTATCATTACCGGATAAGCACCTGCTTTTCCTTCGAAGGTTACCCCCGGACTGCCTATATGAGCATCGATAAGAGAGGGCAGACAACTTAATAGTATAACAAAGAGAATTTTTTTCATGACCGGGTATAGATGTTAACGCATAATTTTTTTCATCCAGTTTCCCCACGATAAACCTATATGGGAAGAGAGTATAGCAATGAGCAACGCAATGGCTAAGCCTTTTACAAGGTCGAGTCCTGTAGAGACCATCCAGTCACCAAAAGCATAACGGTATACCCAGGTAGGGTCTGTACCGAAATACCATTTCGATGTGCCAAAGAACCAGTGGCCTTCCGATGCCATCAGAACGTTGGCGAATGGCCATTGCGCAGCAGCGAAAATAACAAGGAAGCTAACGCCATAGAGCAGCACGCGAAGCCACCGGTTTAGGTGTTGCATTCGGTGCGTGATCAGGTCGATTACGATTGCTGGTATTAAAATGAGAAGTGGAAATTCGAAGGGTTGAAAAGAAGTGATCGGATTCAGAACAGGCCCTAGCCGTGGCGTTGCAGGGAACAAAGGGAGAATCCAGTTCATCACCATTAGCAATATAGTATATACCACGGCCGATTGTGTAGCGCCCCATTTCGATTTGGCTGCAACTGAGAAAGCCACCAGGAACAACGGGAAGAGTATAGATGCTACCTTGTAGAAAAGTACGCCATGCATATCGTGGCGCGAAAGATATTCGGACCCAATGGTAAAGATCATCGTGAGTACAAAACCGCCCGATAATGCAAAGAGTATCGTAAAGCCTTTGTGCGTAATGTTATCTTGTTGGACATGTTCGGTATTCAGATTCTGATAGGCAAGCACGCTGATGATCGCTCCGAATTGTATCGTAATCATACCGAGCAAGAGCACCGTGTGAGGAGGCGATAGGATCGTTACATCCAGTCCATAGGTGTTGTGCCACCAGTCATCGAAAGGAGCGGAGGTAAGCATTGCTATAGCGCCCCAGATGCAAAACAGGTTGCCCAGCGATCCATAAAATATACCCCAGAACTTTATAGCCTTGCCGCGTTCAAAGGGCGATCCTGCGAATGTGATTTTCAATACGCGGTATCCTGAAAATATACCGGCTGTAACACCGCCCAGATATATAGCGAGGTGAGGCGCAGAGAACAAGCCGTCACGGCCAATGCTCATGTGCCAGGATATATCCCAGATTAAACCTATAATAATGCTCAGGGACGAAAGCACCGTAGCATATAGATAGAATGGGACAGAGCTTTTGGCGACTGATGCTGAAGAAGCATCGTTCGCTGCCGGAGATTCAAGTGTAATGGTACTCATAATAACGTGGTGAAAAAACGAATATACTGTAAATATCGATTGAATAAATCAACGTATAAACATGCAAAAGGAAACGATCTGGTTACTTCAGAAAGTGATCGTAAATGTAGTTCCTTTATCAACTTCACTTTCAACGGTAATGGAACCACCCATCGCTTCAACCTGTGTCTTTGTTAAAAACAGACCAACACCACGCGCTTCTTTATTATCATGAAATGTTTTATGGAGTCCAAAGAGTTTTTCTCCGAACCTTTCCAGGTCAATGCCCAGTCCATTGTCGCTCACGCGTAGTTCTGTTTTTTCATTGACGATAGCGGAGGATATATGGAGGCGCAGGTGCCGGTTTGTAGCGCGGTACTTCACTGCGTTTGATAACAAATTTTGAAGTATACTTTCAAGATATGTTTTCGGATAATATATTCTTGGCGCATGGTTGAAGTCATACGTGATGTCTGCCGTGCATTGAATCAACTCACCTTCGAGCGACTGTATAATTTTGTCGAGTATATCTTTAAAACGAATTTCTGTTTTTTCTATTTCCCTGTCATTCTTCACCTTCAGTGTCTCCATGAGTTCATTCATGGTTTCACCGAGATTGCTGGCGACATTTTTTATTTTGTCGAAAATGATCTTATAGTCGTCAATCGTACTTTTTTCGTTTACGAAATTTATAAGCGCTTTTATATTCCCTACCGGAGAACGCAGGTTATGAGAGATGATGTGCGCGAATTCATCCAACTGTCGATTTTGTTCCTGCAAGTGAAGCGCTATGGTTTCCAGGTTTTGTTTTGAGAGTAATAATTCCTCTTCGGATTTTTTACGCTCAGTAATATCAATCGCGGATGCATATATAAATTTATTCTTGGAATCACTGCCCGATCCCCAGAGCAACCAACGGTATGAACCATCCTTGCATCGGTAACGATTTTCGAACGTTGAAAGATTATTGCCAGTAGTTATATACTTTACCGCGTGTTCTGTACTGGCCAGATCATCGGGATGAATGAATTCAGAAAAGGGCGTTGACTTTAATTCTTCCTCAGACCATCCCAGCAGGTGTGTCCATGCCGGATTTACTTTCTTGAAATATCCATCGAACGTTGCTATAGCACTCAAGTTTACAGCGTTGTTGAACAGCCTGTAATTTTCTTCTGCTACTTTTTGAAGTTCTATCTCTGCTTTCTTTTGAATTGTAATATCGGTAATAACACCTTCGATCATTACCAGTTTTTGATCTTCAAAAATTCCGGCTCCAACTTCTTTGATCCACCGGACTTCTCCCGAACGATGAATAATTCTGTATTCGAGCTCGAAGCTTTTTTGATCTGCTAACGATTCGTTGATCGTTTTGAAGATATAGTGTACATCGTCTGGATGGTATAGATTTATGAAACTAACTTTTTCGGCTATAAAGTCCTCAGCCGCAAAGCCTGTGATATCCTTTACCTTTTCATTCAGGTAAACCATCGGATAGTTTTCGTCATTACGGCACAGGTAAATTGCACCCGGCATATTCTCCGCCACCAACCTGAATTTTTTTTCACTCTCGCGAAGTAAAAATTCAGTTTGTTTCTGATGCGTAATGTCGCGTACGAGTATAATTACCTGCTCATGATCTATAAACGAAATCTTTGCAGCACTCCACCGCTCTGATGATGGCAATGCATACTCTATATATTGAGAAGTCTTCGTTTTAAAAACCGTTGCGATCGTCTCCTGGTATAGAAGCGCCAATGATTCAGGCAAGACTTCTGTCAATGTGAGCCCTATATAATTTTCACGTCTCTCCATCAACAGCAGATCATCACGCCTGGTCCAAAGGTTTGTGAAAATTCCATGACGGTTAACTTCAAATACGATATCGTCAATTGAATTGAGAAGCGCTTGTAAATGCATCTCAGATGAACGGATTTTCGCTTCTATCTTTTTTTGCTCTGTTATATCTGTGGCGATACCCGCATATCCGATAAGCACATCTTTATCATCGCGTAAACAAGATATAGAAAGCAACACTGGAAAACGGTTGCCGTTTTTGTTAATATAGGTCCACTCCTGGTAGTCGGTTGTTTTTCGCATGCGGGCCTTTGTAGCAAAAACTTCAAAGCCCGGCATTATATTTTCGTTGAGTTCTTCCGATAATTTTTTGGCTCTCAGTACAATCTCATCGGGATCATGAAACAACACGGGAGTTTGTTTACCGATCATTTCTTCGGAAGCAAATCCCAATAATTTTTCAGCGGCCTGATTGAAGCTTGTAATGACACCTTCGGGATTTGTAGAGATGATAGCCAGATCCGTTGCATTGATGATAGCTTCCTGCAAGCGATAAGCACCTGCCAGGGCATTTAGAAATTTTTCATCATGAATGTAATTATGAGGAAGCGGTAAATTCTCCATCAATGGGTATCGACTCAACTACGAATTTACTGCATTTTGGGTAGCTATCAGTATAAACACGCAAAAATACTTACGAGAACCCGCGTTGCCTTTTAGCCTCAAAAATGACCACAGCAGCAGCTGTGGACACGTTCATGGAGTCGATTTTTCCCTGCATAGGGATGATAATATTGGCATCAGCATTTCGTACCCAGGTATCGGAGAGACCGGTTGCTTCTGTGCCCATCACGATAGCACTTGGTTTTGTAAAGTCTGTGAGGTGATAGGGCTTGGAAGCCTGGAGGTATGTGCAGTATATAGATACATTATTCTTCTTGAGCCACCCGATCGTTTCGTCCGAAGTTGCCGAGGCAAGTTGGGTTGTAAAGACGCAGCCTACGCTGGATCGAATCACATTGGGATTATAAAAATCTGTCTGCGGGTCGCATATAATTACAGCATCCACACCGGCTGCATCAGCAGTTCGTAAGAGAGCTCCGAGGTTACCGGGTTTTTCCACGGCTTCAACAATGAGGAGTAATGGATTTTTTTTTAGTGTGAGTTGATCCAGCCGATGAGTCTTTTGTTCTGCTACCGCGATAAGACCACCCGTGCCTTCGCGCACGGCAATTTTCTCAAATACTTCTTTCGATACCGGTATAAGCAGCTGATCTGCTTGCGCGAAAGACTTCACTTCCTGCATACTGATAATGTCTTCGCAGAAAAAGAGATTCCCGATTTTATACCCGGCCTCCAGTGCCAGCCCGATTTCTTTTTTTCCTTCAATGATAAAGAGACATTGCTTTCTTCGCTCACGTGGTTTTTCAAGAGCAATCAGATTTTTGATCTTCGGGTTTTGCGTACTGGTAATCAGAAAGTGCATGCAACAAAACTAGCAATGGAATGCTAAAGCAAAAAGCATTTAACCTCACGGCTTAAAGCTTTACGTATGAAGCGCAGCTTTCTACTTTCAGCTTTAAGCATTAAGCCTTAGTTTTATGCCCTTTATGAAACTATTACATCCTTCTTCCTGGAAAGACTACGAGTTGATCGATTCAGGAGATTTTGAAAAACTCGAGCGCTTCGGTAAGTATACATTGATTCGCCCTGAGCCTCAGGCTATCTGGAGCAGGTCACTTGGCGAGCAGGAATGGAAAAAATTGGCTGATGCTAAATTTGTACGTGAGCAAAAAGATAATTACCGTTTTTCAGAAGATGTAAAAGGTGGATGGTCGCGACCACAAGGTATGCCCGAGAGTTGGAATGTGCTGTATAAATACAATGACCTCAACCTCACACTTCGGCTTGCGCTTACTAATTTTGGACACGTTGGTATTTTTCCGGAGCAAGGGAATAACTGGAATTTTATTTATGATACGATAACCGGGTGGAATATAGCCAAGCCTCGTGTGCTGAATTTATTTGCCTATACGGGGGCTGCTTCCGTGGTAGCCCGCACAGCAGGAGCAGAAGTGATTCACTGCGATGCAAGTCGCCCGGGTATAAACTGGGCCAACCAAAATATGCAGCTTAATAATTTGAATGATATCCGGTGGGTATATGAAGATGCATTCAAATTTGTAAGGCGCGAAGTAAAGCGAGGTAATACATACAATGGTATAATTATGGATCCACCGCCCTATGGTCGCGGACCAGAAGGAGAGAAGTGGACACTGCAGGAGCAGTTGAATGAACTCATTGAGATGAGCAGCAAACTACTTGAGAAGAAAAACTTCTTCTTTATACTAAGCATGTATGCCGTTGGTTTGTCGCCTATTGTAGGACTAAATGTAGCCAAAACACATTTTGATACTACCGATGCTGAATACGGAGAATTCTTTCTGAAGTCAAAGCAAGGTAAAGATCTCCCGATGGGAACATTTTTAAGGTTTAGGAAGTGAATTAGTATATATTCCTCTCCTGATAGAACATAGAATAGACTATATATCTATATTCAACGACTGTATTAGCTGTCGTAATCTGTGAGTTTATAGAAAATGAAAGAGCCCTGTAAATGAGATACACAGGGCTCTTTTTATAGTGTTTCGCGATATTATATATAGGTCAATCCAAGCCGATCATCATAAACGCTCCCCAATAGATCGGTTCGGGATAATCGGTGCGAAGTTCTTTTTTAGCGTCAATAAAACTCTGGCGCAAGTTTCCGGAATTAAGCCACTTCTGATAAAATTTTAGCATGAGCTGCTGTGTAGCTTCATCATCAACTTTAAACATACTCATAATTAAAACTTTGGCACCTGCTACCAGGAACGCACGTTGTAAACCATAAACACCTTCGCCCGCTTCCAGATCACCAAGTCCTGTCTCACAAGCGCTCAACACAACAAGGTCAGTCTTGTCCAGGTTTAAGCTCATCGCTTCATAAGCAGTAAGTATACCATTCTCCATGTTAAAGTTATAGCTTGTCTTGTCCATCAGGTCGCCTGCGCCCTTTAATAAAAGTCCAGTACGCATCAATGGATTCTGCGCCATCATCGCTTCGTTACCTTCTATTTGTTGTTCCGCGGAAGCTTGAATCGTAGGGCGGTAAAAACCATGTGTGGCAATGTGAAAAATCTTCGGACTGCTCATCTCTTTAATCTTCTCTTCCGAAGCAAGTTTTTCCACATACTCTGCCGTGAGCCAGCCTTTTTGTTTTAACATGAATTGTACTTGCGTTACTTCCTTCTCTGTACCCGGCAGCGGAGCTATATTCTGATCCGAAGATGCCGTCATGTAAAACGTTGGGTTACCAAACATAGTCGCTGTATTCTCAGATGTAGACGCGCGTGTTTTTATATTGCGCAGGTATAGATCTTTTGTGTTGCTTACCAACACAATGTTCGAGTTGTCTATGATATACCTTCCATCCGGTGTAGGTATAGATTCCAGGTTGATTTGGTTGTAAACACCGTCTGCTGAAAGATATACAGTAGCCACTTGCCCGATTTCTTTAACGATAGGTTCCCAGAATACATTGTATGAATATGTGTCCGGTATTTTCCCGGTGATGGCGTTGCGGTAGAATTTGAAGAAACGAGTCTCCATTTTCTTTCCATCCTTCAGCATGATCACTTTCGGTCTCGAAAAATCTTTCTTGATGTATAGCGCTGCATAGATCACAGAATCGGTAAGCGTATGATTGAAATACCGATAACGTACCATCTCGATAGCAACATCGTTCGGCTTCAAAACTTTTTTCACATCCTCGAATGAAATGCGCTTGTTATCGAATGATTGTCCGAATAGTTCCGACTTCTGACTCAGATCTTTTTCAAGGCGCTCAACTTCCTGCTGTAAAGCAGATGGATCAATTTGATTTTCCAGTAATTGCGCAGGACTTAACGATAACGCGAGTGTAAGTTGTTCTTTCTTTTGAAGCCACGTGCTATACTGTGATTTCAATTGCTCATCGGTACTGTTTAAAATCCGTTCACGGATTTTGATAGATGAACTCAATAGTAACGCTTTGGTGAGAAGCTGGTAGTTATATACTTTCCCCGACAAATCTCTGAAGTCCTCAAGATTGCTGAAAGCAAGTGTGTTGTAGAATTCAAAATCGCCTTTGATCGTGTTCCAGTACTTGGCTTTTTCACGTTCACTCAAAGCGGGGAAGAAATCCTTGATGAATAGTTCATAGTCCGTTAACGCTTCTTCGATAAGCTTCTTGGAACGCTTATAATCCTTCTGCATATAGTATACCTTGCTGAGCTTCGAAAGTACTTTTACATATTCCGGATGCGAGGAACTGAAAAACTGTTCGTACAGATCTTTCGATTTGGTATAGAACTCTTCCGCCTTTTTATAGTTCTTTTGTTGATAGTATACATCACCCGTAAGGGTATAGATGCTGGCGGTGTTGATGTTGTTCTTCTTTCCCGTCTTCATTCGCCAGATATTTTCGGCTACCGTAAGGGAGTTGAAGGCTATATCAAACTTTTTCTCGGAGATATAGAGCACTGCTACATTTTTAAGAATTTCGGCGTATTGTGGGTTTTCCTTGCCAAGCTTACTCGCCATGATGTCACGCGACTCGATCATCAGTTTCTCCACTTCTTTACGATTATCGCCTTTGTAAAATTTGATCAACGCAAGCTGTGAAATTGATTTTGCTACTTCAATGTGGTTACGGCCAAACTGTTTCTCCTGGCTGTTGATGGCTTTCACAACATTATCCTGTGCTTTATCATAATCACCAAGCGTATAGTATATATCGCTGAGTAATTTTTGAGTAGGAGCGGTTTTAGTAGACATCTCACCATACGTCTTTACTGCGATCTGGTTGGCGCGTTGAGCCGTTCGTTCGGCTTCGGTATAGTCTCCTTTCGCCAGAAGGATTCTTCCCTTGTTCACCAGCGGCTCAATGAGGCGCAATGAATTTTTGCCGTATAGTTTTTCGTATTCCGGAATTTGTATTTTAAGAAGATTATCAGCCTCAAAGAAACCACCGAGTTGAATGAAGAGGGCTGTAAGTTCTTCGCCTGTTGACAATTCACTCGCCACTTCACCTTTGGCTTTGGCGATAAGTCGGCTGGAGCGATCGAGGTTTGCCTCGGCTTCATCAAACATCCCTTTTATACCATAGAGCTTCGCCTGTGTATCTATAGCATGAACATAATCTTCCGTGCGGGTTTCATCTTTGCGATACTCTTCCAGAATTTTTAAAGCCTTGGTGATATCGGCTTCCGCCTTTTCATATTTACCAATTTTTAAGGCGAGGCCAGCAATGCGATCAAGTTCTTTTCCGTACTCGGGATCTTCATTACTATATTTCAGAATCGCTTTATCAGAGGCATCGTTCAATGTTTTCAGGGCGAGGTCATACTGATCGGTAAGTTCATACCAGGTTGCAATGTGGTTGAGGATGTTGAGTAAATTCTTGTGCTGCTCACCAATCTGTTTCTCTACGATGCCGAAGTAACTTTCCTTATATATTTTACCGGCTTCATCAATTTTGTTGGTATAGTCCAGGTAAAAATCGGCTAGGTATATTTTGGCGAGATGATACTCCGGAGAATTTTCTCCATATAGTTCTTTCTTGATTTCGGTTAGCTGGTTGAGGTAGCTTTCAGCAGCGGTATAACGCTTTTCGCGAAGTGATACGTCATACAGGAATTCAACTGTACGGGCAGACGTTATATAGTTCTTTGGTAATTTCTTTAATACATCCAGGGCCTGTGCTTCCAGGTTCTTCGTTTTGTCACGGCTCATTTTCGAAGTGAACTCAACCGCCTGTTCATTTTCACGATGAATGCTGGTCTTGGGAAAAGATTTATCAAGAACCTTTTCGTATTCCAGTTTTGTATTCAGATACCGTGCGCGGTTATCTCTTTTTAAAAGTACTTCGAGGTAATCCAGGTATATATCATGCGCAATGGAATTAGTAGGGTTGACCTTCTTCTTCAGGTCGCTGAGTATATTATCGAAATCAAGATCATTTTCGTGACGTGTACCATTTTCCTCCAAGGCCTTAGCGAAAATATAGCGTGCTTCTACTTCTGCCAGACTGGTCTCTCCGAGGAATCTTGATTTACCTTTCAGCCACGAGCGAACCGCAGAGTAAGCATTGTCTGCTGTTTCAGTATCACCACCAATAATAGAGATCCTTCCCTTTTTAGTATAGGCTTTCAGGCGCAGGTTCAGGAGTCGTGCGTAATCATTGTAGCGTTGTGGAATTTCTTCAATGGGCACACGTTGCGTCTTAATAGATGTGCCATCGGAGATAGACTCTTTTTCAATTGCACGTGAAATAAAATATTTGTCAACACTTTCCAGGATGCTGAGTGCATCGTTACAGAATCCTTGTCCGATCATGGCTTCCGCTTCTGCCAGCGCAATTTTTCCGTTCAGTGCATCGGTCATCTGGTTTGTTTTGGAAAGAAGATCTTTCGCTTTTGCCAGATACTCACGACTGATGCGATAGTTGCCGTAGTCGTTATAAATCTCGGCAACGTCAATCAATGTATTTGCATAACTGGTGCTGTTATCGCCGTACATCGCCTGACTGCTAGTCAGTGCGTTGGTGAGTGCGTTATCGAATCCCGCTAATACACCCAGGGCCAGACTGATACGCGCTTCGCGCAAGTATAGTCCAGGCATATAAGCGTTCTGCTGGCCCATTTTCGTGGTAACAGATTTTTTTAACTTTTGCAGGGAACTGTTTGCTTTTGAAAGGCTTCCGCTGGCAAAGTAGGAGTCGATTTTCTGGAGAGACTTATCGAATTTTTTATTTTGACTGAATACAGGCTTGAATGTGATGGCTAAAATCAACGCCAGCACTAAGATCCCGGTTTTCTTCATAACTACAGACATTTATACAATTGGACATCTAAGCTACTAAAATCAGTTGGATTTTCAGGCTCACATAAGTATGGGAGAAAAAAACGCATCGCTTCATTGAAAAAATAATGTTTATGCACTCCTGTTGCAGGCCCTTTGTGCAGAAATTGAAGCGTTTTTAAACAGATCAGAAACATGCACGATCATCACGATCACGATCATAATCACCATCACGGGCACGGTCATCACCATCATCACGGTGGAAATATACGGGTCGCATTTTGGCTGAATACAGGTTTTGCTATACTTGAATTAATCGGAGGCTTCTACACCAACTCGGTGGCCATTCTTTCCGATGCATTGCATGATCTGGGCGATAGTCTTTCACTAGGCACAGCGTGGTATTTCGAGCGCAAGTCAAAGCAAAAGCGTGATGCTATATATACCTACGGCTATCAACGATTTTCGCTTGTAGGGGCTTTTATTAATTCCATTATACTCATCGTTGGTTCGGTACTGATTCTGAAAGAAGCTTTCGGAAGGTTGTTTGCTCCCGAGCAACCCGACACCACCGGCATGATGATCTTTGCTGTATTTGGTATTCTTGTAAATGGTGCCGCGATGCTGCGCCTGAAAAAAGGCGAATCCATAAATGAAAAAGTTATATCGCTTCATTTTCTCGAAGATGTGTTGGGCTGGGCAGCGGTATTGATCGGTAGTATTGTTATGAAATATTTCGATGCTCCTATTATAGATCCATTACTCTCTGTTTTGATCGCGATTATCATCCTGGTAAATGTATACCGGAACATGCGCGGAGCATTTCAAATTATACTGCAGGGAGTTCCGCATGCTGTATCCGAAGAGAAAGTAAAGGACGCTTTTAAAAACTTCACGGAGATTGATAGTACACACGATCTTCACATCTGGACGATGGATGGTCAGTATAATATACTTACAACCCACGCTGTACTGAAACAGCCCATGGAACCACAGGCGCTGGAGATGGTGAAATCGAAAATAAAAGATGAATTGAAGAAGATAAACATTCATCATGTAACCATCGAGTTTGAAAACAAAGGACTAGCCTGCGAACATGAATCTCACTAGCAAAGTACCGGTACGGTTATAAGGAATGTCGCTGAGCGGACAAAACGAATTAAACCAAATCCGTTTGATTCCTGTTTAGCGTATATATACAGAAAAATTGAACTATGCATAAAGTCATTTTAGTCGTCCTGGTTGCCTTTCAGCTTTATTCCTGTACTGGAAATAGCCAGCCTTCGGAGAAGCAGAAAAAAGAGAAAGCCAAAATGTCAGCGGATACAAACAAAGTGATCAATCGCACTGAAGAAGAATGGAAAGCCATGCTTACGCCAGAGCAATATTCTGTTCTTCGTGAGAAAGGAACGGATCGTCCATTTACCGGGAAATACTATCTACACAAAGACAACGGTATGTATGTGTGTGCGGCATGCGGTAACGAACTTTTTACATCCGATATGAAATTCGATTCGGAGTGTGGGTGGCCAAGTTTTGACAAGGAAATTGAAGGTGGAAAAATCAAGAAGGTGGTGGATCGCTCACACGGTATGGTTAGGACTGAAATTGTATGTGCACGCTGTGGTTCTCACCTCGGACATTTATTTGACGATGGTCCTACCTTGACAGGACAACGGTATTGTGTGAATTCAACGTCCATCGATTTTACGAAGGATGATAAAAAAGATACGAAGGATAAGAAATAGCACTTTTTGCTTACAGGTCGCGCTGTTCATGACAGGTTAAAACCCTTTAAGGATCAGCGAGACCCTTTTTATTTTACCTTCTTTGCGTGATATTCAATATGTAATTAACAACGGATAAGGTTACTGCGAATGGATGCAATATATAGGTATATAAAATGACGTTGCTACTGTACATTAATTTAATAGGTGGAATTAAATAAATTTTTAAGGAATTCCTCTTTTTGAAATTTCTCGATTGTATTAGAATAAAGATCGGAATATACCATGAGTTCTTTCTGTTCGATATGATATCTTATTAGGAAATTGTGATATGCTTTTTTACGGATATCATCAGGTTGCCCTGTTATGCCTATATCATAGTCGATAAAAGCGAGTTCAGTGAATATTAGAATGCGATTATTGTCTAATAAGCAAGTGTGTATTATTCTGTAGTTGCCCAACGTAGTTAAGCTTCGGATATAGTTTAATACGAGGTTAAATCCATCTGCAGTTAAGTTAGGGGTTTTGTTGTAAGGCATATCAAGTGATAGTGAATATTCCTCTGCCTTTAGTGGATTCTTAATGATGTCATTTATAGTTTTTTGGTTGGAAATTTTGCTGACAACGAACAAGCCTGTTCTAAACACAACGAAAAGTACTCCTCCAATAACAACTGTAGCTACGGTTAGTAGCTTATAAAATACAAAATCTGTTATGTCTGGATCAAAAATATCCTTTGTCACTTTTTCAGTACAAGATGTAACGAATATGAGCAGAGTAAACAGGTTGACTTTTTTATTCACAGACTCTTAACTAAAAAGTCGGTTAACAAGATGTTTTGCTAACCTGCTATATATTATTGATCAATAAGCTTTTTGAGGATTTCTTTTGCAGCTTCTGTAATTACAGTGCCGGGACCGAAAATAAATGACACCCCGGATTTATATAGATAGTCATAGTCCTGTTGGGGAATCACTCCTCCTGCAACAACCATAATATCAGGTCTGCCAATTTTCTTCAGAGCCTCTATAAGTTCAGGTACAAGTGTCTTGTGTCCACCGGCAAGGCTGGATGCACCTACTATATGTACATCATTTTCTGCGGCTTGCATGGCCACTTCGTCCGGTGTTTGAAAAAGAGGCCCTATATCAACATCAAAGCCGAGATCGGCAAAGCTTGTTGCAATTACTTTCGCGCCACGATCGTGACCATCCTGGCCCATCTTGGCCACGAGTATACGTGGCCGTCTTCCGTCCAGTTCAGCAAAGTGATCGGAGAGGGCACGAGCTTCTTCAAATTCTTTCTGACTTTTCATTTCTCCTGAATATACTCCTGAGATAGACCGGATGGTAGCTTTATATCTTCCGAATACTTTTTCTAACGCTGAAGATATTTCTCCCAACGTTGCGCGCTTGCGAGCCGCGTCTACAGCAAGTTCAAGTAAATTTCCGGTTCCACTTTCGGCACTGCGTGTCAGCGCTTGTAACGCAGCTTCTACGTCTTCTGCATTACGTTCTGCACGTAATGTTTGCAGACGAGCCACTTGTTCATTGCGCACCGCTGTATTATCTACTTCTAAAATATCAAGTATAGCTTTCTCATCGGTCTGGAATTTATTGACGCCAACAATTACATCCCGGCCTGAATCAATGCGCGCTTGCTTGGCAGCCGCGGCTTGTTCGATGCGCATCTTCGGTATACCACTCTCGATCGCTTTCGTCATGCCACCTAACGCTTCAACTTCTTCAATAAGCTCCCAGGCCTTTTCAGCAAGTTCTGCTGTCAGGCTCTCTATATAGTATGATCCTCCTGCAGGGTCTACTACTTTTGTTACATCGGTTTCTTTTTCAATGAAGAGTTGTGTGTTGCGTGCAATGCGTGCAGAGAAGTCTGTTGGTAATGCAATTGCCTCATCAAGAGAGTTGGTGTGCAATGACTGCGTTCCGCCTACTATAGCAGCCAATGCTTCTATATAGGTACGCGTTACATTGTTATATGGATCTTGCTCTGTCAAGCTCCAGCCTGAAGTCTGGCAATGTGTTCGCAATGCCATTGACTTTGGATTTTTAGGATTGAATTGCTTCACTACATACGACCAGAGCAATCTGCCGGCACGCATCTTGGCAATCTCCATAAAGAAGTTCATACCAATTCCCCAGAAGAAGGAGAGACGTGGTGCGAAGTCATCGATCGCTATACCTGCTTTTAAACCGGTACGGATATACTCTAATCCATCTGCAATGGTATAGGCTAATTCTATATGTGCAGGAGCCCCGGCTTCGTGCATGTGATACCCGCTGATGCTGATGGAATTGAACTTCGGCATGTGCTTGGAAGTATATTCAAATATATCCGCGACAATTTTCATGGAAGGTGCGGGAGGGTATATATAGGTATTCCTCACCATGAACTCTTTTAAAATATCATTTTGAATCGTACCACTGAGCTGTTGTGGCTTTACACCTTGTTCTTCTGCGGCAACAATATAGAATGCCATGATTGGTAACACGGCACCATTCATCGTCATCGATACGGACATTTTATCAAGCGGAATCTGGTCGAATAAGATCTTCATGTCCAATACCGAATCGATAGCAACTCCTGCTTTACCAACATCGCCTGTTACACGGGCGTGGTCAGAATCATAACCACGATGTGTTGCAAGATCAAAAGCTACCGAGAGACCGCGTTGACCTGCTGCTAAATTTCTGCGGTAAAAAGCGTTCGACTCCGTTGCTGTAGAGAAGCCTGCATACTGACGGATTGTCCACGGTTTGATAGTATACATCGAAGCATACGGTCCGCGCAGGTAAGGAGGTATACCGGCGGTATACCCTATATGTGTAAGGTGTTCTGTATCAACTTTAGTATAGGATGGTTTTACTTCTATTTTTTCAGGACTGATCCATCCTTCATTGGTTCGCTTGGTTGGTTCGGGTTCTTTTCCAAAGGGCGATTGATCGGGTATATGTTTACTGTGTGTAGTAAAATTCTTCCAGGCTGCTTCCGCGAAAGCGTGTACCATATCTTCCAATATATAGGCACCGGCAAATGCATCACTTACTTTATCGAGGTGCGATTCTTCGCGCAGTATAGTGGATACGTTGCGACTGATCCTGCTCATCATGGAATTGTTTTCATCTTCGGCATGAATTGTAAGCGAGTCACAGCCTCCAAGCACAGCACTCATCGCAACAGATGTTCCTTTCAACATGTTGCCGTGCGGCTGAAAACGTTCCTCGGTAAATACTTCGGAGCGTGCGTGAATGTGCAGGTCGGAAGCACTGAAATCGCGAATAGATAATATTTGTATGACGCGATGCCACAAGAAACGAAGCGTTTTTAGCTTGGCTATCTCCTGTAGAAAATTTTTACCTATAGGTATAGAGAAAGCAATTTGATGGACAGCAGTGGAGTTATGTATACCTTCACCTTTTAGCGTATCAAGAATTTTTACACCTTCCAGAAGAGCACGCGTGATTTCCTCAACAGGCGTCTCGGTGGAAAGAATTACTCCGAATGGGCGAATTTTTTTCTGAGAAGAAAATAAAGCTGAGACAGCTTTATAGTTTGTTGGTTGATTCTTCAAGAATATATTTCCGGTCAGTGAATCCGTTAGGAAACCTCTTTTCGATATATACTCTGAAAGGTGTGTAACAAGTTGCTCACTGTTCAGTATATATGAAACCGAACAGTACGGCCAATCTATTCCTTGTAAAAGCGCATTGAAATCAATAGTTGAATGATCGGAGAGATCAAATACAACGCCATCTGCGCCCTGCGATAAATATTGTAATGCCGACGTATTGGCTGTCGCTACATTGGTTACACGGATGCTGGGAGAATTTAACCAGTAACGTGGCCCGGCAAACAAGGTACACGATGGAGAAAGACTGAAAGCAGTGGAGGGTGTATTGCTGGAATCATAATATGGCTTGAATATCAAACCATTAGCATTTGTCCAGGATAGTGCGCTAACGTCTTTCCCTTCATTCTCGAGTGAAGCTGCCCGTTGCCAATCTTCATTTTTAGTTTGAGGAAAAATTTCCTGTAATAAATCACGGAATTTTTTTTCAGCCATATTTAAAGCAATTCAACCCAATTTTACTTAAGTTTTTACCAACCTCTTGCGTTTTAATTTTAATATTTTTGGAAGCACATTTTTTTCTGAAAAATCAAGGAGAACGCGACTTGTTTTCTTAAGCTCTTTTTTTACATCTTTGTCTCCCTTTCTCTAAAAGGAAACTGAAAATCCTAACAAATTCAGAGCTTAAATGGAAGTCACAAGTGGTACAGTATGGAACGATTGTCTTGAAGTAATTCGCGAGAATGTAGGCGAAGAGAACTTCAATACGTGGTTCAAACCAATCGCCCCTCTTCGTGTGGATGGCGATGTGCTCACTATTCAGGTGCCTTCTCAGTTTTTTTACGAGTGGCTGGAAGATAATTATGTTCCCGTGCTCAAAAAAGCAATTCACACGGTACTCGGTCCAACGGGACGGCTGGAGTATTCCGTTGTTGTTGATAGCGGTGATAAGCAAACACCACCTGTATCGGTAAGTTATCCGGTAAACGGAGCCGGTAACAGAAGAAGCGCTGTTAATGGAAATGCTTTTGGTTCTGACGATTATTCTCCATTTACCTATAAAGCACTTAACCCTCAAACGGTTAACTCCCGGTTAAACACAACCTATACCTTCGATAACTTTGTAGAAGGAGATTGTAATCGCCTTGCGCGCTCTGCAGGTTTGGCGGTTGCTAAAAAGCCAGGCGTTACTTCGTTTAACCCTTTGATGCTTTACGGAGGTGTGGGTGTTGGTAAAACTCACCTCGTGCAGGCTATTGGTAATGATATCAAGAACAACATGCCCAGCAAGGTAGTGTTGTATATCGATCAGAATGATTTTACAACGCAGTTCCTGAACGCACTGCAAAATCATAAAGTACAAGAGTTTCAAAACTTTTATCTCCAGGTTGACTTATTGATATTGGATGATGTGCAGTTTCTTGCCGGTCGTGAAAAGACGCAGGAGATGTTCTTCCATATCTTTAATCAATTACACCAGTCGGGCAAGCAGATCATCATGACCAGTGATTGTCCGCCACGTGATATGAAAGGTTTCCAGGAAAGATTACTGTCACGCTTCAAGTGGGGATTGACAGCAGATTTACAGGAACCTGATTTTGAAACGAAGCTGGCCATCATCAATCGTAAAATGCTGGCGGATGGCATTCAGATTCCAACCGAAGTGTCTGAATACCTAGCGTATAGTGTTGATACCAACCTTCGCGATATGGAAGGTGTGTTGAACTCGCTGATCTTCCACGCTACGTTGTTGAAAAAAGAAATAGACCTCGAGCTGGCAAAAGAAGTTCTCAAGAATATAATTAAAGAAATTCAGTCTGACGTTAGCGTTGATTTTATTCAGAAGACTGTTTCAGAATATTTTAAAGTCGATCTCGATGCCATGAAAGGCAAAGTAAAAAAACGCGAGATCGTAATTCCCCGGCAGGTAGCCATGTATTTCTGCAAGCGCTATACACAACTTACCCTGGCGTTGATCGGAGAAAATTTTGGAGGCCGTGATCACAGTACAGTGATTCACGCACTGGAATCTGTAGAAGACATGATGAAAACAGATCCAAACTTCAAAGCTTCTGTTGAAGAGCTCGGTAAGAAGTTGAAACTACGCGTTAGTTAATATAGTCGTTATTCGTAGTGTGCTTTTGCGTTGCTGATTGTGGATGCTGCAAAGTATATATTGAAATCACTTCGTGTGGGCTTTGATATTCGTAACGGAATGTAACAACTAACAATAACGTTTTCTTCTAGCGTCCTTCAATCCAAAGTCTGAATTCAGGCGCAGTCTCCTTGCTCACATATACTTCTTCCTTCATTTCGGGATTTAGAAAAACTCTGATCTTCCCGTTATCCGGTTTAAACCGTTCGATCGATTTAAGATTGGCTATATATTTACGATTGAGCCTGAAAAAGCTTTTAGGATCAACATCAGCTTCCAACTCTGCCAGGTTTTTATCGAGGATCAATTGACGTCCGCTGAAGTCTTTTGCAAATACAATTTTATGCTCGGTATAGAAGTACGCGACTTCACCGATATCCAATGCCACAAACTCAGTTCCTTTCTTTGCTATAATTCTGTTTCGAGTGGGAGCAGGTATAGGTTGAATGAGTTTCAAAATATTTTCATGGAGAAAGTGTGTACGTAGCGTTGCTATTTTCTCCAGCGAACGTTTTAACTTTTCTTCAGTAATAGGCTTCAGTAAATAATCAATAGAATTGAATTCGAAACTTTCCAGCAGATATTTATCATACGCAGTAGTAAAAATTACCGGAAACTTTACAGGATATCGTCTGAAGATTTCGAAAGAGTGATCATCGGAAAGCTGAATGTCAACAAAAGCAAGATCGGGTGAGGGGTTTTGTGATAGCCACTGAATGGAGTCTTTTACACTGCTAAGTTTCGCCAGTATAGATATAGATTTATCCAATGAAATCAACATGGCTTCCAGTTTTGCCTTGGCGAGGAGTTCATCTTCAATAATAATAACGTTCATGGTGGTAAATGCTTGCAGTACTAAATTTAGTTTGATAAAGGTATAAGTGGGAGCGCGACATTGAATTTTCCATTTTCATTCCTGGTATATATACCTTTCCCGGTAATAATCTTGAAGCGTTCATCCAGATTCTTAAGACCAATTTTTGATGAATGTTGAATGCTGCGCTTGGGTTGAATCTTATTGCTGATCGTTAATATACCATTCGTAATGGAAAGTGAAACCAGCAGAGGATCGCGTTCAGAGATTTCATTGTGTTTTACCGCATTCTCGAGTGCTACGAATGCTGATATAGGAGGGATAAGATATTCTTTAGTCGTTGTGCCATTAAAGCTTTTTTGGATGTCCAATGCTTGTCCAAAACGAAGTTTTAAAAGTGCTGCGTATTTCTCCATAAAATTGAATTCATCTTCGAGGAGAACCAGTGTTCTTTCTTTTTGTGCTAATATATACCGGTATACATCCGCCAGGTTCTCCGTGAATAATATTGCTTTCGATGTATCTGTACTGATCAGATACGAAAGGCTGTTCAGCGAGTTGAACATGAAGTGCGGATCGATTTGATTCTTCAAGGCTTCCAACTCGGCTTCCGCTTTAGCGCGCGATAACTCGGCGTTTTTTACCTGTTCGCTTTGTTGCTCCTTTACCATGAACACCGTTTCATATACATGTATCACGAACAATACACAGATAACATTTACAAGGGCAACTATGAGGATGGTATCCCAATGTATAAAATCAAAACCAGCCCACCGATACCACATACAAATCCACGCAATGGTAAGCGGTGTGGTATAGAAAATGTTATTCATGAAAAGCAGTATGAGCTTTTCAATGGGCTTGTCGAACCACGTAAACCGCTTGCGTGTCCGAAACATCAGGTAACGATTTCCCTGCCAGATTATCGCAGCAAGTAAAATGAAAAAGATATAGCCTGCCCAGTATTTACCATCACGGTAAGTGAGATCTCCGAAGATTCCCGTAACGTTAGGGATCACAATTCCGAAGAAAGGGATGCCAATGAGCCGAATCGTTTTATCGTTCAACTCCACCTCCGGTAATTCGGATTCATCAGGATGTATATCTTTTCCGGTTGAGGTCATGGAAGTGCCGCTTCAGTAATTCATTTCGGTTTTGCGTGTATAAAGTTCACAATTTCAGAGCGTAGTTCAATGTTCTGAAGGGTAAGTATAAAACAAAACGATTAATGCAGTACATTGAATCAAGGAAGACTGTAATTGTAATATATCTATTATAACGCATCACCCTATATTTCTTTATATAACTAACCACCTACCTAAATAATTAGAATATGGACATTAATTACTGGGCTATTCTCGCAGCAGCCGTTTCAACCTTTGTAATCGGAGGCATCTGGTATTCACCTGCAGTCTTTGGTAAAGCATGGATGCGTGAAAACGGATTTACAGAAGAGAGCATGAAGAATGCAAACATGGTAAAGATTTTTGGACTGGCATTTTTACTTGGATTGATTGCAGCGGTTAACCTTGCCATGTTTATGGGACCCGAAGATAAACCTGAGATGGGCGCCTTGTGGGGTTTTCTGGCAGGCTTTGGCTGGGTTGCAACCTTTGTGGGCACACATTACCTCTTCGAAAGAAAATCATTCACACTGTTTTTGATTAATGCCGGATACAGCATTGTAGCACTTACAGTGATGGGTGTGATCATCGCTGCCTGGAAATAGTAACGTCAGATATTAATGAAGAACTATCAGGAGAACTGCTGATGCATTCTCCTGATCACTCTATTCAACAAAAGCAGAAAGAATTAACTTCTTGTTATATATTTGGTTTCATAAATTATGGACCAACAATATCTTTCAGCTTTCGGAGAAGTACTATTGTTCATTATAGGCGGTATTGTATTTATACTGGGCACATTTCTTTTGTCCAGAGTGGTTCGTCCGAATCGCCCGAATCCTGAGAAGCTCGCAACCTATGAGAGTGGGGAAGAACCTATTACGGCTGCATGGACGCAGTTCAACATCCGTTTTTATATTGTAGCACTGATATTCTTGTTGTTCGAAGTGGAGATCGTTTTTCTTTTTCCATGGGCAACAATTTTTGCCAACGAGAAACTGATCGCGGAAACTAACGGTGCGTGGGGATGGTTTTCATTGATAGAGATGGTAATCTTTATTTTCGTACTGGCACTTGGATTGGCGTATGCCTGGGTAAATGGCCACCTGGATTGGGTAAAGCCTGATCCGCGTCCTACTGAAGTAAAATCGGTAGTTCCAAAGGAATTATACGATGCCATCAATACAAAGTATAAATCGAGACACAACGACAATCAAACGTCTCTATAATTTTTGAAGATGAAGGGATTACTGGATCAGCGATTTGAACAAGGTGGTGTGATTGTAACACGGTTGGATGATCTGCTCAACTGGGCGCGGTTGTCTTCCATGTTTCCCATGACGTTTGGTATAGCATGCTGTGCTATTGAATTCATGAGCACGGGCACAACTGTATATGATATGGATCGCTTTGGTATGGCGCCACGGTCATCACCGCGGCAGGCTGATGTAATGATCGTTGCCGGAACGGTAACATTCAAGATGGCCGATCGTATCAAACGACTATATGAACAAATGGCTGAGCCTCGCTATGTGATCTCGATGGGCTCGTGTTCAAATTGTGGAGGCCCATACTGGCAGCATGGTTATCATGTAGTAAAAGGTGTTGATCGCATCGTTCCTGTAGATGTATATGTACCGGGTTGCCCACCGAGACCCGAAGCTCTCATTGGAGGTTTTTTAAAACTCCAGGAGAAAATTCGAAACGAGAGCTTAATGGCACCTACGGCTATTGAGAAGTTGATGGAGAACCAACCCGTGGCGATTACCGATAACACACTTCCCGTATCTTGACGAGGAGATCCTCTGCAATTTTTTGATCAGGTGCATCGGGTAAGTCAGATGTTTTAAACAGGCTATCAACCAGTGCTATTTTTTCTTCAGCTTGCTTCAATAAATCTTCATACAGAAATTCTCCTGCACGTACACGTAGTAACCAATCACGTTCCTGCCGTCTTACGTTTACTTGTTTATACTGTGCAATTTCTTCAGCCATGTTCAATAGCCGGAACACGTGCATCATATTTTTAGAATCATAATTTTTGCCATGGCTAATTGTGTTGCTATAGCGTTCTTCATTTCGTTTTTCAACCCAATCCCAATACTCCTTATACTCGCGGCAATATATAGAGTAACCATCTTTATTGAAGCTCATGACAGCAACCGGTGCTATATCCTTCGGGAAAGAACTCAAGGAAACATCCTGCGCTTCTTCACCTGAATAGATTCCATGTAAGAGGATAGATTCTTTGAATTGAGATGCATGATATATAGCATGTAAATCGCGCATGTGATCGATGCGCACTAAGCCGCAATCTTCTTGCAAATAGTGATTATGTGTAAGCCATTGTTGTAATGATATGGATCGCTGACCTTGAATGACATAGCAGAAGTCTAGTATAGATTTACGCTGTTTGTCTATGGGGTTGAGTATCTTTTTGTTTAAGCCACGTGCTTTTTTTATCTGTGCATAAGCATACCCCGCAAAGCTCTGATTGCAAAGTCGCGATAGAAATATATCAGCATTAATATACTCCATTGCAGGATGTTTCAAGAGAATACAATCCTGTGGAGTGTTCAATAGTTCAAGAATGTTCGGGTTGTTCTTCGTTAGCAGATCAATGAATTTTTTTAATTCAAGATAGACTTCATCGTTCGTTTCGTTGTTGATCTGATCGGTGTATTGAAGCCCGTAAAATTCTTTTATCGGCAAAATGAAGACTCCCTTTATATCTGTATCAGAATGCGGTAAGGCTAGTCCGTAAGCCTGGCTGCCACTGATACACTTCAACAGAAGAGACGATGGTTCGTTATGTAATTGCTGAAGAGTCATTGTATATAATTTCTAAAGAGTCTATTTAATGAATCGGATTTACCTATAGGAGGCACTTTGTCAGGGACAAGATTTTCGCAATAAGCAATCTGATCACGGATAAACTGGTGAAGCTCCTCAATGGGTTTAATTGTAAATTTTTCGTCTACTTGCTCTTTTTGTTTTAAAAGATCATCAACTATACTCGTAAGGTCTCCGTCCAGATATTTTCGAAGTGTGCCAAATTCCATAGGAGGAACCTCCTTTTTATCGGCAATCCACCGGCAGGCCAAAATTGGACGAAGTGCGTAAAAATATTTCTTAAGACGAATCTCTGCGCCACTGAGTTCGGTGTCAAAAACAGTTTTCGTCATACTCAAATAATGATGCATCAAAGCTCTCGGAGAAAAGTACTCCGGAAACAATAGTCTGATCGATGACAGAAATATATCATCAGCCCTATATATGATTGGGGATTGAAGCCACTCGTAAAGTGGTCCATTCGATTTTCTGAAAAGGCGAAGCGCTTTACGAAGTTCCCATCCATTGATATCCAAAAGATCATTGATGGGCAATTCAATGACATCACGTTGCTCATCAATACCTAAATAGAAATCTTGAAAGTGAACGTAAATAAAACGGACATCGTAGTCGCTGTCAGTTGAGGCGAAGCCCCAACCCCTGCTGCCAGATTCGCAGGCAAAAAGAATTTTTATTTGATGGATACGCTTCAGTTCATCAAGTTTCTGTAGAATAATACTTTTCATGAAATCACTTCAGTATATAATTATGAAAATGTAATCAGGCTTCAAGTATAATAACCTGAAGCCTGAATAAATATAGGTTTAATCCACCTCCTTAAATCTCTCGTCACCACACATTCGTACAATCTTAGGCATGAAGGATCCGAGTACCTCTACAAGATCTTTTTGATGCTCCATTACTTGGTGGATATCTTTATAAGCCATCGGTGCTTCGTCAAGGCCGGAGCCGATTAATTCAACACCTGCTTGTGTTAGCACTTTGTTTACATGACCTGGTAAAATTGTCTGCTTTGCTTTTGTTCGCGACATCAATCTTCCTGCACCATGTGATGCTGAGTTAATTGAAGCAGCCAGGCCTTTACCACGTACTATAAATCCAGGCGAAGCCATCGAACCCGGAATTATACCCAGCACACCTTCACCCGCAGGCGTTGCTCCCTTACGGTGAACGATGATGTCGTTACCAAGTATATCTTTTTCCTTCCACGCAAAGTTGTGGTGATTCTCAATCATCGCTAAAGGTGTTTCACGCAACCCGATGGCCATACGCTCATGAATCTGGTGATGACATGCGGATGCATAGTCACCGGCAAGGTTCATGGCAAGCCAGTACTCTTGCCCGGCTTCAGTATCCAGGTCCAGCCACGCGAGGTGTTTCGCTTCTTGCGGAAGTTTACAATTGTCCATGGCGATTTGCGTATAGTGGCGCGCTATATTTGCACCAAGTCCGCGCGACCCGGAATGTGAGAGTAACGCTATATATTCCCCTACCGGCAAATTGAATTCATTCACCGGACTTAAAATCTCAACGATACCAAATTCAACAAAGTGATTTCCTCCACCGGATGAACCGATCTGTTGCCACGCACGGTCTTTCATCTGGCGTACGATGCTGAGCTCTTTGAATTCTGTACGCTCAAGGACTTCGTGATCTTTAGGCTTCTTGAAAGTTGCTGTTCCAAACTTGGTATTATTCACAAGCATTTTCTTGAACTCATCTTTCTTTTCTTCAAGTATAGCAGGAGGTAAATCATATATCGTCATGCACATTCTGCATCCTATATCAACGCCTACGCCATACGGTATAACGGCATTCTTGGTGGCCAACACGCCACCAATCGGTAAGCCATAACCTTGATGTGCATCCGGCATTAAAGCACCTGCAACCGTAACGGGCAGACGCATTGCTATAGCCATCTGGTTTAATGCCCCTTCTTCGATGGCTTCTGCACCATATATCTTATACGACTTCCCAGATTCTTCCAGGGCGATGGTATCATCTGCTGGTTTCAACAACTCTTTCACGATGGGTGAAAGTTTTTCATCGTCAATAAAAGCCGAAGGATTTTCTAATACTTGTCTTAAGAGAATCAATTGATCTTCCTGCTTTAATGCCGCGTATTCTTTTTTGATGATGTCTAACGCAAAGCCAATGGCTTTACCTTGCGTAAAGCCTATAGTTTTGAGGTCGTTTCCTGTTAAGTTCATTTGATTATTCATTTGTTGAAACAAAGGTGAATAGTGAGTGCGCAATCTTTCTGCGTAGTAAATTTTTTATCTGATTTTTTCATAATCCCTTATCAGGATATGAGATTCGATCTTCCTGCATTCATTAAAGACTACGCATCGTGAAATCGTGCCCGTGTATGGAGGTAGGAAAGTGTATTTATAGTCACTTTCAAGTTTATTTACCTTGTAATATTCAGCGTCGCAATAAAGGTTCTTTGTCCTTTTTAGCTAAAGCGAAGTTAAAATACGCGGGCAATCGGGAATATCTTCTGGAAGCGTCAAGCCAATTACTAAATAACACAATTGATTGATACCTTTGTGTATTGGAAAAAACGTGATAACTCATGAAAAAAATCCTTGCTGCAATAATTGTTATGGCCATCGCTCTTTCAGCGTGTCATTCTGATAAACCTGCGTACAGAACTTCGAATGGTAAAAAGAAATTGAAGCACTATAACAAGCTTCAATATGGAGAACGCAAAACCTTCAATCAGTAAAATCAACACGTAGGTTAAAAATTTCTATTCGAACCGGGATTATTTTGCGTGTAAATTATTACATCCAAAAGAAATCAACCGAGATTCAAGTAAACAGAATCGTCAGTATTTTTTTAGCGTTCTTATATATCCTGTTAGGGAGAAGGAACAACACATCCTCAGCTGGAAAAATAGAAGTGCCGCAATCAGCGGCACTGGTTTTTCATCAAGATATTTTAAAGGGCAAAAAGACCACGAGAGGCTTTTAGATTTACAGTCGAAGTAACTCTCATGTACGGCACCTTTTTTATGAAAGAGCGATGTTCGTATGGATTCAATCTGATAGAATCAGATATTGGATTCGAACCAATGGTCACCGCGAAGAATTTCCATTCTACGGCATCTCTCATATCTTAAAAATCAAGGAGTAAAGGCGAAGCAAGTATAGGGGCGTGCTGCCCGGGATTCGAACCCGGAAAACTTTTCCGTACTGGACGGATGTGTGATTCCTCCCCATCATGCGGAGCGAAGTAACCCGCTTCTACGACATCCTCGTTTGTTTAATTTCTTTTTAACCTCCCCTTCACATCAGAAGGGGAGGGCAGCTTTTTACAATTCTATTTTTTCAATTTCAGCGAGGGCACTCTCGCCATCTTCCAATGCTTTTAACACATCGAAAATTTTATCAGACCATCCTGCAATCAGGTATACATCATCATTACGAATATCGATGGGTGTATTACCATAGCCTGCCAGATCGAACAAATACAACCGTGCGGCTGGAGCAAGCTTTTTGTACTGCATCCATAAAGAAGTAATGCTATGCTGCGGTACATGATCAACGACGTTGCTGTTCCACAATTGGCAATCGGTGAACATCATGATCTTATCCACCACCTGACCCCGGTTTATCAAATCTTTCAATACCAGGTATCCATTGGTAGCATAGCCCACTTCACCTTCACGTTCGTAAAACTCCTGAACATTAGCGAGTATATTTCTTCGGGATACATGAATAATTTTCCAGGTATCGCCAAATATACCGGCTTGCACGCGTTCACAACGTGACTGTAACAGCATGCCCAACATCAGTCCTATATCATAGTTCATTATTTTGCTTTTGGCAGAAATAGACTTTTGCATAGAGCCGGATACATCACACGCTATAACTACAGAAGTATTGCTTTTAAATCCACGTATATTTATAGCGCTATGTTCAACAGCCAGCTCCAAGGCATCAAGTACTTTTGGAACGAACTCTGATTGCAGAACTTTTACTTCACGGTATGCAGCCAGGAACCGGAATGGTAACTGTTTCGCTTGAGCAACGGCATGGCCATTGGACAAAGTTGCGCATACATGATCTATAGCTTCAACAGAAACTCCGGCCTCCAGAATATTTCGTAGGTTACGAAGCAAGGCCATATAGCCTAACTTTTTACTGAAGATCAATTGTTCCCACGTAGTCCTGAAAGCATTTTGTTTTTCAAGCTCATTCGCGAATTTTTTTTGTCCCAGTGCCGATAACGTTGTCTCCCAGGTATATGGAATCTCGAGTATATCTTTAGCAATCTTATCAAATATACCTTGCTGTATTTCGTTCGCTGCTTTTGGGTGAACCAGAAACAACGCATCTTTCAACTTTATTTCGGCTGCCCGATTGTATTTAGCAAATTGGTATTCATCGAACCGATTGAATGCATCAGAAAGTCCATGCTGAATCTGCTTCGAAAGCTTATTCAATTTTTTTGTCCCCGTGCGTTGGTTCGCCACTTGATAGTATGCCAGCAACTCCATGATCTCATCGGCACGTTGTACTACACCTTTAACTGCATTGCGGACTACTCCATTCGTAGATGGAATCTTTGCAAGCTCTACGGCCAATACCAACGGCATGCTACGCATATACATTTTAGAACGGGTATAGATAGCAAGCTGGGCTACAAATGCCGGATCGTTTTTAGCAATCAATGCGCGGATACGATCCACACGATTATCAGCAGACTCATAAAACTTATCGCTAAGGGACGTTGTAACCACCGCGCTATATAAATCTGTGCGCACATCCATCGTAAATGCTTTTGCGTCTTCGTAGTTTGTTACAGCCTTTTTTGCTTTGCGGAACACATTGAATCTCATAACCCTTACATTTAATTAACGATTCAAAATAGCAGGGCTACTACGCAGCCTTTTTGCGTAGTGAATTTTTTTTCCGTTTTTTCTGAAAATTTTTACAATGCCTGTCAACCGTAACGCGCTTATCCGCTATAGAACAATAGATAATTGCCTGAAGAACAGGTACAGACGCTGGACTTTGGAAGACCTTGTGGAGGCTTGCTCGGATACTCTATATGAATATGAAGGTATAGATAAAGGTGTCAGCAAGCGTACGGTACAGATGGATATCCAGATGATGCGCAGCGATAAACTGGGATATAATGCTCCTATAGTTGTAGAAGAGAAAAAATATTATCGTTACGAAGATCCGGATTACTCGATAACCAATATTCCACTGACGGATCAGGATTTGGGTAAACTCACGGAAGTGGTAGAGATCCTTCGTCAATTTAAAGGATTCAGTCACTTTCAGGAATTAAGCGGTATGGTGCAACGCCTTGAAAATAAAATATATGCTGCCAAAACAAACCAGGAGCCGGTTATCGATTTTGAAAAGAATGATAATCTGAGGGGACTTGAGTATATCGACACACTATATCAAGCCATCATCAAGAAGTGTGCGCTGGAACTTTGTTACCAATCATTTAAAGCGAGAGCTTCCAGTACATTTCACTTTCATCCTTATTATTTAAAGGAGTATAGGAACCGTTGGTTTGTGATAGGCGTAAAGAAAAAGAACACACCTATACTTACCTTAGCGCTTGATCGCATAGTCAGCATTGGCGAATGCGATGTTCGGTATGTTTCCAAGGACGATTTTAATTTGCCCAACTTTCTTCATGATGTTGTTGGCGTGACCGTAAATCCGAACGGACCGGTGGAAAAAGTTTTGTTGCAAGCTGATCTGGAAACGGCTCCTTATATACTTACCAAACCCTTGCACCATTCGCAGGAAGTTGTAGAGACGTTAAAGGATGGTGTTATTATTTCGTTACGTGTTCAGCTAAATTTCGAATTGGAAAGAGAAATACTGGGATTCGGTGAACGTGTAAAGGTGCTTGCCCCTGAAAGATTGAAGCGAAGAATTAAAGATATATTTGCGCGTGCACTGGATCTATATCAATACGAATTCAGCAATGCTTCTCTGCAAAGCAGCATCGGAAAGCTGACGCATAAAGGCTTTATGATTTTGCGTCATGTATATAGTAAAAAAGAAATTACTACTCTAAGAGGACAAATTTCGAGTTATTTTAAAATCAAAGATCTTCCTGAGGATACGCATGCAATCCGTAATCTTTTGCAGGAAATTCCTGAATTAAAAGGAATAATCTTCAATGCGAACCTGCTGCAGATTATAGACAAAATTAATCCCGACTTATTCTTAACCAAAGCTATTTACTTTGATAAAACACCAGATTCCAATTGGTACGTTACCTGGCATCAGGATCTAACTATAAATGTGAGTACGAAGATTGAACAGGATGGATTTACAGGCTGGACGAAAAAGTTCGGCGTGCATGGCGTTTGTCCTCCGGAAGAAATTCTCAAGAGTACATTTACAATTCGGATACACCTGGATGATACCGATGAAACGAATGGTGCGTTAAAAGTTATACCGGGTTCGCATAACAAGAAACTTTCGGATGATGAAATAAACCTGATATCACAGAACAGTATTCCTTATATATGTGATGTAGAAGCGTGCGGTATACAGATCATGAAGCCCTTACTGCTTCATTCTTCATCCAAGGCGACTAGTCAGAGGCACCGGAGAGTTATACATCTTGAATTTAATACTGCAGAGTTGCCCGGCGGATTACAATGGGCGGAGAAACAGGAGATAAATTCTATTTAATGTTTTTGGTAGATTTCGGAATAAGGCTTTTTATTTTCATGCTTGCGGATTCTTTATATCCTTTTGCCAGATCAAAGTGGAGTTGTGCCTGTAGCCAGAATTCCGGAGTGGTGTCGAAGGCTTTGCTGAGCTTAAAGGCCATTTCTACAGATATAGCATAGTCTCCTTTTAATATAGCATAGAGATTTTTCCGCGCAATACCCAGCGCTCCCGCCACTTCCGTGATGGCCAGTTGATGAGGCTTTATATATAGCTCTTCAAGGATCTGGCCGGGGTGAGCGGGGCTGTGCATGCGTGACATAGATACTTAGTTTGGTTCCTTCTTAAAATTTAATTGTCGTATCTCTCCGTCAACAAAGCGAAACGAAAATGTTCCGATGCCTGGTATTGCAAGGCGATACCCTGCAGTGTCTTCTTCCAAGGTACTGACATTGTTGATTGAAAGATCGCGCGGATCATTTGCGGCGTGGATCACGGAAAGCCATAGTAATAAAGAGTCTTTCAACTCTCCGGATATACCAGGAGCTGTTCCTTTCTCGAAGAGACTTTTTAATGTACTATGACGAATCGATACGATCATGAAAAATTCAACGTGTTATAGTTGAGGGATGCAAAAGTAAAAAAATATTGTTACCCACTGGGTAACATATGAAAAGTTATTCTATATTTGCATTACAATTAGACAAGAACAAAATGAAACCCGGTATAAATATATTTTATTCAAATTCTTCAAACCAGCATAGCATACGCTTTATGCCGAAGAAGAATTTTTGGATTTCCCCGGGCGGATTTGACTATATATAGAAATATATAATCAGAGTATCAAAGTGAACCCCGGGACAATCTCCCGGGGTTTTTTTATTGCTTTTTCAGAGGATATATAGCTCAGTTGGTAGAGCAAGGCGCTGTTAACGCCTGGGTCGGTGGATCATGCCCATCTATATCCGCAAATATCCGGCAGTTGTGCTATATATAGTGCAAGAGTTTACACGCGCGTGTAAATGATCTGCCGGATTGCGTAATAACACCCGCATGTCCCTGGGAGGCGGAGAAATCCGAAAAGGAGTTCTTGTGGCTGGTTCAATTCCAGCCGGGTGAGTTTTTGAAAAACGAGGTGTATCGGCTCACGCTTATATCGTGTCGAAACCATAATTGGTACATGAGGGTTCGATCCCTTCCACCTCGACATTATTAGTATAGGTATAAATTATTAAACGTATGGAATCAAACAAGGAAGCTGGAGATAAGTATATCCAGCCAAAGCATTAAGGTGATGCTTCCCGCTTTTAACGGGAAGAACACGGATCGTTACCGTGTGGCTGGACAATTATATAGTATATCAATGCTATGTATAAATAGTAAGTGTTCAGATTGAACGGAGATTAAGCTAACTGAGTAGAAGCATAGTTCTGAAAAAGCTAAGGACCTGGAGCGTTACCAGGAATCTCCACATAGGGCAGGTACATCGGATGGAGAAGTAAATCTTTGATATCTGGTATATGATGCCGGTGGCGTGATAGCATAGTCGCTGATAAATGCGTTTCGTAGCGATAAACCACTGCTATGGAAAGATCGAGGTTAAAGCCCTTCGCGCCACAATATTTTGTTTTAAATAATGTTACCTGATAGGTAACAAAATGCTAAGAAGAACGTATAGTTAAAACACTGTATCATATGAGAGTATATAATCCGTATCACCCGCATCGTCCCGATAAAATTGGAAGGCCCAGACTATATGTCTGATGACAGGTAATGCAAAGCTATAGCATTAACAATCATAAAAGCCTCCCGACCACGGAGGCTTTTTTATTAGATATACTATATAGGGTAATGGAGGAGTCTGGTCATCCTCGCCTGCATTGGAAGCAGGAGGCCCCTGGTTCGAATCCAGGTTACCCTACAACTTCGGAGTGATTCGGTAGCATCAGACACTCCGACATTATGGTGATGTAACGCAAACTGGATCAGCGGCAAAATTGTGGATTTTGTGTTTATGAGTTCGAGCCTCATGCATTACCCTTCTATAAATACACTATTCGTGGATTCATTGGTTCTGGTTGAGTTCCGAATAAGTCGTTGTGTACTATATATGAAAAAGGCTTCCGGTATTCCGTGAAGCCTTTTTCTTTACTTGACCTATACATGATATACAACTTCGTGCGCTTCATAAATTGAAGGAACTTCCAGCTTTTGAAGTAACCGGAACATGGCAGATTGAGGCACTGCATACTCGCGATCGTTGTTTTGCTTCAGCCACTCATGGTAGGGCACTTCAATGTATATAAGCTTAATGCGAGCTTTATAAGCCACAAACAGATCGATCCATTGCGTCCGCATCTGGCGCGTTATGTTCGTGGCATTCCATACAAAGGATTCACCTTTACGAAGAAACTCGCGTGCTTGTTCCTTTGCCAGCTGAACAGCCCAGCCTGTTGCAGATGCATCGTCTGGTTTTAGTTTATGCGCTCTGCGTATAGCATCAAGGCTCAGCATCGGCAAATTGCTGTAATGCTTTTTTATATACAGATCTTTACCCATGCCGGGTAATCCGCAAAGCATAACAACGGTACTTCTCAAGTCATCAAACGGTATATAGTCTGGATGCGCATCTTCCTTATGGAAGTACGTAAACTTTGCATTATCAGTAGCAAAGACTCTCGGTTCATGCCAGCATGATTGTTCTTCACAGTAAGCATCAAAAAAATCAACGCGATCAAGGAGTTTCCGTTGATCTGCACAAACTCTTCCGCGTACATCTGCCCGGGCTAACAATGAAAGTAATTTCATGTCTGTTCGGAGTGATGCTTCCAGTAATGATTTTACTGAATTTCTTTTCTCCATTATCCAAAGCGGAAGTCCGTGATAGCGAACCAAGGCCGCTATATATTCCCGTTCTTTAAAAGGTATACCGTGTTCGTATAAAACTCTGCGTGCGGTAAGCTCTCCCTTGCGTGCATGACCATGCGATGAGATCCTGCCATTCACTTCCGTTACCGTGGTTGATCGTTTCTCTACATCATGAAGTAATGCGGCTGTCCAGAGTAACTCCCGTTCTTCTTCTGTCAGTTTTTGAAAAGCAGTATCGGTTGTTAATGCTTGCAAAACCATTTGGGTATGTACAGATACATTTCCCTCCGCATGGTATAGCGAATCCTGAGGGACGTCACGCATGGCAGCAACCCAATCGAATTGCTGTTCAAGATGACTCCATTCTTTATTTTTAGATAATGACCAATTCATAAATCAAATAGTTAAAAATTATACTTGTGGATATTCCCACTGCAGCTTTGCTCTTCGCCAATGGCGTGTCCAATGTTCATCCGTTTTTACATGTCCTTTACGGACATACTTTAAGACGTGATGTTTGAAATCTTCCACGGGGTATTCATCTGCATTTCGGCTGACTATACCTTCGCAAGTACATGATTTCTCTGTGAGTATATCGATCGAGTCTAATACACTGACTTGCTTCGTAAAGCTGACTACATCATGACGGAAAACAGCTTCACTATCCGGCTTCACTATTTTTAATTCAGGCACGGTAGGAAAATCAAACAAGGTTGCATAGAATTTCACTTCTTCCCAGCTAAGCCACACATCCTGAACCCGAATAGCGAACACGTAGTAATGATGTTCGAGTTTCCTATACTCGATCGAATGAACCGCGTAAAGGTTCTCGCCAAATATTTCGATGTCACCAAGGTCATTTTTTATCAACTCCCAACGCTCACGAATCGCTTGTGTCCACGGTGATACCGTGGAAGCAGCGTGCGACCTTGCAAAAACGCCATAGCGACTCAGGCAATTGTTTTCTCCATCCAGTTTTTCTGTATGGACAATTGATTTTATTCTGCTTACATCTACCCAATAGTCATGGTGAATGCGGTCATCGCTGGTTGTGCCAGGCGAAAAGGGATAATGATAGGTTCTTCCATATTTTTTGGAAATACTCATACGTCTTGTAATTAAAAGTAAAGAAAATGAAAGTGATTATCCTGTATATAGCGGAGCATTGAAGACAGAATCCTCAAGAGTCAATTATATCAGGTTAAGTTTGAGTGATCGCAGTACTGTTTCATCTCCTTGTGATTAAGGAGTCTTTTTGCGATAATATAGTATTACAAGACGAGCATTTTTAAAGTCCCTCTGGTTAAGGGTGAAACAATTTTATAGTGCACAAATATAGGACACTTGTGCGTTGCAAACGAAAAATTCTTAAAGAAGTTACAATGAGATTCTCGGGGTTCTATGGATAGGATGGTATATCTATTCCTGAAGCATCACAAAATACCATGGTGTCTTGAAAAGACCTTCTTTTTCATAAATGGTAATGTGATCACCTGCATTCGCGCTGCTATATTCATCTGCGCTAACTTTTATCTTTTTGATTTCATTTGTTCCATGCCAGGAGACTACGGTGAAATAGTAAGAAGTGGTTTTTCCTGAAGTCATTTCTTTATCCAGAATTTCACTGTTATAGTATAAAGGTATTGATTCGTCATACGTACAGTTTGCAAGTGTATAGGCTCCGAAGCTGTATGAACTTGCCACGATGATGATGGTAGGTATCGCAAAGTAATCCTCCCAGGTTTTGAATTCTGGTAATTTAGTTAATGCAATAATCAGGATAAATAGCAATCCTGCGACTATGCCGGCGGTTATCCAAAGCTGTTTGTATTCCAGGATATTAAAATCCATCAACGCTCGGAGCGACAGACCCAGTCCTGCCATTAGGAAGCCGGACACAACAGAAGGGTATGCGCTATTTTTACGTTCATCCATTCTCAAGAGTCCCCGGTATAGATATAGGGTCACCATGACAAGCATAGGATAAACTATGCCCAGAGATATGGCGACTGAATAGGGCAAAGGATAGAATGTTATCCACAGAAATAAGATAAAGCCTGTTGCGTTGGTGATCTTTGCGATTCGCTTTGCTTCACCTAATTTGTATTCTCTGGCTTGTTTCGATATTCCAAAAGAGAAGTCATCCAGTATATTTTTTTCTTCTTCTAGTGCTTCCAGCGTATCGAGTTCCGGGTATCTTGTCGAAAGCCAGTCTGTTATTTGTTGTGATTTTTCTGTATAGGTACTTACCTTAAGTTTCTTTTGGTGCGCGTCTATCGGGATAATGTGAATATAGTTCTGATCTACTCTATATCCTCTGATTCCATCGAACTTCAATGCTCTAGATCCGAACACAGTGACCGACAACAGGTGATCTTGTTTAATCACAAATTTCCCTTTAATGGTATCGATAAGCCCGTAGGAAAAAAGGGCTATCATACTCAAGGAGAATACGACTAATACGATAGTTACGGTTGCATCGTAGCCTTCAAATGTGAAGGGCATAATACCCGTGACAATAAAAGCTGTAATTAATATCGGAGCGGATATATATATGAAGACCCTCCAGCCCTTTGCCGTTCTATATTCTCCTTGCATGATTCGGTAATTGAATGTTAAAGTTATTAAAATTAATATATACCCCGAGCGGATTAATGAGATGTAATAAAAAAGGCAAAGAAACGCCAGCGTGCTGTGATTTCTTTGCCTTGTATTGACTATATCATTTCAACCTCCAGATACTTTGTGGAAGGTAGCTCCAGTTCTTTGATCTGCAACTCCAATGTATTATCAAAGGTATAGTATTCGTCTTTTTGGATGAAACCTTCTGTACGCACCCATTCTTCCGTGCTATAGCGTTTGATGAAGTCCGCGATCATACCTTCGTCCATGCGTGAATGTGTAGTAAGGTAGGACCCCATCTTTAGCAACAGGAGTTTGTCTTTACGCAATATTCGCTCAGCTTCCTGCAGGCACTCTTTGATGACACGTATAGCCTCCTGCGAATACTTTTCGCTATGATAAAAGCTGTCGTTATTGTTTGAGTATGGCTGTGTAATATAGATCGGATCACTTCCCATCGCGTATTTACGCACCGCCCGATTAGCAAGCTCGGTAGCATTTTCAATATCATGCTGTACACCGGAAGATGTATGCTCCTCACCGAAGA
Organism: Ohtaekwangia koreensis; assembly: GCF_900167975.1. GTDB lineage: Bacteria > Bacteroidota > Bacteroidia > Cytophagales > Cyclobacteriaceae > Ohtaekwangia > Ohtaekwangia koreensis. The sequence continues at coordinate 1,176,264 of NZ_FUZU01000001.1, forward strand.
TCAGCTTCTCCGCTGCATATCCACCCAAGGTCAGAATTATATCTTTCCGGATGGTGTCCTTTGTCATAGGGCCGTCCGGGAAGTTGATCATGCAAAATCCTTCACCATCATCGGAAGCAGTTTTAGAGACTACAACGGATGGGATGATGCGCAACGTGAGAGCGGCAAGAATTGCGTGCCCTGCTTCATGTATACCGGTATGAGCTTGTGTACTCTTGCTGGTGGTCTTCCGCAGGTTGTCGATTTTTAGGTTAACCACATCGAGAAACGAATGTATATACTTGCCATTCACATCGCAGATCTCAAATAAATAATATTCTTCGGCATAGTACCAATGAATAGTGCCGGCAGTCAGGTTTTTGTCAACGATCTCCATTACAATTTTACTGATCCTGGATTCAACCAGGTTTTTTATAGTGGTAAATACAGGACGTGTACCTTGTGATGGAAACACTCCTTCAGCATATACTATATCAACCACCGAAGAATCAAAATCAACACACCATCCAAACGTTGTATGAACGAATTTTCCTACCCGTGCCAACTCGCGTTCTATCAATTCCCGAAAGTGAGCATTCTTAAACGACTTATAGATGATGTGATTGTTCCCCAATCGTGCAATCTGCTCGCTCCTGAATCTTTTTCGCAAAGCACTTTTTATAGTAGCAATGCTGATGTGTGTAGTAGCCTGATAAAAATCATCAGCACTTATGTCCGGATTCATACTATGGCTCATTGGATACGCTTCATCCAGGTTTCCCAGGACAAAGATGAGTGACTGCGACATATCAAGCTCCTTCGTGGCAGGGCGTGTTTTCATCCCTTCGAGTATAAATATTCTCAACTCTTCCAAGGAAGATGTTTTTATACGCTGACGGATATAGTCTTTGGAGAACTCGTCATAATCAAACAAGCCATATATACCTTCAACGAAATCCTTTGATAAAAAATATGATTTATCTAAAGGCTCATTGTAGCGATCATACTGATCGAAGTAAAATGTTTCAAAAAGCTTTACGAATATTTCTTCTCCGGCTACAATTTCGCCCTGCTCGATCACAACCCCGGCCTTGGCGGCTTTATCCAACTTTTTGATACACGAGTCTGCACGGAACAAGTAATACGTACTATTCCTGGGAATGTAATTGATCTTCCCAGAGTCCAGTAAATCCCATACCACACGAAGTTTGTCCTTGCCAAGTTCACTCTGGTTTGTGTCCAGTGTTCTGGCAAACTGGAATTCATCCAGGCAAATGATCGCTGGTTTTTGATGAAAGAAATCAAGATCGTCTGTGAATATATTTTTAATCCACGCAGCAGAGTCTGACTCGAATTCACCCATGTCAATGTGAGTATATAGTTTACGATGTTCAAGCAGTTCTATAATGCCTTGTACCAATGCAGTTTTGCCGGATCCGGTTAGCCCCCATAAATTTATAACGGTAGGTCTAAGCTGCGCTTCCGGAAAAAGATACCACGGCATCATTAAAGACATGATCTCGTCAATGACATTGTCCAATCCAATAAAGCGTTCCTTCAATTGAACCGTGATCGCCTCGATTCGTTTTTTCTTTTCTAGTAATCCAATGTGTTTATACAATGTTTCCATAACCTTAATCTTTCGCCATCCGAACAATCTTCGGATGAAATTTACCTTCAATGTTTACCAGCGTATGCTGGCTGTTCATAATTGCCTCGATGTCTTTATACGCACCGGGTGCTTCTTCAGGACTGCCTCCCAGGAGTAGTACTTTTTCTGATTGCAGCAATTTTTTCATGCTGCCCATCGTAGTAGAGTCTTTTGCTTTTTGTCGGGACATCTTTCTGCCTGCGCCATGCGCTGCTGAATTTAGCGAAGCTTCGTTTCCTAAACCCCGAACTATAAATCCGGGAGCGATCATGCTTCCGGGAATCACACCATATATACCTTGCGCTGCCGGTGTGGCACCCTTTCTGTGGACAATATACTCTTTGCCATCCGCGAGGTGTTCCTTCCACGCAAAGTTGTGATGGTTGTCAATCGTCTTAAGAACTTTTACTTCCAGAGTTCTGACCAAGTTGTGATGAATGCGCTCGTGACATGCCTTCGCATATTCTCCCGCAAGATTCATCGAGAGCCAATACTCTTCACCTTCAGCGCTGTCCATTGTGAGCCATGCAAGCTGTTTTGCTTCACGCGGAAGTTTGCAGTGATCCATCGCTATATTTGTATAATGTTGAGCGATGTTCGCACCCAAGCTTCGCGAGCCGGAGTGAGAGAGTATAGCTGCATATCGGCTAGAAGGAAGATCAAGTGTATTGCCTTCATGAAGTTCAACTATACCGAACTCCACGAAATGATTTCCTGAACCCGAACTGCCGAGTTGTCTCACAGCTTTACCATGCAGACGTTTCAGTAGATCTGTTTTCTGGAAATCCGGATGGTCGAGAATGTCGTGCTCCTGCGATTGCTCCAGTCCGCCTTCATTACCGAAGTGCGTGTCTTTTTGCAGAGCTTTCTTCAATTCATACGCACGATGCTCGGTATAACTCCCGGGTAGATCCAGAATGCTGAGCGCCATGCGACAACCAATATCCATCCCTACACCATATGGAATCACAGCGTTGTGTGTTGCTAATACACCACCAATGGGCAGACCATATCCCTGATGCGCGTCAGGCATCAGAGCACCTTTTACTGCAATCGGTAATCGCATGGCAACTTCCATTTGCCGGATCGCATTTCCCTCGATATGCTTATTGCCAAATACATCGAAATGTTTGGCATCATCTTCCAAATCATACGCTTGCCCTATATTTATAGTGCTGGTTATATTCAGAAGTTTGTGTGCCAGTATACTGAGCGTTGCGTGCTGTGTATACAGCTGCGGGTGCTCGAGTACATCGGCTATTAATTTTAATTTCTCTTCATTCGGTGTATGCTTGAAGTGCCTGTTCATAATGTTTAAGGCGAGACTTCTTGCAACGTCCGTTGAAAAGCTGATGACCTGAAGGTCTTTTATATTGATCTTATGTTTGCCCATAAAAGTTTACATAGGGCAAAGTATAGGCAAGAGGTATATTCCTTTACTGCAGCGCAATAAAGTATAATTGTGTTGAACGATACACCAAAGTGTAAAGCGAACACACGCTACTCCTGACAAACTATGCCTGAATTTTTGTTATTAAATTTTGGCTTGAAAATGCCTGGCCCGATCCGGTAAAATACTTACCGTGGCTGTTATTTGGGGATATGTAATCTAAGTACCAACATAATTTTCGCCCTCGTTAAATAAAACATAATGGAGGTGAAATGCTGTGCAAAGGTAAGCGGGTTTTATAATACAACAAGCTATTGCTGGAAAAATAATTATGAGATTGCTTGCCGGTGCATACAGCAGTGTGAAAACTATATCACTATAAGTAACTCACATTCGATTCAAATAATTTAATTTTGATTACTGAACAGATCGTGGATCGGTTCGTATAATAATTTTCCTATGACGATTGATGAAATTGTTTCCTTGCTTTCGGATATAGTCACGGCTGATCAGATTAAGATCGATCGCGCCAGTACTCCCCATGCAATTATAGTGGATAAGACAAAACTGACTGAAGTGCTGCAGGTGCTTCATCAGAATACATCCACATACTTTGATATGCTTTCCTGTATTACTGGTATAGATAATGGCCCACAAGCCGGCACGATGGAAGTGGTTTATAATTTATACTCCATTCCCTATAATTTTCACCTGATGGTGAAAGTTATTATGCCACGTGAGAATTCTGTCATTGATTCAGTAACGCACATCTGGAAATCTGCGGACTGGATGGAGCGCGAAGTGTTTGATATGTATGGTATCGTATTTACAAATCATCCGGACTTGCGTAGAATATTAATGCCGGCCGACTGGGAAGGATATCCCTTGCGAAAAGATTACAAGCACCAGGAATACTATCGTGACATCAAAATCGAGTATTAAATAGAAAATGGAAGTTGATAGTTATAGCTCAATGCTGAGCTTACAACTTTGAAACTTTAAAAAATATAGCCATGCCAACAGATCGGGTACAGTATAAATATAGGGAAGGAAATTTAGCACGCTCGGAGCCGAATAAATTAAAGCCGGAGAACCTTCGGTCGGAGGAGATGATTATCAACCTCGGGCCACAACATCCGTCTACACATGGTGTGTTACGCCTGGAGGTATTGATGGATGGTGAGATCGTGAATGAGGTTGTTCCCCACATCGGGTACCTGCACCGTTGTTTTGAAAAGCATGCCGAAAATCTTCCATACAATCAGGTGATACCTTTTGTTGATCGCCTCGATTATGTTGCTGCCATGAGCAATGAACATATATATGCGATGGGTGTTGAACGGATGTTGGGAATCGAAAATCAGATACCGAAGCGTGTAGAGTATGTCCGTGTATTGATGGCTGAGTTGAATCGTATCGCTTCACATTTTATAGCGATCGGTACCTATGGAATGGATATAGGGGCCTTTTCGCCCTTCTTCTGGCTCATGCGGGATCGCGAGCATATTTTACGATTACTGGAATGGGCGTCTGGTGCGCGCCTGCTTTATAACTATATATGGATCGGTGGATTGTTTTATGATGTACCGGTTGGCTTTGAAGATCGTTGTCGTGAATTTGTAAAATATATAAAGCCTAAATTGAAAGAACTTGAAACGGTTCTGATCTCGAATAAGATTTTTATTGACCGTACTGCGAATGTAGGAGTACTGCCGCTTGACCTTGCCGTGAATGCCGGTGTAACCGGGCCTATACTTCGTGCCTCCGGGTTACGTTTCGATCTGCGGAGAGTCGATGGATATTCAGTATACCCTGAATTGGATTTTGATATACCTATAGGAGAGGGCAAGATGGGACAGGTTGGCGACTGCTGGGATAGAACTTATGTGCGCTACCTGGAGTTGTACGAGTCGCTAAAGATTGTAGAGCAATGTCTGGATAAACTTACCGGAGAGCATACACGCACACGTGACTTTGATCCACAGGCGCTTGTGCCCAAGAAGATCAGACCTAAAGCGCAAGACTTCTATATACGTGGTGAGATACCAAAGGGAGAGCTCGGTTTTTTCTTTCGCGCGGATGGACGCAGTGATATACCTTTCCGGTGCAAGTGTCGTTCGTGCAGCTTTGTAAATCTTTCGGTGCTACCGGAGATCTCGAAGGGAATTCTTGTGGCGGACCTGATTGCAATTATAGGATCGATTGATGTTGTAATGGGAGAGGTAGATCGGTAATCAATACTCTGCAAATATTTTTTAAGCTTAGCAAGCAACAGTAAAAGAGTTTCAGACATGATCAAGATACTTTCAGCACAACAAATACGCGCACTGGATGCCTACACTATTCAACATGAACCTATATCTTCCATTGATCTCATGGAGCGCGCCTGTCGTGCTTTTGTAGGTTGGTTCACAGAGCGGTTTGACGAAACGCAAAAGGTCGCGATTGTATGTGGTACTGGAAATAACGGTGGCGATGGATTAGGTATAGCACGGCTGTTGAAAATGTGGGGCTATCCGGTAAGTGTGTTATTGATTCGTGGGGGCACGGACACAGAAGATTTTAAAACAAATCTTGAAAGACTCAAAGGCAAGGTGGAAGTAATAGAGATAGCGTCAACCGACAGTGATTTGTTCAGTAGATATGATATAGTAATCGATGCTATTTTCGGTTCAGGTCTTTCGCGCCCTGCGGAAGGAATACAGGCAGCCATCATTCAACAAATGAATCAGGCGGATGTGATCCGCATAGCAGTAGATATACCCTCAGGATTGCAGACGGATAAACTGTCACAGGGAGAAATTTTTAAGGCAGACTTCACGATCTCTTTTCAATTGCCAAAACTCGCCTTTTTTTTACCTGCTAATCATGCCTCTGTAGGAGAGTGGTGCCTGGTAGATATAGGGCTTAGTAAAGCATTCATTAAAGAAATATCATCTTCTCATTTTTACCTTACCTCGAAGTATATCCGCAGAATATTAAAGCCCCGTTCTAAATTCGATCACAAAGGCACGTACGGTCATGCTTTGCTGATTGCAGGTAGTTATGGAAAGATAGGGGCTGCGGTGTTGTCAGGCAGGGCGTTGCTCCATGCAGGCGTGGGCTTGCTTACGCTGCATATTCCTCAATGTGGATATAGTATCGTGCAAACTTCGCTTATTGAAGCGATGGTGGATGTTGATGCACACGAGCATTTTTTAACAACGCTTCCTTCGCTCGATAAATATACAACGGTAGGGGTAGGGCCTGGTCTGGGTCAGGATGCACTTACCATAAAAGCGTTTGGTAAACTATTGGAAGATTTCAGAAAGCCAATGGTTATTGATGCAGATGGATTAAATATACTATCTGCCAATCGCGAATTACTTCGTACTGTTTCTCCGGGAAGTATACTTACTCCCCATCCAAAGGAATTTGAAAGATTAGTAGGAAAGTGGTCGGATGATTTCGATCGCCTCGAAAAACAAAAGGCGCTTGCGAAACAATTAAAATCTGTTGTCGTTTTAAAAGGAGCCTATACATCCATCGCATCGCCTGATGGCATGGTATATTTTAATTCAACGGGTAATCCCGGTATGGCTACTGGCGGAACAGGAGATGTACTTACGGGAATTCTGACTGGTTTACTCGCACAAGGTTACTCTTCCGTAGATGCTGCTGTTACCGGTGTTTATCTTCACGGCCTCGCAGGAGATCTTGCTGCCCGTGAGAAAGGTATGATATCGCTTATTGCGTCAGATGTCATTGACTTCTTACCGGCAGCCTTTAAAAAAGCGATGGCTTGAAATAAACCTTAGCCTTACACCACTTTATAGTTGGACTGTTGCGCGGGAGTTTTACTTTTGATCTTTTAAAAATACAATACATGCAGCTTTCTGAGAAGATCAAACACGCTATCCGGGATGTTCAGGATTATCCTAAGCCTGGAATTGTTTTCAAAGACATCACTCCAGTGTTAGCCGATCCATCATTGATGCATGAGATTGCACGTCAATTAAAGAATGATTTTCAATCGCAGAAGATCGATGCCATTGCTGCCGTGGAAGCGCGCGGATTTATATTCGGCTCTATTCTCGCACACGAGTTGAACTGCAGATTTATACCTATTCGTAAAGCAGGCAAGCTTCCCTATAAAGTAAGGAGAAGGGAGTATGATCTCGAATACGGCACCGCCTGTATCGAAATGCATGAAGATGCTATTCAACCGGGCTGGCAGGTTTTAGTACAAGATGACTTACTTGCTACAGGTGGTACAGCAAGTGCTGCCGGGGAGTTAATAGAAAGTGTTGGTGCCAAGGTTGCTGGATTCTCTTTTATAATAAATCTGAGTTTTTTGCCAGGCTATAAAAAACTCCAGGAGCGTTTCGGTGTTAATCCACAATATTTAATAGAATATTAACTAATTGCTGAAAGATTTGTTTTACTGATATGGGTGAGACCGTTCACATTCCAATATTTCCACTGGCGATCCTGCCAATACCAGGCGAACTGGTACCTCTCCATATTTTTGAACCGCGCTATAAACAACTTTTACAAGACGCAGAAACGGATGATATAACCTTCGGGATCTATTTCAGTCATGAGATGAATCTCGCCAGTATCGGATCGCTTATGCGCGTGGAAAGTATTATTAAACGCTATCCTGGTGGCGAGTCTGATATTATAGTGAAGTGTGAAGATGTATTCATTATGGAGAAGCTCGCACGTACCTATAAAACCAAGATGTACCCGGGAGGCGATGTGAAGTTTCAGAGCGTTGACCTCGCACGTATGCCAGCGCTGCCGTTGTACGAGTTGTTTCTTGAATACTTAAAGAGTCGTAATATTAATAACCACGCCACTCCTTTCTCTATATACCAGGTGGCCTGCGAGCTGAGTCTCGATCTAAACGACCGCTATAAATTCCTGCAGTTGGCTGATGGAAAGATCGACCAGTTTCTGTTAACGCGAATCCGCTATCAGTTACACTTACTCAGCAGTGAAGAGAAGAGCAAGGATGTTTACCATCTGAATTAAAATTCTTTTTCAATCTATATTTTATATTCTTGAATCCTTCTCACGGTATTTCCGTTTGAGACGCAATTTTTACATTTCTTGAATGTTACCCTTTGGGTTACAAACGTTAACAATATTTAACGTTTGCGCTGCAACATAATGATATAGCAGGTCGTCTTACGGGTATATATAAATAAAGACCCTTATGAAAAAGAACTTGTTAGTTTTAGCAGCGCTGTTAATTATGAGCAGCGTAGTATTCGCGCACGACCCTGAGAATCCATCACCCGCCAGCGGTGTTGGCATCATGAAAAAAGGAACAAGCTTTCATGTATACTATAAAGGTGTAAAGTCATTGGATGTAAAGGTTTCTATTTTCAACTCCAGAAAGCAGCTTGTATATACAGAGACGATTCGTAAAACCGATGGCTTTATGCGGCCCTATAATTTTGAGCAGTTGGAATACGGTGAATATATACTTGAGCTTTGGGATGGTACGCAGCGACAGACACAAACTATATTGCATGGCATTAAGCCGATTGAAAAGCTTGCCCACCTGACGCGTATAGCCGGTTCTGATAATAAATTTATACTCGCTGTTCCAAATAAAGCATATGATGTACTTACGATTAAGATTTATAGCGAGAAGAATCAATTGATTTACCAGGAATTGCTGGAGACCGCTCACGACTTTGCCAAAGTATATAATTTGAATAAACTCAAGGGTAATTTTTCGTTTCAGGTCACAGATAAAGAAGGAAATATCAAAGTTCTCTCGTATTAGCGAATAACATTTTAGAAACGTAGCGTCTTTTAGAATAAGATGGAAGAAGGTATCCTGGCTATAGGATACCTTCTTTTGCTTTAAAAGACGCTATAAAGACCTGTAGCGCAAACGTTGTATTAAAATAAATTCTTCTGATAGCGTTTGCAGTATAGCTTCATTATGTTTTTTGATTGAATTCTCCTCTGAAAATTCCGCAAACGTTATTTATAGTTAAATAAAATGTTTCCTTACAACACTCGGCCTTATGTTATACTCTCGCGTTACATTTGTATCAGTAAACAAAAACAAAACAATAGCGATTATGAAAACTAGATCACTTTTCATTGCAGCACTCGTAGTAGTAAGTGCAACTGTGGCGGCTCTTGGAAAGGAAGAGCCTAACAACAAAGGTTTGGCTGTAGTACCTGTAAAAGGTGCAGAAGTATTCAAAGTTATTTACAAAGCTGAAAACGCTGGAAAAATTAAATTGAATATTTATAACACTAAGTCTGAAATAGTATTTACCGAAACATTCACTGGTACAGATGGTTTTATCTGCCCATTGAACTTCACAGGTCTTCAGGCTGGTGAGTATACAATCGAGTTGATCGATGCAACTGGTAAAAGAACTGAGAAGGTAAACTATAAACCAGTAAGCGCAACTCCTAAAAATGTACACATCTCAAGATTAGCTAATGAAAACGGCAAATTCTTGGTATCTGTATCATCAACTGGAAACGAGCAAATCAACGTTAAGATTTATGATGCTGCTAACAATCTTGTTCACAGTGAAAACAAATCTATCGAAGGTAACTTTGCTCAGCTTTATACAGTGAAGAATGTAACAGGTTCCCTGACATTCGAAGTAACTGACAAAGCAGGTAACACTAAAACTGTTCGCTTCTAAGAAATAAGAAAATTCATTAACCGTATAAAGGCCTTCCCGTTCAGGGAGGGCCTTTTTATTTATAGCCTGTTGATATAGGATAGTATCTATATATAATATCGACAACATATCATATGACTTATCCCCCATCTGAATGCTGATATTATACATTTTGTATTTTAATCGAAATCGCTACTTTTACCTTATTGCAAACGATTAACGTAAACTATCCTTATGAAAAAAATTCTTGTTCCGACCGACTTTTCCAAACCTGCTACCATTGCAGCGGAGGTAGCTGCCGACATTGCCAGACGTTCTGGTGGTGAGATCACTTTACTTCACGTAATTGAAGAAGCTACTGAAGGCTCAATTAACATTGAAGGAGAAGCAAGCTACGGTGGTGACTGGGAGGATAAGATATTTACAGCAAAACTGATCGAGAAGGCGAAGAAGCAAATGGAGAAATTTGCTACTGATGCCAGATTCAATGGTTTGAAGGTGCGCCAGAAGCTTAGAATTGGAACTCCGTTTCATGGCATGAACTCAATCATCGTAGAGAATAAAGTGGATCTTGTTGTAATGGGAACTTCCGGCCGCTCAGCGCTGGAGCAAATGATCATCGGGTCGAATACCGAAAAAGTTGTACGCCATTCAAATTGCCCAGTGTTAACGGTACACAACAAACCAGCCAGCAAAGAATTTAAGAATATTGTATATGCAACATCCATGGATAAGGATGAAGAAATATTCTCACGCATCGTAAGAAGGACACAACAGGTTTATGATTCTACCATTCACCTGGTGCGTATCAATACTCCTTCTAACTTTCAGCGCGATGTTGTAGTGAAGAAGTATATGGAAAGCTTCGCGAAGAAACTTCAGTTGAAGAATTATACGATCAACGTATTCAATGATATCAGCGAAGAAGAAGGTATCGTGTACTTTGCCGACAGCATTAATGCAGACCTGATCGCAATGGCAACACACGGCCGTACTGGTTTTGCACACGTTTTGGCAGGAAGTATTGCTGAAGATGTTGTGAGCCACTCCAAGCGCCCTGTGCTTACATTCGTAACAAAGCATAAGAAATAAGCATAATTCATTCCTTTAAAGGCCATTTCAGTAATCTGAAATGGCCTTTTTCTTTTTTAGTTATCTTTGAATTGACTTCAATGGTCAAGAATATTTAGCTTGCTCTATTGAAGCTTACGAAACTGTTGTGAATTCGTTAAATCTTATCACGCTAACCTACTTACCCTGTCGAACATGGAATTCCTATTGTTCTTAGTTTTCTTGATCCTGTTGATCACGCTGATCTTGCTGATCAGTGTGAAGAATAGTTTTTCTTCTCAGTTACAGGTTCTTCAACAAAAAATGGATCACCTGGCGCGCGACCTGGTTAAATTACAATCGAGAACGATCGAGCAAACTCCAGTTATAAAGACTGAAGAAAAGTCTGTCGCTCCGGAAAAACCGATTGAACAGGCCATACCGGTTATTATACCGGTGGTTGAGGAGAAGAAGGAAATTGTAATTGAGAAAGTACAGATTGAAGAAGTCCCCATCGCGGAACCTGAAGTGATACAAACTCCGGTTGAAATAATAGACTATCCCGTTGTAGAGGCAGCAAAAGCGGAAACGAAAAGACCATATATACCACCCGCTCCACGCAAGCCTGGCTTCTTTGAGCGTAATCCCGATCTTGAAAAATTCATTGGTGAGAACCTGGCAAATAAAATAGGGATTGGTATCCTGGTGCTTGGTATCGGTTTCTTTGTGAAGTATGCAATTGATCAGGATTGGATTAACGAGATTGGTCGTGTATTCATTGGTATAGCGTGTGGAGGAATTCTGATTGGCGTAGCACACTATATGCGCAAAGCGTTTGCTGCTTTCAGTTCGGTACTGGTAGGCGGTGGTATAGCCATACTATATCTCACAATAGGTATTGCATTTCATGAATATAATTTATTCACACAGACAGCAGCTTTTGTGCTAATGGTTGTAATAACCGGTTTTGCTATTGTCTTGTCGCTTGCATACAACAGAATAGAGCTTGCTGTACTGGCTATATTGGGCGGTTTTGCATCGCCTTTCATGGTGAGCACGGGTGAAGGAAATTATATAGTACTTTTTACCTATATACTAATCCTGGATGTAGGAATGCTGGTACTCGCTTACTATAAGAAGTGGAATCTCGTTAACATCATCGCCTATATATTTACACTTATATTGTTTGGTTCATGGCTTGCTGCCAAATACGAAGGCAATAACGTTCCCATGATGCAAGGTGCGATCATCTTTGCTACGTTGTTTTATCTGGTGTTCTTTATGATGAACATCATTAACAACATTCGTAATAAGACTGCCTTCAAGTCGATTGAGATAACGCTTCTTCTTAGTAATACATTTTGTTACTACGCAGCAGGGATGATTATTCTGGATGGTGATGCAGGATCAGACTTCAAGGGTTTGTTTACCGCTGCTCTGGGTATATTTAATTTCATCTTTGCCTATACACTCTATAAAAACGAGCGCGTTGATCGTAACCTCGTTTTCCTGTTGATAGGTTTAGTGCTCACGTTTATAAGTCTGGCAGCTCCGGTTCAACTTGAAGGAAACTATATAACTTTATTCTGGGCAGCGGAAGCTGTGCTATTATTATGGCTATCACAGAAGTCGGGTATCCGGTTGATGAAGCTGGCTTCGCTGGTGGTAATGGCCCTGATGATAATTAGTCTGTTAATGGATTGGGAACAGCTATACTTTGGTGGTATGAGTGACCTCGCTGTCATCGTTAACAAAGCCTATATCACCGGTCTGGTTGTATTGGCCTCTATTGCCGGTACGATTTACTTCCTCAGGTTTGAAACCTCAGAATATTTGGAATACGTTCAGCCGTATAGGCTGATTTTGTCAATCGGAGGGATCATTCTCTTGTATGCATCACAGTTTTTTGAATTGCAATATCAGCTTCCCAAGTATATAGATGATTTTTCAGCCGTCCTGATTGTTATAGGAAGCTATAATATGCTTTTCATAACAGGATTGTTATTGGCAGAGAAGAAGCTGATTCTACCAAATCAATTCCGCCAATTCTTTGCCGGATGGGGTGTGGTGGCAATCGCATCATTTCTATTTTTCTATCATGGAGAAACCTTGACAGCCCGAAATAATTACCTGCAGGGATTCGCAAGCATTACGGGTTTTGCTTTTCATTATGTATATATAGCCCTTGTGCTTTTAATTTCAATCATAACGTTAAGACGCGTACGGCAGCTTAAGGATTTTAATGAGAAGACACATAATGCTTATTCCTGGTTTTACATTATGTTCTTTATATTCCTTGCCAGTGCAGAGTTGGATCACACGGTGTTGTTGATCGGATATTCAAATCCTGATTCCATGTACCACATCATTACTCAGAACCATAAGATCGGGTTCCCGATCCTTTGGGGTATAGCATCGTTCCTGCTCATTGCAATAGGCTTAAAGACCAAAAAGAAACATCTGCGTATTATTTCATTGTCGCTTTTATTGGTGACTTTATTGAAGCTATTCATCGTGGACATCCGCGGCATCTCAGAAGGTGGAAAGATCGCAGCGTTTATATCGCTTGGCGTTTTGCTACTCGTAGTGTCGTTTATGTATCAGCGATTAAAGAAACTACTATTGGTAGACGAGCCTGTCTTGGATAATACACAAAAAGAAGAAGAAGCATGAAACGATATATAGGTATAGTTGTTGGTATAGTGTGTCTGGGCAGCTTCAGCATGCAGGCGCAACAATTTCGTGCGGAAGCATCGCTACCCAACGTAGAGGCTGATGGCTTTTACAGGATATTACTCTCCCCGGAGATAGCACCATATTCAAATCAGCAGTTTAGTAATATTCGCTTGTATGATGCAAATAAAAAGGAAGTGCCGTATGTGTTGCAGGAAGAGCAGCCTTCCTATCAGCAGGCACAATTCAAAGCGTATACCATCGTGGAGAAAACGCAGCAGCCAAATTGCTGTACGACATTGATTTTGCAAAACCCCGATAAGACTTCGATCAACAATATAAATCTTTTGATTCGCAATGCAGAAGTAACGAAGGAAGCTACACTTTCGGGGAGTGATGATCAGAAGAACTGGTTTGTTATCAAAGAGCAGTTTTACTTGCAGTCTATAGATAACAGCAGTGAAGCTGCCGATATGAAAGTCGTAAACTTTCCACTGAGTAACTACGCCTATTATCAACTGCGCATTAATGATTCTACAAATGCTCCCTTAAATATACTTAAGGCCGGATATTACGATGTGCTTACATCCGGTGGTGCCTATACGGAAGTTCCCATACGAAGTTTAGTAAGCGCGGATAGCGCGAAGGAGAAGAAAAGCTATATATACCTTCGGTATGACACGCTTCGGTTATTGGATAAACTTGAACTTACAATGACCGGTACACCGTATTTTTTGCGAAACGTTGAAGTATACCAACGCCAAACACGAACTACGAAAAAAGGAAAGAAGGACTTTTATGATCTGGTAACTTCATTTGAGGTGAGTTCAGCACATTCTTCTATTATTCAATTGCCAATGCTAAAAACAGAAGAGCTGATGCTGGTAGTAGATAACCGCGATAATCCTTCTTTGGCGATAGCAGATATAAAGGTATACCAGCTGAATCGTTACCTGGCGGCATGGTTAAAGAAAGGCGATACATATACCATGCAATTTGGTGATGAAGCTTTACAGGCCCCTTCGTATGACCTCGCTTTTTTTAAGGATAGCATTTCATATCAGCCGGCAGTATTGAAGGTGCAGAATGTAAAACGCATTTTGGAAGTAACCAAGACCGAAGAGTCGCCTACATTTTTTAAGGACAAGCGTGTTATCTGGGTTGCCATTATACTCGTGATCGGAGTACTTGGATTTATGTCTGTCAGACTGATCAAAGAAACAAATGCTCAGAAGAAGGTATAGATCATCCTCTATACCCTTCTGAATATCAAATTATTTTAAAAGCTCTTTCTTTACATACGCAGCGCTGTTTGCTACACTTTGAAAAGGGTCTGCCATCAGGTTGTTCCCTTGTTCAACGAAGATGTGCTGTAAGCCAGCGAGCGAATCATCTGCAAATATAGTCTTGAAGTCAATAGTGCCGTTACCCACTTCGGTATGCAGGTTCCTATTCACTTTATCCATGTCTTTAATATGCCACATAACGAATCGTCCCGGACGTTTTTTAAACCAGTCATGTGGTTTTAACGGAGACGAATGCATAACCCAGTATAGATCCATTTGCATTTTTACCAATGAAGGATCAGTCTCCTGTAAAATGATGTTGTATCCAATCTGTCCTTGCTGATCAATAAATTCAAAATCATGATTGTGATACGCAAGCTGGAGATTAGCTTTCTTTATAGTTTCACCAATGAGGTTTAGCTTCTCAGAAAGGATTTTGAATTTTTCGATAGTTCTTGACTCCGGATCGAGCCATGGCCATGTTATATACTCTTGCTTTAAAGCATGTGCGCCTTCAATGCATTGGTCAACGTAACGGTTCAGATCTTCTACCGGAGTATTCATAAATTTATTGAGATCATAATGCCCTGTCGAAGTCGTCAGGTTGCTATCATTCAAAAGCTGTTTGGCAACTTTAGGTTCGAGTCCCCAATAGTATTTATTACCTCCATAGTTAAAGCCATATGTTTCGACTTCTTCATAACCCAGCGCTGCTATCTTTTTCAGCGTGCCACGCAGATCTTTGGCCATGGGTTCACGAAGTGTATAGAGTTGAAGACCCAGTTTATACTTTGGTCTGAGTAAAAATGAAGGAGTTACAGCCGCAGCTGTTGCCAGCGCAGTTGCGTGTTGTATAAATTTTCTTCTGGTTGTCATGGGGAATGAGGGTATAGCCGGTAACAAGATTTACTGTGGTAATTTATAGGCTTGTCTGCCGATTAATTTCCACTCGCCATTTTGTTTTTGCCATACCAGCAGTACACCGAGTTTTACCGAACCAGGCTTGCCGCTGTCATTGGTTTCTCCTGTCAGCGTATGGCGAACAAGGGCGGTTGTGCCAATAATCCTGATCGTTTGATCTGTAAGCGTAATGGTTACAAAATCTGATTTGCCACTTACGAAGGCTTCTACAAAAGCACTCTTGTCTTCAAGCTTACCATTGGAATGCCCATAACTTAATTCAGGGGCCGTGATCTTTTCGAGAGATGCTCGATCGCCATCGATCATCGCTTTGCGCAGGAACTCAACGGTAGTGGCTATATCTTTCTCATCAGAAGTTTGTGCCCAGGCTGCAAAGCCAAAGAAACACATCATTAACATTAAAGTTGTATTCATAGAAATATAGGGGTTGGTTAAAAACATTGCTTTAACGAATATATACTCATCATACAAAAGCGCTCTGCCCGGTGATTGCGCGTCCGACAATCAGCGTGTTGATCTCTTTGGTGCCTTCATACGAATATATAGCTTCTGCATCTGCCACGAAGCGGGCGATGTCATATTCAATCAGAATTCCATTGCCGCCAAATAGCTCGCGTGCGTGGCTCACTATATCTCGTGTATGCAGTGAGCAAAATACTTTGGCGAGCGAAGCTTGTTCATCGGTAAGTTTACCAGCGTCCTGCAATTGTGAAAGTCTGCAGACCATAGTTTGCATCGCCGTCAGGTTGCTTAACATTTCAACGAGAAGGTCTTGTACCATTTGAAAGCTGCTGATGGTGCGGCCAAACTGTTTGCGTTCGTTCGTATAGCGCAATGCACTTTCGTAGGCACCACGGGCACATCCTACCGCTTGCCACGCAACACCTGCCCGCGTCATGCGAAGAACCTGTGCAGTGTCTTTAAATGAATTCGCCTGTTGCAGGCGATTACTTTCGTGTACCTCACAATTGGTAAGTGTAATCAATGCGTTCTGTACAATGCGAAGCGCCATCTTGCCTTTGATCTTGTCTGCCTGAAATCCTTTCGTACCTTTTTCAACTATAAAACCTTTCACAGAATTGTCGGCTATATCTCGCGCCCAGATCACTACAAGATCTGCAAAGGTCGCGTTACCGATCCATTTCTTCTGGCCATTCAAAACCCACGTATCGCCTACACGCTCGCACGTACACGTCAATCCTCCAGCGGCAGCCGATCCTACTTCCGGTTCTGTTAATCCAAACGCTCCAATCAATTCCATCTTCTGCATGCGCGGAAGCCATTGCTGTTTTTGTTCTTCGCTTCCGCAATAGTATATAGAGCCCATGGCCAGCCCACTCTGTACGCCAAAGAATGTTGATGTTGAACAATCCACCCGTGCCATCTCCATCGCCAGAAAGCCTTCTAATAAACTTGACATACCCGGACAACCGTAGCCATGATACGTAAGTCCGCAGATGTTAAGCTTGGCCATCTCCGGTATAATGTGATGAGGAAATTCATCTTTCAGCCAATACTCATTGGCAATGGGTTTGATATGCACTTGCATAAACTCCCGCACCTTTAATTGTATAGCGCGCTCCTCCGGTGAAAGCCATTGATGCAGATCGTAAAAGTCTCCATCTATTTCCGGAAACTCATGTTTCTTTTTTCCGCCTTCCATAAACTTCATCAGTTTCTGAAGGTCTTCACCTTTCATACTGCTAACGAGGCCGACCATTTTATTAAGGTCAACCTTTTCAGAAAGCTTTCCGATTTTATCAAGGTCAAGCTGTTGTAATAAACCTATGGTTGATTTTATTTTTTTGATGATTGACATACTTTGATTCGTTGTTGAAAACGAAGATAGGCAAAGTAATCATCACGCCAAGCTACCGAGTGAGGAGCGGTGTAGCGTAGTTTGTGTCACGACCGGATATAGGGTATATATGATATACGTTATTCATTCGGAAATATACTTTCTTTCAATTTCTTCGGGGCGCTCTGTTTCCAGGATAGATTCAGGGCATCGGTAAACATCGACTTTCTTACTTTTGATAGTTCGATACAGGTCCAGCCTTGTTTGCCCCAGGCGCCTTTAACCGGATAAAATACATTTGCGTTGTAATCACAAAATACAGACTGATCCACAAGCGCCAGCTTCACAACAGCGCGTTTCTCGGCAGGCCATAGCGTAAGAAATATTTTTTTCTTTACACGAAAGGAGGGACGCCCCCAATGATCATGCTCCTCGGTTTCAGGAAGTGATAATGCGAGCTTTCGTGCTGTTTCAAGATCTATCATGGCTGTAATGTGTTTAAGATCCTAAAGTATAGCCGTGATGCCCGGATTAATTGTACAAACACGACATGCTATAGATTCCGCTTCTTCAGTTCCTCTACTGCATACTTTACTGCGCGCGCTGTTAATGCCATATAGAGTATAGATGGACTTTGATTACCTGTACTTGTCATGCACGCGCCATCCGTTACAAATACATTTGAGCATGCGTGTAACTGATTCCACTTATTCAATAACGAAGTCTTCGGGTCGTGTCCCATGCGGCAACCGCCCATCTCGTGTATATCAAGTCCGGGTGCCTGTTTCGTGTCGTACTGATCTATTTTTGTACATCCCGATTTTTCAAGCATCTCCGAACTTTGAGTGAGAAAATCTTTTATCATTTTCTCATCATTGTCGTCATAGTCCACGGACGTAACCAGTAGGGGAATGCCCCACTGATCTTTTTCAGTTTCACTAAGCCGTACATGATTTTTTTCTTTGGGAATAGTTTCGCCCTGCATATACATATAGGTTCGCCAGTCACCGGGCGATGCCACGGCTTCTTTTAAATCTACTCCACAGGCGGCCTCCGTTACATCCATTTTACCACGGGTGCGGTATGCGCCCATAAACGTTGTAAATCCTCCTATATAATCAGTGTCTTGCTTGCCAAGGTTCCTATAGTTTGCCAGGATGGGTTCAGTCGGGTTGCGACCATAGTAATATTGATCATCAAACCCATCGATGGCAGCACTCACCGATGCACGATAGTTATGAAAGGCTATATATTTACCAAGAAGACCATTGTCGTTGCCCAGTCCGGTAGGGAAACGATTGGAAGTCGAGTTTAGTAAAATAAGATTTGTATTTAGAGCCGAAGCATTTACGAAAATGATTTTCGCGAAGTATTCGGTGGCTTTGTGTGTATGGGCATCAATCACGCGCACACCATGTGCCTTACCTTTACGTTCGTCATATAGTATAGAATGCACAACAGCGTCTGGTTGTACCGTTAAGTTGCCTGTGTTCTGCGCCCACGGTAATGTTGACGAGACAGAACTAAAGTATCCTCCGAAAGGACAACCTCGCATGCACAGGTTTCGCGCCTGGCATTTTCCGCGCCCTTGCTCAAGATGAATTGGCTGTGGCTGAGTAATGTGTGCCCAACGCGCCTGCACTAAAAAGCGATCGGGATAATGCTTCTTTATTTTTTGCTGAACATGAGATTCAACACAATTCAAATCGAAAGGCGGAAGAAACTCTCCATCAGGCATCGCTTCTATACCATCCGAATTACCGCATACGCCAATAAATTTTTCAACGTGTGAGTACCAGGGTGCTATATCTGTATACCCGATAGGCCACGCAATGCCATATCCGAATTTAGCAGGGGCCGTAAATTCATGTTGACTCCACCGCTGACAAGCTCGTCCCCAGATAATAGATTTACCGCCTACCTGGTATCCGCGAATCCAATCGAAAGGTTTCTCTTGTATATAGGGATGATCTTTGTCTTGTATAAAAAAATGTGCGGTATCTTCTCCAAAGCCTGCAGCCTTACTGATCAATGGATTGTTCTGGCGATACTCCTGCGTTACACGTCCGCGATGTGTAAACTCCCACGGGTTTTTTGTTGCTGTAGGATAATCTTTGTTATGTACTATATTTCGCCCACGTTCAAGTACCAATGTTTTCAGTCCATGCTCACATAGTTCCTTGGCTGCCCATCCTCCGGAAATTCCAGAACCAATCACGATCGCGTCAAATGTATTTTGCTCTGCTCCAGATGAATTGATGTTGATGTCTTCTCTCATAGCCAGGTGTGTTTGTAGCGGGTTACATATATAAATCGCTTATTCGTAGATCACGCGTTTTAAATAATATCCATCCGAATCGATTACAGGTACCGAAGTACTATTCAGAATTATTCCTTCTTTATTCAGTGTAATTCGTTTTGTGCCGGCATCTGTTTTTACTTCAAGTGGTAAGGATGTATTAAAATTTAATAACTGGATTTTGTATTTATTGTCGGCTGTTTGTTTGACAAGCACATCAAGTTTATCCGTTGTATATAGATATAGGTCGAATAATGGTTTGAGATCTTGACCGGAAGCTTTGCTGAAGAGTTGTTCTACATTTGCTGTGCTTACCAGGTTGTTGTACGTATACTGCGGATCGGTAGCCAGTTTTTTTAAGGTAGGAAAGAATATACTGTCACCGATTACATACCGGATGGTGTGCATGAAGAATGCCCCTTTACCATAGATGTCTCCATGGTATACTACATCGGTGTCGAGGTTATTGCCTTGTACAACCGCTTTTTGATTTTGTGTACTGCGCGCAGTTTGCTGCATACGCTTTTTATACGCTTCTTCACCTTCCAGTTCACGGGTATATAAATGATCTCCGAACGTGCAGATACCTTCCTGTATCCACATATCGGCCCAGTCAATACCGGTAACCTTATTACCCCACCACTCATGGCCCAGTTCATGATGCAGTAACCAGTCGAAATCTTTACCGCCAACTTTCGCATACCTGAATTTATTTCCATACGCGTTCAGCGTCTGGTGTTCCATTCCTAAATGCGGTGTTTCACAGATCGCCAGCTTCTCCTTCACCCATGGATATTCACCGAAGTATTTTTCCTGTACACGAACGCTCTGTTCAAAAATATCCAGCAGATGCTTGGCACGATGCGCGTGTTCTTCCAATACATAGAACTGCATCGGTACTTTGTTTCCATTTATAGTCGTATACTCCCGCGATGCTATCGTATACTTTCCTATATTAAAGACTATACTATAATTGTTGATGGTGTAACTCGTTTTCCAATGGTATGTACTTTTAGATCCCTTCGTGAAAACCTTTTTTAGTAAACCAGGTCCGGCTACATATAGTCCTTTCGGAACAGTAATGATCAGATCCGCGCCTTCGTTCGGTTCATCGCTGGGATGGTCTTTGCAAGGATAGTATATTTTTGCGCCTTCACTCTGGCACGTTATAGCAACCCATGGATTGCCCAGTGAATCTTTAGCCCATTGAAAGCCACCGATCCAGGGAGCGCGTTCAGCAATGCCAGGCTTCCCTCCATATTGAATTTTAACCGTCACTTTTCCTGCAGCAACAGCGGATGCAGGAGTGATGCGAATTAAATCATCGGCTTGTGTGAAGGGTTGCTCTTTTTTATTCACCCATACTTTTTTCACCGTAAGTAAGTGTACCAGGTCAAATAATAATACATTGGTTGCCTGAGATGTAATGAGACTGATCTCGGTATATCCATCGATGCTTTGTTGTTCGGGGTCTACATCCAGAGCAATGGTATAATGACGAATGTCCATCAATGCCTGCTCCGGTTTTAACACCCCACCGGATTTTAAATTCTGTGCATGGACATGTATAGTAAAGAATGTAAAGATGATAAAGAGTGCTCTCTGCATAAGTGTTCAAGTTTTCTTCAAGTTAGCTTTTTGATTATGAATAGGGAAGGATGTTGGTAATCCCTACATGACCGGATTACAATGGAGAATGTCGGTCAATACGGATTTTTAAATGGATCAACATTGAAAAAATATTTTTAAAGGGGCATGGGGGTAAAGATTATCTGCATTGTCATAAGAGCATTAAAACGCAAAATGATTATGAAAAAGAACCTTACAAGTATGACAATGGTGTTGTTGTTCTTTGCAAGTTTTACGCATGCACAGGATATACAAACCGTTTTTAAAGGCAACGGTAATGGCCGGATAGGCGGCTATGGCGCTATTACAAATCAGTTTACTACCATTCGCGGCAAGTATGCAAACCTCGCGGGAGTATACGGTGGAGTATATATAAATCAAAAGTTTATGATCGGATTCGGTGGGGCTGCTTCTACAAATGATATTCCGGTACCGGTTGAGTTCAGGGCTGTGCCTGATCAGGATTTAACGTATCAATATGGACAATTTGGTTTGGTATCGGAATATATACTTGGATCGAATAAAACTTTTCACGTTGCATTTCACCTTTTCTCCGGAGCTGGTTTCACGCTTCAGTATGATCGTCATGATTGGGATGATGATGATTGGGACGATGATTTTGATCATGACTGGGATGATGAATCGCATGATACAAATTGGTTTACGGTAGTAGAGCCTGGTATTCAAGCAGAAGTAAATCTCTTCAAATGGATGCGCTTCAGCCCGGGGGTTAGTTATCGTGCAGCATTTGGAAGTGAAGGAAAAGGATTGTCGGATAGTGATCTGAGTGACCTGTCGTACAACGTGACATTGAAGTTCGGAAGATTTTAATGTCAGAAAAGTCATAGAGAAGCAAGTGCTACTCTATGACTTTTTTATTTTTGTGAGCAATCTCCTCAGTATAGGAACAGGATTATTTACCACTGTATCACTTCCTGTTTCTAGTAATGTTCTGGCATTACCGTTCTTCATTTGCTTTTGTGTTTCGGCACGCTTCACCAGCATATATAGCAAGATCATCAACACCAGTATAAGTACATATACCAATGCAATGATAGAGCGTTTCATTTTAATGTAACGCGAATGTCGGGCCATGAGCTTTTTATAGTTCCGGTGCCGTGCTATCTGCCCGGGACTTATCGTACGCCTCAATCGTA
This sequence comes from Ohtaekwangia koreensis, assembly GCF_900167975.1. GTDB lineage: Bacteria > Bacteroidota > Bacteroidia > Cytophagales > Cyclobacteriaceae > Ohtaekwangia > Ohtaekwangia koreensis. The sequence goes on from NZ_FUZU01000001.1 coordinate 1,198,744, forward strand.
TTTCATTCCTTGACATCGTACTTGATCCGTAGGTTAAAATTTTTTCGTAGTCTGTCTAATGCCCGGTATGTACGCATCTTCGCTCCACTTTCCGTAATGTCCAGGATAAAAGCGATCTCTTTAAAATCCTTGTCTTCGAAAAAACGCAATTCCAATACCTGTAGCATGTCCGTTGGCAACTCCTTAAAATACTCGAGTAATTTTTCCAGTACCTCTTCGTCCCAACCTTCATTCTCCTGCTCGAACAATTCCCGTACCCGTATTTCTTCAATACTGAATACTTTGTCATTCTTCTTTTTGCGGTAATATTTATTTACTTCGTTGCTCGCAATCTTATATAGCCATGCCGAAAAGGGTACGCCCCTAAATTCATAACGACCTATATTTTTTAAAGCACTGAGAAAGGTTTGCGAACAGAGATCATCCGTTAACTCTTCATCATCGGTCTGGCGATATATAAAGTTAAAAATGCGGTCGAAGTATTTTTCATAAAGCTCTCCGAAGGCGTTGGGATTCCGCTTCGCCCGCTCCAGGATTGCGTACTCGTGTTGTATCTCGGCTTCTGTCATGCGCTGCAACTACAGTACTATAATCCGAAGGATTATGCAAAGTCACAAGTCATTGAAAATAATAACGCGGAGACACTGCATATAGTCTATGAACTATAGCGATATCACACTATGGTCCATAGACTTATCAATGATGGATTTCAAGCATTATTCGCTTCGCAAAGTATCCACAGGGTTGATCAGCGCAGCTTTTATTGCCTGGAAGCTGGCGGTTCCAAAGGCAATAACAATTGAAAGACCTGCTGCCAGTAACAAGGGCCACACACCAATTTCAGTTTTATAGGCAAAATCATTCAGCCATTGATACATGATCCAGTACGCCAATGGTAATGCGATCATGATGGAAATAAGAACCAGTCTCGTAAAATCTTTTGTGATGAGCAACACTATGCTTGAAGCAGTAGCACCCAAGACTTTTCGGATGCCAATCTCTTTTGTTTTCTGCGCAGCAGAAAATGATACCAGTCCAAACAACCCAAGGCATGCGATAAGAATTGTTAAGGTGGCAAACGTGGTGCTGATCTGGCTCATGCGCTCTTCATTTTTATACATGGCAGCATACTCTTCATCCAGAAAAGTATAGTCGAACGGTCTGTGTGGTGTAACCGTATTGCAGATCGATTTTAATTTTGCAAGCAACTCTGTGGTGTTTCCTTCTTTCAGTTTTATGAAGATGGTACTAAACTGATATTCTTCTGTAAAGAGAACGAGCGGTTCAATTTTTTGCTTGAGCGGAGCAAAGTGAAAGTCTTCCGAAACGCCTACAATTTCGCCATGACGACCATTCATATCGATCGTTGTGCCGACTGCTGTTTCAACTGCTAGTCCTAAATCACGTATAGCCGATTCATTCAAAACAAATGAAGTGATGGTATCGGTTCTCATTTTTATATAGTCATTCTCCGTGAAATTTCTACCGGCTACAAGTTTTATATTCAGGGCCGGTATAAAATCAGGATCAACTGCATTGGCAGTAACGATCATGCCGATTTCATTCGCGGCACCGGGCAACATAACCGAATAGCCACCATCAATCTTTGTAGGAGATTCTATAGCGCGTGCTACATGCGAAGCAATGCCACTGCGAAGAATCTCTGTTCTAAATTCGTTATATACCGCAGCTGTTTTTGCATCCAGCAACATGATCACTACATTCTCTTTGCTATAGCCTAGTTTTTTATTCTGTATAAATGAGAGTTGCTGCAACACTACGATCGTCCCAACGATTAGTATAATGGATATACTGAATTGGACCACTACCAGACTTTGGCGTAACCATATACCTTTGCCCGAAGTTTTAAAATTACCTTTCAATATACTTACGGGTTTAAATGCGGTAATAGCAAAGGCAGGGTAGGCGCCTGCCAGCAGGGCAATAACGACCGATGCTATAATTGACGAGAGTATAAATTCTAAATTGATAAATGTACCGGAGTCAAATTGTTTGCCTGTAACTTGATTGAAAAGAGGCAGTGCTATTTTTGCCAGTAGGAAAGAAAAGATTAATGCGATAAAAGTCAGAATAGCGGATTCGCTAATGAATTGCATAAATAGTTGATTACGCAACGCTCCCACTACCTTGCGAATACCAACTTCTTTTGCGCGATCTGCAGCACGTGCAGTAGCCAGGTTGATATAGTTGATACAAGCTATAATCAGCACCAGTAAAGCAATGGAGCCGAATATATATACATATTGAATGTCGCTGGCCATGCCTGACTTCAGGTATACATCTCCTACAGGGTAAAAGTTATACTTTACATAATCACCGGGATTTGTTAGCTCCGAGGCGACTTCTTGTTTTACCAATTCATTTGTTTTATGAGTCAATGCAGAGACATCAGCGCCTGGTGTCAGCAACATATAGGTTTCATAATTGGCACTCCACCAGCTTGTTTCTTTGGATGCTGCAAGTGATGAGAATGAACCGATAAAGTCGAATTGTAATAATGTGTTGGACGGTGCATCCTCCACCAGCCCCGTGATGGTATAGTCTCCTTTGTTACCCACCTCGATGGTTTTGCCCATAACATCTTCGCTGTCGAAATATTTTTTGGCCATCGATCTCGTTAATACAACAGAGTTTGGTTCTGTTAAAGCTTTGTCAGGATTACCCTTTACCAGAGAGAATGAAAATACCTTGAAGAATGTACTGTCGGCATAATAAAATTTTCTTTCCTGAAAAAGCTTATCATCCTGGCGGATGACAAATCCATTGGAAGCAGATGGATTATAGAGTCGCACGCCACTTTCAACTTCGGCAAAATTCTTTTGTGCAGCGGGAAGCAAAGCGGTGGGTGAAACAGAAGTTTTGGAAGTATGACCACCGAAACTATATTCCAGGGAAGCCCTGTAAATGCGGTCAGCCTTTTCATGGAACTTATCGTAGCTTAGTTCATGTCGAATCCATGTTACCAACAAAATGCAAGTGGCCAATCCCAGGCTCAGTCCGAATATGTTAATAGCAGAATACGACAAATGCTTGCGGAGACTGCGAATGGCAATAAGAAAATAGTTTTTGATCATGGTTTCATGGGTTACCTTGCTAAGACCTAATTTAGGATGGCAGGGTTGCAGCCGGTTAGAATATTTTGTGAACGGCCGGATAAAAAGTTAAATACCGAACTATGCGTGACAGGAGTTTATTTCAGATGGGCGTTCTTTGTACGAATATTTGTATGAGACCGCATATTTTTTTGAGCCTTGTTCTCCTCTTTTTCGCAGAAGCAGGTGTGGCTCAGAATTTCCTATACACAACGCGAAATTATACCGCAGTGGATGGTCTGCCTCAGTCACAGGTAACATCCGTAGTAGAAGATGATAACGGCTATCTTTGGATTGCTACACAAGGTGGTGGGTTGGCCCGGTTTGACGGGAAAGAGTTCAAAGTATATACTACCAAAGACGGATTATTCTCCAATAATATATCCTCACTTTTATTCGATCACGATCAGAATTTATGGATCCTTCATGCGCATGGTATTACACGGTTTAATGGCCATACGTTTAAGCGCTTTCAAAATAGGAGGACACCAAACGCTATGTACCGCAGAGTATTCGAGCATGGTGATTCTATCTTTTTTATATCCAGCGATGGTGCGACCGGTAAAATACACCATGACTCCCTATACTCATGGGGTAAACCAGCATTAAAAGGAGAGAAGCAGATATGGCGATCGTTGCAAACACCGGATGGTGTGCAATGTTTTATTATGGACGATGGGTCATTTCGGATCAAGACGTTAAAAGAAACTTTTTCATTTGAACCGGATGAGAAGTTTGGTAAGATATACTTTCCATTTATATATAAAGGGAATATAGCACTTCGCACTTCAGAAGGATATTCGATTGTAAACTATAAAGAAAAAAAGATCGAACCGTTATCCCTGCCTATCAAGCACATGATTCTTTCATACGATGAGAAGGAAAATGTTTTCTGGACGCGCGATGGTGCAAATCTGTTCCGGGAAACGGTTCACGCCAATGAAACTAAACGTGACACTATATTAAAGGATGTTAGTGTTCTTCAGGTAGTGAAAGACTCTGAAGGGAATGTATGGTTTGCTTCTGACGGGCGTGGACTATATAAATACTTCATACAAGATTTTAATCGTTGCAGCTCTGAAAAGCTTCGGGGTGTAATGGCCATCCTGAGCGATCGGAAAGGAGCCAAATGGCTTGGTACTTTAAACAAAGGGCTTTGGAGAATTAAGGATGGGAAGATTACTTCCTTCGTGGATGCACATGAATCCTATCGTAATAATATAGGTGTAGTAAAAGAAGGGCCTGACGGCACCATCTGGGTTGGTACGAACTATGGATTAGGACGGTATGATGAAGCGAGAAATGTATTCGTTTGGTATACCCGTGAAAAGGGCTTGGCAGGAAACCTGGTTTCGGCTATTGAGTTCGATGAGCAAGGGGTGATGTGGGTGGGTACTGCGAACGGACTTTCACGTTACGATGGTAAGTCGTTTCATAATTATAATACAACGAATGGGCTACTGAACAATGGCATCTGGCATCTGCATTACTCCAAAAGATACAAAACGTTGTTCCTGGCAACCGATTTGAATGTTCAGACTATTCGCGATGGAAAGATAGAGTTGGTGCAGGTACGCGGGCTTCGGAATACATCAATTATAAGTATCCTTCCTTACCAGGATTCCTTGTTAACATTGGGCACAGGTGGAGCCGGTGTAATAATTTATAATCCGAAGAGTCGTGCTTCAAAATTTATTACTACGCAGGAAGGACTCGCATCTGACTTTATATACTTTGCTGCAGAAGATGAAAAGCACAATCTCTGGATTGGTACCGAAAAAGGTATTAACCGCGTAAAGCTCGATCGCAAACTTGAGATGGAGGAGAATCTATACTATGGCTACGACAACGGTCTTACCGGTGTAGAAACAAATCTGAATGCTTTTCAACTCACACCCGAGAGTAAATACTTCGGATTGGTAGATGGCTTGTATGAGTTTAATGACCTGAGTGATGACCCCAGCCGATCGTTTGATCTTCACCTTACGGATATCCAGGTATTTTATGGTGAATACGATCCGCGCTTATATGCTGACACAGTCAATGGCTTTTTTAAAATTCCGGTAGACCCGAAGCTTCCTCCCGATAAAAATCATATTACATTTTACTTTAACCGTGTTGATAAGCGTTACCCTAAATCGGTGAAGTTTAAATACTATATGGAGAACTTTGATAAGAAATGGTCGCAGCCTTCCTCGATGTCCGAAGTAACCTATAGCAACCTGCCACCCGGTAACTATGTATTTCATGTAATGAGTACAGATAAACAAGGAAGCTGGAGTTATAAAAAGATTGCGTATTCGTTTTCCATAAAGACACCGTTTTACCAAACCGCAGCGTTTATAGTCGGCTTGATTATTCTCATAGCCGGTATAATCACGTTGATACTATATCTGCGCGTGCGGCAAAAAGTTAACAAGATGTTAATGATGGAACGCATTCGCGTGAAGGAGCAGGAAACGCTTCGTAAAGAAATCGCCCGTGACTTTCATGATGAGATGGGAAACCAGCTTACACGGATCATTAACTACATCAGCCTGCTGAAGCTGAACGGCAACGGTACGGGTAATGGCAGCAGCGATCTATATACCAAGGTGGAAGATTCTGCCAAGTATCTATATACAGGTACGCGCGATTTTATCTGGTCGATAGATCCTGTGAATGATGAACTGTCCAAACTCTTTTTACACATCCGTGATTTTGGTGAAAAACTTTTTGAAGAGAAAAATATTCAGTTCAGAGCTTTCAATGAAGTGAAAGATAAAATCAAGCTTCCGTATGGTTTCAGTCGTGAGGCAAATCTGATTTTCAAAGAAGCGATGACCAATGCCTTTAAATATTCGGAAGCTAAAAATGTGGCGTTGATGTTAAAGCGCAGTGAACCCGATGGTTTTGAAATGAGTTTTGAAGACGATGGTATAGGTTTTTTGACCGGTGACATAGAAAAATCGAATGGTCTTCAAAATATTCGTGAAAGGGCCGATAGAGTTCATGGTGTTTTACGTATAACCAGTGTGAAACATCACGGAACGAAAATTACCTTAAACTTCAAACTAACTAAAACGCTCAAATATGGCCTTGCCCTTTAAGAAGCGTGTCATGATCGTAGAGGACGATCAGGAAATACGCAACAGCTTTAATCTCATCGTGAACAGTTCGCAGAAGTTCATGGTAGTAAATGCGTATGGCAGCTGTGAAGATGCCATTGATAATCTGAATCGTGACAAACCGGAGATCGTATTGATGGATATAGAGTTGCCGGGAATGAATGGTATTCAGGGATCGAAAATAATTAAAGACAAGAGTCCGCATACCGACATCGTGATGGTTACCGTTTATGAAGATAGCGAGTTGGTGTTTGAGGCACTCAAGGCCGGAGCTTCCGGCTATATAACAAAGAGTGCTAACTATATGGAGTTACTTTCAGCATTGGAAGAAATTGTAAAAGGTGGCGCCCCTATGAGCAGCCGTATAGCACGTATGGTCATCGATAATTTTCACGTTAATCCAAATTCTCCGCTTACGAAGCGCGAAACTGAAATCCTTCAACTCATATCAGAAGGTAAAACATATACTCAGATTTCTGAGGAGTTGTTTATTTCCAAAGAGACTGCAAAAACGCACATCAAGAATATTTACTCGAAGTTGCAAGTCAATAGTAAATCAGAAGCGATCGCAAAAGCTAACCTTGAAAAATTGATATAGCCATAACATCACCTTCATAATGGGGGATAGTAATGGGGCATGACGCGTTAAAAGTCCGATGTGTTTTAGCACATCGGACTTTTTATTTGTTGTGATTGAAACATAATATAAAATCAACCGTATTGGGTGATAGAATTTAATGTGCAACATTTAAACTTTACGGCAGAATCCTTCCTCATACAAGTAGAAATTTCTTCATAAGTTTAGGTTAATGAAAAAAATTTCAGAAGGATTGGCCCCTCAGACGGAGGGGCTTTTTTTTGTCCTATAGAGTAAGAGAACTTAATCTGCTTTATGATTTTTTCGGACAACCCCTTATAATCTTTTCTTAGAATACAGAGAGCCTGTATTGTCAAACTCAACGATCGCGGATTGCTGCGTGCGGTGATTCGATCTATGTCTGAACAGCTATACATGTTCTATATACACGTGCTTTACGTTTTGTCGGTATATATATCACTCGCAATCACGGCGTTTATATATGTCGTGAGACGATTTACTATTTTATATAACCCACCGTACGGTATATATACCTTCTGAATATACCGATTCGTCCGTCATTTTTTTGGGATTTGCTTTTGAGATTTTTGGTATAACATCCCTGACTACCGTTTGTGTTTTTTGGGGTGGAGTTAATTTTTATAACAAACCCAACTTGTATGAGGAAGATTTTACTAGCATGCTTCTGTTGTCTGTTGCACATTACTGTCGCATGGGCACAAGAGCGAACTGTTACCGGAAAGGTAACAGCCCAGGAAGATGGATCACCGCTGCCTGGTGTGAATGTAGTGGTTAAAGGTACTGCTACGGGTACTGTAACAGACGCTAACGGAGGATATACCTTGAGCGTACCTGCTGCAGGAGGCACATTGATTTTTTCATTCATCGGATTAATTTCACAAGAAGTTGAAATTGGACAGCGTACTACGATCGATGTTCCGATGGCACAGGACATTACACAACTTGGTGAAGTAGTAGTAACCGCTGTAGGTATAGAGCGTGAGAAAAAAGCACTCGGTTATTCTGTTGAGACAGTAAGTGGTAATAAAGTACAACAGGTATCAGAACCCGATCCGCTACGTGCGCTTACGGGTAAAGTACCCGGTGTAAATATTATATCATCCAGCGGTGCACCCGGGAGTTCTACACGTATTACAATTCGTGGTAACTCTTCCATGCTGAATAACAATCAGCCCTTGTTTGTAGTGGATGGTATACCCTATAACAACGACTATGTTACAACAGAAGGAACGAACCTGAACACCGGTGGACTTACATCTGGTGGAGCGTTCTCAAGCCGTATCTCTGATCTTGATCCTAACGACATCAAATCAATGTCTATCTTGAAAGGAGCAACAGCTGCTGCGTTGTATGGTGCACGCGCTGCCAATGGTGTAATTGTTATCACCACAAAATCCGGCTCAGCATCTGCATCCAAGAAGGGACTTGAAGTTACCTATAGCGGAACGTATGGCATTGAGAAAATTGCCAACCTTCCTAATTATCAGAATACATATGGAACAGGTTCTAATTTTTCATATGCACAAGCAAACGGGTCATGGGGTGCGCCTTTTATAGGAGCACGCCCGTACGCTTCACTTGATTCTATACAACACTGGTATTCGGGAAGAAACGGGATGAGTAATTTTGATGGAAAGAAGGTTCCCTATAGAGCTTATCCGAATAACGTAAAAGATTTTTTTGAGACAGGTCGCATTGCCGAAAATTCTATTTCCATTTCTGGTGGGAATGAAAAGTCAGCGGTATCTGTAACATTATCACAGTTACAACAAAAAGGCTTTGTACCAGAGACAGAATTTTTAAGACATAATTTTAGTCTGGGTGGTAAAACTACATTAGCGAATGGATTGATCGTTGGCGCCAACCTGGCGTATACACGCTCTCTGCAAAATGGTGTGTTGAGCGGTGCACCAAGTGCTACGTCAGGTGATCCTTCTGCTTTTGGTCGTACGCTATATTTCGGACGTAACTGGGATGTGCAAGGTCAGCCCTATGAAAATCCGGTAGATAATGGAAGCGAGTTCATGGTGGGAAGAGACCAGGTAAACAATCCATATTGGTCAGTGAAAAATTCTGGTATCCGCGGAAAGGTAGATCGCTTTGTTGCTTCCTTCAATGCTTCCTATGATATAAAAGATTGGTTGAATGTTTCATATCGAATTGGTATGAATGCATTCTCACAACGTCAAATGGAATTTCAGCGCCCCAACGGTGCGGGTAGTCCATTGGGTACCATTACCGAGTTAAACGTAACGACAGATGAAATCAACTCCGATCTGATCGCTACTGCCACGAAAGATATAGGGGAGAATATAAATATTCGTGCGCTCGTTGGATGGAACGTAAACCAACGCACCAGTCAATCACAATCTGTAAATGGCGTTGGGTATGTTGTGTTTAATATAGATGATATAGATAACACGAACGATGTAACGCCGAATGGAGGAAGTTATTCGCGCAGAAGACTATATGGATTCTACGGTGACGTAAGTGTAGGCTATAAAGATTGGGCTTTCCTTACACTGACTGGTCGTAACGATTGGTCATCAACATTACCGATACAAAACAGAAGCTTCTTCTATCCCGCGGCAAATGCTTCCATCATTTTAAATGAAGCACTTGGACTTGAATCTAATTTTATAAACTCAATCAAGATTCGCGGAGGCTGGGCCAATGTTGGTAATGATACCAGCCCTTATCTACTCAGTACAGTATATGTTGTAAATGATTATGATAATGTTACTGGCAATGCTGCGGGTCGTCCATTCACACCTGCTAGTGGAGCTACTATTCCTACAGCAGGACAGAGCGCAGTGCTTTCTGATCCGAATCTTAAACCGGAGAGAACAAGAGAAATAGAAACTGGTTTTGATCTTCGCTTTTGGAATGATCGTGCTGGTATAAACTTTACATACTACGATAAGCAGTCGAGTGATCAGATTGCACAGATTTCACTTCCGGAAGAAACAGGATTTCAAGCACAGCTTACAAACTTCGGTACTGTATCAAACAAAGGTATAGAGTTAGGTTTGGAAGTAACACCAGTACGTTTGAGCAACGGTCTTTCATGGACGATCTTCGGATCATTCACGAAAAACAAGAATACAATCAAAGAACTTCGTAACGGTGTAAGTGAAATACAATTTGGCTCAGGTTTCACGGGTTCTGTTATATCTGTTCACCGACCTGGTGAGCAATACGGACAATTACTGGGTACTGTAGATGTACGTGATGATGAAGGAAATTTACTGATCGATCCATCCAACGGACAGTTTATACGCAAACTTGATCCAGAGTTAATTGGTAATCCGAATCCTGATTTTATACTCGGTATAACAAACACGATTTCATTCAGAGGACTTACTATATCTGCACTATGGGATTTGCGTGAGGGAGGAGATCTCTTTTCAACAACGGCCAACTCGGTATTAGGTCGTGGTGTGCTGGCATACCAGGCGGATCGTGAAGGTAATGCCGTCCTCAAAGGTGTATATGGTGACCCTGAAACGTTTCAACCATACCTCGATGATGCCGGCAACAAAATTCCAAACCAGACGATGATCGAAGTGAACTCATTGTTCTTCGGTGAAACGTTTGCTGTGAATGCTGCCGATGAATGGTCTGTATTTGATGCTACAACGTACAGGCTACGCGAAGCTTCCATTACGTATGCATTTCCGAAATCACTTTTGCAACGCACGCCCTTTGGTGCTGTAAGCCTCGGTGTTACAGGACGCAACCTTTGGAACTACTCTCCACACATGCCAAAGGATCTGAACTATGACCCAGAAACAAATCAGTTCGGTGCACGAAATGTACAAGGTATAGAATATAGCACTACGCCTTCCGCAAGACGATTTGCTGTAACGCTCCGGGCAACATTTTAATCATTAAAAAGCAACCTTATGAGTTTTAGATTTCATAAAATAATAGCTGCTTTCGCGTGCCTCACCTTGTTGAGCTGCGAAAAAGATTTCCTGGATATAAACGATGATCCCAGTAACCCGCTGGACGTTTCGCTTGAATTGTTATTGCCATCAGTTCAACTGGATATGGCAGGTTCACTCGGAACAAGTACCGGGGGACTATCACAGATCACCAGTTCCTATATGCACCAGATTGTGCAGCGCAGTAATCAGAATGACTATGGATTACAAGGGACAGACAGTGGTGTACAATCGCCCTGGCTTGTATTATATACCCGTGCTTTAGCGGATAATGAAAATATCATTCTGAAAGCAACGGAGGAAGAAGCATGGCCATATCTAGGTATGGCACAAGCCATGAAAGCATATACCTATAGCTTGATGGTAGATGTATGGGGAGATGTACCCTTTACCGAAGCGCACAAGGCACCCGCAAATCTGTTGCCTAAATATGATCAGGGTGAAACTATATATCCACAACTTTTTGCGCTGCTGGATGAAGCAAAGGCAAACCTGGAGAAGGAATCCATTTTCGAAGTGGGAGATGAAGATCTCTTCTACGGAGGTGATTCTGAACTTTGGATTAAGTTTATCAATTCGTTAAAACTTAAACTATATAACCAGGTACGTCTCGTACAAGATGTGTCTGCTGAAGTAGACGCGTTGATCGCAGAAGATAATTTCATCAGCAGTGCAGCAGATGATTTCGAAATGGAGTATGGCACAAGTGTAGGGCCTGATAACCGGAACCCTGGCTATGTACAGGAATGGTCGCCTGGTACAGCGAACTATTACATCAGCCCGTACTTCTACGAAGTGATGGCAAACCTGAATACCTTTAACCATCCGGATTACGGAGGAGAGATCGATGTAAAAGATCCACGTATTCCATATTACTTCTACAATCAGATCGGAGAAGTGAGCACATCCAGTTCACCTGAAAATCCTTGTACCTATTGCTACGGGTATATAGATCCAAACACGGATGAGTTTGTGATCAAGCAACCTGCACTGCAAGGTACGGGTATGGTTTCTATTTTTGCTTTCTCGTTAGATATAGATCCTAATGAAGGTTATGGTCAGGGACGTTCACAAACTGTTGCCGGCCTGTACCCCCTGGGTGGTAAATATGATGATGGCGATGGGGGAGCAACTAATTTTGACGGCTATCCACAAGTACCACAACGCCTGTTGAATTACTATGCAGTAAAGTTTACACAAGCAGAGTTGTTTCTTACCAATGCCGCGACAGGTGATGCCCGGTTAGCATTCCGTGATGGTATACGCGCAGCCTTTGCCAAAGTAAATGAGATTGCCACTGACGTTGGTGCTCCGGTAATATCAACAACAGCGCGCGATAATTATGTAAACGCTGTGTTGGCTGCTTATGACGCTGCTGATGATGATGGTAAACTGGAACATATCCTTACTCAAAAATGGATCGCGAGTTTCGGCTGGGGTGTTGATATGTATACCGACTATAGAAGAACCGGCTTCCCTCAATTGTACGATGGTAATACTGACAATCTTAACTATACGATTCGTACAAAAGAGTTTCCGTATGCGTTTCCATGGCCAACGAATAACCTGGCTGTGAATAGCAATGCACCGGCTCAGAAAGTAGTAACCAGCAATGAAGCCAAACCATTCTGGATGAAGTAATGGAATGAACTTTAAAGAAACGATCATGAAGAAGACACTATATTCAATACTATTATTTAGCCTCGGAATTCTTTTTGCCTGCGAAGAACAGGGAGAATTAGGATTGGATGAATCAGATGAGGGATTCAATTTCCGCATGGTGCCCAGTGCAACATCTTTTAATCTCGCCGATGAAGATCCAAGCGTTACGTTTACCATGTACTCTGAAACCGATAATATAAAGAAGGTAAATGTAATTGTAGAGCTATACCAGTTTCTGAACGATGCAAAGACCTGGCGCTTTAACCTGGCAGAGATCGATGGAGCTACCATTAAAAATGATGGCACGACTAAGATTACTATTCCGCTTTCATCGTTCGCAAATGCTACCGGTATAGATCCTGCTACACTAGGAGGCGGTGATGTATTCACCATCTACAATGTAGTGGAGCTTGAGAATGGAAATGTATATCCGGATACACTTGAGCTTGGTGGTAAGACCTATATCAACACAGAAAATTCATTCTACCCTTCCGGTGGAACAACGAGCTATACTGGGCAGCTGAATTTTCCAATGGTGTGCTCGGTATCGTCACCTTTTACCGGAACATATACTGTTACCGATGATTGCGATCTGTTCGCAGGAGAAGTTGTGCTCTCTACGGTAGCGGGCAATCCTGTGCAACGCGCGTTTACGGGTGTGTGGACGATCGATCCTGATAACGTCTTTCCTGGGATAGGTTTTAAGTTTGACCTGACCTGCGGAAGAGTGTTTGTTCAGACGCAAAGCATTGGTTTAGGATGTGGAGGAGGAAGCAACGTGGATGTTGTGACCTCGGCTATCGAAGACTTTGGTCCCGGGCTGTATGACGATCTGGATGACAGCGAGTTCACGGTCAATGTCAGATATCCGAACGCAGATTGTTTTGGAGGCTTTGATTGCAGACTAACCTTTACAAAAAAGTAGCGTGTGCTATCCTATAGGATGATAAAAAGCCGTTTCCGAATGGAAACGGTTTTTTTTTGATCTTTTTGACATTTTATAGACTAAAAGGCGTATGTAGGTTTTTCCGTGCTTTTTTCCGGAAAGTGACGCCTAACATTCTTTAGTTGCAACATACTTTACTGCATTATGCGCTTAAGGTCTGTTACCTTAACTCTCTTCTTACTTTTTCCGATGGTGGCGCAAAGCCAATATCAGAAAGCTGATAGCCTGGAGAATATAATTAAGACGACTTCTGATGACAGCGCCAGAGTGCGTGCTCTAAATCAATTGGTGACCATTCTGCGGGAGCGAAATAATACAAAGGCTTTTCGCTATGCACAACAGGCACACGAACTCGCGATAAAAATAAACTATCAGGCCGGTCTCGGAGCCGCTCAGGAAAACCTCGGCTGGATATACTATAGATTGGGAAATCTTTCGGAAGCATTTCAGCTTTCTGTGGACGCTCTTCAAACCAGTGAGCTGCAATACGATACAGCCATCATGGCGCGTAGCATCAATAGCATTGCTGCTATATATTTTGAACAAAAACTTTTTACACAAGCGAATAATTATTTCAGACGTGCTTATGATCTCAATGAAAGAATAGGAGATCATGCAACGGCTGCCCGCCTGCAGGCTAATATAGCGTACGTACATCTTCGCGATAATCAATTTGATTCTGCTACATTCTATGCAAAGAGAGCGTATGAACTCAGTAACAAGGTAGGAGATAAATATACCAAGAGTGCAGTGTTGCGTGTACTCGGAGATATAGATGCCTATAAAAAAGATTTCAGCAGTGCTATGTTGAAATTCAGCCTGGCTCTGGAGCTTGCCCGTAGCGATGGCAAAACGTATCACGAATCTTCAGTTCTTCGCAGGATTGGAAATCTATACTTGGAGCGGAATGAACCGGATAAAGCGCTGCATTTCTTTTTTGAGAATGTAACGTTGGCTAAAAAGTATGGCTATAAAGATGAGCTTGAAAGTACCTACAAGCTTATCGCAAATGCATTTGTGAAAAAGAAGAATCACCAGAAAGCGTTGGAGTATCAGACTGCGTACCAGGAGATTCACGATTCATTATATAATCAGAAGAATAGCGAATACCTCGCGCTGCAACAAACCCGTTTTGATTCAGAAATAAAAGGAACACAAATTGAATTGCTCACCAAAGATGCTGAGCTCAAACAAAAAGAGATCAACAACCAACGCGTATGGATTTACTTTTCGTTCGGTTGTCTTACGCTGGTGTTATTTATCGTGCTCGTATTGATATATAATAACCAGATCAAAAAACGGGCGCACGATAAATTAGCGGAGAAGAATCGCGAGATCGCAAAGCAGGCATTGCAGTTAAGCAACATGAATGATACGAAGGATAAATTGTTCTCGATCATCAGTCATGATTTACGCGGCCCGTTGGCGAGTCTGAGAGGCTTGATGAATCTCGTTGTTGATGCGGGGATATCACAAGAGGAATTTCAATATGCTTCCAATACGTTAAAACAAAATCTTGACTCTGTGCAAGAGAACCTCGAGAACCTGCTATACTGGGCACAATCTCAATTGAAGGGACTGCAGGTCAACAAAGAATCTGTATCGGTAAAACAGATTGCGGACGATATCATCGCGCTATATGACGAGACTGCGAGAAGTAAAGATGTTACGATCATAAATGAGTTGGAAAGCGGTCAATATATACTGGTCGATAAGAACCATCTTCGTATGATTTTTCGAAACCTGTTGTCGAATGCTATAAAGTTTAATTCGCAACGTGGACTGGTTACGATCTCTCAACGTATACAGGACGATACAATGGAGATTTCAGTTTCAGACTCCGGTGTAGGGATTCGGTCAGCAGATATAGTAAAGCTTTTCAATGCTGAAACGCACTTTACCAAGCTGGGCACAAACCAGGAAAAAGGTGTAGGTATAGGATTACTTCTTATTAAAGAATTCATCGAACATAATGAAGGCACTATTAGTGTGAGAAGTGAAGAAGGGAAGGGCACAACGTTTATGTTTAGCCTCAAGCTCGATAAAACTTTTGCGAAAAAAGAAGGAGCACTAAGCTCCTCCTTTTAATTTCTTCACTTCCGCTTCGTACTGCGGTAAAAATCCTTTTTGATTTTCAGGTATATTTTTAATCGCGGTCTCCCAGTTTTTAATTGCACTTTTCTTATCTCCTACAGCAGCGTATCCACGGGCGAGTCCTACATACGTAGTGAACGTATCATTCGGATGAAGCTGTCGGTTGATCTTGAATACCTCCATCGCTTTTTGTGTTTTTCCTGCAGCGAGTAATGATCTTCCATATTGATGTACTTCCGGAACATTCGCTGTAGGATGTTTGATCGCTTTATTCATAACGGCATCCGCCTCTGCATCGCGCGATAAAGCATATAGGACCAGTGCCTTGGTTTGTAACGAAGCGAAATCTTCACGTCCTATAAATTGCCCGCTGATGGCATTGTCTGCCCACGTAAGAGCTTCTTCCAGGTTGATCTTATTCTGCGCACAGAACTGTGCTGCATCCATCCACGGCTGGTAATCAAAGCCCATGCGGTTACCCATCAATTCGCCACGGATTTTATCTACATAGAGCTGATTAACATTGGCAACTTCGACTTTAAAAGGTATACGCTTATTCTCCCACTGTAAATAGGCAACGGTGTTGTTTGCCTCTCTGGCAGCAAAGCTATAGGTCAGGTACTCGGTATACTCCGAATCTTCAGGAGATGTCTCAACACGAAGCGCATCTTCTTTCGGATCGTAATAGTAACTTCCCCAGCGTGCAGAATTCGTTGAGAAGATCCAATGCCACGGACCATCCTTCTCAACATCCAGAAATAATCCATATGTACCCGCCTTTAAATCTTTACCTTGAATCTTAACATCATGTGAAAAAGTGATGGTTGTGTTTTCATTGGCTCCCGCACGCCATGGTGCAGCCTTCGAAGAACCATAGCCTTGATCGATGAAACCATAATGAACAAGTTCTCCCCATATATGTCCTTTGCGGTCTTCGCCACCAGGGCCATGTACGTTGGGACTGCTATAGTTAATGGTTACGGAGACCGGACCTATCCATTGTGTTACGCTTGACTTTTGATTGTCTCCGCTTGGTGGTACGGAAATACTTTGGGCAAATGCAGTGAAGCCCATTGCCAGGCTCAGGATAATTGATAGAATTTTTTTCATGGGATACAGGTTTTAATCGTAGAGTAATTAAACGAATCTATAGCAAGCGAGGTGTCACCCACCGAACGGTATTTACAGTGTTCCTTTTTGAAGAGTTTTGTTCGGCACTAAAACCTGAAGAGCGGCAGGCATCAGCGAAATATTAAATTCAGTGTCGTGTCCGCAAGGTTCACCATCCACATGAAATGCTATAGGCTTTGAAGTTTTAATGACTATTGATTTCGCTTCGTGCATATCGCAGAATGAAGATTTACCTAAGCCTCCGGTAAACATACTATATACGAAATCGACCCGGTATACAGGTACTTTTTTAACCAGTGTAACATGTAAAAGCTGATCGCAAACAGAAGCAGCAGGAGCTATACGTGCGTTGTTACCATACTGAGATGAGTTTGCTATAGCAATGATAAATGCCTGGCTGGCAAACGTTGTGTTATCAATGGAAACCTCCAGGTCAAATTCCTGGAAAGCAAAAAATTCTTCCACCGTAAGCTTTACATAACCGGTCAATCCACGTTTCGTTTTTCCTCCAAACAGATTCGCGATATGTCCATCGAAGCCAATGCCGGAAACATTCAACGAAAGCTTATCATTCACCGTGAATGTATCCATTTTTAATATACTGCTATCGAACAACGACAATGCGGCCTGACCCACGGTAAGCGGAATACCAAGATGTCGCGAAAGACCATTGCCGGAGCCACGTGGAATTATACCCATCGGTATAGATGCTTTCAAAGCACCACGTGCTACTTCGTTAATGGTTCCATCGCCGCCCACGGCAACGACAAAGTCAAAGCCCTGTTGCTTTGCAGTCTCTGCCAACTCTATAGCATGACCGGGAGCCTGAGTAAATTCAACCGTGCACTCCACATTGTTTTTAACACACGCGTCAACGATGCGGCCTTCCACCTGTGGCTGATAGCCGGTGCCTGCATACTTGTTGACTATAAATAATACCTTCTTACCTTCGCTGTTCACGGCTCAACGTTACAAATTTTATGGACACGAATTTTTACTTGCCGAGAAAGTTATTGTTCAAGGCCTGGAATAAAGAAACAAAGTTACTCATGCGGCTCGATAGCATGGAGTGCATAAAAGGTGAGTTAGTGAAAAAAGATCATATCCTGCTTCAATTTACCGGGATGTATGACAAAGCCGGAGAAGAACTGTATGAGATGGATTTGGTGTTAAGGGGCACCGAAAAATTTGTGATCACCTGGGATGGTAATCCAACGGCCTGGACCATGATGAAAATAAAAGACAGAACACAACAGCTGCCCTTCACGCATGCGTTGGCTAAAGATGTAACTCGACTGTGTAGTTATTTTGAATCTGAAAAGAGGTGACTTACTTCTTATCTACTTTATCCTGTATATAGCTTACAGCTTGTCCGTAGGTTTGAAGTTTTTCAGCGTCATCATCCGGAATGCGGATATCAAAAGTTTGTTCAAACTCCATCACAATTTCTGCATAGTCGAGCGAGTCGATCCCAAGATCTTTTACAAAGTTAGCTTCAGGTGTAATTTCCGATGCTGCGATGCCGAGTTTTTCTGTTAGAATCTTAGTGACTTTCTGCGGAATGTCTTGCATTAGCGTGAAGTTGTGTTTCGCAAATGTATTAAAAAAATCATACTTCTAACATTCGCATTTTCATATTCAGGTAAGCCACTGGAAATCAAAAAAATGCTTCTAAGAAAGTGACACTAACAAGGGCTTAGAATCGCATGAAGAACTCGGTACCTTTCCCTACCGTAGACTTCACGCTAAGTGTGCCCTGATGCTGTCGCATGATCTGTCGCGATAAGCTGAGACCAATTCCGGAACCTGTTTTTTTAGTGGTGAAAAATGGAATGAATATTTTCTCCACTGCCTCCGGATCAATACCCGTACCGTTGTCACGTACGGCAATAACCGGCCGCGATTTGTCATTCAGGTAAGCGCGAAGTTCAATCGTCTTGGTATCCTGATCTTCAAATGCCTGGATCGCATTCTTGAATAAGTTGATGATCACTTGCTCGATCATATTCTTATCCGCAGATATAGTCAGGTCTTCCGGATATACAGATATCACCAACTGAATATTTTTTTCAGTAACATCTTTTCGATGAAGCATGGTAAGTTCTTCCAGTAACGGGCGCACTTCAATTTGCATTGGGCGTGGCTTCGGTATAGCCGTGAGGCTACGGAACTCCTTTACGAAATGAATCAAGCCTTCGCTTCGCTTGCTTATAGTTTGCAATGAAAGATGAATGTCGCTCAGCTGGTCTTTACTTAATGGCATGCCGTTCTCTTCCCGGATGTGAGGCTTCAACTCTTCTTCTACTATACCTGCGAGCGAAGAGATCGGCGTAACAGAGTTCATGATCTCATGTGTAAGCACACGCACAAGATTTTGCCATGCCTCCATTTCTTTTTCCTCCAATTCACTCTGTATGTTTTGGACTGAAATCAATTTTACATTTTCTCCGCGTAAGGTGAGTTCTATAGCATAGATCGATAATTGTACAATCTCTTCACCGATCTTTTGTCGCACGAGTTCGCGTCCACCGGTTTTTAGTTTTGTAAAAACATTTACGAGTGTATCGCTTACATCTTTCAGGTCGCTGATGTTATCAATGCGATTTGTTTTTAGGAGTTTACGTGCGGCACTGTTAAAAATCTCTACCGTACCATCTTCTTTAAAAACAATCAGCCCGATTCCCACATGCATCACAATGTTTTTGAAGAACAGAAATTCTGAATCCTTCTCACTTCGTGCGCTTCGAAGTTTCATCAAAGCACCGTTCAATTCCTGGTGCAATCGCTTCACGGCAGGATCATCACTTTCTGTTTTAAATGAATAGGAGAGATCATCGAACTTTACGGAGTCCAGGAACGAAGCAATGTTTTCATTCGACCGATCGAGATAAGCAATCAAAAGCTTGATCTGGTAAGCGCTTAATCCCAGAAAGATCAGCGCATAAACCCAGTCGCCTTTTGAGAAGGCAAAGAAGCAGAATAAAAAGATTGATGCTGCCAATGCAGCCACCCGTGGTACTACTGGTGATCGCCAGTTAAAATCCATAAATATTCAATTGTAAAGAGCAATATATCATACACGCAAGTAAGCGTCCTGAGCAGTACTAACGCAAAGATTCGGATACAAGTTGGCAAAATTAGGGGTAAGATGTACTATGTACGGAAATGGTACAACAGTGTACGCTGCGTACACTGTATTCATATACGTGATGTTGGCTGGCGTTTTAATACAGTTTCTATAGTACATACCCTGACAAGTCTCTACTTTATTTTGATATCAGTAAATTAGTCGAATAGAAAATGTTATAGTGTGGTGGCATCGCTCGTTTATAGGTGTAACTTACTATGTATTTTTTTCGCATGACTATCCTTTTATCCTCGTATATAGCAAAGAATTTTAAGCGCTGCAATTTCCTGGTTGCTTTCCTGGCGGGAGTGCTGGTGAGTTGTACTTCGGAGGAAGAGAAACCTCTGATGGAATTGCTCCCTCCGGAATATACAGGGATCGATTTTGTGAACCAGCTATATGAAGATGAAAATCTGAACATCATCACCTTCGAATATTTTTACAACGGTGCCGGCATTGGTATTGCAGACATTAACAACGATGGGTTGAAAGATATTTTCTTTGCAGCCAATATGTCTACCAACCGTTTATACCTGAACAAAGGAGAACTAAAGTTTGAAGACATTACACAGCAGGCAAATCTCGGTAAGTTGAATAAGTGGGCTACGGGGGTTTCTATTATTGATATTAACCAGGATGGATGGCTTGATATATATGTGTGCTATGCCGGCCCCTTTCAGAAACCTGAACTTCTCGCCAACGAGCTATATATTAATAATCACGATAATACCTTTACCGAGAGTGCGCATGCATTTGGTTTGGACGATGCCAGGCATTCCGTACAAGCGGCATTCTTTGACTATGATCGTGATGGCGACCTCGATGTATATATCCTCACCAATACAACGGATGAAACAGGACCCAATGTAATTCGCCCAAAACGGATACATGGAGAGATGATGAATACAGATCGTCTTTACAGGAATAATGGCAATAATACATTTACGAATATTTCTGCGGCCGCAGGAATTACCAAAGAAGGATACGGACTTGGTGTATCAATTGCCGATATTAACCAAGACGAATGGCCGGATATAGTGGTGTCCAATGATTACCTATCCAACGACCTGCTATATATCAATAATCAGGACGGGACTTTTACAGATCGTGCCGGGGAGTATTTCAAACACACGAGTTATTCTGCAATGGGTAATGATGTTGCCGACTATAACAACGATGGATTACCCGATTTTATAGAAGTTGATATGTTGCCACACGACAACAAGCGACAGAAGCTGATGTTCGGGGCAACGAACTATGATCGTTATCGTTCGGAGATTGCGTATGGATATACACCGCAGTATATGCGAAATACACTGCAGCTTAATGTTGGTAAAGATCCTTCGGGGCAACCGGCTTTCAGTGAGATCGCGCAGCTTGCCGGCATTGAAGCGACAGACTGGAGTTGGAGCCCTTTATTCGTAGATATAGATAATGACGGATGGAAAGATCTATTGATTACCAATGGCTATCCGCGTGATATCACGAACCGCGACTTTGTGAGCTATAGGATGCAGGAGTTTATGCAAGCAGGATATGATCAATCCGTAAAGAAGAAATTATTGAAAGCTATAAATAGTATAGAAGGAGCCCACCTTCCGGTTTTTGCTTTTAAGAATAAGAGAGATCTTACTTTTTCAAATCAGTCAATTGCATGGGGATTTACCATGCCGTGCTATTCTACCGGAGCTGCATACGCAGACCTGGACAATGATGGTGATCTTGACTATATAACAAACAATATAGATGGACCTGCATTTGTATTTGAGAGTCACGCGGATTCATATTTCAAAAATCACTTCCTGCGCATCGACCTTCAAGGGCCTCCTGGGAATAATCACGGCTACGGAACAAAACTAATTTTATTTTCTAAAAAGGATTCCATTCAGTATCACGAACATTATCCATATAGGGGGTATCAATCTACAGTAGAACAGGAAATACACTTCGGACTCGGCAAGACGAGTCGTGTTGATTCATTATTGGTACTGTGGCCTGACGGAAAGCGGCAACTCATAAAGAGTATACCTGCGGATCAGGTTCTCGTTGTACAATATACCGATGCAGGCGAATTGAAGTTGCCGCTGGCAAAAATGTATAGCGCTGACGCTGATACTATGCAAAGCCTTTTTAATTCTGCTGCTGAAAAACGAAATATTGCCTATAGACACAAAGAGACCGAGTATGCAGATTTTAAAATAGAGCCGTTGCTTCCTCATAAATATTCCGAGGACGGTCCGGGTATAGCAGTGGCGGATGTCAATGGCGATGGACTGGATGATTTTTTTGTAGGTGGTGCCTATAAACAATGGGGACAGCTATCGGTACAAACTAAAGATGGTAAGTTTATTTCCAATCCATTGACGTCAGGTGTAAAACTTGAAGAAGATATGGGGACTTTGTTTTTCGATGCAGACAATGATGCTGATGCAGATCTATACATCGTGAGTGGTGGCAATGAGTTTGCTGCTGGCTCTCCGTACTATCAGGACAGGCTATATCTGAATGATGGCAAGGGTAATTTTAAACTTGACGCAACAGCTCTGCCCTCTATGCAGGCGAGTGGTTCATGTGTTTTATCGTCTGATTATGATAAAGATGGTGACCTCGATCTTTTTGTGGGAGGACGGCTTACGCCTCATCAATATCCCAAGCCTGGGCAGAGCTATATCTTGAGAAATGATAAAGGGCATTTTACCGATGTCACGGATCAGGTAGCACCAGGATTGAAAAATATAGGCATGGTAACGTCTGCCTTGTGGACAGATATAGATAATGATCAAGCGATGGATTTAATTGTAGTGGGGGAGTGGATGCCCGTTACGATATTCAAAAACACAAATGGATTTTTTAAATCGACTATACTTGCTAGTTCAACAGGATGGTGGAACAGCATCGAAGGTGGAGATTTCGATGAAGACGGAGATACAGACTATATATTGGGTAACCTCGGATTGAATTCACGGTATAAAACTTCATCTGCACAGCCTGCACGTGTTTATACCAGCGATTTTAATGATGATGGCGTGGAGGAAGCTCTGTTGTCGTACTATATAGAAGATGTAAACCGACCGGCACATCCGCGCGATGATCTTTTTCTCCAGGTCGCGTCATTCAAAAAATATTATCCCAGCTATCAGAAATATGCTGAGCAAACTATGGACAGTGTACTTGTAAAGAGCAAGCATAAACCTGTCGTCAACGAAGCGCAGACATTTTATACCAGCTACCTTGAAAACCGAGGAAAGGCTGAATGGCAGTTAAAACCACTCCCGGCACAAGCACAAGTTGCCCCGGTGTATGGCATAGTTACCGGTGATTACAATAATGACGGACATGCCGATGCCATCTTAAGTGGTAATTCGTATGCTCCTGATGTACTTACTGGAAGGTATGATGCTATGAAAGGAATCGTGATGCAAGGTGAAGGTAACGTTAAAGGGAACCTTACCTCTTTAAAGATACATCAAAGTGGGGTATTGATTGATGGTGCTGGTAAAAGTTTGGCAAAATTGATTACCGCGGATGCCAAAATGTTACTCCTGGCTACCCAAAACAATGACTCACTTCGCGTATTTGAAGGAAAATCAAATGTTCGCAATGTAATATCCTTACGCTACGATGATATATATGCGCTGGTAACAAGCAAGCAAGGGAAAAAAATGAAGATTGAATTCTACTATGGTTCAGGGTATTTATCGCAGTCATCACGGAAATTCAGTATTCCTGAAAATGCAAAGCGCGTTCAAATAATAAATGCTCGGGGACAATCACGTGAATTGTTACCGTAAAATGAGTTAGGGTATAAGAGTTTTTCCATAAAAAGCATAAATGCCTGCTGATGTAATGAAATGCAATTTTTCTCTGCGATAAATACGCGGTTATGTACCTAAGTTTGATGGAGATTTCGAACCCGGTACTAAAGAAACATGCGCAAACTGTCTGCTATATTAATGTTCTTGTTTTTGAGTATACCCTTTGCGCGGGCACAATCGGAGTATGTTACGCTTACCGAGGAAATTAAAAATTCTGTTCATGATACTACGAAAGTCAATGTATACATTTCACTTTCGAAGTTTTACTGGAATAGAAATCCGGATAGTTCTGTAATTGCGGCAGACCACGCCTTGCAATTGGCCAAGAAAATCGGCTTTAGAAAAGGTGTTGCGGTAAGTTATGTTACAAAAGGGGTAGCACTGATTGGGAAAGGCAAATATCCCGAAGCATTGAAATGTCAGCTCGAAGCTCTCAAGCTTAGCGATTCATTAAAGTTACCGGGACTCACCGGAAACTGTTACAACAATATTGGAATAGTATACTCCAATATGGGCAACCATGCCAAAGCCGCCGAGTACTATGAAAAATCATTGGAAATAATGAAGGTGTATGGTGATGGTCCCATGCTATCACAATTGATCAATA
This sequence comes from Ohtaekwangia koreensis, assembly GCF_900167975.1. Taxonomy (GTDB): domain Bacteria; phylum Bacteroidota; class Bacteroidia; order Cytophagales; family Cyclobacteriaceae; genus Ohtaekwangia; species Ohtaekwangia koreensis. The sequence continues at coordinate 1,222,912 of NZ_FUZU01000001.1, forward strand.
TAGGGGATGCACTTGTCAACGACCGTCAATACAGCAAAGCTTTAGAGTATAACTCGCGTGCATTGAAGATTATCGAACAGATAAAAGATTCTACGTACAAGCACATCGTTCTCTTTAATATTGGTGATATATACCAGCGGATGGGTGAACATAAGGCGGCACTCAAGTATTTACAGGAAGCACTCGATATCTCTATTCGTATTCGTGATATAGACGGTGTCTCCTTTGCCTATAACTCCATGGCTAAAGTATTTTTCGACAAGCATCAATTCGATAAAACTATATATTATGGGAAGAAGAGTCTGGAAAACCTGGAGTCAGGTGGTACCCAGGATTTAATATTGGACGCCTATCATATTTTATATACCGCATATAACGAGCAAAAGAATTTTAAACAATCTCTATATTATCGCAACCAGGAGATTTCGTTGAAGGAAAAAATGTTCAGCATTGAGAAAGAAAGAGAAGCAAACAATCTACAGGCAGAATATGATCTCCAGAAGAAACAGCATGAAATTGAATTGCTGACACGCGATCGGGAACTGCAGCAAAAAGAAATTGTACGCGCTACATTCAAGCGAAAAACATATGTGATAGGCCTAGTCTTATTTGCACTGATAAGCGCCTACCTTATTGTTTCTAATAAACGTAAAAGGAAATTCAATGAGCTTCTCATAGAACGCAACAATGCCATTGTACTTCAGAAGGAAAAAATAAATGAGCAGAATGCTCACCTCGAAAGACTCAACACCGTAAAGAACAGGTTGCTCTCCATAATCAGTCATGATTTTAGAAGCCCGCTAAACTCTTTGCAGAGCATGGTGGAGTTGATGCGCGATGGTACACTTACCAACGAGGACATCAAGCAAATAAGTTTGCTGATGAGTGAAAAATTGACAGTAACCGTTCAGCTTGTTGAAAACATGCTTCATTGGGCAAAGAACCAAATGGATGGAATGGTATTATACTCAGAACATTTTGATCTGAAAGAAGTAGTAGAGGAGAATGTTCGGTTAGCAAAAGGACAAGCGGAAACAAAACAGGTGAAGATGTTCTCCAAGGTAACAACACCTGCTATGGCGTTTGCTGATAAGGCGACCGTTGATATCGTTATCCGGAACCTGATGAACAACGCGATTAAATTTTCACGCGCTGGTGACCAGCTTTCACTGTCCGTAGTTGATCAGGAAAAATTTGTAAAAGTCACTGTGAAAGATACTGGTCAAGGTATACCTATAGATCGACAGGCTAAACTTTTTAGTGGTGTAACTGGATTTAGTACACCTGGTACATCCAATGAAAAAGGCACCGGCCTCGGGTTAACGCTTTGCAAAGAACTTGTTGAAAAAAATGGAGGGAGAATCTGGGTTGAAAGCGAACCTGGGAAAGGTAGTTCCTTTATGTTTACAATTCCGCGCGATCGGGTGGAATCTTAGTCTTCATGCACTTTTGAAAGATACCGGATCTCGTAACGATCTTGCCTCTTCTCATTAAACAGTGGTGTCTTCTTCTTTTGCAATGCAAGCTGCTCATCCGATATAGATAATACAGTAAATTTTTCAACGATCCTGCTCTTATTATCAGTATACGTTAAGGTATCTTGTTTTAGTTCATAAAAAAGATATCTGAATTCTTTATCTAATGTCATTCGTAAACGCCCATCCGGTTGAAAGTGATATATAATTTCAGGATCACTTCCGTAGGTCATCAAACCATAGCCATTATAGTAATTGTATACAGAATCGATTTTCCATGCAGCCTGCAGATCAGTAAGGTCCTTCTCTGCGCAAGCGAATAATAACAGAAAGCCAAGTAGTGGTAAAGCGCGCATACAGCTGAATATATATACTATAAAAAAAGTTAGCGCAGCTATTCACTGCGCTAACCAGATTATCGAGGATCAATAATTACTATTCTGAATTAATACACCTTCACTAAGATCGACTTCTTTTTGTGGAAGTGGGAAGTAATAATGTTTGGGTCGCACAAAAGTTCTTTTTGGTTTATGTACGCCACGGTCAATGCCGTAATGTGCTACTATATCAATAATGCCTGCTTTATCCCATCGCATGAGGTCTTGATGGCGTTCGTTTTCTCCTGCAAGTTCTACACGTCTCTCGTGTATAATGTTGGTTATGGTAGCATTTGTTTTTTTCGTTAAACCTGCCCTGGTACGAACAGCATTCAACTCTTCATCACCATTTTGTCCAGAGCGAATTTTAGCTTCTGCCACTAACAAATATACATCCGCAGAGCGTAGCATAGGAGCATTAAGGCTTTGATCCATATCTCCTACATCTGTGAAGTTGGAATATTTTTTAAAAGCATAACCCGTCACGCGAGTATCCGATGCAGCGAATGTTACAATTCCCTTAGAACCAAGATCAACTTTATCACCTGGCCTGAAAATAGAATAAACGAGTCTAGGGTCATCTACTTCAAATTCATCAACCAAATCCTGTACGGGCTCATGAAAGCCCCAGCCACCAAGCCCGCCAGGTGTGTGATACCATGCCGGAGAATTATCTGTTGTCCAGTTGGCCACGTATTGAAGTCCATAAAGTACTTCCGGATTATTTTCTGTAGCAACCATAAAGTTTTCATCAAAACTGTCAGCAAGCTTGTACGCTTCATTTGTTATTACTTTCATGCCAGCCTCAATCGCTTTGTCCCACTGTTCTTCATATACATATAGTTTTGCAAGAAAACCATAGGCCGCACCTTGCGTTACTCTTCCCACATTTTCTCCTGTATGGGAAACCGGTAAATTTTCAGCTGCTTTAATAAAATCAGATTCGGCCTGTGCCCGAACTTCTTCTAATGTTGATTTCGGTTTGTTAAATGTATTCGCTATCACATCCTCTTCCACGATGATAGGTACTTCACCATAGATGAGAGAAAGCCTCCAGTATACAAAGCCTCTCAGGAAGTAAGCTTCACCGAGACTACGTTTGCGAAGTGAGTCAGCCATTTCAACTTTAGGTGCATTAATAAGTAATGCATTGGCACGTGAGATAACTTCATATTTGGTAGACCATGTATTGAATATATGGTTGTTAAATGGATCGAATTGAAAATCCTCAAGTGGAAGTTCCTGGGCGTGATCGCCAGCGGGGTGCATATCATCCGAGCAATTGTCAAAAACATATTCAGTATGTGCAAATCCATCTTCATTTAACAAGGGAGCATAGATAGCATTCACAGCAGAGATCACATCCTCTCCATTGCGCCAGAAATCATCTGAAGTGTTTTGCCCATAAGGAGTTGATTCCAATAAATCGCTATCGCAGCTTGTTATTATAGTTAAGATGCTTAATCCAACGACTCCAATTATTTTTTTCATAAATAATGTCATTTCTAAAATGCGTTATGGGTTAGAAAGAAATAGTGGCACCTATAGTAACTGTACGGGACTGTGGATACTGCGCATAGTCAATATTTTGTTGTGCATATTGTACCTGCGAGCGGTTGCCCCCTGCATATCCAAGTTCGGGATCCATTCCTGAGTAACCTGTTATTGTAAATATATTCTGTCCGGTTACATATACTCTGAACTGCGACATGCGTAGGAAATCTATAACCCTTTTAGGAAGTGTATATCCAAGTGTTACATTTTTTAATCGTAAAAAGTCGCCACTTTCAACAAACATATCCGATGTTCTGTAGTTGTTGTTTTTATCTTCGAAGCTAAGTCTTGGAATTGAGTTACTGGTTCCTGCCTCTGTCCAACGTCCCGTAGCCTCCTTGTATAAATTGAAGTTATAAAAGGCATTTAACCCCTGCATGCGATCACCGTTGTATATATATACACCACCAACACCAAGAAAGAAAATAGTAAGATCAAAGCCTTTATATGCAATGTTAGCGTTTAAGCCATAGGTTACTTTCGGCTGAGAGTTCCCAATATTTGTTCGGTCGTTATTGTTTACTATACCATCTCCAGTGAGATCAAGAAAACGGACATCTCCAGGTTTAATGTTTGTACGCCTGCTATCATTTGTAACGTTCGGGTCGCTGTCAATCTCTGATTGATTCTGGTATAGTCCGTTGGTCTCCCATCCATAGAAGCTTACAAAAGGATCTCCTACATATGTTCTAGTGATCTCTTGTTCGCTGCGGCCATACGTTTGTCCACCAAGAAAACTTCCAGGAGTTAATACTTTCATTATCTTGTTTTTGATAAAGGTGGCGTTACCACTTACTGTAAAAGTTATACCATTGATGGCTTTACGATACGAAAGTTCAAGTTCCAGACCTTGATTTCGTAGCTGTCCTGCATTTTGATCAGGGATCGTTGCACTTCCCAACGTACCGAGAGTAGGCGGTGTAAGAAGCATCTTTTTAGTATCCTTAATAAAGTAATTAGCAGAGAGTAAAATTGAGTTTTCAAGGATGCCTGCATCCAATCCAAAGTTTGTCATTTCAGCAGTTTCCCAGCCTATATTCACGTTAGGAATAGAGGATTGTGCTACGCCTGTAACTTCATTTTCACCAAATGAATAACGATACGATGAATTGAGCAAAGCAAGGTATTGGAGGCGATCCACATTTTGATTACCAAGGTGTCCCCATCCCCCGGTGAGTTTCAGATTGCTGAATATTGGTAATGCGCTTTGAAAGAAATTTTCTTCAGAAATTCTCCAGCCAGCTGAAAAGGCGGGGAAGTAACCCCACTTATTACCTTCTGCAAATTTAGAAGAACCATCTGCGCGGAAAGTGACAGTTAACAGGTAGCGATCTTTAAATGTATAGTTAGCTCTTCCAAACCAGGATTGGAGTGCGTCATAACTACGTCTTCCATCTTCTCCGGTCGTTCCTCCAATAGCAGTCACAGTTCCTGCATAGCGCATATAGCGCAAATCAGGATCTTCACTGGAGAAATCCATACCGCGTTGCGCAGAGTATATATCGTTAAATGTTTGCGATGTATAGCCGGTAACCAGACCTATTGAATGGCTCCCAAACTGTTTATCGTATGATAAGAAATATTCCTGTAGGAAGGCCCAGTTCTTGTCATTGCTGAGGGTGAGGAAGTTATTATTTGTCGTGCGGTACTGATCCGTTATTTTAACTTCAAAATTTCTCGTACTGGTATAGGTAGCATCTATAGCAAGATTGGCTTTTGCCTTTAGACCTTTGAGTATTTCGTACTCTCCTGTAATGCTTCCTAAGACACGATTTCGGCTGTTGTTTTTATCTTGTGTGTCTACTGTATAGATCGGGTTGTTGATATCACCGAATGCGCCACCAGGTACTTGACTCGTGCTATATGAACCATCTGCATTTTTAACCGGTAATCCTGGGTGAAAACGAATCGCACTCCATAGTAAACCATCCTGTGCAGACGTTGTATTAGGAGCATTATCATTTGCATTGGTGAATTGAAGACTTTGTCCGATTTTAAATTTTTCACTTAGCTGATGATCGGAGTTGATACGAAAAGTATAGCGTTTATAGTATGATTGGCCTATCATACCTTTCTCATTATAGTATCCACCGGACATTGCGAATGAAGAATATTTGCCACCACCTCGAATGGATACATCAATGTTATTAGTTGTACCATCTTTTAGCAGTTCTTTCTGCCAGTCTGTTTTTTGAGTATGGTACAGAGTATCAAGCCATATGCCAGGTATATCTAGCCCATCATTGGTATATGCCTCTTGTTTCAATGTTGTTAAAGTAGGTGCATCGAGCACATCAATTGTTTTAATGCGTTTGGAAACACCGCTATATGCATTAACGGTAAGTTTTAATTTCTCGTCTAGTTTACCACGCTTCGTTGTTACCAGCACAACACCATTCGCGGCACGTGTACCATATATAGCAGAAGCCGATGCATCTTTCAAAACATCGATCGATTGTATATCATTTGGATTTACATCATTCATGCTACCAGCAGGTACACCGTCAATAACAATTAATGGATCTGCATTCCCAACGGTTCCCAATCCGCGAATGCGTATAGAACCTGCGTTGCCGGGAGCTCCACCGTTCCGTACAATGTTTACCCCTGCAGCACGTCCTTGCAATGCTTGTTGTGCACCGCCGGAAGGTATATTTTCGATATCTGAACCTTTAATAGCAGACACAGCACCCGTAACATCTTTTTTCTCTTGCGTTCCATAACCAACCACAACAACTTCACTCAATGTTTGAGAATCAGATATTAACGTTATTTCCAATGAAGTCCGACTGTTTACGGGAACCTCCTGTGTTATAAACCCGATGAAACTGAATACAAGTATAGATTCATTCGAAGGAACAGCTAATGTGAATTCACCGTTGCCGTCTGTTACTGTACCTTCGGTGGATCCTTTTACAATTATATTTACTCCGGGCAACGGAGTGCCGGTGTCTTCTTTTACCGTTCCTTTAACTATGATTTCCTGTTGAAGAATGCCGGTATATATAAAGTCCTTCGAAGGTTGTACCAACATGGCAGAAGCTCCACCGGATGAGGTTGTGATCGGACTGACATGTAATTCACTAACAGGTGGAATCAAAGTAATTTGTTTTTTCCTGATTTTATAGGTGAGATTTGTACCCTCCAATATCTGGTTCAGGATCTCTTCTATATGCTCACTTTTTATAGTGATCGTTACCGTCTTGTTGATCGTTTTCAAACGGCTGTCATTTACAACAAAGTGATAGTCTGTCTGACGTTCAATTTCCCGAAGAGCCATCTTTAGAGAAGCATCTTTCAGATTCAGTTCAATCAACGTTGTTGATTGATGCGCATCGTTTGCCTGCATGTCTTTCGGGAGAAAGAGTAGCAACAAACACATAAGCCACAAAGGCCCTGGCGAAATCCATCGCCTGCCTTTCGGGAGGAATGTGTGTAAGCAGTAAATAATTCTCATTGTATAAGGGTTAGTTTAGTGATTGTATACTGCGATCATTCGAACATGATGATCTCATTCTTTTCCTTTTTGATTTTCAGTCTCGATGAAAGCTGAATGAAGTCTAATACTTCATCTATATTCTCCTGCTCAATCGTCATACTGATCCGTTCGCGTTTGGCAAGTCTGCTGTCGATTGTAATTTTTACCCGGAACCTGTTTTCCAGTTTAGATATAATATCCTCCAGAGGAGTGTTGTCGAATACAAGTTTCTCTTCCTTCCAGGCTGAGAAGTTTGAGGGATCTACTCTTTTGAGTGTAACAGCTTTTTGTTCCGTATCCAGAATAACCTGGTCACCGGGAGTCATGGTATATATATTGTTTTTACCTTCTACCTGTAACTCTACCTTACCTTCTTCTAATGTTGTTTTAACGGTGGGTACGTTGTTGAATGCTTCAACATTAAAGCGCGTACCTTTTACTTTTATAAAGAAGTTATCGGTTCTGACGGTAAAGGGTTTACTCCCTTTTTTTACATCGAAAAATGCTTCGCCTTTTAATACCACATCGCGTGAAGCGCTTCCAAACTCTGAGGGATATTCTAATGTGCTGTTTACATTCAGCCAAACGATAGAGCTGTCGGGTAAAAGAACGCGCGTGTTATTCCCAATCGCAGTATATACCCGTGTGCCCGGATGAAGTATATTTTCGGTTGGAAGATTATATACCACCAGAAAACCCGATACAATCAATAGACAAACTGATGCTGCAATTTTAAGTGTAGTATATATAGTGCGGCTTCTATTGGAAGAAAGTGCGTGTGTTAAGGTTTTGTTAATTTCTGTAGATTCAGAAAGTTTTTTCCAGGCGTCATCTGTCTTTTGGTGATTAACGCGGTTAACCGTTACGGAGCTTTGAAAAGCGGTATTCAGTTCGTCAAAATACTCACGGTTTGTTTTATTCTCTTTTAACCATGTTAGCAAGGTTGCCGCTTCATCTTCGGAAGCATTCCCCTCCAGGAAGCGAAGAATGATTTCCTGTATGTTCTGCGGAATATTATCGGGTGACGTCATGTATATAATACAGACACTCGCAACGCCACCCTTACAGAAAGAAGAAATAAAAGTTGAAACGGAGATTTAGTAAACCAACATGATCAGTAAATGCAAATCGCCAGGCTTAGTTAAACAGGCACACACACACTAGGAGTAGTGAAATGAGATGCTCTTTTAGCTGCAGCCTTAATTTAGAGAGGGCCCGCGACATTTGTGTTTCTACAGTTTTAATGGAGATGTTGAGACGTGAAGCGATCTCCTGGTATTTTAATCCTTCAAAACGACTGAGCTCAAAAATCTTTCGACACTCCTGGGGCAAGTATTCCAGTGCCCGGTTGAAATCTTTTTCAAGGTCTTTGGCGAGAAGTGCATGATATGAATTTATATTATCCGTTTGCTCCTGCACATACAGATAACACAGCAGCTCTGCATGCTTGGTGCGATTCTTTTTAGCTTCCAGTAAATTGAGACAGCGATTTTTAACCGATGTGAATAAGTATGCACTTAGGGATTGACGTTCATCCAGCCGGTCGCGATGCTTCCATATAGTATAAAAGAGTTCCTGCACAATTTCTTCTGAATCATCAGAGTCGTGCAGGAACTTTTGTGCATATGCATATAAACGTGGATATAGTCTTCTGAAAAGTAATTCAAGACTACGCGGGTCGCCACGTTTAATGTTTTTTATCAATTCAAAATCTTCTACCTCGGGCATCACAGGGCAGTTGTTTGGTATATTAAAACTTCAGATGCACCTATCGGGTAAAATTCAAAAGACTTTTAAAACTTGAGTGTAGCGGGTAAATATTTAGTTACTAAACTTTCATAGTAAGGACGCAATTCTTTCCAATCCGGAGGGGTAGGATTTTTTGAGTACAGATCATACGGATTAAAAAGCTTTACCCATTCGAACATCTTGGCGTCATGCTCATCCATTAAATGTTCGTATGCATGTTCGCGATGTTGTGCGTAGAAGGAGTGATAACGCAACATATATAGCCCCGATTCAGGGAGATGATCTTTCATCATGTGGTATACATATTCATCGTGTCCCCACGACATGTGCACATTCCGCAAGCCACAGTTTGGCTCATATATACCATACTTTGTATTATACCTCTCGTTGTGATGATCCGGATTTGCATCAAAGAATTCAGGGAATACAATCTTATCTGAATGTGCGCAACCTACTGGGAACGTATCCCCGACTACTGCCCACTGTGGTTCGCCAAAGAGGCAAAGCACTTTACCCATATCGTGAATCAGTCCAACAAGTACCATCCAGTCTGGATGCCCATCTCTGCGGATAGCTTCCGAAGTTTGAAGTAAATGCTGCATCTGGTCGAGATCAGTATCGGGATCAGAATCATCTACAAGTTGATTGAGAAAATCGAAAGCTGCCCATATCGGCATTTCCTTCTTATCGAAGCGGAGAAAATTATTTCGTTTCTCTAAAACAAAATCGTAGGTCTGATACGTGTGATTCAGTTTGTAAAATTCCCGTACCGTATCACGTTGAGGTGTTTCATAATTGCGATATTCGGTAACAGCTTTCTGATCAGCAATAGACTCGGGATCAGGATATCTGCGCAACAAATCATCTTCCCATTCATCCAGATTTGTCAACGGATTGGTTTCAGTTTGCGGCTTCATAAATTGATTTGTTTAAATTTATAGGAAAGCTAATTATTGCATCCTGGTAGGATACACGTACCGAACTTGGTAAATAATATCTGCACCATCAATGTTTTACGAATGGTTATTTACGAAACCGTTTTCGTGTTAACAGTGATTTTGCTTCCTTTAATAAAATGTGAATGAGTGTTACGATCAAGAAAATAGCGAAAGATCTCGACCTGGCTGTTTCAACGGTATCAAAAGCTTTACGCGATAGTCATGAGATAAGTGCAGAGACTAAGGCGCGTGTGTTTGAGCACGCAGCAAAATTAGATTATATACCCAACCCCTATGCCAGCAGTTTAAAGAAAGGACGGAGCGGAAATATTGCCGTGGTGCTGCCCGAAGTGGCAGATAGTTTTTTTTCGGCAGCGATTAATGGTATAGATTCGGTTGCGCATGAAAAAGGATATCATACCATGGTATATCTGACACACGAAGATATACAGCGCGAACAATCCATTGTGCGCGAATTCAGAAACGGTCGTGTGGACGGTGTGCTGATGTCAATTGTAGCGAACAATGCGAAGTATGAACACCTGCGTGAACTGTGTGCGAGCGATGTGCCGCTGGTATTTTTTGACCGTGTGTGTGAAGAGATTCCTACCGCAAGCGTTATCACAAACGACTTTGAGTCAGGATATATAGCAGCACAGCACCTGATTGAGAAAGGATGCAAATACATTGTTTTTCTGTCGATGCCAGGAGAACTTGCCATTATCAAACATCGGCAAAATGGTTACCAGCAAGCGCTGCAAGATCATGGCATGCAACCATGCATTATATATTGTACAGACAGCGAGGATGAGAATATAGCCATACTTGACAAACTCCTGACTGGTGAGAACAAACCAGATGGTATTATAGGATCCATCGAAAAGATCACGATTCCGGTCTATACAGTGTGTCACTCGCGAAATATACCCATACCGTCTGCTATAAAGATCATCGCGTTCTCGCATTTACAGATTGCTGCGCTTTTAAATCCACCGCTCACCACCATCGCACAACCCGCATTTGAAATGGGGAAAGCAGCAGCTACCATTCTGTTTAAAACGTTAGCAAAGAAGTATGACTTAAAGGATGAGAAAATTGTGATACCATCCGTATTAATGATGCGTGCGTCAACACACACAGACTAATTACTCTTAATTTACTATATATAACATAGCCTGGGTTATCACTATATTAAAGGACTATATCGGACTTGTATATATAGTAATCGATAAAATCTGTTGCACTTTCATATTTATTCCCTTTCTTTATAGAAGAAGTGTATAGATATTCATGAGCTCCCACCAGGATTCGCACAACATACTTTGGAATACCTTTAAGAAAGGTGATTGGGAAGCCTATACAAGCCTGTATCACTTATACTACCGGTTACTGAATAATTACGGTTATAAATTTACCAGAGATGTTAATCTGATTGAAGACGCTATTCATGATCTGTTCGTAAGGCTGTGGACAAATCGCAACAATCTCGGCGAGCCACTTTCTGTAAAGAATTACCTATATAAATCACTTCGGAACATTTTATTCAGAAAGCTGCGCACACAATCGCGTTTCTTTACTATACAGGAAGATGAAGAATCTATACCGTTTGAAGTATCGTATGACAATCAGTTGATCTTAAATGAAGAGGAGCAAATGTTGCAGGATACGATTAAGAAAGTGCTACACAAGCTGCCAGCCAGACAACAGGAAATTATATACCTGCGATTTTACGATGGACTGTCATACGAAGAAATTGCCGACATCATGGCAATACATGTAAATTCCGCCTATAAATTACTCTATAAAGCATTGGAGAGCGTACAGCAATCCTTGAGTTTATTAAGCATTGCAACCGTTGAAATAATCATGAGAACTGTATTCAGTTCATCCACATCCTCCGAAAGATATACTCAGGCTCACGCTTTTATTCAGATTCCTATATCGTCTTTAGCCGATCAGGCGTAGACTTTTCAATACCGAATTTCAGTACTCTATATAGCATACATCAAACTTGCAAAAACCGACTATGCAGTCGTTTGTGTTGTGTGCGTGTGTCTAGTTGAAATAATATTCTTAAAATTATTTGATTTGGGAGGGATAATTCTGTGGGTCGATGTCTAATAGGTATGAATAACAGAGTTCATGCACATGACTTACCATGATTACGCTCAGTATAAACTATCAGACTTTTTAGAAGACGATTCCTTTGTTCAATGGGTAATCGGAGCAGATTCCAGGAGCAATGCTTTCTGGCAAACTTTTCTCGTTCAATACCCTGATAAGGAAAAAGTACTTCGTGAAGCGGCATCCATTATAAAGATATACCGGAACCAGTCCTCTTTCACAAATGAAGAGCATCGTGATGAAGTATGGAAGCGCATCAACGCAACGATACACAAGCAATCAACTTCACAGACGAAAGTTATTCGCTTCCCTATATATAAAGTAGCAGCTTCTATTGCCTTTTTTATAGCCTGTACCTTTATACTTTGGTCAGTACTCACAAAGGGAACACATACCGTTAAAACGGCTTTCGGCGAAGTAAAAGCTATTACTCTGCCGGATCAATCTATAGTCATGCTGAATGGCAATTCAGAGCTCACCTATAAAGATTCATGGAATGATGATGCACAGCGCGAAGTATGGATTAAGGGTGAAGCATACTTTGATATAAAGCATATAAATATAGACACTGCACATATTTTACCTGCCCATAGATTTATAGTACATGGCAATGGCATCGATATCCAGGTACTCGGCACTTCTTTTAATGTGAAGAGTCGAAGAAACAAAACCAACATCGCACTGCTTAGCGGAAAGATAGAAGTAAGCTATACGGGTTCATCTGCTATAGCATCAGGAGGCCTTGTACTTACACCAGGAGACTATGTTGAGTATGCAGGACAGAAGCTTCTATCGAAAAAGAAACTTGTCCGTCCGCACAAAGTTGCCACATGGACCGTACGCGAAATTGCATTCATCGATCCCACACTGAATGATATCATGGAAAATCTGCAGGACAATTATGGATACTCGGTAAACGTAGAGGATCAGGAATTGTTGAATCTGAAAATAGAAGGGGAAATCAGTGTGACCAGTGTACAGGAATTACTAGCGCTTGCGTCTTCAACCTTGGGAATTAAAATCGAAGAGTCGGGCAAAGAAATAATCATAACTCGAAAATAACCTATATATACCCAATACCTAACCCATATACTATGAAAAAATTCGACTCGATTTCACTTTGTGGTTTCTTCCTGCTGGTGATCGCACTCAATTTGTCGCCACAATGTTTTGGACAGCAATACGCCAGCGCCTATACAGCGCGAACGTCCGTGTCGCAAAACAATGGTGCGGTCATCGTTCCCTATGGAAAGGAAGATGGAAGCATTAGCCTGAAAGAGGCACTTGATCAAATTAAAACCCGTTACCATGTAAAGTTTGCCTATAAAGAAGGCTTACTGGAGGATAAGCAAGTATCGCAGGCATTGCTGAATAATACTGCCTATACATTGGAAGAGTTACTTGAGAAACTACTGACTGGTTCGATGCTGAATTATAAGCGCATCAATAAAAAACAGTTTACTATTTTTTCACTTTCCCGAAACGATGGTAGATATACTAATGCATCGGGTAGCCAACCGGTAAATATACGTGACTCAGTCGAACGAATCGTTACATCCTGGAACGGAGAATCGGCATTGCAGGTAAGTGGTGTTATCACGTCACAGGATGATGGAGAACCTATGCCTGGAGTCAATGTAGTTTTAAAAGGCTCCGCGATTGGCACAACGACAGATGCTAATGGTAAATATACACTTACACTTCCCGATGGTGGTGGTATACTGGTATTCTCTTTTATTGGCTATGGTATTCAGGAAATTCCGGTTAGTACACAAACAACGGTAAATGTCGTGATGATACAGGAAGCACAATCCCTCAACGAGATTGTTGTTACAGCCTTGGGTATAGAGAAAGATAAAAGCTCCGTGGCCTACTCAGTAACCGAAGTGAAAGGTGAAGAATTTACACAAGCACGTGAGAACAATGTAGCGAATGCTTTAACGGGTAAGATTGCAGGTGTTAACGCAACCGGTATATCTACAGGGCCAGGGGGATCCAGTCGTGTTGTTATACGGGGTAACGGATCCGTTACAGGAAATAGTCAACCGCTATATGTAATCAATGGTATGCCAATCGACAATTCTGTACCCGGTGGAAGTGCAACGCCAAATGGTATAACGAGCAACGTTGATCGTGGCGATGGTATAGCCGCTATAAATCCGGACGACATTGAGTCTATAACCGTATTGAAAGGTGGGACTGCTGCAGCGTTGTATGGTTCGCGCGGTGCAAATGGTGTTATTCTGATCACAACTAAAAAAGGTAAGGCACAAAAAGGAATTGGTGTAGAGTATAATTCCACGTTCACAGCGGAAAAAGTTTCTGTCTTTCCTGATTTCCAATACGAATATGGGCAGGGTGATGGTGGTGTAATGCCTACTACGCTGGCACAAGCTCAGGCTACAGGACGCAGATCTTTCGGTGCCAAGATTGATGGCTCTTCAAATTATGTAGCAGCCGATGGACTTAATCATCCCTATACTGCACAGAAAGATAATTTGAAAAATTTTTACCGCACGGGGTCTACATTTACCAATACACTTGCATTTTCCGGTGGTAATGATGTACTGCTATACCGGTTGTCGCTCGCTGATCTGGATAGTAAAAGTATATTGCCCAACAGCAAGTATAATCGTAAGACTGCTAACCTGAACCTTAGCGCGAAGTTAAGCGATCGCTTACGCATTGAATCCGTAATACAGTACTCTCTGGAGTCTGCGAATAATCGCGCCAGTGCGGGCGATGCTTTGGGTAATCCGAATTGGACACCCTATGAAGTTGCCAACACGGTTGACATCCGCTGGCTGAAGCCGGGCTATGACGCAAAGGGAAACGAGATCACCTGGAATGATGCGGCTATCGCTAACAACAGTTACTTCGTGGTGAATAAATTCAAGGAGTCGGATGATAAAAACCGTTTCATCGGTCAGGCTTCTGTAGCATATGATTTATTTAAAAACCTGACGCTAAAAGGAACCGTTACGCGAGACTTCTATAACTATAATTATACGAACATTTTGCCAACGGGTACATTGTATACACCGCTCGGTGAGTATGCCGGTATAAAGTCAGATGTATCGGAAACCAACGGTATGATCACGGCTACCTATAAAACTCTTGTAGCGGAGAAATTCGGGATTTCAGTATTGGCCGGTATAAACGGTCGCAAGTTTGAGAACAAGCAATTAAACTTATCCGGAAAGAACTATATACAGCCATACTTCTATAGCTTCTCGAATTTAGCAACCTCTACCACCACACCGTACAGAGGCCGTGTTACGACAAACTCTGTATTTGGTTCTGTGGATCTAGACTATAAGAGTATGCTCTTCCTTACGGCAACAGGTCGGCAGGATTGGTTCTCAACATTAAGCCCTACCAACAATCATATATTTTATCCAAGTATAGGAGCAAGCTTTGTGCTCTCGGATGCCGTAACATTACCGCGTGTGTTTAACCTTGCGCGCGTCAGGGCTTCGTGGGCACAGGTGGGAGGAGGAGGGCCGGATCCGTATGCCATCAACCTTACCTATAGCAGTGTAGCGAGTGCAAGCTCAGTGCCGTTGCAAAACGTTACTACAGTAGACGGTGCTACCTCTATAACGAATATAAATCTGAAACCATTTACCTCTACAACAACGGAGGTAGGGCTGAACTTGCAGTTGATTGATAATCGGCTGGGATTAGACCTTGCACTATATAATCGTAAAACAACCGATGATATAGTGAAGGTACCTATATCCAATACGTCCGGCTATAGCTCAGCAATTTTGAATTCGGGTCAATTGAGCAATAAAGGTATCGAGGTATTGTTAACAGCTACACCTGTGAAGACCACAAACTTCAGCTGGAATGCGAGTTATAATTTTGCCTATAATAAAAGCGAAGTGCTTAAACTGGCGGATGGTATAAGTACATTTTCACTGGGTAACTCTGCTAATGGTAATGCCTATATTAATAACAGGGTGGGGCATACCTACGGTGCTATTTACGGATATCGCATGCTCAAGGACGAAAACGGGAATACTATATATGATACGAACTCAGGCCTGCCGGTGCAGACCGATATTAACCAGGAGTTAGGCAAAGGAGTTCCACCTATTACCATGGGCTTTAGCAGTGATTTCAGATATAAAAGTATTTCGTTAAGCTTCCTGGTGGATGCAAAGTTTGGCAACAAAGTATTTTCGGTAATGGAAGTATATGCCACCCGATTAGGCTTGCTTAAGTCAACGCTCGCAGGCAGAGAAGATGGCTTGGTGTTAAGCGGTGTAACGAGGACAGGCGACAGCTTTTCACGAACTATACCAGTAACAGAACTTCGCAGCGGTTACTATAACAACCTGAACAGATATACCGAATTATTTGTGCATGATGCCAGCTTTGTAAAACTGCGACAAGTTATACTGTCCTATCAGATACCGGTATCCAAGCTCAAATTCCTGAAGATACAATCTGCCAGTATAGCATTTGTTGGCCGCAACCTCCTTACGTTTTATAAGAAGACAGACAATTTTGATCCGGAGCAAAGTCTTAGCAATGGACCTGCACAAGGTATTGAATCAATTGGCCTGCCACGCACCCGGTCGTATGGTGTAAACCTGATGCTTAAATTCTAATCTTTAAAAACGAAGATCATGAAACTAACAATTAAGAAATATACACGCGTTTTACTGCTGGCGCCAAGCCTTCTCTTTACGCAAGCCTGCGATAATGGCTTTGAAGAGATCAATACAAATCCAGATGCAGTATCGGAAGCTACACCACAATATATCTTTAGTAAGGCTCAGTATGATGGAGCGCGGTATAGTGGTAACACGGCTTCATTGCTATTGGGCACTATGCAATATACCACCAGCTATAATGACGTGGCAGGCTTTGGTTCTAAATATGTGGCTTCTCAAAGCGCACAATCCAGTTCGGTATTTAATAATGCTTATCCCAATCAGATTAACGAAATAGGAGAAGTAATAAAGGCTGTAAAGGACGACCCGGCACAAGTAAACCTATATGCAGTAGCGCGGATCTGGCGAGCATATTGTTTTAGCCGCTTAACCGATTTATATGGAGATATACCATATTCGGAAGCTGGCCAGGGATATAATGAATCGATCTTTCAACCTGCTTATGATCCACAGCAAGCTATATATGCAGATATATTGAAAGAGCTTGATGAAGCGGCACAAAGCCTGGATGCTGGCAATGCCACAACGTTTGGGACTTCAGATTTGATCTATGGAGGCGATCCCACACAATGGAAAAAGTTAGCCTATTCATTAATGTTACGACTGGGCATGCGTCTCACAAAAGTAGATGCAGGGAATGCGCAAATCTGGGTTACAAAGGCTATAGCGGGTGGCGTTATTACGCAGTACAATGATATAGCCAAGCTTACGTACCTGGGTTCTGGCCAGGATATAAATAAGAACCCACTGGCATTGGCATTATTGACCGATGACTATATTAAAGCCGATGGTGTAAGCAACACGGAAGGCGGAAAATACCAGCAGGTATTTATAGACTCTCTGAAGGAGAATAACGATCCTCGTTTAGGCGTGCTCGCGGTGGTATATGTAAATGGTGTGGCAGATGTAACGGCTGATATCCAGAAAGGTATGCCGGCCACTATAAATGGTGTTAAGCCTGCAGATTTTGTCACCTATTCGGAGCCGAATCAAAAAACAGTATTGCGTCTGGCGGCACCAATGCTACTTTTTACAGCAGCAGAAACTTATTTTTTACTCTCCGAAGCTGCATTGAAGAATTGGTATACAGCAGAATCTGCAAGTGCCCTATATGAAAAAGGTATTCGTGCTGCCATGCAACAGTGGGACCTGATCAGTGGTACTGCAGGCACTATATCCAGCGGTGACATTGACACGTATGTAGCATCACACGCGCTGAACACAGGAGGGACCGTTGATGCACAAATGGCTCAGATATATACTCAATTCTGGATGAGCATCTTTCCAGATGCACAGGAGGTTTTCGCAAACTATCGCCGCACAGGGTATCCTGCACTTGTACCAAACAATTACCCGGGCAATGCAACAGGCGGTAAGATTTTCAGAAGATTCCTATATCCCGTGAATGAAGCAACATTAAATACTGATTCCTATAGTGAGGCTATTGGTCAGCAAGGTCCTGACGATTTTTTAACACGGATCTGGTGGGATAAAGAATAGTATCGAATTCAAATAATAAACACATGAAAGAGCAACGAAGAAGCATGTTGAAAAAGTTAACGATATCGCTTGCCGGAATATTCGGATTGGGATATACCACACAGGCGGAGACGAAGGAAGAAAAGGCGGTATTCAATGTTACCGATGATCAGGAGATACCCTTATTCTCCGGAGCAACGAAGCATGGTGGTTTTGTATTCATTGCCGGAAAAGGTGCGCATTTTGAAGGTGATATAAAGGCACACACCGAACATGTTTTGAAAGAACTCGAGAAGGAATTGAAGAACGCAGGTTCTTCGATGGAAAAAGTAGTAAAGGTAAATGTATACCTGAATGATATAAAGGACTACCAGGGAATGAATGAAGTATACCGGGGAAAATTCGGTAGCAAGCCACCGGTCCGTACAACGGTTGGGGTAGGCGGTGGTGTACCTGGAAATTCCCTGGTAGAAATGGATTGCATTGCCATCGTGTAAAGATCTTTCTCCTCTCACGGGAAAGTAATGTGTTTAATTATTGTGATGCTTTTCATGCGCTCTTGCTTGGTTTGGGCAGGAGCCATGGAAGCCTCATGCCTTTTAACGAATAACTATAACTGATACCTATACATGCCTAAACGCAGAGATATAATTAAACGGCTTTCTTCATTGCCGCTACTGGGTGGACTTGCCTTGAGCGCATCTCCGATTCAATCATTGGCAGGAGCAATGAAGTCGAATCCATTAAAATATAGGGACTATTTCAAAGAGCTCGGTATTCGAACTTTCATTAACGCAGCGGGTACCTATACTTCTATGACCGGATCATTAATGGCAGAAGAGGTAGTGGAAGCTATACAATATGCATCCAAGGAATATGTGCTATTGGACGAACTACAAGACAGGGTAGGAGAACGTATTGCAGCATTGGTACATTGCGAAGCCGCCACAATTACTTCCGGAGCAGCCTCTGCTATTACACTTGCAACGGCTGGTATATTAAGCGGAATGGACGAGAAGAAAGCGGCTATGATTCCACACCTTGAAGGCAGTGGCATGAAGAGTGAAGTGATTATGCAAAAAGCGCACGATATAGTATATGCGCATGCCTTACGAAATTGTGGTGTGAAAGTAATCTTTGTCGAGACACGCGCTGAACTGGAGAAGGCTATTAATGAAAAGACAGCGCTCCTGTTCTTTGTAAACGCAAACAATCTGGAAGGAAAAATAAAGGCTGAGGAATTTGTAGAGGTTGCAAAGAAATATAGCATTCCAACGTTGAATGATTGTGCTGCCGATGTACCTCCTGTTGAAAACCTTTGGAAATATACCCGCATGGGATTTGACTTGGTTTGCTTCTCTGGAGGAAAAGGTATACGTGGCCCACAAAGTGCAGGTCTTCTGTTAGGACGAAAAGATATGATCGCAGCGGCACGCCTGAGCGCACCACCACGAGGTAACACCGTGGGGCGTTGCATGAAAGTTAGTAAGGAAGAAATTCTCGGTATGCTTATAGCCCTCGAATCATATCTTGCGAAAGATCATGATCAGGACTGGAAGTTATGGGAAGGTCAGGTTAGTTTTATCAATGATGCGATAAAGTCTGTTCAAGGTGTGCAAACAAAGATAGATGTACCCCCCATTGCAAATCATATACCTACATTAAACGTATCCTGGAATATCAAGCAGGTAAAACTTTCCGGAGATGAACTAAAGGAAAAGCTCCGTAACGGACATCCGTCAATTGAAGTCGCAGGCGGTGGAGCAAATTCTGTTAGTATCACCACCTGGATGTTGGTACCCGGGCAAGAACGGATTGTAGCGTCACGTGTTCGTGAAGCGTTGTTAAAAGCTTCTGTCTGATGTACTTTGAGTATATATGGCGGAGAATTGCTGTGAAGATTAACTATACCTTCTTGCTACTCCTGACGACAATCTTTACCAGTACTCTGTTTGCGCAGGACTATAGCGTGATACTGAAGGGTGGCCATGTAATTGATCCCAAGAATGCTATAAATGCGAAAGCAGATATAGCAATACGGGGTGATACGATTGCAGCTATAGGAAAGAATCTGGATGGATCACGCGCGAAGCAAGTTATTGACGTTTCGGGCATGTATATAACTCCGGGATTAATTGATCTTCATTCCCATAACTTTTATGGCACACAACCCGATCATTATCTGAGTGATGGCTTTGAGGCGCTTCCTCCCGATGGTTTTACATTCCGGTGTGGTATAACAACGGTAGTAGATGCCGGAGGAGCAGGGTGGAAGAACTTTTCTGTTTTTAAAAATCAGACGATACGACAATCGAAGACACGCGTGCTTTCCTTTATCAACATTGTCGGTGAGGGAATGCGGGGTGGTCCGTATGAACAGAATATCAATGATATGGATGCACGCATGACGGCCCTGGTGGCGCAGCAGCATCGAGAGATTGTTGGCGTCAAAGTCGCGCATTACTCCGGTAATGAATGGGAGCCTATAGATCGTGCAGTAGCTGCAGGGAAAATAGCACATATACCCGTGATGGTAGATTTCGGAGGACATATTCCACCACTTTCACTGGAAGAACTTTTAATGAAGCATCTGCGGCCAGGCGATATTTTTACGCACGCATTTGCACGTGTAGCCGGAAGAATTCCAATTATAGATGCACAGGATAAAGTATTTCCCTTTGTAAAAGAAGCGCAGCAACGCGGAATCATTTTCGATGTTGGTCATGGTGGCGGTAGCTTTCTTTTTTCACAAGCAGTGCCGGCCATTAAGAACGGTTTCTTTCCGAATACCATCAGCACAGATATTCATACCGGAAGTATGAATGGTGGAATGAAAGATCTGCTAAATGTAATGTCCAAGTTTTTAACGATGGGCATGAATATATACCAGGTTATTCAAAATACCACATGGAATCCTGCGCAGGCTATTCGACAAGAACAACTGGGTAATTTATCGGTGGGTGCTGTAGCAGATATAGCCGTATTTACGATTCGTGAAGGGAAATTTGGCTTTGTAGACTCCGGTGGAAATAAAATGACGGGCACTAAGAAACTTGAGTGTGAATTGACATTACGTGACGGAAAAATCGTCTATGATTTAAATGGAATTTCAAGACCAGCTGCAACGGATCAACAGTCAGCATTTAAAAATTAATAGTAGCCCGCTATATTAATCACTCTTCAATCATTGCCCATGTATAGAGCTATAATCATGAGAAAAGGAATTCTATTCCTTGCACTAATCGTATCGTACTTCAACAATCTGTCCGCGCAAACTATGCCAAAGGACGATCTGTTGTTCCTGACTTCTGAATGGAAAGGTGAACGCTTCGCGGATGGTAGACCCAGGATTCCGGACGAACTTATAGAGCGAGCCAGGAACATCACGATTGAGGAAGTATGGCTCGTTCTGAGAAATGAAGGGTATCACTGCCAGTTTGAAGGAGACTGGAAAGTTGTTCGGCATGGAGCTGTTATGGCAGGACGTGCATTGACGGCTATGTATATACCCAGTCGCCCGGATGTAGAGAAGAATATAAAAGAACGTGGTAAAAAAGAAGGTCGCATTGGCAACACAAATGCATGGCCGATTGATAAGTTGGTTAAGGGCGATATATATGTAGCAGATTGTTTTGGAAAAACAGAAGGCGGTACACTCATTGGTGATAATCTGGCAAGTTCCATTTATGCGAAATCAGGAAACGGAGTTATATTCAATAGTGCTGCACGCGACCTTGAAGGTATATCTGCTATAACAGGTTTCAATGCCTGGGTGCGTGAATGGGATCCTTCCTATCTTGAAAATGTAGTATTGATTGGACTAAATACACCGATCCGTATAGGCAAAGCTGTAGTGTTACCGGGGGATCTCGTTTTGGCAAAAGAAGAAGGTGTGATTTTTATTCCAGCACACCTGGCACAGAAGGTAATTATAACTGCGGAGTTTTTGTCTTTACGCGACAAGTTTGCCTTTGCGATGCTTCGGGAAGGACGCTTTACCCCCGGGGAAATTGATAACCAATGGACTGATAAAATCAAGGAATCATTTCTGCAATGGATTGATAAAAATCCAGGTACACTTCCCATGAAGCGCACAGAGCTTGATGAATTCATGAAAAACAGAACGTGGTAAGATGCTATATATTTTATGTTGTAAATATTAAACTTTCGTGGAATGCTGACACTCTTAAAGGTATATAGGTATAAAATCCTGTTTGCAATCTCTATACTTTGTTTTCTACTGGCAACGGTAATGCTGCTGGTTGACATGGATCAGGATTCAGGTATCTTATTCGTTGCTGCTATTGTCATGCTTGCCCTCGGTTTTCGGGGCTATGCTGTATTGAGAGGTTATACCTATACCATGATGATTATAGCTGCCGTGATGGCTGCTATGTACTCTCCTCAGTACTTCATTACCATAGGTAGTTTTAAGCTTGATCGGCTGATCACTCCATTGCTGCAGATCATCATGTTCGGGATGGGTACTGCCATGAGTGCCAGCGATTTTGTAGGTGTAATTAAAATGCCAAAAGGTGTAATCGTGGGTACGCTAAATCACTTTACGATTATGCCATTGCTGGGATTCGCGTTGGCAAATATATTTCATTTTCCTCCGGAGATTGCCGCGGGTGTAATTTTGATCGGGTGTTCGCCATGCGGCATGGCTTCTAATGTTATCTCATACCTGGCGCGGGCTAACCTCGCGCTTTCTATCACACTCACAACGGTCTCTACATTTCTGGCGCCAGTACTGACTCCGTTGTTAATGAAATTACTCGCGGGTCAATTCATTGAGATTAATGTCTTGAAGATGGTTTGGGACATTACGAAAATAGTAATACTTCCTGTTGGAGCAGGATTGATTTTCAATCACGTACTGAAGGGTAAAGCGAAATGGCTTGATAACGCCATGCCATTGCTCTCTATGGCTGGAATCGGATTTATTATTTTGATCATTACCGCTGCTGGCCGCGATAGTTTACTTGAGATCGGACTTGCATTGATAGCAGCATCCCCTATTCACAATACGTGTGGATATTTTTTAGGGTACTGGTCAGCGCGATTATTCAGAATGGAAGAGCAGGATTGTCGCACGATTGCCATTGAAGTAGGCATGCAAAATGGAGGGCTTGCTTCCGGTATAGCAAAGGAGATGGGAAAGATCGCAACCGTAGGACTGGCGCCTGCTATATTTGGTCCGTTGATGAATATCACCGGATCAATGTTGGCTACATGGTGGCGAGGTCGTGCAATAACGCAAGATAAAGACAACGTTTAATGTATACAGATCACGCGAATGCCGCGGTATGTTGCGTGATCTGTATACTAAATTTATTACTTTATTTTTTAATAGTGAAGCTATAGGTTATTTTCTCATCCTGTGAGTTTCCCCCGGCAAATACAGTATATTTTCCAGGTACAATTTCCCATGCACTCTTTTTGAGATTCCACTTCTGAAGATCGGATACCGGTATATGAAGCGTGACCTCTTGCTGTTCGCCTTTTAAGACATGTACTCTTTTGAATTGCTTCATTTCTTTTAAAGGCACCCGGTCACCGGAAGGATAGCGGATATAGGCCTGTACCACTTCATCGCCATCAGCGTCACCTATATTTTTAACAGCGATCGTAAAATCTATAGTATCTTTTGATTTATAGGATTGAAGAGGTTTTTGTTTCCATGTATATGCAAATTGGGTATAGCTCAATCCAAATCCAAACGGGTATTGTACGCTGCCATTAAAGTATCGGTAGGTACGTCCTTTGGTAGCATAGTCGTCATACGAAGGGAGATCGTTGAACGATTTGTAGAACGTTACCGGTAGTCTTCCGGAAGGAGATACTTTTCCGAAGAGTATATCTGCCAGTGCGTTTCCGCCTTGCTCTCCCGGGTACCATGCTAATACAATGGCATCTGCATAGGGCTCTATAGCCGCGATGTTTACAGCACTTCCCGCAGTGACTACAGCGATAATAGGTTTCTTATGTTTTTTACGAAGTGCTTTTAAATATGCAATGTGACTCGCGGGTATATTTAGATCCACTTTATCTCCACCATTTGCAGCCAGAAATGCATCTCCTTCTTCACCTTCCAATACAGGTGTTAAGCCTACCACTGCGATTGTAACATCACTGTTTTCAGAAGCCCATAAACCACCAAAGTGTACCGAGTCCACATCGTTACAACCCAGGTCATACTGTACAACCGTAGCGGGGCCTGCAGCTTTTGTAATGCCTTCCACGAAAGTGACTACATCTGAAGATACACCATGATAGTTTCCCAAGAGTGCATCGAGCGATGCGGCATTTGCACCGGCTACCAGAATGCTGCCATATAGCTCAGGTTTCAGAGGGAGAATGCCCTTGTCATTTTTAAGCAGCACCATACTTTGTTGCGCTGCCTTACGAGCTTGTTCTATATTATTTTGACTATGAATATTTTCTTTTCCAAGGGAAGTATAGGGAACTAGTTTCTGATCGTCATAGAAGCCAAGTTTGAATTGTGTTCGCATAGACGGGATCAATGCGTTATCGATATCTTTCTCAGTAATCAATTTTTGATTTATCGCTCCCATTAAATCATCCTGTAGCATATTAGAGCAGTCCAGATTCACACCTGCTTTTATTGCAGCAGCTGCTACATGAACAGCATCCGGCATTACTTTGTGGCGAAGCCATATATCTTCCAATGCCCAGCAATCTGTTACTACATGTCCTTTGAATTTCCATTCATCGCGAAGTATCGTGCGAAGCAATGTATTGCCCGTGCAGCAGGGTTCATCATTCAAGCGGTTATACCCGCACATAACAGACTCGACCCCTATATTTACCAGTTCATGAAAAGCATATAGGTATGTTTCGCGAAGATCTTTTTCATCCACAACAGCATTAAATGTATGACGATTCGCTTCCGGCCCGCTGTGTGCAGCAAAATGTTTAGCACATGCAGAAGTCTTAAGATAGTGTGGATCGTTGCCTTGTAATCCTCTTACAAAAGCCTTTCCCATTCTTGCAGTCAGATATGGATCTTCACCGTAAGTTTCCTGACCACGGCCCCAGCGTGGATCACGGAATATATTTATGTTCGGAGACCAGAATGTTAATCCCATATATTGAATTCTCCGATCGAGCTTAACGGCAAGATTATATTTAGCACGAGCCTCAGTAGAAATCACATCTGCTATACTATGCTGCAAGTCGTCATTGAATGTTGCCGCCAGTGCTATAGCCTGAGGAAAAACGGTTGCTTCGCCCGCCCGTGCTACACCGTGCAATGCTTCATTCCACCAGTTATATACTGGTATACCCAGGCGCGGAACGCCTTTGCTATTGAAGCCGAGGAGTTGAATTTTTTCTTCAAGCGTAAGTTGTTTCAATAAATCATTTATGCGTTCATCCGTAGGGAGACGGGCATCCTGATAAGGTTTCGTATTGGTTTGAGCCGAAACTGTCAGGGGGATCAAAAAGATAAATAGAAGCGTGTTTATAAAATAAAGCGTCCTCATGGAAACTGGTTTAATGATTTTCAAGGCTCAAATATTGGCAGTAAATCATTTCAATTGGTCATACGAATGGAATAATTTTTTATTCAAATGTTTCTCTGATTATAAATGGATTTTTAAGAGTAGATTGCCTGCATTATGTCGTTTAAAAGGTTCCGGGGTAAAGAGCAGATTTCGGACAGAAGGTTAGGCCGTATGGACGTACCGTTTTTCTTGGTTAAATTATAGATCGATAGATTAGAAAGTAGATGAGTTACAGTAATTATTCTGCCGAGGATTTCGCATTGGACGATGAATTTCAAAAATGGGTATTGGATACCGATGAACAGACGAATGAGTTCTGGAATCAATGGATCGCGAACAATCCGCATAAGATAAAAGAAATCAACGAAGCACGGGAACTTGTAAAGCTCGCAGGCTTGTCTCCGGATCGCGAGGCTACTGCTGCCTTTCTCGATGTATGGGAGAAAGTTAAGAATCATGCAGAGCAGGAGCAAGTTCAAATACAACAATCTAAACCAGCACTAGGAAAGTATATAGCATGGGCGGCTGCATTTGCTGCTGTTGCGCTTGCTGCAGTATATCTATTCAGATCTTCGCCTCAGCAAAATGTAGAGTATCAAACGGCATACGGTGAGGTAAAGGAATTTATACTTGCCGATGGTTCACATGTTACCTTGAACGCTAATTCAAAGTTATCATGTATAGGAGACTGGGACGAAGCGAGAGAAGTTATACTCGAGGGCGAAGCTTTTTTTGACGTTGTTCACACGCAGGATGACAAGGGATTTGTAGTGAAGACCGCTGAACACATAGCAGTTCAGGTACTGGGCACAGAGTTTAATATAAATACGCGCAACAATAGTTTTTCTGTTTATCTGCAATCCGGTAAGATAGAACTGAACGCTGCTTCTCAAACAATGACATTAAAGCCTGGTGACTTTGCAGAATTTGATAGAGTACATCAGAAGATTAACATTACAGATGCTGAAAATACAATTGAGAATGAACTTGCCTGGAAGAATAATTTCTTCATTTACAACGATGCTCCTCTTTCTAAAATTGTTGAAGATATTGAAGATAACTTCGGGATGGAAGTTCTTGTCGCTGATTCTTCTTTGAATGACAAACGAGTGACCGTGAAAGTTTCCCGGAAAGAAGTTAACGTTCTTTTGCAGGTACTTGCGCAGACCTTGGAGATTCAGATTGAACAAAATAAAAACCAAATCTTCATAAGTCCCTATCGCAAGGATTGACTATCTTTGATTTACAGGTTTTCTCTATCCAAACCGCCAAACCTATAGTTGAGACCTCATCCAATGCGCTGCCAATCACAATTCGTGATGAAAGCCTGCTGTGCTTTTGTCGCATGCTTTTGCATGGTTGGCTATAGTTTTGCTCAAGATGCAGCGTTCAGAAATAATCCCGGCAGAAAAAAATCCAATGTCAATCGTTCCATCGGTAAACCATTTCCTCTAACAGAAGTATTGCATATACTGGAAGAGCGCGATCATGTGAGCTTTGCCTATCAGAAAGATTTTCTCGAAAATAAATTCGTTCTCTATACTCCCAACGAAAGTAAAGATCTTGAAATATATCTCGCTGAAATATTAACGCCACATCATTTAAGCTTTAAGCGGGTCGAAGGTATAGATGAAAAAATCTATGTAATCTACCCTAAGCGGGAAGTATCTGCCGAAAATAAAGAATTGGTTGTTACCCGTGTTTCAGGAAAGGTAACAAACCAGTTTGGCGAAGGCATTACCGGTGTGAATATATTTCTTAAAGACAGCGGCACAGGCACGATAACGGATAGCGATGGAAATTATACCATCGAGTTTGCTGAGAATGATCAAAGCACATTGGTGTTCTCGCACGTAGGGTATGATGTAAAGGAAATTCCATATCAGGACAGCAAAGCTATAGATGTAATATTGGCAGAAAACTTATCACAACTTTCAGAGGTGATCGTTACTGCGTTAGGCATCAGCAGGAATCAAAAATCATTAGGATATTCCGTCAGCACCATTGGCTCCTCACAAATTACACAGGCAGGTAATACAAATATGGTATCTGCGCTATACGGTAAAGCACCGGGTGTAAGAATCAGGACTGCACCTGGAGGAGCGACCAGTGCCGTTACAATTCAGGTGCGCGGATTGAATTCTCTCAACTACAATGCGCAACCCTTATATATAATTGATGGCGTCTTGATGCGTGACGGAAACGAGAAAGGGGCGCTCGGTATAAATAACACGGATTACTTCACGGATGGTCGCATTCGCGGAAATGGTATACTGGACATTAATCCTACAGATATTGAAACAGTTTCTGTATTGAAAGGTGCAGGTGCAACAGCCCTGTATGGATCAGATGCAGCCAACGGTGTGATCGTCATCACGACTAAAAAAGGCGACAAGAAAACCGGACTAGGTGTAGATATAGGCTATACGGCAAGTATAGAGCAGGTGGCTTTTACGCCACGGTATCAAAATATATATGGACCGGGATTCGACCGCGACAGGAATATATCGCTGGGAGCAGATGCATCGGGTTGGGTTCCGGTAGATCTAAACCATGATGGCGAAGCCGATACAAAGCGACCGTTATTTGAATCGTATGCGCAATTTGGGCCAAAGATGGAAGGGCAGAAAGTGATGTGGTGGGATGGCACAATGCGCACCTATTCGCCTCAGCCCAATAACTATAAAGATTTCTATAGGCAAGGGTATAATTCAATCTTCAATGCCTCTATCAGCAATAAATTTGAGCGATCAGCTTATCGGTTATCGTATTCGCGCAACGATTATGAAGGTGTACAGGTGGGCGGTAAACTTCAGCGAAATACATTCAATCTGAATAATTTTATCAAGATCAGCGATCGTCTTACGGCAGATGTTGTGTTGAATTATACCAATAGCCGCGTGCACAATCGTCCTTTGAAAATAAACAGACTCACTTCAAGCTGGGACGGTTTTTTTAGTCGCGCAGAAGATATGTCACTGTTGTTTTCAAAGTATAAAACTTCGGCAGGGTATAAATGGGTGCCTTACGATCAGGCACAGCGTGATCCGGATGAAGCCTTGAATTTTACAACTCCCCGCGGATACGAGGTAATGAATTTTCTTTGGAGACAGCTTCGTAATAGTGAAGACGAAGATCAAAACCGATTGATTTCAAGTCTTACACTGAATTTCGAAATTGCCAGGAATTTTTATTTCAGAGGAAGGGTTGGCAATGATTTTACAAATGTATCCATCAAGTCAAAAGAGTATACCGAATATCCAACAGCTTTCAATGTTAACAGTAGCACAGGGTCGTATAGCATTTCAGCCGGTCGATACTCTATATTTTATACCGATGCATTATTGACCTATACAAAGGCGATCTCACCTGATGTATCTTTTTCAACGAATGGAGGTTTTCAATTACGGGATGAACAATATCGCGATCAGGTAACAGCGACCAGTGGTGGGTTGGCTGAAGAGAATTGGTTTAGTTTGAACAACTCCTATAATGGAGCGAAGATAGCAACCGAAACACAGTCGCTTATTTTGAAGTATGCTTTTCTGGGCTTGGTAAATGTAAACTATAAGGATTATTTGTTTCTGGAGGCAACGGCCAGACAAGAATATTCTTCTACACTCGCGCCTGGTAATAATCGTTATTTCTATCCCTCGGTGAATAGCGGCTTTGTATTTTCTGAGGCTATAAGATTGCCTCAGCTTATTTCGTATGCCAAGCTTCGTGCTTCGTATGGTATCGTCGGAAATGCGCCTCCTGTATATGAGGCAAATATACTATACGACTTAGCTTCTTTGCAGACCAGGAATGGATCTGTAGTGGCGGCCACCGCCCAGGGTAATTTGTATGGTAATAATAGCATCAAGCCGGAAAATAAATATGAGTCTGAGTTTGGTCTTGAAACAAAACTCTGGGGTAACAAAATCGGAATTGATCTCACATACTATGCGAGCAGAATTAAAAATCAGATCTTGAAATTAGATTTACCCACCAGTACAGGAGCCAGCAAGATATTGGCAAATATAGGGGAGCTACGCAACAACGGATGGGAGATGGGACTGAATGCATCTCTTGATTCAAAATTGTTTGGATGGAGCTCTGTCTTTAATGTAGCCGTGAATACTTCAAAGGTACATTCACTTGGGTCAGGTATCAGTAAACTTGTTTTTCGTGATTTGGAGGGCAGTTCCATTCAGGTAGTGGCCGAGCCCGGACAGTCAATTGGAAATATATATGTATATCCGCGAAAGACGAATGATGCTGGCGAATTCATCATTAACGATAAAGGCGCATACATCATTGATAAAACACGTTACGTGAAGGCTGGGAATATGCTACCGAAAGTAACCGGCGGTTTTGTTAATACATTTCGTTTTAAAAATTTTAGCCTTGATCTGACCATGGATTATAGTTTGGGAGGAAAAATAATTTCTCCTCCTTTAAAGTATGGAATGGGCTCAGGTATGTATGAGAATACTTTGCAATACAGGACTGCTTCCAGAGGTGGTTTGTCATATTATATAAATGATAGTGGTACGAAAGTACTTTTGCCAAGTAGTGATGCTGCAGCGCCCAATGGTAGTGATGTATACCAGGATGGTGTAGTGTTGAAGGGTGTAACGGAGAGTGGTGTACCAAATGAAACCGTAATTGATGCTCCAAGCTATTATCTGAGTACATATGATTGGGGTAACAATGGCTGGAATGAGGCGGGGGCAATCTATGACAATAGCTATATAAAAATGCGTGAGGCGGTGATCAGCTATAACCTTCCGACATCCCTCGTAAGTAAACTATATTTTCAAAACATTCGAGTATCATTGGTGGGCAGAAATCTGTTCTATATATGGCGTACGCTTGAGAATCTTGATCCGGAGTCCACCATAGGTACAAACTGGTTAAATCAGGGTATAGATGAAGGGTCCAACGCAGCCACACGGAGTTATGGTTTTTCTGTGAATATGAGTTTTTAAAACAAGGGAACGTGAAGAGAGGAAAGATCATATTGCTTGTAGTGTTTTTTGTAGTTGGTTTATTTAATTCCTGTAAAGATGAATTGGATGATCGTTACTTAAATCCGGATCGTACAACGGACGCCTCCATTGATCAGTTTTTTACCGAGATGCTCAACAATAATCGGGTACGTCCTATGTATTGGGAAGTCAGTACGTTCATAAACTGGCATATTGGTATATATACCCAATCCGTAGGTTTCTTGAACAGTGAATCAGTATATCAACAGAACGAAGCCTATATAACGGATCGTTGGAATGACTTTTACAGACCCAGTGCCAATGGTGCCGGTGTAGTGGCGCAGTATCGGGAGATAGAAAAAGCGTATGCAGCGTTATCCTCAGATGAACAGAAAAGTATGGAGGTATTTGTTCAGGCTGCCAAAGTAGTGCTATATGAACAAACCGCTCAAATGGTTGATCTGTGGGGAGATATACCGTTCAGTGAAGCCGGCATGCTCAATAAAACCGGTGAAGTTGTCTACCCTAAATTTGATAGCGACATTGAAATATATAACACTGTGCTCGCAGGATTGGAAGAAGCAGCCATGTATTTTTCTTCCGCATCGTTGTCGAACGTTACGCAAGCTTTGTTCGCCAAGCAAGATATACTCTTGAGTGGAGATCTGAGACAATGGCAACGATATGCTAACGCACTTCGTCTGCGGTTACTCATGCGGATATCATTTGTTGATGAAGCACGTTCGATGCAGGAAGTGCAGACGATGCTAAACGATCCTGCTACCTATCCATTAATCGGTGATGCCGATGCGCAATACTTGCCTGATGAAGACGATGTACTTTTACAGCCGCTCACAAGCTATGTTGATGATTTACATTTAGCATTTACAGATTGGACAAACTATCCAGCTCCATACTATATGTTGGAAGAAGTGCTTAAGCCTGTAGGGGATTTGCGTATACCTGTATTGTTTGATAAATACGGTCAAATGTTAAATGGTCAGTTTATGGCTAACACTGAATATAGCGGGATGCCTGTTGCCTTATCACGCACCGAGCAACAACTCAATCTGGATAAATTTGCAATCCTGGACTCTGCCACATTTTTATATAATGCTAAACTTCCAGGCGTGGTAATGACTTCTTCCGAAGTAGACTTTTTGAAAGCTGAGGCATATGAGCGGTGGGGTGGTGGAAATGCCGAAGAAGCATATTCATCCGGAGTACGGAAGTCTATAGATTTTTATTAT
Source organism: Ohtaekwangia koreensis (assembly GCF_900167975.1). Lineage (GTDB taxonomy): Bacteria > Bacteroidota > Bacteroidia > Cytophagales > Cyclobacteriaceae > Ohtaekwangia > Ohtaekwangia koreensis. The sequence continues at coordinate 1,254,523 of NZ_FUZU01000001.1, forward strand.
TACCTCAATACTATAAATCAGAGCTCTGGTAAAACGCTCACTCCGCCATCACAAGAAGCAAAAGATAATTTTATAGCAAGCAAGATATCTGCCCAATATATAGGAACGCAAGAAGAGAAGCTTGCTAAAATTTGGACGCAGAAGTGGGTACACTTTGGATTTTTACAGTCCGTTCAAAGTTGGTCGGAGCTTCGCAGGACTAATTATCCTGAACTAGATTTTTATTCTTCACCGTTAACGGGCTATGAGTTGCCACCAAGCCGGCTTACTTACCCAACAAATGAAAAGACATTCAATAATAATTATCAGGCAGTTGCTGCCAAAGATACCCGGAATGGTATTGTCTTTTGGGATATAAATTAATCATTCAACTATACCTTAAAATAGAGTATAAATACCCATTTAGGTGGTTTTTGTTAGTAAGATTAATCTGAAATATTATTTGGGTTAAATATGTTGTTGTGTTATTTATAATGTGTCTGTGATGTGAAATCAAAAATATTTTTTGGTTACCCGGATTAGATTCATGTTAAGCCCGCGTTTAGTAGCAAACCACCAAAATGGATCATTGCTACGATAATTCATTTACTTTTTTCCGGTCAGAGCAACATCATGAGAGTACTCAATATGAGTATACCCGACATGCCAGTGTTTTTTTTGCGCTCTATTTCCTCTCACTCAGTATTCAAAGAAAAGATTTTATAGCCATTGCCCTGGTGCGACTAGCCTTATCTGCTCATAAGGCTTATGAAAACGTTTTTAATGATTTGGTTTGGGTTAATTCTGAATTTAAAACACACAATCAAGTCGCACCGGGTCAATCAGGCAACTCATTTCAATTGCTATACAATATATACTACCTGAGAAACAACCTTAATTTTTAACTATACAATAATCTATGATGAAACATCTACGAAAAAGGGTAAAGACCGTGTTGGCTTTTGCCTTATGTTTCTGTTTTGCGTATGCAGCGCGAAGTCAGAGTGGAACGATAAGTGGTACAGTTACTTCGAAAGGCGATGGTTCTCCATTGCCGGGAGTCAATGTTATAGTGAAGGGAACATCCATTGGAACTTCTACCGATGCAGATGGTAAGTATACTATTAATGCGGGTGAAAATGCAGTGGTAATATTTTCGTTCATCGGATATACAAGCCAGGAAGTACCAACCGGTAATCAAACTACCGTGGATGTCGTTCTCGTTGAAGATGCTACTCAGCTCGGGGAAATTGTGGTTACGGCACTTGGAATTACAAAGGAAGCTGCCAAAGTAGGATACTCTATATCTACAGTAAATGGTGAGCAACTTAACAAGGCCAGGGAAACCAACGTAGCCCTATCACTAGAAGGACGCGTGGCTGGTTTAAATGTTAAGGGCACAAGCAGTGGACCAGGCGGTACTGCAAAGATACTTCTTCGTGGTATGCCTAGTATGAACAGCGGTGGTTCTCCATTATTTGTAATCAATGGTGTGCCAATGGATAACACTCAAAGAGGGAATGCAGGTGAGTGGGGCGGATCTGACAACGGCGATGGTATAGGAAACCTGAACCCTGATGATATCGAGACGATGACGGTTTTAAAAGGTCAGTCGGCTTCTGCGCTATATGGTGCGAGAGCTTCAAATGGTGTTATTATCATAACTACAAAAAAAGGAAAGAAGGGTGATTTCTCGGTTGAGTATAACATGAACTACATGGCCGATAAAGCTATAGACTATACTGATTTCCAGTATGTATATGGACAAGGCTTAAACGGCGCTAAGCCTGCTAATGCCACAGAAGCTCAGGCTACATCTCGTATGAGTTGGGGAGCGAAGTTAGACGGGAGTCAGGTGATTCAGTTCGATGGTAATCAGTATGCGTACTCTGCTTCTAAAAATAACATCAAGAATTTTTATAGAACAGGATCATCCTTTACGAATACGGTGTCAGTGTCAAAAGGAAGTGAAAGCGGTTCATTTCGTTTGTCACTTTCTAATTTAGATAACAGTTCTATTGTTCGTAATAGTGGTCTCGACAGAAAGACTATAAATTTGAATTTGGAACAAAAGATTACAAATAAGCTGAGCGTTAACTTGACAGCAAACTATGTAGATGAGCAATCTAAAAACCGGCCTCAGTTAAGTGATGGCCCTATGAATGCTAATAATGGATTGTTCCTTGCAAACAATATAGATGAGAGAATACTGGCACCAGGCTATAATTCTACTACCGGATTTGAAACTCGTTATGGAGATGATGAATATGCGACCAATCCATGGTTTGTAGTAAATCAGTATGTAAACAATGTAGGAAGAAAGCGCTTGATCTCTTCGATAACAACACGTTACGATTTTACCGATTGGCTATATGCGCAAGGTCGCGTTGGATATGATCAACAAAATGATCGTGTATTTAAAGTAGAGCCTTGGGGAACAGCATATACTACAAGTCAGCATGGTAACTTACAAGAGTTGTCTTCTGCGTTAACTTACGAGTTAAACGTTGATGGTTTGTTAGGTGTCTCAAAAAATCTGACGACCGATCTGAAGTTAGACGCTTTGGTGGGAGCCAATCTTCGTAAAAATAGGTATGAATATGAACGTGTAGCAGGTAGTAATTTTGTGCTCCCGTATTTATATACGCTAAGCAATGTTTTGAATGTTAACACGAACCCAGGAGATAATTATAAATTCTGGCAAACAGAAGTACACTCTGCATACTACTCAGCAGATCTGGAGTATAAGAACTTTCTTACATTAACCACTACTGGCAGATATGATAAATACTCTACGTTGCCGACAGATAATAGAGAAATATTTACACCTTCAGTTTCTGCTGGCTTTATTTTCTCTGAACTGGCTAATATACCAAGCATTAGTTTTGGAAAACTGCGCGCATCGTGGGCAAAAACCAGCGGTGATTTAGGAGAGGCTTATAAGACAGCAGTATATTATTCATTGGGAAGCGCATTCAACGGTATACCTACCGGTTCTTTTAGTACAGATCTTCCTAACGTTTCTTTAAAACCATTCACAGTAACGGAAGTCGAGTTTGGTACGGACATCAAGTTCTTTCAAAACAGGTTAGGGTTAGATGTGTCATGGTATACTCGTCAAACAAAGAACGAAATCATGCCGGCTACATTTAGTTCGGCTTCAGGGTATACCAGTGGTTTTGTGGGAACAGGTTCAACAAAAAATACCGGACTCGAAATTCAATTGACGGGTACGCCTATTAAAACCAATTCACTTACCTGGAATATTACAGCAAACGTTACGACTGTAAAAAACACAATACTTGAAACAGATTCAGAAGGTAAAAATCAAACCTTGGGCAGCAACCGTGGAACGCTTGGTAATGCGGTAACTGCCTATATTAAAGGTTTTGCAGGTCCGCAGATACTTGCTTATGATTATAAGCGAAGTGCTAACGGTGATATTATTGTTGACGCTTCAGGACTTCCCGTACAAGGAGATTTGGTAAAGATGGGAAGCGTTTTGCCAAAAGTGTATGGCGGTGTTACCAACGAGTTCAGCTATAAATCTGTAAGTTTCTCTTTCCTGATTGACTATAATTTTGGTAACAAAGTTCTTTCTGCTACTGAATATTACTCTATCCTGAGAGGACTAAATAAGATGACCCTTACCGGAAGAGAAGAAGGTATAACAACCGGAGTATTGGAAGGCGGAGCTGCAAATACAACAACAGCAACTCCTCAGGATTATTATAAAGCAGTGGCTCAACGGATCACGTCCTCCAGTGTTGTAGATGGTGATTTCATCAAGCTGCGTCAGGTTACTCTTGGCTATACAGTTCCTGCATCTGTATTTGAACGTGTTCCTGTTTTACGTTCCGTTCAGGTATCATTTGTTGCGCGTAACCTTGCCTTCTTGATGAGAAAGGCAGACAACATTGACCCAGAGGCTAGCTTTGGTTCCAACGTTAAATATTATGGAATCGAGGGTACAAGTTTACCATCAACTCGTTCGTATGGTGTAAACCTGAATTTTAAGTTTAAATAATCAACAGAAAGGCGAGTATATATTCGCTACCTGCAATGAAATAATTTAAATAATAGACTTTGATGTTTGCTTCTATTCGTAGGAAACTCGGAGTAAAAAAAATAAACAGATGAAAAAACTTTATATATACTTAGGGTTTACACTTGTCATAAGCCTGGCGAGTTGTACCAAAGATTTTGACGAACTGAATACAGATCCTACAAAATCTTCGCCCGCTAATTTTGATGCAAATTACTTTTTGTCAACGAGTGAGTGGAATTACCTCGATGGTACCATGGGGTACAACGGGCCTACACTTTTTCAAAGTGGATGGGTTCAGATCTGGGCATCTACTTCTTCCGGTGGAGCTAATTACTATACGAACATGGACAAATATGTATCATCGGGTAGTACAAATGACTATATGGGAAGAAGCTGGAATAGCTGCTATAGATCAGCAAGTCTCGCGAAGGAAATGGTAAATCTTACCAATGAAGATGCAAACTTGATAAACGTTAATGCTATTGGCAGAATAATGATCGTGCTCAATATCCAGTATATAACAGATATGTATGGCGATTGTCCTTACTCCGAAGCGTTGTTGGCGAAATCAGGTACAACACTTCCGGTGTATGACACTCAACAGGAACTTTACACAGCACTTTTGACTGATCTGGATGCTGCCATCAGTAGCTTGGATGAGACTAAAGCTATACCTTCTGCTGACCTTATATATGCTGGTAATATCGCAAAGTGGAAGAAGTTTGGTTATTCATTAATGCTTCGTATGGCTATGCGTCTTACAAAGGCAGACTTGGCAACTGCTAAAACCTACGCAGAAAAAGCATCTGCTGGTGGTACATTTGCAAGTGCAGCCGATGATGCCTATATAATTTGCGATAACGCCAATGGATATAGAAATGATTATGCGCGTGATATCACGACAGCTGCTGATTTTTATCAGTTAAGATGGAGCAAGACATTCATTGATTACTTAGCTGTCAATGAAGACCCTCGCCTGGGTGTTATAGCCGAGGTGTCGCAAGCTGGATTAACTGCGAATCAAACTGTAGGCCTTGCAGGCGATTCAGATCCTGATATACAACTGGGTTTGCCGAACGGTTATGATCTTAATGGCGGTAGTACAGATATATCAACTTCTCCAGGTTATCCCGGAGGTACAGGCGCAGGCGATAATTTTACTCCTATAGGTAAATATTCAAGGCCGAAGACAACGATCTATGGAAACCTGAATGGACCTGTATTTATCCTCACGTATGCACAGACAGAATTATTACTTGCTGAAGCTGCTGTAAGAGACTTTAGCGTTGGCGCTACGGCTGCAACACACTATAGCAACGGAGTGGCTGGAGCTTTGTTATCGCTGGCACCATTTGGTGCAGATGCTACAATTAGTTCTGCAACGGCTACTGCTTTCGCTGCGGCAAGCCCATTGGATGTATCTACAACTGATAATTCATTGAAAATGATTAACGAGCAATATTGGGCTACCGCTGGTTCACAATTGAACTTCACCGATGCGTGGAACAATTGGAAAAGATCTGGCTACCCGGTATTGACCCCCGTAGTATATACCAGTAATTTTTCAGGCGGTGTGATTCCCCGCAGACAACCATATCCAACAACAGAAGCTACTCTCAACGGAGTAAACTATAAAATTGCAGTTGGCGCGTTGACAGGTGGTGATACATGGAGTTCAAAAGTATGGTGGGATCAATAGATCTCTAGCAAATAAATTTGATAAGAGGCTGAGTATGCAACTCAGCCTCTTATTTCATTTGATACAACGCAAAATTCCGACTCAAATGAAAAAAGGTAAAAAGTTATTAACGTGGCTTTGCACAGGCTTTGTATACTTGGTAATTCAGTACTGGCTATGTTTAGATGGCTTTGCACAGGATAAAAAGTTGTTTCAAGTTATATCCTCTTCTCAGACAGGAGTGGATTTTAAAAATGTTATTGTCGAGGATGCAAGCAACAATGCACTTACGTACGAGAATCTATATAACGGTGGTGGTGTAGCAGTGGGGGATATAAATAACGATGGATTAGAGGATATATACTTCGTCTCAAATATGAAGTATAATAAGCTCTATCTTAATCTTGGTAATTTTAAGTTTAAGGAAATAACAAAACTGGCAGGTGTAAAAGGCCGTGAAGGGTGGAAGTCAGGAGTATCGATGGTAGACATTAATGGAGATAATCTTCTTGATATATATGTATGTTATTCGGGTAAAACCGATGTTGAAAAAAGAAGAAATCAATTTTTTATAAATAAAGGTGACCTCACATTCGAGGATAAAGCGAAGGAGTATGGTTTGGACGACCCTTCGTATTCAACGCAAGCCACTTTCTTTGACTATGATCGTGATGGTGACCTGGACGTTTTTTTGTTGGCAACTAACGTAAAGGTAATTCGCGAACTTGAATATGCACAGGCTCGTACGGTGAAACATCCGTATGCAGGTGATAAGCTGTTCAGAAATGATGACGGCCATTTTACCGAAGTAACCACGGAAGCAGGTATACTTTCAAATGCCCTTGGTTTTGGATTGGGCGTTGCTGTAGCAGATGTGAATAAAGACGGCTGGCAGGATATCTATGTGTCTAATGACTACGTTGAACCTGATTATCTATATATTAATAATGGAAATGGCACCTTTACAGATCGACTGCAGCAGTATATTCAGCATATATCTCATTTCTCAATGGGATGTGATATAAATGATATCAACAATGATACCTGGCCGGATATTTTTACAACAGACATGCTTCCGGAAGATAACAAGAGACAGAAATTATTATATGGTCCGGAGAACTATGAGCAATACGCGCTGATGGTTTTAAATGGTTTCTACCATCAAAATATGCGGAACATGTTGCATGTTAACAATGGCGATGGAACGTTTAGCGAAGTGGGACAGCTTGCCGGTATATCTAATACTGACTGGAGCTGGGCTCCACTGTTTGCTGATTACGACAATGACGGCTGGAAAGATCTTTTTGTAACCAATGGGTACTTTCGCGATTATACGAACCGTGATTTTTTGAAGTATAAAGGTGATTACTATTTTAAGAAAGCCATAGACGGTGAAAAACCGGACACACTTCAGTTGGTTAGTTCAATGACCTCTACACCGCTTCATAACTATATATTCAGCAATGACCACGGCGTAACGTTTAGTGACAAAAGTCTTGCCTGGGGTTTTGATAAAAAAGGATTTTCGAACGGAGCGGCATATGCAGACCTGGATAATGACGGTGATCTTGATTTAATTGTTAATAATCAGAATGAAGATGCTTCAATATACCGGAATGGTGTACGTGATCAATTCCCCGATAAAAATTATATCGCGATCAAGCTTAACGGCATTGGTAAAAATACAAGGGCAATAGGAAGTAAGGTATATATATATGCGGGGGCACAGGCTCAATACGTTGAGCAAATTCCAACGCGCGGATATCAATCTTCTGTAAGTCCGGTTTTGCATTTTGGCTTAGGAAATAACGCAGCCATTGATTCAATCAAAGTATATTGGCTGAACGGAACGACTTCAACGCTTTTCAATGTGAAAGCAAATCAGCGTATTGAGATAGGTCAGGCTTCTGCAGAGCGCGTTGCCAGAGGTGAAAAAAAGGAAGCGCCTTTTTTTACAGAGGTAACGTCACCAATACAGTATCGTCATGCAGAATATGGATTGAATGATTTTAAACGGCAACCTTTGATGAATACGATGCCGTCTGTATGCGGTCCTGTTATGGCAACTGCAGACGTGAACGGTGACGGCCTTACAGATATATTTATAGGAGGAACCAAGGAGAGCCCTGGAAAGCAATTTATCCAGACGAGCCATGGTGATTTTCAGGAATCTTTGGACTGGAATTACAAGGAAGATTTTTCATGCACAGATGCGGATGCTATATACTTTGATGCTGATCGTGATGGTGATCAGGATTTATACATTGTCAGTGGTGGATATCTGGATTATGCAGAGAATGATAAAGTGCTGCAGGATCGATTCTATATTAATAATGGTAATGGTAAGTTTACCCGTACAACGGATGCACTTCCTGTGTTGCGAACATCAAAATCGTGCGCACGTGTTGCTGATGTAGATCAGGATGGCGATCTTGATATTTTCCTGGGCGGACGTATAGTTCCCGGTCTGTATCCTGTATCACCGAGAAGTTATCTATTATTAAATGATGGCAAAGGCAAATTTACAGATGCCACAGAGGGAATCATTCCTTCAATTGCAAAGGCGGGAATGGTAACAGACGCAGCCTGGGTCGATATAAATGATGATTCGTTTCTGGATTTGATTGTTATTGGAGAGTTTATGCCCGTTCGGATTTTTATAAATAAGCAAGGAAAAGAATTTAAGGAATCAACCGCATCGTATTTTTATACCCCTGAAGAAGGACTATGGAATCGGCTTTCTATAGCAGATGTTAACAAGGACGGACGTCCTGATCTGATTGTTGGTAATTTTGGTCTTAATTCTCAACTCAAGGCTTCACGTGATGAACCTGTTACAATGGTCTATGGAGATTTCGACAAGAACGGATCTGTAGATCCGATCATGTCATACTATATTCAGCATAAATCTTACCCTTTTCCAAGTCGTGATGAATTATTGGATCAGATATACCCGATGCGAAAGAAATTCACAAACTATGCGTCCTATGCAGATGCCACACTCACGGGTATATTTAGTGAAACAGAGTTGAAAGCAGCGCAGACGCTTAGACTTACGGAATTGCGGACCGTTTTATTTTTGAACAAAGGGGACAGTTTTCAAAAACAGATACTTCCCACGGAAGCACAATATGCTCCTATTTTCGACATCCAGGTATTGGATTATAATAAAGATGGAAATCCAGATTTGTTAATGGCAGGGAACCAAAGTGCTATTCGTGTTCGCCTTGGAATGATGGATGCAAATTATGGACAATTATTTAAAGGTGATGGTAAAGGTAATTTTCAATATATACCACAAAACGTATCGGGGCTTTCTGTTATTGGTGATGTGAAATCATTGCGAATAGTAAAGATCGGAAATGACGATTACTTACTGGCAGGAGTGAATAATATTGGTGTAGCGGCCTATAAGGTGAATAACAAATGATGTTAAGACTACTTGCTATAGTTATAGTGCTGACGTGTATGAATGGGTTTACGGCAGCGCAGGACAAACAGTATGTTGAGGAGTTTACGCAATATACTTTTTACTTGTCAGAGGTGATGTTACATGATGTCGTGAATCCACCAGCGGCCAGTCGATTTTACGCATACGCGATGTTGGGCGCCTACGAAGCAATTTATGCCGCCGATAATTTGCAAGTTGACATTGCTAAAAATTTCAGGATAAATCCAGGATTTCGTTTCAATGTATTGCCTGCTCATTACTCCAGGAGTTTCTGTGCTATATATGCGATGCTGGATGTTGGCAGGCAGATGATTCCTTCGGGATATAGCCTTGAGGAAAGAGAACTTGAACTGGTAAAACTTTATAGGAAAAAGCATAAACTTTCAGAAACTGATATTGAAGAAAATATAGCGTTCGCGAAGAACGTAGCGGATCAGGTCACCGCCTTCGCCAAAATGGATGGCTATCTAAAGTTAAGCACCTGGCAGCGCTATAATCCGAATACCAGGGAAGAAGGTCATTGGTATCCGACTCCTCCGGAGTATATGTCGGCAGTAGAGCCGCAATGGAAAACGATACGCCCTTTCTTTTTAGATTCAGCTTCTCAATTCCCTCCACGGCCACCAGTTCCCTTTGATAAGGGAAAAGAGTCCGGTTTTTATAAGCTTATGCAGGAAGTGCATGTGACATCGAATACCTTGACAACCGAGCAAAGATCTATAGCCGCATTTTGGGACTGTAATCCGTTTGCTGTTACCTATTCCGGGCATATGGCTATGGGCATAAAAAAAATATCACCAGGAGGACACTGGATTGGTATTACAGGTATTGCGTGCCGAAAGGCAAAAGCTCCGCTGGATAAAACTGTATTTGCTCATGTACTGGTAGCCCTTACGTTGTGTGATGGATTTATTAGTTGTTGGAATGAGAAGTACACCAGTGATCGCATTCGTCCTGAAGCCGCTATCAATAAATATATGGATCCTTCATGGCGCCCGTTGCTACAAACGCCACCATTTCCGGAATATACCAGTGGCCACAGTGTTATATCCACTGCAAGTGCAGAAGTGCTAACGCATCTTTTCGGCGACAATTTTGGGTTTACCGATACTTCCGAGGAATATTTTGGATTGCCTGCACGTACATTTGTGTCATTTCGTCAGGCTGCGAGTGAAGCGGCAATTTCCCGCCTATACGGAGGTATACATTTCCGAGATGCTATTGAAGCAGGCCAGGAGCAAGGGCGTGCTATAGGAAAGTATATTATCATCCGCCTTGACTCAGGCATCACAAAGGGTCAGTAACTCGCTGATATTCAACGGTAGTATATATCTTTACGGAAAGATAAAAGGCTGTTATGCCTCCTGGTATGACATAGCCTTGTACAGACCCCCATTTATACCAAGCTATATACCGGAGTAATTGCCACGTAAGGTTTATAGAAGTATGTAATAAATTGAACTTGCAGGGGTTGATATAACCAATCTTTTAGGGCAGTGGTGCGCACACGGTAGTTTGTTGTGATGTGTAAGAATATCATACTAATTGCTCATTATATTCTATTTCTATGCTTTTAATTTACGTGTAGTTAGTACGTTATACCTAATTCTGCCCTGTTGGTGAAATCTCTACTGTTGACTGTGTTTTGCATTATAGCCTATTCGATCCTAAATGCCCAGAACCTGGAATCGATCGGAAAGGAAAAACCATTATCTATTACTGGTGGTATCTCTCTAAACCAAATAGTATATGGAGTACGTGGTATAGAATCTCGGCGTGACCCCTATTCTTACTATGCATCTGGTAACATTAACTTCTCCTTGTATGGCTGGAGTTGTCCTCTGAGCTTTTCAATCTCCAATCAAAATACATCCTTTCAACAACCTTTCAATCAATATAGTCTTCATCCAACCTATAAATGGATTACGGCTCATGCAGGATATACCAGCATGACGTTTTCGCCATATACTGTTAATGGACATATATTTCTGGGTGGAGGTATAGATCTCGCTCCAGAAGGCAAGTTTAAATTTAGTGCGCTATACGGCCGTTTTTTGAAGGCTGTAGAACCCAATAGTGATACAACATTACAAAATGTAGCAACCCCCGCATTCAAACGGATGGGCTATGGGTTTAAAGCCAGCTACGGTGACGGGAGTAATTTTGTAGATGTAATCACCTTTCATGCACAGGACGAAGTTAATTCCATCCAGTTTGTACCGGAAGATCAAGGCATACTTCCGGAGGAAAATCTCGTGATGAGTATAGCTGCAGGAAAATCGTTGTTTGAACACTTTCTTGTAAAGGCGGAAATCTCCGCCAGTGCGCTTTCACGCGATACACGAGCGGCCGAGGCTGACCAAGACCATCCGCTTGCCAAAGCAAAGTTTATATATACACCACGAATTTCGTCTTCCTACTATAAGGCATTTAAAACATCTCTTAATTACCAACAGGACGGCTATGCGCTGGGTGTTGCCTATGAACGCATTGATCCGCAGTATCGCACGTTGGGTTCTTATTATTTCAATAATGACCTTGAAAGCATAACGGCTAATGGTGCAGTCGCCATTTTGCAAGGAAAGATGAATGTAGCCGTAAGCGCAGGTACGCAGCGTGATAACCTTGATAAGACTAAAATCAGCACGATGCGCAGGGCGGTTGGTTCGATTAATATAGGATATACTCCCACACAAAAAGTAAACCTTGGTGTTTCATATTCAAATTTCCAAACCTATACCAACATCCGTTCCCAATTTATAGATGTAAATCAGTTAACACCTTACGATAACCTCGATACACTGAACTATACACAGATCTCACAAAACGCTACCGTAACAGCTATGTATATGTTTGGCAAGAATGAAAACAAACGCCAGACATTGAACTGCAATCTTACATTTCAGGATGCAGCTGACAAACAGGGAGAAGTAACACAAAACTCCGGCACCCAATTCTATAACGTAAATACCGCCTATGCTTTGAGTATTGTACCTCAAAATATGATGGTATCTGTTTCTTTAAATGCAGCGCTAAACAAGGGCGCTGATGTAAGCTCGAAAACACTGGGGCCGACCGTTGCAGTAAGTAAAACTTTTTTTGAGAAGAAGCTGAGAACAACATTATCGTCTTCCTATAACAATACCTATACAAATTCAGAACGTGTAAGTACAGTTTTGAACGGACGTGTAAATGGAAGTATATCTGTCCAAAAGAAACATAATCTTAATCTGAGCCTGGTGGTTGTAAACAGGAGTAGCAATAGAGAAGGAAGCGCTCAGGAATTCACAGAATTTACAGGGACACTGGGATATAGTTATTCATTTGGACTCCGGTAATTTTTTATATATAGTTTGAATACTTTGTTTGAATTTGATTGGACCTTTAATCGACACGTTAACTTGAAATCACTCAAATCGATTTTATTTTTTTTATTCCTGTTTGTAGGCAAGATTTCATTTGCTCAAGTATATCCTGTTCAGGCTACAGTCCAATTGACGCCACCATACTCACTATACCTATCTGACTATGTTGAGTCAGGGACCGAGCGGTTGGCATTAAATATTTTTCTGGCAGATATAGCGCGCCCTCAATTGGATGTGCGCTTCAGACTACGCATCGTGGGGCAGGGTGTTACTATAGAGACAAAGCCTGAGTACAGACCTGCACCAATCAGTATACAAGGTGGTGTTTCGCAACGTCTGATCAGCACCGATCTTGCAGACTATTTTAATTCAAACAACCTCAACTTTCAGGGTATTTCACGGAGGGAGTATGACCAGCGTGGAAAGTTACCGGAAGGCGTATACCAGTTCTGTTTTGAAGTGCTTGAATATAATCGCGGAGCAAAAATTTCCAACACAGCGTGCGGTACGGCATGGATGATATTAAATGATCCTCCTATCGTAAACCTTCCACGGCAGAATGAGAAACTGAAAGTACAGACTCCGCAAAACGTATTACTGCAATGGACACCACGTCATACTGGTTCTCCAAACTCAGCATTTACAACCAGCTATGATGTTACGATGGTGGAGGTATGGCCATCGACCCGCAATCCAAATGATGCGATCCTCACATCACCTCCTATATTTGAGACCACCACCAGTAGCACTACCGTTGTATATGGTCCTGCAGAAACACCGCTGGAGCCGGGCAGACGTTATGCCTTTCGCGTTCGCGCCAGAAGTATATCAGGAGTAGATGAGCTTGATCTTTTCAAGAATAACGGTTATAGCGAAGTTATCAGTTTTGTATATGGTGACGCTTGTGATCTGCCCACCGGTATAAATGCGGGCTCGATCGGAACGTCAAAGTTCAGCCTTACGTGGGATGGCTTATTCAACCACACAGCATATAAAGTCCGCTACCGTGAAACCGGTACAACCAATTGGTATGAGAACAGTGTAACATCAACCAATGCGGATATATACTCGCTCAAGCCGGGCACAGTATATGAATACCAGGTAGCCGCTACTTGCGGATTTTATGATGGTCAATATTCTGCGGTATCGAAAATTACTACCAATCCATTACCTGAAGCAGAGTATGCCTGTGGAGCTCCTATAGGTACATTCAACATTGATCCGAAAGAACTTACCGGCTCGCTAAAGGCGGGCGATATCATACAGGCTGGCGACTTCGATGTGAAACTTACAAAAGTTACGGGTAGCAATGGTATTTTCAGTGGCGAAGGTGTGATTGAAGTTCCATACTTCAACAAAGCGAAAGTAAAAACATCCTTTGCAGACATCACGGTAAGTAAAGAACTCCGGATGGTGAATGGCTATATGAATGTTACCGGAGCAGCGGTTGATATCATTCCTTCCGGAGTACTGGATGCCATGAATGATCTTACTGAAGTGTTGAACGCTGCAGACTCCGCGCTCAATACCATCGAAGAAAATTTGCCAGAACAATTTGATCCAAATTCATTTGTAGCCGATACTGCGATTACTGTAAAAGAAGGTATAAGCTCTGTATATAAAGACGATGACGGAACCGTTGTCATTGTTGATAGTAAAGGAACTGAAACACGCTTGCCTGTCGGTACATCTGCTGCTATAAAAGATGATAATGGCAAAGGATATCTGGTAGATAAAAAGGGGAATGTACATAAGGTTACAGCTGATGTCGCTGCAAAAGCAGGAAACCGTGAGTATAATCTTACGCTCAAGTTTGCTGCCAATGGACGTATGCAATATGGATTTGATGAACGTAAGCATGACGCAATTGGTAAAGATTATGAACAGCTGAAGAACTACTCTGTTGCCTGGAAGTCGGTTGCATCAGGAGGTGTTACAGATGTGGTAACAGCCTTACTGAGTGGCACTGGTATAGACAATAGCAAGATTAAATTTGAACAAAGTGGTATAGTGTTACAGGCACAACCCTTTGCCAATAATCAGACGACACTTTCCGTCCGTGGTGGAAGTGATGGAACGGAAGAAGGCTTGCTGGCAGTATATAGCGCATCCGATACAGGCAAAGTACAAGTGCTGGGCAAGCTTAATGTGGTGTCCTATAATAAGATTTCAAACTCCGTTGTGATCGTTCCCGTAAACAATACAACACTCCCTTCCGGACTCACAGCACAAATAATCGAAGATTCGCTCAATGCTATATATAAGCAAGCAGTAGTAGATTGGAAAGTAAGCATCGCCGCACCGATCACAGTAACAGGATTAGGTGATCCGTTTGACGATGGTGACAGCGAACTGCTCTCCAACTATACATCCGACATGAAGTCGGTGATCAAAGCCTTCGGCAACCTGCAGGACGAGACACTCTATTTATTCCTGGTTAGCAATCCCCAGAGCAGCAATGGCTTGGGCTATATGCCACGCGGAAAACAGGTCGGATTTATTTTTGTAGACCATCACGGTTCTGATAAAGTAGCACTCGTACGCACGATGGCCCACGAACTCGGCCATGGAACCTTCAGCCTGCATCATACATTCAAGGAGCCAAACTTCACGCTTACAAGAGGTGCTACGGATAACCTGATGGATTATCCGAATGGTAACAAACTATATAAATACCAGTGGGATAAGATGCGTTATCCTGATATAGTGGTAGGGTTGTTTGAAGAGGATGAAGAGGGGAAGAGTGTAATTGCTACGTTGAGTAGTAATCTATCTATAAACGGCAAAGGTGAATACTTTGCTTATCTGACACCGGCAGGTTCGCGTATCATTCTTCCAAAGGATAAATACCCTATATTCTTTCACGGTATAGCCAATGATTCATATAACGAAGTAATCCCCGGTACACTTATTGGATTTAAAGATTCTCCGAATGTGGGCGAACCTGTTTTTAGTGGTGAGCAACATTGGGCAGATTTTAGCGGCGGTACTTTTAATGGATATAAAAACTATACTTATCAAAAGCCAGCGGTTGATCAAGATGACAATAGTATAGTAATAGGTTTACCAAGTGTGCGGGAAGGTAACAATTTCGCCATCTATAAGTTTACGGTTGCCTCACCTAAAGATTTCAATAACCAAGCAACACCAATTCTATCAATCACATCCAGCGAATTTGAAAGCTTAGGCCTTTTTGGAAAAAATCAGCCTGATGCTAAAGCCACCAACTATAGAGATGGCGCTGGTCTTGTTGGTGACGAACAAATACAGATCTCGCTCTTTGAACAGGAGATGATCCGAGGAAAGTATATAGACGTTAAGCAATTTCTTGGTTTTACGACTCTTCTTCAGGGACTAACCAATATTCCGCATGATGAGAAACCAGAAATATTCTTGATAGTCAAACTTGCCGAGTATCAAAACAGGTATTCAGTTTTCTTTAAAGAATATGCTTCGTGGTTTGATATGTGGGATGTTTTGGCAATTACGAAGAAATTGGCGGCAGGTGCTAAGGTGGTTTTGCCAGACGAAGCTGTTGATAAAATATCTGATGCGTTTGGCGTAGGGGGTACTTGGGAAATTGAAAATATCACAACTCAAACTGTAGCGAATGAAGGTAGCGAGTATAATAAATGGAGTAAGAATATTTCTGAGCATAATGCTGTCTTATATTCCTTTTATAGAAATTTTTTAATTGGTCTTCAGAGGTCTACAGCAGATGCTGCTAAACAGAACATAGAATGCCTGAAAAGTCTATCGAGTAATAAAAGCGATCAGGAAATTTATGATTGTGTAATTAGAGCGAGTCAGGATGAATTGCAGCAGACAGGTATACTATCTGATGCAGACCGGTTGTTTGCAATTAAATCACTATTGAGTCACTTCTGGGTTGACGGCAAAACGGAAGAGGCAATAGTAAAGCTGATAAAATATACCCCTTCAACATTTGATGCTGATAAGTTTATAACAGCTCTTGAAACGGAGTGTGAAGTTAGGGTAAGAACTTTCAGTGGCGATGAGTATGGTTCTTCAAAACTAACTTATGAGGAAACTATTTGCCTCTGGGAAGTACTCTTTACAAGCGTAGACGACAGCAAATTTCTTTTTAGTGGGGACAGCAGGAATGTGTTAATGCTAGCATTGCTAAAGCAATACTATCGATCTAAGAAATTTCAATCTCAAATGACTGAGTACAAGGCCAGTTTGGAAGGATTTAAACTTGATGAGATAGATAAAAGGCAGTATGCATTTCAATATGATTATCAAGGCATTTTCAGAAGACTTTGGTCAGATATAAAACAAGGAGCATCGCCATTTATAATAGATACTGACGACTATTATGTCACCATTAATACCACTATTCAAAATGTTGATACAAAGGGAAGCCCATCTACGATTAAGATTAATCAAGATATACAAAAAGGAGTAGTTTCTTCAGCAACAGTTGCTTCTGAGACTCTTTCACCTTTTGATCTGACCATATTTACTAATAAATCAAATCAAGATCTATTAAGGGATTATTCACAGAAGGATAAAGATGGAAAGTTACTAGCAATCCCAGTTCCTGCCTTAACACTACATTATGCTAGTGTGGTTGGGGATAATCAGACAGCTGGCCAGTTAATTCAAACCGGTATAGATGTAGGTACTTTACTGATACCTGGTGCACAATTAGCACAGTTAAGCAAGCTTGGAAAAGTGCTATACTATGCGGATAAGATTAGTTCAGTGGCAAGTATGGCCGGTACTGCTTTTGAGGTAGAGGACCCGGAGTTAGCAAAAGTATTTAATCTTGCAAGTATAGCAACCGGTGTCGCGAGTTTAGCAGAAATCACACAAGCAAGTAAGGTAGGTACTATAAAGAAGGCGGATAACTTACTAAATAATACAACGGAGCAAATTGTTTCAAATTCAGTCAATCTAGCTAATGAAATTAATAATTTAAAAGGCACTGAGAAACTATATGAGCTAACTCTTAGGCAAGCTGAAGGGTTAAGGACAATGCTTGACAAGGACCAACAGGTTCTTTCGCAGATGGGACATTTAGATGAAGCTCAAAGACTAAAAATAAAAAATGCTGTTAATGTACTTGGAGATGTAGTTAGTAAAAAAGGAATTCTAAGTAGCAGTAATATTTTAGACGATGTACTCACTCTTGGTGAAGATTTATCAAACGCAGCTTCGTGGTTGGGTAAGAATAGTAATGATGGCTTTTTTGATGTCATTATACACGCCAGCAGTGGAAACACATTCTCTATTTTAATGGAAGGTGGTCAGAGTATAACGATTTCAGCTGCAGAATTAGCAAATCGACTTGAAAGTGTTGATGCCAGGAAAACCATCAGACTTCTAAGTTGTAATGATGCTGAAAGCGCATTGGAGTTATCAAAAATATTAGGTCGTGATGTTGTCGGCTCTGTGGGAGAAATGAGGTTGTATGACAATGGATTTATTGAGACTGGTAGCTGGTATAAGGCAAAGCCTGATGGTTTATTGGATGAATATCCTTTGATACCAACTCACGACCCTTTATTGAAGACTAGCAACAAATCAATTGTTCTTGGAAAGTCTAGAAAATTGTCGAACAGATTAACACGGGAAGTTAACGATGATCTTTTAAGAATGTTTTCTCCTGCGAGGTACAACGAATTTATCCAACACATTGATAGATTGCCGTCTACCATGTCAATTAAAAGAAATGCAAGTGGTGCATTGGAGCTTATAGATAAGGATGGGAATGTTTGGGCGAAAATATTTTCTGACAGAATTGAGGCTGTTGGCGGTATTGGAAATGGGTGGAATAAACTGATAAACATAAATCCCCCACTGCTGAAAGATTTCAAATATATAGTTGATAATAATTTTATTTATGAAACTGATAACCTGGGACGAGTAAGTCTAATTACCATAGAAGATGTAAGTATAAACCCTCGAGTTCGAAATGAAACTGCACAAGCTCATGCCAAGAATGTAAAGGATGGAAAAGCTACAGATGCAGGAGGGCATATGGCAAAATCAGAATGGAATGGCCCTAGTGAACAGATAAATTATTTTCCTCAGGATCCTGCTAGCAATAGTTATGGTGAGTGGTATAAGATGGAAGGAGAGATTACCAAATTAAAATTGGATAATCCTAATTCTAAAATTAAGGTCGAAATTTATCCCGCGTTTGCAGGAACACAACGACCAACGGAATTTACGGTTATTGTTTCAAAAGATGGAACATTTCATAAAGACTTCGATATCAAAAACCCATAGAGAATGGAACAGGATATATTAGACTTATTTAGAGGTGAGTTTGGTAAAGTTGAGATTGATGAGGCAGGGTTTACAATAAGCTATACTGAAGCAGGTAGCTCCTCTTCTCAAGGATATATTATTACTAGAGGAATTCGGGAAAATGCGCCATTACCACGTGAAGTCAGAAAGAAGATAAATTCATACTTCGATGAGGTTAAGGGAAATTTATCAAAACGCTTCAATAAAGTCGAACTGTATATACGTAAAAACGAGGAGCCGTCAATTAAGTATGCATGGGAAGATGAGCAATATAAAAAAGATAAGTTAGATTCTGCTAGGGTATTCCCTCAGTGGGTCAACGAACGAATGATGTCTTTTATTTACGAACAGGAATTTCCCAATGGACCAACGGCAAGGGACGAGGATGGAGATCCTTTATATGAGAGTACCTGGGATCGTGGATTTTTTACATTTAAAATTACAGATGGCAATGTAGACTGCGATGTTCTTTTATTCAAAGACGAAATTCCAAGAAGTATAAATCTGACATTGCCGGAATATTTTATTAAGGCCATGCTTGAGCATCACGAATTAACAAATGTGGGAATACTAAAGGGTGATTGGAAGTTATGGAATAAGCTAGTTATTATATCCCCGCACAATGATTTGCCTTATGTGAAAATGGATGAATATGTTGTTTATTCCCTTGAATGAAGTAAGCATGATAGTTTTTAATAAGTATACTCTATTTACTTTAGTTTTTTTATTGTTTTCTCCTTTGGTAAGGAGTCAAGACACTAAAAAAACACTCACCGCCTACTTCACCGAAGTACGTGCAGGTAAATATCAATCTATACCCAAGAATTTATTTCAGCCGGAGAATGCTAAAACTACATTGTCGTTGCTGTCGCCATATCTGAAAGATAGCGCTGCAGTTGTACGGGCGAAAGCGTATGCTATAGTACAATTGGCCGGTGGTACGGTGCGACAGGATAATTTGCGCGAGGATGCTGTTGTTAAATTAGTCGAAGGTATAAAAGACCGCGACTCTGGTAATGCAGGTCAGGCGTTAGGCTATCTCACTGGCTTTAGAAAAGAAGATTTCACTACAGTTACAAAAGATACATTGCTTGCGTTGTTGAGACGTAAAACACCTCACTACGATGAACTGATTCGTCTGATAGGTTTCCTTGAAATAAAGCAAGCGCAGAATGATCTGCGTGTGTTATCACAGCAAAGTACTGCTCTCAAAAAAGATCGATGGTCGGCATTGCTGGCATTGGCGCGTATGGATGATTCATATGCGATTGAAAGTGTGATGACACGAGTGAAGAAGTTACCCGTGAACGATGAGGTGGTATACGAAATATTCCCCGACCTGGTATATACACGCCAGCGTGCAGTATATGACTTACTGATTGAAGCGTTGAACAATGATGCAAAGAATTGTGAATCTGCCAACGCTGAATACGATGCTAAAATTCCATGTGCTTATCGGGTTATGGAAATGCTGGCTATAGCCGTTGCGAATTATCCATTGACACTTGATGCCAGTGGCGACATAAACACTAAAGATTATAAGGCCGCACTGACAACCGTGCGCGAATGGTTTAAAAAGAACAAAGAATATACAATCCTAAAGAGCAATTACTGAGGACCGGATAGTGTGAAGATTGATCAAGATCAAATGAAGTTAGGTAAATAGTATCGATATGTACGTAATGGAAGTTAAGAGTTTGAAGAAGTATTTTTTTCTCCTGATTATTCTGATAGCAGGTACATCTGTATGGGCAACCACTAGCCCGGCAGATAGCTTGTTACGCAGTAAAAAGGATTCAGTGTTCGTGATCCGACCGGTAACGGCTGATAATTACTTATTCGATGAGCCAGCAGATATACTTGAAGAAGGTATATCACCTGCTGCTGCTTCGAACGACTCCATTCAACGGTATATAGATCTGGCGCGTACATTATTTGCAAAAATCCGCGAGACGCAAAATTTCATAACCAACATCGATCAGGCAAGTAAAGTAGAGTTGCCGGTTGGTATATCTAAAAGTGTAGGCGGCGTAAACTATGATATAGCCATCAACGCAATCAGGCTAAAGCCAGCCTACGCAGAGCTTGATGTATTCCTGCAATTCGAAGTGCCACAGAATAACCAGGTGCTTACATTCATGGCACGTGGCATTAAGTTTTCAAAGAATGCTGGTATTGTAGGTGATGCTAAACTTGAATTGCTTGGTGACTACGCTATAAATTTCAATGGTGACAAAGTACAACTTATACTCAAAGGTACATCCACAGGACAGGGTACATATGCTGTGATGGACTGTGACGGCTTCCGCGAGTTGTCATTGGATGCAGAAGTAAAATTCTCACGCGATCTTATTCGTCCGGAGAATGCGAATGGAAGTATAGGCGCTGGCAATGTGCAGACAAGTTTCAAAACTGTATTGAGCGGATGGAATGACCTTGTAGTACAAATCGATCTTCCGCCTTTCCAGGTAACAGGCTTAAATGGTGTAGGCTTTAGTGTACGTGATGCTGTTTTCGATTTCAGCGATCTGCGCAACGCACCGGCTGTAGTTTTTCCGACTGGTTATGAGTCAACTCAATTTTTACCGGACAACCCGAACTTATGGCGCGGATTTTATCTGCGTCAGCTTACGGTTAGTCTTCCACCGGAGTTACAAAAGAAAGGAGCAACAACCCGCACTACTTTTTCTGCCGAGAATGTTCTCATCGACAACATGGGGATCACTGGTAAATTTACCGGAACCAACTTAATTCCGTTAAATCAAGGCGACATGAACGGTTGGGCGTTCTCACTCGACTCACTCGCCATAGAGCTTCGCGCAAATCAAATTGTACAAGCCGGTTTCTCAGGCGGACTTGTTATACCTATAGGAAAAGAGGATCAGCCATTTGATTACTCTGCACTCATTAGCACGGGGGGTAATTATCTCTTTAATGTTTCTCCTGCAAGCAACATGACCTTCCCGCTATGGGGAGCTGGTAAAGTACAGATATATGATGCTTCCTATCTGGAGATTAAGATACAGGATGGCAAGTTTCTGCCGAAGGCAAATCTGCATGGCGAGATGAGTATAGCGGCCAAGCTGAGCGAAGGTGGACAAGGTGTTGAACTCGCGAATATAACATTCGAGAATCTGGAGATACAGTCGGTTAAACCCTATATTAAAGTTGGTTCCTTCTCATTCGGTTCCGAAGCGTTGCAGCAAAAGATGGCTGGGTTCCCGATAAGTATACAAGATATAGGCTTGAGAAGTATATCGGACACTGAGGTAGGATTGGATTTCAAATTGAAGCTAAACCTGGTTGGAGAGAGTGCCGGCTCGTTTGCAGCAGATGCCGGTCTTACACTGGTGGGCAACATAAACTCAGACAAGGGACTTCAAAGCTGGAAGTATAAAACCATACTTGTAAACGAGATTGGAGTTGATATTGATGGAGGTGCTTTCAAGATCAATGGACGATTAAAATTCTATCGCAACGATGTGATGTATGGTGATGGCTTTAACGGATCTGTTAAAGCGGAATTTACGCCCGGTATAAAAGTTTCTGCAAATGCCATCTTTGGCAGCGTAACGGGTATGCGCTATTGGTATGCTGATGCCATGGTAAACTTCCCTTCTGGCATACCAATCTTCACGGGCGTAGGTATATATGGATTTGGTGGAGGAGCATATTACGCCATGAAGATGGATAATCAAGGCATTGGCAGTGATCTTGGAAGAACCTCTTCTGGTGTGGTATATGTGCCGGATTCAAAAGCAGGATTAGGCTTGAAAGCCATTATAAACATTGCATCTTATCCGAAGCCTGAAGCCTTCAATGCAGATGTAACCTTCGAAATATCCTTTTTCAAAGGAGGGGGTGTAAGGCATATAGCTTTCGGTGGCAATGGATACCTCGTAACACCGGGGCTTGATCTCAACTTGGACAAAATGAAAGGAGCCGCCAGCAAAATGGTAGGCGCTGTAAAAGAGCTCGAAGGTAAAATGTCAGATGCCAGTCTCGGTCTTGTAAAGAGTGCAGGCAGTGAAAATTCGATGACGAAAATTTTTGGAGAAATTGGTGATAAGGCCGGAGACAAAGGTCAGATATCCGCGAAGGTGATGATTGACTATGATTTCGAAAATAGAGTATTGCACGGAACGTTCGAAGTGTGGGTAAATGTAGCGGGTGGTCTGATAAAGGGAGTTGGCCCCAACGGAAGGGCTGGATGGTCGGTATTACACTTTGCTCCAGATGAATGGTATATATATGTAGGTACACCTTCTGACAGGATCGGTATAAGTTTGGGCATTGGTTCGATTCGGGCCAGTGCGACAAGCTACTTCATGGTAGGCTCGAAAATACTGGATAGTCCACCACCACCAGAAGCTGTTACACGCATATTGGGAGGAGGGGACTATGATTACATGAAAGACCTCAACGCACTGGGTACTGGCGGAGGGTTTGGTTTTGGTGCGGCACTGAGCATCAATACTGGTAATCTAACCTTTTTGATGTTCTATGCAAAGTTTGAAGCAGGACTCGGCTTCGACATTATGCTGAAGGACTACGGTGATGTAAAGTGTAAAGGCAAAAGCGGTAAGCTTGGTATAAATGGCTGGTATGCCAATGGACAATCCTATGCTTACTTCGATGGTGATGTAGGGATTCGTGTTAAAGTATTCGGATTTAAAAGGAACATTAGTATTCTCAGCATAGGTGCAGCGGTTCTTTTACAGGCACAGTTGCCAAACCCTATATGGATGCAAGGTACCGTAGGAGGACACTTCAGTGTACTGGGCGGTTTGGTTCGCGGACAATGTAAATTCCAGGTAACACTTGGAGATAAGTGTGAAATCGAACGTGAAGGAAGCGTAGTCGAAGATATAAAGGTAATTGCACAGTTAACACCGGATAATGGTGTGAAAGATATAGATGTATTCAATGCTCCGCAGGCGGTATTTAACTTTGCTGTCGGAAAGCAGTTTAATCTGGTAGATATAGATGAACAACCTAAATCGTTCCGTGTTAAGCTCGAGTACTTTGGTGTGAAGGAAGGCACGCGTGAAATTCCAGGCTCTGTTGAGTGGAACGAAAATCTGGATGTAGCAGCATTCAACTCATTTGAAACGCTTCCACCGCAGAAAGAATTAAAAGCGTTGGTACAAGTTAGCTTCGAAGAGTTTGCAAGTGGTATCTGGAAACCGGTGATTGTAGAAGGAAAGAAAGTTGTTCACACGATGGAAAGCAGCTTTACTACAGGCGCGGCTCCGGATTATATACCGTTGAACAACGTTGCCTATAGCTACCCTCAATTGAATCATGTAAACTTCTATACCCAGGAACATAATAAAGGGTATATCAAATTAAAAAAGGATCAGCCGTATCTCTTTAATCTGGATAGCAAATGGAAACAAAAAGGCCGGATGATTGCCAACGGCACTACAACTCTGGTGGATATTCAATATCAATCCGGAGAGGTAACCTTCGATATACCGAAAGCACTTGAGAACAGTCAGCTATATTCGCTGGAGCTAGTAAATCTTCCTGCCAATGCAACAACATCGGTTGATAAAAACGTTTCTGAAAATGTTGCAAAAGTGGGGGGTGATCAAAATGTTGACCTTGAGTTGAAAGGCAAAAAAGCAGAAGGTACATTAGAGATCTTACAGGAAAAGACATTCTTCCAGACAAACTTCAGAACCAGTCAGTATGGAACATTCGCACAAAAAATTAATGGTCTTCAATACTCACCAGCGTGGAGAAGGCAAATCCGTAATTATGTTCATGAACTGGGTGTAACGGTAAATGCAAATGAAGTCTTCAGTCAATCGGAAATATATGGTGACAATAATGGTACGAAAGCACTGATACGTTTCGAAGCGATCATGGCGAATAATAACTACTATGAAAACCAGGTATATCCGTTGATCTATGAAGGTTATCCACTTGAAAATATAGGGGTTATTACGTGGCGCAATCCGGAGGAGATTGGTGTACCCCCTGTAAAGAATGTGTCCTACATCCGTCAATATCCATCGAACATAGTTATGACGGATAGCGATGTCCAGGCAAAAACGTTCAGCTTCAGCACAAATGAAGGAGCCTTTGTTTACAATGCAGCACATTACCTGGAGTATGATTTCCGGGACATTCAGAGCCGGATGGTAAACAAGTATATAAATACAGGTGTTGCGAGTGAGCGCGTGAAGTCGCTGTTGCTGTCACCTTTCCCGATACTATCCGACGGAAACTATGCCGTCAAAGTGCAGTATGTTTTGCCAGGCAAAGACATCGTGACCTCCGAACAAGTTGTACAGATGAGTAATACCATTAAGCCATAATGCGATCAAGAATGAAATTGCGTATATACTATATATTAATAATGTCACTCCTTCTGGCAGGAGTAACTCCAACGTTTTCACAGCAGCAGCGTGGTAAGATCTATGTTATAGCGAAACCTTCAAAGGACAAGATACAGCTGCGCTGGGGTCCGGACAATGATGTGGCCTGGCAATACCTTGTAAAAAATGGAGTGACGATCGAAAGAATAACGATATCACGAAACAATACTATACTCCCATTGCCAGAGCGTCTGAAGCTCACCAGTCAACCATTGAAACCCTGGCCCGCATCAGCATGGCAGCCAAGAGTTGAGAATGATGATTACTTTGCTATAGGAGCTCAATCATTATATGGTGACGACTTCTCGGTTATTAATCAAAAGAAAGGTAACAGTGATGTTGTGGAGATGATGAATATGTCGAAGCAACAGGAATTGCGTTTTTCTTTTTTATTGTTTGTAGCAGATCAATCTTTTGAAGTAGCGAAAGCAGCCGCGCTTGGTTTTGAAGACGGTGCAGTGCGACCTGGAGAACGATATCTATATAGAATATATCCGAGCAAGGCATTGCCGATCAAAATTGATACTGGTTTTGTATACATCGGGACAGATGAAAAATATGAGCTACCACAGCCGCTGGATCTCAAAGCTACTTTTTCGGATAAAGTTGTAAGCTTGAGTTGGAACAAAGTATACCATGAACGGATTTATAACAGCTATATAGTAGAAAAGTCTGAAGACGAAGGAAAGAGTTTTAATCCGATTAATAAACTTCCTTTTGTTATGACCATGCCGGAGAGAACTCAAAGTTCACCCTACATGTATAGGTCGGACTCTTTAGCACAAAATAATAAACGTTATGTGTACCGTGTAATTGGTATAGATGCATTTGGAGAAAAAGGACCGCCATCTGAGACTATATCCGGGATGGGGAAAGGGAAGAGTAGCTTCCAGGTTCAAATTAACCGTTCAGAGGTAATCAATAATCAACAGATACGGGTTGAATGGACACTTGAGCCCCAGAGTAAACAGGGTGAAGTAACAAAGTTCAAACTTTTCAGGTCTAATTCGGTAACGGGTAAATATGAGGTTGTAAAGGATAATATAGCATCATCGAATTCAAATTTTACGGATGCGTCTCCGCGCCCTACAAATTATTACATGGTGTCTGCCTTTACCAGCGATGGACAAACTATCAACTCTTTTCCGGTTCTGGTACAGTTGGAAGATAGTATACCGCCATCTTCTCCGCTTGGTCTTACCGGTATTGTTGACACAGCCGGCATGGTGCGACTACAATGGCGTGCGAATACCGAGGACGATCTTGTAGGATATCGCGTGTACCGATCGAACTATAAATCATCCGAGTATTCCCAGGTTACTCACACGTTTCTAAAGGGGGCTAACTATCAGGATACCATCAATGTATTATCACTCGATAAAAAAGTATACTACAAAATTACTGCATTGGACACCCGGTATAATGAGTCAAAATTTTCGACCATACTTGAATTGGACAAACCTGATAAAATTGCACCGGTTCCGCCCGTGTTTACGAATATCCTGAATAGCTATAAACGTGTTAAGCTGGAGTGGAAGAGGAGCAGCAGCAACGATGTAAAGGAACAGCTGCTATACCGTAAAGAAGGAACAGGTAGCTGGCAACCGCTGAGAAATTTTCCGGTTGATACTGTGACGTTTCAAGACAAGAGTGTTCAGCCTTCAACGCAATATCAATATAGAATTATAGCCGTTGATGCGGCCGGCAACAAATCGGTTGTCTCAAAAGACATCATGATACGAACTCAGGCAGAAACGGATCATCTTCAGATCAGTACGTTAACAGCGGTTCCCGATAGGACCGGAATGAAAATAGCGTTGGGATGGGAATATCCTTCCTGGAATAACATTCAAAAGTTTTGCATCTATCGAAGTTCTGCAGGCGAACCTTTGTCACTATATAAATCATTGCCAGCAACAAGTCGTGGATTCAATGATGCGCAGGTGAAAATGGCGACATCCTATCAATATAGAATTAAAGTAATTTTTAAGGATGGGACTGAAACTCCCTTTAGTAAAGAAGTTGGTGTTAGTTTTTGAAAAAATTATTCAGGTATGAATATGAAAAAAATATTGGTTGTTCTCATTGGTCTGTTAGGCCTGTTTGCTGCAGAAGTGCAAGGGCAGGCGATTACCAAGTATAGAGTAAGGGTCTGGTTTGGCAGGAATAATTCGGAACTATGGTGCTATACCCTTACCATGATTGGTATGAAAGTAAAAGTTGGTAACACAACCTACAACGTGCCTGACGGCGTTAACTCTAATAATTTTTTTGAAGTAGGTCAAGTCGTTGGACCTTTACCTGATTTAGTGTCTCTTAACTTTTTTGGACAATATAGGTGTTCCGGAAGTTCCAGTGGAACGAGAACCTATACGGTAAATTTGGCCCTTACCAATACAGAGGGTTGTGGAGGTACGTATAGCTATAGCTCCGGTGTAAATACCGGGCATGGTATATCTTTTAATGTTTATCTGGAACCTCTTGAAATTGCGCCTCTGTCAATGGGAGCAGCGCCGAGTTGTTTAACAGACAACGTACAGGTCAACGTTGGCGCTATGGAACAGTATGGAAGTTATTATGTAGAGGCCGGCATATTTGATCCAGGCACAGGTACGGTTTCAAATATCAAGAGTATATATTATCACTATGGCAGCAACTCAGGTCCATATCCCGGAGGAACAGGGACTTTTAATATAAAAACCGGATTGGGGGCCGATTATGCTACGTATACAGGAAAATATATAGTATATAGGGGAAAGCTTGACTATATGAGCACGCCCTGTACGCATACATACTATAGTGTATATCCCGGCCTTACCACCGCATGGACAGCTCCGTATTATTTGAACCCGCTTTCGCCAGTAATGAACGACGCGGTCACGTCCTCCCCACCACATTGTACTGCCAAACCCGCAACGGGCACATTAACTATCCCAACAATTACCGGCTCTGCCGCTACATATGTATACAGTGTAACAAAGCTTGTTCCTCGCAATGCCGGGGCCGGGGTAGATTGTCCTGTGGAGACCCGTATAACCCATAATGGTGTTGAGTATTGTCCTGGAACTGCAACCTATAATAAAACCGGGCCGGGTACAGACGCTGTTACATTTGATAATTTGACGACCGGTATATATCAGATTAAAGTAGAGAATCAAGGCATAACGAATCCCTGCACACAAGCTGTTGTTCATGAGATCGGAGCGCCAGGAGCATTTACAGCTTCAGCATCGCCGAATACACCCAACGGAAGTGGTAATCATATCATTTGTTACGGAGGGAATAGTGGTCAGATTTCATTCTCGGTGTCTGGAGGCACAGGTCCATATACCTATAACATTAACAATGTAGACAGAGCCCCGGATGTCAATGCTCCACCTACCTTTACAAACCTTACGGCGAATACATATGTATTAAAGGTTAAGGACAGCAATGGCTGTGATACGGATGCACCGATTGCAGATATAGAGTTGAAGCAGACACCGGCAACTGAAGCGTTATCTGCTGATTTTGTTACGCTGAAAGATCCAACATGTTATAATGGGGCCAACGGTTCGGTTTCTTTACAAGTGAATTATGGAGCAGCACCGTTTAGTTATACGTTGAATAGTGCTGCGGTATCAGCTTCAGGTGCAGATCGTTCACCGGTTATAGGAACACTGTCTGCAAATCTGGCCTATACCATCCGGATCACGGATGCAAATAGCTGCCAGACACAACTTGATCCTTTCACACTCACACAACCAGCAGATATAGTGTTTACAGGTGTGGACAAGGTTGATCTTGTTTGCAACGGTATACCTACGGGCTCGTTAAAGGTGATTGGAGGAGCAGGAGGCACAGCCCCACTTGAGTATTCCAATAATAACGGCGCTTCGTATCAGGCTGATCCGGAATTCAAAAATTTATCGGCAGCTTCGTATAGTGTTATAATCCGTGATAAGAATCAATGTGTAAAGACTGTATCTACAGAAACCATTAATCAACCTTCGGCCATTGTATTTTCAACGATCGGCAACTCACCGCAGAGTTGTCCTGAAATACTGGATGGTATGATCAGCCTTCTTCCTTCCACAGGTGGTACAGGAACGCATACATATTCTATTGATGATACTAATTATATACCGGAGACTGCTACCATACAGTTTACAGGACTTGCTTCCGGTAGCTATACGTTGTACACCAAAGATGCTCAGGGTTGTAAAGTAACGGCTCCTTATTTCCTTCCGTCACGTCCTGCCATTACGGGTACATTTGCAATATCAAATCCCATCAGTTGCAATGGAGATACAGATGGTGCGTTGAACCTGACACCGGGTGGCGGTACAGGACCCTATACATTTAAATGGTCTACCAATGCTACTACAGAAGATATAGCGGGCCTTACGGACAATCTATATACTGTGGAAATTAAAGATTCCAAAGGCTGTTTGAAAAGTTTTGATTATGATCTTCAACAGCCGGCAGTTCTTACATTGCAGCCTACTGTGTTGAACCATTCCGGTTACGGTGTGTCATGCAAGGGTTCAACAGACGGGGCCATCGATCTTACGGTGCTGGGAGGAACGGGACCTTTCACGTATGCATGGTCAACGACAAGTATACAGGAAGATATAGCAAACCTCGTTGCAGGTAACTATGATGTACATGTGACAGATGCCCATGGCTGCAAAGCATCATCACTTAACATTTCTGTAACTGAACCCACCGTTGTAGCACTGTCTTTGGGGATCTTTAAAAATATATCATGCTATAGCGGTTCGAATGGAGAACTGCAGGGCGTTGCCCAGGGAGGCGTGGGCTACTATGAATACTCACTTGATGGCAGCACCTGGCAAGATGAAGATTTGTTTGACGGATTGAAAGCACAAGGATATACTATACATATGCGTGATGGGAATGGATGTGTGAGTAATACTGTAAATCATACATTGACAGAGCCACCGCTGCTTGTATTAGCGCTGAGCAAGAAAGTAGATACTTCATGCGGTGCAGCAAACGGCAGTGCCGAAGTTGGCGCAAGTGGTGGAGCAGGCAACTATCAGTATAGCTGGTTCGATGTCACGAATGCAGAGATCGGAGAAGAGAGTGCAATACCATCACTGGCCAGTGGTGATTATAAAGCAGTAGTACAAGATGGTAATGGCTGCGTAACAAATATAGCAGTGATCATTAACGACTCGGATGGTCCTAAGATTGCGCAGCAGTTGCTAAAAGGACTTACCTGTTTTGAAAGCAATGATGGAGAAATCGCTATAAGTGTTAGCGAGGGTCTTCCTCCTTATAGTATACAATGGGATACACAAGCAACTACAACAGGAATTACGAACGTAACCGGAGGTGAGCATTGGGTCGAAGTGCTGGATTCCAAAGGTTGTCGCGGCAAGCAAGTTTTTAATGTAGCATTCCCGTCAGCCATCGCTGTAGAGTATATAAATACAATGCCGTTATGTACCGGTAATGCTGATGGTGGTATATCGATCGTTGCATCGGGTGGTAACGCGGGTGGTTATAACTATATATGGTCGACAGGAAGTACAGCTACATCATTAATTGGAATTAAGGCTGGTACATATCAGATTACGGTAACAGACAGTAAGAATTGTAAATTGATTCAGGATATAGTGTTACCCGATCCTCCGTTATTTGTAGTGGATGCCGGTGGTGATCGCACAATTTGCGTGGGGCAAAAGCTAAGTGTGAGGGCACAAGAGGACAATGCAACTTATCTTTGGACTTCAGATGCGGGCTACACGAATTCAGATAGAGAAGTTATATTAACAATTCCTGCAAAGTATACTTTGAAAGTCATAACCCAGAACGGTTGTGAAGCCCTCGATAGCTTTGTGTTGTCTACTTCCAACGATCTGTTGCAAGCAGATTTCCTCATGGCAGCAGAGGCTTATGCTGGTGATACCGTGATATTGATTGATGTAAGCTGGCCTATACCTGAAGCGATCGACTGGTCAATCCCTGCAGAAGCTAAAATAATTAACAGCGATGATGTATATGCTGAAATAATATTTGAGAATCCGGGAGAGTATGAAGTTATTTTAAACACGCACCTGGGTGAATGTATGGATAATTATACAAAGAGTATCACAATCATGGAAGGTCAGCCTGCCACAGGGGGGAGACAAGGAGCAAAACTTGTACAGCGCTTTGATATATTTCCGAATCCGAACAATGGTGAGTTTACTGTGCAAGTTGAGTTTTCGGAATCTGTGAACGGGAGACTTCGCTTGATCAGTACATCCGGCAAAAACGTCTTTAGGGAAACCATAACAGATACTTCGGCCTATACGATTCAGACTGCGTTGCAAAGTATTCCTTCCGGCATTTACTTCCTTGTATTGGAAGCCGGGCATGAAACGCTTTACAAACGCATTGTCGTAAAATAGTTGTCATTGTTTTTCTGCAAGCAAGGGTAGATTTAGCATAGTTTTACGTTTCCTGTTAGATTCGCGTGAATACAAGTCTTTAAGTATGAAAAGGCTATTCAACTTTTAATCAACAGGTGCACGTAAGACTATGAAAAGAAAATCGATATACACATATGGTATAGTTGCCCTTGTCATGATGGTGTGTGTGCAATACACTCACGCCCAAGGCAACGTCCATCAGCAATCCACCACGTATCAATGGCCTTCAGACCCGTTGGTAAAAGAAAAACTTGAAACATGGCGTGATCAGAAATTTGGAATGATCATTCATTGGGGGCTGTATGCTGTTCCTGGAATCATTGAGTCATGGGAGCTTTGTTCTGAAGATTGGATCAGTCGTGATAGCACGATTGCATATGATGATTACAAGAAATGGTATTGGGGATTGAGCAAGAAATTCAATCCGGTAAATTTTAATCCTGATCAGTGGTCACAAGCTGCGAAAGATGCGGGCATGCGTTATGTGGTGTTCACCACGAAGCATCATGATGGTTTCAATATGTTCGATACAAAACAGACGGACTTTAAAATTACGAATGGGCCGTTTGCAAACCACCCCAAAGCGAATGTTGCCAAGTATGTATTTGAATCTTTCCGTAAGCAAGGAATGATGATCGGAGCATACTATTCAAAACCAGACTGGCATTCTGAATATTATTGGTGGCCACGGAATGCAACGGCAGATCGCAATGTAAATTATGACATCAGGAAGAATCCGTGGCGCTGGAATAAATTCAAGGATTTTACGTATAACCAGATTGGTGAGTTAATGAACGAATATGGAAAGATAGATATACTATGGCTGGATGGCGGTTGGGTGCGCCCACTTGAAACCGTAACGGACGAAGTAAGAGCATGGGGTGCAGCTATACCGGCATGGAGTCAGGATATAGATATGCCGCGCATTGCTTCCATGGCACGCAAAGCACAACCTGGACTTTTAGTTGTGGATCGCACAGTACACGGTCCATATGAAAATTATCAAACACCCGAGCAGAGTATACCAAAAGAAAAGCTGGACCATCCCTGGGAGAGCTGTATTACACTGGGGAATGCCTGGGGCTATGTACCGAACGAAAACTATAAGTCCAGCACCAGAGTAATTCATTCATTGATTGAAATCGTAGCGAAGGGAGGAAGTTTATTACTCGGGGTTGGTCCTGGAACAGACGGAACTTTCAACGATATGCAAGTTCAACGTCTGAAAGAAATTGGACAATGGCTAAGCGTGAATGGAGGTGCTATTTATAATACGCGTACTACGGATTATTATTATGATAAGGACCGTGATACATATTTCACAGCCGGTAAAGACAATAGCATCTTTGCCTTGGTTAAATTGAAAGAAGGACAAGCTATACCAGCAACCGTTGAATGGACTGGAAATATACCCGCAGCTGGATCACGTGTGAAACTTCTCAGTACAGGGGCAACGGTGAAGTGGAAAAAAGAAGGGGATAAGGTGAAAGTATATTTACCGGCATCTTTCCTGAAACAAAACAACACCTATTCTGCATTGGCGTTTGCCTTTCAGAAGTAATATAAATGACATTAGTAATTGTGAGCGGCTTCCGGATTTCCGGAAGCTTTTTTTTGTTACATCATATGTTAAGGTACTAAACATATTTACATCTTCAACCAATAAAAACCGACACATTTAGCCTTATTGCCGCAATAATGTTCAGTTTTCTATTTGTCATTACTTTTCGTATCATATTTGTGAAATGATTTATTACTTTATGTATGACGCGGTCTATTGTGCCAGGACCTTCAACCTGAAAGATGAGTAAAGGCAGAAATCTTCTTATTCACACAACGGGGTGGGTACTCTTCCTGGTTATCCCAATCGTGTTTTCACCGGGGCCGGCATTTTCTGTGCATACTTTTTTTGGAGGGTTTATGCAGCGTGAGATGATTGCATGTATACTCCTGATTGCTTATTTCTATTTTAACGTCCAGGTCTTAATAACACGATTCTATTTTACTAAAAAGTATACTCTCTATTTCCTGATCATTGCAGGATGCTTTATGATAACAACACTAGTACCGTTTTTACTGCTACCCAATCATCCGAAGTTCTCTTCTCCTATACCTCCGGTGCCGCAGCGGGCAGAAGAAGGTTCTATACTGTTTGAATTCGGCCATAACTTTTTTAGATTTTCCGTTGTAACGTTTATATCCCTTACATTAAAAATCAGTAATCGCTGGAAGCAAGCTGAGCAAGATAAACTCACTGCACAACTTTCTTATCTCAAAGCGCAGATCAATCCGCATTTCCTGTTTAATACTTTGAATAGCATTTATTCGCTGGCCATTCAAAAGTCTGATCATACACCTTCAGCGGTTGTAAAACTGTCGTCTATGATGCGCTATGTTGTAAGCGAATCGAATCGTGATTTTGTATCGCTTGAAAAGGAACTTAGCTATATTCGTAACTATGTTGAATTGCAGCAACTCCGCTTTGGAGATGCCATCGAGCTTTTGTTTTTTGTCCATGGAAACGCAGGCACAAATAGAATTGCTCCACTGATCTTGATCCCGTTTGTTGAAAACGCTTTTAAACATGGTATAAATGCCGAGGAAAGCTCGCGTATTAAAGTTTCCATAGAAATGGACCATAATGAATTGCGACTCGAAGTATTCAATAATAAAGTGTTCACAAGAGGAGAAGAAGAAAAAAGCGGACTTGGAATTGAGAACACCCGGAACAGGCTGCAGCTACTATATCCAAAACGACATACGCTGATCATTACAGATAATAAGAACGATTTCTCAGTTTCACTTACTATACAATTGAAATGATAAACGCCATTGCTATAGATGATGAACCCCTTGCACTGCAGGTAATTGAAAATTTTTGCCAGCGTGTCGATTTTATTTCGCTGGAGAAAACATTCATTAAACCAAATGAAGCTTTAAAGTATATAAATAAATTTCCGGTAGACTTGTTGTTTCTGGATATAAACATGCCATCCCTAACAGGTATTGATTTATACAAGGAGGTGAAACAAAATACAATGGCTATTTTTACAACGGCCTATACCGAATATGCCGTTGAGGGATTTAATCTGAGTGCGATCGATTATCTTCTCAAACCTTTTACATACGAGCGTTTTTTACAGGCTGTTACAAAGGCAGAAGAATACTATAGCCATACGCACCAAACGAGTAAGCCTGAACAACAATATATATTTATACGCGCAGACTATAGTCTTATCAAGATTAGTGTAGCGGATATTCTTTTCATAGAAGGACTGGACGATTATCTCCGCATTCATTTACAAAATCAAAAGCCTGTTGTTGCCCGCATGACCCTCAAAGTTATGCTCGAGAAACTTCCACTC
The DNA here is from genome assembly GCF_900167975.1 of Ohtaekwangia koreensis. Lineage (GTDB taxonomy): Bacteria > Bacteroidota > Bacteroidia > Cytophagales > Cyclobacteriaceae > Ohtaekwangia > Ohtaekwangia koreensis. The sequence goes on from NZ_FUZU01000001.1 coordinate 1,289,496, forward strand.
CACGGGTTTGTCCGCGTGCACCGTTCTTATATTGTAGCAATCGCCCGGATTGCAAACATCCGTAACAAGATCATAACCGTTGCCGGAGAAGAAATTCCGATTGGTACAAGTTATGAGAAAGCATTTTTTAATGCATTCCAAGGTAATTCATAATTCTAAAATTCACTTACCCAAAATTCCGGATATTAATATATCCTTATCTTTATGAAGAACTGATATGGGTAGGTAGATACCTCCTTTATTCTTTCATGGATTTGATTGGTAGCTGAACAATATAGAATTTTAATAATGATCTTCCGGAACACCCTTTATAGTTTGTTATGTGCTCTTACACTGGCTCTTTTCCAGCAATGCGGACAACCGAAACAATTCAGTGAAGTTGATTTGAGTGACGCAGGTATAGATTTCCGGAATGACATAAAGGAAGATCAGGTTACCAACATTATGACCTACGAGTACACCTATAATGGTGGCGGTGTTGCTACGGGCGATGTAAACAACGATGGTTTGGCAGATATATACTTTTCGGGAAATACGGTTCCGAATAAACTATACCTGAACAATGGCGATCTGAAGTTTGAAGACATAACCCAGCAATCCGGAACCAGCGGCAGACCACTCGATTGGAAAACCGGCGTAACAATGGTGGATATAAATGGCGATGGCTGGCTGGATATATATGTTTGTTATTCCGGTAATGCTAATGGCGAAGGGTATAATAAACCTGTTATTCGCGATCATCCGAAACGTGCGAATCAACTGTTTATCAACCAGGGATGTGAAAAGGGAGGTGTTCCCGTATTCGTTGAACAGGCTCGGGAGTATGGTGTTGATGCGAAAGGTACATTTTCCACACAAGCTTATTTTTTTGACTACGACCGTGATGGAGATCTGGATCTGTTTCTGCTCAATCATGCGAACATGTTTTATTCCGCATACTTTAATGTGAAACGATTGCGCAACCTGCGGCATCCATACTTCGGAAATAAACTATACAGAAATGATGCTAATAAATTTGTAGAAGTAAGCGAGCGGGCGAAGATTCATGGAAGTGGTTTGAATTTCGGGTTAAGTGCTTCCGTCAGTGACTTGAATGGTGATCAATGGCCAGATATATATGTTACCAATGATTATGAAGAGCAGGATTTCTGCTACATCAATAATCGTGACGGTACATTTACGGAGATGTCGCATACTTTATTTGGACATCTGTCCAAATTCGGAATGGGCTCCGATATAGCGGATATTAACAATGATGGATTGCCCGAGATATTTGTTGCCGACATGTTACCGGAAGATAACTATCGGCAAAAGGTTTTGAAAGGAGCCGATGAGTACGATAAATATACGCTTGCAGTGGATAGCGGATATTATCATCAGTATATGCGCAATACACTTCAGCTTAACCGCGGCTTCGCCTCTGACAGTCTTCCTCGTTTTAGCGAAGTGGCACAGATCGCGGGTGTTTCTCATACCGACTGGAGCTGGGCTCCGTTGCTTGCAGATTATGACAATGATGGACTGAAAGATCTCTTCATCTCGAACGGTTATTTAAAAGATTTTACAAATCTTGATTTCTTGAAATATACCGTTAATGATATGTCGCAGGAGGCCAATGCTCAAAATCGCCCGGTAGATGTTTTGGCAATGGTTCAGAAAATGCAATCAACGAAAACAAACCGCTATATATTTAAGAATACTGATGGACTGCGTTTCGAAAACGTATCTGCTTTGTGGGGCCTGGATCGTAAAACCGTTTCGAATGCAGCTGCTTATGCCGATCTGGATAACGATGGCGATTATGACCTGGTCGTTAATAATCTTAACGATGACGCCAGTATACTTCAGAATCACCAGGAAAAAATACAGAAGAATAATTTTGTGAGAATTAAACTGGTGGGTGCTAAACCGAATACACAGGCTTTGGGCTCAAAGGTTTCGGTAAAACTCGCCGATAAAACATTGGTTCATGAAATATACTTTACCCGCGGATATCAGTCGTCTGTTGATCCGGTTCTTACCATTGGTATAGGGACGACTGCCAGTATACCGGAGATAAAAGTGCAGTGGACTGACGGTAGAGTTTCCACTCTTGCAAATGTAAAACCCAATCAGCTTGTAACAATAGCGCAACAGCAAGCAGTGCCACACGAAAATGAGCGCCCTATAATTCATAAGCCTATACTTGTGGATGAAACTTCCTCTGCCGGGTTGAAATATAAGCACGTTGAAAATAACTTTGTCGATTTCAAAGTTCAGCGACTTGTTCCTTACCAGCTATCACACCTCGGGGGTAAATTAAGTGTGGCAGATATAAACCATGATCAAAATGATGACGTCTTCTTTGAAGGCTCACATGGAAATTCAGCAAAACTTTTTATGGGACATGACGATGGCTCTTTTACAGAAGCTGAAGCCGCTCCATGGGCCGCCGATAAATATTGTGAAGATATAGGCTCTATATTTTTTGATGCTGATGGAGATGGCAACGAAGATCTTTATGTTGTGAGTGGAGGAAATGAGTTTATGCCCGGTGATACTCTATACCAGGACCGGCTCTATAAAGGTGATGGTAAAGGTGGTTTTATGAAAATTAAAAATGCATTGCCAATTGAAAGCATAAGTGGTGGCAGCGTGAAGGCTTCTGATTTCGATAAAGATGGAGATCTCGATCTATTCGTAGGAGGACGCTTAGTGCCGGATGCTTATCCGACATCACCGCAGAGTATGTTACTACGGAATGATTCACATGACGGCCAGATACATTTTGTAGATATTACCACGAAGACAAATGCTATACTTCAGAATGCTGGAATGATAACGGATGCTATATGGGCAGATGTTAATAAAGATACATGGCCGGACCTCATTATAGCAGGCGAGTGGATACCCGTACGCGTTTTTCAAAATATACAAGGTAAAGAGTTTAAAGACGTTACAGCAGACGTTGGTCTTGCGGATACGCAGGGCTGGTGGAGCTCGCTGTTGGCAGCCGATGTAGATCACGATGGAGATATAGACCTGCTTGCGGGCAATGCTGGTATAAATCTTCCACTACATATATCTGCCAAGGAGCCGGTACAACTATATGCCTCGGATATAAATAAGGATAGTAAAATAGATCCGATTATCTGCTCCTATATACAAGGCAAAAGTTACCCGCTGCCAAGCCGTGATGAACTTTTGGATCAAGTGACTCCACTCCGGAAGAAATTTATCCGCTATGCCGATTATGCAACGGCAACCATTGAGGATGTGATCGGAAAAGATCTTCTGAGCAGTGCGGCTATATATAAAGCCACCACCCTTCAATCTTCATGGTTTGAAAACGATGGACATGGAAAATTCGTGATGAAGCCCTTGCCGCCAATGGCACAGTTGTCGTCTACGCAAGCATTTGTTTTTGATGACTTTGATGGTGACGGCATTGCCGAAGTATTGGCCGCTGGTAATTTCTATCCATACCGTGTGCAGCTCGGACGTTGTGATGCTTCCTTCGGAATCCTGCTAAAGTTCAAAGATGGAAGCATTCAAACAAACAATGCCAGTGAACCGCTCTGGTTATCGGGAGATATACGCGACATGGCGATGACAAAATTCAAGCGAGCTCCTCGCAGATTAATTGTGTCGCGTAATAATGAAGACGCTACAGTATTTCAATTGACAACTACGAACGTGTCAAACCGTAAAACGACCGCTAAAAAATAAAGTCTGCGTCCGAAGTTATAAACTATACTACCGCTCGTTTAATCTTATAGTAAACGCGTGCATGTATAGGTTATATTTGGAGCTCACGCTATTTATATTCAACAACAAGGAACATTTTACAAATGAAAACAACGTTTAAACTTCTCAATTTATTCTTGCTTTGTTTACTCGCTTCCTGTGCAAAAAAGGAAGTAGCAGCGCCTCAAGCGGTGTTGCCTGTACCGAGTGATGCGCAGTTAGCCTGGCACGAAATGGAGTTGAATGCATTTGTCCATTTTACGACCAATACATTTACAGATAAGGAGTGGGGGTTCGGAGATGAAAAAACTACAGTGTTTAACCCGACAGAAACTAATGTTGATCAGTGGGTCACCACTTTAAAGGATGCTGGTTTTAAAGGTGTTATACTCACGAGCAAACATCACGATGGATTCTGCTTGTGGCCTTCGAAATATACGGAGCACTCTATAAAAAATAGTCCCTATAAAGGAGGTAAAGGTGATATAGTGAAAGAAGTTTCAGAGTCGTGTAAAAAGCACGGTCTGAAGTTCGGTATATATCTGTCGCCGTGGGATAGAAATCGTTCAGACTATGGATCACCTGCATACGTGGAATATTATCGTAATCAGTTGAAAGAATTATTTACAACCTATGGCCCGGTGTTCGAAATGTGGTTTGATGGAGCAAACGGTGGTGACGGTTATTACGGTGGTGCCAACGAAAAGAGAAAGATCAACGGTGCTACGTACTATGATTGGCCAACAACATTAAGCATGGTCCGTGAAATGGAACCCAATGTAATCTTCTTTAGTGATGCAGGTCCTGGTGTACGCTGGGTAGGAAACGAGAACGGTATAGCGGGAGAGACGAACTGGAATTCAATCACACCCGATACACTATATGCCGGAAAAGGAGGCATTGAAAAATTGTTAGGTACCGGAAGCGAAAATGGTACACATTGGATTCCCGCTGAAGTAGATGTATCAATTCGTCCGGGATGGTTTTATCATGCTAAAGAAGATTCATTGGTAAAAACGCCAGAGAAATTATTCGATATATACCTTACTTCGGTTGGTCGTGGCTCTAATCTGCTGTTGAACGTTCCTCCTGACAAACGTGGACTTGTACATGAGAATGACGTGAAAGCTTTGAAGGAATGGCGCGCGATGCTGGATGCAGAATTCAAAACCAACCTGGCTGCCAAAGCAAAAACCGAAGCAACATCCTATCGTGGCGAATCAGATGTATATGCTGCCAGCAATATAGCGGATGGCAACAAAGAGACATATTGGGCAACCGATGATAATGTTACCACCGGAGCACTGGAAATTTCATTAGAGAAAGTAGAACCTGTAAAATATATAGTGCTGCAGGAGTATATCAAATTAGGACAACGTGTTAAGTCATTCAATGTTGAGGTCTGGAAAGATAATAGCTGGCAGAAAGTAGCCGATGCCACTACAATAGGCTATAAAAGAATATTGAAGATCGATCCGGTGGAGACAGGCAAAATCCGGATTAACATCACAGCTTCAAAAGCTTGCCCGCTGATATCGACAGTAGAAGTGTTTTAGATACTGCTATAAATGTGAGAGAGAGAATGAAAAGGATTATCATGGTAATGCTGATGGCTTGTTTGTCCTACAGCATTACTGCCCAAAAGAAGGCACATACCTTTGAAATCAAGGAGGGACAGTTTTTATACGACCGTAAACCGATACAAATTCACTCCGGTGAAATCCATTATGCCCGTATTCCAAAAGAGTACTGGCGTCATCGCCTGAAGATGGCGAAGGCTATGGGACTCAATACGATCGCCACATATGTATTTTGGAATTATCACAACACGGCTCCGGGTATATGGGATTTTAAAACCGGCAATCGAAACATCAGTGAGTTCATTACGATTGCCAAAGAAGAAGGATTGAATGTTATACTTCGTCCAGGGCCCTATGCTTGCGCAGAGTGGGAATTCGGAGGATACCCTTGGTGGCTGCAGAAAAACAAGAGCCTTGTTATTCGTGCTAACAATAAACCTTTTCTGGATTCATGCCGGGTATATATAAACAAGCTTGCACAGGAAGTAAAACATTTACAGGTAAGTAAAGGAGGGCCTGTAATTCTTGTACAGGTAGAGAATGAATTCGGATCGTATGTTTCGCAGCGTAAAGATATACCTATAGAGGAACACCGGCAGTATAACCTGGCTATACAGAAAATGTTGGGTGAGGCCGGATTCGATGGCCCTTTCTTTACATCCGATGGAACCTGGTTGTTCGAGGGTGGTTCCTTGCAAGGTATATTACCAACTGCCAACGGAGAAGGTAATATTGATAACCTGAAAAAGGCCGTCAATAAATATCACAACAACCAAGGGCCATACATGGTAGCAGAGTTTTATCCGGGATGGCTCGATCACTGGGCTGAACCGTTTACGCGAATTGGTGCTGATGAAATAGTAAAGCAGACGGAGCAGTATCTCCAAAATAACATTCACTTCAATTTTTATATGGTGCATGGCGGAACAAACTTCGGTTTTACATCGGGTGCCAATTATAACGATGAGCACGATATACAGCCTGATATTACAAGCTATGATTATGATGCTCCGATCAGTGAAGCAGGCTGGGCAACACCCAAATATCTTGCTATACGTGAATTGATGAAAAAGTATGTTAAATATACTGTCCCTGAAATTCCCGCGAAGATCCCGGTTATTGCTTTGCCAGATATAGCATTGACTAAAGCGGTTGACTTCTTTGAATGGAAGAATACTGTCAAACCTGTTGTGAATGCATCCCCTTTGTCGTTCGAAGAATTAGGACAGGGCTTTGGCTATGTGCTCTATAGTAAAAACTTTACGCAGCCGATTCAGGGTGAGCTTCAGGTAAAGGGGCTTCGTGATTACGCCATCGTATTTGTGAACGGCAAGAAAGTGGGAGAGCTTAATCGTCAGGATAAGAAATATACTCTTCCGATTGAGATACCTTTCAACGGACGCCTGGATATTCTGGTTGAAAACATGGGGCGTATAAATTACGGTGCTGATATCATCAACAGCACGAAAGGAATCATTGCTCCTGTAATGATCAACGATTTTGAAATTACGGGTGGATGGAAGATGTACTCGCTTCCCTTTGACAAAGTGCCGGATCTTGCAAAAAATATAAATAAGAATAACATTGGGTTGCCAACTTTTTATACAGCTGCCTTCGAGGTCCAGGAACCAGGCGATGTGTTTCTGGATATGCAAGGGTGGGGTAAAGGCATTGTGTTTGTGAATGGTATACATATAGGTCGCTATTGGAAAGTAGGGCCGCAGCAAACGCTATATTTACCTGGATGTTGGTTGAAAAAGGGGAAGAATGAAGTTGTCGTTTTTGAACAACAGAACGATGTGCCCATGAAGGCTCTCAAATCTACTTTAGAACCTGTACTTGAAACTTTGGTATCAGATCAGAATTAAAAACTATAATAGCACTATGAGCAAGAATGGCGTTCGGCTTATTTCAATACTATATATATTAGTAATGGTGTCGGCTTGCAAACAGAGCCCCGTGAAAGAAGAAATAGTTTCTAACGTGGAAAGAAAAGACAGTATTACCCTTCTGCAGCAGGATTATGTTTTTGGGGATGATCGCCCTTTTCAGCAATGTCACGCTTCAACGTTGATAAAAACCAACGATGGCAAGTTTATCGTGGCTTGGTTTGGAGGGACTCACGAGAAACATGATGATGTTGGGATCTGGTTATCGAAGGGGAATTCCAAACAATGGTCTACGCCGATTGAAATAGCCAAGCTACGCGAAGATCCACATTGGAATCCCGTGCTGCATAAAACATCCTCTGGCGATATTATACTATATTTTAAAGTAGGAAAACTGATTGATCTTTGGGAGACATGGTATATAGTTTCAAAGGACAATGGTGATACATGGTCGCAGGCAAAAGAACTTGTGCCCGGTGATAAGGGAGGCAGGGGACCTGTCAGAAATAAAATTATAGTACTGTCCAATGGTGCGTGGCTCGCTCCGGCATCGAACGAATTGAAAGGTGTATGGAATGCATTTGTAGATCGGAGTGAAGATGAAGGCAAGACATGGCAGGCTACATCATTCGTCACACTTAATCGTGATTCTATAAAGGGGGAGGGTGTGATACAACCTACATTATGGGAGTCCGTTCCCGGGACCGTCCATATGCTGCTACGGAGTTCTGCCGGAGTAATTTGTCGGAGTGATTCAGAGGATTATGGTAAAACATGGTCGCCTGTATATAAAACAAGTTTACCGAATCCGAATAGCGGTATAGATCTCACAAAATTAGACAATGGAACATTGGTGCTTGTTTTTAATCGCGATGGAAAAAACTGGGGCGCACGTAGACCAGTTTCGATTGCTATATCAAAAGACAACGGAAAGACGTGGCCGCTCATTACTGATCTTGAAACCGGACAACAGGGCGATGAGTTTTCGTATCCCGCCATCATCCATTTTCACGACACTGTAGCGTTGACCTATACCTGGAAGAGACAACGCATAGCATTCTGGATAGCGAAAGTAAATTGATACAGATATATACTTAATTTGTAATATGAATTATGAATCGTGATCGATAAGAAATAAAAGAGCGGGATACGTTGGTATCCCGCTCTTTTGTTTGATATACTTGACTGGTTTATTTGGATTCTACTTCAATGAAGAGAATGCCCAATCGGCTTTATCAATTCCCCATTGTGAACCAGGCTTGCTTCCCATTTCTATAATCATATCGCCTCCATTCATGATATCGCTATACTGCAGGTATGTTTTCGTGTACGGCTTACCGTTGAAAGTAATTTTTTGTATATAGATATTCTGATCGCTGTTGTTCTTTACAGTAATCGTAAACTTCTTTGCCCCGGGCAAGTTGATCACAGCTTCATCCATCAATGGACTTCCAAAAATATACCGGCCGTTTGCAGGATTAACAGGATAGAATCCCAGTGATGAAAGTACATACCATGCAGACATTTGCCCTACATCTTCGTTGCCACACAATCCATCGGGTTTAACCGTATATAGGCTGTCCAGAATATACCGGACTTTCTCTGCGGTTTTCCAGGGTTGTCCTGCATAGGCATATAAATATGGAATATGGTGACTGGGTTCATTACCGTGTGCATATTGACCAATGAGTCCCGTAATATCATTGGATGCTTCTTCTCCCATGTCACCTTTAACAACGAATAATGAATCAAGTTTTTTGAGGAATGCCTGTTCGCCACCCATAAGTTTGATCAACCCTTCCACATCATGCGGCACCAGCCAGGTATATTGCCATGAGTTTCCTTCGCTGAAATCATCCTTCATGTGTCGCGCAGCGAACGGACTGAATGGTGTGCGCCATTTGGTATCTGAAATCCTGCCACGCACAAAATGTGTAGTGGAATCAAAGTAGTACTTATAGTTCTGTGAACGCTTGTTGAAATATATATACTCTTCCTGGCTGCCCAATGCCTGTGCCAGCTGTGCAGCACACCAGTCGTCTATAGAATATTCCATACCCTTGGCTACTGTTTCAGTTTCGGCATCTGCCGGTATATAGCCTTGTTCACGCACATACTTTAAACCACGCTCATCACGAAGTACAGAAGTCTTCATAGCCTTTAATGCCAACGCGCCATCAAATCCGCGGAAGCCTTTCAAGTATGCATCGGCAATAACCGGAAAGGCACTGTTACCGGGCATGGTGTTAGTCTCATTGCCTATCAAATGCCAGATCGGTAATTTTCCTTGCTGTTCATAAATTTTCAGCATTGAATTTACCATGTTGTCAACACGTTCTGGTTGCACTATAGTAAAGAGTGAATGTGCAGCTCTATAAGTATCCCAAAGAGAAAACGTAGTCAGGTTTGTAAACGTGGTATCGTGGTATATTTTTTTATCGGTGCCACGGTAATCGCCATTGTGGTCATTGAAAACAGAAGGCGCTATCATAGTATGATAGAGTGCCGTATAGAATTTCTTCAACCGTTCTTCGCTCGCTTTGATCTGTACTTTGTTCAGTTCCTTATTCCAAGATGCATCCGCTTCTTTTACGGTGTTATCGAAGTTCCAATGTGGTATCTCCGCTTCTATATTTTGTAATGCGTTTGCCGTACTAACAGGAGATATACCCACTTTCACAAGCAATGGCTTGTCAAAGGCACTTCCGAAATGCAGGACGCCTTTTGTTTTCTTGCCCGTTGCAGAGATTCCTTGTACGGATTTCTGTTCATCATCAAAAAGCTCAAGCTGCGTGGCAGGCGATGATACAATTATAGCAAAGTATAAATGCTGATCTTCGGCCCAACCCTTTGAAAACCGGTGCCCTGTAAATGTAGTATCATTTACTTTCTCAAGCGATGTTTCATAGGCGCCATCCCATCCTATACCTTCTTTCAGATCGACCAGCACTTTCGCGTCCTCGCCTTTTGGAAATATATACTTATGAAACCCTACACGTTCGGATGCCGTGAGAGCAACCTCTATGTTATAGCGTTTTAGTTTAACACTATAATATCCTGGTGTTACTTTTTCATCCGCATGCGAGAATAAGGAAGCATATCCGCTTTCAATAGCCTGTGGTGTTCCTTTCGTTAATTTAGTATCACCCGTCACGGGCATCAACAATACATCGCCGAGATCGCCTATACCGGTTCCACTTAAATGTGTGTGTGAAAAACCGATGATCACCGAATCTGAATAATGATAACCGGAGCACCAATCCCATCCTTCTGAAAGTTGGGTTGGTCCCAATTGGACAGCTCCGAAAGGAACGCTTGCCCCAACAAATACGTGTCCATGGAAACCACTTCCAATCAGAGGGTCTACATATTGTGTGAGACTCAATGCCGTGTCTGCCGTGCTCTTCTGTTCCGTTTCTTTACACGATAGAAACGTAACCATCAGTATACACGCTAATAAAATTCCATCACTCTTTTTCATACCATTCATTATTACCGTAAAAGGTGCAAGTATATTTAATGAAGGTTAAAATTATTGAAGAGGTTAGAAATTTAGTTTGATGTCGTTCGATGCCTTGCTTTATAGTGACGCCATAACATTTAACATCGTCCGAAAATTGTGATTGAAATCAGAATTGATCTTCTGTAATGTCGGCTGACTTTTTAAAATCTTAAATAAAATTTTATCAGCGATTCAAAATTTTAATATAGTCTCCTAAAATTGAATTAAAAGACACATCACACATCATCGTTGTAAACGTTTTTTTGGATGTTTTAATAAATCAAGAAGTTCAAAAATACCGGACTTCCGAAGATTATTTGGCTACGTAAATAATCTGGCCAATAGCATTTTATTTTTACCGTTAAAATATCGATTTTGTACTATGTTTCCGCACACGGAACCATTTACGAAGCAGTTTCAACCCAAACAGAGTCAAAATGGAAGCAGCAAGAAAGATCGATGAAGCCATCGCTCCGGCACAATCGGAGAGCCGATCGATTTCCATGAATGATTATATACTCTGGAAAGAGTTCAAGTCAGGAGACCTTGCTGCCTATGCGATGATCTATCGTAAATACTTCTTTGCACTATATAATTATGGGAAAAAATTAAGCTCCGATCATGAGCTTATCAAAGACTGTATACAAGAGTTGTTTGTCAAAATTTGGAACAATCGTGAAAACCTGAATGAGACTACATCTATTAAATATTACCTCTTTACTTCGTTAAAAAGAAAATTACTTGATATCCTGAAATCTCCTCATGTAAGGTTAAAGGCAGAGGAAGATCTCATGGACTTTGATCAGGAAGATGGAAGTGTAGCTGACGAAGAGGTTGTGCATTGGCAAAAGGAAAAAGTGTTGAAAGCGCTTAGCACATTGTCAGATCATCAACAGAAGTTGCTACACATGAAATATTATAAAGAGCTTTCCAATAAGGAGATCTCCGATGAACTAGGAATTACTATTCAGTCTGTATATAACGCAGTGTTCAAAGCACTTCGTTCTCTTCGTAAGCAAATGCAAACCATTCTGCTAATCGTGTTATCACTCATGAATCTGTAAACGTTTACAGGATTCTTTTCACTCCATCCGAAAAAAAATATTTATACTTTTTGATTAAAGTAAGAGTAGAATTGCGCCCAACGTTCGTTTACCGCACAGAACTACGACACAGTTTTGGTAACGTCTGTGAACGTAGTTGGGTTTGGGAGTCCTCCTTGTCCTTCTGTAATGGGAAGGGCGGGAGGATTCAAACTTTATAATGCTTATTATTCCTTATGAAGAAAAATATATGCAAACCCCTGTTTGTTACCATTGTCCTCTCCTTGTATGCACATCATATAGCATTGGCGCAAATTCAATATGAACTCAATTCGGGTTGGCGCTGCAAAAATATAGACGAAGTAAAGGAAGATGGAATTGCGCTGTCGCAGGCATCCTATAAAATTCAAGACTGGCTTCCTGCTACCGTGCCGGGCACGGTGCTGACAACGTTACTCAATAACAAGCGCATACCCGATCCGTTGTATGGTATGAACAATGAAAAAATCCCTGACATCTATACAACCGGTCGCGAGAAATATACCTATTGGTTTGTTACTGATTTTGTGGAGTCATCGTCAGCACCAGGTGATCAAGTGTGGTTACACCTTCGTGGTGTAAACTATAGCTGTGATATTTTTCTCAATGGAAAAAAGCTGAACCCATCAACGCACAAAGGAATGTTTCTGCGGCAATCCTATAATATAACAAGCCATTTATCAGCAAATGGGAACAACCGGATTGCAGTTATAGTATATCCGCCCGACCCGGTTGGTAATCCGAATGGCGGTCAAGGTGGTGATGGCATGATTGCCAAAAATGTTTCGCATCAATATGTAGCCGGATGGGATTGGATTCAACCGATCCGCGATCGGAATACAGGTATATGGGACAAAGTCTTTATTGAGAAGACGAAAGCTATAAACTTAAAAAATCCACACATTGTAACGAAGGTTTCCGGAAAGCGATTGCCCGAAGGGAAACAGGAACCCGCTACGCTGAAAGTTACGACCGAACTCGAAAACCCGACTGCGAAAAGTGTGAATGGTATAGCGAGCTATACCTGGGAGGGAACCACGATATCTCAAAAAGTAACGGTGGCTCCGTTCTCTACAACCACGGTAGCATTACCAGACTATACTATTAAGAATCCACGACTGTGGTGGCCGAATGGTTATGGCGAGCAGCACCTATATACTTTAAAGCTTCAATTCCTCATCAATGGAAAAACAGTTTCGGATGAAGAAAATATTTCGGTTGGTGTAAGAGAGATTCAGACCAAATGGAATAATGAGACTCGTAGTCGCCAGGTGATGGTAAATGGTCAGCGCATTTTTATTAAAGGAGGAAATTGGATTATCTCAGATGCCATGCTTCGGTTTACAGACGCCCGGTATGATGCCGAGATAAGATTTCACCGTGATATGAATTTGAACCTGATCCGCATTTGGGGAGGTGCATTGATTGAGCGTCCGGAATTTTATAGCGCTTGTGATAAATATGGATTGCTGGTAATGCAAGATTTTTGGATGTCGGGTGATTGCAATGGGCGTTGGACAGACCCGAAGAAAACGGAAGATCAATGGACTCGAAGAAAATATCCCGATGACCATGCATTGTTTCTTACCTCTGCTATAGATCAGATCAAGATGATTCGGAACCACGCTTCGCTGGGCATGTGGTGTGGTGGAAATGAAATTACTCCACCGGAAGATATACTTACTCCCTTGCGTGATTCAATTATACCAGAGCTCGATGGTACGCGCTGGTTTGTGGAGTATTCGAATTCCGATAGTATGTCTTTTAACTCAATCGGAGGAAATGGTGATGGCCCTTACGGGATTCAGCCTATTGAATCATTCTGGGATAAACAAACTTTTCCATTTAATTCTGAAGTAGGTTCTGTAGGTATAGGGGATTACGAATCGCTTGAACGATTTATACCAGCTGAGAATATGGTTGCACCCAAGCATCCCAGTAAAGTTGATCCGGTGTGGGACTATCATAAATATATAGGGTATGATCAGTATATAAATCCCTATGGTGAGCCGAAGAGTGTAAAAGATTTCGCTGTGAAAGCTCAATTGGTAAATTATGATCAGTACCGCGCGTTGATAGAAGGATTTAGTTCGCACATGTGGGAGTGGTATACCGGCACGATCATTTGGAAAACACAAAACCCATGGACTGCTATGCGTGGACAAATGTATGATTACTATCTGGACCCCAACGCTTGCCTGTATGGCTTGCGTCATGGAAGTGAACCGTTGCATGTAATGTATAGTCCTACCGATGGAATGGTGATGATTGCCAACAACACAGTGAAGGCTTATCAGGATTTAATGCTAGTTATCAAAACTTATGATATGAACGGAAAAGACAGTCTTCTCTCGCAGGTTTTTGTAGGTATTGAACCGACAATTTCCAAGAAATATTTAGCACTCAAGGGAATGTTGAATTCACTCCGTAAAGATAAAGGTGTGTTCTTATCATTGCAGTTGCTTGATCTGAACAAGCAAATTCTAAGTGAAAATTTCTACTGGCTTCCGGACAACAACGGAATGCATACTGGTCTTAATCAAATGAAGGCTGCCAAGATCCAGGCCGAAGCAAAATGGCTTGCCGAGGGAAAGATCGAACTGAAGCTGTCCAATTTTTCTGAAAGCCCTGTGGCATTTTTCAATCGAATTTCCTTGATAGATCCTAAATCTAAGAAGCGTTTGCTCCCGGTATTCTATAGTGATAATTACATCTCTATTACTCCGGGCTCACAAAAAACTATATATCTGGAATATCATCCTGAAAATGACAAAGCAACACCGTTGATCTCGATCAGTGGATGGAACGTGGAAGAACATCTGACGGAGATCAGCAAATAAGGTGCTTGTTAATTCATCTTTATGCTGTTGTTTAAAGCAGAATGGAGTTCTGATAGTCCATCTTTATAGATTGGCAATGTAATTTTGAATTCCGACCCTATATATAGAGTGCTTTCTACTGAAATATACCCTTTTAGTTTTATCAACGCCTTTTGTACAAGGTGCAAACCAAGCCCGCTTCCTACAGAGCGATCGCTATACCGGGCGTATGGATTAAAGATCGCCTTTATATACTTTTGATCAATGCCAATGCCATTGTCTCTAAAGTATATTTCTATATAGCTATCCGTCTTGAACAATTTGATGGTAATCTCGGGATTTACCTGGTTTCGGAAGATGCAGGCATTTTCAAGTATGTTGATGAAAATGATATCCAGCAGTTTGATGTTGGTGTTAATAACGATATTGTCCTCAAGTTCCTCTTTGAAAGTAATGTTAGGGTACAGTACTTTGAACCGGTGCGTTAATGAAATGGTATATTCTTTTATGTTGATAAGCTGATCGCCTTCCAGTTTATCCAGTTCATAGGCCATGTGTATTTTGGAAAGCATCTTGTCCATATCACGGGCCGTATCGTCAATTTTTTGCTGAATAGCTTTTCGCTCAGATTCATCGTGCGCTAAGCCTACAAGTTGTCCAAGCCCGATGATGCTAAGGATGGGTCTGCGAACATCGTGGGAGGCGCGGTATAGATACGTGTCAAGTTCCTTATTGAGTTTTACCAGGTCAGCCGTTCTGGTTCTTACTTTACTCTCGAGGTCAGCGTTAAGCATTCTTATTTTACGGTAACTTTTTCGGATGATATAAAGCAGTACACAGAGTAATATCAGGATAGCTATAAAGGATGCAATTAAAATCCGGCTTGTGTTCAGTTCATTTTTCTTAAGCTCATTTTCTGTGCGGAGTAAATTCAGCTGCTTCTCGAATTGTAATTGTTTCTGCAGCTTGTTTAATTGCAAGCTCTGTCTGCTTTGTGTAGAATCGCGTAAAGTGATATACTTCTTATACGCTATATGTGCTGAGTCGTATTGCTTGTTTAAATTAAACCAATCGTGCAGACTCTTATAGTACATTACCCAAATGTTTGGTCTTAGCTCTTTGCGCATCATTTTCCATGCACTGTCGTAGTATAGTTGTGCTGTGGTAAACTGTTTTTTCTGACTATATACTTCTGCGAGACCTGTGAGTGCTTCACCTGCCGAAGCAAACTCTCGATGCTTCAGGCATACTTCTGCTTTTTGTTTATACTTTATCAGCGCCTCATCCAGATACCCTTCCAGGTAATCGATCTGAGCAATGTTGCCCTGGATAAGTGCTTCCCAAATTTCGCTGTGCGACATACGAACCAGGACCAGTGCAGTGTTGTAGGTCATGCGGGCACTGTCGGTATCGTTCTGGTTAACATACGACATCCCCAATGTATTGTATGCATTGATGAGGCGGATCGAATCGTCTCTTTTAAGATTGTTGGTTTTATAGTACTTCACTACTTTTTTTATATGCTCAATAGCGATCTCATAGTTACCGGTATTATACTGCAGGTTTGCTATCGATAGGTGCTTGGAGGCAGCTTCTTTTGTCAAACCGAGTTCTAAAAAAATATCCGCAGCCTGATATGCGTCATAGGCAGCCAGTTGTAAATTGAAATGATTGGTATTGATGAAGCTTCGTAGTGATAATAGTTGGGCTCGTTCGTAAAGGAAGGTATAGTCTTCTGTTTCGGGTAATGTACTATTAATGATCTCTATAGATTCTTCGCCAAAATTACTTTCTGACAGCGAATGTGCCTTTGCAAAGTTTATCCATATTTCTTGTGCTTTCGCAGATGGTCTTAAGCTATGGAGGAAGGCTTTTCGACTTTCGATATCAGAGCACACTAGTATAGAGTCAGGTGATTTTGAATAGCAGGATTGTAAAGAGTCGTTTAGATATGTAAAGATTTCCTGCTTTTGAGACAAGGGTAAAGTATAGTTGCTATCCTTACAGGCAAAGATCAAACACGACAATAAAAATATATGTACAAATCTGTACCAATGCATAGGTTTAACAAAATATACAACAAATTTCAAAATTACTACTGCCGGCTGTTTGAGTAAACGGTGACGGGAATGCCGTATGTACTGTATAAGTATATGAAAAAAGTGGTAACCCACTATTATACTGTCTAATTTACATTTTTTATGGCTTACTACAAAAGATAACAGCTTCGCGTTTTCTATACGCGAAGCTGTTATGTATTTAGAGCTATACCGTTGTTAAATTCCGTATTTCTCCATCCTGCGGTATAGTGATGCACGGGTTAGTCCCAGTTCATCGGCAGCCTTTGATATATTTCCATTATGCATGTTGAGTGCTTTTACGATGGCCGTCTTTTCTAC
Organism: Ohtaekwangia koreensis; assembly: GCF_900167975.1. Classification (GTDB taxonomy): domain Bacteria; phylum Bacteroidota; class Bacteroidia; order Cytophagales; family Cyclobacteriaceae; genus Ohtaekwangia; species Ohtaekwangia koreensis. The sequence continues at coordinate 1,306,493 of NZ_FUZU01000001.1, forward strand.
CTCATCCAGGTTTAGTGTATTGCTGTTTGGACTTGATGAGACCGTGCGACTTAACAGGAAGTCACTTTCCTGTAATGTTGCCGAGTCCGTCATGATCACGGCCCGTTCAATACCATGCTGAAGCTCACGGATATTTCCGGGCCACGCATACCGCTTTAACTTGTCGGTTGCCTCGGGGGTGATGGCAGTAACATGCTTGTGATATTTCTTGGCGTAGTAATTCAGATAGTGCTGGGCCAGCATCGGTATATCTTCCACGCGATCGCACAACGGTGGCACGTGAAGTTCAACCGTATTTATCCGGTATAGTAAATCCTGGCGGAAGGTTCCTTCCTGTACCATCTTGTGAAGTGGCATGTTGGTAGCGCAGATCAGGCGAATGTTTACCGCCATCGATTGGTTGGCACCAACACGTGTTACCTGACGTGATTGCAGCGCGCTGAGTAATTTGCTTTGAAGACTCATGCTTAAATTACCGATCTCATCAAGGAAGAGTGTTCCGTTATTCGCAAGTTCAAATCTTCCCGGACGATCTTCGCGTGCATCGGTGAAGGCTCCTTTCTTGTGACCAAAGAGTTCACTTTCAAAAAGAGTTTCAGTGATAGCACCCATATCCACAGAAACAAAACTGTTGTCTTTTCGAAGAGAGCGTTGATGAATGGCGCGGGCGATCAATTCTTTTCCCGTACCGTTCTCACCTAAAATCAAAACGTTGGCATCCGTCTTCGCTACTTTATCAATAAGCGTGAACACTTCCTGAATCGCTTTGCTCTGTCCGATAATTTCACCAAAGGGTCTGCCGATTTGTTCCTCGAGCATTTCCTTTGCCTTCTTCAACTTATCAACTTCATTGTACGATTTCTTTAATCGTATAGCGGTAGATATAGTAGCGACAAGTTTTTCATTTTGCCACGGCTTGAGTATAAAGTCAGTAGCGCCAGCCTTTAATGCACGCACAGCCATTTCAACATCGCCAAACGCAGTGATTAGAATAACTACAGCTGAAGGATCATGTCCTAGGATTTGTTCGAGCCAATAGAAGCCCTCTTTACCACTCGTGATGTCTTTGCTGAAATTCATGTCCAGCAGAATAACATCATATGTATCGTTGTGAAGTAGAAAAGGAATTTTCTTGGGATTCTTTTCAATGATCACATGATGACCTTGCTTCTTCAATAACATTTTCGCTGCGAGGAGTACGTCCTCATCGTCATCGATCATCAAAATTTTACCGCCTTCCAAATTCACAGTACTAATAGATTTAGGTGAAAACGCTTTCCTGTCAGAAATTTTATGCCAAGAAAAAAATAAGCCTTTTTGATTCTCTTTAGCCTATATTCCTGTTCCAGGATGTACAAAGATGTTCAAAAATGAACAGTTTTAGAAATCTTATATCCGGTTTCTCTTCATTACTGTGCTCCGAATATTTCAATGGTGTTTTTTCGAATTAAGAAAAAACGCTCATCGGTTATCAATGCAAAGTTACCTGGCTGCGTTAGCTTTTGTTCACGCGTTTCTGCTGTGAAGAGATCGAAGAATCTTAACACATCGCCTTGGAGATAATATAATTCTTCACCGAGAAAATTGAAGTAACTGAGTTTTTTAACACTAATGGTTTTGATAAGCTTGCCAACACTGTTGAAAATTAAAATTCCCTCGGATGCATCCAGCAGAAAAACGAATCCTTGATACTCGCGCAGAAAAGTAAAATCAGTTTTTTGTTTTTTAGGCTTAACATCCATCGTCTCTTCGATTGATACAGCACCGTTAGACGTGTTGATTTTTTTTAAGGTCCAATCCGCGGCATCCACAAGCCATACATTATGATCACCGGATATACAGGCCAGCCATGGATCTATAGCGAAGGCTGAGTCGATGGAGAAAGCTTGTACAATTTCTAGCGATGGATTAAGAAAATGATACTGGCGTGATTCGCGGAAGAATGCAAAAAGTCTGCTGCCATCACGTGGATCAAACAGGGTAGGAGATGGTTTATTTTTATGGAGGCTGAGCAACTTGCCATTGGTGTCAAACTTCTGCAGCTGGCCGGAGGCAGTTAAAATATATAGTTCACCCGGGCGGTCGACTGCTGCATATACGATTGTATCGCTTACCTCGAGGGTCTTAATTTTTTTTGATTGCGCCGACCCGACCGTTGTCAGCATACTGATGAACACAACCAGGAATACGGTTACGCTTTTACGATAATATGATTGAAATATACTTTGATTAAGATTGATCACGATTCGAAAGTTTTAAGCTCAACTGTTTTTCCATCATATACAGCATACGTGCTGAAATGTACCCACTCGCCCAGGTTTACATACCGGCTTCTATCACAAATTGGAAGATCTAACGGTAAATGACGATGGCCGAATATATAGTAGTCGTAATGAGTTTTTTGCTCCAACTCAGTACAGTATACCCACAGAAATTCACTCTCGTTATTTTGATATCCTTCTTCGCTTTTTAAATTGGCCAGACGACTGTTCTTTGACCAATAGTTAGCAATGCCTATACCAAGATTAGGATGAATGCGTGCGAACAACCATTGACAGAACTTGCTGTTGAAAAATTTCTTGAGAATTTTATAGGTGTGATCACCAGGGCCTAATCCGTCACCGTGTCCAATGAGCAAGCGTTGTGAGCCGACTTCCAAAAGTTGAGGATCACGATATACCGGTATACCCAATTCTTTCGGAAAATAATCAAACATCCACATGTCATGATTACCTGTAAAAAATACAATTGAAATTCCGGCATCGCGTAACTCTGCTAACTTTCCCTGCAACCTGATGTGGCCTTTTGGAATAGCATGTTTATACTCAAACCAGAAATCAAAAATATCGCCCAACAGATAAATGGTATGCGCTTCATCTTTGATGGAATTGAGCCATGCGATAATTCGTTTCTCTCTTGCTATACTGGCTTCATGATTGGGCACTCCCAAATGAAAATCTGAGGCGAAGAAGATCTTTTTATTTTGTAGGTCTGAGATTTTTTCGAGCATAGTTGATATATCACATGATCCAACCGGCAATCATACCGCGTTGCAAGGACAATGAATCGATTCTATATTTTGCCTGTGGTTGAATATAGGTAAAAAAAAGACTCAGGTAGTTTATACCTGAGTCCAAAAATAAGGAAAGAATTCCTTTATGTTCTATTGATTGCTAGCAAGCTCGTCTGGCTTATCGCCTTCCAATGTTGGCGTTGGATCAACTCCGGGTTGCTCGCCTTCCTGTTGTTTCTTCTCGTACTTGCCCTGTCCGTTGGTGAATTGCTGATACGTAGTAAGCTTTTCAAAAGGACGCTTTCCAATTAATCTCTCAAGATCTGCCTGGAATAAAATTTCTTTCTCCAGCAATTCCTGTGCGATAACATCGAGGTATTCACGATGCTTCATCAGCAATGATTTTGTGCGTTCATACGCATCATCAATAATGCGCTTCACTTCACGATCTATCTTTTCTGATGTTGCTTCTGAATATGATTTCTGGAATGAATAATCGTTGGCTTTAGAGTCGTAGAACGACATGTTACCAATCTCTTTGTTCATACCATAGATGGTTACTATACTATACGCCATCTTGGTAATGCGTTCCAGATCGCTTAGGGCACCCGTTGAAATCTTGCCGAAGACTATATCTTCTGCCGCACGTCCACCAAAGGCCATGCACATTTCATCCAGCATTTGCTCAGTCTGATACAGGAACTGCTCTTTTGGTAAATATTGTGCGTAACCCAACGCGGCAACACCACGCGGTACGATACTCACTTTCACCAATGGATCTGCATGTTCCAGGAACCAGCCTGCTACTGCATGACCAGCTTCGTGGAAGGCAACGATTTTCTTTTCTTCAGGAGATATGATTTTATTTTTCTTTTCAAGTCCACCGATCACGCGATCAATAGCATCTTGAAAGTCGATCATCTCCACTGCTTTCTTATCTCTACGTGCTGCGATGAGTGCAGCTTCGTTACATACGTTGGCAATTTCTGCTCCGGCAAATCCGGGAGTCTGTGCCGAAAGTTTTTTAGCGTCTACACTTGTATCAAGCTTGATAGGCTTCAAGTGTACTTTGAAGATTGCTTCACGCCCTACGATATCTGGTTTATCTATACTGATCTGACGATCGAAACGACCTGGACGAAGCAACGCTGAGTCTAATACATCCGGACGGTTCGTTGCTGCAAGAATGATTACACCTGAATCCGTAGCGAAACCATCCATTTCCACAAGCAATGAGTTCAGCGTATTCTCACGTTCATCATTCGCTCCAGGTAATTGTCCACGACCACGTGAACGACCAATTGCATCAATCTCATCGATGAATACTATACATGGAGCTTTTTCTTTTGCTTGTTTGAAAAGATCGCGAACACGTGCAGCACCAACACCCACGAACATTTCAACGAAGTCTGATCCTGATAAAGAAAAGAAAGGAACACCTGCTTCACCGGCAACCGCTTTTGCAAGCAATGTTTTACCAGTACCGGGAGGGCCAACAAGCAAAGCACCTTTTGGAATTTTACCACCAAGCTTTGTGAACTTGCCAGGAGTCTTTAAGAAATCTACGATCTCTTTTACTTCTTCTTTTGCTTCATCCAATCCGGCTACATTGTCGAATGTGATCTTTACTTTATTCTCGGCATCAAACAATGCAGCTTTAGACTTCCCTATATTAAAGATCTGTCCGCCAGGGCCACCGCCTCCGGTCATTCTGCGCATCAGCATCCAGAATCCAAACAGCAAGAGGAATAAAAGTCCCCACTGAAAAAGTTGACTTACATAGTCACCACGATCTTCAGTATCATATTCAGGACGCTGACTTGACGATACTTGTTTGTCGATGAATGTGCGAAACTCCTGATCGAAATTTCCAGCGTCAACAACTTTTAAAATATAATGAGGACCGGAGTTTCCTGAACTTAGCGGACCGTTGCTTATATCTTGTTTATACTTTGCATTCTGCAATGCTGCAGAAGTCAACGTTACTTCAACAAATTTCTGATTTTGAACCAGCACTACCTTGCGCACATCGCCATTCTTAACCATCTCTTTAAAGTCATCATAGCGGAGAGGTTTGAGACTGTTGGCAGAGTTAAAATACATCACACCAAAAATCACAGCTATCGTTGCAATTATTACCCAAATCTGGTAGTTGCCTTTCGGCGGTTTGGTTGGTAACAGCGGTTTATTATTTTCTTTCTTGTCAGCCATTTCTAATTATTCTTATTCAATCAATTTAAAAATATCAAAACATTAACGAGTTAAAAAGCTTTTAGTTCAATCGCCATCAATTTCAGTGATGTCAGCATCTCCCCACAAGCGTTCTAAAGCATAGAACTCTCTGCGATCTTTTCGAAACACATGCGCTACTACGTCTGTATAGTCGAGGAGCATCCACTCTTTATTGTTTTTTCCTTCTACATGCCATGGATTTTCTTTGAGCGCTTTGAAAACTTCAGCATCAATAGAATCTGCGATAGCATCGAGTTGCCTGTCCGAATTACCAGAGCAAACAATGAAGAAGTCAGCCACAGCATTTTTTACCTTTCGAAGATCCATGATAACGATGTCCGATGCTTTTTTCTCTTGCATGCCCTTCACAATCACTTCACTTAGCTTTTCTGAATTGGCTCCCTTCCGTTTCTTTGCCATTAAACTATATTCGTTTTTAGATTAAACCATCAAAATTAATCAAAATACCTTGTATAAAATCCCTGCCAGTACCCTTTTCATGGGAAGCAACTTAGTTTTTATGCCGGAATGTCATTCAACTAACACACTTGCCCTGCAACTATGCCAGCAATCTTCAACTCCGGAAGGTACTTTGGTAATTACCAATAATCAAACTGCTGGCCGCGGCCAACGTGGAAATGCATGGGAAGCGGAGCCCGGGAAAAATCTGACACTCTCATTGATTTTGAAACCTGTGTTTCTAAATCTGAAGGATCAATTCTTTTTGAACATGATTATTTCACTAGGTGTTTACGATTACTTTATAACGAAAAAAATTACCGATATACATATCAAGTGGCCAAATGATGTGATGGCCGGCAACAAAAAACTCTGTGGCATCTTAATCGAAAATCAGATACAAGGGTCTCAATTCGTACATTCTGTAGCAGGCATGGGCATCAATATCAATCAGCAACATTTTGGTGTAGGCACAGCTACTTCGTTGCACATGATAACAGGAATTCAATATACACTGCAGGATGAACTGGAACTTCTCTTACAAAAAATCGAAGCTCGTTACCTGCGACTTCGCCAGAACGCGCTCGATAAAATAAAAAATGATTATCTGGCCGTTCTATACTGGAAAGGAAAAAATCATCTCTTTAGTTCAAACGGACAAAATTTTTCTGGAACTATTGTGGGGATTGATGATACGGGCAGGCTTAAGGTGCAACGGGAAGATAATGCTGTGCAAGTTTTCGACCTGAAGGAAATCAGTTATGTGCAATAATGAAGGTGAAAATTATTCCAGCATCTTTGCACCATGAATATTTTTTCTGATCGCAGTCGTATCATCATTACGTGCAACAAACGGTTAACACCTTATCTTGAGCTCGAGGTAACAGACCTTGGCTTTACACTTACCCGAACATTTCAAACAGGAGTCGAGCTTGAAGGTACGGTAGCCGATTGTATCCGCCTGAACCTTAATCTGCGTTGTGCCAGCCAGGTACACTATTCACTCAAAGAATTTCACGCAGAGCATCCTGAGGCATTATACGATGTGCTGGTAAGAATGCCCTGGGAAAATATACTGTCCAACGATAAGTATATATCTGTTACCTGTACAGTGGATCAGCTTACCGTGAATAACGAGATGTTTGTAAACGTTAAGGTGAAGGACGCTATTGTTGATCGTCTGCGAAGAGAAACCAGCGTTCGCCCTGACTCTGGCCCTGATATGACCGGTGTTGTGATTCACGTATACTGGAAAGAAGACAGGGGTGAAGTATTCATTGATACTTCCGGTGAAACGTTGGCCAAGCACGGCTATAGAAAGATTCCCGGAAAAGCCCCCATGCTGGAAGCGCTTGCATCAGCAACGATCATGGCTAGCAAGTGGGATCGCCAGTCACCGTTTATCAACCCGATGTGTGGTTCAGGAACCATGGCGATTGAAGCTGCGCTCTTCGCTACCAACAGAAGGCCTGGTTTATATCGCAGCAATTATTCTTTCATGCACTTAAAGAATTATGACGAGCAGGTATACCAGACGGAATTACGCATGCTCCATGATCAGATTAAAGAAGTGCCCGATTTGTTGATTGAGGCAACCGACATCAGTGATGATGCTATTAATATCTCAAAGATCAATGCAGGTATAGCAGGCGTTGAAAAGTATATTCAGTTTGCTCAATGCGATTTTGCCTTAACGGAAGTTCCGGAAGGCAAAAGTGGCGTGGTATACTTTAACCCCGAGTATGGCGAGCGATTAGGGGAGATTGATGAGTTGGAGATAACCTATGCCCGCATCGGTGATTTTCTGAAACAGAAATGCAAAGGATATACCGGCTATATCTTTACCGGCAATCTGGATCTTGCTAAAAAGATTGGCTTAAAGGCTCGAAGAAGAATAGAATTCTACAATGCCAAACTTGACTGCCGCCTGCTGGAATATGAATTATACGCAGGTAGTAAAGAGAGCGACAGAAAGGAAAAGGAAAGAAAAGAATAACGATTCCGTAAAACATAACCTTCCGTTAATCACAGGAAGGTTTTTTTATTTCATCATCACATATATATTGAAACGCAATCCACAGGTATGATTTCAATTCACGATCTTTCATTTCAATATAGCGCAGGCAATAGCATCCGGTTTCCCGATTTCACGGTAACAAAGGGAGAACATTGTTTGCTGTTGGGAGAATCCGGCAGTGGTAAAACTACACTGCTTCATTTACTCGGAGGTTTACTGCGTAATTACGCAGGCTCGGTTAAAGTGGATAATACAGAGTTAGCGCAGTTATCAGAAACATCACTCGATCGTTTCAGAGGTCAGCATATCGGTTTTGTTTTTCAACGCAACCACCTCGTGTCAGCCTTATCTGTTGAAAAGAATTTGATGCTCGCTCCTTATCTCGCAGGCTTGAAAATAAACACCGAACGTATCACGGAAGTGCTATCCGGATTAGGACTCGCAGAGAAACGCAAAAGCAGCGTAACGCAGTTAAGCCACGGCCAGGCGCAACGTGTCGCGATTGCGCGTGCCGTATTAAATAAACCTTCCATCATTTTTGCAGATGAACCAACGTCTGCGTTGGACGACAAGAATTGTGATCGCGTCATTCACATGTTGATGGATGTAGCGGCACAGAATCAGTCAACGTTGCTGGTTGCCACGCATGATCAACGGCTCAAAGATAAAATTTCGAAACAGGTAAAATTATCGTCTTCATAAGTATATACCCCTTGCAGTTTGTATATACTATATCACGACTAATATAATATCACATGTCTATCTTCACACTCGTCTGGAATTACCTCAAAGCACGACCTCTCAATACGGCTATCAATATTCTGTTGCTTTCATTGGGTATAGCGGTTATCACAATATTGTTACTCTTTAATAAGCAGCTCGAACAAAAGATCACTGAAAATGCACGTGGTATAGATCTCGTGGTAGGAGCAAAAGGAAGCCCGCTGCAACTTATACTCTGTAATATATTTCATGTAGATTTCCCTACCGGGAATATCAAACTCAACGAAGCAGAACGATTCGCGAAACACAGACTTGTAAAGCGCGCTATTCCCCTGGCATTGGGCGATAGTTATCAGTCGTATAGAATTGTTGGTACATCTCAACAATACGCTGAACTATATAAAGCAGAGTTACAGGAAGGCAACTGGTGGAAAAATACATTGGACGTTACTATAGGTGCGAACGTAGCGACTATAGCGCAGCTTAAGATCGGTGATAAATTTGCCAGTGCTCACGGGCTTGCCGAAGGCGGCCATACACACAACGAACATCAATATCATGTAGTAGGTGTAATGAAAAGAACCAATACTGTATTGGACAATTTGATTCTTACCAACGTGGAAAGTGTATGGGAAATGCACGAAGAGCATGACTCAGAAGAGGCGCATGAAGATCATGCCGAGCTTCGCGATTCAAGTTTTATACCTTCACCTTTGGTGCCATCGATCGCCAAAGGAGACTCTGTAAAAGAGATTACCTCCATGTTGATTCAATACCGTTCTCCCATGGGGGCTATACAATTACCACGCCTGGTGAATTCACAAAGCAGCCTGCAGGCAGCATCTCCCGCATTCGAAACGGCACGGTTGTTTTCGATTATGGGTGTAGGTGTAGATATACTGATGGCCTTTGCATACGTGCTCATATTTATTTCGGGGTTAAGTATATTTATTGCCTTGTATAACTCTTTAAAAGAGAGACGCTATGATCTGGCCATTATGCGTTCGATGGGAGCATCGCGCACAAAACTGTTTGTTTCTATTTTACTCGAAGGAGGAATATTAACCTTGCTGGGCAGTGTTATCGGCTTGCTGATGGGACACGGAGTATTGGTGCTGCTCTCAGCATTGGTGGAGGAAACACAAAAAGCGGGCATTGATGGATTTGTTTTCTATCCGGAAGAGTGGATAATTTTGGTCGGAAGTTTGTTATTAGGGTTGTTATGCGCTGTTATTCCAGCAATACAGGCGTATCGTACCGATATATCGAAGGTGCTGGCAGGAAATTAATGGTGTTGACGACAGTGGGCTGGGTAGCCAGAGAAAATTAAGATATAGGTATATAGTTTGTAAAGTAAGCATCAGGAAAATTAAAGATTAATATGCGTAAACTTAGTTTGATAGGAGCATTGTTACTGTGCGCAGGAAGTATACTGGCGCAGGGGAAAACGGATATGTGGGAGAGTTTTGCCAAAACGAAATTCGAACCCAAGTACTACGAGAAATTAGGAGAGTATCTTTTCTATCCTACATTTCCTGCAGACATCAAGGCGTTGGAAGGTAAAGAGATTACCGTGCAGGGATTTTACGTTCCTTTTGCTCCGGAGGATGGTAACTATATAATTATCTCCAAGTATCCCATGAGTCAGTGCTTCTTTTGTGGAGGTGGTGGTCCGGAATCTATTGCCGAAGTGAACTTTGCGAAAGAGCCGCGTAAATTTCAGGTAGATGATCTGATCACGGTGAAAGGAAAGTTAAAGCTTAATGCCGACAATCTTGACCATGTGAATTTCATTTTAACAGATGCCGTGCTGGTTAGCAAATAGGGTATAAACATCTGCACCTTTCACGGTGCAATCATATATGAAGGAAGTAAAGATTTTTATATCCGATAGTATAGGCGAGGTATCTGCCAGTATACTAGAGCCACCTGCTATGGTGGCGATGATGACGCTTGCTCATGGAGCCGGTGCGGGTATGAATCATTCTTTTATGGTGCGCTTGGCCGAAACATTGGGCGATCTTTCTATCGGTACGATACGGTTTAATCTTCCATACATGGAACAGGGAAAGAAAAGACCGGATACCCCAGCCGTTGCGCACAAGGCTATAGAGCGTGTTATTGAATATACCCTAGAGCATTATCCAGGCATACCATTGTTTGTAAGCGGTAAATCTTTTGGTGGACGCATGACGTCTCAACTGCTCTCCAAGAAAACATTTGATAAAGTTAAGGCGATCATCTTCTATGGCTTTCCACTTCATCCCGCAGGAGCGCCAGCCATCGAACGCGCTGAACACCTTCAGCACATTCCTATACCCATGCTGTTTCTTCAGGGCACACGCGATGCTTTAAGTGAATTGAATTTAATCACGAAAGTGTGCGCAACATTACCCAAAGCAAAGCTTGTCTCTTTTGAAGGTGCTGATCATTCATTCAAAGTAAAAAAGAACGAACTGATACAAGAGCTGGCGGAAGCCACTCAAGTATTCATACAAAGTATATAGTCTCACAAGAATCAGAAAATTTATTATTTGCAACTATGTTGCATTTATTGTTTGTGTAATTATATTTGCATCGTTGTTGCATTTATGAGGTATGTACTGATTCTATTTTTGTTCACGGATTTATTTTCCGCACGCACTTATTTAAGCGAGGATGGATGGGAGATATTGGCGAAAGTAAAATTCACGGAGAAGTTTCATAAAGAAGAGAATGAATATTACCTCTATCCGTTTTTCGATAGTAAGATTCGTGCATATGAAGGTAAAGACTTCACGCTGAAAGGACATTATCTGCCAATGGATCTTGACAATAGTAGTACAATCATCCTTTCCAAATTTCCATACTCGATGTGTTTTTTCTGTGGAGGTGCCAGCCCTGCGTCTGTAGCAGAAGTATATTTTAAGACAAAGCCGCCCAAGTTCAAAGCCGATCAGATCATCACTATAAAAGGCATTTTGAAACTTAACGATCGTGATATCGAGCACATGAATTTTATTTTGAAAGACGCAGAGCTCATAAAGTAAATATGTGTTTTGTTTGTTGACACAAAGTATATAGGTCCACGCGTACATAGCGAGTAATGGTTTGCCAGACTATAAACAAATCTGCGTAAGCCTGTATATATTCTATACTATATTTTATGAAGGATATTTTTAAATCAAGGAAGAAGCTTCCGGTAACAGTATTGTCTGGCTTTTTGGGAGCCGGTAAGACTACATTGCTAAACCATGTATTAAACAATCGGCAGGGATTAAAAGTGGCTGTTATTGTAAATGACATGAGTGAAGTAAACATCGATGCCCGTTTGGTTACAAACGAAGTCCAACTATCGCGCACAGAGGAAAAACTGGTTGAATTGAGCAATGGGTGTATATGTTGCACGCTGCGTGACGACCTTATTCTTGAAGTGCAAAAATTGGTGAAGCAAAATAAATTTGATTACCTGCTCATTGAAAGCACAGGTATATCAGAACCTATACCTGTAGCTCAGACCTTTAGCTTCGATACGGGCGATACACTATATGATCTTTCATTCATCACACAACTTGATACCATGGTGACGGTAGTGGACGCACTTAATTTCTTTAAAGATTTTGGGAGTTCAGAGACACTGTTGAAACGTAATCTCACCGATGATGTAGAAGATCAAAGAAGCATTGTAAACCTCCTTACCGATCAGATTGAATTTGCCGATGTTATTGTGCTAAACAAGACTGACCGGATTGCAGCAAACGAACTGAAACTGCTTGAAGGCATTTTACATAAACTAAATCCAGGCGCCAGTATTATTAAATCGTCATTTGGAAAAATAGATCCACGTGCTATTCTCAATACTGGTGCATTCAATTATGAAAAGGCGTCACAAGCAGCAGGCTGGATTAAAGAATTAAACAATGAGCATACTCCTGAGACTGAAGAATATGGTATAGCTTCCTTTGTATTCCGGGCACACCGCCCTTTTCATCCGGAGCGACTGTGGAAGTACATACAAATAGACTTTCCGGGAAATATAGTGCGAAGTAAAGGTATATTCTGGCTTGCATCGCGACCTGACTATGCGCTGATCTGGAGCCAAGCTGGAGGATCGTCACAAGCAGAAGTATATGGTAAGTGGTGGGCATCAATACCGGAAGTGGAGCGTGTAAAGAATCCATCGTTCATACAAGACCGCGCGAGCATTATGAAGAAATGGAGTGCCGAATGGAGTGATCGTCTGAATGAACTGGTTATTATAGGAACACAATTAGATGAAGAATTGGTGCGGAATGAACTTCAGGCATGTCTGCTCACAGACGATGAAGTAGAGAACTTTCATGCCGGGAGTATATTTCCGGATCCGTGGCCGCTATAATCAGAAGTGAAATCCGATGTTTACATAGCCCGACAGCTTTGTAGACTGATCATTATACATGATCGATAGACTGATCGGTCCTATACCCGAGTCATATCCGATCGATAGTCCGTAGCCTGATAAATATTTTGTTGGCTGATCGTCATTATCCATGAAATTATACACGGCTCCATTGATGCGCGCGGTAGCATATAGGCTTTTCGATATCTGGTATTGAAATCCTGTCATGAATACAGCAACGCTATGCGAGGTTAGTTGATATTCATTGAGACCTGTGAAAGGAACCTGGTTCCGGACGAAATCATTGATTCCCCCTATATTAAAAAAGTTAAGGTATGCTGCACGCGGATTGAAGTTGATCGCTGTATTAAATTGTGTGAGCAATGTCAACCGCGGATTGATTGGTTTGAAGTTCTCCGCTTTAAAATGAAGCTGAAAATAATTTTTTAAGTTGGTTGAATCAGATTGTGAAATTGAATCTGAATTTAGAATGACGCTACGCGGTTCTTGTGCATATACCCAGCCTAACTGTCCTTTTATATTCCAGCCACGCGTAGTAAAGTTAGCCTTATTTAAAGTGTGATATTGATAGTATATATAGTTTGTCAGGTAACTGTTGCTGGCTTCAGCTTCAACATCTGCGCGGATCTTTGGTTTTACTTTGAAATACTCCAACGATGCTCCTATACCTATAGCTTTACTAAAGCCGAAAGTATGCTGGAGTTTCGCATCGAAATCAGCATAGCGGCTGCGGTATGATTGGGTCAGTTCAAAATCGGTATAGATCGGAAATCGGAAACGTTCATGATACATGGAGAGAATAAGGTTATTATTCTCGGCTACGCCAAACGTCTGGTTGTGTTCAACGAGAAGGCGAAAGTTCTCGCTGATATTTACTTTCAGTGTAGTCTTCGAACGATCGAATAAAAAGTTTTTAGAAGAGGCTGCAGCAATGAGCGCTACGTTGCTGAAGGTGTGATAGTGAATGCCAAACTTGAAATAGGTAAGCGGTTGTTCGATCACATTGAATTTAAGATTTGCTTTCCCGGCTGTTGTCGGTTGCCATTCATAGGCGATACGCCTATAGTTCTGTGAACCATATACTCTGCGGATGGCATCGGCTACTTCAATGCCGTCATACGCCTTACCTTTTTCAAGATGTAGCCTGTTAATGAAGGAAGTTTTGGTAGTATGGTGAAGACCATCGATGTTCATGCCATCCAGTGTAATCTTCTTGATCGCGGGGAGACGTTTGGACATCGCTTTATATTTGGGATATACGCGCTTTAGTGAATCCGCGAGCCGCTTAAAGGTGGGGTATAGTTTGTCGCCTGCATCTTTACCACGTTGAATGATACTATCGGCACTACTGAAACTGGCCGCAGTAAAATCATTGAGATCCGGCTCGATCAGTATATCACAAAGTTTTCGTTCACGATCAAAGTTATCAGCATCTTTATAAAAACCGATCTGGTATAAAATGTCAATTGCACTGTTGAGGTCTTTCGCAGGTCTTAACCCTTGCGACAGGTTAACACCGATGATGATATCAGCGCCCATCGCTTTCACATCGCTCACCGGAAAATTCCGAACAACTCCTCCGTCTACCAGCTTGGTATCTTTGTAATCTATAGCAGTAAAAACAGAAGGTATAGCCATACTCGACCTGATAGCAGTAACGAGTTCTCCCTGGTCCAGCAATACAGCTTTACCTGTCCCTACATCCGTAGCAACGCACTTGAATGGAATCGGAAATTTTGAAAAGTCTTTAACATCGTAAATTGGCAAGAGCAATTCCTGAAACTTCAACCAGATTTCTTGTCCTTCAATGATACCCGATGCGATCTTAAATTTTCGATTCTCGAATGGAACTTCAACTGCATAGTTGCCGAAGTCTTTCTTCTCATCAATGTTTACATTACTGATGGATGGCTTGCCTGAGAAAAGTATTCCCCAATCGAGGTCTCTGACAATTTTCTCAATTTCCTTTCCGGAGTAACCAGCGGCATACAACGCACCGATGATGCTGCCCATACTTGTACCGGTGAGGTAATCGATCTTCAGACCTGCACTGTCAATTGCTTCCAGAACACCAATATGAGCCAGGCCCTTAGCGCCTCCGCCACTTAAGGTCAATCCGATTTTTGGTTGTGCTGATAAGGTGCTGGCAATGATAAAAAAGATAACTGTAATCCAGTATTTTTGCATGCGGCTTCAAAATAGTATTAATCATTTATTGAAGCACTATCTGTTTAAGCTTGTCTCGATAAAATGACAATTTTTAGTGGACAGATAGAACAAAAATTAACCTTCAGTAATACACCGATGTGATTATTACTTTCTCTTTGTTATTTTGCGCGACTTTTGCCTAAATCAAGTTTTATGATCACTGTTGGGAACAGAAAATTGTCTGTTGACGATTTCGAAAAATTACTTTACCAGGACAGTAAAGTTGTATTGGATAATACTGCCCGCGAAAAAGTAAAAGTTAACTTTGACTTCTTGCAAGCGTATGCGCAGAACAAAGTTATCTACGGTATAAATACCGGCTTTGGACCTATGGCGCAATATAAAATAAGCGAGGAAGATCAGCGGCAGCTACAATTTAATCTTATACGCAGTCATAGTGCTGGTTCAGGCCAGCCATTTTCAGAAGAACTTTCCCGTGCTACCATGCTTGCCCGACTGAACAGTCTCATGCAAGGTGTGTCTGGTGTGCACGTTGATGCTGCAGATCTTATTCGTGATCTGCTCAATAATAAAATCAGTGCTTGTATTTTTGAGCGTGGTGGCGTTGGTGCCAGTGGTGACCTGGTGCAGCTCGCTCATCTCGCGTTGAATCTTATTGGCGAAGGAGAAGTTTTTTCGGAAGGAAAACTTCGTCCGGTAAAGGAAGTGTTTGCCGAAAAACAGATCAAGCCGCTGGATATATACTTGCGTGAAGGACTTGGACTGATGAACGGTACATCTGCGATGACGGGTGTTGGTATGGTAAACCTCATTCAGGCGAAACGCTTGTTGTCCTGTGCTACGATTTTATCGGCCATCACAAATGAGTTGATGAAATCTTTCGATGATCACTTCTCGGAAGAACTTAACCATGTGAAACTTCATCCAGGACAGACGAAGATCGCAGCCGGTATACGTAAGGTTTTAGCAGATAGTAAACTTATTCGCAAACGTCCGGAGCATTTATACCATCGTAAGATTGTGGAAGCTGTCTTTACGGATAAAGTACAGGAGTACTACTCACTCCGTTGTGTTCCTCAGATTCTCGGGCCGGTATACGATACGTTGGCGGAAGTACAACGCGTACTCGAAGATGAAGTGAACTCTGCGAATGATAACCCGGTGATCGATCACGAACGCGAAATGGTATATCACGGTGGTAACTTCCACGGTGACTATGTATCACTTGCAATGGACAAGCTGAAGATCGTGATCACGAAACTCACGATGCTATCAGAGCGCCAGTTGAATTATTTGCTGAACGATAAGCTCAATCAAAAGCTTCCTCCATTTATAAACCTGGGCACACTGGGATTAAACTTTGGCTTGCAGGGAATGCAGTTTATGGCCACATCTACCACTGCGGAAAACCAGACGTTGTCGTTCCCGATGTATCTTCATAGTATATCGAACAACAATGATAATCAGGACATTGTAAGCATGGGCTGCAATTCCGCGTTCTTGGCGAAAAAGGTAATTGATAATAGTTTTGACGTACTCACCATTCAGCTTTTCGCTGTCGTGCAGGCGATCGATTATTTGAAATGCCAAACACGTTTGTCTTCGTTTACAACAAAAGTATATGAAGAATTCCGCGCGCTAGTAGGGCCTGTGCTGGAAGATAAACCTCGGTATAACGATATTCAGACAATACGTAAATACCTGGTGAACCTGGGATCAACATTCCCATTGAACTAATAAAAATCTCACGTTATATACTCAAATCTGTTAAATGAAATACGCACTCGTAACAGGAGGTTCCCGCGGCATTGGCCGTTCCATTGCTATCAAACTTGCTGAGCAAGGGTATAATATTCTGATCAACTATAAGAGCAACGAGACCGAAGCTCTGAAAACACAAGAGTTGGTGCAGTCCAAAAATGTAACTGGCGAATTGTTAAAGTTTGATGTTTCCAGTAAGGCTGAGGTTGAAGCTGCGTTGGGTGTCTGGATCGAAAAGAATGCCGATAAGCAGATTGAAGTTCTTGTAAACAATGCTGGTGTTCGTCAGGATACTTTGCTCATGTGGATGACCGATGAGCAGTGGGATGGAGTGTTGGGCTCAAGCCTTGACGGATTTTTTTATGTAACGCGGTTGGTGGTGAATGGTATGCTGAAGAAGCGTTACGGCAGAATTGTAAATGTTGTTTCCCTGTCGGGGATTAAAGGAATGCCAGGTCAGGTAAATTACTCGGCTGCGAAAGCCGGTGTGATCGGTGCAACGAAGGCCTTGGCGCAGGAGGTAGCCCGTAGAAACATCACCGTAAATGCTGTAGCTCCGGGGTTCATCCGAACCGATATGACGCAGGATTTGAACGAGCAGGAGCTAAAAGCACTTATACCCATGCAGCGTTTTGGTGAACCAGACGAAGTAGCAGAAGCAATAGTTTTCCTGGCGTCTCCCAAAGCATCCTACATAACCGGTACCGTATTGTCCATTAATGGGGGGCTATATTCGTAGATTCTTCGAAAAAAAGGTACACTACTAATAAATCTTATTGGTGCTACAGTTATTGGACACTGGCATTGAGAATTAAAAAAATTATTTTTGCGAAACAAAAAAGACAGTATAGCCTGACTTTTTAAGGGCGAATACTTAAACAACCCTGACCTCCTCTATGAATAGAGTTGTTATTACCGGAATTGGTATCTATTCCTGCATAGGCAAAGACCTGGCAGAAGTAACGAAATCACTTTATGATGGCAAATCTGGCATTTGGCTCGATCCTGTCCGAAAGGAAATGGGCTATCGTTCGGGTTTGACCGGTAAAGTTGAGAAACCTTCGCTAAAAGGCGTGCTGGACAGACGTGCACGCATCATGCTGCCTGAACAAGGTGAGTATGCTTTCATGTCTACAACAGAAGCTTTGAAAAGTGCTGGTCTTGATCAAGACTATATCGACAGAAACGAAATCGGAATTATTTTCGGTAATGATAGTTCGGCTCAGCCTGTGATAGAGGCAACGGATATCATCCGTGAGAAAAAAGATACAATGCTCATTGGGTCAGGCTCTGTGTTCCAGGCGTTGAACTCTACGGTAAACATGAACCTGGCAACGATCTTCCGTTTGAAGGGCATAAACTTTACCGTGAGCGCAGCGTGTGCGAGTGGTTCACATTCTATAGGACTAGCTTCCATGTTCATCCGGAATGGAATGCAGGACTGTATAATCTGCGGCGGTGCGCAGGAGACTAACAAATACTCCATGGGAAATTTTGATGCGTTGAGTGCATTCTCAATCCGCGAAAGCGACCCGACAGCAGCATCAAGACCTTTTGATAAAAATAGAGACGGCCTGGTACCGAGTGGTGGATCTGCTACGGTGATACTCGAAAGTCTGGAATCAGCACAACGGAGAGGTGCTACGATATTAGGTGAAGTTATTGGTTACGGATTCTCTTCGAACGGAGAGCACATCTCAAATCCAAGTGTACAAGGCCCGGCACGTTCGCTGCGTATAGCCATGAAAGATTCTGGTCTGAAGGCTTCTGACATCGACTATATCAACGCGCATGCTACCTCAACACCGGCAGGAGATACCAGTGAAGCCAAGGCGATCTTCGACGTATTTGGAGATGCCGGTACTCCGGTAAGTTCTACCAAATCGATGACCGGACATGAGTGTTGGATGGCAGGAGCAAGTGAGATTGTATATTCTCTCTTGATGATGCAAAATTCGTTCATGGCTCCAAATATCAATTTTGAAACGCCTGACGAGGACTCCAGACACCTGAATATTGTAACGAAGGCACAGAATAAAAATATTGACGTATTTTTGTCAAACTCTTTCGGATTCGGAGGAACGAACTCGACCTTAATAGTTAAAAAGTGGAAGCAATAGCGATGAATCAAACAGCAATCATTGAAAAAATCAATGGGTTTTTGGTAGAAGAATTTGAGGTAGAGCCCGGTAAAATTGTTCCGGAAGCTAACTTGCGTGAGACGCTTGAACTCGATAGCCTCGACTACATTGACCTGGTAGTGGTAATTGAAAGCAACTTCGGTTTTAAAGTAAAGCCTGAAGACTTTGTGAACATAGCTACTTTTCAGAATTTCTATGACTACGTAGCGGGTCGCGTAGCTGAGAAAGTAACCTCTTGATCCTATGCCGCGATGGCAAGGTAAATCCAAAGGAAACAAACTCGGCTATAGGATCTTTGTCTATGTCATAAAGTACATGGGGGTTAAACCTGCGTACTTTTTATTACGGTTTGTTGCAGGTTATTATTTCCTCGCATCCTGGAGTTCATCAAAACATATCTATGCCTATTTCCGCCAGCGGCTCCGGTATGGAAAGCTTTCTTCACTCCTGAAGATCTATAGTAATTATTACGTTTTTGGTCAGACGTTGCTGGACAAAGTCATTGTAATGGCTGGCATCGATAACAAGTTCACCTATGATTTTGATGGTGAAGAAAATCTCCGTGACATTGTAAAGGGTGGTAAAGGCGGCATTTTACTGAGTGGCCACGTAGGCAATTGGGAAGCTGCCGGACATTTATTGAAGCGCCTGAATACACGCGTTAACGTAGTGATGTTTGATGGTGAACATGAACGAATCAAACAATATCTGCAAGAAGTAACGGGCGGCCATAACTTCAATGTCATCGTTATCAAAAATGATATTTCTCACGTATATGCTATCGGTCAGGCGCTGCAGCGCAATGAATTAATATGCCTGCATGCAGATCGATTTCTGGAAGGCAATAAAACCAAGGCATTGAATTTTTTAGGAGAGGAGGCACTGTTTCCGTTAGGACCTTTTCAACTTGCTGCCGGATTTAAAGTACCCGTCTCGATTGTATTTGCATTTAAAGAATCACCTACACACTATCATTTTTTTGGCAGTCCGCTTTTTGAACGGAAAGACGATGAGCCGAAGCAAGAGTTCACCGATAAACTAATGAACGCGTTTACGGGAGAACTCGAACAAAAAGTGCATCTATACCCCATACAGTGGTTTAATTATTATAACTTTTGGGCAAAATAAAAATCAGTGGTGCCGTATCGGAACCATGAACTTTAGAACCCAATAATTCATGCTCGCTACAAAATCCACCATTACCCAATACATTCCACAACGTGAACCAATCGTTATGATTCACAATCTTGTGGAGGTAAGCGATGAACATGCCGTTACACAATTGGCGATCGAACCTGAGAATGTATTTGTGTCGGAAGGATATTTTGCTGAACCCGGATTGGTAGAAAATATAGCACAGACTGCTGCAGTTCATGTCGGCTATCAGTGTAAACAAAAAAATATACCTGTTCCTATAGGCTATATCGCTGCTGTTCGTGATCTGAAGATAAATATACTGCCAAAGGAAAACTCAACGATTACCACCTCCATTCGAATCGTAAATCAAGTGCTGGAGCTTACAATTGCTCAAGGTAAAGTGGAGCAGGACGGGCAAGTTCTTTGTTCCTGCGAGATGAGAATCTTTGCCAAAATTCAGGTCCCATAACACACAACCTATAAATTTCATTTTTCATTTATATACCCATTCGATTTATGAAACAACTCAAAACCCTTATCATTCTCTTGTTTGTCGCTTCTGTTACTACTGCGCAAGATCGTAGTGATGTGTTTAAGGCGGACACGAAAATCACATGGCTTGGTCTCGATTTTTCGAAGGCTAAACTCATTGGTGATCGTGAAAAGCTCGGCTCTGAATCAGACATCCGGTATTTACTGGAATCCTGGAACAAGCTGATTGTGAATGAAGAAGAAAAATTTGATATCGCTCTTGCAATCGAGAAAAAGAAAATCGAAAAAAACATTCAACCAACACTGGATCATAACGCTACACTCGAAGTACTATCCATGCTGTCCAATGCTGAAAAAGATTATCTGCATCTGAACCGTGATGGCGTAGCAGAGATCATTGCTTCTTACGATTTTAAAGGACTATCCGGAATTGGACTTATGTTCAACATTGAAAGCTTTAGTAAACTCAATGAAGAAGCTTCCATTTGGGTAACCTTCATAAACATCGACACGAAAGAAGTACTCTTCTCGGAAAGGGTAACAGCAGAGCCTCGCGGATTCGGCATGCGTAATTTCTGGGGCGGAGCACTTTTTGTTGCCATCGAGCGAATTAAGAAAAAAGAATATGAGATGTGGCGCAAAAAATACTATCGTCCGTAAGATCATAGACCAAAAAGTAAGATTCCAAAGGCATAAAGCTGGAAGTTTTATCAAATAAGCTTTTAGCTTTGTGCTTTTGTTTTAATATCCCCCAATCGTGTTGATTTACCGAACAGAAGTTATAGTGCGATTCAATGAAGCCGACCCGCTCGGTATTGTGTGGCACGGCCATTACCTCCGATATTTTGAAGATGGCCGCGAGGCGTTCGGAACCAAGTACGGCATTTCATATCTCGATTTTTACAAAAATGCATTGGCTGTTCCAGTGGTGTCTGTCCAATGTGATTACAAGAAGCCTTTGCGCTACGGCAATTCTGTGATTGTCGAATCTATATACGAGCCAACGAACGCAGCCAAACTGAAATTCAGCTATAACATGTATGAATCAGTAACGGGCGATTTGGTAGCCACCGGTAATACCGTTCAGGTATTTGTCGACATCAAAAATTTTCAACTGCAGCTTACGGTGCCTGAGTTTTTTCAAGCCTGGAAAACCAAGTGGGAAGCGTAATGGCACGTGCAGTATGGTCCATAGCAGATAGTATAATTTCTCCGCTAGGATTTACCAGCGAAGAAAACTATAGCAATATCCGGAAAGGTCTTTCGGGCGTGAAGTCGACAAGCAATCCGCAGTGGAATGCAAATTCATTTATGGCATCCGCGTTGGAAACATTAACATCATCTGATGCTACAACGCGTTTTGAACAGATGGCCATCAAAGCACTGGAGACAGCTTTAGGATCGCATACATTACCATCCGACAAAACCATTTTTATTCTCTCAACAACAAAGGGAAATATAGATCTTCTGGACAGCGAAGAAGCTGATCATCCACGAATTCATCTCCATGCCGTTGCTGCATACCTGGCTGATAAATTTGGTTTCAAGAGAAATATAGTAGTATCAAATGCCTGTATCTCAGGTGTGCTTGCGCTTATTATAGCCAAACGTTTTTTAGAGGGCGGTGCGTATGACCATGCCGTTGTGCTTGGTGCCGATGTACTAAGTCAATTTGTTGTATCAGGCTTTCAGAGCTTGCAAGCTATCAGTGCTTCTCCCTGTAAACCCTTTGATGCAAATCGTACCGGTATAAATCTCGGAGAAGCAGCGGGTGTAATGATATTATCAACTGATCCAAAGATGCTCGGATCAAAAAGTTCGGTTCGTTTACTGGGCAGTGGCGTAAGCAATGACGCGAATCATATTTCGGGCCCTTCACGCACAGGCGAAGAACTGGCACAAGCAATAGCCCAGGCGTTGAAGACTTCGGAACTCACACCCGATGATATTGATTTTATCTCCGCGCATGGAACGGCTACAGTTTATAATGACGAGATGGAAGCCAAGGCATTTAATTATGCAGGCATGAGTAAAATTCCACTTAATAGTTTGAAAGGATATTACGGTCATACATTGGGAGCTGCAGGAGTAATAGAAACGATCATAACCATACATGGCCTGTTGCAAAACGAATTGATACCCACACGGGGATTTGATACTTTTGGCGTTCCAAAAGAAATAAATGTTTGCAGTCAGCTGCAATCAAAACCACTAAAAAGAATTTTAAAAACTGCGTCCGGTTTTGGCGGGTGCAATGCCGCATTAGTTGTGGAAAAAGTTAATCAATAATCTTCTATGAATTTTTTCGAAACAGACAAACTCACCGCTTTACAATCAATTGAAAAGGCACAGTGGATCGCTTTTGCACCGGCTGTTTTTCAGACAACCCGCGTGCTGCGCGAAACCGGTATACTGCAAACTATTCAACAGCACCCTGAAGGCTTAACACAAGCACAGGTTGTTGAGAAGACGAATGTATCCAAGTATGGTGTGCGCGTACTTATGGAAGCTGCGCTTGGCATAGGTTTGTTAACCTGTAAAGATGACGTGTATAAGGTAACAAAAACAGCAACGTTCATCCTGAACGATAAACTCACACAAGTGAATTTTGATTTCATGAACGATGTGTGTTACAACGGTCTGTTCACATTAGATGAGAGTATACAAAACGGCAAGCCTGAAGGATTGAAAGTATTCGGTGACTGGCCAACACTATACCGCGCACTGGCACACTTTCCACCGAAGGTGAGAGAGAGCTGGCTGGCATTCGATCATTATTATTCAGATGCATCGTTCGCAGATGTATTGCCCATCGTATTCAAGCATAAGCCAAAGTCGTTGCTGGATATAGGAGGTAATACCGGGAAGTGGGCGTTGGAATGTTTTCAGCATGATCAGGATGTAGTCGTTACAATCTTTGATTTGCCAGGACAAGTGAACATGGCGAATAAGAACATTACCGAGAAAGGTTTTGGCGATCGTATCCGTTTTCATGAAAGTGATATACTGGATGAAAGCCTTCCATTCCCGAAAGGTTTTGATGCTATATGGATGAGTCAGTTCCTGGATTGTTTTTCAGATGAGCAGATCATCTCTATATTGAAACGTTGCCGTCAGGCACTGAATCCAGATGGAAGTGTATATATACTTGAGCCGTTCTGGGATTGCCAGCGATTCCAGGTAGGAGCATTTGCATTACAGCAAACTTCTATATACTTCACCGCTATGGCCAACGGAAATAGTCAGATGTATCACTCTGAAATTTTCAAAGGCTTCATCAAAGAAGCTGGCTTCATGGTAGCGGAGCAAAAAGATATGCTGGGCGTTGGTAACACGCTGTTGGTTTGTAAGCCAGCATAAGTATATAGATAAGTATAAACTACTTCAACGGAAGTTAAAGAATAAAAAGAATTCCACTAAGAACTGTCAGCAATGAAAGAAAAAATTGACGTTTTGGTAATCGGAGCAGGCCCTGCCGGAAGTATATCTGCTTCCATGATTCATAAAGCTGGATTAAGTGTAAGGGTTGTGGAGCGTGAGAAATTTCCACGCTTTGTTATTGGCGAAAGTTTATTGCCACGTTGTATGGAAGTGCTCGAGGATGCTGAATTGTTAGAAGCTGTGAAAGCCAAAAATTTTCAACAGAAGTTTGGAGCTAAATTTTTGAAGGAAGAAAACGTAGCAGATTTTAATTTCAGTGATCAGTTTTCAAAAGGTTGGAATTGGACATGGCAGGTGCAACGCGCAGAGTTTGATTTGACATTGGCAACCGAAGTTCAGCGTAAAGGTGTACAAGTAGATTTTGAGACAACTGTAACGGCTATAAAATTTTTTGATGACGAAAGTTCTGTAACAACAGTACAACGTCTGGATGGATCAACAGAAGAGATCGCAGCGCGTTTCATTATCGACGCGAGCGGATATGGTCGCGTTATCCCCAGGTTGTTCAACCTGGATAAACCGTCCAACCTGGATCCACGCAAAGCTGTTTTTGCACATGTAAAAGATATACACCGCGATAACTTTGATGAACCGAATCGCATCATCGCGATCATGTATGCTCCTGGTTTCTGGACATGGATCATTCCGTTTTCCAATGGTGTTACTTCACTGGGATTTGTAGGAAGTTTTGATTACTTCAATGCTATACCCGGTGATCTTTCTGCACAATATAAAGCTTGCATTGAAGGTCATCCATATTTGAAAAAACGTTTTGGAGATGTAGAGTGGGTATGGGAGCCGCGCAAATTAGAAGCATGGTCTGCCACTACCGATAAATTTTATGGTAAAGGATTTGTGTTAACCGGTAACGTAACAGAATTCCTCGATCCTATATTTTCATCCGGGGTTATGTTTGCCACAGTGTCCAGTCACCTGGCCAGCAAGCAAGTAATCCGCAAACTCAAAGGTGAATCAGTTGATTGGGATACTGACTATACAAAAGTGGTACAGCAAGGTGTAGATGTATTCCGTACCTATGTAATGGCCTGGTATGATGGAACATTGGAGAAAGTATTCTTCTCCAAGAATCCGGATCCACTGATCAAGAGTCAGGTGTGTTCTGTATTGGCGGGCTATGTATGGGATCAAACAAACCCATATGTTCGCGAGCACCATGTAGCGCTTAAGCGCCTTGTAAAATTGATCGATGTAAATGAGCGGATCTCCCGAAACTGATTTATGTTTATTTCAGGAACGAGCATTATCCGTAAGCAAACTGTCATCCATAAAGGTGCATTAGCGTTTGAAAATAAATCTGTTTCACTGGATGATTTTTTAACAGGTGCTTACAATTATCTGTCTCCTGAGTATCCGAAGTTTTATAAAATGGATCGGCTGGCGCAACTTGGTTTTCTGGCGACAGAATTTCTGTTAAGCGATTTTTCGATCAAACAATATTCTCCCGAAAGTGTTTCCCTTGTATTGTCCAACGCACATGCAAGTATGGATACGGATGTACGGTATCATGAATCATCCAAAACATCCTCCAGCCCTGCATTGTTTGTATATACATTACCAAACATTGTGTCGGGCGAGATTTGTATCCGGCATCGGATCAAAGGTGAGAATACATTTTTTATATCACCTGCCTTCGATGCGGAATTGCTTGCTGCGTATGTTGATCAGGTGATGATGCAACCATCTGTTCATGCATGCATAGCAGGGTGGATCGATGTAATGGACAGCCACCATGATGTTTTCTTATATTTGGTAGAGAAAGAGCAGCGTGGGTTGGCGTTGCCACATACAGCAGAAGAATTAACAAAACTATATCGGTAAGTAATTATGGAACAGTTGATGGCCGATCTGAAAAAGCAGATCATTGAAGCACTGAATTTAAAACACCTGAAGCCGGAGAATATAGGCGATGACCAGCCTTTGTTTGGTGATGGCCTGGGCCTGGATTCTATTGATGCATTGGAGCTCATCGTGCTTCTGCAGCAGAGCTACAAAGTGAAAATTGATAATCCACAGGATGGACCAACAATCTTTCGCTCTGTTAAATCTATAGCAGAGTATATTCGCGCAAACCAAACTGCCTGATCACGTTGAAAGGTCCTGTTCATGTTGCTGGTATAGGTGTGATAGCCGCCATCGGAAAGACGGTGGAGCAATGCATGCATTCTTTCAGACAACATACTTCCGGTATAGGAGATATAACCTTATTTGATTCCGTTCATCGTGGTGTGCTGCCCGTTGGAGAAGTGAAGGTATCCAACGAAGAACTCGCTGATACACTTTGGCTCCCCAAGCATACGAGCCGCACAGCGTTGCTCGCCATACAAGCTGCACGCGAAGCTGTGGCGCATGCAGGAATCGATCTTAAAAAATGGCGCACCGGTTTAATATCTGCCACCACTGTTGGTGGAATGGACCGAACCGAAGTTTTCTTTCCGGATTTCAGTAAAGATCATAGCAAGGGAAAATTGCACGATGTAGTGAATCATGAATGCGGAAGATCAACCGAACTGATGGCCGATGATCTTGGCATTCGTCATTTCATTTCAACTATCAACACGGCATGTTCCTCTTCGGTAAATGCTATAGCATTGGGTACTCGTCTTATTAACCACGGCATGCTGGATATAGTCGTAGCCGGAGGTACTGATGCATTGTCAAAATTTACATTGAATGGTTTTAACAGCCTGATGATTCTTGACAAGGAACCTTGCAGACCATTTGATGCAACGCGTAAAGGATTGAACCTTGGCGAAGGCGCAGGTTTTGTAGTTATAGTTTCGGATCGTGTTCTTCAACAGGAAAAGAAAAAATCACTGGCAGTAGTGTCCGGTTATGGCAATACAAATGATGCGTATCACCAGACGGCTTCATCTCCGGAAGGAAGAGGCTCGTATTCTGCAATGCAGAAAGCGCTGGAGATGAGTAAGCTTGATGTGAATGCTATAGACTACATTAACCTACACGGAACGGGTACATTGAATAACGATGTATCAGAAGGTACGGCGGTAAAAAGATTCTTCGGAGAACGTCTTCCAAAGATGAGCTCAACGAAAGCATTTACCGGCCATACACTGGGTGCAAGCGGAGGTATAGAAGCTGTGTTCTCGGTATTGGCGTTAACGCACCAATGTGTATTTCCAAACCTTCGGTTTGAGACTGCGATGCCAGAAGTAGATATAGTTCCGCAGCAAAAATTTGAAGAAACAACTGTAAACCATGTCATGAGCAATTCATTCGGCTTTGGCGGAAATTGTTCGTCAATTATTTTCTCGAAGTAAACCTAGTATATATATACCCCTCATTGAATGTCTAAAATCTTCATCACAGGCATGGGCAACATTTCACCACAGAAAACCTGGGGTGGTGCACCGTTATTGTCGGAGGTGACAGAGCATATACACGAACGGCTCACCTGCGTAGAGCCTGATTATACCCAATGGTTTGATCCGCGTCAATTACGAAGAATGAGTCGCGTGTTGAAAATGGGAGTCGCAGCCGGGTCGATTGCGTTGAAGGAAGCAAATATAGCAATACCTGATGCGATCATTACCGGAACCGGATATGGTTGCCTTGAGGACACCGGTATATTTCTTTCTAAAATGGTGGAGAATAAAGAGGAGGCGTTAAATCCCACACCATTTATACAGTCAACGCATAATACAATAGGTTCACTCATTGCACTTATGCTACAGTGCCAGGGGTATAATCAGACCTATACGCAAGGCGCTTTCTCATTTGAGAATTCACTGCTCGATGCATTGCTGATGGTAAAAGAAGAACCAGCATTAAAAGTTTTGGTCGGTGGTGTAGATGAGATAACGGATTATAGTCATACCATTCAAAAGCGTTTCGGGAAATTCAGAGAACGCTCTGAGTCCAATCTCAATCTTTATAAAACAGAAGATGGTGCCTTGAATGGTGAAGGCGCTGCATACTTTGTTCTCTCCGGAGAAAAAAGTGACAAGAGTGCGGTAAGCATGGAATTCGTGGGTACGTTTTATAAAGCAGATGCAGAAACGCTTCAAAGTGGAATCAACGATTTGTTGCAGCAGGCCGGACTTACAACAAAGGATATAGATTTTGTTTTACTCGGCAACAGCGGAGATCAGCATAACGATAAAGCATTACAAGATCACGCATCCGTACTATTTTCAAAGAGTTCAACGGGTGCATTTAAACATCTATGTGGAGAGCATCCGGTAGCATCCGCCTTTGCATTTTGGCTGGGAGTAAAGATGTTGCAGGAGCAGACGATTCCTTCGTCAGTAATTTTGAAGAATGCCAATCGTTCGTTGAACAATGTGCTGATCTATAATCAATACTTTGGTACACATCATTCCTTCATCTTGCTTAAATCATGTCGAGATTCTGGATAACCAATATTATCTTTTTTGTTCTGTTGACCGCGCTCTATAGCATTGACACAACGTATAGTATATCCGGCTGGTGGTATGTTGCACTGGTCGTTCCATTTATAGCCATTCACACGCTTGGGTCTATCATATTGTCCATGCAGTTTTTTATACCCGTGCGCTCGCAGGGGAAACCACAACAAGCTATAGCCATTACGTTTGATGACGGCCCGATTGCCGGCATGACTGAGAATATATTATCGATATTGAAAGAGCACAACGTTAAGGCTTCCTTCTTTTGTATTGGACATCGGGTAGCACGTGAGCCATCGCTTGCAAAACGTTTGCACGATGAAGGACATTTGGTGGGCAATCACACGTACTGGCACAAGGCAACTTTCGATTTACAATCCGGGAATACTATAGCAAAAGAACTTGAGGACACTGACAAGGCTATTGTAAAAGCGGTAGGTGTAAAGCCAAAATTTTTCAGGCCTCCGTATGGTGTTACGAATCCGATGGTAGCTACGGGAATAAAACGCGGAAATTATACAGTGATCGGATGGAGCGTCCGCTCGTTTGATACCGTTATCAAAGATCGCGCAAAGCTTTTTAATCGCGTTACGCGTTCGCTGAAAGGTGGAGACATTGTTCTCTTCCACGATTACAGCGAAAGCACCCATGATATCTTGTCTGACTTCCTGAAACACGTTGCCAAACTTGGTTTGAAAGTTGTAAGAGTAGATGAATTACTAAATGAGCAAGCGTATGTGTGAAAAATTAAGATATGGGAAGCAAGTGAAATGGACGGGTAGACTGTACGTTGTTGCGTTCGGTTTAATGCTTTTTTCAATTTCGGCATTTGCACAATATCCTGGATATAAATCGATCAACGATTTAGTAGCCTTCAAGAAACAGTTCGCAACTGAATCAGCAAAAGTACAATCCATCACCAGTGACTTTGTTCAACAAAAAGAACTGATGGCATTAACGGAGACGATTACGTCTTCCGGTAAATTCTGGTTTAAGCGAAGCAACCGCGTGCGTATAGACTATACCAAACCATTCACTTACCGCATGGTAATGAACGGAGATAAAATGATGGTGAAGGATGATCAGAAGGAAAGTCGCATCAATGTGAAGTCGAATAAGCTTTTTCAGCAAGTCAATAAGATCATGATTGATTGTGTACAGGGAACTATACTTGATAGTAAAGATTTCACAACGAAGGTTTTTGAAAACGATAAAACATTTTTGCTGGAGATGACTCCTGTGTCCAAGGCATTGAAAGAATTTTTCCAGACTATAGTTTTAAGTGTGGAGAAGAAAGATTATTCCGTAAAGTCGATCGACATGAACGAACCTGCCGGAGATAAAACGACTATTACATTTTCCAATAAAGTGCTGAACGCAACAGTGGCCGATGAGGTATTTGCACTATAGTTTACTGTTGCTTTTGATAGCATGTGCTTCCGAGTATAAAACCCGTAAGCCGGCATCGCTTGATGAAGTTTGTATTCAAAAGATCAAACCGCCAGGAATCAAAACGTCCTGGTATACTACACATATAGATGTTATCGGAAAGCATATCAGCGGATTGTTGCTGATGAAAGAAATGCCGGATTCTTCCAAGCGGGTTGTGTTTACCAATGAGGCAGGTGTTACATTTCTCGATTTTGAATTCCGTGCTGATGGATCTTTTCAGGTAAAGCAGGTCATTAAACAATTGAATAAAAAAGCGGTTGTACAAGTATTGCGTAAAGACTTTGAACTGATGTTGGGCATTCCTTTCCGCAAGGGGATTTCAGAAGCATGGGGGCAGGATGGAGAACGCTATTTTGGCGCACCTCAAAAAAAGGAAACGGCCTATTTCATTACAGGCGCAGATTGTGCTTCTTTGCGAAGAATAGAGTTGGGCTCCAAACGCAAGAAGAAAGTTACTGTTGAAATGTGGGGAAGCGATCGCACTGCTCCGGATTCTGTAAAAGTGAAACACTATACTTTCAATATGGTGATTGGTTTGAAGAAAATTGAACGCTAAAATGTTACTGGATAACTTCTATAGTATAACGAAAAAGGAATTGTCTGCTGGAGCAGGAACTGCTGTTATAGCGATCAACGCTGAACACAAAATTCTGCAAGGGCACTTTCCAGGACAACCGGTTGTGCCGGGAGTTTGCATGATGCAGATCGTACGCGAACTCACGGAGATGGCAGTCTCTAAAAAGTTAAGAATTATAGAAGGCGATAACCTGAAATTTCTTTCCATCATTGATCCACGTCAGAATAGTGAAATAGAAGTGACGCTAACGACTAAGGAAGAAAATGATACCTATATCGTGACTGCTACGCTCTTTGCAGGAGCGACTATATTTTTCAAATTCAAGGGAACCTTGCAGGCTATATGAACGAAGCATTCGAAAAACATAAGGTCTGTGTTCTTATACCCACCTATAATAACCACCTGACATTAGAGAATGTTTTGAAAGATGTGATGCGCTTTACAACACACATCATGGTAGTGAACGATGGTTCCACCGACAGCACGCCCGCTATACTTAGCAAGTATCCATCGGTAAAAGTAGTGCAGTATGAAAAGAATCAAGGTAAAGGTCATGCACTGCGTCTGGGTTTTAAAAAAGCCGTTGAGTATGGATATGATTATGCAATCACCATCGATTCGGACGGACAACATTTTGCTGAAGACCTCCCGAAGTTTATTGAAAAATTAAAGCAGCACCCGCAGGCTATCATCATGGGCGCGCGCAACATGGACCAGGCAAGTGTTCCTGGTAAAAGTAGTTTCGGACATAAGTTCTCTAACTTCTGGTTTAAGGTTGAAACCGGAGTGCAGATGAGCGATACGCAAAGCGGATATCGCTTATACCCTGTTAAACTGTTGCAGAATTTTAAATTCATGACGAAGAAGTTTGAATTTGAAATCGAGGTGATGGTACGTGCGGTATGGAGTGGTATAGAAATTACAGAAGTACCTGTACGCGTTTTCTATGCGGAGAAAGGTGAACGCATTTCACACTTTCGTCCCTTTAAAGATTTTACCAGGATCAGCATTCTGAATACAGTACTCGTCACGTTAGCCCTCCTATACTATAAACCCCGCGATCTATACCGGAGCATTAAAAAAAAAACTTCAGGCAAATAGTTCGCGAGCAACTTCTCAATCCTGACGAGTCCGCAGCAGTAAAGGCTACCTCCGTCGGTTTTGGAGTTTTCATGGGAATTGTGCCATTGTGGGGATTTCAACTTGCCATAGCAATAGCGTTGGCGTTTGCGTTTCGTCTCAATAAAGCATTGGTCATTATTGCCGCGAACATTAGTATTCCTCCGATGATCCCGCTGATTCTTTTTTTAAGCCATAGAACAGGAGCGATCTGGATGGGCGATCAGGCGCAATTGATTTCATTTACCAGTGGCATTACACTGGAGATGGTTCATAATAATTTTATACAGTATGTAGTGGGCGCGGTAACACTTTCCATTGTTGCAGGAATTGGTTTTGGACTGGTAACCTATATACTGCTGAAGATTTTTAAGATTGATGCAGTTAAGAGCCGAGATATAGCAGACAAAGTATAAAGTAGTATATAACACGGATGCTATATCCGATGCGTGTATTTTATGGAACAGATTTTTTTAGCCATTTATAATTTTTTTAAAAGACGCAGGCAAACCTTCTGGGCTGTCTTTGTCGGTACCCTTGTGCTGATCAGCTGGGGTGCTTCCCGCATTGAGCTGGAAGAAGACATTACTAAATTTTTCCCGGATGATGAGCGTGTAGAAAAGCTGAACTATATCTTCCGTAATTCAAAGTTTGTAGAGCGCGTAGTGGTTATGGTGTCCATGAAGGACAGTACATCACAGCCACAGCCGGATAGTTTAGTTGCTTTCGCGGACTCCTTGGTTGTGCGTATGGAAAGCGAACTGAAGCCTTTTGTGAAAAAGATCTCTGCGAAAGTAGATGATCAAAAAGTGATGGAAGTCTTTAACTCCATACAACAGGCGCTGCCTATATACCTGGATGAAAAGGACTACAAGCAACTCGATTCACTGACGCATCCCGAAGTTGCACGCAAGGTTCTTCAAAATAATTATCAGCAATTGATATCGCCTTCCGGTATAGTTACCAAAAGAATCATTGTGCAGGATCCGCTTGGCTTTTCTTTTCTTGCACTTAAGAAGTTACAGCAGCTTCAGTACGATGAAAACTTTGAGCTATACGATAACTATATAATTACAAAGGACCACCGGCATATACTATTCTTTTTACAGCCAGCGTATCCTCCTGCCGAAACGCGCCACAACTCTGAATTTGTGGAGGTTTTAAAAAATATTGTTGATGAGACTTCTGTAGGCCACGACCAGTTAATGGCTTCTTATTTCGGAGCGGCTATAGTAGCGGTAGGCAATGCACAACAACTTCGAAGCGATACGATCATTACACTAAGCATCATGATGATTTTGCTCATGGTGGTGATTCTCGGTTTCTTCAGAAAGAAGCGCGTGCCTTTACTGATGATGGTGCCGGTATTTTTTGGCGCCTTGTTTTCGCTTTGCTGCATTGCGTTGATGCAAGGCACGCTTTCAATTTTAGCACTGGCAGTTGGAGCTATAGTCTTGGGTATAGCAGTTAATTATTCATTACACTACCTAACTATACTGCGGCAAGAACACTCTGCCAAACATGTTATCAAAGAGTTAGCGAAGCCGCTTACGATTGGAAGCACTACCACGGTACTCGCTTTTCTTTGTCTTCAGTTTACGAATGCTACAGTATTAGGGGATATAGGTTTATTTGCTGGATTGAGTTTGATTGGTGCAGCGTTATGCTCGCTGATCTTTTTACCTCACCTGGTTCGCGAAGATTTGTTTGTAGGTCATAAAAGCAACGCCCGTGTTGAACGCATCACGTCTTTTTCTTTTGAATCCAATAAATATCTGGTATACGGCATTCTCATTTTAACACCAGTGTTCTTTTACTTCGCAGGGCAAGTTGAATTCAACTCAGACATGAGCAAGCTCAACTTCATGAAGGCGGAAACCCAGGCAGCACAAGTACGGCTCGAGACAATCAGTAAATCATCGCTTACTGCAGTATATGTAGTATCGGATGGAAATACATTGGAGAAGGCACTTCGTAGGAATGAACAAACCATGCCCGTACTTGATGAGTTGAAACGATCGGGATTGGTCACGAAAGTGTCATCGGTTTCATCCTTTATGATTTCTGATTCGCTGCAGCAGGTACGTATAGCACGTTGGAATACATTCTGGAATGATTCACGTAAAGAAGCCCTCAGCAAAGTTGTACACGAAGAAGGAGAGACGCTGCACTTTTCACCACGGGTATTGCAAAATTTTGATACGCTGATCACGCGCACTTTTAAACCTATATCATCCGAAGATGCACAGTCATTGCGCACAGCTTTTTTTGATGACTTCATTATTGAAAAGGATGGTGTTGCTACCGTGATAACTTTAGCGAATGTAAAGCCTGAAAATAAGAAGGCGGTATACCAGCAACTGGAGAGAACACCCGCACATGGAGTCGACCGCCAGATGATGACCAACTTGTTTGTGGAGTATGTTCATAGTGATTTTAATTTCATCGTGACCTTTACTTCCATTCTCGTGTTTGTCGCTTTGTTGATTTCCTACGGGCGTATAGAGCTTACGTTGATTACGTTTGTGCCCATGCTCATTACGTGGATCTGGATTCTGGGAATCATGGCACTGGCAGGCATCGAATTTAACATCATCAATGTAATGATCTCAACGTTCATCTTCGGCTTGGGAGATGATTATTCCATCTTTACCATGGATGGTTTACAGCAGGAATATCAAACAGGCAAGAAAGTCCTGTCTACAATCCGAACATCTATTTTTCTGTCTGCTATAACAACGATCTGCGGCTTGGGTGTACTCATCTTTGCAAAACATCCTGCACTAAGGTCTATAGCGGCTATATCTATCATTGGTATAGTATGCGTGTTTATAATGGCGCAAACGATTATGCCGTTTTTGTTCCGTACGTTAATTACAAATCGTACTGCAAAAGGTTTTACACCGATTACTTTACTTAGTTTTTTTAGAACATTTGTTACCTATAGCTTTTTTGTAGGCGGTGCTTTATTGTTAACAGTATTAGGCTTTGTTCTCAAGCTCATCCCGGTAGGTAAGCAACGGATCAAACTGTTCTATCACACATTACTCAAAGCGTGCGCGTGGCTTGTTATATATGTAGAGCCCAATGTTAAGAAACGAATTATAGGGCTGACTCCCGACATGTTTGCGCGCCCCAGTGTGATCATTGCCAATCACACATCCTTCCTTGATATTTTACTCACCGTAATGTTGCACCCCAAACTTATATTGCTTACAAATCAGTGGGTTTGGGACTCACCTATATTTGGAGGTGTTGTTCGGCTGGCAGATTATTATCCCGTAAGTGAAGGTGCAGAAGACAGTGTTGAGCGATTAAGAGATCGTGTGAAAGAAGGTTACTCCATTGTTGTATTCCCGGAAGGTTCGCGCGCTGCCGATGGCAAGATCAAACGCTTTCACAAAGGTGCGTTCTATCTTGCAGAAACATTTCAGATTCCTATTCGACCATTGCTGATTCATGGTGCAAGTGATGCTATACCAAAAGGCAGTTTTATTCTAAACGCAGAACCGCTCACATTAAAATTTCTTCCGGCTATAGAAGCGAATGATATACGCTTTGGTGAAAAGTATTCGCAGCGCACCAAAGAAGTAAGCCGGTATTTTAAAGAAGAGTATAAAACCCTGTCGCGTGAACTTGAAACACCCGATTACTTTGCAAAGCGATTGATCTCAAACTATATCTACAAAGGTCCGGTGCTGGAGTGGTATATGCGCGTGAAGCTTCGTTTGGAAAAGAACTATATACCTTTCGAGAAGCTGATACCTGCCAAGGCTTCTATTCTTGATATGGGTTGTGGATATGGATTCTTATCCTATATGCTCCAGTTCATGTCAGAGGAGCGCACCATTACAGGTGTGGATTACGATGAAGATAAAATAGCCACAGCGAGCAACGGGTATCTGAAAACAGATCGCCTTCGATTCTTTTGTGGTGATGCAACAACTTTCCCGGTAGAAGATTATGATGTTATCATCATCAGCGATGTACTTCATTATCTCACCACCGCAGCACAAGATGCACTCCTGGTGAAATGTTTCCTCGCTTTGAATCCCGGGGGCATGCTCATTCTTCGCGATGGGAATGCAGATCTCAAGGAGCGTCACAAGGGAACAAAGCTCACCGAATTCTTTTCGATTAAAGTAATGAAGTTTAATAAATCCGAAAATGAGCTTAATTTCATTTCAGGTAAGAAAATCAGGCATTTAGCACAGGAATATGGGATGAAAGTAGAGGAGGTAGATGATACAAAGTTTACTTCCAATGTTATTTTTGTGATTCGGAAAATAGCCTCATGAACAGGCACAGACGACAAGGACATTAGTAAAGATTGATGGTAGTAATTCGGATAAGTAGCAAATAGCAAATGCAGCAATACGATGTAGTAATTATTGGTAGCGGATTGGGCGGTCTCGCCTGTGGTACAATCCTGGCCAAGGAAGGTTATAATGTCTGTGTCCTTGAAAAGAACAAACAGATAGGAGGTATGCTCCAAACCTTTGCACGCGAGAAAGTAATATTCGACACGGGCGTGCATTACGTTGGCGGTCTTAACGAAGGACAGAACCTATACCAGTTTTTCAAATACTTCGGTATTATGGATAAACTGAAGCTGCGTAAAATGGACGAGGATTTTGTTGATGGATTAATCTTCGGGGAAGATCCTACCATTTATAAGTATGCGCAAGGCTATGATAATTTTATCCGCCAGATGGTGGAGTACTTTCCGAATGAAGGGCCTGCCATTCATAAATATTGCGAAACGATACAAGACATCTGTAAGAACTTTCCGCTTTACAACGTACAGGCTGGATCATACACCGATTCGTCAAAAGCATACCAGACGGATACACAAACTTTCCTTGAATCTTTAACGGAGAATAAGAAGTTACAAACGGTATTGGCAGGCACGAATCTGCTATATGCCGGTGATGCATACAAGACTCCGCTCTTTGTTCATGCATTGATCGTAAATCATTATGTTGAAAGCTCCTGGAAATTTGTAGATGGAGGTTCGCAGATCGCCAGACTTCTCGCGCGTGAGATCACATCACGGGGTGGTAAAGTGGTGAAGCATGTGAAGATCGTGAAGCTGAAAGAAGAGGACAGAAAGATTGTATACGCTGAAGCGGAAGGTGGGGAACGTTATTACGCAAACACTTTTATTTCCAACGTACATCCACTGAAGACTGTGGAGATGACGGAGACGCAGATGATTAAAAACGCATATCGCTCAAGATTGAAAAGTTTGGAGAGCACGATATCTGTATTCTATGCGAACGTGGTAATGAAGAAAGACTCCTTCAAGTATATCAATAGCAACTTCTATTATTTCTCTGAAGAGAACGCCTGGTGTGGTGATAAATATACCGATGAAACGTGGCCGAAAGGATATGCACTATTCTTTACCACTTCATCACGATCACCTGATTATGCAGAAGGTATTACGGTGATGTCGTACATGAAAATGGAAGACGTTAAAAAATGGCAGAATACATTTAACACGGTGTCGCATGAAGATAACCGTGGAGAAGATTATGAAGCTTTTAAACGTGAAAAAGCAGAGAAGCTTTTTGATATGGTTGAAAAGCATTTTCCAGGTTTTAAAGAATCCATCAAGTCCTATACCTGTGCTACACCGCTTTCAGCGCGCGATTATATTGGTACAGACGATGGTTCCCTCTACGGCTATGCCAAGGATTATCGCGAACCATTAAAGACTTTTATAGCGCCTCAAACGAAAATCCCAAACCTGTTGTTAACAGGACAGAATATAAACATGCACGGTGTATTGGGAGTAACGATCAGCGCGATTATGACGTGTGCGCAGCTTGTTGGTCTTGATCACCTGATTGAAAAAATTAAAGATGCTCAAAAAGTTAGCTAAGATTTTCGCGTGGATTCTCGCTGTCCTGGTGTTGCTTCTGGTAATTCTGCTGCTATATGTACGCAGTGTTGCCAAAGTTGATCCTCCGGTACCGGCATCCATGGCTATACTGGATGTAAAAGTTACACAACCTGATTCGGGTTTATATATCATCGGCAATAACTGGTTTCGTAAAAGTGAGAGTGGTTTATATGAACTATATATAGAGGGAGCTCCGTTTGAACGTGGCGTAGTGAATGGTAAGCTTACACATGAATTGGTGCAATATCAAGAAGAGGTTTTTACCAATCAGCTCCATCGTCTTGTTCCTTCCTCTTTTTATCTGAGTATACTGAAGTATTTTGTAGGATGGTTTAACCGCGATCTGGACAAGAATATATCTGACGAGTATAAACTTGAGATTTATGGAGTATCACAAGTTGCTTCCCACGACTTTGATGACATCGCCCCACCATATCAGCGTATTCTGAATTATCATGCAGCGCATGATATAGGGCATGCGTTGCAAAACATGTCGCTGGTAGGATGCACTGCCTTTGCTACCTGGGATTCACGCTCGGAGGACAGTACATTAATCATCGGTCGTAATTTTGATTTTTATGTAGGAGATGATTTTGCACGTGATAAGATCGTTGCTTTCTATAATCCTGATAAGGGCTATAAATTTATGATGGTAACGTTCGGTGGTATGACCGGAGTGTTGTCGGGTATGAATGCGGAAGGGTTGACTGTTACGATCAATGCTGCGAAATCAGATGTGCCGTCTGCTTCAGCAACACCTGTCTCCTTGGTAGCGCGAGAAATATTACAGTATGCTTCTACAATAAAGGAAGCGTATACTATAGCAGAGAAACATAAAATGTTCGTAGCCGAATCTTTTCTGATAGGCTCAGCAAAAGATGGAAAAGCTTCTATCATTGAGAAGACTCCTGAGGGTATAGATTTTTACGAAGTAAACGGCGATCAGATTGTTAGTACAAATCATTTTCTTGGAAAAGTTTTAGGACAAACTCCACTCAACCAGGAGCACATTCGTACCAGCGCTTCACCTTATAGATTTCAGCGTGTAGAGGAATTGTTGCAGGAAAACGGAAAGAACTCCGTGTTAAAAACAGCATCTATACTTCGTAATCAAAAAGGATTGGGTGGTAAAGATATAGGGTTGGGTAACGAAAAACTTATTAACCAACTCGTGGCACATCACGGTATAATTTTTCAACCTGAAAAAA
This sequence comes from Ohtaekwangia koreensis, assembly GCF_900167975.1. Taxonomy (GTDB): domain Bacteria; phylum Bacteroidota; class Bacteroidia; order Cytophagales; family Cyclobacteriaceae; genus Ohtaekwangia; species Ohtaekwangia koreensis. Next base: position 1,345,126 of record NZ_FUZU01000001.1, read on the forward strand.
GACTCGTGTGGATTTCTACTGCGCCCTGGCAGTTGGGTAAATTTGTTTGTTACGATCTGAATAAAGTTTTTGCAAGAAAGATGGAACGTGATGAAGAAATTTATGAAGCTACGTTGACGATTCCTGCTGATACTTTTTTGACTACATCTGCCTATAAGGATTATCGTAAGTTCCATCCGTATCGCTTTCCATTTAATCCGCGAACAGATATACAACCTGATAGTCTTGTGGTGTGGAATCCTAATTCATATCATGCCTATATGCTGGCGGGAGATTACTACCTCGATCATGAGCAATATAGTGCTGCTGCACAGAAATATAGGGAGGGCTTAACAAAAGAGGTTGCCACACTCCAGGAGCGCGAACACATGGAGAAGAATCTTAAAAAAGCTGAGGAGCAACTTAAATGATTCTGGGCACAGGCATCGATATTATTGAAGTAGAGCGTGTGGCAGCGCATATCGGCCGGGGAAATGGATTCACAGAAAAAGTTTTTTCGAAAGCAGAAATTTCTTTTTGTGAATCGAAAGCAAACAAACATGAACATTATGCGGTAAGGTTTGCCGCGAAGGAAGCTTTCTTAAAAGCAACTGGAAAAGGTTTACTAGCTGGGCATGATCTCTATGAGATTGAGGTTATTCAAGATGAACTTGGAAGGCCGGGTATAAAACTTCATGGTAATTTTTACGATCAGGCTGTTAAGAATAACTGGAATAGAATACATGTATCACTCTCGCACGTAAAAGCTATGGCGTGCGCAGTAGTCATTATTGAGCAATGAAACACACACCGGAAATAGAATTCAAATCAAAAGCTGAAATCAAAAGATTTCAGGAAGGCAAACTGCAGGGACTGTTGGTTTACCTGAAGGAGTATTCTCTCTTTTATCAAAGACATTTTGCAAAGAACAATATAGATATAGCGGCTATAAAAAGCCTGGAGGATCTCGTCAACATTCCGGCAACGACAAAGGATGATCTTCAGCAATATAACTGGGATTTTTTGTGTGTTCCTAAAAGCGAGATCGTTGAATTCGCAAGTACATCCGGTACGTTAGGTAAACCGGTAACGCTCGCGTTAACGGATAGTGATCTCCATCGCCTGGCATACAACGAATGTATATCATTCGCATGTGCTGATGGCACACAAGATGATCTATACCAGTTGATGCTTACTCTCGATCGGCAGTTCATGGCAGGTATAGCGTACTATGAAGGTATTCGTAAACTTGGTGCGGGCCTCGTGCGTGTAGGCCCGGGGCTTCCCGCAATGCAGTGGGAGACGATCGAACGATTGAATCCAACAACGTTGGTAGCGGTACCTTCTTTCATTGTTAAGCTAATCGAGTTTGCAAAGCAAAATGGTATTGATCCCAACAAGAGCTCAGTGAAGAAAGCTATATGTATAGGCGAGGGATTGCGTACTGGCTCATTTGATTTGAATATCATCGGCCAAAGAATTAAGGACTCATGGAATATTCAACTATATAGTACATATGCGTCTACTGAGATGCAAACTGCTTTTACAGAATGTACGCATGGAGCAGGAGGGCACCATCATCCGGAATTGTTGATACTAGAAGTGATCGGTGATGATGGTATGCCGGTAAGCAACGGTCGACCTGGTGAAGTGACGATTACAACGCTAGGGGTACAGGGTATGCCACTGCTACGGTATAAGACTGGAGATATAGCGGTTGCCTATACCGAGCCTTGTGCATGTGGCAGAACTACATCGCGTCTAGGTCCGGTACTCGGACGGAAACAGCAACTCATCAAGCTAAAAGGAACTACGATATACCCTCCGGGTGTGTTTGAGTTGCTGAATGAGATGTCTTCTATTCGTGATTACGTAGTGGAAGCATCCACAGGAGAACTCGGTACCGATGAGTTAAAACTTCATTTGCTAGTAAGCGAAGAAATGAAGGAAGACATCAAACAAAAACTTTTTGCGATATTTCAGGCACGCCTTCGCGTTGTTCCTGAGATATACTTTGCTACCGCACAAGAGTTAGAGAAACTTCAGTTTGGTAAGATCGATCGGAAAATCAGGAAGTTTATTGATAACAGATAGTATAGGTTTATAGAAGTAATAGTCTATAGATCAAACTGTATCTATAATAGTATAGATACAGAACCCCTATAAATAAGGAAAGGTGCCACCCCACCTGGGTGCCACCTTAACTCTACTCTAACCTACCTGTCTGAGCAATTAACCTAACTTATTGCTTTCTCTAATTCTTCGATTTTAGTTTGAGCCTCAGTCTTACCAAGTGATAAGGAAAGCTTGTACAATTCCAAAGCTTCACGTTGAGTCTCTTTCTTCTTCTTAGGAGCAAACTTTGTACGTGCAGCAGCAGTTTCTAAAGCAGCAGCTTGTGCATAGTACATGTCAGCCTGAGTTTTGTTAGCCTGAGCGTTGATTTCAACAACTTTGTTCTCAAGATTTGCTACATCCTGTTCGCGCATTTTGATCATGCCTTCTCTTTCAGCAAGAGTAGAATCTTTTTGGCTTACAGTCATAGCAAGTTGTTGATTCTCACCACGCATTTTCTCAACTTCTGTTTGCAGTGATGCAATTTGTTGAGTGCTTACTTCTAGATCATTTTTCAGACGCTTGATTGTAGCGTTGTAGCCAGCAGAAGAATTCTTGGAAGTCTTCACTGATTTTTCAAGCTCAGCAATTTTAGCTTCTGTATCTCTGATGTGGCGGTTGATAGCTTGCAGACGGCTCTTATAGTCCTTATAAGAAGTTCCTTCTACAACATCTGTGCGAAGCAGTTGTCTGCTTGCATCGATAGAATCTATAAGTGAACCAACTTCTTCTAATGTAGCAGCAGTTTGCTGGCTCATTTGAAGTTCAGTGCGAAGTGAATCTACTTGTGCACGAAGTTGTTCTTTCTCTTTGGTACCACAGCTCCAAAGCATACCTATAACGGGCAGTGCAAATACTATTCTCTTGATCATAGCCTTATTGTTTAGTTTTGATAACCCTTCTTCAAACTTTTGTACAATCTGTTGAGAGGTTTACTAAACCGGAGATAAGCAGTAGTTTATAGCGACTGATATCGTATTTATGGCTTCGAAATGAGAAACGGCCAAAAGCTCACTTATTGGTATGTTGTGTAAATATTACTCACATTGGGGAGGATTCTGAGAAAAAATGAGGGCAGCCTAACAGGCTGCCCATAATATTCTTCGAATATACACAGTGGAAGAATTATTTTGTCTCTTTGGAAACTAGTTTACCTAACTCTTTACCAGCCTTAGCATACGCTTCTTGTAAACGTGCTCCGGTTTCGAAATCCATTCCCATAGCCTGGGCTCCGGGAGATTTCAACATTGTTATTTTAGCAATAACTTTTGATGGATTAGCAGTTTCAACCACGAGTATCTCCGCATCGATGTAAGCAGGTTTGCTTGCTACACCAACGTTAAATCCAACCTCTGTACGAGTAGTGTGAAATATTACAGTGTATTGAGCTTTTTCATCAACCGTAGAAAGGTCGGAATGCTTAGAGAATAACTCGCGGAACTGAGGTTCGAAGCGTTCTTTACGGTCTGAGACCCAAGCTTGCTCGAACTTATCACCTCTTCCGGCTTCTTTTTCGTCAAGCTCTTTCTTTCTCTTTTCGATATAAGCTTTTTCTTCCAGACCCTTTCCACCGATAAGCATGTTATCATAAGTGAACTGAGTGTTTACAGACTTTTGTCCTTTCAAAGGCGCTAAGCTGCCTTCAACGATTTTGATCTTTTGCGCATACCCTGTAAGTGACAAGGCGAGTAACATAACTGTAAAAATTTTCTTTACCATGATTTTTAGGTTTATGAGGCGTCAAGAAAGCTAAATCTTGTATTTATAACAAAGAATTTGAACTCAATTAACGTCCATTTTATACTTTAATAATACCTCTATAAGATGTATCTGTAAAATTAAGAATCCGTAGCTATTAATTGACGCGTTTCGGCAAAACATCACGTTTGTCAGTATTTGAGTAAAAGTTAATTTCTCTTTTTGTAAGTGTATTTCTAACTTTACTTCCTTCATTTGTTGAATGCCTTTGTAAAATTGTGGTCGTCAGATCACTTTTCATTACGGCATCAGAAGACTATGATAAAGATATTCTATACCTGCCTGGCAATAGCCCAATTAGCGTTATTCGCTAAAATTCCTGTTTTAGCGCAAACTGGTCCTGGTGGTGTAGGCATCGGAACAGGTACGTTGGAACTATGGCTTGATGGGCAACGGGTAAATTCAAATGGTTCAAATCCGACTGTTGGCAGTACCGTTACTACCTGGTACGATAAATCGGGTAATGGCGTGAACGTAACGCAGAATATAGCGAACGTTGCCACCTATAGTGCAAGCGGAGTTACATTCAATAATACAGGGTACTTAACGGGCAGCGATGCAACTTTTCCGTCAGGCACTGCCGATAGGACTGTTTTTATCTGTGCATCAACGCCAACAACGGCAACAGATGATGCACTCTTTTTTTATGGATCCACAAACAATAATCAGTCTTATGGAATTCTGAAATTAGCGAGTGGAGGCGTCAGGAATTATTTTTATAATAATGACCTTGATGACGCCAATGGATGGCTACCGGCAGGACAAATGAAAATTGTCAACACATGGTATCAGTCCAGCTCTAGTTCTCAGCAAATTCACATCAATGGTACGTTAAGCGTAAGCAGAACGGCAACCCCAAATACAGTTCTGGGTAGTTTGCAGATTGGCGGATGGAACAGTTTCACACTGAATTCTCAGGCGACAATCGGTGAAGTAATCGTATATTCGACGATCCTGAATTCCGCTCAGCGGATTATGGTAAATAACTACCTGGCCGCAAAATATAGCCTCACCCTATCCAGCAATGATATATATACTATGGATAATCCGGCCAACGGAAACTATGATTATGATGTTGCCGGGATAGGAAGAGTAGATGCCTCGAATATACACAACGACTCTCAAGGAGCAGGAATTTTAAGAGTGTCGACTCCGAGTAATTTGGGTAATAATGAATTTTTAATCTGGGGGCATGACAATGGAAATCTGCGTGCTCTGAATTCTTCAGATGTTCCTGCCGGAGTGCAGGCGAGATACACCCGCGTATGGCGCGCTACAGAGACAAACGCAGCGGGTACAGCAGTAGATGTAGGAAGTATTACCATGCGTTGGGACTTAACGGGCCAGGGTACAGTAACAACTTCCGATTTAAGACTTTTAGTAGATACAGATAATGATGGTCTATTCAACGATGAGACTCCAATATCAGGGGCCACTTCATTAGGAAGTAATATATATCAATTTGCAGGTGTAACCGCTATCACAAACGGCAGAAGATTTACGCTGGGCACTGCCAGTATAAGTCAAACACCGTTGCCCGTTACGCTTATTTCATTTGAAGCAACGGCTGTGCAAGGAAAAGTAAAATTGAATTGGGAGACTGCTTCTGAAACCAATAACGACTACTTCGAAATACAACGGTCAACAAATGGTGCGCTCTGGGAAAATCTGAACAAAGTAAAGGGATCAGGTAACTCAAATACGAAAGTAAACTATGAAGAGACAGATGAGTTGCCTATGCTGGGTACAAGCTATTACCGATTAAAGCAAGTTGACTACGATGGTGTGTATGAATACTCTGTTGTAGAGAGCGTGAACATCGCACGTCAGAATACTATATTTCCGAATCCTACGGTGGGGAACGTGATACTGACCAGTAATGATGACAACCTTAATCTCGATCAAATCATGGTGTTCAGTGCTTCAGGAAAATCGGTTAATGACAAAGTTGTTATAAAGGTGCTTTCAGGAACACAGCTTGAAATTGATTTGTCGTCATTGCCTTCCGGTCTATATCTTATTAAAACTAAAACAGGCTCTGTTTCTGTCGAGAAAAAACAGTAATCACTATCTTCTGGAAAGAAATGTAGATGAAATTCAGAATATCTGATACGGCAGATGCTATAGTTATGCCGGTGTATACTATTTTTATAGCGTACATTATACCTACCGTATGCGTAAAGTATTTATTGCGTTTCTCGTTTTTTTGAAATTCATCGGGGCTACCGCTCAGATTAAAAACACAAAAGTTGCTGAAGTAGAAAACACAGGTTGTAAAACTTCAATCGCATTCAACCCCAGAAATCCTAAAAATATAGCCGTAGCAGCAGGCAACACTGTCTTTTATAGTATTGATGGCGGCACTGCGTGGCAGAAAGCATCCACTGTTTTTAAAAACGGTAATAACTCTACACTGATCGCAGATAGCAAAGGTGGCTTGTATTACTTTTTACAGGCAAACGAAAATGGAGCTCATAGAATTATAAGCTATACATCTGATGACGGAGGTGTAACCTGGAGCGAAGGAATTCCTGTAAATGCCGAATCGACCAAAGATCAGGTTGGTCCTAACGCCATCATCGATGATAAGAACAACATTTATCTTACCTATGCACAGTTCGATAAATATAGCAGTGCGGAGGCCAGTTGCCTTTCTTACATTCAGTTAAGTAAATCCTCGAACGGCAAGAAGTGGAGTTCAACACTCGAGCTTTCACAAACACCTGGAAATTGTATCGATGATCGTAACACCACTATGGGCGCTATGACTACCATCGGTGCTGACGGCAAGGAGTATTGTGCATGGTCAAATCAAAGTAAGATCTTTTTAGATCGTTCATTCAATGGAAAGCTTTGGCTTTCAAATGATATAGCCATTGTGAGGCAGTCGGAAGGATGTGATGAAAAAACGCAAGGTGGTAAGCGATGCTATAGCGCACCTGTACTATCTACAGATCGAAGCAAAAGCCCTTACAGAGGAAGTCTATATTTAGTATGGTCAGATTGGCTACACCAGGAGAGTGACGTGCTGTTTGTTCGGTCTCATAATTTTGGGGATAACTGGACTTCCTTGCTAGCTATAAATGACAATGCTGCTATAGGGCATCAGTATAGTCCCTGGCTCACAGTAGATCAGGTTACGGGTTATGTATATATAGTATATTTCGGGAAAGACGAGGATGATAAAACAGATGTTTATCTCGCATACTCAATCGATGGCGGATCCAGTTTTAAAAACATTAAGATCAGTGAGACCCCGTTTGCCACAACAAACCTTGCTACTGCTACTTGCTACACATCTGCTAACAAAGGTACGATTACTTCGGTATGGACGAGGATCGAAGGTGATAAGGCAAGTGTCGTTACAGCCATAGTAACACACGAAGACCTGGCGAAGATCAAATAGAATCGTTATGATCTATATCACAACGATTCTATTTTTATTATAAGATCAGCAATTTTTACCATCAACATCACAGGCGTCACCAGCGGCAACCTCTTTACTTACTTCTTTAAAAACATTTATAAACGTTTCTGAAGGTTGTGCTCCAGAAACACCGTACTTGTTGTTGATAATATAAAACGGCACACCACTGATACCGAGTTTAGACATCTCTTTCTCAAGTAAAGCCACCTGCAACAACGAAGCTTCCTCTGCTAAAACTTTCTCAACGTCTTGTTTATCCAGGCCTGCATGAACAGCTATTGCGATCAAATTCTTATCGTCTGAAAGATCTACACCATCCGTAAAGTATGCTTTGAATAAATTTTCAACGACTGCTATAGCTTTGTTCTTTAATTTTGCTAACTGGACAATCGCATGTGCTTTTCGTGTGTTGGGAGATATAGCTTGCTTATCGAAATCGAATTTTAATCCTTCAGCGGCAGCAACCTGTGTAGTATGGTTTGTGATCTGCTCATAACGATCTTCACTTCCAAATTTTTCAGTAAGATATTCCTTTTGATTTGTGCCGTTTACGGGCATCTCCGGATTCAGTTCGAAGGGATGATATTCTACTTCAAAGGTATATTTAGCTGAGAGTTCCTGCATCGCTTTTTCTAACCTGCGCTTTCCTATATAGCACCAGGGGCACACCACGTCTGATACAACATCAATTTTGATCGTAGGCTTATTTAAAATTGTAATAGGCTTCATCGTAATAGGCTTCTCCATTATTTTTTGTTTCCACTGCCTAACAGCGATCCAAAATCAATAGTTCAGAGCGATATGAAGCTTATGAAGCCTGCCAGTAGCTCACCTTTATTGCCATCAATGTCAAACCTTTGTTGTACTTTTGTGTTCCCAGTTTAAAGAAAAATCCATATTAAAAATGACTGTAGACGAAAAACTTAAATTCAAGGTGAAAGACCCATCCCTGGCTGCCTGGGGAAGAAAAGAGATCACGTTAGCAGAGGCTGAAATGCCAGGTTTAATGGCCCTTCGCGAAGAATTCGGCAAAGTTAAGCCATTAAAAGACGCTCGTATCGCTGGCTGTCTTCACATGACTATTCAGACTGCTGTATTGATTGAGACCCTTGTTGAGCTTGGCGCTGAAGTATCCTGGTCATCTTGTAACATCTTCTCGACACAAGACCACGCTGCTGCTGCTATTGCTGCTGCCGGAATTCCTGTATTTGCCTGGAAAGGAATGAATGAAAAGGAATTTGACTGGTGTATTGAACAAACACTATATGCCTTCAAAGATGGCAAGCCTTTGAATATGATCCTCGATGATGGAGGAGATCTTACCAACATGGTATTAGACCGTTTCCCTGAATTGGCGGCTGGTATCCGTGGTATATCTGAAGAAACTACGACTGGTGTACACCGTCTTGTTGAACGTATGCACAATGGCAAATTGCCGTTGCCTGCTATCAACATCAACGACTCTGTAACAAAGTCAAAATTTGATAATAAATACGGTTGTAAAGAATCTTGCGTTGATGCAATCCGCAGAGCTACTGATGTAATGATCGCTGGTAAAGTAGCGGTGGTTGCGGGATATGGCGATGTAGGTAAAGGTTCTGCCGCTTCTTTGCGTGGTGCTGGTGCGCGTGTTATCGTAACAGAGATCGATCCGATCTGCGCGTTACAAGCTGCTATGGATGGCTATGCTGTTAAGAGAATGGATGATGCAGTAAAAGAAGCTGACATCCTGGTAACGGCAACCGGTAACTTCAACATTGTTGTTGATCGTCATTTCCTGAACATGAAGGACAAGGCGATTGTTTGTAACATCGGTCACTTCGATAATGAAATCGATGTTGCCTGGTTGAATAAGAACGCTACGAAAGACGAGATTAAGCCTCAGGTAGATCTATATACATTGAAGAATGGCCGTCAGGTTATTCTGTTGGCTGAAGGCCGCCTGGTAAACCTGGGTTGTGCTATGGGACACCCTTCTTTTGTAATGTCTAACTCCTTTACAAACCAGACATTGGCTCAAATGGAACTTTGGAATCATTCTGATAAGTATGAGAACAAGGTATATATGTTGCCAAAGCATTTGGACGAGAAAGTAGCATTCCTCCACTTGAAGAAAATTGGTGTTGAACTGGATATACTTTCCGATTCACAAGCTAAATATATCGGTGTAGAAGTGAAAGGCCCTTTTAAGCCTGACTACTACAGGTATTAATATATTCTGAGATCAAAATTTGAAGTCCATGATTTTAATCATGGACTTTTTTTTTGTGCTATACATTTGCCTGCTTTGAAATCATTTATGTGGTCTATAGAACCGATCAGCTGTATATGAGCCGTTTTAAAATCCTTGTTGCCTTTGTTATCTTTGGATAATAGAAATTGAAAATATGAAAACGTCTTTTTATTGTATTCTTCTTTCCATTATTGTAATAACAGGTTTCAGAAGATATGATCAGGGTGAGAATATAGAATTCTCCTGTATGAAAACTCACAAGGCATCCAATACATGTCATTTCAATTTCAAGGTAGACGGTGCCAAGTATCGCTACGTGGACATCGGCTGTAAATTCAGCAAGAAGCGCGATGAAGTAATCAAGAAAGCGAAAGAAGGAACCATAGCTCTTTCCAGAGAATGGAAGATTGAATGCCCCGAGCCGAAGGAGCAACCGGAAGGCGGACTTTAGCAGCCTCTATAGTATACCCTGGATTATATACTATATACGTGCAGGAATTGCCACTGGTATCCTACGCCTGCATTCTTCGTTGGAAATAAGGACGTAGAATTGTCCTGTCAAGAACAATCCATGCCAGTACAATGTTCAGCAGGATAATAATGTTGATCATCAACTTGCCGCTCAATGTAAAAGATGGAAGCTGCTCACGTAGTATTTTGTTGGGCAATTCAGATTGATTCAGATTAATGGTAGTGGTACTATCAAATATACCTGTGGTGAGTAATAATGATATAGCACCTAATGCAGCCAGAACACCAACCAATAAAAGCACACCGTTTCGTATGGACCATGTTGATGACGCTGGCGCACTGTCCAGTTTCATCATAACCTGCTCTGTGAAATTTTTTGAAGGTTGCTCTAATGACAAGTTTTGAAATATAGCATTCATAGCACGCAATTCTTCGAGCCTTGTTTTCAATAACACATTGCTGCTGATCTCATCCTCAAATTGTTTCTCCACTATAGCATCAAGGTTGCCATCCAGGTAATCCAACAATTTATCTTCCTGTGCTTGTGATATTCTTTTCATGTCCTACAAAGTTAATGCTTCGTGGTTCAATATAACTTTCAATTCGTCTGCCAGTCGCTGGCGCGCGCGATGAATACGGACCTTAACTGTATTTGCCTGCATACCTGTGATCGCTGCAATTTCATCCAGTGAAAATTCATCGAGGTAAAACAAAGACAATGCAGTCCGGTCTGCCTCATTCAGTTTGGCCATCGCCAGGTTAAGGTACTTGGTCTTATCCGTTTTCTCAAGTAAACCTTCGCCCTCCTGAGTATATACCACTACCGTATTCTCTATACTTTGAAATACTTTGTTATTCTTTCGCTTATAACTGATCGAAGTATTAAAGACAATTCTATACAGCCATGTAGAAAATCGGGCCTCCCGGTTAAAGGTCTTGAGATTCTGATATGCTTTAATAAACGAGTCCTGCGCAGCCTCTTCTGCCTCAGGTCTATTCTGTAGTATCTTAAACGCAATAGTATATGCATAGCTTTTATGCCGACCAATGAGTTCGGCATAAGCGTTCTGCTCCCCGGCCAGAATCCTGTCAATAAACGGTAGATCCGGATCAATTATCATGTTGCCGTTTGACGCAGGTTATTTAAATGAAGTTACACGTTCTTCGGAAATTACCTGATATACTTTTTGTAAAGCTTTTTCAAGGCGAGCTGTAACGAAGTAATAAAAGGTTGCGTCAAAGCGTCAAATCCATAAATGAAGCACTATGAATATTGAATTTCTTGCAATCATGATTCCTATAATCGCTATTATCGGAGTCTTTACCATGATCATCTACTTGCGCAAGTATGATAACATCGAACGTATGGCAATGATAGAAAAAGGCGTGAGTCCGGAATTTCTGAATATAAAGAAGCCCAGGAATACATCCTTTCCACTTCGTGCCTCTTTATTATTAATAGGAGCGGGCCTCGGTCTTTTTATCGGTCATATACTGGAGCGTAACTTTAATCTCGAAGAGGAAGTAGCTTATTTCTCGATGCTCTTTATTTTCGGTGGTATAGGCTTGGGGTTAGCATACATAATTGAAGAAAATAAGAATATCAAGGAAAGAAATTTATAGTCATTGATGTCGTAACATGAATAGCTGACAATATTGCTTGTCAGCTTTTTTTATGTCTACATTTTCTATGTGTTACGATAACGCTAAGGTATAAAGTGCTTTCACTAAATATAGTGTGTTACGCTATGAGACAAACGTATACGATTTCCAACAGGTTGTAGAACTATTCAACACAAACTGCAGGAATTATTTTTTATAAGATATGTAAGTGATTGTTATGCAGTAATTTATTGATATTGGTCTTCGCTGGCATACAATTGTATAATTAGTTATACAGAATGAATGTTTAACTTAATTATTAAAACCATGAAAAAAGTATTGTTCGTTTTCGCTTTAGTTGCAGGTATAGGTGCTGCAAATGCTCAAGTATCAAGTGAACCAGCTCCAGCTGCAGCTACTGAGTCAACACAACTGCAAGGTGACAAAGTTAAAATTAAGGCTGAAGAACTGCCTCAAACAGTGAAAAAAGAATTGGAGGGTGAAGATTACCGTGGTTGGTTGATCAATGCTGCTTACCATGACAAAACAAAGAATACATACGAAGTTGAACTGAAAAACGGAGCAGAAACTAAAACTGTGAAGTTCGACAAAGAAGGTAAGAAAGTAGACTAATTGTTCTTCCAAACAATCCTTATTTAAAGAAAGCCGGAAATTATCCGGCTTTCTTTTTTATTTTTCGGGCCAGTATGGCAAGCATATTAGTAATTGAAGACGATCTTACCTTTTCAAGGATATTGGAAGGGTTTCTAAAAAAACATAAATACTCAGTTCAACTCAGTCATAAAGGGAAGGAGGGTGTAAAGGCTTTCTCCTCAGGCTCATTTGATCTGGTGCTGGTAGACTATCGCTTGCCTGATGCTACCGGTATGGATGTAATGCTCGAGATCAAGAGTATATCTCCCGAAACTCCGGTTATTATCATGACAAGCTTCTCCGATATACGCACCGCTGTAAAAGCTATTAAAGCCGGAGCATTCGAGTATATCACGAAGCCGGTAAATCCGGACGAACTGCTCATGATCGTTTTGCAGGCTTTAAAGAAAGAGAAGAGAAATATATCTGAAGTGTCCGTTGCCCCGGTAACGAACGGAGCCTTTGTACAAGGTAAAAGTGTACAATCCGAGCAACTTCACGAATATATAAGATTAGTAGCACCCACCGATATGTCGGTGATCATCGAAGGAGAAAGCGGAACCGGAAAAGAATATGTAGCGCGAACCATTCATCAGCAGAGTAAACGTTCGAAGCAGACTTTTGTGGCGGTAGATTGTGGAGCGCTTTCAAAAGATCTTGCAGCAAGTGAATTGTTCGGACATGTGAAAGGCGCTTTTACAGGAGCTTCACAAGATAAGACAGGTCAGTTTGAAATGGCCAATGGTGGTACATTGTTCCTGGATGAAGTTGGTAATCTCTCATATGAAGTACAAGTAAAATTACTGCGCGCGATACAGGAACGCATTGTGCAGCCTGTAGGAAGTAATAAAGAGATCCGGGTGGATGTACGCATCATTACAGCAACGAATGATGATCTGCAGGAAAGCGTTCGCAAAGGACAATTCCGCGAAGACCTCTATCACCGGTTGAATGAATTTAAGATGCGCGTTCCGTCTTTGCGTGAGCGACATGACGATGTGGAGGAGTTCCTGAATTTTTTCAGAACCAGTGCGAATAAAGAGTTAGGCAAAAATGTGATTGGCTTTGATGATGAAGTGCGTTCGATTTTTGCATCATACGATTGGCCGGGCAACCTGCGTGAACTTAAAAATGTAGTGAAGCGTGCCGTATTGCTTACCACAGGTGAGCTGGTGCATGCCGAAGCTATACCTTCGGAGATGTTTGCTGCGATAAAAGAACTGGAGGCAAAAGGTAAACCCGCTGCACCGGTATATGATCTCAAGGCATTACAGGAAGTACAAGAGCGTGAAATGATCGTTCGTACCTTGAAGGAAGCACGCTATAATAAATCGAAAGCAGCGCGTATACTAAACATCGATCGCAAAACGCTATACCTGAAAATGGAAAAGTACGGTATAGAATAAACTATTCTGCGGCTACACGAACACCTTTTACCAGCGTCTCGACTTCATCTTTTAAGACATTGATCTCGTCTGATAGGGCACTCAATTTCTCGCCACCAATCAGGATGTGCTCCATATTGCGAAGTTTTTTACTGAGTGCAACTGCGCCCATCTGTCCTACGCGGCCAGCGAGTTTATGAATGATCTCGCGAACAGGATCGGCATCCATTAAAATCAATTGCTCTTCAAGACGATTAAGATCGGCTTCGGTCTCTTCTACAAACTGATTGATGATCGATTGGAATAACTCTTCATCGCCCATGGTCATTTTGCGCACCGCTGAAAAATCGATGACAGCACTTTCTGCCAGGGATGCCGTAGATACTGCTGCAGAGATATCGAGTACATTCAGCAATTCATATTCATGGAATGGTTTCGATAATACTTTATCAAAGCCCTCATCCAATAATTTTTGCTGGTCTTGTGGGAATACGTGAGCAGTGAGCCCTATAAATTTTGTGGTACTGGAATATTTTTTGCGCAACGCATGGCAAAGATCTATACCATTGATATTAGGCATGCGAATGTCGATCAGTATATGCGTTACTTCCGGGTCAGGATGTTCTGCCAATAATTTTTCAGATTGCTGATATATAGTATTGGGTATAGCATGCTTATCCAGGATGAGTGTGCCCAGCCTCAGAATCATGGTATCATCATCTACTAATATTACTTTACCTTGAAATGGTTTAGCAGCACGCGAGGAGGGTATATATTCATGACTCTGGTCATGTATAACAGAATTGCTGGGAGCTTTTGCAAAAGTAAGTTGAACCGTAAAGGTAGAACCAACACCGGGTTCACTATATACTTCCAGCGTGCCATGCTGTACTTCCACCAACGAGCGCACAATGGTAAGTCCTAAACCAGAACCACCACCTTGCTGTTGCAGAATAGAGGATCCGGCTTGTTCAAACTGATTAAAAATTCTCTTAATGTCCTCCGGACGAATGCCAACTCCCGTATCATGTATATCAAACCTGCATGCTAATGTATCGGCATACTCGATCGTTTTAATGGTAAGTTTTACAAAGCCGTGATGTGTAAACTTGATGGCGTTGCCCAATAAATTGTACAATACCTGGCGAAGACGAAATGGATCGCCTATAACCGTATGTTCGGTGGCTTGTTCAGTGTCGAGTAGAAACGTAAGATTCTTTTTGTCGGCTTGTACATGCATCGCGTCTTCAACCTCTTGTACCAATTCCAGCAACCTGAACGGCTCACTGACAATCGAAAAATTACCGGAAGCTATTCTGCTGTAATCCAATACTTCGTTAACAATATGCAGAAGATGTTCAGATGAACTATAGATGGCATCTGCCGCTTCGTGATTACTTTTCGGGTTGTTCTTCAACTGTTCTGCAAAACCGATGATGGATTGAAGTGGTGTGCGGATTTCATGACTCATGTTGGCCAGGAAGCGTTCTTTGATCTTGCTAAGTTCTTCCGCTTCATCACGTGCATGCTCCAGTTGCTCTTTGTAATAATTGCTTTTACTGATATCGATCCAGATGAAATATACCAGGATAGCAGCGATCAGGAAGAACGCGATCACCAATATACTCATGCGTGATATACTTTGATTGAAGAGTATACCTGCGCGATTATTGTTGTCGCGCATTTTTTGTAGTTCTTCGTTCTCAACTTCATGCAATGTATTCAGCAGACGATTTATGAAAAGACTGTTTGCATGAATGAGTTCCAGTTCGCGATGCTGTAGTTTTTTACTTTGTGACTGCTGGCTGGCTTCCAGGTCAAGCATGATGCGCTCAACTTCTTCCAGTGCTTTATTCTGGCGTGCAAAAGCCAGCGTGTCCACTTTAACACTATACTCTTCCTGTACTTTGATGTGGGTTTCAGGGACAGCTGTTGTTTTCTTTTTTCCAAATAGCTTCCCTAGACCTGAACGTTCCTGTTCCTTTTGAACGATGGAATCGGTATACGTGGTAATCGTCTTGCGTTGGGTCGTAACAACGCTGGTGTCAATCTGACTTTGTTCGATAATCGTAGAAAGTGTATCGAGTCGCTTGGTGAATTGTTTTTTCTCGGCATACTTGGATTTTAATTTCAGGTATGAAAAGAAAAGTTTGTTACGTTGATGAAGTATATCTTTCATGGACCGGAGCCGCTCCAGTTGCAACGTGTCCCATGACATCAGCATTAATGAATCAATCATAACCGAGAGTGATTTGGACTGATTCAGAAAAGCTTTATAAGGCTTTTGCGGATTCTTGATAGCCTCGGCTCGCTGGAGTTGATCGAGCGTAGTGATCTCTTCAAATACACGGCTCAGTATCGTAATCTTTTCGTTTGGAGCAGAGAGTTCATCTACCGTATTCAGAATCTCGCGAAAAGAAAAATGTGTGATGCCTAACGCCAGTATGATAGCAACAAATGCAAACAGGAAGCCCGCCAGCACTTTTTGCTTCATGGATGTAGGGTATAATTTGTCGCGTAAATATTGCATCGTTTGTCAATTCACTTTCCCGTATGATCAGTTCACCGGAATGTGTCTCTAAATTTACCAGTTATATACCTGTAAACCGCCATCATCCCGGGTTCTTTTCAGACAGAATGTTTTTAATCTCTTTGGAAGTATATTTTCCGGAAAACTCAATGTCCTTTATTCGAATACAAAGCTACAGCGGTTATCCGAATATCCATACCAGCAACGTTACAGATGCCAGGAGTATGATCAGGATGGACAATACATCCAATAGAAAACCAGCTTTCACCATATCTTTTATCCGGATATAGCCACTTGAAAAAACGATCGCGTTAGGAGGTGTTGCCACCGGGAACATAAAGCCTATGCTGGCGCTAAGTGTAACCGGCAGCGCAAGTAATATGGGGTTCACCTTTAAACCATCTGCAATGCCAAAGATTACGGGAACAAAAATCTGTACCAAAGCAACATTACTCATGAATTCCGATAACACGACACCGGCTGTGATCAGCATAAAAACCAGCCAAACATTAAATGTACTCTGTGCGGCAATCCAGTTGCCTACAACCTGAATGACACCGGTACGCTCAAGCCCGCCCGCCAGACAAAGCCCGCCTCCGAAAAGAAGTAATATACCCCACTGCATCTGCTTGGTATCCTTCCATTCCAGAAGAAATTTTTTATTCGCCAGGTCTACCGGTATCAGGAACATGAGCATGCCTCCCATCATCGCTATATTTGTGTCATTCAGAATCTCTTTACCAAGTATATAGGTATCTATAGCTTCCTGAAAAATCCAGAAGAATGAAGTGATCGCAAAAACGGCGAGTACATATTTCTCTTCCTTTTTAATGCTTCCGATTTCCTTCAGCTTGTCTGCAATGAGTTTATCAGATCCTTCAATTTTATCAAGACGATTTGGAAAAAGAAATCGGGTAATCATCCAGTACGTCATTAACAATAAAGTTGTAGCGACCGGTACACCGAGCAACATCCATTTTCCAAAATCAATCTTTTCATGATAGAAGCGCTCAAGCAGTCCTTTGAAAACAACGTTTGGTGGTGTGCCAATCACGGTAGCAAGTCCGCCAAGCGTAGAGGCATATCCTACCATAAGCATTAGTCCCAATGCAAAATTCCGCTCTGCCTTTGGTAGTTCATGTGGCAACTGCGTTTTATCTTTTTTTACAAGCTCTATAACTGATAGCGCAATAGGCAACATCATCATGGCCGTAGCTGTATTACTGATCCACATACTGATAAATGCTGTCGCAATCATAAATCCCATAATTATACCATTACCGGACGTGCCGGTAATACGAATGAGATTGAGTGCTATGCGTTCATGAAGCTTATGTTTTTCGAGCGCCATCGCGATCATGAAGCCACCCATAAAAAGAAATATAATAGGGTCTGCATACGGTAAAGCTGCCTCCTTCGGATTCATCACATTCATGAAAGGAAACAGTACAAGTGGCAGTAAAGCTGTTACGGGTATAGCAACGGCTTCTGTTACCCACCATGTAATCATCATTGCAGCTACAGCCAATACCTTGTTGGCTCCTGGCGAAATAAAATCTGCGGGTATAAATAATAGTGCAAAAAGAAATAATAGCGGGCCAAGAAAAAAACCAATGACGCGTGCTGAGAGGAGTTGCTTGTTCACGTGTGGGTTAATGTTAGTGATGTTAAATATAGAATTAACTTTTAGAAATGCTAAGCGGTATATCTATAAATACAAAAAGTCCCCTGCATATCAGAGGACCCTTTTATTAATAGAAGTAACAACAAGAATTAATAATTA
Organism: Ohtaekwangia koreensis; assembly: GCF_900167975.1. Taxonomy (GTDB): domain Bacteria; phylum Bacteroidota; class Bacteroidia; order Cytophagales; family Cyclobacteriaceae; genus Ohtaekwangia; species Ohtaekwangia koreensis. Next base: position 1,363,063 of record NZ_FUZU01000001.1, read on the forward strand.
CCAGAAGCAGCAGGCTTGGCGTTAGCCGGCTTTACTACGATTACTTTGCCATCAAATTCTTTTTCGTTGAGGGCCGCAATAGCGTTATTGGCCTCGTCATCATTTGTCATTTCAATAAAACCATAGCCCTTCGAGCGGCCGGTTTCTTTATCGCGAACGATCTTGGCGGATGTAACCTGACCAAACTTTGCGAAGGCAGCTTCAAGTTCTTCTTTGCGTGTCTTGAAGTTTAATTTTGCGACAAAAATATTCATGATACAAAATGTTAAGTAATTAAATTATGTATATAGAAGACTTCGTATACACTAATATAGCGAATTAATACTTCAGATACTGCGATAATTATTGACGATGGGTAGTACATAAAAAAGGCCTCACACGATGGTGTGAGGCCTTGCCCATAGAATGAATCCAGAATAACCGCTAAACACTTCTGCCGCGAATGAGTCGCAACAGTATAGCTATAATAGCAATCACTAAAAGTAAATGAATTATACTTCCAGCACTGAATACAAAAGCTCCCAATACCCATCCTATAATCAGGATGACTGCGATGATATATAGTAAGTCTCCCATAAATATTGTTTATCTGTAGATATAAAAACTAATGCCATGGTATACCATGCCTGGTTAAATGGCAGTATTAAAAGATGTGCTACTGGATTAATGTCCACATTCAAAATGAGAAATCGAGTGGTGTAAAGTGGGGAATAGTGTCCGCAAAATTGTAGACAATTTCAGCACAAGCCGGTTTTGAGTGCCTCTGAAAGCCCTGTTTTTTCTGGCATTTATTTTTCACTGACAGTGTTTAAATTTTACTGTCTATGAATGTTTTAACGATCATCTTAACTTTTGTAGTAGCCTACGTGGTGTTTATCACAGGTACTTATTTTCTCGCACGGGTTTTCTTCCCCCTGGAAGACACAACTGAAAAGAGCTTAAAGAAGATTCGTCACACGACTACAATCCGCAATATGCGGAAGCAGATGTTGGACCGGGCGTCTTCTAAAGTTTTGGTAAACAAAGCGATGGCATAGCCATCTGTGAAATTTAATCTCCTATACATGTAAAGGATTCCTGCTATTTTCTGGCAGGAAGGTAGATGCTCTTTTGATATAGTTTCTGAGCGTTTGCCTGCGTGCTGTTACGCATTGGTTTGTCTTCAGTAAAATACAACAGAAGTGTTATTATGATTGTAAATATTGATCCAATCCAAAAACACCTTTGATTAAATTTCTTTCTCATTATAGGAACATTAAAATCATTGAGTAACCGAAATTTTTATGCCACACTAAATTTGAATTCATTGGCATAGGGAGAACGATAGATGCTAATAATTATTACCCATTACCTATTTATATCCTATGATCTTTTTAAAAAGAGTTCAGAACATATTTAGAAGAAGAAATTATAGGACTTCTGCTGCTGTGATGCTGTGCGATGCACATACATCCCTATACACAGAAATAGAAAAGAATAAAAAGGAATTATTAGACCTTATTAAATTTTTGAATACGCTATAAATATATATTGATATGAAGACTTTGCTTAGAATAGTTGTTTCTGCTTTGCTTACGTATGGTTTGCTGATATTGTCAGCCTGCGAGTCGAGGAAAAGCGAAACTGTGGAAGGTTTAAAGAAAGATCTCCACGCAACAAAAGAAAATATACAAGAGGAACGTGAAGAATTATCAAAAGACCTTCGCGAACTACGCGATGCTATTGATGAAAAAATTGAAGCTGTAAATCATAAAATGGATGATGCATCCGAAGATGGAAAAAGAAAACTCAATAAAGCGAATGATGAACTGAAAGAAGAACGTGCGCGCGTAGAGAAAGCGTTGGATAAAGTTGAGAACTCTTCTGAAGAAACTTGGAAAGATGTGCGCAAAAGTGCCCGCAATACTTTTAAAGATGTAAAAAGAGGATTCAATGAATTGGGCGATCGCCTTGCTGTGCTCTTTGAATAGAGAATCAGCTTTATATATAGTAAAAAAAATGCCCTGATTTATCAGGGCATTTTTTTTATAAAGTTTTAGTCTTCATTTTCTGATAATCCGCGCGAATGGTCTCTGCCTGGATTTCATCTATTTGATAGTTCGATTTTTTGTTGTCGAGTTCTGCTACTGCCTTCTTCTGATACTTTACTGCTTCTTTTAACTTTCCACTTCTATACAGAAGGTGGGCATAGGTATCCAGATAGTAAGGATTTTTAGGGTCAAGTATAAGGGAAGATTTGGACCAGGTAAGGGCCTGCTGAAGTTTATTTTTATCAGCAACGTGTTGATAATAATGCCACGCTACATGATTGAGTGCCTCGGCATGTTTAAAGTATCCATACTTTGTATTGGCAAGTTCATCTGTATTATACCGGTAATTGCCACCGAGGAAGTAATAGTAATTATTGGAATAATCATAGTTCATTGCTTCCGGTATATTATCACGGTTTAATTGTTTCATGATAGCATCTGTGGTTGTGATAGCTGCATCAGGGTTGCCTCCAATTTCATTCAGGTAGTCGGTTACAAAAGGTTGCTCCAGGTCATTGTTATGAAGTGTATCATACCAGGCAACCTGGTTACTGATATAGAGCGGCATCTCCAATGCTTTGAGTGGTGGCAGGCGTTTGATCAATTCTCTTTGAAATGTAAGTGCCTTTTGTTTCTCTGCAGGAGAGGTGTCTATATAATTGATAAACCGGTTTACGCGCTTGCTGATGAGCTCATATAGCGAAATTGTATATCCGGAATAAGAATATGCATAGGAAGAGTATGCATACGCAGAAAGCGTTTTGTAATTCTGCACCAGGTACCGAAGGGATATCCGGGGATTAAACAATGTATCGTTCTGTGTAAGAAAAGCGCTGCTGTAATAAGGACAATAGTAATCATCGAATTGGTATACGATATATATTATCTGCGCTGCCATAGCGCTGTCGGCTGGTATATGTATATAGTACTTCGCCACCAACGAATCAAGAATTGCCTGCGCAAAAGTAGTATCTGCACGAAGAGTGAAGTCGCTATGGTAGCTGTCATCTAACGGCAATGCATAATAATATGGCGATTCTGTATAGGCCAAACTATCATACGACAAAGTGTCAATATTTGTGTCTTCACTATATACATCGACTATGGCATCGTACGCTGGTGAGACGACCGAATCTTCATATACAGGGACTGGCGGTGGAATATCCGTGACGATGCTCTCATATTGAATTTCATTTTTGTATTGTCCGGAAAGTGGCACGTATTTCAAATATTTATTGATATAGGTGCTATCAAAACCGCTCGCTTTGATCTTATCCGGCAGGAATGTAAAAGCATTGTGAATTTCAAGCTTTTGATAAAACGTATCTGAGTCGTAACCACAATAACCGGATTTCGTGATGTTGAAGTTTTCGCCGTAGGCTATGTATAGCAGCTTTTCATCAGGTGTAAGCACTACCGTTGCCGGGAATTCTTTTGCGCCCAGCGTACGAAACCGGAGGCTGTCTTTATCAGGTGCCATATAGAGTATATACCGGCTGTTAAAGGCAGCGGGTAAATTAGAGTAATCGTACGGATTGTTTAGCCCTTGCATCGCATCCTTTAGCGTATTGGAACCACAGTCTTTGCAGTTGCTGGGATGATAATATAGCACAAGATATCGGGCGGAATCCTGTGCTTGCTTCAAGGCTTTTTTATAGTCTGTTACGTATCGAACCGTGTCATGACTATACCAATCGTCAACGGGGTAGGTGGTAGTGTCGGTATAGGCATCGTAGTTGTAAAGATCTGCTGGCGGATCGATCAACTCAGAAATCGGAAGGTAAGTATACTCTTTAAGCATGGGGTAATGCTGTGGTTTTGCCTGAAACATATTTTCATCAAATGAGACATATCGTAGCGTGTCGATGCGATTATTGGCTTTGTTTCCCTGCGACTCTGTTAAGGCAAGCCCTATATCTGTTTTCCAGGCAATTAAACTTGTGGTGAAGGTATTGTCAATGTTACGGATGACGTAGAAGTCATTCGCTTTATCTGGTATAGTATAGGAATACGTTCTTTCACTTCCATAACCCTGGTGAAGAAATTGAATTTTATCTCCAGGTAATGCTTTAATAAGTTGAGAGTATATAGAGTCTTGGCTCTCAAAGTCTGTGACGTAATACGGATTTGATACGCTGTCCTTATCCAATGTAGTCACCAGTATACCATACGAAGATATAGGTGTATCACGTACGGAAACTTTAATAAGCCCATTCTTTATCTTTTTGTTATAGCGCATCCCGACATGAAATTCCTGAAAGTAAGGATCGATCGAAAGATGGATAGTGTCGTCTACGATGGAGTAAGTTCCCCAATAATTTCTGGAAAGCTTCTCTGCAGAAACTTGTAGAGAAAATTGATACTGATCGTTAAGACATACATTCAACTCGATGCTGCTAACTGTTGAATCAAGATTAATTTCAAAACGTTGATAATAGCAGCCTTTCAACTCGACAGGCGTTAAAGTCTGCGACCAGCTTTGTGTTATGGTTAGCAGCGAGAAAAGATTAATGACAGTAAACCGAGTAATAAATTTTAAAAGGGTCATGATGATAGATTCGGCAGCAAAACTATAATAATTTGATGAATCGTGATGAGGAGTTTGATTATTCAGGTCTGTTGTTAAAACAAAACAGCCCACAGTAAAACTATGGGCTGCTATATATAGGTATATCTTTCGAAGATGATTATTCCAGTGCTTTTACACCCGGTAATACTTTGCCTTCAAAATATTCAAGCAGCGCACCACCACCGGTGGATACGTAGCTTACATCGTCATTGAATCCGAATTGATTAACAGCCGCAGCAGAGTCACCACCACCGATCAGAGAGAAGCCTCCGTTTTTGGTTGCTTTTACAACGGCCTCGGCAACAGCTTTTGTGCCGGCAGCAAATTTCTCCATCTCAAATACACCCATCGGGCCGTTCCATAATATAGTCTTGGAGTTCTCAATTGCTTTCGCGAACACCTGTGTTGCTTCAGGGCCAATGTCAAGTCCCATCCAGCCATCTTTTATAGCGTTGTTGTTCGCTATATCTGTGTTGGCATCTGCTGCAAATTTATCAGCAACGATAGAGTCGATCGGCAATAAAAGCTCAACACCTTTTGCTTTTGCTTTTTGGATAAGCTCTTTTGCAAGATCAAGTTTATCGGCTTCCACTAATGAATTACCAATGTTACCACCCAATGCTTTAAAGAATGTATAGGCCATTCCACCGCCGATGATCAGGTTGTTTACTTTATCAAGTAAATTCTCGATGATCAGGATCTTGTCAGAAATTTTTGCACCACCCATAATCGCAGTGAAAGGTTTAGCAGCATTGCCTATAACTTTCTTTGCGTTCTCAAGTTCAGCAGACATTACGTAACCAGCACATTTATCTTTGAAGAATTGCGCTACGATAGTAGTCGAAGCATGTGCGCGGTGTGCTGTTCCGAAGGCATCGTTCACATATATATCACCATGCTTGGAAAGTTTTTCCGCGAAAGCGACATCGCCTTTTTCTTCTTGCTTATAGAAGCGTAAGTTCTCAAGCAAAAGTACTTCTCCTGGTTTCAACGCAGCAGAAAGTTTGAACGCTTCATCACCGATACAGTCACCACCAAATTTTACAGGGCGACCCAAGAGCTCTTCCGTTTTTTTGATGGTATGCTTTAATGAATATTTATCTTCAGGACCTTCTTTCGGGCGGCCAAGATGTGACATCAAAATACAGCTTCCTCCGTCATTCAAAATCTTTGTAAGGGTAGGGATAGTTGCACTGATACGGTTGTCGTCAGTAACGTTGAAACTCTTATCGAGCGGAACATTAAAGTCAACGCGAATGAGCGCGCGCTTGCCGTTAAAATTGATGTCATTAATTGTCTTCATGGTCGGATGTAGTTTGTTGTAAAATTTTTACGGACAGCAAAGCTAAGATTTTTGCGTTTTTACGGTAATGTGAACAGACAAAAAAGCCGGATTCTATTTGGTATTCGGGAAATTTCTCAAAACAAACGATTGCTAAATGGTGATTTCCTTTAATCAACTTTTCGTTATTGGAGGGAACTGAAATTGAAATTCAATCTCCAAAACTAATTCCGAGGCCTTTGGCAGCTTGCACCAGGTATGAATCCTTGTTTACTCCGTGATAGTCTTGCGTTGCTTCTTCCAATGATACAGCAGTGATCTCATTATTTTTGAACGCAACCATTTTACCAAAATCTTTGGTGAGTGCGAGTTCAAAAGCTTTCACGCCAAACAATGTAGCGAGTACACGGTCATACGCTACCGGAGTGCCACCTCGTTGTACGTGTCCTAATACAGTTTCGCGAATCTCTGCAGTACATCCGGCATCTTTCAATTGCTTTGAGAGTTGGAACGCAACACCACCGAGGCGTACGTGTTCTGATCCCTTATCTCCGGCCGAAGATGTAATGGTTCCTTCTTTAGGTCTTGCTCCTTCGGCTACCACTATATTTACGAAGCCTCTGCCTTTTTTATAGCGAAGGTTAATACGTTTTACCAGCTTATGTATATCATAGGGTATCTCGGGGATCAAACATATTTCTGCACCACCTGCTATAGCAGTATGTAATGCGATCCACCCGGCATCACGCCCCATAACTTCCATGATCATCGTACGATGATGGCTCTCTGCGGTTGTTACCAGTTTATCAAAGCTGTCTGTACCAATTTGTACAGCGGTTTGAAAACCAAACGTGACATCCGTTGCCGAGAGATCATTATCTATAGTCTTCGGTACACCAATCATGGGAATACCTTTGTCATATAGTACTTTCGATATCTTCTGCGAACCATCACCACCAATGTTGACGATGGCATCAAACTTCAATGCTTTTAATTTCTTTACAAGCTCGTCTGAGCGATCTATAAATTTTACAGTGCCATCTTTTTGTGGTACCGGGAATTTTATGGGGTTCGATTTGTTTGTTGTTTTCAATACTGTGCCACCACGCACATGTATACCTGCCGTAAATTTACTGGTGATTCTAACGATCTCCTGAGGATCATTCAATACACCGTTAAACGCTTCGATGCTTCCATATACTTCCCAGTTTTTTTCCTTGCGTGCGCGCTTGGCTACACCTCTGATCACAGCATTTAATCCAGGACAATCACCACCACCGGTGAGAATAAGTATTTTTTTAGGTTTCTCCATACTGATATAAGGCCCGTGTTTTATATAAAGCAACTAAAAAGTAAGCAGTAGGCAAAATGGACAATGATCTTTTTCAAATCATCGCATGATTGGCAGAACAGGGCGTGCAAGAATATAATACGATCTTTATGATCATGTTAAAAACTATCCACCGCTGCTGCTCTTCTGAGACGGTCATTGATTGCCCGACCTAATCCAACGTCAGGAACAAATTCAGCAAGTATATAGTCGATCGGCATTTTGTCGAAGGCACGCAGTGCAGTGAATAAATTTTGCGCTGCTTCTTCAAGATCACCGGAAGGTGAGAGTACAAATTGAAAGGGGGAATTAAAGTCAGACTGAAATGTAAGCAAGCCCGTAGCGTGTGCCGGGTATTGCTGAAGGAGATCTATAATGTTACCTATAATAACTTTTTTACCCGGAGCATAATGACTTTTTAATTGACCGGGGGCCTGTGGATTAGACGTGGAATGCGCTTGTACCTGAACAGGACCTGTAACGTTTTCAATTTGCTCGAGGCTTAATCCTCCCATACGATACACTATAGGTATATCATTTTCAAAACCTACTATTGTAGATTCTATACCTACGCGACACGGACCACCATCCAGTATATAGGCAATCTTGTCACCGAGTTGTTCATTGACATGTTGAGGTGTAGTAGGGCTCACATACCCAAACGGATTTGCACTCGGAGCCGCTAATGGAAATGAAAGTTCAGAGAGGAGTTGTCGTGTCAATGCATGATCCGGACAACGAATTCCTACCGTGTCTAAACCGGAAGTAACAAGATCAGGAATTATACTCTTCTTCTTGAGAAGCAATGTAAGTGGCCCGGGCCAAAACTGGTCCGTCAATCGTTTTACTGCAGCAGGTATATCCAGGGTATACTCATGCGCTGCCTCAAGATCGGGTACATGAACAATAAGGGGATCGAACTGTGGTCGGTTCTTGACCTCAAATATTTTTGTAACAGCGGAAACGTTCAGTGCATTTCCGGCCAGCCCATAAACTGTTTCGGTTGGTATTGCCACCACTTCGCCTTGCTCCAGCAGTGTTTTGGCGTACTCAATATTTGTTCCGATCTCTGCCATCGACCGCAAAGCTAAAATTTATTTGTTACCATGGCGTAAAGGAAGTAAGTTGTATTCACTAAAAATTTTACAACATGCGGGTATATTTTGTCGTAGTGTTCGCATTGCTTTCGCTTGTATGCCAAGCACAAAAAGAGGATAAAGTTTTGCAACAAAAATTACAGGAACTGGTAAAGGGTTTTAAAGGCGATGTCGGTATTTATGTTCGGAATTTAAAGACTGGAAAAATTGCTGCGATTGATGCTGATACTTTATTCCCTACGGCATCCATGATCAAAGTGCCGATTACCGTTGGCATGTTCGATAAAATTGAAAAGCAGGAGATACGTTATGACTCCATGCTTACCTATAAAGATTCCCTGCTATATGAAGGTGAAGATTTGCTGGGTTCATTTAAGGACGGTGAGAAGATTGCACTAAAAGCAGTGCTGATGTTAATGATCACCACGAGTGACAATACAGCCAGTTTATGGTGCCAGCTGATGGCAGGCAAGGGGACAACGATTAATGCCTGGCTCGACAATAATGGTTTCAAACAAACACGCGTCAATTCAAGAACTCCGGGGCGCGAAATGAATCGTACAAAATATGGCTGGGGGCAAACCACTCCTAAAGAAATGTCAGAACTTGTCGTACGCATTCGCGAAGGAAAAGTAATTAGTCCACGGGTAAGCGAACGTATCTATAGGAACCTGATTCGTATATACTGGGACACAGAGGCGTTGTCACAAATCCCACCGTACGTTCAGGTTGCTTCAAAGCAAGGGGCAGTAAACCAATCTCGATCGGAAGTTGCTTTGGTAAATGCACCACATGGTGATTATGTTTTTTGCGTCATCACTAAAAATCAAAAAGATGAAAGCTGGACCATCAATAACGAAGGCTGGGTATTGATCCGCAAAGTTTCATCTTTACTCTGGAATTACTTTGAGCCAGACTCCAAATGGAAACCAGCGAAGGGAATTGAAGAGTGGTATTGATAATGCCTCTTGGTTATTTTATTTTTTAGAACCATTTAAAGTATATAAATTGATAGTATATTTTTAGATATATTCTTAAATGAAAATAAAGCATCATGAAATAGAAGTAGTAACGGATGCTCCGTTTACTAATTGTAAGCTTAATAGAGAACCTTATGCAAAAGTCCTCACTGAAATAGTTAACAGTTATGCGGATGGTTTTGTCTTGGCTATTAACAACGAGTGGGGAACAGGAAAAACCACTTTTGTGAAAATGTGGAGACAGCAATTGAACAATGAGGGATTTCAAACTATTTATTTTAATGCTTGGGAAAACGATTTCAATGATAATCCACTTGTGGCGTTAATGTCGGAATTAAAACCACTAACCAAGGGTATAATTAATGGCGAAAAGGTGTTTAAATCAGTTGTTGAGAAGGGGGCTGTTTTAACAAAAAATGTTGCCCCTGCTATAGCAAGGTCTTTGATAAAGAAATATATTGTTGACGCCATTGAAAATACTACGAAAGCTGCTGCAGAGATACTCGAAGAAGAAATCAAAGAATACTCGGATAAAAAGAAGACCATTACAGAATTTCGAACCGAGTTAGAAAAATTCGTCAAGAAAAAGGGAGGTAATAAACCACTTATTTTTATTATTGATGAATTAGATCGTTGTCGGCCGAATTATGCAGTTGAAGTTTTGGAACAGTTGAAGCATTTCTTTTCTGTTAATGGAATCGTATTTGTCCTGTCAATAGACAAAAAACATTTAGCCAGTTCTGTAAGAGGGTTTTATGGAAGTGAGAAAATTAATACTGAAGAATATCTTAGGCGCTTTATTGATCTAGAGTATTCGATTCCTAGACCTTCAAATAAATTGTTTCTTAAATATTTATTTGATTATTATGAGTTAGATAAATTTTTTTATTCTAAAGAAAGAATACAATACGGTGAGCTACAAAGCGATGCTACCGATTTGCTTGACGTAGCTGAATTGTTATTCAATAAAACAAATCCAACACTTAGACAACAAGAAAAAATATTCGGTCAGACTCGATTGATTTTAAATTCCTTTAAACCTAATCAATATACTTTTTCGCATCTACTCTTTGTTTTGATTTATATTAAAACATTGCAAATTGAGCTTTATCAAAAAATAGAGAACAATGCTTTAACAATTCAGGAGTTAAGCGACAGTTTTGTCAGTGTAATGCCCTTAGAAATAAAAAATGATTACGGACGAAATCTACTCTATGTTGTCGCACTATTATTACATTTCTATAATAATAATCAGGAACATCAAAATAGAATTCAATTGCTGGAAAGTGGAACAGACGGAAATATAGCAACTCCAATTAAAATAAAACTGGCTGACAATGACAGCAAAAAGTTGGCTGGACTATTTAAAGAAATTAAACAAAGGTCGAATTACACAGATGGAAGTTTGAAATACTTAATATGTAGGATAAATTTAACTGAATCAGTTATTATAAATTGATCGAACTAATCGCTGCTATCATCCGTCCCTCAGTTGTTATTGAAGGAGTAATTTTTTCGCGTCACGATATCAATATTATATAAATTCTAATAGTATATTTTTAGCTTTGCAATAATAACTGATGCCAAAACTACCATGAGTAACAAAACCAGATCTATCCTCAAAGCTATTGCTGTAATTTTAGTATTGCTTGCCGTACTGATGCATATAGGATGGGTGGCTATTCCCGTAATTACGGTATATAAGTTCTGGATTGTAGTAATAGCGTTTGGATTGCTTTTAATCAGTAGTAAATAAGCGTGATCCGGATAGTCGGAAAAATACTGCTGTTTGCTTTTTTACTGGCTATACTTACCGTGGTAACGCAGGTGGGTGGTATTATCCTGCTGCTGACACTGGGTATAGTTTCGATTCTCCGAAAGCGACTTAAATCGGTATGGTCGCAATACATATCTGCTTTCTTAATATTCACCTGCCTGTATATATCGGGTACATTCTTGATTATACCCAGGACTGCAAAGCCATTCGGACGCGTGCCGTTGCCATTATACGGTAAGATAAAGCCACTTATGATAAGCACTGTTTTATTGAACAGACATTATGTAATACCCGCGTTACGAGATGTTGTTACGCAGGCGTCCCTGGCGATTGAGAAGAAACACACTGGAAGTATAGTGAATTACCTCGATGGTGGTTTCCCTTTCTACGATGGATTTCCATTGCTTCCACATCTCAGTCACAATGACGGACGTAAGCTGGATATCGCTTTTTTCTACAAGGATGTAAACGGGAGCAAGCTCGATGACGCTCCATCAGTGATAGGGTATGGGGTGTATGAATCTCCACGAACATCGGAAGTAAATTACCCCGAGCGCTGTGCTAGCAAAGGGTTCTGGCAGTATGGCATCATGGAGCGCATCGTTTCACAAAGCAAAAAACGCGACTATATATTTGATGCAAACCGAACCGCCGATTTTGTAAATATAGTATCGAAAAATAAAGACGTGCAGAAGATCTTTATCGAGCCGCACTTAAAAGAGCGATTGAAACTGAGGTCAGCAAAGATCAGGTTTCATGGTTGCCAGGCTGTGCGTCATGACGATCATATTCACGTGCAGATCTATTAATCCTCTATAGCTTTTTCAACATTCGGTCAATGGAGGCATTCGATGTATAGGCAGAAACCTCTTGTATGGGAAACCATTTTAAATCGATGGATTCTTCCGTGATCAGAAGTTTTTCCTGCTGGTCGGCCTCGAACAGAAAACGAACATCATAATGTAAATGCTCCGGAAAATCTTTTCGGGCAGGAATGGTATGTATATCCAAATCGAAAATATACTTGTCAAGAAGTTTAAATTTCTTGAGCCCGGTTTCTTCTTCTGCTTCGCGTAAGGCTACTCCCAATATATCTTCATCGCCATCAGCATGGCCACCCGGTTGGAGCCATTTGTCAAGCTTCGCATGATGTGTGAGGAGTATAGAACTTCTTGAAGAGTCAGTAATGAATGCTGAACCTGTGATGTGTCCGGGCAAGTGATCGCGGTGGAAGGCACGATCATGCGTGAGTAAATCCAGAAATTGCTGAACGAAATTTTTCTCTTCCGCGAACGATGTGGTATAGCTGGTAAGTGCCTCTACTAAAATCTGACGTGTATAGGTCATTGTTTTGTCAGGTCGTATGATTGTTTGATCCATTGAATCACGGGCTTGGTAATGTCTTCGGGTTTTTCAAATCGTGCGGCATGCAGTACACGATTTTTCGATTGTTGCCTGGAGGCAAAGATTGGAAACTCTTCAGTTTTTTCAGGCAGGAAGAATGAAATATCCAGATATTTTTTGCGAGGCTTTATTGTGAGAAATGTACTTTTATGTTTCAGCATGATATAGTCCTTTATAGGACTCACTGAAAATACACCGGTCTTTTTAACGATATGTAAAAGGTGATCATATATTTCAATGATCACCTCTGGTTGATTTTTTAATTGAGCACCTGCTGTTGTACGTTCGCAGTGATGTCGCTGGTTGGTGCCTCTGAAGCTTCGTCCGCATGTCGGACATTCCCACATAGTCTTATTGAATAACGATGGTAACTTTATTAATGCGATTGGCTTCGAGTTTACCGGTTTGCTCGCCACCTCCAGTATTGTCTTTATCATCCTTGCGGGCGATAACGTAATACGTAATAGCTTTCAGTTCTTTGAATTTCACAACGCCTTTCGCATCGGTCTTTCCTTCTGCTACAGGGTTCGTCTCTGCTTTATAGTCATCTTCGGTTTCGAATAGTTGTACCGTTGTGCCTTGCTCTGTATTGCCTAAATCATTTCGGATTGTAATGGTAAGCTGTGTTTTGATCAATTGAAAACTGAGTGCAACAAGCAGGAAGCTTATGGCTGCAATAAATCTGAAGGTTGTCTTCATGGTTGTATACTATTTAGATTTTAAAATACAATTTATAGCACATTTCTTATTCCTTTGGAATCGAAAATAAAAAGGGCTGCCGACATCTGCCAGCAGCCCGAAGGTAAGCTTAAAGTTTATTTTATGCACTACAAAAATGAAGTGCTCTGCTAGTGGTCAATTACTTCTTTGAGATGTTTAAACTGTCTATTTCTTTTTGGATGTGTTTGGCATAGTTTACCTTCCATTCATCCAATCTTTTAAAATGGGTATTCATACGCGTCAGGAAGTCTTTGTAATCGCGGCCTTCTTTCGGAGACCATACCACTTCTGCCATCGCGCACGCGCGTGGGTATACCATATACTCTGCATGGTCGCTGGTAGGTATATATTCTGTCCACACATTGGCTTGTGCTCCCAGAATATGTTTAGCCTCGTCAGCCGTAAGCTGTGCCGGAACAGGTTCGTATGAATATACTTCACGCACCGGAGTATAATTTCCGATTGCCAGAGGTTCAGACTTACTTGTATCCTGGTAATGATCAAAGTAACACCAGTTACCTGGAGTCATAATCACATCGTGATTTTGCTTGGCAGCGGCGATGCCGCCTTCCTCACCACGCCAGCTCATTACAGTAGCATTCGGTGCAAGACCACCTTCGAGGATTTCATCCCACCCAATAATTTGGCGGTTTTTTCCATTAAGGTATTTCTCTATGCGCTGTATAAAATAGCTCTGAAGCTCGTGCGTATTTTTAAGCTTTTCTTCCTTCATGCGCTTTTTGCAATGCGGACATTTCTCCCAGCGTGTTTTTGGACACTCATCGCCTCCTATATGTATATATTGGCTTGGGAAAAGTTCCAGAACTTCATCCAGTACATCTTGTAAAAAAACAAATGTATCTTCTTTGCCTGCGCAGAATACATCATCGAAAACGCCCCAGGTAGTAGCGACTTCGTAAGGTCCACCGGTACAGCCAAGATTGGGATATGCTGTGAGTGCCGCAAGTGCGTGGCCCGGCAATTCGATCTCCGGAATGATGGTCACATAGCGATCGGCTGCATACTTCACGATGTCTTTCACTTCATCTTGTGTATAGAATCCACCGTATCGTTTGCCATCAAAGTTCTTCGCGTTGTTACGATCTGCGGTACGTGCGTGGCCTATAACCGTTTCCTTTCTATAGGCTCCTATTTCCTGGAGCTTCGGATATTTTTTGATCTCGATTCTCCATCCCTGGTCTTCTGTAAGATGCCAGTGAAAGCGATTGAATTTATGATGTGCCAGGAGATCTATATACTTCTTGATAAACTCCGGAGGGAATGTATGTCTGCCTACATCAAGATGAAGTCCGCGATAGGCGAAGCGCGGATAATCGGTAATCGTAACGAATGGAACTTCTTTACTGTTCTCCGTAAGGATTTGTAGCAGCGTTTGTGCTCCGTAAAATAATCCGGCACCACTGTTGGCTTGTATACTTACACCTTTGTCGTCAACCGTAAGTTTATAGCCTTCCTCGTGAAGCGTAGAGTCTTCTATGGTATATAAGGCAATCTGGTTTTCATCTTTGGTGAATTCGGAAACCGTGGCGTCAATGTTTTTTGATTTGAGAAATATAGCAAGCAGATCCGCTACATTTTTTTCATCGGCAGATTTCGCAATGATAGCAACCGATTTGTCCCAATGTATATGATCATTGCCGGGTGTTAATGAAACAGGTTTGGGAATGATGCCGGGTATAGTAACGGCTTCCTTCTGTTCTTCTTTCTTCGAACATCCTGCCAGCAGAAGCAAGACAACGAAGGGATAGATGAGTTTTTTCATGAAGTCTGATTGATTGGTTTTATGCAGTATAGAAAAACAATCTCCAATAACCAACGAAAGTGAAAGGTGTGTCTGTGTGCTTGTGATGACTGGGGATTACGTGGTAGAATTGGAGTAGGGAAGGTGATTCGAAGCTAAAAATTTAAAAGCCAACCGTATATATAGCGGGTCGAAAGGGCTGCATGAAAAGAAAAATGCCGGACGATTTGCCCGGCATTTTTTGATCATATTGAATCTTTTAATTTTCTATCTCACCAACAGAACGCCACCTCGTTTTTCCTTTGTTCCGTCTTGTGGGCGGTAGGAACTCTTGTAGCGAACAACGTATGAATATGTGCCTGCTGGCAAGATTTGCCCGGCATTGTTATTATAGCCACCATTCCATTCGAATTGACGATCGGTAGATGCAAATACCATCTCGCCCCAGCGATTGAAGATATATACCTGGAAGCCGTCATCATCGATAAAGAATGTAAAGAGTTTGAACGCTACGTTTTCCTCTAAACCATTTACAGGTCGGAAAGCATTCGGTCCTACAATTACCGGATCGCACTGAACACTTACGGTTGTACGATCTGAACTGAAGCATCCAAATGCATTTTCAAGTTCTACCTGAAATATACCAGCACGATCTGCTGTATAGGTTTGTGTTGTTTCACCTAATGGAGATGCCGAACCACTGATTACCTCGAACCATTCGTAGCTTACGAAGTCAGGTCCAGGATCAAGAATCGCTACACGTGTGTTCTCATCGGGGTTTGCCTCATCCGGACAGATCAATCGTGTATCGGTAAGTTTACCAGGCGTTGAAGGCGCAAGGAGTATATCAAGGTCAGCCGTTGCCGGACATATACCATCAGATACAGTTACAGAGTATAGTCCTTCTTGCGTCTGGCCATCCAGTTGAGCAGTGTTTCCTCCGGCAATAGCCGTTCCATCCAATGACCATGTATAACTGCTCACCGCTCTGTTTGGTGTTGCTAACAGTGCGAATGGAGATCCGTCACACGGAGGATTTACCGTTGATATAGTAACGCTCAGCGGTCCAGATATAGTCACAGGTTTCAGTACTGTTTTAGGTGCACAACCAGAGATTGGACTTTGCATGCTAAGTGTATAGTTGCCTGAAGTTGTGACGCTAAACTGTTGACCAGTGCCTACTACGGATCCATTTAATGACCATATGTAGAAGTAACTTCCAACAGGGTTTGCATTTCCGGTGGGTGCGGCTACAAGTATAACCGGTGTTGTACAAGGGTCGAATGTAAAGTCAGGAACGAAGTTATCTACGGACACTGTTTGTGTCACAGTTGCAGGGCAAACTCCAGCAGGGCCATCATCAATCACCACTTGTAAATTGTACGTTCCTTCATTTATCGTAACAGTTGCCTGTGAAGGATCGGTACTTATACCATTGGCTGGCGTTGATGTCCATGCAAACGTAGTTGCACCTGTGCCTGTCGCTGTGACTTGAGCAGAAGTACAGAGGTTGGTTGTGTTAATAGCTGCATTTGCTATAACAGCGCCTTGCGTCAACGTTACAGTTGCTCCTGCCACGCAGTTTCCTGCGTCCGTTACTTCAATTACATAGTCACCAGGAGTATACGAACCGGTAGTTGCCTGAGGATTTGTAGTAAGACTTCCACTCTCAACGGCGACAGTCGGGTTTGCCACGGCAAAGATTTTATAGGTACCTGTGGTAGCCGGAGTTGTACTGATTGAAAGAGGTGCGGTATCGCAAATTGTAGCGGATGTATTGTTGACTGTAAATGTATTCGTACTTATCGTGGTTGCATCATTTGTAAAACATCCTGTTACCTGATCTACAACCTGTATTGAATATGTACCTACTCCCAAGCCTGTGGCTGATCCTAAGAATGGCACGGCTATATTTGATTGACTATCCGTATAGCTTGGTCCTGCCATAGTATAGGAAACAGGCGAACCAACAGGTTGCGAGATGTTAATCGAAACGACTCCCGTTAACGCTCCGCAGGCAATAGTACCACCTGGCGTAAGTGCAACCATTGGAGATCGATTCACAGTATACACCACCGTGTCACTTGTTATACACAATGTTGTTGGATCCGTATATACTACCAGATATTCAAACACTCCCGCTGTTGTAAAATCTACAGCCTGTGTTGGGCCAGTGTTACCTGCTATAGTGCCACCGTTCAGTTTCCAAACATGATTCTGGAGATTTATACCTGTATTCAAAGTTATACCTGCTCCTGCTGCAGAACACACTGTCGAATCCGGTCCAAAGTCTATCGTTGTTAATGAAGGGTATACATCAATTTGTCCATCGGTAGTACATCCTGAAATTGTATTCGTAACAGTTACTGAGTAGAAGCCTGGACGGCTGATGCTGATTGTTTTAGTAGTATCACCTGTTTCCCAAAGATACGCGAGATCAGCCGCGTTGGTTGGGTTTGCATCCAGCGTAAGCGGAGGAGTACAAAGTGCCAGCGTTGCTGAAGGATCTGCAGGAGGTGCATAAATTCTGAACTGTTGTGTTAATGTAGTATCCAGACCGCAACGATTTGTGATCTGTAATGTAGCAGTATATAATCCGGCAGCGCCCATCAGGAAGTTAAAGGTCTCTTCTGTGGATGTTGTTACCACTGCTCCGCCCGATGACGTGATTTGCCAGAAGAATGAATCGATTGGATCGGTTCCTGATCCCGAGAAATTTGTTGAGTCTCCCAAACATTGCCCCGTCACAACAATAGACGGGCCTTGTATTGGATCGGAGATAATTTGTATGAAGTTTGGCAGTCCCAGGCGGCTCAACGTAGAGGCTGCTGGTACCGCAGGCTGAAGTGGAAACTGGCTCACGTTAAAGGTAGAGGCAATCGTTGTATCAGCGTTTACTTGAATCACACCTAAGTATGGCTTGTTGTTAACGGCCACGTAAATTTGTCCGTCAGGTCCAAGCTGTATAGCACCCAATTCTTCATTATAATCGGTGTCAGACATAGCAGGAGGTCCATCTACTTCGAATGGTATACCGAGTGTATCGAACGCGAATTCATATACTTTAGAAGTCGAGCCTAGTAACGTTGCAAAAAGTTTGTTACCACCTGCACCAAATTCAACACCATATACTTGTCCGGTGGTGCTTCCTAAATTAACAGAACGGAAATTTGTAACGGCTCCGCTTGAATCCGCAAAGTCAAAAATCTCAACGATGTTGGAAACTCCGGGAGTCGAGAGCGCAACGGCTAATCTGTTCTGAGCACCCAGCTTCATATAGCCTTGTCCATTCTGTGCACTGGCCATAGAGTGGTCTGAGCCTATACTTGAAATAACAGGATTACCAATTCCTAATGTGGAGATCTGATAAGCACGAAAGGAGTTGTTTCCATATTCGTGTGCAATCAGCCAGTTACCATTACCGGTAATTCTTTCCGTACTCTTCGTAAAGAGTGTAACGTTTTGTTCAACAAGTCCACCACTTCCATTATTCAATTTAAGATCGAATAAAGAATAGCTTAAGCGGAATGTATAGGAGCCATAGATCTCTTGTGTAGTAAATATATAGTATAGGGTTTCATCGCCAGGTACAGGTATAATCAGCACAGATTGTGCAGCACCGGGTTCTCCACCTATACCTGCAGCTATTTCTGTAAAGCTTCTGTCCCAGACTTTATCACCATCCGTAAAGAAAATTACCTGACCATTACGATCAGAGATTGTAGACGTTCCTTCCGGTGCATTCATAACAGGATTTGAAATTGCCTGTGCTGGTCCCGCGGGTACGTCAAACAATGGATTAAAATCTATACCGGCATTCTGTCCAAAGTACCAGATGTTGGCGCGTTGGTCCTGAACATCGTACTCTTTAATGTTTACACCAGCATAAGTAGAACAACCTCCTACGGTCGCTACGAGATAATAATATCCGGCAGAGTCAGGTTGAAGGGTAGCCGTTGTTCCGGAAGAAGGAGCGCCAATTGCACCAGCAGGTCCAAACCATTGCCAGGTAGGAGTACCGCTTCCCTGAATCTGGGCCGTTACACTAAACCGGTTACAAGGAGGTGGTGGGTTAGATGCCTTTGGAAATGGAAGTTCACAGCTACAGGCCGTAGTGTCTTGCACCAGGTTGATCTGCGTATCAAAATCATTTATAGTAATGGCTTGTGTAGTATCTTTTTGTTGTCCGTTGAGAAAAGCGGTAACCGTTACATCATAGGTTCCTCCTGCCTGATAGGTATATACCGGGCTCCAGTCACTGGAAGATGTACCATCCCCGAAATCCCATGTGAGGCTGTCTGCGCCTGGTGCTACCGTTGGGAAGAAAGATGTAGGAGCGTTCGCACAAAATCCTTTTGCTTCAAAATATACTTTCATCTTAACGCTATCGCGTGGTGCGAAGGAAGGAAATTGCCTTCCACCAAAATTCCCGGTAAAGGCTGTAGAAGCATATTCAACTTCACTGGCTATTGTATCAGTATCTGTGATCGCACCCAGGAAGAAAGATCCGCCTGACTGGTATAAATGATAGATCGTACTGTCAGGCCCCATCTGCAAGCCATAGCTTTCAGCAGGCTTCGTTGTTAAAACAGAAACAGGAGACAGTGTTGGTGCCGTGAGATCATATTGAAGTACATCTCCGGTAGCGGCTCCTTCACCAAAAACAGAGATATATAAGTATTGTCCATTGCTGCTGAATTCAGCATCATATATAGCTTGTGTAATGGCCCCGCTCACAGCAGAATTGTTCACACGTGTGCCGGTAAGCGTTGGTAATGTAGCGGGTGCTACGGGAAAAGCAATGTCAAAAATTTCCAGGTCACGGTTGGCTTCCTTCGGAGAAACAGCGATGCGCTTAGTCGCTGCGTTGTAAGCAAAGTTTGCAGCATTCTCAATTAACCCAATGGATACGCTGCCCTCGTATGTAACGCCCGTTGTACTGATCTTTACAAAATGATAGTTTGTCGTGTTAATCTCATGGGTCATCAGCCAAAAGTCACTGCCGGTTGTATCGGCAAGCATCAACATCCCTTCAGAAAGGTTGGACGGCAAGCTGGCAATTACCTGGTTCTTGGTAGTAACATCACCTAATGGAGGCTGACCGAAGTTAGTGGCGTTACCGATTTGAAGAGAGTCAACGATACTGAACCGGACGGTTCCGGCAGCATCAGCATGAAAGATATAGTATTGATTGGAGCTCGCCGGATTCTGACAAATAACAACGGGTTGGTTCCTGGTGTTGTCTCCCGTTATAGCACCATTCGGCATCGCCTGATGTGATGCATCGATCACGCGTGTTCCATCGGTATAGAAAAACAAATTACCCGTTACCGGATCACTTGCTACGGCGCTTCCTCCTGTACCAAAAGGTGTAAACTGATTTGTTACCAGAGACGCGGAGTTGTCAGTGCGGCTGAAACGTATGCCTCGATTACTGTTACCGAAGTACCAGTTATGACCGGCAAAGTTCTGTGCCATGGAGCAGACCGGTATGACTGCTGCTATAAAAAAAAGAAACCGGTAAAAAATTTTTCTCACGTTCGTTCAGTGTTAGGTTCTGTAACTTACCAATCTTCTCAATAATGTGTCAAATGTAAAACGCTCAAGTTGTTTTAAAGTATACAATTTGAGTTAAAATTAACCGTTAATCGTTTGCTGCTTGCTGTTAATCGACAATACCGGGTATAGTCGTGTTAATCGGTGTTTGATACAACTGAACACTGAACGGTTAACGGATAACGGTTTTTCTGCGGATGGATAACGGATAACGAATAACTTTTTATTACTTTGCCCCGATTGCACACTTTAAAAGAACACGACTCGATGTACAGGATACTCCTGCTTTCAGGTATATTAATGCTGGTGCTGGTTGGTGCGGTAACTGCCCAGGATCCTCAATTTTCTCAATTTTATGCTGCTCCCCTATATCTGAACCCTGCACTTACCGGGGCTACGAACCAGGCAAGAGCTGGTATAAATTATAGAAATCAGTGGCCCGCTATTGATGCGAACTTCACTACGATGTCCGCATACTTCGATTATTTTATCGAAGACAAGAACAGTGGTATTGGTGTTATTCTTACGCGTGACCGCGAGGGACTGGCTGGCTTGCAATCCATTAGTCTTGGGTTGCAATACTCATATGAACTTCAACTTACAAAATATCTGGGCTTCCGTCCCGGAGTACAGATCGCATTGTTTAACCGTGATGTAAACTTTGATAAGTTGACTTTTGGTGATCAGTTCGATCAGAGCACAGGACAGATCATTAGCAGCGAAACGGCAGAAACATTTAATACACAATCCAGCAGAACATTTGTTGATCTTTCTTTTGGTGGAGTATTCTTTACCAGGAATGCATGGCTCGGAGTTTCAACGTGGCACCTTACCCGCCCTAATCAAAGCTTGATAGGAGAAGAAAGCAAACTGCCGGTAAAGATGTCGGTGCATGGTGGATTCAAATTTTACATGAAGCCTGGAGTAGTAGGAAGCGGTGTATATGCCCGTAAATCCGAGCGAAGTATAGCACCGGCTTTTCAATATCGTCACCAGGGACAATGGGATCAGGTTGATCTCGGAATGTATTTTACTTTTGAGCCACTCGTTCTTGGAACGTGGTATCGTGGAGTACCTTTTAAAAATTTAGGAGGTGTTGTTAACAATGAGTCGATCGTATTGCTTCTTGGCTTTACCAAGCTCGGAGCAAAAGATGCTATCAACATAGGCTATAGCTACGACTTTACTATCTCCAAGCTTGGCTCCGGTAGCGGTGGTGCTCACGAATTCAGCCTTGTATATACCTGGCCCATGCGGAACCCCCGTAAGCCACCAAAGGATAAACTTATTATTCCTTGTCCTGATTTTTAGTGGACATGATCCCGATATAAAAAAGCTTCCTCATGGAAGCTTTTTTATGAGCGTACCACTCTGATATTTTCAGTGATTGTTTGTATTCACTGTCAGGATATAATTCAGACCAATACTTCTCTTAACTTTAACACCATGAATCTTCAATATTCACTGGAGCTTTTTGGTACATTCTTCTTTGCTATATCCGGAGCACTTGCCATCCAGGACAAAGAACACGATTGGTTTGGTGCCGGCTTCACCGGGTTTGTTACCGCTATAGGAGGCGGAAGTTTACGCGATATGATCCTGGGAAGTTATCCGCTTGTGTGGGTTGGTGACATAAATTTTCTCTACAGCATTATAGCCGGTGTAATTTCAGCTATAGTTTTCTTTCGGTATATCATTCGGTTACGTAAAACATTTTTCCTCTTCGATACTTTTGGAATAGCGTTCTTTACTGTGCTCGGTGTCGAGAAATCATTGAGTCTTGGTGTTCGCCCGGAGATCGCTGCAATCATGGGAATGTTCTCGGCTATTATGGGAGGTGTGATCCGCGATACACTTACCAACGAGACACCGGTAATCTTTCGAAAAGAGATCTATGCGACAGCGTGTCTGGCAGGAGCAGTGTGTTACCTGTTACTTGATCTGCATACTTCCATGGAGCGAAACACTACGCTTCTAATCTCTGCAGGCGTTATCATCGCCATCCGCATCGTAGCGGTAAAATTCAAATTATCGTTGCCTGAGTTGAAATAGTTGTTTGAAGTTATAACCTATAGTTGTTGCTATAGCATAGTCAGTAAAGTTGAAGAGAGCATCATACCTATCTGATGTATGATTTTAGATAGTAACATCTGATTACTTTATGAGTCTATAGCCTATACAGGAACGTTGAGATTTAGTGTGAGCAGCATGAAGATCAAAGCGTCTAGCCGTCACGATTGAAGCAAAAATTCTCGGTTAATATTGCGCCTCTCTAGCGGTTGATTTACTAACGGAAGTTAGTGGTTGTAAAAAAAAAGTAAAGTTCTTATGCAAATGTTTGCCATTAAACAAACTTTTCCGTTTAATTTTGCATTTGGATTTAGAAAGAAAACAAAAACATAAACTGAATGATTTTCATCTAACGTTTCACTTTAACGCTTGAAAAGAAATTGAAAACATTGTTCACCATAATAAAAGCTGCTAAGGCTGCTTACCAATCTGATAGAACGTTCCAGTTCTTATTTAACGCCTGTATGGTGACCAGGCGACCGCGACCCGTACGCTTTGCGCGTATCTGATACCTCCATCATACAACTTGTTGTTGATTTAACGTGATGTCAAGGACATTGCGTTTTTGTGCTTTTCCCCGGGCACGGAGTTTTCAATTCATCATCACTTTATAATTCAGAATTCACATTGGAAAATCAAATTATAATTGTCAGACTGGCAACAGCTGACGATAAACATTACGCAGAGACCATCACAAACGAGATGGAAGAATCTGCAAAAGCGCGTGGTACCGGTATTGCCAAGCGCTCACCTCTATACATCGAGAAGAAGATGGAAGAAGGTAAAGCGATCATCGCTGTAACAGATCAGGGTACATGGGTTGGCTTTTGCTATATAGAAGCATGGGAGCATGATAAGTATGTAGCCAACTCCGGTCTTATTGTTTCTCCTGCATTTCGTAAGACAGGTGTAGCAACGGAAATCAAACACAAAGTCTTCAACTTGTCACGTGAGAAATATCCTCACGCTAAAATATTTGGTCTTACTACCGGTCTCGCAGTAATGAAGATCAACTCTGATCTTGGTTACGAGCCTGTTACCTATTCTGAACTTACCAACGATGAAGAGTTTTGGAAAGGCTGCCAGAGCTGTGTGAACTATGAGATACTGATGAGCAAAGGCAGAAAGAACTGCATGTGTACTGCCATGTTGTTTGACCCTGCAGAAGCAGAAGCAAAGATCAAAGCAGCAGAAGCTGCCAAAGCTCTGACACAAGCAACGCCTGTGAAAGTTGCTGAGACAGTAGTGACGCCTGAAGGAGAACTGGTAACACATCGCCATCGCGAGTTCAAAGGCAACTTCAAACTGTTTGAACGCTGGGTGCGCTTCAAACAATTCGTTCTGTTGAAATCCTCCCGTAAAAAAGACGAAGGCAACGGAGATAAATCCGATAGGAAATCTTTGTTAAGCTTTTTCTTCTTTTGGTAAAATCAGAAGCAGAGAAGTAAGTCTATACTAAACAGTGTTGATTTAAGTCAGCATATAGTTTTGTATAAGATAGGTATGTCTAAATTTAGCTTCGCTTAAAGGAAGCGCACACATAAACAAACACACCCAGGCACAGCTTTAAAAAATATACAGATGAGTAAAAAGAAAGTCGTATTAGCATTCAGCGGAGGTCTTGATACCTCGTATTGTGTAAAGTATTTAGGTGAAGAAAAAGGATATGAGATTCATACCATCACGGTAAATACCGGTGGTTTTGATGAAAAGGAAATCAAAGAGATTGAAGCGCGTGCTAAAAATCTTGGCGTTGCTTCACACAAAACAGTAGACGAAACAAAGAACTATTACGAGAAGGTAATCCGCTACCTCATCTATGGAAATATACTAAAGAACAATACCTATCCGCTTAGTGTAAGTGCCGAGCGTATGTCGCAAGCGTTGGCTGTGGCGATCTATGCAAAGGAGATTAAAGCTGATGCAGTGGCACACGGAAGCACTGGAGCTGGTAACGACCAGGTTCGTTTCGATATGATCCTGAATATACTTGTGCCCGGTATAGAGATCATCACACCGATCCGTGAATTGAAACTGTCACGTGAAGAAGAAATTGCTTTCCTGAAATCGAAAGGTGTACAAATGAATTTCGAGAAAGCGATATACTCCATCAACAAAGGTATATGGGGAACATCTGTAGGAGGGAAGGAGACATTGAAGTCGCTGGGCATGTTGCCCGAAGAAGCGTGGCCTACACAAGTTACGAAGGCAGGAAGTGAACAAGTGAAACTTACTTTCGAGAAAGGTGAGCTTAAGAAAATAAATGATAAAAGTTTCGCCCATCCGGTAGAAGCAATTCAACACCTGCAGTCTATAGCAGGCCCTTACGGGATTGGCAGAGATATACATGTAGGCGATACGATCATAGGTATAAAGGGTCGCGTAGGCTTTGAAGCTGCCGCTCCTATACTCGTGTTGAAGGCGCATCATGCACTGGAGAAACACGTGCTTACCAAATGGCAACTCAGCTGGAAAGATCAGCTTGCACAATTTTATGGTAACTGGTTACACGAAGGACAATACCTGGATCCGATCATGCGCGACATCGAGGCTTTCCTCACGAATGCTCAGCAAAATGTAACCGGTGATGTTACTATACAACTCCATCCCTATAGATACCAGGTGCTGGGCATTGAATCATCCTATGATCTCATGTCATCGAAGTTTGGCAAGTACGGTGAAATGAATCTCGGTTGGACGGGCGATGATGTGAAAGGCTTCACGAAGATCTTCGGCAACCAGACTGCTATATATCATCAGGTGAAGGAAGAGAATGAAGCTAAAAGCTAAAGGCGTAGGCCAAGGCTTTAGTTTTTCTATTCCGCTTAAAAAATAAAGAAATGACGAACACAAAAATACGAGTAGGCATTATAGGCGGTGCAGGATACGGAGGCGGTGAAACGATCCGGTTGTTGCTGAACCATCCACAAGCCGAGTTGTCTTTTGTTCATAGCCGGAGTAATGCAGGTAATCCGCTATACTCTGTGCACGCAGATTTGCAGGGTGATACTGAACTGAAATTTACAGATACACTGCAGCAGGATGTAGACGCATTAATTATATGCCTTGGTCATGGGGAAAGTAAAAAGTTTCTTCAGGACAATGCTATTGATGCCAGGATTAAAGTTATAGATCTCAGTCAGGATTTCAGATTAGGAGAATCCGTTCAGGGCCGATCATTTGTATATGGATTGCCAGAGTTGAACAGAGAAGCTATAAAGAAGGCAAGTAATATAGCGAATCCGGGATGCTTCGCTACCGCTATTCAGCTTGGATTACTTCCTTTAGCAAAGGCAGGTATATTAAAAGAAGTTTTTGCAACGGGTATCACAGGCTCTACCGGAGCCGGGCAGAAGTTACAGGATACTACGCATTTTACGTGGCGTGCGAATAATATATCGGCCTATAAAACGCTTACGCACCAGCATCTGAAGGAGATCAATCAATCCTTGAAACAACTTCAGTCTGGATTCAGCGATGCTATAAATTTCATTCCATGGCGCGGTGATTTTGCGCGCGGAATTTTTGTGAGCTCCTGCATTACAACGGATCGTTCACTCGATGACCTGAAGAGTATATATAAAGATTTTTATGCAGGTCATCCTTTTACGATCGTTTCCGATGATACGATCGATATGAAGCAAATCGTGAATACGAATAAATGTTTGATCGGTATAGAAAAAGAAGGTAATAAAGTAGTAGTTCATTCTGCTATCGACAACTTGCTGAAAGGCGCATCCGGTCAGGCTATTCAAAATATAAATTTGCTTTTTGGCTTGGAAGAAACGACCGGCTTGAAGTTGAAGAGCATTGTGTTTTAAGGTATATATCTTTATCTGTGTTTTTCGGAGTATAGGTAAAGATATAAATGAAGTAAAGCATGCTTATCAATTACTGGACGTAATAAGAAAGGAACTTAAATTATAACCCAAAACCCGCCTTCAGCTTCCTCTTTAAGCTTTCGGCGAAAAACGCTCTACTGAAATGAAATTATTTGATGTATACCCCTTATTCAATATAACTCCGGAAAGAGCGCAAGGCTCATGGCTTTGGGATGACAAAGGTGAAAAGTACCTGGATCTATATGGAGGTCATGCCGTTATTTCAATCGGCCATTCACATTCTCATTATGTAAAGTCATTGAATGATCAGCTTGGTAAAATTGCATTTTACTCCAATAGCGTTCAAAATCCAATTCAGGAAAAGCTTGCTGACAAGTTAGGGCAACTCTCGGGCTATCCGGAATATCAACTCTTTCTTTGTAATTCCGGTGCTGAAGCGAACGAGAATGCATTGAAGCTTGCGTCCTTTATTACAGGGCGTAAAAAAGTTATAGCATTCAAAAAAGCATTTCACGGAAGAACATCAGGAGCTGTCGCGGCTACAGATAATCCAAAGATCGTGGCACCTTTCAATGCAGGTCATGATATAGCCTTTGTTCCGATGAACGATGAAGCTGCTTTTAACGAGGTGCTTGATGATACTATAGCGGCTGTTATTATAGAAGGTATACAAGGTGTTGGAGGTATACAATTGCCTTCCGATTCTTTTCTTCAGTTCCTTGAAAAGAAATGCAAAGAGAATGGATCTGTTTTTATACTCGATGAAATTCAATGTGGCTACGGAAGAACCGGAAAATTCTTCGCGCATCAACATGCAGGTGTCAAGCCACATTTGATCACTACTGCGAAAGGTATGGGCAATGGATTTCCTATAGGAGGCGTACTGATTCATCCGGATATAAAACCGTGGAGCGGTATGCTGGGAACTACATTCGGAGGAAATTACTTGGCGTCTGTGGCTGGTCTCGCTGTACTCGAAGTAATGGAAAAAGAGAACTTGATTCACAACGCAGCTGTGCAGGGTGATTATTGGATCGCTGCACTTAAGAAATACCCTTCACTAAAAGACGTACGCGGCAGAGGATTAATGATAGGTTTTGATTTGCCGGAAGAGAAAAAGTCCGTACGTAACGATCTTTTACAAAAACATAAGATATTTACAGGAGAAGCCAAGCCGAATACAATTCGCTTGCTGCCTTCATTGGCTTTAACAAAAGAAGAAGCTGATCTATTTTTAACAGCATTGACCGAAGAACTGAAATGAAAAACTTTATTTCCGTCAACGATGTGGCAGACATCGATGCCCTCGTAGCAAAGGCACTCGACTTTAAAGCTAATCCGCTTACGAGCCAGGCTCTTGGTTCGAATAAGCGTATCGGCTTATTGTTTCTCAATCCAAGTATGCGCACAAGATTGAGTACACAGATTGCCGCTGAGAATCTCGGCATGAAGGTCATCGTATTTAATGTTGGTCAGGATGGCTGGGCGCTTGAGTTTGAAGATGAAGCGATCATGAGTGGCAATACAGTTGAGCACGTTAAAGATGCCGCTCCGATTATGGGCAAGTATTTTGATGTGTTGGGTATACGTACATTTCCTTCGTTGCAGAATAAGGTTGATGATTATAGCGAACTATATATCAACCAGTTTATTAAATATGCAGGTATACCGGTGCTGAGTCTTGAAAGTGCAACGCTGCATCCGCTGCAAAGTCTTACCGATATCATTACCATTCGCGAGACATTCCGCGAAAAGCGAAAGCCCAAAATTGTATTAACATGGGCACCTCACGTTAAAGCATTGCCCCAATGTGTAGCCAATAGTTTTTCACAGTGGATCAACGCCTGGGGTGAATCTGATTTTGTGATCACGCATCCGGAAGACTACGAACTGGATGAGAAATTTACCAAAGGAGCAAGTATAGAACTCGATCAGAAGAAAGCCTTGAAAGATGCTGACTTTGTTTACGTCAAGAACTGGAGTACATATACCGACTACGGAAGAATTTATTGCAACGACCCTTCGTGGATGTTGACTAATGATAAATTACAGTTAACGAATAACGCAAAGGTTATGCATTGCCTTCCTGTAAGACGCAATGTAGAATTAAGCGATGAGATATTGGATGGTGCCAACAGCGTTGTAACGCGACAAGCATCGAACCGCGTGTGGGCTGCGCAGGCAGTACTTCATGAGTTATTAACAAACAAGCTTCAGTAAACCGGAGTGTTCATGAATAAGCTTTTCATTATAAAGATTGGAGGAAATGTGCTGGATAATCCCCAGGCATTAAGTTCTTTCTTAAAAGATTTTGCTTCGATCAAAGAATCAAAAATTTTGATTCATGGTGGAGGAAAGATTGCCACGAAACTTGGCGATCAGTTAGGCATCGAGTCAAAGTATATAAATGGAAGAAGAATTACCGATGCACAAACACTGGATGTAGTGACGATGGTATATGGCGGGCTGGTAAATAAACAGATCGTAGCCACGTTACAGACATTGAATTGCAACGCCATGGGCTTTACCGGTGCAGACGGTAATCTGATCAAAGCCGTGAAGCGCCCTGTGAAAGATATAGACTACGGTTTTGTAGGCGATGTCAAGGAAGAAGGAGTGAACGCATCGTTGCTATCTTTACTCTTGAAACAAGATATAGTGCCGGTGTTCGCGCCATTGACTCATGCAGACGGTTCAATGCTGAACACAAATGCTGATACTATAGCTTCGGTATTATCCGTTGCACTAAGCAAGCATTTTGATGTACGACTCATTTTCTGCTTTGAGAAGAAAGGTGTTTTGATGGATGTTAATGATCCGGATTCTGTGATCACGCACTTGCCAAAGAATCGCTACGATGAGCTGTTGCCTAAAGGTATATTTGCTGATGGTATACTTCCGAAATTGGAAAATGCATATACTGCTATACAAACCGGAGTAAAAGAGGTTTTGATAGGAGAAGCGAAAGACCTCGTGAAAAATACCGGACCGGTAACAGAGGGAACGTTAATAACAATATAAAAGCTGTAAGCTTGAACGTAAGTCTCGGGTAAGTGAAGTGATTTGAGGAGAAAGTGCCTTGAAGCAATAAGCTCGCAGCTCTAAGCAATTAAATTATGGATTCATTATACGAAAAAGCTACGAACCTGTTGATAAAACTCATTGCTGTTCCTTCGTTCAGCAAGGAGGAGGATGAAGTAGCTTCAGTATTGGAAGAATTTTTTGAGAAAGAGCGGGTTCATTCTTACCGTAAAGGCAACAACGTATGGGTGAAGAATCTATACTTTGACCCTGCGAAACCTACCGTTCTGTTAAATTCACATCACGATACCGTAAAGCCAAATCCGCAGTATACACGCGATCCGTTCAAGCCTGAAATTATAGATGGTAAATTGTTTGGTTTAGGAAGCAATGATGCAGGCGGACCACTGGTTTCATTAATTGGTACATTCTTACATTATTATCCTCAGCAAAACCTGAAGTATAATATAGTGCTGGCAGCTACAGCAGAAGAAGAGATCTCCGGTACGGGGGGTGTTGAAAGTATATGGACGTCATTGCCCTCTATTGATTTTGCTATCGTAGGAGAGCCTACACTTTGCCAGATGGCAACAGCTGAAAAAGGTTTGATGGTGTTGGATTGTATTGCTCGCGGTAAGGCCGGACATGCTGCACGTGAAGAAGGCATCAATGCTATATATGAAGCCTTGCCGGATATTGAGTGGTTCCGTAATTACAAGTTCCCAATTATATCTCAGACACTCGGTCCGATAAAAATGACAGTAACGATTATCAATGCCGGCAAGCAGCACAACGTGGTGCCTGCGGAATGTCATTATACAGTGGATGTTCGCGTTACCGATGCATATAGTCTTGAAGAGCTTCTCGAAGTGATCAAGCAAAATGTAAAAAGTGAAGTGTCGCCACGTTCCATGCGCATGCGTCCTTCCGGTATAGCGGAAGATCATCCGTTGGTACAGGCTGCAATTAAACTGGGTATCGAGCGCTATGGCTCACCTACTACATCCGATCAGGCATTGATCCCAACTCCCTCTGTTAAAATGGGACCTGGTGATTCTGCACGTTCGCATTCTGCTGACGAATTTATATATGCGGATGAAATCCGGCAGGGCATTGATACCTATATCAAGGTTCTCAACGAAGTGATTCTGTAGGTATGAAGAATCCCGCGCTGATCGTAATCGATGTTCAGAAAGGTATAGATGAAACTAACCATTGGGGCGGGAATCGTAATAATACCAACGCTGAACAAAATATAGCATTGCTGCTGGAATCCTGGAAGAAAAAAAATCTCCCTATCTTTATAGTTCAACACTGCTCTATATTTCCGTCATCTCCGTTTCGTCCGGGCTATCCTGGCAATGATTTGAAAGAGTTTGTAAAACCTTTTGTTTCTGAAAAAGTTTTTCAAAAATCTACTACCAATGCTTTTGTTGAAACCGATCTTCAACAGACACTCCATAACAATAATATTTCAGAACTTGTCATTGTTGGCTTTGTAACGAATAACTCGGTGGAGGCCACTGCGCGTATGGCTGGTGATCTCGGTTTTGTAACAACGGTGGTGTCGGATGCGACTGCGGCATTTGATAAAACAGGTATAGATGGGACTACCTATTCATCTGAGCTGGTCCATAGTTTATCGCTGTCGCATTTGAAAGATGAGTATGCTTCGATCTATACAACAGACGAAGTCTTAAACTATATATCAACGAATTCACTCTAAATTTAATTTTTCTATTCATGAAGCTCTGGCAAAAAGATAAAACATCCCTTAAAGAAGTAGAGAAATTTACCGTCGGCAGAGATCAGGAGATGGATATGTTTCTGGCTCCTTTTGATGTTCAGGGTTCGCTCGCACATATCACCATGCTTGAATCTATAGGGTTGCTGGAGAAGAATGAACTTGAGATTTTATCTGCGGAGTTAAAGAGTATATACAAGCGAATTCAGTCAGGTGATTTTAAAGTTGACGAAGGTGTTGAAGATGTACATTCGCAGGTAGAGCTTGAGCTCACGCGAACGCTGGGCGATGTAGGAAAGAAAATTCACAGTGGGCGTTCCCGCAACGACCAGGTTTTAGTAGATATAAAACTTTATCTCCGCCATGAGATAAAGGAAGTAACAGAAGAAGTTAAAAATCTGTTTGATCTGTTGATCGCGCAAAGCGACAAGTATAAAAATCATCTTCTCCCGGGATATACTCATCTACAGTTGGCGATGCCTTCTTCCTTCGGACTTTGGTTTGGAGCGTATGCCGAAAGCTTGGTAGATGATGTTATTACACTGCAGGCTGCCTATAAAGTGATCAATAAAAATCCGTTGGGATCGGCTGCAGGATATGGATCTTCGTTTCCGTTAAATAGAACGCTGACAACAACGCTTTTGGGTTTCGATGATCTGAACTACAATGTAGTATATGCGCAGATGGGACGTGGCAAGGCGGAGCGCATCGTAGCTGCGGCGTTATCAAATATAGCATTGACGCTGAGTAAATTGTCAATGGATGCTTGTTTGTTCCTGAATCAGAATTTTGGATTCATCAGTTTTCCGGACGAACTCACAACGGGCTCGAGCATTATGCCGCATAAGAAAAATCCCGATGTATTTGAATTAATCCGTGCACGCTGCAATCAATTGGCTGCATTGCCCAATGATATTGCGTTGTCAACTGCTAATTTACCCTCAGGGTATCATCGCGACATGCAATTGCTAAAAGAGATTTTGTTCCCGGCCATTCAACGCCTCAAAGACTGCTTACGCATGGCGCAGTTGATGTTGTCAAATATATCGGTCAAAGAAAATATTTTGGCGGATGAAAAGTATAAATTCCTTTTCAGCGTGGAAGAAGTCAACAGACTTGTTTTATCAGGTATACCTTTTCGCGATGCCTATAAAAAAGTTGGACTGGATATAGAACAAGGTAACTACAATCCGCAGACAACAGTCAATCATACACATGAAGGAAGCATTGGCAACCTTAGCCTTGATGCGATTCGCAAAATGATGGATGGGACACTTGCAACGTTTCAGTTTTCGAAGTCTGAAAAAGCAATTGAGAAATTGATTTCATAAACAAAGCAAAAAGTACCTTCCTTTCTGTTTTGTTTGTAGAATTAAATCATCGATTTGATTCCATAAGTTTACGCTACGAGAAATCAGTCTCGGCCACACATTATATTTAAAAGCATTGGGCATGGTTTTTACCCCAAAGGATATACATCCCATGCTTTATGAATTTAGATTACACTTCATCCAGAAGAAAATTCATTCAACAGGTTTCGTGCTCGATCGGATCGTCCTTTCTGGCATTTGCAACACCCGCTTTTTCCAAAGGGTTTACACTTCAGGAAGAAGCAGCAGCGTCTGCTGTGATACAGGAACCTACGCGAAAGCTTGGCGTAGCACTGGTGGGATTGGGCAAATATAGCACCGATCAACTTGCACCTGCATTGCAGGAAACGCAGCGTTGTAAACTTGTCGGGATAGTAACAGGCAGTCCAGATAAAGCTGAGGAGTGGAAACGTAAATACAATATTCCGGAGAAGAATGTTTATAGCTATCAGAATTTTGATTCTATAAAGGATAACCCGGCTATAGATATAGTATATGTTGTGCTTCCCAACTCGATGCATGCAGAGTATACCATTAGAGCTGCAAAGGCCGGCAAGCACGTGATCTGCGAAAAGCCAATGGCTGTTTCTGTAAAAGAATGTGAGGACATGATACAGGCATGTAAGAGTGCAGATCGTTTATTGTCAATTGGCTATCGTTTACATTTCGAACCTTATAATCTCACCATGACTGAATTCGCAGCGAAGAAAACGCATGGTGCTGTAAAGGTCATCACAGCGAAAGACGGAATGGATATAGAGCCTGGCGTGTGGAGGCTTGATAAGAAATTAGCAGGTGGAGGGCCGCTGATGGATGTCGGTATATATTGTGTGCAAGGTGCATTATATACTGTGGGTAAAAATCCAATAGCAGTAACAGCCAAGGAAGGCCCTAAAACGGATATGAAGCGATTCAGTCAGGTGGAGCAATCGCTTACCTGGAAGCTTGAATTTCCGGGAGGTATAGTTGCTAACTGCGAATGTAGCTACGCGGAAGAAATGAACCTGCTGCGCGCAGATGCTGAACACGGATGGTTTGAGTTGAAGCCCGCATATGGCTATAAAGATCTAAAGGGGGAAACCAACCTCGGCAAACTAAATATAGCGCAGGTTAATCAGCAAGCATTGCAAATGGATGATTTCGCCAATTGTGTTCTGCAAAAGAAAAAGAGTAAAGTGCCTGGAGAAATGGGCTTACGTGATGTCAGGATATTAACGGCAATCTACGAAGCCGCAAGAACAGGCAAGAGAGTTGAATTGACAAACCTTTAAATGTAAAAAGCCATGAGAAAGAATAAAGTAACTTCGGAAAGCAAGGCGGGGAAGAGTAAGGAAAACAAACTTCCGGGTGAATATCCTCCAAGCGAAGACATCATGAATCCGATCAATGATGCTGAACGTGTTCATGTCGATCTCGATAACTTGAGCCTGTCACGGGCAACACCCATTGAAGTTGTTAAAGATGCACCGCGTCCGCTTGACAATGAATCGAATCTTACAGAAGAAGATAAAGAAGCCCTCGGACCAAAAGATCTGAGTCTTGACGGAGGTGATGATGAACAGCTTAAGCATCGGAAATGGCCCGTAGATTTCACAGCGCGTGATCTGGATATACCGGGCAGCGAACTAGATGATCGAAATGAAATGGTAGGCTCCGAAGATGAAGAGAATAATTCCTATAGTCTCGGAGGGGATGGAAAAGAAAAACTGGAAGAAGATCCGACTAAAACATATTGATCTTCTTGCAGGTATAGGTATATATTATATCTTACAGGGCAACTGGTAGTGGCTGCGGATCTTCATTTGAAGATTCCGTAGCAACTTCCGATACCTGGTGTTCCCAAAGTTCTTTGAACACGAGACTCGTTCGCTTCAATTCTTCAAACGTTCCCTCCGCTACGACTGAACCGTTTTTCAAAATATATACATAGTCGAACTTCGTCAACAAGTGCAAGCGGTGAAGCGAAGATATTACAGCCTTTTTCTTGAATGATTTAAACAAGTTGTTATAGATCAGTTTCTCTGTTCGCGGGTCAACGCTGCTCGTAGGCTCATCCATCAAAATAATACTGCTGCTGCGGGCAGCTAATATACCTCTCGCTAAAGCCAATCTTTGCTTTTGACCACCCGAGAGATTAACACCTTTCTCCTGTATATGTGTTTCAAGACCGTGAGGGAGTTTACGAATCACATCTGCAAAATGAGCTGCTTCACAAACTTCCATTACTTCCTGTTCTGTAAAGGGTAATCCGAGCGTAATGTTATACAGGATTGTGTTTTCAAAAATCTCCGGGTCTTGCGGAAATAATGTTACGGCATTAGCGATGCTATCAAAATCACTGAGCTGTCCATTCTCCATTACCACGGTTGATCCTTCCTTCGGAGTATATAGACCGCGGAGTAAAGCAAGTAATGTACTTTTACCGCTTCCGCTTTCGCCGATCAATGCGATACGTTGTCCTCTTTCAATACGCATGTTCAGGTCAGTCAACCCGGAAACACGTTCGGATCCTTTCCCACTTCGTTGAAAATTCAGATTTTGAATTTCAAGTTGCTTCCAGTCTTTTGGTAAAAGTCTTTCTTCCTGCACATGATGTAGTTGATCGTATGCGATCTCAATTTCACGTGCATTCTGGAGCTCAGCATCGTACTTTGTGATCTGTGTATAGTGTGATGCTATATCATTGAATACACTGGTAAACTGGTTTACATAGCCGAGCAGAATCACAAGGCCACCAATGAAAAATGTCTCGCCAGGAGTATAGTGCTGATATAGATAGCCAATGGTTGTTACAGCATAGATGAGTCCCACCATCATCTGGGCGATGAACCACTTCCATTCGTTGATAGTAACATTGCGTTTGAAAGGAGGGAACACCTTCATCAGTTTCTCCATGAAACTCTTTTGAATTCTTTTCTCAAGACGAAGTGTAATAACCGTTACGATGTTTGAAAGACTATCGAACAAGGTAGATGAAACTTCATGCTCTCTTTCATTCACTTCTTTCAAAGATGCAATAAATGGTTTATCAAACCGGATAATGATTAATACAGTAAGCGCCCCCAATACAATGCCGATGGCTCCAAATAATGGTGAGAAATAAAGCATGGCGCTAAACGAAAAGAAAAACTTTCCGAAGGAGTACATGTATATAAATCCGTTTTGAAAAAAATCGCGGAGTGCTTCGTGTGCTTTACGCAGTCGGCTGATCGTAGCGCCACTGTGGTGATCCTGGTGCCACTTTACGGGCAGGTGTAAAACTTTGTGATATAGTTCTTCAATAAAATTCTTTCCAACACCAAAGGCGACCTGGCGCTCCATGACGCGGGCCGGACCGTGAAAGGCCCATTCCAATAATCGAAGTCCGAGGAAACCACCAACGTAGATCCAGCCACTGTGTAATGTACCGGCAGCATCCTGTTGAAGTGAATTGACGAACCAACCATAGAATAGTGGATTAATTGCCACAATGATGTTGGAGATAACGAACATACTATAAACTAGTATAAATCGCTTCTTCTCCTGACGGGCATATTTCCATGCAGTTTTAAGAAGGGATAAGTAGGGGTTACGCATAATGAAATGAGGGGTGTTTTTCTATTACAAAGTTGCGAAGAGAACACATGTTGCAACCACTTAAATGTATTTCGAATATTACATCCTCTATATTTTATGAAATCTTAATTTTTTCAATCAATCCAAACCAGATTCCTGG
This sequence comes from Ohtaekwangia koreensis, assembly GCF_900167975.1. GTDB lineage: Bacteria > Bacteroidota > Bacteroidia > Cytophagales > Cyclobacteriaceae > Ohtaekwangia > Ohtaekwangia koreensis. The sequence continues at coordinate 1,399,332 of NZ_FUZU01000001.1, forward strand.
ATTTTATTTCAAAGATAAACCTTAGGGCTGGGGAATTTAAGCAACACTGATTAAGCGGTTTACAGTTACTAATATGATCAACCCATCCTTCAGCCATGTTAATGGTATATTTTTTTAAACGTTCATTAGGACATCGCTTATTTATGGAATGCGCGTAAACCTTTATAAACTACTTTAAGACAAATACTATGAATGAATATAACACTTCCGAAGAAGAAAGATCGACAGGTGCTTTGTTAGCTTCTGTTTCAACCGTTACGAATGTTAATCCGGGAGAGCGCATGATCTCCCTGCTCAGTGGATTGGCACTTGCCACAGCAGGTATACGTAACTTTAAAAAAGGTAATGGTATTTCACTGGTTCTTGGCGGAGCATATTTAGTCGCCAGAGGTATCACGGGGTATTGCGTGGTAAATGCCTTGGTCAGCAAAAGCAAATTGGTTAAAAATGTATTGCCACAAACTACAGGAACTTTCAAAGTAGTAAGTTATTAATGTGAAGTTGATGAACATCAAATTTGAGTGAACATGAAATCAATACTTTTTTCGGTAGCGATAGCATTGACAGTAACGTGCGCGCAAGCACAAGTAAGTGACTCGACCAAACGAACACAGAGCAGGCGCCCGACTATAAATCAAAGCCAAGAGAAGCCAAGCGATAAGGAGCTTCTCGAATTGCAAATGAACCGTAAGCGAAACAAGGGAGCACAAGCAGATACAACTTCGGCCTCAGGTGCAAATGCCCGTAAGCAACCTGGTGAAAATAAAGCGCTGAAGAATGATGTTAACCAGGCAGAAGGAGACAATAATCCGAATAGTCCAACGAACTCAAATGCTGTATCAATTTTTGAGACCGGCACAAGTTCCGCAGGATCGCCCGGTACAATATCGGATGATAATGGTAAGGATCGTGATGGCACAAATACAGTTCAACGCAGTACGCCCAACATGGCGGGCTCACCGGCACCTCGCAGAGGTAGTGCGAGCGCTTCTTCTGCACGTTCTGAGAAGGCTGCAAAAAACTCTAATGACAAGCAAAATGCTGATGTTAAAAATGACGAGAAGGCTGTGAAAGATAAAGGTGAGAAAGCCCAGGAAGACAAGGTTAAAGAATCCAAGGACAAAAAAAGTAAATCAAAAAAGAAAGACAAAGACAGCAGCGAGAAGGACAAAGACAAAAATGACTGAGTCATTTTAAATTCTTGCTTATAACTTCTCACGGCTCCGGAAATAATAGCGGTTGGTTAACTCGTAAATCTTGATGATTTTTGCGGCTACAATTCAAACACATGCAACCGCTAACCATTCTGTATATTATCATAGGCATTACTGCCGTCAGCTATATCTTTGATCAAGCGCTGGAGTATATCAATCTGAAATCACAGCGTGAAGAAATTCCCGATGAGATTGCATCCTTTTATGATCGTGATAAATATAGCAAGTCTCTTCAGTATCACCGCGAGCTGACCCGGTTCTCGTTTATAACATCAGCGTTCAGCTTTTTGCTTTCAATCACCATGTTGTTAACGGGTGGTTTCGGTTGGCTCGATGGCATTTTACGAAATGTAGTCCAAAATGAAATTGTTCTCGCACTTGCATTTTTTGGCGTGATCATGATTGTGTCGGATATTATCACGCTACCGTTTCAATGGCACCGTACCTTTGTAATTGAAGAGAAATACGGTTTCAATAAAACTACGGTGAAGTTGTTTATCATTGATAAGTTGAAAGGATATATACTCGGTGCGCTCATCGGTGGCGCCCTGCTTTCCGTCTTGATTTATCTGGTACAGGTAATCGGTCCTGATTTCTGGATCTGGTTTGCACTCATTGCCTGTACTTTTATGTTACTGATGAATATGTTTTATGCTTCTGTAATCCTTCCGTTGTTCAATAAGCTTACGTCACTTCCCGAAGGTGAATTGAAGTCGGCTATAGAAGCGTTTGCCAGGACTGTAAATTTCCCATTGGACAATATTTTCGTCATTGATGGATCGAAACGTTCGAGTAAAGCGAATGCTTTTTTCTCCGGTATCGGCAAAAAGAAAAAGATTGTACTATATGATACGCTCATTAACAATCACACAACGGATGAGCTGGTGGCCGTGCTCGCGCATGAGGTTGGACACTTTAAGAAGAAGCATATCGTGTGGAGCTATATATTGTCGGTGGTCCAGATTGTATTCATGCTCTTCGTGCTTTCGCAGATGATATTCAATGAAAATCTCTCGCTTGCATTGGGCGGTTCACAACAGGCCATTCATTTGAATCTGATCGCCTTTGCTATTTTATTCTCTCCTGTATCTGGTGTAACCGGTTTGCTGATGAGTATGCTAAGCCGCAAAAATGAATTTGAAGCCGATGCCTATGCAAGACAAACGTATAATGGAAATGCGCTTGCCAATGCACTCAAGAAATTGTCGGTGGATAATCTAAGTGATCTCTATCCACATCCGGTATATGTATTCTTCCATTACTCACATCCCCCTTTATTGAAGCGTCTGCAAGCCATTAACCGTTGATGTAGAAAGCATGTGATCTTTTGATAAAAAGTTTTTAACTTCTTGCATCAAACTATATTCACATGCAGAGAAGACAGTTTATTAAAACTTCTGTGGCTACAGGGGCAGCTCTGGCTACAGCACCGCTCATAAAAATCTTTGGTAAGGACAAGAAGTATAAAACAGCACTTATTGGAAGTGGCTGGTGGGGCGGTAACATTCTGCGTTGCGCCATACAAGCGGGTGAAAGTAAAATTGTAGCACTGTGTGATGTCGATTCCAGTCACCTGAACAGAACTGCTGAAGAAGTAAAGAAATTAAATGGAGATATACCCAAGCTATACCGCGACTACCGTGAACTACTACTCAAGGAGAAACCGGAAATAGTAATTGTAGCAACGCCCGATCACTGGCATCCACTCATTGCTATAGCGGCTATGGAAGCTGGTGCACATGTATATGTTGAAAAGCCTATATGCCATACTATAAATGAAGGCAAGGCCATGGTGGCTTCGGCCAGAGATACGCAACGTATTGTGCAGGTAGGCACGCATCGCAGGGTATCTCCGCATAATGTATCCGGTATAGATTTTTTGAAATCAGGCAAGGCAGGTAAGATTGGTATGGTGCGTGCCTTTGTGCATTATCCGGGTGGTCCTGGTACAAAGATTCCGGATAGTGAACCACCGGCAGCACTGGATTGGAATATGTGGTGCGGACCTGCTCCGCTAAAACCATTCAACAAGACTATACATCCGAAAGGTTTTCGTACACATCTTGATTATGCAAATGGACAACTTGGTGACTGGGGTATACATTGGATGGACCAAATCCTGATGTGGACGGAAGAGAAATATCCGAAGAAAGTATTTTCAACAGGGGGGAGGTATATACGTCAGGACAGTACGGACGCTCCGGATACGCAGACGGTTAATTTCGAATTTGAATCTTTCATTGCCACGTGGGAGCATCGGCTCTATGCTGGCAACGAAGCGGAGAAGACTAATATAGGATGCTATTTCTATGGCACCGAAGGTACATTTCACATGGGCTGGCTTGATGGATGGACGTTCTATCCTTCGGATACCAAAAAACAAATTATACACCAGGAACCTAAGCTTGACGAACCTGATCAGCAAAATATAGCAGGTTTGTGGTCCGATTTTCTGCAATCTATAAAGACCAATAAATTACCTATATGCGATGTCGAGATAGGACAACGCTCTACCAACATGAGTTTACTCGGTATGCTCAGTTGGAAATTAGGGAGGAGTGTTCAATGGGATGGAACCAAGGGATTGATTGACAATGATGCAGAAGCAAACAAACTTTTAAGTCGGGCGTATAGGGGCGAGTGGAAATATCCAGGGACGGTATAGGGAATATATACCACCACTGCGGCAATCTTGATAAAATACAAATATTTCAATATGCAAAGAATACTTCGCATATTGAATATCGCTATATACACAAACTTGCTACTGCAGTGGAGTCTTAAATCCTACCTGTAAACTAATGCCATTTAAATTCCCATTGTATATCTGTGTGGTAATGGGAAAACTGAGAAATTGTGATTCGAAGTATAGAATGAAAAAACGGCTGATTTTATAGTCAACCCCTACGCCACCACGAAATGAAAATGCGGATTGTGATTGAGTTGTTAATGTAGTATTGCCGGGCTTGGACGTTTGCTCCAGTATAGGTACATCGGTAATGGCTATGCCTGCACCTGTAAAGATATAGGGTGAGAATTTTTTGATGTGCCAGTTATAGCCTGCGTCAAGTCCGATCATCGTGGTAGGTACCTTGCCCTTCAGGGTTAGTTGTGAGCCATCGTTGTCTGTTAATTTTGTGCTGAATGCTATGTTATACTGATCGAGAAACAGGCGGCTGAAATAATGTTTCTTATAATCAACCTGAAATTGGAAGCTGCTCGCAAATCCTGTCTCATGAAGTGCACCATGCGTAGATGTAGGAAGATAGAGTCCAATTCCTCCATTAAAGTAGTACAGCAACTTCCGGGAATGTTCAACTGAATCGATCTGAGCAGTTGCCGGTATAACGAAGAACAGCGCCAGTATATAAAGTGTTATTGTTTTTGTCATGGTGTTATTTTAAAGGTTCGCAGGTATATCCATTTTTGTTCAACAGGTGGAAAATTTCATTTGTAACATCAGTGTTCACGAGGATCCGTAGTACTTTGTCTTCGTCTCCGATATCAACAGACCAATTATTTTTACCGGTAAGTTGATTCAGATCTTGGGTAACACGATCTACGTCATGGCTACACGCCAGGTTGGTTTTGAAAAGAAGTATGATCATAGAGGTATAGCTATTTGATGATGGTTACTTTTGACGTGATGCGCTATTAATGACCTGCCAGATTTTCTAATTCAGCGAATGCCAGCAAACACGATAAACGCGCTGCATAGAAGTCTGCTTCAGCTTTCGCTACATTCGCTTTCACTTCCAGTAAAGTACTTTTTATAGCGAGACCTGACCCCTGTTTGTCCTGTTGAACTTTCAATTCTTCATGGCGATATCGCAAGGCCTTCTGCGCAACACGCATCAGTGCCTGGTTTTGATTTACTTTGCGATATGCTTTTTCGAGATTGGAGCGGACTTGTTGTTGCTGGTAAGCCAATTGATGCTCGGCTTGTTTTAGCTGTGATTCGCGCTGATACTTTATTTCATGATTCGTGAATATGTCCTGAAGATTCCATCGCAAATTTATACCTATATAAGGACTTGATGTTGGTAATATAGGATTGCCTTTTTGATAGTAGTATCCTGCGATTAATCCTATATCCGGAAGATTGCTTCTCCGGACAGCTTTTATACCCAGTATGGCTTTCTCCTGGTCAAGCCGTGCAATCTGTAGGTCGGTGTTGGCAGCCATTGTATTCGTGTAGATTTCTACAGACGCTATTGTTTGCACAGACATCGCTGTTGTATCGAGGGGTTGAAGGCTGATAACCGTGTTGTCCTGTATATTAGCAATGTTGGCGAGTTCACGATTGTAATCCTGAAGCAGAATGTCAAGCTTTAAAACGTTTTGCTCTTCCTCGGCAACGAGCGCATACAACCCTGCAAGATTCGAAGCTATAGCTTTACCGGCAGCGGTTGCACTTTCTACATCAGCAAGTTTAGCTTGCGCAAGTTCTAGCCGGTTGGTTGCTTCTTCGTATTGTTTTTGCGTGATCATAATTCCATAGTATAATTTTTGAACCCCGAGCTTCAATTCACGGACCATCTTTATCTTTTCTTTTTCAGCTCGCGCGATATCCAGTCGGTCAATATCCAACCCGGTTTTAATTTTTGGTTGTTGCAGCAAGGGTTGGTATAGCGATACCTCTGTGCTATAATTGGCATGTTGCCCAACCTGCATTTTTGTATCCTCTGCTGGAAGCAGTTGGTTGGTTCCTGCATTGGTGGTCACACTACCAATAGCACCTGCCGGTATATTTAAGTCGCCTAGAGAAAAATTATACTGATAGTTTCCTCCAAGTGTAACTGACGGGTATCGCTTGATGGCGTCCTCTTTGAGTTTACTTGTCTTTTCCTGCAACTGCCATTCTTTAATCGACACCAGATGATTTTTGGAAACCGCCGAGTCGATCAGTTGCTGCAGCGAATATTGCATTTTGTTTTGGGCTCGAAGTCCAAAGCCGGAGGCAATAAAGATCACGGCAAGCAGGATGTAACGCTTGATGTATGAATTCATAATGATATAGGTGTTGACGAGGTTTTAGGAATGTGATTTATCGTGTTTGCGAATCATCGCTATATATAGGATAGGCACGGTGAGCAGTGCCATGACCATACTCCAGACAACACCAAAGGCAAGTACACTTGCTAGAGGTGCCCACATACCGGATTGTGAAATGATCATGGGAAGCACGCCAATCGCTGCTGCCATCGCCGTGAGAAATATAGGACGCAGTCTTCTTTTGGCAGATTCAATGGCAGCGGTCTTAATGTCCATTCCCTGGCGTAGCAATATGTTTGTATAGTCTACCAGTATAATTGCGTTTCGCACAACTATTCCAGAGAGCGCAATTAATCCGATGAAGGCCGTAAAACTGAAGTTGTTGCCAGTTACTACCAACCCGAGTATAGCACCGAATAAACTGAGAGGTATCGTCAACATGACTATAATGGTCTCTTTGATGTTTTTAAACTGGAACAGAAGTATCAGGAATATGAGCACCAGACTGATGAGTAGTGCCGTAACCATTTCAACGAGGACTTCATCTTTGTTTGCTTCTTCGCCTCCATATTCAATACGGTAACCTGCCGGCAACATGAGCTTTTCGATTTTAAGTTTTATAGCTTCCAGAAGTTCTGCCGGTAATATACCGGGTTGTGTTTCGCTTTGAACCGTAAGTGCACGTACTCCGTTTCGATGCATGATCTTTCCCGATTGCCACTGTGGTACAAGTGTAGCGATTTGTCTCAAAGGCAATTCAGCACCGGTAACAGGAGAGGTGAGGTATATATTTTGAAGATCGCTGGTGTTCTGCCGGTTGTTCTCATCCAGTCGCAAGACAATATCAACCGGTGTACTTCCTTCATACAGGGTAGATATAGGGGCACCGTTAAAGCCGGTGAATACAGATTGTGCTACACTCGAAGTTGTGAACCCGAGACGTCTTGCTTCTTCGTTCAGCTCGAGTCCTATACCATAATGGTCTTCCGAAAAATCATCCCGCACAAAGAGACTGCCGGGCGTGGCTTTCAGAATTTTGCGAACATCATTTCTGATTTCTTTGAGTCGTGTAATGTCTTCACCTATGATTCTGACTTCAACCGGTGCACTGAGCGATGAACCTTGCTGCATCAGTTTTACAAAGAAAGTGCCGTCAGCAGCAATCCTTCTTACCTTCGTTGTGAGTTCTTCCGCTAGTTCTTCTGATGTTGCTTCTGAAGTAGTATTTACCAGTATGAGTGCATAATTGCTGGTTGGGAATTCAGGTGTAAAGTTATAGTAAAAGCGAGGCGCTGATGTTCCGGTAAAGGTCGCATACGATGTTACGCGTGCGTCACCTTTTATCATGCGTTCAGCTCTTAATATAGTCTCATTTGTCTTTTCGAGTTTTGTGCCGGTAGGCATCCAGAGTTCAACGATAAACTGATTGCGTTCTGCGGGAGGGAAGAATAACTCACGCACACCGAATTTCAACAGTAAGACTACGAGCAGGAGGGAAGAAAAGCTGCCGATAACCGTGGTTTTAGGATGCAGAATGCACCAGTCCAGCGCTGTGTTATATCCTTCCTGCATATAGGTGAGCACCGATTTTTTTGTTTTCTTCTGCTCACCGGTATATATAGCATCGTGCTGATGCAAACCTTTTTTGATGAATGTATAGCAAAGCAGCGGTGTTAGAAAGAGTGCTACAAAATAGGACGCTACAAGTGCTATGGCCACCGTAACCGGAAGTGTCGCTATAAATTCACCGGTAGAACCACTGATTAGAATCATGGGTATAAAGGATGCTATAATCGTAATGGTAGCAGCCAGTACCGGTATAATAAGGTCGTGTGCACTACGCCAGGCAGCTGTCCAGCGATCAACTTTTTCATCGAGTAACTCAACATAGTTATCGGCAATCACAATAGCGTCATCCACTACCATGCCGAGTACCAGAATCAATGCTGCTAATGATACCTGGTGCAATTCAATGCCGAGCGTGTTCATCAAGGCGAAGGTGAGTGCCACCGTCATCGGTATTGCCATTGCTGCTACGGATGCTATACGAAAAGGCAATAGCAGAATAACTACGATAATTACCGAAGCTATAGCGAGAAAGAATTCTTTTATAAAGTGAGATATATTCTGATCGACCAATGTCGGCTGTGATACAAGTGTAGTAATATTTATATCTCCGGGAATGATCTTTCTGGCTTCCTGTATTTTCGTTTCTACAGCCTTGCCAAAGTCTACAATGTTATTTCCTTCGCGCATCTGAATGCACAGCATAATAGATTTATTACTATTGGCTGTAATAATACTTTCCGGTTCGGCATAGTCTCTTTTCAGCGATGCAACATCTCCCAATCGTACAATAGCACCGGCAGAAGATGTACCCACTACCTGGTTGGACAGGTCGTGTTCTGTATGAAAGTAGCCGTGTGTATAAAGCGGTGCTTTGCTGGTTAGCGTTTTCATTTCGCCGGTGGCGCTTATGTTATTTTGAGATTGCAGCAGTTGCACAACCTGGTTTAGTTGTATACTATATTGAGAGAGTTTCGCGGAATTTGATGATGCTACAATTTGCTCACGCTGATCTCCGATGCGTTTTACTTTGGATGTGGCTGGGATCGTGCGGATCAGATCTTCTGCTTTCTGCGCATAGCGCTTCAGTTGTTCGTAACTGGCTTCCTGGGAATTCAGTGCAATAACCATCGCTTCAGTATCACCGAAATCAGAATCTACGATGGGGCCGTTAACACCTGCAGGCAAATCAAGTTCACGTGCAATCAATAGTTGATGTCTCAGTTTACTCCAGAATATATCCGGGTGCTTAACATCCTGGCTCAGCTCCACGGTGATCACCACCATACCATCTTTGGTAGCCGATGTTGTTTTTGTTTTGTCTACTTCTTCATATTGAAAAAGATACTGCTCCAATTTTTTAGTGACCTGATCTTCAACCTGGGTGGCATCGGCACCGGGAAAATAAGCGATCACTAAACCTTGCCGTATGGTGATCTTCGGATCTTCACGTCTGGGCATGTTAAGCAGTGAATTAATGCCCACGGCAAATAACATGAGTAATACGGCCAGCGTAACCTGTTTGTACTTGAGAGCTGCTTCTATAAAATTCATGATTGATTATTTAACGACTGTAATGTTTATACCATCGGAGAGCTTTGACTGCCCAGCCGTTACAATGATTTCGCCTGCTGACAAACCGGATATTACCTGAATTTTGTTTTCAAGCATTTTACCAAGACTCACCTTGCGCTTGAAAGCCTTGCGTTTGTCACGATCGGATACATATATATAGCTCTGGTTATCAGTGTCACGTACGATCAATTCTACCGGTACGAGAATGCCTGTTTCATTTTGATTTCCGGCAAGCTTTACTTCCGCGATCATACCCGGGCGTATAAGCATACCGTTGTTTTCAATCTCTATTTTTATTGTAAAGGCCCGTGATGTGGCATCCGCTATAGCGCCTACTTCTGTTACTTTTCCGGTGAAATTTTTATTCAAGGCCGCAATGCTGATCTCTGCAGATTGACCCAGCTTGATCTGGTGTAATTCTCCTTCAGGTATAAATGCTGAGACGGTAACATTTTTTATGTCCGCCACAACAAACAGGGGCGTGCCGGCAGCGATGATCTCGCCAACCTCCACCTGCTTGTTTAATAGTATACCCGTTAGCGGTGAGTATAGCTTTGTGTCGGTGAGGTTCTTTTGTTGGAGCTTTTGCTGAAGATCAGCTTGCTGCCATGAAAAAGAAGCCTGTGTATAGTCGCTTTCACTTACACTGCCTTGTTTATACATCCGGGCAAGTCGGTCGAGCTCATCTTTTGTTGCATCCGCTTGTACCGTTGAAAGCTTTTGAGCAAGGGTATAATTTGTAGGTTCGAGTTGTGATAGTAGCTGGCCTTGTGTTATAAGTTCACCTTCTTTTTTGGCGATATATTCAACCTTGCCAGGTACCAGAAAGCCTAGCCTTACCGTTGTTTTGCCTTCGATGGTTCCACTCAGCGAGATCGTGCCGGATATTTTTTGTGTAGCGATTGTTCGCACTTCTACAGCGACAGCGCTGTCTTGATCTGCCTGTGGTTGTTCCCGATTACCAGTGCAGGAGGCAATGAGAAGCATGACCAAAAGAAAGGGAGTGTATTTCATATAGTATATATTTATTGGTGATAAAGTGTTGTGTAGAGCGGTTTGTTTACAGACAGGTGAATTGTTGTTCCTGGATAATGATCGGTCCGGTATGGAGAAATTCAATAGTTGCTTTTGATTCTTCCGTGAATGCAGTACTACCAGAAATAATGAATACTATTGCCGGTATAGTGTTGGCATTGATAACAGCCTCTATTGCTTCGCGATTCAGTATATAGGTAGGGGCTGTTGCTAAACGCTCATAGCTTATGTAAAGCCTGGTAGGAAAGTGCCGCTCCAGGAAGTTAAACTCTTTATGGAAAGCAAAATTTTCGCGCGAATGGTAAAGGACCGTTATAGCGGTTAGGGGTGATCTTGCAAGGGTTTCTTTCAGTCGTGGAAACACGGACGCCATTCCTGCTTCATCTGTAATATATACCTGGTGATTGTTCATTGCTTCGTTGGTATCTCTTTGTTTTCCTGAACAAAGGAAGTAACAAGATTTGATCGCTTTTTTAATATATATTAAAAAGCAAAAAAAGATGTGTGGGTTTAATTTCAGACGTGTATATATAATGCAGAGCAAAGGCTTATACACTGTCATTCATAACAAGCTATACATGCATAGGCTGCTTCCATTTCGAGGAATGAAAGCAGTCTATGCTGGCTGATTTTTGTTTGAAACGACTATGTATATATGATGCGAACAGCGTATTGCTATATCGTTAAGGAAGTGACTTCGTATATAGTGGTTTCTATGGCCTTGCCGCGCAGTGCCAGTTGCAAAGTTTGTGACGCAGAGAAGTTATCTGTTTCCGTAAGCCATCCGGCTACAGGTGATGATACCAATAGACTTTTCCTTAGTAGATTGCATTGTTCGAGCATGCGGGCGCAGGTGTTTAGTACATCTCCATGATATACAATGTCTTTTTTTACTGTACGTATTTCAGTAACGGTAACTACGCCTGTGTGAATGGCTGCTTTAAAACGGGGCGCCTCTCCAAATGTATCTGTGAAATATTTTTGCTTCTGTTCAATTAGGTTGATAAAATCGAAATATAGCTTGAGCGGAGCGAGTGTTGTTTGCGCTTTGCGTGTTGGCCACAGCAACACGGCTTCATCTCCCACAAACTGGTAAATAGTTGCATTGTGCTGATATATACCCTCCGTTAATAATTGAAAACTGCTTTCAATAAAACGGCTATATTGTGCGTGCCCTAACCGTTCTGCGATACTGGTAGATGCTTGCAAGTCGATGAACAAGAAGGTTAGGTCTTCTTCTACGGGCCTGCTATATTTACCCAACAAGGCTCCTATAATTGCTTGAGGACCTAAGTAGTCACATATTGTTTTGATCATGTTAAGCAGTATGCTGAAGAGTATCAGGTACAGGAATACAGAAAGGAATATTTCGGTTTGAAGAAATTCCGGTATAGACTGAAGTGACAAAGTCAATGATTTGTTTTCGATGAGCAGCGAGAAGAGTATAAATATAAGAATACATCCTGTCGTTATCATAAGGATAATGATGCTGTACTTGTAAAGTATAAATCTACGGAAGGGATAACTTTCCCACCGGGTGAAGATATTTATCTCCATGAATGCTATGCCCATGGCAACAAGCAACCCCATGCAAGTAGAAAGCGGGAGTAATGCCTGCTGAGCTTGAAGATTAACTTCGTTCAGTTCTTTTAGTCCCAGCATTTTGAGAAGAACAAAAAGATTCGCCCCAGCTACATACGCTACAATTAATACAAGCAAATAGGTTCGATTGGCTTTCCTTGCGTAGTTGTTTACTCCATCTTTCATGAATTGCCTTTCTACTTTAGCAGTAGCAAAGGAAGTAATAAGGAAGGGCGGGTTTTTTAATATATATTAAAAAAGGAATCGGAGGGAACGGAATTTACCGCCTGGCCCGGATTACGCTTAACGTTTGCTGTGTTATACCGAGATAAGAGGCGATAAGACCGAGCGGAGCGCGCAGCAGTATCTCCGGATACATTTCCATCATGGTACTATAGCGTTGCTCAGCTGTTTGAAATTGAAGTGATTCCAGTTTGATAGCGAAAATATTCAACGTGTCGATTGCTGCGTGAAAAAGCATTTGCTGAAGAGCCGGTATCCGGATAGACATGGCTTCCAGTTCATGATATGGAATTACCTTTACAATGGAGTCTTCCAACGCTTCCCATCCATAAGGTTCAGGTTTACCGTAGAATACACTGTTTAACGGAGTTGTGAATGAGCCTGCATCAAAAAAGAACTGCGTGATATCCCGTTCATCTTTATAGTAAAACGTGCGGATAAGCCCTTTTTCAATAAAATATACTTTTGATGTAAAACTGCCGGGCTTTATCAGGAGGGACCCTTTGCTATAGGACTCTGTCTTGAATGCAGCGGCTATATCGGCACACACGTCCAGATCGAGTTTAACCTTCGAGGTAATGTAGGACAGCAGTTCCATGATGTTGTTACTTGCTGCAAGTTAAGTAAATCGTTGATACTAATATGGGGGACGCAATGATTGGGCGTAAGACCGTGGCCGATTGAACAAGTATAGCTTGTATCTATACATGCATTAAAAAGAAAAGCCGCATCTTGAAGACACGGCTTTTTATACTATTTCTGATTATTAAAAATTAGTCTCTGTACAGCACAGCCTTCACTGCTTTAACAGTTCTTTCTACGTTCGGTAAAATTGCCTGAATCAGTGTAGGAGCATACGGGAGCGGAACATCCATACTATTGATACGATGGATAGGAGCATCCAGATAATCAAAAGCATGCTTCTGTACATGATAGGTTATCTCCGTAGCGATAGATGATAATGGCCATGCTTCCTCTACAATTACCAGGCGGTTTGTTTTCTTTACAGATTCAACCACCGTTGCATAATCGATCGGGCGAACCGAGCGAAGATCGATCACTTCAGCAGATATACCTTCTTTTTCTAATTCAGCGGCAGCAGCTAAAGCTACTTTCATAATCTTACCAAATGAAACGATGGTAACATCAGTACCCGCTTTCTTAATATCGGCAAGACCGATCGGAATGATATACTCTTCAGCAGGTACCTCTCCCTTGTCGCCATACATTACTTCAGACTCCATGAAGATAACCGGATCGTTATCACGAATGGAAGCCTTTAAAAGACCTTTCGCATCATAAGGATTTGAAGGTACTACTACTTTTAGCCCAGGGCAGTTTGCATACCAGTTCTCGAAGTTCTGTGAGTGCTGTGCTCCAAGTTGACCTGCATTACCAGTTGGTCCGCGGAATACCATCGGAGCGCTATACTGGCCTGCAGACATAGAATATATTTTAGCAGCAGAGTTAATAACCTGATCGATGGCAACCAGTGAAAAGTTGAATGTCATGAATTCAACGATCGGTCGCAGCCCATTCATGGCAGCCCCTACACCTATACCAGCAAAGCCAAGTTCTGAAATAGGAGTGTCCAGCACACGCTCAGGACCAAATTCTGCCAGCATACCCTGGCTCACTTTGTAGGCACCGTTGTATTCGGCAACTTCTTCACCCATCAGTATAACACTGGGGTCTCTGCGCATTTCTTCGCTGAGGGCCTCGCGCAAGGCCTCTCTGAACTGGATTTCTCTCATGTCGGTATTTTGAAAAGCGTGTAAAAATAGTATCCGGGGAGGGATTGGGCAAATAAAAAACCCTTCCGATCATTCGGAAGGGTTTTCTACCTATTGTTATTCCAATGAGATTCTGTTATTTCAATGCGTTTCTGAAAGATTCAGTAGCTGAAAATTTCGCGAACTCAAGGTCGCTAAGAGCAGCTTCTTTCAAAGATGGATCAGTTTTAACAGCTTCTGTCAGGTGACTAACCACACCGTCTGCCTGACCTAATCTTGCAGAAGCTACAGCAGCACCGTAGTGAGCGATAGCAAGGTTGCTGTTTTTGCTGATAGCTTCGTTAAAAGAAGTCAAAGCGTTTTGGTAATCTTTATTCAATACTTGTGCTAAACCTTTGTTGAACAGGTTGTCTGCGTTGTCTGTAGCATTAGATTCAGAGCTAACGGCTGCAGCGTACTGAGCTTTTACAATTTCAGTAGCACCTTTCACACCGTTTACACCAGCAGCGTTATCGCCTGTTAAACCAGCGCTAAGCGCCTGGCTTGCATGTGTGTAAGCAGCATATGCGTTGCCTTTCAACAATGATACAGAAGCAAGGTTAGCGTGAACTTCAGGAGCTTCGTTCAATTTAACAGCAAGGTCTAATTGAGCCTGAGCTTTGTCAGCTAGAGCAGCAGCATTGCTAGGATTTTCGATAGCCTGAGCGATGTAAACAGCGCCTAAGTTATTGTGAGCATTCCAGTTAGAGCCTTTTTTAGTAGCAGCTTCGTAGATTGCAGCTTTCTCATCTAAAGAAGGAGTAAGCGTAGCAGCATACATCAATTCTTCGAAAGAAAGTGTATCAGCGCTTACTGAATTTTGTGTTACTTGTTTTGCTAAAACAGAGATCTCAGCATCTGTCTTCTTCTCTTTTACGACAAGAATTTCAGTTTTTGCAGTTCTCAATTTAGGATATACATCTTTGAAGATCTTCTTGTAAGTCTTCAAGCCTTTCATTTGTTTTTCCTGATCTTCGAAAGTACCACCACCGTTGATGATGTTCAGGTATTCTGCTTTCTCTTCAGAAGAGATGCCAGTGTAAGCTTCCAATTCAACTTTGAATTGTGCCCAGTCCTGGATTACAGGCTTCAGGATGAACTGAATAGAATCAGCTTTACCTTTGTAATCGTACTTCTTCATTTCCTTACGGTAGAATTTTTCGATCTCAGCAGCACGATCCGGAGACAGTTTGCTGTTGATACGCTCAGCACCTTCAGGTGAGTGGGTACCAGTGATCGTTACCGTACGGGTAGCATTTTTAGAAGCGATGAACGCATCTAACTGCTTGCCTTTAGGGCTTTTAATTTCAGATGTTCTCAGTACTGATCTACCTTGTTCGAAGATGAAATCAGGAATTACAACTGGAACAAGTTCTTCCTGGTTGTTATAACCATGACCTGCGTAAGCTGCAAAATATACTGGCTTAACAAGTTTAGAAGTAGTGATTACTCCTGTCGCTACAGGAAGACGTGGAGATGCTTTTGATTTCTCACCTTTAGAAGCAACACCTTCAACTTCCAATGTACCAGTCTTCATAGCAGGCTGATAAGCAAATGAGAAGCTTTTTGTAACTTTAGGTTGTTCGGTCTTGCTATTAGGATAATCTTCAGCTTTGAATGGAATAGGATCCAGAGCAAGTTCTTTATCTCCGTATTTGTAGAAGCTGTTTACTGTATAAACAGTACCTTTCTTCAACATTTTAACAGGGAGATTAGCGGCCATTTCGAAGGCCACAGTGTCTTTGTGAACTTCCAGAGGATTGGGTGTAACAGTGAGTTGCTGATCTTTCGACATCTTCACCATCTTGGGCAACGTACATCCCGCAAGGGTCAATGTACTGAGGACCAGACATGAGTAAACTACTTTTCTCATTGGATTGTGGTTTATTGTTTGATTTTAAACAGGTTGCAAAACTATACTTATGTGTATTTTTTTGCAATTATACTCAAAAAAATAAGATGAGAGGGGTAATAATAAGGGACTGAGGCTGTTATATTTGTAAGCCGGATTTTTGTTCGATAAATCAACTTTTTGACAAGTTGAAAGTTTAAATGCGAAGACACTATGAACCAATTAACCGATAAAATCCAGCATTTCTTTGAAAGACAAGCTTTCGGAGTATGCACACATCTGGGCGAAAAGCTGGGAGTAGCGACTTCCAGTATCCGTTTATTCTTTATTTATACATCCTTTATAACGTTCGGCTCTCCGCTGATCGTATATCTTTCCCTGGCTTTTGTGATGAATATGCGCAAACATCTGCGTAAGCGTAAACCTATTTGGGACTATTAATTGATCTTTCGCTTGCCGCGGAGGAAGAAGTCCACGATGATCATTCCCGGATATATCATGGTCTTTATATAATGAGGGTAGTGTTCACGCAATTCCTGACGCTTCCGCCAGTTGTTCGATATACTATTTATAAAACTCCAGTGAGCCTTTATCACTGCGCCTGCATTTCCAGTCTTTCCCTTAAATAGATAATTAAGAGCTGCCAGTAAATCCAAAGCAATCCGTAACGGAAACTTATAGAGCAATTCTCCCGTGTCGAAATGTTTGAAGATAAGCGATAGGCCATTTCTGAAATTAAGATATGTCTTTTTCGGATTGTCGTATCCCAAAGTACCAGCCCCTACATGGTACACCGTGCTATTGCCGCAATAGTATATTTGTTGCTGATCACGCTGAAGTTTCCAGCAGAGATCGATCTCTTCCATGTGAGCAAAGAAATCTTCATCAAGGCCGTTGAACTGATGATATACTTTTGAGCGAATCATGAGGCACGCACCGGTTGCCCAGAATACCTGGCGCACATCGTTATACTGCCCTTTATCTTCTTCTACATAATCAAAGATCCTTCCACGACAGAACGGATATCCTAATGTATCTATATATCCCCCTGCAGCTCCTGCATATTCAAATAAGTGTCGATGATGATAGGAGAGAATCTTAGGGTGCACTGCAGCAATTGTCGGATTTGTATCCAGTAGATTGATCATCGGCTGCAGCCACCCCGTTGTGACTTCTATATCTGAATTCAGAAGTATATAGTAGTCGGCTTTCACTTGCTGAAGTGCACGGTTATACCCGCCACAAAAACCATAGTTACGATCGAGCCGGATGATTCGGATCGTTGGGAATTCGTTTTCAAGGATGGAGACGGACTGGTCGGTTGAAGCGTTATCGGCAACAATAATTTCCGCTCCTGTAGAATGTGTAATAACAGAGGGGAGAAACTGTCTTAGAAATTTCTCCCCGTTGTAATTCAGAATGACGACTGCCGTCTGACTCATCCCATCAGGCCGCCTAGATCTAAGCCTGGAATGTTGGGCAGTAAACCTTCGGTGCTTTTACGTAATTCTTCTTTCGCCAGAATCTCAGCTTCATCCGATGCTTTATTAACAGCGGCAACAATGAGATCCTGTACAATTATTTTATCATCGCCTTTCAATAGAGAAGGGTCGATGTCTAATGCTACTAATTGCTTTTTACCATTCACAGTTGCCTTTACCATGCCGGCACCAGCTTCGCCTTGTGCGCGCACGTTAACAAGACTATCCTGCGCTTCTTTCATTCGGGCTTGAACTTCTTTCATCTTGCCCATCATTTTCATCATGTCAAACATAAGGTACGATTTACGAGGTACGAATTTGAAAGGTCAAAAATACAAATTGTAAATTCGATTTACGAAGTCGCTTGCACTTGGTTGTTGTGCTTACGTCTTGTTTATTTTTTATGAATCAGGAATATCGCGCCTGAACGTTCGAAGGTTTTTCCGGTAAGGTCAGTGATCGTTGCTTTAAAAACATAAGTGCCCTCGGGCATGAGCGCCCCCTTGTAGGTGCCATCCCAACCAGCTCCATCAATATCTTCAGTGGTATACATCATCTCGCCCCAGCGATTAAAAATCCCCATTTCAAACTTCGTAACAAATTGTCCGAAGACTGTAAAGGTATCATTGAGCCCATCGTTGTTGGGTGTAAAGCCGGTTGGATAAAATATATTCGGACGCTTGATCATCTCCAGCGTGTTCGATACGGATTGAGTTATCGTGCCATCATTCGCGTAAGCATAAATAATATATCGGTATACCTGGTTTACAAGATCCTGTCCATTGTCTGCGTAACTTGTGTTTGAGCCTGCATCGATCGTTTGAAGCAATTCACCATTTGCATTATACTTTTCAATGAAGTAATTCTTAACACCACCCGTCCAGCCGGTATAAGGTGTCCAACTGATGTTGATGGCATTGTCACCTTGAACATTTCCGGTTAAGGCTAAAGGACATGCTTCCAAACTCTGTAGGCTTTTATTGTTGCAGGCATCTGTATACTGTATCTTATAGCAAGAGCCTGAGCCGGTACTATATTGATCATCCGTAAAGTTTGTTTGTGTAGTGGTACTGCGCGGAGTATAGCTTCCGTTCTCAGATTTAAGTATAGTATACTCCGCGGCATTGAAAGCCGGGTCCTGCACCCAGGAGAGTTGCACGGAATTGCCCGCAGGATTTACAGCAGCACTGATGTTTTGTATAGCAGCGGGTATATCGGTTGAGAATGCTGTTACCGTTTTGGGTAACGAAAGACTTTTAACATTGCCGGGATAGTTGGACTCCAGCCTATAGGTATATGAAGTGCCGCACACTACATCGGTATCACTATACGCACGCAGGCTGGCAGCGAGCGTTGGTGTTAAAGCGGCACTGTTTTTTACAACCGTAAAACTGGCAAGCGGATGTGCTCCCGAGGCAGTAGCTGTATTCCATGTTAAATTGTTCTGATTGTTTTGCGCGGCCACATCAAAGTTTGTACTGCATACTATCGGTGAACTGGCAGCCACATTATTGCCACAAGGATTATAAGTATCTACCCGGAAGCAATAAAAATTATCGTCCGGTCTGATGTTCGGAATGGTCTCTGTAAGCGTTGCTGCCGCGGGACTATATATCGTTTTATACTGTTGGAAGCTCGTAGCGTTGTTGGTGCCAATCATGAGCCGGTATTGGATGGAAGGATCTGAGGCGAAATCAACTTTCACATCCGTGGTGTTTAGTACCTCGACCTGTGAAATCTTAGCCGCTGGTAATACGGCAGCCACCGTTACAGGCAATGTATTGCTCACGCAGTTATCAGCAGTACCCGGACCGTTGTAACCGCGCACAGAAACGTTGCGTACAGAAGATGTAGCATACGTATGAATATCCGTAGCAGAATTCGCGGGCTTTGTTACTTCGGCTGTAGCATCGTTATAGTTGAAAATATAGTAAGCATAGTTACTCTCCGTCACCTTCACAGATACTTGATTGCCATTGCATGAATAGGGTTCAAATGCCGGAGGTTCATTGGCTGTTATGGAAACAGGTATACTATCGTTATCAACAGTGGTGGTAGAGTATATAATTTTTAATTTGAAATTTCCGGCAGTGGGGTAGTTGGCTATATCACCATTCACAAAAGGCTGGCCAGGGCGACCGTCTCCGTAATCAATAACGCAAAAAATACCACCGCTCCCACACGCAGGTAATACGTTGTGTGTTACCTGAATGTTTAATCCGGTACAACCTTTGACTTCATTAACAGTGAATTTACTATTGGTACTGGTATATTGACACCAGCCCTTCCAGGAGATGAGCAGACCTACTATAAACAGAATACATACTTTGCCTCTCATGCGGGATAATTAACCGGGAATTTCTTTAAAAACATTTCCGCCTTTTTAATGTCATTGTGTAATACGCGGTCATCTTCAATAAACGGAACATGATCGCGGAAAGTATGAACAAACTCTTCAAGATAAGCAGAAGTTTTTAAAGGCCTGCGAAACATGAGTGCCTGTGCAGCAGTAATGAGTTCGATGGCCAGAATAGAGTAAAGATTGTTGACAATCCGGTACGCTTTTGTAGCAGCATTTGCCCCCATGCTCACGTGGTCTTCCTGTCCATTCGATGATACAATCGAATCAACAGAAGCCGGTGATGCAAGCTGTTTGTTCTGACTCACCAGGGATGCAGCAGTATATTGTGGAATCATTAATCCGGAATTGATACCCGGATTTGCTACGAGGTAATTTGGAAGATCGCGAACACCTGAAATAAGCTGGTAAGTTCTGCGCTCGGATATATTTCCTAACTCTGACAATGCTATAGATAGGAAATCCAATGCCAGTGCAAGCGGCTGTCCGTGAAAGTTACCTGCAGAGACAATCATGTCATCATCCGGAAAAACATTGGGATTATCCGTAACACTATTCACCTCAGTGAGCATAACATTTGTAACATACCCTATAGCATCTGCACTCGCACCATGTACTTGTGGAATACATCTGAAAGAATATGGATCCTGTACATGCTTCTTGGGTTGAACGATGAGTTCACTGCCTTCCAAAAGTTTTTGTATTGCTGCGGCTACCTTTACTTGTCCGGCTTGCGGACGAATGGCATGCACTTGTTGCAGGTACGGTTCGATGCGTCCGTCAAAAGCATCGAGCGAAAGCGCTGCTATAACATTAGTGAGATGCATCAGCCGGTGGGCGTGCAATGTACACCATGTTCCATAGGCACTCATAAACTGTGTGCCATTCAATAGCGCTAATCCTTCTTTCGCCTGAAAATGTATAGCAGACCAATTGAAACGCTGATTGATATCTGATCCGGATAACCGATCGTTGTTATAGTATACTTCTCCCAATCCTATCAATGGCAATGAAAGATGCGCAAGTGGAGCGAGGTCACCGGAAGCACCTAATGAACCGGCCTCATATATAACCGGAAATATATTCTCATTGAACATGTTCAGCAGCCGTTCCGTTGTAACGAGCTGTACACCGGAATACCCGTATGCCAATGACTGTACCTTTAGAAAAAGCATCAGCTTCACAATCTCGGAAGGCACTTCGGGGCCGGTACCACAGGCATGTGACTTCACGAGATTTTCCTGGAGCTTCTCTAGCTGATCATGCGAAATGTTTCGATTATAGAGCGAGCCAAAACCTGTGTTGATACCATATATAGGCGCACGCGATGTTTCCAGTTTTTGATCGAGGTATTCGCGGCAGCGAATTATTTTATGCTTAGCTTCTTCGGAAAGTTGCAGCGTAATTTCTCCGGCCAGAACCGATGAAAGGTCGTGAAGCGTGAGTTGCTTACCGGATATGAAATGTACTGCCATGATATATAGTATCAGATTTTAAAAGTAAAGTTTAAGGCCGACAGTAACCAGTACCTTAACCTGAAGCTGAATCTTAATTTATAGTTTGGAGATGATTTGATCTATGGTAAGTTTCTCCTGCTCGCCTTTCTCCATGTTCTTAATGGCTAGTTCGCCGCTTTTAACTTCCTCTGATCCAATCACGATCGTATACGGAATACTCTTTTTGTTGGCAAAGTCGAGTTGCTTTTTTAGTTTGGATTGATCGGGATAGATCTCTGAAGCTATACCGGCAGCACGAAGTTTGGTAAGCACTCCCAAGCCATAATGAAAGCTCTCATCGTCAAAATGGCAGATCAATACTTTCGATGAAATCTGTGCGTCCTTTGGAAATAGTTGTAGTTCCTCCATGGCATCGTAGATGCGATCGACACCAAATGAAAAGCCAACTCCCGACAAGTTTTCTTTATCTCCAAATGCTTTTGTAAGGTTGTCGTATCGGCCACCACCGCTTACGCTACCGATGGATACGTTGTTGATCTTTACTTCGAAGATACACCCAGTATAATAGCTTAGTCCGCGGGCGAGCGCTATATCAAACTCTACATGTTCATCGGTAGCACCATAACTTTTCAGGATGTTGGATACCTCTTGCAGATCTCTCAATCCTTTCATGCCATGTTGCGTGGTGTCAAGTGTTGCAGCCAGGAAAGCGATCTTGTTTGTGAGTGATCCCTTTACATTCAGAATATGGAAAAGTGTTGTCAGACTTTTTTCATCGAAGCCTTTACCGCGCAATTCATTCTTCACACCCTCTTCACCAATCTTATCCAGCTTATCAATAGCTACGAATAGAGAAGTTTCGTTTTCTGCTTTTACATGCTCTGCTATACCCGAGAGTATACCACGGTGATTTATTTTTATAGTATAGTCTGTGATACCTATAGCCTTGAATACTTCTTTGATCATGAGAATGATCTCAGCTTCGCAGATCAGGGAATCAGTGCCCACAACATCAGCATCGCATTGATAGAACTCCCTATATCTTCCTTTTTGGGGCTTGTCAGCTCTCCATACTGGTTGTATTTGATAACGTTTAAAAGGGAAACTAATCTCGTTTCTATTCATTACGACATAGCGAGCAAATGGCACAGTCAAGTCGTAACGAAGAGCTTTATCGGACGCCATTGGAATCCAATTGGAGTTGTAAACACTTCGAAGACAATCGCAGTCTTGTAGTTGAGGATAGTGTTCTAAGAGATTCTTGTTGCTTCGAATCTTGTAAATAAGCTTGTCGCCTTCATCGCCATATTTCCCTGTAAGCGTTTTTACACTTTCCATGGCGGGAGTTTCCAGTGGCTGAAAACCATATTTCTGAAATACCTTTTTTATGTTCTCGAAAATGAATTGGCGCTTAGCCATTACAGCCGGCCCGAAATCGCGTGTTCCTTTAGGTAATGTTGGTTTTTCCATAATGTGGCCGCAAAGCTAAACAGGAAATTGAGGAATTGAAGGACGATGGTTTGAAATCCATGACACAAAGAACACAGAGGAGCCACAGAGAAGCACGAAAGGATTTTCTTGGTGGACCTTTGTGTTTTTCTTCGCGAACTCGGTGTAATGGATTTAATAAAAAAATAGATTAACACTTTGCAATTCAGAAAAACGAGGTTATTTTTGCGCTCCTTTTAAAGAATAGTGCCATGGCCGTAACAAGACTTAAGAGAAAAAACCGTAAAGATAAAGCGAAATCAGCTGTAAGACGCCAATCGCTTAAAATCCAGAATGCTAAACCGGTTATCAAGAACGTAGACATCGAACAGATTAAAGAAGAATTCAAAGCTAAGGCTGCGAAGAAAGCTTAATCTGGTGACAGCATAACAAGAAGCCCTGTGCATGAACGTGCAGGGCTTTTTTGTTTTCCTCCCGAATAGTAAATAGCATTGAGTTTGGTGGAGGTATACTTCCAACCTCACGTCTAACATCTAACGTCTTCATTCATGCATTTAGTAAACTGGAACGTAAACGGAATACGCTCAATCATCAAGAAGGATTTCTTAAAGGATGTCAAGGAAATGGATCCGGATATTCTTTGTTTTCAGGAAACAAAAGCTGCAGTGGAAGAGGTGCGTTCAGCACTGGAATTGTTGCCGGGCTATCATGTATATATCAATTCGTCAAAGGCACGTAAAGGCTATTCAGGTACAGCCATTCTTTCAAAAGAAGAACCGATTCAGGTAACGTATGATATGGGACAGGAAGAGCACGACCAGGAAGGACGTGTTATCACTGCTGAGTATCCTACATTTTTTCTGGTAACTGTATATACTCCGAATGCTGGCGAAGGTCTTGCGCGACTCGATTACCGCGAACGTTGGGATAAAGAGTTTAGAGAATACGTAAACTGGTTAACGCGAAGAAAGCCTGTTATTACCTGTGGTGATTTTAACGTTGCACATCAGGCCATCGACATTGCTCGTCCGAAAGAGAACTATAATAAATCTGCAGGTTATACCCAGCGTGAAATTGACGGCTTCACCCGTTTACTCGAATCGGGTTTCATCGATACCTTCAGACGCTTCTACCCGGAGCAGGTGAAATATACCTATTGGAATTACCTCTTCAATGCCCGTACAAAGAATGTAGGTTGGCGGATCGACTACTTCCTGGTATCTGAATCGTTGATCGATAAAGTAAAAGATGCGGCCATCTATAATCAGTATTTGGGGTCAGATCATTGTCCCGTAGCCCTTCAGATAGAATTGTAACTCCATCAATATTTTTTGATAGTAAAAGTATAGCAGGAATTGTATCTTGAAGAGGTTACAGTTTCTATTAATCCAAACCTCATGCTATATGCGCTATAGCCTTTTACTGTTACTCTTTTTTCCATTCCTGTCATTTTCACAGATCGGTGGGTCGGATGGCTTTTCCAATCTTCAGTCACTCGCTTCAGGTAGTGAGATGTTTCGCTCTTTCGATGACCGGTTCAAGGGAGTGGAAGGATACCCTACATTATTTGAACAGTATGTGCCAGGGAAAATTACACTGAGTCGCGGAAGAGAGGTTGTACATCCCCTGGTGAATTATGATATCTTCAGTGATGAGCTCGTAGTTAGAAGAAACAATCTGGATGTTGTTGTCTCAAGAAGTATGGTGAAGAGCTTTGTACTTTTGAATGTGGAGGACTCGCTATATTTCGTTAAAGTACAATTCAAAGACGGAGAGAAATTCTGTGAAGAGTTGCTAAAGGGAAGGTTGAAACTTTATAAGCTCAATTCTAAAAGTATAAAGCAAGCCAACCATACCGGAGCTTACAGCTCGGGGAAAGTATATAGCCAGTTTGAAGAATCGGTTACATACTATTGGCAATCTGGTGAAAGTGTTCCTGTAGAAATTAAAAACAAAAAGACATTCGTTGATGAATTAAAAGCCGCGCATGGAGTGGATGTGAGCGACTTTGTAAAAGATAATCATATCAATTTTAAAGATTCTGTAGATCTGCTTAAGATGTTCACGCATATAAACTCCCTATTATAGTATGAAATGGTATATATACTTATTGCTGCTATTGGCTATAGCTTCACCTTCCCTGGCACAAGATGCCACAGTAGAATCAAGAACCAATCTCGATATGTTGGGAGGCGGCAATTACTCTGCGCGGACATTTGATAATCGCTATAAGGGCGTAAAAGGACAAGTCACTATACTTCCGGAATTTGTTACAGGTAAAATTTATACAACGGATAATCGCGCAGCGGTACAACCCAAAGTAAACTTCGATGCTTTCGCGAATGAGTTGATCGTAAAGCGCGGGGCCAGTGAATATGTGATCAGTAGAAATGTAGTAGACCGGTTTAGTTTATGGACAGGTACTGATTCCCTATATTTCAAGAAGATCATCAATGAAGAAGGTAAACAACTTTACTATCAGCAATTGGTGAAAGGCAAAGTTCAACTCGTTAAGAAGAATATCAAGATTTTTAAGGAAGCAAACTATAGCGGTGCCTATAGTGCAGGTCGTGAACACGATGTATTCCTGGATGATCAGAAATACTTCATGCTGATAGAAGGGAAGCTGTTGCTGGAATTTAAAAACAGGAAATCAATTCAAAGTGCTTTTCCTGAGTACGCAGGAGAGGTGGACGCCTATATAAAGAAGAATAACCTTAGTCTAAAAGACGAACAGCATCTCGCGATGCTGTTCCGTTATATCAATGAAATTATTGTAAAGAACTAAACTCGTTCTATTTCAGCGCCCAGTGCTTTCAAGCGACCTTCAATGTTTTGATAACCGCGATCGATTTGTTCGATGTTGGAAATCTCGCTGGTGCCGCTGGCCGACAGTGCTGCAATCAACAAGGAAACGCCTGCACGGATATCCGGTGACGACATTTTAATTCCTTTTAGTTGTTGCTTGCGCTCAAGTCCAATGACGTTAGCCCGATGAGGATCGCAGAGTATAATTTGCGCACCCATGTCAATGAGTTTATCTACGAAGAACAAACGGCTTTCAAACATTTTCTGGTGAATGAGTACAGAGCCTTTGGCTTGTGTTGCTACCACTAAAATTATACTTACAAGATCGGGTGTAAATCCAGGCCATGGCGCATCGGCAATGGTTAATATAGACCCATCAATGAAGGTTTCGATCTCGTAGCGTTCCTGCGATGGTATATATATATCATCACCACGGAATTCCATCTTGATTCCTAATCGCTTGAAGGTTTCCGGAATAACGCCTAGCATATCAATGCGGCAGTTCTTGATCGTGATTTCAGATTGCGTCATTGCCGCCAACCCGATAAAACTTCCGATCTCAATCATATCCGGCAGCATGGTATGTTCAGTGCCACCAAGTTTGGTAACGCCTTCAATGGTGAGCAGGTTTGATCCTACACCACTGATCTTGGCACCCATGCGGTTCAGCATCATACACAGTTGCTGAAGGTAAGGCTCACAAGCAGCGTTATATATAGTAGTCGTACCTTTTGCTAGTACAGCAGCCATTACAATGTTGGCTGTTCCGGTAACCGAAGCCTCATCGAGCAGCATATAGCAGCCCTTTAATTCAGAGGCATCGATGTGAAAAAGATGTTCGCTGGAATCGAAATTAAATTTTGCTCCAAGCTTCTGGAAACCCAGGAAGTGAGTATCTAATCTGCGTCTGCCAATTTTATCACCACCTGGTTTTGGTAAACTTGCTTTACCGAAACGAGCCAGGATAGGACCGAGTAACATAACGGAACCTCTAAGCGCAGCCGCTTTTTTACGGTACTGTTCTGTTTCTAAAAAGTTAGTATCAATGTTGGATGCTGCAAAGCGATATGAACCTGTTCCCAGTTTCTCAACTTTGCACCCGAGGTCTCCAATCAATTCGATCAGCTTGTTGACATCCACGATGTCCGGGATGTTATGAATTGTAATGGGTTCTGATGAAAGAAGAACAGCACTTACAATTTGTAAGGCTTCATTCTTGGCGCCTTGCGGAATGATTTCACCTTTTAGTTTCTTCCCGCCTTTTATTTTGAATACACTCATCTAAAAGCAATAACAGTTATCAATGATTCAATTGACAAAATCGTACCTGACCGATTGGTTTTTCTGATTTAAGACAGATCTTTTTACTGATCTCTTCTTCTACGGAAGTTCTGTCCACCACCACCGCCTTTGTTCTTGTTGAACGGGCGATGTCCTCCAGGTCTTTGATGCTGATGGCCACCACTGCTCTGCGGTCTGGCTTTCTTGCGTTCTTTATATAATTTCTCGAACAGATTGTCTTCACGTATTTTATCGATGGTCATGTTTAATGCACCACCCGACATTTGATTTATATCGCGAAGTATAACAGAATCATCCAACGGCTCCTTGTTCCAGTTAGCGTAGAAAGTTTTCATCAATTTGCCCAGGTATATAATGGCATCCTGGCGCTCTTGCGGATCTTCTTTTTTCAATGCTTCCTTCACAAGCTTCTCTATGTTCTTGCCATAGTGCTTAAAGCGGATATTGCTTTGAGGATACTCAACCTTCATCGGCTTTTTGAAAAGAATCTCACGCTCTGGTATAGGGAAAGGATTGTTTACATCCAGGTTGAAATCCGCAATGATATATAGATCATCCCACATACGTTGCGGGTCATCGCCTTGCTCCTTGATGGAAGGAGTAAGTTGTTTGATGAGCTCAATCAATGTATAGGAAAGCTCCGTACGCTTTTCTTTGTCAGGTATACTTCTGATGTATTCCACCAGCTTCTGAACGTTACGTCCGTATTCTTTTAAAATGATACCCGGACGTTGGCTGTTATATTCTCCGATCATAAATTCTTGATAAGTACTATTGGTATTTCTTTAATTATCCTGAGGCGTTTGTCATTTGTAACAAAGGTGCCACATTTTTTGTGCAAGGCACAGGCTATCTGAAGAGAATCAATCGCCCTAAGGGAGGAGTATTTCGCTCGCAATGTAGCGGATATTTGTGCAACTTCCCAAGTAATTGGATAGACTTCAAAAAGCGATTTTATAGTTTTTTCAAACTTAATCGTGAGATCTTTCTTGCCAAGCTTCCGAGGTTTAATTTCAACTTCAGCAGTCGTTAAAACGCTCGTTGTTAAAGCTATATTATTACGGATTGAATCTGCAAAGAATAAACTCACCGCTTCAAAGTACTCAGGATTTTGTTCGACAAGGTAAATTATAGGAGCTGTATCAATAAATGCTTTAGAACCTGTCATTACTCCTTAGTCGATTTACATACTCCTGTGCATCTTCTTTCCACACACCAGTCCCTATACCTTTCAGGTCTTCTAATAATTTCAAGGCCTTCTTTTGTTTTTCGGTCAAACGGCTTTTAGAAGAAGTCTTAGGCCTGGAAGTTTTAAGTATGTTCTTTTTAGTCTCCACTTGTAACAAATCTACAGGAATATATAAAAATGACAAAATCAGTTTTCTATGATCCGAAGCTTGGCAAAGCTTAACAGCAGCGTTTTTTCACCGATTTCTGTGAAATTGATCTTCGCTTTGCGGTCTGCCCCCGACATATCCATTTGCAAGACTGTTCCAAAACCGAATTTCGGATGCTCCACTTTCATGCCTTCTTTCAAAGCGGAAGTATCACTCGGAGTAAAGTCTGCAGGAGCTTTATAGGTTGTTGGCTTCGGAGCAGCCGGAGCAGAGGCAATTGTTTTCTTGATTCCGGTTACGAGGTTCTTTGCATACTGACTGCTTGGCGGAGCGGATTCCAAACCAGCAAACTTGGTGCTCACCTTGATGAAGCTTTGATCTACATCATCCAGAAAACGGCTTGGCTCACAATTCTTCAAACGTCCAAAACGATAACGCGTCAAGGCATAGGACAAGAACAATCTCTTCTGTGCACGTGTGATCGCTACATAAAATAATCTTCGCTCTTCTTCCAGTTCTGCCCGACTACTGATCATCATCTGAGAAGGGAAAAGATCCTCTTCCATCCCCACCATATATACATACTTGAACTCAAGTCCCTTCGCCATGTGAATGGTCATAAGCGTTACCTTATCGGGATCTTTATCCTTGTCCTCGTCCTGACCGGTAACGAGCGATACCTCTTGTAAGAAAGAACCCAATGTTTTATCCTGACGCTCCGGGTCGTCTACATATTCTTTGATCGCGTTCAATAATTCCTGAACGTTTTCGTAGCGGCTTAATCCTTCTACTGTTTTATCTTCATATAGTTCGCGAAGCAAACCAGAACCTTTTGCAATTTCAAACGCAGCATCATAAGCATCTTTACGTTGTGTCTCCAACGAAAAACGTTTAATCATCGCCACGAAATCATCTATAGGGCCAGCAGCTCTTCCACCCACAAACGGAGTAGCATTTTGTAAAATCTCCCAAATGGAAGTTCCATGATCATTTGCCGCCACTACAATTTTATCAACTGTAGAATCGCCAATGCCACGCTTGGGTAAATTGATAATTCTCCGGAAGGATGCTTCATCCTGTTGATTCATGGTAAAGCGCAAATAGGCGAGGAGGTCTTTGATCTCCTTACGCTGATAGAATGAAAGCCCACCAACAACTTTATACTTGATGTTCATTCTTCGGAGCGCTTCTTCTATAGCACGCGATTGACTATTCGTGCGATATAAAATCGCGAAGTCGCTAAACTTCATTTGATGCTGCATCTTCTCCTGAAATATAGAAGTAGCCACCAGGCGTCCTTCTTCATTATCAGAAACAGCTTTGATCAGTTCAATCAGATTGCCCTCTTCATTGGCAGTCCATACATTTTTAGGAAGCTGTGCACGGTTTCGTTTGATCACCGAGTTAGCAGCCTGCACTATATTTTGAGTGGAACGATAGTTCTGTTCCAGTTTTATTACTTTCAGATCAGGATAGTCGCGTTCAAAGTTCAGGATGTTCGTGATATCGGCACCACGAAACGCATAGATACTTTGCGCATCATCGCCCACCACGCAAACATTTTCCTTTACGGAAGAAAGCTTGCGAATAATAAAATACTGACACAGGTTGGTGTCCTGAAACTCATCCACCAATACATATTCAATCCGGTGCTGATATTTATTCAACACTTCGAGATGTTCTTTAAAAAGTTTATCGGTGTTGAACAACAGATCATCAAAATCCATCGCGCCAGACTTGAAGCAGCGCATGGCGTATGTTTTATATATCTTCCCGATCTCCGGGCGAAGATTTGCTGCATCATCGCCCATCAACTCTGCATTGCGCAGATAATCTTCCCAGCTGATCAATCTGTTTTTAGCGGCCGAGATGCGGCTATATACGGTGTTGGGTTTATAGACTGTATCGTCAAGTCCCATTTCCTTTACAATATTTCTGATGAGTGATTTAGAATCATCAGAATCATAAATGGTAAAGTCATGCGGATAGCCCAGGTGATGTGCTTCTGCACGCAGGATTCTTGAGAACACCGAGTGAAAAGTTCCCATCCATAAATTACGGGCATCATGACCGACAACTTTTTCAATCCGCTCGCGCATTTCTTTGGCAGCCTTGTTTGTAAAGGTCAACGCCATGATGCTGAACGGATCAACATTTTTTTGTTGAATAAGATAAGCAATGCGATATGTTAATACTCGTGTTTTTCCAGAGCCAGCTCCTGCAATAAGCATGCATGGTCCATCGGTTGTAAGTACGCCTTCGCGCTGCGGTTCGTTAAGAGTGTCTAAATAATCAATCATATCAGGGCGCAAATTAAACATTAAAGGTTGACTTCCTTTTAATCAATTTCAACCTTCAGTACTTTTGAGAAAATCTTTTTAATTGAACTATAAACCTCCTGTGCAAGTTCCATTTTTTCAGTCCGATGGACTAAGCATTACGGCAGTAGAACCGTGGTTTAAAGTAAAGGTTCAGCTCATCGAACGTTACGTGCAATCATTCATTGCAAATGCAGCCGGAAGAGTTGATGACATTGTGTTGGTTGACTTGTGTTCAGGAAGCGGATTGTTTTCTTTTGGACATCAAAAAGAAATTTTTGCAAGCCCATGTCTGTCGTTGTTGTCAGCAAACCTTCCAATATCGCGATGGATTTTTTGTGAGCGCGATCACGATCAGGTATATGCATTGCAGAGCCGTGTAGCACATTACTTCCGAAATAAAAATGTAACGATACTCGATGAACCGGTTGATGATTTAGCGGGTAAACTACAATCGCTGATTCCACAGACGCGTGGCAATAAAACAGCAGTGCTTTGTATTGTGGATCCGTTTTCATTCGAGATTCCATATACAACCATCGACAAACTTGCTTCTATA
Source organism: Ohtaekwangia koreensis (assembly GCF_900167975.1). Lineage (GTDB taxonomy): Bacteria > Bacteroidota > Bacteroidia > Cytophagales > Cyclobacteriaceae > Ohtaekwangia > Ohtaekwangia koreensis. Next base: position 1,430,235 of record NZ_FUZU01000001.1, read on the forward strand.
GGTTTCAGCTTTCTGATGCCTTTTACGTGGATGATGAATCAGCGCATGAGTCATGCTTATTACCTGGAAGAACATCGCGAGAAAATAAAACAATACCTGGGCATTGCCGACCTGCAACGTTTGGCGGCTGTGCAAAGCAACCAACAGTTTTATAAACACATCGTACGCATTTACCAGAACAACATGCTTGTGTTGGGGTTGAACACAGCACTCTCAGTTCATAAAGTGGAATCACGGCTCATGGAGTTGCCCGCTTACTATATAGGCTTCTTCTCTAAAAAGTTCTCTACAAAAGCTGTATTGAACGCCGTAAATGAAAGTGAGCACGTGCAGTTTGAATTGTGGTGACAGCAGCGTTGAGGAAATCGTAAATCGAATAGCACAGCATTCAATATACATTCGTCTAAAATTGTAACTTTGCAGTATGATAAAAATCGGAGAGGTACTCGTATCAGATGATGTTGTAGAAAAGGAATTTGTCTGCAACCTGGATAAGTGTAAAGGTGCGTGCTGTGTGGAGGGTGATTTCGGTGCACCGCTGGATGAAGATGAACTGGCTATCCTTGAAGAAATATATCCCATTGTAAAGCCATACCTGACCAAAGAAGGTATCAAAGTAATAGAGAAGGAAGGCACGCATACTACAGATGATGATGGTGATTTGTGCACACCCGTAATCGATGGTCGCGAATGTGTTTATGCGATCTATGATAAGAAAGGTATTTTGAAGTGTGGCATCGAGCAAGCATATCTGGATGGTAAAATTGGTTGGAAGAAACCGATCTCCTGTCATCTATACCCGATACGCATTACGTCTAAGAAAAATTTTGAAGCGCTGAACTACCATAAATGGCACATCTGCTCGCCTGCATGTGCGCTCGGAAAAGAATTACAAGTACCGGTATATAAATTCCTGAAAGATCCATTGATTCGTAAGTACGGGGAGAAATGGTATACTGAACTTGTGCAGGTAATCGAAACTCCACAAGAGCCTAAAGAAAAACCCAAGACGAAGAAAAGTAAGGAGTGATTCACGATTACTATTTATACTCCCGTTTACTACGTATCAATAATTGAAGATATATATCTAAACATATCTTCACCCCACTCTCGCGGATAATCCCGATCAAATAATTTACATCATATATATAGCAAACACGGTTGATACTCAAGACCGTGTTTTTTTACGCCTATTTGCCCCGGAATTTAGCGTTTTACTCGAATTCTGAACTTTGAAGTAGTTTTAATATTATTGTATTTCATGTTTTATTTATTGTTTATCAATAATTTATTACTGATATTTGATTGCTGTTATTAATGACGTTAAAATCGAATCAATACGAATCGAGAGGTTTCTCAATTCGCAGCAGCATTATGTCGTAATAACTGCACCATATTTACTGGATCACCAAAAAAATAAATTTTGAGGATTTTGTGAGATTTAACTTATGTCTGCGAATAATGAGTAAAATAAGATGATAGAGTTCTCTATGATATTGAGCGTTACTTTGATTATAGCATGTATATACATTTGCTACTTGGAGATGAAGTTGTCTGAACGAGTCTGGCTCCTTGATTTATATAGCACTGGTAACTTCACTTTACCGGCATGAACCCTGTTCAAACTAATTTCGAAATGCTCATTACGCAGCACAAGGGAATTATCTATAAGGTGGCGAATGCTTATTGTAAAGATGCCGATGAGCGAAAAGATCTCGTTCAGGAAATTATCATTCAGTTGTGGAGGTCCTTTCCTTCGTATGATCAGGCATTTAAAGTTTCCACCTGGATGTATCGCGTGGCGTTGAATGTGGCTATATCTTTTTACAGAAGAGATTCCAGGAGAAAGAACGTTACTATAATTCTTTCTGACGATTTAATAGAAATTATACCAGACGATGAACCGAGTGAAACAGAAGGGCAGCTCTATCAGCTTCAGCAATTTATTTCCGAGCTAAAGGAGTTGGACCGGGCGCTGATCATTTTATACCTGGAGGAGAAAAGTCAAAAGGAGATAGCGGATATTCTGGGGCTAAGTGAATCGAATGTGTCTACAAAAGTAGATCGCATCAAACAGAAGCTAAAAAAGAGATTTTCATTAACGAATGAATGATATGGACGAGCTCGACTTGAAAAAAATCTGGCAGGGATACGATAAAAAAATCGATAAGATTTTACAGATCAACAAGCTGCAACTCAGTGCCATTCAAACGGAGAAGGCAGAGTCAAAGATACGCTCTTTTAAGAGGAACCATTTAGCCGTTATGCTCTTCGGTATAGTGTGGATACTATTTTTGGGATTTATACTATATCATGCGCATTCCAATATTTTCTTCACAGTTTCGGTAGGCATGATTATACTCTTCAACATATTCGCTGTGGCGCTATACCTTCGTCATATCATCATGTTGAATCAGATAGATATAGCAGGAAGTATCACGGACACGCAAACTAAATTGATCCAGGTGCAAACATCGTATAGCCAGGTGGGGCGTGTGCTTCTTTTACAAACTCCATTTTACTGCACCTGGTGGTATACTGAGGAACTTGTGAGGAGTGGAGGTTTTTTGTTTTGGGCTATTAACCTTTCAGTAGTAGCGATTCTTACAACATTGTCTGTTTACTTGTTCAGCAAATTATCTGACAAGAATAAATCTGAGCATTGGGTAAAGCGTGTTGATAAATGGTTTGGTGCTGAAAAATTACAACAGGCGTCTTCGTTTCTTCAGGAAATAGAAAACTATAAAAAAGACGAGTAGTCTTTAATCCTATATACCTCGTCAGGTCAGCCGGAAACCTGACGCTTCAGATATACCATGTTATAATCGTATTGTACTTCATTCACAAATATGAGTGATGCTGATAAATCTATGTCTTAACCATTACTAAAAACTATGAAAACTCAACAAAACAATTCCAGAGCATCTATTATTACAATCATCTTTTTAGCAACCGTATTGATGCTCGGAGCCTGTACAGAGAAGAAAGTTTCTGCGCAGCAAAACACGGCTACGGCATCAAAGGGTAAAGCACCGAAAATTGATATTCACACTGCAGTTATCAGTGGAAATATAGAGGCACTTAAACAACATATAGCGGCCGGCACCAATATAAATGAGAAGGACCCGTTCGGAGGTTCAAGTCCTCTGATCTCTGCGACACTGTTCGGTAAAACTGAAATGGCTAAAATACTGATCGATGCCGGGGCTGATCTCAACTTTCAGAATAATGATGGTTCAACGGCATTGCATACAGCTGCATTTTTTTGCCGACCAGAAATTGTAAAGTTGTTGCTGGACAAGAAAGCAGATAAGTCTATAAAAAATAAATACAACAGCACCGCGTATGAATCTGTTGCCGGTGAATTCAAAGATGTGAAGAGTACATATGAGATGCTGGGAAAAATGCTTGCGCCCATGGGGCTTGTGCTTGACTTTCCCTATATAGAAAAAACGAGACCGGAGATTGCCGCAATGTTGAAGTAATATGCAAGCATATAGCAGACGATACGACATTGATTGGTTACGGGTGATCACTATAGGTTTACTCCTCGTGTATCATGTAGCAATCGGTTTTCAAGCCTGGGGTATTATGATTGGATTTATAGTAAGCAAGGGCACATGGGAATCTTTGTGGATTCCCATGACGATGCTAAATGTATGGCGAATTCCGCTTTTGTTTTTTGTATCCGGTATGGGAGTATATTTTGCGATTCAGAATAGAAACTGGAAACAACTACTCATAGAGCGTGGAGGCCGGCTTCTTATACCCTTCGTGTTTGGTATTTTTGTAATTGCCCCCATTCACGTATATATATGGCAACATTACTACCAATTGCCGTCAAACTATATTTACGGACCAGCGCACTTATGGTTTTTAGGGAATATCTTTGCTTATGTTGTGATTCTGTTACCAGTTTTCTTTTATCTGAAAAAAAATGAAGAAGGACGAATTGTTATCGGTATAAAAAGGCTTTTGAGTAATCCGCTTGGCCTGCTGGTGATTATCCTAACATTTATAGCGGAAGTAGTATTTATTGATCCGCATCCTTATGAAATGTATGCTATGACCTGGCACGGGTTTGTACTTGGGCTGCTGGCGTTTTTCTTTGGTTTTTGCTTTGTGTTAAGCGGTCCGGTTTTTTGGAACATGATGTTGAAATGGCGATGGCTGTTTTTGATAGTGGCCAGTATACTTTTTAGGTATCGGTTAACTCAATTTCAAATGCATGTGCCTGCTCATCTGTTGGCTATCGAGTCTTGTGTCTGGATCTTTTCAGTTTTCGCATTTGGCTATAAATATCTGAACCATCCCGGTAGAACGCTGCGTTACCTGAGTGAGGCTGCATACCCGGTATATATACTGCATATGATATTTCTGTTCCTGGGATCGATGCTCATATTTCCGCTGACGATAGCCGTACAGCTTCAGTTTACTTTCGTATTGCTGTTTACGGCTATAGGGTGCTTTGTGTTTTATGAATTGTTCATTCGAAGAATAAATATCATCAGACCTCTATTCGGGTTGAAGATGAAAAAATGATGTGCGGAGTGAATAGCAAGTATATAGAGACCATGACGGTGGAGCGAATGCCATCGTCATGGTATATAGTGTGAATTATAATTCTAAGCCAATCCTGCGTGACAAGTCAGAGCTAAAGACATTGTTGGGATCATATTTCCGTTTGATCTCAAGCCATTCCTTGTACTGTGGATACATTGCTTTGAAAGTGGCTTCATCCAGGTAAGCGTCTTTACCTAAATATATACGTCCTCCCATAGACAATACCATCTGGTCGAGCTTCTGTGTAAAGGGCTTCAGTTGATCTTTGATCGGAAAGTCAATCGCGAAAGTATAGCCTTCAAACGGGAAGGACAATAATCCTCCCTGACCTTTACCGAATTTCTTGAGTACATTCAGAAAGGGAACGCAATTACTTTTCGTTATCTCTGTAAGGATCTTTCTGATATTTTCTCTGCCATTCTCCATCGGTATAACAAACTGGTATTGTATAAAGCCACGCTTGCCATAGCCTCGATTCCAGTTGTTGATCATATCCAACGGATAAAAAAACTTGTCGTAATGCGCAATGGGTTTGCCACCCTTTTGCATGATATATAGCGCAGTATTTAAAACTTTAACGGAAAGTGTATTCAGTGAAAAGCTCGGCAGATAAAAAGGAACGCTGAGTTTAGCTTTCTTGCCAAGCTTTAGCGGATCAGCTTTAAGATTTGCAGGGAGGTCGGCAAGTTTAGCATGATTGCCCATTGTTAACACACCGCGACCGAGGCTTGCTCCCTTTGCCATTGAATCAAGCCACGCAACGGAGGAGCTGTAGTCTTTATCACTTTCATCTATAGCGTCAAGCATGGCATCCAGATTTTTGGCAGCCACAGCTTTCTGTACAAAATACGTTGTCTCAATTTTTCGAAGTTGAATTCTGGCCGTGAGAATTGTACCCAGCAACCCGAGTCCGCCAAAATTAGCCCAGAAGAGATCGCTGTTTTCTTCGCGACTCGCTTTTAGAATGCGGCCATCCGCAAGCATGATCGTGAAATCATAAACACAATTTACAAAGGAGCCATCGGCATGATGCGCTTTGCCATGAACATCGTTGGCTATAGCACCGCCAATCGTTATATACTTTGTGCCCGGAGTAATCATCGGGAACCATCCGCGTGGAGCAAGATATTGAATGATGTCTTCGAGGTTCGCACCAGCTTCACATTCTAATATACCTTTCTCTTGATCGAATGAAATAAAGCGATTGAGTTTTTCCATTTTCACAACGGAGCGATTCAGGTTCGTAGCCTGATCGGCATAACTTCTACCAAGACCGCGAGGCAGAAGTTTATCGAGGGTCAATGTTCCCTTTACATCTTGAATGGTGCGCGGGTAAACAACTTTACTGGTGTTGGCAGGGATATTTCCCCAGCCGGAGAGGGTTTCTTCTTGAGGGTGCATATTTTAACAAACTATAGACGATGCGAAAATAACAGTTTATTCCGATTGATTGACCGAAGTCTCCAGATCAACTTCCGGTAACGATCTAAATTCACTGGGAGTCATTCTATCTTTTTTCTTGAAGTAGGTATAGAAGGATGACAAGCTGTTAAAGCCACATTCAAAAGCAACGGCCGCTACTTTCATATCGGTTTCGCGTAGTATTTTTTTTACTTCATCCAAACGTAATGAGTTGATATACTCCGGGAAGCCTGTTCCTGTTTCCTGATTAATGATATGAGACAGTTTATGCGTGTGCATATTGGTCAGCGTAGCAAGTTTGGGTAGTGTGAGCTCGGGGTCTTTAAATAGCTTTTTGGAAAGAATCTCTTCCGACAATTGTTCGAAAAGTGCGCGCGTCTCCTGGACAATCGCCTTGGGGTGATTATTTTTCTTTGCTATAGGTTCGAAAAGCTCCTTGTAAAAACGAATGCTCAGGTAGCTGATTAGATAAACCATAATGGAGAAGCCGATCGAAATGCCGATGATGCAAAGAAAATTCATGGAGAAAAATGTGAGCAGCAATACAACGGTACCCATACTGCCGAGTAGGGCATAGAGCCAGATTTTTTTTCGGGAGGGTGATTCCGTATGATAAACAAGAATGCTGCTGGCAACTATATATAGGATGATATAGCCTGCAATGGCCAGGAGGTGAAGCCTGCAAACATTCATCTGGTAAACAAGCGGAAGGAAGGGAGGGATTAACTGGATCAGTTCCGTAAAGCCTGCTTTGAAATCTGAGTTTAGAAACGCGCGACTGTAAAAAAACGTAAGCGGACCGATCAACGCCAGCGATGTTAACGATATACTGTTAAAGTGAAGACTGTTGCCATCGGCCAGGAACAGGTAAAGCGAATCTGCCAGGAAGAAAATCAGAAAGAGATTCAATGCGACCAGGATCAGGTTCGCGGTTACTTTCCGGAGTTGTGATGTTAGAACATATATACTCAGAAACAGGCTCTGAAGAATTCCATAACCTCCCAGGAGGACCATAATGGCTGATGTCATAATGTAAAGCGTTGTTCAGGATAACGATTCTCAGCACACGAGGTTTTGGTAAAATGTCCTTTTTATTGCTGAAAAAAGTAGTTCAGGTTTATAAATCTGAAAGATAATCAATCATTCAGGTGCCTACTTACGCTCAAAAAATAAGTATGAAGAAACTGATTCTCGCGGGATGTTCTCTGATCTTTTCACAAATTCTGTTCGCACAGGCTATACGCATCACCGATACACCGCACCCCAAAAATGAAACGTTTGGATTTTCGATGAACAAAGCCCGCGACCAGGCTTTCTATGTGTGGTCGCATGGTGGACGCGATACGTTGAGCATTTATAGTGTCACCAGGAAAAAAGGGAAATGGCAGAAACCTGTTACCGCATCCTTTTCATCAAAACCTGGTGTGTGGAAAGACATCGATCCGTTTATTACGCCGGATGGCAAGCAGGTATATTTTCAATCGAACCGGCCGGTCACTCCGGGAGGTTCTGTCAGCAAGCAATTTGATATCTGGATGGTTTCAAAAACGGAGAAGGGATGGAGTGAGGCGCAGCATCTCGGTAATGTTGTTAACTCCGATAGCTCGGAATCTTTTGCATCCGTAACCGACTCGCGTACACTATACTTTGGCTCAGGGCGGAAAGGAAGCTATGGCAAACTCGATATCTTTTCGTCAACCTTGAAAGATGGTGTGAGACAAGTGCCGGTAAACATAGGCATGACGATCAATACCACCCATTACGATACAAATCCATTTATAGCGCACGATGAAAGCTTTCTGATCTTCTCAACGGAAATCGATGGAAACTACGGTGATAACGATCTGTATATAAGTTTTAATATCGGGGGAAAATGGACAAAGCCCTGGAATCTGGGAAATAATGTAAACTCATCTATCTCCGAGTTTTGTCCCTTTATGCTTCCGGGAGAAGATACACTATACTTTGCGCGCCTCGATAAGAAGAAACGCTTTAAGGAAGACTTGTACAAAGTATATCTCCCTGTACAATCTTTGAAACAACGCGTGATGTATAAAGCAACCATCTTTGAAGATGGATTGATCTCAACGGGGAACACCATGAGCGTTGCCTTTGAACCGGATGGCAAGACGGTATATGTAGCGCGGTCGAACAGTAACCGTTCCGTTGTAAAGCTATTTCAATCTACATTAATCAATGGAAAATGGTCTGAGCCTTCGGTGGTTCCGTTCTCGGAGAATTTTCCGTTTACCGGATTGCCCTTTATAATACCCGATGGTAGTAAAATGATTTTCACTGTAGAAGACAAATCCAAAGACCTGTGGATAAGTGATAAAACGGCTGATGGTTGGGGAAAGCCTTATCCACTTCCCGGAAAAGTAAACAACAATGGATATGGCGAGTACTTCGCTACTACAAGCAATCAGGGCACGCTATATTTCTCATCAGAACGTGGAAGTAGTAAGTGTGATATATACAAGTCAGTACGTGTAAACGGTGAATGGCAAGAGCCTGTAAAAGTGGAAGGCATCAATACAGATGTCTCCGAATCGAATCCCTGGATTGCGCCTGATGAGAGCTATATGATCTTTATGTCAGATCGTCCAGATGGGTTTGGAGCCTTTGATCTATACATCAGTTACAACGAAAACGAAACGTGGAGTATACCGCAAAATTTAGGCCCCGAAGTCAATACCGATGTTAATGACTTTCAACCGGCCATGAGTCCGGATGGTAAATATTTTTACTTTACGCGTACAGCATGGCCTTCTGGTATTGACAGACGAATCGGGCGTGAAGATGTATACAGGATAGATGCACGCATATTGTCCTTGAAGAAAAAATAGCTACGCTATAATTTGGGTGTAAACCAAAGGAATCCGAAAGCCAATAGCAACGCCAGGAAGAAAATCAGCGGAGATACAGATTTATATACTGTATGCTTAGTATTCATTGATTTCGTTTCAGTGACACTATATTGTTTTGAAACGCTGATCCGGTTGCTTGCCTCGAGCGATTTCCAGGAATCCTTCTTCGATATATAGTATGGGAGTTGTACGGAGTCCGGGGTGGAGAGTGTATGCCATCCCGGATTACCGGCCCAGGTCGTGGCATGCCAAACGTCATCGATGCGTATATCTTCCATTAGCGGCAGATGTATACTATCATCTTGCAGAGTAAGGTTATTTCCGTTTGTAATTAATTCAATGTCGATTGGCTGATCCGGATATACCGGAAATGTATTTGTGATAGTTAGAGTACTGTTTACAGTTTTACTTCTGGAGATTTGTTCCAGTACCGGTGACCAGATTTTGCTATACCCTAATGAATCGCCTCGCAGAATAAGTGGATATGTACTTTGCAGCAACTGGAATCCTGCTTTACCAAAACCTTTATTGGTAAAGCCCGATAACACTCCACGCTTATTTTGAATGATGGCTTGAAGTGAAGCTGCATCGGAAAAAATGAAAGGCGCAACGGAAAGGGTACTGCTTTGCTTACCCGATAGTAACAGGTGCGTTGTGTCACTTTTTAAAGGAATCGTTTTCCAGGGAAAGAGTTTATGAAAGTTCCGATTGGTAACGGAAGTCTCCTGCACCAGAACGATAACGCCCAGTCCTTCTGCCACGGCATCTTCAAGTGCCTTTATCTCGGTTGGCGGCAGGGCCTGCAATGTCTCGGTATCGAGTATAACCAGATCAAAAACTGATAGCGTTCTCTTCGCCAGCTGTGTGATGTTAACTGCATCATGATTTATATACTCGTATCGGAAAATGTTTTTGGATAACTGTGAGCGCAGCACAACGCTATGATTCTTCTTTGAAAGAAAACTTTTCAGGTACTGGGTTTCAAACGAAGGCTGCTGCTGAAGGAAGAGTGTTTTATAGGGAGTGCCTTCATTGACTATCACCGGAAAATCCTCTGTTAAGGTTTGCCCGTTTTGTTTTGATGTGAGCTGGTATATAAACTTGCCGGCTTGCTTGGGGATAAACGTTAATGCAAAAGAGCGATTGCCCGTACCGGCGGTTAGCGTTACAGAATCTTCCACACCTGCCGGGGAACGAAGGGAAAGCGTTACCGGGTTTTCTTTCAGGGTATATATACCGTTAATTTTACTTTCACGGTTTGTGAAAATATTCTCCGGAATATGAAGCGCTGTAACTCCGGAAGGAAGCTGTCCTGGAATATAGTGGACGGAGGAATCGTTGATCTGCTTCCACGCAAAGGCTGGTAATCCATTACCAAGGATAGCTCTGACTTCATTCGCGATGGGAGCTATACCGTTTAGCGATGCAATTCTTTTGGAATGCATATAGGGCATGGCATCTGCCAGATGGAAGAATTGTAAGTTTTTATTTATAGCGAAAAGACTATCGGCTTGTTTCTTCTCGTAACCTTCTGTGAGCAATACAACGCTGAGTTCTTCGTCTGCCTTTAGGGCGGGCCTTAAGAACAATCCGATGAGCGCGGCTATCAATACGACCACGGCAATCAGTCGTAAAACCTTGAAGCGCATGTTTCGCTTATACTCCTTCCAGAGTAAATATATACCGAGCAGAATCAGTATCCCCGGAAACCACCAGCCGTCCAGTACAGGTTGCGTCACCATGGTATGATCACTCATTGTCGCTCAAGATTTTTAATGAAGTCACGATCGAGTGCATGCAGCGTTTGCGTTGCAGAAGAAGGTGAAGCAGGAGCAAGCGGCAAAGCTCTCCATAAAGAAATTTGTATCTCTTCCAGTGCCGCGCGTTGTTCTTCCGGCTTTAATTCATTTTCAGTCAGTGCGCGGATACGCGATAAGCTTTTCAAATATAGCCCGGGCTGTGCAATCGCCAATAGTCCAAGCTCCTGGCCAGCCAGCGATAATTTTTTCTGTAAAGCTTTATCTATAGCAGTATGATCGGATGCCATCGTCCATGCTATAGCTTGCAACGCACTGCGAATGGCTGGGTAATTCTCCTTTGCTGTCGAGCTACCTTTTGCCGTTGCATTCTTTACTTCGCTCAAATCTCCTGTCATGCGCTTCTCTTCTTTAATAGGAGGTGGATCAAATCCCGTGCGATGTACATATATACGTGAGTCCTGGCTGATCTCTTTCAATAGCTTCAATGCTTTATACTGAAACGGTAATGATTTTTCCGGTTCATATAGTCGCAGGTGAAGTTCGGCATCCCACATAATGGTAAGCGCAGCTTTTAATTTAGCACGAATAGATTGTGTGAAGAACGTAGCCTCTTCTTCACTGTCGTGTTCATGCACAAACCCGGCAGGTATACCGTTCTTGTCTTCGCCTTCTTTCGCAGCGTGTTGATGTTCGTGATCACCTTTTTTCTCTTGTACCAGGTTGTGCTCGTTTTCGGTATCATGCACATGCCCATACTTCTTCGCTATATCTTCTTCTTCATGGTCATGATCTTCTTCAGCAGGGTTTTCCTGTGGCCCTATACCGGATTCAAATTCTTCTCCTAAAAATTCTCCATAGCGTAATCTTAATACTTTTTGATCGTACCCTAATTCATTACTTTTAGATTGAAAGGTTTCTTTCGAGATTTGTTTTTTCTCTTTCAGTAATTTCTCGGAATCAATAATGATTTGCCGCTGACTGCGGAAATAATCAGGCATCAAATCAACACCAAGGCCATCGTCTACTACGGTTTCCTGTTGCGTAGTATCGCGCAGGGAAATGAAGTATGTTTCAGTACGTGTACGGTTCGAAAGTGGTCGTTTGGTATCGAAAGCCACCACGTAAAAGTATAGCTCATCTCCGGGCTCCATGCCCAGCTTTAGGAGATCCAGCCTTCGCGTTGCATCTATATGTTTACCCGAAATAGTAGAAGGATTTTCAAAGAAGAGTTTATCTTCCCTGAATTTAACCGATTCACCACTTCCCTTGCTTACCGTGGCTATAATGTGCGCATTGTCCAATCCATAATCGTCCGCGAGTGTAGCGTATACATCAACGGTAGGCCTGCTGGTAAATTCAAGTTCGGTGAATTGATTCAGCTTGTTGATGGTAACAACCGGAGCTATATCTTTAATGACCTCCAGCTTATAGAAATCAGAATGCTTGGTTTCACCTTGCGCAGTTGTCCATGCAAGCTGATAGAATCCGGTTTCACTAATCGTTCGCTTCAAAGTATAGGATCCCTGCTCAGACTTCAAGGGTATATTTTGTTTTCCTGAAAAGATAAGCGCGGGATTTTTCACATCGGCTGTAAATTCTATCTGCCATTCTATTGTGCTTCCTTCGGCAAACGTCAATGACCATGCGCGAGTCGTTTGTGTTTTTAGCTTTGTATAGGGCGGAGGCGTTATGGTGATTTGCGTGCCTTTCACTTGTGCAGGAGCATATGGTGTCGCTCCTGCTGTAGAAGATGGTCCGGCCTGTATGGATCTTTCAGAAATATGCGACACAAAAGGAGCGAAAGACATAAGTGCAACGGATGCTGCTATACTGATGATAAATATACCTATAGCGTGTTGCAGACGATGGGGGAGTCGTATAGCAGGGTAAAGTGCTTCGAAGGCAGTTGTGGTCTTTATCTTTTGAAGTCGTTGCAGGGTAGAAAGCCCGTCATCATCTTTCAGAAGAAGATCACTGCTATTTTGAAGCGTACTAAAATGCTGATTGAGGTATCGAGTAATGTTATGTTCATCCAGTTGAAATAAATGAAGCTGTTGGCATCGGTATAAAAACAAGAGTATACCACCCGTTAGCGCGAGTATAATAGAACCCGCCACCGGAACTTGAAACGAGTAGGGTATGACAAACGAGACGGATGCGAGTGCCAACGCTAACAGGAACGCTTCGCTCATGCGAATTGCTTTATACTTTCGCGTAAGCTGGTGAAGGTGATATCGTGCCTGTATATCGCTCATTGATTCCGATGATAAGCAAGTAATCTTTCCGTTAATACCATGAATGCGAGTAGTATTATTAAATACTTGTCCAAGGGAGTGGTTACTGCTGCACGTTTCAATACAGGAGTATATTTCTCAGACGATGCGCTAAGGAATTCTTCTGGTAAAATTCTTTTATCGGCCTTCGTGGCAATCGCTATAGTCTCAGGATTGTTTAACATTACGGAAGCCAATCGCGTGGTGAGATGATGTTGTAAAGCAATGTCTATCGTTAGTCGAGATGTGAGCAGCCATTGTTGAAATGGACTTTGCGGACCTTCTTGCAATAGTATATCGGTCGAGGCTGCGTTGTTTTTATAAGTGATCTTGTGGCATGCGTCTTTGTAAGTCATTTTCTTTTCCGATAACCAGACCAGCCAATCCGCAGAGGTATATTTAAAATTTTCTGCCGGAGTAATGTGTATGGCGATTGGTGCTGCCGGAATTTTCCGGATGGCTTTTAACGATGCGGTCACAATGTTGGCGTCAAACTGAAAAGCCTTGTCGTAAGCGATGATCACGTGCAATGTATCGGTGGATCCAAGTTGTGCGGTTGCTCCCTCAGCTGTAACCGTTCTCTGCTCCGGCGTTATAGCAGTCTGTTGATAGGTATAGCGCATCTGTGAACCATCACTTTTAGCGAGCCGAACCGTGGCGGAGTCAGATGTATACCGTTGCGCCAGAACTATACTTTGCCCAGGCTTAGCGTCAACGGTGATCCATTTAAGTGTAGGGGGTACTGGTATACGTTCACCTGTAAAGTCTTTAAGGTGAGAGTGTGAGATCACTACTATATCTTGTATGACTTTTGCTTTGAGCTGCTCGATCAATGGCCAGTAATTTGCTGTATTCACAGCCGTAGTATCTTCTCTGACAGGAAAGTCAAAGGCCATAAAATGTGTTTCATAACCTGCCGCAGTAAGACTATCGGTTAATGAATTAAGTCTCGCATCTTTTTGAATACCGGGTTCAATAACCAACCATTTTGATGAAGCTGCCGGTATATTTAATACCTGAAGACCTGCAAGTAATAGTACAGTTACGATAATGAGTATACATCGTATCACGAGCAGGAGTACTTCATTTAGTTTAAGCGCGCGAAATTGTTTTGTGTTGGATTCATCGAGGTGACGGAGACTTCCTATATAGATCACTTTCCCTTCCTTGCGGCTCAGCAAATGTATACCGATGGGGATTGCTAACCCACTCAGTGCCCAAAGCCATATCGGATTCGCGAATTGCATCAGCGGGCCAGGGTTTTTCGGATCTTTAAAAAATTTCGCAAGGTAGTCTCAAACGAATCGTTGAGGTTTATCAATTCATAGCTGATCTGTTTTTCCAACATCCAGTTTCTTGAATGTGCGATCCACTGTTGTACGCGCTCGCTATATTGTTTTTGCTGCGTAGTCGTTTCTACTTTCGAACGTACTTTGGTTTCAAGGTCTTCAAATGTAAAAGAACCTTTAAAGCCCAGGTCGGTTTCCTGACGACCCATCAGATGAAAAACGATCACTTCATTTCGAACGGTTTTCAATCGTGCTATAAATTGTAGCAGATCGTTCTCTTCATCATATAGATCAGTTATGAAGATGATCATTTCTTTTCCATGATGATCATATAGATGTTCGAGGCCGTTTCCTTTTTTCCAGGTGCCTTCACTTTTTGCTGTAGCGAGTATATGGAGAAAGCGCATGAACTGCTGTTGTTCAAAACGCGGATGTACTTCATGAATTTCTTTTTCGTTCACTGTAAATAAACCAAAGGCATCGCTTTGTTTACGGGCAAGATATGCGAGTGCCGCGATCATTACCTTGGCGTACATAAATTTACTCAGCCCGTCTTCGGTATACATCATGGAATGACTGGCATCGAGCATGAACTTTACGGTGATGTTCGTTTCAATATCTGCCTGGCGGATAAAATATCGCCCTGAACGCGCATACATTTTCCAGTCAAGCATACGCAAGTCATCACCGGGTTCATAACTTCTATACTGACTGAATTCCTGTCCCGTTCCTACAGCCTGACTTTTATTACTGCCACTCATGAACCCTTCCACGATAACACGTGCAATCAACTCCAACCCGTTCACGGTGTTGATCACTTCCGGTTTCAGTAAAGATCGTATCTGTGAATTCATGCGTAGCGGATCGCTATATAGATTTAGCTTGTGTCTGTGCGTGTTCGAGTAAATGCTTTGTGATATTATCAGAAGTAACACCTTCGGCCTCTGCACGGAAGTTCATGAGAATCCGGTGGCGTAATACCGGATAGGCTACACGTTCTATATCTTCCAGTGTTACAGCAAAATTACCATGCAGTAATGCGCGCGCTTTTGCCGTCATGATCATGGCCTGACCGGCACGTGGACCTGCGCCCCAGCGCACCCAATCTTTTACATAGGGAGTGCTTGAATCAGGACGTGTTAATCGTACTATACTGCTTACGCGCTCGATGAGATCGCGGCTGATATGTACTTCGCGTACGAGTTCCTGTGCTTCTTTGATCTCGCTTCCTTCCAGTACTTTATTTATTTTATTTGCTTTCTTACCCGTAGTACTTTCAAGTATAGCGGTTTCTTCTTCTGCAGTAGGGTAGCCGATCTTTATATATAGCAGGAAGCGGTCGAGCTGTGCTTCCGGTAATGGAAATGTACCGGCTTGCTCGATCGGATTTTGAGTAGCAAGTATAAAGAATGGTTTTTCTAATGGATACGTTACACCACCATACGTTACTGAAAACTCTTGCATGGCTTCGAGTAAAGCCGATTGTGTTTTCGGTGAAGTACGGTTGATCTCATCGGCCAGAATTATATTCGCGAAGAGTGGACCTTTATTGAATTTAAAAAAGCGTTTGCCTGTAGTATGATCTTCTTCCAGGATCTCGGTTCCTATAATATCGGAAGGCATCAGGTCGGGAGTAAACTGAATGCGTCTGAACGGGAGTTCTATTGCTTCCGACAAAGATCGGATCATCAACGTTTTTGCCAATCCTGGAACGCCTTCCAGTAAAGCATGTCCACCTGCGAGAAAAGTAATCAGTAACTGATCAACAGTTTCGGATTGCCCGACAATGACTTTACCGATTTCCTGCTTCAACGCATCGAGCTTTTCAATTATACTCTGTACAGATTGCTCTACTTCTTTTAATTCTTTCATAAAATATAGTTTATGCTTTAAGTCTGAATTTAAGTCCAAGGCTTAACGCAGAAATTTTTAAGCTGATCTGATTCCCAAATCCCGATCTATAGTATATCATCGCATCATCGCATACATAACAATGTTTACACTGAAGCGGGTGTTGTCAATTTTATAGAAACGTTTATTGCGGAAGTCGTAATCCCATTCACATCCATAATCTTTGTTGCTATAGAGTATGCCAATCTTTCCATTGATCTCCACAGCCTTCAGGTAATCGTGAACGATATCATCGCCCCAGCCATTTAATTCCTGTGATGTAGTAGGAGGGCCCTCGAAGTTAAAGAACATGGAATAGATCGGATGGTTGTTCGGAATCTTCTTCAGTGCACTGGCACCGAAAATTACTTCCATCTGCGATTCAAACGACTTGGCAAAAAGTCCATCGATGTCATGATTACAATCATCCACAAATACAAACCCACCGTTGCGTACATACTTTTCAAAGTTAGCGCGCTCGGCTGCAGTAAACTCTACCAGTTTATGTCCACTCAAATAACAGAACGGGCAGCTAAAGATCTTATCACCGCTCAGCGGAATAATATTCTCCTGTGTATCTACTTTCAGCGTGGTATACTCAATCAGAGAATTCAATACGTTAGACGGCATGCGCTGGTCTACATCCCAGTCACCGGATTCATATTGAAGGCGTGTAAAAAAAAACTTGTTTGCCGCGGACATATATACAATGGCAAGTTCCCTTTTTCTGTTGAATGATAAAATAAAATTATATAAGTGGATGCTGAAACGAATTCGGAAGTGTGAAAATGAAGAAGTCCCTCGATAACAAGGGACTTCTTTCGATTGTATACTCTTTTATACCTAGATGGCGTCAGATAAACTCGTGAATGTAAAGTCACGGATTTTCATAGGCGGAATCAGGTAATTATTATTGGATTCTACACTCACCGTACGTTCTGCTGCCCCTAGTTCTTCTAGGTTATTCAACATGATGATGGGGCTTTCGTTAAAGCGGAAGTTCTTGATCGGATATTGAATCTTGCCATTCTCGATGTAAAATGTTCCATCGCGAGTCAATCCTGTTAACAGCAAGGTTTGCGGATCAACATCGCGAATATACCACAGCCTCGTAACGAGAATACCTTTCTTGGTACCCGCTATCAGATCCTGCAATGATTTGGTTCCGCCTTCCATGATAAAGCTGTTCGGGCTTGGTATAGCTTTTACATTTTTCTTCTGTGCCCAATAGCGTGAATAAGAAAAGTTCTTTACAACGCCTTTCTCGATCCATGTGGTTTTTTCATGCGGGCGTCCGTCACCATTCCAGGTGCTGGTAGGAAGTTCAGGATTCAGCGGATCTGAATATATAGTTACACGCTCGTCCATCAGCTTTTCTCCAAGCCTTGTTTTTCCACCGGCTTTGCTAAATGAACTACGACCTTCATCCGCCTGGCGTGCATCGAGATCGAAAAGGATTCTTTCCAGCAACACAGCCGCAGCCGCGGGCTCCAGGATCACAGTATATTTACCCGGCTCGATCGCTTTGGCCGCAGCAGACTTCATACTCTTCTGTGTAGCAATTTCAGTTGCTGCTTTCGTATCGAGTTTTGTGAAATCATTATAGCCGCGTGTCGCATAGCCTGATCCTTTACCATCGGCTGTGCGTACCGTAATCGAAAAGTTTACATTGGTGGCCGTGTTATAGGCAAACAATCCTTTCGAATTCATCATCGCTGAAAATGCTTTGTTGTCTTCGAGGAAGCCTGCGGCAACTTGTTTGTTATCTTTTGATACCTGCAGACTTTGCGCTACAGCATCGGTACGTTGCTTGGGAGTAATGGAAGCAGTTGCCTGAACGAATGTTATAGGCTCAGCATATTTCTGCGGTTCAAGAAAAGGCACGAACTCTGGATTTTCCGGAGCAAGTTGTGCGAGTTCTTCCGAACGCTTTACTACTTTTTGCAAGGAGACGTCATCAAACTCGTTGATGGTGGCAGTTCCTAATTTTTTACCAAAGGCTGATGATACTATTAATGTACTCTGACTTATGTTACCACTGGTAGAAACCGAATTGCGTGCATACCGGATGTTGCCGCTATCACCGCCATATATATTCACTTCGCATTGTTCTGCTTTGGAATAGCTCAGTACTTTTTTTAGTAAAGCCTGTGCTTCATCTTTTGTAAGTATAGGCATAGTATATTATCCGATGTTGCGTGATGTGTTAATAACGTTTACTCCTTTAAAATGCGTAGTAGCAGAGCCGTGTGATACAGCGCTGGACTGCGATGGCTGACCTTTACCGTCAAAGAAAGATCCTCCCAAACGATAATCTGATTCATCGGCAGTACCGGCACATGAATTCCAGAACTCATGTGTGTTTGCCTGGTAGGCCACATCTTTCAGCATGCCTGCAATTTTTCCGTTCTTGATCTCATAGTATAACTGCCCGCCAAACTGGAAATTATAGCGCTGCTGATCGATGGAGAAAGATCCATCGCCAATGATATATATACCCTTCTCTACATTTTTGATAAGGTCATCAACACTGCGTTTTTCTTTGCTTGCCTGTAGCGATACATTCGGCATGCGCTGGAATTGCACGCTGCTCCAGCTATCGGCATAGCAGCAACCTTGTGAAGCTGTCAGCCCGATGATGTGTGCCTGATCACGTATAGCCTGGTAATTTACAAGTATACCATCTTTCACAAGATCCCAACGGCCACACTGTACGCCTTCGTCATCATACCCTACAGCACCGAGTGAACCGACTTGCTGTTTGTCTGCAAAGAGGTTTACATTTTTATTTCCGAAGTTGAATTTTTTAGATTCCCACTTATCAAGCGTTAAGAAACTGGTACCGGCAAAGTTTGCTTCATAGCCGAGCACGCGATCCAGTTCAGTAGGGTGACCTACAGATTCGTGAATGGTTAACCACAAATGAGAAGGATCCAGGATCAGATCATATTTACCTGCTTCAACAGATTTAGCTTTTAATTTTTCGCCTGCCTGTTGTGCACCGGCACGCGCATCTTCAATCATATCATAGCGGCCTTTATATAGTGTAGTAGGACCTTTGATCTTGTCTTGCGGACGAGCGTTGAGATATTCATAGCCCATTCCCATAGGGGCGCTGAGGGCATTACGTGTTTCAAATTTTCCGGTAGCAGCATCGATCTTCGTGATGAAGAACGTTGGCCAGATGCGATGTATATCCTGATCGATATAGGAGCCATCCGTAGATGCAAAATATTTCTGTTCATTTACAGTGAACAAAAATGAATTTATATAGTTAGCTCCTCCTTTGATGGCAGCATCATTTACGCTGAGTAGCAGATCTACTTTTTCCTTTAGAGGAACTTCGAATGAATTTTTTTCAATGGGAGCTTTCCAGCTTACTTCACCGTATCCTTTTTGAGAAACAAGTTGTACGGGTTCGCTTAGCAGGCGCGAATTTTCTTTCGCTATAGCGACTGCGAGTTCTGCAGTTTTAGCAATGCTGTCTTTATCCAGTTTATCAGTAGCAGCAAAGCCCCATCCGCCATTGGCGATTACGCGTACTCCCATTCCGTACGACTCCGTGTTTACAATGTTCTCTACTTTGTCTTCACGTGTAATAACAAATTGATTCAGGTAACGCCCGATGCGTACATCGGTATAGGTTGCACCTTTCGATCGTGCTGCGTTGAGTGCTACATCTGCCATTTGTTTCTTCTGCGCGACATCAATGGTTTCCAATGCCCGCTCGGGAGGAATGGCTTTCCCGAAAGACGGAATTCCTGCAAGCACTGCGGCCGATGCGCCCATGCCTGCCAGGTGAATAAAATCTCTTCGTTTCATAAGGGTTGTTATTGGTTAATGAGCTTGATCGTCAATTCTGTTTTAAGATAGAGAATACTTTACTGCTTATGCAAACGTATAGAGCCATAAAGAGTTATTATACCGCAAGCTTCGTGATTTTTGTGCTGTTAAATTCGACATCACAGATATACAGGTAAAGATCACAGACCGGTATAATCAAAGAGAGGCTGTTTGCAGTAACAGCCTCTCTGGTTTTTATAAATATATACTAAACAGCGTCTGACAGACTGCTGAACGTAAAGTCGCGGATCTTCATGTACGGTATATATACATTGGTTCCACCTTCGCTGGTTACGGCACGTTTCTGCTGTCCTAGTGTTTCCAGGTTGTTCAGCATGATGATCGGACTTTCGTTGAAACGGAAGTTCTTGATCGGATGCTTGATCTTACCATTCTCAATGTAGAAAGTTCCATCGCGAGTCAAACCAGTATATAGCAACGTTTGTGGATCTACGGGACGTATATACCAGAAGCGTGTTACCAGTATACCTTTCTTGGTATCCTTGATCATGTCTTCCAACGATGCACTTCCTCCATCCATAATAGCATTGCCCGGGAACGGAACGGCTTCTACATTTTTCTGTGTTGCCCAATACCGATCGTAGATCAGGTTTGCAACGGCACCATTACGGATCAAATCCATTTTCTTGCGTGCAAGCCCATCACCAGACCATGGTGATGCGGGTACATCTTCACTCCATGGATCAGTATATATATTCACGCGTTCATCTACCAGTTTTTCACCAAGCTTCGTTCCTCCGCCTTTTTTGGAAAGAAAACTTCTGCCTTCATCGGCCTGGCGCGCATTCATGTTCAGCATCAGGCGAATCAAATCTGCTCCTGCGGAAGGCTCCAGGATCACAGTATATTTACCGGGTTCAATAGCCTTGGCGTTGCGTGACATCAACGCTTTGTCAATGGCTATCTTCGAAACGTC
Source organism: Ohtaekwangia koreensis (assembly GCF_900167975.1). Lineage (GTDB taxonomy): Bacteria > Bacteroidota > Bacteroidia > Cytophagales > Cyclobacteriaceae > Ohtaekwangia > Ohtaekwangia koreensis. Next base: position 1,451,079 of record NZ_FUZU01000001.1, read on the forward strand.
TGCAGCATTCAGTTTGCTTACATCATTTAAATCGGCAGCAGCCCAACCTGAACCGGTGCCATCATTCGAGCGCATGGTAACAGTGAAGTCAACGCTTGTTGCTTTGTTATAGGCATAGAGACCTTTGCTGGTCATCATGCAAGAGAATCCGCGGCTGTCTTCAAGATAGCCGGCAGCAGTAACATCTTTCGCTGCAGCGGGATTTATACTATCAGCAGCAGCCTGTGCTCTGAAGTCAGGAGTAATATTAGCAGTGGCTTCCGAAAAAGTTTTTGAATCAGGGCCATAGTTTTGCTGTGGCAATGGATCCATGAACTCAGGATTCTCAGGTGCAAGCTTGGCCAGTTCTTCCGAGCGTCTTACTACTTTTTCGAGTGATGCATCATCGAATTCGTTGATGGTAGCAGAGCCGGATTTTTTACCGTAATACGATTGTACACCTAATACAATGTTGCTATTCTCGCCAGCGGTTGAAACGCTGTTACGTGCATAGCGAATGTTGCCTCTGTCGTTGCCGTTGAGCGTTACCGAGCAACCATCGGCTTTGGATAAGCTGATCACTTTCTCCAATATCTTTTTAGCTTCTTCTTTTGAAAGTATGGCCATGGGATTTACGATTTAGTTTAGGATTGTGGTTGATGATGTGATGGTATAGATCATGATCATAAACCGAAATGAGTTATATAGTTCGTCCTGTATTGATTACGCTGACACCGTTGAAACGTGTGGTAGCCGATCCGTGCGATACTGCATTCGACTGGCTCGGTTGTCCCTTGCCATCGTTGAAGGCTCCGTTTAACCGGTAGTCACGTTCATCACAGATCTGAACACAGGAATTCCAGAACTCCTGTGAGTTGGCCTGGTAGGCTACATCTTTCAGCATGCCTGCGATCTTGCCATTCTTGATTTCAAAGAATAGGACACCTCCGAACTGGAAGTTATAGCGTTGCTGATCGATGGAGAACGAACCATCTTTCACGATATATATACCTTTGTCGACATTGGAGATCATCTGCTCCGGTGTAACCTGCTCCTTGCCTGGTTTCAAAGATATATTTGCCATGCGCTGAAACTGTACATCACTCCAGCTCTGCGAGTAGCAGCAACCATGTGACTCTTTCTGGTCAATGATATTTACCTGGTCGCGAATCGCCTGATAATTTACCAGTGTTCCATCTTTAATGATATCCCACGATTTACATTTCACGCCTTCATCATCATAAGCCACAGCACCCAGAGAACCCGGCTGCGTTTTATCGGCTACGAAGTTTACAATTTTGCTGCCTGCGTTAAACTTACCGGATTTCCATTTGTCAAGTGTAAGATAACTTGTGCCTGCATAGTTGGCTTCATATCCGAGTACACGATCTAATTCAGTAGGGTGTCCTACAGATTCGTGAATGGTAAGCCACATGTGTGATGGTTCAAGCACAAGATCATATTTACCCGGCTCTACTGATTTCGCTGCGATAATTTGCTTGGCTTGCTCAGCTGCCATACCGGCATCTTCCACTATATCATAAGATTTATTATATAGTATAATTCCTCCGGGACCTTCAATTTTATCTTCAGGCCGTGCATCCAGGTACTCATATCCCATACCAACGGGAGCGCTGAAGGCCGCACGATTCTTGAATTGTCCGGAAGCGCGGTCGATCATCGTAACGGTAAAGCTGGGCCATGTACGATGTACATCCTGATCTATATAGGAACCTTCCGTTGAAGCAAAGTACTTTTGCTCATTCACAAGGAACATCAGACTATTTACGAAGCTTGCGCCTTTTTCCATTGCTTTGGCATTCGCATTCATCAGCAGATCAACTTTTTCCTTTACCGGAACTTCGAAGCCATTCTTCTTTATAGGAGTCTTCCAACTCACTTCTCCATACGATGGAGTAGGAGCGAGCTTTACGGGTTCCTTTTGAAATTTGGAATTTGCTTTGGCAATGATCGCAGCACGTTCTGCAGTTTTCTTCATGCCATCGGTAGTAACATTATTCGTTGCTGCAAATCCCCATGTACCATTTACAATGACGCGAATGCCAACACCAAATGATTCTGTGTTGACTATATTTTGTACTTTCTTTTCACGCGTGATTACAAACTGATTCAGGTATCGCCCGATGCGAACATCGGCATATGTAGCACCGAATGATTTAGCAGTGTTCAAGGCTACATCTGCGAGTTGCTTTTTCTGCTTTGCATCCAGCAAAGGCTCGAGCATGCGAGCCGGGTCTACTGGATTTGAGAATGCAGATATAGGGAGGAGCATGGCGCCTGCACCCATTCCGGCTAGTTGCATAAAATCTCTTCTCTTCATGGGCTATTGGGTTAGATGGTTCTGCCTGTGTTAATAACATTTACGCCATTGAAGCGAGTCGTTGCACTACCGTGAGATACTGCACTTACCTGTGAGGGTTGTCCTTTGCCATCGAAGAAAGATCCAAAGAGACGGTAATCTTTTTCATCGCAGATTTTTGCGCAGCTGTTCCAGAATTCCTGTGTATTCGATTGATAGGCTACATCGTTGAGCATGCCTGCAATCTGACCATTCTTAATTTCGTAGAACACCGTGCCACCGAACTGAAAATTATAGCGTTGCTGATCGATGGAGAAGGAACCACGACCGGCTATATATATACCTTTCTCTACATCTTTGATCATTTGTTCCGGACTATAAGGATCTTTGCCGGGAGCAAGCGATACGTTGGGCATGCGTTGAAACTGCACATCGCTCCAGCTCTGCGAATAGCAACAGCCATGCGATTCATTTTGTCCCAGCATATGTACTTGATCGCGGATAGCCTGTACGTTGACGAAGATGCCGTCTTTGATCAGATCCCAGCGTCTTGATTTTACGCCTTCATCATCGTATCCTACAGCACCGAGCGAACCGGGTTGTTGCTTGTCAGCAAAAATGTTTACCAGGTTGCTTCCGTATTTAAAGTTACCGGATTTTAATTTTTCCAATGAGGCGAAACTGGTTCCGGCATAATTCGCTTCATATCCGAGGATACGATCAAGCTCCAACGGGTGGCCTACTGATTCGTGAATAGTAAGTCCCAAGTGATTAGGTTCAAGCACGAGATCATATTTACCAGGCTCAACCGATTTAGAAGTTGTAATCATTTCCTTTGCCTGCTTGGCAGCAATGGCAGCATCTTCTACTATATCATAACTGTTGCGATATAGCATGGTGCCTGCTATACCTTTTACTTTATCTTCAGCCTTCGGGATCATGTATTCATATCCCATCCCCATAGGAGCGCTCAATGCATCGCGCGTTTTAAATTTACCCGAAGCACGATCTATAGCGGATACGGTAAAGGTTGGCCAGATGCGATGTATATCCTGATCTATATAGGAGCCTTCTGTAGAAGCAAAGTATTTTTGCTCATTGATCTGGAAGAGATTGGAGTTTACAAAGCTGGCACCATTCTGAAGTGCCGCAGCATTTGCTTTCAGAAGTAAATCTGTTTTCTCAGAGACCGGAACTTCAAAAGCATTTTTTTGAATGGGTGTCTTCCACGTTACTTCCCCGTGGCCTTTAACAGGCGCGAGTCTTACCGGCTCTTTCTGAAATTTTGAATTTGCTTTTGCTATAGCAACGGCTTGTTGCGTGGCTTTACGAATGCCATCGGCCGTAACCAGGTTGGTAGCTGCAAATCCCCACGTACCATTTGCGATAACACGAATCCCTGCACCGAACGATTCAGTGTTTACAAGATTCTGTACTTTGTTTTCGCGCGTGGTAATAAACTGATTGAGGTATCGTCCGATACGGATGTCGGCATACGTTGCACCCGCGGCCTTCGCTGTATTAAGCGCTACATCTGCCAATTGTTTTTTTTGTGATGTATCCAGGGGTGAATCCAACATTGCCTCGACCGGAACCGGATTACCCAAGGTAGAGAATGGTAGTAGCATCCCGCCAATACCAAGCCCTGCGAGTTGAACAAAATCTCGTCTTTTCAAGGTTATCGAAGTTAAGGTTATGAGTTATTCGGATAGTAAGTTATCCAAAAAGCAAAAAAGGATACCGAAAATGGTATCCTTTGCTATTAGTTTATGTGAGTGGTCTCCTTTCGGAGAAAACGCTACTTAATCGTAGAGAAATCAAATGATGTTTCGAGAAACTTGGTAGTAAATTTACCAGAGCGGAATATAGCGTTGTCCATCAATGCGAGGTGAAATGGTATCGTAGTTTTTACTCCTTCGATTACAAATTCACTGAGTGCACGTTTCATCCGTGTAATTACTTCTTCGCGTGACTGGCCGCTTACGATCAGCTTGGCAATCATACTATCATAATTAGGAGGTATAGTATATCCTGCATATACATGGCTATCAACACGTACACCGTGGCCACCTGGTAAATGTAGGTTTATAATTTTTCCTGGTGAAGGACGGAAACCGTTTGCAGGATCTTCTGCATTGATACGACATTCCATCGCATATAGGTTCGGAAAATAATTTGTGCCCGAAATCGGAACACCTGCCGCAGACTTAATCTGTTCTTTGATCAAATCATAATCGGTAACTTCTTCGGTGATCGGGTGTTCTACCTGGATACGTGTATTCATTTCCATGAAGTAGAAATCACCATGCTTGTCAACCAAAAATTCGATTGTACCAGCACCTTCATAATTTATAGCCTTGGCTCCTTTTATAGCAGCTTCACCCATGCGCTCGCGCAGTTCCTGGCTTACAACAGGAGAGGGGGTTTCTTCTACAAGCTTCTGGTGTCTGCGTTGTACGGAACAATCACGTTCGGAAAGGTGACATACTTTTCCATACTGATCGCCCATTACCTGTATTTCTATATGGCGTGGCTCTTCGACGAATTTCTCAAGATATAGTCCATCGTTACCAAACGAAGCACCGGCTTCACGTTTAGCATCGTCCCATGCTTTCTTGAATTCAGTTTCATCGTTGATGATACGCATACCTTTACCACCACCACCAGCAGTTGCTTTTACAATCACCGGATATCCGATTTCTTTTGCCAATGATATACCTTGCTCAATTGAATCGAGTAAGCCATCTGAACCAGGGATCGTAGGTACACCAGCTTTCTTCATGGTATCTTTCGCAGTGGCTTTATCGCCCATCGCGTTGATCATGGCAGGTGTGGGGCCTATAAATTTAATTCCGTATTCGTGACATATAGCAGAGAACTCAGCGCGCTCAGATAAAAATCCGTAGCCCGGATGTATAGCATCGGCGTTGGTAATTTCGGCTGCAGATATAATACGGGGAATGTTGAGGTAAGAATCTTTACTGGGTGCATCTCCTATACATACGGCCTCATCGGCAAAACGTACGTGAAGGCTTTCGCGATCAGCGGTGGAGTATACGGCCACTGTTTTGATGTCCATTTCTTTGCAGGTACGAATAACTCGTAACGCAATTTCACCACGGTTCGCTATCAATATTTTCTTAAACATAGTCTTGTCTCTTTCAAGGTTGAAATTTTTAAGGTTCAGAATTTAAGGCCGGGCGCATTATTGCCTCAACTTTAAATCCTGAACCTTAAATTACTAGTATCGATATTAATCAGGTTCAACTACAAACAATACCTGGTCGTATTCTACAGGTGTTGCATTTTCTACAGGAGCCTTAACAATGGTACCTGATATTTCTGATTCAATTTCATTGAAGAGTTTCATGGCTTCAATAATGCATACCGTTTGTCCTTTGGAAATTTTATCTCCTACCGAAGCGAACGGAGGTGTATCGGGATTTGATGAGCGATAGAATGTACCGATCATCGGTGATTTGATTTCGATAGTTTTCTTGCCGGAAGCAGGTGCTTCGGCAGCTTTTGTTTGTACAGCGGGAGTTTGTGCTGCAGGTGCCGCAGATGTAGCAACCGGAGCTGTAGCCGCTACCGGTGACATTACCGGACTTGACTTAAATATTTTCTGATCGGGCTCACGCTTCACATGAAGCTTCAATTCTTTTGTTTCAATGTCCACTTCATTCAAGCCTGACTTGGAGATGAAATCGATAAGGTCGCGTATCTCGGATGTTTTCATTTCAGTCTGCGTTGATGCTGTTGCTGTAGATTCTGTTGTTGCCCTTGAAGGTTTTGTTGTTCCTTTTTTAGCAGTTGTTTTTGATGCTGGGGTTTTGCTCATGATCCTTCGTTTATTCTTTTACACGTTCGATATAGGCACCGGTGCGTGTATCGATTTTAATTTTATCACCTGTATTTACAAAAAGCGGAACACGTACTTCTACACCGTTTTCCAGCGTAGCTGATTTTAGCGTACGTGTAGCGGTATCGCCTTGTACGCCTGGCTCAGTATATTGAATTTCCATGGTCACATGAGAAGGAGCTTCTGCAGTGATAGCGCTTTCACCGTTCTCAAATGCGATCAGCAATGTTACACCTTCTTTGATATAGTTTACAGCGTCACCCAGTAAGGCTCTGTCAAGGTAAATCTGATCGAATGTTTCGTTATCCATACACACGAGGCTTTCACCATCAGCATATAGATATTGATATTCTTTTGTTTCAACTCTAAGAATCTCCACTTCATCACCAGGACGGAAACGGTTCTCTGCTACTTTACCATTCCGTACGTTGCGCATTTTTATTTGATAGAATGCACGCAAGTTTCCGGGGGTGCGGTGTTGCAGTTCTTCTACCTGCACAACTTCACCGTTGTAGCGCATAAAGTTTCCCTTACTTAAATCAGATACGGTTGCCATAAAAAAATTAGGTCATTAAGTTACGAATCAATTAAATAAATACAAGTTGACAGCTGCCTATCCGTTATACCCGTTGCTTGTTAATAGTGAATCGCGTGGATATATACTATTAACAAATAACCGATAACGATTAACTGTTATAAGCCCATTTCAGGTAAACAGCTCCCCATGTAAAACCACCACCAAACGCAGCAAGCAGGAGATTGTCTCCTTTCTTAAGTTGCTTTTCATAGTCCCATAACAAAAGAGGTATAGTACCTCCTGTCGTGTTCCCATAGCGTTCGATGTTCATCATTACTTTATCTTCTGTAATGCCGACACGATGTGCCGTTGCATCGATAATACGTTTGTTGGCCTGGTGAGGAACAAGCCATGCTATATTTTCAGGAGTGAGATTATTTCTGGCAGTAATTTGTGCCGCTACATCAGCCATGTTGGTTACAGCGAATTTGAATACAGCCGAGCCTTCCTGATATACATAGTGTAAGCGCTTGTCGATTGATTCCTGTGATGCAGGCATGCGGCTTCCACCGGCCTTCATATGCAGATATGTTTCACCCGCGCCATCACTCTTCAACTCTGCATCGATTACGCCTACATCTTCTGTAGTAGGTTCCAGTAAAACACAGCCGGCACCATCACCAAAAATGATACATGTACTTCTGTCGGTATAGTCCATGATCGCAGACATTTTATCGCCACCGATCACAACAACCTTTTTGTACATACCAGACTGAATAAAGCTGGCGCCTGTGGTAAGTGCATATATAAAACCTGAGCAGGCAGCACCCATATCAAAGCTGAATGCATTCACAGCACCCACTGCGGTGGCTACGATGTTAGCCGTAGCAGGAAAGGTCATGTCAGCAGTAACCGTAGCGAAGATGACGCAATCAATTTCTTTCGGATCGATTTTGGTTTTAGCCAGCATGTTATTTACAGCTGCTATACCCAATACAGATACTCCTTGATTTTCACCTTTCAGGATCCTTCTTTCTTTTATACCCGTGCGTGACGTGATCCATTCATCACTTGTCTCCACCATGGTTTCAAGCTCCTGATTGGTAAGTATATAATCCGGAACGTATCCTCCAACTCCGGTAATGGCTGCTCTGATTTTAGTCATACAAGTTTTTAATTTCAAGAATGGTTGTCAGCCCTGGCAACCGATAAAAAAGAAAAAGCCCGGTGTATATATACACCGAGCATTGATTTTTTTAATTAATCAATCTCTTTCGAGATAATCATAGGGTGATTGTCTTTCCCGATTGTAGTATACGCCACACGTTCAGCGAACTGAATGTTTTCGAGTGCAGACCCGTTCATGCAATTACGCCAGAACTTCTTTTTCCATCACCACTCTACCATTGAAGTAAAGTTTGCCTTCAAGCCAGAAAGCACGGTGTGGCAGGTGGTTTTCTCCCGTAGTAGGGCATACCGCTAACTGCTTTGCAGTTGCTTTGTAATGCGTTCTTCTTTTATCTCTGCGGGTTTTCGAGGTTTTTCGTTTCGGATTCGGCATAGTCTAAAAACTGTTTATTTTAATTTCTTTAATATATTCCAGCGAGGGTCGATTCCATCATTATCATCGTTGTCACCACCTTTTTCATCAGAAGAAGAGGTGTACACAATCTTACCTTCCTGGTTTTCATCTTCATCGTCTTCAGCTTCCTGAAATTTCGGATGGAGTTTTTTAATCGGTATAGCCAGGGCAATGAATTCATATAAATACTGACCAAGTTCCAGCGTAGCGGTATCGCGATGAATCATGATAATCTCATCACTCATCTCTTCATTGGTATCACCAAACTTGAAAAGAATACGATGATCGCTTTCGATTGGAAAATCAAAGGGTTCCAGGCTTCTGTCACAAGTCAGCACTGCGTTTCCTTTAATTATAAAGTCAGCTTCAATGAACGTTTCATGTTTATTAAGCGCTACATCAGCATGGAAGCTCCCTTGCGAAACAAGGTCAGTTCCGTATTCCCTGAAAAACGTATCACCTAGATCATAATTGAAATGGTGAATTTTGTTGCTCAGGCTGATAATATTTACGCTATAAGCCCCCACAAATCGCGCCCCGAAAGGCTTTTAAAATTAGTCGGCAAATTTAGGAGAATTAATGAAATTCTACACGAACGTGTACAGAAATTGCGTAAATCATCAATTCCAGGCGTCTAGGACGGCATTTTTAAAGTAATAAACAGGTCAGAATACGAGCTGAAAAGATTTAGATGTATTCATGGATGGCTACATCCTTTAATTCCTGACGTGATTTTTTACCATAGTTTTCGATAAAAAAGTCGATAACACCTTTTTTGAAACCTAGTTTGATCGCAATGTTTTTTGTGAAAATGATCTCACTTTCAAATACATTCTGATCCACAAACACCAGCTCCACGCTAGACATCAGGTAATCGAACTTCTGATCCAAAGAAAGAGCACCTAACGAATCGATAGGTTCTGGGTTACGGATTAGCTCCAGCACTTCTTCTTCCGGAAATTTACGCTCTCTGGCAATTTTAAAAATCAGTTCACGCTCGATCTTAGCAAAGTGCTTGTCGGCTTCAGCCAGTTGAATAAGTATGTTCAGTTGCTTCTTAGTGACGATATCCATTTCAACTAATACTTGAAGATCAAATATAACCATTAATAAAAACTAACCTTACCAGTCTGGTCAAGTGGTAAAAATGGCCTACCTAAGTAAGCTTATTTTTCTGTGGATGGTTCAAATCGATGTTTAAAAATATCATGTGCTCTATAAATGGCTTCGCGAAGTGAGCTCTCACTTGCCTGGTTTTTACCTGCTATCGTATAGCCCGTGCCATGGTCAGGAGAGGTGCGTACGATGGGCAACCCGGCTGTGAAGTTTATTCCCTCATCAAAGGCTATAGATTTGAAAGGGATAAGACCCTGGTCGTGATACATGGCCAGAACGGCATCATACTTGGCATATTGTCCTGAAGCAAAAAAGCCGTCAGCCGGAAACGGTCCGTATACCAACTTGCCTTTATTTCGCTGGTCATTAACCACGGGCTTAATGATCAACTCATCTTCCTGGCCTATTAAACCACCATCGCCAGCATGTGGATTCAATCCGAGTACAGCAATCTTAGGTTTAGCGATTCCAAAATCTTTACGAAGCGAGTGCTCCATGAGTCGAAGCTTAGCTTCGATCTTCTCTTTTGATATAGCCGCTGCTACATCTTTTACCGGAATATGTTCTGTTACTAAACCAACACGCAGCGTGTTGCTTACCATAAACATCAGGCTCTCCGTTGCGCCAAAGTATGTGGTAAGAAATTCTGTATGACCTTTGAATGGAAACTCTTCACTATGAATACTGAGTTTGTCGATAGGAGCCGTTACCAACGCATCAATTAATCCTTCCTTTAATTCTTCACACGCTTGCTTTAAAGCAATCAGTGCTGCCTTGCCAGTCTCCTTGGATGCTTTTCCCGGAGTGATCTCAACAGTATCTTCCCAACTATTCACCACGTTGATCGTCTTCACAGTGAACTGTCCCTTGTTACGAACCTGGGAGTAATTAAATTCCTCAATGTTTAACTGCTTCTTATAAAATGAAATCGCCCGTGCAGATCCATATATAACCGGAGTAATTAGATTGAGCAGGCGATTGTCTGCCAGTGCTTTGATCACCACTTCAGGCCCAACGCCATTCAGGTCACCAAGAGTAATACCAATGCGAGGTTTTTGTGTTTGAGTCATGTAAGCTAAGGAATGAATTCATTGCGATTTAGTAAATAATGATGGAAAGTCCGAAAGTGTCGTAAAGTCAGGAAGACGGAAGGAGAGAAAAGTAGAGGTGTTGAATGTGGCAAAGTCCGGAAGTCTGGAAGACGGAAAAGTCCGGAAGAAGGATGTAGAAGTTTGAAAGAGGAAGACGATAAGCTGATTCATCTGACTATAAATTATATAGCCATGCGCTACGATATTATAGGGCCCTGTATACTTCCCGTCTTCCTGACTTTCCGTCTCACCTTCCCTATCTTAAATTTTGCATAGCCCACATCTTACATTCTCTTTGTACTTTTAGCACTTCATGGACAAGTCAATTTATAGAGTAAGAGCGAAGAAATCGTTGGGACAGCATTTTTTGCATGACCAGGGTGTTGCGCGTAAAATTGTTGAATCATTAAAGATTGAAGGCGAAAGTCATCCGGTTTTGGAAATAGGTCCAGGCATGGGTGTGCTCACGCAGTACATGGTTACTGATAAAAAGCTTCAACTGAAGCTTATCGAGATTGATCGCGATTCAGTGAAGTATCTGCATACACATTACCCTGCATTGAAGAGTAACATTATAGAAGGTGACTTTCTGAAGATGGAATTGACCGACATATTTCCTGGTAAATTCTCGATCATTGGTAATTTCCCCTATAACATTTCATCGCAGATATTTTTTAAAGTACTTCAACATCGTGATCAGGTTGATCAAGTGGTATGCATGCTTCAGAAAGAAGTTGCCGAACGTATTGCTGAAAAACATGGAAGCAAAACGTATGGCATCTTAAGCGTGTTGCTGCAAGCTTATTATGATATTGAGTTTTTATTCAAAGTACCACCCGGAGTATTTATACCACCACCGAAAGTGATGTCGGCTGTGATACGGCTTCAACGCAATAGCAGAACCCGGCTTGAGTGTGATGAACAACTCTTTGTAAAGGTGGTAAAGCAAGGTTTTAACAACCGTAGGAAGACCTTGCGCAACGCCCTAAAACCTCTAGCTTTGCTTCCCGAAATTTCGTCCCTTAAACTGCTTGACAAACGCGCTGAGCAGCTTTCCGTGGAGGAGTTTGTACACCTCACGCAATTAATCGAATCGAGCCGTGGAACAGCAAGCACTGGAGTTTGAGTTGACAAAAGAATTTCGTGACCGCTTTCAGCAGGCGCTGGATGATCATGATGATGTGTTCATCCAAAATATACTCCATGAAGTAAAGGCAGCGGATATAACTACGTTACTATATGAGTTTACCATAGAGGAATCCAAGTACTTTATGGATCTGTTGCCCGTTGAAGTTCAATCTGAAATCATTCGAGATCTTGAGCCTGATACACGCAAGCGATATCTGAAGCTATATAAACCGAATGATATATCGGTTCTGCTGAATAATTTATTGTCGGATGATATTGCAGATATACTCCATGAACTTCCTGTAAAAGAAAGAGAAGAAGTACTCCTTGATCTTGAACCGGTACTACGCGGACAGGTAACGGAGTTGCTTCGTTATGAAGCTTATGTAGCGGGTGGTTTGATGGCGAAAGAACTTATTCGCGCCCGTGTTAATTGGACCGTTGTACAGTGTGTGGAGGAGATTCGCAAGCAAGCTGAAAATGTTTCCAAGTTTTACCAGGTATATGTAGTTGATGAGACCGATAAATTGTTGGGGCGATTATCCCTGCAAGACCTTATCATTTCGGATGCACGTAAACTCGTAGGAGATATATATGAGAAAGATATAGTTTCCGTAGAGACCTATATGGAGGACCGTGAAGTTGCCGAGATCATGAAGAAGTATGAACTCGTTTCAGTACCCGTTGTAAATGTTCATGGATATCTAGTCGGAAGAATTACCATTGACGACATCGTTGACGTGATTACAGAGCAGGCAGAAGAAGATCGTCAGATGATGGCGGGTATCAGTGAGAATGTGGAAGAAGACGACAGCATCTGGCGTAATACGCGTGCGCGTTTACCATGGTTGCTTATCGGTATATTTGGCGGGTTGATGAATGCAAAGTTCATGGGACTTTTTGAGGCGGAGCTTGCACGTGTAACAGCGATTGCTTTTTTTACACCACTGATTCAGGCAACCGGCGGAAATGTAGGCATCCAATCATCATCCTTGATTGTACAAAGTCTCGCGAATCCTAATTTTGTAGACGAAGGTTTATGGAAACGTCTTGTGAAAGTATTTTTTGTGGCGATACTGAATGGATTGTTTTTATCAATACTAGTATTGGGCGCAAATATACTCTTGTTCCAGGAGTATAGCTTGTCGTTCGTGGTGTCGATCGCGTTATTCAGTGTAGTATTATTCGCCTCCTTTATAGGAACGATCACACCCTTGATCTTAAATCGCTTTGGATTTAATCCGGCATTGGCCGCAGGTCCGTTCATTACAACAACCAACGACCTGCTGGGCCTCACACTTTATTTTTTCACTGTCCACCTTATCCTCTGATGACTCCTTTGAAATGTTTGATTGTTGATCCCATGCATGAAAGTATTTTTCCGATGTTAACGGAAATAGGATGGGAAGCAGTATCAGTTCCATCCATTACACGCGATGAAATCAAAACTATACATCACGGTTATGAGGGATTGATCGTTCGAAGTAAAACAACGATAGACCGTGATCTGCTAGGCGATAATCCTACTATAAAATTTATCGGTCGTGCAGGAGCGGGGCTTGATAATCTTGATCTTGATTACCTGAAAGAAAAAGGTATATATGTATTGCATGCATCGGAAGGAAACCGGGATGCCGTAGGAGAGTATGCTATAGGAGCGTTGTTGAGTTTAATGCGAAACATTCCGAAAGCAAACCGTGAAGTTCGTACGATGATTTGGGAGCGCGAAGGAAATCGTGGCGAAGAGCTTATGGATAAAACGGTTGGGTTAATAGGCTATGGCAACATGGGACAAGCATTTGCGAAGCGTCTTTCCGGATTCGGATGTAATGTTTTAGCGTACGATAAATATAAAACCGCTTATGCCAATGCATACTGTAAAGCGGCATCCATGGAAGATCTATTTGTTGAAACGGATATCTTAAGCCTTCATATTCCGTTGACAGCGGAAACAAAAAAACTTGTTGATCGTAATTTTTTAGATCGTTTTAAGAAGAGAATTATACTTGTCAATACAGCGCGCGGAGAAATCGTTTCACTGCCGGATCTGGTACAAGCGATGGCGACAAGTCAAGTTCGCGGAGCAGTGCTCGATGTGTTGGAAAATGAAAAACTAAATACGCTTACCCCTATTCAAAAAGAGTCCTTCGATACCTTGATCAAAAAGGACAATGTAATATTCACCCCTCATATTGCAGGCTGGACGTATGAGTCGCACGTGAAAATTAACGTAGCTTTGATACAGAAAATTAAGGCGCTTGAATTGGTGCATTAATTTTGTTATCATTAGTTTAAAATAAACAATCAAAGCTATCGCATGCGTTTTTTAGAAAAGCGGATGAAGAGTGTAAATGAGTTTTTTAACTCGATCATTGAAAAACCGTTACTGACATCTTCGCTTGTACTCGTGTTGGTCACAGTCCTTGTACTGGGGCTGAGCTTAAAATATTACTTGCATGAGTTTGATACTTTCGTGCCGCAGATTCTTGCGGAGGCACACGGGATGATCTTCGATATTGCTGTGATTGGTATTTTGATTTTTTGGCTGAATCAGAATGGGGAGATCCGTCAGCGTATTCGTACCTATAAAGATGAGATTGATGACTTTCGCTTGTGGGAATCGGAAGAAGCTGCCTTTCGTACAGTGGGTAATATCAAGCGTCTGAATCGTCATAAGATTCATGAGATTAACCTGGTAAATTGTTACTTGCCACGAACGAACCTCAACTATGTAAACCTGGCGGCATCCAACATGAACTCGGCAAATATATCACAGTCAACATTGATCGAGTCAAATCTGGAAAATGCACGCCTGAATCAAACGAACTTCGAGAACTCGAATCTTAACCAGGCAAACCTGAAAGGCGCCTATGCGAGTGGAGCGAATTTCAAAGATGCATTTTTGATAAAGTCACAATTTGAAAATGCATTCCTGATCAAAGCGAATTTCAATAATGCATTTCTGATGGAAGCAAACCTCCAGAACTGTTATCTGATGGGAGCTGATTTTGAAAATGCCAGTCTATATAAAGCTGACCTTCGTGGTGCCAAAGGATTAAGTGTTGAACAACTTGCCAAAGTAAAAACATTATACCTTGCCCGGTTCGATGAAGAAATATTGGAGCTTATCAAAACGAATCTGCCGGAGTTGGTAGGTGCCTGATTTTGTGAGATAAAAACAAAAGTGTTACCTTTACAAAAGCAACGGTCTCGGAGACGAGACCGTTGTTTCTTTTTTTGATAGCAAGAACAAATAAAACAGCAACGAATTACTTTGAGCTATGAGCAAAAAAGTTTCATACTATACGAAAGACGGTTTGGACAGACTAAGAAATGAGTTAGCCGAATTAAAATCTAAAGGTCGTGCAGATATAGCTCGCCAGATAGCAGAAGCTCGTGATAAAGGTGATCTCAGTGAGAATGCGGAATATGATGCTGCGAAAGATGCTCAGGGACATCTCGAAGCGAAGATCGCTCAATTGGAAGACCTGGTAAGCAACGCGCGTTTATTAGATGAGAATAACATTGATACTTCCAAAGTATCGATCCTTTCTAAAGTAACAATCAAGAATAAGAAGAATGGTGCTTCTGTAACCTATACATTAGTGTCTGAAGAAGAAGCTGATTTGAAAGCAGGTCGTATCTCTACCATGTCGCCCATTGGTAAAGGATTGCTTGGTAAAAAGAAAGGCGAGGTTGCCAAGATTCAGACTCCTGCCGGAGAAATTGAATTTGAAGTTGTCAATATCACTGCCTAGGTATTAAAGGCAGATCAGCTATACTATATAATTATATTTCCAATGGCTTCGATCTTCACCCGCATCATTAACCGTGAAATTCCCGGCTATATCATTGCCGAAGATGAGAACTATATAGCATTTCTCGATATAAGTCCGCTGGTATTAGGACACACACTAGTGGTCCCTAAAAAAGAAGTGGACTATATATTTGAACTTGAAAACGAAGCGCTGGCAGGATTAATGGTCTTTGCCAAAAAGATAGCCATCGCTGTAAAAAACGCCGTACCGTGCAAGCGGATTGGTGTATCCGTTATCGGATTGGAGGTGCCTCATACGCATGTACATTTAGTACCCATGAACTCTGCGGATGATGTAAACTTTACACGTTCTAAACTCAGCCCTTCAAAAGAAGCCCTCGCCGAAGTAGCGGAAGCTATTAAAAAACAACTGTGACCTTTTACGGTCAATCTCAATCACTGGATATATGACGATGACGACTATATTCTTTGTGATCTGACATCAGATCACAAAGAATATAGCGTTCATGCTGTAGGTTCTGGGCTATAGCTTCAAGGCAACACTAAACTAGTGTTTTACAAATTTGAGATAGGATGTTCCTCCCGTAGTCTTAACGCTAATGGTATAAACACCGGAAGAATAGTTTTCTGCTGACAACTCAAGCGAGGATTGGTCAGTAATAAAGCGTTGTCCTTGTTTACCATGAATACCAACTATGGACACTTCTTTTTTGCCAGCACCCGGAAGTGAGATTGTCATTTTATCATATACCGGGTTAGGATATACCGATACACTCTGTCCGAGCTGTGTTTCAATGTCGGTGATCACCACAGGGACGTTATCTGAAATTACACTGGTGCATCCGTCAATGGTGACCTGTACAGAATATATACCACCTTCCGTTACAGTGAGTGTTACATTTTTTTCATCGGTAAGTTTTGTTCCGTTCAGAAACCATTGATTACCGGTTGGGCTACTGGACGTAAGAGTTCCGGTCGAACCTATAACCTGTGAGAGAGTGATGACAGGCTTCGCAGGATTTATACAGAAGTTTTGCTCTACGGCAGTGGAAGGACTATAATTTTCATTCCCTGCCTGGTTTGCAACAATGCGTACAGTGCCGGCTTCTTTTAATGTAACGAGATCACCTGCAATTGTCACTTTCGTTGGTGTAGTCGTGTTATAGCTTAACGCAAGCCCTGAAGTACTCGAGCCTGTGAGTGTAAATGGAGCATCGCCCATCGTTTTGTTTGTGATAGCAGGGAAGGTAATGGTCTGAGTAGCTTTGTTAATGACAAGAGAAACTTCAACCGGTGCAGCAGGTTCATAATTTACATCGCCTTCCTGGCTGGCCGTAATTTTTACAGTGCCGGCTTTCAGAATGGTTACTATGTCTCCGCTGATCGATGCAATGGAGGGATCGGAACTAACATATTCAATAGGCAGACCAGCATCACTGGTAGCTCCCAATGTAAAAGGAACATCTTCGTATGTTTTTGTTCCAAGTGTAAAGGTTATAGTTTGTGGGGAACGGCATCCTGCAGGCAATGACAAATCTGTAGCGACATTATGTATAAAAATTTCGTTGCCAGGACCAGCAGCATACCCCGTGATATATATATTATCATCTATAGCAATGATCTTTTCATTTACCCCGCCGGCATTTACGGTTGTGTTGTTTGTTACTTTGATTGTGCCACATTCTTTGCCATTACTTTTCCAAAGTGTCCGAATGGTTCCATCGAATGATGAGAAGTATAGGTAGCCATTCAACTCAAGGAGGTTGTAGGGATAAGCGCTTGAGGTTCCGGTATAAATGTCTGAAACGAGTTGTGTACCTGCTTCCGTGCCATCGCTTTTCCAAAGCTCTACACCATGTATACCATCGTCGGCAGTGAAGTATAGCAATCCATTAGCACTTGTAAGTTGGCTGATATTGGATGATGAAGCACCCGTGTAGATATCAAGCACTAAAGTAGTTCCTGCGGCTGTGCCGTCTGTTTTCCAAAGTTCTTTTCCATGTGCGCCATCATTGGCAACGAAGTAGCCAATGCCATCAACGGTTTCAAATTGAAATATATCTGTGCTCACAAATCCGCCTGCTCCACCTGCGTTGATATCTTTCACCAGTACAGTACCTGCTCCTCCCAATGCTCCATCGCTCTTCCATAGCTCAAGGCCACTGGTGCCATCATCAGCAAAGAAGTATAGCGCACCATTCTCATTCTTTAGTCCTTTCAGGAATGTAAATGTTTTTATTGATTCAGTTCCCGCAGCCGTTCCGTCACTCGTCCACAAGCCAGATGTTCCTGCGTCATTCGCAATGAAATATAGTTTGTCCTGAAAGTTTACCAATGAATTTGGATTAGCGCTGATGGAGCCTCCTATATTATCTACAAGGCTTGTACCGGCAGTCGTTCCATTACTCTTCCATAATTCTACCGTTGAGTTGATATAATAGTTAGGGAAGAATAGCAGACTTCCTGCACTTGTTATTTCAGAGCCATCTGAAACATTACCGCCTATTTCTACGGTTCCTGCAAGAGTACCATCCGTTACCCATAATTTGTTATCTGTTCCGGTTTTGGCAACAAAGTATATCTTATCGCCAATCTTTTTTAAATGTGCGGGATTAGATGAGTTTTCAGCACCGGCCGCTATATCTTTTAACAACACTGTGCCGGCCGAGGTACCGTTGCTTGTCCAAAGTTCACGACCATAATCTCCGCTGGTTGCCGTGAAGTATAGATTACCATTGAACTCGGTAAAGTAATCCGGAGCGGACGATGCACTAGTCGCTGGTAAATTTGTAAGACGTATATTGCCCGAAGGAGTTCCGTCTGTTTTCCAAAGCTCATTTCCATTGGTACCATCATCCGCTACAAAATATAGTGTATTGCTTATCGCTACAAGACTGTTGGGAGGCCGTGTGCCCGGTGCTGTTCCTTTCGGTAGATCAGTAACCAGAACGGTTCCAGCCTCCGTACCATTACTTCTCCAGATCTGAAAACTGCTACCGGCAGCGAGTTCTTTCTGAGCAACGAAATATAGTTCACCATTCATATTGGTGAAGTCTGCAGCATAGCCTCCTATATTTTTAAAGGCGGTAGTTCCCGCGGGAGTTCCATCGCTTTTCCAAAGGTCATAAGCATCGATTGTAAAGTATAGTGTATTTCCTGCAACCGTAACGTTGTCTATAGTGCTGTTTTCATCAAAAGGACTTTTGACAATGGTTGTCCCTGCTTCTGTTCCATCACTCTGCCACAATGCATTGTTGATTCCGTTAAAGGCCGTGAAGAATAGAGAACCGTTGTAGTTTATAAGATTATCAGGAGATGAACCCGACACGCCATTAAAAATATCCTCTACCAAATCTGTACCGGCAGCAGTGCCATCACTTTTCCAAAGCTCATATCCTAAAGAACCGTTGTTGGCTATGAAATATAGTATATTTCCAATTGCATAGAAATTATCAGGAGCAGATGAGTTTGTGCCGGTATATATATCCTCTATTAATACAGTTCCTGCTGCAGTGCCATCGCTTTTCCAAAGTTCAACACCGTTGGTGCCATCCTGACCTGCAAAGAAAAGTGTGCCGTTTACATTGGCAAAATTAGGAGAGCCTGTGGTGATGATGTTGTTCTTCACCAGAATTGTGCCGGCAGCAGTGCCATCACTTTTCCAGAGATCAAGAAAATTAGAGCCGTCAGTAATCGTAAAGAATAGTATATTATTCACAGCAATCATATTCGATATAGCCGATGAACCGGAGCCTGCCTGTATATCTTTTACAAGTACGGTTCCGGCTTCTGTTCCATCACTTTTCCAAAGTTCTGATCCGGATGTTCCATTATTGGCTAGAAAGAAAAGCGTTCCATTAACATCCACGAAGTTGCTTGGGCTTGAAGAGTTACTACCGGTATATATATCTTTTACGAGTATAGTTCCAGCAGGAGTTCCATCACTTTTCCAAAGTTCCTGACCGGCTCCAGAGCGACCACTGAAGAATAATACCCCGTTTATTGATGTAGTATAGTAGGCATCTATACCTGAATTATTCGGGTCGGAGGTTTGGTTTATGTCTTTTAATATACTTAGCTGAGCATTGGAAAAATAACCGGCAAGCATCAGCAGAAGGGGGAGGATTCTTTTCATGAAGCTATTTTTCTTCTAAGATAACACTATATTTTAATGTAGGTCGTCCCAAAATAACTTTCCGGAATCGATTCCAGGATTCTCTCCCAAAATAATTTTCAAATTTTTCAAGTTTTCTACACAAACGATTTAACCCGCAAAACGGATGATTATTCTGGTATTTAAGAATTATTCAATACCTCGTTTGGTGGTATTGTGATTTTGCGGTCTTAAATATTGCCAGTAGTTTGGTTATACCTAAACTTTAAAACTTATGAAGAAACAACTACTAGTAATGCTAGGAGTTGTGTTCGCATTTCTATCCTATGAAGTGCGAGCACAAAACCGAACAATCACAGGCAAGCTTACATCCGCTGAAGACGGCTCAGGCTTACCAGGCGTAAACGTATTAGTGAAAGGTACCACCAGCGGTACCGTTACAGATGCTGAAGGTCTGTATTCTTTATCAGTGCCTGCGGAAGGAACTACACTTGTCTTTTCGTTCATCGGCCTCAAGACACAAGAAGTGGAAATCGGTGATCGCTCTACCGTTGATTTGCAAATGAGTCAGGATGCTCAGCAGTTAACGGAGATTATCGTAACAGCGCAAGGTATACTCAAATCAAAAAACGAGTTGTCGTATGCAGCTCAAACCGTTAGCGGTGAGAGCATGAGTAACACGCGTGATGCAAACATTGTGAACTCGCTCTCCGGAAAAGTAGCGGGTGTTCAGATTCAAAAGAACAACAGTATGGGTGGCTCAACGGCCATCATCATTCGGGGCTGGAAATCTTTGAACGGATCCAATCAAGCTTTATTTGTTGTTGATGGCGTGCCTATTGATAACTCCACCAACAACGCGTCTCGTACCAGCAGAGGAACTGCCGGATATGATTTTGGTAACGCTGCAGCGGATATAAATCCAGACGACATTGAATCTACAACAGTATTGAAAGGACCAGCAGCCACTGCGTTGTATGGTTCACGTGCTTCAAATGGTGTAGTATATATTACAACCAAGAAAGGCCGCAAAAGAGGAATCGGGTTTAGCCTGAATACAGGTGTAACCTTTGGCTTCGCAGACAAGAGCACACTTCCCGATTATCAAAAAGAATATGGTGGCGGGTACGGTAAATACTATGGTCCAACAAAGAATGGTTATTTTGACGAAGCTGATGTAGACGGTGATGGCGAGGCTGATTATATAGTACCCACCTATGAAGATGCTTCCGTAGGTGCGCCATTCGATCCGAATTTATTAGTATACCAGTGGAATGCATTTGGTGATCCTACATCTCCAAAATATCGGCAGGCTACTCCTTGGGTAGCCGCTGAAAATGATCCCAATGAATATTATGAAACAGCAGTAACCTATAGCAATAGCTTTACGATTGATGGTGGTGGTGAAAAAGGATTTTTTAAACTTGGTTATACCAGAAACGAAGAGAGCGGTATTTTACCCAACAGCAAACTTCAAAAGGATTATCTGAATTTCAGCGCCTCTTATGAGATCGTAAAAAAACTGACAGCAACAGCCGCTATTAACTTCTCAGATGTAGGAGGGCGTGGCCGGTATGCTATAGGGTATGGCGGTAATAACAATATTTCCAGCTTCCGTCAATGGTGGCAAATGAATGTTGATGTTAAAGAACTTGAGAGTGCATACTTCAGAAGAAGGGAGAATATGACCTGGAACTGGTCT
The DNA here is from genome assembly GCF_900167975.1 of Ohtaekwangia koreensis. Classification (GTDB taxonomy): domain Bacteria; phylum Bacteroidota; class Bacteroidia; order Cytophagales; family Cyclobacteriaceae; genus Ohtaekwangia; species Ohtaekwangia koreensis. Next base: position 1,472,268 of record NZ_FUZU01000001.1, read on the forward strand.
TCAGGTTTACCTGCAAGTACAGGATTAATATACTGGGACAACCCATACTTTGCTGCATATGAAAACTATACTACCGATGACCGATCGCGTTACCTGGGATATGTAAAGCTCGACTATAAAATAACCGACTGGCTGAATGCCATGGGAAGAATTTCCCTTGACTCCTACGATCAGATACAGGAAGAGCGAACTGCAGTGGGAAGTATAAATTTCCCAGCCGGTGAGTATATAAGACGTAATCTTTCTTTCAGAGAGTATAATTATGATTTCTTATTGACAGCAGATAAAAATCTTAATGATGCTGTTTCCGTAAAAGGTGCATTGGGTATAAACATAAGAAGAACCAAGCAGGACGGTGTTTCATCGCAAACCAATGGCGGACTCGTAGTGCCTAAGATTTATGCGTTGTCAAATTCCGTGAATCCCATCGAAGCTCCGAATGAGAAAGATTATTACCTCGACAAGCAGGTAAATGGTTTCTTTGCCGACGCTGAAGTTGGCTATAAAGAATTCTTGTTTTTGAATGGATCGTTCAGAAGAGACGTTTCATCAACTCTGAAAAAAGGCAACAACGCCTATAACTACGGCCAAATCTCTACCAGTTTTGTTTTTACGAAATTTATACCCGAAAATCCAACGCTTACATTTGGGAAGTTACGTCTTAACTATGCAGAGGTAGGAGCCGATGCGCCGTTTAACGCACTCGCTGATCAATATGATAAACCCACTGGTTTTGGTTCTATTCCGTTGTTCTCTGTACCCGGTACTAAAAACAATGCGGAGTTAAAACCAGAAAGGACCAAGAGTTATGAAGGTGGTATAGAATTAACATTTTTTGACGGACGTCTTGGATTTGATGCAACGTATTTCGATTCCAAATCTGTCGATCAGATTGTACCTGTATCAGTATCAACAGCAACAGGCTATAATTCTAAATATGTTAACGCAGGTACCCTTCAAAATAAAGGTATCGAATTAACGCTGACGGGAACGCCTATAAAAACACAATCTTTCAAATGGGACATCAGTGTTAACTGGACGCGTATCCGCAATAAGGTTACAGAGCTATATGCTGATGTAAAGAACTTTACATTGCCTAACGGAGACTTCCAGGCAAGTGGTTCATCGAATGCACCATTGGGAGGAAGCTATGGTACACTCTACGGAACAGACTATATATATACCAATGGACAGCCTACGATTGATGCAGCAACAGGACGTTATCAACGGACTTCAACGGCCACAAATCCCATTGGTAATATCAACCCTGATTGGACAGGAGGTTTTCAAAATACATTTACCTATAAAGATGTATCCCTTAGTTTCCTGATTGATGCAAAGCATGGTGGCGATGTTCTTTCTATCGATATGTATTACGGACTGGCTACTGGTTTATATAAGGAAACTGCTGGCTTAAACGAATTGGGAAAACTCGTAAGAAGTCCTGTACTGGAAGATGGCGGTATACTTTTACCGGGTGTAAACCCCGATGGAAGTCCGAACAAGACGCGCTTGAACATGCTGGATTATCCTATGAATGGAACACAGACCACCGGACCCACTCATAAATATGTTTACGATGCAAGCTATGTGAAGTTAAGAGAAGTACTTCTTACCTATAACCTGCCTTCATCGCTTATTGCAAAATTAAGTCCACTGCGGAGTGTCTCAATATCTGCCGTAGGAAGAAACCTGTGGATCATTCATAAGAACCTTCCTTATGCCGATCCGGAAGACAACCTGGGTGCGGGCAATATTCAGGGTGTACAGGTAGGTAGTTTGCCAAACACCAGAACGATAGGTTTCAATGTAAAAGCGACATTCTAAAAGTATTTGTATGAAGATAGTAATCCGATCACTATATATAGTAATGTTATTCCTGGCTACATCTTGCCTGGATGATATTACCTCTTTGAACAATAATCCGAAAGCATACCAATCAGGAACAGTTCCCGGAGAAATGTTCTTCAGCAACGCCAGCAGAAATCTGGTGGATGCCATCACATATGGTATGACTTTCAAAATACTGGCGCAGCAATTTGCTGAAACAACATATTTCGATGCCAGCAGCTATAACCTGGTGAATGTTGGTAGTGCTTTCTGGGTATCACTATACCGGGATGTATTGCTTGATTTGAAAGAAGCAAAGACTGTAATAACAGAAAATCCAGGCCTATATCCGGACATAACGAAAAATAAACTTGCCATTATTGAACTGGTGGAGATATATACATATTCTCTGCTCGTGAATACGTATGGAAATATACCATACTCCGGTGCTGTAGATACGAGTTTAAAATCAGAAGCTTTGGATTCTGATAACCTTACGCCTGAGTATGATGATGCCGCTGCTATTTATAACGACTTATTCGTTCGTCTTGATAATGCATTGGCCTCTTTGAATGATTCAGAAGAAAGTTTTGCGGATGGCTCAGATTTGATTTATGATGGAGACATTGAAAAATGGACCAAATTTGGTAACACACTTAAATTGCGTATGGCCGTTACATTGGCGGATATAAATCCTACGAAGGCAAAAGCAGAAGCAGAAGCTGCTGCTGCAAATGTGTTTGAGTCGAATTCCGACAATGCAGTCTTGGTATATCTTGGTACAACACCCAATACAAATCCGATATGGGTTAACCTGATTCAGAGCGAACGTGAAGACTTCGTAGCTTCCAATACTATGATGGACCTGATGCAAAGTTCTGCGATAGATGATCCACGCATTCCTTTATACTATACTAAAGATAATGCGGGTGGTTATTCCGGTGGTATTTACGGAAGAAGTAACTCTTACGTAACCTATTCAAAAGCAGGAACGACCATGACTGCAGAAACTTTTCCAGGTGTACTGTTGGATTATTCTGAAACAGAGTTCTATCTGGCAGAAGCAGCAGAGCGTGGCTTTAACGTAGGTGGGACTGCTGAAGAACATTATGAGGCAGGTATACGTGCCTCCATTGCATATTGGGGTGGTACCGAAGTTAGTGCTACTGCTTTTTTAGCAGACCCGAATATAGCTTTTGCGACAGCATCAGGAACCAATCTTGAGAAGATAGCACGTCAGAAATATATAGCACTTTTCAATCGCGGTCTGGAAGCGTGGACAGAATATAGAAGACTGGATTTTCCTGCGTTCAACGTACCTCCGGTAACCAATGGCGATTTTCCTATTCGCTATACGTATCCGAACTCCGAGCAAACGGCAAATGGTGATAATTATACTTCTGCAGCTACTGCCATCGGTGGTGATGTTGTAACGAACAGAGTTTTCTGGGATACAAAGTAAATTGATAGATATAGTATAAATGAAAAAAAAAGCTGTGAATATGCCTTGAACGCAGAGAATGTAAATGAAGCTGTAAAGAGACAAGCTGCATCGGCAACCCTTCATATGAGCGATGCTGTTTGGTGGGACGAATGAGAAGTTTGAATGTGTAAAAAAACCGACCTTAAAAGGGTCGGTTTTTTTTGCATATATACAGGTTCATATAGGTTTACCAGCCCTTTCTATACTCTCTTTTCACAAACTGATTAGCATCTTCGAAGTTGGTAATTTTCATATTCGCACCGTCCCATAACAACTTGATGTTGCGGCCAGGGTAATCAAATTGATTCGGATCGTCCTTCTTCGGGTAGCGAACATCATGGCTCCGTATAGCGAGGTTACCCATCAATACAGTTTCAGTCAGCGGGCCAGCAATCTCGAAGGGTGAACTTACTTCCATCTTTCCATACCCTGCCAGGCATGCTTCTACCCATTGTGCATAGTGACCATCTGCTCCACCGGGTACACGCTTTATAGTCTGTGGTATATTTACTTCCTTGTTTTTAGAAGTTGGTAATAACGATGGGTACATACCATAGGTGCCACACATCATTTTACCTTTCGTTCCTATAAATAGCGCACCATTGCCGCCATCACCCATGCGTTCATTCGGGTCTAATTCCTCAGGTCTTTCAGGCTGAATGCCACCATCCATCCAATGCAATTTTACAGGAGGTTTGCCGTTTCTGCCAGGAAATGTTAATACTATATAAGAGGAGGGAGGACAGCTCTCCGGAAAATAACCGCGCTTGAATTCATCTACATATACACTTCCAACACTAGCCGTTACATCGGTAGGATATTGAAGACCGAGTACACGGAAAGGTGGTTCTATAATATGACAACCCATATCTCCAAGAGCACCTGTTCCATAGTCCCACCAGCCACGCCAGTTAAAAGGTACAAGTTTATCAACATACTCTTTATAGGGAGCCGTGCCAAGCCAAAGATTCCAATCCAGTTCTTTAGGCACTTCCTTTTTCTGCGTAGACCACTCTATACCTTGCGGCCATACAGGACGATTCGTCCAGCAATAAACCGTATGTACATCTCCCAACAATCCTGCATTATACCATTCCATGAGTTTGCGCACATCGTCACCAGACGCTCCCTGGTTTCCCATTTGCGTAACAACTTTATATTTCTTCGCAGCTTCTGTAAGCGTGCGAGCCTCATATATATCATGCGTTAAAGGCTTCTGCACATATACATGCTTTCCCAACTGCATGGCAGCGAGTGCTTGTATAGCATGGTTATGATCGGGAGTAGATACCGATACGGCATCAATGTGTTTATGCTCTTTATCGAGCATGGCACGAAAATCTTTATAGTATTTTGCTTTCGGAAAAGCAGCAACAGATTTAGCAGCCCTGCGGTCGTCTACATCGCAGAGATAAGAGATCTGTGCTTTACCACTTTTCGCAAAATTAGCAATGTCGCTTTCGCCTTTACCTCCCGCTCCAATGCCTGCAACGTAGAGGGTATCGCTTGGCGCACGATAACCTTTACCACCCAATACAAAGCGTGGTAAAATGGTAAAGGCAGCTGCAGTCATCCCTGCGTTCTTAATAAAATTTCTCCGGGAGAGATCGGTGGTTGGAGGAGTTGATTTTTTTAGTGGCATCTCGGCTGTGGGTTTGGTTAATGATCTATATATAATAAAAAAGAAATTCCGGATTCCTGTATATTGATAGTATATATAGGCACTCCGGAATTTCAAGTATATCTACGAATCAAATTTTACACTGATCTCCAGCGTGCGGTCGTCATATTTCAAGCCATACTGATCCAGTACTTCCTGTGGAACGCCATCCCATTGGTTCGGTCTGTTTCCTACATAGCCTAAATCTTTAATTCCAATTTTACTGGTAAAAAATCCAGTGGCTGTTAAATCGCGCATCGTATTAAAAAATGCTACACCTTGTTTCAATTCAGGTTTTGCTTTTTCAGGATAGGCAATGTCATCGACTATTTCAATTTGCTGTTGTGATGAGCACGAAGCAAAGTCAGCATTGAATTGTTTCATGCTTTGAACATCAAGCCACTTTATACCACCGCGTATAGGGATCTGATATTCCGGTTTATCTTTTACGATAAACTCTATAAAATCAGGTACACCGGCATCGGAAGCACTTCCGGAAACAGCATCTTTCGGTATAATGATGTCCGCGAGAACAGTAATGGTCTTCATCTCGTGGGCATCAAAGAAAGTTTCTCCTTTCAGTTTTTCTTCGCGCACAAGCTCTGCCTTTGTACGATCGATGGTAAAGGGTTTGGGAGCCTCTACGACTTCTTTTTTCTTTTCGGGATCACACGCCTGGAAAAGTATACCTGCGCCAGCCGTAGTGACTGCAAGTGTTTTTAAATATTTTCTTCTATCCATGATGTTGATGTTTAGAGAAAGGCTCCTATAGTATAAGACAGATATCTTATCAGAAACCCTTAATTCATTTATAGATTTTGTTTTTTCATTTCGTCAATAATGTATTCGGAAGCTCGCATGGAAAGTGCAAGTATAGTCCACGTTGGATTTTTATCGGCCTGTGACACAAAAGGACCTCCATCGACAACGAACAGATTTTTACAGTCGTGTGCCTGGTTGAATTTGTTTACCACAGATTTTTTGGGATCATTGCCCATGCGTGTAGTACCAACTTCATGTATAATTCTACCAGGCGCTTCGAGTCCATAATTACCTTCAGCACCAACTTTTCCCCACGTTATTTCAGCTCCCATCTTATGGATGATCTCTTCGAATGTCTCTTGCATGTGCTTGGCTTGCTTCACTTCCTGATCACTCCATTTATAGTTGAAGCGTAATACAGGAATGCCATACTTATCGACAACAGTCGGATCGATCTCACAGTAATTATCTTCCCGTGCAATGGCTTCACCACGTCCGGCCATGCCGAAGGTTGCTCCAAAGAAATGGCGATAGTCATCTTTCAACGCAGCACCATAACCACCCGCAGCTTTTTGTTTGCCATCGCTACCTGGATATTTACCATTGAGACTATCCATACCAAAACCAAAACCATAGCTCGGCATATCCATACCTCCCCAATATTCAATATGATACCCACGCGCAAAGTCCAGCTTTTTATTATCCAGCCACCATGGAGTATATACATGCATACCACCAACACCATCTTCATTATAGCGTTTGCGTCCTACAAGTTTAGGAAGGAAGCCGCCCATAGCAGAGCCGGTTGAATCATGAAGATATTTACCAACAACGTTACTCGTGTTAGCCAGTCCGTTGGGATTACGTGATGACTTCGAGTTCATAAGCAACCTTGCGGATTCACAGGCACTCGCTGCGAGAATTACGATCTTCGCCTTAACAGTATATTCTTGAAAGTCATCTTTATTCACAAAAGATACACCAGTAGCCACGCCTTCGTTGTCGGTTAACACTTCGCGCACCATTGCATTCGGAATGATATCGACATTGCCGGTTGCCAGTGCCGGCTTTACCAATACAGAAGACGAAGAGAAGTCGGCATGTACCGTGCAACCACGATTACACTGAGAGCAGAAGAAACATGCACCACGATCTTTGTTGTTTGATAGCGGTCTTGTAAGTATAGATAAGCGAGAAGGGATTACCGGTACACCTACCGCGGTTGCAGCATCTTTAATAAAGAGTTCGTGCAGACGCGGCTTCGGTGGTGGCAGAAATATACCATTCGGTTCATTGGGCAGATTTTCTTTTGATCCGAATACACCAATGAGCTGATCAACTTTATCATAGTACGGAGCTACATCTTCATAACCTATAGGCCAGTCGTCTCCGAAACCATCTATACTCTTGTGTTTAAAATCTTTCGGACCGAAGCGCAGTGAAATTCTTCCCCAGTGATTTGTACGTCCACCTACCATGCGCGAGCGGAACCAATCGAACTGTGTTCCATTCTTGTGCGTATAGGGTTCGCCTTCCAGTTCCCAGCTTCCATAGGCAGCATCGAAATCTCCAAAGCCCCTATAGTATGTACTCGCGCCTCTGCGGGGAGATTCCCATGGCCACTTCAATTGCATTACATTCTTGGCAGGATCATATAGCGGCCCTGCTTCGATGATCACTACTTTAACACCAGCGTTAGCAAGCGTATAAGCCGCCATACCGCCACCAGCTCCTGAACCTACGATGCAGACATCGTACGATTTTGAAGTTTCTTTAATTTGAAAATCGGGCATAATAAGGTATAAGATTTAACTAAAAGTAAATCTTTCCTCGTGAAATGCTACTTCTTATTTGTGTTGACTTGGCGATTTATGATGATGATCGGTGTTGTGCGCCTGTGTGTTTTTAGGCACGGGATCATATCCATGTGTTCCCCACGGATGGCACCGTGCTATTCGTTTTGTTCCGAGCCAGATTCCTTTCACCACACCCCATTCCTGAATAGCTTCAACGGTGTATTGTGAGCATGAAGGTGTGTGCCTGCAGTTAGATCCCAGCAGTGGAGAAATAGCGAGCTGATAAAAGCGGATGGGTAATATGAAAATTTTACGAAGCATGAATTATGTATAGGCCCTCATCTCAGAATCATTTTTAGTGAAGAAAGATTCCGGGATGAGGGCCTATATTTTATTCGATGGTAAAACTGATCTCTCCGTCTTTACCATCTTTTAACTGTACACCAAGGTTTTTCAGATCGTCACGAATTTTATCCGACAGTGCGAAGTTCTTATCCTGCCTTGCTTTTTTGCGCAAGTCAATCAATACGTGAATGACACCACCCAGTAATTCATGATTATGTTCTTCCTCTTCACGAAGGCCAAGAACATCTTCCATGATACCTATATATGTACTTTTGAAAATATTAAACGTTTCTTCACTAATAGTACTCAGCGCTATATTACCCGATTTAAAATCGTTGATACGTGCTGACATTTCAAATAAAGCTGCGAGTGTTTTGGCCGTATTGAAATCATCGCTCATGTTTAGATAGCAAGCGTCAATCATCCTGAGAAGATCTTCGCGTAATTCTGTCGCATCTGTTCCACCACCCGGGTGCACGAGTTTTTTTAATATACCCAGTGCATTGGATAATTTTTTAAATCCTTTTTCAGCAGCATTCAACGCTTCATTTGAAAAATCAAGTGTGCTTGAGTAGTGCGACTGCAGCATAAAGAACCGTACCGGCATAGGGCCAAATCCTTTTTCAAGCAGGGGATGGTCACCTGTAAAAAGCTGACGCGGTAGAAACGAGTTGCCAAGAGACTTACTCATTTTCTGTCCGTTTACCGTAAGCATGTTCGAGTGAATCCAGTAGTTAACAGGCTGTTTGCCTGTCGCGCCCACAGCTTGTGCTATCTCGCATTCATGATGCGGGAACTTCAAATCCATTCCACCTCCATGTATATCAAAGGTCTCTCCAAGATATTTTGTGCTCATTACCGTACATTCAATATGCCATCCCGGAAAGCCAACGCTCCAGGGTGAAGGCCAGCGCATGATGTGATACGGCGATGCTTTTTTCCAAAGTGCAAAATCGATTTTATTACGCTTCTCATCCTGGCTGTCGAGCTTGCGTCCGCTTTCCATAAGATCTTCAATCACGCGGCCGGAGAGTATACCATAGTTATGATCCGCATGATATTTCAGAACATCAAAATATACCGAGCCATTGACTTCATACGCCAATCCTTTTTCAATCAGCTTCTTTGTGATTTCAATTTGCTCTACAAGGTGTCCTGTTGCTGAGGGTTCGATGCTTGGAGGCAGTATATTGAATTGCCGCATCACCTCGTGGAATCCTTCGGTATAGTGCTTCACTACTTCCATCGGTTCCAGTTGTTCAATGCGTGCCTTCTTTGAGATCTTGTCTTCTCCTTCATCGGCATCGTTCTCCAGGTGTCCTACATCTGTGATGTTTCGAACGTAACGCACTTTATATCCCAGGTGGCGAAAGTAACGCGTTACTATATCAAAGGTGAGAAAGGTGCGTACGTTGCCAAGATGTACATCATTATATACTGTAGGCCCGCAGACATACATGCCTACATGGCCCGCGTTAACAGGTTGAAATAATTCTTTTTTACCTCCCAAAGAATTGGACAGATGAACCGGATATTTTTCGTAAAGCGACATAATTTAAAAAGTCGGCCAAAATACTTATTTAAAAGATAACGAACGCTTTTAGCGAATGCGTTATGTGTTTTTTAACAAATTCAACGCCGCTCAGGTACACATTTTATGAAATGATGATATTTACAAAGCTTCGTGTTACCGTGCACACGCAAAACCTTTTCTCTTGGTTTCTTGCTTTATCTTTTAATATTTAGGAGCTTAGCAAACGTTTACATAGCGTTTATTCAACGTTTCGTCTCTTTTTCTTCTCAATCAACTTAAAAATCAACAATGCAAAACAATCTTTTTCCTGAAACCGGGTACACAAACGCTTCCACTATCGAATCCGTAATCGATTGTGGAAACGTTTACGAAAGTATTTTATGTGCTTTTTGTTAATCGAAGAATCAAAATTTTTACTTTCGAATAATGCGCAATTCGGAATTTTGTTTTGCGCATGCAGTTTTAACCAAATCAATTAACCCAAAATCTATCTATGAAAAAACTCTACAGGAGCTTGAGTTTGTCATTGGCAATGATGCTGATGCTTGCTTCAGTGGCGCTGGCACAAGAGCGAGTTGTGACCGGCACAATCACTGATGAATCAGGTACCGGGATGCCCGGTGTGAACGTTCTGGTGAAGGGATCTTCTCTCGGAACGGCAACTGATGTTGACGGTAAATTTAAAATAGCGGTGCCAAATGACGGTGCCATATTAGTTGTGACTTTTGTTGGCTATTCTACATCCGAAGTTGCTGTTGGTGCAAAATCAGTTGTTGATGTTCAGTTGGAGCCAGACGTTACAACATTCCAGGAGATTGTTGTTACTGGATATACAACTGAAAACAGACGCGAAGTAACAGGTGCTGTATCTACGATCAGACCTGCAGAACTTGTGGCTGTTCCTTCTGGTAACGTTGAGCAGCAACTTCAGGGACGTGTACCCGGTGTTACGGTAATCACCAACGGTCAGCCTGGTACAACCAGTGTTGTTCGTATTCGTGGTTTCGGTGCGTTCGGTGGTAACGATCCTCTTATCATCATCGATGGTTTGCCAGTAGGCGCCAGTGATTTCCTTTCTCCCGATGATATCGAATCAACTACAGTGTTGAAAGATGCAGCTTCTGCTTCTATATATGGAGCACGTGCTGCTAACGGTGTAATTGTATATACCACCAAAAGAGGAAAGAAGTCTGATGGCAAGCTGAAAATAAATTACGATGGCGTATTAGGTGTAACTGTTCCAGGCAAAGTGGATAACATTTTGAATCCTCAGGAAACAGCAGACTGGACCTGGCAAGCAATTCGTAACACAGCAACGCAATTAGGTCAGACACCTGAGTTTAAAAGTGATCAGTATGGAAACGGAACTACACCTGTATTGCCTGACTATTTAAAAGTTGGTGATGCATCTGGTGTTACCGGAACGCTTGATCTCGCTGCTGAAAGAGTTAAGTATAACAACGATGCTTCTAAAGGACCGGTATATCTGGTAATCCCTTCGAACAAGGCAGGTACTAACTGGTGGGATGAGATCACTCGCCCCGCAAGACTTAATCGTCATAACCTGAGCTTCTCAGGTGGTGGTGACAGAAGTGCTTTTTATGTAAGTCTTGGTTTATATGATCAGGATGGTATTTTGACACACCAGAATTTCAAACGCTATACTTTCCGTATCAACTCTGAACACAACGTTCTTAAGAATTTAAGAATCGGACAAAACGTTCAGTTCACCTATCTTTCCAGAAAAGGAATTATAGGCGGTAGCGGTGGTCGTGGTGCTGCCAATGAAGAGAGCGATGTATTGTCTGCATTCCGTATGCCTTCTATCATTCCTGTTTATGATGCCTTCGGTGGATATGCCGGAACGATTGCAAAAGGTTTCAACAACCCACGCAACCCTGTGGCTGCACGCGACAGAGCTTCTGACAATGGATCTTACAGCATTCTTGGTTTCGGTAATATATACCTGGAACTCGATCTGCTGAAACACCTGACATGGCGTACAAGTTTTGGCGGTGGATTCAGTAACAATTACTTCAATAGCTACAATCCTCCATCATACGAGAATTCGGAAAACAACTCTTCATTCACATATTCTGAAGGAGCTGGTTCTTTTGCTACATGGACGTTTACAAATACAGCGCAATACAAAAACAAATTTGGTGCGCATAGTATAGACGCCCTGGTAGGTGTTGAAGCCCTCAATACGGGTACAGGAAGAAACGTAAATGGTTCAGGTTTGAATCCTTTCCTTTTCGATATAAACTATATATCTGTAACCAATACACAGCCCGGTGGTCGTGTAACCGGAAGTACGTATAGCAAAGGTGTTAACTTCTATTCAACGTTTGGTCAATTGAAGTATAACTACAATGAGAAGTATATGCTTACCGGTGTGATCAGACGTGACGGCGCATCGCGCTTTGCTTCCAGAAACAGATTCGGTGTTTTCCCTGCAGTATCTGCTGCATGGAGAGTGTCTGAAGAAGAATTCCTGAAAGGTGTAAACTTTATTTCTGATTTGAAGATCCGTGGTGGTTGGGGACAAATGGGTAACTCTAACAACGTTGATCCAAACAACCAATATAGCTTATGGAATGCAAGCTTAGGTCTTGCAGCATATGATATCACAGGATCAAACTCAGGTGTACAGCCAGGACTATATCGTTCACGTATTGGTAACCCGAACGCCAAGTGGGAGACTTCAACTACAACCAATATAGGTTTCGATGCTTCTTTACTGGATGGTAAAGTAGATATAGCATTTGATGTGTGGAGAAAAAATACACGCGATCTGCTATACGGTTCTGAGACTGCTGCCTTGGTTGGTCCTTTGGCGACAGATCCTTCTATCAATATTGCAAAAATGCGTAACGCAGGGGTGGATATTGAAATTACTACCCGTGGTGACGTAGGTTCTTCTGGTGTCAACTATGAAGTAAAAGCAACCGGATCATTCCTGAAAAACGAAATCGTATCGCTTGTACCAGGTGTTGAATACTTTGATGGTGGAAATACCCGCAACGGTAACGTTATACGCAACCAGGTAGGTCAGGCTATATCTTCATACTTTGGATATAAAGTTGTCGGACTGTTTCAGGATGCTGCCGATGTTTCAGGCTCTCCTACACAGGAAGGCGCTGCTCCCGGCCGCTTCAAGTATGCGGATATTAATGGCCGCGATGCTGAAGGTAATCTGACCGGTCAGGGTGATGGAAAGATCAATGCTGATGATAGAACATATTTAGGTGATCCTGTTCCTGATTTCTCAGGTGGTATCAACATCAAATTGAAGTATCACAACTTTGAACTTGAAACATTCCTTGGGTTATTCCTTGGCTTCGAGAACTATAACTTCTCCAAGTGGTTTACTGATTTCTACCCTTCCTTTACCGGGGCTGCGATCGGGACTAATGTAAAAGATTCCTGGACATTTGAGAGAGGCGGAAATACCGTTCCGATTTTTGAAAATGTTTCGAACTTCAGTACCAATACACAATCAAACTCTTATTACATCGAGAAAGGTAACTATGCACGTTTAACTAACTTGCAGCTCGCTTATAATTTACCTTCTGACATGTTAAGTCGTTATGGTGTTACACGCGCCAGAATATATCTGCAGGCAACCAACTTGTTCACGATCTCGAATTACTCAGGTCTTGATCCAGGTGTAGGCGGACAAGCAGATACAACGCTGGGGCTAGACTTCGGTAATCCTCCTGTAACAAGAGGTTTCAATATCGGTGTTAACCTGGGACTATAATTATCAAAAGAGATACAGATATGAAATTAAAATATAGCAATAAAAAAACAGCTATACTGGTGTTGATGGCAGCGATCGTGCTGGGACCCATCGCCTGTAAAGAAAGTTTTCTGGAGGTGCCGGTAACGGGCGAACTCCAGGAAGGACAGATAACGAACCAGAAGGGCGTGGAAGGTTTGCTGATTGGTGCGTATTCCGTTTTGAACGGACGTGGCAACGGCTGGCACTCCGGTGCTTCCAACTGGATGTGGGGAAGTATTCGTGGTGGTGATGCAAATAAAGGAACCAACGCTGGTGACTTTAACGCCATGAACCCCGTGCAGCGCTTTGAAGTGGATGCTGTAAACGGAGAAGTGAACGGCAAATGGCTAGGTAGCTTTGAAGGTGTGAACCGTGCTAACAACGTGCTATACATGTTGAGAGATGATCCGGATAACGTTCTTCTTGAGGATATAGCAGAAGACGTTAGGACTAGAATCATAGCAGAAGCAAGATTCCTGAGAGGACATTATTATTTCGAGTTGAAAAAGAACTTCAACAATGTGCCTTGGGTAGATGAAACAACAAGCCGTCCTGCCAGTGAATCCGATCAGGAGATCATTGATAAGAGTAACATTCCAAACAATGTTGATATATGGCCGAAGATCGAAGCTGACATGCAATTTGCGTACGACAATCTTCCTGCAACACAAAGCGAAGTAGGTCGTGCCAACAAATGGGCTGCCGGTGCATATTTAGGCAAGATCCTTTTATATGAGGCAAGCTGGCCGGACAATGATGGTGTGATCGTTACAAACCCTGCGAAATATACTCAGGCAAGAACGGTGTTTGCAGATGTTATAACCAACGGTACCACTACCAATGGATTGAAGTATGCATTGCTGCCGAACTTTGAAGATGTATTCAAAGGTGAAAAAGAAAATCACTCTGAATCTGTATTTGCTTTTCAGGCAGCTGCAGGAACCGGTGATATCAACAACACCAACCAGGATTTAGCGATGAACTATCCATACAACACAGGCCCGAATGGACCAGGTGAGTGCTGCGGATTTTTTGCGCCAAGTTTCGATCTTGTGAATTCATATAGAACCGATGACAGTGGCTTGCCTTTACTGGATAACAGCTATAGAGATCCTTCCAATGAATTAGCCGATGATCAGGGTATAAAAAGTGATGAAGAGTTTACTGCTGACTATACGAAAGATGTAGATCCACGTCTTGATCTTACCATCGGTCGCAGATATGTACAGTTTCTGGATTGGATGCCGCATCCTGGCTTCGACTGGATTCGTGATCAATCATACGCTGGTCCGTTTACACAGAAGAAATACTCATATCGGAAATCTGATAAAGGTAAATATCAGGATGGCAGCTCTTGGACACCTGGATATCACTCTATCAATTTTATGATCATCAGATTCTCAGATGTACTCTTGATGGCTGCGGAAGCAGAAATTGAAGGTGGCGGAGATCTTGCCCTCGCGGTGGACTATATCAATATGGTTCGTGACCGTGCGCAAACTTCTACACGTGTTAAAGGACGTGTAACAGGCTTTGGAACAACAGATGGCAAGACCGACTATAAGAAGCCTATAATGGATTTGGATGAAGATGCTGCCAGCTATAACATTGGTACCTATGGCGCGCTGAGTCTTGCAGAAGCTCGTGCTGCTGTACGCTTCGAACGTAAACTTGAGCTGGCGCTTGAAGGCCAACGCTTCTACGATCTTATTCGTTGGGGCATCGCTGTAGACGAGCTTAATGATTACCTCGATTATGATGGCGGTAAACTTACTAATAACTTGGGTGGTGCTGCTTTTTCAGCAACCGATCAGTTCTTACCTATACCACAACGTCAGATTGACTTGCAAGGGTCAGACGTTCTGAAACAGAACAAAGGTTATTAATAGAAAATAGTTTGTATTATAGAAGCAAGGTCAATATGTTTATTGGCCTTGCTTTTTTTATTTAGTAATATGAAAAAAACGCCCTTCCTGATTTACCCGATTATTTTTATAGCACTGCTCATCAGCAGTTGTAAGAAAGAAAGTAAAACGTTGTTTCGGCTGTTGCCCTCTGGTGAGACGGGAATCACATTTAATAACGTGATTCAGGATAACGACTCCTTTAACATTTTGTCATACGAGTATATTTACAACGGTGGGGGTGTTGGTGTAGCAGATTTTAACAATGATGGGTTACAAGATGTATTCTTTGCAGGTAACCTTGTCTCCAACAAACTCTATATAAACCTGGGGGATCTCAAGTTTAAAGATATATCTGACGCGGCAAGTATATCAGGCAACGGACGTTGGTGTTCTGGTGTTACCGTAGTGGATATTAATAACGATGGTTGGATGGACTTATACGTTACGGCTACGATGAAAGCCGATTCAGCCGATCGCAAAAACATGTTGCTGATCAATAAAGGTCTTAACAAGGAAGGTGTGCCCACCTTTGAAGATCAGGCAGAGAAATATAGGCTGGCGGATTCAGGGTATAGCACTGCCGCTGCTTTTTTTGATTATGATCGCGATGGTGATCTTGATCTGTATGTTTTAATCAATCAACGACTCAATAACTTTCCAACAAATTATCGCCCGAAAATAACGGATGGCAGTTCGCCCAATAACGACAGGCTATATCGAAACAACGGAGATGAAACATTTACCAATGTTACGAACGAAGCAGGTATAACATTCGAGGGATTCGGACTTGGTTTAGCTATTTCTGATTTTAATAAAGACGGCTGGCCGGATATATATGTGTCCAATGACTATATCTCCAATGATATTCTGTATATCAATCAAAAGAACGGGACATTCCAAAATAAGACAGCGGAATATATAGGGCATCAAAGCCAGTTCTCTATGGGGAACGATGCTGCTGACTTTAACAACGATGCATGGCCCGACATCATTACCCTGGATATGCTTCCGGAAACCAATGACCGTAAGAAGACAACCATCAGCAATAAAAGTTATCAAACCTATATTAATACAGAACAGTATAAATATGAATATCAGTATGTGCGGAACATGCTTCACCTTAATAATGGTTTAGCGCAGGGTATAAAATTCAGTGAGATCGGGCAGTTATCAGGTGTACACCAAACAGAATGGAGTTGGTCGCCACTCATGGCAGACATTGACAATGACGGCTTGAAAGATATATTGATCACCAACGGATTTCCGAAAGATATAACGGATAAGGACTTTGCTAACTACCGCGCAGATGTCGGAAACTTTGCAAGCATCGGACATTTGAATGATTCGATACCCGTTATAAAAATTCCCAACTATGCCTTTCGCAACAACGGTGATCTTACCTTTAGCAATGTCACAACGCAGTGGGGACTCACCACACCTTCATTTTCCAACGGTGCTGCTTTTGTTGATTTTGATAATGATGGAGATCTCGATTATGTGATTAATAATATAAATGCAGATGCATTTGTATACGAGAATACTCTGTATACTGACGATGCTAAAAAGGATTCTGTAAAGAATAATTACCTGCGTATTCGTTTGGTCGGACCCGCACACAACGTGCAGGCCCTCGGTGCAAAAGTGACGCTTTATCAACAAGGTAAAATCCAGTACCAGGAGAACTCTATATACCGCGGATTCTTATCTTCCGTGGAGGGTATAATTCATTTTGGTTTAGGTACTGGTGCACAAGCCGATTCAGTTGCAGTGCAGTGGCCGGACGGTAGGGTATCCGTTGTGAAAAGCATAAAAGCTAATCAGTTAATTACCATAGATTATAAAGAAAGCAAAGATGGCCAGTTGATAGCTCCTGCTGCATCTCAACCAAATGTGTTGCAGGAGACTTCTGCGGGACTCAATATATACTTTAAGCATACAGAGGAGGATAAAATTGATTTCAATCTTCAACGCACATTGCCGCATAAGTTTTCGCAGGATGGTCCCGGTATTGCCGTAGGCGATGTCAATCAGGATGGTCGCGAAGATTTTGTCGTGGGAGGTTCCGTTAATTCAATGCCTACTATATTTCTGCAAAGCGCTTCCGGGGCATTCGAACAAAAATCAATCACACAAAAAGCAAAATTAAAACCGGAGGAAGATGAGGCATTGCTGCTCTTTGATGCAGACGGTGATAAAGACCTCGATCTATATATAGTAAGCGGAAGTATTGAAGGTGCAACCGATGATGATTACCAGGACAGGCTCTATATAAATGACGGTAAAGCGAACTTCAGCAATGCTATAGAAGCGTTGCCCGATACAAAATCAAGCGGATCATGTGTGCGCGCATCAGACTACGATGGTGATGGTGATCTGGACCTGTTTGTAGGTGGGAGAGTGGTAGCCCGTAATTATCCTTTGCCTGCCAGAAGCTATATTTTGAAAAATGAGAATGGTAAATTTCTCGATGTAACGTCAGATGTAGCTCCGGCACTACACAACGCGGGCATGATCACCGATGCTATATGGACTGATTTCAATAACGATGGAAAAACTGATTTGATCGCAGTCGGTGAATTTATGCCAATCATGGTTTTTAAAAACGATGGCAATAAATTTACTAAAGTGGAGGCATCCGGAATTGAAAATAATATAGGGTGGTGGAATAGTATAACCGCTGGCGATTTCGATCAGGATGGTGATGTAGACTATATAGCCGGAAATCTCGGACTGAACAATAATTACCAGGTATCGGAAAAATCTCCGTTAAAAGTTTTCGCGAAAGACTTTGATGGTAATGGAAGCGTAGATCCTGTGATGGCCTGCTATATGCGCCAGTCTATGGACGTGGCCGAAATGCATTTATACCCCGTGCATTTCTGGGATGAACTTAATTCTCAAAGCCCTAAATTCAGAAATAAGTATTCACGCTATAAACAATATAGTAAGGCAACCATGGAACAACTTCTGCCACAAGAGGATTTGAAAGATGCTTTAGTGCTCGAAGCGAATAACATGAAGTCAAGCTATATAGAAAACCAAGGCAACGGCAAGTTTGCGCTCCATGCGTTGCCTATGCCAGTGCAGGTTGCTCCGGTTAAGGGTTTAGTGTCCTACGACATCAATGACGATGGCAACCTCGATGTGCTCATGATCGGTAATGATTATGGCAATGAAGTCTTTGCTGGTCGCTACGATGCTTTTACTGGGCTGGTATTGTTAGGCGATGGTAAAGGTGACTTTAGTGTGATGTCCTCAGCAACGAGTGGTTTCTATGTGCCCGGTGATGCCAAAGCGCTGGCTCGTTTATCAGGAACAAAAGGGCAATTGTTTATTGCCTCTCAAAACAAAGATAGCTTGAAGGTATTTTCGCCCGCCCGCCCGGCTGCTTTTCAGGAATTCAGACCTGAACAACGTGATGCCTATGCGGAGTTTGTATATAGCGATGGACACAAGCAGAAAGTGGAGTTTTATTACGGAGCTGGTTACCTGTCGCAGTCTACACGCAAGGTTAGCATTCCGAAAGGCGTGAAGTCGATTATTGTGTACGATTCACAAGGAAAGGCCAGGACAGTATCGATATCAGGTGTTTGAGAGAAACTTTTTCTGGGTATGGCCCCATTTTAAGGTACGATTTTGCTGAAAGTCATAACATTTCTCTCATGTTCATGGAATTTACTGTGCTTATAAATATCTTTCAGCAAAATCTTAATCTACCTATTTTATGGATGCACAAAAAGTTGACATGTACCTTATGACCAATGGGAAATTTTTCGAAGGTCATCAAATCCCGATGATCCGCGAAAGACTCCTGGCGTTGGATGAATCACGGTTCGCTCAATTACACGCTATTAACCTGAAAGATCCTACAACCATTCTGATTGTATCGATCGTTGGTGGTGGCTTTGCTATTGATCGTTTCATGCTTGGTGATACAGGTTTGGCGGTTGCTAAATTGTTGACCTGCGGTGGTTTAGGTATCTGGACGATCGTTGACTGGTTCATCATTATGGGCCGTACACGCGAAATCAACGCGCAGAAATTCTTTCAACTTGTAGGGTAAGACGCTATAAATTCCGATATGGATCCGAAGAACCGGAAAATATATTGGACCCTATTCCTTCTTTCACTGGCCGGGTATATATGGCTGGGCTATCATCTACTAATGCATGATCGCCACCAGGAGGCTGTAACCTTGTGCATGTTCAAGAACATCACAGGATTGCCTTGTCCTTCCTGCGGAGTTACCCGGTCAGTACTTTACCTTCTTCAAGGCAATGTCTGGCAAGCGATTTTAATAAATCCGCTGGGTATAATTGCCGCTATACTACTGATTGTAATTCCACCGATGCTGCTGCGTGACCTCGTGTTGAACCAGCAAAGTCTGGGTATAACATTTCAATGGGCGGAAGAAAAGATCCGTACTCAAAAAAGAATTTACATTCCATTGATCCTGCTGATTGTTATCAACTGGGGATGGAATATCATGAAAGACTTATAAATATATATGGCTGAAGTTGTTTCGTTCGCGTACCACCCCGATGACTACGAAAGTGAAAAGGCATCGAACAGTTACCTCATGTCGCTCATAGCCGTCATTGCAGGACTGCCGTTGCCCATTGTCAACCTGCTGGCTACCGGTTTTTTCTGGTTGAGTAATCGCAAGGGAACATTCTTTGTCCGCTGGCATTGTATGCAGGCGTTGCTTTCACAGCTCTTGATACTCTTTATGAACAGTGCCGGCTTCTATTGGACGCTCTCTATTATCTTTGGTGATAATACAATTTCCAATACCTATATAGCCTATATCATCACGATCGTGATTTTTAATATCGCGGAGTTTTGCATGACGATCTATGCCGCTGTCAATACGCGCAAAGGTAAACATGTATACTTTTGGTTCTTCGGTCCGTTAACCGATCAAATTTGTAAATCCTGATTATGGCTGGCAAGATCTTAACACAGTTCGCAATTATTGCGATATCATTTTTCGGAGTTTGGTTTTTGCTGAGCAGAATCGAATATATAGGTGATGGCGATGTGCAGCGATTCGCAAAAGAGAGCGAGCGTAAACTCAGTGAAATCATTCTGGAGACGATTACCGCTACGCATGATGAGATCGATAATGAGAAAGTAAAAGCAGTACTTGATTCCATCAAGGTTCGTATATGCCGTGCCGAGAAATTGGACTGCGATAAGATAAAGATACATCTGGTTCGCAGTAGTGATATCAATGCATTTGCATTACCCGATCATCACATGGTGATATATACCGGCTTGCTGGATTATGCTAATAATGCAGAAGAAGTAGCGGGTGTAATGGCGCATGAGATCGGCCACATGGAAAAGAATCACGTCATGAAAAAGCTGGTGAAAGAGATCGGTATTGAAATGCTTTTCTCTATAGCTGCCGGTGATGCAGGGAATGATATATCGCGTGAGACAGCCAGGGTGTTGTCCTCTACGGCCTTTGATCGTAAACATGAACGTGAAGCGGATGCCTTCGCTGTTGAAAGTCTGGCAAAAGCAGACATTGATCCGCAGCACTTGAGTAATTTCTTTTTTCGCCTGGCGAGAAAAGATGATATACCGGAGGAGCTTGCATGGGTTAGCACACACCCGGATACAAAAGAGCGCGCTGCCGAAATCATTAAACAGAAGAAAGAATACACCTATAGCAGCAAGCCCATCATTCAATTACCCTGGAAGGATGTACAAAAATTCTTAAGTGCAGGAGAGGATGCTGAAGAAACGTTGATAACAATAACCCAAGATGCTGATACTATAGCTGTTGAAGAATAATTGCGGGCTTTTTTTCTGACAAGCTCTGAATTATCATCCGCAGAAAAAAAGTCGAGGTAAACATGCGCTGTAGGTAATCTGATCTTATGATTAGCTGTTAGCGTATGTGCATCTATAGTAAAGCCTTCGTCATGCGATTCCAGTATGTTCCTAATTGCTATATTTCATAACTAAGTATAACTACTGAAGAGCGAACCGGTATTCGTTGGGATTTCAGGGCGATGTTTATGACATAGCTTTGCGTGAAAAGTTAATTATGAGTATATCAAACACTACGACCGAAATACTTCACGAAGCAAGTTGGGGATTTATAGAGTATATGCCGGATGTTCCTTGTTTGCGTTGCGTGATCCGAGGCTTTTCACTGAGCGAAGAAGTTAAAAGTCGTCATAATAAATTGCTGGAATTGCTGGAAGAAAAAATGCCTTTACACCAAAATAAAATTGGACTTCTCACGGATACCGGGAAAGCAGAGCCTTTATTAGAGATAGATATAAAATGGCTGATGGAGGATTGGACGCCGAGGCTCAGTCGGCTTGACGCCAGGTATATTGCTGTTGTGATACCCGAGAATGAGTGGGCACAAACCAGTGTTGAAGCTATACGGGAGATGATGGAAGAAGCAGATAATGGTTTAACTCAAAGGTATTTCAAAGATGATCAGCTTGCGCTAGCCTGGCTTAGGGATGTCGTAAATAATTAGAACGTTGTTATTTGAAAGGCTAACTATATAGTCTGCAAAAGAAACTATTCTAATCCTGATAACCTTACGAAGCTTTTTTACGAGGCGCTCTTTTTTTCGGAGGCTCTGCAGCTGTTCCAAATAATTCCATTTCCTGCTCTACGAACTTCGGCTCGGGTATAGATAAACCGCAGTGGTTGTTCAATTGCTGAATCAGGTATTTACTTAGTTCGGGTGAATGCAGCTCTTCGTGCTGGTGCATGAAGAAATATACCTGTTCAATGCCTTGCTCCATCCAGCTTTTAATACGCTGTACCCAATCATCTATGCGCGTATAGTCACTGGGATGTAAGCCATTGCCGACAAAACGTATGAAGGCAGTAGGTGTTGTGAGCCGCATGTGTACACAATCTCTGCGGCCGGAAGCATCCGTAATAATGGCACCGGCTTTATTCTTTTCCAGCATATTGAATGCAGCTTGAAAAGCAGTTTCATTTGAAAACCATTCAGCATGTCTGAACTCAACAAAGAGCTCTATATCTTTTGGTAAAGATTGTATAAACGCCTCGATGGTATCTTGTGTTTTTGGAGCCATGCCCGGATGCGGCATCAAAAATATAGGACCGAGATTATCTTTGAATCCAGATATACCTTCCAGGAAACGGTCTGTTAATTCCTTCACATCTTTCAGCCGTTTCATGTGTGTGATCTGGTCTGTAAACTTCGGACAGAATTTAAAATTCTCTGTCACTTTACCAGCCCAGCCTTGTGTCTGTGCAACGGTAGGCATACGGTAAAACGTAGCATTCAACTCGATGCAATTAAAATGACTTGCATAGTGCTTCAGGAAGTCGGCTTCCTTGGTTCCCTTCGGATAGATCTTTCCAACCCAATCCTTGCGTCCCCACTTGGCACAGCCAACAAAAATTTCAGGCTTCTTCTTCGAAGCATTTGATTTTAACAACTGCGTTGTTTCCTGGCGATCAGGAGGAAGTTTGAAATCAACTTTCTCAAGCTCTTCTGAAGTTATGCGTCCGAATTCCATTGTGAAAGATACCGTATCGGAAAACTTTATCCAAAGGTTTGGAAGGAGCTATCGCAACCATTTTTTTACAACGTGCCCCTTCCACATCCAGAAACCGGAGAGTATAACCAATGGAAGGATTACCCAGCGAACCATTGCAGCAGCTTCAGCTATAGTCGATACCGGGCCGTATACAAAACCGATGATCGGTATACTTGCCAGAATGTGAAACCACCGGATGATTTTTCGTTCCGTTGCTGCATTCATAGTATTGGTGATTTATATACGTATATGATATAGTATATTTGGATTACTCAGTTTTAGTAAGATGCATGTTGAAAAAGTTATTCCATGTGGTTCCGTCTTGCGAGAACTCACCGGTTTCGTCCCAGGTCTTCTTTACAGGATCAAGCGCGATTGCATACCGCATCTTTCCACGCCCCGGTATATCAAATCCCCATTGAAATGTATTCTCTCCCGTAACCTTTACCCAGGCATCTGTACTACGGCCATCTTTCAGATATGATTTAAATTTATACTGGTCAGTACTTTTATCATACGAAAGTATAGCCAGCGCATGATGAACAACGAAGTCTTGCTTGGTGGCAGGATCAAATGTCTTACCAATTCCTTCAACCAACAATATCATTCCATCAAGTTTTGATTCGATGCGTTCATCCATGGTTGCTTTGCGCGGTTCACCGGGCCCCATGCGCATGAAGCTTTCACCTTGCCAGCGGCCAACCCAGGCAGCAAATACTTTCATCTTCTCCTTGTCGCCTGTCTCTTGTGCGAAAAGTGTTCCGGTAGTAATTGCATGAAGTAAAATGGAGAGAATTAAAATCAGAAGGTTTTTCATATAGGGGGTGTTTATTTGTTGATGTATTGTTTCAGGTTATTAACATAGTCTTCGAAAGCCTTAATACCTTTCTTTGTGATGCTGCAAGTAGTAAGAGGCTTCTTGCCGCGGAATGATTTTACGATTTGTATATATCCGGCTTCTGAAAGTTTATCAAGTTGTACACTTAGATTGCCCGCTGTACTTTTTGTTTTCTCTTTCAAAAAGGTAAACTCAGCAGACTCCACACTGATCAATAAAGACATGACCGCCAGTCGTAATTGTGAGTGTAACAGAGGATCGAGATCGTTGAACATTAATCTTCGTGCTTGTTCTTCAATATATAGCCTGGCACCAGGTAGCCGCAGAGTATAGCCACAGCACCAGCAAGCGATTGCATTTCATTCGGCACCAGGAAGCTGATGATTCCAAATACCCAGAACAGAATTCCACCAATCATTAAAGGTTTGAACCGGAGAATTATACCCGACACAAAGGTTGGTACGGCACTCATGATCAATATGATCGGTCCGATCTGAAAATTGATTTTATAGCCAAAAGCTACCACTGTAAAAATACAGATAGCATAGCACATCCAAAGTGAAGCACTGATCCGGTCAAAATGTGACGAAGCAGATTTGTCTGCGTTCTGTTTAATGCTCCTATATATAGTATAGATCCAGGCAGGTATCGTGATGACCCAAACAATATAGGGACGTTGATAATCAAGCATGGAAAGCACAAACATGCCCAGGTTGGCTAGCGCTACTACCCATCCCCACAAAAGAAAATAGAAGCTGTTACGTTGAACATTTCCTTTGGCCTGATCGATCATGCTGGTAATGATGGACAGACTTTGTTGAGCGCTGAGATTCTCGGGTTCTTTCATATAGGGTGGTTATACGATGATAAATGTAAACTGGTTTATGTTATAAACCAAAATATTTAGAATATCGGCTTTTTAGCTATTTTTGGAGCATGTTTACAGGGATCATTGAAACCGTAGCCGAAGTAACGGCCATTCAGAATGAGGGTACGAACCGTCATTTTAAAGTTAAAAGTGCTCTGAGCAGCGAATTGAGAGTTGATCAAAGCGTATCACACGATGGAGTTTGTCTCACGGTGGTGAAGATTGAAGATGGTGCACATTGGGTGGTAGCGGTGCAGGAGACTTTACAAAAATCGAATCTTGGAAATTTGAAGCAAGGAAGTAAAGTAAACATTGAGCGTTGCATGTTGAACAACGGCCGCTTCGATGGCCACATTGTTCAAGGACATGTAGACCAGACTGGAATCGTGAAGGCTATAAAAGAAGTAGGAGGAAGCTGGCTTTTTGATTTTGAGTATGATGCTTCTACTGGTAATGTTACGGTTGAGAAAGGATCAGTCGCGATCAACGGAGTAAGCCTGACGTGTTTTAATTCAACTGCGAATAGTTTCACGATCGCGATCATTCCTTATACCTACGAGAATACAGGCTTTCACAAATTAAAGCCTGGCGATGTTGTTAACCTTGAATTTGATATTATCGGAAAGTATGTGAAGCGGTTGCTGAATATACCCGGTATATAATTGCGGGTATATCAGGCTGATTCAAGTTGCTTCTTTCCAAACCAATGATGCAGTAATTTATAGACCCGATAACCGATCCAGCCGCATCCAACCCCGATTAGTCCGCCAACCAGGATGTCGCCCGGATAATGTACTCCAAGATATATTCTGGTATACGCCACAAATAGCGCCCAGACAAACAATACACCAATCCATTTTCTGGTTTTACGCAAGAGGAAAAAGAAAAAAGCTGCTGCGCCAAATGTATTCGCAGCATGACTGGATGCAAAACCATAGAGGCCACCTTTATATACTTTCCCGTCAGGTCCTGTTACGAAATGGAGCAAGCCCTCTAAACTAGGTTCATGCGAAGGGCGAAACCGTTCGAAGTAAGGCTTCATCAGGCCACTGGTAATCTGGTCAGCCAACACAATTGTAATGGCAATCGCGATCAACGCCATCCATACTTCTCTTCTATACTCTTTAATAATAAGATATACCAGGAAGGCATAGAGGGGAAGCCAGGTTAACGTTTGGGTTGCAAAAAGTATAACAGGATCGAGCCACGGTGTATGGAAACCGTTCAGGAATATCATTAATTTTTTATCGAGCTCAATCAGCGTTTCCATTCGATTTTAATTTCAGAGCTATTTTTTCGTTTTCAGATTCAATCCACCCAGCCGCCTCTTTCATTGATAAAAAGAACCGTTGTTCAATGCCAAGCTTGAGGATCGATTCATTCATGCTGCGAAGGTAGTCATGAATATGGTCATCTGCAGCATCCGGGCGAATGGCAGCAATCCGGATTAGTCCATTGCGTGCCGCCTCCGGTATAATTTCATGAAACATCCACAGCTGATCTTCTTTGTCAATGTGTCCCTGACGCGAAAGGTCCGTAATAAAGTTGGGTGTGTTATATATCTTTACAAAATCGAGTGTTTTCGAAAAAGCACTTCGGTACAGGTCACTGGTTATAGGCCCGTTCCAGATAATACCCGTGGAATTAAGATGTGCATCGAAGAAAATTTCAGCGTGACGTTCCTTGAACAATACCTGACGTTGAATGTCTTCCGGCTTTTTAAGATATACTGTAAAAGTTGTATACCGGTTAATTTCACTGTCAACCGTAATATAGCCGCCCAGCGCCTCTACCTGGAGCTTTACTAAATATAGTCCCAGCCCCTTTCCTTCTGTATGAAAGTGAAAACGTTTATATAGTTTAAATAAATTCTCTTTATTCCTTTTCAGGTCGATCCCCAACCCATTGTCCTGCACCTGTAGAATATAGTATTGATTATTTTCGCGGGAAGAAATTTCAATGACAGGACTTCGCTCTGCTGATCTATACTTGATCGCATTGTTGATCAGATTATACAGAACACTATGCATCATCGGCTTCACGGAATATATATATTCTGTTTCTATATTTTTGATGATAGAAATGCCGGATTGCTTTACTTCTTTTTGGATGATGCTAAAGGTCTCATCGATCTCTTCTTCTACATCGATCTTCTGGCGGATCTTAAAAATATCATGACGGATGTCGATGATCTTGGTGAGATCCTTGATGATCACATCAAGTCGTTCAGAAGAAGTGCGTATGTGATCAAGGATTTCCGAGTCTTCAGGTTTAACAAGTGTAGGCTCCAGCAAGTGAATCAAGCCCAGTAAACTGGCAACAGGTCCGCGTAAGTTATGCGATACAGTATAGGAAAACTGCCTGAGCTCATTGTTATGTTTGATCAGCTCCGTGTTGGTTTGCGTCAGGTCTTTATTCTTCTCCAGTAACTCGGATGTAAGCGATTCGTTTTGAGTGAGCAACCTGTTCTTATGTTCCTCGATCATCCGGTATGCATTCATCAATTGCTTCTGGTTCACCTCGAGGGCTTCACTTTGTGCCTGCAACTCCGAAGACTGTGCTTCGATTTCGGCATTCTTTTCCGTGAGCACTTCATTGGTATTATTAAGTTCAGCGATCAGTTCTATGTTTTTAATTTCGTTCCGCTCCGACATCCATTTCAGAAATGCAAGTGCACTTACCAGTAAGCAATACGATATGAAAATCACAACATTGGCAAAATAATATGTAGATGCCTTGAGTGTATCCTGCGAGTAACCTACACCGAATAATTCGTGAAGAGGATCATACCCGATCAGAATTAATACACCTGCCAGTGAACAGAATAGAAGAGATTTTCTTTCATATATAGAGAACAACACCCAGGGGAAAGAACAACTTCCAAGAATTATAAAACGGAATGTAAAATAATCAAGTTCTTCGGGGGTGCTATAGTAAATTGTTTTGGAGTATATAGAGAGTGCTGTAATGATAACGGGTATAATCAAGCACGTCCAGATGCGGCTGCTATAGATATGCCCTGCTCTGTTTAAAAGCACGGTGCCAAATGCGAGCAGACCAACAAAAGGGATGGCGATTGTTACGATACTCCATCCATACCATATATAATAAAAGACGAAGAGAACAAGGCTTAAAAAAAGCAAACTCATTCCAATAGCATTGGAGATAGCGACTCCGCGTCTTTCAGTTAACGTCTTTGTAAAGTGCTGGCCGGAAAAGATAATCGAGTAGATAAATTTCATCCAAAAAAACCAAGCGATTAAGGGCTTTGTTCCAAATTTAAACAATAAACGGTAACAACAATTCGGGTAAAACACAATGCTGACAAAGGCTAGCCGTGTTACTAATCATTTGAGACATACCAATCATCTGTTGTGTTAAAATTTCCTTTTAATAAAACGCGGTTAAGTGTACCTTGGGGTATAAATAATAGTTACTGTCTTTCGTGCTTTATTATGGAGAAATATGATCTGGTCGTTATCGGAGCAGGACCTTCCGGGTATGCTGCTGCGATGCGTGCATTGGATTTCAGAAAGAAAACACTTCTGATCGAAAAAAATATTGTGGGTGGTGCCGGAGTTTCAAATGGTGCCTTGTCATCCAAAACGTGGTGGGAGCTTTCGCGAGAGACGGCTTCATTCCTGAAGAACCTGAAAAGATTTAATCTGCAGGTGCCCACTATTAATTACAAAGAGATTCAGGCTGAGGTAATGCGTGCGATCGATGAACGCAAAGGCATGCTGGAAGAACATTTGCAAATGATGAAGGAGTCGCACTATGCAGATCTGTTAGCATTTAAAAAAGGCACTGCAAAACTGCTCAGTCAAAATGAAATTGAGATCGAATATAGCGACCTTACAAAAGAAGTAGTATGGGCTGATCATATTATACTTGCTACTGGTAGCAGGCCACGCTACCTTCCGGAGTTGCCCATCGATGAAAAGATTGTGATGACCAGTGAAGGCATTGAGGCGATGGAGGATTTTCCGGAAAGCATGGTGATTGTAGGAGCGGGGGTTATAGGCTGCGAGTATGCTACTATATTTTCTGGCTTCGGAAAAACGAAGGTACATCTCATTGATAAAGGTGATCGCATTCTTCCCTTTGAAGACGAAGATGTAGTGCGTGTGATTGAACGGAACATGGAGAACAGCGGTGTGCTGATCCACCGGAATTCGCGCTTGATTCGCATGGAGATAAAGCATGACCGTGTAGAGTATGAATTGGAATATAACGATGGAACGAAGTCGGTATTTAATGTTGAGAAGGCGCTTGTAGCGGTAGGTCGAATTCCAAATTACGAAGACCTCTGGGAGCCGAATGTAGACATCAGTATTTCGAAGCGCGGTATTGAAGATAATGATACACAGACTAACATATCCAATATATATGCTGTGGGCGATATTACCGCAGATATATCCCTGGTAAATGTAGGTGAGCTCGAAGGACGCTATGCTGTTGAAAAAATATTTAGCGAGCCCGAACGTAAGCTGGTATATGAGAATATCAGCACCATTATGTTTCTGAGTCCGGAGGTTGCTGGTGTAGGACTAAATGAAACACAAGCCCGTGAGAAAGGTATAGATTATAAAGTGGTGACGCTGGACTATAGCTGTATACCACGTGCTATAGCGAAACGCAATACGCAGGGTTTTATTAAACTGTTGGTGACAAACGATGAGCCGATGAACGTGCTCGGTGTGAAGATCATCGGTAATCAGGCATCCAGCGCGATTCAGGCAGTGGCGTTACTGATCTGGATGAATAAAGGTATAGAAGAACTGGCGGAATGTGTTCATCCCCATCCGTCCATTACGGAAGGCATACAGGAATGCGTGCGTATGTTACTCGGTAAATCTCTTTTTAAACCGGATGTGTTGAAGGGTAAACTTTCGTGCCGTACAAGCATGAGCGGTATATATGCTGATATAAAATTTTAGAACGCATTAAAATATATAGGGCAACACCTGCGTGCTGCCCTATATATTTTTTTCTCCCCTGAGGTATATATCTATTTTGAATGACGTTTCTTCAGTACGTCCAATACTTCATTTAACGAATAGCCTTTGGCCGTAAGTAGTACGAGGTAGTGGTATAACAAGTCTGATGCTTCACCGAGAAAAAGTTCTTTGTTGTCATCCTTCGCTTCAATAACAAGTTCAACAGCCTCTTCACCAACTTTCTGGGCAACCTTATTAATTCCGGATTCCAGAAGTTTGTTGGTATAAGAACCCGCCTGCGGATTTGCCTTGCGGTCTTTGATGATTGCTTCCAGAGATGAAAGATCCCAGTGGTCGTTCTTTTCATTAAAGCAAGTGTCTGCTCCCGTGTGACAAGCAGGGCCTTTTGGATTCGCTTTTATCAACAACGTATCCTGGTCACAGTCCAATAATATATCTACAAGCTCCAGGAAGTTTCCGGAAGTTTCTCCTTTTGTCCAAAGCCGTTGTTTGCTCCGGCTAAAGAAAGTTACCTTTTTATATTGAAGTGTTTTCTGGTAGGCTTCTTCATTCATAAAGCCCAGCATAAGAACACGCGAAGTGCGTGCATCCTGTACCACACAAGGAACAAGCCCGTTGAGCTTGGTGAAATTTATAGTGAGATCTTTCATTTGCTAAAATTGTCGTTGACGGTTGTATATATACTATAAAACAACCGCCTAGTTCATTCGTACATTAATTTCTTTACTCTTTAGAAACGATTTGAGTTCCGGAATTTTTACTTCGCCAAAGTGAAATATACTCGCGGCTAACGCAGCATCGGCTTTGCCGAGTACAAAGGCGTCTATAAAATGCTCTTTCGTGCCTGCACCTCCAGAGGCAATCACCGGGATTTGCAGCATCTCGTATAGCTTGCCAAGCGGGTCATTCGCGAAGCCGCTTTTTGTACCATCGTGATCCATGCTTGTAAAAAGTATTTCGCCGGCACCTCTTTCCTGCGCTTCTTTAGCCCACGAGAAAAGTTTTTTATCGGTAGGATTTTTACCCCCGTGTGTATGTACTGTCCATAGGTTGTCGATCTTACGCGCATCGATTGCCAGTACTATACATTGCGCACCGAACGCACGCGATAGCTCGTCAATGAGGTTCGGGTTGCGCACCGCTGCAGAATT
The DNA here is from genome assembly GCF_900167975.1 of Ohtaekwangia koreensis. Lineage (GTDB taxonomy): Bacteria > Bacteroidota > Bacteroidia > Cytophagales > Cyclobacteriaceae > Ohtaekwangia > Ohtaekwangia koreensis. Next base: position 1,502,737 of record NZ_FUZU01000001.1, read on the forward strand.
GATACTCACTTTGTCGGCACCCGCCTCCAGCAATGGCGCCACATCAGCAACGCTGCTGATACCACCACCCACCGTAAACGGTATATTTATATGGCGTGCTATATCCCGCACCAGCGAAGCAAAAGTTTTGCGCTGCTCATTGGTAGCAGAGATGTCGAGGAACACAAGTTCATCGGCACCTTGCTGCGCATATAAAGTGCCCAGCTCTACCGGATCACCCGCATCACGAATGTTAACAAAATTCACGCCTTTTACCGTGCGACCATCTTTAATATCAAGACAGGGTATAATTCTTTTTGTCAGCACTGGATTCTTTGTTTATAAGATTATTTGATTCGTACTTGTTGTTATATGCGCGGCTATAAATCAGAGCAATGCTAACTCCTCTAGCTTCACGCGTCCTTCGTAAATAGCCTTGCCTACAATCACACCATCTACACCAATTCTTCTCAACTCCTGCAGGTCGTCCATGTTACTAACACCGCCACTGGCCACCAGGTGAAGCTGTGGAAAATTAAGGATTAATGTTTTATATAGTTCAATGTTCGGCCCTGTTAACATACCGTCTGTACTGATATCGGTACAGGTAACATACTGTATTCCGTTCTGAACATAGTCGCGAAGGAAACCCGTAATGGGGAGTGAAGAGTTTTCCTGCCATCCACTGATTGCGATCATGTTATTCTTTACATCGGCACTCAGTATTATTTTATCTGAACCGAATTCACCGATCCATCGAATCACTTTTTGCTGCTCCTTCACAGCAATGCTTCCGAGGTTTACTTGCTTTACGCCAGCATCAAAAAGCTTTTTCATCTCGTCATCGGTTTTGATACCGCCACCAAAATCTACCAATAGCTTCGTATGCTTTGTTATACTCTCAACAACTTTCCAGTTTGTAACTTTCCCAGCCTTCGCGCCATCTAAATCTACCAGGTGAAGGTATTGCAGTCCCTGGTCTTCAAAAGATTTCGCGACATCAAGCGGATTTTCATTATATATCTTCTTCTGTGCATAGTCACCTTGCGTGAGGCGTACACATTTACCGTCTATGAGGTCGATGGCAGGAATAATTCTCATGGGGTTGAATCGTTAGGTCACTGGTTGATAATGTGCTATACTTTATTCTATAGCTATACTTTTAAAAAGCTTTTCAGGACGAGTTCGCCTGTCTTTGCCGATTTTTCAGGGTGAAACTGGACAGCATAAAAATTATCTTTATGCATGGCCGCACTGAAAGGATTTATATACTCTGTGATAGCTGATGTATAACTATTGACCGGTACATAATAACTGTGCACAAAATAGGCGAACTGATTTTCAATGGCAGGATCGAGCCATCCACTGGAGAGTGTTAAATTATTCCATCCCATGTGTGGCACCTTCAAATTGTCTTTTGGTATAAAGAGTTTTACACTCTCACCAAATATACCCATACAATCTGTATTATTTTCTTCCGAATATTTGCACATCAGTTGCATACCCAGGCATATACCCAGCACGGGCTGTTTCAGGTTGGTAATTACCTGGTCGAGTTTTTTGTCACGCAGGTATGCCATCGTGGTGCTGGCTTCACCAACCCCCGGAAACAATACCTTGTCTGCTTTCATGATTTCTTCGGCATTGTCAGTGATCGTAAAGTCAATTCCCAATCGCTCCAGCGCAAAAGAAACAGACTGTATGTTGCCTGCATTATACTTGATGATTACAAACTTCATAGCGGTGTTTTAAACTTGTGCTCCTTCGGTAATACTTTCACAAAATTGCCAATCTGTCTTTATAAAATTCCTTTGGTGCTCGGAAGTTGGTTGCCCTCTTTCTTTACAGCCATCTTTATCGCTTTCGCGAAAGCTTTAAATATAGCTTCAATTTTATGGTGTTCGTTTGTTCCTTCTACTTTAACGTTCAGATTACTTTTGGATGTATCTGAAAATGATTTGAAGAAATGATAGAACATTTCAGTTGGCATTTCACCGATCTTCTCGCGTTTAAATTCAGCGTCCCACACAATCCATGGCCGTCCTCCGAAATCTATAGCTACCTGTGCCAGGCAATCATCCATCGGCAGACAAAAACCATAGCGTTCTATACCACGCTTGTCACCGAGTGCTTTTAGAAAAGCTTCTCCCAGCGCCAGTGCAGTATCTTCTATAGTATGATGTTCATCAATGTGAAGATCACCTTTAACTTTTATAGTCAAGTCTATATTTCCATGCCTGGAAAGCTGATCAAGCATGTGATCAAAAAAGCCCAGTCCGGTTTCAATGCTGGACTTGCCACTTCCATCGAGGTCAATCGCAATGTCAATGTCGGTTTCTTTTGTTGTACGTTTCACTACGGCTTTTCGTGACGGCTTTGTCAGGAAAGTATATATATCTTTCCAACTGGTAGTTGTGAGTGAGCAGTGTGCATCCAGATTTTGCGCTGTCACTTTTTCCTGGAGGCTTCCGTCATTCAGGAGAATTCCTTTTGCTCCAAGATTTTTGGCGAGCTCTATATCTGTCAGCCGGTCACCGAGTACAAATGAATTTTTAAGATCATACGCTTCGCTGAAGAATTCAGTGAGCATACCGATGCCCGGTTTACGCGTTGGTTTATTTTCCTTCGGAAAACTTCTGTCTATAAAAATCTTCGGAAAGTATATACCTTCATTCTCCAGCGTCTTCATCATTTTAGTATGCGCAGGCCAGAATGTATCTTCCGGGAAACTGCTCGTACCAAGACCGTCCTGGTTTGTTACCATCACCAATTCGAAATCAGTTTCTGCAGCGATCTTTCCAAGCCAGGTAAATACACCCGGATAGTACTCAAGCTTTTCCAATGAATCAATTTGTTCATCCGCAGGTTCAAGGATGAGTGTGCCATCGCGGTCTATGAATAATACTCTTTTCATAATTCTTCCAATGCTTTAATGAGGCGGTCATTTTCTTCTGGTGTACCGACTGTGATACGCAAACAATTATAGCACAGTGTTACACGAGAACGGTCGCGCACTATGATCTTGTTCTCGAGTAAATATTGATATGCTGCCGGTGCATCCTTCACACGTACCAGTATAAAGTTACTATCGGATGGGAAAACACGTTCGGTGATCGATAACTTTTCCAGCGACTTCATAAGCTTCGTGCGCTGCTTGATAATTTCTTTTACCCAGTCTTCCATGACGCGAACATTTTCAAGAGCGTCGAGTGCAAGCTCCTGTGTTCGAATGTTTACATTGTAAGGATACTTAATCTTGTTGAGGATGCTGATTATATCTTCGGAAGCGAAGCACATACCGAGGCGTAAACCGGCAAGTCCCCAGGCTTTTGAAAAAGTTTGCAGCACCACGAGGTTCGGATACTTAGCGAGATCGTCAATGAAACTTTTACTCTTCGCGAAATCTATATAGGCTTCATCGATAACTACCAGTCCGTAAAATCTCTTCAGAACTTCAAGAATTTTATCGCGGCTTAGCAAATTCCCGGTCGGATTATTAGGACTACACAGGAAAATGATTTTCGTAGTAGCATCAAACGTTCTTGGGAAAGCATCGAGATCTATATCGAAGTCTGGTGTAAGCAACACAGGTTGAACATTTACCGCATTTACTTCGGCACATACGGAGTACATGCCATACGTTGGTTCTGTAATGAGTATAGAATCCTGGTTCGGTTCACAGAAAGCACGGATCAAGAGATCAATTGCTTCATCGCTTCCATTGCCTAAAAAAATCTGTTTTGGATCTATATGCTTGATCGCTGCCAATTCTTTCTTCACGTTCCATTGCAGCGGATCAGGATAGCGATTATAGGGAGATTGATAAGGGTTCTCGTTAGCATCCAGGTATATCTCTGCTTCGCCTTTAAATTCATCCCGTGCCGATGAATACGGTTTCATCGTCAGGATGTTTCTTCGGACGAGTGCGTTGATATCCGGAAGTGTTTTCTTCTTACTCATGTACGTGTTCAGTATTTATAGTCAATGTAAGTATATACTTTAAGGCTGCTTCAGTTTTTCGAGGCGCACACTCACGGCACGCTTGTGGCCAATGAGTTGTTCAGCTTCCGCCATCTCCTCAACGACAGGTCCGAGCTTCTTTATACCTTCTTCACTGAGTTGCTGAAAGGTTATATATTTCAGAAAGCTTTCCAGTGATACACCTGCGAAGGCTTTGGCAAAGCCGTTGGTAGGCAAAGTATGATTTGTGCCGGAAGCATAATCACCAATAGCCTCGGGAGAATAATTACCAATGAATACAGATCCGGCATTGATCACCTCTGCCGCAACAGCATCTGCATTTTTTATATTCAGAATTAAATGTTCGGGCGCGTATTCATTTATAAAATCGAGTGCTGTCTTTTGATCGTTCAGAATTACAACGCGACTGTTAGCAAGGGATTTCTCCGCGATTGCCTTTCGTGGCAATACTTCAAGTTGTTTCGCGATTTCGTTTTGCACAGAGGACACCAGTGTTTCATTGTTGAGCACCAACATCACCTGGCTATCTTCACCATGCTCCGCCTGTGAAAGCAGATCTGCTGCAATGAAAGATGCTTCCGCCGTTTCATCTGCCATCACCAATACTTCCGATGGACCCGCGGGCATATCAATCGCGAGACCTTCTTCCATAACGAGTTGCTTGGCTTTGGTTACATATTGATTACCCGGACCAAAGATCTTGTGAACCTTCGGTATACTTTGAGTGCCAAACGCCATAGCGGCTATAGCTTGTGCTCCGCCTGCTTTAAATATTTTGGTAACGCCAACCAGTTTTGCTGCAAACAATATAGCGGCATTGATCTTCCCGGATTGATCAGGAGGAGAGCATAGAATTACTTCTTTACAGCCTGCAAGTTTAGCAGGCACACCAAGCATTAACACCGTAGAAAATAAAGGTGCTGAACCTCCTGGTATATATATACCTACTTTATCAATCGCTACACCTTTGCGCCAGCAGATTACTCCTGGAGTTGTTTCTACTTTCAATACATCACGTTTTTGTGCTGCGTGGAATTTTTCGATGTTAGCAGCCGCTGTGCGGATAGCTTCTTTCAGGGATGGTGAGAGTGTTTTCTCTGCATCGGCAAGTTCTTCTTCCGAAACACGAAGTGCCTGAATCGATACTTTATCATATTGAAGCGTCAACTCACGCAACGCATCATCCCCGGATTTCTTAACGCGATTCAATACATTTCGAACGGAGCTGTCAAGGAATTCGAGTTCAAGCTGTGGACGCTTTGAAAGCTCGGTCCAGGTTTCCTGTGATGGATTGATATATATCTTCATACTGTATTTTGATTAGAGATGATGTTTTGATCTATATACGATCACTCCTTATACAATCATTTTTTCAATCGGTACTACTAGAATTCCTTCCGCACCAAACTCGCGCAGTTGATCGATCCGTTCCCAGAAATCATTTTCATCTACAACAGAATGTAATGAACTCCAGCCCGCACGTGCCAACGGTATAATGGTAGGGCTTTTCATGCCCGGTATAACCGTGGTTATTTTTTCGATGGATTCATTCGGGCAGTTCATCAATATATATTTTGTATTTTTTGCCTTGCGAACAGCCTCAATTCTAAAGAGAAGTTTATCGAGTATTTTCTGTTTCTCAATGTCCAGGTCGGGGCTTGCAATAATTACGGCTTCAGATTGCATCACCACTTCTACTTCTTTAAGTCCATTGCTGAGCAATGTGCTGCCGGTGCTCACGAGGTCACATATAGCATCGGCAAGTCCTATGCCGGGTGCAATCTCAACAGACCCGCTGATTTCATGAATGCCAGCTTTGATATTATTTTTTTGGAGGAAGTCTTTTACGATGTTGGGGTAGGAGGTGGCTATATTTTTTCCATTAAGCCATTGGACATCGGTATAATTTTCGGAGCGCGGCACTGCCATGGATAAACGACACTTGGCAAAATCGAGACGCTTTACGAGTTCATTCTTCTTTTGTTTTTCAAAGAAAACATTTTCACCTACTATGCCTACATCTGCTACTTTATCCTCTACATACTGAGGTATATCATCATCACGCAGAAATAAAACTTCAACGGGAAAATTTCGCGCTTGTGTTTTGAGCTGATCCTTGCCGTTGCTAAAGGATAGTCCGCTCTCTTTGAGTAGATCCAGGGAGCCTTCCTGCAGGCGTCCTGATTTTTGAATGGCGATTCGTAACAAGTTGCTCATAGTTATAATTTTTACTGTGGGCTTTGCGCACAGTGTTTCGTTTTGTGTGAAGTGTGTTCAACTGAAAATGTCAGTAAACAAAAAGGGCTTGCCACATCGTGACAAGCCCGTAAATTTTCTTATTCAAAAATCACTAAAAGGCGGTGCCACGCATCGTGTCATTTCCATGATGGTGGTGGTGTAAGCCTGATGTGATGTTGTTGTTCATTGTTCTAAAGCGATGCGAATAAATTAAATAGTTATGAAAAGTCAAAATCTATAGCACTTAAAAAAGAAAATGATTTCAAAAAATATCATGAAGATGCTATACCACTCACGATTACAAGGGCTAACCAGCGTTCGGCAAGCAGCAATTTATATCCGTCTGTACTTTCAAACACATGAACCAAAGAGGCTGTTTGATGTTTGTAATTTTGAGAATGAATTACATAAATAGCATTATCATTGGTGTGAAATTGAACATGTGCGCATGAGAAAGATACTTTATTCGATATTGTTTTTGGGAATGGCAGTGGCGTGCAGCGACACGAAGGAGACACGTCTGCAGCGATATCTGCTGCAGGGAAATGAACAGGTTGCTCTTCGTAATGCGGATGGTGCTGAACGTTTTTTTAAAGAAGCGCTTCGCCTCGATTCATGCTTTGCAGATGCATTGAATAACCTGGGCACAATTTACTTTACGCAGAAGAAATATACAGAAGCAGTTGAGCAATATAATCGCGCACTGACTTGCAGGCCTGCCTTTATAGCCGCCTTGTTAAATCGTGCGAATGCAAATTATGAACTAAAGGAATATTATAGTGCCTTGCAGGATCTTGAGCGAGTCATGCGGAGCAAGCCTGATACCTCGATTGTTTACTTCACGCAAGGCCTTGTATATACCAAACTTAGAAAGTATGACGAAGCGCTGGCTGCATTCAATAAAGCACAAACCATTGAACCGCAGAATTCGGAGATCGTGGTAAATATTGGCACGTTGCATTTTTATAAGAAGGATTTTGATCTCGCAGCTTCTGAATTGAAACGTGCGTTGAAAGTAAACTCGGCACAAGCAAATGCGCTGAATGCATTGGCGATGATTGAAGTGGAAAAGAAAAGTTATAGTGAAGCACAGGTATGGTTAGCGAAAGCATTAGCAATCCAGCCGAATGATCCTTTCTTTCTGAACAATCGCGGATATATTTACCTCATGACCAACGAGCTTGAAAAAGCACGGAACGATATCGATCAGAGCATCAGTCAGGATCCCTATAATGGATGGGCGTATCGCAACAAAGGAATTTATTACCTGATGACGAAACAGTATGACGATGCTGTTCGCGTGTTGAAGCAAGCTGAAGCGATGGACCCTTTTATCGATAAAGTATATATATACTTGTCGGAGGCATATTTGCAAACAAAGGATTTTGAGAATGCATGTAAAGCGTACAAGAAGTCCGTGGAGAACCATGAAGAGGGAAGTACGAGCATGAAACCTTGTAAGTAAATATGTCTTTTGAAGAGCTAAAGCAAAAACTTTCTGAAAGGTTACTGCAGGAGCTGCCGGGAGCTACAGCACATGAACCTATGCGCGCAGTGCCTGTTGGAATGACCATACCTAATTTTGAACATAAGCTTCCCCCTAAACCGGGAAGCGTTTTAATATTGCTATATGAGCAGGATGGAATTGTAAAATTTCCATTGATAAAACGCCCTGAATATTTAGGCGCCCACAGCGGACAAATCAGTTTGCCCGGAGGAAAAGCTGAGGCAGGGGAAAACTCAATTCAAACAGCTTTGCGCGAAGGTGAAGAGGAGATCGGTGTAGATGGGAGTAAGGTCGAGGTGCTCGGCAGGCTTACGGATTTCTTTGTGATACCGAGTAATTTTCTAGTGACGCCTGTGGTAGGTGTTATAGAAGCTCCTTCATTTACACCTGATACACGCGAAGTAGCACGAATACTCTCTTGTAATTTATTTGATTTGTTATTGGAAGAAGCTATTCTTAAAAAAGAAATTATAGCTGCCGGTCAATATAAAATGATGGCTCCGTACTTTGATATAGAGGGAGAGATTGTGTGGGGTGCAACCGCCATGATGCTGAATGAACTTCGATTGGTTGTGCGTGGTTTAGAGTAAATATATACTCCGCGAAGAAAGTATTTAAACTTCCTTTAACGGCTCAACCATAATTACTTCTTCTCTCTCCACAACAACGGCACCTGCGGGATCGCCTTTTCGCTTGCGAACGAATTTTTTTGGAGTCACTACTACCGGGCATAGCGTCTCGGTTTTTCGTTTGGAGTTGTAGGCTGCGAGTTGTGCAGCGCGTTCAATTACATCTTTTGGAAAATTCTTACCAGATTGATATTTGATTAAAACATGAGAGCCCGGTACATCTTTCGCATGAAGCCAGAGATCTTCCTTAAATCCATATTTAAAAGTAAGTATATCGTTCGCCTGCGCATTTCTGCCAACCCAGATTCTGAAACCGTTGTGATCAAATTCGTGGAAAGGTAACGGAGCTGTTTGCTTTTCCTTTTCGCTTGTAAATCCTGTAGCAGAAATTGTTTTGCGTAGCGACTTTAATTCGCCGATCGTTTCAATTTCCAGCAGCTGTTGCTTAAGGTTTTCGATCTCTTTTTCTTTTCCTTCCAATGCTTGCTGTAGCCGCTCAATCTCGATGTGTTGATTCTTGGCCTTCCGATAAAAGTTTTCAGCGTTCTTTTGAGGCGATATATCTTTCTTGAGCTTGATCTCTATAGGATTATTTTCATGATAGAAATCAGGCAGAGTAACTTTTTCTGTTCCCATTTTGATCGTGTGCATATGCGCCATGATCAGGTCAGCCCACACCTTGTAGTGATTATCTCCTTCAACTTCTGCCAGCTTTTCGAATGTTTTCTGGTAGTAACTTTCGCTGCCTTGCAGTTTATGCCGGATGGAAGATATAGCAGAAGCCTTCTCGCGAAAGAATGCAGCGTGCTGCGTATAGGTATAAAAGAAGTCATTAACCGCTTTCGCGGGATCAGTGAATTCCTTTATCGTTTTTCCATAGCCAAGCAAAGAAAGCGCAAGTGTCGTGTCGGTTTGAGTAATATAGTATACCGGATCTTCCAGAAGCCGCTTTATGTTTTGGATCTCGTTCCATTGCTGCTCAGGTGAAAGCATCTCAAAATTTCGATCATCGAGATACTTCCAAACAATTTTTCCAAAAGTAAAATATAGCGAAGGTAATTTAGCGCGATGCTGTAGAAAACTCTCATAACTCCAGTCGATGGTGCGATCAAGCGAATCGAGTTGAAGGTTTACATCGGCAGGTATATTATTTCGGAAGAGCGTTATCGGAATATCTTTTTCGAAGAGTATAATGTTTGAACGGTTGCCATGCATTTTGAAAAGCAACGTCAGGTCGTCTGTAAGAAGTATAGCAAAGCTCCGTTCATTGTTAAATTGCCGAATGCCGGATACACGCGATCCAATCATCTTCTCAAAAAGATCTACACTGTTTTTGCGGGCACGACTAAAGTTATCCGGGAATGAGAGACACGAGAATGCAGGCTCCAGGCTTGCTTTAATAAAGAAGGGCTCAGTATGCGTTTCGAACCGGATGATTAACTCGTCCTTATTCTGACTGAAGCATTCTGATATAACCGTACCGGTTAAAGATTTCTCTAACGATTTACTGAGCTGACGAAGAAAATAGTAGTTGTTATGCACAGATCAGAAATCATTTTTAGGCTTCGTTTTCACAAGTCCAGTTGCAGTCCATCGTACGCTAGACGGACATTGGCAGGTAATTCTTTTTCAATTGCTGCGTGTAGTCCCAGCTTATGACTCATGTGTAGCAGATACGTTTTTTTAGGATTGATCTTCTCTGCCATGGCCAACGCTTCAGTGAGATTAAAATGAGATACATGGCGTTCATGCTGAAGCGCATTCAACACCAGTACTTCCGTGCCTTTCAATCGCTCAAACGTTTCATCCGGAATAAAATTAGCATCCGTGATATAGCTGAAATTACCAAAACGATATCCATATACCGGCATGCGTAAATGCATTACCGGCAGAGGTATAATTTCAATGCCTTGAATAGAAAAAGGTTTATCATCAATAATACGAAGATCGAGACGGGGAAGCCCTAAAGGAGCATTCTTTTCGAAAGCATAGGCATATTCTACTTTTAACTGATCCAGCGTAGGCTGTGTGCCATATATAGGCATGTCCATTTGCTGGAGAAAGTTATAGGCACGAACATCGTCCAGACCAGCCGTATGGTCGCGGTGAGCATGCGTAAAGATTACGGCATCGAGACGCTGTATATATTCACGCAGCATCTGCTGACGGAAATCCGGTCCTGTATCAACAACCCAGCTTTGCTCCTGAATTTGTATATGTATAGCAGTACGAAGACGCTTGTCACGAAAGTCAAGCGAGCTGCAGACTTCGCATGTGCAGGCGATCACAGGAACACCTTGTGAAGTACCGGTACCGAGAAATGTTACTTTCAAGCTGGAGTTTGTTGTTGAGGTTGGGTGAGTTCATCATAAAGCTTCTGACTTTTCTCAGAAAACTTGACATTTTCCAGCGTGATTCCTTTTACTATATCCAGCAAAGCGTTGATTTTTCCTTCCGTAGTAAAAAACTTATTTACGATCATGATTTTTTGATCCTTCAACACACAATACCCGGATTTAAAATTGCCCTTCTCGTAACGAAGGGTATAATCCGATTCCGCAATCATCTCCTCGAGCTTTAACAGGAATTGAGTTGTATACTTGATCATAAGTGGTTGTATTCTGGGTGCAAGATAAACAATAGGTAGGGAAGACGGAAGTGGGGGAGGAAGTGTGGAAGACGGGAAGACAGAAAAGACCGGAAGTCCGAAAAGATCGAAAGTTTTTTAGAGCGATCCCAGCGCTTTTACTTTCAGACTTCCCGACTTCCGGTCTCTCTGTCTTTCGGCCTTTCCGTCTTCCCGACTTTCGGTCTTTTCAACTTCCCGTCTTTCTGTCCCTCCCAACTTTCCTACTTCCCAACTTTTCCATTTACTTGCACGCTGAACATGAAGGATCACAAACTCATTGTTATTGTAGGGCCTACTGCCGTGGGGAAGACGTCTGTTGCTATTCAGGTAGCAAAGCATTTTCAAACGGAAGTAATTTCAGCAGACTCACGTCAGATATTCAAGGAGCTAACCATCGGTACGGCGAAGCCCGATGCAGTGGAATTGAATACGGTGCCGCATCATTTTATCAATAGCCATTCCATACAACAGGAATATGATGCTGCTTCTTATGGAAGAGAGACTCTGGTTTTAATTCATAATCTTTTTGAAAAGCACCAGCACCTTGTGCTCTGCGGAGGCTCAGGTCTTTATGTGAAAGCGGTGCTCGAAGGATTTGATGATATACCGGATGTACCGGAAGAAATTCGTGAGAAACTCACCGAAAATTTTGAGAAGTTTGGAGTCACCTGGTTGCAAGAGCAGATGAAGCAGCTTGATCCCGAACATTATGCAACGGTTGATCAGCAAAATCCACATCGCCTGATGCGTGCGCTGGAGGTAAAGATTGGTACCGGGAATTCGATAGCGAGCTATCGGAAGCAAAATAAATTACAACATGCCTTCCAGGTAATAAAGATCGGATTAGAATTGCCGCGCGAGGAGCTTTATCGCAGAATCGATGATCGTATGGATAAGATGATTGCTGAAGGATTATTTGAAGAGGCCAGGGAACTATATATATATAAAGACCACAACGCATTGCAAACTGTTGGCTACCAGGAGATCTTTGACTATATAGATGGGAAGTATGACCGTGAGGAAGCTATTCGTTTATTGAAAAGAAATTCACGAAGGTATGCAAAGCGACAGCTTACGTGGTTTAAAAAGGATGAAGAAACGATTTGGATGAATCCACAGGATATCAACGCTATACTAAATTTGATTGTATAGCTTCGTGTTTGGTATATAACCGGTATATATAAATGAAAGGCTGAACTTTCTAGATGGAAAAAAAAGTATTGATCATAACGTATTACTGGCCTCCGAGTGGAGGCAGTGGTGTACAGCGCTGGTTAAAGTTTATAAAATATCTGCCGTCATTCGGATGGAAACCTTATGTATTTACTCCGGAGAATCCTGCCTTTGCTATTCGTGATGAATCACTCTTGAAAGATGTACCTGCGGAAGCTGAAGTAATTCACTTTCCGATATGGGAACCCTACGAGGCGTTTTTTAAATTATCAGGTTTACTGGGAAGTAAAAAGTCGGCCAAGCCAACGGACCTGGTATCCGGCAAGAAGAAATCACTCTTTCAAAATGTAAGTACGTGGATTCGCGGAAATTTTTTCATTCCAGATCCACGTGTGTTTTGGGTAAAGCCTTCGGTAAAATTTCTTCAAAAGTATATTCATGATAATAACATCCATACGATTATCACGACCGGCCCACCGCACAGTATACATCTGATAGGACTGAGACTCAAGAAGAAAAATCCTGCGTTAAAATGGTTTGCAGATTTTCGAGATCCATGGAGCGACTGGGGGTTGCTTGATAGTTTGATGGTAGGAGGAATCGCGCGCAAGCTTCATCGTAAGCTTGAAGCACAGGTTATGAAAACGGCTGATGAAGTCATTACCATCACACCGTTCTATGTGCGCAAGTTTGAGAAACTTTCTGGTAGAAATGTACGGTTGCTTACCAATGGTTTTGATGAAGATGATTTTAAGAACCTGGTCGTTCAGAAAAGTTCCAGGTTCATAATCAGACATGCTGGTATAGTAAATGAAAAGTGTGATCCGCGACCCTTCATGCTGGCAGTAAAGGAATTGCTAAGTGAACACGATGCATTTAAAGCTGTTGTACAAATCGATTTCGTAGGCGAAGTACATCCTGATTTCAAATCGTTTGTGGTAAAAGATAATGCGCTGAATGCGATTACTACATTTACATCCACCATTCCGCATAAACAACTGATGAAGCTATATGGTGAAGCCGCTATACTCTTGCTGGTGTTAACAGGATACAAAGACGGAGAAGGATTTCTTCCGGGAAAATTATTTGAATACCTCGCAACAGGACTTCCTATACTTGGTGTTGGTCCGGAGCAAGGCGATGCTGCAAGCCTGCTAAAAAGCACAGGAGCCGGAGCAATGATCGATGGTGAGCAAAAATCTGCAATCAAAACATATTTGGTAAATGCGTTCGAAGCCTGGAGTAAAACAGAAGCTCCATCCCGTCCAACGGGCTTTCAGGAATATTCGCGCAGAAGAATAACCAAAACCCTGACTGAGTTACTATAATCCTTGTTATATAAATTCCCATTTTGATATACCATAGGCCTCTTATTGGTACAAACCTGCTATGAAATGCAAATCTGTGCAGATGCATAAACTTCATTTGAGAAGCAAAAACAACGATTTCATATATACTTGAGCAAGTATATAGATCGGTCGCTATAGTTGGAACTGCATTTGCAAACCATTGGGAAAGACTCAAACCCATGACTACCTTTTTTGAACATCAGCGCGCAAGCTATAAGCGAAATTACCTGCGTAACCTGATCTGTATGGCATCTTCAGACGGCAACCTTGACGATGAAGAAAAAGTACTGATTCAAAAAATAGGTATTAAGCGAGGCTTGAAAGAATGGCAGGTTAACCAATTGATTGATGACCCGGGCAACTGCGAAATATTTTTGCCGGAATCGATCAACAACAGAATGAACTTGTTGTATGATCTGATGCAAATCATTCATGTTGATAGCCAGGTGAGTGATCGCGAAATTGAATTTATGGTTAGCATCATCGGAGCCTTTAAGCTTCACCCCGAAATCTTTGAACAGCTGATGCAGCTGTTTCGGGAAAATGTTCCTTCACCTGCAGAGTGGAAAGAGTTTGTGGAGTTTGTTTATGAACGTGTGAAAGACAATCGCTAGGAGCCCAATATCCAGAAGTTGTTAAGACCGGCCTGCTTGAAAGCAGCCGGTTTTTTTATGCTGTCTCGGCTTCAATTTTTTTTCCGTGAAGTATCTGCGCTACCTCACAGGCTTCTGTGCCACACTGCTCGATCATCATCAGTAAATTATTTTTGGTGCGCGTGAGGTCATCAATTTGTTTTTGAACGAGGTTGAGTTTTTTGGAAAGGTATTTCCTGCCACGTTCAGCATCGAGTGTACCATTGTTCACCAGCGTGATTATACCCCTAGCTTCTTTCAGCGTAAAACCCTTGGCGGTGATTTCCTTAATAGCCGTAATGCGATTCAGTGTTTCTTCCGGATATTCTTTGTAATTGTTTTTACGCCTCGATTTGGCAGGCACCTGGATGAGTCCGAGTTTTTCATAAAACCGGATGGTGTGCCTGGAAAGATTTGTTTTTTGAGCGAGTTCTCCAATCAACATAAGCAAGTTGTTTAACGAGTGTAGAGTATACTCTATGGTTGTGACGATTATTAAAATTAATACTTCCTCCGAAAAAAATCACTTTTTTCTCTTGACAGTCGACTATACTCTACGCTATACCTTCATTACAGATTTGAAAACACACCCCTAATTATCAAACAACAAAATGGTATGAAACATTTGTCATTGGTCATTTTACTCTGTACAGTATTTTTTATGTCGAAGGCGCAAAATAATGAAGCACCGAATAAAGAATTCATTGTCCGCGCTGCCCCTGTTGCTGTAGAGGTTCCGGCAGGGAACTCGGGGAAAGTTGATGTGCAATTGCTGCGCTCTAAAAGTTACCAGCGATCGGAAGCAACGTTCAATGTTGCCAGTATACTCCCACAAGGTGTAACCATTCGCTGCGATGCGCTGGAAGGAAATGATAACGCGTATGCGGCTGTGATCACAACTACCAGTCAGACTGCACCGGGTACATACCAGGTTATTTTGAATTGTACGATCAATAACAAAACAAAAGGTGTCATTATAAAACTTAAAATTATATAGGGATGGAAAGTATAGGGGAAGAAGTTACGATCGTGAAACCTATTGCGGCCGTGAAGAAAAAGAAGCCACGCATCCCGATGGCTATACGTTTTATACGCTGGATTTTTCCCAAGCTTGAATCTATAGCGCCTGGGTATGCTCATTCACTTTTCATAAAAATGTTTTTTGCACCACCCCGATATCCTATACCCGCAGCGGAAAAGGAGATCCTCCAGCGAGCAGAAACATTTTTATTGGATGTCGATACCCATACGATACAAGTATATACCTGGGGCAGAGGCCCTGCAATTGTATTGGTACATGGCTGGGCTGGCCGCGCTTCGCAGTTCAAAAGTATTATTGAAGGCTTCAGTAACAATGGATACCAGGTTATCGCGTTTGATGCACCTGCTCATGGGCGATCTTCCGGTAAAAAGACTAACATCTTCGAATTCAGAAATACTATACTTGCTTTGGAGAGAAAAGTTGGCAATGTGCATGCTATACTGGCGCATTCTATTGGAGGAACTGCCACCATGTTTGCGCTTACGGAAGGACTTCAAACCACCATGGTCGTAACCATTGCAACGCCTTCAATAGGTGATGAGATCATCCATGAATTTGCTGCACGTCTCAATGGATCGCGTCAGGCAGAACAAAAACTGAAAGCATTTATTCAGCAATCTTTTAAACGTTCGTTCGATGAACTCACCGCGGCTCATTTCGCGCAGCAACTAAAAACAACGATTGACTGGCTCATTGTTCATGACGAACACGATAAAGAAGCATCGCTAAAAAATGCATGGATGCTACAGCAGGCATATCCCAAAGCCACCCTAAAAGTAACGTCAGGGCTAGGGCACGTTCGTATCCTTCGCGACCAGGAGGTGGTACAGGCTTGTTTAGATTTTATCAGGAGTAAATCCTTGACCTGAAACCAAACTCTATATTAGTTAACCGGCTCTCGTAAAATCGTTCTCAATTTTTCAGGGGCAGTCTTCCTGAAGTCAGATAAGTATATTTCATGATGATGTCCCGCTTTGCCAAACTTATTCTTCTCGATAAAGCTTTGCATCACCTGCAATGTCTCAGGCTCGCGATCGAAAGGACCAACATGCATCATCTGCACTACTTTACCTTCATTCAACGTAAAGAAGGTTGTCTCTTCTGCAAGGACTATATTTTTTTTGGTGATCACAGTAGATTTAGCTTCCTGGATCATGTCTTCGGTAATAAATTCCGGCATGCGGATTAACAAACGCCAATACCATTCGCTACGCGGTATAAGTAAGGGCGCTTCATGCATCGTTAATTTTCCGAAGCGATCATCGAACCACCAAAGTCCTTCCAGCTTCGGGACAATGAAATCACGTTGCTGCGCTTTCGATGAGAATTTGACTATGTAGGCAACTGAATATAGCGCCTGAATTTTATCAGCAAAGGACTTTGAAGAGGGATCACCTATACCTTCGATTGATAAATAGGATACAGGAGGGAGCTCCACCACTTCCGGTTTGTTCCTGGCCGAGTAAT
This sequence comes from Ohtaekwangia koreensis, assembly GCF_900167975.1. Taxonomy (GTDB): domain Bacteria; phylum Bacteroidota; class Bacteroidia; order Cytophagales; family Cyclobacteriaceae; genus Ohtaekwangia; species Ohtaekwangia koreensis. The sequence continues at coordinate 1,519,363 of NZ_FUZU01000001.1, forward strand.
ACGCTTTGTATTTTTTTGTAAGGGTTAATTTTTCCATGGCTATCTCTTTACGCAAAAGAGAATAGCCGGAATGACAACAGTATGTCAGTTGATGATCGTGCTGTGCGATTTTTAAAATACGAAGCCGCTATATCTCGCCAGACTTGTGTAAAATTTCATCTTGCATTTCAGCGAACAGCCTGTCGGAATCGATGGTCACAGATTTTCCATGCCTATATTCCGTAGCGATATAATCGATCCAGGCAACAACTGATTTTTGAGAAACATGGGCGAGCAGCCAAAGCAAAACTTTGCGATCAATCTCATCGAGCTTGAAGAACTCCAGTTTTTCGTTTTCCATGAGGAGGGGTCGGGTAACGGTAATCGGCAGTAAATTTAATATTTTATTATATCGTTGTGATTTCAATGCTATACTTATTAATCTGTTATAACAACAATTAGTTTTACGACATGATTGAACTGCGGAATGTTAACGTTGTAAAGGTTGGGAAGAAGTTGTTCGAGAACTTCACCTGGAGTATAAAAGCAAATGAACACTGGGTTATCACAGGTGCCAACGGTAGTGGCAAGACGCTGCTATTGGAATTGCTTGCAGGCCACTCGCATGCAACACAAGGAGAGGTTGCGTATGATTTTGTTACCGGAGCAACATGGGACGAGCGATTCGCGCAACGAAAGCAAAATATACACTACATCCCGGCTCATGCTATACAGGCGTTCCTCCAGCAGCACGAATTGTTTTATCAACAGCGTTATTATTCTATAGGGGATGAGCGGATTCCGTTGGTTCGTGATCTTTTTGGTGAAGATATTGAACGATTGCATGTGCTTGACTTCCCCGAAAGCTTTAACATCGATGCATTACTTAATATAGAGGTGACGCGCCTTTCCAACGGACAGTTAAAGAAAGTATTGATCCTGAAAAACCTGGTGCGTGAATTACCCAAGGTCTTATTGTTCGATTATCCTTTTGAAGGATTGGACCATGCCAGTCGTGCGGACCTGATTGCTTTTATGGACCACCTGACAAAGGCCTATAGTATTCAACTGATCCTGGTAGACCATGAGCATCACCTACCCGCTGCTATAAACCGAAAGCTGGTTCTGGATAATTTTAAAATTGACGCTGTTCAGGATGTGGTATATACTTCCATGCCTGCAATCAAACAAGAACTATATAGTGATAACGAGAAGAGCGGCACGCCAGTAGTTGAGATGCGAGACGTAACGATCCGGTATGGCGAACGGGATATAATCCGAAACCTGAACTGGAAGATATACCCTGGTGAACGTTGGGCACTCACCGGCAGAAACGGGTCGGGTAAAACTACTCTATTTAGTTTGATCTTTGCCGATCATCCCATGGCCTACAGCCAGCATGTATATTTATTCGGAAAACGAAGGGGGAGCGGTGAATCCATCTGGGATATTAAAAACCGGATAAACTACCTCGGCCCTGAATTGATTAGTTATTTGAATCCGCAGCACATCACCATGTCTGCACAGGAGTATATAGTCAGTCAGAAGCAGAATACCGATCGCAAAGCGTTGGAAGATATAGCGCTATATTTCGAAGCACATTCGTTTCTTTCGAAGCCCGTCAAAAATCTTTCATCCGGTCAGTTGCAATTAATGCTGATCATGATCGGTCTGCTTTCCGATAAAGAACTTTTGCTGCTGGACGAGCCGTTTCAGTTTTTGGATACAGTAAATAAAGAGCGCGTAAATCGGTATCTGCAAGAGCACCTGCAAGCGTCAACCACACTCGTATTGATTACACATTATGAGCAAGACATTGCACGCTGGACGAAGCAACGACTACACCTGTAAAACGAATTGCGGCGTAGCGCAGGGCGAATAAACGTTTGAACCTTTTTCGATGTCTTTATGTAGTTTACAGGAGGATTAATATATTTGCATCCTTCAATAGAATGGCACTGAGTACAAAACAAATCGAAAAGATCTCCAAAGCGTTAGGCGATGCCAACCGTTTAAAGATCCTTCAACATATTTCCAAAAAAGGTGGTTGTGGTCATTGTTCCCAAATACAGGAAGAAAGTGATCTGGCACAGCCATCCGTGAGCCACCACCTCAAAGTTTTAATAGAGGCAGGACTTATTGAGCCTGAAAAAGAGGGCAGAAATCATAAATACATTTTGAACGAGAAGATTCTGAAAGAGTATACGTTGAGCATTAATCAACTGAAATTCGTTTAAAACTATTTTTTTATGAAAATATATCGAAAAATTTAAATGGATCGATGAACTAAAAAAACAGCTTTTGCATTTATAGACTCAAGCAAGCCTTTCATAAGGCTCTTTTTTTTAAACTGATATATCGAAATATTTGAATGTATTATTAAATCATCGACTATGAATACGACAACCGCTTTTTCTGCTTATCAATTAGGAGATGTTACGCTTAACAATCGCCTGGTAATGGCTCCCATGACGCGCAACCGTGCGCTTCACAATCTCCCGAACAAACTGATGGCCACCTATTATACACAACGTGCTTCTGCCGGGCTTATCATTACAGAAGGTGTTTCTCCTTCACCCAACGGACTGGGCTATGCGCGCATGCCAGGTATATTTTCTGAGGCACAGGTAGATGCCTGGAAACAAGTAACGGAGGGTGTTCACAGCAGAGGAGGAAAAATTTTCATGCAGCTTATGCATGCCGGTCGCATGGGACATGGTCTTAATATACCACAAGGAGCAAGAATATTGGCGCCATCTGCTATAGCAGCACAGGGTGAAATATGGACAGACCAGGAGGGAAAGAAAAAACTTCCTGTACCACAGGCCATGAGCAAAGGCCAGATAGAGGAAGTAACAATTGAATTTGTGACTGCAGCTTTGAACGCTATAGAGGCTGGCTTCGATGGTATAGAATTGCATGCAGCAAATGGTTATTTACTTGAGCAGTTTTTATCACCACATTCAAACAAACGCACCGATGAATATGGCGGTAGTATTGAAAACCGTATCCGCCTGGTGTTGGCTATAGCGGAAGCAGTAAGTGATGCGATCGGCAAAGATCGGGTTGGCATTCGTGTATCACCTTATGGTGTGTTAGGAGATATGCCTCATTATGCAGAGATCGATGCTACCTATACATACCTGGCTAATAAACTCAATGATTTGGGTATAGCCTATATGCACCTTGTTGATCATAGTGCCAGCGGTGGTCCTGAAGTTCCTGTGTCAATCAAGCGATCTATTCGTGAAGAGTTTACCAATACGTTGATCTTATCCGGTGGATATACTTTCTACAGGGCAGAAGAAGATCTCGCGTCAGGGTTCGCAGACCTTGTGGCTTTTGGTAAACCGTTTATCAGTAATCCTGATTTTGCAGATCGTCTGCGCAAAGGCTTCCCGTTGAATATTAAACTGGATGCCAGCACACTCTATACTTCTACCGCGAAAGGATATATCGATTATCCGGTATTCGAAGAGGAGATGGTAAACGCTTAATGCTTAATATACTTTAAACTATATAATTTATGTCTGTTAAAATTAAATCGGTGGCCGTGATTGCGGCACGCGTTGTATTGGGATTGATCTATTTTGTTTTTGGTCTCAATTTCTTCCTGCATTTTATTCCAACGCCACAAGCGGCCATGAGTGCGCAGGCAGAAGCGTTTACGTCAGGATTATTTCAATCAGGTTTTTTCTTTCCGTTTCTGAAAAGTGTTGAAGTTATATTCGGAGCACTTTTGTTAGTGGGCCTGTTTGTACCCGTGTCGCTTGTTATTTTAATGCCGGTGAGTATCAATATTTTATTGTTTCATGCGGCTCTCGCCCCCGACAATATAATTATGAGTGTAGTTATTATAGTAGTACATCTTTTTCTGGCCTGGGCATATCGCGACTCGTATAAATCCTTGTTTGTTGCGAAAGCTCCGGCAACATTGTAGTCGCAGCGAGAATTAGTATATATAGTGCAAAGGTATCAGAGAGTATATTCACTCTTTGATACCTTTCTTTTTTTAAAGTTGATATATGAAGTTTTATTTTACTTCTGACCGATTTCTCCCAGGTGTGTAAATTTGAAACCTGATTCATATTTCAATCCATAGCCAAGCATCCTATCCATGGCGGAATGTGAAAAGAGGATCAATCCTGCAAATTCCAGCACGGTATTGCCCAGAAAATATCCGATAAGTCCGATCACAATGGCAATCGCCCGATGGTGAAAGAAATTATACATCCATGCTCCAGTGCGGGCGTTGTGTAAATAGCCGATCATGCCCAGGTCAGGCAACAAGATGCAACCTATAAACCACCACCAGCTCAATCCCAGCCAATAAAATAAGAGCAGTGTTGTTATAAACATTACGAATTCTTCGAGTTGAGTAAGTTTTTTCATGAATGGAGTGTATGGGTTTGCACCTCTGAAAAGTACTGGATTTTTATTGAGCAGATAAAAATTTTAATCTTTTAAAATCTTGTTGACATACCGTTGTCATAAGCAGGTTGTTGGTTTGTACAAAAATCAATGTGTATGCGATCAATTCATCAACAAGTCAAAATTAACTGGCCGGTAAGGGCTTTGTTCAATTACGTGTCAGACATCAGTAACAATGCTTCCTGGCAGGAGCATGTAGAAAAAACAGAGTGGTTGAATGACGAACGGAATACATCAGGAGCCAGGTTCAGGGAGGTTCATAAAAATGCCGATCGTGATTCGTATGCGTTGTGTCAGATTGATGAGTTCGTGCCCTATCAAAAACGGTCCGTAGTGACGCAGAACAAATCTTTTCATTCTACCTATACATATGAGTTTGAACCCGCGAATGAAAGCACGGTGATGAAGGTTACACTCGAGGTTCGTGCACGTGGACTATATAAGTTAATCGAACCTTTTGCCGCGAACCGATTTTTACAGGCGCAGGCGCGCGATATTTTCCGCCTCAAAGAAATGCTCGAACTCGAAGATTAATAAAATTTTCTTTTTGCTGATGACACAGGGTTGTCATATACCGATCGTTGATTCGCTTATATATTCTTAATTAAAAAAACATCCACATGAAAATCAAGGAAGTCAAACCCATCAATTTTATGTTCTTCAGAACAGAGACGCGCGTAAGTGAGCTTGGTTCATTCTTGTCTGTCGGACAAAAGCTATATAAAGAAGCCGTTGAACAGAAGGTAGGTATTACCGGCCCGATCCACTGGCATTACTTTGGTTTCACAGGTGATGAAAGCAAACCCTTCACGCTTGAAATTGCTTTACCGGTAACGGACGTTCCGCGTGATTATGATGGTGAATTTCATTTCAAGCGAACTGAATCTTTCAAATGTGCAGTGATCGATCACGATGGTCCGTGGGACCAGATTCCACAAAGCTACGGTAAGCTCATGCAGTTCGCCGCTGAGCACAAGCTTACTCCCAATGCAGCAAACCGTGAGATCTATGTAAATGTAGATTTTCAGCATGCTGAAGCCAACGCAGTTGAAATACAAATGGGGGTTCAATAGTTGAACATCCTATACTATATATGAATACTATATCAAATCACACTTGAACAATCAAACCATGAAAAAGATAATTGTTATGATCGGCATACTGGTCGGCCTCATAGGTTTGTTCATAGCTTATTCGGCACAATCACAATCACAAATAAAACCAACGATGAAACTTAACGCAGGCATTGTAACTTCCAAGCTTACCGCATCAAAGGATTTTTACAGCAAGGTGCTGAACTTTGGTGTAACCTTCGAGAATGAGTTTTATATACTCATGCACACGCCTGGCCATCAGGCAGAAATTGCATTTTTGTTACCCGATCATCCCACGCAGCAGCCACTTTTTCAAAAAGCGTTTCCGGGAAAAGGAATGTTTCTTACTATAGAGGTAGCAAATGTGGATGAAGAATATAAAAGGATCAAAGCACTGAACGTGCCCATAGAGATTCCGTTGCGCGATGAGCCTTGGGGCGACAGACACTTTGCTATTGTTGATCCGAATGGAATCGGTATTGATATAGTAACCTATACCGCACCTCAGAAATGAAACCTGAGCAGCCATTCCCTGATTAAGAAAAACGACACTGGAATTAAAAAGAATGAGTATTGATTTAACCAAACTATAGTAATGCGGAGAATAATTTTAGGATTGGCAGTTAGCCTGGATGGGTATATAGAAGGACCTAACGGTGAATACGACTGGTGCTATACTGACCAGGATTATGGTATGGAAAGTTTTTTGCAAAGTATTGACACAGTTTTTTATGGCAGAAAAAGTTTTGAGGTAGCAGGCGGAAATATATATGCCGGTAAAAAAGCATACGTGTTTTCAAATACGCTCGACAAGGCGCCAGAGGGAACGGAGTTAGTGCAAGGTGATGCTATAAAATTTGTCAAGGAATTGCAACAACAAGAGGGTAAGGATATATGGTTGTTTGGAGGGGCAAGCCTTACGACAGTATTTATCAATGCCAACCTGATCGATGAGTTGTGGCTTTCAGTTCACCCGATACTATTGGGAAGCGGTAAGCTTTTGTTCCAGGGGATTCGTGAACGTAAATACTTCAAACTCCAAAAAACAAAGCACTACGAAACAGGACTTATATCATTATCGTATACTAAAGATCAGGTATAATTACCAAATGGAAAGTATTCTTGCATACTGCGTTATAGCCGAATGTATTTTGTTACTTTGGTGTAAACAAATACAATGGAGCAACACGAATTATTGATTCGACAATTTTATACGGCATTTCAAAAACGTGATTATGCAGCCATGCAAGAATGCTACCATGCAGATGCGTCCTTTCATGATCCGGTTTTTCAGGATCTAAATGCCAAACAAGTACGTGCTATGTGGCAGATGCTCCTGACTTCTTCGAAGGACCTGAAAGTTTCGTTCTCGGATATACATATAGCAGGTGATACAGGTACATGTACGTGGGAAGCGTGGTATACTTTCTCGAAAACAGGCAAGCCTGTTCATAATGTTATCAACGCATCGTTTCAATTTAAAGACGGTAAAATATTCCAGCATCACGATTCATTCGATTTGTGGCGTTGGTCGAAGCAGGCCCTCGGTCTTTCCGGATTACTCCTTGGTTGGAGCCCGATGGTACAAAACAAAATCCGCGCTACAGCAAAGCATAGTCTTGCCAAATTCATGTCGGCTTCCTAACCACTGGAATAACTTCTCTTCTTCATAAGCGATCTTTCTTTCTTACCTTTGCACAATGGAGCTTGGAGAAAAAGTGAGGGCTATAGAGGAGGTCTTTGAAAAATTAGATCAGGAGATCGCTTCATTTCAATCCTGGTCAGGACTTCACTGTGCCTGGGGGTGTGGTAAATGTTGTTACAAAGCAGACATCGAGGCTACCATTCTCGAATTCCTTCCATTCGCACATTATCTTTATCAGCAAGACCTGGCTTATACCTGGTTTGAAAAGCTACAGGCAAATGATGCATCACTTTGTGTTATCCTGAACCCAACACAAGCAGGGGCAGGGTTATGTTCGGAATATAAGTATCGAGGATTGATCTGCAGATTGTTCGGTTACTCTGCGCGGACCAACAAGTATGGCAACTCCGAGCTTGTTACATGCCAGATCATTAAAACCGAACAAGCTGACAATTATCAACAAACGGCTCTCAAGATTGAAGAAGGCGCGAAGCTTCCCGTCATGAGTAATTACTATATGCAGCTTCACGCCATCGATTTTGAGTTGGCACGAGATTTTTTCCCAATCAACGAGGCTATTAAACGGGCAATAGAAGTTATATTGCATTACTATGCATACAGATCGTAGCATACTTTTCAGAGTAGGATTTTTTTTAGTGCTTTTACTTTCTTGCACTGCAACTCTGTTTGCCCAACGGAGTGACTCTTCAAGCACGAAGCCTTTTCAATATTATTGGACAAAACCACGCTTCGTTCCCAAGGTAGGGGTGGGTGTACAGGATCGAGCTTTTTTTGAAGCAGGTATATATTGGCAGGATATCTATAAACATCCATTAAGTCTTGCTTCCAAGGGACCATACTGTACGGTAGATGTTTTTATCGATGACAGCAATTTGCTGCTGGGCCCGAAGATCGGTTATGAATTCACCGCGGGTATATTAGGTGCTGCCTTAGACATGACTTACTTCATTGATCATAATTATAATGTTGAAGGCGATAATAGAAAGTCGTTGGTGGTTACACCTAAAATAGGTCTTACCATTCTTGGCTTCGCTGATTTCTTTTATGGATATCAGATTCCTATTTCCGATCAGGAGATCACCACTATATATAGAAACCGATTCTCGCTCGTGTTTAATCTGAATCGCGATTACTTTAATCTGAAGGAAGCTCCGCGAAAGCGATCAGTTCGTAAATAGTATATCTACGATTACTTCTTTTATTAAACCAGTCTGTATAGGACTTACGAACTTGGGCAGGAAATCTGAAGTTAAATCGGATAATGCAGAAGATTGTCGCGACAGAAAAGTAAAGAGCACGATGGCGGCTACTAAGATGCCGACCAGGAGTGTAAGTTCGCGATATGTAAAACGTTTTTTCACAGAATGTCTCTTTACCAACCTTGTGCCAGTACTTAAAAGCTGGTTTTTGGTCTGATTCTTGACATTTGATGCGATAGGCTGTTCAGTTGCGAACATACAGTGTTTATATTTTCGTACAGGTGTATTACCTGCTTCATCGTAAAAGGTTACTACCAAACGGCCAGAATAGATTAAAGACAAAAGAGTGATCTCTTTAATGCTTAAATTTGTTTTGCAATTCCAGGAAAGAAATACAGCTATGAAAAGAATATTGAGTGTGGCAGCGGCTTTGCTTTTTGTGATGGTAATCACTTCAATGACGTTGATCGATCGCCCCGGAGAGACAGTTGAGGGCCCTGTAAAATGGATAACCTTCGAGGAGGCAATACAGAAATCAAAGACAAGTAAACGCCCGATCTTTATTGATGTCTATACCGATTGGTGTGGCTGGTGTAAAGTTATGGACAAGAATACATTTAGCGATCCTAAAGTTGCCCAGTTGTTGAATGAGAAATTCTATGCTGTAAAGTTTAATGGCGAACAGAAAGAGGATGTAGTTTTTAATGGGAAGACTTTCAAGTTCGTTCCGAGCGGAGGAAAAGGTTACCACGAATTAGCAGCAGCGTTGTTGAATAACCAGTTAAGTTATCCGACCGTAGTATTCTTAGACGAAGAGTTCAGAATGATCCAGCCTGTACCAGGATATCGCAAACCGAATGAGTTTCATATGATCGCCCAGTTCATCGGCGAAGGACACTATAAAAGTGTGAAGTGGGAAGAGTGGCAAACAACATACAAATCGCCTTTTTAAGGGCGACAAGTCATCTCAATAAAAAAAGCCTTGATGCAGCAGCGTCAAGGCTTTTTTATTTGTATAGCATTGATCTGCGATTAATCTTTCTTCTGTTCCTTTTTTGTCTTAAGGAAGTCAATGTAGCCAAGTGAGGTAGCAAAACCCACGATTACCGCTACAATTGCAATGAAAATATTAGCTCCGTCTCCAATAAACTGTTGAAACATGATTGTAATTGTTTAACGGGAGCAAAGGTATATGTTGAGCCCTAACCGTAAAAGGATTTATGTTAAAAATTATGACGAAATGATGTTGGAGCTATATACGGCTGTGTATCAAAGATTAAGTTTAAATAACGCAGCACGCAAACGGTACCAACGGCTGCTACATACGCCTTACTCGTTTTTTCCGATAGAAAAAATTCAGACCTCCCAGTATGATTAAACCTCCTAAAATAAAAAGCACTATAAATAACCGGCTGTTCCGGAGCTCTAGCTTGGTGATTTCATCCTGTTGTTTCAATAAATCGTACTCTTTATCCTTCTGCTGAAACTCCATGATCATTTCCATCTGTGCGATGTTCCTGCTACTTTCTTCGCCATAGATCTTCTCACGTGTTTCATCGTATTTTAACTGGGCATCATACGCTTCCTTCCATTTTCCCTGGGTCGAATAATTTTCTGCGATGGTTTTGTAAATCGTAGGATGAAAAGAGAATGCCTGCAGCTCGTTGCATAACAGAAGCGACTCGTCAAGGTAAACCTGAGCGGGCTTTGGTTGTTTGGCTTTTGTGTAGGTGATGCCGAGATTAACAATGATGTTGAGCGCAGCCAACTTGTTATTGCTTTCACGCTCTAGCTCAAGAGCCTTCTCATAATGTTCAACGGCACGTTGATAATTATTCTGGCGAAAGTATAGATTCCCCATGTTTGTTAACGGGTCAGCATATACAGTTCCCTTTTTCTCACTCAACTGGTATGCCTGAGAGAAATAGCTCATCGCTTTTTCATATAGCTGTATTTCGCTATGCAGGTTTCCCAGGTTATTCATCGAGCGGATAATTTTATCTTCATCCTTCATCTCGACAAACAAAGTATACGATTCTTCCATATACTTCATGGCTTGTCCGTAATCCTTCTTCATCGAATAGATGGTGGCGATGTTACTTTTTGTTGTAGCGATGCCTTCCTTGTTATTCAATGACTCGTACGTCCGTAGGGAGGTCAGATAATATTCAAGCGCTTTATCAAGAGCGCCTTGTGTTTTGTAGGCAATGCCAAGGTTATTATAGGCAGCAGCAAGACCTTTTTTATCATTGATCTCTGTGGCAAGATTGAGTGCTTCACGGGCATAGCCCACAGCTTTAGCCGGATCACTTTCGTGATATTTACGGAAGAACTCATTGAGCGTTTTTACCCTATATTGGTTCTTGGCTGTGTCAAGTGCAGTTTGAAGGCTATCCGCATTTGCCCATGCCGAAAGCGTAATAACCGAACAGAGTAGTATCAGAGGGATTTTTTTCTGAATCATAAATAGGTATAATAGCAGCGATAAAAGTAATAAATATTTGGACAGTGAGAGTGCATTATCACCGTTAACGTAAATGTTATTCAGTCATAGCCATGCTTTATACATCTTTCTTAAACATAACTATACCCCCTATGAAACGTTATTACTGCCTGTTACTCGTGTTATCCGGAATATACACCTGTGCCTGGTCACAAAAAAATAATACAGACGAAGCCGCTGTTCGGCAGGTAATTACGGATCTGTTCAAAGGCATGGAGAAGGGGGATAGTGCTTTGGTACATTCAACTTTTGGTCGTGAAATAACAATGGCTACGATAGCACGCGATAAGGCAGGCAGCCCGGTGATACATCATGAGTCATCATTGGATGGATTCCTCAAAGCTGTAGGAACTCCACATCCGGAAGTTTGGTACGAAGAGATCTGGAATTTGAAGATTCAAATCGATGGCGACTTCGCTCAAGCTTGGTGTGACTACGGATTTTATATAGGCAAAACGTTTAGTCATTGTGGTGTTGATGCATTTCATATGCACAAAGGGAAAGATGGCTGGAAGATTTTTCACCTCGCTGACACACGTAGAAAAACCGGATGTGATGTGCCGAAGAAAATTCAGGACAAACATAAATGATACCATGAAAATCATCGTCTGTTAAATCCGGATGATGATTTTTTGTTTGTTGCAGCGACTCTTTTTTCTCGAGTGGGTATATCTTTTTAGCAGGTTACTTGTTATGCACTTAATGCTGCAACGATGAGTCTACTTGAATTTAACGAACGCGGAATTTATTGCCCCAAAGCCGATGTCTACCTGGACCCCTGGAAGCCGGTTGACCGCGCCCTGATCTCTCATGGCCATTCCGATCATGCCAGTTGGGGGCATAAGCGTTATTTATGTTCATCGTCTGCAGCTCCTGTCATCAAACATCGTCTGCGGATGGATACGATCGAGACGGCAGATTATGGGAACCCGGTATATATCAACGGTGTTCAGTTCTCTTTTCATCCTGCCGGACATATTCCGGGATCCGCGCAAATCAGAGCAGAGTATAAAGGTGAGGTCTGGGTTTTTACCGGTGACTATAAACTTGAACCAGACGGACTATCAGAGCCTTTTGAATTGGTGAAGTGTAATAGCTTCATTACCGAATCAACGTTTGGGCTACCCGTCTATAGCTGGAAACCACAGCAGGAGATCTTTAACGAGATGAACGCATGGTGGCGCAAAAATCAAACAGAAGGAAAAGTATCGGTTATAGCCGGGTATACATTGGGTAAAAGCCAGCGACTCTTAAAGAATATAGATACGTCCATCGGAAAGATCATTGTGCATGGTGCAGTAGACTCAATCAATGAAGTGATGCGACAACAAGGTATAGATTTACCGGAAACACATCGCGTTACGAAAGAGAGTAAGAAACAGGATTTTGAAGGCGCACTGGTGATCTGTCCCCCCTCGGCAGTAGGCTCTCCGTGGATTCGCAGATTTCTGCCGTACTCATTGGGTATAGCTTCGGGTTGGATGACGCTTCGAGGAGCAAGAAGAAGACGCGGTGCCGACAGAGGGTTTCCATTATCGGATCATGTCGATTGGAAAAGTCTGAATATAGCGGTAAAGGAAACCGGTGCAGAGAAAGTCTTTGTTACCCATGGCTACGCTGAAATATTTTCACAATGGCTTAATGAGAAAGGTATAGAAGCATACCCTGTGAAAACAGAATACGAAGGTGAATTGAGCGAAATTATTGAAGGCACTGATAAGACAAGTATGGAAGAAAATATAGGTATATCTTCCGATGTCGATGCTAATGTTCAAACCTCAGAGAGTTGATGCAGCCTAATTCCCTGCTATGAAAAACTTCGCGCAACTATTTACAGATTTAGATCGCACCACCAAAACGCTTGGCAAGATCAAGGCGTTGATGGAATACTTTCAGAAAGTTTCCGACCAGGATAAACTTTGGTCTATAGCATTGCTGTCTCATCGAAGACCAAAGCGAACGATTAATACAACGTTGCTGGCTACATGGGCTTCCGAATTATCAGGCTTTCCATCGTGGTTGTTTGCAGAATCCTATCATGTTGTAGGCGATCTTGCTGAAACCATTACGCTTTTACTTCCAGAGCCGGCAGAAGAATCAGATGAATCACTTACGTACTGGATCGATTTTATTCGTTCGCTCGAGCCATTGACAATCGAAGAGAAAAAAGAAAAAATTTTATGGGCCTGGAATCGCCTCACCGGCACGGAGCGCTTTGTCTTCAACAAGTTAATAACCGGTGGATTCCGAATGGGTGTATCACAGCAACTTATGGTGAAAGCGCTTGCAAAACATACCGGAGCTCGTGAAAATATAGTGGCTCATAAGCTCATGGGAAACTGGTCGCCCGAAGCCGATACTTTTACACAATTGATGTTATCGGAGGATCAGAAAGATATATCAAAGCCATACCCGTTTTACCTGGCCTATGCGTTGGAAGGGGAAGTCAGTTCACTAGGAAATCCGCATGAATGGTTTGCTGAACATAAATGGGATGGCATTCGTGGACAAGTGATTGTACGCGACCGGCAATTGTTTGTATGGTCACGTGGAGAAGAATTGGTGACGGATAAATATCCGGAGTTTAACATCATGCTGGATTTGCTTCCGGATGGCACTGTACTCGATGGTGAAATTCTTCCTTTCAAAGACGATCAACCACTATCATTTAATCATTTGCAAACACGCATCGGCAGGAAAACATTAAGCGCAAAATTATTGAAGGAAGTCCCGGTATCTTTTGTTACGTATGACCTGTTGGAATGGCAAGGCGAGGATGTTCGGCACTGGACTATGGATGTGCGAAGAAAAAAAGTAGAAGAGATCTGTTCTGTAAATAATGCTGTGTTACGAATCTCTGCGCTGGTGCAATTTGATACCTGGCAGCAACTTGCAGAAGAGCGTTCGCGTGCCCGCGATCTTTTTAGTGAAGGGATCATGTTGAAGAGAAAGGAATCCACGTATCGCAATGGAAGAAGGAGAGGAGATTGGTGGAAATGGAAAATAGATCCATTCACGGTAGATGCAGTGATGATCTACGCGATGCATGGTGCCGGGCGCAGAGCGAATCTATATACAGACTATACATTTGCGGCGTGGGATGGTGAGCAACTTGTTCCTTTTACAAAAGCCTATAGCGGGTTAACCGATGAAGAAATTCGCGAAGTAGATCGTTGGGTGAAACAAAATACGATTGAACGCTTTGGTCCGGTACGGAGTGTTAAACCCGAGCTTGTCTTTGAGATTGCCTTCGAAGGTATAGCAAAATCTTCGCGGCATAAATCCGGTATAGCATTGCGCTTTCCCCGCATAAAACGCTGGCGAAAAGATAAACCTGCCATCGAAGCCGATAACATTGAAAATCTTCGTAAACTTCTTGTATAAACGTTGTATGTGATACTGCAATTGTTTTCTGTCGATTTTAGAGAAGGAGTATAATAAAGTATTACGCTTAACGGTATAAACTCGCTATCTTCAAAATATGGTTCGTCTATACATCATACTGTTTTTGCTGTTGCCTATAGCTATACAGGCACAGGAGCAACCGTCTGATGAAATCCGGAAAAGTATATATTTCGGAGGAGGCAGTTATGATATAGATGAATTTCAAGCCTTAGAACTATATCATTGGCTGGATTCTTTTCCCAATCTCCTCGAAAAATATCAGATTCATTTAATCAGTCATACCGATCCTATAGGAGGGAAGCAATTTAACGAATGGCTTTCCAAAATGCGTAGCGAGTCCGTTCAACATCTCTTGCTCGAAAAGGAAATCCCCGAGCATAAAATCACGATTAAGGATTGGGGACTTGAAAACCCGGTATATAGCAACCAGACTTTTTCAGGTATGCAAATGAACCGCAGGGTTGATGTGATCCTTTATCCCATCGTTTTCTAAATTCAAGCGATCAAAAGATCTGTAGCGATCTGTCCGATTTAGGACACCGTTTTGCACAACCGGACGAAGCGATATGACCTGAAATCTCGTTTTCAGGCATCCTGAGCGCAAAAAGTCATTGGCACATTGTTGGCAAAGGGAGTGTGAAGAGATCAAATTCACATTCATCTCCGGTTTTAATGTTTTAAAAAAAATATGATCAAACTACGCGATATCGATAAGTACGTGGACTCCCGTTTCCAGCGCACTTTTATTCTGAAAGGTGTAAACCTCGATGTTCAACAAGGAGAGTTTCTAACCATCATGGGCCCAAGCGGTGCCGGTAAATCTACACTGATGAACATCATTGGTATGTTGGATGAACCTACAGAAGGTGAATATTTTTTCTTCGATGAGCCTGTGCACAAGATGAAAGAAAAACAGAAGTCTGATATGCACAAGAATTATATAGGCTTCATCTTTCAGGCATATCACCTTATTGACGAACTGACGGTATATGAAAACATTGAAACACCTCTGCTATATAAAGGCGTAAGCGGTAGTCAGCGTAAAAGCATGGTGGCAGAAATGCTCGATCGTTTTAACATGGTCGCGAAGAAAGATCTTTTCCCCGAGCAACTCAGCGGTGGACAACAACAACTAGTAGGTATAGCACGTGCCATTGTTGGACAACCAAAATTATTGCTGGCCGATGAACCAACGGGTAACCTGCATTCTGATCAGGGTAAACAGATCATGGAAATATTCCGCAAGCTTAATGATGAAGGTATCACGATTATACAGGTAACGCACTCTGAAGAAAATGCACGATACGGTAAACGTATTGTAAGAGTAGGCGATGGTACAATCGTAGCAGATGAAAGAGTATTGGTTAATGCATAAAGTAAAAATGAAAAGACTATTTACACTTTTAGTATTCGGGTGGAGCCTTTCAGCGTATGCACAACAACAGGCTCCTGCTATATTAACGTTTAAGGACGCTGTTAAGATTGGCCTTGAAAATAATGTAACGCTGAATCAACAGAAAAATCAACTGGAGTATACGCAGATCAATAAAACTTCCTCACTGCTTCAGCTCGGTCCGAGTGTGCAGGCAAACGGAAGCGCATATCGAAACGATGGTAACTCCTTTAACCAAAACCGCGGTGAGGTTGTCAATGGTGTTATCGACTTTGTTAACGGATCGGTTGATGCAAACATGCCGATCTTCAATGGCTTACGCCAGGTTAATTCCTATAGGCAAGCGAACAGCGCTAATGAAGCACAACTTCATCAGGTAAACCGCTCAAGCCAGGATGTAATTCGCGATGTATCCAATCAGTTTTTGTTATGCATGTTGGATCAGCAATTGATCAAGATCAATGAAGAGAATGTTAATACGCAAAAAGTACAGTATGATCAAATCAAAGAGCAAGTGGAGTTAGGCAGTAAAGCCGAAGCTGATCTTTACAACCAGGAGTACCAGTTAAAAAATGCTGAGCTTACACTGCTACGCGCACGCAATACTTATAAAAACGATAAAGCGACTCTAGCCATTACGTTGCAAATCGACCCGCTGGCCTTTGAAGTTTCATTGGTGGATTGGGATATGAATTCCGTATTGATCGATAGTCTTTCGCTGGACGAAATGTATACTGTAGCGATGGATCGAAGAAGCGATCTGAAGCAAGCACACTACAACGAGAAAGCAACACACTTTGGATATTCATCTATGAAAGGAAGGTATATGCCAAGTATATATGCGGGAGCATCCTATGGATCGCGCTATAACTATATCTATGGTGATGAAAACAGATCGTTTAATGATCAGTTCACCAAAGATAATACGCAATTAAGCTATGGACTCAGTATAACCATCCCCATCTATAACGGATTATTATACCGTGCACAGGCAGCGCAAACAAAAGTAACGTACGAGAATGCGAAGATTCAGCATAAGAATGTGGAGGTTACCGTGAAGAGTGATGTGCTTCGCGCATTCCAGAATTTCAGCGATGCGAAAACTGCTTATGCAGCTTCGGAATCACAACTGCGATCGGCCGAACTGGCTTATAAGATGGAAAAGGAACGTTATGATCTCGGAATCTCCGATATTACACAACTCACGATCATAAACCAGGCCTATATCAAAGCGCAAGGTGATTTTCAGAATTCGAAATTCACACTGATGTTCCAAAGGTTGCTGATCAATTATGCTATCGGTACATTGAAGTTTGAGGATATTCCATAGCAAAGACTTTTTAACCAAACCCCGAAAAGCCCTTTCTGATTTATTCATGAGGGCTTTTTACTTTGTATGAAACATTCGCACGGCAACACATTTATACTTCATTACAAATTTAGTACCTTTGCACCCCTGTTCGGGTGAACAGGCCCTTGTCATTACTTCAAGGGAATTCAAAACAAATTTGTAGTAGTCCGCCCGGCTGCTGCATGTACTTAAAGGGCTAATACATGGCAAAATCACAGAAACCTGGTGAAAGACCCAGAAAACCTGTTGAACCGAAGGAACCTTTGAAAGGTGCTTCTAAGACAAAATCAGTAAAGATCGATGTTGACGAAGATGATCCGTTAGCAGAAATCAAATCCCTCCAGAAAGAGGAAATCACAACAGAAGCCATTCCGGTTTCAGAATTAAAGAAAGCTAAGTACGAAAAGCAGATCCCAGGTCAGTTTGACTTTGAAGCATTCGACTCTAAAGGTTTTGGAGAAGGATACTCAAAAGAGAAACGTGCTGAGATGGAGCAAATGTACTCTGGTACCGTTACTTCTGTTAACAGTGGTGAAGTAGTGAAAGGTACCGTAGTAGGTATCAACGATCGTGACGTTATTTTGAACATTGGCTTCAAGTCTGATGGTCTTGTACCATTGGCTGAATTCAAGGAGATGACGAATTTGAAGATCGGAGATGTAGTTGACTTGTTCATTGAAGAGCGTGAAGACGCTATGGGACAACTTGTACTAAGCCGCAGAAAAGCGAAGCTTGTTAAAGGTTGGGAATATGTGCAGACTGCATTGGATAAAGATGAGGTTATCGAAGGTTTTGTTAAACGCAGAACAAAAGGTGGTCTTATCGTGGATGTATTTGGGATCGAGGCATTCTTGCCAGGTTCACAGATCGACGTTAAGCCGATCCGCGATTTCGATATCTATGTAAATAAAAACATCGAAGTGAAAGTTGTGAAAATCAACTACACGAACGATAACGTAGTTGTATCGCATAAAGTACTGATCGAGAAAGATCTTGAGCAACAGAAAGCCGCTATCCTTACGAACCTTGAAAAAGGTCAGGTATTGGAAGGCGTTATCAAGAACATGACCAACTTCGGTGTGTTCATCGATCTTGGTGGTGTTGACGGATTACTTCACATCACTGATATCAGCTGGGGACGTATCAACCATCCGGAAGAAGTTCTTAAGCTTGATCAGACGGTTAAGGTTGTTGTACTTGACTTCGATGAAGACAAGAAGAGAATTTCTCTGGGTATGAAGCAACTTACAGCTCATCCTTGGGATGCGCTTGCTGCTGAAATCCAGGTTGGTTCTAAAGTGAAAGGTAAGATCGTAAACGTAGCTGACTACGGAGCGTTCCTTGAACTGCAACCTGGTGTTGAAGGCTTGATCCACGTAAGTGAAATGAGCTGGTCACAACACTTACGCAATCCACAAGACTTCATGAAAGTTGGTGACGAAGTTGAAGCTGTTGTATTGACGCTTGATCGCGATGAGCGCAAGATGTCACTCGGCATCAAACAACTTACTGAAGATCCTTGGACACGTCAGGATGTTCTTTCTAAATACGCTGTTGGTACAAAACATAAAGGCATCGTTCGTAACCTTACAAACTTCGGTCTCTTCATCGAGCTTGAAGAAGGTATCGATGGTCTTGTGCACGTATCAGACTTGAGCTGGACGAAGAAGATTAAACATCCTTCTGAGTTTGTGAAAGTTGGCGAATCTATGGAAGTACAAGTACTTGAATTGGATGCAGCGAACCGCAGATTGGCTCTCAGCCATAAGCACATGGAAGAAAATCCTTGGGATACTTTCGAAACTGTATTTACAATTGGTTCAGTACACAAAGCTACTATCATCAACAAAAATGATAAAGGCGCAGTACTTGAATTGCCATACGGTATAGAAGGATTTGTTGCAGCTAAGAATCTTGCGAAAGAAGATAACTCAAAAGCAGAAGTTGGTGAATCACTAGACTTCAAAGTGCTTGAGTTCTCTAAAGAAGACAGAAGAATTGTGCTTTCACACAAATCAATCTGGTCAGCTGACGAAGAGAAACCTGCAGCTGCTGCTGGAGCCGCTAAAGGTGGTAAGAAAGCCCCTGCTAAAGGAGCTTCTATCCAATCTATAAATCAACAGAACGAGAAGTCTACCCTCGGAGATCTGGAAGCGTTAAGCGCGCTGAAAGAAAAAATGCAGGGTGGTGAAGGTAAGGGTGAATAACCTTTTCTGAAATAAGAAGAAGAAAGGTGGCTTAATTGGCCACCTTTTCTTTTTTACTACGTTGCAAACACAATTGATTTTTATAGTTTTGTGCTTTGTAACAAATAACACACTCACACTATTTCACACATTTGAAAGGTCTCGTGGCCGAGTGGCTAGGCTGAGCTCTGCAAAAGCTCCTACAGCGGTTCGAATCCGCTCGAGACCTCTTTTTTAAACCCTAAGGCTCTGTATATGAGTTACTTAGGGTTTTATTGTATGACAACGTTGTATGACAAAGTGCGATGTTGTCTTCTGCTCTCACTCCTGATTTTTTCTTGTTCCGAAGAAAAAATAATCCCTCAAGAAGAAAATTTACCTATTAAAGTTAGTGCTGAAGAAAGAAGAAATAGCTCTGTTGCTGTACCTCAATTCGAAAATTCAAGCTTTGAGGGTAATACTATTCAGCCATGGATCGAATTTACTGACTTAGGTTATCCAACTTCACCTTTCGTAGTTGATAACGGAAGTGTCCAAAGTACCGATGTATCCCCTTTGCTGATGCAGTCTAATTTCCCTTCTGGTTACTATAGAATAGGAGTGAATGCAAAGGCTGATAGTACTGCTATAGTTCTTTATCTTAAAAAGGGCAAGCGACAACTAATAGAGTTGGATAGATATGTCTTTCAAGACTCCTCGAATATAGCCTATGAGTTTTTCCTTACTGATTCAGTAAACAGTATAGGTTTTCAAGCACATGGAAAAGCCACCGTGTACGATGTTAAAGTATACCAGTATCAACCCTTTAACAAGTAAGACTTATGAAAAAGTGGTGGAAAAACATGGAATATGAACAGAGAGCAACTGTAGTTATTGGTGCTCTAGGTATAATTATATCACTAGGATATATTATTTACCTGTTGGTCGTGGCTAATCCTTATATATCATCCTGATGATTGCGTGAGGGATGATATATCTAAAACGATGATATATCTTTGGATATAGAGGAGAAAAACCGTTGTGTCGATTCGCTTAGTTGAATGTAAAGCCCATGGGTGGTCGAAAGGCTACCCATTTTTTATAGCAAAAAAAGCCAGTAAAAACCGGCTTTTTAAATGAACTTTTTAAATACAAGATTCGTTGTTACTCTTGACCCTTAAATGTCTATGGACGGGAATACTGAAAAAGGGTGGATATGTTCGAAGCATATCCTTTAAAATTTCCCGCAGCCATGACGTTTAAACAATTTAGAACTATGTCTAAATATCGTTCCGCAAAAACCGGAGAGTATGTTAAGCCCGGTTATGCAAAAACTCATCCTGCCACTACGGTGAAGGAGAGTGACAAAAAGCCGAAGAAGTAAGTACTTCTGATCTGGAAAGGGGGGCGTCTCCCCCTTTTCTTTTTTTATACATTAATAACCATTGGTTATTTTTTGTTTCGGGGTAGCAAAGGTACGAAAATATTTTTGACAGTAAGAATACTAAGTTTAGAAATTTCGCTAGTTGATAGATTCCGTACCAAATGCTTCTATTCCTATTTTATTCCCTGTTTTCGCTATTGGCTTAACACTTGCAATTTTCTTATTTAAATTACTTTCATCAATCAAAGCATAACTTTTAAATTCAGAACCGTATGCTTCAGGAATTTTAACTCTTGTAACGTCATCAGTTTGATACCATTGGATTTGTGTCTTAGTCACATCAGGCTCGTTTATACTTTCGTGGCCTCCAATTCTTGAACTATGGCCGGGATGCCATTTACCTCTTATTGGTATGTATTGATCGTTAATGTCAGTAAACATCTGAGATAATAAATTATTCACATCAATATAGGCACTTAGGTCAACACCTTCTGTTGCTGGTACTATTGAATCATTATTAAAATCACAGGTACTTGAACCTGTACTATATGATACGCCTAAACCAGCAACAGTACTACTCACATAGTTATTAATAATTATTGTTTGACTTGCACCAGCAGGTTCGTTATATCGAAGTTGACCTTCAATTGCAGCACCTCCATAATAAACAGCGTTATTGATATAAGTTAATCCAGATAACGGAACTATACCTGTAGTTTCATCATTAGCATCTAAAATATAAACCGAGTCTTGAGCACTAACAAATGTATTGTTGAATACATATACAAATGCATAAGGATCATTATGTAAATAAACTCCTGATGGTGAACTGTAATCTGGATTATCTGTTCTTCTTATGAATAAAGCATTTTGTGCTAATGGACAATACACAAAGTTGTTATATACATAACTGTCCTTATTGGCAAGCAATTGTACACCACCTTTTGTTACCGTGTTGATAATTACATTCCCGAAAAAATGACCAGCAAAACCACCATTCATTACCATTTCAAAATTTTGGCTTGAGGTGTTGCCAGTAGCATTATTAATTGAAACATTATAGTATACTTCCGTGTCCTCATCACAAGATGATACCTGTATACCATCCCATTTACATTCTCTTGCCTCGTTAGCAAAAACTTTCAAACGTTTCATCACATGATGATAATCACCACCATTAAAAGTTGAATCCCAATCATATTTGAAATAACCTTCGTAAAAACCTTCGTTACCGGACTTCTGTACTAAGCAATCATATACCCAACAATCATCAAATCCACCTGTGATACGATTGACAGTATCAAGTTTCATTTTAATACCGGTACTCTTAGCGTGATATACTTCAATACCAAAAATTCTTACATCGTTACAAGCATTTGCAGCACCATTAAATTGTTGTGCACTAAATCCACCGTTGATTAATTTTATACTTCTAACTCCGTTAGAATCTTTCTTACCATAAAACCAAACGTGATTACAATTATCACCAATCTGCATTACATCGTCTTCGGTTGTATTACTCTTAGTGATTGTTCTCTGTGTAGTGTTATTTGTGGTTATAATAATAGGATTACCAGCAGCACCGTTGAAATTATTCCATCTGATACGTTCAGAAGATATATTACCCGCAATATGTATAATGTCACCGGGTGCAAAATATTGTCCATCAATCCTATGTTCAAGGGCTGCTGCTGTTACTATAGTATGACCGTTGTATTGCGGTGCACTTGATAAATCACTTAATGTCCAAACAGCAGTTGAAGTATTTGGTACTATAACCACCCTTCTTCTCTTGTAAAAGACAGTACGGTGTATACCAAAATCAATAGTTAATTTTACATCTATACCCTTAGTGCCATGTGCAAATGAGAATGATACTAAAGGGTCTTTATCTGTACTAGTAGTAATGACCTCTTTAGTTTCAGAGTTTATAAACTCCCAACTAACAGCACGGTATTTTGTTAATAAGTAATTAAGACGGAACTGTATATTATTACCTGCTTCATAAGTTATCTTATTTTCACCATCGATTGTGAACCCTTTGTTATATAGATATGTTGTTGCCAAATCATAATTAAATTATTATAAGGTTATTTTAAGGAAGTTCAAGCCACGTTAATTCCATGCAATTTATTGGTGATAAACCAGTACCATCAATTATACGTACAGTAAGATTACCGTTAGTTGGATATTTTGCCGACCATTCCAAAGCAGTTGAAGTATTATTTCTACAGTCAGCAATTTCTTTTTGCTCACCATCAAAAGTCATAATTGCGTGATTAACACCAGAATTAGTTGTACCAGCGTGGATACGACTATTGTATTGTGTGTTATCAGTTAAGCCAGTAAGAGAGAAGCCACGTGTACCAGTACTAAACCAAAGTTGACGCATAGCAGCATCAGGAAATATACCAGTATTGTTATTTGTAGTTACTCCCAAAGTATTATCACTCATAGCTAGATCAATCACAAGTCCAATTGAAGTTGTTACATTATCACTACGCTTTAATGATAATAATTTATAAGTCTGATCAGGATTATCTGTATAGGCGTGATTCCAAGTATCAGTAAAGCCAGTAACTAAAGGTGATGTTGAACTACCAAATGATATATACATCTTTCTTTCAACTAACGATACTGTTACTGTGCTTTCACTATAATTAGTACTTGAAGTAAGCCCGCTTGTCCCACCAATTGTTACCGGTATTACTTCATACTTAATATGTTTATTTTCTTCATCTTCAGTTAAAGTAATATTAGCACTAGTTCCGATTAACGTTTCATTAGTACCATCAATATCATCAGCAGAATACCATTTATGTAAAGAATTGCCTTCAGCAGCACCATTTATTTGACTATATGTATGGGAACCAATTAATATTTGATCAACTGCCAAAACACCGCTATATGAAGGAATTGAAATAGGTAAAGGTGCATCTTCGAGGTCGCCATCGAAATCATAATAATCCCAACTAACTGAATATGTATTGCCACTACTTGACAATACTATATTATTCGCTACTGGCTTTTTGTTTAAATTGGTAGCGTTTAGAAAATTTCTTGATGATTGAATTACACCTATATTCATTATGATACTATTGCTCTATCTGTTACACGTCTCCAATTACTTCCATCGCTGAAGGCAATTACTGCACCTCCTGATTCATCAGATACATATATCATCTGTCCGGCTGTTGCTGCACTTGGTAATGTACCAACAGTAAATGATACAGTACTTGCATTTCCAAATCCCAACACTCCACCAACTCTACGTAATGATTGTCCATCTGTAGTTGCTGCGATTTCACCCAATACACCTGCAGAGTTTGCTGATCTACCAATTATACGTGTACCGCCAGCAGAGTTTGCAAGTTTTGCAATTGTAACTGCACTATTATTTATCGCTGTTGTTGTTACTGCATTAGCTGCGATATTATTACTTGTGATTTTTGAATATATATGTGTAGTTGCACCACTATTCATCATTAATACTGTATCACCAGTACCAGCAGCTATTCGTTGTAAAAGACCTAAAGAATTTCTACTATATATATCGTTAGTGGCATCACTACCTAAATTCAATTGTGTATTACCTGATTGGTCAATTGAAAATATTGTACCTGAATTATTTACGCTGAATACACCTCCGTTAGGTTCATCTAAATTGATTGAAGTACCAGCAGCAGATTGAGATAAGAAGTTATTAGTTGTTGAGTTATAAATATTAAAGTCTGTAACAATATTAAATTCAACCGAATTGCTATTTGTTTTTATTTGATTTCCAGCTTGTAGAAAAGTATTTGATGCTCCTGTGATTTGGACAGTATCCCCAACTATAGTTATGCCTGTGTTCGATGTTAATGAAACTGATGCATCAGTCATTTGAAGTGATCCTCCATTCATACTGTATATAGTAGCAGGTAAATTAAAGTTGCCAATATTTATACCACTAACATCAATTACAATACTATTACTATAACCGTCTGATATACTGATGCCACTGTATGCATTAATATTGATAAAGCGCCCATTATTAAGTGAAAAATCATAATTGCTATTACAATCAATTAAAGTATTACCTGTTAATGTTCCACCTAATCTAACATTAGAACCAACTTTTGTTAATCCATTATTGGCAGTTAAAGACGAAGTACCTCCTGTTGATTGAGCACCAAGGGCACCAAACCCATACCATTCAGAATCACCTATATATTGCCAAGTAGATGCACAATTTTCAACTTCAATTGAATAATTATTTCCAATTGAATTTAAGCTAGATGTACCAGTAGCTATATGTGTTACAATACCAGCACCAGCGGTACGAATAGATGTAAATGTTAATCCACTATCAACAGTATCTGGAATATATACTGATGTAGTACCTGTATTAGTAAAATATATACTGGTATTCTTGTGTTGATTACTTATTGTGAATTGATTACTATTTGTGATAATATAGTTTGTGAAACCAGTAACGAAGCCAACATCAGGTATTGATCTTGGGACAAAATTTGAAGCATAATTTTGATTGTATTTTGCACCTTGAAATCCAGCACCACCACTAATGATAGTATTACCAGTAGTATAAATATTCAGCGAGTTGCCTGATACATTTGTATTTAGCGCGTTAATATTTACTAAAGGCGTGTTGATATTAAAACTAGTATCTGCATTTAATTCCGTGTTCGCATCAACAATAAAACTTGATGGAAAATCAGTAGTACCTAAAGTTATACTTTCTTTTGCCTGTACACTTAACGAATTATCTGTTGTAGTAATAACACTTTCTTGCGTTGTTCCACCAGCTATTGAAAGTTGATCCGCTGCAATATCAAAAATATTAAGTCCAAACATGACAAACTGATTACCATCACCGTCAATAGTTGTATTGCCAGTTAATGTACCACCTAGTACTATATTATCACCGACTTTCGTAAGTCCGTTGGCTGCATTAATGTTACTTGAAGTACCACCGCTTGAAGAAATCACGATAGTGTTGTCAGTACTAGTTATATCTATATTGCTACCTGCTACTAATGTTTTGAAAAGTGCTGTGTGTCCGGTTTTGCCCGAGTATATACCAACACCACTCCCTATATTTTGAATATTCCAAATGCTTTGACCAGCACTTGCTGTTGCTGTGTCTCCTGAATTTATTATTTCAATTGAATATCTTTCATAGCATCCATTATCTTGTATAATCATCGTCTATTATCAATTTGCCGCTTACAACGGTCTCAATAAAGTTATCGTTTGACAATTCTATATCGTAATAGTATTGTCCTGTCGGCACATCATCAGTAATGCCGTTGATTATTATTTGTCCAGCATTAAGATAAGATATATCTATAGTGCCACCGCTTGAACTGTATGTCAGTACCGGACTGCTATACTCGTTTTCTCTTGCTTGCATTTTTGCAATTGTGTATGATGATAAGTCAACTGCTTCATCATTATACTTAACGATAAAATTTAAATAGAAAGTATCGCCTCTCTTGATCGACAAAGGCAAGTCAGCACATTTTGATATGTTATAGTTTTGCATTCTTCTTTGCTTTTTCTTGCTTCAAGTTATTTTCAATTGCTGTTAGTCGGTCATCCATTTGCTGAATATATGACAGTAAGACAACGGTTAATTGTTCGTAATCAATTACGAGAATGCCGTTGCTTCCAGTACTAACCAATAGCGGTTCAACTTTTTGAACTTCTTGTGCAATTAGTCCTATCTCTCTTTTGTTTGCGTTTTTTAAACTATAAACAAGAGGTATCAATTTATTTATTCTATCGATTTTATAATTTTGTATTTTTTCAATTAGTCTGTTATCCATGCCTATAAATACTTTTTTAAGTTTCAATTATTAGCCAACCTCACCATCAACCGAGAGTAAAGTTTTTTGTGTAAAATTCAACGTGAAATCATCGGTAAGTAATTCGATTAGTTGAATCGACAAGTCTTTCATTTGGATATTATAAGTATATCCAGAAATCATATAGTTTTTACCATCGAATTCAATTACACTATTGAAATTGATTTCAGTACCCGCCTTTAAAGTTATTTTCAAATAGTTTTTAAAGAACCTTGAGAACTTCAATTTTTCGTATGCGTATAGATGTTGATGTGATTCATTCAGGACACTACTGTCGTTGTTACTCCATGTTGTGGTTAGTCCAGTTGGATTATATTTCAAATTACCCACGTCATTTTGTTGAATACCTTGTGAAAAATATAGCTCTTTGTCAACTTCTTGGATTCCAAATTGTTGACCCGCTGCAATAGCGTTATAATATTTATCATACGTGATGGTCTGCGGATATTCTTGGACTGCCGTTATATTATCCCAATAGATTTCAGCACTATTCCAGCCATTATTTTCTAAGGTAATAAGCAACGCTAATGTGTAATCGCCTGTAACACTAAACGGGAGACTTGTTGTGAAGGTAAATTGACTCTCTGAACTATAGTAATATGGATTTGCAGTTGCCGTACTGCTTGCAATTACTGTTGATCCTGATTTCAACCATGCATATACATATCGTTGACCCTGCCATGAGGGTAAATCATGACTATAATTAAATAGATTGAAATCAAATGATACATTTAATGTACTTCCTGTTGAAAGGGCTTCCAAAGTTATTGGATCGCTTTCAACAATAAATCGACCGTATGAAGGATCGTAACTATAACTCGTATCGACCTTAGTATATAAGGAAGTATTACCTGATGACCATTCAAACAATTCGTATTCGCCTGTACCGAAAGGTGTATTATTCCATCCAGATATACCAGCAAGGAAATTCCCATTTGGAACAACGCTTTCTCCAACGTTTTTATTAAAGAATGTTAGATTTATTTGCTTGATCGGACGAATTTTTGATAACTCATCACTATCGAATTTACTTCTATAACTATCAATATTTATTGTCCTATCTCTATTTTCACGTGTATAGGACAAATCATTCCAATTGAATGTAGTTAATGGAGTAAATATTTCAAATTTTTGAATTATAGACCACTTATTTTCTACTTGCGATATACGCGCGTTGTACGCTTCTAAAATATAGGATAGTGCATCGTAACAATTCAAATAGGTACGTTTCCCGTTTCGTTCATTTTTAACATATCTGTTTTGATTTGCATATACATTTGAAAATAGGCTATCACTTCCACTTACTGTATTTGTTCGGTAATTAACTTGCGAAAGTATATCTAGTTCAAGTCCTGTTTGCGATAATATAGTCTTTAAAATTTCAATTTGTGGAACTGTTGTTTCGCCTGTTGTGCCGGTAATAGCTTCAACAGGGTAGGGAATATCTTTCAATTCCGCTAACCCGTCAGTAGCATTCAGATTAATATAGTATGCGGGATTGACAAATTTTCTTGTTAGGTTATCCGGTTGTAGCCAGCCACTCCAATAAAGTATTTCTTCAAATTCTTGGGTTGAAGGCACCAATAATTCGCACCTTACTGTACCAGTATTAGTTGAAGTACTTACGTAATCAACAAGAGCATGGACATATATATACGCTGCATTTTGTGTTGTCGCTGTTAAAGTAACCGTAGCCGTGCTCGCAGTTGTCGGATATGAGGCAACTATACTCTTACTATTAATTATAGTATTCAAGGCAGCATTCATCAAACCAACAGTATATGTTACACTCCAAGTATTTGAAAATGATGTTTGGTCGTAAGTAAATTTTACGTCAACGTCAACAGTACTACCAGATGATAATACTAATGGATAGTAAGCGCGTTTAGTTGGAGTAGGAGACCCTAAGAAAACGGTTATATCACTCTTTATATAGGGTGCATCATCAACCCAATCTTGACCACTACCGTTAAGATCGAAAGTTGTTAAGTCTATAGACTCTGAAATTACTGTTTGTTGTTGTTGTGTTACTTCGACTTTCCAGTCTCTTATTTCAGATGTGAATAAATCGTCATAATTAGTACCGTCACTATAGAATGTAAAATTAACTTCACTTCCGTGTACGCTAAGGTCGTCTTCTTTACTACTTGCTCTATATGTAAGAGATAAAGGATTGATAGGATATTTTTCAATCTCATATACTTGCCCTGAATAGCTGTCTTGTTTAAGATTGATGGTAAATATCTTGTCGTCTAAGTCTCTTATTTTTGAAAAATATTTTAAACCGTATGCCATATTTTATATTGATTTACCTCTGCGTCTTTCGACTTCTTGATTTGAAAAATATATATCCTCACCGCGCACCATGCCATATACTTGTATAGCTTGAGGCGTGTTACCACCTAACATTTTTTCTGTTTGAAAATTGCTTGATACTCTACTACCACTTGGTAGATTAATTAATTCACGTCCTCTTTCACCAACCATAGCTATACCACCACCTGATATACCACCGTTAGCGAATTTTGGGACGTTAGATTGCCACATAGCAGTTAAGGCACCAAGACCGATTGCAGCAGTTGCCAACCCGATTATACCTTTGGTTGACTCACCCGCGATCATACCTGCTATAGCTTGCGCAAAGAGACCTTGTACGATTTTGTTTAAGCCCTGTAAAACAGATGTAACTAAAGATTTAAAATCGGTTTCTTGACCGGTTATTAAATTGCCTAAACTGTCAGCAGCGTTGCCAATAGCACTTACAAAGACATCGTTTAGTGTTTCGTCAATTTGGTCACCAAGCGTTTGCCATGTTATTTTTAAATTCTTCGATTGTTCATCAAG
Source organism: Ohtaekwangia koreensis (assembly GCF_900167975.1). Taxonomy (GTDB): domain Bacteria; phylum Bacteroidota; class Bacteroidia; order Cytophagales; family Cyclobacteriaceae; genus Ohtaekwangia; species Ohtaekwangia koreensis. Next base: position 1,548,644 of record NZ_FUZU01000001.1, read on the forward strand.
TTTTTCAACATCCTTACTGATTTGTGTAGTATCAAGACTGATAGGAATTTTGATCGCTTGAAGTCCTTTATTTTGTCCCTTTTGAATTGATAGTTTATTCTCATCAGGTGTAAAAGTTTGTGTGACATTAGATATACCTTTCTGAAATGCTTTACCAACGGCTTGACCTTGTGTAGTTGCTTCGTCTTCCGTGATAAGTTTGATTTTATCTTTCGTAAGTACTGCCTGTACACCATCTTTTAAATTCTCACCTATATTGCTTGCAAATAGCTTTGTGTCTTCAACAACTTGTTTGATTGCATTTGCATATAGTTCTGGTATAGCAGCGAAGTTACCAGTAAAGATTGCTTTTATGATCGCTCCTGCATTACTAAAAGTGTTCAATAGTAATGATCCAACTAATTTAATTACTTCCCATAATGTTTTGAATTGGAAGACTAAATTTTGAATTATTGCCCTGAATAATAATGATTCATTATATAGTTCAATAAAAAAATTTATTGTATCGACTACTGCTTTTTTAATTGCAACTATAGATTTACTTGCGATCTCTAATGCATTCGCTTTAATGTTATTGAAAGTCGTTGAAGACTCTCCAAACATTTCAACCCATGTTTTATTTAATTCTTCGTTTGCTTGTGCTAATCTGATTTGTGCTTGTTGACTATCGTTCGCACCAGCGACTAAATCTTGAAATTTAATTGAAGCATCACCAAGAGATTTTACAAATTTTACCCCTGCATCTTCACCGGCACCACCGAACACGTCAGCGAGTACCATACCTACTTCCTGACTATCATCACTAAATTGCGATAAGCGTTTACTTACTTTTTGAAGTGCTTCAAATGTGGTTAACGTACCGTTTGCAATTTCCTTTTGTATCTGTGTACCTGAAAGTCCAATTGCAGCCAGGGCATTATCTGTTGCCGGTGTCAATTCACGAATACGCAAACCAAATTCTTTAACAGCATCAACACCTTTATCAGAATATATACCTTCATTAATTGATTGAGTTGCGATTTTGAAGAAGTCATCAGCAGTACTACCCATGCTTGCAAATTGTGCCGGATATTCTTTAAGTATATCAAGGAATTCTTCTGATCCTGTGAGTGCATAACCATCACGGATTTTATCCAAAGCATCAGGTATAGATATACCAAATTCTTTTGAAACGGCTCTAGCACTTCCCAGTAATTTTTCGAAAGGTATATCGAATGTATCTGATATACTTTTTGCTTTCGCAGTTGCGTCAACCAAATCTTTACCTATATAACCAGTAAGTGATTTGACGGCTTCTGTTGCCTTTCCAATTTCTTGAGAGAAAGCAAATACTTCTTTTGCAGCACCTATAATTGCAGTTGCCGCAAATGCTCCTTTTAGATAATCACCGATTTTGGAAATGCCTTTTCCGAAAGTTGAAATCTGATTTTGTGCTTCGCTTAACCCTTTCTTTAAATCGGCTGTGTTGCTCTCAATATTGAAAAGTAATGTTTGTAAAATTTGTCCACCTTTAGCCATGTATCTATAGTACTTTGACTATAAATACTTAGTTGATGTTCAATAATGCACGCAAGAACTTGTCATCAGCTTTATTATCTATAATAGATTTTATTTCAACTTTTCTCTTTATTTCTTCTTCTTCTGGAAACCTATATAAGTCACTAGGTCTTTTTATCTGCTTACTCCCTTGAGTAGTGACAACAGTAAAATAGTTATTCAACCTAAATTCATTTTGTAAAAAACGGTAATGATCGTGTTGTATACTCTCTCGTTGATCAAGTATTAAACTCGCTTGAACGGGAGTAAGCAAGTCGAATTGCTCAACACTATAATTGAAGAAATTAACAAACAAGGAAAGGAGATAATCATAACTATAAATTATCTCCTTTTCTTCTTGAGAAAGTACAGGCTGATTACTGTTTAATTTTTTTTTGAAGGTGTGAACATTTTCAAAACTGATTGTGTGAAGATGTGAAGGAAATTAGCATAATTTTGCTCCTCTGAAAGTATATCTTCAACGTCTGTTTCTTTGATATTGAATGGTATATTCTCAAGTTTATGACCTCTTTTAAGAGCTTCGAACGCTATAACTTCTGTTTTTTCCATGTCGTTAATAGCTGTTTCAAATTCTTGCAGAGTTATTTTTAATTTAGCTGAAGTATTTTTTATTACTGCAAAGTCAATTGCTATAGGTAATTCTTGTTCTTTAAATTTAATGTAGTGCATAAAAATAAAAATAGAATTGGAATGCGATACGTGTTAAATGGCAAGTAAACTCACGTTGTCGCCCCCAATTCTAAAAATCTTTAAAAGTTATTTTGCCATTTTAATAACCAATCACTATATATATTAAGTGGTTGATTTTGTTAAGTCGGAAGTACCTGTAATTTCTAAGGTAAAAGTCAACGGTTGCCCCGCACTTGAAGTAACTTCAAATGAAGTCAATAAGCAATTACCAGTTTGATATATACCGGTTGCTAACTTCATTATCATTTTCAAGTCGGTACGTCTAGTCTTCACAAGTTCCAAAATTTGGTCAGCTCCGTAACCACCAGTAACTTTAGTTTCGCCAGATTGTGGGTGAGTAGTATCACCACTTAATCTTGTGAATACACCACCTGCAGAAGCAGTCCAACTTTTAAAGGTAGGGGCGATTAATTTTGAAAAGTTATTGTCAAAAACCAAAAGTTCTTCGGTCTCAACAGTATAGTTTAGGCTTATATCTGTTAAACCTAAAAGTGCTGAACCAGTTGTTCCTGTAGTAATTACAAGAAATCCTGATTCGAAATATCTTACGTCTGTGCTAGTCAATCTGTTTTTATGTTTTGAATAATATTATTTACTTATAAATACTTACTTTACTTCAAATTGTAGATACTCTGTGAAAATATTCAACTCGTTGTCAAAGAATGTTTCTTCATCTATAAGCGTTACCATATTTCCAATAGAATATATCTGTGACTTTATCCTATCGGAATAATTGGAAAAACCAGTAGTGGTTGGAGCGTTAATTTTGATTCTTAACGTGTATGTTTTAATCGCCTCTTTACTTTCAAAAGTATTCAGATTGTCCGTGTTGTTAATCTCATATACACAGGTGACTTTCTTCAATAAGTCTTCATTTGGCAGATATAGAAAGTATACGTCAATTGTCGTCCCGGACAAGGCATTTTTTAAAGCACCGTATATTAAATTTTGAAGTGTTTTATTCATTTACTTTATAAATACTCTTTACTTTTTCTTAGTTGCGTTTATGACCTTTCTCACTTGCTTTCTGATTGCCTTGTTTAATAATTTCAGATAGTTATCTGATAGGTATTTTACTGCCTTTGGTGCTGCACGATCATAAGCAGATTCGATGAATGGTTTTCTATTTATAGTACCTCTATTTGCTTTCTTTCTATACTTTCCACGCCCTTTTGTTTGACGTACTTTTGTGCCACGCTCAATCAATTTGATATACCAAGCACGTTTATTTAAGCCGACATATACCCCCGATTTACTTTCTGACTTAGTAACTATAGTATTGTTTTCTGCTTTGTTTTTACTTGACTTATCGTTATTGCCAACTGGTACACTTTGCTGTAGTTCTTTTTGCACTATTTTACCAGCGGCTTTATTCAAATCGAATTGAATTTTGTCCGTGAATTCTTTAGGAATGTCGGCAAGCATTTTTTGTACTTCTTTAATGCCAAGTATCTCGAATTTGATTTGATTTCCCATAGTTATTTAATCCCTATACATTCTATTATTGTTGCTTGATTGCGTTGTACATGAGTGAAATTTATCACTTCATAGTCTTGGCAATTGTATTCAATTCTTGTTCCTTTTTTACATGCAGGGAAATACCTCATGTAGAAGGAAATTGAATCAGAATATACATTTCCCGGTAGACTGTTGAAAGAAATATTACCACGTTGATTGGTTATAGTTGCATATATAGTTGCAACCGTTTTGTAACTTTCAATTGGCTCACCGTAAGTAGTGGCACTTACAGTATAAAGTTCTTTTACCTTTAATAATTCGGTTAGCTTATTGGTCTGAATCATTTCTTTTATTTTTTATTGCTAAGATGATTTTGACAACAACCCAAATGATTGAGCAAAGCGTAAGTAATGCAGTCAATAGGTTATTTATCTTTTCAATATTTGTTGTTAGCCAAATCGTTGAAGTAATTAGCCATCCGATTGCATTATGAAGTTTCGTAAATTCCTTTTCGAATGTCATTAGGAGGATAGATGTGATACTCTTCATTACTGTTGTTCCTCCTTATTCTTAAATAAGATTTTGCCAAAAAGTATTTTTTCAAGCCTCTCTATAAATTTATCACCACTATATAATAGCATTAGACCACCAATTATTAAACTACCAATTATCCAATAGTCAAACGTGATTGATAGGACTAATAGGTAAATACCAACGAGTACAAATGCTAAGCCTAGAATACTACTTTTATAATTTTTTATAATCTTTCTCATTCATTAAGCAATTAGTATATAAGGTGATAGTAAGCGTTCAAAAGATTTTGACTTTTGCAAGTTGGTCGGTATATATCCATTTTTTTCAACGTCAAAGTATTCTCCGATTTTCAACTTGATGGCATGTTTAATATCATCAGGTAACGTTGAATATCCAGCACTATATTCAATCATTAACTTATGAGCGTTCAAAGAATTGTTGAATTTTAAGTGCGTAAAATTGTTGAATTTATATAGACTATATCCAGTCAAAACTGTCATTATATTGCTCTCTGTGAATGCACTTATGCCAATTATATTTATGCTTGGTTCTGGTAATTCGTACCAACAGCCATATATACAATAGTCTTCAAGAGTGTTAACCGTTGGAACTATATCTATTGAAGTGAATTTTTCTGCTTCTGTCAAAGCTACTTTTATTAGTCTTTGGAGTTCTGCATTTGAAGAATCGTCACTTTCGTGAATCTTTAAATCTTGCTTGACTTCTGTTAGTGAAATGAGATTGCTATATGTTTTAGTCTTCGAGATATACATCAGTATCTATGTTTACCTATAAATACTTTTCAAAGACAAATAAAAAGGCTCGGTAGTTGCCGAGCCTTTAGAAAATAAAACTAACTTAAATAAATAAAAAATATGACCGAAGTATTAAGACAATAAGTTAACATTTTTGATTACTGCGATCTTGTTTGCATCTAGGTAGCTACCGTCAGCCATCGCTGAAGCGATGAGCAATACGTTTCCTTTTCTTGCAAGGGTAGCATCGGTAATCATTTCAATTGCAACACCTTCACCCCAATATGCTTGAGCAACTGCACCGGCAGTAATCAAGTAGCCATGGTTAGCGTTAGTTTGAAGTGTTGATCTCTTAGCAGCATAGCCGTTTACGATTCCATCTTTCCAAACAAATTCACCAGAACCAGAATCTTTTTTGCTATTCTTAGCTCTTGCAGTTCCGCTAGTTGAGAATATATACCCTGATGGAGCACCAACAAGGGCAGCTTCCATTTGAATAGATGCGTTGTGGAATGTTGTAGACACGCCAGTTGCACCAGATACGATAGGAGACAAAGTGCTGAAAGTGTCGATAGTTCTTTTTTCAAGAGCCTTGTCAACAGCGTACTTTAATTCGTCCATTAAGTTTTGAATATTCTCAGGCTTAGAAGAATTCAAGAATACTTTTGATACTTCAATTGAAGCACTTACGAAAGTAGGTGTCAAAGTCTTTTTAGCACTTGTTAAAGTCTGGTCAGATACTGAATTGTCTTCAGTTCCGAATGTACCAACGATCTGAGAGATTGAAGGAAAATCAATTACACCTGAATCAAAGTACCATGTCTTTACTCCAAGTGCAGGTAATACAAGATCGCTATCGTTAATAGATAGACCAGCATGGGAATCAGTAAATTTGAATTGTGAATTTGTGCTAGTTGTTACAGTCGCACGCTTTTCCAATTCTTCAAAAGGGAGTACAAATTTTTCACCGCCTCTTTCACCTGAAAGGAAAGAACGGAATTCAGTTACGAGGTTTGTATCTTTCTTATCATTTTTATTGAAAGCTTGTTTTGCTTCCTGTCTTTCTTGCTCATCCTGAAATTGCAAATCTGCAATTCTTGTGTTGAAGTCAGCGACTTCTTTTTTTAAGGTATCTATCTTTGCTCTTTCTTGAGCATCGATTGTTTCTTTTGCGTTCAACTCTTTTAAATCGTTAAGAGCCTTAGCACGTTTTTCTATTAAATTTTTAATCACTTCATTTTGATTGCTACTTTTTTGTTTTGCCGGAAGTGCGTAACCGGCTAAAATTATTTATTATAAATACTATTCGATGAACGAAATTTCATTCTCTAAAAAGAAAATTTCGTTATCAATCTTTTCTTTTTCAGCGTCTCTAGTTTCTTCTTTTACTTCTGATTTCAATTCTTCTGAATCAATTAGATCGGAAAGATTTCGAGCAATAGTTACCGGGGTGTTGGCGTAAGCACCGTCTACTACAGTTGAAGTATCATACAGACCACTAACTTTAGATATAGTTCGCAGAATCTGGTCGCCTTTTTTCTCCCATATTTCGCCTTCATCATCAACAGTAAATACAAATGAAGACTCGTAGTAATCACCTCGACTAACCATTTCATACAGATCATTACCTAATGTAGTGTTAGGTACTTCGAATCTATACTTTAGTCCTGTATCATCAACCGATAACTGTAAAGTGCCGCTTGTTGTACGCGCTAACATCTTACTTCTGTCATGGTCGATAGTATGTATTACATTCAGGTTAGGAGAGGCCAGTACGTCATCGAAGGCACCAGGTAAAATGATCTCTGTGAATTCGATCATTCGACCGTTATGATATTCATAAAGTAATTTTGACTCGTTGTTGAAAGTAGCAGCATATCCTTCAATATATCTCTTGCCGTCTTCGTTTTGTTCCGCACGAATGTTTTTGTCTTTAGAGACTATATATCTTTTTTCTTTAATTGCTTTGAGTTTCATTATTATTAGTTGTTGTATTAAAATTATTTGCTGGTGTACCTAATGGCTGATACTGTACTTGCGCATAATACTTATCCATTTCGGGGTTGTCGATTCTTTCTAAATTAAATTCCTTTCTTACTTCATTTGGAGACAGAGCGCCCATGTTGTTTAATGTCTTTGCTACGTTCGCACGTGTGGTCATGTCTGTATCCATTAGCGGTTTGAAGTCAAATTCAATTGTGGCTCCGTTTATTCTTTCTTGGATTGAAAGTAACTTTGCTTCCAACTCGCAACGTATAATATTGCATATACTGCCAAGTACTTGATTTTTGAAATTCAAAGTCTGTTGTTCGAAGTTGGTATAATTTGAATTACTCTTACCTAATAAAAATATAGGTATACCAAATAGCGCAGCGATTGAACTCTCGGTATATCCTGCAATTTCCAAGAAGTTTAGATCACTTGGATTTATTTTCAACTCCTTTAATCTATACATCGGAGGAACAACTAACATTTGTCCAGCATTCGAATATCCCGCTAATTCACCTTGAATTTTTTCTAAGTATTCATCTTTCTTAGCTTTCGTAGTGCTTAGCGCTGTTTCAAAATCAACCTCAAAGTATTTTGTTGAGAAAGTATTGTTAGTAAATAATGTATCTGTTGTCTTTTCAGATTTATACTGCAGGTTGATTTCACTTTTTAAACTTTGAATAGGATTCAATCCATATACACCATCTTTAGACAATAACTTGAAGTGTAAAATTTCACTATGTCTAAAAGGCTTTTCAAATCCTTCAATCAAATACCACATATTCCCACCGACAATTGATATACTCACGTCATCAGGATTAACTAATAGTAATTCTTTCCCGTTGATTATTCCATAGGAATTTCCCATAAAGAATAGTTGTGCGACAACCAGAGACATCCAATTTTGGTAACTGTATATAGATTGAGGTTGGTATCTTAACGAACTATAATAATAATGCTGTTTGTTAATTGTCTTGTTGTTGCCGTTTTCGTTATAGATAACCACAGGCAATCGACTCATGTTGGAGGCAAGAATACTTATACACGTATAGACGGTGCTGATCAATTCAGCCTTGTTTAAGTCGAAATTACCAGTACCAATATTGAACGCTTGGAGTTGTTTGTTTTTTAGAAACTCGTTGCGATCTGGTACGACTATACTCTTTATATCTTTAGCAACTGGAAATAATCTTTGAAATATATTCATTAACAAACGGGTGCTAATTCTCTCCCGTGCTAATAAATACTTATCGGTTACCAATTGTCTAAAAGAGCATTCATTTTATCAAAGTTATCCAGCCAATAGCCAGCCATCGCTATATTTTGCGCAATCCATGCGTCAATCGAATGTCCTTTCTTGTTCTTCTGCAACTGTATATCATTTTTGAAAGATGTGTACAGATTGATATTCCCTGCTTGCCATTTGGTACATAAGTTCTTTTCAATAAAGTATTCACCCGATATTATCTTTCGTTCGAGATATTTTAACGGTTGCGAAAGCGTTCCGATATTTTGAGCTATGGGAATAACATTCAGACCCTTATTCGAAAGACGATGCATAATCTGTTTACTGTTATACCTATCATAGTATATGCCCTGTACTTTGTACTTATTCGAAAGGTCAATCAAAATTTCTTCAACTAGTAATTCATCCAATACAGGAGTTTGACACCTGATCACACATTCAGTTGATGCACTATAATTATAGTCATACATAATAAAGTCTTGGAGGTCTGTTACGAATAACCTACTTAGGTCAATTTCATTTCCTTTGATGAAATTCCTCTCAGCATTTGGCATTATATTGATTGTCTTACAGTAAAATTTGTCATCAACTTCGGCAAGTAATGCTATGGATGTCAAGTCAACGTTGCTTGAAAGGTCAACACCAATCCAACATTTAGAACCTAGAGGGACAAGGTGATTATCTCGTATACTATTGTTAAGTACTTCGTTGTCGATGAATGGGCATTCAAGTCCTACTTCTTTCCAGTAGTTGAGCGTTTCTGTTTTGAAGGTCGCAAGGTTGGAAGGGTATACTTTTGTTTTATTATATTCTTTCTTCAGGTCTTCTATGTTACCCATTAGTTCTATTGAGGGATTTGACTTTCTCCACAATTCAGGTTGTGATAATTCTTTTTCGTCATCCTGTTGAAATATATAGATGAACATTTCGTCGTCTTCGACATCCCCATCCAATATCTTAATACATGGTTGGTACAAGTCTGAAAATCCTTTTGTGTCTTTTGAACTAACCGTTCCGATACTATATTGAATCGGATTCTTTCTAGCACCTGATTTTCTCTTTGCTACATATCTAATATCAAGATCATTATAGAGAAATATTTCATCCAAAATGGAAGCAGATAAGTTAGTCCCTTGAATTTTTTCAGTCTCGTTCGTCAATACCAAAATACTATTGGTGCTCTTTGGTTGCTTGTTGTATACTGTTGAGTGTGTGATGTTAAAAAGTTTTGTAATCGCAGGACTGCTTTCAATAATTTGCTTTGAATAATCCAGTATAAGTTTACTCTGCTTAGTCGTTGGACTGATGATTGCAACGGTAGCGTTTAGCTCCTGATCTGCTAGTACTTCGAGCAAGGCAAGAGTAACAATTAAAGTGCTTTTACCTTGCTTACCTGCACTACTTATAACAGCTTCTTTAGTCACTCTCTCGTCTGTGTCTTTATAGTATAAGCAATAACATGACGCAATAAGAAAGACTTGCCATGGTGCTAGTTGTATTTGCTTTGTTTCGTTTTTGAAAGGTATATTGATGAGGCTGAAGAACTTTAGTATTCGTTTTAATTCATTCTCCCTATAGTCATATTTGTATTTGAATCTATTAAATCGTTCTACCGCTTTACGTTCGAAATGACCTGTTATAGCAGTACCTCCTGTAACGCTATCAATATAGTATTGGAGTTTCTGTATGTGATTGTTAATGTATTCGTCTGCCATTACAGATAAATACTTTCTCTATTGAAATAAAAATGAGGTAGAAACCCGATAGATATATTCACAATTAAATTGTTGGTACTTTGTGAATAACTTTGCATAGGTGGAATATTGAAAACACAGAGATTTGTAAAAAAAAGCTAATGGCCTATATAAAGTTTAAAGACAAGACACTACGGAAGTTTGTCAAGGTACTATATCATCTTATACAAGCTGCGCTGCTGTTAGCTTCATATTTGATTGGGAGAAATCATATTTAGGGGAATATTTTGGAATTTCGATTATTTTTTGTACATTAATAATACAGCACCAACAATTTCGTTAGGTGCGGATTTACAAGATTATGCATCTTGAAACGAAAAACATTAAAAAAAATCAAGCGATATGCATCAGCCGTATCCTATGCCCTCGAACCGATTTGTAAATTAGTTGAAGTTCTTTTAGGCTTAACCTTCTTTATACAGAGCCTCAATTTAATTGTTCATAAACTCGTTGAATGCTTGCATGGGGTCTTGCTCCAATTCATTTGATGCCCGTGCTTTTTCAATTCCTAATTGTTTCAAAATTTGATTGATTGATTTTACAGCATTATGAAATACTCCTACTGAGAAGTTAACTTGATAGTATGGTACTTCTTTGCCAATATTCACCATAGTTCCACGAGTGAGTATATCTGCTTTTGAATCTTCAATTAATTTCAGGTTGAAGATTAAACTATCAATCAGCATGTCATCGGTTTCTTTGTCGTACTGCTTCTTTTTTTTTAGGAGCTTTATAACTCCTGATTTGATGTTTTTTACTTGCTTGTCATCCATGTATATAAATACTGTGAATAGTAGGGGAGTACCAGGTAATTGAAAACTTGCCGTATCTACCGAAAAGATTGGGGCTGTGATTTGGCTAGGAAACTATATTTTAAAATATATTTCCCCCCGTTGACGAAAAATATTTATCTTCCTGAAAATTGTATAAGCGATGAATGAAAAGAATACTAAGTTTCTTGGACTAGATATAAATGACAAGAGAACTCCAATAATACTTGTCAAGATTGTTGTTGCTCTTTGGTTAGTGTGTTGGATATGCGTTTTGCTATACAAGGAGAATTGGACGGAACGTGGACAATTCGGTGATATGTTCGGTGCGGTCAACGCTTTATTTAGCGGTCTTGCCTTTGCGGGTATTATATATACTATCTTATTACAACGTGAAGAACTCAAAGCACAAAGAGAGGAACTTAAATTAAACAGGGAGGAGTTGCAATTAACCAGACAGGAGTTTTCTAGGCAATCGGATACATTCATCAAAGATCAATTTGAAAATACATTCTTTGCATTAATTGAGTTACACGAGGTTATTATATCAAATATAGCTTTAGGAATGGGACATGCTGGTAGATCATATTTGGTTGATTACTTGAATAGTATTCGAAATACTTTAGGTGGAATGACTGATAAGGTTAAGTGCGCTATACTATTTGGAGAGAACTACAGGGATTTTCATAAATCATTTTTAGAACCATATTTCAGAAGCATAAGAGGAATTTTAAAATTTATTGAGAAAGGCGAAATCAAAGATAGAGAATTTTACTATTGGTTATTATACAATCAGTTTACCGATACCGAAAGACTTGTATTGTACTATCAGGCTTCACTTTCTGATGATAGAGAATTGAAACAAATGTATCGCAACGCTGAATATTTTAAGCTTTTAGATGAGTATGCAGATGGAATAAGTAGCCATAGGCATTTTATTAATGATTTCAGAAGGTCAGAAGGATAAACTTTTCAATTAAAGTCACTTAACCAGCTCATATACCCTTCAATCTCTCTCATCTTTTTGTTGTGACCTTCTTGTTTAGTTTTCTTCGAGTGACAACTATGGTCAAGAGATTGAAGGTTATCAAAATCCAGTCTTTTGCTATAGTCTTCTGCAAGAGGTACTTTATGGTCAACGTGGTATGCAGGGGATGTGATGCCGGAAGCCAGACACAATTCACACAACGGTGATTCCAGCAATTTTATCAGCCTTGTTCGTTGCCATTTAGTTGACTGATAAAATTGCTGGAATTTTGCCCTTTGACTAAAAGGATCGATCGGTTTATTTTCTCGTTTTATCCACCACGGGTTTTTCATTTGGATCAAGCCTGAACATAATGTTATTGATTCGGTATAGTGTTACGGCCTTTCGTTTGTTAACACGTTCTTTCGTTTGCTCGATTTGTTTAAGTAGCCTTGATTTATCTTGTTGCATCTAAGTAGTCTTTGTATGTTACCCTGTTGAAATTATTTTTGTCTATTATGAAAACAGCCTCGTATAGCTCTAATGAACGTATCTCTTTTTCTTTATTTGATTTGGAATAGTTATACATATCAGCTGTTGCGTTAAGAATAGAGAAGAATAGTCCTTCCGGCATATTATCATACAGGAAAAATTGATACTGTAAATCAAATATGAAATAGTAGTCGTCATATTCTATTACAAATAGTGTATAGTTACCTGCTTTGTAAGCTTTGTATAAAGTTTCGAACTTTATTCGTTCTAAGAAAGTGTTGTTATATCTACTTGAAAGTATATTTCTCCTTTTAAATTCTCCAATCACATTTTTTGTATCTGCACTTATAAAGTATAGGTCAAAAGCAGCATTAGTAGCAGGATCGGTCGTTACCAATAGCGAATGATTGAAATTATATTGATTAAATAAATTTTTGATTAACATTCTTTCTTCTTGCTGTATGCGAAGAAAGTATTCTTCCCTGCTTTCGTTGTGTGTGTTGCTCATCATATACTGTATAATTATTTATTCTTTGTGGTTGAATGATAATAATTATTTTGGTATTGTCGATTGTAGTCTCGCATACGCTCAATATTTTCTTGATACCATTTTCGATTATATTCAGTTCTTTTTTCTGAATTTATCTTATAATATTCTCTATAATAGGTATTCCTTTGGTTTCTTACATATTCTTTGTGCAATATGTTATAGCGTTCTTTGTCTTCTTTGGAGAAATTCTTTCGCGATAGTCTTGTCAATTGTGCAATACTAACCGAGAAGTATATATCTGGAGTATGTTGTGTTTTATCGATCTTTCCAAAGATATTTTGTAAATCTTGGGAAACATATAAAGTGAAATGAGTGTAATCTTCAATTGTACACTCGAAGGTAATTAGATCGTCTGTGATTGCTTGCTTGCGTATACGCGTAGCCATGATGTTTTCTCTAGTCATAAGTATTTTATTTTATATAAATACTTAATGATTCTTGAAAAGTATATTTACTAGAGATTTTAATTAGAGATTTTTTTAATTAAAAATTACTGCTAACGAAAAAACACGGAGCCTATGTAGGTCGCGTGTTTCTGTATTTTGAGAACCTATGAGATATTTACTGAAAGAATGTCATCATGACCAGTAACAAATACTCTATCAATAATTTGGTCTTGGACCGATTGCCAAAACGTAATTGAGTCTTGTTCTTGCATGTCTACAAATACCATTCGGGATATACTTCTGTTGTTAAGAAATATACCGACAACATCTTGTATTGATCTTCCGCTACTGATGAATATTCTAACCAAAGGACTGGTCATATCAAGAAAAAATATTTCGTCTGGGGTTCCATTTGGGTTGGTGCCTACCATAAACATGGTATTATTATTATCAATTAACACTCTTTGAAACTCTAATCTTATTTCTATCATAATTTATATTGAGTTATGTTTAGTTGCTATTTTCCATTCGTCTTTTTTATAGTCAACGTTTAGGTAATAAGCTACGGCTTGATTTTGTTCGTATTCTCTGACTATATTTTCAGGTATAGTGAATGTTGGAGGTAAGTTTATATGTGATCCTTGTGGGGTTGATATAGTAATTCTAAGTTCTCTAATTCCATCTTTTAGGTATTTTGATATTTCAAGTTGATTGTTTGTTTTGAATGTTACTTCAATTTCTTGTTTTCGTTTACTTGAAAGATTTGAATTTTCGTTTTGTGAAGCGGCCGAATTCCTTTCAGCGGCATTCACGGTTTCGTTTTTATTTGTCATAAAATCTTAATTAAAGTTTTATATACTCCATTTCAGCCGAAACGCTCACCCCTATATCTATATATAGAAATGAGCGTCTCTTGTCGTTATGCTGTGATATACGTAATTAAATGGAAAAAGTTGCGATAACAGGCAACTTTTTTACCCATTTTTATAGAAACCAATAAACTTATGACTAGTATAGATGATGTTCTAAAGGGTGATTTTTCAAATCAAGTATATAAGCTTGATCCGGGATTGACCCAAACCTATTTGTTAAAATATTCTGTCGAGAATAATATCCTGTTGCATTCAATCATAAGAAGGCAATATGAGTTGGAAGAGCTAATTAAGGTTGGAAAAGTCGACGATGGTGAGGTAGATGCTAAATATAACGCGAAAATAAATGAGCTGTTTGAAGCAAGTAAGAAGGAGCTATATAAGATATTAGCTCACATCAGTTCCGTTGGAGAGAAGTAGACATGTATGAGATTTCCACTTGTCAAATTTTGACTATAAAATAAACCGTTTTTTTCTTGAATGGTAAGTTTGACAAGTGGTCAATTCTGCCTTATCTTAGTAGAGTGTGTTGTGATATAGGTGTATATGTATTGGAATATTTTTGCTCCTATATTCATTTTTTTTAGAATACATACGTATTTATATACACAACAAGAATAAAGAAACCTTTTGATATAGTGAGTGATGGTCAGATCAAAAGTGAAGGATATAGAATGCCCTGTAAGGCATTTGAAGCAAAAACCAGAAATACCATCACATTTCTGGTTTTTTGTTTTTAAACTGGTTAGATCTTGAAACTAACTAAATTAGTAATGTTGATTTTGGTTATCTAATTTAAATAGTGTATTTTTGACCCCAAATGAGTTGACATAAGAAGAATTTGAACGAAATAAAGCTACCATATCAGTCACTATATCTTGATTCCTCAGATAAAGGGATGTATCAAGTTTTTCAACTGATTAAGTCTCGTTCGTCCTTAACAAGAAAGCATGGATTTATTACTAGGAAAGAAGTACAGCGTATAGCTGATAGTAACAAAGAATCGAAGTCTAATTTTCTGAGAAAACTTGATAAGCTTGTTGACGCTGGATATATAGTCAAGAATAAGTGGGGTTTTCAATTAACCTCATGGAAGACTATAAATAATAATCTTAAACTTTATAAGTATAAAAAAGATACCAATGGGGAGTTGACAAAAAAGACCTACACCCCATTTGTTAAAGCTGTTTTACCTGAAA
Organism: Ohtaekwangia koreensis; assembly: GCF_900167975.1. Lineage (GTDB taxonomy): Bacteria > Bacteroidota > Bacteroidia > Cytophagales > Cyclobacteriaceae > Ohtaekwangia > Ohtaekwangia koreensis. The sequence continues at coordinate 1,563,863 of NZ_FUZU01000001.1, forward strand.
CTAATGATGTTAAGGTAATAGAAGTAATTATGATGTATTTGCTAATTGTGCAAATCCATAATCAGTACCAATTTCGAGCGAACGGAAGTAAAAGAGATAAACGCAAGCTGCGTCCTAAATTCCCTGAAAACTTTGCGTTGAGTGCTGATAAGATTTGTCAAAGAGGTAACTACAATTCGAAAATGGAAGTTTGGCGATTGCTTAATTTTTTAGAAAATGTAGGGCTTGCTGATATTGATCGAGGTGCAAAAGTAGCTGGTAGTTATAACGAATGTAGTACTATAACACTATATCCATTATACAAGGCTAGTTGGAATAACCTCTATAAATCAAGACGTGCTCCGTCACTAAGGCAACAGATTGAAAGTATACCGAAACCAGTTAAAACTAAAAGAGTGTTATTAAAACCTTCCGAAAAGAAGGTTAAAAAAGTTGTTGAATATAGCTCGGTTGAAAATTTATTATACAAGTGCTTGAACGCAGGAATGCAAGATATACTTGTGGATGAGGATGTGTTGAGTTACGCTTACAAGACAAAGGCTGGTAAAAGGAGAAAAGTTATCAAGTCACAATTTTCTGAGATACTTGTGCATGTTTTGAACGACAAGGATTTGAGAAATATTTTGATGACGGTTTTTAAGCCGGAAAATTTTTTAATTACAGAAAAGGAGGGAAGTTATTTTGATTCCAATCCTGATACCTTCGCCAAGGATCGCTACAAATTTTTTAAATACCATCATGTGCAGTTGGTTGAGGCAGGGGGAAATTTTGAAATCGGAAATTTTTTTTATTCTAGGTCAGATAGAAGGAATGAAATTGCTTTTCGTTTGGCAAAAGGGCCGTTTTTTGCCCCTTATGTCTATAAAGATGGTATATATCAATACTATTATGATAGTTTGGATTATGAGAGGATCATAGAGGAACTATCCAAGTTATCTCTTTAATATGGTAACATATATTGAATAGTTAAAGAAAGGATCAACGATAGTACTGGTTAACGCCAATTGGCTCTCCAAAGGAGTTATTCAGTATCTACTATATATAAATTTCGTACATATAATATAAAAAAGCCCATTATGAACAGAGAACTAATTAAGGAAGAACTTATTCGAAGAATGAGTGGTAAGCGTCATATATATGACGGTTCACATAAGACTAAGATCAGTCCTTTAAGTGCTTTACAAGGTCGACTAGAAAGTACTAAGCCATTTGTAGATGACATGATGAAAACTTTGAACCAAATCCTACACGACAATAATGTAGAGTGGCAAGAGAATGAGAAGGGAGAGTTTATAGAATATATTACGCCTACTATAAAGAAATTAATCAAGGATCAAATGCTGAATAGGTGATTCGTCTGAGATTGATTTATTATCACTATTTTTAATCATATACCAAATATCTAAAGTAATGATTAATCTTAGAGTTTATGCGATCAGCGGTGATGGTGATGAGACTGCTGTATACGAGGCGGTGTCGATAGAAAACGGCTATTTCAAGATCATTAAAAACGGGGACGTTAGAGAGCCGCTTGCGACACAGATGTATGATGCCAAATCGATGGTCAAAATAATTTTCGATGATATTCCCAAACGTGTAGATAAGGAGATTGATCAAAAGAAATACCTTGAAAAGATTCAAGAGATTGCGCGTCTGTGGAAGCAAGGAATATATAGTACATTCTTTACTTATTCATATCTGACAGACACTCCAGAATATCTAAAGGAGTTCAAAGAACGTCTGATAGATTCAATACCGAAACATGAATACCCTCAGGAGATATACTTTGATGAATTTTTGATTCCAATCAATTTTAGCGGTGCTTTCTCGTATGAAGGTGGTTTCTCTAAGGTGAAAAGTTAAAAAAGGAATTCTCCTAGTTCGGAGAATCCCCTTTGTAGACTAGCTCTATAATTTTATCTTGATTCTAATCTTTTTGATCTTAGACGTCAAGATATAGAGCGCTACTATAATGAGCATTTCCATTTCCCTTGTATTATGTTAGGTAAATCCGCTCTAGGGGGAGCTTGCGGAATCATTACCAACACTTTTGAGACAAAATGTTAACCTATCCGCTCCCCTTGAATAGGGTTTCGCATTTGTAATTTCATTCGGCTTTGCTGTAATTGACTGTAATTGGTGGCTTTTGACTCTTTTTGCGTTGCTTTCCTTGTTAGCTAAGATGACTTTGAACGTCTGTTGTTGCTTTAATTGGATTATTCAGCTTTAGTCTTTGAGTGCCTTAAATTGTCTTAATTCGCTTTAGTGGCTTTAATCAGCTTTGATGTTGCAAAGTTATGACAGTTATCATAAAAAGCAAAGACATTAAGTTCAAGATTCACCTAAATTAAAAATGGTCAGAAATGGGTTAGATTATATACCTTTGTGCTAACGAATAGGCGATACGTACAAGCCTAAAAAATGAGTCGGTGGTGATGGATATAGAGTATATCCATAAGTAAATTGATTTAATTCGCTAGGGTGAGGATGCAGGATAAACTTAAGCCTTGTATCTGAGTACGTTATAGAAAACCTTTTTTCAGAATTATCAAAGGAGAAGTCTTTTACGGATAGCCCTGCTTTAATTTTAACTTCTTAATATAAGGTCTTTAATTAATACTTTCTTGTTCTCAATATTCTTTTTGTTGATATAGCTACTTGATAGCTCCGATTGATTTCTGTTTTTGTGGCCGGTGAATAGTGCTATATCTTCATCGGATAGTCTCAACTGATCGTACATAATTGTTCCGAATGTTTTCCTGCACATGTAGGGGTTAAGTATATCTTTGATATGTACCCATTCATTCTTGTCGATTTTTTCCTGTACGCTACGCTTGAAGTCAACTATATAAGCTATAAGCTTTAAATATGCTCTATATTCTTCGTAGTCGGAAACTTTTGATAGATTGTTCTTACTGCGTTTCAAAAGTTCTGCGGTATATACATTAAGTGGATTTGCAACAACATTCTTACCCTTATTTTGATAGAAGCTTATTACTTTTTCAGTTTTTGAATAGTCCCGTAATTCAGTACTGTTATATTCTTCAATACCTCGTTGACCACCAGCCATAGTCATAAAGCAGAATATATCCCTGTACTTATTCAGCTTTTCAATAGTGACTGTTAAACTATCATTACCCACTCGTTTTGCGATTCCTCTGGTGAGCAATTCATCAAATATAGTTTGGTAATGTTTTAGCTTAGATTCCTGAAATTTATATTTGAATAGCTCGTCAAATTCGTCTTTAGTTAGATGGTGTTCAATTCGAGTGCCTTTTTTTACTGTTCCTTTTCGCAGAGCATTAAAGGTTAGATCATCAAGATCAATTACCCGTTCTAGCAATTTTTGTTTTTTCAATTGCTTTACGATCTGCTTGAAGATATGAATCATCTTCTGAAAGGTCTGGTCTTCGTATTGCTTACGCTCTTTGTTGTATTGAAATATAGCGGGATCGTAGTTGAGGGGATCGAAGTTCTTTGTATTTATATTATAGTAACCGTTGGTATTTAGGAATTGAAAGAAGTTTATAGCCCAATCACTATTAAGATACCTAACATCTTCTTTAGGCTTAATCCTTTCTCTATACTCAAATAGTCGAATTACAATTTTACTATAAAACTTGTTGGTAATATCAAGATAGTAGGTACTGGCAAAGAGTTCGAAAATATTGTTCCTATTGAAGTACCCTTGCTTGTAACGTTCTTCGGTAGAGAGGTTTTTGATTGTTTGCTCTATCAGTTGTTTGTTATAGTCTGCTTGCTTGTGAATAACAACGTTCTCCAATTCCTCAAACAATACGGGTTCTGCGGTATCTGCATCTATTTGTATTTCGCTGTTGATGTCATCAATTACGGATTGATCTATTTCAACCGGGCCGATGTTAGAGAATATCTTATCAGTATCAGTTCTATTTGCTTTAGGACTTTCGATTGTAAGAGTAGGGGCGAATTTTTTGCCAAATGCTTTTATGTCTTTTCTGAAATCCTCTTTGTCGATGAAGCCTTGTTCTTTTAATTGCTTTTCTGCTATCCTGTCTATCTCATTTTTTACTGACTTTATAAATAAGTTATAAACTATACTGTTGGCAACATCGAGCTTTATCATGCCCTTGGTTATCTCCGATGAAAGTAAGTATATAGGCTCTTCTTTGATTTGGAGAAATATTTCAAAACGTTCAATCAATTTTCCCCCGCGATATATACGGTTATGTGCCTTTAGTTGCTGCCGGTTATCCTCTTGCCTTTTGTAGCCGTGTAGGATGAAGCTAGTATTTATGGACAGGTCAGAAACCTTGTGTTTGGTTGTCATACAATCAGCAGTCTATTGTATGACAAATATGTGTGACAAATTGTTGTATGACAAGTATTGTATGACAAAAAAATGCTTAAATTAGCCTAAAATCAAACATTTTAAACTTTATGAAAGTCTGTTCGAATCCGCTCGAGACCTCTGAAAGCCTTGAATCTGAAAAGATTCGAGGCTTTTTTATTTCATTGGTAAATTATTTGTAAAACGATATAGGCAATACCATCTGCTACCTAAGCGAATTTAAGAAGTGATGTAAATCCAAGGGGAATATTTGCGTATCCATTTTAATATTGTTTGCTTCATTGCCTCCTAACAACTTAAACTACACAGGATATTATACTATATATACCTCACGTTCTGTTTCGCTTAAGTCTCTTATAGATGAAGGACTATACTAATAGCACCTGATCTGGGAATGAAAAGTGCCTTCACTGGAGAGTATAATGTGATCGTGGACGACTATATCCTGTAAGTGGTACCATTTTGAATTTTGTGAGTAAGTAGTTTATCACGTTCACTATAGACTGTTGATTTCCGCTGGGCCAACATTGGTTCTATTGCGATAAAAGAAACCGTTGATTAATGTCAACGGTTTCTTCTTAAACAAGTATATAGCAATGGCGTTTGTGCTATCCTAGTGCTGGCACAGTTTGGTCAATTCCCTTTATAGTAGCCACCTAAATATTTGACGGGCGACCACGAAGGAATTACCTCCGGTAATTGTGTAGCTAAGCTGCTGTATTTCCCTGTTCCAAATACAACTCTACCGTCCACAATAGTCAATACAGAATTGATGTTTTTTATTTCATCCTCATGTATAGTAAAGTAATCTGAACTCAGCAAAGCAAAATCAGCCAGATTGCCTGGTACAATCTTACCCATCTCATTTTCATGTTGCTCAAACCATGTAGGCCCATAGGTAAATAATCTAAGTGCTTCTTCCCTAGTTAAACGATTGTCTTTTGCTAGTATTTCGGTTCCCGATACCGACTTTCCTGTAACCATCCAGCTAATGCCAATCCATGGATTGTACGTCGAAGCTCTGAATGCGTCAGTAGTCATGGCTAAAGGTATACCACTGTCAACAAGTGCTCTCAATCTTGGCGTTTGCAACGCTTTCTCAAGCCCGTACGTCTTAATGAATCCTTCTCCATGCAGTGCCATTTTTATATCAAGTGAAATACCACCTCCTAATTTTTTTACTCTGGCAATGTTTTCAGGTGTGATCGTTTCAGCATGTTCTATACTCCAGCGCAATCCATCTAGCGGTGTCTTTCTATTTATGTTTTCCAAAGCATCCAGAAATGGTGTAATGTTTTCGTTGTAGCTGATATGCATGCGGAAGGGGATCCTTCTCTTAACAAGCTTGGTTATGTCCTTCTCAATATAATAACGCATTGTGTCCTTATTAATAATAACAGCTGGTCTGTCGAAATTTTCATGGTCATGTAATTCGAGCCTCAACACTTCGCCCGTACCCTGATATTCGTGTCCATGGGCCATGGTTGGATGCATGTTTTCCCCCGGACTTATGGGAGCCTTTTTCAAAATCGCATTAATTTCGGCATCAACCAGAGAGGGACTGCTAACATCACCAAATTGAAGATCGATAAAAGGAATCCTTATGTTCAGTCTATTTTCACGGGCTAGTAAACCTAACGGAGCATGTCCTTGAGGATATGCATCTAGGCTGGCGGCATCTACGGCCGAAGTAATGCCAAAGCGATTCAAGTCATTTATTACGTAGATGAGTGAATTCAACTGTTCTCCTGAATCAGCTTGCGGGACCATATATTCCAGTGAAACGAAAAGAAAAGTGTTGGCTTGTACCACACCTGTATAATTGCCTTTTTTATCTTTTTCAAATTCGGTACCCGGTACGGATGGAAAACGATCTGTGCCCACTCCAAGAGCCTTCATCGCCAATTCATTTAAAAATGCTCTATTGTATGCGTATTGCACGATCACTGGCCTGTTGGGAACAGCTTTTCTAATTTCTTGTATTGTAGGAAAGCGTTTTTCTTTAAACTGGTATGGCGACCATCCACCTATCACTTTTACCCATTGGCCCTCAGGGGTTCGTGTTGCCTGCTCACTGAGCATTTCTAATGCCCGCTTTAAAGTTGGTACACCATCCCATCTTAAAACGTAGTTGTAACTTCTTTCATTCAGAACGTGGGTGTGTGCATCGTTTATACCAGGTATTAAACGTCTGCCACCAGCATCTATTAATTTTGTATTGCTGTCTTTTAAACCGAGAATCTCAGCGTCAGTACCCACAGCATAAATTCGTCCTCTTTTGACCGCGAGTGCTGAGGCTTCGGGTTGGGACAAACTTTGGGCATTGATTTTCGCGTTATATAGAATCAGATCGGCACCGACAAATGGGGCACTCGACTGAGCCTTAAGTGCAAGGGCAAACACTGTTGCCACAAGTACTACCAGTAATTTTTTCATGATTTTTTTGAAATAAATAATGATACAATGTTTTTAAAATTTGTCGTGGTAGGATTATACCTGACATTGTTAATCGGGCCGCGATAGTCATCATCTGCCCTGTTGATAACTTTCTACTTTTTTTCGCTTTCACTGCTTCGGCTTCCTTTAGCCGGAAATACATTTTAGATACTATAAAGAATTCACTTTCCGTTATGCGGACATGGTCAGCTAACACCGCGCGAAATTGCACCACCAGCGAACGCTGTGACGTTGAGAAATGATAAAAAAAAGCATTGACATTTGTCAACGCTTTTTTGAAAGTTAATGATGACTTTCCTTACGAAGTCTAAAATACCTGTTGTTATTTGCTGCTTTAATCAAACCCGGCAGCATCTGCTTGTAGTGGCGGATCGTGCTGGATATAGCCGGGATCTATAAATTTTGTTACCGCTTATTGGGCTGCCTTTGGTTAATCATCACTTCGTGAAGACCAATGATCTTTGTTCATGTTGCGAACAGCTTTGTTGTCGTTATTATTTACTAGTCTTTTTATTTTCAATCCTATTTGTTAAGAAACACATATAGAGATTTTATTTTTTCGTTTTCAAAAATAACTATGTCAGTACCAGTTGCTACTGGAGGAGCACCCGCTGGACCAACACCCCAATCCAACTTACCAATATTGTTATTAATGATAATTGGTTTTAACTGTACAATAGAAAAAACCGGAGGAAGACCATTTAATGTCTTACTAATTTTATGATTTACATCCTGATGTCCCGTGAATTTTTCGCCAACTTCAAATAAGCTAATATCTTTTGCATAGACTCTGTCAATAGCCGTACGCCTAAGTGTTTCGTCTCGCTGGTTCCAAATTCCATTCAAATGCTGAACCAGTAATTGTTCTAGTTTATCTTCCATTTAATTCTATATTTATTTGCTTAATACCCAATGGTAAATGGTCTGCCAATAAATTGCTGATTTTTGATTTCATCAACCAACGCCACCGCGTAGTCTTCGAATGAAATATTGCTTGCTCCATTATCGTCTGCAACCAGAGTAGTAGTTCCTAATCTAAATCTACCCGTGCGTTCGCCTGCTTGTATCATAGCAGCTGGGTTAAAGTATGTCCAATTTTTCAGCCCAGAATTTTCGTATAGTTTCTGCACTTCACCGTGTGCAAAAATGGAAGGTTTATATTCATCCGGAATGTTCTTCATGACATTAGCATCATCCAGCATTCTCAAGCCTGGTGCAACCTCATTATTAGTGCCCCCGCCGACAGCAATAATTCTTGTCTGCGGATTTTTTTTCAGGGCATTGATCAGATTTTGGTGGGCTTTTTTAAACTGCTCGGGCGTCAGCCCTGCATAAAGCGATATTGCCGCTATCACTACATCTTTACCAGCTATTATTGAAGGTAATTCAACCTCACTTAGCAAGTCGCTTTTGATTGCTGTCAAATTGGGGTGACTTAGCGCCAGAGCTCCTGGTTTGCGTTGTGCCGCTGTTACTTCATGCCCTTTCTCCAATGCTTCTTTTAATATTCGCTGACCAATATTTCCCGTTCCGCCAAATAATAAGATTTTCATAAATTTTTGATTTTTCATTTTGTTGAAGCAAAGGTATCTTTGAGACTATAGAAAAAACAGTACTAACTAAAAAGTAAGTGTAAAGTGGTTGCTAAAAAGGAAAACTCGACCAATAGCTTAAACAATAAAGTCCTTACGAAATGCCCCATGTCCTATACGATTGAAATGATTGGCGGCAGATGGAAAACAATCATTCTTTATCAGCTTAGAAATGATTCATTGAGATTTGGACAGCTGAAAAAAATGTTGCCGTTGATTACCGAAAAAATGCTGGCACAACAACTAAAACAGTTGGAAATTGATGGATTAGTTGTCAGGGATGCAAAGAAAGCTATCCCCCCGCATGTGGAGTATTATTTATCTGAAAGCGGCAAAACACTGTTGCCTATCTTAACTTCCATGGCTGATTGGGGGCAAAATCACAATCCTTTAACAAAGGAATGCTAGTTGTAGGTATGCGAACTTGGGCATTATGAAACGTGCAACGATGTAAAGGCTGTCTCATGGGCTGGCTCTTTGCGTAATTCACACAATCAATATCTATTGCTCTTGCGGTCTTAGATTTTTAATTCAAACATCTCTTTTCTAATGCTGCTTATTTCATTGCATGCTTTCGAATCCTGCTTAACGTTTCTTTAGTTATACCCAGATAAGATGCAATAAGGTGTTGCGGAAATCGCTGATTGAACTGAGGGTGGTTTTCAGCAAATTCTTCATAGCGTTTTTCTGCTGTGTTACTGATGGTAGAGCTTATCCTTCGGTTATTAGCAATGGCATGTCGTTCATCCATCAGGCGGATCATTTCTACCAGCGCAGGTATTTTTCGCGTCAATTTCAATATATCTGCTCTTGATATAGTTACCAGTTGAGTGTCTTCCCACGCATCAATATTATATCGTGATGGCGTAAGCATCATGAAACTTTCCCGATCAGTTGCCCAGTAATCTTCAATGTAGAGATGCACAATATGCTCAACGCCTTTATCATTTACAATGTATTGGCGCATCGCACCTTCTATGATAAAACCAGCGTTCCTGCACACTTCTCCTTCCTGCAAAAAATATTGTTTTTTTCTGAGCTTTTTGGGTTCAAATGCAGACACAATCATTTTCTCCTCTTTGCTGTTGAGTGGCAAAGCCGTGTGATTATTAATGTATGCTATAAGCTTTTCGTGCATGGGAGCTATGCTATTCAAATCTTAGCAATTTATAAAAATATCGATATTCAGGAAGCACTTCTATTGGAAGGATGTGTTAATGGTGTTACTATGATTATGGGGGAAATACTTAAAATTCCTATACCTATATTTTGATTTTTTATCTGTTGATAGTCTTTCTGTCCGGACTTCCTTCCAAATCTGTTTAAGACCTGGGACAAACTCATGGTTGCTTATCTTGATTTTCGAGTAGATAGTCGCTTAAGGGGCTAAGTAAATTAAATCTTCTTATTGGTGGAATAGGCGCGCGTATCACGTTTGCTTCGATTACTACCTCTACAGAAAGTAAAATTTCTGCCATTGAGTAGAGAGGTGGGCGATTAAGCGCTTATGTATGATATTATGCCTCTTACGATAAGGGCAATTCCTGTAACTATCGCACCAATGAATATGATGTTTCCGCCTGCAGCAGCCGTAAGTCCTACACCTATTGCCGTAACAATAATTCCAGCAATCAATCCGATGCCTAATGATCGCTTTTTTTTCTTAGCGTTTTTTTCTTGAACAAGCTTAGCAATCTCCGGATTCTTACCTTCTATGAATGTGTTGAAATTCTGAAGAAGCTCCGATACATCGCCGGACGAATTTAATACGTTGTTCTTGAATGCGATGTCATCGGATTCTATTGACTTGATCTTTTCGGATAGCTCGTCATCAAGTCCGCGAGCCTTGGCTTCATTCTTAAAAATGGCTAATTCGGTTTCTGTGAACTTGTATGGATTATAGCACACATAGGCAAACAGATCTTCTTGCGTCATTTGACTCGCCGATGCTTTGACGCGGTTCTTCGTTGCTTCTCTCTCTTGAATAGCCTTCTCTAATTCGCGCTCAATTCCTCGTACTTGCACTTCGGTTTCGAAGATCACGAGTTCGTCATCCGAAAATTGCTTTGTGGCTATGATGTCCACCAAATCTTGGTTCGATGCTTTCCTTGCGAATTCTTGTAAGAACTGGATGCTCATGATGGTTGCTATGTGTGTATTTATGAAGATATCGGAATACGATATTCAAGGTTTTTTATTGAGTTGAAAAATTATAGGATAAATTTTCTATAAACGGGAAAAGCACCTTGATGTGAGGTGCTTTTTATTTTTCTGCTGTCGTTTAATCAACACCTGCGTTCGTTGATATATAGGGAGGCCATCTCTCGACAGCCTCCCTTGACACTTCTCAATCTTTAATGAATTTATAAAATCCAGACTTACCAATTGATGACTGCACTTGAAGTATATACATACCAGTACGGTAATCGGATACTTCTATCCGGAACTGGATTTTTTAGTCGCGAACAATCTAGTGTCTAAAAAATCTTACTATGAAATTCCTCCAAGAGTGGAATACTGTTTAAAAAAAATGGGTTAAAGGCCCTGCCAATTGCCGATGAACTGGCATCCTTTGGTTTGGAGAACTCATTGTAACCGCCTTCAACTTAGCTATGTACAAAAATCATATACATGCTATATATGATTTTTGTACATATTTTATCCGCCGACCTAAACTATATTTGATGCCGCTAATTGATATATACAGGTATATCTACGATACAAACATCTGCCAGCTGATGGATCAATGACATACTATCAGCTAAAAAAATATTCTCTGGCACCCTTGGCCCATTGTTCTAGCGAAGTCATTTTTATGGGAAGTTTTTCCAGAACTTTACTCATATCAGGATTGAACTTAGCCGGGTATGTAGTTGCGTTTTGAATACTTTCATAGTAAGAAGCAACGCCAGCTGCTGCAGCTTCCCCTACAAAAGGTTTTAATATTTCTCCAAACTCTGTCGATGTTTGTGGGTAGTATACAATTTTTTCTCCTACACCTTTAGAAAACCTGTCAGCCAAATCATTACCTCTCAGATTTTCCATGCCACTAATCTGAAAAGTATCAGCTTTCAACTTTGTGCTATAAATGGCTTCCACTATAAACGCACTTACATCTCTGGAGGCTATCCAACCTATAGGCATCGCTTCCGGAGTAGGATAAGCTATTTTTTTCTCTTTCTTTACAAAAGGTGCGCAAAAAGGCCCCATCATGTTTTCCATGTATATAGTAGGTTCTATTATTACATAATCAACTCCACTATTTTTTAGATAATCTCTGATGTCCAGCTTCACATCCTCACCGGGTATTCCTAATTTATGAGACGAAAGCCAGGCACTCGTATTCCAAACAATTTTATTTACACCATTTGCTTTGGCAGAGTCAATCACGTTTTTGGCATATTGCAATCCATCAACAGGATTGGGTAGGGAAACGGGAATCAATAGAGCAACCGAATCTATCCCTTTGGTAATCTCGCGCATTTTATCAGCATCGTTCATATTAGCTAAAATCGGTATAGCACCTGCTTTATTTAACCTATCAAAACTTCTTTCTGAGCTAGTCGCAGCGACTACTTCTGCTCCTCTTTTCTTCGCCTCTCCTATTATGTTGAATTGTTGTGAGCCTGTGGCTCCGAATACTAATATTTTCATCTCATTTAATTTAAGAACTTGCTCAAAGTTCAGGAGTATATACTTTAATACAAGTACATACAAAAAAGTAGGGTACTTACCTGTCGGTTAGAATAATTGACTGTCAATGAGAAAAGTTGCATAAAAATTTCAACCGATCTCTTAAAAAGATAAACTGTAAACCAAAGCCAGACGATGCCTGTAATTAAAATTGGTTGTTTCATTTATTATTGATTTATAGCTTTATCAGAGTAGCAGTACAGGTATTAATTTAAGTTTATGTTTGCCTGGTATATATTAGTTTAAAGAATCTATAAGACTATCAATAGCATCCTCCAGCATTTGAGATTGGGACCGTGCATCTATACCTTTGTGAATTAAATTGAGCGATGCAAGCCCCTGTACAATCGCAATTGATATATAACATTTGTGTTTCAGAAAAACATCGGTATGATTTTCGTCCCCACAAACCTTGGTAATTGTCTGATTTATCGAGTCGATAAACGCTATCATCTCGGCAGGCATGGGCTCTGATTCATTTAGCTTCAATCCAGTCTCCTGCATAAGAAGATATAACTCCTTTTCCCGGGTTGCAAAATGCCAATAGGTGGTTAGCATTGCTTTTAGTCTATACTTCGGATCAACAATGTTTTTGCAGTTTTTATCGATACTTATATTCAGCTGTTGATATCCCAATTTGCTTAGATCAACCAATAGTGCCTCTTTGTTTTTAAAATACAGATACATCACAGTCGCGGAGTATTCAATACTGTCAGCCAGCCGCCTTAGGCTTAGCGACTGGTGCCCTTCTGCTTTTACGATGGTCAACGCTGCATGAAGAATATCTTTATGCATGTTCAGCCGATTCCTTTCTTTTCTTTCTTTACTTCCCATTTAATACCATAAGAGATTTGCGAAAAATCTGGTACTCATTGCTACAAACTTCCAGCTACCTATAAAATGGATGAATGCTTTGTTCCATCTACAATTTTGATATTACTCGCTACCAAATTAGAAGTTGCCTGTGCGACTAGTTTCAACATTCAGATTAATGGTTGGGTGGAAATACATTTTGTCAGAAACATCGAGCATCATTCTTTCATTAGTCTGTTTAATATTTTCTATACCAGTGGAGAAACGACCAGTATGAACGGAAGGAAAAACTATATATATATATATATATATATATATGCAATCCCCCACGGTTTTAATCAGGCATTTATCAATCGTATCTCCGTAGTTTGTGTTTGCTCTCATTAGGGCTGATGAGATAATTCTCGTAGTAAAATTCCAACCAATAAAACTGAAACAAGCTTTTCATTTTATGGGCATCTCCAAAACCTCCACTATACCTTCCACACGAGGGATGAGGCTAATATAAAAGAGTTTTTAAAGATGCCCCTATATACCATTTAATTGGCTAGTTACTCAGCTAAAAAAGCCAATGATTTTTTTACAAAGTCTTCGTGGTTTTGAAATATTGAACCGTGACCTGCATCCTTGTAAATAATTAGCTCGGAGTTTTTTATACGTTTTTTTAATTCGTATGAATTATTAATTGGCACCATTTTGTCGTTCTCGCCATTCACTATTAAGATTGGTTGCTTAATCACAGATAAGTCTTGTGGTGCTTGTAAGCCCCAGGCCTTTATAGCATCAAGCTGACAAGTCAAGTGTTTCATTTTTAGAGCTTTGTCTTTATTTTCTTTTCGTTCTTTTAACCTTCCAAGGTAGCTTTTTGCCGCTTTGCGTCCATTGGCATTTCTATTGAAGAACAAATAGAATTTTTCATTTCTAAAAGTAAATTTGCCTTTAATTACATCTTTGATAACTACAGGTGTCATTTTGCTGATAGCCTCACCTTCTGCAGGTCCAGTTCCAGCAAGTATAGCTTTTCGTACAAGTTGTGGTTCACGGAGTAGAATTTCCTGTGAGACGAAACCACCCAGCGAAAAGCCGAAAAGATCAACTTTTTGATAACCCAGTGCTTTTATAAAAGCTATAGCATCTGTTGCCATCTCTGCAACCGTTTTTGGGGTTGTACCTTCAGTAGAACCTATTCCTCGATTGTCAAAACAGATGATTGAATACTCTGAAGCCAAACCATCTATAATTCTTGGGTCGCAATCATCCATTGTAGCAGATAAGTGATTTAAAAAAATTATAGGTATACCAGAATTACTTTCGCCAAGCTTGCGATAGAAAAATTCTGTTCCTCCAATATTTACTGATTGCGTTTTTACATTTTTAAAATTCATAGTTGTATTATTTAATGAGTTATTACTTTGATTATTTGTTTGAGCAATTGATATAGTTATTATGCTAACAAGTAGCGAAAGCATTAGTTGATACTTTTTCATATTCCATTTGTAATTTTTAAGAAATTATAATCAATTGACTTATCAGTTTAAGAAATAGTCCTTATTCTCCTTTGCCCATGCGCCTGTGGCTCCGAATACTAAAATTTCATTTTCTTATTTTGATGTTTAAGATTGTGTAATTGGTAAAAGATTATTCTTCCGATGTTATCGTAGGCGGAATCAACTTATACATGACCGGTGTTACGATTCTTGAGAGGATAGTCGAACTGATCAAGCCACCGATAAGAACCATTGCTAAAGGTGCAATTTGAGGATTGGGGTTCATGGCAATAGGTATAAGCCCACATATAGCAGTAAGAGAAGTCAACACGACAGGCAGGAATCTTGTCTCGCCCGACTTCTTTATAGCATCATCAATGGAATGTCCTTCTTGCCGTAGCTGATTGGTAAAGTCAACAAGTAAAAGAGAGTTTTTGACTTGTATACCGGAGAGCCCAATGAAACCAATGATCGTAACAAGCGACATCGGAAAGCCCGTAATCAATAGCATGATGACACCTCCAATTATTCCGAGCGGTATAACTGACAATACAATGATAATTCCCTTGAATGTTTTGAACTGAAGTAACAGCACTGCAATAAATAAGAACGCGCTAAAGAGAATGACTGTCAAAAAGTTTCCACCCAGCGTATCACCTTCTGACTCTGCTTCTCCTGAAAGTTTATAGTAATATCCTCTAGGCATTTTAAGCTTATCGAGTTGTGGTATAACTTCTTTCAGAACATCGTTGGCCAATGTATTCTTTTGAGTCATTGCAGTAACTTTTGCAAAGCGTGACTTATTAAAATGGTTAATAGCAGTAGGGGATGTTTCGAATGTTACCTCGGCAAGTTGGTTGAGCGGAACAGGAACTCCCTGTATATTATTTACATATAGGTTCTTGAATGCATCGAGATTCGGAAACTTCTCAAAGGATGTAGTGATCATTACATTTCGGGCATCACCTTTCTCATCTATATAGTCTCCAACGGGTAAGCCTGCCACTGCTAAACGTACTGTCTTATCAATTTCCGCTGTTAGGACACCTAGCGTTCTTGCTTTCTCTTTATTTATTTTCAGCTTAACATCTGTTTTGTAGGTGTTCAATTCATTGTTGATATATACTGTACCTTTCTGTTTACGCAAGATTTCTTCCGTCTGAAAAGTCAATTTGCGTAACTCTTCTGGATCTTCTCCGAATATTCTCACGACAATGTTGGCCTCGATGGGCGCACCCTGTTCAAAGTCTTTTACTTCTATCTTTGCGTAGGGGAAGTCATTGAATTTTGCTCTGAGCTTTTCAATGAGTGCTACCTTCTCCGTTGGCTTTGCTTCATTGTCCAATTGCACAAAGATTTGAGCGAAGTCAGCTTTCTCTTCCTGCTGACGCACATTGTAATAAATCTGCGGATTGCCTTTACCTACGTTGGAAGTAAAATTGGTTATCTCTGGATGTTGTTTAAGTTCACCTTCCACCAGTTTGGTTACTCTATTTGTTTCCGGAATGTTAGCCTGAAGTGGCATTTTAATAGTGATCAGAAACATTGGTTTCTCAGATGCGGGAAATAGTTTGAAACCAGCTTGTGGTATGAGCATAAAAGCTCCGGCACTTAAGAGGATAGAAAGTGCTATCGTAATCTTAGGCCAGTTCAATGCGGCAGGCATTATTCTGGCGTACGAAACATTAAGTAATTTCTGGAGATATACTAAGAATACATTTCCATGTCCTTCGGTGTGAGTTTTTAAAAGACGACTACCCAGAAAAGGTACAAGGGATAACGCAACAATCATGGATGCCAATACGCTGGTGATAATAGCCATCGGCAGACTTTTTATAAATTCACCAGCAATGTCTGGAAGAAATGCAAGTGGAAGAAAAGCTATAATTAGCGTGGCTGTACAACCAATCACCGCGATGCCTATTTGCTTGGTTCCTTTCAATACAGCATCTCGTTTAGAAGCACCTTCTCTTAGCCAACGTTCTATGTTTTCTACAACCACAATGCTATCGTCAACTAAGAGCCCAAGTGCTACTACCAATCCAACTATACTAAGTTGATTCAAAGAGAAACCAGCAGCATTTAAAACAATCAGGCCCAAGCCCAGAGAGAGTGGAATTGAAATCATCACGATAAGAGATGCTCTGGAGCCCAACGGTAGTAATGTAAAAAGCACCAGTACTATAGCAATTATAAAATCAACTCCCAGGTGACCCAATCGTTGTGATACCATATCGGCCTGGTCGAAGGGTGTTACTAACGTGATGTTGGCAGGTAATGACTTTTCGAAATCATCTATTACAGGCAGGTATTTTTCCTGAACAGTGGTGATGTTTACATTCTCTTTCATTCCTGCGTTCACCAGCACACATCGGTTACTATTTATTCTGATGATGTGTTTTTCGATTTCATTTTTATAGCCTACCTGAGCTACATCTTTCAGATATATAATTTTTCCGTTGCCATTGAATATAACCGTGTTGGCTACATCATCGGCATCTTGAAATTTTCCGCTTGTTTTTACATTGAAGGTCTTGGTACCTAGATTAATACTTCCACCCGGTATATCTGCGGCTTCACTTTGTAAACTGCCGATCACTACATTCAATGGAATACCCAGTTGCGCGAGCTTGTCAACCATTACGTCAACACGTATCTGTTGCTCAGGCATGCCAGAATATTTTACGTTTTTAAGATCCGTGATCTTTTCGAGTTGTGTCTTGAGCTTATCAGCTTGGCTACGGAGTTCTTTTGCAGAGACTGTGTTGGAGACCAATGCAATCTGAAAAATATTTACATCGGTTGGACTTATCTTCTCCGTTTTTATAAGGTATATATCATCTGGCAATCCACTGTTTTTTAGCGCATTTATTTCGGTGGCCAGTTCCTGGTATTTATTATCAATATCAACACCGTATTTAAATTTAACTTGAATAGCAGCTACACCATCTTCAATAGTGGTTAATAGCTTCTCTATATTTTCCAGTTGGTATATTTTATTTTCAATAGGTTTTACCACCTGTTCTTCCATGTCTTTAGGGCTGGTACCCGGGTAGATGACGGTGATCAGGTACTGAGGTGGATGGATTGTTGGATCTTCTGACCGTGGCATAGTAGATAGTGTTGCAAAAGCAACCACGGCTACCATGAGAAACATCACAAGCGTAAACTGATAGTTCCGCACTGAGAAATTAGTGATCTTCATAAAGGCTTATTGGATAATTTTGATGGTAGAATTTTCATTCAGGTAGCTACTATTGGCCACTACTACTTCGCGAATGTTTTCGAGCCCCTGGCTGATATAGGCCTTTTGATTATCAAACTGAGAAATCACGACAGGTACTTTCTTCACTTTGTTGTTCCCGGATGTAGTATATACAAAAGCTTTATTTCCATCGGCTTCTATCAAAGCATCGTACGGAATGACGGGGAGTGAATGATTTTGAGCGGCAATAATTTGTACCTTCCCAAACATACCGGTTGCAGGCTTAACGTCTCCAAGTTTAGTCTTAAGTTCAATCTGGAATGATCCTGTAGCGCGATCAGAAGTTAGCGACTTGCGGAATACATATGCTTCAAAACTCTTATTCGGGTAGCCGTCCAATGTAACAACAGCTCGCTGACGGATTGATATAGCAGCCCATTCTTTATCCGTTACACCGACCTTGAGTATATAGTTATTATCATCCGTTTCATTGATGGCCAACACAGGCGTGCCCGGTCCGACAATCTCTCCTTCATGTGCAATCTTTTTGGTAACAAAACCATCTGAAGTAGCATTGATCTGAGAATATTGCTTATTAAAAGCAACGGCTTCGGCTGCTTTTTGTGCAATGTCAAGCCCGGTTTTGGTATTCTGTAATTGCTCAAGTGTATAGACACTATCGCTATACAGATGAACAGCACGATCATAATCTCGTTGTGCCTTTTCTGAATTAAGTCTTGCTTGCTCATACCCGGCCGTTATTTCAGTAGTATTCAGTAACGCTAAGGTCTGTCCCTTTTTAAAGAACTGACCTTCTTCAACAAGCACTTTGCTAACAACGCCACCAATCTTGAACGAGTAGATGGCTTCATTTTCCGTTGTGAGCAAGCCTGTCGCGAAAATGTCTTCGGAGGATTTTTGGGATGAAACTGAAATTACTTTTACAGGTATAATTTCAGTTGACTGTCCGGAACGGTTTACCTTTCCGTTCTCTTGGTGTCCGCAGGAAACAAACAGTGTTCCCAGGCAGATACAAAAACTCAAAGTTGATATTGTCTTCATTGTATGTCGTTGTTAAATTTTTTATTGTATACTAAAACTTGCGCTGGCTCTTTCAATCGTAGCATTCGTTATCCATGCATTGAACAAGGCTATATTTAAGTCCAGCCTGGCGTTTATTAATTGATTTTGAGCGTCCAGCAATTCGATATATATAGCTAGTCCTTCTTTGTACAGCTTTAACTCATCGTTGTAATAAGTCTGAGCCGTTTTTAACTGCGATTGGGCTGCATGGTATTGCGCTAACGCACTTTGAAATTCGTTTTTACGAACCTGCAATTCAGTTTTGAGTTGATGTTCTATATAGTCAGTTTGCGCAGCGAGGCTTTGTTGTTCAGATCGGGCTTGTTTGATTTTGTAAGAGTTTACTCCGGATGAAAAGACGTTCCAGGTTAATGTGAGCCCGCCCAAGTAGTATCTGCTTTTATCATTGAACTTCCAGTCGAAGGATTGTGAACCGAGATCCAGAAAGGCGCTAAGTTTTGGGACTATATATGATCTTGAAAGGCCCGTCAGGTTTTCATCAATTCCTTTGACAATGCCCAGCTTTAGAAGCTCCTCTCTTTTATCAACGCGTGAATCCGTTAACGAATCCTGTATAGGCAAAATTTGCATGTCATCCAGTTTGATGCTATCGGTAAGCGGACGATTAATCAGGAAGTTGAAATAGGCTTGCGCCGATTTTTGATTTTGAATGGCGGCTGTTAATGCAGCATCTATTCTAACGACCTCACTTTCGCTGCGAAGTACTGCAGTTCGATTTACCTTTTCATTATTCAGAAGCGCTGTATTAATCCGCTTCCCTTCTTCAACCAATTGTAATGAAGATTCATATATACTCACTGCCTTGACTGCTTTCGCATATTGATAGTAGGCGACCTTTACATCCTTCACAAGTTCACGCTTGTACAAGGCTACTTCGGTCCGTTGCAATTCTACCTGTTGCTGTTTAATCCGCTTGTTATAAATCAATTCAGCATTGATCAAAGGAAGCGTTGTCCTGAATTTTGCATCGTAAAAATTGTCAGGGTTGAGCAGTATGCTTTGATTTTGCAATTGTGGAAAGTTGTTACTTCCCGTGAGCTGATTGAGTGTTGAATAAGCCTGGTTTAGTAGGTCACCGGTTGGGAAATCGATCGTTCTTCCGCCATCTGCTTTTGTGTAGGTAGTGGAAAACGTGACCGAAGGTAAAAACATGCCTTTCGCTTCTTTCAAGGCATACAAGCTGCGTTCGAATTGAAAGTCTTGTTGTTTGATACTCTCGTTGGCTTCCAATGCCTGGTTGATATATAGCGTCAAACTTTCTTGAGCGAGAACTGCATTTGACCGCATGAGCAGTAACGTAAGCAGAACGCAAGCACTCCACTGTAGCAATTTTGGTTTCATTTTTTGATTATTGTTTTAATTTTAAACGCTGTTCAGTAAAATATTAAAAAAAACTAGGCCTTTTCAAGTATCGAAATAAAACACTGATATCCGTGTGTCATCAGTTCCTCTGTGGAGTGCTCCTTAAAATTCCTTGTTCTGTCTTTGCAGAACAAGGCACAAATTCCATGTAAAGCTGAGAGGATCATAAACGTCAGATAATCCGCATTCATCCCTTTAAAGCGGCCCTGCTGCTGGCATGCGTCAACAGTTGTTTTTAAGTGCTGAATCGCTTCGCCTGCGAGATTGAGACCTTTTTCCTTATAGCCTGCCGTTTCCTCTACCAGGAACATGAGGTTATAATAGTCTCTATTCTCAATAGCAAATTGGATAAAATTCCTTCCGCTTGCTTTAAGGCGCTCAAATGGGTCCTCAACATTATCAAGCACTCTACTTTTACTCAGCAGCAACCGAAACCCTTCCTCATAAAGCTTATGGAAGATTTCACCTTTGTCCTTAAAGTAGAAGTATAAAGTTCCGGGGCTATAATTGATCTCATCCGCAATGTTTCGCATACTGGAACGCTCATAACCGTTTTTCAGGAATACGCTTCTGGCGCCATCCAGAATGCGTTTTGTCATTTCCTCTTTTTCTTTATTTTTTCTTTCTGCTATTGACATGATGCGATCAATTCGATGGCAAGTTACTGAACACTGTTCAATAAAAACGAATGTTTTTCAAAAAAGTTTTGAATGAGTTATAAATTGTGATGCGATTGTAACCTTTCGACACTCACGCTTTGCAAAACCTCATGATTAAAATGATGGGGTGATTTAAGAAAGCGCCTGCGGTGAAGGACTGCCGGCTGGTCTTGATTTATCTTCCGGTAGCGGGACATATTCATGGTTGTCCGATGGTGGCAGTATAATTCTTCCTTCTTTCCAATCTGCTTTTGCCTGTTCAATTCTCTCTTTGCGCGAAGACACAAAGTTCCACCAGATAAAACGTTCTCCCAATGGTTCGCCACCCAGTAGCATGAGAGTAGTAGGTTCTTTAGCCATGAGAATCGGATCTACACCTTTTGAAAAAATGAGCATCTGTCCGGCATGATAGGTAGTTCCTGAAACTTCAATACTGCCCTTTACTATATAAATGCCACGCTCGGAGTGTTCTTGCGGCAAACCAAACCGAGCGTCCTTTTCCAATACTACGTGAAGATAAAATAACGGAGAGTGTATATGTACATTGCCTTTTAATCCAAAAGCATTTCCAGCGATTAGCCGCATCCATACACCTTTGTCTGTAAACACAGGTAGCTCCTCGGGTTTATAGTTATTAAACGATGGTGCAGACTCCTCTGCCTTTTCCGGCAATGCCACCCACGTTTGAATCATCTCCAGAGCACCGCCCGCTAAAATAGACGGGTCTTCAAAACGTTCGGAGTGAGCAATACCACTTCCCGCCGTCATCCAGTTTACCTCGCCCGGCCGAATGATTTGCTCGACTCCCAGACTATCCCGATGCATGACCTGGCCACCAAATAAATAGCTTACGGTAGAAAGTCCGATATGCGGATGAGGGAGTACATCCATCGAGCTTATGTTTTCAGGAGCGATTGCTACCGGGCCGGCATGGTCCATAAATATAAATGGCCCCACCATTCTTCTCAGGCGGAAGGGTAGGATTCTGCGCACTTCCATTCCCGGGGTAATGGCTGCTTTTCGTGCTTCAATGACGATGTCTAACATGTATATATATAGTTAATGCTCAGGCTTTGTTCACTTTTTGTTTTGCATATTCACCAATGGAATCACTTTGGTTCCGATCAGTTCAATGGATTTACTCAACTGTGCATGCGTCAGGCCTGCATTATCCATTTGAAAAGTGAAGCGGTCAACACCACCCAACGATTCACTGTGACGCAACAATTTTTCAGCCACTCGTTCCGGACCTCCTACCACAAGGACACCTTTTGGAGCGATCAACGAATCGAACTGTGATCGCGTAACCGGAGGCCAGCCGCGTTGCTTGCCAAGCCGTGTCCATAACTCCGCGTATCCTGGGTAATATTCAGTTACGGCTTCCTCATCTGTTGCTGCTACATAGCCGGGAGAATGCAATCCAACACTCAGTTGTTCGGGTTTAAATCCTGCTTTACTCCCTGCTTCGCGATACAAGTCAATCAACGGACGGAAGCGATGTGTTTCACCTCCGATAACTGCAACCATTAATGGCAACCCCAAACTTCCTGCGCGCACAAAAGATTCCGGAGTTCCTCCTACACCTAACCACACAGGCAGCTGTGGCTGCAAGGCGCGGGGATAAACTGGCAAGTTGTTAATGGGTGCGCGAAACTTGCCAGCCCAGGTAATAAACTCCTGATCGCGTATCTTAAGAAGTAAGTCTAACTTCTCTTTAAATAGTGCATCGTAGTCATTTAGGTTGTATCCAAATAAAGGATATGCTTCTATGGACGAACCACGACCCACAACCAACTCTGCACGACCTTTCGATATAAGATCTAAGGTGGCATAACTCTGATAAACGCGCACCGGATCAGCAACGCTCAATACTTTCACAGCACTCGCAAGCCGTATGCGTTTGGTACGCGCTGCTGCAGCGGCCAGTATTACTTCCGTTGCCGAATCCAGAAACTCCTTTTTATGATGTTCGCCTATACCAAAAACATCGAGTCCTGCCTGATCTGCTAAACTGATTCGTTCCAGTAATTGCTCCATCGCGTCCACGCTACTCAGCGAGTTGCTACCATACATTGCCGAGGCAAAACTGTCTATTCCTATTTCCATATTGTTATCTCCTTTTCGTTGTAAAAATGGCAGAAACGCTCGTACATCTCATTGATAAATGATAAGAAAGGCGATTAACAAATATCAATGAATGATGAAGTTACATACAAACTCATTGCGGAATGTCAACTGGATTGGGTAATGGTTCGGTTGCCGTAGTTGATTAATCAAGCTCGAAGGAGAGTTTAATAATGGATATATCGGTGATGGAAAAGTTAAAAGTTCTTCCGTACAAGATTTGACTTGATCATGCTTACCTCATATATACTCAATACCTTTAATAACAAAGAGCGAGTTGCACACTCATGTACGGTGATAAATCGAATAGTGTTTAGTTATATAGTCTTGTAACGAAGTTGCTTCATACGAATATTCCCTGGAGTGAGGCTATATTTTAAGGGTAGTATATTTTTCTATTTCACCAGTGTATAAATGATTCATTAAATCAGGTGGTGTATTCTATTTGAAGACAGCCATTCAGGCTTCTATACTCCACTTGATCATTGTGAAGAGTATGCTATACATTGGAGATAATATACACCTAAACACTTTTATCCGAAATTGTTTAATACTATTAATAAGACGAAATACTGTAAATGTATGGTGAAACATCTGTTTACTTTCCGTTTCTTTCTTTATTGTTATGTATCATTTTGAGCATTAAAAATCCCAGGACTGGAATATTTGGGTGACTCATGAAGGGCTTGCGAACGTTTTTGAAGTATATCTATACTCCATAATCCTGATTTTTGTCAGTAAACACTTCATGACCAGTTGACTTACTAAAAGCTCATTCGATGCTTAATTAGGGTATATTTTATTTCTAAGCGCTTTTATTAGCGCTATAAACGAGGGTAAAAGTTACTTCCGGTGAAGCCATAGATTATTGTGTCTGGAATTACAACGATTGCTTGGTTCAAAATCTGTACTCTGCGGTGTGTATCAAATTGCGGTAACCATAAAAAAAGATTCTAACCCTAAAATTATGTTCAAAGAAAACGAAACTCAACCTGCTGCGTCAAAGAACCAAAACGGAAAGCACCATAATGGTCACATTGAAAATTCTGCGACTACCACCAAACTGCAGTCTGATGTTATTAATACTGTATTTGCAGTTGCTGAGTTTGATCCTTCCGGAAATGTACTACGTGCCAATGATATATTTTTGGATACGTTTGGATATACTATAGAAGAATTGGTTGACAGCCACCATAGTATTCTGGTTGATATGCTATATGCGCGCAGTAAAGAGTATAAGAAATTCTGGAACGACCTTGCTCTGGGCATCGCGCAGTCGGGTGAGTATGCCTTTGTTGATAAAGAAGGAAATGCAGTTTGGTTGCTGATATCATACACACCAGTAACAGATAGCAAGGGAAAGGTTGTGAAGATTGTTACCATGTCTAAAAATATTACTGAATCGAAGACTAAATATTCTGATTACGAAGGGCAAATTAATGCCATCAATAAATCGCAGGCGGTAATCTCCTTTAATCTTGATGGAACCATTCTGGACGCTAACGATAATTTTCTGAAATCACTTGGCTATACTATTGAAGAAGTAAGGGGTAAGCACCATAGTATATTTGTGGATAGCGCCTATGGACAAAGTCAGGCCTATAAAGAATTTTGGCAGAAGTTGAATCGTGGTGAATTCATAGCTGATGAGTTCAAACGTATTGGTAAAGATGGGAAAGAGATATGGATACAAGCGTCTTATAATCCAATCCTTGACCTCGATGGAAAGCTTTTCAAGGTAGTGAAGTTTGCCACGGACATAACAGATCAGAAGTTGAAGAATGCTGACTACCAGGGTCAGATTGATGCAGTAGCAAAGTCTAATGCTGTAATCGAATTTAACATGGACGGCACCATCATTCATGCAAATGATAATTTTCTAAAAACAGTAGGCTATACGTTGAATGAGATAAAGGGAAAGCATCATCAGATGTTTGTGAGTGCAGACTACGCACGCACTACTGAATATCGTGCTTTCTGGGATACATTGAATCGTGGTGAGTTCTTCGTTGGCACCTATACACGTCTGAATAAAAGAGGAAATGAAATATACCTGCAGGCGTCTTATAATCCAATTCTTGATTTGAATGGTAAGCCTTTTAAGGTGGTAAAGTATGCGTTGGATATGACTGAAATTATCCGTGTAATAAAAGGCATGGCCAATGGAGACTTAAGTCAGCGTTGTGATATATCGATAGATAATGGTGGACTGACATCTGAAATAAACAGAGCGCTTGATAATCTGAATTCTGTCATGGGAAATATAAGTCAAGGCTCTGAAGTCGTTGCAAAATCTTCTGATCTGCTACAAAAAAAAGTAGAAGACATGAGACGCAATACAACAGAGGTGGCTGCAGCTATAGCGCAGATGGCGAAAGGCGCACAAGACCAGGCACAACGTACAGACGAATCTTCTAAACTTGTTAATCACGTTTTGGCTTCTGCAAATGAAATGGAGAAGAAAGCAAATGTAATCAACAAGGCTGCTGAAAGCGGATTAGAAAGTTCGAAGCAAGGTGTACAGACTGTTAAAGTATTAGTGGAAAACATGACGGAGATTAAAGACTCCGCGGGTCAAACATCTCAATCTATAACTGTGCTGACAAAACGTACGGAAGAGATTGGTAGAACGCTGAACGTTATCACAGATATAGCGAGCCAGACAAATCTGCTTGCTTTGAACGCTGCCATTGAAGCTGCACGAGCAGGCGATGCCGGAAGAGGATTCGCAGTAGTAGCAGAAGAAATACGGAAGCTTGCCGAAGACTCACGCAAGTCGGCTGTTGAAATCGAAAAGATCATCAGCGATGTACAGAAAGATACTGCAGCAGCTGGAAAAGCAATTGATACTATGGAGGCCAGCGTTCGCCAAGGAAATAAGTCTAGCAATGAAGCTGAAAAAATATTCCTGGAAATAGCGCGCTCTACAGAAGAGACCTTCGGTTCATCCAAGGAAATTCAAACGGCCACTGTTACACAGAAAGATTTCATCACCAGTGTAGTGAAAAATATAGAGCAGATCGTAGTGGTCTCTGAAGAGACCGCAGCGGGTACACAACAAGTAGCAAGCTCCAGCCAGCAAATGAGCAACGGCATGATGGAAATTGCAAAAGCAGGAGATGAATTGTCGGCAGTGGCTGCAGAGCTGCAAGCGGGTACTACACAGTTTAAGCTGAAGAAATAATACCTACAACTATATATACATATATAGTCAGGCGAAAATCAAAGTTTCCAGGAATTTATTGCAGCAACAACAATGAGCAAGACAACACAAATAAAGGAACCTAGCGCTGATCAAGGACGGATACAGCAAATCGTAGTATTTAAGTTAGGACAAGAAGAATACGGCCTGCATATAGATCAGATTCGGGAAGTGGTGATTACACCAGTTATCACAAGAATGCCACAAACACCTTCTTTTGTAAAGGGCGTAGCCAACATCCGCGGTAATGTCATTGCCATACTGGATCTGGAAGATAAATTCGGTTTGGCCGATCATAATTCGAAACGGTCTGAAAATAATTTTACACTGGTAATTGAAAGCGATGAATATAAAATGGGTATACTGGTATATGAAGTTCCCAATACATTATCCATTTCTTCCACCAGCATCGAAGCTTCTGTTTTTACAGGCGATCAACACACAGAGCAGTCCTATATTGCCGGAATTGCAAAGCTGGATAAGCGCCTGATCATAATGATCGATATTTTCAAAGTGATTGGTGAGCAGGAAATGCAGCATGTTTTTAAACGTCAGAATCCGCAAACACAGCAGGCATGATGACGCGGATACTACCGATAAATCATGTAAATGTCACAGCGAAGGCTGTGGTATATATGTGTTATGGCCTTGGCTCCTGCATTGGTTTATTCGTTACCGACCGGGCTACAAAGCTTGCAGGCGGAGCACACATTCCTGTACCATCTTCGTTAGACACGGACGAACTACTGGGAGCTCCATTGCTGATTGATAAATTACTGCAAGCCTTTCAGCAACAGGGAAGCGATCTCAGCTGCCTTCGCGCGAAAATTACAGGAGGTGCGCAGGTATATGAAAGTTCTTCAGACATCGGCAAACAGAACATTGAAGCGGTAAGGCAAGTTCTGGTAGATAAAAAAATATTTTTAGCTGCTGCAGATGTAGGTGGTACAGTATCACGAACGGCACGCTTCAACAGTATGACCGGTGAATTAAAAATTTCTACATCCGGACAAATGATATACTCCATCTAAAATTATATCCCAATGACAAAAAATGTTTTAATCGTTGATGATTCGCTATATATGCGAACTGTTATAAAAGACTACCTGGAACAGGCAGGCTATAAGGTTGTTGGTCAGGCTTCCAACGGTGAGGAGGCTATCGATCTTGCTTTTGACCTTCAACCCGATATTATTACACTGGATAATATACTTCCGGATATGATCGGTACGGATATACTCAAAGTATATAGTAAAGAGAAGCTTGGTTCCAAAGTAATTATGATCAGCGCTGTAGGACAGGAGTCAGTTATACAGGAGGGCCTCAATCTGGGAGCCAAAGCATACATCGTGAAGCCGTTTACTTCTGAGCAACTTCTTCAGGAAGTAGGGAAACTATAATTTATACTTCCTATGCCTGGACCCAAAATAAAAATCCTTTTGATCGAAGACTCTGGATTTATGCGGATTGTTCTATCAGATCTGCTGCGTAGAGACGAGACGATTGAAGTAGTGGCCACTGCCTCCAACGGACTAGAAGGTGTTGAGAAAGTAAAACATTTTAAACCGGATGTTGTCATCACCGATATGGTAATGCCGCAATATGATGGCTTATATGTAGTGCAGCGACTCATGAAAGATATGCCGTTACCAATTATACTACTCAGTTCTATGGATCGCACCAATCCCAGGATATTTGATGCTCTTCGCGAAGGTGCGTTTGATTTTGTGGATAAGCCGGGCAAAGAAACAGCGTTGCAAGAATATATAGCATTGACGCAAATGGTTCACGAAGCCTCGTTGGCGGATTATGTAAAGCTTCGTCAACTGGCCGAAGGCCGTAATACGAGTGCGCATACTTTTGAAGCGCGACTCAACTATGATCTGATAGCTATAGGAGCTTCCACGGGAGGTCCAAGTGCAATTGAGCTTATAGTTAGTAATCTGCCGAAGAACATTACTGTACCTATTATTATAGCGCAGCATATGCCTTCCCGGTTCATTACATCTTTTGCAGCTCGTCTGGCTGACAGCACAGGCTTACGTGTAAGCGTTGCTGAGGATGGCGAGCACTTGCTCAACAACCATATATACATGGCGCCCGGAGATGCAAACCTCTGCGTTGGCTTTTCAGGATCGAGCCCTGTGATGCAATATAGTGACGCTATATATAAAGAGTATAATCATCCCTCAATTGATTGCCTTCTTGAATCGATAGGTGCGATGTATGGAAGACGAGCCATCGGAGTGATCCTGACCGGTATGGGAAAGGACGGCTGCTCTGGATTAAAAAAAATACGCGAGGCTGGTGGACTTACAATTTCACAAGATGAACATTCATCTATAGTATATGGAATGCCGAGGGTTGCTTTTGAATCAGGATCCTCGATGCATCAGATGCCGTTAACAGAAATTCCAAAATTTATCATCAGCGCATTATGAATCAGGATGAAAAAGATCAGGAATACCGTGAAATATTCTTAGCGGAAGCGCTTGAGAATTATACTGAGATTAACAGACTTCTTACTATTGTTGAAAAAAATGTTGGTGACAGTCAGTCAGTTCATGCTTTGTTCCGTATCACGCATACCCTGAAGGGAAATGCCACCGGAATGGGATTCGAAAAAATTGCCGAGCTGGCTCACGTCATGGAAGATTTCTTTGGAGAAGTCCGTGATGGAAGAATTGCCCTGGGAAGTGACATTTTTTCATCAGTGTTTAAAGCTGCCGATGTGTTAGGAGAATTGATTGAAGCGATTAAAACTCCGAAAGATGTAAAATACCGTGGTATCAAAACCAAGCTGGAAGTGTTGATTAAAAATGCAACGGAAGGTACAATGCGCACTGAGCATCATCCGGCATCAACGCAAGTTGCAACGGCAAGGCTATCCGCAGATATACTACCTTTACAAGCAGGTGATGACTCTGAATCAGGTGTTGGATCAACGCAGGTAGCGTTTTCAGATCTGATCCAAGTCTCCGTTAAAAAGCTGGATAATCTTTTGAACTTGGTAGGAGAACTTATAATTGAACGCGATCGTATCATTGCCAACAATGCCCGTTCGCATACTGCAAATGAATTCTCAAGGCTCAATCGTATTTCTTCTGACCTGCAGTATTCCGTTATGGATGTGCGGCTTGTACAAGTAGGTTTCTTGTTCAATAAATTTCACCGTATCGTTAGAGATGCATCTGTTAAAGAGAGCAAGCAAGTAAACCTCAAACTTGAGGGAGTAGAAACAGAAATTGATAGAAATATACTTCAGGTCATTAGTGATTCGCTTATTCACCTGATTCGTAATTCTGTTGGACATGGGATTGAATCACCGGAGGAACGCATAAAGAAAGGAAAAACAGCAGAAGGAAATATTATGCTGTCTGCCACCAGTGAATCCGACACCGTGGTCATTACTATAAAGGATGATGGCGCGGGTATTGATCCACAGCGTATCAAACAAAAAGCCATCGCGAAGAATATCATTCACGCGCAGGACGCAAACCAGTTGAGTGAACGCGACTTGATTATGCTGATTTTTGAACCAGGTTTTTCTACCATGGATCATGTTACAGCTATATCTGGCAGAGGTGTTGGAATGGATGTAGTGAAGAGAGCACTTGATTCTATAGGAGGTACCATACAGGTGGACTCTATGATAGGCGAGGGTACAATCATTACTTTGCGTTTGCCATCCTCTATGGCGGTTAAGTCTACGTTATTGTTTGAGCTTGAAAGTCAAACGTATGCTATACCACTCTCCTATACCGAGTCGGTAATTTCCATTTATAAATCAGCGGTCCATAAGGCAGGGCAGGGGCTTATTACCGTACACTTGGGCAACACGATTCATATAGTATTTCTCTCAGATCTGTTTGCACAAAGCGTAGGGGATTCAAGAGGTCGCTATGCTTCTTTCGATCAGCTTCATGGCGAGCAGAAACTGGAAGTTGTCGTAGTTACTTTCAATGGTAAAAGAATAGGATTTATAGTGGATAAACTTCTTCAGCAAAAGGAAATTGTAGAGAAGCCTTTGCGAAAACCTTTTGATGCAATTTCTTTCCTAAGCGGAACCACTATATTAGGTAATGGAAATGTATGCTTGTCGCTAAGCATTCCAGGCATAGTCAACGCATTATTTACAAATCAGGTGAACAAAACAGTCAACGCTTAAAATTATGTTACAGGAAAAAAGAAAAGTCGTAGAAGATGTTTTGCAAGGGGCATATAAATCTGGTTTTTCAAATGCGGCCGCTTCCTTGTCCATGATGACAAAGGACAAAATAGACTTCGGTAATTTGACGATGGGACTTCACAAGCTTGACTCTGATTACTTTTCTGAAAAATCATCTTTTAATCATGCCGGAGCAAGCCTTCTTGTCACCACAGAAGTCTTTGGTGATGTAACGGGGAAGAGTTACCTGTTTCTTTCGGAAAGAGAATTTGAACTACTAACGAGTACAATACCTTCTAATCATCATGCTGATGTTGACTTGAAAGAAGAGTTTATAAAAGAACTCGATAATATTTTATCCGCTTCCGTGATTACCAAGCTGTCCAATACGCTTCAGTATAAAATGTACGGTGATGTACCCGTCATGGTCGGGAAAGTGCAAGGTAAAATTGAAGATATCATTTATGATGATTTCAATGATCAGGCCGAAGAGGTATATATAAGTTCGATCATGTTCTCTTTTGAAGGCCATCCTGCAATGAAGCCTTGCTTTATTTGGGTAATGGATAGTAATTCCATGAATGTAAGCAAAGAATAGTGCCTCATTTTTAAAGTGAGTGGTAGCAATCAGACCACTTCGATCGCGAGTATATATATTCGCTTTCTATATATAGGAGAAATTTTAAATCATCGGTACTTCATTTGCATTTACCGATTCAGGCAATGCTATAATTATGGAACCAAATGAAACAGTATTTGTAACGTTATCGGATGAAGAGCTCAAATCTCTGACAGATGCGATTCATCAACGCCATGGCATTGATTTTAGCTGCTATGAACCCAAGTCGTTAAAGCGGAGAGTTGTACGGGCACTGCATATATTTCAATTCGGCTCTGTTCATGAATTGTGGGTGAAAATATTGCGCGATCATTCTTTTATATACCCATTCATGGATGAAATCAGCGTAGGACTTACCGCGATGTTTCGTGATCCTGTGCTTTGGAAGCAAATGAAGTCTCTACTCACAAACGAGCTGGCTGCAAAAAAAGAATTATCCATCTGGCATGCCGGATGTTCTACTGGAGAAGAAGTATATACCATGAACATCGTGCTAAAGGAATCGCGGTATGCCAAACCCGTGAGAGCATGGGCCACGGATATAAGCAACCAATCAATCGAGACTGCTATGAAAGGGGAGTATCACACTTTGAAGGTAAGCGAGTATGATCAGAATTATAGGCAATTCAACCCGGCAAGTTCTCTGAATAAATATTTTCGGGAGGGGCAGGATTCTATTGCAATGGATAACAGTCTCATCAGTCATGTCAATTTCCAGCATCATAATCTTATTAAAGATCCCGTTGATAAAAAGTTCGACATTATTTTTTGTCGGAACGTGATGATTTACTTCGATAACAACACCAAATTCAAACTGTTCGAAAAGTTCCATCAGGCACTCAATCCTGGCGGATTGTTTATCATCGGTTTTTACGATGCTATTCTTCCATTGGTAGATGAGAGCAAGTTCAAAGTTGCAAATCTGGAAGCGAAAATATTTCAGAAGGTATAAGGCTCAAATATATCTGGTTTAAGGATCACACTTAGCAGAAATAGAATTCTCGGTATAAATATCATGTTTAGTATCACGGTATATAAGGACGGCTACTGATAAGTAGCCGTCCTTATTATATTATATTAAAATGTTGGCTATGTTATTTGAGCACTATCCTGATCTGATCAGTTTTACGATCACTATTTTCAACACGCAGATAGTAAATTCCGCGTGGATAGGTATTTACAGGAATATTCAATGTTTTCTCATTACTGAAATTCGTAGTGAGTTTTTCGTGTGAAATAGTATATACTACCTTTTGAGTTTTTTCACTGTACAAGCTAATCTGCCGTGGTAACGCTACGGGAGCGTCATCAAAGCTCAATGAGAGTATATCTGAAGTCGGATTGGGATATGCTACACTTAAACTTCCACAACTGCTTGCATAAAAAGTTTTGGAGTAGGGAGCACTTATGCCACAAGCATTTTGGGCCGTTACCGAAATAGATTGTGATGGTGCAGCAGAGCTGTTCACCGTTAACATGGCTACAGAAGTATATACCCCTAATCCATCATAATCTGTAAAATATGAAGCCCAGCTTCCAAAGTTCCAGTTGTATTGTGTTACGCTTTGTGCACTTTGATTAGAATTGCCAACCGCTATACCTAAATTATATCCATAACAAAGTTGATTACCCGAAGGCGGTCCCATTCTTACTGTCAAACTTGAAATAGCGGAAGGCGAACCAACGGTTACTGTTTTGGTTAACGTAACAACACCACATAAACCGTTGAGCGTTGCCGTAATGGTGGCAGTACCATTAAAGCTTCCAACGCGCGATGCTACTCCGCTGCTATTAATAGTTACTCCGCTTGAGTTACTCGACCAGGTAATGGTTGTACCAGCAGGTTGGTTGCTAACTGTAAATGTAGCGCTCGGGCAAATGTGCGTTGGTCCGGAGAGGACAGCATTATTAATTGCTGCCTTCACAGCGGTAAAAGCATTTAGTCGTCCAAAGCCAAATGTATTATCAAAGCCTGATGACCCCATATCGGTAGCAGTCTGCTGTAGTAATGTTCTTACCTGTGTTTCTGTTAGCGTAGGATTAGCAGAAAGCATCAATGCCACGACACCAGAAACTTGAGGAGCTGCTGCTGATGTTCCATTAAACCCATTAAAGAAATCTCCTGCATCATACCCATTAGCACCTGGCCTATCAATGGTGCGGATGTTTCCGGTTGGAATATTACAACCACCTATTTGTGCAGTTCCTGCTGCTCCACCGGAAGGTGCCACTAAATCCATTTCTCCACCTCTGCTGCTATAGCCATGTATATTTCCTACATTATCAATCGCACCTACTGTGATTACACCATTCACATTTGCAGGAAACGAAACACCATTAAAGCAACCAACACACCCAGCGACAGGATTCCAATTACCGGAAGCAAAGACAACAGCACATCCACGGGTTACCCCATTCCTTACGCGCCCTAAAGTGCGTGCGTCTATTATTTCCTGCTCAATAGCAGGTATATTGTTAGTCGAGTTAAAGCCCCATGAGTTACTGATAACATCTGCATTTCCAAAGGCAGGATCCCACGCTCTGTTAATAGAAGTTACCAACTGTGCTATAGTTTCTCCGCCAACAAAAATATTTATAGGGTATATCAATGCATTCGGTGCAATGCCGGCAACGCCAAGCGTATTATGAGATGCTGCAATTATACCCGTGCAAGCCATGCCATGCCCAACCCGATTTGTTCCTGCACAAACAGCATTGGGGCGACCAAAGCCGGTGGCATTTAAAACCGTAAATCCCTGCAATACCCTTCCTGCTAAATCATTGTGATCTTCAACGCCATCATCGATTACAGCAACTCTTATATTACATCCTCGAGTGATATCCCAGGCCTCGGGAGCATTTATATCTATACCTGCTGTTCCACCGAATTGTCCGGTGTTATTGAGATAGTATTGATCTCCAAATGTAGGATCAGTCGGAATTAGATGTTTTTCTATTTGCGCCAGAAAATCCGGATGACACCACTCTACTAAACCACTCTCATGAATTTTATTCGCAATGTCCAATACATTTTCTCCTTTAACTACTTTAAAGAAGTATGTACCTTGGCCAGTGCTTCCTTCCTGAGATATACCATTCTCCGCCAGTCGTTTGATCCGATCGACTGCCACACCATTCTTCGGACGAAAAATTATATCTCCATTCAGATAGTATGGAACACCGTTTCCGTAGAAGACAGGCAGTTGGAATTCTACATCAGAAACATTCAGGCTCGCCTTATTTCCTTTTGCCTGCTTTAATAAAATAAAAGGTTGTCCACCAATAGATAATTCACTGGCATTGTCAACCCCTTTTAATCTTGCAGCTTCCTCCATTAACGTTCGTGCTTCTTTACCACCCTTTTTAATTTTCAATAAAGTTTGTGTAGAGTCGGCAGTTAGAATCAGTTTTTGCTTCCCGGTCCAAAAGTAGGCTTGCTGGGAAAAGGAAGTAACGGTTGCTAATAGAATGACAATAAACAAAGTAGGTATACTCTTTCTCATAACATGTTGTTTTTTAGTTTGAATTTGACTTATACAGAATATTTTATTTAATGCACGGAGCACGGAAATTATTGATACTATATATCGGATTCATGATGTTGACATTTATAGCACAACCTTTTGTAACCTATATTTCTCTCTATTCTATCCGGCCAACGATTTTTACTTGTTCCTTACGTGAGTATAGAACACAATTAGTATAATGCCAATAATCTTTGAGTATTTTTATTTGAATTTTCATATATAGTTGATGTTCACGTTTTCATAAGATTGAAAAGCATAACTATATATTTTATCCGTTGCGACATTGAATTCAGTTGAAGTGTACCTTCAACTTTATGAGGCATCAATTTTTGACGCAAATCGCCTCTTAGGATGTCGCAACTATAACCACGATGTCAAGCAATCGCTGTTGATATTTGTGGCAGATAAAAGAGCATCAAATTCTAAAAGCGATTTCTATGCGAAAATTAAAACTACAGGTACAAATGAGTCTCGATGGTTTTGTAGCGAGACCGAATGGCGAACTGGACTGGCAATGGATTGGTAAACCGGATGAATCTATATTACAACGTGTGATCGAATTGGCTGAAACCTGCGATACCATTTTACTGGGACGCAAGATGACTCGTGGATTCATTGATCACTGGGAAGATACACTCGACAATCAGTCTGCAAGTTTGCACCATTCATTAGCACAACAAATGGTTAGTATGCGCAAAATTGTTTTCAGTCGCACAGAGACAGATATCAAAGGCAGAAACCTGGAAGTAGAAAATGGCGACTTGGCCGCTGCAGTGCACGAACTGAAAAAACAACCTGGTAAGGATATCATGGTTTATGGTGGCGCTACTTTTGTAAGTTCATTGATCAGTCAGAATCTTGTTGACGAATATTATATATTCAGAAGACCTGTTGCAATTGGAAACGGGCTCTCAATTTTTAATGAGCAAAAAATCTTAGAATTAGAGAGTTCCATCTCTTATAAAAACGGAACATTGCTCAATAAATACCTGCCGGTATAATTGAAGTAAATTTCGGAAAAGACAATATGTGTATCTGTTTTAACTTTCTTCAAAATCAATATAAAGGCAAACATGAATACGATCGGTACCATCACTCAACTTGAATTCGCCCAGATCTGCTGGGTAATCCCAGACATTCATACTGCTGTAAAATTTCTTTCGAGAACTCTTGGTGTCGCTGGCTTTCCTGAACCGGAAAATGTCCGTGCGCAGGATCTGAATATGACCTACTATGGCAACGTTGTTGACGGAGAATGGCTGACTACGCAGACTTACAACGGCGGCACTTTCATTGAACTCGTTCAGCCTATATCTGGAAAAAGTATGTTTCATGACTACCTCGAGAAATATCCTGCAGGGGGCATTCAACACAATGCGTTCCGTTTACCA
This sequence comes from Ohtaekwangia koreensis, assembly GCF_900167975.1. Taxonomy (GTDB): domain Bacteria; phylum Bacteroidota; class Bacteroidia; order Cytophagales; family Cyclobacteriaceae; genus Ohtaekwangia; species Ohtaekwangia koreensis. Next base: position 1,599,596 of record NZ_FUZU01000001.1, read on the forward strand.
GTGAATGGTTTTGAGAAGATCACGAACGATCTTCGTGAACAAGGTTATGCAGTCATCAGCGAAGTCGATCATTCCATTGCAAGAATGGCTTTTTTCGATACATACAAAACGCTGGGTGTTGTTACCGAGATCATGGGCATCACACCGGAGGGTTGGAAAGCAATCGAACAAATGCAGAATGCTCAGTGAGGAAATGTATTGTAAATAATATTGAAGTTAAACATTCGTTAATGATGACCATTTAAGGAGTTTCATTTACAATGCTTTAAATATAGCCTTATACTTTTTAGTATACGGCTATATTTATTGTTGGACTGCCACTGGCTTTATATAAGTCTATAAATAGAAAATCTATTTATAGTATATCGTTCTATTCGGCAAGTCTTATCCCTGTGAATTGCCATTGATGTGGTGCATGGAAAAAATTACGATATGTATTTCGGCTATGTCCGTCAGGCGTTGCTACGGAAGCACCACGTAGTACCATCTGGTTAACCATAAACTTGCCGTTATATTCTCCAATAGCACCAGCCGCTTTTTTAAATCCGGGATACGGTAAGTAAGCACTGCCTGTCCATTCCCAGCGTTGACCCCAATCAAAATTCGGTGATGCAATTTCCCATTCCGCTTCTGTTGGCAATCGTTTCCCTTTCCACGAGGCGAATGCAGATGCTTCATAGAAACTCACATGACATACAGGCTCATTCAAATCTATATGCTTGAGACCTTTAAATGTATAGTACATCCAAGCTCCGTCTATAAAATGCCAATATAATGGCGCATTAACCTTATTGGTCTTTACCCAGTCCCAACCCTCAGCATGCCAGTATCTGAAATCTCTATATCCTCCATCGTGGATAAAATCCAGGTACTCGCGATTACTTGCCAACGTTGAGGTAATGGTATAATCATCCAGGTAAACTTTGTGACACCCGCACTCATTGTCAAAACAGAAGCCATCACCTTTGAATCCAATCTCATAAATACCAGCAGGTATAGGTATAACCTTTGGTGTCTCGTTGTTGGTAGCAGGTTTCGTAAATTCGTGATCTACACTATACGCAGGGAATAAGGGGTTATGACCCAGTATATACTTTATATCAGTATAGAGTAATTCCTGATGCTGTTGCTCGTGATGCAAACCGAGGATAATGGTACCGCGTAGTGGCTCATCAATAGAAGTATTACTGAGAAAATGTTCCATCTGTTCGTCAATATATTTTCTATACCGAAAAACTTCGGAAACCGATGGGCGGCTCAGGTTGCCACGATCCGTGCGAATAACACGCGCACCCACCGTTTCATAATAACTGTTAAATACAAAGTTATACTGATTATCAAACTCGCGGTAATCACTTGCGAATGGTTTAAGTATGAATGTCTCAAAGAACCATGTGGTATGGCCTAAATGCCATTTGGGCGGACTCACGTCAACAATGGGTTGAACGACATAATCTTCATTGCCAAGAGGAGAACATATGCGCTCGGATTGCAAGCGTATGCGTTTATATTGATGGAGTAAATCGTTATTCATGAGTGACTCTCGGGATTCGAATTATATATATAGTATGGATCATTGCGCTATCCATACGCTATCGATAAACCAACGTTTTGGATCTGTGAAATTGGTAATCATACTAAAGCCGGAATGGCTTGCGAGTTTCTCAATCTCTTTGAGACTATATTTTTGAGATACTTCCATATAGATCCATTCACCTTCGCTGAACGATATGGATGTGCCACTCACGATGACCGTTTGCTTTATATTGCTAACCAGGTAACTTTTACACGCACCGGTTTCAGGATCGTATGTTTGATAATGTGTAAACCGGTGAAGATCAAAGTTGCCTTCCAGTTCTGTATTGATTCGCTCCAGGAGGTTGAGATTGAAATCACGGGTGATTCCCCCTTTATCATTATAGGCGTCTAATATAGTGTGTGGGTTTTTCTTTAAGTCAAAACCCATCAATACTATATCGCCCGGCTGCAGCATGCTTCTTAGATCCTTACAAAAAAACTGCGCTTCTTTCGCAGACATATTGCCGATGTTTGCTCCCAGGAATAAAATAACCTTTCGATTGTCCGAAATCTTCGTTGCTTCTCGGAGCATATCGAAGTATTCACCTTCCAGGGAAACAAGGTTTAATCCTTGCAAATCTGAGAGACTTGTTTCGAGTTGAGAGAGTATATTTCCCGATATATCAACCGGTAGATATCTGAATTCTATTTTTCTGTCAAGCAATTCACGTATCAGGTATTTTGATTTTATACCATCGCCCACTCCAAGTTCGATCAGATCGAAAGATTGTGCCCTTGCATTTGTGATGGCAGCTATGAGACTAGATGTCTGATCACGAAATATTTCGAGCTCACAACGTGTCAGGTAATATTCCGGACAGTTCATGATCTGCTGAAATAGAGCATCGCCCTTTGTATCATAAAAATACTTTGAGCTCAAATGTTTAGGGTAAGATTGTAATCCTCCCAGGACATCTTCCCGGAAACACAGAACGCGATGTTCCTCTGTTTGTACTATATCTTGCTGAAGGCTGTATGCATGAGCGGATTGTTGTATGTCTATCATTTTTTTTGCGTTTTAAGGAACGATAACAATTTTCCCGGAAGCCGTATTGCTTTCCATCAGTTTATGTGCTTCCATAATTTCATTCAATGTAAATACACGACTCACATTCAAATTAATTTTCCCGGCCTCGGCATCTTGAATAAATTCCTGAAAGTGAGCAGCCTCTATTTTTATTAGTCCGCTGTCATACACCGTAAGGTTTACAGTAGGTGGTATATATTCCATGGGAGCAAACTCCTTTAGTGACCATTGCTCTGAAAGCATCCCCGTCATACATACGGCTCCGCCCAACTTCGCGCATTGTAGCGAGTCTTGCAAAGTAGATATACCTATAAGTTCGAGTACTTTATCAACTCCCTCCGGAAGTATATTTCGTAGATTGAGGGCTACCTTTCCATCATCGATCAAAACTTCATCAGCTCCGTTTTGCAGGAGTAACTTTTTCTTTTCTGAATTTCGTGTTGTAGCGATAACTGTTAGTCCACTATTTTTTGCGAGCTGTGTTGCCAGCATTCCAATGGACGAGGTGCCTCCTCTAATCAGTAATGTTTCGCCTTTTGTTATCTTCAACGCCAGATGAAGCGAGCCGTACGTTGTCTGAAACATTTCGGGAAATGCACCAAGTTGTTCCCACGGTAAGTGACTCTTAAATGGAAATATAATAGAGTGTGGTAGTAAAGTATATTCTGCATAGCTTCCATCATATAGTCTTCCCATTTCTCCCATGGCAGCTGCAACCTGTTGCCCCTTTTTTAATATACCTAAAGGGTCGGACTCCACTTCACCGACACATTCTATTCCTAGTATTCGCGGGAACTTAACGTTGGGAGAAAATCCTTTGCGTGTCATTATTTCAGACCGATTGAGACCGAATGCCTTTACTTTAATCAACACCTGACCGGGCCAGGCTGTTGGTATAGGTCTTTCTTCTATAGTAAAGTTCTCCGGGTCACCGGGTTTATATAGCACGGCGGCTTTCATGTTATTGGTGGTGATTATTGAGCTATTTATGCATGTCGTTGAATATATAGCGGTATATCTTCCAGAGGTTTTGTTCTTTCCGTAAAACGAAAAGATCGCGACTTGTTTTCGTTACACCTTTTTCTTCTTCCAAATTACGGACTGTTGTAGTGGATGTTGATTGTACAAAAGCGAACTCACCGTTCGCCACTACATCTTTTATTTCAAAGACAATCGAGAAATGGTTGTTTTTTAGAAATGTACCTGACTTGGAAATTAGGTGGTGCTTGTTAATGGTACGATAGTGGTTCGGGAAGAAAAGCCCCTCATCGCTATAAAGATCAATAATCGATTGGGAGTCTGCTGTGTTCAACGCCTTACCATATTCATCGATCAACGTGTTGATGGCTTGTGTTTCGTCTTGAGTGCTCATACTTATTTTGATTGGAGATCGAAACAAAGTTGAGCAGTTCGTATCGACTTGCCCTATAAACAAGTTTAAGAAATACCCTTAACATTGTTTAAGGGTAACGATGACTAATCTTTGGAGGACAGGCCTTTTCGGATCTTGCTCAGGAACTCTGGCGTAACGCCGAGGTATGATGCTATTTGCGTAGAAGGGAGCCGATTGGACAGATGAGGGTACTGCTCAAGGAAAGCTATATAGCGTTCTTCGGCTGTAGAACTAATATTTTGAAGCACACGATTTTGTAACTCCACAAATTTGTTTTCAATAATTACCCGGAAGTTGCGGTCAAACATGTGGTAATGTGTATAGAGGTGTGTCAAGTCTTTCCGTTCGATCTGGAGAATGTGTGAGGGTTCGATAGCTTCTATAAACAGTTTGCTCGGTTTTTGAGAAAAGAAGCTTCCAACGTCGGTGATCCAATCATTTTCAGCGGCAAACTGTATATTATACTCAACTCCTTTTTTATCTACGCCAAACATTCTGAAACATCCACTAATAACAAATGTATAGTGCTTGCATATATCACCTTCCTGTAAAATAAATTGCCTTCTCCGGATCTTTCGCTCTTGCATCCGCTCACGCAATTCGTTTTTCTCTTTCTCCTTTAGCGGTATTATGCTTTTGAAGTATTGAAATAAACTATTAAACGCAGCCTCAGAATTTAACGCAATGCTTTTGCCAGGTGTAGTATCCATTTGCTTCTACCCTCAATTAAGTAATCTCAAGTTGGTTAAGATATAATAAAATAGCGAATATATTTCTACTTCTAGAACCTTCTTGTGACTACGGTTTTATCGGGAGATTTAAATTTATCAATGACTACTTGCGTTGTACGATATGCTAATTTAAGAATTGATTGTGCACCCCATTGATATTTGTACGTATTGAGAAGAAGTTTCCCTTTTTCTACAATGGAAACCTTCACTAGATTTAATAGCAGTAGTCGAAGCTTAAAAAGTTTATAACCGTTGCCAACATCGGGAGTGGTAAGCAAACTGAAATATTTAGCTTCTTTACTTTCGAGGGAATAATTCTGCAGCGCTGCCAAAACATGTTCTGGTATAACACAAAACCCTTCTTGATTCAGATGTTCCAGTAAGACCTTCCCGGGAATTTGTAAATTATTTTCGTGCACTATATCTATAACTATCTTCCAGTCAAAGTTGGGTGTATTTCGAATGATATACGTTGTGTCGGCAATGGCGCGAAGTACTGTGTCGCCTCCTATATCATAGCCATGAATAAGGGCACTGATCAATTGATGTTCCGGACGCAACATTTTATGTCCTGGTTTATACGTCACGGCCCCATTCCAGAAACTGTTTACAGTATTTTCCGTCAGCGGAAAATCATGAAAACGGATGTGAAGATCAATTTCAAATATATCTTTTACGAAGTGTGTTGCATGTACCAATGTATCTTGTACCGCTTCCGGTATATACATGGCGTCTTTGCTTGTCCATCCTTCTTTTGATAAAACCACCAGTGCTTTAGACCAATGATCAGGGTGGATCATGATGTCAAGATCCAATACAGACCGCGCCCCCAAATCTTTATAGTAAGCCTCAATCATCGGGAAACCTTTAATGACCAGATGTGTTATGCCTTGTGCGTTGAGTATTTCGACAATGCTTTTAAGCTGCTCTTTAATTACCTGGTTTCTCACCCATACGTACCGGTAGTATCCTTTTAGTGAATTGATCAACGGATGATTGACACCGGCTGAAGACATTTTCTTATATAGTAAAGCAAGCAGACGTTGTGATGAAAAGTCAAGTGGATCATATACTTGAGGAAGTATACCAGAAGATTTTTCGCTTGTCAGGTTGCTGAAACCATTTACCGACATCCATTTTTCCCAATGTTGAATCGCTTGATCGTTATCCAGAAGACAAGCTTTTAATAATAAAGTTTGATGCGCGTTGGGTAACGGATTGTAAAAATTCTGTGGTAAAGTATGCATCAGGAGTAAGATGTTTTAAGTTCAATGATGTTATCAGCGAGCGATTGCAATTTTGCAGTGTGCGAGATGATAAGTATAGATGGAGTGTGTGCCTGGTTCTTTAGTGTAGTAGCAATAAGTTCTACTGAGTGCTGATCGAGGTGATTGGTCGGCTCATCCAATATGACGAGTGATGCCTTAGCGAGGAAACATCGGGCTATAGCGATCTTCTGTCGTTGTCCCCCTGAAAGTTTCGCACCCTTCTCACCAATCATGGTATAAAGGCCATCGGGAAGTGATTCAATAAATTCATGCAAACCTGAATTCAGCACAGCCTGTTGTACGGCGGTTATGTCAACCCCGGAAATGCCATATACTATATTATCAAGTATAGTACCTTGAAACGTGGTGTCCTCTTGCAATACCACGGCTATTTTACTTCGCAGGTATTGGATATCCCATGTTGAATAGGGAATACCACTCGCATAGAGGGCACCTTCTTGTGGTTGGTACAATCCGAGTATCAGATTTACCAGCGTACTTTTTCCTGAACCATTTGGACCTACTACCAGCGTTGTTTCCCCGGGGCGCAACGAGAGATTATACTTTTTAAATAATACGAGTTCACCAAAGGAAAAAGTCAGATCCTTACATTCGATTCTTCCGTCAAACTCACCGCGCATTATACCGGTATATATCTCGTCACTTTCTTCTTTTAATATACTGGTACATTGCTGCCATGAATCTGATCCTTCTAAAACAGCGGGGACTGCGTTGCCAATAGTGGTTAAGTATCTTTTTAATAAAAACAGGCAAAAGTAAAATGACATCAGCGTGCCTATAGTCATTTCGCCTTTCATTACTGTATAGCTGCCCCATGCCAGCAATATGATACTGCTGATTGAAAAAATTACTTCTTGATAATTGGACATCTTTATATAGCCGATGGCCATGTTCAGGCTGGAGTCTTCCAACTCGGTTATAATGTCTTTATGGAGATCAGCCTCTTTCTGCTGCGTTGATGAAACTTTGATGAGTTTGTTAAGCTCTAAAAGAAAAAGCGATTTTCGGTGGAAGTTCTCAAATGAAAGTTGAAACTGACGGAGGCTTTTTTTACAGGCGCGCCTTAGTAGCTCCGTAAGCAGTAGTATGAAAGGTGCCACTATAAATAGCAGAAGGCTCATCTGCACATTGAGGATTAGCAGTATAACTGCCAGGCAAAAGCTGATGCATGCAGAAGGTATTATGACTGAAAATATAGCGTTGGCAAAATTATCAAGCTTCTCAGTATCATAAACCAGAACTTTGTGAATCCTGGACAGGTCTGCCTGTTGATAGGAGACATGTGACATGCGGAGTAATTTTGCTGTTAATGAATTACGAATACCGGAGATAGCGCGTTTCGTATGACGTATTATCGTTGCGCGGGTATATATCGAAAAGATACCACTGCAAGCCATCAATGCTATTAACGTTAAAGTCAGCTTTAGTAACAGACTAATGTCTGCGTTGGGGATAGCCTGATCAAAGATGATCTTTACCAAGAAACTTACGGGTATGAGAAGTGCTGATAAAAGAACGGAGAAAAAGACAACGATCCATATTCTTTGATGGAAGGAAGCGATCAGAAAGCGAATAGAACTTAAAATCTTCATTGTTCTTGTTGTCGTCTTCTATCCAAAGCGGCCTTTAATATACGTGGATAGTCCTTTTTTAAATCTTTGTGAACGCGCGATGTATTCGATAGATGTATTCTTCTTTTGGCCACGACTTCCTGTACAACAAACTCATTCAGTTTTTTCTCTTTGGACCGTGCATACCAATCCGTGAACTCTTCTAATAGAAATCCGCCAGCAAATACACCTACGCCCATGAAGGCTTCACGCTTTATCAGCCATGCAGACTTGTGAATGCCGATCATCACCTCAGCGGTGTTTACTTCTATTTTGTTTTTCTCTTCCTCGGATAATTCAGGGCTGACAAATTGTTGCATTAACCCGAAAACCATATCAAGCGAAGGATTTTTTTCAAATGCCTGCAGCTGTACATATAGTCTTTGCGGCATCCATACATCGTCTGCATCAATAAACGCGAGATAGTCTCCGGACGATTGTTCAATGCCCGCATTTAAGGCTGCTGCCGTTCCCGAGTTAGCCTGATAAAAATAATGTACAGGAAAACCAGATACTATATCTTTTGTGCTATCAGTCGAGCCATCGTCTATTACAATAATTTCATGTATAGGTATAGTTTGATCAATAACGCTTCGTAGAGCTTCACCAATGTACTTCCCTGCGTTGTATGCAGGAAGAATAACACTAATCTTTGCCTTCATGGGTGGTAATTGGATTCAATGGATCTCCCGGCTTTTGTCTTCTTCTGTCGAGTGATAACTTCAACGCACGTAACACACCGAGGTCTTTCAAAGTTTTATGCAAGGTCATATTTCCGGGATGAATGCGGTATAAAAGAACTGTCTCATTCAAAATAGTCATGGGAACGTTTGATTCCTTTATGCGAAGTATCCAATCCTGGTCTTCTGAGAAATGAAGCTGTTCGTTAAAATACCCTACGGTATCAAATACTTTTTTGCGAACGATCAATCCTCCCAGCTGAACATTAAAAACAGGTGTGTCAATTTTTATTTGTTCTTTTCTATATTCCGAACCAGGCATATACACATATTCGATCAAGCCGCCAACAACGTCAACGTTTTGATTCTCTTCCAGGAAGGATAGCTGATGTTTTAGTTTAGTCAATGGCCAGTAATCATCAGCGTCTAAGAATGCGATCAGGTCGCCTCGTGCCTGAAGTATACCCGTGTTTCTTGCTTTTGAAGGGCCGCTATGCTGTTGATGAATATACCGTATATCAGGATTATGAAATGCATGTATGATCTCGCTGGTAGCATCTGTAGAACCATCATCCACAATGATAATTTCCCACGCTATATCCGTTACATGTTGTGATACAATACTCTCTATAGCTTCCTGTATATAGGCAGCTCCGTTGTATACCGGCATGATTACAGAGACCATCATAGCACTTGTCTTTTTTGAATAAAAAACTCTGAGATGACCGCAGCTATTTCAGAGGCCTCTGTTCCAAGTTCAATTCTATAGGGCTTCAGTTTTTTAGTTAATGCAATGCATTTTTTAAACGTTTCTGTTTGCCCGGAAGGCAGTTGGAACATAGTCGTGGGAGCAATGCTTTTTAATACTTCAGCTTCCGTGCATTCCACAATGGTGGTCTTATTTGCTTTGCAGACTACAGGGACAAATGCATAGTCAAGCCTGCTTTTTTGCATCACTTTTTCTGTACACGTGTCGTGCATAAATATCATTGCTTTCTCTGCCTCTTTAATATTCCGATCTACCAATGGCTTTAAAAAATCGAGCCTCTCCAGATTATCCCATTCTACTTTAGCACAATTATATAATGAATATAGCATGGATGTCTCGGTGTCAACAAGTACATAATCGTCACCGGCAATTTGCAGATCATCCCTTAACAGGCATGACAAGGTGGTGCTTGATTTGCCGGAGCCACTTTTACCGGAGAGAAGTGCTGAAGAATATTTTTGTGCTATACCGGCAGCGTGCAGTAGGAGGAGGGTTGTATCCCTTGACCACCAATGTAAAATGGTACGAAACGGAAAACTTCGCTCCCAGTAGGGAATATCGTTGAAGTCTTTAACCCAATATATACCTTCTTTTGTATCATGGTCATACATCATCACAGCGCCTGATCCATGCTGGTAGGCCGTTTGAAAGCGAGGTGTATTAAAACCTTCAATAGCACCCTGGACACCATAATTTTGGCCCTGCCATGGAAATGTAGTCAACAATGGACTGTCAAAGCAATATATAGTAATAGCCGCTGAATGCACGTTGTCAATCAGTATATGTGACAACGATGAAAGCATATAGGCTTTTATTTCAGGCCGGGAAAAATGGATCGTCAGGAAACTCTCTGCCAATCGAACATGAACCGCAGAGCGTTGCCGTGTAGATGAACTTGAATATAATGCCTTGAGAGTTTTAAAGAACTGTTCTGGATGCGAAGCGTTCATTCCGCTTTTTTATGAGGCCACCCCGTCTGATCAACTTCATGGATTGGATCCAATAGCAGAAGATCTTTCATGTCGTCATACTTTTTGTATTCAGGACGAACGAATTGCAGATCTATTGTTATTGGTTCCTTCACCGTTACATCCGATGTTGTAATCAGATTCTCTTGCACCAAAAAGGCTATAAATTGGTTGATGGACTCCGAGTCTTTAAACTGTTCAATAACTTCCTGATCGCTATAGCCGGCACCAATCAGCTGCCAGATTGCGATTGCAGATCCTTTAAAGCTATAGTATGCTCCACTAGCCAAATTCACGATAACGGCTTCGTCATTGAAAATCTCACTCACTACTTTATTTGTATCGATGGTATAGGTCATAATCCTTAAAGATAAGGGCGCGAAATTATATACACAAGGCAAAATTTTTCGTGATATTTTACGAGGTGATCCAACCTTCTTTAGCACGCTGCGCAGTATTGGAAATAGGTTTGAAGTAAGAGGAGAAAGCAAAGTGATTGCCTTCGTGTTAATGCCACATCCGGTTTATAATAGTCTGCTTACGAAACTATATCTCAAAAAAATAGAGCTGCCTAAAGAGACAGCCCTATTTTATAATATCGTAAATAACTCAGATGTAGATCATGTGCGTTGCTCGCACATACTACTTTTAGAATTATTTACTGCACAACAACCTGCCACTGCTGATTATTCCCGCCATTCCATGGCCATTGAATAATTGTTGCGCCATTTGCAGTGGAACCCTGATTTACATCCAGTGCACTGCCACTATTTCTGTTGATAATCCGGTAGTAGCCTCCTCCGTTGTCAATGATTTGCCATTGCTGATTATTGCCACCGTTCCAAGGCCATTGAATGATCGGTGCGCCATTTGTTGTTGAACCTTGGTTCACATCCAGTGCATCGCCACTGTTACGATTTGTGATCCTGTGATAGCCATCACCTATATCTACAATACGCCACTGCTGGTTGTTACCACCACTCCATGTCCATTGTATTACACTTGCACCATCGGTAGTAGCAGCACCGTTCACATCAAGTACTCTGCTGCTGTTCCGGTTCGTGATGCGATAGTAACTATTAGGTTCAAAGCCACCATATCCCCAACCATAACGGATCCGGGTAACGCCTGAGTTATTGGTTGTCGTGAGCGTAATGTTATTGCCACTTCCTCCGCGTTGTTGAATGCTATAGCTGTCACCATCCCGCAAGCCAGGCCAGTATACACTTGCAATCTGACTGTTTCTGAATTTGTTGGTAGACCCTTGGATATAGGCGATTTCATTGTCGCCATTGGCGACACCAGTATAATTTTTCCCAGTAGTCATCGCTGCACCATACTCGGTTACAACGGTACGGCTGGCGTAATTGCCAATGCGATTTTGCCAGTCTTGTTCCCACTGTGCAGCAGTAGCATGTGTAGTCCAGAAAGCATAGTTATGCAACGCGAGCAGACAATTACTGAAACGGCTATCAGCACCTACAGCAGTAACATTTTCAGAATAGCCGGTTCCTCCCAGAAGAATTCTTCCGTGTGGTACAGAAGGATAACGCGAAAGCCACTCAGCATAGATCGTGGTTAACTCAGACAAACTATATCCATGTGGTTCATTGAATACTTCGAAGTATACATTTGCATTATTGCCATATTTATTTACGATGGTTTGCCACATACTCCAAAATTGCGTGGTGTTATCAATACGCCCATCACGCGAAGAAGCGCTTTCCCAGCAGGCGAGAATCACCTTCATGTTTTTACTGAGTGCTGCATCCATGGCACCGGTATAAGCGCTCCACCAGGATTCCAGTACGCTGTTCGGATTAACTGGTAGGCGTACCGTGTTAACACCCGCCATGTTTGTTTGAAAGGCTGTGAGAATAGAATTCGCTTTAGCCTGAACTGTAGAATAATTATCAGAGGACGTCAGTCCGGATGGAATTACCCAGCCGTCAACAAAGTTATCCCGGCCATCGGCCCAGTTTACACCAGCAATGCTACCGGCACCAAGACGTTTGTCCTGGTTATTGACAACCTCGGGAGCCACCGCCCTGGTGGTCGTAATTTCTTCTTCCTGGCTGCATCCGCAGACCATCGCCAACGATATGGCTACTGCATAACTTACATGTTTGATCATAAATTAAAGGTTTTGGTTGTTTGACTTAATTACTCATACAACCTACCCATTGAAATTCATCTTAAACGGGGATATATGCGGAATTAGTAGGGGTTAAATCGTTTGCATAAAAATTATTGCTCAGATATCAACGGACAAGGCTGTAGACACTTAAGTAATTCAGAATTCCATGCTACACGGAACGCTTTCTTGTAAATATTCCGGACCGAAAACGATTTAATCTTCAATTGCCCCCTACGGTTTACACAAATCCCCCCATGTAAAGCATGTCGCGTTACGGTTATTTGAGCTCTTGTCGTGTGTTAAAACTTCTTTCTGTTAAAAGACTCACATTTTTGTTGTAACAGACTGGATTGAGAAGGTTAAACAACATTGATTTGAGATTACGTTAACTTCAGGGGACAATGGATCCGGATTCCAAGAAACTACAACTTCCACGCATTTTTTTACAATCCCTGATAGGGCTCACGTTGTTATTTGCTACCACGGCCGTTGCGCAGCAGGAACCTAAAAGCCGTATCAAACGATACAGTATTAAAGACGGACTCTCCCAAGGTGTTGTCAATAGTATAACACAAGACGATCAAGGGCTAATGTGGTTTGCCACCGAAGATGGATTGAATCGTTTTGATGGTTATTCATTTAAAGTTTTTAAGTACGATCCGGATAATAGTAGAGGACTTGCTGATAATTTTATTCAGAGTGTATTCAAAGATTCCGAAGGATCGTTTTGGGTTTCATCCCGAAAGGGTCTGCATCAGTTCGATCAGCTAAAGGAACAATTTCCACTATACAAACATTCTTTTCCTGCAGGAAGTAATGACCCTAATAATGATGTGAGCTTCATTGCGGAAGGAAGCGCCAAAAACCTATGGATCGCTTGGTATGGTGCGGGCTTCGCTTCCTTTAATAAGGAGACAAAAATATTTACACCCTATACTGATCGTACACTTCGTGAGTTGAGCAGCACACAAACCCTTACGTTACATGAAGACAAATTTGGATTGCTTTGGGTTGGCACACAAAACAGAGGTATAGATGTTTTTAAGGTAAGCAAAGGGACCATTGTTAAGAAGCACGAAAATCTTTCGGATAAAAAACTTCTCCCATCACTCAATATTCGTTGCTTTGCCGAAGACCTGGCTGGTAACCTATGGATCGGTACAGCCAACGGTCTGGTACTATATAAACGGCAAGAGAATCGGTTCTACACCTTCAACGCAAAACGTTTCGGTATAGCCGGTAAGAGTATATTTACATTGCTTGCCGACAGTCATGAAAACCTGTGGATCGGTGTACAGGGAGGAGGACTATATTCCCTCGATCTTCGCCAGCTGAACAGTCACTCTCTTGATGATGTAATTTTTAATCACATCGAAACTCTGGACGACTATAACATTTCCAAACGAACTATACTTTCCTTATATGAAGATAAGGATAAGAACCTCTGGATCGGAACTTTTGGTGATGGTATATATATGATCAGCAGTGTTAAAGAGAAATTCTTTAAGATTCAAACCAAACAATATACAAACGCATCGTTAAGCTTTGTACAGTATTACGGCATGTGTTATGATCAGGATGGTAACTTATGGCTTGGCACAGATGGCGATGGTATATATAAATCGCGTGTAACAGGCGAAGTTGTAAAACACTATAAAGCCGATAATAAAAAAGGAAGCCTCACGGACAATGCTATACTCAGCGCCCTTCGTGATCATGACGATAATTTATGGTTTGGTACATATTCGCAGGGGATTTTCAAATATGATACACACAGCGATACGTTTATCAATTACCGTTATTCCGGAGATCAGTCTTTAGCAGGAGGTAATGATGTACGTGTCATTTTTGAAGATTCGAAGCATAACCTGTGGGTGGGTACCAATCGCGGTGGATTATGTTTGCTGGACGAAGCCAGTCACACATACAAGAGTATACCAGGAGCACAAGGTATATTACGAGATGGTGACATTCGTGCAATTGCCGAAGATAAATCGGGAAGTCTGTGGATTGGTTGCTATGGTGACGGCCTTCATTATTTTGATCCGGCTTCAAAAAAATCAGAACGGTACTTCCATACGTCAGAGAAAGATGAACAGCTCAAGAGCAACGTTGTCTTTGCTTTGAGCATTGATCGAAAAGGTAAAGTATGGATTGGTACAGGAGGAGGAGGGCTGGTATATTATGATCCTGTCGCAAAGAGTATAAAGCGATACAGCGATAAAGATGGCCTTGCTAATAATACGATCTACGCCATCTTAATAGACAACTCTGATAATTTGTGGGTCAGTACCAACAAGGGTATCTCCAAGTATGAATCTGTTAAAGGACAATTTTATAACTACGATGTGAATGATGGTTTGCAGGATGGTCAATATAATCCGGGCTCAGCCTTGTATAATGATATAGCAGGGTATATGTGCTTTGGCGGAACAACGGCACTGAATGTTTTTTACCCCGATCAGGTCATCGAACATTTAAAGAAACCGAAAGTAATGATCTCCGGGTTTCAACTCTTTAATAAACCGGTTGAAGTAAACAGCAAGAATGAAAATGATTTTGAATTAAATCAGGTCATAAGCCAAACAAAAAAAATTACACTGACACATCGGCAATCTGTGTTCACTTTTGATTTCGTTGGATTAAACTATAGCTATCCTGAAAAAAATAAATATGCCTATAAACTGGATGGACTCGATCGTGATTGGAACTATGTAGGGAACCAGCGTTCTGCTACATATCGTTACCTGGAGCCGGGTAAGTATACATTTAAAGTAAAGGCTTCGAATGAAGATAACATCTGGAGTGATGAATATGCAAGTATAGCCATTACAATCCTGCCACCATTTTGGCGGACACCTTTCGCATATTTTTTATATGTGCTGGTGGTCGGTGGATTATGTTTGGCCGTAGTAGCTGTGAGGCGGAAGCAAGCGACATTACGCAAGCGTCTGAAAATTGAGAAAGCACAACGTAAGCGTGAGCGCCAATTGGTACAGGAGAAACTTAGTTTCTTCACGGAGATCTCGCATGAATTCCGTACACCTCTTACGTTAATGATTGGACCATTGGAGGAAATGGTTTCCCGCGAAGGCAGTTATACGCCAACGGGCCGGAAATTAAAAATGGTAAATCGCAATGCGCATAAATTGCTAAGTCTGATCAATAAGCTGCTGGATTATCGCAAGATAGAAAGCGGAAACATTGTGTTAAAGGTTAAGGAAGATGATATCGTGACCTTTGTAGAGGAGATCTATATCACGTTTAAAGAGCTTGCCATTCGTAAAAATATAGTATTCAATTTCCATCCTGAAGAAGCATCACTATTGGTATGGTTTGATAAGGAAAAATTGGAGATGGTGTTGAATAATATAATTTCTAATTCTTTTAAATATATAGGGAAGGGAAACGAGATCACGATTTCAATTCACAAACAGGTCTCTGAAAAATCGCCGCAAGGCAAAGTCTCCATTAAGATTAAAGACAACGGTATAGGTATACCCAGGAAACAACTTGGGAGTATATTTGACTGGTTTTATAAAGGAGATAGCTCCGGCCCGATGAGTTCGGGCATTGGCCTTGCGCTCGCAAAGAAACTGGTGCACCTGCACAAGGGTGATATCTTTGTTGAAAGCACAGAAGGAAGTGGTTCAACGTTCAGTATTAAAATTCCATTGGGGAAGGATCACTTTAAACCCAATGAGATTATCATTGATACGAGTGAAGATACGTTCCTGTTGAATGGGAGCGGAGCAAGAGGTGCTCATATTGCTGACCTAGTAACGGAAGATGGAGAGGATGATACTACAGGAAGAAAAGGACAACGCAGTTTGTTGATTGTGGAGGATGATGAAGACATCCGGATGTTCCTGAAAGAATATTTTGAGAAGAATTATAGAGTACTTGAAGCAAATCATGGTAAGGAAGGATTAGCGCTTACAGCCGAGCATCATGTTGATCTAATTATTAGCGATATCATGATGCCTGAAATGAATGGTATAGATTTTTGCAAGGAGTTGAAAAGTAATATTCGTACCAGCCATATACCCATCATTTTACTAACCGCAAAGACATCACTCACACATCATAAAGAAGGAATTGAAATTGGTGCTGACGCATACATCACGAAACCGTTTAGCCCCGAGATGCTCGCGCTAACCATGAACAACCTGTTACAGTCGCGCGAAAATCTGAAACGTTTTTACCGGAACTTGTTCAGTGCCAACACAACGATAACGGCCCCGGAATCTCATTCGCCAGATGAAAAATTCCTCCATTCCATTTACGATATTTTTAAAGCTAACCTCGACCACCCCGACTTTAATGTAAATGAGCTTTGCGAATCGCTCAACATGAGCCGCTCTTTATTATATAAGAAAGTCAAAATGCTTACAGGGCTTTCACCGGTTGAATACCTAAGGTCGTTGCGGATGCAGGAAGCTGCGCAGTTATTGAAGTCCAAAAAGTATAAAGTCTTTGAGGTTGTCTACATGGTTGGGTTCTCGGATTTGAAATATTTCCGCCAGTGTTTTGTGAAAGAATTCGGTTATGCACCCTCGGAATTGCTAAAAAACAACGACAAGACTGATTGACATCTACCCCCCTCATCGCGAACAATTCGTGGAGGGTGAATATTCCCGTGTTTTATTCTTCGAAATGGCTCCGAAAACGATGTTTTAACTCAGAAAAGCCATCCACCCCTCACGAAGTATAAGTTTCCCCCTCATTCTAACAATCGATTTCGACCACCTTTATGCAAAGGTTTGCACCACTTCGGTGCGCCAGTACCACTAGTATTCGACCCTAAACTTAAATGGCATGAAAGCGATTCTCAATTCAGGTTAAGCGTCCCCGTCAATCCTCCGCCTTCGCGGCAAATTCAAGTCCTAACAAAACCGAAATTATGATCATTAAACATTTACCAAGAAAAATTACGGCTCCGTTCATCGTCATGATGATAATGCTCGGATGCCTGCACGCTTCGATTCCACTGTTTGCCCAGTCAGACATTACTGTAAAGGGCAAGATCACATCACAGGATGATGCCTCCGCTTTGCCGGGTGTCAACGTGATTGTAAAAGGAACTTCCATTGGCACCACAACGGATGCTAATGGTGAATTCTCAATTAAGGCTCCTGATCAGAATTCAATCCTCGTGTTCTCATTTATAGGGTATACATCGCAGGAAGCTGTAGTCGGAACGCAAACGAACATAGACGTAGCATTGGTTTCTGATATCGCTACACTCTCTGAAATAGTTGTGGTAGGATACGGTGAGCAGAAAAAAGAAACGCTTACGGGTTCTGTATCGCAGATAAAAGGAGAAGATATAGTAAAGAGTCCTCAGACGAACGTATCCAACTCACTGGCCGGACGCTTCTCCGGTGTTATAGCCAGCAACCGTGGTGGCGAGCCTGGGTATGATGGCAGTAGCTATAACATTCGTGGTTTAGCAACAACTGGTAACAACGATGTACTTGTCGTAATTGATGGTATACCTGGACAGTTGGGAGGTCTCGAACGTTTAAACCCCAATGACATTGAAAGTGTATCTATACTGAAAGATGCTTCGGCTGCAGTATACGGAAGTCGTGCTGCAAACGGTGTTATCCTTGTTACAACGAAGCGTGGTAAAAGTGGTAAGCCCACAGTAAACTATAGCTTTAACCAAGGCTTTTCTTCACCAACACGTTTGCCTGATATGGCAGATGCCGCTACGTATGCTACTATACAAAACGAGATTGACTACTATAATAACAAAGCGGGTGGTATGAATCAGCATTATTCAGAAGCAGAGATTCAGAGATTCCGTGATGGTTCAGATCCGATCAATTATCCCAATACAAACTGGGCGGATGAAACGCTGAAGAAAGTAGCATTGCAGAATCAGCACAATCTATCCATCAATGGTGGATCTTCGGATGTAAAGTATTTTGTGTCGCTTGGTAAAATATACCAGGACGGGCTCTATAAGAACGGAGCTACAAAATACAATCAGTATAGCTTCCGCTCGAACATCGATGCGAATGTTACTAAAGATTTTAAAATTACACTTTCGCTTGCTGGTCGTCAGGAAGATCGTAAGTATCCGATAAGTGGTGCTGGAGATATTTTCCGCTCGATATACCGCGCCTATCCAACAGTTGCTGCACGCTATCCGAATGGTTTTCCATCGAGAGGTGTTGAGGGTAATAACCCTGTATTGATGGCAACTGATATTGGTGGTACAAACGTCAATCCAACCAATGTATTCAACGGGATTTTAAGAGCTAGCTATGCTATACCAAAAATTCAGGGACTCTCGGTTGACGGATTTTATGCTGTTGATAAAACCTGGAATTTCTCAAAAGCCTTCAGTAAGCCATACGCAGTGTATAGTTATAATAGTGCAGACGATAGCTATACCCGTAGTATCTCCGGAGGATCATCAGGTACAGCGAAGCTTACGGAATCGCAGGAGAATAATACAATGATTACCCAGAACATAAAACTGAATTACGAAAAGCAGTTTGGTGATCATTATATCAATTCATTTGTGGCTTATGAACAAAGCCAAACGCATCGTGAAACATTCAATGCAACACGGTTAAGATTCCCAACCATAGAAACGCCTGAACTTTCACAAGGAGGATCAGCAGCCGCTGATCGTGATAATACAGGTTCAAGCTATAATTATACCCGCAGAAGTTATATAGGCCGAATTGCCTACAACTATAAAGAAAAATATCTTGCAGAAGTGCAAATGCGTGTTGATGGATCATCAACGTTCCCAAGTGGTAATCGCTATGGATACTTTCCTGCAGTATCTGCAGGATGGAGAATCTCAGAAGAAGATTGGTTCGCGAACAGTGTTTCATTTATCAATGATTTAAAGATCAGAGCATCTTATGGTCAATTGGGTAATGATAATGTAAATCAATTCCAGTACTTTAATAATTACTCCTTTAATAATACATATGTTTTAGGAACCGATAAGCATCCTGGTATAGATCTCACAAAATTAGCCAATAAGAATATCACGTGGGAAGTGTCCAAAAAAACTGATATAGGTTTAAATGCTACCGTACTGCGGAATTTTACGCTTGAATTTATATACTTCATGCAGGATCGTTCTGATATATTAGCTGTCCGCAATGCATCTATTCCGGGCATATCTGGAATTGTTAATCCATACAATGACAACAGCGCCAATTACAATCCACTCGTGCCTTCTGAAAATATAGGTAAAGTTAAGAGCCGTGGTATTGAAACAACAGTGGGCTATAAGCATCAGGGTGATTTCTGGTATGCGCTTTCAGCCAACATGACGTATGCAAAAAGCGAGATTGTGTTTATTGATGAAGCGCCTTCTGTCCTTGATTACCAACGTCAGACAGGACGTCCATTGAATAGTTACCTGCTCTATAACGCTATAGGTATATTTCGCACAGCAGGTGATCTTGACAGTCATCCACATTTAGCGAACGCACAGCTCGGAGATCTGATCTATGACGATTATAATAACGATGGAAAAATCACGGCCGATGATCAGGTAAGGACCAAATACGGTAACATCCCTCAATTAACCTATGGCCTTAACGTTAGTGCAGGCTGGAAAAACTTTGATATATCTATACTCTTTGCCGGACAAGCCCGCGTGAGTCAATATGTATTGGCGGAATCTGGAACGGTTGGAAACTTTTATAGCACATGGGCAGATAATCGTTGGAGCCCTTCAAATGTAAATGGTAGCTATCCGCGCGTAGATACACGTGCTTCAGCATCCATCAATGGTGGTTCTAATAAAAATAATTTCTGGCTGAACGATGCATCATTCATGCGTCTTAAGAATATAGCGATTGGCTATAATGTGCCAAGTGCGCTGATTTCTAAATTAAGTCTGACAGGTGTGCGGGTATATGCAAACGCATTCAACCTGTTTACCATCACCAAGGTAAAAGACTATGATCCTGAAGGAAGCAGTGAAAGTGGACAATTCTATCCACAGCAGCGCATTATCAACTTGGGTGTAAACATTCAGTTTTAAAAAATGAAGATCATGAGATTTAAATTAACATATATTATCCTCGCAGGTACAATTGGACTTGCTGGTTTAATGACTGGTTGCAATGATGATTTTCTGAATGTAGAGGCAACGGACAGAATATCCGACGACGCTATTACTTCAGATTCTTCTTTATTTGAAGATTTTGTAATCAACCGATACATGGGTACACGTCTACAGGATAAAGAAGCAGAGGGAACTCCTCCTGGTTTTGGTCGTGGGTTTGAATATGCCCTATGGGCATCGCTTACTGATGAAGCTATATATAATAATGATGATAACACATGGGTAGTACAACGCGGACAGCTTGCACCTGAGAATACAGGTATAGCCGGTACGTTGTGGTCGAGAAGTTATCGTAGCATTCGTGAATGTAATTACGCATTGACTCATATTGCCGAAGTCGAAATGAGCCAGGCGCGTAAAGCTATATTGATCGCTGAACTTAAATTCATCCGGGCGTATCGTTATCATGACCTTGTTCGTAATTATGGTTCTGTGGTGCTTGTAGGCGATGCAGTATCCGAACTTAACGATGACCTTACTGCTGACGCGCTTTTCCAGAAATCATCTATTGCTGAAGGGATCAATTATATTGTATCAGAATTAGATCAGGCAGCAGCAGCATTACCGTCAGCTAACAACACATCCACTTGGCTATTGGGTCGTGCTACAAAAGGAGCGGCACTGGCACTAAAGTCACGCATCTTGTTGTATGCAGCCAGTCCGCTGTATAATGCCGGAACATGGCAGCAGGCTGCAGATGCAGCAGAAGAAGTTATGGGAATGGGATATACATTGCACGCTGACTATGAGTCATTGTTTCATACTTCGTCTAGCAGTGAAATTATTTTTGAAAGACTATATGTAGTCGGTGCACGCCACGTATGTCTGGAGATATCAAATGGTCCGAACGGTTACGGTGGATGGGCTGGAAATTCCCCGCTGCAAAACCTGGTGGACGCTTATGAAGTAAAAGAAGATGAAGATACTGCTGTACCATTTGACTGGAGCAATACAACGCATGTA
Organism: Ohtaekwangia koreensis; assembly: GCF_900167975.1. GTDB lineage: Bacteria > Bacteroidota > Bacteroidia > Cytophagales > Cyclobacteriaceae > Ohtaekwangia > Ohtaekwangia koreensis. The sequence goes on from NZ_FUZU01000001.1 coordinate 1,620,851, forward strand.
GCTGATCCGTACGCAAATCGTGATTCACGTTTCTATGCAAGTATACTATATAACGGTGCTGAATATAGAGGTCGTGAAATCGAAACCTTCCTCCCTGGAGGCAAGGATAGCAAAGATGGTAAGGACAACTGGAATGCTTCCAAGACAGGATACTACCTGCGTAAGTTTGTAGATGAGAACCTGCCGATGGACAACCCTTGGGATGTTGCTGGTATCCAGCCTTGGATATATATACGTTACGCAGAGATCTTGCTGAACTATGCGGAAGCACAAAACGAAGTAGCAGGTCCGGATGCAAGTGTATATGATGCGATCAATCTGATCCGTCAGCGTGCTGATATGCCTGACCTTCCTGCAGGACTTTCACAGACTGAAATGCGTGAAGCGATTCGTAGAGAACGTCAGGTGGAACTTGCCTTCGAGGAACACCGCTTCTATGATGTGCGCCGTTGGATGATTGCTATGGAAACAGAGAATGAACCAGCGTATGGTATATCGATTACTAAAGATGGAAGCAACCTGACATTCGAGAAAAAGGTTGCTCTTGATGGACGTAAGTTTGAAGAGAAGCACTATTGGCTGCCAATTCCGCGTGCTGAAATTCAGTCTTCCGGAAATAAGCTTCAACAAAGCCCCAACTATTAAAAAGTTATAAGAAGAATACAGGGAACATACGCATGCTCCCTGTATTTTTTTTGTTTTTGTGTTGATCTGGTAGATCAATTAGTATATCTATAGGTATAAGTCTATACCGGTAGTCACACATTTAAAGCAAAGTATTTATGCGCTTGAATTTATTTCTGATCGTGCCGGTAATGATTTTGGGGAGTTGTTCCCGAAATGATTCCAGCGCACCCGTTGTAACCGAAGAGACTCCCGTGGTAACAATTCATGTTACAGAAAAGAAACAAACCATTCGCAATTTTGGAGGATCAGATGCATGGGCTTGTCAATATATAGGGCAGTGGCCTGACGATAAACGAAATCAGGTTGCTGATTGGTTGTTTAGTACAGAGGATGATGCGAACGGTCAGCCGAAAGGTATAGGCCTCTCATTGTGGCGATTCAATATTGGTGCTGGCAGTGCGGCACAAGATAACATCAGTGATGAATGGAGAAGAGCAGAAGGTTTTCTCAAAAGTGATATGACGTATGACTGGTCAAAACAAGCTGGTCAGCAATGGTTTTTACAAGCCGCAAAGCAACGCGGTACGGCACAGTTTGTTGGCTTTGTGAATAGCCCTCCAGTACAACTAACCAGGAATGGTAAAGCTTTTTCAAGTGATGGAGAACATGCCAACATCAGTCCATCACACTATGTAGACTATACCGTTTTTCTTGCAGCGGTTGTAAAACATTTTCAGGAGCAAGGTATAGTTTTGAATTACCTCAGCCCGTTCAACGAGCCACAATGGGATTGGACGGGTAACAACCAGGAGGGTAGCCCCTATACAAACGAAGAAGTATATACCATCACGAAGAAGCTTGATTCTGTTATTACAGCACAAGGCCTCTCTGCAAAAATACAACTGGCAGAAGCTGCTAAAATGAATTATCTCTACGAACTGGCAGACAGACCAACACGTGGAAATCAAATCGAAGATTTTTTTTTACAAAGCTCGCCACGATATGTTGGTAATTTTCCAAATGTAGACAGAGTTATCTCGGCACATAGTTATTTCACATCGGCCCCAATGGAAACCATGGTGCAGGTTCGTAAAGCAGTAAGTGAAAAAACAAAACAGGCATCAGTCCCGTTGGAATTCTGGCAAAGCGAATATTGTATTCTTGGAGATCAGGAGGAAATTCCCGGTGGAGGCAAAGATACGGGCATGACTACGGCACTATATGTAGCACGGCTTATCCATCATGACTTGACCGTTGCCAATGCGTCTGCCTGGCACTGGTGGACTTCACTATCAGCGTATGATTACAAAGACGGGTTGGTATATGTCGAAAAGAATAAAGCCAACGGTGCGATCGAAGATTCCAAATTGTTGTGGGCCTTCGGAAACTATAGCAGGTTCATTCGCCCGGGAGCAGTTCGTGTAGGTATATCTTCAGCGGACACAGACATCAATAACACGAAAGGGTTGATGATATCATCGTACCTTCAAGAAGATAAAGGTAGGCTTGTTACAGTAGCCATCAATTATAGCAATACCGATGCTTCCGTAAAAATCGCGCTGGATAGTAATGCAGTAACATCTTTTAAGCCCTATATTACTTCTGGAAAAGATGGTGAAGACCTGAAACCACTCCCGGTTGTGAGCAGCGATGATGTGATCGTTATTCCCAAGAAGTCCGTTGTAACATTCGTGGGGACTCTGAATTAGAAGTATAGTGTAATAAAAAATAAAATAGATAATATGCACATGAATATAGTGTCTGTAAAGATCACACTTAAATGCATTGCTGTACTGGTTATTTATAGTGTTTTTTCTCTGAATACAAACGGGCAAGATTCCCGTGCAACCCTGTTCAACGCAAATTGGAAATTTCATAAAGGTGATGTTCCGCAAGGAGAAAAAGCGGCCACCAGCGACAATATCTGGAGAACATTAGATCTTCCTCATGACTGGAGTATTGAAGGACCTTTTAGCGATGAATGGGCGAGTGGCACCGGGTATCTTCCTGCTGGTATCGGATGGTATAGGAAGACATTTCCGCTTAGCACTGATCAGCTTGGTAAAAATATATACCTGTATTTTGACGGAGTATATAAGAACAGCGAAGTTTGGATTAATGAACATTACCTTGGCAAGCGTCCGAATGGATATGCCTCGTATTATTATGACATTACAAAGTACCTGAATCAAAGAGGTACCAACCTGGTATCGGTTAAAGTTGATCATACGGACTTTGCAGACTCACGTTGGTATAGCGGATCAGGCATTAACAGGAACGTATACCTTATAGCGACAGAGCCGGTACACATTCCGTTGTGGGGCGTGGCGTTTACTACGCCCACAGTATCTGCCGAAACGGCTTCTGCAAATGTAGTGGTAGGGATAAAGAACACCAGCAAGAGTATAGCAGATGTTCGTGTAGTATCAGAACTGATCGATGCCAATGGTAAGGTAGTAGCACAAGCAGAAAGTAAAGCACAAGCCGCTCCTGATAAAACGAATGAAGCTAAACTTAGCTTCATGGTAAACAAGCCATCGCTGTGGTCAGTTGAAAATCCTGCGCTATATAAACTCCGCACTACGCTCTTTGTGAATAGTAAAAAAACAGATATAGTGACAGAGCAGGTTGGCTTTAGAAATTTTCGCTTCGATGCAGATAAAGGATTTTTTCTGAATGACCAGAATATAAAACTAAAAGGACTATGCATTCATGATGATGCAGGCGCTCTTGGTTCTGCTGTACCGAAAGACGTTTGGGAGCGCAGACTTAAAACCTTGAAGGCTATGGGATGTAATTCTATTCGCATGAGTCACAATCCTCACCAGGATTATCTTTATGATCTTTGCGATCAACTGGGGTTACTGGTACAGGATGAAGCTTTTGATGAATGGGAAATTGGAAAGAACAAGTGGATCAAAGGCTGGAATGTAGGCACGCCTGGTAAAGACGGGTATAGCAAATATTTTAAAGAATGGGCCGATCAGGATTTGCGCGATATGATTTTACGGAATCGGAATCGCACCTGTATAATTATGTGGAGTATAGGGAATGAGATCGACTATCCGAATGATCCCTATACACATGAAGTATTGAATACAGGTAGAAACCCACAGATATACGGCAAAGGATACCAGGCAGGAAATCCTCCTGCAAGTCGTATGGGAGAAATTGCAGCACACCTGGTGCAAGTGGTGAAGCAATATGATACAACGCGACCAGTAACCGCAGCGCTTGCTGGCGTGGTCATGTCAAACTTTACTACCTATCCGGACGCGCTTGATTTAGTAGGCTATAATTACCAGGAGTATCGCTACAGCGATGACCATAAGCAATATCCGAAGCGGATCATCTATGGAAGTGAAAACGGGAAGTCGTATGACGCCTGGACTGCTGTGGAGGATAACGAGCACATTTCGGCACAATATTTATGGACCGGTATAGATTTCATTGGCGAAGCGCGCGTATGGCCTGTCCGTGGCAGCGGCGCAGGATTGGTTGATCTTGCCGGATTTCCGAAGCCCGAGTATTTCTACCGCAAAAGCCTTTGGACAAAAGAGCCAACGGTATATTTAGCGGTATCTAAAATATCGGGTGAACGAAGAGGAAGAGGAGCAGGCTGGGCAGAATCTCATTGGACATGGACGAATGCAGACTCTGTTAATGTACTTTGTTATACCAACACGGAAGAGGCTGAATTATTTCTCAATGGGAAATCGTTAGGTCGCAAGTTGCTGAAGGATGCGCATCAGAAAGTTATAGTATGGAAAACAGTTTATCGGCCAGGCGAACTTACTGTGCGCGGATATACGCAAGGTAAGGAAGCAGGTATATATACTATAAAAACAGCCGGTGAAGCAACCACTCTAAAAACAGTCTCTGATAAGACCATCTTAACGGGCGATCAGGTTGCGCATATTGAAATTGATGTAATCGATCCGGCCGGTATACTGGTAGCGTCTGCAGAAAATGAAATTGAGATCAGAATCGAGGGTCCGGGAAAACTAATCGGACTGGAAAGCGGCAACCTGGCCAGTCATGAAGACTATAAATCAAATAAACGAAAAGCATTTCACGGTAAGTTGCTGGCGTATGTTCAGACAATAAAGCCGGGACCTGTAAAAGTCACTATCTCATCACCGGGATTGAAAACAAGCACAATTGAATTGACAGGAAAATAATGTTTAATGCGGGTTACACTCAGGAGCAGGTGAATTTCATCTGCTCCTTTGTTATTTTATAGAGGTGATCTCTATATATAGAGATCAACGTTATGTCTTTTTAATCCACCAAAGACCGGACCCATCAGATATTTCATATAGCCTGCCATTCACCTTTCGAAAGGTTCGTCCGATCTTCCAGGTGCCATGTAGTATATCATCCTTCCAAAGCAAACCTTTATAAAAAATTTCAGGGTGTGGTTCATCTCCTACAAAGAAATTACCAAGTTCATCATACCCGAATGTCTTCGGATATAGCTTCACAAAAAAGAGTTCCTGGTCAGTTACCAGTCCATAAATATTAGCCGCTATAGTGATGTTGCTTTTGGCCGATTCGTCCTGCCAGATTCCTTCGAAACCACCGCTCATTCCCATTACTCCTGATTGCCTGATACTTACCGTAAAAGGTATAGTGACTTGTTGAAAGGGAACTTTGCAATACTCGTCATAAACATACTCACCCTTCCAGGTTCCTTCAATGATCATAATCCAGAAAATTTTTATAAATACAAGTAACGCTATGTCAAAAAGAATATAGATCGGTTAATATTCCTAATCCTTTTCGATAAAGAGGGTGCTATAAGTTATGTTTATACCAATGTGAATATAATTTTGGATCGGCCCAAACCTGATTCATAATAAATTTTCATGCGATGCGACTTATCGACTTGATCAAGTATTCTTTCATATACTGTGGATTCTCCATTTACTCTTTTTAAATTAGAAGTTAGAACCCGTATAGATGGTAAATAAAAGTGCGGTGCTGGTATAAGACGCTCTCTGGATTTCAGTGTGTGAATATGAAAATGATTAGGATCAGTATTTTGCTTTTGTTTGTTTGTCACGGAGTACTGGCCCAGTACACTAACCTGAAGTTCGAGAACCTTTCCACTGCGGATGGACTTTCCAGCAGTACGTGCGTTGATATATTTCAGGATAGAGACGGTTTTTTATGGTTTGGTACAATTGATGGGTTGAATAAATACGATGGCTATGATTTTACAATATACCGTTCGAATATAAATGATCCGTTTTCAATCAGCAGCAACCGTATAAATTCAATCACGGAAGACAGCCAGGGGAGACTCTGGATTGGTACCGGAAATGGACTAAACGTCTTTGATAAGAACTCAGAACGGTTCTTTCGGATGAATGCCAATATAGATGATCCTAATTCGATTAGCAGTGATGTAGTATACGATGTTCTTTTTGATGAAACCGGAAATATACTGTGGGTAGCAACAAAAGATGGCGTAAACAAACTATCGCTGAGTACAGTGGACCTTTCGCAAGCCTCAAGTCTTACCTTCAAACACTATATACATCATGAGGATGATGCCAGGACGATTGATAACAATGAAGTGACCGGTATTTTGCGTGATCATGAAAATAAGATATGGCTTGTTACTGCCGGAAGAAATCTGAATTACTACAATCCCGCAAAGGACAAATTTGAACGTATTCCCGTTCCGGTTCCCAACGCAAAGCAACTTGATCATATACCCAACACCATGTTGATCGATCAGGAAGGTGATTTCTGGATTGGTAATAATTTATCCGGAATGATAATATGGAATCGCAAGAAGAACGTGTTCACACCGGTGTCCTATATTAATAAAAACGTTCCGATCTTTGATATTTACCAAGATGCAAGAGGACTTATATGGGTTGCAACAGATGGACATGGTCTATATTTCATTGATAAGCAGAAAGGTATAGTCGATCACCAGGTACACAATCCTTCCGATCCGTTCTCTATTTCAAATAATCAACCATCGAAGATCTTGCAAGATACAAACGGTATCATTTGGCTTGCGACCTATAATACTGGTGTGAATAAGATAGCATTGTCCAAATCAGACTTCGGGCACTTCTTCCACCAGGAAGGTGTTCCGAATAGTCTTAGTCATAAGATAGCGCAATCCATTTTACAGGATCATGCCGGACGAATATGGATTGGTACAGACGGTGGCGGATTAAATCAATTTGATGAAAAGACGAATATATTCAAGCACTATAAAAGTATTCCGGGTGACGCATCTTCCTTAAGCTCCAACAAAATAATTTATCTCTGCAAAAGCGATGATGGAGCGTTGTGGATTTGTACCTGGGATGGTGGACTGAATAAGTTGAACCCACAGACGGGTAAGTTCGTAAGCTATAAACACGATGTGTCCAATCCATTTTCAATTCGGCAGAACAGTGTATGGTGTGCGATCGAAGACAAGCAGCATCGTTTGTGGGTGGGGACTCAATCCGCAGGTCTCAATTTATTTGATCCTGCGAGCCAAAAATTTTACCAGTATAGTAATATACCCCATGACTCCACAAGCCTTGTAAATAATTTTGTCATTTCGATGTTTATTGACTCTCATGAACGGCTTTTTATTGGTACATCCACCGGTCTTTGTATGGTTGATCTGACATCTCTCAAAACTAGCTTCCCGGAAAGATTAACGTTCAAAAATTTTAAAGCGCACAGCTTGCGCGGTAATCGAATCAATTCTATAACCGAGGACAAGCATGGAAATATCTGGGTAGGCTCAGACCTTGGGCTGAATAAATTAAGTACGGATCTTAAACTGTTAGAAATATATACCACCAAGGAGGGGCTTCCCAATAACCTCATTACCGGAGTGAAAGAAGATGATCATGGGAATTTATGGATCACATCAAAAAGCGGTTTATCCAAATTAGATCCCGCGACACGGAAATTCAAGAACTTCAACACACACGATGGTCTACAGGGTATGGAGTTTCAAAGTAAATCCATTGATAAGACGCAGGACGGACGCATGCTGATCGGCGGTATTAATGGTTTCAATATTTTTGACCCCGAAAAAATCCTTGCGGATTCTACCAGACCTCGTTTGCTCATAACGGATTTCAAGATCCATAATAAATCCATAAAAGCGTTTGATACTATAAATAATAGAGTGGTACTAAAGACTTCCATTGCAAAAACAAAAGAACTAACCTTGAAGCATAACGAAGGCTATATTTCATTTGATTTTCTGGCGCTGGATTACGGTAATCCTGAAAAAAATAAATATGCATACCGGATGACCGGGTTGGATAAAGACTGGAACTATGTTGGCAGTAAGCGAAGCGCTACCTACTCTAATCTTGCCGCGGGCGACTATATATTTGAAGTGCTCGTATCAGGCGATGATGTTTGGGACAATGCAACACGGGTTTCTTTGCCCATCAGCGTACTTCCGCCACCGTGGAAAACATGGTGGGCCTATACACTCTATAGTATTATACTGGTCATTGCTTTCTGGATGGTGATGCGATATTATACCAGACGTGTAAGAGAAGAGAAGGAACATGAGCTGGACCAGATGAAGTTGCTATTCTTTATAAATGTATCGCATGAATTTCGTACACCGCTAACATTGATCCTCAACCCCATCGAGAAAATACTCTCTGCGCATACGCAGACCGATGAGGTGCGAACATCCGCCTTGACCATTCAGAGAAGCGCACGCAGGTTACTCAATCTTGTAAATCAACTATTGGATTTCAGAAAGATGGATCTTGGTAAAACTCCGCTTGAAACGGTAGAAGCTGATGTTGTACAGTTCAGTAAAGATATATTTATACTCTTCAATGACCTGGCAGGAATGAAACAGATAGACTTCCGTTTTGAGAGTTCCGTAGATGCGCTCATGGTTTGGTTCGATCCGGATAAACTTGAAAAGATCCTGACAAACTTATTGTCCAACGCTTTAAAGTTTACACAGGAGAAAGGAACGGTTATACTCTCGATTTCAAAGGTGACAAGCTCTTCAAAAAGGAATGAATATGTAGAGATAAAGGTGATTGATACTGGTATTGGGCTAAAAGCAGAACAACTCAAACATGTATTCGAGCGATTCTTTCATGTTGACAATTCTAAAACCGGCACCGGTATAGGATTACACTTTACCAAGAGTCTTGTGGAATTACATCATGGAGAAATAATGGTGGAAAGTGAATACGAAAAGGGAAGTAGTTTTATCGTGCACCTTCCGCTGCATGAAAAGCGAAATCGCAATGAGAAAGGAGTGAGCCAGAATACTCCGCTTGCTAAATATACTTTCGACAGTAATGCGATCAAGTCAACGGAATATGAATTGGCAATTTCAGGAAGCGTGACCGATGAAGATATAGAGGTTGCTCAGAATACAAATGACGTTGACCGGAAACCGGTACTGCTGATCGTGGAGGATAACAAGGAATTGCGCTGGCATCTTAAGAATGAACTTCGTAATCATTATAAAATTCGCGAAGCAGTTAACGGAGTAGATGGTCTTGAAAAAGTAGTGAAATACTACCCGGATATAATTATCAGTGATATCATGATGCCGGAGATGGATGGCTTCGAGTTGTGCCGCAAAATAAAAAGCGAGATAGAGACCAGCCATATACCTGTAATTTTATTAACGGCTCGCAGTTTGGAAGAAGACAGGATTGAAGGATATCACACCGGTGCTGATGAATATCTGCCCAAGCCATTCAATATATATGTACTAAGGGCGCGCCTGAAAAATTTATTGGAGTCTCGTCAGCGCCTGAAAGATAAATTTATGGCAAAGGGTGGAGTAATTCCCGCGAAAGAAATTACCACCAATACACTGGACGAAGTTTTTCTCGATAAGGTCACCAAAATTATATTGGATAACATCAGCGATCCGGATTTCTCACTTGAAAATCTGCTGGAGAAAGTAGGCATTAGCCGGTCGCATTTCTTCCGCAAGATCAGTTCCCTCACAGGTCAGAATCCGAGCAATTTTATACGAACCGTCCGGCTTAAATATGCGGCGGGGCTTCTGCTTCAACAGCAACATTCTATTAAAGAGATAAGCTTCATGGCAGGGTTCAATTCTTCTGCTTATTTCAGTAAAACCTTTCGTGAATTATTTGGTAAAACGCCACAGCAATACTTAGAGGAACAAGTCGCCCCAAAAAAGTCAAAGGAAGCACCGCAATCGATGTAAAAACCTTATCAAACGATTGAAAATGGGCTATAATTTATGGTGTTTGAGCAATAATTAATCTCCGTTTTTTCATTCCATAGGCAACTTTGAAGCGTATTTTTTGCGCCCTGCCAGACCTTAATTTCTAAGGCTTTTCAGGTGCGACAAAAGCTACACGCATCAAACTAACTAACCCCAAGCCTATGCATTTCATGCACCCAAAACCGCGTGATTCCGTCCGGAATAACATCCGTAAGGTACCTCTGATTCTTTCCGTTCAAGCCGGATCAATCCACTCTTCCAAAATCTATTTTTTGTCCAACTAAATCTAGTCTATGAATAAATCATTACGCTTTAATGTGCCACAGCCGTGGTCAAAGAAGGCAGGTTTGTTACTGGCCTTACTGCTCTCCATCGCTGGTGTGAGTATACATGCCGAGGCATCCCAGCAGGCAGATAAAAGTATTTCAGGAATTGTTTCCGATGAATCGGGACAAGCTATACCCGGTGTAAATATACTTGTGAAAGGAACATCACAAGGTACCACATCCGACAGTGACGGTAAATATACATTAAGTATAAAAGGTGACGATGTTGTAGTTGTATTTTCATTTATAGGCTATCAGCCACAGGAAGTATCGGTTGATAGTCGGTCGACCATAAATGTTTCATTGGTACCCGATATGCAATCTCTGCAGGAAGTTGTCGTGGTCGGATATGGTGAACAGAAAAAGGAAACGTTAACCGGATCTGTTGCCAGTGTGAATTCAAAAGTTTTTCAGGACCGGGGTGTTGTGTCCAATCCGTTGTCTACGCTGCAGGGACAAGTACCGGGTGTAATTGTTACGCGTAGTTCTGCCGCTCCAGGGCAGGAGGGATGGAACTTTCAAATCCGTGGCGCTGCTTCTTCCAATGGTGCCGATCCGCTCATCATTGTAGACGGTATACCGTTGGTAAGTTCGGCTGCATTGAACTCGATCAACCCTCAAGACATTGATAATATATCATTCTTGAAAGATGCATCGGCTGCTATATATGGAGCCCGTGCTGCCGGTGGTGTCGTGTTGATTACTACCAAGCGCGCAAAATCAGGAAAGCCAACTGTACAATACAACGGTTCTATGTCTCAAAAGAGAATGGGACTTACACCCAATTTCCTAAATGGGGATCAATACGGTAAATACTTACTGGAAGCTATATCGAATGCTTCCACTGGTGGTGTACCCGATGAAAACTGGATCTGGACAAAGTATGCAAGAGCCTGGATAAATAAACCAGCCAGCCTGTATATCGATAAAAATACTCCTGAATATATAGCGGGTGGTGAAACTATCGGATTCACAGATGTAAAGGATTACACATTCTTTGATACAAACCCGATCGATCTGCTATGGGGAAATGGACGCGCTATATCAAATCAGCACGACATTAGTCTGGCAGCACGCACCGACAACATGGGCTATCGTCTGTCATTCGGTTACCTGAATGATGGCAGCATGTTGAAGTGGGGCGAGAACTCGAGCAAGCGTTACAATGCACGTCTCGCCATGGACTATATATTCTCACCACGATTCAAGATCGAAACAAATATATCGCTGGAGAAAAATGACGTTGTTGTACCAACCCGTCAGGATCAGATCAACTTTGGATCACAACCTGGCTTTCCGGTAGCGACTATAAATGGCAAACCCTATGCATGGGGAACACAACCTGCTCGTAACTGGCTGCTTGAACTTGGTGGGGAGAACAAGACCTTTAACAACCGGGTTTTTCTAAATACGAAACTTGATTTTAAATTGGCTGAAGGACTGAACCTCATTACGCAGGCCGGGTATAACTGGGCAGCTACGGATGGACAAGTGCAGTATAAATATATACCAGAGATCTATAATTATACCGAAAGCTATCAATATCAACCAAACCCTTCGCAGGCTCAATCATTCTACGATCGCTCTTTAGGGAAAGATTCTTATTTCAATACCAACGCCTATTTAGAGTACAAGAAAACATTGCAGGATGTACACAGTATCGCTGTTGTAGCAGGTGGTAATTATGAACGTGAAGAGTTTAATTACTTTTCGACACGTACCGGTTACCTGGCCAGTAACGATGTTCCTTCTTTAGGCCTCGGCCTTGGCGATAACACCACACGTTCCAATGGTGAAATCCGAAATCATTGGGCTATAGCCTCTGCCTTTGGACGGTTGAATTATTCCTTCAAGGAAAAATATCTTTTTGAAGCCAATGTCCGTTACGATGGCTCTTCCAAGTTTGATGCAGAAAACCGGTGGAAATTATATTCCGGTATATCAGCCGGCTGGCGCATCGGACAAGAAGAATTCATGCAAGGACTTTCATTCCTGAGCGAATTGAAAATCCGTGGTTCCCACGGAAGCGTTGGCAACCAGGCTGGTATAGGGCTCTATGACTATATACAACTTATAGACATCAATAATACAGGTCCTATTTTAGGAGGGTATACTTCACGCTCTGTAACGGCATCTCCATCCGGCACATTGGTAAGTGCCAACCGGACGTGGGAGAAAATTCAAAGTACAAATATAGGTGTTGATATAGCCGTGTTTAACAATCGCCTGTCCGGTAGCTTTGATTATTATTGGAAGGAAAACAAGAACATGCTGTTGCCACAAACCTATCCTGCGGTATTGGGTGCAACGGCTCCCACAGCAAATATAGGGCACCTGAAAGTATGGGGATGGGAAATGTCGTTAGGCTGGAGAGATCAGATCGGCAACATTACCTATCGTATAAGTGGTTCGCTTACGGACAACAACAATAAGCTTGTAGACTACGGTGGCGCAAATATAGTTGTGGCAGGACAGCAGTCCATAGAGGGCTATGCGCTGGGCTCGTACTTTGGCGTGAAGTATAATGGCAGGATTCAAACCGATCAGCAGGCTACCAACTATGCACTTCTTGTTCCGGGAAGCAGCATCAACAACATGCCAGGCGCTACACAGATGATCAAAGGTATAAATATGTATCAGGATATAAATGGTGATGGCAGACTTACCAACGCGGGTGCCAATCAATATTTACTTGGGAAAACAGATGCAAATGGAAAACCGATTGCCGATGGTGATATAGTATATCTTGGGCGTAGCGATCCACGGTATGTATTTGCTGTAAACATGGGTGCTGAATGGAAAGGATTTGATTTCTCCGTAGTGTTCCAAGGTGTTGGCAAGCAGAATATATACAGACGTTCGGACTGGAGTACTCCGTTTGGAACAATCTGGCAAGGGCATGCTGACTGGTGGGTAGGTAAGACATGGACACCAGAAAATCCAAATTCTGAATTACCAATCCTGACGACAGCAACGAATAAAGGCTTTGGCGGATATGGCGCCTATAATTACCAGATATCAGATTGGTCTTTACAAAACGGTGCCTATGTGCGGTTGAAAAATATAGTACTGGGCTATACACTTCCACAAGAGCTATCACGCAAAGCGAAATTCGAAAAGCTTCGCGTATACTTTTCAGCGAATGATATATGGGAATGGACAAAGATTAAAGATAGCTGGGATCCCGAGCAAACCGCTGGTGTCGTTGGTGGTGCACAACGTTATCCATTCTATCGCCTGTTGACCTTTGGCGTGAACGCTACATTTTAATTCTAAACTTGAAAGAAATGAAAAAGCAACTACTAAAATATCTTACCGTCCTGGTGGGAGTTATGCTCACTGTTGCCCCCTTTGGTTGTGATGATGCATTAGATCTTGAACCGTTGGATAGAGTGTCGGATGCTACTTATTGGGAAGATGCAGTGCAATTCAAATTAGCGGCCAATAATTTTTACGGATACCTGCGCACGTTCAACAACGGCAATGGAGACGGACACAGCGGAACAGATTTGGGTGCAGACCGCGGATCTTTTGCAAGGGGCACCAACACGGTAGTGTCGAATGATGATAATTATAACAACGCCTATCGTTGGATTCGCAATGTGAACTACCTGCTGGATAAGGCAACTGCCTTTAAATCCCCGGATGCCATCAAGGTATATGTAGCCGAAGCCAAATTCTTCAGAGCCTATATATACTTCGATAAGCTTCTGACATCCTATGGTGGTGTGATCCTGATCAAAGATGTACTAACAACGAGCTCTCCGGAGCTTACCACTACACGCAGTACCCGTGATGAGACAATTGATTTTATCATTCAGGATCTGGAAGAAGCTATCGCTGATCTCCCCGTAGAAAGTACAATCGCTGCGGCCGATAAAGGGCGCGTAAGCAAGCAGGCAGCGCAGGCTTTTTTAGGAAGAGTTTGTTTGTATGAAGGCACCTGGCAGAAATTCAGAAATGGAGATGTAACACGGTATAATGCGTTGCTGGATAAAGCGATCAGCAATACTGATGCTGTGATAACAAGCAACACATACGCATTGTTCAAACCAGCGGCACTCGGAGATTCTGCATTGAAGTATATGTTTATCCTCGAAAACCAGAAATCCAACCCGGCTGGTATAACAAAAACGGCCAATCAGGAATATATACTTGCTGTGCGGTATGAATCAAATAATCTTTTGAGGACTATACCAAATCAGATTTCCTTTGGAGCGTTGGGTGCAGATATGAGTCGCCTAATGGCAGATATGTATTTATGCAGCGATGGTTTACCGATAGATAAAACTACGACAGGATTTAGCCGTACAAAGATGACATCTGAATATCAGAACCGCGACCATCGTATGCGCTACTATATGATGATCCCCGGATACCCATACTGGCAGAATGCTACGAACTGGCATATAAACTGGGACTGGAGTACAGCTGATTTGGCGAATGCTCGTCCACCACACAATCCGTGGAGCAATGATATAACCGGGTATAACAATCAGCAGTGGGCAGCGGAGCGCCAGGTGCCGAACTCACAGGAAGGTTATGATTACCCGGTGATCCGCCTCGCAGAAATATACCTCAACTATGCGGAAGCACTATATGAACGAAATGGAACGATTGGCGATGCTGATCTTGACAAATCACTGAATCTTGTACGCTCGCGTGTCAATGCAGCAATGCCGAAACTCACCAACACATTTGTGTCAACCAACGGACTGGATATGCGCGAAGAGATCAGGCGTGAACGTGCGGTAGAGTTACAAGGTGAAGGTTTCCGCATGGATGATCTGAAGCGCTGGTATATAGCGCACATAGAACTGACTAAGCCGGTACTTGGTGTTCGGTGGGCAGGCACCGAGTTTGCAACGAAATATACCAATCCTCCTGCGCTCACAGCAGACGGCGATGTATTGGCAGATCCGGCAAGTGAACGAAAATTTACAGAAAAGAATTACCTGATTCCTATTCCTACGAATCAGATCCAACTTAATCCAAACCTGGCACAGAACCCGGGTTGGGAATGATTACTAATAGCTCCAGAGTATCATACTCTGGAGCTATTAGTATATACATGCAATTTATACAGTATTGTTTTAATCAGAAGTGATATATCCCATATCATGGATATACATAGCCGTGAGATTTTGAACCCTTTTAAACTATAGATATATGAGATAGGAAGCCATATGCCTCCCCGGCACATGGTATATATGTTGACTACGACCCCAACCAAACTATACAGATATGAAGAAGACGACCACACTCCTTATTTTGCTTATGTTGTGTATGAGCCCGCTTGTAACAATGGCTCAAAACTTTGTTCATCCAGGAGGTTTGCATACACTGCAGGACCTCGACCGGATGAAAGCGAAAGTAGCGGCTGGCGAGCATCCATGGATCGATGGATGGAATTTGTTAATAACAGATCCGCAGGCACAAAATACCTATAGTCCTGCGGCGCGGGCAAACATGGGTTCAAGCCGACAGCGCGCAGATGCGGATGCGCATGCAGCGTATCTCAATGCGCTTCGATGGTATATATCGGGCGACACAACGTATGCAGTGAATGCTGTACGGATCTGCAATGCATGGTCTGCTGCGGTAAACCAGGTTCCTACGGGTACAGATATACCGGGGCTCAGCGGTATTCCCATTTTTGATTTTGCGTTGGCGGCTGAAGTATTGCGTGTATACCCGGGATGGGCAGCAGCAGATTTTGCACGTTTCAAAAATATGATGCTTACCTATTTTTATCCCGTAGCGCATGATTTTCTGGTGAATCACAATGGCGCCTGCATCAGTGCTTATTGGTCTAACTGGGACATTGCAAATATAGGTGCTATACTTACTATGGGGGTGTTGTGTGACGATACTGCGAAGTATAATGAAGCCGTAGAATATTTTAAGTATGGCGCAGGTATGGGAAGTATTATGAATGCGGTTCCCTATATACATCCCGGAGGATTGGGACAATGGCAGGAGAGTGGGCGCGATCAGGAACATGCGCAGCTTGCCGTAGGAATGCTCGCATCCTTTTGTCAGGTGGCGTGGAATCAGGGACTCGATCTATATAGTTATGATAATAACCGGTTGCTCGCCGGTGCGGAATATGTAGCACGTACAAATCTCTCACAGCCTGTTCCCTATACAGCCTATAATAACTGCCAGGGTGCAAATCAACTTTGGGTTTCTATCAATGGCCGGGGACGTTTGGATGATCGCCCACTGTGGGAAATGGTATATAACCATTATGTCATACGACAGGGGCTTGACGCCCCCAACGTAACGGCTATGGCTCACGTGACGCGACCAGAGCACGGCAGCTCAGATCACTTCGGATACGGCACGCTGGCATTTACCCTGGACGCTACGGCTTCTCCGTATCCTCCATCACCCGTGGCTCCTATACCTACAGGACTTACAGCAACAGCCGGTGTGTCGCAGGTAACATTGAACTGGACATCGAGTGGTGTGACTACTACAGGTTACAATGTGCTGCGTTCCACGACAAGCGGTGGCCCCTATACTACGATTGCTTCATGGTCGGCAAATACAAATCCTCAATATACCGATGCCACAGTAGCGAATGGAACAGCGTACTACTACGTTGTGTCGTCAATCAATCAGGCAGGCACGAGTGGTAATTCTTCAGAGGCAAGCGCCACCCCTATAGCAGCCGGGTCTTTGCCGGTAGGGTGGGCAAGACAAGATATAGGTACTGTCGGCGCAGCCGGTAGCGCGCAGTACGCAAACATTGGCAATAATACATTTATTGTTAAAGGTTCAGGGACAAGTATAGGGGGCACTGGCGATTCATTTGGATATACCTATGGAGTGGCAACCGGTGACTTCACATTTACAGCACGATTGATTGGTATGGGAGGAACATTAAGTAAAACCGGTATCATGATACGCGAGTCTCTTGCCCCGGATGCAAAGACAATCGTGATGAAGCTCGGTGATGCAGGATGGAGACAGGCAGGTTTCGGTACGCGTACTTCAACCGGTGGTACGATGACGTGGATCGGTGGGAATGACTATACTTGGCTACCCGCATGGTTCAGGTTAAAACGTTCGGGTGATACATTCACAGGCTATCAATCCTCGGATGGTATAACCTGGTTTGCTATAGGAACAAGTACGATAGCCATGGCCAGTACATATTATGTCGGATTGGTGAATTGTTCAGGAAGCTCAACCGGTGCATTGAACACTTCTACTTTTGACAACGTTACAACGGAGGGCGGAGGAACTACACCTCCTATAGCACCAACCGGCTTAACAGCATTAGTAGGAAACACTCAAGTGCCCCTTCAGTGGAATGCAGTGAGTGGTGCAGCAAGCTACACCATTAAGCGTGCTACGGTGAGCGGTGGCCCCTATACGAATGTTGCTACAAATCTCAATGTAACTAACTATACTGATACCGGTTTACTGAATGGTACTACGTACTACTATATAATAACGGCTGCAAATTTTGCGGGCGAAAGTCAAAACTCCATGGAGGTAAGTGTTACACCGGTGTTGAGTTTGCCACCTGTTCCCGCTGGAGTTATTGCTACATCGGTTTCATCGCGTCAGATAAGTTTATCATGGACAGCCAGTCTTAGTGCTGAGAGCTATAGTATAAAACGTGCTACAGCAAGTGGTGGTCCGTACACTACCATTGGCAATTCCGTTACAACAAGCTATAGCGACACCACTGTAACAACACCGTCTATATATTACTATGTTATCTCCGCTACAAATGCTATAGGAGAAACGGCCAATTCAATTCAAACCAGTGCTATACCCGGTCAGGCCAATTATTGGAAGTTTGATGAGACGAGCGGTACCACTGCTATAGATGCCTGGAGTAGCCGAAGCGCAACCCTTGCCACCGGTGCAACCTGGGCAGCCGGAACCATCAACAATAGTATTAACCTCGATGGTACAGCCAACGGGTACGTGACTCTCCCCGCAGGAATTGTGAGTGCATTAAATGACTTTAGTATTACGGCATGGGTAAAGTTGGATGCCACAGCAAACTGGGCCCGTGTTTTTGATTTTGGATCAGACACTGGTATATATATGTTCCTGACGACCAGAAATGGTGCCAACGGAACCGTGCGCTATTCTATATTAGTCCCGGGTGGTGCTGAACAGCAAATCACTACTACGACTACGCTGACTACAGGAACATGGTATCATGTGGCGATAACTCAGTCCGGTACAACGGGTATCCTATACGTAAATGGTGTCGAGGTGGGTCGCAATGCAAACCTGACACTTAAGCCCTCTAGCCTGGGGAATACCACGCAGAATTGGATTGGTAAATCGCAATGGCCAGATCCATTGTTAGCGGGTAAAGTAGACGAGTTTAAAATATATAGCCGGGCATTAAGCGCTTCTGATATATATATGGAGACCGTTCTGAATGTTCCCCCCGCTGCACCTTCTCCATTGATAATCACTTCAGGAAACAATCAAGTTACATTGAACTGGGCAGCACCTGCCGGAGCACTTTCCTATACGATAAAACGTGCAACGGCTATCGGTGGAACCTACACCGTTATTGCAACGACAGATACAACAAACTATACCGATACAGACGCAACGAATTGTGCAACTACATTTTTCTACACCGTGTCTGCAGTTAACCAGGCAGGAGAAGGTGTGAATGCTTCGCCTGTAAGCCTGGCACTCGGAGTAAAACGTACGGGTACAGTCATTGGGACATCCGGTTCATTTGGGAATGTTGCTACGACTACCAAAACAGCAGCAGTAGATGGAAGCCTGGATACATTCTTCGATTCACCACAAGGTACAGGCTGGGTTGGATATGATCTGGGCGAAGAAGGTAAGAGTATAATTACACGGGTACGCTACGCACCACGGAGCAATTTTCCTGTACGAATGGTAGGCGGTGTCTTTCAAGGATCAAACACCGCAGATTTTAGTGGTGCCACAACATTGTTTACAGTAACCGCGCAGCCAACGGTAGGGGTACTTACAGAGCAAGTACTTACCAACACTGCAGCCTATCGCTATGTTCGATATCTGTCACCCGGTACAGGTTTTGGTAATGTCGCCGAGGTTGAATTCTATGGCGTAGTAACGCAAGCACCGAAGATTACAAGTTCTACAGTAACTCAAAATATAGTATATGACAGTGCCTTTCGCTATACCATCGAGGCATCAAACCGGCCGAGTCAATTTAGCGCTTCCGGTGTGCCGGAGGGTTTAAGTTTAGATGCCTGCAGAGGTATTATTGAAGGTATACCTTTAGTTAGCGGAACATATCCAATAGTCTTCAGCGCAGGTAACGCTTGGGGGAGCGCTACCGATACATTAGTGCTCATTATTAAGCGAAATCAAAGTATAGTCTTCAATGCCTTTGCAAGAAAAGTAATTGGAGATGTTGATTTTGTTATAGGTGCAACCAGTAGTTCCGGTTTGCCGGTAACCTATACCAGCGCAGATGAACGTGTAGCCACTATAGTAGGAAGCTCGATTCATATTACAGGTATGGGCACCACATTGATCACGGGCTCTCAAACGGGAGATACTACGTACAACGCTGCTCCGCAAGTGACGCAATTGCTGACGGTGGTTCCCCTAAATCTGAATATACTGTATCAGAACGGTGACAATGGACAGATAAGCAATACGCTGATTAAGCCGTACATCAAGGTGGTAAACCAGGATAGCGTTGCCATACCCTATAGCGAACTGACCGCCCGCTATTGGTTTACAGCAGAGAACTATGCTGGTGTTAATACGTGGATCGATTATGCTTCACTAGGTGCCAGCAAGGTAAAGATGAAATATATACCATTGGCACAACCGCAGGACGGTGCATATGGTTACGCAGAGTATAGCTTTGATGCCACGGCAGGTTTATTAAAGTCCGGTGCTAATTCAGGGGCTATTCAGTCACGATTGGCAAACGTTGATTGGGCTCTTCTAAACGAAACAGATGACTACTCTTATAAGGCGAACGCCAGTTATTCGGCTAACAATCACATTACCTTGTATCGGAATGGATTACTGGTTTATGGTATAGAGCCGGCAGCTGTACTTCCTGTATTATCGTTGAAAGCGTATTATCAGAATCAGAATACCAGTACGGGGACCAATAAGATCAAGACGTATCTGAAGATTAATAATGAAGGAAATATACCCGTGCACTATAAAGATCTCTCTGTGCGGTATTGGTTTACCAAAGATGGTACTGCTAGTCTGAACTATTGGATTGACAATGCGAAGATCGGAGCTGCAAAAGTCACAGGAAGTTTCACAAACATTGACCCTGCACGTACTCAAGCCGATGTGTATTTTGAAATGCTTATAGATTCTACAGCTGGCACACTATATCCGCAAAGCAGCTCGGGAAATATTCAGTATCACATTGCCAAAACAGATTGGACTAATTTCAATGAAGTAAACGATTATTCATTTTTACCCGCAGCACTGTATGCAGAAAATCCAGCAGTAACAATCTATTATCAGCAGCAATTGATCTATGGAACAGAGCCATCAGTCGCAGCAAACGGCAGGATTGCTGCTTCCGATATTGCGGAAAATGTTCAGTCAGCATATATCTATCCCAACCCGGTTACCGGAGATCGTTTCTTTGTCAGGATAAACGAAGCGCTTGGTAAAGATGATGTAGTCGTTAAAATATATAGTCCGGTGGGCATTTCTGTGTTGAACAAACAGATCAAGCAGGATCAATCCGGATTGCTCGAAGTAAAACTCAATGATGCAACTGGGGCAGGGGTATATATGATCCGGCTCAATAATCTGCCCGCAATGAAATTAATTATACAACGATAATGAATTCAGTCTGCTGCCTGCGCTACGCCCTGCGGGTAGCAGACTATATATACACCAGGAAACAATCTATAGTAGTAGGCTTTGTCGTTTCATTATTTTGGACACCTCAAAATCGAACACTATGAAAAAGACAATCAGACGACTTGTTATGCTTTTGCTATTGGTGGATACATGTATAGCGACAGCACAGACTTTTATTCACCCGGGAGGTTTACACACGCAAGCTGACCTTGATCGCATGAAAGCTCAAGTAGCAGCAGGCGCGCATCCCTGGATCGATGACTGGAATTTACTCCTCACCGATCCACAAGCGCAAAATACATATACCGCCAATGCACGTGCAAATATGGGAGGCAGCCGTCAACAGGCTTCACGCGATGCACATGCCGCGTATCTGAATACAATCCGATGGTATATATCGGGAAACACAAGTTATGCGGACTGCGCTGTAAGGATTTGCAATGCTTGGTCTTCCACAGTAAATCAGGTCCCTACCGGTACAGATATACCAGGTTTAAGTGGTATCCCGATTTTTGAGTTTGCTATGGTTGGTGAGATTTTACGAATGTATCCGGGATGGGCTTCCGCAGATTTTACCCGGTTTAAAAACATGATGATAAATTATTTTTATCCGGTGTGTAATGATTTCCTGTTAAATCACAATGGTTCGTGTATCAGTAACTACTGGTCTAATTGGGACATCTGTAATATAGGTGCCATCCTTACCATAGGTATATTATGCGATGACCGGGCAAAGTACAACCAAGCCGTAACCTACTATCAAACCGGAGCAGGTATGGGAAGCATTATGAATGCGGTTCCAACGATACATCCTGGTAATCTTGGGCAATGGCAGGAAAGTGGTCGTGACCAGGAACACGCACAACTTGCTGTAGGCATGATGGCTTCTATCTGTGAGGTTGCCTGGCACCAAGGACTTGACCTGTATAGCTATAGTAACAATCGCCTGCTGGCAGGTGCTGAATATATAGCGCAAACAAATTTGTGGAAGTATGTTCCGTATACATACTATACCAATTGTCAAAATGCAAATCAATCGTGGATCTCTATCAATGGGAGGGGACGTTTGGATGATCGTCCTGTATGGGAACTGATTTATAATCACTATGTGGTACGAAAAGGCTTAAGCGCCCCGAATACGAAAGCCATGGCGCAACTCATGCGGCCGGAGCATGGCAGTGCGGATCATTTCGGATATGGTACACTCACATTTACACAAAACGCTTCGGCTTCTCCGTATCCTCCTTCACCGGTTCCTCCTATACCTACAGGTCTCACAGCAACGGCAGGCAGCGGTCGTATTGCACTGAAGTGGACTCCATCTATAGGTGCTACTGCTCAGGGATATTCTGTATTGCGTTCTACATCCAGCGGGGGGCCTTATACATCTATAGCATCGTGGACAGCAAACACAACGGCACAATATATAGATGCTTCTGTTACGAACGGCACAACATACTATTATGTGGTGGCAGCCATTAATCAGGCTGGTACCAGTGGTAATTCTGCACAAGTGAGTGCTATACCTATAGCGCCCGGTGCTTTGCCTGCTGGATGGTCGAGACAAGATATAGGACCTGTAGGCGTTGCGGGCAGTGCGAGTTATGCAAATGTTAGCAACGGTACATTTATCGTGAGTGGTTCCGGAGGCGGGATTGGCGGCACTTCTGATTCATTTGGCTATACCTATAGGAGTATCACCGGTGACTTTACCATTACTGCGCGGCTGTCTGATGTAACGGGTACGTTGAATAAAACGGGGATCATGATCCGCGAAACGCTCGACCCCGCTGCAAAGACACTGATCATGAAGCTTGGCGATGCCGGGTGGAGACAAGCGGGTTTTGGTTCGCGCTCCTCATCGGGTAATGGCATGACATGGCTGAGAGGCAATGACTATACTTGGTTACCAGCCTGGTTCAGGTTACAACGGAGTGGCAACACGTTCACTGCGTATGAATCTTCAGATGGTGTTACATGGTTTACCGTTGGAGCGAGTACGGTGTCGATGACCAATACATGCTATACCGGGCTCGCTGCATGTTCCGGTAGTACAACGGCCTTGGACAATTCTACATTTGACAATGTGACAATTGTAACAGCCATCCCTCAGCCCATTCCGAATGGGATCTATAGGATCATTGCCCGCAACAGCGGGAAGTCGATGGACGTTGCAAGCAATTCAACAGCAAATGGTGCCAACGTACAACAGTGGTCTTATAACGGTGGTAACAACCAACAATGGACATTGACTTACCTTGGTAACAATCAATATCAAATTATAGGTGTTGGCAGTGGCAAGTCACTGGATATAGCAAGCAACTCAACTGCGGATGGTGCTAACGTACAAATATGGCCCTATAGCGGTGGCAATAATCAACGCTTCACAATAACAACAACCTCTGGCGGGTACTTTCGAATTACACCAGTACATAGTGGTAAAGCCCTTGAAATAGCGGGTAACTCTTCTGCTGATGGTGGCAATGTGCAGCAGTGGACCTATAGCGGTGGCAATAATCAGCAATGGCAATTTGTAGCCGCTATAACGACAGCGCGAATCGAATCATCTTCAGAAGCATCAGTAGAAATTGATGAGCAGTTTCCTGAGCAGGTAGTGATTTATCCGAATCCGGCGGGTGATCAACTCACCGTGCAATTGGGAGAATATTTTGATCAGGATGCTACAATTATACTTCAGGATAGTAACGGACGAACACTTTATGAGGACGTAGTGAAGGGCACGCAACATGTAATTAGCCTGAATAAAATTCCATCAGGAATTTATTTTGTAAATGTCAGTAATGGCAATGGAAAGAAGGCTGTCAGGAAACTGATGAAGAATTGACCATTAACCTGGACTATAAACAACTGCCTGGCTATGCTACGAGCCAGGCAGTTGTTTAAAAACAAATCTATAGTAGCAAGTATATGATATTGAGTCAACTGATAGCAGAATAGACTCATAGTTTATCCTTTTTGAACCATAATTGATAGGCCATCGATAACAACGTAAATAAATTT
This sequence comes from Ohtaekwangia koreensis, assembly GCF_900167975.1. Lineage (GTDB taxonomy): Bacteria > Bacteroidota > Bacteroidia > Cytophagales > Cyclobacteriaceae > Ohtaekwangia > Ohtaekwangia koreensis. The sequence continues at coordinate 1,644,887 of NZ_FUZU01000001.1, forward strand.
GAGCCGACTTATGGCCACATGAAGTTCGATAAAATAATGACGAAAAGTAAATATTCAAGTATCGTGATGATTCAGTGTAAGTATTCTTTCCTTCCTGTAAAATTGATTTTTTTTCTGGCAACCTTGTTTTGCTTTGATTTGTATTGTGCAGCTCAATCTCTCCCTGCAGCGAAAAGCATTTCATCGCCCGATGGTAACCTTGTGGCAGACGTTTGGCAAGCAGGGCCTGTAGCAAACAAAAAAATATTCTATACGCTAGCGTACAAGAATAAGCCTGTTATACTTGAATCAGTAATAGACATACAACTCGATAATCATTTATCCCAACTTGCTTTGGCATTAAAAGCGGATGAAAGTGAATACTGGTGTGGTGATCTTGTTTTGGAGAATATCGCGCAGTCTTCTCGTGATACGGTTTGGCATACTATATATGGAGAGCGGAGTCAGGTTCGTGATCATTACAATGAATGGACATTTCATTTTAAGAAATCCAGCGATGAAAGATATAAGGTCAACCTCATTGTGCGTGCCTATAATGAAGGCATCGCATTCCGATTTTATTTTCCTGATAATCCAACCGGTGTATATTATCATATAGCGTCCGAAAATATAGAGTTTACGTTTCCGGACAACACGCAAGCGTGGTATGAGCAATGGGCGCAGGGGCCGTTTAAATTACTGCCACTCTCCGGCTGGCCTGATGAAAGCGAGCGACCGCTTACTTTAAAACTTCCCAATGGAGTATATACATGCCTGGCGGAAGCCGCTATGGTAGATTATGTGCGTACTAAATTTACATTAAAAAAAGACAAGCTGAATACCATCGTTACCTCCCTATATGAGGACATTGATCTCGTTCCATATTTTAATACACCTTGGCGCGTTATTATGGTAGCGGATACACCCGGAAAGTTAATTGAGAATAATAGTCTGCTGTTGAATCTCAATGCGCCTACAAAATTTCAGAATACAGATTGGATTAAACCCGGGAAGATTATTCGTGAAATGACCTTGACGAATGAAGGTGCGAGAGCCTGCATTGATTTTGCCGCTGCGCATAATCTTCAATATATACTCTTCGACTGGAAATGGTATGGGCCTTCATTTACGTTTGATTCAGATGCACGCAAAGTTGTGGTCGACCTGGATATGAAAGCTGTTGTTGATTACGGTGCGCAGAAAAATGTAGGGGTATGGTTGTATGTTAATCAGCAGGCACTTGTGAAACAGGATCATGATCTTTTTCCATTGTATAAGCGTTGGGGAATAAAAGGTGTGAAGTATGGTTTCGTGCAAGTCGGTTCACATCGCTGGACTACCTGGTTACACGAATCAATTCAACGCGCTGCTGATAATCAATTGATGGTAAATGTTCATGATGAATTCAGGGCAACTGGTGAACAACGCACATGGCCAAATATACTTACCACGGAAGGTATACGCGGAAATGAAGAAATGCCGGATGCTGATCATAATACAATTTTGCCGTTCACAAGAGGCATAGGGGGCGCTGGAGATTATACCATTTGCTACTATACAGACCGGATCAAGACTACACATGCTCATCAGCTTGCGTTGGGAGTTGTTAATTATAGTCCGTTGCAAACCCTCTTCTGGTATGACAAGCCTTCCGATTATCAGGGCGAACCTGAGGTAGAGTTTTTTGAAAGACTTCCTACCGTTTGGGATGAGACCAGAATTCTTCAAGGCGAGATAGGCGAGTATATTATTACGGCAAGAAAAAGTGGTGATCAGTGGTTTATAGGTGCTATAACCAATAATACAGCGCGTGAGGTATCAATTTCGCTTAACTTTTTATCCAACGCGAAGAAATACACTGCAATTATATACTCCGATGATGCCGCGGTCAATACACGTACACATGTAAAAACAGAACAACGCAAAGTGAAACCGTCCGATGTATTGAAAGTAAAACTTAATGGTTCCGGAGGTATAGCACTTTGGATATACCCGGAACAAGACAAGGCTAGTGTAAAGGATGCTGCAGGAAATAAAAAATAATGATTTGGTAGGTTGCGGTTTATTTTGGGTTAATAAACCTTCACTCATGGTACACTTCGGTGTCCATGAGTGTTTTGTTTTTTACGTTAGTAACCAATAGACTGCTGAATATTCTATATTTATAAATAAGCACATGAACATGAGAGGGAGACATTCTTATATTTCTTCAATTGGTTTTATTGGTATAGTCATTTTGATAGGAGTGTTTTTGGATGCTTGCTCAATCAAGTCTTCCCATGACACAGCACAGGGTGGAGCTGTAGAGTATGATTTTTTATCGGTCAATTCCCAAATACAAAACTGGATAGACAGCGGGTATTACGATGGAGCGTCAATTCTTGTGGTGAAAGATAGCCAGGTAGTGCTTGAAAAGTACTTTGGGAAGTATATTCCGGAAACACAGGTATATATAGCTTCAGCAGGCAAGTGGCTTGCGGCTGCTACAATTGCAACACTGGTTGCCGAGCGCAGACTTTCGTGGAATGATTCAGTGGCAAAGTGGCTTCCGGAATTTAAAGATATAAAGGGCAAGGCTACTGTGAGACAACTACTGTCCCACACTTCCGGATACCCGGATTATCAACCGGAAGGCAATCACCGTGATGATTATCAATCTCTCGAAGAAGCTGTAAAGCACATTGCAAACCTTCCTGCAGATACAATGCCGGGAACTAAATTTCAATACGGCGGCCTCGCAATGCAGGTGGTTGGCAGGATAGCCGAGGTTGCTACAGGGAAGAAATGGGAAGATCTTTTCCAGGAAAAGATAGCGATACCGCTCAACATGACGAATACACATTTTACACCAGTCGATAGTACGGATGGTCATAATCCGATGATCGGAGGTGGCGCACGCAGTACACTGCACGACTATATTCACTTCCTGGAAATGATTGCAGGGAACGGTATATATAAAGGAAAGTATATTCTCTCACCCGAAAGTATAGAAGCCATGCAGGCCGACCAGGTAAAGGAAGCGATCGTTCCGGTTGGTGAGTATGTTGAGAAAGCACGTGCGTCCAAGCATACCGGTATATATGGATTAGGGGAGTGGCGTGAGATCCTCAATGACGAGGGTGATGCCGTGCTGATCAGCAGTCCGAGTTGGGCGGGTGCCTATCCGTGGATCGATAAGGAATACGGAATATATGGATTTTTTATCGCTCATGTAAATGTCGGAAAGGCAAACCGTGATAAGTTCTCATCCTTTTATGCAAGCCCTTTGCTTCCTATACTTGTGCGCAATGCGATTGATAGCACAGAGCCATCTAATCTCAGTAGTAAAGGCGTTGTAAAGAAAAAGTATTAGCCTGTGCTAATGAAAAGATCGTATCTTCGGATGATGCATGACACTACAGGATTCTGCTCCCTGCCAAATAGAATATACTTCCATTAAACTGCTGCTATGAATAACAAGCTTTTACATAACATACTATTAACGGGGTTACTGGCACTTATATTTTCGTGCGGTATATCTTTGGCACAGCCATCCAACAGACAGATTACAATGGATCTTCGCCAGCAGGGTAAACCACTGCGGCCGATATGGGCATACTTTGGATATGATGAGCCTAATTATACCTATATGCGCGATGGCAAGAAATTGCTCAGCGAGCTGGCAGCACTTAGCCCGGTGCCGGTATATGTACGCGCCCATAACCTCTTGACAACCGGTGATGGGACGGCAGCATTAAAATGGGGATCCACCAACGCCTATACCGAAGATGCGCAAGGAAATCCAGTTTATACCTGGAATCTTGTGGACAGCATCATGGACACGTATGTGAGTCGCGGAATGAAACCCATTGTAGAAATTGGCTTTATGCCAGAGGCATTGTCTGTACAACCCAAGCCCTACCGGCACGAATGGAAGCCTGGCATGGACTACAATAAAGTATATACCGGCTGGGCGTATCCTCCAAGAGATTATAAAAAATGGGAAACACTGATATATGAGTGGGTGAAGCACTCTATACAACGGTATGGCCAGGCGGAAGTAAAAAGCTGGTGGTGGGAAGTATGGAATGAACCAAATATAGGATACTGGAAGGGTACACCGGAGGAGTATTTCAGGCTATATGACCACGCAGCGAATGGTGTAAAGCATGCGCTCCCCGAGGCACGTATAGGCGGGCCCTCTACAACCGGTCCGGGCTGGGATAAAGCAGCTGCTTATCTGAAAAGCTTTTTACAGCATTGTTCAGATGGGAAAAATTATGCAACCGGAAAGAAGGGATCTCCCCTGGACTTCATCAGCTTCCACGGAAAGGGAAGTCCGAAGGTCATCGATGGACATGTGCGCATGAATATGTCTCCGGAATTAAACGATGCTGCGAAAGGTTTTGAAATTGTAAATGCTTCACCGTTTAAGCATTTACCTCTACTTCTTACTGAGTTCGATCCCGAAGGATGTGCAGCCTGTGGCATGACCACGAATCCAGAGAATGCATATCGCAATGGAACAATGTATTCAAGCTATACCGCGTCTTCTTTTGCAAGACTATACGATCTCGCGGACAAGTATAGCGTAAATTTGGAGGGTGCTATAAGTTGGTCGTTTGAATTTGAAAATCAACGCTGGTTCGATGGATTCAGAGATCTCGCCACGAATGGTATAGATAAACCAGTGTTGAATGTTTTTCGCATGTATGGAATGATGTCCGGCAACCGGGTAAAGATTATAAATCCCATGGAGATTCCGCTTGACAGTATAGTAAAGACCAGTGTCCGTGGGAATGTCGCAGATATACATGCGCTCGCCACAGTTGATAAAAATTCAACATCCGTCATGATCTGGAATTATCACGATGCCGATGTTCCCCGGGAAAATATACCGGTTACTATTACGATACAGAACATTCCTGCTGGTAAAGTTTTATTGAATCATTATCGAATCGACCAGGATCACAGTAATTCGTATGAAGTCTGGAAAAAAATGGGATCGCCTCAAGCCGTTACTGATGAGCAATATCAAATTCTTGAAAAAGCAGGACAATTACAGTTGTTACAGTCACCTCAATGGATAACAACCAAAAAAGGCGAAGCCTCTATACATTTTACATTGCCGGCACAAGCTGTTTCATTTCTAAAATTGACGTATTGATTTATGTTGAAAACATTTTGCAATTTATCCTGACTACATAAATCCCATAATAGAAGCCGGAAGTTTAAAACATTTTGCACTACAACGATGAAGTAAAATGCTTCAGGTATATAAACAAGCCACTGAAGAAATCGGTGGCTTGTTTCGTTTTCACGAAAGTCTGAAGAAATGCTTTTGGATATTATTCTGTGCCAATTCCGGAGTGTGTTGTTTGAAACGATTGAAATGTATGATTTGGTTTATGATTTATCGCCTTTGAGCCATAATTAATACGCCTTTTCTCCTCGTATCAGCAATTTTAGAACATTAAAATTTGTGTTATAGGAGTCTTTTGAGGATTAGGCACAAGGATAGTTTAAAGCAAAGTACCGATGATCTCTACCAAAGAAATGTATACTGTAAAGACGCTGTTGTTGGTAATATTAAGCAATATTTCTATTTGCGTTTCCGCGCAGTACAAGATTGCCGATACGATCATCACCGGAGAGGCAGCTTCTGAGAAAGTTCACGCATTGAAAGGGGTAAGAAGCGAAGCGATTATTGGTGCGCTGAATGAACCCGCACGAATTCTCTTACCTCCTGAGACTGCCTATTGGGAAGGAGGCAAGATCACATTCACGATGAAGGTAGATCCTGAGAAACAGAATTACTTCACGGCTAAATTCTGGGGCTCCGAAGCGAACCCGAATTCACTAGTACTGTCTTGTGAAGGTAAACAAATCGGGTATAATCATTTAGGAGATTATGATGTACTATATCTGGGCGATGAAGCGCCTGCTTATAAGGATCGTTTTTTTTATAATACAAGTCCATTGCCGATTTCACTGACCAAAGGCAGAAGTGAATTGAACTTTGAGATTCGCAGTCGCGGACCTGCCTGGCGTTACGGACAAACCTTCGAGCAATACCAGAAAAACATGGAGAAGTCAAGCTGTGGTATCTATCGCCTATATATACATACGAATAATTATTTTATACCACCTTCTCAAGAGAAGCAAGGCACTACACCAAAGCCCACGCTACGAAAAGAACCGGGTGAAGCTATACTGGTGAAACTGAAAGACCGGGTCAATAAAAATATTGACGCATTACTGAAGGGTACTTATCCATTGACGCAGCAGGAAATATTTTTCCTGGCGAAAGCGTGGCATGTTCGCTGGACAACGGCTTATCATAATCAAACTGTTCTGCCGCGCGTTGTTTACTCCATTGACGCATTCTTCTGGAGAAACCGTAAAGATCCGAAGTTGGTAACATACGATCCGCATCAATATAATCCTGACTGGTTTGGTTTCGGAACGATTGGCAGCGCTGTTCTTTTATTGGAGGAGCAACTTGCTCCAACATGGCAGGAGTCGATAACGGATAGCCTTGGGAATACAATCAACAGGAAAGCCGCCTGGGCAGAAATGCTCCTGGCGAGTCGCGAATATTTACGAACACACAGGCGACAGTATACTAATCAGTCGATGATTATAGACATGAATCTATACCTAAGCAACAAGTGTCTCGCAAGACTTGATGCAACGAGAGCCTTTTCTGAAGGTGAAGCACTTCGGTATATATATGAAGCTATAGGATTGCAACCGTGGCTCGGCAGTGATACTGATCATGGTCCTGAAAAACCGTTGGGTGATCAGTATTATCAGCTTACCGATAAAGGCCTTACAAAGGAGCTGGGTTATGTTGGCTATTACGGTGAGGTACTGGACTGGGTAACGCAAATATATATTGCTACCTGCAAGGCGAATGATCTTTCATCAGGGGATTTTAAAATAAAAGAGCAGCTTGTCAGAATGGCAAAGGCGCGCGCAATGTTTCGATATCCAACGGTGGATGCCGAGGGTAATAAAGCCATGCGCATCGAAACGATCATTGGCTGGCGCGATACACACTATCCCGGAGACGTTACCTATACTGAACGCCAGGGGTGGGATGCATCACCATTTCTTTCCGTGGTTGCCACGATGGATCAACAATCTATAGGATATGCACAGCAGATGTTAGAGGATAACCAGTTCTTTAAATCGGTTGAAGATAAAATGGCGACCAGTGCAAATCTTCGGGTTACACAAAGCCTGTTGCCGATCCCCGATCAGTATGAAACAATTCGGACACAACCACAGAGTATATATCGTTTGCCAATGTCATTTGATCAGCCTGACCTGGTGTGGTCTGACGAAGAGGATGGTGTAGTGGCTATAAAGAACGGTGATGATATACTCTACACATCCCTCTACTGGAGAGCACGGCATGCGGTTAACAACCTGGCGCGCGTTCACTACATAACACCGCTATTTGACCGCGTTGCTATAGTACAGCAGAAGACGGAGTTTGAACCCAGCGGTTTGGTATATAGTCGGCCTGATCACGTTGATTTTGGTTTTGGCAATGGAGGACATCAATATCCTGGCGACCTGCATTCTGCCCACGCAGGTGAAAAACTTCCGATCGCAAAAATTCCGGCAGGTATAGTATACAAGCAAGGTGAAGAGAATAGCTATGCAGGGCGAGCAGGCTTCTATATTCTTGAATATGGCGGCTACCTGATTGCTATGAATATGTCTGACAATAAAACATATACACTTACCGTTCCCGAGCATTTTAAAAATGCGATCAATCTGTCAACGCATGTAAGTATAAAGAAGGTCCAGTCCATAAAGATTGGCCCTAAGAAGACGCTTGTGCTTTATGAAAAAAATGGAAGTAAGTAAGCATAAGCATGATTTTCAATTTGTAGATCACGAATGTCTAACCTCTGAAGTAATTTATTAAATCCAGACCCGAATGTGTTCGCGCTATAAAATATACCTTACCCTTTTGTTACTATATGTAGTGTTTATACCTGCAATCTCACAAGATCGACAGGCCGGGCATCCGTTCTTGTTCTTTACAAAAGATCGCGTTCAACACTTGCAGGAAACAATAAAGAAAGATACCGCGATTGCCCGTGCCTGGAGTGACATGAAAACCAAAGTGGATCGCTTGTTGGCAGAAAGTAAAGAGGCAAATATAGAGGTGTTAAGCCTGGCCTGGTGTATGACCGGTGATGTGAAATATGCAGTGGCTGCCCGTAGCAACTTATTGCAGTTGATTGACCGGAAGCAGTGGGATGGAATGGATGATCGGACACCGCGTTGGAATTCCGGACTTAATACTGCACATACATGCTTTTCCGCAGCGGTGGCCTTTGATTGTATATATGTATACCTGACCCCGGCTGATCGAAAGCAGATAGCACAGGGGATTTTACAGCTTGGCATTAAGCCGTTGCTCGATGACTGGATTTCAGAAGACAAACGAATTCATTCCCTGAACTCGATGGGACACAATTGGTGGAGCGCCTGTGCGTATATGGCTGGCGTTGCGTCCATCGCGGTCAGACAGGAAATTCCCGAAGCAACGGAATGGGCTCACACCATTATGCAAGCCAGCAAGGAATGGTTTGCTTTTTCAGGAAGTGTTTTGGAAAATAAACCTTCGAACTTCGATGCTGCTGGAGGTTTCTATGAAAGTATAAGCTATGCTGATTTCGGAATGTCCGAGTATCTATACTTTCGTCTTGCATATACCCATGCATTTGGTGCAGTGAAAATGCCGTATGACGTGATGCTTGAAAAAACAGCGGACTGGTTTATCAACGGATGTTATCCAAATTCCAATCGTATGATGTCATTGAACTTTGGTGACTCAAATCCTTTTGCTACGGGCGTGAAGCCTATCAAACTTATGCTCGCCCTCGGGTATAAAAAAGAGCAATACCAATGGTACTTGCAAGAAGTAAAAAACAGTGTAAGCAGAGATATTACTTCTCCTGTAGGTTTGGTGCTCGAACCCGATTATGATAATAAGATTTCTGTGCCAGCTCTGCCTCCATCGGCTATATATAGTGATATGGGCTGGGCGATGCTGCGCTCATCTTGGAATAAGAATGCAACACTGCTTGGAATTAAATGTGGCTATACCTGGAATCACGCACATGCTGATGCTGGTTCCTTCGTGCTGTACCACCGCGGAAAAAATCTATTGATCGATGGGGGTGATGTGAATTACGGATTGCCCGAGTATAGCAGTTACTTTGTTCGAAGTGAAGCACACAACGTGATGTTGTTTAACGGTCAGGCACAGGACTCACAAGACCAGTATCATGCCGTTAAAAACCCTGGACGATTGTATAATCTGATCGATGCAGGTAAACTTAAATATATACTCGCCGATGCAACCGGTCCTACATCGCATTTTTTCCTGAGGAACTACAGGAATTTCCTCTGGGTCGGTAATGTCATTCTTGTAATAGACGATGTAAAGACGTATGAGCCTGGTAAATTTGAATGGCTTCTGCATGCTGAGAAGGATGTAAAGCAGAAAGGTCCTGATTTGGAGATTACCTGTGATTCTGCTTCTGTATTAGTACGTCCTTTATTCCCAGAGATGCTACCCACAGGCTACCCGCATGATTTTCCGGAGAAAATGAAACTGGAAGAAAGAGTCGGCATAAAAGATCGCGATGCAAAAACAAAGATTACCTATTATGCTATATCTCCAGCGGAGCCTTCACGCCAGACTAAATTTATAACCGCCATCCTGTTGCTGGATGATGCAAACAAACCTATAAAAACATTTACAGGTTCTTCCGGTGCCAGTGGAGCAGCTGGTCGAACCAACCTTCCTATACTTGAAAAACTGGAAGGCAAGGATATGATCGGGGTGAAGATAACACAAGGCGAGGAGGTGACTTATATATACTTTAACCTGTTGGCAGATGGAAGATTAATGCACCGGAACAGTATCAATACAATGAATGGTTGGGAAACCGATGCGTATATGTTGGTAATTACATTTCCAGAAAAATCCGATACTGGTAATCCTGACGATGCTACAGAATATTTTGTAAGCAACGGAAGTTTTTTACGAAAAGATGAAAAGGTAATCGTTCACTCACTTTCCAAAGTATTTATGTCGGTGCAACATGATGATGGTAAACTAAATGTTCATTTACAAGGGCAGCCAATAATTAATGTAAAGTTGCTTGCGAACAAAAAGCCAACTGTCTTACGGGTGAATGACGTGAACACGTCCCCTATATATACAAAAGGAAAGTTGAAAATTGTTCTGGATGAAACTGCAAAAAGCGATCGATGATCTTGATGATAGCTATTTTTTGGTCTATGTTAATGTGGGTATAAGCAGCTTATATATTGAATATGAAAGATGTAATGGTTACAAGTATGGTAAGTGAACAAGCTGCAAGACGGAGCATGTTAAAACGATATATACTGATGGCCGGTTTAATGATTCTTTTGGCGCTAACCAGTGCCGCATGGATTAAGTACAGGAATGACGCATCCTTGGATGTAAACGAGAATCTTGATTACTGCGTGGATCAGGCTCGTAAAACATTACTCCAAATTCCTGGCGGAGCTTTGATGCCTCGTAGTATCGACCATGATAAATCTTCCTGGCGATATGTACCCATCGAAGATTGGACAAGCGGCTTTTGGCCTGGTACGCTGTGGTATATTTACGAAGCCACTGGCGATGAACAATGGAGGGTAGAAGCGGATAGATATACCCGGATGCTCGCACCTTTATCACAACGCAGGGCAATGGATCATGATCTTGGGTTCCAAATGTTTTCAAGCTTCGGTAACGGCTATCGTCTTATACAAGATACTTCCTATAAAGAAATAATTCTTCGTACAGCCGATACGTTGGCAACGCTATATAATGAAGCAGCCGGAACCATCCGATCGTGGCCCGGAATGGTGAAGGAAAAAGGATGGCCGCACAATACGATCATCGATAATATGATTAATCTTGAATTATTATTCTGGGCCAGCAAGCATGGCGGTGATAAATCATTGTATGATATAGCTGTTCGTCACGCAGAGACGACCATGAAAAATCATTTCCGTCCTGACTATACGTCTTACCATGTTGTACTCTATGATACCCTTACCGGGGAGAAAATTAAAGGTATGACGCACCAGGGATTTTCAGATGAAAGTATGTGGGCTCGTGGACAGGCCTGGGCTATTTATGGATTTACAATGGTATATCGTGAAACGAAGGATCGCAGATTTCTCGATTTTGTACAAGCGGTGATAGATGTATACTTGTCTCATTTACCGGCAGACGATATTCCGTACTGGGATTTTAATGCGCCTCGTATTCCTCATGAGACTCGCGATGCTTCGGCCGCAGCCATTACTGCATCGGCTTTGCTTGAACTTGCAAGGTATGTTCCGAAGTCTAAGAGCGATTACTATCAGGAAAAGGCAACACGAATGCTATATATCCTTTCATCGGAGCAATACCAGAGCCGTAATCGTAACGCATCATTTCTTCTTCATTCAACAGGTCATCGGCCTAATGGAACGGAGGTTGATGCATCCATTATTTATGCTGATTACTATTATATCGAAGCATTGTTGAGACTAAAGGTCCTGCAATAAAATAAAGTACAATGTCCCGATGGCATCACAAAGAGCCATGTCGATCCATGTTAGCTTTTATGTTTGATATATACCTAATTATAGGTGATGCTTAATGTCAGGAAGCGGTTTTATTAGCTGATCTGAATGTCTATGTTTTTAATTGACTATAGGACCTTAAACTTACTGTAGGGGAACAGATAAGTCTTTCAATATTTTACAATTATAGTATTGGAGGCGGAGCCAGACGAAGTTTTAGAAATTTGATAAAACTGCAAAAAGTAATTTTTTAAGCAATCGTATTGCGCCTCTGTATCGACTACGGGTATATAGATAAGTGAAAATACGGAGGTCACTACGTGTATTAAGACTTATAATTCTATGTCTTTTAGCAAAAATGATTTTAAAACTTACAATATGTTATTACAGTGGTTAGGATAAATATAGATTGATATCGATTGATGACTTTTGATCTCGGAATGAAACTAAAACAGAACCGATGATCATCTCGATTGTCAATCATAAAGGAGGAACCGGTAAAACTACTACAACCTTAAATCTGGGGGCGGCCCTGGCATTGAAAGGATACCGTATTTTGTTGGTAGATCTTGATGCACAAGGTAATCTAAGCTATTCGCTGGGTGCAGCTGATGCAAGTGCAACGTTAAGCGATGTTTTGTTTGAAGAAGCGACATTGGAGGATGCACTTGTATCGTGTGAAGGTATGGATCTTTTACCCGGTAACACGAAGCTGGCGGACGTAGAACTCGCTCTATCTAAAATAGATAATCGGTATTTTTTGCTAAGGAATGCACTGCAACCTGCGGTTGATAAGTATGATTTTATATTGATGGACTGCCCGCCTTCGCTTTCACTTCTTACGGTAAATGCTTTATGCGCATCCGATAGTATACTGATTCCGCTCCAGCTTGAAGTATTGTCAGTGCGTGGACTTGATCTGATCCTCAATTCAATTTCCAAGATACAGGGGACACTTCATCCAGGTTTATCTATACTTGGCGTACTTCCTGTATTGGTAGATATGCGTAAGAATCTGAACACAGAAATTGTGTCCTATATAAATACGAATTACAAACTCAAAATTTTCGAGAGCTATATCCGCTCCAATGTAAAGGCATCGGAAGCGCCTTCTTTTGGATCCAGTGTTATTCAGTATGCGCCGTCTTCAACGAGCGCACAAGACTATATCAAATTTTCGAAAGAGTTTTTAAAAGCGATACAACTAACATTGAAATAACCACTATGGCTCTAGGTAAAAATCTAAGAAAGGAATCTGTATTGCCAACGGCAGTTCCGGCAAATCCAATTGATGACATAACAAGCTTTGAAAATAAAAAAGACATGGATACGAATTTTGCAATGACGGAGGATAGTGAATCCATTTTAAAGATGGAGCAGATGCAGCGTGAACTGGACGCTCGCATGGCGCAAATCAATATAGCTTGTATTGTTTCAGAAGCCGATCTGAAAGGTGATATAATCTTTGTGAACGACAAGCTTTGTGAAGTGTCTCAATATACCCGTGAAGAATGTATTGGCCAACCACACAGTATGTTTCGTCATCCGGATACCCCGAAGGCAGTATTCAAAGAACTTTGGGCTACAATAGGCAGAGGCAAAATATTCAGAAGTGTAATCAAGAACAGGAAAAAAGATGGCAGTCCATATTGGGTTGATGCGTTGATCGCGCCAATTCTTGGACCGAACGGGAAACCAATCAAATATATAGGAGTACGGTATGATATTACCGAGCAAGTACTCAAGGAAGAAGAACTGAAAAAATCGCAGATAGAATCCGAAGGACAGCTGGATGCCATCAACACGACCAATGCATTTATAGAGTTCAAAACCGATGGCACGATTGTAAAAGCGAACGATCTATTCCTGGAGGCGATGAAGTATCGACAGGAAGATATCGTTGGAAAGCATCACCGTATATTTTGTGAAGATAGTTTTGTCCGGTCGAAAGAGTATGAGCACTTCTGGGAAGACCTTCGTAAAGGTAAAGCACGGACCGGTGAATTTAAACGTGTTGCAAAAGATGGATCAGATGTATGGATCCAGGCAAGTTATACTCCTGTAAAAGATGCGACCGGTGAAGTCGTAAAGGTCATTAAGATCGGTGTGGATGTCAGCGTTCAGAAATTTAAGAATGGTGATTACCAGGGGCAGTTGGATGCGATTGGAAAATCAAACGCGGTGATCGAGTATAATATGGACGGCACCATCATCACAGCAAATGATAATTTCCTGGCAGCAATGGGAGGATACTCGCTAAATGAGATCGTAGGACGTCATCATCGTATGTTTGTCGATCAGGCGTATGCCAGAAGTGAAGAGTATAAAGATATATGGACCCGCTTGGGACGTGGAGAATTTTTTGTAGGTACATATTCGCGCATTGACAAGTATGGTAGGGAAGTATATCTGCAGGCATCCTATAATCCTATACTTGATCTGAACGGCCGGCCTTTTAAAGTTGTAAAGTTTGCATTGGATATGACCGAAGTAATTCGTGTCATTAAAGCAATGGCCGGTGGCAACCTGGCACTTCGCTGTGATATATCAGTAGACAACGGTGGGCTCACACAAGAGATTAACAAGACACTCGATAATCTTACTTCGGTGTTAAGTAATATTAGTCAGGGTTCAGATGTTGTTTCAAAATCATCAGATCTTCTGCAAAAGAAGACTGAAGAAATGAAACGTAATACAACGGAAGTTGCATCGGCAATGAGTCAGATGGCGAAAGGCGCGCAAGACCAGGCGCAGCGTACAGATGAATCATCGAAGCTTGCAAATCATGTTATGAACTCAGCTGCAGGCATGGAAAATAAAGCAGGCTTCATTAACAAAGCTGCTGAACGCGGTATGGAAAGTTCTAATTCTGGACTAAAGACTGTAAAGCATTTAGTGAAGAATATGAATGGTATAAAGGAGTCTGCAAGTCTCACGGCTCAATCCATTAGTGTATTGACAAAACGTTCTGAAGAGATAGGCCGTACGTTGCGTGTGATCACAGACATCGCGAGCCAAACTAATTTACTCGCATTGAATGCTGCTATTGAAGCTGCACGTGCAGGTGATGCAGGGCGTGGTTTTGCAGTTGTAGCGGAAGAGATACGCAAGCTCGCAGAAGATTCTCGTAAATCTGCAGTGGAGATTGAGAAGATCATCAGTGATGTGCAGAAAGACACTCATGCTGCCGGCAAAGCTATAGAAACCATGGAAGCCAGTGTAAAGGAAGGCACGCAGGCAACGGAAGAATCAGAACGTATATTCCAGGAGATAACAAAGTCTACAGAAGAGACCTTTGGTTTTTCAAAAGATATTCTGGATGCTGCGTCCGGTCAGAAGGGTGCCATTGATAGTGTAGTGAAAAATATAGAACAGATTGTAGTGGTGGCGGAAGAAACTGCTGCGGGTACCCAACAGGTTGCGGGCTCAAGCCAGCAAATGAATAATGGCATGCAGGAAATTTCAAGAGCAGGTGATGAACTCGCGGCTGTTGCTGCAGAGCTTCAGGCTGGTATTCAGCAATTCAAGCTTACGAAATAACGGTTTTATAAGAATATACTATATATAGTCTGATTTAATTGGCGTATGAGTACAAGAGCACAAGAAGAGAATAATCAAACCAGTGGGTACGCGAGTACTTTTCAAATTGTAGTATTCCGTCTCGGTGACGAAGAATATGGTATAAGCATTGATCAGATAAAGGAAGTCGTGATCACGCCAACCATTACGCGTGTTCCTCAAAAACCTGCATTCATTAAAGGTGTGGCAAACATTCGCGGGAACATTATCGCGATCCTGGACCTGGAGCAAAAATTCGGATTGCAAAAGACAGAAGAAACGATGCCGTCTAATAATAACTTTACACTTGTTATTGACAGTAACGAGTATAAAATGGGTGTGCTCGTAAAAGAGGTTCCCAATACACTTACTATATCTTCGAGTGCTGTTGAGGATTTTATCTTTACAGGTGATGGTAATGTTGAGCAGTCCTATATCAAAGGCATTGTTAAACTCGATAAAAGACTAATCATCATGATTGATATTTTCAAGGTACTCAGTCAGCAGGAAGAACAACAGATTTTTAAAAAACAAACTATTTCTATATGATGTCCCATATACTAAATATCAATGATATTGCTGTATCAGCAAAGCCTGTAGAACTTGTTTGCTTTGGCCTCGGCTCCTGCATCGGATTATTTGTTACCGATAGAATTAAGAAAGTTTCCGGTGGTGTACATATTCCCTTACCAGGCGGAACGACAGGCATAGACATGAAGGGCGCGGATGAATTGCTGGAGCAGATGCTGCAGAAAGTTCAAAGTAAAGGAGGTAACCTTAACCGGCTGCGCGCAAAAGTTACAGGAGGTTCGAGTATACTATCGCATGAAAATGCTATTGGAGAGCAGAATGCTCTTTCAGTGGTACAACTGCTTCAGGCAAGAAAAATATATATAGCAGCAACCGACCTGGGCGGAAATGTATCGCGATCGGTCCGTTTTAACAGCGTTACTCAAGAGCTTATTATTTCTACCTCTACACATGAATTTTATAAGATTTAAAGTAAACGACACCCTGTATGAGTAAAAATGTTTTAGTAGTTGATGACTCACTTTATATGAGAACCATTATCAAAGACGCGCTTGAGCAAGGCGGATATACAGTTGTCGGCCAGGCAGCCAGTGGTGAGCAGGCTATAGATATGGCATTTGATCTTAACCCCGATATCATAACACTCGATAATATTCTTCCGGATATGCTCGGCAGCGATATCCTTAAAGTATACCGCGCGGAAGGACTATCCTCCAAGATAATTATGATTAGTGCGGTAGGGCAGGAGTCTGTTATTCAGGAGGAACTCAGCCTGGGCGCCATTGCCTATATAGTAAAGCCTTTTACAACGGAGCAGCTATTGCAAACCTTTCACGCGCTTTAATTAAACGTGAGCAAAAAGAAAATCAATACGCTTTTAATTGACGACTCCGGGCTTATGCGCATCATACTTTCTGACTTGCTTCGTGAAGATAGTAGAATCAATCTACTAGCTACTGCGAGTAACGGACGTGACGGTGTTGCAAAAGCAAAGGCGTTGAAGCCTGATGTTGTCATTACAAATATGATTATGCCGCTTTACGATGGGCTATTTGTCGTGAAAGCGCTTATGAAAGATATGCCCTTGCCTATTATTTTAATCAGCTCACTTCAACGCACAGACCCACAAATATTTGATGCTTTACAGGAAGGCGCTTTTGCCTTTTTAGAGAAACCGCAGGAGCAAGAAATCTCCAATGGATATCCGCGTCTGAAAACACTTGTATACAAGGCAAGCCAGGGAAGCGATCTTGACTTTACTCACGACACAGGTGTAAGCAATGTAGCCGAATATACTTCATCAGCTCTACCCCAATACGATATTATAGCGATCGGTGTATCTACCGGTGGCCCGAAGGCAATTGAACATATAGTTCATAATTTACCCCAGACTATAGATGTACCGATTATTATAGCGCAACATATGCCGGAGTCTTTCATTGAGTCCTTTGCAAGCCGCCTGAATGAGACATCCGTAATCAATGTTTCAGTTGTGACCGATGGAGAAATTTTGCATCCTAATCATGTTTACCTGGCACCAGGTACTTCTAATATTCGCGTCTATAGAAATGAACATCAAAAACCGGCAGTCAGGTTTGTGAAGGATATATATAAAGAATTTAATAATCCTTCGATTGATTGCCTTTTTGAATCTATCGCAGAAATATACAGACACCGCGCAATGGCAATTGTGTTGACAGGCATGGGTAGAGATGGCACGGTAGGATTAACGAAAATAAAAGCACAGCGAGGTCTTACCATCGCACAAGATGAAGCATCTTCCGTTGTTTACGGCATGCCCAAGGTAGCTTTTGAATCGGGTGCAGCAACGCATCAATTGCCCATTACAGAAATTCCGGATTTCATTATACATAGCTTATACTTCCTTTCATGAGCAATAAAGAAGAAGAATATCGTGAAATCTTTTTGACAGAAGCACTAGAGAATTATACAGAGATCAATCGGCTGTTGACGGTTCTGGAAAAAAATCCTTCGGATATAAAACCGGTACATGCATTGTTTCGCATAACGCATACGCTAAAAGGCAACGCTACCGGTATGGGCTATGAGAAAATTGCAGAAGTAGCGCATGTTCTGGAAGATCTCTTTGATGCGATCCGTGACCAAAGGATAATGATCACTCCGGACATTTTTAAGTCTGTGTATAAAGCAGCGGATATAGTGGGGGAGTTGATCCAGGCAGTAAAGGAACCTCGTGATGTAAAATATAGAGGTATAAAAACAAAGCTTGAGGTATTGCTTCGCGAAGCTCAGCATAATCATGCGGTTACGATAAATACTCAGGCAATACTTCAAAGTATATCTGGAACAGATGAGGACGACCGTCAACTTGATATTATAGCAGAGGAACAATCCGATGAAGAAAGCGTTGACTTGAAATTTTCGTTTTCCGACTTGGTACAAGTACCGGTTCAAAAACTTGATAATTTGCTGAACCTGGTGGGAGAATTGATAATTGAACGTGATCGCATCATCACTTCCGGTAATGGGAGACATACTACCAGTGAATACTCGCGGCTTAGCCGCATCTCATCCGACCTGCAATATTCGGTGATGGATGTAAGACTTGTGCCGGTTGATTTTCTTTTTAATAAATTTCATCGCATAGTTCGCGATGCAGCTACGAAAGAACAAAAATCAGTAACCTTAAAATTAAAAGGTACTGAAACGGAGATTGATCGAAATATACTTCAGGTGATCAGCGATTCCCTTATTCACCTGATCCGCAATGCTGTTGGTCATGGTATAGAAAAACCTGAGGTACGGAAGCAGGCAGGTAAAGCTGAGGAAGGAGTTGTTACGCTTGAGGCAAGTAGCGAATCTGACACTGTTATTATTACCATACAAGATGATGGTGCCGGAATTGACATGCCGCATATTCGGAAGAAAGCAATTGAAAAAGGTTTCCTCAATAATCAGGAGGCAACACAATGGAGTGATGCCGATATCATGATGCTAATCTTCGAGCCCGGCTTTTCAACAATGGAAGAAGTTACCGCGATTGCTGGAAGGGGTGTCGGAATGGATGTAGTAAGGAAAGCGCTTGATTCCATTGGTGGTACAATTCATATACAATCAACAAAAGGAGAGGGTACTACATTTTACATGCGTCTCCCGTCATCCATGGCGGTAAAGTCAACACTTCTTTTCGAATTGAACAATGAAACTTTTGCTATACCATTGTCCTATACAGAATCTGTAATTTCAATATATAAATCAGATATACATGCAGTGGCCCATGGATTGATCTCTGTACATCTGGGGAAAACAATCTCACTTGTATTTTTGAATGACTTGTTCAAGCATGAAAAGAACAGTGTAAAAACATTGGAACAATTGCATCCGGAGGCACGGATCGAAGTGGTCGTTGTTACATTCAATGGTAAACGAATGGGCTTCATCGTAGATAAATTATTGCAACAGAAAGAAATTATAGAGAAGCCACTTCATAAACCTGCAGATGGTATATCCTATATAAGTGGTGTTACTATTCTTGGAAATGGAAATGTATGTCTGGTTTTGAATATTCCAGGTATTCTAAATGTTATTAATCATAATCAATTTAATAAAGTGAGTTTATGACTATATCTGATCACGTAAAGAAAAAGACTTCTGGAAGCGCAAAGATTGCTTTTGAAAATGGGTTTGAGAATGCAGCCGCGTCATTCTCTAAATTTATTAGCACAGAAACGTCCTATACCATGCTACACCAGGGGCTTCATGCAGTGGAAGATGATAGTATCCACGGATTGAATATTAATGGGAAGAGTGGCACAAACTTTCTGTTGACCACTGACATCGTAGGGGATGTGTATGGCAAGAGTTATCTTTTGCTGGATGCTTCCGAGTTTGATGCGCTTTCGAGTGGTGTGTACGCGAAGGAAGAAACCATGATGGACATTAAGGAAGAGTTCATTAAAGAGCTGGATAACATTCTGTCCGCTTCGGTTATCACCAAGCTTTCCAATGAGTTGAATCTGAATATATATGGAAATATACCGATTCTTGTAAAGCCACAGAGTTGCTGTTTAATGAATATAATTTATGACGATTTCTCAGAGGACTCGGAAGGTATATATGTTAACGCAATCCATTTTAGCTTTGAGAAATATCCTATGTTAACACCTTACTTTGTATGGGTAATGGATCTCAATGTTTTTGACACGATAGAATCGAAATCAGAATTATCCTAATCTATTTGCGAAGTCTGTTAATTCCGATCGTCAAAACACTATTGATTACTTAGATCCCGAAGGAATGTATGAGTGAGAAGCTATATAAGCCTTCAGAAACAATAACGATCACCGATGAAGAGCTTCAATCTCTTGCCTTGGCTATCTTTAAACGTCATGGTATTGATTTTACCTGCTATGAACGTCTTTCATTGAAGCGAAGGATCATCCGTGCAATGGGTATCTTTAATATAGATTCGATCCATGGGCTGTGGACAATGATTCTTTCCGACCGCGCATTTATTTATTCCTTCATGGACGAAATCAGTGTCGGACTAACAGCTTTATTTCGCGATCCTGTTCTCTGGCGAAAGTTGAAGTCGCTTTTGAGGAATGACCAGATGATCTCAAAGTCTTCCTTGGCAATCTGGCATGCGGGCTGTTCTACGGGCGAAGAGATTTATAGTATGGGCATTGTTCTGAAGGAATCGATGTACGAGAAGCCGGTTACAGCATGGGCGACAGATATCAGCAAGCAATCCATTGATCATGCGCAGCGTGGTGAATATCACCAGATGAAATTTCAGGAATATGAGCAGAACTATAAAGAGTATAACATATATGGCTCTCTAAAGAATTATGCAGTACAGGATGCAGGGTCTTTTCGAATGTATACCGGACTTGTTGATCACGTAACATTCGAATATCATAACCTGATCACAGATCAGTTCAATAAAAAATTCGATATCATCTTTTGTAGGAACGTGATGATATACTTTGATAATGGAGCCAAGAGCAAGCTCCTGAAAAAATTCCATGAGTCACTTAATCCTGGAGGACTATTAATCATCGGATTCTATGACGCCATCATGTCATTGATTGATCCTGATAAATTCCAAGTTCTCGATTTGAATGCCAAGATCTTTATAAAGGTTGAATAGTTAGTCTGTTATGCAGGTTTATAGCCGGACCGGATCGTGTCCTCGATGCCTTGCTGATAAGAGGTTGGTTTTATGCCAAATCGTTTTTCAAATTTGCTGCTGTTAAATATATAGTCTCTGTCGTACTGATACATCATTTCCGCCAGTTCTTTCATCAGTGGTATAAATAATCCAGTAATCTTTACTATGAATTTTGGCACGGCACGAAATTTAGGTTTGACACCCATTTCAACTGCAATTGCTTCCACCCATTCTTTTCCGGTAAGCGGATTCGATGCTGTTGGTAAATGCCAAACCTGGTTGTATGCATCCGGAGTGTTTCCCAGTAATGCTGTTGCTCTTCCTGCATCCGGTGTATAGGTAAAGGAGTGTTTGAATTTTGTTGCGCCCATCCAGTTTGCTTTCTCTCCTTTACCCAAAGGCTTTATAACCGTTTCGGTAAGCATACTTGTATTTTGAATTGCCGGGCCATAAAAATCTGCTGACCGTGCTATCAACGCAGTAAGTTTTCCGAGCCGTACTTCATTCATTATGGTTTCGGCTATTGTAGCCCGTAGTTTCCCTTTTTCACTGGGCGGATTTATAGGTGTTTCTTCCGTCATCCCATTCAAGTAGTTTGAATCGTACATATAGATGTTGTCGAAGAATACCAGCTTTGCATTATACTCTTTGCATGCCGCGATTACATTGCGAATAAGTTTAGGCCAACTCTCTTTCCATACTTTTAGTGTATAGGGGAAACCTACCGTAACGTATACTATAGATGATCCTTGTACAGCCTTTCGGACTTCGTCAAGATTCAGTAGGTCGGCAGAAACCAGTTGATCCGTGGCATTTACCTTCGCAGGTTTTCTGCTTACCAGTCTTATATCTTGCGTATACTCAGCAAGTGCTTTTGCTAATTCAACTCCGATAGCTCCGCCAGAACCTAATATGGTTTGCATACCTTATTGTTAAAATAGGTTTTGTATGAATATCAATAATAAAATTGAATTCATGTCTACAATGACGCATCACTCTTAATTTTATTGTGGTATGCCAGCGGCCGATATACCAGGTTGGAAAGGCATAGCCTCAAAACGTCTCCTCAATAAATTCTTTATTCATAAAAGCTCCGGCTTTGGTTCCTGACGCAGTCGCGAACGAAACAGATCTGAAAATACTCGAGTTATCACCGGCAACAAAGATTCCGGGAATACTGGTTTTGCCAAACTCATCCGTTTTAATGAAAGACTGCTCCGTTATTTCGCAGCCCAGTTCCTGAGGTATAGTACAATGTTGTTGGTGGGAAATCCTTGCAAATATAGCGTCCACTTTTTCTTTTGAGCCATCTTTAAAAACAACACTGGCTATATTTCCATTGGTGTGTTCTAGCACAGCGATTTCCTTTTCATTGATTTTAATACCGTGGCTTTTTATTTTTTCAGTGTGCTCTTTTGTAACCAATGATTTCCCATTTGTGAAGAGGATGAGGTCTTTGCTCCAGTTATATAGCAGCCTGCTCAATTCAAATCCCAAATCACCATTGGCCAAAAGTCCGATTGTTTTATTCTTGAATTCATATCCATGGCAGTATGGGCACGGCACAACAGAGATACCCCAGCATTCAGAAAATCCCTCGATCGGTAGCATTTGATCAACCACGCCTGTGGCAAAGAGTAATTTTTTTGAAGTAAATATTTCACCAGACAGCGTTGTGATTTCAAAACCATAGTGGGTTCTATTGCCGCGTATAGCCAGGTCGTTAATAAAGTTTACCGTGCTGTATTTCAATACCTGCTGCTTGGCAACCTCGGTTATTTCCTTGGGAGTCTTGCCATCTTGCGTGATAAAATTATGTGAATGAGGAGCTTTACGATTGCAAGGTTGGTTGCTGTCTATTATCAATACTTGCCTTAGCGATCTGCCCAAGGCCATTGCTGCCGAGAGTCCTGCAAAGCTTCCGCCTATTATAATTACTTCGTAAATTTTTTTGGTGGTCATGGATTTTATGCTTTATCGTTTTCAGCAATAGAACATACCGCAAATCTATTTAGTTGCAACATTGTTGCATTTATTTTGATATAAAAGATTCACTCATTCAATGATATATAAAGTATTGTAAATCTGTTTTGTAGGGTCTGAAAATGAATGTGGCGAACAAAGGTGGAATGGTGTGATAAGGATATAGGTATATCTAAGCTTCCCTATAAATCATTGAAGTGTGGTACTATCTTCAAAGCTGCAGTCAGCTTTACAAACAGTCATTAGCTGACGTACCGATGGGCTTGTTATCCGTACGATCCAATCTTTCCAAATGGGATGCAATACAATTTGCTCGTTTGCGTCACTGATTAAAATATCCGGGTACTCATCTATAAATACAACGTACAAGTGCTTTTGATACCTTATTTTTTGATGGGTCTCCGCATTGAATTCCATAGGATTGCCGTGTAAATTGGTTTAGGATAATTGTAATAGTACAAATACATTTTTTAGCGAATAAAATGGAGTAGTATTTTTGTACCACTCATCACGTAGTAAAAAAATACTATGACACGCATTGGAAATAAATTATTTACGAGCTGGCATGAATTTTTTTGAATCTTTTCGTGTAGTAGACAGCGAGTTGGAAAGCAATGAGAACTTTCGAGATATGCAAGACCTCCAAACTATATTGTTGAATCCTTTTTTGTGCTATCATTGAGTATTCATTCATCTATGCTTAACGTGTCGGCAGAGGTTCAAGTGTTGAGATTATCAACAGAGAAAATAATAGAACTCATTCATCAAACTCGTAACGATCTTATAACATCACACCTGGAGGATGATGCTATTCAAGCTTACTTCAATAGCCACTTTCATCTTGATAAAGTGAGTGCTATAAAAGTGGAATTTTTGAAGCGCGATCTGAAGGAGCTTTTGTCAACGCCGATAGATCTCGTGCATTACGCTGCTGCGATTAAGGAAATAAAGGAGTTTAATAATGTTACTTTAATAAGTAATCATCATCAAACTTTCATGCAGGAAATCGATACCCTCTTCAAGAAATATATATTCTGAAAAAAAGAAGCAGCACTCTCTTCTTCTAATGATTCTTATTAAATAACTATATGGAAATTGAAATTGGCCGTCAGTACTTACTGGACGGTAAAACCCCTGTGTCAGTTGTAAAAGCAATCAACAAAGCAAAAACGGTATATAGTATAGTCGTGGGACAAAGTATCATCACCGTTGAAAAGGAAAGATTAAAAGACATGGAGCCTGTTAAAGAAGGATAAACCGGGAGGTTACATCTCTGTTACAACGCTGATCTATATCAAGATACTTTGCATAGAGCATCTTGACTATTTGATTGGAAAATTATCTTAAGGCGCTGAAGTGCTATAGTCAGAATTTTTCTTATTCTATATCAGAGAAATTCTGATACGGCATTCATCAGACCATACCCTGTTTTTGGTTATAATTCAGAGGCCTATATTCTATTATAAAGCGCTTATACCTTGTTTTAAACCCAGGTAAGCAATATCGCAGTCACAAGCAGTGACTTTTGCGATCCGTTTGTTTTCAAAATCTCCAGAATTACATTGTCATAACGCTGTTTAGCGTAATCTTTCCGCGTATTTCCACCCCTTCCCTTATTTTTTTAAAATCAGTTTTCCCCTGATTTATACCGTTCATCGAGCGACCATCTTTGCTTTAACAACAACTAAAAATTTATGAGGACTTTCAGAATGTCGACCGATACAGCACGAAGACCGCTTTTCATCGATTTCGATGCCTATACCGATGGCGATCCTGAATTTAAAAAGGAAATAACCGATCTGATGATCGACAACCTGCAAGAGATGCAGCAAGTACTTCAAATCGCATCCAAGCAAAATGATCTCGCTTTATTTCAGAAGGTCTGTCATAAAATCAAAGCAACGTTGGATATGCTCGAAGACAAAGAGTTGTTGGAAGTTGTAGCGCAGTTGAAAATTTCGATGGCAGATGCTGAGCTGGTAAAACTGCTCGACAGGTTATGTATAGATATTATAGCAAGTCTCAACGAAAGCAAATGACCTTACTGGTACTTGCCAGTTTTATATAGTACATAATTATGGAGGAATCTGCATTCGACAAAATTGATATTTTCCTGACTGTGGATAGGCAAACCATTAACAACTATTTCAATAGCCATGATCCAGCGCCTATATATAAGCGTCAGCTCAGTCATCAGTTAGAAGAGTATATCCGTACATCGGTTCTGTCTGCGAAACGATACTCGGCTATATTTTACAAGTTTAAGTGCATTAGTGAAATTGATAAGCAATATGCTATGCCACTGATGTATGCTATACGAACGCATTACTTGAAAAAAAAGGAAATGCGCGAAAAGGAGTTTAAAAGATTCAGGAATCGCAGTTGGATACTTCTTGGTATTAGTCTCGTGATGGTTTTGATCTGTCAGGGATTTATACCCATGATGTTGGATGAACACAATAGATTACATACTGCATTGGGCAACAGTCTTGATATTTTTAGCTGGGTACTTTTATGGCGGCCAATTGACTTGTTACTCTTTTATTGGAATCCACATTTGAAGGATATCTCTTTATTAAACAAACTGGCAACTGCAGAACTGATTGTTATCGACAACGAAAAATGAAAATTCAAATCATTTTCATAGTAGCGTTTATAACCATCCTTATACCCAAAGTATACGGACAGGCGGGATTTGAACAATACTATTATGTTCAGGATAAGGAAGCTGTTGAGTTCGTACCCGTTGTTAGTTTTCAGGCGAAGAATAACTGGTATGCCGAAGCCCGGTATAATTATGAAGAGAAGAATACATTTTCTTTATATGCAGGAAGAAAATTTTCAGGCGAATGTAAAAAGCTGATGTATTCCCTCACACCGATTATGGGCGCAGTGACGGGTGAGCTGGATGGTGGATCAGCAGGTATGAATGTATCTGCAGAATTAGAAGGTGTTTTCTTTTCGTCACAATCGCAGTATACATTTTCGCCCAAAGATCCCACATGTGATTTTTTGTTTAGCTGGTCAGAGTTGGGATACGAAATTTCATCGTGGTTTTATCTGGGGGTTAGCATGCAGCATACGCGTATGCTACATACAAACACACAGATATTCGAACACGGTGCCGTTATAGGTTTTGAATTTGGAAAGTGGACAATCCCGGTCTATAGTTACAATACGTTTGATCGGGGACGATATTTTGTATTGGGTATAAATCTGGGTATCGGATCTAAACCGGCACAGTAACCCTTAACAACAATCTTACGAACATGGTATATATATTCTCTGCAGCATCGTCATCGGCAATTTTTGTCCTGGCTCCATTATGGGTAGAGCTCACTATATTGGCAGGTTTGATCATCGTGCTGTTGATTTTCTTTGGCGTACGCCTGAATAAGATAAAACATGAAAAAGCGGAACTGCAACGCCAGGTAATTGAGAAAGCAGAACTTTTATTATATGCAGGAAAGAGAGAACAAAAAGCTCTTGAAGAAACTGCAGAAGTAGAGCGCGCCAAGAAAGTTTTACTCGGGCGAATTAACCATGAGATACGCACGCCAATGAATGGTATTATGGGCATGGTCTCGTTATTATCTGAAACTTCGTTAACCAACGAACAGAAAGATTTTAACGATACGATTCGTAACTGTGGTGAAAGCCTTCTTACCGTTATCAATGATATATTGTTGAGCGATATACTGGCGCACGCGAAAGTAGAATCAAATGCGGCCGAGTTGGAACAGAAAGATTTTGACTTGCGAAATTCCATTGAAGAGGTGTTCGATATTTTTGCAAGCCATGCAGCGCAAAAAGATATAGAGCTCATATACCAGGTAGATCATCGTATACCTTCGCAGATCATTGGCGACAGTACGCGCTTGAGACAAGTACTAACCAACCTCGTAGAGAACTCCATAAAGTTTACCAAACAAGGTGAGATCCTGGTTGAGGTATGGATCCGGAGCGAGAACGCAAATGGAACCATGGACCTTGGTTTTGAAATACGCGATTCAGGTATAGGTATACCAGCCAAAGACCTTGCGTTTTTAACAAATACAATTTCGCAATCCGGAGCGCAGCAATCCGGTATAGGGCTGTTCTTGTGCAATCGTCTTGTTGGCATGATGGGTGGTATATTTACAATTGAGAGTTGGGAAGACGAGGGGACAGTTGTTAAATTTAATATACCGGTTAATGCAGGTTCGCATATGTTGCGAAGCAACCCGGATATGGTGGGGGTTGAAGGAAAACGAATTCTGATTGTAGAAGACAACGTAACACAGCGTAATGTATTGAAAGATGAAGTAGCGTATTGGAAACTGATTCCAATCGTAGCCGATTCCGGAAAACAGGCGATGGAAATACTTTCACATGGACCAGATATAGACCTTGTGCTTGCAGAAATGCAAATGCCGGAGATGAACGGAATGGAATTGTCACAGACGATTCGCCACCTTTATCCGATGTTGCCAATTATATTGATGAGTACCAGTGGTGATGAAACCAGCAAAAAACATCCGGAGATTTTTAGTTCCGTGGTAAGCAAACCTATACGATTCAATAATCTAAGTCAGCGTATACTCAGTGCGTTGTTGAACAGAGGGGAGAGCTACACGGTAGATACTGCCCCTGCTAAACCAAAATTATCAACAGAATTTTCGAAGAAGTATCCGTTACGCATTTTGATAGCAGAAGATAACCGCATGAACCAAAAACTGGCAATGCGTATTCTCGGAAAACTGGGCTACGATCCGGACATCGCGGAGAACGGTAAAGAGGTATTGGAAGAAGTGAGTAAGAGGATTTATGATGTGATCCTGATGGATGTTCAGATGCCTGAGATGGATGGACTTGAAGCGACTCGCATGATTCGCGTTTGTCTGGATACTCAGCCCGTCATTATTGCTATGACTGCGAACGCAATGCAGGGTGATCGTGAAGAGTGTTTGAAAAATGGTATGGATGACTATATCAGTAAACCAGTAAACCTGGAAGATCTCGTGATCATATTGGAGAAGTGGGCGTTGCAGGTAAAAGTCAAACAGTAAAACTTCAGAAAATATTTTAATACCCCCCGCATGCGTGTTTACTGTATCTTATTTTTTATACTGCTGACTATAGATTCCTATACACAGGGTCTTAGTTTCAGACACATTGGTAAACGTGATGGGCTTTCGCATAGCAATACCGTATGTATGCTTGAAGACAGCCGCGGGTTTATGTGGTTTGGTACCAGTGATGGGTTGAATAAGTTTGATGGATACTCATTCAGGATATTCCGCAATAACCCTAAAGATGAAAATTCGATCAGCAATAACTTTATCAATAGTATAATTGAGGATTCAAAGGGCGCATTGTGGATTGCTACTTTAGGCGGTGGTTTAAGCCGCTATAATCGGGAGAAGGAAAAGTTTACACACTTTAAGCACGATCCTAAAAATCCCAATTCAATTTCCAGTAACGAAGTGGTCAGTGTTATGATTGATCACGAAGGACTTTTATGGATCGGTACCGAGGAAGGGATGGATGTATATAATGAGGCCGACAATACATTCACGCACTATATACATGACAAGAATAATCCCAGAAGTATAAGTGATAATTCCATTAATCACATATTTGAAGACCACGAGCAGAATATCTGGATTGCTACTTTGAATGGGTTGAATCTTTTTGAACCGAAGAGCAAGACATTCGCTCGCTTTACACACGATGATAGCGATCCTAAATCAATCAGCGGCAATTATACCAAGGTAATTTTTGAAGATGATGAGAAACAACTTTGGATTGGAACCTGGGGCGCAGGATTAAACAAGTTTAACCCTCGCACGAAGGAGTTTAAACGTTTTGGAATGGAAGACGGTCTTGCCAATAATTTTGTAATGGCAATTGAGGGAGATCCGGACGGCAATTTATGGGTAGGTACCGAGAACGGAGGATTAAATGTACTATACAAAAACGCCAACTCATTTTTAACTTATAATCATGATGATATAGACCCTGCCAGCATCAGTATAAACTCGATATGGTCTATATATAGGGATTCAAAAAATAACATGTGGGTGGGTACATTTTCTGCCGGCATTAATCTTTTAATGCGTGATGGAAGTCGATTCCAACACTTTCGCCATACTTCGTCACCCGGAAGCCTGAGTAATAACAAGGTTCTTCATTTGTTTGAAGATTCAAAAAATAACCTGTGGGTCGGAACAGATGGAGGCGGGGTAAATTTATACGATAACAAAACCGGAAACTTTAAACATTTTTATCATGAGAAAGGTAACCCCGCCAGTATATGTGGTGATTATGTTTTGAACGTTCATGAGGACAGGCAAGGAAATTTTTGGTTCGGAACATGGGCGGATGGTGTTACATTATATAATCCGAAGAAGAATACATATAAACACTTTAAAAATGATCCGAAAGATCCAGGGAGTATAAGTTCTAATAATGCGTGGGCTTTTTACCAGGATAAGTATGATAATATCTGGATTGGAACTTTTAATGGAGGACTTAATCTCTTTAATCCAAAAGATAGCTCCTTTACTCATTATGTTCATGACGATGAAAATCCGAATAGTATCAGCGGAAATAAAGTATACCTGGTATATGAGGATAGTCACGAAAATTTATGGGTTGGTACACAAGGCAATGGTCTTAATATTTTTAATCGTACTACGAAGAAGTTCACACGCTTTCAACACCAGGACGGAGTCAATAGCATTAGTAACAATGCTATAAATCAGATGCATGAAGATAAGAAAGGTAATCTTTGGATCGGTACAATGTCGGGCCTGAATTACTACGATATTCAAAGTAAAACATTCAAAGTATACCACACGAGAGATGGTCTTCCCAGTGATGCCATCTATGGAATGCTTGAGGACTCCAGCGCAAACTTGTGGATTGCGACAAACAATGGCTTATCTAAATTCAATCCGAAAACAGGGAAATTTAAAAACTTTGGCGCTGCGGATGGTTTACAATGCACAGAGTTTAAACAGAGTGCTTTTCTGCAAAGCCGTTCAGGTGCTATGTACTTCGGAGGGGAAAATGGATTTATTAAATTTTTTCCGGATAGTATAAAGTATAAGAATTTTCAGGTGCCGATTGTTCTCACTGATTTTCAATTATTCAACGCACCGGTTGCTATAGCAGACAGCGCAAATGGTAAATCTCCCCTTATAAAAAGCATTTCGGAAACAAAAGAGATCACGCTGTCGCATACTAATTCCGTAATTTCATTTGAGTTTGCCGCATTGTACTATGCTGATAGCGAGCGTAAGTTATATACTTACATGCTCGAAGGGTTTGATAAAGAGTGGAGCAACGAACGTGCCCGGCGAAGCGTGACCTATACCAATCTGGATCCGGGAGAGTATATATTTAAAGTGAAGGGACGTGACCGTGAGGGAAACTGGGCTACGGAAACCCTTAGTTTAAAACTTGTTATTACACCGCCCTTCTGGCGGACCTGGTGGTTTATAGCGAGTGCTGTGTTCTTTGTGATCGGCGGGAGTATATTTCTATACCATGTACGTGTAAATTCAATCGAAGCACAGAAAGCAGCTTTGGAAAAGGAAGTGCGCGAACGCACTGCTGAAGCGATCGAGCGAAAAGAAACACTCGAGGCCCAGACAGAAGATATGCAAACCCTGAACGAACAGTTGCAGGAGCAGACCATGTTTCTTCAATCCATCAATGAAGAGATTCACCAGCAGCGTGAGGAAGCAGAAGCAGCACGTCAGGAAGCTGAACGCGCGAACCAGGCGAAGAGTATATTTCTGGCCACGATGAGCCACGAAATCCGAACGCCTATGAATGGTGTGTTGGGTATGGCGTCACTGCTGGCGGAGACAACCCTTACTCCCGAGCAGCAAGAATATACCAATACAATCCGGGGAAGCGGGGAAGCATTGCTTACGGTTATCAATGACATTCTTGACTTTTCAAAAATAGAATCCGGTAACCTCGAACTCGAAAATCACAGCTTCGATCTGCGTCAATGTATAGAAGAAGTGATGGATGTATTTTCAGGGAAGGCAACACAGAAAGGTTTAGATCTGCTCTACCAGATTGATCATACTATACCTACTATGATCATTGGTGATAGCCACCGCTTGCGTCAAATCCTTCTTAACCTGATTGGCAATGCCATGAAATTTACGCACCAGGGTGAAATTTTTATAGGGGTCGATTTGCAGAAAACAGAAGGCGATGATCTGGAACTTTCCTTTCGCGTACGCGATACAGGTATAGGTATACCATCGGATAAACTTTCGCGGTTGTTCAAAGCTTTCTCTCAGGTAGACTCATCGACTACACGCAAGTATGGAGGAACAGGTCTTGGCCTCGTGATCAGCCAACGTTTGGTGGAATTGATGGGCGGTGTTATTCAGGTGGAAAGTGAAGCTGGATCTGGAACTACGTTCAGCTTTACAATCAAAGGTGCGGTAAGTCATGAGCCGGGTATACAGTACGATTTTGTAAACGTCATTAGCAATGAAGGCAAGAAAGTGTTAATCGTGGATGATAATACAACGAACCTCACCATTCTGAAAAAACAACTGATGTTATGGAAGTTAATTCCAACGCTGGCTTCATCCGGGGCGGCAGCACTGGATATACTTTCGCAGGACGCATCGTTCGATTTGATTATAACCGACATGCAGATGCCCGATATGGATGGTGTTCAGGTAACGCGCCTTATTAAAGCAAGTTATCCTGCTATTCCTGTTATACTGTTGAGTTCGGTTGGTGATGAAAGTAAAAAACAGAATGCCGAATTGTTTTCAACAGTATTGAATAAGCCAGTGAAGCAACTTCCCTTAAGCAAGGCCATTCAAGCTGCGCTTCGCCCGGTTGAAAATATAGTAAAAGAAGAAGATGCTAAACCGAAGCAATTACTGTCGGAAGAGTTCGCGAATAAATATCCACTTCGCATTCTGGTAGCAGAAGATAATCCAGTCAATCAAAAATTAACCACACGAATTCTTAATAAGCTGGGCTATCAGCAAATAGAAATAGCACAAAACGGATTGGAAGCGATTGAAAAATTCGATGATCAATTCTTCGATATGATTTTGATGGATGTGCAAATGCCGGAGATGGATGGATTGGAAGCAACACGAATGATTCGGTTAAAGCGATATCATCAGCCCGTAATTATTTCCATGACGGCCAATGCTATGCAAGGTGATCGCGATGAGTGTATGAAAGCAGGCATGGACGATTATGTTAGTAAACCGGTGAAAATTGAAGCGCTTGTAGCAGTGCTTGAAAAATGGGCGTTGCATACGCACAATCAAACACCTGAAGATCGCTACTCAAGTAATCTATAAGTATATATTGCTTTAACTATAGAAGGTATATAGTGTGGATTTTTTGCCACTATTTTTTTATCTGCATTGTGCTTTAGTATAGCGATGTCATTGAGTTTCAGTATATAATGATGTTGCGTGTTGTAACTTCTGTTTAGAGTATAACCATTTTATGGTTTATTAAAATCAGCATTTTCCTGATTTTTTAACAGGTATATGTTATCACCTTTGGTAATATATACATCTTAATTCATAGCCAACTAAAGATATCCTTATGGTAAAAAGATTTTTACTTTTTATTTATCTGTTGATTCATTTAATTGTTAGTGTAAGTGCCCAGGTTAAAATCGGGGACAATCCCACTACGATCAATGCGAATTCATTGCTTGAGTTGGAAAGTACAAATAAAGGTTTACTACCACCGAGGATAATTTTAAACGATGTAAATTCTGTATCTCCGCTTACAGGTGCAGTTCCTGCCGGTATGCTTGTTTATAGTAGTGGCGGTACACTTGCCGATGGCTACTATTACTGGGACGGGACTAAATGGGTAGCATTCATTGCCGTAGGGGAACCGAGTATAACTTCGAAGACTACCACCACCACCGTGGCAAAGAGTGAAACATTTGTCGTGGCCAGCAATGATATTACGCTTACACTTCCGGCTATTACAGCTGCCGATGATGGACTGTCCATCACTATAAAAAATATAGGTACCTATACGGATGAAGTCGATGTTGTGCCGAGCGGTTCCTCCACCATTGAAGGAAGCAGTATATCCAAGCATTTTCGGTGGATAGGGAAGACCTATATCGCTGTGAATGGTAACTGGATCATAAAAGGGAATGAAGAGCGTGATGATAATGTATTTGACGTAACGCCATCCGGAAGCTGGACTACCCTTGAGGAAGTTCTGGGATTTCTTGATTTGCACATGGTGGGGCCTTCCGTAGTGAAGCTGGTAGGTGGAGACTATCCTATATCCAGTACACAAGTAATTGATTTACCCTATCCGCTTACTATACAAGGAAGCTCATACGGCACATCCTATCTTACGGCAGCTTCTGGGTTGGGGGGCTCTCCGATGTTTAGTTGTGTATCGGAAAGTTATTTTAAAATGCTCGCCTTTGATGCCACCACCTTGGGAGGATATGGTTCAAGCGCGGGAGATGATGCCATACAATTGGTTACAAGTGGAGAATATAGTGAGGTGAAGGACTGCACCTTCGATGGTTTTAACAGAGCTATAGCAGCGTTAAGCAACATTGAACTCTGGGTTTTTGAGGTAGATATAACCAATGCCGTTGGATCCGGTATAGAATTGGCTGCGGGTGCTACCAGTGGGGTTTCTTTTAAAATTTCTGAAACAGATTTTATCAACTGTGCCAAAGGTATAAATTTCTTATCAGGTTCGGGTGCGATTACATCTGTATTGAACTGTGGTTTCTATAATGCTTCAGGAGGTATAGGGATCAATTATGCGCCTGCTACATTTACTTCGCTTGCCAGTATGTTTATCACCAATAACACCTGGAATAATATAGGCACATTTATGAGTGGATTTGATTTTTCGCGATCGGATGGAAGAGACGCCAACGTTTTTATTCGTAACAATTCAGGTGGGCCTGATCAGAATCCGCATTGCAGGATCGGTGTGAACAACAGCAGTGCTACCACATCGATTGTAACGGCTGGTACATGGTATAAGGCTAACTGGACTGCCGGTACGCAAACCTCCACCACTACCAAATGGACCATTGCCACGAATAGAATAACCTATCAGCCTGTTAATAAGAGTGAAGGATGGGCCATTATTTCAGGAAATATTAGTGTTCCCAGTAACAACAGAACCATATCGATCGCGATCGTTAAGAATGGTGTGACGACAACACGGTTTGGTGAAACAGATTTACGCCTTACGACAGCCAATGATCCGTATCAATTTGCAACAACCATTTATTTAACAGATATAGCACCAGGTGACTATTTTGAATTATACTGTACTTCCGCAAACAGCGGTGAAACGACAACATTTCGCGATCTACAGTGGTTTACAGAAACAAAGTAATGTTTTCGTAACGAATTACCCTTAGCGAAAATTGAGCGATATAAACCCTATAGCATCATGAAAAAGTTAGCAGTATATAGTGTGTTGCTTTTGAATTTTTTCTTTGTGCACGCACAAGATCAATTTACCAACTCCGGTAGTATACATGTGTTCTCAACTTCCTCGATAACATTTTTTGGTAACTTTGTTAATAACGGAGTCTTTACCGATGATGGAGGCGTCACCTTTAAAGGCTCAGCCAGCCAGGCTATATCCGGAACATCTATTACAACATTTTATAACCTTACCGGAAATAATGCAGCCGGCGTAACCATGCAGCAAAATGCTATCGTGGAGAATGCGCTGATTCTTACCAGTGGTCCTTTACATCTAAGCTCGACTACGCTTACCATAAGCAATAGTGCATCGACTGCAGTATCCCGAACCTCCGGATATATAGTGAGTGAACAGGTGAATAACTCCAGTAAATTAAGATGGAATATAGGCGCCAATACCAGTGCACATGTTTTTCCTTTCGGTACAGCATCAGGAGTATATATACCACTTACCTTAACAAATACGGCAGGGGACATAGGCAACGTAACCATTTCCACTTATACTACAGCGGCAAATAATACACCGTATCCTACAACACCCGTTGC
Source organism: Ohtaekwangia koreensis (assembly GCF_900167975.1). GTDB lineage: Bacteria > Bacteroidota > Bacteroidia > Cytophagales > Cyclobacteriaceae > Ohtaekwangia > Ohtaekwangia koreensis. Next base: position 1,679,741 of record NZ_FUZU01000001.1, read on the forward strand.
TGTTACAGATATGAATCGTAATGGAGCTGATAATAGTGCCAACGTGGTGGACCGCTTCTGGCAAATTGATAAAGACGGTGTTAGTGGAACCGCCACTGTACGCTTCGAGGTATCGGCTGCTGAGGCGGGTACAATAACACAATTGCGGGCGCAGCGGTGGAACTCTGCGACGAATGTATGGGAGGCGCCAATTGCAGGACAAACCAGTACAGCAACAAGTGCAACAGTATCTGGTGTTACTTCATTTTCTCCCTGGACCTTATCAGGCAACAACGCTCCGTTGCCCGTGGAGTTGCTAACCTTCACAGCAAAGGTTAACGAGGATGATAATGTTGACCTTTACTGGGAAACGGCATCGGAAATTAACAACGATTATTTTGCTATACTCCGAAGCGAGGATGGAAATACATTCTCTGAGATTGCAAGAATTGATGGAGCCGGTAACAGTCAAAGTATAGTGAAATATAGACATGTCGATACAGATCCGTTAGTAGGCCGTTCATACTATAGACTGAAGCAAACTGATTTTGATGGTGTTTATAAACTCTCGGATATCCGAACAGTAGAGGTTGATGGAAAGTTGAAGTTGATTGCATCTCCTAATCCCGTTACAGATAATGCCTTTACACTTGACTTTCACACGCGGCTTGAAAGCCTAACCTTTATTTCGCTTTATGATCGTACCGGCAAGATAATTTATTCACACATCGTGCAACCTGGAGTAAGCAAACATGAAGTGAATTTATCTGCGAATCCAACCACAGGAGTATATTTGCTCCGTGCGGTCAATGGGCAGGCTACATTTCAGCAGACGGTAATGATCGAGTGATATATATTTAAACTGATGCTAAGGCAAGGAATATCGATATATACCCGACAAGCTTTAGCAGGATCTATACTCGTTTCGTTTCTTCCATAATAGAAGCCCATTTTTCAATAGTCTTCATAAGTTCGTCCAGGTTTACAGGTTTACTGATATAGTCATTCATGCCGGCTTGTATACACTGTTCGCGGTCGCCCTGCATAGCATTAGCCGTCATGGCAATAATAATAGGTTGCTTTCCGGAAAGTGAGCGAATTTTCTGTGTAGTTTCCAAACCATCCATTTCCGGCATCTGTACATCCATCAGGATCAGCGTGTGCTGCGCGTTGATGAAAGCATGTAATGCTTCGCGTCCGTTCGCAGCTACATCGGGTTTATATCCCAGCTTGTTCAATACGCGTGTGGCCAATTTTTGATTGACAGGATTATCTTCCGCGATCAGGATATGAAGCGGGTGCAATACTGCAAAGTCTTCACTAAGCTTTTGTTTCACGGGCTCTTCGCGAACAGATGATGCTGAATGCTTACGAAGATCCATGAGTATATGTTTGCAGAGCATAGCTTGCTTTACTGGCTTTGTTAGTATTGACGAAAATATAGACGAGAATTCTTCATTACGATCAACGCCGATCGAGCTCAGTAACATGATCGGTATATCCGGGTAATGTTGATGGATCAGTCTGCCCAGTTGCAAGCCGTCCATCTCTTGCATTTGCATATCCGTTACCACCAGGTCGAATCGCGGATTCCGTGATAATATTTCCAATGCATGTTTAGCAGAATGAGCAAGTGAAGGTTCTGCCTTCCACAGCTCCAGTTGATTTTTAAGAATGAGACGATTGGTAGCGTTATCATCTATGACCAATATTTTTTTCTGGCCAAGCGAGGCTATATCATAATGTATATAGGTCTCTTCCGGTTTGTCGCTTAACCTTGTTTTAATGGTAAAGAAAAAAGTGGTGCCTTTTCCCACGGTGCTCTCGATCCAGATACGGCCTCCCATTAATTCAACAAGTTTCTCAGATATAGCAAGACCCAGCCCGGTACCTCCATATTTACGGGTAGTGGAAGCATCTACTTGTGAGAATGCTTTAAAGAGACGATTCAATTTATCTTCGGGTATACCAATACCACTGTCGCGCACGTCTATTTGCAATTCATATTTGTCGTCTACCTTGTTCAGCAAGTGAACGCTTACAAATATTTCTCCGTGTTGTGTAAACTTGATAGCATTACCCACAAGGTTTAATAATATTTGTCGCAGGCGCAAGCTATCACCAACAATCTGATTCGGAACATCATTGTCCAATTGATAGATCAAGTCCAGGCCAAGGTCTGCAGCTTTACCGGCAAACAGGTCAAGTACATCTTCAACGCAGCTTCGCAGGTTAAAATCTTTTTCTTCCAGCTCCATCTTTCCGGATTCGATCTTTGAGAAATCAAGTATATCATTGATCACACCTAACAAACTTTCTCCAGAAGTCCGGATGATTTCAATATACTCCCGTTGCTCGGGCGTAAGCGGAGTTTCTCCCAATAAAGAAGCCATACCAATTACACCGTTCATAGGCGTTCGGATCTCATGGCTCATCGTAGCCAAAAATATACTCTTCGCCTGGTTCGCACGCTCTGCTTCGAGACGCGCGGCTTCGGCTTCTTCACGTTGCTGCTGGATTTCATCATTGATGGATTGTAGAAAATCCGTTTGTGACTGAAGCTGCTCGTTCAGTGTCTGCATATTTTCAGCTTGCGCTTCCAACGCTTCTTTTTGTTCGATCGCTTCAGCCGTGTGCCATTTTACTAATCTTTCAAGCTCTATCTTTTTATTGTCAATAGCGCGGATTCGGATTCTGATAAAAAGAAATATAGCACCAGCAATAAGAAGTACACCCAATAGCTTGAACCACCACGTAAGCCAGAATGGTGGTGTAATAATGATTGCAATGCTCGTACCTTGTTCATTCCAAAGCCCATCATTGTTTGATCCCTTTACATGAAATATATACCTACCCGGATCGAGGTTAGTATAGGTGGCAGTTCGTTTATTGCCAACGTAGTTCCATTCTTTATCGAAGCCATCGAGCTTATAAGCGTATTGATTTTTTTCCGGTAATGTATAATTGAGTGCGGCAAATTCCAGGGTGAAAACGGATTGATCGTGCGACAGTGTAATCTCCTTTGCCACATGGATATGCTCGTGAAGAATAGAGTCATTATTGTGAATGGAAATCGACTTGTTAAAGATTTGAAAACCTGTAAAGTATATAGGCGGAACAAAGGTATTGTCTTTGAGACTGTCGGGATAAAATGCGTTAAGGCCATTCGGTCCACCGAAGAACATTTCTCCATCGCTTGCTTTATAGCATGCATGTGATTTGAACTCGCTTCCTTGCAGGCCATCAGCACTGCTATAGTTTCGTATATATCTGGTCTTGGGGTCGAATTTGGAAATTCCTTTGTTAGAACTGATCCATAGATTTCCATGCTGATCTTCCAGCAGACTTCGTATCATATCATTCGGGAGACCATCGCGTTCCGTATAGGATGTGAAACTTTGTGTCTCCGGATGATATAGGCTTAAACCTCCTGCAGTGCCGAACCATAAATTTCCTGAATGATCTTTTAGGATTGTCTCTACAACATCATGCGCCAGACTCGTGGAGTCCGATTTGTTATTCGTAAAATGTGTGATCTTTCTGGTTGCCTTGTTAAGCCGGTTCAATCCAGAGTTTGTGCCAACCCACAAATTGCCATCCTTGTCTTCCCCGATACAATGAATAAAATTATCCGTGAGACCGTCCTGGTTATGCGCCTTTTGCTGATACCATGTAAACTCTTTTTTATCCGGATGATATATACCAACACCGCCACCCCAACTGCCAATCCATAAGGTTGAATCACGGTCTTTATATACGATGGTGTTAGAAGTTGCCGAAAGACTATTGGGATTGCCTTCTTCGGGCATATGATGTGTAAATTTTCCGGTGTGAGTATTGAAGAGATCGAAGCCTCCCCGGTGATAGCTGAGGGCTAATATACCGGGCATGGCTTCAACCACTGATAGTATATAATCGCTGGCCGGACTATTGGTATTCTGTGGATCATGACGATAATGTGAAACGGCCTTTGTTTTCCGGTTTATACGATTAAGTCCGCCACCATCGGTGCCAATCCACAGGTTGCCTTTGATGTCACACGTAACAGATAATACAATGTTATTGCTGAGACTGTTCTTTTGGTTCGGTAGTTGTTTGTACAGATCAAACTTCTTTCCATATCGTGCAATGAAATTTATACCACCGGACCATGTACCCACCCACATGTTTCCGATGTCATCTTTATACAAGCTATAGATCGAATTGTTACTCAGGCTGGTTTCATCGAAAAGATCATAGCGGTACGTTGTAAACGTAAAGTTTTTTTTATCTAAAATACTGATGCCACCATTTTCGGTGCCGATCCATAACCTCCCCGAGTTGTCTTCGGCAAAGGAGAGTATATCATTATAGCCGATGGTAGTAGCGTCTGCAGGGTCATGCTTGAAGTTTGTGAAGTAATTAAACCCCGGATTAAACAAAGATATACCACCCCCTTGTGATCCTGCCCATACATCTCCCTTCGAGTCCGTGTATACACTTTTTATCCAGTTTGCGCCAATACTGTTCATATCCTTTGGATTATGCATATAGCGTTCGAATTTTGCCTGATCGGGATCAAACCGGTTAAGTCCTTCTTTTGTGGCGATCCAAAGGTTACCTTTTAAGTCTTGCGTGATGCGGTAGATATAGTTGTTGCTCAGGCTGTGCGGATCCTGCTCATCATGCTGATAGAGTTTGAAATTTCCGTTGCTTTTGTCAAAACGATATAGCCCTTCCGTTGTACCAAGCCAAATGATTTTATTTTTATCCAATAGTATATCCCGCACCGAGAGCGTTGCAGTAGAAGGACTAAAGCGCGTAAATATATCTTTGCTGCGATCAAATTTGTCAAGCCCGCTTCCTGTGGCGACCCACATTGTATTATTTTCATCTTCGATGATATCAAATACATAATTATTGCTGATCGTAGTAGCAATCGAAGGATCATGCCGATAGGTTGAAAAAGTATAACCATCATATTTGTTAATACCTTCATCGGTAGCAAACCACATAAATCCCTTATGATCTTTCAGGATTGCGTTGACGTGATCTTGTGAGAGACCATGCGATGTATTCAGGTGTGTAAACGTGAGTTTCTGGTTTTGAGAGAATCCAACTTTGTAAATCAACAAAAGACATATCCATACAAAATAACGATAACTCATAAACACGCTTGTTTAGCGGAAGAATATTTAAAACACTGAGCAACCCTGAGTTGTCAGGCATGATGAATCTTTTTTCTCATGCCCGTATGAAGTATTTTGGCATCGCTACCCAATACCCTATACTGTTCCTAATATACAAACTATTGCTGTTGGAATAAATCTATTAACCATGATAATTGGTTCTTTAACAGCAGACCAATCTCGTTTTTTCGTTAAGTGGTGATGAACAGGTAAAGTGGGTAATTATGTCCTCTTTTTCATTTGCACAACCTCCTGTTTTCGGCCGTAGAAATTATTAAAAAATCATCTATAATAGTGTAGTAAGTTCTATGGACTTGAAAACACAACCTTTAAAAAAGAAATAGTATGGAGTACAACCTATCACCATTCGGGGTATTGTAGTTGTTCGGAATAAAAAATGAAAAAATATAGCCATCCATTCAGGATACATGCTACTTTTATAAATGTCACAAAAACTGATTTAACAATGAAGTCACACTCACGTATACGGTTTGCTTTTATTTTAATGTTGTTTGTATCATCGGTATATGCTCAGAATACCATTATCCCGATTGAGACAGCAAGCAATGCCTTTGTGTTGGAAGTCAATGCAGAGAAGAGTGTTAATATTATTTATGCAGGGGAGAAACTTGCGGATAGAAGAGAATATGAAGCCGTGCCTGGTATATACCGCCAAACGGAAGACTATACGGAAGTACTGAATGCAGCCTATACTTCTTCCGGTTCACAAAATCTGGTTGAGCCTGCCATTGCTGTAACGCATGCAGATGGGAATAATTCGCTGGACTTGCGCTATGTGAGCCATACCGTGAAGACGTTGCAAGAAAATATAGTGCTATATACCGTTCTGTTAAAAGACCCGGTATATCCCTTTACGGTGCAGTTGTTTTACAAAGTATATCAACAGGAAGATGTGATCGAGCAATGGAGCGTGATCAGTCACCAGGAGAAAGGGAATGTAACGCTGCATAAGTTTGCTTCTGCAAATTTACACTTGAAGTCAAAAGCATTCTGGTTAACACAATATCATGGAGACTGGGCAAAGGAAATGCAGCCGGAAGAATCGCGGATCACACACGGTATTAAAACACTGGATTCAAAATTAGGAACGCGTGCCAATCTTTTTCAACCTTCTGTATTCATGGTGTCGCTGGATAAGCCTGCAGAAGAGGAAGCGGGTACAGTGCTATACGGTGCAATGGAGTGGAGTGGAAATTTTAGAATTGACCTCGAGCTCGATTACCAGGACAATCTGCGCATTCTGGCAGGCATGAATAATTATGCATCGGCCTATACGCTCAAACCGAAAGAAGAATTTGTTACCCCTGCATTTGTATTCCTGTTGTCGCAGCATGGTAAAGGTGATGCCAGCAGAAAAATGCACCAATGGGCTCGCAACTATAAGATACTCGATGGTAACGGAAACAGGTTAACGTTGCTCAACAACTGGGAGGCTACCTATTTTGACTTCAATGAAAGTAAACTGTTTCAATTATTGAAGGATACAAAGAACCTGGGTGTAGATTTGTTTTTGCTGGACGATGGATGGTTTGCCAATAAGTATCCGCGCAACGGTGACACTGCTGGTTTAGGAGATTGGGAAGTGAATCGAACGAAGCTTCCCAACGGTATATCTTCGCTGGTAAAAGAAGCTGATAAAAATAATGTGAAGTTTGGAATCTGGATTGAACCTGAAATGGTAAATCCAAAGAGTGAACTGTATGAAAAACATCCGGAATGGGTTGTAAAACAACCGAAGCGAGATGAACATTATTTCAGAAATCAACTCGTACTTGATCTTACGAATCCGAGTGTACAGGATTTTGTTTTTAAGGTAGTCGATGATTTATTCAAGGAGAATCCATCGCTGGCCTATATAAAGTGGGATTGTAATGCAGTAATCTATAATGCACACTCCTCGTACTTGAAAGATCAATCACATTTTTATATTGACTATGTAAAGGGACTTTATTCAGTGCTTCAAAGAATTCGCGCACGTTATCCGAAAGTGCCGATGATGTTATGCTCCGGTGGTGGTGGACGTGTAGACTATGCCGCGCTCGCATACTTTACAGAATTCTGGCCAAGCGATAATACTGATCCGCTGGAAAGGATATATATGCAATGGGAGTATTCTCACTTCTATCCTGCGATCAGTGTTTCGAACCATGTTACGGAGTGGGGCAAACAACCTTTAAAGTTTCGGGTAGATGTAGCGATGATGGGAAAGCTTGGGTTCGATATCGTTGTTCATGATCTGGCAGAGAAAGATCTTGCATTTTGTAAACTCGCTATTGAAAACTATAACCGCATAAAACCCATTGTATGGCAGGGAGAACTCTATAGACTTGCCGATCCGAAGAAAGAAAGTATAGCATCGCTGATGTATGTGGGAAAGGATCAGGCTTCCGCCATCATCTTTAATTACCTGGTGAACAACCGGTATGGTGAGGGCAGTAAATTTCCGGTGAAACTCAAGGGATTGGATCCATCCAAACTATATACGGTGAAAGAACTTAATATATATCCGGGAGCGGAAAGTCGCATTGATGCTGCGAAAGTATACTCAGGCGATTTTCTGATGAAAGTTGGGTTTAATCCCCAGGTAAATAATCGCAGAACGAGTGTCATTCTGCAGGTTGACCAAAAGTCAGGCAAGTAATATCAGTCATGTATATACCGTCTAGGCCGTACAGTATATCTGTATGGCCTAGACGGTTCTCATACCTCCGGGGGTGATACCAAATTTTTTCTTAAACGCAGTAGAGAAATGCTGCACATATTGATAGCCACAATACTCTGCTACTTCGTGAATGGATTTGTGATCGTTCAATAGAAGTTTTTTTGCTTCCTGCATTCGGATCTCGTGAAGGTAGCCGAATACAGTATTGCCGAAGACTTCCTTGAATCCTTTCTTTAGTTTGAAGTCATTTATACCCACGGCCCGCGCCAGTTCTACGAGTGAATAAGGACTGCTTATATTCTGCTCCAGGAGAAACCGTGCATGATGGATCTTTTCAATATCATTTGCTTTCAGTGATGTAGCTTGTTCCGTTGTAACGCTTTCAAACTGTTCCATCTGCAGCATGAATAATTCCATGACCTTAGATTCCAGGAAAAGCCGCTTGAGTACACCTTGTTTGTTACAATTTGTAATTTGCTGAATCAATATTTCCATATAGGGTGTAATGGACATGTTATGCTTGCTCATAGCCGAAAGCTCTTTACGTTGTATCTTTTTCATGAACGTATCAAGAGAGGTTGATTCTGCACCCGCAAGCCGTTGAAAGTATGTTTCTGTGAAATGTACTTCTATCATTTGGGAGATTTGCTCCTGTGGTGTTGCCTCAAAGTAGCCTTCAAACTCAGGCATGTAAAAAAGATTATGCTGACGACTATCAAAGGAAAATCTTTGACTACTTCCCTTTAAATATGCTTCCTGACTGCCGACAAGATTAAAATGCATTTCAATGACCGGGGTATCGCTTTCAAGCTTGAGGGAGACTCCATTGTGGAGTATTCCTGCGCCATAGTTCAGATGTATACCTTCGAACCAGACTTCATTTAATGTAGCTTTCCCAAACCGGTGATTGATCTCGGAGGTGCTTTCAACAATCCCATGATCACACTTGAAATCAGGAGGAAGATTCCGTTCGCAGATAATCTCGTTAAGGTCTGAGTCCGTTATTCGAAAAACCATGGTCAATAATCCTTTAAGCGTAAAACAAAATCCCTTTATCGTACAAGACCCTTAACGTACACCGGGATCTTTGCGACTAAACTAATAACATAATATTTAATTTATGCCACACATGCCAAAATGGATCGGAAACGCTGTCGAGACAGTCTTCAAAAGATTTATTCATGACGTGATAGTAACAGAAGTAGACTATATCCACCCGAATTTAAAAAAGATAACCTTTCACGGAGACTTTACAGATGTATCATTCAGGCTTACCCAGGCCGTTGCTTTTCGTGTGGATGATGTACATTATCGAAACTATACGCCCGCTTTTTTTGATGGTGATCAAGGCCTCTGTACTATATATTTTTATTTGCACGGCAACGGCCCAGGAAGTCGTTTTGCTTCACGGTTGCAGATCGGAGACAAACTCAAGATGATTGGCCCGCGAGGCAAAAGCCTATATGAACCGGAAAGTAAGTATCACTTTTTTTATGGTGATGAAACCTCCATCGGAGTGTTCAATAGTCTCAGGGAAATTATCCATACCCGCCAGCAGGAGTATCTTGGATTATTAGCGTTCAATGAAGAACTCCCTGCGCTGCCCGACAAGCTAGACCTGATGTTGGATGTCGTGTCGACAGACTCCGCTGAGCCGTATGATAATTCCGTACTATATTTAGACGGCCTTCAGGGTAAGTTATGGGACGTATGGAGGAAGGGTACATTTTACCTGACGGGTAATGCCAATGCTATAAAAAAAGTTCGTAAGGTTTTACTCACAAAAGGGGTGGCACCCGATAAGATACGCGCACAAGCGTATTGGGTTGAAGGTAAACAGGGATTATAGCCATAGCCGTGTCCTTGGCGTAAAATATAAAGCTGAGAGATTTTTACGATTGTGTTCCTTTGATTCATAGTCTCCCTGCTAGTATGTGTAAAATTTTATAGATTTAAAGAAGTGTATTGCAACTTCTAAATTCTATATATTTTTTTGTGGGGCGGACTATATGAAAAGCAATCGGAATATATTTACAGTTTCAATCAGATCCATTGCTTTCGCCTGGCAAACAAACCGGAAAATATTATTACTGTTGATCTTTCTTAACCTTTTTCAGGGATCGGTAGTATATCTCCAATTTACCAGCTTCTCTGCGATTGTAGATGAAATCATCCGCATCAAGCAGGGAGTCAGCAGTACACGTGAATTGATCCAGTCGGCAGTTATATTAGGATTATCTTTTCTTGTTCCAACCATTGTAGGGAACATTGTATCGTTTTACAGAAATAAATTTCGTCTTCAGCAAGGTGTACAACTTGAGCTTTATAAGATTGAAAAGCAAAGTGCCCTGGATATAGGCACAATTGAAAGCAGTTCGTATCAGAATTTATTGCGCGGTGCAAAAGAGTGGGGGAGTGGAAGTGTATTGAACCTCCAGGATTTCATCTTTACATCCGCTACAAGTTTTGCTGGTATTATAACATCCATTGGTATTCTCTGGGCACTCAATCGCTGGTTGGTTTTATTTGCTGCACTGGCAGCGGCACCGGTATATTTCTTTTACAAGAAATATAGTATGGAAGTTTTTAGAATTCGCTATCTCTCCCTGGATGACCACCGGGTCATTGGTAATCGCATTTCACATTTTGAAGAACTTCAAAAGGCAGTCGATGTTATACTTCTGAAATTAAAGGACTGGTTCAAAGAACAGATCAGAGATCGTAAAGTTTCTTTCAATGAGAAAATTATAGCGGCCGAACAAAAGAAATCACTTTCCTATGCTGTGTTGAGTTTGTGGTATTTACTTTTTCTTTTTGCAGCGATCGCACTGATGACGAAAGAGGCACTTGCCGGAAGTATTGCTGTTGGTGGATTGCTGTTAGCGTTCAATACATACACACGGTTTTATCAAACAATCAACGGGTATATAGAATCGATTTCATTTACGGAAGAGGCTGCCCGGTATGCCGCCCGTTGGTTTGAACTATTCGAAACCGAGCCGAAGATTCGTTCTCGCAAGGATGCTGTACGCATCTCGTTTACCACAGCGCCACTCATTGAATTTAAGAATGTTTCATTTCGATATCCCAATGAAGAAGGCGAAACTCCGCTGGTATTGCAAAGTCTTTCTTTCACTATACGGCCTGGCGAAAAGATCGCCATCGTTGGTATTAACGGTTCCGGAAAGACTACGTTGATAAAATTGCTCTGCAGAATATATGATCCTACCGAAGGCAATATATACATTAACGGAACCGATCTGCGTGATATATACCTTGAAGACTGGCAGAGTGCTATCGGTATTCTATTTCAGGATTTTCCTGTTTATAACCTCACCGTCCGTGAATCGATTGGAGTGGGGCGGATTAGCGAAACTCCAGATGCTACACAAGAAGAACGGCTTCGTCAGGCAGCACATTTTTCAGGAGCCGATGAATTTATCACTAGCTATGATCAACTCATCTGGAAAGAATTCAAAGATGGCGTTGATCTTTCCAAGGGACAGCATCAGCGACTCGCAGTAGCGCGCATGTTCTATAGAAATGCACTGGTCACAATTCTCGATGAACCCACAGCCTCTATAGATGCTGTAACGGAAGAAAAGATTTTTAACTCTCTTGAAAAGCACATGGAGGGTAAAACGGTTATACTTATAACGCACCGTTTCAGTACCGTAAAAAATGCGGACAAGATTCTGATGCTGGAACACGGCAGGATCATCGAACAAGGATCACATAAAGAACTGATGCTTTTGCGCGGCCAATATGAAGCGCTGTTTACCATGCAGGCAAAACGTTATCTTGAAAATGAAGACTGATCTGTGATCAGGGGTTTCATAGGGGAATCACAGCATAATCAATACTTATAAAATTAATTTAATTCTGGTTTTGTGTTTTTATTAACTATTTACGTAATTAGTTACATAATTAATGACGTATGGAATTTTTCAATCGCGTTGGCAAGCTGGCGTTGGGAAGCCGGCTTCGAATGCTTACGGAGCGAATCACAGATGATGCCGCACAGATCTATAAGCTATATAATATAGAGTTGCAGCCCAAGTGGTTCCCCGTGTTCTATGTACTATCACAGGGAGAGAATAAAACGATTACCGCTATCGCTAAAGAGATCGGTCACTCACATCCTTCTGTTAGCAAGATCATTACAGAAATGTCGGATAAAGGGTACGTAACCGAACGGAAGGATAAAGCAGATGGACGGACAAATATAGTGTCGCTATCACCGAAAGGTAAAACGATAACCGAAAAGATAGCAGTTCAGTATACCGATGTGAATAACGCTATTGAAGAAATTCTGGCACAGACCCGGCATGATCTCTGGCAGGCTATTGAAGAATGGGAATTTTTGCTTGAGCAGAAAAACTTGTTACGCAGAGTACACGAGCAAAAGAAGAAACGGGAAAGTCGCAAGGTGAAGATTGTTGACTATCAACCTAAATATCAAAAAGCTTTCCGTGACTTGAATGAAGAGTGGATCTCCAAATATTTTAAAATGGAGGAAGCGGATTACAAAGCACTTGATAATCCGAAAGGATATATATTAAAGAATGGCGGTCATATTTATGTGGCGCTATACGATGATGTTCCGGTAGGCGTGTGTGCATTGATTAAAATGGATGACCCGGTATATGATTTCGAATTGGCTAAGATGGCCGTGTCTCCACGGGCACAGGGCAAAAATATAGGCTACCTGCTAGGTCAAGCCGTTATCAAAAAAGCAAAGTCGCTGGGAGCTTCCAAACTTTATCTGGAAAGCAATACAATCCTGGTGCCCGCAATCAACCTGTATCACAAGCTTGGTTTTCAGAAGGTAGTGGGGCACGCTACACCTTATGAACGATGCAACATTCAGATGGAGCTTACTCTGAAATAAATCACACATGCCCTGGATATATATAATAATAAATTGTAAACAGTAGTGGGATTTTCCGGAGAGCATGTCACTCCGGAAAATATACTATACTACATGAAGAATTGTTCGGAGACGATTTTTCCATTCTTTACCTGGTATACACAGAGCTCACTCATTGTCATGCGTTTCTGCCCTTTCATGGTTATATCCATGGTAAGGATGAATGCGATTGCATTGCCGACTACGATCGGCTCTGATATAGTTATTTGGTGTGACTTTTCAACCATGGATTCGAACTTCTTTCCTTTTTCGATTATAGCAGGAAGACCTTTTGTTTCTTTTTCAAATCCGTTTGAAGCCTCGGGTTCTATGCTGATGGCATCATCGGCAAAAAGTTCTTTTTGTGCTTGTTCGTATTTCTCTTCGCGACATAAGGCGGCAAGACGATTAGCGATCTCTTGAGTTGTCATGGGGGATTATTTTTAGTGTGTGTTAAAAAACTATACCTTACTTTAAATCAATATGAACAATGGAGTCAATAAAATTCTTTGAATTTTATAATTATATGTTTGAATATTGCTATTGAGGTAAACGGTTTCTTCCGACTTTTGATTTTTAAATTTAAAGGATCTATGATACAAGTTAAAGGATATGCAGCACAAAATGCTAAAACAGATTTAGCACCCTGGAATTTTGAGAGACGTGAAGTAGGACCACACGATGTACAATTTGATATTTTATATTGTGGTATTTGCCATTCTGATTTACACCAGATTAAAGATGAGTGGGGCGGTGCGATTTACCCCATGGTACCCGGTCATGAGATTGTTGGTAAAGTAGTAAAGGTAGGCGCGCACGTAAAGAAGTTTAAAGTAGGCGATCTGGCTGGTGTAGGTTGTCTTGTAGACTCTTGTAGAACATGCGACAACTGTAAAGAGGGACTGGAGCAGTATTGTCTCACAGGAAGCTCATATACCTACAACGGCTATGAGCAAGATAAGAAGACACCGACATACGGAGGTTACTCAAACACGATTGTAGTACATGAAGATTTTGTATTGCAAATTTCTGAAAAACTTTCACTTGCTGCTGTTGCTCCGTTACTGTGTGCTGGTATTACAACATACTCTCCACTGAAATACTGGAAAGTAGGAAAAGGACATAAACTTGCTGTGCTGGGTCTTGGCGGATTAGGACACATGGGTGTTAAATTCGGAGTTGCTCTGGGTGCTGAAGTTACCGTGTTAAGCACATCAGCTTCTAAAGAAGCAGACGCTAAGAAATTGGGTGCACATAAATTTGTTGTAACATCAGACGAGAAGCAATTCAAAAGTGTAACGGGCTATTTCGATTTCATACTCGACACAGTGTCTGCACCACATGATTTCAATCAATACTTGTCGCTGCTGAGAACGAATGGCACACACATTTGTGTCGGCGTTCCGCCAGAGGCTTCGGCCGTGCATGCCTTTAGTCTCCTCGGAGGACGTAAGAGTCTGGCAGGATCCATGATTGGTGGTTTACCGGAAACACAGGAGATGCTGGATTTCTGTGCTGAACATAATATAGTATCGGATATTGAAATGATCGATATAAAGAACATCAAGCAAGCCTTCGACCGTATGGTGAAAGGCGATGTGCGATATCGTTTCGTGATCGATATGGCAACGCTATAATGCTATAGGTATATATAGTTCCGAAAGCCTCCTTGCTCATGCAGGGAGGCTTTTTTATGTTAACGAACTGTTAATGGATAGGTATCTGGTGGGCATATATGTACAACTACTGTTCACATCCGCTCACTTTGCTGGCAACGGGCATGATGAAAAACGTGTCTCTTGTTCAGGACGAGTGATTTCATAACAACGGCATTGTTCTTGAATGGTTGGCAAGGTTATCAAATCCCAAACCAGCTATGTTAAAAACTCATTTAAAGTTTTCCACACGCGTCTTTCTCAAGGACAAGTTTTTTTCTACCCTCAATATTCTTGGCCTTGCATTGGGTATAGCGGTGAGTATAATTTTGTTGCTCATCTTGCAAAATGATCTTACCTACGATCAGTATCATGAAAAGCATGCACGCATTTATCGCTTGGGTGGACATCTTTCAGCAACGGGTATAGATATACGGGTAGCACGTTCTGCGCGTGAGCTTGGTAAGATTTTACAGGATGAGTTACCGGAAGTAGAATCGTGTGTCAGGGCGAACAGTTGGGACAGGACCTTGGTGAAGTATGAAGCAGGGGGCGAAGAGAAGGCTTTCTACGAAGAGAATATAGTCCGCACGGACTCTAATTATTTCCAGATTTTTACACACGAATTTATAGCGGGTAATCCAAAGACTTGTCTTGTGGATTTGAATACAATGGTAATGTCGGAGTCAACCGCGAAACGATATTTCGGAAATGAAAATGCCCTCGATAAAAGTGTTATCGTAGGCGACCAGCAGTATAAAGTAACAGGTGTTATTAAGGATGTACCGGAGAATACGCATCTCAAATTTGATATTCTTCTGTCGCAACTAGTCGATCGCGAATGGGTAATCGAAAATGGACAACTGAAATCAGAGGCCTTCTGGAACCCCGATGTATATACCTACCTGTTGATGCCGGAAAATTATAATCCCGAGGATTTTAACGCCAAGTTCACTTCAATCTTTACTAAATATTTTAAATCATTTGGCGACCAGGTAGGAGGGAAGTATGAACCAGTACTGGAACGTCTCGATAAAATTCATTTGCATTCTACTTTGGAAGCCGATGAACCACATGGTAATCTTTCATACCTCTATGCATTTACAGGTATAGGCTTCTTTATCATTCTGCTGGCATGCATTAACTATATGAATCTCTCCACCGCTAAATCAGTAAACCGTGCAGCGGAGATTGCCATGAAGAAAACTTTGGGCTCCAGCAAGCGCGATCTTGTCTTTTCATTCCTCGGAGAATCTATATTCCTCTCCTGTATAGCGTTGGTCCTCGCTGTAGGTATGGTATATACTGTTCTGGAAGCTACTTCTTTCAATAGCCTCATCGATAAGAAGCTTACGCTCGACTTTGTGCACAATCCGTTATTGCTGTTTGGTGCTATAGGCCTTACGTTGGGCATCGGCATAGTGTCGGGTTTATACCCTGCCTTTTACCTGCCGGGCATTCCTACAATCCAGGCATTGAAAGGTGCTTTTAAAAATCAAAAGTCAAGTCTGGTATTACGCAAAGTATTGATCACGACACAATTCGCTATATCTATATTCGTGGTGGTCTGTACACTTTTTATGCAGCACCAGATTGATTATGTACGAAGCACTGAACTGGGGTTTAATAAGGAGAACATGTTATTGTTACCGATCCAGGACACTATTATTGAAAAACAGATCGGAAGTATAAAAAGTGATTTTTTGCAGAACCCAAATATACTGGAGGCTACAACATCGTATAACGTTTTGGGAATGAATGTTGGTGGCAGCACCGTGATGATGGTTGAAAGCGAAACCGGCATGAAGCAGCAAGCCTTCTCATTGATGTTTGTGGGTGATGACTATATTGAATCGATGGGCATGAAACTTATTGCCGGTCGCGATTTTGTGGCAGGCAATGGCGATGCACAAAAAGGCTTTATTGCAAATGAAGCAGCGGTAAAGTTGATGGGATGGGACAAAGATCCTATCGGTAAGAAAGTAAAATTCTTTCATGATAAAGATGATAAACAAATATTAGGCGTTGTGAAAGATTTTAATTTCAACTCGCTGCATAATAAAGTAGAACCGTTGCTCATGGTGCGCGCTGGTAATGAGGGAGGATTTTTACATCTCAAAATAAAGGGCGACCGATTGCCCGAGACGATGAAATATATACAGGAAAAATGGACATCCCTTGATCCGAATCATCCTTATGAATACTTCTTCCTCGATCAACGCTTTAATGAACAATATCGTGCCGATGAAATTCAATACAAGCTTCTTTCAGGACTCTCCTATATCTGTATCTTTATTTCATTACTTGGTTTATTAGGACTCTCTGCTTTCACAGCAGCACAGCGCACCAAGGAAATCGGAATTCGTAAAGTACACGGTGCTTCAATTCCGAGCATCATTTACCTGCTCTATAAAGATGTAATGTACCTGGTGATCATTGCCGCGATCATTATCGTTCCTGTGGCATACTATAGTATTACACAATGGCTGGGTAACTTTGCTTACAAAGCCAATATTAATTATATGCTGTTTGCACTGGTAGCATTGGTAGCGTTGCTCTTTACATTCATGACCGTGGCCTTTCACTCCCTGCGAACAGCCAGAACAAACCCGGTTGATTCACTGAAACATGAGTAGTTTCCAGATTAATACTTGCCCAAGAATATAGTATAGAGGAAGTGAGTTTCTCATTTGGGAAACTCACTTTTTATTTTAACCTCGTGAAGCTTTCAAGGTTAGCGGTGATCGATTAAGCTTTATATAAAGCAGCATGTATAGGGTACCTCTGACTACACGCTATAATGTAATAACAAATTCAGCGCCCTGCTGCGGTGCACTGATCACCTGGATATCAGCGTGATGAAGTTGAAGAATCTGTTTGGTAATTGCCAGGCCAATACCGGATCCATTCTTTTTAGTTGTATAAAACGGAATAAAGATTTTTTCAAGCGTACTCTCATCCATCCCTTCGCCATTGTCTCGGATATGAATACTTACATTTCCTTTCTGGATTCTTTGCGCATGAATCTGAATGACCGGCTGCTCTTTCCCTGCCAGGGCATCGATCGCATTCAGTAGTATATTAATGATGACATGTTCGATCAGCGCAGGGTCAACTATAATATTCTGATCAACGTTGGAGATCTGTAATGCTATATTTTGCTCCGCTAGTTTTGTTGCCATCAAAATCTCTACACGGCTGATTATATCTTTGAGATTGGTTTGGATAGGTGTATGATTCGGAATCGTAGCCAGTTTGCGATATGTTTTGGTGAAATTATACAATCCTTCGCTTCTGATGCGAATAGCATCCAAGCCTCTTTCCAGCGGATCATATATACTATTTTCAGAAGGTTGCGCTGTCTTGTTTTCCTGTGCTACCAATCCGTGCAACGTACCACTCAAAGAAATAATCGGAGCAACGGAATTCATGATCTCATGGCTCATCACGTGTATCAGTTTCTGCCAAGCGTCCATTTCGTGTATATCAAGCTCCTGTCGTATGTTTTGCATGGAGATCAATTTATAGTACATATTCTCGAGCTTAAACTCAGAGGCATGAATGGACAGTTGCAGTAGGTCGTTGTTAACCCGGAGCTTTACAAGTCGCGTTTCTCCTGTACGAATTTCGCTAATCGCTGTAACCAGCGAGGCATCTATAGCCTTGAAAGAATTTAGGTCAGAGAGTATATTTCTATGGAACATATCTTTCAATGCCTGGTTTGCATGCTGTACTTTTCCAGTAGCATCTATGCTTAGTATTCCTACGCGTACATGTTCGAAGAGCATTTCCAGGTACCGGTATTGAACTTCTTTCTGAACGCTTATTTCCCGGAAAGCTGCCGAGATCCGGTTGAGAACTGCGTAGAGTTCATCGATATGCTTACCATTGCCGGAAGTATTGAAGTGTGTCGTAAAATCACTTTGCAGCAAACTGATCATCAACGTTTTCAAATCCCGGTTAAACCGATCTATATACCAGATCAGTTCAATTAATAAAATAATGAGTCCTGCGCCAAGGTATACACTTCGCAAGTAAAAACCGTGCAGCAGACACCATGCTAACAAAGCTATACTGGCCGTAAGTATGATTATCCGAAGGATAACCTGCAGTCTGAAATTTTTAAATACCATACAATTGCATTCTCCTGTATAAAGCGCCTCGCGATAAACCCAGCTCGTCTGCTGCATGACTGATATTCCCCTGGTGCTTTGCTATAGCTTTACGAATCGCCCATGCCTCCAACTTTTCGAGGTTAAAAGAGTCAAAGGAGAATTCACTGGATAATTGTTTTTGCAAAGCCCCGAGATCCTGCATTTGAATTTCCTGTCCTTCGCACATAATCACAGCTCTCTCTATGGCATGCTGCAATTCACGGATGTTGCCAGGCCATCTATATTTCTGAAGATGCGTCATTACCGTGTCTGACAATTTCAAATATGACTTTTGATATTTATGACTGAATCGGCTGAGAAAATGATCTGCAAGCAAAGGTATATCTTCAGGCCTGTCGTGCAAAGGCGCTACGGTGATCTCTACCGTATTGATACGGTAAAATAAATCTTCCCTGAATTTTCCTTCCTGTACCATAGCCCTGAGGTTGCCGTTAGTAGCGCAGACAATGCGTACGTCAAGATCAATGGGTTCGTTAGTACCCAGGCGCACCACTTTTTTATGCTGCAATACAGTGAGCAGTTTTGCCTGTAAAGGAAGCGACAGGTTTGCGATCTCATCTAAAAACAGTGTACCCCCGGCAGCAGCTTCAAATCTTCCGATGCGATCTTCTTTCGCATCCGTAAATGCACCCTTACGATGTCCGAATAATTCACTCTCAAATAAGTTTTCACTCAGTGCTCCTACATCCACGGTCATGAATATATCTTCAGCACGTTTTGAAAGCCTGTGAATTTCGCGTGCGATAACTTCTTTGCCCGTTCCGTTTTGTCCGAGGATCAGGACCTCTGCTTCTGTAGGAGCCACCTTCTCGATCGTCTTGCGAATGGAAGATATACCTTCGGATATTCCGATCAGTAGTTCATACCGATGCAATGAAGACACAATAGATTTTTGCTGCGACTTCAACTGCTTTACTTTCCTTTTTTCAAGACTTAACAGGTTTGCAGTTTTTACCGTGGCCAATAGTTTTTCATTCTGCCAGGGTTTCACAATAAAATCAAGTGCACCTTCCTTCATCGATTCTACAGCGACCTGTATATCTCCATACGCAGTCACCAGTATAACTTGCGTATCCGGTGAAATACTTTTGATCTTCTTCAACCAAAAGCGTCCCTGGTTGCCAGTTGTATCGCCATGCCTGAAGTTCATGTCGAGCACAATTACATCGAATTGCTCCCGATCAAGCAGCGCCTGTATCCGCTCCGGGTTATTGATTGTTTTTACAGATGCAAAATGTGGCTCCAACAGGAGCTTGATAGATAGGAGAACGAATTCGTCATCATCAACGAGTAGTATATTTCCGGGAGCCTTTGTCATTATCTATAGAGGTGTAAGAGATTGTATAGATGGTTAAAGGTATAGATCACTGAATTGAAATCAATGAAAAGTGCCCAATAATGGACAGTTTTATTTCTATGGATGGTCACTCGATATTTTAGTGACAGCCGAGGTGCTGTATTTTGCGAAAAAACAAACATATTGTTTGTGGCATTCCATTGGCAAAAGCAAAGTCAAAGAACATGTAGTATGCTTAGACATAATTTTATACTCCTCTACAGAAACATCAGGCGATTCAAGAGCTCTTTCCTGATCAACCTGGTTGGTCTGTCAGCCGGCCTTGCGTGTACACTTTTGATTTACCTCTGGGTAAATGACGAATTGCAAATAGATGCATTCCACATAAAAGATGAACGTCTTTTCAGGGTGCTGGAGAAACAGCAGCGCTCCGCGAACATTGGTGTTACAGAATCAACGCCTGGGCTACTGGCCGAAACGCTTGCGGAGGAAATGGCGGAAGTGGAGTATGCTGTAGTGGCAACGCCTTCTCATTGGTATGATAAATTTACGCTTTCAATAAAGGAAAAAAATATCAAAGCGTCCGGTATATATGCAGGCAAAGATTATTTCAATGTATTCTCTTATGATCTCCTGCAAGGTGATGCGAGCCGTGTGCTCACCGATAAAAACTCCATTGTGATTTCGGAGAGCATAGCGAAAAACTTGTTTAATACAACCGATAACCTGATCGGAAAGCCTATTGAGTTTCAACACCAGCAACAATATTTTATCAGCGGTATCTTTAAAGATATACCTTCCCATTCATCAGAGCATTTCGATTTCGTGTTATCCTTCGATATAATGAAGGATATAAATGAAGGTGTTTTGAATTGGAGCAATTCCGGTCCGATGACATTTATAGTCTTGAAAGACGGAACCGATGCTTCACTTTTTGAAAGGAAGATTGCTGGTATCATTAAGACAAAAACAGATGACACGCATCGCACATTGATTCTTCAGCAATATTCACAGTGCTATCTTCACGGTCGCTATGAAAATGGTGTTCAGGCAGGCGGAAGAATTGAGTATGTGATCCTGTTTTCTGTGATTGCACTTTTCATACTGATGATTGCCTGCATAAACTTTATGAACCTCTCCACTGCGAAAGCTTCAAGGCGCATAAAAGAAGTTGGGATAAAGAAAGCGGTTGGAGCAGGACGCAAAGCGTTGATCGTACAATACCTGGGTGAGTCGATGTTCATGAGCTTCCTTTCGTTATTTCTTTCCATTCTTATTGTCGATATTTTTCTGCCAACATTCAATATCATAACGGGAAAACAGATCACCCTTACGTTTGATGCAAATATACTGTTGACATCGTTCGTCATTACAATTGTTACCGGTGTGATTGCAGGAAGTTATCCAGCCCTATATCTTTCCGGTTTTAGTCCGGCTACCGTTCTAAAAGGTAAACTGAATACATCTATAGGTGAACTTTGGGCACGTAAGGGATTAGTTATATTTCAATTTACGCTGTCAGTTGTATTTATAGTAACGGTTCTTATAATCTACAAGCAAATTGATTTTCTGCAATCGCGAAACGTTGGCTATAACAAAGAGAATGTTATATACTTCCCAATGGAGGGGCGAGTAAAGGAGAACCTGGAGACTTTTCTAACGGAGATGAAACGGATCCCCGGAATTGTAAATGCTTCCAGCATCGGACAAAGTATGGTAGGCGGTGGAAACACGACGAACCTGGAATGGGAGGGAAAACCTGAAGGCACGGTTGTCCCATTTGCCATACGTCCGGTGAATTATGATGTCATCGAAATGCTAAATATAGACATCAAAGCTGGGCGCTCTTTCTCGCATAACGATGTAACCGGTTTCAAAGCTATATTTAATGAAAAGGCCATTGATGTTATGGGACTGGAAGACCCCATTGGTAAAATCGTAAAACTAGGGGATGGAAAGTTTGAAGCTGAAATTGTTGGTATAGCAAAAGATTTTCATTTTGAGTCCCTTCATACTTCGGTTAGCCCTATGTTTTTTATATTAGCTCCCGTCCATACGCAGAGAGTGATTGCCAAACTTGCTTCCGGCACGGAACGTGAAACAATCGCGAAGCTTCAGAAATTCTATAAGGCCTATAATCCCGGGTTTGACCTCGACTATAGATTTATAGATGAAGACTACCATGCACAATATGCATCCGAAGAACGTGTCGGTACACTATCCCGCTACTTTGCAGTGCTCGCCATCCTCATATCGTGTCTTGGATTGTTTGGTCTGGCTGCCTTCACCGCAGAGCGTAGAATCAAAGAAATTGGCATCCGTAAAGTTTTAGGATCCAGCGCACTGAATATAGTATATCTCTTGTCTGTTGACTTTACCAAGATTGTGCTCATTGCCATTGTTATAGCCTTACCAACAAGCTATATTCTCTCGACTTTCTGGCTAAATAACTTTGCATACAAAATTCCATTGTCATGGTGGTATTTTGTGAGTGGCGGATGTATAGCCTTGTTGATCTCGTGGTTAACCGTAGGAGTACAGGCTATCAAAGCAGCCTATGTTAATCCTGCAAAGTGCCTTCGTGACGAATAAGACTGTCAAAACTATATATACTACGGAGGCGGAAGAATCTGGTTTCATCCTTGATGGCTGGGGAGATAGTGGATCAATAGATTCTCACCTTTATTGACCAATAGTATTCCGCGTATAAATGCATTTAGCGCGTTTGTTATTTTTGCGGCGTATCCCATAGGTATAGTATCGTTTATTGTACATCATCGGTATACTTCTGCAAAAATCCCTGAGGGAATAATGCAATTTTAGATGATTAGTATAAAAAAACGGACAGGCGTTGAAATGTTTTTGGTTTCTGTAGTGTTGTACCGAAATCCACAAAATAAAGATTAACCAAAAATATTATGAGTACTAAAACTATTAGCGAGACTTTTCCCATAGGTGATGAATTGATTGTTAAACGATTAGGCTATGGAGCCATGCGTATTACGGGTGATGGAATCTGGGGACCTCCTGCAAATAAGGCAGAAGCGTTACATGTGTTGAAACGTGCCATCGAGCTCGGTGTAAATTTTATTGACACTGCCGATAGCTATGGCCCGAATATATCGGAAGAGCTAATTGCTGAAGCGCTATATCCATATCCAAAAGATCTCGTGATCGGCACGAAAGGTGGATTATTGAGAACAGGACCGAATGCCTGGCCGGTAGATGCACACCCGGATCACTTAAAAAAAGCGCTTGAAGGAAGTCTGAAACGTTTGAAGTTGGATCGTATTGATCTTTACCAGTTGCACAGAATTGACCCCAAAGTTCCTGCTGAAAAAACATTTGAGTTTTTAAGCAAAGCGCAGGAGGAAGGAAAGATCAAGCATATAGGTTTATCGGAAGTAAGTGTTGAGAATATAAAACATGCGCAGGAATTCTTTAAGGTTGTCTCCGTGCAAAACATGTATAGTGTTGACAATCGTAAATGGGAACCTGTGTTGGAATATACCCGTCAGCATAATATTGCATTTATACCCTGGTATCCGCTGAATGCCGGAAATGTAGCGGCACAAGAAACTTTGAAAACTATTGCAGACTTGCACAAAGCAACTGTACATCAAGTAGCATTGAGTTGGTTACTGCATCACGCTGATAACATTCTGTTAATACCCGGTACATCGCGCGTAAGCCATCTCGAAGAAAACATGAAAGCAATCTCTATTGATCTCACGGATCAGGATATACAAGAGTTGAACAATATATCTCCTATGTCCTAGTCAAATCCGTCACTATGATTATTTGAAAGCTTTGGCGTGGCAACTCGTCAAAGCTTTTTTATTGACTCACATTTTTTATTGACTTCTTATACCAGCGCTACTGCAGACACAATTTTTTCCGCTCCAATTTTTTTCCGTTTATAAAACTCCACAGAAATTAATCAATCTGACACGGCACAGCTTTTTGCTGAATGATCGGATGACAATGGAAAATGATCAGTCTAAAAAGTTATGGTGGCAGAGCGGCGTAGTTTACCAGATATATCCGCGTTCATTTCAGGACGGTAATGGCGATGGTGTTGGCGATCTGCAAGGTATAATTGCCCGGCTTGACTATCTCAAGTGGCTGGGAATACGCGCTGTGTGGATTTCCCCAATATACCCGTCACCGATGGCAGACTTCGGATATGATATTTCCGATTACACGAATATACATCCGCTCTTTGGCACGCTTCAGGATTTCGACCAATTGCTAAAAGAAATTCATGCACGTGGCATGAAACTTATTTTAGACTTCGTGCCCAATCATACTTCCGATCAGCATCCGTGGTTTATAGAATCACGCTCTTCACGCAATAATCCCAAGCGAGACTGGTATATATGGAAAGATGCTCGTGCCGATGGAGGCCCTCCTAATAACTGGCTTGCCGCTTTTGGTGGCACAGCATGGGAGTGGGATGAATCGACTCAACAATATTACTATCATGCTTTTCTCAAAGAACAACCCGATTTGAACTGGCGTAATCCGGAAGTACAAAAAGCAATGCTTGATGCGATGCGCTTCTGGCTCGACAAGGGAGTGGATGGCTTTCGGGTGGATGTCATGTGGCACATGATCAAAGATGAAAAGTTACGCGACAATCCTGTTAATCAGGATTACCAGCCCTATATGGCAACGTATGATCAGTTGTTGCCGGTATATTCAACCGATCAACCGGAAGTACATGACATTGTGCGGGACATGCGTGCGTTGCTCGACAAGTATCATGAGCGTATGTTGATTGGTGAAATATACTTGCCTATACATAAACTGGTAACGTATTATGGTAAAGATAATCAGGGTGCACATCTGCCGTTCAATTTTCAATTGTTAACACTCCCGTGGGAAGCACGAAAAATTTCTGCTGCTATAGGCGAATATGAAGGAGCCTTACCTTCACAAGGTTGGCCAAACTGGGTATTGGGTAATCACGATCAACCACGTATTGCAAGCCGTATAGGCTCGCAACAGGCACGTGTAGCCGCGATGTTATTATTGACCTTGCGCGGTACACCCACTATATACTATGGCGATGAAATCGGGATGCGGGATGTGCCCATTCCGGTTGATGAAATACAAGATCCACAGGGATTGAACATGCCCGATAAAAATTTAAGTCGTGATCCTGCCCGAACACCGATGCAGTGGAACAACAGTGAGCAGGGTGGGTTTACCACCGGCAAACCCTGGTTGCGACTCGATCGGAATTTCCTGACAGTAAATGTTCAGTCGCAACGCGAGGATATATACTCTATGCTTTCATTGTATCGGAAATTGATTCGCCTGCGCGATGAAGAACCATCGCTTATCGATGGAAGCTACATACCGGTATATTCCGATCACCAGATGATCGCCTATATTCGCCATCGTGAGGGATCACCGCGATTGCTCATACTGTTAAACCTCAGCCACCGTCCATGCTACTTCAGACAGAGTAGCGAACCTATGAAGGGCGTCATCGTTGTGTCAACCTCTCCGGAACTGGAAAATATAGTCGTTGAAAATACAATCAGTCTCAGTGGAGACGAAGGCATAGTGGTTAAACTTGATAATTAATATACACGCGTTTGAACGGTCTTGGTATATATTTAGAATATGAGAATTTTCGGTTCTGAGTTTTCGGCTCATAAATGTGCTTTTTCGGTTTGGGCTCCGGAAAAGAAAACCATGTTGTTGCACATCGTTTCACCGGAGGAGCGTACCGTTGAAATGGAGAAGGATGCCTCTGGATATTTTTATACTACGTTGAAAAATATAGATCCTGGCACACGCTATTTTTTTATGCCAGATGGAAAAAAAGATGTTCCGGATCCTGCTTCACATTATCAACCCCTGGGTGTTAAAGGCCCTTCTGAAATAGTGGATCACTATGCGTTTGAGTGGGAAGACCAGGCGTGGCGCGGTATACCGTTGCAAGACTATATTATTTACGAAATGCATATCGGTACATTTACCCAGGCCGGTACGTTTGAAGCCGCTATACAACAACTCGATGATCTTCTGGATATTGGAGTCAATGCTATACAGATCATGCCCGTGTCGCAATTTTCCGGGGAGCGTAATTGGGGATATGATGGCGTGTTCCCGTATGCCGTACAGAATTCATACGGTGGACCGGATGGATTAAAGAAGCTCGTAAACGCATGTCATAAAAAAGGCATGGCCGTGATACTGGATGTTGTATATAACCATATAGGCCCCGAAGGAAACTGCTTCAGTGAGTACGCAAATTACTTTACAGACACCTATAGAACTCCGTGGGGTCAGGCTATAAACTATGATGGTGAATGGTCGGATGGAGTTCGCGATTATTTTTCCAGCAATCCTATATACTGGTTTTCACAATTCCATTTTGATGCACTGCGTGTCGATGCCATCCATACTGTATTTGATACGAGTGCTGTGCATTTCTGGGAACAGGTAAATACTAAAGTGAAGTCTCTTGAGAAAAAGATAGCACGACCGATATATATGATTGCCGAAAGCGATTTGAATAGTACGAAAGTAATCAAGTCACCGGAAGACGGAGGGTATGGATTCGATGCCCAATGGCTGGATGATTTTCACCATGCCCTATATGTATTGCTGGATAAAAACGGTAAGAAGCGATATGAAGATTTTGGTTCGATCGAACAATTACAAAAAGCTTACAATGAAGGTTTCGTATTGAGCGGTGAATTTGTAAAATTCAGAAAGAGAAGATACGGGTCATCTTCCGTGGGAGTATCTGGCAATCGGTTTGTAGTTTTTACAATGAATCACGATCAGGTAGGAAACCGCGTGCGTGGCGAACGATTGTGTTCTTTACTGGATTTTGAAAGATTGAAATTAGCGGCAGCAGCATTCCTTTTTTCTCCCTATATACCGATGTTGTTTATGGGAGAGGAGTATGCAGATGAGTCTCCTTTTTTTTATTTTATCAGTCATGAGGATTCCAAGTTGATCGAGGCTGTACGCGAAGGCAGAAAGAAAGAGTTTGCTCCCTTTAAATCAGAAGGGGAACCACCCGATGCCTATGCGCCAGAGACGTTTTATGATTCCAAGTTAAAATGGCAAAAACGAAACGAAGGGAAGCATGGTGTCATTCTGCGTTGGCATAAAAAACTGATTTCTATGCGAACCAGCTATGAAGCATTGCAGAACATGGATAAGAAAGATACGCTGGCGCACGTTGTGGGAGAGAAAGCGATAGCACTTCATCGAAAGCGTGAACATGAGAATATACTATGCTTGTTTAATTTTTCAGAACAAGGTTTTTTATATACTATGCCAGCATATGGTGAGCGTTGGGAAAGAATACTTGATTCAAGAGAAGCGGAGTGGAGTGTTGATGGGAGTTCAAATGCTACGTCCGCAGCGCAGATCAATGCTGGTCAAAATATGCAAGTAGAATCCTTACAGGTTCTGGTATATAAAACGATATAGATTAATATATAGAAGACTATGCATATTTATCTGGTGGGAGTGGGAGTAGAGTAAAAGCAAGGGTTAGTTTTTCTTGTCTTTATCATCGTCTTTTTTGTCACTATCTTTTTTCTTTTCTTTCTCTTTTTCTTCTTCCTTGTTCTTGTCCTTATCCTTATCCTTATCGTCCTTCTTGCCGAAGATTTTTTGCAGGATATTTTTCTTTTCCTCTTTCTGAGTGTCTACCGTAGCGATGTTTATCTCCTGGTCAATGGAGGGTTGAATAGCACGTATAAATGCATTTTGAAGAATGCTGCTCAGTGCATACCATACATTTGTATCGGGATTTTTCAGATTACCCTCGAAGGGAACTTTGGTTGCTACTTGATCTTTGCGCTGATTTTCAAAAACTTCTCCGACCGTACCCGCCAATCCTTCCCACATTTTTCGAAGAATATTATCCTTTCGATCTTCTTTACCTAACACATCAAGATCTTGTATCAACGGTTTAACATACCCCGCAAATTTTCCCTCTTTTGCCGCTACTTCTGTATAGAGACCAAACCTTCCTTTGTTTACATCTATTTTAGCATAAGCTTTAAAAAAGTCATTAAGCTTTACCAGGTTTGTATTTTTTACTTCCGCATTCATATCAAATGTAGGATCGTCCGCCAGCGGATTTAACTTTACGTTCAACGCAAGTTCACCTTCATATATATTTGCATGAGCCGTTAGTGATGCAGGCAACACAACCGAAGAGTCATAACTGTTCCTGAGATTTTGCGCCAACAAGTATGCATTGCTAAGTTGAATATCTACCGGAGGTTTTGATGTTTCATCTTTATACTGAATGCTGCCGTTGTTTATTTCAACACGGTTTACCTGAAGCGGCATAAAATCATCCAGCAAGTTCTTGAAACTACTCGAATCACTTCGTACTTCTTTTGGCTCAACTTTATATTTCGTAAAACGCAACATTGCATCTTCGAAAACAAGCTCTCCGACAATTGAACCATGGAACAACGCTTTCCATTCTACCGAAAGGTCAATCTCCGAAGCTCCAAAAAATGGTGTCTGCTTATCGGTAGTGCTGTCGAGTTTATTCAGGTATATACTATCAATGGTATAGGCACCCCGTATTAAAGCTATATCAATATCATCGGCATGACCGTAATAGCCTTCCATGGTTGCCAGCGTCTTATTTAAATAGTGCAGCACCACATACGGCAATATTACGCGAACAATCACCAGTAGTCCGAGGACAATAATAAAAAACCAAATAATTTTTTTCTTCTTCGATGTCATGAATATAGTTGTATAGTATTTTTAGGTACTATATATATTAGATTACGAGTTCTTAGATCGTTGTCTCGTCCGTAATTTCGGTTTCCGATTCGCCCAAACGCTTTGGTTTGTTCTTGTCTTCTTTGGAAGAGTTCGTAGAGATTTCAGCTCCCGTTCCTTTTGCATTTGGCTGATCTTTTTTATCGGTGGATTTCTTCGCATTCTGAGAATCCGATTTTGTTTGCTGTTTCATATGGATGTTCAGTTATCTGAATGAAACAAATAAAAAAATGGTGCCGCGGTTGCTTGTGGAAGTGTATATAAAAATGGGAACAGAATTTTAAGTACTTCTTATCACAGAAAAATGAAGTAAACAGAACCGCCATGAACACAACATGTAAAAAAATTACCCCACTCGAAAGATTTTCCTCTGTAGTAACGTATGCGGCAGGAAGTTCCACAGCTTTTCTTGTAGCAGTCTCATTGATAATGGTGTGGCTGATTACCGGCCCCATATTTCACTATTCTGATACATGGCAACTGGTTATTAACACGGGCACAACGATAATAACTTTTCTGATGGTCTTTCTCATTCAGCGAAGTCAGAATAAAGAATCGATAGCCATTCATTTAAAACTAAATGAACTCGTAGCGGCACATAGTAAAGCCAGTAACAGGCTTGTGTCCGTGGAAGATCTTACCGAAGAAGAGTTAAAGGTATTACAGAAATTTTATGCAAAGCTCGCGACTATGAGTAAACAGGAAATAAATATGCAACAGACGCATTCCATAGAAGAAGCGGAAGAACTTCACGAAGAGAAGATCGATAGAATGGAAGAAGAAGACGAACTCCGTGTAAGAGGAGAGAAGTAGAACCACATTACGCCAGAAGTATCGATTCAACTCATGTCCAAGTATATATTGACTCAAGCACTGGCAAGCGTTATACATTTTTGTTGCGCATGCACTATGCAAATCTTTGAGCGCGACCTCCTATTTTCAAATGAGAGGTTAAACATTGATCAGCAATTTACAAGTGATAACGTGACACTTATCGAACGCGTCTGGTACGCTTTTATACTCCCAACCACTTGGCTACAGTTTTTTTATACCTTTTGATAGAGTGTCTGCTGATATAATTTTTTTTATCTCTGATAAATCACTACTTTCTAGAATAATTTGATCGAACGAAAATGAGTAGTAGCTATCCACTATTCAATCCTGATTATATAATTCTATTAATGTTTTGATCAGTTATAGGAAATACGTTGATGTTGATCTGAATTTATATAAGATGCGGATACACCATTGGATTTATTTATTAGTAGTATGTTTTGGACTTCTGATTTCCTGCGCTCCGAAGAACAGCAGTAAAAAATTCAGGATTGGATTTGCGCAATGTACAGGCAGCGACCTATGGAGGAAGCAGATGCTGGCTTCGATGTATGCAGAACTGTTATTCCACCCCGACATCGAATTAGAGTATCGCGATGCACAAAACAATACTGAAAAACAACGAAGAGACATAGAGAACTTTATCGATGATAAGATCGATTTGCTTATCGTTACACCGAACGAAGCTGATGCCATCACACCATCCGTAGAGCTTGCCTATAATAAAGGTATACCGGTAGTAATGGTAGATCGAAAGATCAATTCTGAAAAATATACTGCATATATTGGAGCTGATAATTATGAGATCGGGAAGCTGGCAGGAGCGCTCGCTGCAGAGATATCCAAAGGCAATGGAGCTATACTCGAAGTATGGGGCTTACGCGAATCCTCGCCAGCCCTTGAAAGACATCGTGGTTTTAGCGATGCCATTGCACCGTATCCGAATTTGAAAATTGTTGCTTCGTTAGATGGGCAATGGGAGCAGGACACTGCAGCACACAGGTTCCGCGAAAGCGCAAGTATTCTTCCTTCTTTTAATATAGTATATGCACACAATGATGTGATGGCGTACTCCGTATATACCTTGTGCCAGAAACAAGGGCGTGCCGATAGCATTAAATTTATTGGGGTTGATGGGCTTTCCGGTCCCGGTGGTGGCCTGCAGTTGGTGAAAGATAGAATACTGACAGCAACATTCTTATATCCTACAGGAGGCGAAGAGGCTATCCGCACAGCCAGCGATATTTTACACGGCCAACCCTATATAAAAGATAATATACTTGAAACAACTCCCATTGACAGCCGGAATGTAAAAGTAATGCAATTGCAGCAAATGAAAATGGAGGCGCAGCGAAATGATATTGTGCGCCTTCAGCAGAATGTAAATTCACAAGGGCAGCGTTTTGATCAACAGCAATTATATATCTATATTTTGCTGGCAAGCCTTGCGGTAATGTTGTGGACAAGTGTGATTGCCATTATATCCTGGCGAAAGAAACGTGATGCGTATCAGGCGCTTGCCGTTCGCAATGAAGAGATTCTTACCATCAATGAACAGCTAAAATCCACCAACAATAAATTGGAAGACGCTCATCGAAAGATTTCCGAGCAGACACAAACAATCCTCCGGCAAAAAGATGAGCAACTGAATCGGGTGCTCGATTCTTCCAATGATATAATCTGGTCCGTTGATCTTTCAGGTACCGGAAAGAACTACCTCAGTCGTTCTGCTATGCGGTTGTTAGGTGGACAGGTAAAAAGCGAAATGATGAACGATGCGCATTACTGGCGCGAGCATATACCTGAAGATGATTGGGCTTTGAAAGATGAAGCGTTGCACACCGTACTACGGGAGGGCTATGCGGAATGTACTTATCGCATTAAAACAAGTGGTGAAAATTATCACTGGCTCTTTGAAAAAATCAGGATTATATACGATGAGCAGGAGCGGCCTCTCCGGCAGGAGGGTTTGATCGTTGATATTACCAATCAGAAAAAAGCAGAAGAAATAATACTACGGTATCAACAGCAACTTGATATTATATTTTCAAATACCCAGGAGATGATCGCTTTGCTCGATGTCGATGGAAAGGTACTGCTCTTTAACAAGGCCTTTGAAAACTTCATGGAGGATGCATCGGGTGTAAAACCTGCTATCGGGAAGTATATATGGGATATTACTGTAAAAGAGCGCCAGGAAACTTCACAGCGATTGTTCCAGGAGGCCCTCGAAGGTAAGTTCATTAAAACCACAGCGGCTTTTCATGTAAAGTCAGGAACGGTATATCATTCATTGCGCTACGAACCTGTATTGTCTGAAGGAAAAACTACCCATGTGGCTATTGTCGCATTTGATATCACACAACAAAAAGAACAGGAATATATAGTTCGTGAATCGGAAGCTAACCTGAAGGCTATTTTCGACAATACACGTGACTCCTTTACCCTGGTATCACCGGATTATAAAATTATAGCCTTCAACAAGTCCAACTATAGAAATGTATTGCTGCGAACCAACCAAGAACTTAAAACAGGTGTAAACTTATTGGACTATATAAGTGATGATCGAAAAAGTGCGTTTGTCAATTTACTGGAACGTGTGGAGAATGGAGAAATGATTTCGTACGATGCCAATCTTCAAAACGGAGGGTTGGAAGCTGCGTGGTTCAAGACAACGATCAGCTCTGTTAAATCAGAGGAAGGTAAGTTTATAGGGTATTGCATCGAGGCACATGATATAACCGAGCAAAAAGAATTTGAAGGTACGTTAACAGCAATAGCCCGGGAGTTGTCAAGCTTAATCGAAAATGCAAATGTACCTATATTTGGTATTGATCAGCATGGCAAGATCAACGAATGGAACAGAGTTTCATTTGAACTCACCGGTTTTTCGAGAACCGAAATGATCGGCAGAAATTGGGTAAGCAATCTGCTGGAACCAGAGTATCACGAAGTGGTTACGGCAATTATGAAGGATGCACTGAATGGTGTCCCCGTAAGCAACTTTGAATTGCCATTGCTCTCCAAGAAAAAACAGAAGCTATCCTTACTGCTCAGCATTTCTCCTCGCAGAGATGCCGAAAATAAAATCGTGGGAGCAACCATCGTTGGTCAGAACATAACGGAGTTGATCGAATATAAGCAGAACCTCGAGCGCATGGTATATGATCGCACGCGCGAATTGAACGAGGCGTTGCAAAAGGAAAAAGAATTGGTGGAGATGAAGAGCAGGTTTGTATCTATAGCCTCGCATGAATTCAGGACACCGTTGTCATCCATTTCACTGGCGTCCGGTTTTATAAAGAAGTATAAACAGAAGATAACGCCTGAAGAGGTAGACAAGCGATTGGACAATATAGAAAAGCAAGTAGGGCACATGACGCACTTGCTGGATGATGTGTTGCTGATCGGCAAAACAGAAGCTGGTAAACTGGTGGTGCATGTATCCCAGGTTGATGTTTTTGAAACATTTGAGAAATTAAAAAATGAGATCGAGCAGAGTACAGGCAATACACACACTGTAAAACTTCATGTCAGTGGAGTTACAGGTACAATCAGTACGGATGAGAAACTGATCAGAACCATGGTGATAAATGTGTTGACGAATGCAATCAAGTTTTCGCCCGGTAGCGGGTACGTTGATCTGTTCGTTGCCGCTGCGCCCAATAAGCTAACCATTCGTGTAAAGGACAATGGCATTGGTATACCTGAAGAAGATATCAAAAATCTCTTTGAACCTTTTTATAGGGCGAGCAATGCGAATGATGTAGAGGGCACCGGGTTAGGCTTATCGATTATACGCAAAGCACTTGATTTGCTGAGAGGCTATATTGATATAAAGAGTACCCTTGGAAAGGGTACAGAGATCACCATTGTAATTCCGTTAGCGCATGACTAAAAAGATAATGGTAGTAGAAGATACACCTGATTTACTTCAGCATGTAACGGACTTCCTAACGATGGAGGGGTATGATGTTGAGCCTTGTGCCAACGGCCATGAAGCGTATAAAAGACTTGTCTATAGTATACCTGACCTGATTATTACGGATCTGCTAATGCCGAAGCTCGATGGATTTGCTTTGATCGAAAAGATCGCACAAGACAAAATGATGCGGAATATACCGATTGCTATTTTTTCGGCCAAGCCACCGCATGAAAATGAGGCAAGAGCATTAAGCTTGAATGTAAAGGCATTTATAAAAAAACCTTGCTCGCTGGATGATTTGCACGAAGTGATAAAAAGTATACTGGATAAATAAAAAGACCGTATGGATACAGTAAAAGTTATAGTTGTTGATGATCATGGATTGGTACGCCAAGGTATAGTTTCGTTACTGCGCGAAACAGGCGAAGTTGAAATTCTAAGGAGTCTTGAAAGCGGTGAGGAAGCCGTGAATAGTGCAACCGAGCTTGCTCCGGATGTTGTGATCATGGATATAGTCATGAAAGGTATGACGGGTATAGAAGCTACGCGCTGGATCAAAGAGCAAAATCCTCAAACGAAAGTTATACTTGTATCCAGTGAAGTGAATAAAGATTTTATACGGGCCGGACTTCGCAGCGGAATGGATGGATACCTGAATAAGAACAGTACACCTGAGGTTTTGGTCAAAGCTATACGAAGCGTTGTAAAAGGAGAGAAGTATTTTAGTGCTGACGTTACGTCCCTGGTGCTCGATGATTTTTCATCGCCTGTGAAATCCGGACAACGTGATTCAAATAAAGGCGATCAACTGAAGAGTAGCATCCTTTCAAAACGCGAAGAAGAAGTACTCATGCTCATAGCGGAGGGTAAAAGCCTGAAGCAAATTGGAGAAGAGTTATTCATCAGCGTAAAAACGGTAGAGACGCATAAGCTACATATACAGGATAAGCTCGGTCTTTCGGGTACAGCACAGCTTGTACGATATGCGTTGGAAAGGAAAATACCGCGGTCCTAAGTGTTTTACTTAGAGCTCCTAAGTCATACCCTGATTTTACAAAATCATTTTCTCCCTGTCTAAATATAGCCGGGGTAGCAACATCTTTGTGCTACTAACGAAAGGACATGACAACAAAGGCGGATGCTGAACAAATTCCAGAAGAAAAGCTGAAAAGCTTGTTGCCGGATTTTGTTGACAACGTGGCCAATGAACGTTTTTGGAAAGAACTCGCACAACTCGCCATCATCATCAGCAGAACCACTTCCGTGTCCATCTGTTTTTTTGTCGATAATACGTTACAAGCTTTTGCTTCAGCAGGAAATGCTGTTACAGATGAGCGTGTTCAGTTGTGGGAGTCTATCATACGTGATCATCATTAT
This sequence comes from Ohtaekwangia koreensis, assembly GCF_900167975.1. GTDB lineage: Bacteria > Bacteroidota > Bacteroidia > Cytophagales > Cyclobacteriaceae > Ohtaekwangia > Ohtaekwangia koreensis. The sequence continues at coordinate 1,714,530 of NZ_FUZU01000001.1, forward strand.
ACCGAAATAGAAGACACGCTAAAGGAAGCTATATTTAAATTCGATTCACGTGTGTTTGATCAACCTGTTATTCGTTTCCTTGCCGGTATGCCAATTGTTACAGCGGATGGCATTGTGCTGGGTACTATAGGATTGGCAGACAACAAGCCTCGTAAATTTTCGGGCGAACAAATTCAATCATTAGGCATTCTTAGCCGAATCATTTCCACGCACCTGGAAATGAGTAAATAATTTTGAGTTAAGTGTTTTACTCAGGTGATTTCCTGATGATTTCTGCGCCCTGATTTTTTCAAAATCAGTGGGTGGCGCATTCGATATAGATCTCTATTTACCAATTTTGTTATCATCAATTCACAGTTAGTATGCTATCCAGTAAAGTTATTGTAATGGAAGAAAAAGAGCGGGAAGAACAATCTATTGGTAAAGAACTTGCAAAAGCGAAGAACGTTATCGACAAGTTCCTATATAATTGTTCTCACTCAATGCGTGGTCCACTTAAATCCATTACAGGATTGGTGACGATATTAAAAAATCAACCGGCTGATACTATTCAGTTGCCACAACACCTTGAACTGATTCAAAAGACGGTAAATAAAATGGAAACCATTCTGAGCGAGCTTGAGCAATTTCTCGCGAACTCCAGAAAGGAACTGGTGATCGAATCAGTTTCCATGAATGAAGTTCTGGACACTATATTGGAAGACCATAAAAAGGAAGCAGAAGATAAGAACATCAGGCTGTCCAAAAATGTAGTGCAGACGGTTCCATTCTATACTGATCAGGAGCGACTTGTGATGGTATTCTCGCAGTTGATATTAAACGCTCTTGTTTTTAATGATTCCTCTAAAGAGGATCGCTATGTAGATATATTCGTGCGCGTAAACAGTAATGGTTGTCACATCAAAGTATTGGACAACGGTATCGGTATATCTGCCGATATTCAAAAGAATATATTCCAGCTTTTTTATAGAGGTTCACAGCAGTCGCAAGGTGCGGGTATCGGCCTCTATATTGTAAATGAAGTGTTGCGCAAAATGAGTGGCAGTATAACGGTTAATTCGGAGGAAGGTTGCGGGTCCAGCTTCTTTGTGTGGATTCCGAACTTAAAGGCTTAAAAATCATCCTCTCTTGTGCGCATTTTACGGATTGTTTAAGTGAAAAACTTAGATCATTCTACACTTCCTGATTTTACTAAAAATCAGCCTTATGCTGATTTTTAAAGTGGCTTTTCAATGCATTTTTGTACATGAATTCTCAGGCTGAAATCTTAAATTTTAAAAGTATGAATACGAACAGATCAATGAATCAAATTCTTTTGAAGAACCAGACCTTTGTGGAAGTATCTGTTCAGGAACGTGATGTAGCGGCTAAGAATAAACCTGCTGAGCGTTTTTTTGATGTTGATAAATTTAATAAGCTCACCGGGGGCTATGATAAAATACAAGAAGAACTACTCGGTGCTTTCCTGGAATTTACACCCGTGTTATTGGAAGAACTCAAATATATAGTGTCTTCGAACAATGCCAGTGATGCTGCACGCATACTGCATAAATTAAAATCTTCTACATCGCTGTTGTGTACCAACGTGCTATATGCTGAGATTATTCATTTGGAAGAAACTTCTAATACTATACATGGTTCCGAGTATAAAGACCGGATCGTTAAGCTCATTGCTTCACATGAGGTATTGATGGACGAAGCAAGAGCTATGCAAAAAATCCTTTCATCTTAAGTGCACTTATATTTCTAGATATCCTAACCTATGAACTGCCCCCTTCCGAACGCTTCAGAAGAAGACCGACTGGAAACGCTTCGTAAACTTCAGGTTCTTGATACAAAAGATGAAGAGGACCTGAACGATATCGTAAAGCTTACTGCTGCTATTTGTGATGCCTCGATATCCGTGATCAGTTTAGTAGATGCACGCAGGCAATGGTTCAAGGCAAAGGTAGGACTAGATATACAGGAGACTCCCCGTGAGCATGCGTTTTGCGCACATGCCATTCAACAAGATGATATGATGATCGTGCCAGATGCACGAAAGGACAATCGTTTTGCAAACAGTCCTTTGGTTACAGGTGAACTGGGAATTCAGTTTTATGCAGGCATGCCGTTGATTACATCCGATGGATATAAGATCGGTACGCTGTGTGTAATGGATACTTCACCAAAAGCACTAACCGAAATTCAATATTCAAGTTTGCGTACACTGGCAAACAATGTTGTTAAGCAGATCGAGCTAAAATATATAGCAAGCCAGATGAATGACAAGGCAAAGACCTTGCATGATTCTAATCTACAGCTCAGCGTACTCAATAATGAATTACAAGCTTCAGAAGAGGAAATACGCAGTAATATCGAGCAGATTCAAACGCTGCAAGATCAACTTGAAGCTCGCGAACGCCAGTATAGAGAAATGGTGGAGAACGCAACCGACCTGATCTATGAACTGGATATTAATGGTTACTTCTGTTTTGTGAATCCGGTAATGGAATGTGCCTGTGGATATACCCGTGAGGAATTATTATCCAAACAGTATTGGGAACTTGTACACCCGGATTATCAACGGGAGGTAGTCGAGTTCTACAAAGCGCAACGAAAGTCAAAGGAAAGTAATACATACTTTCAGCTCGTCATGCTTACCAAGAGTGGCGAAGAGCGTTGGCTTGGCCAAAGCGTGAATATGCAATTTTCAAATGACGGTCAAGTATTGAAGGTAAGTGTTATATCACGCGATATAACTGCATTAAAGAATATAGAGATCGAACGTACCGAAAGCGAGCAGCGATTTCGGTTGCTTGCCGGAAATGCGCCGGTTGGTATTTTTCAAACTGATGCAACTGGTGCATGTACCTATGTGAATAAGCGCTGGTGCGAAATTGCCGGCTTAACCGAGGAGCAGGCACTCCATGAAGGATGGTTACACGCAATCTATATAGAAGATCGCCATCGTGTATTAAGAGAATGGTATAAAGCAGTTGAAAGTAAACGTGAACTTAAACTGGCATTCCGTTTTATGAATGCAGCCCGTGGTGTTCGATGGATTGTCAGCGAAGGCACGCGGATGATGAATGCCAATGGAGAAGTTACCGGGTACATAGGTACTACACACGATATCACCGAAGTAAAAGAAGTTCATCAAAAATTAAGGGATAGTGAAGAACTCTATAGACTTCTGTCCAGCAATTCGAAAGATCTTATTACGTTATATAAGACCGATGCGAACACTACTCGCACCTTTGTATCACCTTCGGTGGAAGAGATCTTGGGATATACTCCTGATGAACTTATAGGCAGTTCTCCGTACGACAATATACATGCAGACGATGAAGCGTATGTGCGGGAGATCATGCAGTCTGTAATCTTCGAAGGAAAATCAGCTACCATCGAATACAGGATGCGCAGGAAAGATGGCTCCTATATTTGGTTCGAATCGAATGCTCATCCGTTTTTCGATGATAAAGGTGATATGATCGGCTTTCAGACTTCTGCCCGCGATATATCCAAGCGGAAAGAGTTTGAGGCATCTCTTCAAATTGCAAAAGAGAAAGCAGAAGAAGCCACGCGTGCCAAGAGTTTGTTCCTCTCGATGATGAGTCACGAGATACGTACACCGATGAACGCTATTATAGGGCTTACCAATCTAATGTTGCAGAATGATCCGCGTGAAGATCAACGCGAGCGTCTTCATTTATTAAAGTTCTCAGGCCACAACCTGTTAACCATCATTAACGACATCCTTGATTTCAGTAAAATTGAAGCCGGTAAGATCGTACTCGAATCCATTGATATCAATTTGAATTCGCTGTTATCAGACACGAAGCAAATGCTGGAGCAGCGTGCGAAAGAAAAAAACATCGCCCTATATATGAAATACGATGGGCATTTGCCTGAATTTGTAAAGGGCGACACGGTGCGTATTTCTCAGGTTGTTACAAACCTGTTGAGTAACGCTATCAAATTTACCGAGCGCGGCTATGTTGAATTTTCGGTTACATCGCTGGGTGAAGAGAACGGTAAATGCAAAGTGCTTTTCGCGGTGAAAGATACCGGCATCGGTATAGATGCCGACAAGCTCGATACTATATTTGATCACTTTTCACAAGCTGATAATGATATCACCCGCAGGTTTGGTGGTACAGGGCTTGGCTTGACCATCACAAAGGGATTACTTCACTTAATGGGTAGCAAGATTGAATTAGAAAGTGTTCCCGGATATGGCTCTACATTCTCGTTTGTGTTGCTCATGGAGAAAAGTAAAGGTGTGCGTGTTTTAGAAAAACGTGTTGCGTCCGGTAAGTTTGTAAATGATAAAACGATTAGTGTGCTGCTCGTAGAAGATAATCGTATCAACCAGTTGGTGGCGTCTAACTTTATGGAGCAATGGGGCGTGGCTGTAGATATAGCCAATGACGGTCTTGAAGCGTTAACCATGATTGGCAGTAAATCCTATAATATGGTATTCATGGATCTTCAGATGCCAGGTATGGATGGCTATGAGGCTTCGCGCAAGATCCGCTCAATGGAAGACCCTTACTTCAAAGATATACCCATCATTGCGCTTACGGCTGCTGCCATGAGTGGCATGCGTGATAAAGTAATGGAGATGGGCATGAACGACTTCATCAGTAAACCATTCGATCCGGAAGAACTCCGTCTGAAAGTTGCCAAATTTACTTCCGTGAAACTGAGTGCTTAAATATAGTATACGGCATACGGAATCAATCGTGTCTCACTATGGCTGGCAGCACTGTGGGAATAGGAATCATTAGCGTTATTGTAGTTCCAATGTCTTTTTCGCTCTGAAGACTTATTTTGCCATTCAGCCTTTCAATGATATGTCGTACTATATATAGACCTAACCCGGGACCGCGGGCTTTTTTATGTGCGCGGTAAAACATATCAAATACACGTGATTGAAATTCCAGGGGAATACCATCACCATTGTCGATCACTTCTATTTTAACCGTTTTGTTTTCTTGCTGCACGTTTACAGTGATTTCACATTCCCTGGAGTCATCTGAGTAGGTAATGGAATTCTTGAAGAGACATAGAAATATAGGCTTGATTATGAAAGGATCGCTGTAAAAAGATATATCCTTGTCAGCGTATATGGTAAACGTTGCCTTTTCGCTTTTCGGATATTCACGCAGATCATGAATCACATCGCGAACGAGTTCTTCAAAATCAATCCGGTCGTGAATGAAAGGTTTATAGTATAGAGTAGAAATTCGCGTGAGCTCTTCCAGCATCGTTATCATTTCCACATTGCAATCATCCAGCATTTTTAAAAAATCCTGCTCCTCGCTGTCTTGTGAAACCATTTTTAACACATTGATCAACCCGCGGGAGGAAGATACCGGTCCACGCAGTACATGCGAAGTGTGATATAGAAAAGCATTCAGTTCGGTAATCTTCGACTCCAGGTTGAACTGCACGGTTTTCAACGCAGTAATATCGGTAATCATACCAAAGGCTCCGGTATAGTGCCCTTCTTTGTTATATAAAGGATTTCCGGATATAGACGTCCATACCTTTTTGCCTGTCTTTGAATTTAATTTTATTCCGAGGGATATTTTTTTCCCCTTCTCAAGTTTTTTGAAATGCTCGATCGAACGCGCGCGGTCTTCTTCATCCATAAACGCGAAAAAAGACCTCGTCATCATTTCTTCTTCTGTAAACTCAAGCATCTCGGCCAACCGCTTGTTAACAAATATAGTCTGGTTTTGTGCATCCAGTACCCATATACCTTCCTGGGCGGTTTCAATGATCTTACGATAACGTTCTTCGCTTTCCTTCAGCATTTGTAACGCAAGGTCCTTTTCATCCTCAGTTTTCTTTTTGCGAAGCATGTTCGTCAAGCTGATCGGAAAGCGTTTCAGGTTTGACTTTAAAAGGTAATCATCTATACCTTCACTCAGGCAGCCGGCTGCAAATTCTTCCGTTAGTCCTCCTGAGATCAAAATGAATGGAACACGGGGATTTTTCTTGCGGAGAAGTCGAATGGCTTGTATGGCATCGAAGTTGGGAGGTATATTGAAATCTGCGATAACAACATCGGGGTCAAAGCTCTCCAGCGCCAGTATATATTCTTCTTTGTTACTGGCAATTTTAGAAACGAGCTGAATATTAAAGGATGCGATTTCGTAGAGGAGTAATTCAGCATCGTCAGGGTTGTCTTCCAGTATCAAAATGCGATACGTTTTTAAATATAGCTGTACCTGTAGCAGTGCTTCTTCGAATTTTTCGAAATCAAGTTTCTTATGAATATAGGTGGTGACACCAAGTTTGTATTGCTCAAAGAGTTTATGGTCACCTTCACCGGAGGTAAAGATCATCACCGGTATATTTCGGGTCGCCTTGTTACTTCGCAGTTGTTTTAGTGCTTCCAACCCACTGATATTATCCGGAAGACTTACATCCATTAAAATTACTTTGGGAAGGTGTTTCAATGTTATCGTTTCGTAACTCCCTTTTTCAAAAAGAAAATCCAGTAGTTCCCCAGCATTTTTGAGACGTATGGTATTGTTCAGGATACTATTTTTAGCAAGTGTCCTGGTAATCAATTCTGAATCCTGATCATTGTTCTCTACAAGAATAATGTCAGTATCCCGGCTGGGTGTAGTATTCATTTTCAGATCTGCCTATACAGGCTTTTCATTTATTGTATTCCAATACAATGTTATCGTCTTTACTACATGAACATAAAACTCGAACTCTACCGGCTTCACTACATAACTATTCACGCCAAGGCCATACGCTGTAATGATATCTTTCTTTTCTCTCGAAGATGTAAGGATAACAACAGGTAAAGATTTGGTGCTATCATTTTCACGAATCTTTTTAAGGATTTCGAGCCCATCGATTTTAGGAAGCTTTAAATCCAGCAACACAAGTCTCAGATCTTTTTGTATTCGCTTGTTCTCGTAACTCTTCTTCTCGAATACAAAGTTGAGCGCCTCTACGCCATCGTTTATATGCAGGAAGTTTACGTTGCTGTTGCCTTGCTTTAAGGCGTGTATCGTCAACTCCGCATCATCCGGATTGTCTTCTACTAGCAATATCTCTACACGATCAGCTTGTTCCATTCGTTTGTGAATTTATAGTTAATGAAAAATAAAAAACGGCACCTATGTTTTCTTCTCCTTCAGCCCATACACGACCACCGTGCCGTGCTATAATTCGCTTGACTATAGCTAACCCCACACCGGTGCCGCTATATTCATGTGGATTGTGCAGTCGTTGAAAAACTCCAAACAATTTGTTATAGTATTCCATGTCGAAGCCCACACCATTATCTTTAACGAAATAATGAATTTCAGAATCTTGTTTTGTTGCTCCGATTTCAATGACCGGTTGTTCTTTTTTTGCAGAGTATTTAACAGCATTAGAAATAAGATTGAGAAATACTTGCTTTATAAGTGCAAGATCTCCGTTCGTTTCGGGCAGCATGCCAACCTGCACATGTACCTGGGCAGTCGTCTTGGCTTCCTTGAGTTCTTCCAGTACAGAATTCACAAGTGCATTCATGTCAATAGGAGTGAGCTCTATATCTTTCATGCCAATGCGTGAGAGCATAAGAAGATCGTCGATGAGGTTGCCCATCTTGATAACATTTCTCCGGATGTTGTCGAGTAAGCGTTTCCCTTCGGCATCAACAGTGGTGTGATATTTATCCAGGAAGATCGCTATAAATCCATCTACCGCCCGCAACGGTGCGCGCAGATCATGTGATACTGAATATGAAAATGATTCGAGCTCAACTATATGTTCTTCCAGTTCGCGGTTCAGTTGCTGAATCTGCTGCTCTGATTTTTTGCGCGCAGTGATATCGCGGATGGCCGCAAGTGCCAGTGTGCCTCCTTCTGTTTCGAGGGGACTTAAACTTATTTCTATCGGAAATTCGGTTCCGTCTTTTCGTTTGCCGAACAACTCGAGTCCTATACCCATACCGCGTACACGCGGATCCTGGAAAAAATTCTGCCGATGTTTCGGATGTGCATGATGAAAACGTTCCGGTATAAGTTTTTCGATGGGCATACCTTCAATCTCATTTCTTTCAAACTGAAAAATGTTATGGATCTGCGCATTCACCATTTGAATTTTTCCGTCTTGTCCTACAATTACCATCGCATCGGGAGCGGATTCCAATAAGCCCTTGAATTTTTCTTCAGATTTTTTTCGTTCTGTTATATCGCGTATAGCTGCGAGTGCCAGTGTTCCTTCTTCTGTTTCCAAAGGACTCAGACTGATCTCTAGCGGAAACTCCGTTTCATCTTTACGTTTGCCATACAACTCGAGGCCTATACCCATGCTGCGCACGCGCGGGTCAGCAAAAAAGTTTGAGCGATGATGCGGATGATGTCCATGATACCGTTGTGGTATGAGCATCTCGACACTCTGATCCAGAATTTCTTCTCGATTATAGAGGAAGAGTCTTTCAGTTTGCGCGTTTACCATATGGATTTTTCCATCGTTGCGCACAATCACCATAGCGTCCGGAGCAGATTCCAGTAACGCTTTAAACGTTTCGCGCGATTTGCGTTGTTTGCTATAGTCGCGAGCAATTTTAGCGTAGCCTACAATACTACCTTGTGGATTTTTAAGAGGCGATATGGTTAATGATATATAGATAAGCTTGTGGTCTTTTCGTAGTCTTTCAGTTTCGAAGTGCTCTATATATTCTCCTTTTTTCAATCGCTCGAATAATTGAGATTCTTCATTGTGTCGATCCGGAGGAAGAAATAGCGAAGTATGTTTTCCTAAAGTTTCTTGCTTTGTGAAGCCGAAGAGTTTCTCAGCTCCTCTGTTCCAACTTGTAATTGTTCCGTCAAGTGAACTGCTATAAATGGCATCATCTGTACAGTCAACAATAGAAGCCAACAATGCTTCGTAATCTTCGGGTTGTTTGGTAGCGAACGGGTTCATTATTAGAACAAGCGATTAGTATCAGGAAAATTCCAGCTGCACAGTGCAGATAATTAAAAGCAACTATTTGATTCCCGATGGGCGTTGTGATCAAACGAGATCAGGAGGGAGGGGGAATCTACAATTAAATTAACAGTCTGCGTTAACTAATCCAAATGTTAAGAAGCTGTAATTACAGATTCTTTATGGCGTAACGAACAATATAAACCGATTTGCAACAGACAGAGGGTAAGTATAAATACGGACGCTGAATTCAGCATTAAATGTGCACATTCCTAGCGAAGTTTTCGGGCAAGCTCTTTTTTCGACAAACACTACTTTTGACTTCATGGCATTTTGCTGACATCCACCACCTATTAGTCGATAAGTATTGGTAGTGGTATAACGTGATTCGGTAAAAAACCATACGGAGAGAAAAGAGACTGAAATGAAGTACGCTAGCGCATTTTTCGTATTAATGATTTATACTTTCATGTGCTCTGCGCAGGAAGGCGATTATTTTTTAACACATCATGCATACGATGATAACCGGTATGATCCCGAAAATTTCGATGTAGAGCAAGATAGCAATGGACTGATCTATATAGCTAACAAGGGGGGCGTACTGCGCTATGACGGAAGAAGCTGGGATCTCGTTCGATGCCCAGGTTCCGTTTATGATGTCCTGATCACACCAAAGAACCAGGTATATGTTGCCGGTAAAATGGGCTTTGGATATTTGCAGTATACAACCGGCCTGGCCAATGCCTCCTATATTCCATTGTTCAGTAAAGTTGGTCCCGATGGTATTCTGAAGGCAGAACAACGTAACGATAGTATTTTTTTTATAAGCAATCAAACACTATACCTATACCTGGAGTCGACCAAAACTATTCGGTCTATACGTGCACCGGAGAGCAATGAGTTTACCAATATGTTTTTTTTGTCGGGTTCGCTACTACTTCAAACACAAGACAAAACTATATATACCTATCGCAAAGGAAAGTTAAGGCCTGTTCATGCAGGTATTCCCAAAGACACCTGGATTCTTTTTACAGCCAGGCATCCCACGAATAAATCCGTCTCGCTGATTGGAACAGACCAGAATGAATTGTACTGGATGCGCAACGGAAAGGCCACGAAAGTAAATACAAAAGATGATGGCTATATAGAACAGTCCGAATTAACATCATGCCGCTGGATCAGCAATAACCTGATTGCTATAGGGACGCTTCGTGGAGGCGTTGTTTTTCTGAACGCCACCACAGGGGCAATTGATAAAATTGTCAATTATCGTACGGGCTTACCCGATAATGAAGTATATGCGCTGGGAAATGATCGCGACTTGGGTGTGTGGGTAGCGCATGCATATGGTTTCACACGCATTGCACCCGATCTGCCGTTTCGCTGTTATTCTAACTTCCCTGGTATGGAAGGAAATCTTCTGGCGGTGATGCCTTTTGAAAATACACTATATGTAGGCACGAGTACAGGAATGTATTTTCTCAACGAGGTAAAGGACTATCAAACTACATTGAAGCAGGTAGTGATTAAGGGATATCCGAAAGTAAATAAACCAGCGGTTAAAGAAAAAAAGTCAGCTACAACCGCAGCTGTGAACCAATCGGTAGAAGACAAGAATGCGAAGAGTAAACGGAAGCCTTTTTCTTTTCTGCGATCAAGAAAGAAAAAAGAAGAAGCATTACAACAGTCTACAGAAGTTAAGGAACCTGTTGAAGTGAAGAAGCCGATTGAAGAAAAAAAACAAAAGGAAGGATTTCTACGAAGGATTTTTTTAAGGAAGCCCAAAAAGGTATTTGAGCGTCACCGTGAACTGAAGTCGATTCGCTATACCTATAAACCTGTTGTCGGTTTTTCAGGAAAGAGCATAAGCATCAAACAACTTAAAGGTAGTTTGCTTTCCGGTGGAACCGGAGGCCTGTTTGAAATAAAGGAAGGTAAGGCTTCTCAACTTGATGGCGATAATACACTTGTATTCACATGTGATGTTTCGTCAGCTACTATATTTTCATTTACAGATGGTCATGTATTGAAAGTGTTCTCCCGGCAAGGTGCTAAAGGGCAGTGGGGAATAACGTCTTCGCTAAAGATTGAAGATGATATAGTACATATCAATCGCACAAATGAGAAGGAAGTATGGCTCACCGGGAGAAGCGCAGTCTATCAATTGAAGTGCGGTTCTGATAATCAGTATAGTATAACTCAGACATTGCGTATCGAAAACCCTTTTAATGATGAGGTCTATTCGTTCGTTCGCAATGGTAAAGTATATTTTATAGCCTCGCATGACTGTTTTTACTATGATGCTGGACGTAAAGTGCTTTTGCACGACCGTGAGATTGTAAAACAGCTTGGTAAAATTGAACGTGTTATACTAAGCAATGAAAATATCTGGGTCTTTAATGGTGACCATTGGATGTGCCTTTCCGATGATGCAGTACAGCATGAAGGCCTGAATGTACTTGGGTTTTTCAAACAGATTCAGTCGCTATATGTGCAACATGCAGGAGAGTTCTGGGTGACAACCGGCACGAATGAACTCTATCGAATATCCTCTTCGAAGTATAGCGAAGCACCTGTATCGCATAAAGTACTTTTGAAAGAAGTACGGAGTAAAGGCGGAGAGCTTTTGCCTGTGCGTGATTTACAAGTTGACCAGGATAATAGTTCGCTTGCCTTTGAATTTGTACACCCTGATTATCGCGGGTTGTTGGGAACACAATATCAGTATAAACTAAATGGTCTCTCCGATCAATGGACAGCATGGACTCCCAATGCCTCGCTCTCGTATCAACTTCTTCCCGCAGGCTCGTATGATCTTCACGTCCGCATTCGCGATGCTTTGGGATCAGTCTCCGAAGAACAGCTTATTCATTTTAATGTCGTGCCTCCGTATTGGAAAACTTCATGGTTTTATTTGCTTGAGATCATCTTCTTCGGCGCATTGCTAGGTATAACATTCAGGCTCAACCGGAAGGAAAGCCGCTATGAATTTGTGACCCGTATACTCACATTTTTAACATTGATTTTGATCATTGAACTAATACAGAATCTGGCAGAAAGCTATTGGACCACCAATACATCGCCTGTTATTAACTTTTTTGTTCAGGCTGTCATTGCCCTACTGGTATATCCGATAGAGAAAATCCTCAGGAAGTTTCTTTCCGGAAAAACTGAATGAGCAGCGATCGATTGATACGCAAGATCTATAGTTATGTCAGTAAAAATACTGAGGTCATTTTCAGTAAATAAAGATCGTTTGGTAAGCATTAAAACAGACATCAATTCCTTTGCGAAGAATATACTTTTGTTACCAGGCAGGGGGCTTACTCCTGCATAAGTATATGGTAAGTATAACGGCTATAAAATTTCATGTTTGCATTGAAGTTGAAATGGTTTTTGCCATCTATAGTTTTTTGCCTTATCGAAACGAAAATTCAAAGTAAATACAATTTAATACATCCGCCCCAAGCCAGTTCATGTATCATTTAAACGAAGAAAAGCGCATTTTTTATGAAATTGAAATTTAATCTTTCGCATCAGATATCCATTGGATACCTGGTTATACTGGTGGTAGCTATAGCTGCTGTACTCTCTTGTTTTCTGACGCTGAAGAAAAATGCAGAGCTGGATAATCAGATCGATCAGGTATATATGCCACTCTTTTCTTCATTAAAGGAGCTGAGTACGCTACAGAATAATTCTATACGGTTAACAAATCGTTGGATACACAATCCAACGGAGCGGCAAGAGAAAAAAGATCAGGAAGTGATCTATAGGACGCGCTATCAGGAACTAAAGCAGGAGCTGACTGAGGTACTGGATAATTTGCCTCAGCAAGACGAAAAGAAGAGTTTACTGAATATGCTGGAGGAGTTTCAGTTAATTCTGATGGAAGAAGCAAAGTTGATGAATACGTTGAAGAATGATTCGTCTTATGCAGACAGTGAATTGCTCAACAATGCGATTCGGAGATGGGATCGTGTCGTGGTGCCCCAAGCCAAAGATTTTAAAATCAAATTGGATGCGCAGGTAAAACTGTTATATACTAAAATTGAAACCGCGCGAAGTGAAAAGCAGCATTCGAACAACGTCATAACGTTTGTGCTGGTGATTATGTTGGTACTATTTATAGGCACTTCCGCTATAGCTTATTTTCTATCGGTCACTCGTTTAGTAAAGCCCATTATACAATTGAAAGATGTGATTCGTGAGATCGGAGAGGGAAGTATGGTGAAAGCGACTTTTGAGAAGCGAAAAGACGAGATCGGTCAAATCACGCAAGCGCTTACCAACCTGATGGATGGTATAAACGGAAAATTGATTTTTGCAGAACAAATTGGTAAAGGTGAGTACACTGCTGATTTTCAATTGCTGAGCGAGCGTGATGCTATGGGAAAGGCGTTGCTGGAGATGCGCGACAATCTAAAACATAACACAGAAATAGAGCGTCAACGAAACTGGGCCGTTACAGGTCTTGCCGAATTTGCTGATATTATTCGGAACCAGAACGATCTTCAAATGTTGGGCGATGCGATTATCCGCAACATCGTAAAATATACCAGTTCCAATCAGGGAAGCCTTTTTATTATCAGTGATGATGGTGAGGAAAGTGAAGTATACCTGAAGCTTCAGGCCTGCTATGCATGGGATAAAAAGAAGTTTGAAGAGAAGATTATATATAGAGGTCAGGGTCTGATTGGTCAGTGTTGGGAAGAACGCGAGCCGATTTTTATGAAGCAAGTTCCCGATAACTATGTGAATATAACTTCGGGCTTGGGATATGCTACACCACGTTCAATTTTCATCGTTCCACTGAAAGTAAATGATTCAGTTTACGGAGTATTAGAGCTTGCATCTTTTGAGCCATATCAAAAGTATAAAATGGAGTTTATAGTTAAAGTCTGTGAAAATATAGCATCCGCTATATCTTCTGCACGAAACTCTGAGCAAACTAATCGGTTGTTATCATTGAGCAGACAACAGACGGAAAATCTGCACGCACAGGAGGAAGAGATGCGTCAGAATATGGAAGAACTGGCGGCTACACAGGAAGAGATGCAGCGCGTGTTGGTAGAAACGCAGAATAAAGAACGTTATCTCCGTGACATGATGAATGCTTCAACAGATTCCATTCTGACATTCAATACTGAATATAAAGTATTAAACTATAATACTGTAGCGCAAAAATCTTTTCAGGCTGGCGGTAGTAAACTGGAGGTTAACGCAGACTTGCTAAAGTTGGCTTCCTCCGCAGGCAGAGAGATTAAGCCTATATATGATCGTGCATTGGCCGGGGAAATTGTTCATCTGGAAACTGAATATAGCGGGATGCACTACTCGATTCAGCACGTGCCTATGCGCAATGACCGCGGTGAAGTATTTGCCGTTGCCATTTTTGCGAAGGACATAACTATTATAAAAAAAGCCAAACTCGAAGTTGATCGATTGCTTGCTGAGAGTCAGGCACAAGAAGAAGAGTTGCGTCAGACTATGGAAGAGTTGCAAGCAACATCGGAGAGCGAAGCGAAACGTGCAAGAGAACTCGAACGAACTTCCGGGCAACTCGATGCTCAGAAACAGATGATGTTCCGCACAATCGAGAAGCTAAAGGAAAAAGAAAAGGAATCACTCGCACAGGAGGAAGAGCTACGCCAGGCAATGGAAGAATTGCAAGCTACCATGGAATCGGAATCCAGGCGTAACAAGGAACTCGAACGCAGTGCTTCACAAATGGAGGCACAAAAGCAAATGATGTTAAAGACGATTGAGAAATTGAAGGAAAAGGAAAATGAAACGCGTGCTCAATCAGAACAGATCAAACAAAAAGAAGAACAGCTTCTTGCACAGGAACAAGTGCTTCGACAAATGATGGAAGAATTGGGAACGTCACCCGAAGCCAAGAAGTAAAGGGGATACAGAAGAGCGTATAGATTCTGTAAGTATAGAATTTGAATACACTTCATGTATAGACGGTCCATGTGTGACGGAGCGGTGACGATGACATTGAAAAGTATATACCTATATAACAGATAATTAAGTATGCAGCCCTACTTTGAAAAGGAATTTGTGAGTATCGAGCATGACAAGCGTAATGCAATCGTTGTGATGAAATGGAAGAGTAATCCCACATCGGAGGAATATAGATTGGGACTTAATACTTTGCTTTTTGCAATGCAGCAATTTAAAACCGGTAGAGTTATTATAGACACAGTACAGCTGGGTGAAGTTACATCTGAAGACCGGCAATGGTCTGCCACGACCTGGACTAACATGGCAGTGCGATCAGGTTATTCTCATCAAGCTACCATTGTATCTGCAGACGATTTTTCAAAACTACCAGCAGAAGATGTAGTCAGCAAAGAAGTTGGTATTCTCCTCTTTGCCACTTTCGATAATCACCAGGCAGCGCATGACTGGATGAATACTGAATATAAGCGGGCAGAATCGATTTAAGACACCAGGAGTATTCAATTATATACTTAACTCTTCATCGAATACACCAGAATGAAAAAACGGATTAAGAATTTTTTTGCAAGGAATATAATTCTCATGGCTGTTGTACTGATCGCAGGACTCCTGATCATGAATGTTGCTCTTATTTTTCAATATAAGAAAACCATCGTAAAGAATAATAACATTAAGCAGGAGGCAAAGGCCATTAGCTTTAAAGTTGAACAATTGATAAGCTATACACTCCATAACATGGATCTTGGTATACGGGCGTATGGCGTTACAAAGAATAGAGAGATGCTAGGTCCTACAACGTCAGCGATCAAAGGCGTTGATGCAATGTTTAGCGAGCTTGAAACAAGACTTGTGGCGCAATCCTATGATATATCTGGGCTGAAAGATCTTAAAAAAACATTTGTAGAGTATGGTGAATTTGTAACGCAGATGGAACATATGGTAGATATGGACAGTATGCATACATTTCAAAAGATGTTGGAAGAAGATCGTGGATTAAAGGTATTCATGCATTGGAATGATGTAGGGGTAAAAGCTCAGATTTTTGAAGATACGATGCTGTGGAAGGCAGAGGATAGCTACCAGGCTGCGATCGATGGTAATATATACTTGCAGATTTTTATTCTGGTCGTAAGCCTTCCTACGTTAGGTTTTATAGTGTATAAAATTAAGAGCGATGATCGTTCACGTCTCTCTCTGTTGGCTTCGTTGGAAGAGAACAATCGTAAATATGTATTCAATCCTGGGGCGGAAGTATATTTCGATAATCCTAAAGAAATGATCGAGCGATCCATCAGTAACCTTCAGCAGGCAAGTGGATTTATTGAAGATATCTCTGTCGGTAAATATGATACCGAATGGACTTCGCTGAACGATGCAAACAGAAGCCTCAACGAAGTTAACCTGGCGGGAAGACTTGTCAACATGCGCGATCAGCTGAAGCAAATGAAAAAAGAAGAAGAGCGCAGGTTGTGGACCAATGAAGGATTGACCAAATTTTCAGAGACGGTTCGCAATTATCAAAATAATTTTTTGGATTTGTCGAATGAAGTCGTACGATTCCTAACGAAATATATGGGCGCTCAGCAGGGCGGACTTTTCGTATTAAAAGAAGACGAAACAGAACCTTACCTTGAACTTACCGCATGTTACGCTTTCGATAGAAAGAAATTTGTTGAACGGAGAATTGAAATTGGTGTAGGGCTGATTGGCCAGGCATACCTGGAAGGTCAAACTACATTTCTTACAAGGGTACCACAAGGATATACCTATATAACTTCCGGAATGGGTGAAGCTACACCCCGCTCTGTTGTGATCGTGCCAATGAAATACAATGATAAAACGGAAGCGATCATTGAACTCGCAAGCCTTGAGGAATTTGAAGATTATCAAGTAGCCTTCCTCGAGAAAGCTGGAGAGTTTGTTGCGTCTGCGCTGCAAAGCGTACGAACTACGGAGAAAATGCAAAGCTTGTTAGAGTCATCACAGCGCCAGGCAGAGGAGATGCGCTCGACAGAAGAAGAGATGCGGCAAAATCTTGAAGAGCTGCAGGCGACACAAGAAGAAATGGTTCGCAAACAACATGAGCTTGACCGTGTACAGGCAGCAGACGCAGAGCGTGCGCGAATTACTTCTGAAAGTAACAGACAGGCAACCAACAAGATCATTGAAAAGCTTAAGGCTACCGAAGAAGAGCTCCGAAAATTAAAAATGGCGTAACTGCAGTATATATATGACAATGCAGCGTGTAGCCTCATGTCAGTGAACAACGAGTAAAGAATATCTAAAATTAAGGATACGATGGAAACATACTTTCAAGTAGACTATATGTTGATCAGCTTCGATGTGATGCGGAGAGTCATAATTGCACAATGGCTCGTATCTCCAACGTCAGAAGAATTGCGTGCAGGATCGTATAAGGTTATTGATGCGGTTAAAGAGTATGGAACCGGTAAAATTGTATGGGATACGACACACCTGGGTACCATACATCCGGACGATCAGCAATGGGCATCTACAGAATATGCGCTGGAGTTAAAAAGCGCTGGTGGCTCATATTCAGCCTTTATTATACCGCAGGAAATTTTCACACAACTCTCGGTAGAAGATACGATCAGCCAGGGTGCCGACTTAGTACCGTTTGCATACTTTAGTAATATTGATTTGGCACTGGAGTGGTTAATTGGTCGCTAGGTAAGTTAAACAAGTATATATATGCGAATTTTTTTTGAGGAGGACTATATTACAATTCAGTACAATGAAACGAATTGTACGTTGGTTACTACGTTTATAAAACCATCGTTATCCAAGGAATTCCGCGAAGGAATGCTTGTTCTCATTGGTGCCATGCAACATTTTAAAACCGGTAGGGTTATTTTCGATACCAGCGGTCTTGGCGCTCTGTTTCTGGAAGACCAGTTATGGATTGCTGAATATTGGTATGAACTGGCTATAAGTGCAGGGTATGAAAAAGTTGCTTTCATAATTCCTGAAGGAACATTTGCTCAATTCAGTGTAACTGGAGCAACAACGATGGTAAAGAAGAGAATACCTACAGGTTACTTTGGTACTGAACAAGAAGCATACGACTGGATAAACGAAGGTTTCATTCATGGTGATGAAGTTTTGAAAAGCGAACGTACGGATAAGTAATACACATATAGAATAGATTGAATTATAGACATGGAGCTTTATTTTGAAAAAGAGTACGCCAGCATCCACTTCGATAAAGATAATGGTATGCTGATCATGAAATGGATAATGTCTCCGATGTCAGACGAATATAGGGAAGGCTTGAGTACGCTTCTTGTTGCCATCGATAAATTCAGAACGGGAAAAGTTATTTTCGATATTCGAAATGTTGGAGCTCTCCATCCGGACGATAGCGAGTGGGCTATAGCCAGTTGGTTTCCCGCAGCAGAGAAGGCAGGTCTGACTCACTCCGCCATTATTATGCCTGCCGATATTTTTGCTCAAATGAGTATCGAGTCACTTAAAGGAGATGCAAGTAAAACTTTCATAGACTGCTATTTTGATAGCAGGGAAGATGCCTTCAATTGGATGATAAAGCAGTAGCGCTATACGATATACTATAATTAGTAATATCTCATTGTTAAGAATAAGAAATATAGAATGGTCACGATATTACACACACTAGAAAGCGAAACTATAGATTTTGATACGTTTGGACAGTTTGCACTTGAAGAATATGAAGCCTTGCATGCAGAAAATAAACCTGAAGCGGCTTTTGAAATGAAAGCGGTATCGAGTATTGCGTCAGCTAAAGAATGGCTTCAAAAATCAATTGCGCGTTGTGATTAAATTCTTATCTATTTAAGACTATATATACTGAACCATGGAAATATATTACGACCAAGATTATGTGGTAGTCTATTATAGTGCAGAAGCCAATGCTGTGGTTATGCGCTGGAAAGCCGCTTCTACTTCAGAAGAATACAGGGCCGCTTTGAATGTATTGCTTGCTGCGATAGAACACTTTAAGACTGGTAAGGTCATTGCGGATACAACGCATCTAGGCACAATCCATCCGGATGATCAAGCGTGGTCTGTTACAGAATGGACACTAAAAGCTATTAGCGCGGGGTATTCGCATCTCGCGATTGTTCTACCAACGGAAGTCTTTACCAAGATGTCTGTAGAAGAAACGATGGGTCAGGTAACGGAGATTTTACGATTTTCCTACTTCGAAGGTATGGATGCAGCCATTGTCTGGATCAAACAACAGTAAGTATATATAGTATCAATTAACAAGGTTGTTTATCGGTGTACAGCAAATATGATGCAAGCATCGTACTGTAACACCGCTTATGAATCAACGTCTATGAATACAATAGAATTGCTCAGGCTCACGACTACTACCGGACGAACATATTTGATCGTCAATATGGTGGATGACGAGATTATGGAAATAATATGGCAAGGTTTTACTCCAGAACTTATATTCAAAGCTGGTATTGATACTATCGCGGACCTGATGATTAAGCATCATCCTGCAGGGATAATATTTAATATACTGGATCATAAAAGCATCAGCAAAGAGTCACAACGCTATGCAGCAGCCGCCACGCTCGAGTATGTAAAGAAATATTTCGTCAGAACCATTTCACGGCAGCGATTCAAGCGTGTTATCGTAGCCCCCGGTGATGTAGTACTTCCGGAAGCTGAAGATCAGCCCGGTGGATACTTCTTACGACTGTCCGAGTCAAGGGTGGAAACAATTGTTCTGCGGGATATGGAGGAAGTATACCGCGTATTTGAGTTGCAAACTTTCCAACGCCAGAGTGAAAGGTAACAACTAAATGAGATGATCAACCGATATCCTGCGCATCAGCGAACATTGGAGATTAACATCTTACTCCGTTTTATAGTGAGTACGATTCTCATTATTCTCCTTTATCTAACTTTTGATTTATACAAATCTAGTTATGATGCCGCCCTAAAAGCAGCGGTAAGCATAGTAGTATATGGTGCATGTTATGGATTGATCATCTATACCCGTGGTTCACGTGGGAGCACCCGGTTTGTGATGTGTATATTTATACTTTCAATTATAGGTGGATTCTTTTTTCAGGGAGGGATGTTTGGTATAAACTCCCTGGACATGTTCGGGCTCATTATCGTTCTCCTTATCATTTTTTCTGGCTGGGACCGAAATGTATTTGTAGTGATATATTTTCTGGTACTTGGGATGATGATTTTCGTTCAGCTGTACCGTTTCGAATGGATAACAGATGACGGTAAAGACGACACTGTTCTCATGAATATCTTTGAGATAATCGCGCGCATCGGCAATACGGTATATATTAATTACCTCTATAAATGCGAATTTGAACGGGAGCGGGTTCGGGTTTTTGATGTCAATGAGCAATTGGAGCAAACCAGCATCGAAATTTCGGCCCAGAATGAAGTGATTGCAACCTATAATAAGAGGCTTGAGGTGCTGGTTGAGGAGCGGACGAAGGATATCCAGATTTTGAACAGGAAACTAATCGAATACGCGTTCTTTAATTCGCATAAGGTGAGGGGACCGCTGGCCCGTATTCTCGGGCTGGTATACCTGATGAAACGTGCAACCGTTTCGTCACAGGATAATTACGATCATGAACTGGTAGAGCATATAAATATGATGGATGTTTGTGCTACAGAGCTTGACGATGTAATTAAAACCATCACTAAACTTCTGGATGAAGAAACAAAAGATTTGCTGGAAACGAATACTTCAATTTCTTCGAAAGAAGATTACTATACCTTGATCACAGCACTCATTGCAAAAAAGGATGATCAATACACTGGAAAATCCCGAACAGAAAGAGCACAGACGGAATAACTATATATACTGTTCAAGGATTGTTGACGACCTGATTTTCATGATCCGGTAATGAAAAGTAAAACGTTGCACCTTCGGATAACACCGCATCAGCCCACACCGTACCACCATGCTTGGTAACAATCCGGTGCACAATGGCGAGCCCTACTCCGGTTCCTTCAAATTCCGTTGGCTTGTGTAATCTTTGGAAAACACCAAACAACTTGTCCGCATACGCCATGTTAAAGCCTGCACCGTTGTCTTTGATGAAGTAAATAATTTCATTGTCCTTCCTATACGAGCCTATTTCAATAAAGGGTCTTTCTTTCCTGGAGGAAAATTTAATTGCATTCGATATCAGATTTGCCCATACCTGGCTAAGCAAAGAATAGTCTGCATAAGATGGAAATAACGTACCTATCTGGATCGTACTTTTATGTACAGTGGATTGGTTAATTTCATTGATCGTGCTCTGCAGGAGTTTATAGGTATCAATGGTATTTCTTTGTAATTCCTTTCGCGCAAGGCGTGAGAATTTCAGTAAGTCATTGATCAGCGTATCCATTTTTCCTGCGTTCCGCTGAATGACACCGAGTACACGCTGTCCCTCCATGTCAAGCGTCTTGCTATAGTCTTCCTCTAACATCTTCGAAAAACCAATGATCGCACGAAGCGGAGCACGAAGATCGTGCGATATAGAATAAGAAAAGGACTCAAACTCTTTCGTAATCAGTGCAAGCTCCTTACTTACCAGTTCATGTTGCGCTGCAGCGTCTTTAGCGCGTTGCTCCAGGTCAGTATATACTTTGATGGTTTCGAGCGCGCTTGCTGCGAGGTCCGCCAGTGATTGTAATAGTGCTATCTCTTCGTGTGAAATAACACGATGTTCTGCCCAATATACACCTAACGCTCCTGTTGCATGGTCCGTACCAATGGGTACGATCGCGATGCTTTTTACAAATGTAGGATGGTATATATCCGGTGACACCCGGTCATCTGCATAAACATCTTCAATGATAGCCACCTTTCCATGCGTCATAGACCAGCCACCCAGACAAGTGTCTATAGGGAAGCGACTTCCTTTCCACAAAGGGCTCATGGCATCTTCATCTGCATAGAAACTATAGTTTCCTTCACGCAGAATAAATGTAGCACCATCGGCCTCCGTAATTTTTCGCGCGACAGAACTTATAATGCAGGTTGCACTGCTTAGATCACGCGCCAACAGTAACGCTTGCCCGGTTTTTGCCAGGAGCTCCATGCCGGAATCCATGATCGTACTATTCATAACTGGTTGCAAATGATATACAAAAATATAAACGCCTAAACTGATTTTGGAATACTCTTCAATTAAACGTGTCTATTTTCTGTAAAGCATTGAAGATCCAGTTAGAATACCGGAATATGTTTTCAAACAGAAACGGTTTATCCAGTATATTTTTGACAGGATCAAAAGCGCGAACAGTTTGCTGGTATTGAAGTTGATTTGATATTAAGCCATGCCAATGCAGTAATTTTATTTTATAGTTTTTTTTTCCTACTTCTGTGGATTATTACCTGCGGGCATGAACCAGTTTAAACAGTTTATCTATAAGAAATTTGGCCTTTTAAATTTTGACGCAGCTTCAGTAAGTGGGGTCAATCAACAGGAATTCAACCCTTTTATAAAAATTCTCTATCTAAAAGCGGGCTCTTCCATCCAGATCGATTTCAATCGCTATGACCTGAAGACTGATGCATTGTTCTTTATAACTATAAATCAATGGTACGAGGTAAAGAAGGCAGGCAAAGGCAATAATGGATTGATTTATTATAACCGCGATTTTTATTGCGTTGAGATTCACGATAAAGAAGTGTCATGCGATGGCATTCTCTATAATAATGTATATGATATACCGGTAATTTTTCTCTCGAAGGAAAATGCACCGGTAATGGAGCGAGTGTTTAATGAATTGGAGATTGAGTTACAGAATAATGATTCTGCGCAAGAGGAAATGCTCCGGATTCTATTAAAGGAGATAATTATTCGCTCGACTCGCATCTGGAAGGAATCAAATAAAGCAGATGATGAAACACAGGAGATAGAATTTCTTCGGCAGTTTAGCAGGCTTGTTGAATTGCACTTCAGAGAATATCATAGTGTCTCGGACTATGCAGCCATTCTGAACATTACACCGAAAGCATTGAACAAGCGCATTCATAAATATGGAAAGCTTACTCCCAACGAGATCATTAAAAACAGAATTGTGCTCGAGGCAAAACGGCTGCTGGTCCATACAGAATATAGCGTAAAGGAGATAGCGTATAACCTCGGTTATGAAGATCCTGCTTACTTTACAAGGCTTTTCACGAAGGCTTCGGAGGCATCGCCTGCAGAATTCAAGAAGAACTATTATACCGCTTCGGGGAAAAACGTCCAACACAAGTAGTCTTTTGTCTATCCCCCAGGTGATTCCCTTCGTATACTTTTGTGTCGTTGATAATTAAACAACATCACAAAATGAAAACACGAATGAACATCTTCTCAAAATCAATCTGGCTGATTGTATTTGCTGTTACAAATTTAGTACACCTTGGAGCAGCGCAACCGCGCGTTAACGCTTCATTAGGCAGAAGCGAATATATAGAAGTAGAGCCGAATGTAAAGTTGCACGTTACGGATCTCGGTGAGGGCAAACCTGTAGTATTGATTCATGGCTGGCCGTTAAGCGATGCCATGTATGAGTATCAGTATAACGAACTTGTAAAGAATGGCTTCCGTGTGATTGGTATCACATTGCGTGGATTTGGTAAATCAGATAAACCTTATGGTAAATATAATTATGATGTATATGCTGATGACATCAAGGCTGTACTCGATAAACTTAAAATAGAAAAAGCAACGTTGGGCGGTTTCTCCATGGGAGGTGCAATTTCGATTCACTACGTGGCTCGTCATAATAGTGCGCACGTTGCTAAGTTAGCGCTCTTCGGTGCTGCCGCTCCAATGTGGACACAACGCAGTGACTATCCGTACGGTTTTACAGTTGAGGCTGTAAATGGTTTGATCTCCTTAAGCGAAACAAATCGCCCGCAATTGCTTGAAAATTTCGGTGGAATCTTTGCAGCATCAGAAACATCTGTACCAAAAGGTCTTGGCAACTGGCTTGGCGGCATCAACCTTCAAGCTTCTCCATATGCTACTACACAAAGTTTAATTGCCTTACGGGATACTGATCTTCGTCCGGAATTAGCGAAAATAAAAATTCCTACTGTGATCTTCCACGGCACAAAAGATAAGATCTGTTCATTTGATCTTGCAAAGCAGATGAATGCTGGTATCAAAGGATCTACGATTGTAACTTTTGAAAATAGCGGTCATGGTCTTTTCATCGAAGAACTTGAAAAGTTCAACGCAGAGCTTATCAAATTCGCCAAGTAATATTTGTTAATAGTATCATACGTATAAATAGTATATATCATCATGAAAAGAAAAGCAACAGCAGTTTGGAATGGTTCCGGTAAAGAAGGTAACGGTAACCTGACAACACAAAGTACCGTGCTGCAAAAAACTCAATATTCATTCAACTCACGCTTCGCAGAAGGAGTAGGTACAAATCCTGAAGAATTAATAGCGGCTGCACATGCAGGTTGCTTTACAATGAAGTTGAGCTTTGTATTGGGAGATGCAGGTTTTACACCTGAGCAACTGTCCACCGATTGCTTGATAACATTTGAGAACGGCGTTATAACCGAATCACACCTGGTGTTAACCGCGAAGGTTCCGGGTATAAGTGTAGAGAAATTTAACGAATGCACGACCGATGCAAAATTAAATTGCCCCATCTCTATACTACTAAATACATCCATAACACTGG
Organism: Ohtaekwangia koreensis; assembly: GCF_900167975.1. Lineage (GTDB taxonomy): Bacteria > Bacteroidota > Bacteroidia > Cytophagales > Cyclobacteriaceae > Ohtaekwangia > Ohtaekwangia koreensis. Next base: position 1,739,109 of record NZ_FUZU01000001.1, read on the forward strand.
ATGCGTCTTTAGTCTGAGTCTTAGAATTATAGGGAATGTAAGCGCGTGCAACGAAAGTTGCGCGCGCTTCCTATATATAGCCCGCGCAACACTTTTAATTTTTATAGCGCGTCTTTCATCCAGGCCTTTAGCCTGAGCTCGAGTTTTACTATCATTGTTATTATGAAAGCCATTGTAATAGAGAAACCAGGAAGTCCTGAAGTATTGCAGCTGAAGGAGAAACCGAAGCCAGAGCCTGCGGCACAGGAAATACTTGTGAAGGTGGCAGCAGCCGGAATCAATAGACCAGACGTTGCGCAGCGTAAAGGTCACTACCCACCACCAGCAGGTGCATCACCAGATATACCAGGCCTTGAAATCGCGGGAACTATAGTAGCCGTTGGTGCGAATGTAAGTCGTTGGAGAATTGGCGACAAAGTATGTGCCCTGGTTACTGGTGGAGGATACGCTGAATACTGCGTTGTTCCAGAAGGACAGGCGCTCCCTATACCGGACAATCTGAGTTTTGCCGAGGGTGCGTCTTTACCCGAAACTTTTTTCACGGTGTGGAGCAATGTATTTGATCGAGGGAGATTGCAACCAACAGAGACGTTATTGGTTCATGGCGGATCAAGCGGTATAGGTGTAGCTGCAATTCAACTGGCCACAGCGTGGGGATCAACTGTATATGTTACGGCCGGTACAAAAGAGAAATGTCTGTATTGTGAAACACTCGGAGCTGAGAAGGCTGTCAATTATAAGACAGAAAAATTTAATGACGTTCTACGTCAGGAAACCAGGGGCAGAGGTGTTGATGTGATTCTGGATATGATCGGAGGCGATTATATATCGGATAATCTGGATATACTTGCCGAAGAAGGACGACTTGTTCTGATCAATGTAATGCAGGGAGATGTAGCACAGGTTAAACTTTCAACCATTATGAAGAAGCGATTAACGGTTACCGGATCAACGCTTCGGGCGCGTGATACTACATTTAAATCTGCGATTGCTGCACAACTCGAAAAACATGTTTGGCCTTGGCTTCAGTCCGGGAAAGTAAAGCCGGTTATTTACAAAACGTTTCCTTTGTCGGATGCCGCTGCGGCACATGCTTTAATGGAAAGCAGTGAACATATAGGGAAGATTGTTTTGCTTACCGAGGAAGTGGAATAGTAAAATGTACCTAAATCTTAACACACCAAGTACTGACATCGATTCAAATTATTTTGTAGCTTGGTATCGATGAATCCTAAAGTATTTGAGGCGCCCTTCGCTTCGGTAACCTACTATCCTGAGAAGCGACTACTGGTATTGGTCTGGGACGGAAGTCCATCTAAAGAAGAGTACCAACAACCATTTTTAGCTATGATCGAATATAGCAAGAAGCATCCCGTTGATAATATGCTGTCCAATATCTCTAAGCAAGGTATTATCAGCCCCGATAGTCGCAAGTGGTTTGAAAAAGACATGATGCCGCGTGCTGCCCAGGCAGGGCTGAAGCATGCCGCTATAGTCACCAACGGTAATGCATTCAAGCTATACTATATTAACATCATCCTGTCTGCTGTAAACAAATTTCCGATCGTAACCAAGCTGTTTAATAACCAGGATGATGCATTGCAGTGGCTGGCTCATTTTCAGAGTCCAAAATCGTAACACCCATTCTTTAATCGATGTCTATATAGGCGCATACCGTTTCGGATCATCCTAAACTCTGGTTGTTAAAAAATGGACAGCGTCTTCCTGTAGCTCTATTTTGATTTCAGTAGCTTTATCAAACTTGATATATTCATCATCAACATGCAGGTGTACACCTTCCCAATATATTTTTAATTTTTTTGCTTTCAGGATACTAAAGAATGCAGGCTCTTCCTTTCCCATGATCTTGCTTAAAATATAGTTTGCAAACTGTTCGCGTTGTGATTCTGCAATCAAAACAACTTCAAATTGTCCGTCACCGGGATCTGAAAAAGGAACAAGATTAAGATTGGGACCAATCGAACGTGTATTCATCACCTCAGCCATCAGGTAATTTCCAGAGTGTTCGGCATCGTCAATTTGTATAGTACATTTACGCGCTTCATAGTCCAGTACGATATCGTGAAGTATCTCCAGTGCTGTCTTTATTCTTTTATCCGTGGATGCATCTTTCCTTGTAGTTATTTTTTGCATCTCTTTCATGAGTCGTGGAAAGACACCAAAGCCCAATCCTTCAATAAAAAACTTTTGATCTTTCAGATTATAAATGCGTCCCACATCGAAGCGTTTTATTCTCTTTAGATCCCACTGCGTTATAATATCTTCGGGGTCTTCTTCAAGCTCCAAAGTCTTCGCTATATTATTCGCAGTACCCAACGGAAGTAGACCAATGGGTAAACGTTTATCAAGGAATTCGAAAGCCACTTTCCGAACTGTACCATCGCCACCAGCAACAATAATTAGGTCTGTTCCCTTCGCATCCAATTTTTCCCAGCCTTCTTCTTTTGTAGAAGATAAGCTACACTCATAACCGGCCTTTTTTAAAATTGTAATTATATTTTGAGTAGGATCAGCCCCTTCCCCGGCTTTTGGGTTGTAAATCAACTTTGCAAATTTCATAGAGTATGTTTCTACAATGCTTGCAGGATAAATATATGCCTGGTATGAATTATTAAGGTTTTAAACCAGGATAAAATAAACATCACATGAGAATTCTGATCACAAACGATGATGGTATCTATAGCCCTGGTATAGCAAGTCTTGCAAAAATAGCAGCCCGTTTTGGCGAAGTACGCGTGGTAGCTCCTGACGTTGAACAGTCTTCTATGGGACACGCAATTACAGCATCACGACCTTTATTTTATAAAAAATCACCGGTGAATTTTGGAGATATAGATGCATACCGCGTCAACGGTACCCCTGCTGATTGTGTCGCGTTGGGGTCACACTTGTGGGCGCAGACTGATGTAGTGTTGTCAGGTATAAATATGGGATCAAACCTGGGCAACTCCATGTGGCACTCCGGAACATTGGCAGGAGCGAAGCAAGCCGTATTGCTGGGCATGAAAGGTATAGCATTGAGTACACCAGCCGGCAAAACAGAACCAGACTTTGATACACTCGAACCGTTTGTTGAAAAAGCATTGGCACTCCTATTGGACAACCCGAATCTATCATTGGTTAACGTAAATTTTCCTCCAAACCCTGTCGGTATAAAATGGACCCGTCAGTCTGTTCGGCAATACGATGGTAAGATTGTTCCGGGCACAGACCCGATGGGCAGAAAACATTATTGGTTTACAGTTATACCACTAGAGCCCGCAGAAGAAGGAACCGATAGGTGGGCGGTAGAGAATAATTATGTATCAGTCACACCGTTGCGCTTGGATCTTACCAATGAAAATGAGCTAATGAAGGTATTGCAGAAAACCCCTGCACCGACAGCATAATTGTAAGGTGTATGACTATAAATATAGTGCGTTACTAAATTCAATAAGTATATAATACAACTTTTGCAGCATGATCGTCTCACAATTTGCTTTGTGGTGGTCATGCTTTTTTTCTTTTCGGTATTAAAAGTATATATCACCCTTCTCAATAATGTTATAACAAACATAGAAAAGTGTGCTCAAATCGTTGGCATAGAATTTAACTGCTATACACTGCCAAGTTACTTTAACTATCTATTCTGCTGATTATCGTAAATACAGAGGGGTTTAATATGAGAGTATTAATGTTCGGCTGGGAATTTCCTCCACATATTTCGGGAGGTCTGGGAACAGCTTGCTATGGATTGACCAAATCGTTAACGAAAGAAAATGTAGAGATTTTGTTTGTTGTACCAAAATTGTTCGGAGGAGAAAGTCTTCCACGTGTTGATTTTATTGACGCGGGAAAAGTGCCCATTAAAATCAATCAACGAAAAGAAATAATTACTCAACAAATCGAAATACCAGGAGAGGAGCGTACAGAAGTGGAGGTCTCCATTACTACGATTGAAGTTGAGTCCAATCTATCACCGTATCGGTCAACAAGCTATCAATCCCCAGTGCTTCATATGGAAAGCTGGAGCTATACTTTAGAACCCACAACCAGCGAAGTAACTACCGAAGTAGAAGTGAGCGATACCTTCACGCATAAATTTTCAGGAACATACGGTCCTGATCTTATAGAAGAGACGAAACGTTATGCAGAAGTAGCAGCAGCGCTCGCGCGTGAACTTACCTTCGATATAATTCACGTTCACGACTGGATGACATTTCCTGCAGGCATTGCTGCACAAGAGGCCAGCAACAAACCTCTTATAGTACATGTCCACTCCACGGAGTTCGATCGTTCCGGAGAGAATATAGATCCGAGAGTATATAATATCGAGAAAGAAGGCGTAGAAAAATCCGATCATATTCTTGCTGTTAGTAAATGGACAAAAGATATACTGGTGTCACGCTATAAAATAGACGCTGATAAAATCAGTGTTGCTTATAATGGAATTGTTCCGAAAGATTTGAAAGATCTTCCTGCGATTCCATCGATAGGCTCTCATGTTGTAACTTTTTTGGGAAGACTTACTTTTCAAAAAGGTCCGTTCTACTTTGTTGAAGCAGCACGCAAGGTCCTTGAGAAGTTTCCAGATGCTCATTTTATTGTAGCAGGTTCGGGGGACCTTTTTCCGCAGGTTGTTGAACGTGTGGCACAGTTAAGACTCTCTTCGAGATTTCACTTTACCGGATTTTTAAAGGGTGATAATATCGATAAAGTATGGTCGGTATCAAGTGTATATGTGATGCCTTCTGTATCGGAACCCTTTGGTATTACCCCTTTGGAGGCTATACAAGCAGGGGTACCCGTAATTGTGTCCAATCAATCCGGTGTAGCGGAGGTAATGCCGCATGCTATAAAAGTAGATTTCTGGGAAACCGATGTGCTTGCTGATGCAATCTGCAATGTACTTGCGTACGAAAGTTTATCAACTACTTTGAAGAAGAACAGCCTGAACGAGATTAAGAACATTACCTGGGATAAAGTAGCAAAAAAAATAAAGAATATATATCATGAACTTATCTGACACTACAACCAAACAGCACCTGGTATTGTATCTTCAGGTGCATCAGCCACGCAGATTGCGTCCGTTCCGTTTTTTTGATATAGGATCACGCGGCGAATATTTTGATGATAGGCAAAATAAGGAAGTCGTTGAACGCGTAGCACGACAAAGTTATCTGCCAGCCAATGCTATACTGTTGAAATTGATAAAAAAATATCCACAGATCAAAGTGGTTTTTTCTGTTTCCGGTGTAGCAATCGATCAGTTTAAGGAATATACACCGGAAGTATTGCAAAGCTTCCGTGCATTGGCAAATACCGGTAACGTTGAATTTTTGTCGGAGACCGATCACCATTCCCTTGCTTGCATGATGCCAGGTGATGAGTTTGAAATTCAGGTGCTTGACCATACTGCAAAACTACATGAACACTTCGGTGTACGGCCTTCAGTCTTTCGCAATACAGAGTTAATATATAATGACGAGATCGGTAAACGTGTGGAAGCACTTGGATTCAATGGCGTCTTCATCGATGGCGTTGATCGTGTGCTGCATGGAAGAAGCCCACATCATCTATACCAGCATCCGGATCAGCAGGGTTTGAAAATATTCACACGGAACTATAATCTGAGTGATGATATAGCATTTCGTTTTGCACATCATGGTCCCTTAACCGTAGAGCGGTATATGTCGTGGCTGCAAGGTATACCGGCACATGAAGATCTGATTACGCTGGCAATGGATTATGAAACCTTTGGTGAGCATCAGAAACAAAACAGTGGTATACTTAACTTCTTCGAAGGCTTATTAAAGGCATTGGCTAAACAAGATAGAATTGTAATGGCAACGGCATCGGAAGCTATTGTAAATCTGAAGCCACGCCATATACTTTCAGTGCCACACTATATTTCATGGGCAGATCGTGAGCGCGATCTCTCTGCGTGGCTTGGAAACGACATGCAGCGTGATGCGTTTGATTGCATGGTGCGCATGGAACGCGACATCAAGTGTATAGATGATTCAGAACTCCTGGAACGCTGGCGCTGGTTGCAGACCAGTGATCATTTTTACTATATGTCTACCAAGAAGAATGATGACGGAAATGTTCATGCATACTTCAGTCCATACCCATCGCCTTACGAAGCGTTCATGAACTATATGAATGTACTGAATGATTTCTCTTACCAGGTAAGTGAGCATGAAAGACATCCGTTGAACAATCAGAAGGCAGGAGCAATTCGTTCGGAAGCAGAACGAAGGGAATTACACGTGCCTACATGGGCAATGAATTTACAAAACAGTTATGAGCACTAAAGAAATGGATGTAGAGCCGGCAACCCGGCCTAAGAATAAATTAAAAGCTTATCCCGGTAGCCCGTTTCCATTAGGAGCTACCTGGGATGGCAACGGTGTAAACTTTGCTTTGTATGCAGATAAGGCTACAAGCGTTGAACTTTGTCTGTTTGAGACACCAAACGATGAAGCAGAGTGTGCACGTATTAAACTAACAGAGCGATCACACCAGGTATGGCATATATATATACCCAGTCTCAAGCCCGGACAACTCTACGGCTACCGGGTGGATGGACCTTACGAACCACAGAATGGACAGCGGTTTAATTCTAATAAACTTTTGTTGGATCCATATGCAAAGGCTATAGCCGGAAAAATAGAATGGAACGATTCTCTTTTCGGATATGAGATTGGAAATGAAGAGGAAGACTTAAGTTTCAGTAAACTGGACAGCGCTGCATTTCTTCCGAAATGTGTCGTGGTGAATCCGTACTTCAATTGGGAAGACGACCGGCATCCAAAGATACCGTATCATAAGTCTATAATTTTTGAAACGCATGTGCGCGGCTTCACCAAACTTCATCCGGATATACCCGAAGAGATACGAGGCAGCTACGCAGCACTGGCACATCCGGTCACGATAGATTATTTAACGAAACTCGGGATCACCGCGATTGAATTAATGCCGGTGCATCACTTTATAGCAGACCGTCATTTAGTAGAGAAGGGTTTGACGAACTATTGGGGCTATAATACCATTGGCTTTTTCGCACCTGAAGTCCGCTATTCCAGCAGTGGTGTTTTGGGCGAACAGGTAACGGAGTTCAAAGACATGGTAAAGGAACTTCACAAGGCAAATATAGAAGTGATCCTGGATGTAGTATATAATCATACAGCAGAAGGAAATCAGATGGGCCCAACGCTATGTTTCAGAGGTGTTGATAACGAATCTTACTACCGGCTCGCAGAAGACAAGCGCTATTATATGGATTACACCGGAACCGGTAATACATTGAATGCGAATCTCCCCAATGTACTGCGCCTGATGATGGACAGTCTTCGCTATTGGATCACGGAGATGCACGTTGATGGTTTTCGTTTTGATCTTGCATCTACATTAGCCCGGGAGTTGCATGAAGTAAATAAACTGAGTGCTTTCTTCGATATCATTCACCAGGATCCTATTATATCACAGGTAAAGCTGATAGCCGAGCCATGGGATATAGGAGAGGGTGGTTACCAGGTTGGTAAATTTCCTTCCGGTTGGGCAGAATGGAATGGTAAATATAGGGACTGCATGCGCGACTACTGGCGCGGTGCGGATAGTGTACTGGGTGAATTTGCACAGCGCCTTACAGGAAGCTCGGATCTATATGAAGGAGATTATCGCAGTCCAACGGCGAGTATAAATTTCATTACAGCACATGATGGCTTTACGTTGAACGACCTGGTGTCTTATAATGAAAAGCACAATGAGGCGAATGGCGAAGATAATAATGACGGGGAGAGTCATAATCGTTCGTGGAATTGTGGAGAGGAAGGTCCTTCCAAAAATCAAGATATAGTTGCCTTACGCGATCAGCAGAGGAGAAATTTTCTGACCACGCTTTTTTTATCACAAGGAGTGCCAATGTTATTGGCAGGTGACGAAATAGGAAGGACGCAACAGGGAAACAACAATGCTTATTGTCAGGACAATGAGCTCTCATGGACCAATTGGGACAATGCTGATTCACAATTACTGGTGTTCACGCGAAAGCTTATTGCTTTGCGAAAAGAGCATCCTGTATTTTGTCGCAGACGCTGGTTCCAGGGACAACCGATCAAAGGTGTAGGCCTTCAAGATATAGCCTGGTTTATGCCGGATGGTTCGGAGATGAGTGAAGAACACTGGTCAAATGATCTTGCAAAATCGCTGGCTGTATTTTTAAATGGCAAAGGTATACATACTCCGGGGCCGAAAGGCGAACAGATCCTTGATGATGATTTTTATCTGATTTTCAATGCACATCATGAAGCAATGGAGTTCAAACTTCCGCCAACAAAGTATGCTCCTAAGTGGACGCGTTTATTAAATACAGCAGAAAGTAATATAGGACTTGGCGAGGAACATGAGGCAGAGAGTGTAATCAAGGTAGAAGGGCGCGCGATCCTTTTGCTGCAACATCCTATTGTTTATGACAAGTCCGGTAAACATTAACAGAAGATCGATAGGTGTAAACTTTACAGAAACCGGAGAAGCTGAAGTCCTGTTATGGGCACCGTTGTGTAACAAGGCGTGCATACGTTTATTGGACAGTAACCGTATGCACGCCTTGCAAAAACAGGAATATGGCTATTGGCATTTGCGCACGGATCAGTTACGGCCGGGTGATGTATATAGTTTTGTGCTGGACGAAAAAGAGGAACTTCCTGATCCAGCATCACTGTCTCAGCCCGAAGGTGTACATGGCCCTTCGCGCGCTATAGCTCTTCACGATTTTCAATGGACCGATCAGGAATGGAAGAATCCCTTGCTGGAGGACTATATATTCTATGAGGTACATGTCGGTACATTTTCTGATCGCGGTACATTTCGCGCACTCGAAAAGAAATTGCCGTATCTGAAATCACTGGGTATAAATGCCATTGAAATTATGCCGGTAGCACAGTTCCCCGGAGAACGTAACTGGGGATATGACGGTGTCTTTCCGTTTGCCGTACAACAATCTTATGGAGGAGCAAAAGATCTGCAGCATCTGGTGAATGCATGTCATAACCATGATATAGCGGTGGTACTCGATGTAGTATATAATCATTTTGGTCCGGAAGGAAATTACATGTCGAAGTTTGCGCCTTACTTCACGGATAAGTATAAAACCCCGTGGGGCGATGCTGTTAATTTCGATGATGCATGGTGTGATGGTGTGCGACAATATTTCATTGAGAACGTATTAATGTGGTTTCGCGATTTTCATATCGATGCACTGCGGCTGGATGCGGTCCATGCTATTAAGGATTTTAGCCCGATGCATATTCTTCGTGAAATACGCGAACATGTTAATCAGCTGATTCATGAACGGTGGAAAATGCATTATCTGATTGTTGAGCTTGACTTGAATGATACCCGCTATATAGATCATCCTGAAAGGGGTGGTTATGGAATGGATGCTCAGTGGATCGATGAATTTCATCATGCACTGCGCGTAACATCAGGTGAAGGACAAAATGGATATTATTCCGACTTTGATGGTATCCGTCACCTCGCCAAATCATACCGTGATGCGTATGTATATGATGGTATATATTCACCACACCGTCAGAAAAAGTTTGGTGTGAAGGCCGATGAACATCCAGGGTTTCAATTCATAGTATTCTCACAAAATCATGATCAGGTTGGTAACCGGATGTCAGGCGAACGTACCAGTCAGCTGGCAAGTTTTGAAATGCAAAAAATGTTGGCTGGCGCTATGTTGGTAAGTCCATATTTACCCTTGCTGTTTATGGGTGAAGAGTATGGTGAAACCAATCCGTTCCTATATTTCGTTAGCCATAGTGATCCTGAATTGGTGGAGAATGTCCGGAAGGGAAGGAAGGCAGAGTTTGCTGCATTTCACCTGCAAGGCGAAGCACCCGATCCGCAGGCAGAAGAAACTTTCCGTCAATCAAAACTGCAGTGGGAATTGCTGGAGCAGGACCAAAATAAAATTCTTTTTTCATTTTATCAATCCCTGATCGCCTTACGCAAAGAACTTCCGGCCTTGCGTCATCTCAACAGAAAGCAGTTGGATGTATCCTGGAATGAAGACACCAATACACTACAGCTTCATCGATGGGACCACGAACATCATGTGCTTTGCCTGATGAATTTTTCAAATTCACGGCAAACCGTTTCTGTTACCACCGAGCAGCGCTGGAAAAAAGTATTTGATTCCGCTGATCCTCAATGGAACGGACCTGGTGCCTCGGCCGATCTCCTTACCAATATTTCAGTTCTCGCGCTTCAGCCAGAATCCATTATACTATATACCTCTGAATATGTTTAATCCTGTAGCTACATATCGTATTCAATTTCATAAAGATTTTAATTTCAGTGATTTTGAGAGCAGTATACCGTACCTGCAAAAGTTAGGGGTACAGACTATATATGCATCGCCTATATTTGAGGCTGTGTCCGGCAGCATGCATGGATACGATGTTGTCAATCCACTGCGTATAAATCCGGAGATTGGAACGGAAGAGCAACTGCGCAGCATCAGCAAGCGTTTAAAGGACGCTGGCATTCATTGGGTACAAGACATTGTTCCCAATCACATGGCGTTTCATGCAAACAACATGTGGCTGATGGATGTACTTGAGAAGGGGCGCAACTCTTTATATGCTTCTTTTTTCGATCTGGCCTGGACGAGCGATCTTTTTCAGGGCCGACTTATTGTTCCTTTTTTAGGCAGTCCCCTCGAAGATATACTGTTCAATAAGGAGATTCAGATTGAATATTTTCAGCAGCGATTTGTAGTGCGCTACTATGAGAATACATACCCGATTCATCCACGTTCGTATGCTACGATACTGCAATCGGAGAATGCACCCGAGGCGATTCAGTCATTAGTCAGTCAGATTGCCGAACTTCATCAAATAGAAGATGCCATGTCCTATACCTTGCGATGGCATGAACTGCTGTTGCAAGTGGGTGCGCTAATGAACAACCCGGATATTCATGGCTATATACATGAACGCCTGAACTATATCAACGATCACGAAAGCCAGCTTCGTAGCGTATTGGAAGAACAGAAGTATAAACTAACAGCGTGGCGAAAGTCAGACGAGGAAATAAACTTCAGAAGATTTTTCACCGTCACCAACCTGATTGGACTCAACATGCAGCATGAGCGGGTGTTTGATCAGTATCATCACCTGATAAAGGTATTGGTGGAAGATGGTGTATTTCAGGGATTGCGAATCGATCACATTGACGGCTTATTTGACCCCACGCAATATCTGGAACGACTACGAAATATGGTCGGTCATGATGTATATATAGTGGTAGAGAAAATTCTGCAGGTAGACGAAGATCTCCTTGCATGGCCTATACAAGGAACTTCTGGATATGACTTCCTTGCATACGTGAATAATGTGCTTACCTATAATGAATCAGAGCGAAAGCTTTCGGTATTTTATAACAAAATGCTGGGCGATAAACAACCTGCAGATGTAAAAATATGGGATAAAAAAGCACATATACTATATCGCCACATGGCAGGTGAGTTGGACAATCTGAATCACTTCTTACTGGAGCTTAACTTGCTCGAAGAATCTGTTCAGGCAACGCTGAATCCGGAAGATATCAAAAGCACCGTGGCGGAATTCCTGATCCGGTGTCCGGTATACCGGTACTATGGTAACCAGATGCCCTTGCAGGAAGAGGAAGCAAAAGCTGTACATGGTATATTTCAGAATATCCGTGAACACAATCCACATCTGGCGGCAGCGTCAAATGCCCTCGAGGATGCTTTACTAAAGAAAACTCACAGTGAAGATATAGAGTATAATGAACGGGCGCTCCGGTTTTATATGCGTTGCATGCAGTTCACCGGGCCACTCATGGCAAAGGGTGTTGAGGATACGCTGATGTATACTTACAACCGGTTTGTTGGTCATAATGAAGTGGGCGATTCGCCTGTGTTTTTTGGTATTACCAATGAGGAGTTTCATGCGCGCATGCAGGATCGCAAGAAGCGCTGGCCGCTTACGATGAACGCTACCTCTACGCATGATACAAAACGTGGCGAAGATGTTCGTACGCGACTCAATGTTTTGCCTGAGCTTACCGATGAGTGGATTGCTGTTGTAAAAGAATGGCAACGTATAAATGCACCAAAGAAATCGTTGGGAATGCCCGATAGCAACGATGAGTATTTTATATACCAGACATTGATTGGTGCACTTCCTTTTCAAGAGGACAATACGTTCGGGCAGCGACTCGAGGCATACCTTCAAAAGTCATTGCGTGAATCAAAAAGAAATTCCGATTGGGCATCTCCAAATGAGACATACGAGAAAGCAACGATAGATTTTGCGCTGCGATTGCTCCATAGGGGAGATCGTTTTTGGAAGAGCTTTGAAAAATTTAATACTACCGTTTCTGACTTTGGAATTGTAAACTCATTGGCACAAGTGCTTTTGAAATTTACATGCCCCGGTATCCCCGATATATACCAGGGTTGCGAACTGTGGGATTTCAGTTTGGTAGATCCTGATAACAGGCGACCGGTCGATTACCATCAACGGATGCAGTGGTTAATAGCCATGGAAGAACGTGCTAAAGATAACCCATCATCTTTCTTACAGGAGCTTTGGGATACCCGATATGACGCACGGATCAAGGAATGGCTTACACATGTACTGTTGCATGAGCGAAAAAATGCAGCTGATGTTTTTTCCGAAGGTGAATATATACCGCTATCTATAGAGGGCATCTATAAAAATCACGTTCTTGCTTACGCAAGGAGACATAAGAAAATATGGTATATTATTGCTGTGCCACTACACCTCGCATCGCTTGGTAAAAGTCAGAATAAAAAGCCACTCGATATACGGTGGAAAGACACTAGAATTGTTTTACCTCGTGAGCTCTCCGGTACACTGGAGAACGTTTTGCTGAAGATAAAGCAGGAGCAGCAAGGCTATATTTTGGTAAAAGATATATTCAAAGATATACCGGTAGCCTTTTTTAAACTTGAATACGTTCCCAAAGAGCGGGGTGCTGGAATTTTGTTGCATATAACATCACTGCCATCGCCGTTCGGTATAGGCGATCTGGGGCCGGAAGCATATGCGTTTGCAGATTTTCTATACCGAGGTAATCAAACATACTGGCAACTTTTACCTCTGGGCCCTGTTGACGAAGGAAGTAAGTATTCCCCCTATAGCGCCTTCTCCGGCATGGCGGGAAATACATTGTTGATTAGTCCGGAATTATTGATGAAGGACCATTTGCTTTCATTCCAGCAATTGGAGCAGTATAGCCAGCCGGTTGTTGATGCTGTTAGCTTTGCCAATGCGCATGACGTTCGGGAAGCGCTATTGACACTTGCCTGGAAAAATTTCACAGCGAATAAGAGACATTCACTTCATGGTCCCTTCAGAAAGTTTACCGAAGAAGAAGCGTATTGGCTGGATGATTTTTCCCTATATATAGTGCTAAAACAACAACATGAAAATCGCTGCTGGTGCGACTGGCCTCACGAGTATAAAAGACGCGATCCGGAAACGCTTGCTCAATTTGTTGCACAGCATTCTGAGACAATCTTGTACGTGAAGTGGCTTCAATTTATTTTCTCCAGGCAGTGGAAGAAACTAAGAGCTTACTGTGCAAGCCTGGATATTCAATTGTTTGGTGATCTTCCGTTTTATATGTGCTACGACTCTGCAGATGTATGGGCACATCCGGAAATTTTTCATTTGACAGAGGATGGGAGCATTCAATATATAGCAGGTGTACCTCCCGACTACTTTAATGTAGACGGGCAGCTTTGGGGGATGCCCGTATTTCGGTGGGATATATTGAAAGCGGATGGCTATACCTGGTGGGTGCAACGCCTGCGCAAGAACATGGAGCTATATGATATACTCAGACTTGATCACTTTCGTGCGTTCTCAGGGTATTGGGAAGTGCCGGCTGGTGAAAAGACTGCTATCAATGGCAAGTGGCAACCCGGTCCCGGTCCTGACTTTTTTAAAGTACTCCAGGAGCAACTTGGAAAGCTTCCTTTTGTTGCCGAGGACCTGGGCGAAATCACCGAAGATGTATATCAACTCCGCGATGCCTTTAAGTTACCTGGTATGAAGGTGCTTCAGTTTGCTATCAGTGATGATATCGGTAAATCCTTGTATAGCCCTCACAATTATAGCAATAGTAATTTTATAGCGTATACCGGTACGCATGATAATAACACGACACGCGGTTGGTTTCAAACGGATCTCAAAAGGAATAATTTAAAAGAGCTTTCCAATTATACCGGTATCCCTGTAAAGGAGAGTACAATTCATGAGGTGGTAATACGGATGGCTTATAGTTCTATTGCTAAAATAGTGATTGTGCCCTTACAAGATGTATTGGGTATGGATGCAAAGTCACGGATGAATACGCCAGGTTCTACAACGAGTAACTGGTTGTGGCGTTTGTTGCCAGGTCAAATAACCGCTGCTACCGAAGAACAATTACGCACATGGATCAGACTATATAATCGTTGATTATTACGTTGATCGTTATATAATACCTACAGAGTTTAAATACTTCAATAACAAAAAAGAGGAGTGCTCGTAAGAACACTCCTCGCTGAAGTATATATAGAAAGAGGGGTTTTACTTTTTAGCCTTATCTTTTTGATCGAAGGCTTCCTTGGCTTTCTTTGCCATTTCAAGGTGATGCGTCAGGATTGGTAATTTTGCAGCAGCCCATGACTTAAGCTCAGGATCTTTTCCATCTTCAGATTCCTTGCGGAATGCATCGATGTCTTTTTCATGATCGTCAATCATATTTTCGATATAGGCCTTGTCGAATTCTGCTCCTGATTTTTCGGAGAGGTCATCATACTTCTTTTTGTATTTGTCGCTTACAGAGTCAGGAATTGAAATGTTTTTTTGTTGCGCCAATGCTTTCAACTCTTCATTTGCTTTTCCATGATCAGCTACCATGCTTTGTCCAAAGGCTTTTACCTGAGGATCTGTGCCCTTGCTCTCGGCAAGTTTTCCGAGTTCAACTTCCGCCATACCACCATCGGCTGCAGCTATAGCAAATTCCCAATCTGCCTTGAGATCGGTTTCGTCAAACTTCTCTTTATTTTCTTCCTTCGCTTCTTCTTTACTGTCTTCCTGCTGTTTGCTCTTATCACAGGAAACGGCAATGAACGTTAGTGCAAAGAGCATTAATGAAATGTGTGCATACTTTTTCATATAACAATTTTTTGGTTCACGGACTATAGATAAAAAACTATGCCGGCTTCAAAATATACCGGCTAAGCGTGGCATAAGATTTACACACATTCAATGAACTCTATAAAATTTCTGTCTATGCGCTTTCTTACCTTTTTCCTGGTTGGATCAGTTGTTATGATTCAGTCAGATCCACGGCTCAACCGCCAGTCGGATAGTCTTTATTATGCATCCCTGAATGAAGCTATATACCAGGGACAATATGATGGTGTTACAACAGTTCATGAACTGCAAACCCATGGTGATTTTGGTGTCGGGAGTGAAGAGAAGCTTGAAAGTGAGTTAGTGTTATTGAACGGAGTCGCCTATGGTATACCGGAGAACGGTAAAGCCCGCGTGATGCCAAAGTATAGCAAGATTGCCTTTGCCGCGGTTAAGTTTTTTATGAGCGATAAAAAGATTTTTGTTAAGGAGGCGATGACGATGAAAGAACTCGAGTCGCTACTTGATTCTGTAATTACCCAGAACGCATTTGCAGCGATACGAGTCAAGGCCACATTTTCATCCGTTCGGTATAGATCTTTTGAAAAACAGGAACAGCCATACAAACCTATTAAGGAAGTTGAAGAAAAGATTTTCACCCGCTCGTCTGTGGATGGAGATCTTGTAGGATTCTTTACTCCAAAAGCTGCTGAAGTATTAAATAGCCCTGTTTATCATTTTCATTTTATAGATCACCAAAAGACAACAGGCGGACATCTGCTCGATTGTTCCATTGCTAAGGCTGAAATAGATATAGACTATACTTCGGAGTTTACAACAAAGCTCGCCAATCCTTCGCTTCTCCAACACATAGACCTGAACGAATAATTTCAAAGTAAAAAAGTTAAGGGGCCATAATTAGCCCCTTAACTTATAATTTATAGACAGCCAACTGACTCAGACAGTGGCCAACTCTAATTGGTCATGTTCTTCCTTACTCATAATGGCTTTTATACCACGCAATGGAATAATTACCCAATCAGGTCTGTTGTTGAGTTCATAGTTAAGCTCATATATAGCTTTTTCCAGCAGGAATGTATTCATCAGCGTTTCCATGTCTTCTCTTTCCTTCGGAATAAACGCGCTACCCTCTACTTTTTCCAGATATGCCTTCACAAAGAATCCACTTATATAGTGATACCATTGTTCAACGTATGGTATCAATCTGCTATAATCTTCTTTTCGAATTTGATTGTCAAGGAATAAGCTGGCGTATGCTGCATAGTGGAATGAACGAACCATGCCTGCTATATCACGAAGTGGTGAGCGCTTCAGTCTTCGTTCACCGTAGCTTCGTGCCGGTTCTCCTTCGAAGTCAGTAATAACAAAGTCTTTTCCGGTAAAGAGAACTTGGCCCAAGTGGTAATCACCATGAATGCGGATTTTCACCACGTCAATTTTCTTCTTATATATATTCTTGAACGTTTTTAGAATATCCTCTTTCATCGCCAGTACTTCCTCTGCTTCATACCGTACTTCTTCTGACAGCTTGGCCAAAGCTCTCGCCTGATTTTGAAATGTACCACGCACCAGCGATTGAAGTCCAGAGAATAGTGACCGTTGATAGTGCAGTGAGTAATCTTCCGGTGCGAATGCAGGGAAGTCATTTCCGGTGGCAAGGGCCAAATGCATTTCTGCTGTACGGATTCCCAGTAGTCGTGCACGCTCTGCCAGCGTAGGATCAATCAATTCTTTTAGTTCGCGGGGCACTTGTTCATAATCTATAGGGTCTGTTATACTTCCTATCAATGGTGGAAGATTGTGAATTTCTACCTGCGACAGAACCTTGTCATTGAAATCATCAAGACGATCCAATATATAGGTCCAGGCATCACTGCTGCTTTCTACCATTTCCTGCATCATACCCAGAACAATAGCGTCATTACCGACATGCCATTCTACAGCGCCCACAAAGTTTGGTACGTGTTGAAAGTGCGCGTGTTCTGTAAGGAAGTGCGCGATCTCCAAATCAGGATTGATCACACGGTCAACTTTTCTATAGAGCTTCAGGAAGAAACGATTGTCATAGGTAATAGAGGTGTTGCTTTGTTCTCCACCCAATACGCGCGGTTTAATTGCTTCCTGGTCGTGAACATGTTTTTCAAGAACCTTATTGCCATAAGTCCGGATTTCCCCTTCTTTCAAGCCTATACTTTGATTGCCGGCCATGTTCGTAATGAGGGCGAGCTGGAAGTCGATTCCATATATAGCATCGTATAGTATTCCCTGCTCATCGCCAATGGTAAGGTTACAAATTACAGACTGCGGGCAACTTTCCTGTAGCTTCGCGGCCAATGCATCCTTACCAAATGCTACGGGTAACTGGTATATCTCTGAAAGGCCGCTTTGATAGTATACTTCGATCAGTAGAATTACTGCTATGCTATCTTCCTGTGGAATGGTGGCGTACTGAACGATCTGCATACTTTCAATAACACGTCCTTTGCCACCAAACCAGCGAAGCTTCATCATATAGTCTGGTAAAATACTTTGCGATAAGTAATCGAGCACGCGCTTGCTTGTTAATTCCTTCCAATCGCGTAAAGCAAACTGCGGCAATTTATTCGTGCGTGGTATTTCCGGATGTACTTTGTCCAATGCAAACCATTGGCAGTCGTTGGCACTTAGCGTAAAGAAATAAGATCCATCTTCTTTGATCAATGGAAATTTATTGTTGCTGAATATTTCCTTTGGAACATATCCAAGGTATTCGCTTAAATTCAGTTCCGCAGGTTGAGTATATCTGGAAAGGTTTACGATTACGAGTATACTCTCATCCTGGTAATTGCGTGTGAAGGCGAGGATCTTAGGATTTTCACACGGTATAAATTTCATGTCGCCACGACTGAAAGCTTTATACTGCTTGCGTTTATTAATGATTCGCTTCATCCACCATAATAAGGAAGATGTATTGCGACTTTGAATTTCTACATTGACTGATTCGTAATGATAATCCGGATCAAGGATTACCGGCAGATATAGTTTATGCGGGTTGCACTCCGAGAACCCTGCATTTCTACTAGACGACCATTGCATCGGTGTGCGCACGCCATCACGATCTCCCAAATAAAAATTATCGCCCATACCAATCTCATCCCCGTAATATAGCACAGGTGTACCTGGTAGTGAGAACAATAGGTAATTCAGGAGTTCGATTTTATTGCGATTGTTTCCCATTAGTGGTGCCAGCCGGTGCCGTATACCCAGGTTAATGCGAGCCTTCGGATCTTTGACATATACTTTATACATATAGTCACGTTCTTCATCCGTTACCATTTCAAGTGTAAGCTCATCGTGGTTTCGTAGAAATATAGCCCACTGGCATGTTTCAGGTATAGCGGGTGTCTGATCGAATATATCTGTGATCGGATAACGGTCTTCTGTTTGCAACGCCATGAACATACGCGGCATTACGGGAAAGTGATAATTCATCTGGCATTCATCGCCATCACCGAAGTAAGAAGCGGAATCCTCTGGCCACATATTCGCTTCCGCGAGCAATAATGTTCCGGGGTATTTTTCGTCAACATGTTTCCGAAGCTTCTTCAGGAACGCGTGCGTCTCTGGTAAATTTTCTCCGTTAGTTCCTTCACGTTCGAAAAGGTATGGGACAGCATCCAGCCGAAATCCATCCACTCCCATGTTACACCAGTAGTCTATAATTTTAAAAACTTCCTGCTGCACGAGCGGATTGTCGTAATTCAAATCCGGTTGATGAAAAAAGAATCGGTGCCAATAAAATTGTTGTGCGACAGGATCCCATGTCCAATTGGACTTTTCGAAATCCTGAAAGATGATGCGCACATCTTTATACTGCTTTGGATTGTCGGTCCATACATAGTAGTTCCTATAGTCAGAATCCTTTGGAGATTTTCGCGCACGCTGAAACCACGGATGCTGATCAGAAGTGTGGTTAATAACCAGTTCAGTGATGACTTTTAAATTACGGTCATGCGCTTCTTTCAGAAATTGTTTGAACTGATATATAGTTCCGTATGACGGGTTGATATTGTAGTAATCAGCAATGTCGTAACCATCATCTTTTAAAGGAGAAGGATAAAACGGAAGCACCCAGATCGCGGTAACGCCAAGATCTTTCAGGTAATCTAGCTTTTCCAGCAGGCCATCGAAATCGCCAATGCCATCACCGTTCCCATCACGGAAAGCTTTAATGTGTAATTCATAGATCACGGCATCTTTGTACCAGTGAATCTTGTCATCCAGTTCATTTCTATCTCCGGGCATATTCATAAAATTTATATTACGGCAGGGGTACTATCAAGGCTATAAAATAGTGTACCAAGTCCCCTGCGAGCTGGTGGGTCCTTTTGAAAAAGGATCGAATCCGCATGCTTTTATCCTTTTTTATTTCTGGATCGTAAAGATTTATGCATCGGTAGGTGCTGAAAGCAGGCGAGGTGTAATATTTAGCGGTAACTTCCATTTCTATACTCTTACTTTTTCGACACTTTTGGAGAAAATCTACTAATGCCCTTTTTGATACGATTTTTTTCAGGATGCTTAGTTTTTATGTTGAGCTTTCAATCTGTTTATGCGCAGCAGCAGGCAGACAGCTCAATCGTATGGTATGAAAGTTTTTTCCAGGCGCGCAAACGAAAACCTGTCGAGAAAGAACTTGAGCAGGCGTCCACCCGACTACAGCAGGCAGAGGCGGCTCAGAATAAAGCAACGGCTGCGAAAATATTAAAGGAGATTGGTCTTGTTCATCTCACGCGCACGCATAGCATGGAGACTGCTATGGATTTTTTTATCCGCGCACTCGCGATCGAAGACTCTTTAGATTTCAACAACGAAAAGATTTTTACCTATATCGCCATGGCCCAGGCGTTTGAAGAGGTAGGCGATTATCATAAAAGTGCTGATCTTCTTAAGCAAGCCTTTGCCATCAGCGAGCCGTTTAAGAATGCGAATATTTTTGTGTTGATCCTGAACAAACAAGGAAGAGTGAATGCTGCCCTTGGAAAAATAGACGAAGCATTTGAAAACTACGAGTTGGTACTGAAATATGAAGACCAGCTTTTACAACCCCGTATCGAAGCAGAGGCGCTTTTTAACTTAGGACATCTCTTTACGCAGCAAGGTAAATATCAGGAAGCGTTGCAAAGTCATAAGCGGTCACTTGCTATAAGCAGATCTCTTCGTGATAAAAAAAGTGAAGCCACTTCGTTGAATGATATTGGTGAACTATATGGGCTTATGAAGAACGATAAAAAGGCGCTGGCCAATTATATCGTTTCTTTGGAGATCCGCCAGGCATTAAAAGATAAACGAGCTCTTGCGGAGTCCTATAATAACATTGGTGTTATATACTATCAGCAGAAGAAATATAAGCAGTCAATTCCTAATTTACTTTTAGCACTTGATGCAGGACAAGATTCGCAGTCGCAAAACCAGATACGGAAAAGCTATGAATACCTGAGCTCCTGTTATAAAGAACTGGGTGATCTGAAAAAGTCCCTATACTATAAAGATCAATACCTTGCTATACATGACTTTATTCTGAACGATCGGAATGAACAGCAGGTGTTGGCCACAGAGAACCGGTATGTACTTGATAAAAAGGAATCTCAAATTGATAAACTTGAAACTGATCGTATACAACGCGAAAAGGAAATTGCTGCACAGAAAAAATTCCGCAATGTTCTTTTTATTCTGATTGGTTTGAGTCTTGTGATTTTAGTCTTGATCTTCTATCTATATATAGTGAAGAAGCGATCGAACCTGATACTTCAGGAAGCTAACGACAAAGTACAATTGCAAAATATAGCGCTTCAGGATCTGAATGCTACCAAGGATAAATTCTTTTCAATTATAAGTCATGATTTGAAAGGCCCACTAAATTCGCTGACTTCCTTCTCCGGTTTATTGATAAACCACACCGATAGCCTGAGCAAAGATGAAATTAAAATGCTGGCAAAAGATCTTGATAAATCATTGAAGAATCTTTTTGCGTTGCTTGAGAATTTGTTGGAATGGTCACGCTCTCAAACCGGTAAAATTGAATTTAAACCTGAAGCCTTTGATGTTACGGCCTTATTGGAAGAGAATACAGAATTGCTGAAAGCACAAGCACATAATAAAAATATAGTCCTTGAGAATACCTATATATCTGAGCAGTTAGTTTTTGCACACAAGCATTCGATCAATACCGTTGTACGCAACTTGATCTCTAACGCTATAAAGTTTACACCAGTAGGAGGGATGATCAAAGTAGACCTTCAGCCTAAAGCAGATTCCGTTACTGTTACCATCGCAGATAACGGTGTAGGTATGAGCAAGGAAGTTATGAACAAACTTTTTCGCATCGACACCAAACACACTACCAAAGGCACAGCAGAGGAAAAAGGCACAGGCCTCGGCTTAATACTCTGCAAAGAATTTGTGGAAAAGAATGGAGGAAAAATCTGGGTTGAAAGTGAAGAAGGGAAAGGCTCAGTGTTTTGTTTTACGGTGCCGAGGGGTGGTGCTAATTCTTAGAAGGTTAATTAATTTAAGAAGCAAATTAATTCCTACGAAAATCGTCATTTAATCGTTTGCATAACTTTTACGTATTTAGAATACTGTTTATTATTAATATATTGCTGCCATTAATGGGAGGAACGCATTTTCTTCCTATCCTAATCTACCTGACTTGTATATGCTATACCGTTTTATTCTAGCAAGCTTTTGCCTGATTTGTGCACTTAAAGCTAATGGCCAACAAACCAACATCATGAATTTTGTTCCGGTTTCTCCGAATGCTGCTGCCTTGGGGAAATTTGGTAATATTCCTGTCAGTTATTACAATGGGCTCCCATCAATTGAAATTCCACTTTATACGATTGAACAAAGGCAGATAAAGCTCCCTATATCAATTAACTACCACTCTAGTGGGATAAAGGTGTCAGAAATAGCATCTTTAGTCGGACTTGGGTGGGCTCTCAATGCCGGAGGGTCAATTGTGAGAAATGAAAGGGGGCTAGCAGATGATATACTTTCAATTGGTTATCTTAATAATGGAAAGACTATAGCGCAAGCAACTCTCAATGTAGCAGATTATTATAAGGCCGCTAAAGGCTGGTTAGATCTGGAATCAGATGAGTATTTGTTTAATTTCTTGGGAGTTTCGGGAAAATTTCTTCTTGATAAACAGGCCAATGCATTTATCACTCCACATCAAGCTATTAAAATATACCCTTTAGGCCAATATGACCAAGTATATACGCCTGGAACGCCTGAGGGAATCCGCGGTTGGAAAATTGTAAATACTGATGGCGCTCAATATTTTTTTCAAGCCATGGAGGTCACGGAGCAGCCTTTGCAACAAGAGAATAACACACACAATTCTGCCTGGCATCTTACCAAAATAATTTCTGCGGACAAGAGCGAGACTATTTCTTTTGAGTATGAAGACGCTCCCTATAGTACTCTAATCCCCATGGGACAGACGAAAAAAGAGCTGTTGCAAGTAGCCAATACTTGCGGTCCATCTTCCGGTAACACATTATCCCCTTATTCCCTGGTGCGGAACCTTTTTAATCAAAAGAGGTTGCGTAAAATTATTTTTAGTAATGGTTTTATAGAATTTTTTCCTTCTGTAAATAAAAGATGCGATCTGCCTGGTGAAGAATGGCTCGATAAAATAGTAGTGTCGGATAACAACAATCATACTATAAAGGAAATAGTATTTAAGTATGGTTATATGATTGGTTCATCCATTGTGCCGTTGGAAAGTGTTTCGTGTACATCTGAAATTGATGCCAGGTTGATGTTGTTGTCTGTGAAAGAAACTGGTAAGAGTCCATATACATTTGATTATATACATGACAAAGGCCTCCCGTCACGATATTCAATGGCACAGGATCACTGGGGATATTTCAATCGGGTTGATAATGGAATTATATCCATTGTTCCAAGTAAAACAACGCTAAGTAATGATCAAGTCGTTTTAGGACCAGAGCGTGAGGCAAACTTTGATTTTGGAAAACAGGGATTGTTAAATAAATTAACATATCCTACGGGTGGAATTACAGACTTTGAATATGAGCCGCATCGTGCTGTATTGTCTTCGTTAACGAATTTTCCTGAGTATGCAGGTTCTTACAATGTCGCCACTCACCCAGACCGTACCATTCAAATTGACTATGGCCGCCATAATTTTGAAGTGGCAAGCTTTGATGTAAATTATCTCCAGTCAGGAACATCAATTTATTTTAAAACTGAAAATTTTATCGAAGCTTCGGGCAGTTATTTTATTGTGGAGAACTCCAATGGCGTAAAAGTAAATTGCCTACTCACAAAGCGCGAAAATTCAACAAGGTTTTATAGTTGCCCCGATTTGCCGAATGGCAGTTATAAAATAAAGGCAATGCGTTTATTCGATGGTGATATAGGAGCATCTGGTCAAACTTATCCCTTAACTATTCTTTCATATGACGATGTAACCGCTGTGGCAGGTACATCTATGATAACCATAGGAGGAGCGCGAATAAAGAAAATAATTGATACTGATTTATTAACAGGAAATATTAACCGAAAAGAATTTGATTACTCTTTGGGCTATCTCGTTTGGGGGTTTAAATATAGGAGTATAAAGAAAGAATATTTGTGCTGGAATCTGAATGGTACGACTCTTACTTCTTATACACTTGGTGAATACGAACTGTTGACTTCGAATTCAAATTATCCCTTATCAAATACGCAAGGCGCCCCTGTCGGGTATAAGAATGTTATTGTTCGGGAGTATTCAACTGGTGCTGGTGGTGAAAAAATTGAAAATGGTTACACATCATTTTCTTATACAGATGCTTCAGACTATCCGGATTTTACATTCCATTCATATAAGGTTGCAGGAAACCCACTTCAGGAACCACCTTCTCAGGGGCCAGCTCAATTGTATAGTGATGCAACGCAGGCAACGTATCAGTTCCCTTATGCTCCGCCTGTTAATAATGACTGGAGGCGAGGACTCTTATTGAATAAGTCCGTAATGAAACGAAATGAAAACGGTACTTATTCAATAGTACAAAACGAGTTAAATGCCTATAGTGTCAAGAATTTAGCGGTTGGTATTTCCAATGTTAAATGTGGAGTTTTTTTCGATGCTAGTTTACCAGGAGCACAAACCGGTGAGGTACGGCCTATCAATGCTCCTATGGATGAAGTATTATTCTCCTTTTATGATAACAGTAAAGAGTTCCTCTATTTAAAGAAAAACATAAGTAGTTCATTCGATGGTGATCATGGAGTCACCACAGAGACCGAGTATTTTTATGATAATGACGAGCACTTACTTGTTAGCAGAATTGGAAGATCGATCGATCATGGAGAGAAGGAACTTACAGTAATATCGTATCCTCAAGACTACGCCTCGGGTACTTCATTTATTGATGCAATGGTGACAGCAAATAACATCTCGACCCCAATAGAGAAGGTTGTTTTAAACGAGGACAAGACTGGAGTACAGACTATACTTAAAGGGGAGTTATACTATTATTCAAATGATGACAAAGGATTGTTGGAGAGCATGAAGTCAATAGAGACAGCAGGCGGTATAAATATTTCCAATTTTAAGTTTTCTAATCGTGAAACTGGTGTTGTTCCTTCCCCTGCTACATCGAAAGCAGCATTTATTCCACACACTTCATATGTAACCAAAGTATCGTTGAACAAATATCAAAATGGTGCAGTAATAGAAGCTCAAAAACCAAATGATTTGATTCAAAGTTATTTTTGGGACTATAATAGCCAATATTTGACTGCGGCAATATTAAATTCTTATGTGAAAGATATAGCGTATTCTGGCTTCGAGACTGCAAGCTTAGGGAGTTGGAATATAACCGGAGGCGAAGTTAATTCATCAGTATATTTTACTGGTCTGCGTAGCTATAGTCTTGTGAACGGAAATTCGTTGTCTGCATCCGGATTAAGCCTGGGGAAATACAAAGTGTCCTATTGGTCACAGAATGGTGCGTTAACAACAGCGGGTATAATTTCTCATACTAGACAAAAAGGTAGCTGGACCTATTATGAACATAGCTTTGATAATGTGACGTCTGTTTCACTAACCTCAAACAGCAATAATGTAATTGATGATATACGTTTATACCCGGAAGGCGCACAGATAACTACCTATACATATAAACCATTGGTTGGTATTTCCTCCATCTCTGATAGCAATGGTAATCCGATTTTTTACGAGTATGATAGTAATGGCCGTTTAAAAGTGGTCAAAGACGGTGATGGTAAAATTGTTAGTCACTTTCAGTATCACTATAAAGGTCAATAAGATTCTCAGGGTTTATTTTAAAATGTCTATCTGATTATTATGAATACTTCATCTCGTTGCGTATTGATCATCACACTTATTTATATAAGCACTGTATTTTCTTTTGCACAAACTGTCATTACCGGGCCTACTTTTGTATCGAAAGGTCAAACGGCTACTTATAGTTATACGGGTAGTTCCTCTGTGAGTAATCCTCGCTGGGCAACTGCAAAGCAAGCAGCTACTATAGTATCATCAAGTCAAAGTGGATCAACTTATTCCGTTGTGATAAGATGGAATGGGCTTGAGCCAGGCGCTGATCAGGTAATATTTCTAAGTGGGACTACAAGTCTTGCTCAATTAGATGTATTCGTTAATTGTACATCTCCTCCTGCAACACCTTCTGTAACTTTTACAATAAGTACGAACGTGTGTGGAAACAAAACTATAACTTACTCGGGTACTCCACCCAGTGGAGTACAATGGTTTTGGCTATCAGCACCTGAGATCTTAAATACTACGAATGCAACTTCAACCTATATTGCAAGTGCCAGTGGTACTTATTATGTAAGAGCAAAAAGTACAAATGCAGATGAGTGCTGGAGTACCGGGTATGCTCAAATAAATGTAACCGTTAATCAACCGCCTGCTACGCCTCCGGCTTTTACGGTATCCACCAATACTTGTGATGCAAAAACATTAACCAGACCAACTGCGATTCCAAATGTATCCTGGTTCTGGCAGGGCACTGACTCTCAAGGAACACTTACCGACAACGGCACTGCTACTTACCAGGCAATTGTATCTGGTGTATATTACCTTCGTGCAAGAACCAGCGCAGGATGCTGGAGTAATAACTCTTCATCTGCGAATGTAACGGTTGTTACTACACCGGCTACACCCACTACAGCAACGAATGCTACAGCTTTTAAAAACAGTGCAGCAGCAGTTGTTTCCGTTGGGGCAGTTGCTGGTGCAACTGGGTATAAATGGTACGGACCTTCTGGTATAATTACAAGTGCTACATCCAATGCATATCAGCCCGCTGCGTCTGTGACTACTGCTTACCAGGTATCGGCAGTCAATCAAACTTGCGAAAGCCCGGGTAAAATAGGTGTATCTGTCACCGTTTTGGCTGACCCGCAAATATCTGTGCAGAATAATATACCACCGGTTGTTACCATGCGTAAACCGATTACACTTGTTGTTAACGAAGCGTATACAACCTATACATGGAAACGGAATGGTGTAGTTGTTGGAACGGGATCGACCTTTATGGCAGACCAACCCGGTGAATATATAGTAGTGGTTACGCGCAGTGGAGTATATGGTGAAGGAATATCTGCTCCGCTCCAGGTACTTTCGGGTACGGATAACCTGGATATGAATTATATCATACGGAATGTCGTGCAGGACGGTTCTGTTACAAATCCAGCTACCATCCCTAATCTTTTTGCGGAATCCATGATGCAGACGATTCAGTATTTTGATGAGTTAGGTCGACCCATTCAGGAAATAGCGACTCAGGGATCTCCTCTCAAAAATGATCTTGTGAAACCTGTAAAGTATGATGCCTTCGGCAGAGAAGCTTCACAGTTTCTGCCATACTCAACACAGGAAGGGAGCGGATGGTATAAAGCTAATGCGGTAGGAACTAACTATGGAAGCTCGGCACAGAAGGCGTATTATGCGAATGGTTTAGCGGATATAGTGATTGATGACAGCAAGCCATATTCGGATGTTGTCTTTGAAGCATCACCCTTAAACCGAGTATTGAAAGAATATCAGCCCGGTAGTGCCTGGGGTGCAGCGGGAACCGATAATCCAAATGGGAAAGACAAATATATAGGACATGCTTATCTTGTAAATACTCACAGTACAGGCGCTTCCAGTATAGATGAAAAAATCATTGCCTGGAAAATTGATGCGAACGGATTGCCTGTTCGTTATGCACAAAGTGCCGGAACCATTGAAGCTGGTGTCTACTACAGCAGCGAAAAGCTATATATAAAGGTAACAACGGATGAGCATAACAATGCGGTGCGCGAATACACCAATAAAAAAGGACAGGTTGTTTTAAAGAAAGTACAGGTTGTTTCCGGTTCAGGAAATCTTAACAGCACCACAGATTGGGCTTTAACGTACTATATATACGACATACAAGATAACCTTCGCTATGTATTTCCTCCTGAACTAAGCAAGACGCTGCATACGAATGCTGATACCTATGTGATTACGGCAACGGATCTGGCTAACTGGGCTTTTCAATATAAATATGATAAGCGCAAGCGCATGGCTGAAAAGAAAGTACCGGGAGCAGATTGGGTATATATGGTCTATGACGAACGCGATCGGTTAGTTTTGACACAAGATGGTAATCAACGTGCCGGTGCCACTAACGCCATCAAGTATTGGACCTTTACCAAGTATGACGAGCTTAATCGCCCGATTGTTACAGGTATAAAAGATACCACCACAAACATTCAGCTTACGCAAGCGGAAATGCAAAACGTGGTTGATACCTATTATTCTTTAATTACTACCACGAAACCCTGGCGCAAATATAGCGAGAAGTATATAGGCGCTGCTGCGCGTAACGTTCATGGGTATAGTAACTATTCCTATCCGGTTGTTACCGCTGCGGCAGTGGTTGATCCATTCCGATATCTGACAATTACCTATTATGATAATTATACTTTCAAGTCGTTGTGGCAAGATACCTATGGGTATATATCGGATGGGCTAACCGAAGCGGTAAATGGTGTTACCTATACCCAACCCGGTAGTGAAAATCTGAAGATCATTGGTCAGGTTACCGGAATGAAGGTGAAAGTTTTGGATGGTGGCATTGCAGGTGGTAACACCTGGCTGAAGGCTGTGAACTATTTTGATGACAAGTATAGAGTCATTCAAACGATTGGTGATAACTACAAGGGTGGATCGGACCGTGCTTCTAATCTGTATGATTTTACAGGGAAAGTACTAAGAACCAAATCAACTCATATTGAGAATGATATACTCTGGAAAGATTTGGCAGGTGCTACCTTTGCTGGTAACTATTTAAAGAATACGGCAGCAAGCAGTGTGTGGGGTAATTCAGGAGCAGCATCTGTTCAAAGTTTACCGGCCAATCAGGATGGTTGGGTTGAATTTACTGCTTCTGCTGGAAACGTTCATCTCATGGTAGGTTTATCTGCTCAGAATGCTGACGCAAATTATACCTCTATTGGATATGCTCTATATCTTCGTAATACAGGCCTTGTTTCTATATTTGAAGGTGGTGGGTTAAAGAGAGATCTTGGAGCTTATAACGCTGGCGATATATTTAGAATTCAACGAGTAGGTACTGCGATCAAATATTTTCAAAATGGTCATGAAATTTATCCCGGGGAATTAACTGTTACTCAAACGCCTTCAAGTTCATCGTTGTTAGTGGATGTATCGATCTATACTGTTGGAGCTACGGTACTGGATGCAAAAAGTTCGTTTAGTAATTCCAGTCATACTATATCGAGGCATTTCTTATACGACCATGCTGGCCGTTTGAAAAAAATATATCACCAGGTAGATGCTCAACCGGAAGTTCTGCTTTCCTCTAATGAGTATAATGAATTAGGACAGCTTGTTGACAAAGGCCTGCATAGTGTTAACAACAGTACGCCTATGCAGTCCGTTGACTACCGCTATAACATCCGTGGCTGGCTTACATCCATCAACAACTCGAAGCTTGCCAATGATGGTACGACCAATAATGATGCTGGTGATTTCTTTGGTATGAACCTCGGGTATAACGAACGCTTTTCTGAAGAAACCAATACACTCGAAGTTGTATCCGGCTATTCTTTGGATGGCAATGCGAACGACCAAAGCACGACTCCGTTGAATGGCACAGTAACAGGAGCCACAACAGTAGCTGATAATACAGGTAATGCAAATAAAGCGTATCATTTTAACGGCACTACGAGTAATTATATACGCATTGCTGATTCACAACAGAAGCATTCCTTTATCCAAAACACCGGAAAGTTTACGATTACAGCGTTTATAAAGTTAGATGATCTGGCAGCGCGTAATATTATTGTTTCCAGTATAGGATCTGGCACCACGAAAGGATTTACTTTCTATTATGAAACAATCGGAGGAGGCTCCGGTGAGCACCAACTTCGTTTCACGGGCACAGTCGGGCAAGCCAGCTATAATGTAGCACTTGGTGGAAAATATACTATAAATGATTTAAACTGGCATCATGTTGCTGTGACGGGTGATGGACAGAATATACGCTTCTATGTGGATGGTATTGCGGATGGAAGTGCAACACCTATTCTGTATTATGCTGATGGTAATTCAACGTATGAGACTTTGATCGGCTGTAGCTATGACGCCAATGGTGCAAGAACCTTGGGGATGAAAGGTGCGATAGATGAGTTGTACATTTTTGACCGTGCGTTAAGTCAATTTGAAATTCAAAAAATGGCGCAGCGAGCATCGCTTTCAACGGTTCTGGATAATGGTCAATACAATGGTAATATATCTGCGATCAAGTGGAGCAATCAGCAGGGTATAGGACCCGTAAAAGAATACGGATATAATTTTACGTACGATGCTTTAAATCGTTTAAGCACAGCGACTCATTCACAATCGAAACAATCGGGTATATGGGAGGATGGTCTTTTTCATGAATCCGGTTTGCTGTATGATCTCAATGGTAACATCATGGCGCTTCAACGTAGCTCCGAGCTTGGGTTGATTGATAACCTTGCCTATAACTACGGCACAGGTGTAACACAAAGTAATAAACTTTTGTCTGTTACCGATAAGACAGCGAACGCCATTACTAAATTAAAGGGCTTCCCTGATTTCAATGCAACTGGTACAGACTATACTTACGATGTAAATGGTAACATGACCCGTGACTTGAATAAAGGTATTGGTGCTACATTAACGGATGCTACAAATCTCATTACCTATAATTATCTTAATTTACCGGAGACCATTACAAAAAGTGGAAATACCATTCGTTATATATATGATGCCACAGGCCGTAAACTTACCCAGCGCGTTAGTACACTGTTGTCAGTAAAGCAAACGGATTACTCGGGTGAGTTTATATATGAAGATGATCTTCTCCGTTTTATCAATCATGAAGAAGGAAGAGTTGTAATGTCCTCCGAGAAATTAATGTATACCCATGATGGCGAAAATGCCACTGGACTCACAGCGTTGAATACTACACTTGCCCCGGTTACTCTGAACGGAGAGAAATATATTCGTGTAACGTCCAACGGTGCAGTAATAGGTTCGGGAATCTTCCCGATTGGTAACACACTACAGGTTACAGCAGGAGAGAAGTATTTGATCCGCGCCAAAGGGTATAAGACTGGTGCCAACAATGTTGTTATCCAGTTGAAAAGTAACGCTATGTCAACGGTATTCTATGGTAGCTATCTGCCGGGTTCTGTTGCAACCGAGTCGTGGATGGAACAAATGTTTACAGTTCCGGTAGGAACAACACAACTTCAGGTTGGTGTAGGGTGGGGAACGGTTACTACGGGACAACAATTTTTCCTGAATGAATTTGAAGTGATCAGACTGACAACTGCTGCTCCTGAGTATCAATACAACCTGAAAGACCATCTTGGTAATGTGCGATTGACATTTACTTCGAAGCTGGATGTAGAGGCTCCAAAGGCTACATTCGAAGATGCTAATGTGAATACTGAACAAGGACAGTTCTTACGCTATGAGAATGCACGAAGAGTAAATCATTATTTGTTTGATCACACCAATGGCTCTAGTCCCACTGCAGTTGCCGGAGGAGCACAACGCTTAAGCGGACAAACCAATGAAGTATACGGACTTGCCAGGTCTATCAGTGTAATGCCTGGCGATGTTATTAACATGGAAGTATATGCCAAGTATATAGATCCGAATTCATCCAATTGGTCGGCTGCATTAAATACGTTGATTACTCAAATCGCCAGTGGTACAACTTCGAACGGAACGGTGATTGACGGAGGAAGCTATACTTCCAGTACCACAGCATTTCCATTTCCGGTTGACGCTGCACAAAATACATCCGGCAGCAATGAAGCCGGCCCGAAAGCGTTTTTAAGTTGGCTGGTATATGATCGTAACTATAATCTTATTCCCTCGAAGAGCGGTTTCAGACAAATGAGTTCTGCCGCTAAAGAAAACGGTAGTGATGTAGCACATGAATTGCTATCCGGCTCGCTTACTATTACAGAGCCAGGCTATGTGTATGTCTTCCTGTCGAATGAACAAGGGACTAATCCGTATGAAGTATATTTTGATGACTTTAGAGTGGAGCAGGTTAAATCGCCTGTTATACAGGCAGAAGATTATTATCCGTTTGGCTTAGTGTTTAACTCATTTAGCAGAGAGAGTTCAGTACCCGATCACACCCTTTACAATAGTATGGAATTACAAGATGAATTTGATTTAAAGTTGTACGATTATATGGCCAGACAATATGATCCTGTTATTGGAAGATTTTTATCTGTGGACCCGTTGGCGGATGTCTCAAGACGGTGGTCCCCTTATGCTTATGCATATGATAATCCAGTGAGGTATATTGATCCTGACGGTATGTTACCAGAAGATAAAAATGGACCCAAAGAATATAAGGATGATCACC
Source organism: Ohtaekwangia koreensis (assembly GCF_900167975.1). GTDB lineage: Bacteria > Bacteroidota > Bacteroidia > Cytophagales > Cyclobacteriaceae > Ohtaekwangia > Ohtaekwangia koreensis. Next base: position 1,771,282 of record NZ_FUZU01000001.1, read on the forward strand.
TTTATATTACAGTCACTTATTCCGAGGGACCGATGTCTCAATCAACCAATACAGTTACTGAAACACATACTACAAGTTCAGGGAAAATCGAAATAGATGATGAGGGAAATGAAACTTTTGTTGAGAAGTCTACAACTACAACCACTACACAAGTAATTGGTGCGGACGGAGAAACAGTTTCACAATCGCAAACGACTTCCAACTCTGAAAAGCGGACGGAGGTAAAAGAAGGTACACAAGCACATTTATTTGGGGCTAATGAGAAAATTAAAGTCAAGGGTAAAGAATTATCTAGTAAGACAACTACAACTACAACTGATAAATTTAATGCCTCTAATGAGTTTAAAAATGTGGTAACTTTAACTTCAGAATACTCTCGGCTTAATCCTGGATCGAGCATTAATCATGCGACTACAGATTATTTTTCAAGTCTCAATAAAAATCAAACAGCCGATGAAGGTATGAGGACTGGTGCTGTGAATACTGGTATGGCATGGGTTGCATTTGCATCAGAGTCGAAAAAACAGATATACTATGACCGTTTTAATGGTGGAGTATACGTTGATAAAACTAGACCAAAGCCAAAAATGATTTGGCATATGGGGAACTAAACGTTATGAAAAGAAAAATATTGATTTTATATTTTGTTTTCTGTGTTCTATTACTAGTAACTATACTTTACTCAGTTAGAGAGGTCGTTGTTAAGAAAAGTGATTTAGAACTTTTGGATGAATATGGGATGAAATACAACTCAAAAAGACATGCTTATAACATACCATTGCTAGAGAAAAATTGGATTGTCCATGAGATTGATTCTTCTCATATTTTTTGGAGTGACGTACAGCGACGGGTGGATAAAATTGAACCGTTTCATTTGTATAAAATAACTTTTCTGAAGAGCGGTAACATTTATAACGAAAAAGATGCTTTCCATTTTGAGACGGACGGCGGCACCGCGTATCGACTAATGATTTGGAATTATTTTAACGATCGAAGTCTTGATAGTGTACAATTTAGATTGATAACTTACTTTAAGAACCAATATCCTCCATCGGAAACTATGGTGATAACGAAGGAGAAGGCCGATAGTATAATGTTTAATTGGAAGCAACTGAGTAAGTCATTAAATTTAGAATGATCCTAACTTTCAAAATTGCTTGTTTAAAGGTAGTAATTTTAATACCATCGATTGACCTGGATCGATAGCTTTTCAACTATAGATCACCTGTGGTCAATCGTACCTTTACACAGTTACTTAGACGCTACCGATAACGAAATCTGTGACGATGTCATTTACGCATTCTCACCCGACAGGAGCAGAATGAAATTAGAAGATGCCCAGAAATCATATCTATATGCATACCCGGGCGATGACTATGTAGACTTATTAGGTCTCGATGACTATATGGATGTAGGCGTTACCTGGAATCGGAAATCAATTTCAGAACAGCAGCAGGACTTTGTTACCGTAATGCGGACTCTAGCTCTTGTTGGTGTTCTTCACCAACAAGCAGGTGAACTAAATGATACTCACGATCTATGGAAATTTATTGCTACAAAGAGATATTTGCATATGTAGCTCATGATTAAATATAGCTCGGGACTAAGCTATATTTTCTGGTTTAAATTATAGTCTTTCGATAAAATCTCAACTATAGAAGCAGCATCACCTTCTCCGAAGTACCTTTTCGTTTCCATCCTGATCGGTTTCGTAGATCAAATCTTGAATAAGTGATCGGCCACCGGCTTTGCAAATCAAGGTTATTAGTTGGTTGATCAGAATCTGTTCCATGGCTATATATTCAATACTATCTTAACTGCTAAATTTTGTGCCTGGAAAATACTCTATCGCAGAGTATAGTAATGAACTACTTCTGATCCACAAAACATATAGAAAGTATAATGCTATAGATAGAACTATAGCATTATACAATAGGTATCAATGCTGCTTCGAGTTTAAATAAGAAGTCAAATTCTGTCTGCTTATTATTTCCAATGGAAAAAGGTATGATGCTGACGCTTCTTTTTTAAACAAGAGGTGATTCGATAATTGACTAACAGCAATAAAAGCTTGCCGCTTTGAATTCTGGTTGATCAGAAAATCGATGATGCCATTTTTTAGATAGTATAGATTTTCTTCCAGTAAGTCATACGCTACTAAGCGGATTCCATTCTTGCCGTTCTTCTCTAGTAATTTTGAAACGGTATAGGCGCCTTTCGATGTGGTTACCAGAATTCCTTTTAGTGTAGGTTCATTAAAAAGTTCGCTGAGCTCCTTTTCTAAAGTTGGTTCATGCGTATAATTCAAATCAACGCTGATCACTTTATAGGTATACCCATTGTTCTGTTCCGCGAAGTAATCTTTGAATCCTTTCTCTTTTTCATTTAAGTGCGTAGAGTTATGGATGTCATCGTAAATGTGGAGGATCGCGTATGTACCATTCTCTTTTTCATTAAGGTGAAGCAGTTCAGCACCTACACGTCCGCTTTGGTAAAGATCTTGTCCTACAAAGCTGAGCGACCCGGCTTGTTCTATATTATTGTTCACTAATACGAATGGTATATTTTGTGTTTTGCACAAATTGAAAAAGCGCACGGCCTCCTGGTAAAAGATAGGAGCGGTGAGCACGCCATCCGGATTAGATTCATATACAGTTTCAGCCAATGAGATGTATGATTTTTTATCATACAGATCAAAATAAAAAGTCTGGAGTTGTACACCATATTGTGTCCATTCTTCTTTGGCTTGTTTTATTCCTTCAATCGACTGATTCCAATATTCATCCTGCTCCGGATTCGGCATCAATGCAGCGATACGATAGGTTTTATTGGAGCCCAATGTTTTCGCAATCAGGTTGGGTTTATATCCGGTTTTTTCAAGAATTCCCATTACTTTTTTATACGATTCTTGCGCCACTTCCCCGCGGTTGTGAATTACACGGTCAACCGTTCCGACCGATACTTGTGCCATCTGAGCAATGTCCTTGATTCTAATTTTCTTATCCATGTGTGCCAATTTAAGCGATCATATATTTTACTAACAAACGTGATTTTAGTGATAAAAATGAATTTTCTATATAAATGAATTAACCCACCTTGCGTTAGTTGATTGTTAATCGTTTGCGTGCACGTTTTTCCCGTGCGCGGAAACGAAGTTAATTTTTCCTTGCAGTTTATCAAATACCTTTCTACCTTTTGTCCGGAATTCATTTTTTCGGTAGAATATTTTGTTGAATTGATGGATTCTAAAATTTTAATCTCTAACCCAAATTTTCATGAAGAAACGTTTACAATTTCTGTCAGTCGTGCTAACACTGGCGACCTTGTCTGCCTACGGGCAAACGGTGACAGGTCGAGTCACGGCTTCGCAAGACAACTCCTCTCTTCCAGGAGTGTCTGTGGTTCTAAAAGGTACCTCAACGGGTACGACAACTGACTCCGATGGTAATTACTCTATCGCTGTCGGTGCAAATGAAAATGCTGTTCTATCATTTTCATTTATTGGTTTTACTACGCAAGAAGTACCTGTTGGCGGACGATCTGTTGTTGACATTGTGTTGGCTGAAGATGCATTACAATTAAGTGAAGTTGTCATTACTGGTTTCGGTGAGAAAAAAGATGCAGCAAGAATTGCTTATGCCGTTCAGGAAGTAAAAGGTGCTGACTTATCACGTACGAACAATGCTAACATCATCAATTCTCTTCAAGGGAAAGTTGCTGGTGTTCAGATTGATCAAGGTACCGGTGGTCCGATGTCTTCTTCTCGTATTCGTATTCGCGGAAATTCATCTCTTAGCAATAACACACAACCGTTGATTGTTATTGATGGTGTATTGATTCGCCCAACCGTTACGGGTGCGGATTCATGGGGCGCTGCCCAGGATAATGGTAACATTATGAAGAACATTAACCCGGACAACATTGAATCCATGAGCGTACTGAAAGGTTCAGCAGCCAGTGCGTTGTATGGTTCAGATGCATTGAATGGTGTTATAATTATCACAACCAAAAAAGGTATTGCTAAAAAAGGAATTGGTGTAACCTATAACCATACATCATCCTTTGAGAAAGCCTATAAATTCATAGATGTCCAAAACGAATTTGGTGCTGGATACTCTCCAACTTTTGCAACGGGTACTGATGGAGTTGAAGAAGTTGATAAAACTGACTTCAGATTTTATTCTTACGGGCCAAAGTTAGATGGAAGAATGGTGCGGGATAATGATGGAAGAATGGTTAAATGGGAAGGTAATGATCCTTTAAGATTTTATGAAACGGGAAAATTTATTAATCATAACGTAGTATTAGAAGGTGGTAATGAGCGTGGAAGTATACGTGCTTCTTATTCTAACTTGAATAATTCTACGATCATGCCAAGTGGTACTGAGATGGTGCGTAATAATTTTAACATCCGCGCAACTCAAAAGATCAGCGATATTATCGATGTTGATGTAACGGCTGACTATACAAACAATGATATAAAGAATCCTATTCGCCAGGGGGGTAATTTCAACCCTGTATTCCGAATGGTATATTATCGTCCACGAAGCCTGGATATAGACTATTGGATGAATAATTATATCGATCCTGTAAATGGAGGTTCAAAGACTGGTAGTGCAGATCCATATAACATGTCAGGTTTTCTGTGGGACACTTTCCAGGATAATACTGAACGTACAGAAAATGTATTCAGAGGAAATGTGGACTTAACAACGCACATCAGGCCTTGGTTGGATTTCCTTGTTCGCGCAAACCTTCAGACAGAGGTATATAAAGACGAACGCATGCGTTTAGGTTCCAGTAGTAAGTTTGCCGGTGGATTATATAACCAAGCGACACAGGATAACAAGCAGTATAGAATTCAATCGTTGTTAACAGCGAATAAGCAATTGGGACAAGATTTCTTTTTAAGCTTTACGATTGGTGGTGAAACCAATAAGCTTATCGGAGGACGTTACTATAAAGCCTATACACGTAACACTGCAGGAAATAATGAAAGTCCTTCATTACGTGTACCCGGAATCTTTGCATTGTCGAATTCAATAAATGGTATAGGTATAGAAACAAGATTGAATCCATCCAGATTGAAGAATGCGTATTATGCTTATGGAGATTTGACATATAAAGAAATGTTGACTTTAAACGTAAGTTATCGTACAGATTACTCTTCTACTTTAGCGTATGCTGATGGAAGTGGTGACTGGAGCTATAGCTATCCTGCTGTAGGTTTGGCGTGGACATTTACTGAAACATTTAAAACAATGCCTACTTGGTTTTCATTTGGAAAACTGCGTTCTAACTTTGGTATAACGGGTGGCGATACTGATCCTTGGGTAATCAATGAAACAGGATCATATGCTAACAAAGGAGATTTCTTCCTACCTGATGGTTCTGTAAGCTATGCAGGTTATAAAGACAACACACTGGCTAATAAAAACCTGAAAAACAGACAAGCGCGTGAGTGGGAAGTTGGTGCAGACTTAAGATTCCTTGATAATAGAATCGGTCTGGATGTGGCTTACTACGATAAAGTTTCAAAAAATGAAATCTTCAGTTTGCCAACCGCAAGCGAGTCGGGTGTAAGCTCCCGTATAGTAAATGGTGGAAAGATTTCAAATAAAGGTATAGAAATCATCTTAAGAGCTACTCCTATAAAAACAAATGATCTTGAGTGGACTACAACCTTTAACTACACTCGTAACAGGAACAAAGTATTAGAACTTGCTGAAGGTGTAACTTCTCAGCAGTTAAGCCTTGCCTTTGGCGCGGATGTATACTCTATGGCAAAACCTGGTCTGGCATATGCATCTATAGCAACACCGTATGCTTATGCTACTTATCAAAAAACAGACGGTGCTGGCAACCCAATTGATGATCCAAGTAATGGTAAACGTGTGATTGGCGTTGCGAGTAACGGATCAACTGGTTATACATTTCTTAGAAGCGGTTCGTATGGACAAGGTGATAAAGTATTAGGTACAGCGATGGAGAAATACTTATTGAGCAACATTAATACAGTGAGTTATAAGAATTTTACTTTGAATGTTCAGATCGATGCTAAAATAGGAGGACTCATGGCATCTGCAACGCATCAGTACGGTACTTCAAATGGTAGCTTAAAGAACAGCTTGTTCGGAAGAGATAAAGCACACGGTGGTGTTGAATATGTAGATGAGACAGGAGCTACAAAAGATGACGGTATCATTCCTGACGGAGTATTGGCAGATGGTATTAAATCAGATACAGATCCTTCTGTTGACTTAGGTGGTATGACGTATGCTGAGGCAGTTGCTCAAGGACATTTGAAGCCGGTACCTGCTATCTGGTATTACGAAAATTTGACTCAGTGGTCATCTGGTATCCGTGAGTACTCTGTTTTTGAAAATTCATGGGTATCTCTTCGTGAAATTTCAATTGGATACAATGTGCCTGCTGCTTTTGCTAGCAAAGTAAAATTACAGACATTGAGAATCAGTGTAACAGGTCGTAACCTGGGTTATCTCTACCGTACGACAAAAGATGGTATCAATCCTGAAGGCTTGAAGAGTAATGCATCAGGCGAGTTTTCTGAATATGGCGGATTGCCGTTCACTCGTCAAATGGGTGTGTCGCTAACAGCTGGTTTTTAATCTAAATTCAAATTGAGCTATTATGAAAATGTATTATAAGAAAATTATACTTGGATTCACGCTGGCAGGTGTATTGGCTACAAGCTGCAGCGATGATGATTTTGTGGATGCGAATAAGAATCCCGATATCTTGACTGAAATACTTCCGGAAAATCAATTCTTGAGCGCTAGCTTAAGTTTACAAGGACAAGACTTCGAAGCATTTTATGATCTCTATAGACGTATAATGCCTTGGATGCAATATGTAACACCTGTAAATGGTAACGGAGCAAATTTTACCAGAAACATAGATAATTTTTCAAATCGTTATGGAAGATTATATACTGGTGTTGGTGATGCGCTTGTTGATCTGGAGAAATTAGTTGAAAAACTTCCGGCAGAGGATCAACCAAGATATGTTTACATGGTTAACATAGCCAGAATTCTAAAGGCATATTACGCGTTTTATGTAAGCGATATATATGGTAGTATACCGTATACTGAGGCTTGGCAAGCCCGCTATGGAGGCACCATGCTTCCTACATATGACGATCAACAATCTCTGTTTGGTAAGCTTGATTCGGAGATAAAACAAGCCATCAGCAATTTAAAAACAGAACAAGGTGTTGCGCAGGTTTCATTGGGGAATTTTGATCCATACTATAAAGGCGATGTTAAATCTTGGATTAGAGCTGGTAACGCTGTTCGTCTAAGAATGGCTATGCGTCTTATCAAGCGTGATCAGTCAAAAACTCAAACGATCGCTCAGGAAGTATTGAATGAAGGAACAGACTACCTCATGAAGAGTAATTCAGAAGGATGGATTTTTAAGGCAGCTTCCGGATATACTGGTGGTGGCAACTGGAATCCTGATGGATTATACTCTACAAAACCAGTTGTAGATTTCATGTGGGACAACGGTGATCCAAGAATCGATGCTTTCTTTTCACCTAACGGTTACTCTCAGGAGACTATCAATGCTTTGATTGCTGAGGGTGAGCTTGAGCCAGGAACAACTGAAGAATCCAGAAGATACTTAGGAAGCTTTACAAGTCCTGATGAATCAAAGGCTACAATAAATGCAAAGTATTATACTGCGAGAACAGCCTCTATAGATGGATCTGATGTTCGTGTTGATACGCTTTCTCTGATTCAGAGAAGATTGTTCCAACCTGCTTTTGACGAAGGAGATGGAGTAGGCACTGGCTTTGTATATATTCCTGTAATCACCTATGCTGAATTTTGTTTTATGCGTGCTGAACTTGCAGCTCGTGACATTACATCCGAGGATGCTGAAGCGTTTTATAATGCAGGTGTAACAGCTTCTATACAATGGTATGATAACATAGCTCAGATTAGTAAGCTGTCTAATTATACGTCCCTTAGCACAGATGAAATCTCTGATTACCTGAGTCAATCTGATGTTGCTTTTGATGAATCAAAAGCACTTGATCAAATCGCGAGTCAGTCCTATCTGAACTTTTTCAGACAGCCCGCTGAAGGATGGGCGTTGTGGAAACGTACTGGTCTTCCTAACACCACTACAGTTCTTCCTTTAACTGATATGAAATCTAGCGGAGTGTCTCTTGCTGTACCTAGAAGAGCTCCTCTTCCTTTGCTTAGCGAAGCTTCTGCTAACTATACGAATCAGAAAGCAGCATATGATGCTATGGCACAAGAATCAGGTTTTGGCACCAGCCCTACAGATGCCTTTGGCCGCGTATGGTGGGATAAAGAATAACGATTTTTTATTTGGTTTGGTTAAGGGTGGCTGTAACAGGCCACCCTTTCTGTTTGAAGCAAAGCCCGTTTTTATTTAGCTTTACTTTTGCTCATGAATAAATTTTCTCTCCTCTTCATTGCTTGTTTGTTATCACTGCAAGTCGCAGGACAAAAGCTAACGTTCTACAAAGATATACAACCACTGATCCATGCTAAATGTGCCGGGTGTCATCGGCCGGGTGGTGGTGCTCCATTTAATTTGATTACTTATGAAGATATAAGTAAACGCGCAGGTTTTATAAAGAAAGTAATAGCAAGCCGCTATATGCCGCCATGGCGGGCGGATGACCACTACGTTGCATTTTCAAATAACAGATCGTTGTCAGATGACGAGATTCAAAAGATCACTTCCTGGATTGATGCGGAAACACCCAAAGGAAAGGCGAGCTTACAAGCTGAGAAAGATTTACTTGCTAAAATTAAAGCTGGTACAACGTATGATCGATCACCAGACTTAACCTTGAAAATGAAATCATCTTATATAGTCAAAGGTGATCGCGCAGAAAGGTTTATGGTATTTAAAATACCGTTTGAATTAGCAGAATTTGCCAATGTTGAAGCTGTCGAATTTACCACCAACAATAAAAGAATAATTCATCATGCTAATTTTGCTGTACATCCGGTAGAAGATAAATCAATCGATATACATAAGACTATAGATTCTATAAATCTAGGTACATCCCGATATTTATACGATCAATGGTTGCCCTATAAAAAAGAGATTACATACTATGGAGGTTGGATACCCGGAACTTCCTTCGAGTCATATCCCGAAGGCATGGGTTGGGTTATGCCTAAAAGAGGTGTTGTTTTGTTGACAATACATTTTTCTCCTTCGGCCAAGGAGGAGGAAAGTATTAGCGGTGTAAATTTTTTCTTCAAGAAAACACCTATTAATCGTAAAGTAAAAGTTATCAGTCTTGGTTCAGGTGGTATTGGGGAGAGAGATATATACCCACCTCTCGTACTATTTGCCGGAGAAGTGCAGACACATAGGTTGCGTATTGCTAATTCGCGAGAAGATATATCACTGCTATATATATGGCCGCATATGCATTATTTGGGGAAAGATTTTAAAGCTTTCGCCACACGTGAGAATGATACCATTCCGCTGGTACATATACCTTCGTGGGATTTTCGTTGGCAGGAAATATACCGGTATAAGAAACCCGTTGTATTGAAGAAGGGTGATGTTGTAAATGTATACGGTACCTACGATAACACGGCTAACAATCCGCTGAATCCTAATAATCCTCCGAAGTTTGTTGAATCCTCCGGAGATATGCGGAGTGACCAGGAGATGCTTACGTTGTTGATGGTATATGTCACGTATCAGCCCGGTGATGAAACGATAACGTATGATCCTTGATTAATTTTTGATCAAGTTGATTTTGCGTAAAACCAGTTTACCGATTTTTTCCCCTTGTATCTGTCCTTGTTCTATTGCAGGCATATAGTGAATGCCTCCATATAGGCGGCTGATAGCCGCTTCGTTGCATGCCTGCTGGAATGAAGAGAAAGTGCGGGCCTTGTATCCATACTCCATTTCAGAAGTATCTACAAAAGAAAAGTCATTGCCGAAGAAACTACTCAGTACCGTAGCGGAGGCTGTAGAGATTACACTGTGTCCGCTGGTATATTCCGGGAAGGGGGGTGTTTGTAGCAAAGGTGTCCAGCTTTCATCTATATAAGCGTTAATATAGGATTCGGGACGGATCAAGTTACTTCTGAATTTTTCATCCCAGCAACTGATGAATCCATCGAATAATGCAATAGAGGTTAATGTATAGGCAGCGGATGTTTTTGCTATATCAGCATTTATTTTCCGGGCAGCAATGCATGCAATAGATAACCAGTGTCCTCCCGGTGAAAGTTTTTTGGTAGCATAATTTATATGGCCGTGTACATTTACTGCAAACGGATTGCAGTCCCAAAAATTAGCAATGTCGGTCTGTTCGGGTGTAAGGTTGTTGCGCGTAGTATATACATGATGTGCAAGCTTATAAAATTCACTGCCCTTCTCTTTGCTGAATGCTGCAGGAGGTAAAGGCATAAACTGTGAGGCACTGTCGAGTGCAAATGGCCGCATCATCCGCCAGTTTGGTTCAATGGCCGCCATATAAACAGGGGGAGTCGCAACCCACTTACCTTCTCCCTTCAGGAAATTATAGCGTTTAAGTTTTCGGGTCTCTGCATAATGATCCTTCTTCGTCCATTCGATAATAATATCAGAAACTGTTTCTCCGTAGACTAGTGAAGCCTGGTATATTTTGGAAGGGAGTTGTTTTTTATAAATACCTATAACGGCTGGTATAGAATCATTCAAAAGCTTCTCTGAAAAGATCAAACTTTTGCCGGTTTGCAAAAAAGCATATACACTTGCCAGTTCTATAGATACGGTCTTATCCGGGTTGGGGATTGATGGGAAATCTTCTATTTGTCCTAAAAGACTTCTGTAGGCTGGATTTTCCTTTACAAGTATTTCATAGGCGCTGATGTGCGCATATACATATATACGCGCAGATACCGGGGGAGAGAAAATGTCATGTACAATTACACTTGTCAGTACTCTCTGTGCATGATGTAAGGGTTCCGCGGATGTTTTGGTCTTTGATAGTCGGTCTTGTGCTGATATACTCAGGGAGAATAGCACGATCAAAAAAATATAATAATATCTGAACGAGCTACTCATGTTTGTTGATTGAAATAATTTGTGGGGTGTCATTATTTTTGACTACGATAAGTTTTTTCTGGCCAGTAGAGTTTTTTATTATTTCTGTGGCGCGCACGTCACCATCTACAAACAGCCCTGAGTTAGAGGGATTGATAACTTTGAAACTGCCATCGCCAATCCCCTTTAAGTATAAACCAAGACTTGCGTCGCTGTCACCGAGCTGTGTCCGGTATCCAAAGAAATTTCCAGTAAGTACTATATCCAGCTTCCCGTCTCGATCAAAGTCATCCGTTACTATACTTTGAACTTTTGAAAATTGTGCTTCCATCGGTAACGCGCTGCTGGTGAATTTCATCTGGCCATCATTGAGTAATATCAGACTTTTTGTTTCAGTACATGTATACACCTGCGCCTTTGCCAGTTGCTCTTTGCTAAAAATGGTCTCAAGTGATACATCCGCGTAGTCTGTATATTTAATGTATTTCTTCTTGAGCGATGGAATCTGATCCAACAGCTCATCCCGGCTTGCCATCGGGTAACTTTTGCCTTGTGTGTAATAGCAAAGTACAGGATCAATGTTTCCGTTTCCGTCAAAGTCACTTACGTGTATTGTCATAGGTTCTTTCACAGATGGTTTGAATTGATTGTTCAATCCACAATTTCCAGCAATGATATCTTTGTCACCATCGCCATCTAGATCTGCCAGATCAATGGCACTCCATAAACCATATAGTGCAGGTTCCAATGTCTGAGGAATATTGCTGAGTTTCCCTTTATCATTCTTAAATATCATGACGGGCATCCACTCACCGGCAATTACTAATTCAGGAAAAGCATCATTGTCGAAATCACTCCAGGCGGCAACGGTTACCATTCCCGGAGAGAGAAGTTCCGGACATATAGTCTTTGTAACATCGGTAAAAATAACTTTGTTGCCCTGAGTATTATTTCTTAAAATATAGCTTCGCGAAGACTCCGGGAAGTATCCTGATTTTCCCCGTCCACCAACGAACAAATCCCAGTCGCCATCGTGATCGAAATCACTGGTGGTAATGGCTTGCTTATTTCCGCGCATCGTGGGAAGAGACTGTAATGATGGAGTAAAGTTTCCCTGACCATCATTTAAGTATAGTATATCCTGAAGCTCGGGTGAATCATCCAAATACTCATTGCCACCGCTTACAATATATAAATCCAGGTCGCGATCAAGGTCGGCATCGAAGAATAAGGCATTGACGTTTTCATTATCTATATACTTACTCCAGGGTTGACTGGTAGACGGACTAAATGTACCATCGCTACGCTGGAAATATAGCTGTCCTGACTGCCCAATGGCACCTCCTATAAAAATGTCATCATTGCCGTCACCGTTAACATCGCCTGTAGTCAAGGCAGGTCCCATTTTACTTAGCTGATATGGAATCAACACCTCTACTTTAAAATCTATAAAATCATTTTCGTGATGATGAAAATCAATTTGCTCTTTTTTAGGAGCGACCGTGAAGAGAGTCTTTTGTGTGAGATTTTTAGATTTAGGGGAGGCGGGTTCTGCTGTATCCTCGGTAAGACTGAGAAGTTTATCAACTTCAACATTACGTAGTATAGATCTTTTTCCCGAAGGCCATTCTACTATAAGTGAGTCTGTTGTAGCTGATTTTATTCCAAAGTATATAATAGGTGTTACGCATGACTGAAAGCCTCGAACCGGATATAGTTCCTGACGCTGCATCGTTCCGCCTGCATAGAGCGTTAGCTTTGCACCGAATGCAGCGGTATTACCTGTATTGGTTTTTAACTTTACCTGAAGCCAGTGGTGTCCCGTTTCTGGGACATTGTTTTTCCAGACCATAACCGGCTCATTGTTATTACCGATGATCACATCCAGGTCGCCATCATTGTCGAGATCAGCATATATAGCAGCATTGGAAATTGCCGGAGCAGAGAATCCCCAGTCCTTCGTAACATCCTGAAAAGTAAGATCACCTTTGTTTTGAAACAGATAGTTGCTGAGTTTGTTGGATGGCATCTTCTGTACCAGGCTATACGATTTAAAATTCAGATTACCTTTGGCAGCCGCAGCAAGCTGCGCATTGGCCATAGTATATTTCAGAAAGTCCAGATCAGTGAAATCGCGTAAGTAGCCATTGGTTATCAGTAAATCTTTCCATCCATCACCATCCAGATCAGCGAAAAGTCCTGACCAGCTCCAATCTGTGTTGGATACATTTGCCAGTTGTCCTATCTCACTGAAGCGAACATTGCCTGCTATATCATTCCCGCGGTTTAGCTGAAGCATATTGCGCATGTGCTGCCTGTAGTAGCCACTGTCCAATAACAAATGATAAGCATCATATTCATCCGGACCTTTTAATAATTTTTGCCGGTGGTTGTCGGCTGGTAACATATCGAGTGTCAATACATCGGGCAGTCCATCATTGTTAAAGTCTGCAATGTCAGCGCCCATGGAGAACTTTGAAATGTGCGCGAACGATTTTTGAAGCGACTGTGTAAACGTTCCATTCTGATTATTGACATAGTAACAATCATGTTCCGAATAGTCACTGGTGGTATATATATCCGGCCATCCATCTTCATTCAGGTCGCTGATGTTTACACTTAATCCGTAATTAAGCGGGTTGTTAATGATACCCGCAGTAAGCGTTACATCTGTGAATATACTTGAGCCATCTGCTTTTTTATCGTGCCTGAATAAACGATTGCCATAGCGGAAGTCGGGTGTAGCCCGTTGCTTCCTTGTATTGAGAAAAGCATAGTACGTGTTGATGGAATGGTTTAACAGAAACATATCGAGATCACCATCGCGATCATAGTCAAAAAACGCGGCTTGCGTTGATTGTGTGCCGGGTGCATCCAGACCATATAATTTTGCCTGCTCTTGAAAACGTGGTTTACCATCCACTACTCCGGTGTTAATGAAGAGCTCGTTCGATAATTTTGCGTCCTTGTATTTTCCGGAGTGACATACATATATATCTGCCAGGTCATCCCCGTTAACATCCGCTATGCTTACACCTGTACTCCATGTTCCATTACCAGCTACAGCAGCGTCTTTTGTTACATCTATAAATTTGAACGATCCCTTGTTGAGGAAGAGTTTGTTAGGGGTAGTGTTGCCAGAGATGAAGACATCCTGCCATCCGTCATTGTCAAAATCGCCAACGCCAATACCGTGTCCGTTGTATAGGTATTCATATACTAAAACATGTAGCGAATCGTCTTCTCTTACTTTGTTGATAAATTTTAAACCTGTTGCTTCCGGTTTCATCAATGAGAATAGTGGCGAATTTTTCTGTGCGGTAGCAGTGGAAACCGTCAGCAGCGTTAACAGACACGCGTAAACAAAGGACTTGTTGGTCATTGTCAGTTTTTATAGCAGAGAATAAATTTTAAGTGTGAACCGTTGCGGGGAAACGGATTGTATAGAAAGTGTACTTTGTACAAATGATGCAATGTAGAGCACGAAATACACACGGTTAGGTTTATAAAAAAGGGTTCTTTATTTCTTGTAGAATACCTTAACAAAATATAAAGAACCCCTTATTTTAGCAAGCAGTTTAGCGCTAATAATTCTGACGTTTAATATTTCATTTTCATGACTTGTAAAAACAGATTCGGCATCTCTTTTATCATACTTTCATATTGCATGATGTTGTTTGCAACGCTTGATAGCCGTGCACAACAGATTTCTGAAGATTCAATACGACATAAGATGCAGTGGTTCGCAGATGCGAAGCTTGGCGTTTTTATTCACTGGGGGATTTATGCCGTGAATGGTGTGGATGAATCATGGTCGTTCCACAATAAAAAAATAAGTTATGCAGACTATATGAAGCAGTTGAAAGGCTTCACTGCGAAACATTATGATCCTGAGCAATGGGCTGATCTGATAAAAGCGTCTGGGGCGAAATACGCTGTGATTACGACCAAGCATCATGATGGTGTTGCTCTTTGGAAATCGGGTCCGTTAAACGTTGTGAACAATACACCTGCCAAGCGTGATCTGCTCGCACCTTTTTATACTGCCTTGCGAAAGCGTGATATAAAGTGCGGTGCTTACTTTTCATTGATTGACTGGTCCTATAAAGATTATCCGGGTTTTCTGAAAGATAGCACGCGCTATAGCGTTAGCGCCCAGCCACTGCGTTGGAAGAAATTTCAAGAGTATAACAAAGGTCAGATTCAGGAGATCAGTACAAAATATAAACCTGATCTCTGGTGGTTTGATGGAGACTGGGAACATAGCGCTGCTGAATGGCAGTCACCGGCTATACGCAACATTATACTTTCAGGAAATCCAAATGCGATTATCAATGGACGTTTACAAGGATATGGTGACTATGAAACTCCGGAGCAGAATTTCCCTGTAGAGAAGCCCGCTTTTCCTTGGTGGGAACTTTGCATGACAACGAATGCGAGCTGGGGTTATCAGGCAACGGATACACTATGGAAAACGCCTTATGAGGTCATTAGTATATTTGCGGACGTCATTGGACATGGAGGAAATTTACTGTTAGATATAGCACCGAAAGAAGATGGCACTATACCCGTTGAACAAGTTCAGATATTGAAAGAGCTTGGTGAATGGAATGCAAAACATCAGGAAGCTATCTTTGGTACCCGCGCAGGTTTACCTGCCGGTCACTACTATGGCCCCAGTACATTGTCCAAGGATTCTTCAACGCTATATTTGTTCATGCTCGGTAATCCGGAAAAACCTATTCTGATCAAGGGGCTTAAAAATAAGATTCAGCGGATTCGTGTACTCGGAACATCGTATGATGCTTCTTTTAAAGTTGTAGGTAAAATTTCATGGAGCCCTGTACCCGGACTGGTTTATGTTGATATTCCCTCGGTGTCAAAAGATCGATACCTTACCGTATTGGCATTGGAGTTGGATGGAAAAGTATCGCTATACAGAGGCAAAGGAGGATTGCAATAGTTGATTTGCTCCGAACTTTTTATCACTTCGTCAAGTTCACATTAAAATCACGACCGATCGATGACACTGCATATAAAAAATATGGTTTGTAACCGCTGCATCATGGTGGTAGAGCAGGAGCTGAAGAAACTTGGGTTTTATCCGGAGCAGGTAACGTTGGGTGAGGTTACGTTGAAGGAAACGGACTTGACCAAAGAACAGCAGGAAAAAATTGATCGTGCTTTAGAGGCCGTTGGCTTTGAGCGAATCGATGACCGCAAAGCGAGGCTTATTGAAAGCATTAAGAACAAGATCATCGAACGAGTACATCATGTTGAAAGTATTGACCGGAAATTTAATTGGTCCGATATACTCGCAGACGAATTGCACCACGACTATAATTCTCTTAGTAATCTTTTTTCCTCTGTTGAGGGAATTACCATTGAACAGTATATCATCCGTCAGAAAATTGAACGGGTCAAAGAACTTCTTTTCTATGATGAACTGAATCTGAGTGAAATTGCTCAGAAGCTTGGCTATAGCAGTGTGGCACACCTCTCGTCACAATTCAAAAAAATAACAGGGCTCACTCCCTCGGAATTAAAAAAGTCGAGAAAGCCACGGGATGTCAGAAACCCGATTGATTCGGTTACCGGGTAGGCGCATCACGATTTTTTGTTAGACGACTGCCTCTGATTCGCCGATAACCTATACCCGATAAAGTTAACTTATGTCTATCTTTGCATTCAGTAACAGACAAAAATCATGAAGGTTGAACAGATTTATACCGGTTGCCTCGCACAGGGCGCGTATTACATAGAGTCAGAAGGGGAGGCCGTGATTATTGATCCATTACGGGAAGTTACACCGTATCTTGAAAAAGCAAAGAAAGGAAATGCCGTAATCAAGTATGTGCTTGAAACACACTTTCATGCAGATTTCGTATCCGGACATCTTGATCTCGCTGCAAAAACCGGAGCAACCATTGTTTACGGTCCAAATGCTAATCCAAAGTTTGAAGCATATATAGCCAAAGACAGCGAAGAGCTGAAGATTGGTAAAGTGACTATTAAAGTGTTGCATACACCCGGGCACACCATGGAGTCGACTACCTATTTATTGCGTGATGAAAACGGTAAAGACTACGCAATCTTTAGTGGCGATACCTTATTTCTGGGAGATGTCGGCCGCCCGGACCTCGCACAAAAAGCTGCACACATGACGCAGGACGATCTTGCTGGATTGCTGTATGATTCACTACGAAGCAAGATCATGCCGTTGGCAGATGATGTTATAGTATATCCCGCACATGGCGCAGGTTCAGCGTGTGGTAAAAGTATGATGAAAGAAACCGTTGATACCCTTGGTAATCAACGCACCCGTAATTATGCTTTGCGTAGCAACATGACGCGTGAAGAATTTATAAAAGAAGTGAACGAGGGCTTGCTTCCGCCTCCTGCATATTTCCCGGAGAACGTGAAAATGAACAAGGAAGGATATGAGAGTATAGATAGTGTATTGAGCAAAGGTACACATGCACTCACGCCCGATGAATTTGAAACAGCTGCCAATGAAACCGGTGCTTTGGTTTTGGATACGCGTGCGTCACAGATTTTTGCGAAAGGCTTTATACCCAATGCTATAAATATAGGGATCGATGGAAGTTTTGCTCCGTGGGTAGGTGCGTTGGTTCCTGGCGTTACTCATCCTATTCTGTTGATTGCTGAAGAAGGTCGCGAAGAAGAAATTGTAACGCGACTGGCACGTGTCGGATATGACAATACATTAGGATATCTGAAGGGCGGCTTCAAGGGATGGCTGCAAGCTGGCAAAGATGTAGACACCATTGATACTATATCTGCCGATGAATTTGCAAAACGTTTTCATAACAGTAAATTATCCGTGTTCGATGTTCGTAAACCTGGTGAGTTTCAGGCAGAACATGTAGAGGGGGCAATGAATACACCATTAGATTTTCTGAACGAACACCTTTCTGAACTTCCGAAAGAAGGAGAGGTATATATACATTGTGCGAGTGGTTACCGATCCATGATCGCGGCTTCAATTCTGAAAGCAAGAGGCTGGAACAACCTTATTGAAGTGTCTGGTGGTTTCAAAGCAATTGCAGCCACAGATATACCGAAGTCGGATTTTGTCTGTGCATCCAAATCATAATATATAGTGAAGGAACTGCTCGATGCTCTGTCAAATCCGTGGCCATGGTATATTGTAGGGCCTCTCATCGGGTTGACAGTGCCGCTGTTGTTGGTGTTGGGGAATAAACCCTTTGGTATATCTTCAACGTTGCGTCACATCTGTGCTGCCTGTGTTCCGATGGACATTCCGTTCTTTCAATATCCGTGGAGAAAGGAGATCTGGAATTTACTTTTTGTTGTCGGTATTTTTATGGGGGCTATTATAGCCACTACCACTTTAAGTTCGCAGGAGCCAGTCCAGGTCACAGACGAACTGCGGGCCGAACTTGCAGCCTATGGTATAACAGATATGAAGGGGCTGGTGCCGAAAGATCTTTTTAATCTTCATAATCTTTTTACCCTGAAGGGATTTATACTGATGATCGCGGGAGGTTTCCTGGTGGGATTTGGTACCCGCTATGCAGGGGGATGTACTTCCGGCCATGCTATCACCGGGCTGTCCAATTTGCAATGGCCATCGTTGATCGCGACTATTTGTTTTATGATCGGAGGGATTGTGGTTGCTAATTTTGTTCTACCCTATATCCTGCGGCTATGAAGACAATCGGAAATAAAACCACGAAACTTTCGCAGGGTGATAACGGTGATGTCCGATCACTGGACAGAGAATCCCAACCGACACTGAAGGTGCATTCGCCACTGCACTATATCCGATATATACTAGCTGGAATCTTTTTTGGAATATTGTTGGTGAAGGGCGAGGTGATCTCGTGGTTTCGCATACAAGAGATGTTTCGCTTCCAATCTTTCCACATGTATGGCGTAATCGGGTCAGCTGTATTGACAGGAGCGATTTCCATTTTGCTCCTAAAGAAATTCCATGTAAAAGCATTGAACGGAGAATCCATGGTGTTCCCTGTAAAGGAGTTTAGTAAGGGAAATATATACGGTGGATTGCTGTTTGGTTTTGGATGGGCCATGACGGGTGCATGTCCCGGGCCGTTGTATGCACAGATTGGTACAGGCGCAGTAGTGGTTATCTTTACGTTACTCAGTGCTATAGCAGGCACCTGGGTATATGGTCTTCTTCAGAAAAAATTACCACACTAGTTCACTTATTCAATTAAATCCACTTACCTTTTCTTGCTCTAAGCCGGCAAGAAATGAAAAGATTCTTCGTTCCACTCTTTAGCTTCATTCTTTTAGGAGTCAGTGGCAGTGGATATACCTTGTTACAAAGTACAGGTGTATTCACAGGCTATACACACATCGGCAATCCGGAAAAGTCAGGGGCTTTCAATTATAGTATATCAGAGCAAGTGTATACCCTGGAAGGGGCAAGCGGTAATATGTGGTTCGATCATGATGATTTTCATTTTATCTGGAAAAAAGTGAAAGGTGATTTTATACTGGAGGCTACCGTAGAGTTTGTTGGCAAGGGTGTTGAGCCACACCGGAAAGTAGGATGGATGGTTCGTCAGAATCTGGACGCAAACTCACCGCACATTAATGCCGTGGTGCATGGTGATGGATTGACTTCACTTCAATATAGAAAAGTTATAGGTGGAATGACCGAAGAAGTGACGACAGAAATCGTGGCGCCCACCCAATTGAAATTGGAACGCAAAGGAAACCTCTATAAGATGTCTGCCGCCCGGATGGGAGAGCCCTTCGTAACGGCTGAATATAGTGAGCTTGTATTAAGCGATGAAGTATATATAGGCTTGTTCCTCTGTTCACATAATGAGACAGCCATTGAAAAAGGAATTTTCCGTGACGTGAAAATCACAGTCGCCAAAAAATAACAAATTTTTAATTTAGCGGGACAGATTCTTCTCCACGTGTTGATTGGCAATCTGCGTGATGGCCAATACCGTTTGGTTGAATCCTTCAACGGTAGACGGTTTACTTAAAAACTTATCGGCTCCTGACTTCAGGCAAAACTCCTTGTCTTCTTTAGAGGAAGAAGTGGTAAGTATAACTATAGGTATATGACTGAACGTTGAAGATTTTAGGGAAATTAACACCTCACGTCCATGCATTTTTGGAAGATTCAAATCGAGAATGATAATATCGGGGAAAATTTTACACAATTGGAGGTAAGGAAGAACCTTATCGCCTTCTTTAATCGATTCTATCCTGAACTTCACATCGTTGTCATGCAACGCCTCTAATAGAAGTTCAACGTCATCAGGATCATCTTCCACCAGAAGAATGTTCATCATATTCATTATTTAAATATAGGCACATTAATTTATTCAGCAAATTAAAAATAATTGTCTTCGTATTCCGATGGCTCATTCATTAATAAAATACAATAAACATTATATAGTTGGAATTGGCGCCTCTGCCGGAGGAATCGAAGCTATTCACGATTTGTTTGATAACATCCCCCAACATAATAACCTTTCATTTGTAATCATTCAACACCTCTCTCCAGACTATAAGAGCCTTATGGTAGAGTTGCTTTCCAAGCATACTGCCATGCAAGTATTGGAGGCTGAAGATGGAATGCCAATTCGTTCTGGCTGTGTATATATCCTCCCACGCAAAAAGTTAATGACCGTTCGAAAGGGAAAACTCTACTTGGTAGAGAAGGAACAATCTACATTGCCAAACCATGCTATAGATATATTCTTTGAATCACTCGCAAAAGAAAAAACAAAAGATGCCATAGGAATTATTTTGTCGGGCACGGGTACCGATGGTTCCCGTGGTATAGAATCCATTAAAGAGAAAGGGGGTATCGTAATTGTTCAGGACCCGCAAAGTGCTGCGTTTGACGGAATGCCAAACAGCGCTATAGCAACGGGACTGGCTGATCTTGTCTTGCCTCCGGAAATGATTGGAACTGAATTGCTCGAATTCTTAAAAGAGGTTCCACTCGTTCGTTCTCTTACTACACTTACACAAACTGAAGAATTGTTACTAAAAGATATACTTGAAATGTTGCATCAGAAGACGCAACATGATTTTATGCACTATAAACGCCCAACGTTGTTCAGACGTTTGGCGAAGCGCATGGCGGAACTTGATGTCAAGACGCTGAAAGACTACCGCGATTTTTTGCAGGAGAATCCGGAAGAATTGGAAATACTTTGCCGGGAATTTCTGATTAACGTAACGCGCTTCTTCCGAGATGAGGAAGCTTTTGAAACGCTTCGGACGGAAGTTATACCCGCTATATTTGCCGATAAGAAACCTGGAGATTCTATTAAAATTTGGGTAGCTGCCTGTAGCAGTGGTGAAGAAGCTTATACCGTGGCAATTTTGCTCATGGAGCAGATGGAAGCATTGAAAGTGAATTTTAGTGTGAAGGTATTTGCCACCGATATAGATGAAGAAGCATTGGAAATAGCCTCTCGGGGTATATATAGTGAGTCCATTGCCAGCGATGTTCCTGTACAATATCTTGAAAAGTATTTTATAGTGGAAGGCAATACCTATCGGGTTTCACAAGAGTTAAGGAAGCTTGTAGTTTTTGCAAATCATGATATACTGCGTGATCCTCCCTTTAGCAAACTTGACCTGATTACGTGTCGTAATATGTTTATATACCTGACGAGCGATCTCCAGGTAAAGGCCTTAAGGCGATTCCACTTTGCGTTGAATATGAATTCGTTCCTCATGTTGGGGCCGAGCGAAAATATAGGTGTCCTGAAGGAATCCATGCAGGAGGTGAACCGGAAATGGAAGATATACCGATGTCTTACCAAGTCACGTTCATCCGATCCGGACGCGATCATCACTCCGCTGGAGAACAGGCTATATGTTACCCCGCATCATCCCTACGCGAAGCAAGCTACGAGCAGCATGACGGAAGCGTTTAAAGAAACGTTGATCGAAGGGCGAAGAATTGCCGGTATATTTATAGATAAGGAATTTAACATTAAGCAGGCAACTGGGAACTTCAAACACTTTTTAAGATTGCCTGATGATAATTTCAATTTCAACTTGTTAAAGCTGGTCCGTCCGAGCCTGGCCGTTACGTTGGGAATCTGTGTTCGAAAAGCTATTGCCAAGAACGAACGTGTAATCATGAATCACGCGTGGATACCGGACGATAACACAGATCATTTTGTAAACATCATCGTGAAGCCCTTCTTCCGTCAACCGGAACTTGCATTTTTATGTATTGTGCTGGAGGAGGAATTAATTATAGATAAACCTATTACGACCCAAACAGATTTGTCCGTTGACTTCGAGCGGCTGAATGAACTTGAGCGGGAATTAAGAGAAACGCGTGAAAGCCTGCAGGCGATTGTTGAAGAAACAGAAACAACAAATGAAGAATTGCAATCGAGCAACGAAGAGTTGATCTCGATGAATGAAGAATTGCAAAGTACCAATGAAGAATTGCAATCTTTGAACGAAGAACTTCATACCGTAAGCGGAGAGCACCAGTTGAGAATAAAAGAGCTCCTCGAACTTAACGATGATCTCAATAACTATTTTACAAATTCTGGTATCGGACAAATTCTCATTGATAAAAAGATGGTCATCCGGAGATTTACTCCGGCTGTAAAGCGCGTGATAAACCTTATAGAGTCAGATATAGGCAGATCTATTATGGACATCACCACCAACCTGAAAGATGTAGACCTGGTAAAATATGTTAGGCAGGTAGCCACGGATGGTCGTGCCGTTCAGAAAGAAGTTGTGCTTACCAATAATATGTTTTACTCCATGCGGATCGCTCCTTATTTAAAACATACCAAGGAGACTGATGGTGTCGTTATCAATTTTATAGATGTAACGGAGTCGAAAAAGCTTTCCAGTATAATTGAAAGTATATTTCATAGTTCAACCAGCGGTATCATTGCGCATCAGGCAATTCGCAAAGAAGAGAAAATTGTTGACTTTGAAGTGTTGGCGATAAATGATGCAGCCGAAAAAATGTTGGACTTACAGAGCGGGTCTGCTGTCGGTAAAAGCATGTCGATGAATTTTGGAGATAAGAGGGAAGAATTTATGTCCATGTTTGAAGATGTGATCACCAATAATAAGATCGCACAGTTTGAGTTTCACCAACAGAGCAATGGCCGATGGTTTGATGTCATTGCAGTAAAGATGCTGGATGGATTGGTCACGACTTTTACAGATATATCCGATAAGAAGAGAGCTGCCGATATGATCGCGCGCAGTTATCAGGATCTGCAAGTCACATCACAACAATTGATAGAGTCGAATACGCAGCTGGAGCGTTCTAATTTTGATCTGCTCCAGTTTGCCTCTGTAGCTTCACATGATTTGAAAGAACCGCTGCGGAAGATTCAGGCTTTCGGAAATATACTTCAATCAAAAGTTAAAGATAAAATATCGGAAAGTGAATTGAGTTACCTCAACAAGATTGTATCGGCTTCAAGCCGCATGCAAACCCTTATTGAAGATGTACTTACACTATCAAAACTTTCAAACAGTGAATTGAATAAAGAGAAGACCGACCTGAATAGAATTATCAGACGTATCTGTGACGACCTCGATATAGCGATCACTGAAAAGAATGCGGTGATTACAGTTGGCAATCTCCCTATGGTGAACGCAGTGCCTGGGCAAATGCGGCAACTTTTTCAAAACCTGTTGACGAATGCATTGAAATTCTCCGATAAGGAGATACCTCATATCAAGATAGAAGAACAACCAATCACCCAGGAGATCTCGCGTGAGTATAATATCAGACAAAAGGATTTTGTTTGTATAAAAGTGGAGGACAACGGTATTGGTTTTGAAAACGAGTATAAGGATAAAATATTCGGTATTTTCCAACGCCTTCACGGACGTAACTATGACGGTACAGGCATTGGATTATCAATCGCCAAAAAGATAGTAGAGATGCATGGTGGTATCATTGATGGTAAAGGTGAGCTGAACAAGGGCGCTACATTTTCGATCTTCTTACCTGTAAATGGTGTTACGGCCGCAAATATATATATAGGCAATAACGATACGCTGGGGCTATTGGACGCGAACCGATATAAAGATGGCAACGCCCAGGCTGACGGCAGTCAAAAAATTATTAAAACAGGGGCGAATTAAGGTCTTACCAGGAGCTCCTTTAAGCGTTCAAGAGAAACGGGCTTTGTAACATAGGCCATAACTTCTTCGAAGGTTTCTGCCTGGCTTATATCGCGTGGATGATCGGATGAACTTACGAGCATGATATCGATCGGTTTGCTGAGGTTGCTTTTAAGTTCTTTAAACCTGGAAAGAAAATCCCAGCCGTTTACAACAGGCATATAGATATCCAGTAGAATTACATCAGGTAGTTGATTCGTAGCCTTAGGGTTCGCCTGGAGGTAATCCAAGGCTGCACGCGCGCTGTTATAGATCGTGATGATGTCTGCGAGTTCTCCGAGTTCCGCAAGCCTTTTAAGCATAAAAGATGACATAGGATCATCATCGATTATCCAGATGTTAGGAATTCGTTGGCCCATAGACAGAAGAGTCAGATTAGTTGTGAGTCCAAATTTATATGAATTCCACACAATTCAGTGTGTCCGGCTTGGAACCGCATGGGTGACTTGCCTCGTTTAGGTGTAAGATAAAATGGGATATAGCCAATTTTCTCCTATGTAATCAACCATACAATTGGTCATAGTGTTTACATCACACTAAACTCCGCCCAATTTTGCTGTTTCAGTGAAGTAATATTATCAATGTCTCGCAGGTATGCCAGTCATACTTTACTTATAAGAATTGCAGCTGTGGGACAGTTAAAGATGTACGGTGAAACAATTATCTCTCGATTTCATATAGTCCTTTGTCTAAGAAGTGAATAGAAGGACAGGCTATATCCGTGATGTAAATGGTAATAAGGGGACGGAAAAAATACGGTGCTTTACGGTATGTAATCGCTATAACTTCAAAAGTTATCATCTCGTTATCATAGCTATAATAAATACAATCAACCCTATGAAAAAAATAGTAATCACCATGATGGTTTGCATGCTTACAGGCGTAGCACTGTTTGCACAAGCACCTGCAAAACAGTCGATACGCATAACACCGGAGCAGGTGCCGATGGCGGTTAGGCAGTCTTATGAGAAAGACTTTGGGACATTGCCCGAAGATGGCTACTGGATGGTATACGCTGAGACGACACCGGATGGAAAGCGTACCGCTACGAAGCCTCTGTGGTATAGCTATAATAAACGCAGCAAAGGTGAACGCATCGAACTTCGTTTTCTTCCTACCGGTGAAATATCATCTGCGAAAGGTATAGACAGAAGTAAGTACCAGGTATCGGACTCCATTTTCATTGATAAAAAGAAGATCGGGTAGGAGCGTCAGCATCCGGAAGATCTATATTGTATCAGCCTATATTTACCGGCTATATATTTGTTAAATAAAAAAGGCTTCACCTTTCGATGAAGCCTTTATATATAGTATGATTGTATCGATTACATCATGCCGCCCATGCCGCCACCGTGTGGCATAGCAGGTGCTTCTTTTTCTTCAGGGATTTCTGATACTACTGCTTCAGTAGTTAACAGAAGACCTGCGATAGATGCTGCATTTTCCAATGCAAGGCGTGATACTTTCGTAGGATCGATGATACCTGCATCGAAGAAGTTTTCGTATTTGTTTTCACGAGCATTGAAACCGAAGTCTTTCTTGCCATCGCGAACTTTATTTACAATAACAGAACCTTCCTGACCAGCGTTTTCAGCGATTGTTCTCAGAGGAGCTTCCAATGCAAGGCGAACGATGTTAACACCAGTTGCCTGATCATCGTTGTCCAAACCAAGTGTAGAGATATCTTTCAATGCTTCGATAGCACGGATGTAAGCAACACCACCACCAGGAACGATACCTTCCTGAACAGCAGCACGCGTTGCATGCAATGCATCGTCAACACGGTCTTTCTTCTCTTTCATTTCAACTTCAGTAGCAGCACCGATATATAGTATAGCAACGCCACCCGAAAGTTTAGCCAAACGCTCTTGCAGTTTTTCTTTATCGTAATCAGATGTAGTGGATTCGATCTGAGCTTTGATTTGTGCTACACGACCATCGATATCCGCTTTCTTACCAGCGCCATTTACGATTGTAGTGTTGTCTTTATCGATGTTGATTTTCTCAGCACGACCAAGCATATCCAATGTAGCGTTCTCCAGTTTGAAACCTTGCTCTTCAGAGATCACTTTACCTCCTGTGAGGATCGCGATGTCTTCCAGCATTGCTTTTCTTCTGTCGCCAAAGCCAGGAGCTTTAACCGCTGCAACGCGTAATGCGCCACGGATTTTATTTACTACCAGCGTAGCCAAAGCTTCACCTTCTACTTCTTCAGAGATGATTACAAGCGGCTTGCCTGTTTGTGCAGATTGCTCCAGGATAGGAAGTAATTCTTTCATGCTGCTGATCTTCTTATCGTAGATCAAAACATAAGGACTATCTAAGTCCGCTTCCATCTTCTCTGTATTTGTAACGAAGTAAGGAGACAAGTAACCGCGATCGAACTGCATACCTTCTACAGTCTTCACTTCAGTTTCAGTTCCTTTAGCTTCTTCTACAGTGATCACACCATCTTTACCAACTTTGTCCATAGCATCGGCAATCATTTTACCAATGGTAGTGTCGCTGTTAGAAGAGATCGTAGCAACTTGTGCGATCTCGTTAGAATCTTTGATTTTTTTGGATTGTTTCTTCAGGTTCTCAACCACAGCATCAACAGCTTTGTCGATACCGCGTTTCAGATCCATTGGGTTAGCACCAGCGGCTACGTTCTTAATACCGTGTGCATATATAGCTTGCGCCAATACAGTAGCAGTAGTAGTACCATCACCGGCAGCATCAGCAGTTTTAGAAGCAACTTCTTTCACTAACTGTGCACCCATATTTTCGATAGGGTCTTTCAGTTCAATTTCTTTTGCTACAGATACACCATCTTTTGTTACTGTAGGAGCACCGAATTTTTTATCCAGGATAACGTTACGGCCTTTAGGACCAAGGGTAACTTTAACGGCATCCGCTAATTTGTCAACACCCTTCTTAATTCTATCGCGGGCGGACGTATCAAAGGTTATTTCTTTAGCCATAATTTAGATTGTTTGAGTGATTGATTAAATGATTCCGAAGATATCAGAGTTACGCATGATCAGGTACTCTTTTCCATCGATATTGATTTCCGTACCGGCATACTTTCCATAGAGAACATTGTCACCTACTTTTACAGTTACAGGTTTGTCCTTCAGGCCTTCTCCTACGGCTACAATTACGCCTTTCTGAGGCTTTTCTTTTGCCGTGTCAGGAATGATAATTCCAGACGCTGTTTTAGTTTCAGCTTCAGCGGGTTCAACTAGTACCCTGTCCTCGTTTGGTTTAAAGTTGATTTTTGCCATATATGTAATGGATTTAAAAGGTTAACAAATTTTGACAGTCATCGGCTTACAGCTTTTATGCCATAGCGGAAAGAAACGCGAATAACGGACAAATTTTCCAATTCATGTCAGCTTTTGTAAGCCAATCACCCCCCGGATGGCATGAAAATAGAATTGATGAAGTGGCAAGATGTCAGTGTGGAATCGGTTTCGAACCGCAGATGGTAGTCGAAAAGTCCAAAAGACGGAAGACGGGAAGTCCGAAAGTTGAGAATGAGGTGTGCTGGGGAGTATGAAAAGTGGTAGGAAGGAAAAGTAGAATTGAGTAAAGTAGAAATAGAAACGTTATGAATTTATACATGACAAAATAACCAAGCTGCTAACCTGTAAAGCGAGCCTGAACGTATCCGACTTTCCGTCTTCCTGACTTTCCGACTTTTCTGACTTTCCAACCAAAAACTTACCCCTTTCATTACTATTTCTTTCCACTACTCTTTATTCCTTCAAAAGGATTGAGTAAATTTTAATGTCAAAACGTGTAGTTATGGAAAAATTGTCAAAAGATTGGCTTACGCAAGGCTTGATTGATTTTGAGTACAAGAAATACGTGTTGCTGGCGTATCTCCAAACGGTTCGTAATTCATTCGATAAGGTTGAGCTATATCCGTTCCTTGCCGACCTGGTATTTCATTACCGGAACCTGCTGGCAGTAAAGGAAAACAAAACTCTGATCCGCGAGTCATTTCCTAAAGAGATCTCTGTGGAGGAGTTCAAGAAGCTTGAATTAACCTATCGACAATTGGTGGATGACGATGCTGTGATGAGCGAGCTCGAAAACATCATCGACTTTTCATTGCCAAAAATTAAAGACTCGCTTCAGGAAGGCTCTGTCATATACGAGTATGTAGAGTCACAATGTGAAATTTCACCCATCGGGGTAACACCGCTATATGCGAATGAAGGGTACTTGTTTGTAACGCTGCCTCCGGAAAAAGAAACCAGTATCTACCGATACCAGGTGAGTATCTTCGAAGGGAGCCAGGAACAACTGCGCAGCTTGAATACCGAATTTATAGAATCCGTGGAGAAACGGCCACTGTATACCTATGAGCGGCTCAAGCTTGACCTGATTAAAAAGTTTTCGGATCTGCCGAACCCGGCCACTTATCTCATTTTATCGAAGATGAAATTTCCTTTTTCCGAAACGCTTATGCCGGTGGCGAAGCGACTGTTTGTAAAACATATTTCACAATGATGGTATAAAGTATCAGCGTTTTAGTGTTGGGACATTCAGTTCGAAACCCGAAAGCTGTTACTTTAAACTATTATACTATACATGTAAGATATCAGTCAAGTTAACGGAAGTTAAGACAGTATATATAGGGTACTTTGTGTTCATAAAGACCCCCATCGATGAAAAAGAACTTTCTCTTCTTAAGCATGCTTTCAATAGCTGCTTTTTCCTGTAAGGAAGACGTAGAAGATCCCGCTTACAATTTCAAAGAACAGAACCTGACTGGCAAAATCGATAACACCGATTGGGCGTATCAAACCGGGTATGCTTCACAAGACGGCTCCAATTCTGAAGGGACTATTTATATTACCCTTGTTCAGGGACATACCGGTGAGGGCTGCTCTACATGGCCGGAAGGCGATCATGTTTTCTTTACACTGCCCAACGCAACCGGACTATATAAATTGAAATTCGATTTCAACAACTGGGATGCCGAGGACAATCAGATCGTGACATTGTTCGATCAGGAATCTACTACCAATAATTTTGCAACAGAAGGCGCTGTCGAAATCACTGAGATAACTTCTACACAGATCTCAGGACGTATAGATGCTCGCTCTGAAGACGATACATTTGTAAACGGAAACTTTACCGTTACAATCTGCAATTAGACTAACCGGCTCTAATCTACCTGAAAGCAAAGGCACGGATGTATTCCGTGCCTTCTTTTTTTTATCAATATCAAGCTATAGTTCTATAGTAGTCAGTATACTGGCTAAGTTTTTTGCTTTTTCTTTTTAGCGGCCGGGAAGAGTATATTATTTAAGATCAGTCTATATCCCGGTGAGTTGGGATGCTGATTTAGGTCAGTCGCTTCTTCGCCAACCTGGTGCTGGTAATCTTCAGGATCATGTCCTCCATAAAATGTCCAGAAGCCTTTGCCTAGAATACCATGTATATATTTAGCTTCTTTTATCTCTTTGTTCTCGCCCATGATCAGCACATCAGGCTTGATCAGATTCGTCTTGAACCCGGTGGTCTGTCCAAAAAAACCTTTGATGACCTGTGTATGGTTTTGGGTCAACATGGTAGGAATTGGATCCCATTTAGCGGAGAATTCGAAGACAGAGAAGTAATCATTGTCCTGACGCAGCCCTCGTTCGTTCGGTTGATTATCTATATCGGAGAATTCATATTGTAAGGGATTCCGTTCCAATCTGAAATTGGTAAAGGCGAGCGTGTTATCGTAGTTTAACTTTTGCTGAGCCTGTGGGTCAGCAGGGTCGCCATCATACATGTGGTCACAGATATCAACGCCATCAGCTGCCAATGCTATATCATAACTGTCGGTGGCAGAACACATCGCAAATAAAAATCCCCCGCCACTCACAAACTCTTTTATCTTCTTGGACACCGCCAGCTTCAACTGCGATACCTTGTGGAAGCCATGTTTACGGGCAAGGTCTTCAGCTTCTTTCTGCTGTTCAATATACCAGGGATAATTACTGAATTGACTATAGAACTTTCCATACTGGCCGGTAAAATCTTCATGATGCAAATGGATCCAATCATACTTTGGAAGTACGCCACTCATTACCTCATCATCAAAGATCACATCGTACGGAATTTCAGCGTACGTTAATACCAATGTTACAGCATCATCCCAAGGCTGCTTACTTTTAGGAGAATATACCGCTATACGCGGATATTTCTCAAGTTTCATAATGTCATAGTTAACCGCGGGACTCGCGATCTCGCTGATGATCTGGTTGGTTTGTGCATCCGAAATAATTTCGAAGCTCACACCGCGTACCACCAATTCATTTTGAATAGCCGGGTGGTACTGACACATAAAACTTCCGCCACGATAATTCAGCAGCCAGTCAACTTCCATTTCGCTTTTCAAAATCCAGTAGGCAATGCCATACGCCTTCAAATGGTTGGCTTGCTTTCCATCCATTGGAATAAAAATCGAGTTGGCCACGCCAAGCTTACCGATCAGCAGGATGGCCAATAAAATCACACATTTCTTCATACACGTCCCATTAATCAGTTTAAATTTACAATTCTCATACAACATTCGCGATAGACAAGGCTGTAAATTGATAGTTTAACCGGGTCTCTATAAATTTAGTTGCTACAGTTTGTAACATTTAGGCCCGTTTATCAACCTATGTATACGCTATAAACGTTTGAAGCAGGCATGGACATTATTGAAAATTTAAAAGAAGGTCTTCGGTCAGTAAGAGCCAACATGTTGCGCTCTGTTCTTACAGCACTGATCGTGGCCATCGGTATCACTTCGCTGGTGGGAATACTTACTGCTATTGACGGTATCGAACAATCGGTGAACGAAAGCCTCGCGTCTTTAGGCGTTAACACGTTCGATGTGAAATCGCGGTCTAACCGCGGTGCCAATAACCGGGGCAAGACCGAAAAATTATATCCCCAAATTACACTTACGGAAGCGAAACAGTTTATTGAAAAGTATGATGTGCCCGCTACTAAAAGTTTATCGGCCGGCCTTACCGACATTGCAGAAGTAAAACGGAAATCCAAAAAGACAAACCCCAATGTTCAGGTAAAAGGATGCAATGAAGAGTATGCTGCGATCAAGGCACTTGAATTGCAGGAGGGAAGAAACTTTTCACAATTTGAAAATGAGCGGGGTACACAAGTAGCGGTACTAGGATACAAGATATATAAGGCGCTATACGACGAAAATGAAAAGGCCGTTGGTACGGAGGTAACATTTCTAGGGGCACAGTTTCGTGTTATCGGTATATTAGAAGAAAAAGGACAGCTCGCGGAAGACAACTTCGATAACATGGTGTTGATCCCTATCATCAAAGCAAATCAAATGGCAAAGGGTCGTGGCTTGTGGTACGAACTTACAGTAGGTATAGTTGATCCTACACAATTGGAATATGCTATGGGAGAAGCAACCGGCTTAATGCGTAGCATTCGCCATGATAGAATAGGGGAGCAGAATTCATTTGAGCTTGAGAAGAGCGAGACGCTTGCTGAGAACATGGCTACAATCACCAACGCCTTGCGTATAGGAGGTTTCAGTGTAGGATTTATAACACTGCTGGGTGCATCTATAGCGTTGATGAACATCATGCTCGTATCAGTAACAGAAAGAACGCGCGAAGTAGGCGTTCGTAAAGCCCTTGGTGCCACACCTCTTCGTATTCGTCAGCAGTTTGTAATTGAAGCTATCGTAGTATGTTTACTGGGAGGTATAGCAGGCGTTATACTTGGTATAATTATAGGGAACCTGATGTCACGGGCTATGGGTATAGAAACCTTTGTAGTGCCCTGGATGTGGATGATGATTGGTATGATTGTATGTATAATTGTAGGGTTGATCTCAGGATATTACCCTGCACACAAAGCATCGAAGCTCGACCCTATAGAATCATTGCGATTCGAATAGAAATATAGTTTGAAATAAAAAAGCTCCTGTCTTATGGCAGGAGCTTTTTGTTTTAGGGGATTCTAATGCATCTATATCATGCGCACAATTTGAATGCATTCATCTCTCATAATAATAGTACTGAACCCATAGCGACAACTATACTCACAACAACGGCAGAATAATCTTATATACATTATTTGCTACCACCTTATGCCCTTCAGCGTTCGGATGTATACCATCGGTTTGATTAAGCTTGTCATTGCCGCCAACATCTTGCAGCAGGAACGGTATCAGCGTAGCGTTATTCTTTTTGGCTAGCTCAGGAAATATCTTTTTGAATTTAGATGTATAGTCTGGTCCTAAATTAGGAGGCACCATCATGCCCGCAACAACAATTTTTGCTTTCGGATATTTGGCTTTCACCTTGTCTATTATAGACTGAAGATTTTTTTGCGTCTGCTCAAGCGGTAAGCCACGAAGACCATCATTCGCCCCGAGTTCAAGCACAAATACATCGATTGGCTGGCGAAGAACCCATTCTAATCGAGATAAACCACCGGCAGATGTTTCTCCGCTTAGTCCTGCGTTAATTACTTTAGAAGGCTTCCCCTGCTGCTTCAATTTCTTTTCAATCAACGCGGGAAAGGCTTCATCTGTAGAAGAAAGACCGTATCCTGCCGTAAGGCTATCGCCATAAAACAATATCGTTTTCGTAGAATTTCCTGCCTGAAACAGAAGCAGAAATGAAATAATCAACCCTAATTTCCCGACCATAGTATAAAAAACCTGTTAGTGCTTAAATTAAACCAGAACAATTTTAGTTCTTTTAACGATTACTCATACATATTCAGATAACAAAACCATGTCAAACACGGTACTTCAAACAGATAACCTCACCAAAATATACCGCTCTGCAAGCAATGAACTAACGGTGCTCGATCATGTATCGTTCTCTGTGAGCCAGGGAAATTCACTCGCCATCATTGGGCCTTCTGGGAGCGGTAAGACTACACTTCTCGGACTTTGTGCCGGGTTAGATACTCCCTCTTCGGGAACCGTTTCGCTTATGGGGTTTAAACTCAATGCCATGAGTGAAGACGATCGTGCCTATATCCGGAATCAATATGTAGGGTTTGTCTTTCAGAATTTTCAGTTGCTGTCAACTTTAACAGCACTCGAAAACGTTATGGTACCGCTCGAACTCCGCGGTGAAAAAAATGTACAGCCAAAAGCAAAAACTTTACTCGAACGCGTAGGACTCGGAAGCAGGTTGCATCATTACCCATCACAGCTCTCCGGTGGTGAGCAGCAACGTGTAGCCATGGCGCGTGCCTTTATTACCGATCCTAAAATTCTCTTTGCAGATGAACCTACCGGGAATCTGGATGAAGAAAATGCACAGCATATTACTGAGCTTCTGTTTGGTATGAACAAGGAGAATGGCACTACACTTATACTCGTTACGCACAACCTTGATCTTGCCCAGCGTACACAACGCATTATCCGTATGAAAGGCGGAAAGCTGGTAGAAGAAATTCATAATTCGCTCGCTATAAAAGAAGTATAGGGCAGTAGATATAGTATAATTTTCAGGATTTCAAGTTCATGATCGAATACATAATTAAACTAAAACGCAAGACCAGGAATATATTTACCGATCGGTGGGTATGGTCTATGGCCTGGCGTGATGCGAGGCATAATTTCTCGCGACTTCTTTTGTTTACAGCATCGTTGGTTACGGGTATAGCAGCCGTTGTAGCGCTCGATTCGCTAAACTATACTTTGCAGAGTGATATAGATCGCAACGCCAAAGAATTAATCGGTGCCGACTTTGTAGTGAACGGTGATAAGAAATTCAGTCCGGAATTAATAAAAGCATTTGATACCGTAGGGATGCAACAAGCATCGGAAGCAGACATGGCTTCGATGGTTCTTTTCCTGAATAATAATCAATCGCGACTGATCCGACTTGTGGCACTCTCGGGGCCTTTTCCTTTCTACGGACAGATTGAAACACAACCTGCCGATGCTTACAAGCGCATGCAGACGGGAGGCTATGCCATGCTGGATGAAACACTGGCGAGTCAGTTCGAAGTAAGCTCAGATGATTCCCTGCGATTAGGCAATCGTGTATTCAAGGTAGCGGGTATTGTTAAAAAGATCCCGGGTGGTGGTGGTATCATGACAACCTTTACTCCTTCGGTATATATAGCATTGAGCGACCTGGATTCAACGGGCCTGGTGCAGTATGGAAGTCGCGTGAACTATAAGCAATACTTCAAAGCTACCAGCGAAGCGCAAGTAAGCGAGACGGAGAAAACGCTTGGTCCGATCGTAAAAAAATATGGTCATTCTTACGAAACGGTAGAGGGAAGAAAGCAAGGTCTGGGAGAAGGTTTCATGTCTATATACAGGTTCTTTTCATTGCTGGGTTTCGTTGCCCTCATTCTGGGATGTATAGGTATAGCAAGCTCAGTACATATATATGCCCGCGAAAAACGCGAAGAAGTAGCGATGCTGCGGTGTGTCGGTTCTTCAGGATGGCAAGCATTCAATATATACTTCATACAGATCTTTGTGCTTGGAATTGCCGGAAGCATCATCGGCTCTTTGATAGGCATCGGTATACAACAACTCATTCCGGTTTTTCTGAAAGGCGTTATACCGTTTGATGTAGGCTTCTCACTTTCGTTACGATCACTTTTTGTTGGGTTGCTGCTCGGTACAGTAGTATCTGTTTTGTTCTCTATACTTCCATTGGTGTCGGTGAGGTTTGTGCCACCGCTCACTGTACTGCGTGCTTCATCGGAAGCAAGTAATAAAACCAGGTTTTCAAAGACGCAATTTACTGTTGTTGTATTGATCGCACTGTTCCCTATAGCATTTGCCGCTATACAAACAAAAAGTATCATGACGGGGCTTTTCTTTTTCCTGGGCCTCATTGCTGCGTTAGGTTGTCTCACGCTGGTGGCTTCGTTCCTGCTATACCTTGTACGGAAATTTTTCCCGAGTCAGGCAGGCTTCGTGCTACGGCACTCGTTGTCCAGTCTGTTCCGTCCGAATAACCAGACGCGGGTGTTGCTGGTAACGATCGGGCTAGGCGCTTTTATCATCTCGACATTAAATATAGTGGAGCAAAGTATGCTGAGCCAGGTAGAGTTTACAGGTCAGGAAAATCAATCCAATACGATTCTCTTTGATATACAACCCGGCCAGCGGGAGGGCGTGGTGAAACTGATGGAAGATAACAAGCTAAAAGTAAATCAAGTTGTGCCGATTATAACGTGCAGGTTAAGCGAGGTGAAAGGTAAAGCTGTTGGTACAATGCTGAATGACACAACAGATGATATTCCCAATTGGTCGTTGTCCAGAGAGTACCGTGTAACCTATCGGGATACGTTGAACAAGTCGGAGGAATTGATAAAAGGGGAGTTACAAAAAAAGAAGGAAGGTAAAGATTCTGTTTGGGTAACGATCTCCGAAGGGATGGAGGAGAATTTGAAAGTGACGGTTGGCGACTCGTTGGTCTTTGATGTGCAAGGTATACCGGTGAAGGCTCGCATCGCGGGTATTCGTAAAGTTGACTGGCCGAAAGATCCACCGAATTTCATTTTCGTTTTCCCAACCGGTGTATTGGAGAATGCTCCGCAGATCTACGTGACGGCTACACGCATTGATGATCAACAACAAGCGAATCGCTTTCAGCAACAACTGGTGATGCAATATCCCAATGTTTCTCTAATTGACTTGCGGCTAATACTAAGCACCGTCAATCAATTGTTCGATAAGCTTGGATTGGTAATTCGTGTGCTGGCGTTATTCAGCATCATCACCGGGCTGGTTGTGTTGGCTGGCGCTGTGATCAACAGTAAATTCGTTCGCATCAAAGAGAATGTTTTACTCCGCACAGTTGGTGCACGTACCCGTCAGATCATGCTCATCACGCTGATCGAGTACGCGTGGCTTGGTTTATTCGCTGCTCTTACGGGGATGATCCTGTCGATGGGAGGAGGGTGGTTGCTGACGAAGTTTTTCTTCGAGATCACGTTTGGTTTCGATTGGCTGGAGTTGCTTGTTATAGCATCTGGTGTTATCCTGTTAACGGTAACCATCGGTTGGTTCAATTCACGTGAAGTGATCAATACACCACCGTTGCAGATCCTGAGAAAAGAGAGTTGATTATTT
The DNA here is from genome assembly GCF_900167975.1 of Ohtaekwangia koreensis. Lineage (GTDB taxonomy): Bacteria > Bacteroidota > Bacteroidia > Cytophagales > Cyclobacteriaceae > Ohtaekwangia > Ohtaekwangia koreensis. Next base: position 1,807,601 of record NZ_FUZU01000001.1, read on the forward strand.
GTTGAAGGGTATATATTTAATAAATAAAGCCCCAGGTTTAAATACCAGGGGCTTTGTTTGTAGAGGTTCGACTGAAGTCAGTATTATGCTTTCAAATATTTGATCGCTTTTTGTTTAACCATGTCACGGTCAGCGGTGATTGAAGGATCACTGTAAACGTGTTGTGAAACTTCAGCAACAACGCCTTTCTTGAATCCAAGTTTTTCAGCGATATGCTCACAGAAAACAATCTCGCTTCTGAAAACCTGTCCATCCATTTTCATCAACTGGATAAGGAAATAGAGATGCTCAAATTTCTCATCGTTGGTAAGGCTATTGATACTTCCAATAGGCTGAGGGTTGCTCAGTAACTGGTCAACTTCCTCCTTGCTTATGCCGTTAGCTTTGGCAATAGTCTGGATTAGTTTTGATTCACGATCGGCTACTGTTTTATCGCTGGCAGCCAGATTGATTAACACATTTAGTTCGGCTTTTTTGTCAAAAATCATAGAAGCTCTTGGTTAGAAATGCAAATGTAGAAAATGGACTATGAAATTTATTGTAAAATACAACGTTTTGGTACATCCACAAAATTATTGCGTATCAACCTCCACCATGCAACCCTTATATTTACGTCTTGTCTTTAGGGCAAATCAGAAAGTAACATGAAGAATTTATTGATCGTAACCTTACTTATAACCTGCCTGACGGGAGTGTCAGCTCAGACAACCCAGAACCGAACGATCGGCTCTTTCACGGGTATAAAAGTAGCAGAGGGGGTTAATGTTTACCTAAAAAAAGGTGACAAAGAAAGTTTACGCGTGGAAGTGACCGGAACTGATCCTGATAATGTTGTGACTGAAGTTTCAGGCTCGTATCTGAAAGTACACATGCGTGAAGCAAGGTACCGCGGAAATATAGAAGCCAAGGTATATGTCACCTATGTACATCTTGATAAACTCTCTGCGAGTTCTGCCGGCAGTATTTATTCAGAAGAAGCCGTGAAGAGTAATTCTATAGATATCAGCGCTTCCAGTGCCGGTGAAATTGAAGTGGCATTGGATGCAGAGTCGGTAACTGCCAGCGCTTCCAGTGCGGCTGAGCTTGAACTGAGTGGTAAAACGAAATCACTAAGTACCGATGCGAGTAGTGCCGGTGAAATTGATGCCTATAATCTGGAGGCCACAAAAGTACAGGCCGAGGCCAGCAGTGGAGCCTCAATCAAAATCAGCGTGACCACAGAGTTGACAGCCCACGCCAGTAGTGGAGGAAGTATACGCTTCCGCGGAAACCCAAATAAATCTGTAACCGATTCAAGCAGCGGAGGATCCGTGAAGAAATCGAGTTAATATATATAGTTTGAAAACAAGAGAGGCTGATCAATCAAGATCAGCCTCTTTTGTTTTAGATGGCGTCAGGTTGGAAGGTAGTATATGTTATGGGGCTGTACAGGGAACGTATACTCTATAGTTAAGGCTACATCGGATCTACATCCGCCATCACACGCACACTTCTAAATTCTTTTTCTGTAACCAATTGCGTAGAAAGTGTAACAATAGTCTTCTTGATATTGGCAAGATCAAATTTACCACGTGGCACTTTCAGGAGTATATTCATCAGGAACTGATTGCGGATTTTAGATATAGCAGGTTCTCCAGGACCAAGTATACGTATATAGGAGAGGTTCTGCTTGAGTTGATCCGCTAACGTTTCAGAAGCGGCCTTGCAGATTTTTTTATCGGTATGCTTTACGGTTATTTCAATCAGTCGCGTAAACGGAGGATAATCATGCAACTGTCGATCGGCAAGTTCAGTATTGAAGAAATCTTTATAATTATGCTTTAATATAGTTTTCAGGAGTGGATGATCAGGACCCGAAGTTTGTATAACTACCAGTCCAGGTTTATCTCTCCGCCCTGCGCGACCACTCACTTGCGTGATGAGTTGGAATGCCCGCTCGTACGAACGAAAATCAGGAAAGTGAATCATACGGTCTGCATTAAATATACCTACGAGACTTACATGATCGAAGTCGAGTCCCTTTGTAACCATCTGCGTTCCTACAAGGATGTTTGTCTCACCACGCTCAAATTGATCGATGATGGTTTCATAGCCGTTCTTTGACCGCGTTGTGTCCAGGTCCATTCGCTGTACTTGTGCCTCTGCAAAGTGCAGGCTCAACTCTTCTTCCAGCTTCTCTGTTCCATAGCCAACGGTCTTGATACGCGTTGATGTACATGTAGGACATTGCTGCGGAAGCGATTCTTTATAGCCACAGTAGTGACACACCAACGCATTTCTGAATTGATGATACGTAAGACTGACAGCGCAGTTCACACACTTGGGTACCCAGCCACAATCTTCACAATTTACCATCGGCGAATAGCCTCTGCGGTTTTGAAAAATAATGACTTGCTCTTTCAGTTTTAGTGCTTCGTCTATTTTCTTCAACAGTAATCCGGAGAATTCTCCTTTCACTGTTTTCTGTTTTCGCTCCCGGCCCATATCGGCAAGCATAACTTGTGGAAGCTGTGCATCGCCAAAACGTTTGTTCAATTCGATCAATCCATATTTACCTTGCTGTGTCTGGTAATAGGATTCGATCGAGGGAGTAGCAGAACCAAGCAAAACTTTGGCATGATGCATCTGCGCCATCATCAAGGCTACATCGCGGGCATTGTAACGCGGAGCGGGATCTTGTTGCTTGTAAGACGAATCATGTTCTTCATCAACAATGATAAGGCCGAGGTTATCGAACGGTAAAAAGATAGACGAACGAACGCCTACTATAAAATTGAATTTACCCTGCAGCACACCGTTCCATACTTCTACGCGTTCGGCATCGGAGAATTTTGAGTGATAAATTCCCATCGCTGAGCCAAATACTTTTTTCAGCCGATGTACGATCTGTGTCGTCAGCGCTATTTCAGGTAGCAAGTATAGCACTTGTGTGTTACTATCAAGTGCCTTGCGGATCAGGTTGATATATATTTCGGTCTTCCCGCTGCCTGTGATGCCGTGAAGCAACGCTACAGTGTGTGACTCAAAACTTTTAAATATAGCGGCCTGCGCACGCTCTTGTTCTTCGCTTAGTAAAATAAGTGGAGGATCGGATTTATCCTGAATGTCAAATCGCGGAACTATAATATCGAACTCTTCGAAGACATTATTCTTGACAAGCGTACTCAATGAAGATTCAGAGATTTCTTCCGTTAGTAACTTCTTTTTGGAAAGTCCATCCTTGTTGGCTTCCGGATGATGGATCACGGAAACATGCTGCAGATATTTTAAAACTACATCTTCCTGTTTCGGTTTGCTGGCAATCAGGTTGAAGAGTTTCTCGAGTGCATCGGATGTTGCATATTGAGCCGTGAGCCTTATTTTCTTCTCAGTCTTCGGTCTATATTTCTCTTTTACCTCCTCGAAAAGAATGATAGCCTCTTTCCCCGTCAGGGACTTTAATATAGTATATAGATGTTTTGTTCCCAACAGCTTGGCTATATCCGAGTAGGCCAGTGATTCGTGCTGAAGACGCTTCAGGAGTATAAGTTCTTTTTCGGAAAATGCATGATTCGATTCATCGAGGTTGAAAGCAGGATGCAACTGCACCATCGATTCACTGGAAAGTTTTAATCCCGAAGGCAAGGCAGCATTCATTACTTCGCCCAACGTGCAGAGGTAATAATCGGCCATCCATTGGAATAACCGCAGCTGCAGGTCATTTACAGACGGAAAGTTGTCGAGCAGCTCAAGAATATATTTCGCTTCGTAATCTTTTGGCGCCTGCTGGTGGATGGACAGTATAATACCGGTAACAATCTTGCGATCACCAAATTGGACAATGGCCCGCTGTCCGATCAGCACATGATCATTAAATGCATGCGGAACCCGGTATGTAAAAAGCTTCGGTATAGGCACCGGCAACAGAAGCTCTGCAAATTGTGTGTTGACTGTATCGGGTTGATCAAAAATTTCCACTCCTCAAAAAAAGCTATTTTTTTCCGGCAATAATAATGATGTCCTTCCGGGAGGATTTACTCTTTGATAGTAAGCGTTTTAAGCTTCGAGTAAATACGTTGTATATCGCGGGAATGATAACTATCGGTGATCCGGAATACGCGCGTAGGATTGGCTATTTCTACCTCAAAGAGAAAGACCACTTCATCATCGATCAGAAATACCAGGTGGTTGAAAGCGAAAGTGGCTCCAATCTTCTTCAAGGTTTCATGTGCTTTGCTGGAAAGCGTGACATCAAAAAATGAAAAGTTCTGTTCCTTGATTTCGAATAAGTCACTGATGGCTTCAAACTCGTCAATCGTTACTACCGGTTGAGCGGTAACACAAACCGTCATTTTCTTTTCAGCGAGTGTAACGGGTTTGGGCTTTTGAGTATACTTCGAACACTCTACTGTAAAATAAAAGCCGGTTGCTTGTTGACTATACGCGTAACACGAAGCCAGTATAAACGCAAGCAGAAGAACCACTGGTCGACAGCATCTTGTGCTAAAGTATAATGCGATGACACGGTGTAGAAGCATTATACCGAAGGTAATCAATTACCAGTAATCATATTATAACTATTCAGGATATAGTTTACTGTGTAGCAATCATCTGGTTGGCGGCTTCTGCGGTATGCACGGGCAACAAGCATGTTTTGTTTCGACATACATATACAGTGCTTTTACCGTCCACGAGATCTTTATCAGCCATCAGCGGAAGCTCACTTTTATCTTTTGTTCCCATGAAAAGTGCAAAAGGATGAAATGAAGTCTGTATTTCTTTTCGCAGACTGTCGTAATTGTCTCCAGCGATCACCACTTCCGCCATGCCTTTTTTAATTTCAGTATAGGCGATAGCCCAGTACGACATATAGTTTGGTTCGCCTTTAATGAGGTGCGCGAATGAAGTTACCATCGCAGTAGCTTTTGTTTTCCATTCTTCTTTGTCGAGTATAATTCCGAGGTGAAGAAGGTTTTGCGCCATGATGGCATTCGAAGATGGAATTACGTTATCAAAGATTTCTTTTTTACGGGCGATCAAACCTTCTGCATCGCTTCCGGAATAAAAGAAGTATCCCTCGGCTTCATCAAAATATTTTTCAAGCGTAAACTCCAGCAGCAACGCGGCGCGCTGTAGCCAATACTCTTTAAACGTGACCTGATATAGTTTCAGGTATGCCTGAATCACATAAGCATAATCATCCAGGAAACCTTCCGTGTTGGAGCGATGACCTTTAAATGAGCGAAACAGTTTTGTTCCCTCCATCAATTCATTCTCCAGGAAGCGCATCGCGCGGGTTGCAGCATCCAGAAAAATTTTGTCATCGAAAATCTTGTAAGCATCTGTTAGTCCGACAATCATCATGGCATTCCAGGCAGTAATAATCTTGTCGTCCAAGCCGGGTTTGATTCGCTTTTCACGTTCACGTAAAAGAATCTCCTTACTTTGCTTTAATATAGTCTGCCACGATTTATCATCGAGTTTATGTTCTTTGAGAAATATACTATCGGTTTGAAGGCGTGTAAGTATATTATTGCCATGCTCCCAGTTTCCGGAAGAACTCGCAGCATAATACGATGCGATAACTTCAGCATTCTCCTGGAGCAGTATATCCAGCTGTTGCTTTGTCCATACGTAATATTTACCCTCTTCGCCTTCACTGTCGGCATCCAGTGCAGAGTAAAATCCACCATCTATACTGGTCATTTCACGCTGAAGCCATTGAAACGTTTCATATACTATAGTTTTGAATTCTTCATCGTGGGTGATCGCATACGCTTCTGCATATAAACTCATCAGTTGCGCATTGTCGTATAGCATCTTCTCAAAGTGAGGAGCAAACCATTCACCATCCACCGAGTAGCGCGCGAAGCCACCACCGATCTGATCATATATACCACCCATGCCAACTTTTTTCAACGTCAGTATAACCTGGTGAAGTGCGCGGTCATGCTTGGAGATATGATAGTGACGTAACAACCATTGCCATACCGAAGGCATTACAAATTTAGGAGCACGTTCCATGCCACCCCATGTAGTATCAAAACGGACCGCCAGTTTTTTATAGATCTCTTCAAGGTCGCTGCCAAGCTCAGTATCGCCATGATCTTGTTTGAAACGTGCTACATCGGAGCGTAGTAAATGTATACGAAGTTCTTCTGCTGTACTTTCCACTTCTTTCCGGTTAGCATGGAAAGCGCGACTAATATTGTTGAGGATCTGAACCCATGCGGAAGGGGAGAAGTATGTGCCTCCGAAGAATGGTTTTTGTTCCGGTGTGAGGAATACATTCAAGGGCCATCCACCGTTTACACCCAAAGCCTGTACAGCATCCATATAGATTTGATCAATATCAGGCCGTTCTTCACGATCTACCTTGATGCATACAAAATGCTCGTTCATTACGTCTGCTATATCCTTGTTTTCGAATGACTCACGTTCCATTACGTGGCACCAGTGACAGGATGAATAGCCGATGCTTACCAGGATGGGTTTATCTTCCTTCTGCGCTTTCTCAAGCGCTTCCTTTCCCCACTCAAACCAATCCACAGGATTGTGAGCATGCTGTAAAAGATAGGGGGAAGTGGATTTGATAAGACGATTCATGGCAAGTGTTTGATATATAGATTGAATAGTAAAACGTGTACTGACTGGTTGCTATACTGACGAAGTATACATGCAAATAATCATACCCGCTGTTCAGGAAGTTAAGAGTTGAGATTTTACGAACGCTATTTCCTCTTCAATATTAACCATTGATTTTAGTTCGTCCATTTTTTTTAATGTGTCGCGAAGAAACTTCTGATGCGCAGCGGAAGTTGGATGAAAAGGCTTGTGTGTTAATGCCTGCCGGATCGGCTTCCATTTCTCTATGAAATTCTTCAGGTTGCTGTCGAAGTAGCGGGCAGAAAACTGGTTCCATATATAGTCTTCGGCTTCCTCGGAAGGATGAATCATGTCACTTTTGTAAAAACGATAATCCCGTAAGTCATCCAGTTGCATTTCATATGCCGGAAAATATTCAACATCTGGAAATGCCTCTTGTACAGTATGGCAGGAAACGCGTAGTATACTTTTGCTTACACTGTTTAACTCCAGAGTATCTTTGATATGTCTTACCGGACTTACCGTGAGAATGATCCGGATCTCGGGATTAAACTCTTTCAGTGCTCTGTACATTCCCTCAAACGATTCAATGATCTTCTTTTGAGTGAGGAGTGATTTCTGAAATTGGCTGGCAGGTTGTTTATGACAATTGGCCACCACTTCTCCGGTATCCGTACGCTCATATACCCAGGCGGTTCCATACGTTATCAACAGCCATCGTGCATCTTTTAGAAAGTGATGCGTGGAACCAATCGTATTGTTCAGCTGGTGCTGTAAATTTTCTTTATCCAGAGATGAGATTTCTGAATGGAAATCGTAATGGAGGTAGATATCCTGGTGCTTGAGATACATATGCTCCGGGACAGTCTCATTAAAAACACTGTACTGGATTATCCGGTGGATCGAATGCGGGTTATATACCACGCCAAATGGATTAGCCAGTGTTTGAGTTTTGAAACGGGTTAGCCGTGAGCCGATGGCATCGGCAAAGCATGACCCAAGGGTCAGGATTTTCTCTGAGAGCGAGACTGTGTGCGTTGACACACCCGCATTTATGATGGTTCTGAATGGGTTCATAAATTATGTTACCGCAAACACTTGAAAATTTCGCGTGTTTTAAAGTACTTTAGACTTAAATAGAGTTAATCATTCAATCAAAAATATGAACAACGACCTTATTGCTTCTGAAAAGATCCCCGTAAAAATTTTTAAAGGCTCGACAGACGCCTCGGAATTTGTGGCGCAAGAGATTGCTGCGCTTATTAAAAACCGTCAGCAGGAAGGAAGAACTTGTGTGTTAGGCTTGGCGACTGGTTCAACACCTACGCGCGTTTATGCCGAACTGGTTCGGATGCACAAGCAAGAGGGTCTTAGTTTTAAACATGTATATACGTTCAACCTGGATGAATACTATCCAATGGCACCAGACTCGCTGCAAAGCTATGTTCGGTTCATGAATGAGCATTTGTTCAACCATATAGATATACCCAAGAATCAAATCCATATACCTGACGGTACATTGCCGAAAGAAAAAGTATCGGAGTTCTGCAAGAACTATGAGAAAAAGATCGATGAACTGGGAGGTATAGATATACAGGTGTTGGGTATCGGTCGTACAGGACACATCGGTTTCAATGAACCTGGATCTACTGAAAAATCTTTTACACGTCTTGTTACACTGGATCAGGTAACACGGATCGATGCTGCGAGTGATTTCTTCGGTGAAGAAAATGTTCCGCGTAAAGCGATTACGATGGGGGTAGGTTCTATCCTAAAAGCCAAGCGCGTGATCATGATGGCGTGGGGTGAAGGCAAGGCGAGAGTGATCAAGAAAGCAATTGAAGGACCTATTACCGATCAGATTCCATCTTCATTCTTGCAGAAGCATGACAACTGCCTGGTAGTATTGGATGATGCTGCTTCTTCTGAGCTCGTTCGCATCAAAACACCATGGGTACTTGAAAGTATAGATTGGAATGAGACACTGATCCGTAAAGCGGTTGTGTGGCTTTGCCAGGCAGTCGATAAGCCTGTGTTGAAACTCACCAACCATGACTATATGGAGCATGGTATGGGCGATATCATTACAGAGTACGGTTCAGCATACCAGGTAAATATCAAAGTATTTAACTTCTTACAGCATACAATCACGGGTTGGCCAGGCGGTAAACCGAATGCTGATGATACATATCGTCCGGAACGCGCGAATCCTTTTCCGAAACGTGTTATCATTTTCTCACCACACCCTGATGATGATGTGATTTCTATGGGTGGTACATTCATTCGTCTGGTAGATCAGGGACATGAAGTACACGTAGCGTATCAGACTTCCGGAAACATTGCTGTGTTTGATGATGACGCTGTTCGCTTCGCTGACTTTGTTCGCGATTTCAACGATCAGTTCGGATTGAGCAAAGGTGATGGAGAAAAATTTTATAAGAAGGTTGTTGAGTCGATCAAACAAAAAGGTCCTGGACAAAATGATACTCCCGAAGTATTAGCAATCAAAGGATTAATAAGAAGAGGCGAAGCAAAAGCGGGTGGCCGTTACGTTGGTTTACCGGATGAGCAGATGCACTTCCTGGATATGCCATTCTACGAGACGGGTGCAGTTAAGAAGAAGCCATTGGGTGAAGACGACATCAAGATCACAATGGATATAATTGAAAAGGTTAAGCCACATCAAATATATGCTGCCGGTGATTTGTCTGATCCGCATGGAACACATCGTGTTTGCCTTGCTGCCGTAATGGAAGCCGTAAACCGTTTGAAGAACCAGGCATGGATGAAAGATTGCTGGGTATGGTTATACCGAGGTGCATGGCAGGAGTGGGACATTGATCAAATCGAAATGGCTGTTCCGCTTAGCCCTGAAGAATTGATGCGCAAGCGCAGAGCAGTTTTCAAACACCAGTCACAAAAAGATAGCGCGATGTTCCCGGGAAGCGACAAGCGTGAATTCTGGATGCGTGCTGAAGACAGAAACCATGCTACAGCGGAAGCTTATAATAAACTTGGTTTAGCAGAGTACGAAGCGATGGAAGCATTCGTGCGCTATAAATTCTAAACTATATATATACCTGCTGCGGGTATGCACATGCTTTGAGTTTGAATAAGCTCGAAGCATGTACATAACCGCAGTTTGCATTTACTGCTGCATCTGCATTTCCTGGTGTCTTCGAAAAGAGTTGTTATAATTTGATGTTGTAACCGAAGACGCAGGCTTGATAATACTTTCCAGTGTAATGCTGTCGCCATCTTCATAGGCTACAGACACCGTTACATCCAGTGTGTGATTTGAAGTGCCCCGGTATGTTCCTTTTACCGGAGAACAATCCGAGAAATTTTTTCCAACCGCTAATCGTACATGCGTTTCGTTTACGATGCAATTGTTAGTGGGATCAAGTCCGAGCCATCCGTAGAACGGTATATAGGCCTCCACCCACGCGTGCGTGGCACCTTCTCCGCGCATACCATTCTTCTTCGGACATATATACCCGCTCACATAGCGTGCAGGTATATTCATCAACCGTAACATTACCAGCAGAATGTGAGCAAAATCCTGGCAAACGCCTGACCTTAAACTCCAGATTTCATCTGATGTTGTTTCTACTGTAGTGATACCTGTTCTGTATTCAAAGGTCTTGTATATATACTCACTGAGATTACTCGCTGACTGCAGTGGCGATTGCTTTTTGGCAAGCTCGTCATTTACGATCGATTGAATCTCGGGGAGTGCATTGAAACCTTCTTGCTTCAGGAAGTCAACAAACTCAATTTGTTTTTTCAGTTCTTCGAGTGCTATCCATTGTTCGCCAGGAACAACTGTATCTTCTGGCATTTTCCGGGCTCTGGTGAGTACCATTAACTGTGAATCGATGATCAGTTCACGGTGGGGATGCGCATTGGTAAAGGTTCCCACCTGGTTTCCAAAGTAATCCGTATGTATATGGATCATCGGGTTAGCCGTAACCTGTATAGTATGTTCCAGTACATCCTGAAAATTATCACGGATAGGATAGAGCATCAACTGGTTGGCGCTGTCGCGTACAGTATCTTCATAAATATATCGCGTAACATGGCGGATCTTGAATTTAGACATAGGGCCTTGGGTTAACTGTAAGCAAAGTAATGTTGATTCAGGGTAGTCCCGATAGTATATATATCCGTTGTAATCTCTGTTAGATAGTGATGAAGACCGATCTTCGAAACGCTATCTACATTCGAGTATTGAAGTTTACTTCGGAGTTTTCCAATCAGGAAATCTACTTTATTATACCCTTCCATATTCTGATCGTTTTTCAATCGCCCGAAATACCGGTGCAGTTGATTGATAGAGTATAAAATGGATCTTGGAAAATCATTGTTGAATAATACCTGGTCAACAATGTTACGGGCTTCAAAACCGGATCGATATCGTTTCAGGTATAGCGCATATCCGGATACGGACTTCAATAGATACTTCCAGTATGTAGTATCGGTAGTTTTATCAAGGTCGTAGGAGAGGTCACTGAACTTAATGTCCAGGATGTCTGCGGATTGAATCGCGCGCTCGAGATACTTGCCAAGGTTCATGAAACATAAACCCTCGCCTCTGAACATTGTGATATCCGTTACGCCATAATATAGCATGCATTGTTTGATCAAAGAATCGAGTACAGTAACGGGATCATCATATTGCAGTGCGTGTTTGAGGCGAGGATCGCGCACTACGTGATAGAACTCGTTCAGGCATTGCCACAGTTCTTTTGTGATGTTGTCTTGTACCGAGCGTGCATTTTCACGCGCCTGTATTATCAGACTTGAAACGGAGTTCGGATTATCCCGACTCAGTACCATATACTGCAATACCTGCCGTCCGTTTCGCTCGATCGCGGTGATATCATCTTCCTCCATCGTACTGAAAATCCGAAGCACTGGGCGCCAGGTAAATTCCTCCTGGTTATCCTGCGATGAGAGATGGTTGATCATCAATGTTCTCAAAGTGCTGTCGGTGCGCTCGATGTATCGTGACATCCAGTAAAGTGAATCGGCTACGCGGCTGAGCATATATAGTATCGGTGTTGTATGTATTTATAGTTAATGAAAGTATAGTAACAGATGCTCGTTTGCATCTATACTATAATGTATTAATGTGACAGTACCCAGGTGTCTTTACTACCTCCACCTTGTGAGGAGTTTACTACCAAAGAACCTTCACGCAAGGCTACCCGCGTGAGTCCACCGGGTACAATCTCAATTCCGTTAGGTCCGCATAAAGCGAAGGGACGAAGATCTACTCTGCGGGGTTGTATCTTACCATCTATATAGCACGGTGCGGAAGATAAACTGATCGTTGGCTGCGCGATGAAGTGCCTGGGCTCTTTCATAATTTCTTTTATGTAGGCTTCAATCTCCTGCTCCGAAGAAGCATGTCCCATCAGCATTCCGTATCCTCCTGATTCATTCGTCTTCTTTACCACCATTTTATTGATGTTCTTCAGAACATACTCGCGTTCATCAGGTTTACCAAGTTGATAGGTAGGAACGTTTTTCAGGATGGGTTCTTCGTTGAGATAATAGCGGATCATATCCGGTACATATACATATACCGCTTTGTCGTCAGCTACTCCGTTCCCGATAGAATTTACGATGGCAACATTACCTTTTCTATAGGCAGATAGGATTCCGGAGACACCCAGGATACTGCCCGGATCAAAAACCAGGGGATCAAGGAAGTTATCGTCAACCCTGCGGTAGATTACATCTACTTGCTGAAGCCCGGACGTTGTCTTCATATATACATGATGATTCTCGACAACGAGATCTCTGCCCTCCACCAGTTCAACACCCATTAACCGGGCAAGGGTGGTATGCTCGAAGTAGGCAGAGTTATAGATGCCCGGTGTTAACAGGACTATATTTGGCGAGGCAATCTTCCTGGGCGAAAGCGCCATCAGGTTTTTGTACAGTATATTTGGATAATGTGTAACAGGTCTCACATAATTCTGTGGAATGAGATCGGGAAAAATACGCTTCGTGATTTCACGATTCTCAATCATATACGATACTCCTGATGGGGTGCGGAGGTTATCCTCCAGCACATAGAATGTTCCATCATGATCGCGGATAAGATCAATGCCTGCTATATGTACATATATATCGTACGGAACATTTACCCCCTGCATTTCGCGGAGGTAATGCGGGCAGGAGTACACCAGGTCAAATGGTACAACACCATCTTTTAAAATGAACTGCTCGTGGTACACATCGCGCAAAAACAGGTTGAGGGCACGAAGTCGCTGCTTGATACCACGCTCAATAAAATCCCACTCGGAAGATGTGATAATGCGCGGTATAATGTCGAATGGAAATATTTTTTCGATTCCTTCACCACTGGAGTATACTGTGAAGGTTATACCCTGGCTCATGAAAAGTCGCTTCGCTAAATCTTCTTTTTTGACAAGCTCGTCTTGCGGCGTGTCCAATAAGAAATTCGCTACACCCTGATAATGTTGACGGATGTCAGTTGTTCCCGCGAACATCTCATCCCATACAGAAGAATGACCATGATAATGTTGAAAAAGAGATGGTGTGGCCATAGGTTTCAGGTTCAAATGAACCTAAAATACCAAGGCATGAAGTAATTATTAACAATGATCGTAGAATTATTTACGCAAACGAGTGTTTCGTAAAAAGGAAGTTAAGCTAATTATGCCTGCTTTACCATGGAAAGGAGTAGAGTTCGTATCAAAAAAGAAAGCCTCCTGATGAGGAGGCTTTCTTTAAATATTGTATTCCGGTTCCGGATTACTCTGCCACTACACTAACTTTTACTTCATGCTTCACTTCTTTGTGAAGATCAAGCGTTGCTGTATAGTTACCAAGTTGTTTCGGAGCTTCTTTCAGAATTACTTTCTTACGGTCTACATCAAAACCTTTTGCTTTCAAAACATCGGCAATCTGAATTGCAGTAACTGCACCAAAGATTTTACCGGATTCACCAGCTTTCGTTTTGATCTCAACTGTCATATCGCCAATCTTCGCTGCAAGTGCTTCAGCATCTTGCTTGATCTTAGCCGCTTTGTGAGCAGCCTGGCGTACGTTTTCATTTACAAGTCTTTTGTTAGAGTCGTTGGCGATAAGTGCAAAGCCATTTGGGATCAGGTAGTTGTTACCATAACCCGCTTTTACTTTCACTACATCATTTTTATAACCAAGGCCCTGTACGTCCTGTTTCAAAATCACTTCCATGTTCGTGTTCTTTAAAGGTTCAATTGATTACTTCAATGAATCACCAGCATACGGAAGGATCGCCAGGTGACGAGCACGCTTTACAGCTTGTGCTACTTTCTTCTGGAATTTCAGGCTGGTTCCTGTTAATCTGCGAGGAAGGATCTTTCCTTGCTCATTGATAAATTTCAAAAGGAAGTCCGGATCTTTGTAATCAATATATTTGATACCATTCTTCTTGAAGCGGCAGTACTTCGGTTTAATCTCTGCGCGCTTGATAGGTTCGTTCATTAAGGTCATCTTCCGCGCTCCTCCTCAGCTTTTTTAACAACAGGTTTCCTGTTCTCTTTGTTTTTAAATTCTCCTTTGCGTCTGCGTTCGTTATAAACAATCGCATGCTTATCAAGGGCTGTCGTCAGAAAGCGCATGATAGATTCGTCTCGTCTGTACTCTGTCTCAAGAGTGTCGATAGCAGGCCCTTCAGCCTTGAATTCGATAAGGTTGTAAAAACCGGTAGACTTCTTGTTGATGGGATAAGCCATCTTCTTTAAGCCCCACTGCTCGATGTTGATAACATCGGCTTCCGCTTTTTTCAAAACCTTCACGAACTTATCGACAGCATCCTTTGCCTGGTCTTCAGACAAAACGGGATTTAGAATGAATACCGTCTCGTAATTTTTCATGATGTTTTATTTTGAGCCTGCAAAAGTAGACAAATCCGTGGAATTTAAAAACATGATAAGCCAAATTCATGAATATGAGAAGTGCGTTTTCAGGCTAGAAAGCCCTCTTTCACGTTTATAAAAACTTTTACACACATTAAGCCTTGGCGATAGGAGCGTCTAAACGGAAAAGACAGAAAGTTTAATCCCATTTAAGGAGAAACTTTCTGTCTTCTGCTTCAGAGTTTTTAGTTTGAACTCTATTTAACTACGAACTGACCGGTTCCCATTTTATAGTCATCGCAGTAAATTTCAAGCGTATAGGATCCGGATGTATAGTCAGAACCTTTTTCATATAGATAGGAGAGTTTCTGTTTTGTGTTGTCAAACAGAATTTCCTGAGAGGCTGTATAGAATTCTTCCTTGCCATTGTAAATGAAAGTGCCGGAGCCACGTGCTACATCAAAAATTACCTGTCCGTTTTCATCGATAATGCGGATCATTATTTTCTTTCCTTCGATTGGCGCTACGTTATTCTCTGCGATGTTGAATTCAACTTTCAATTTTCCAAGCTGACGATTTTTGAAAGGAGATTCGCGTTCCTTGCCGCGATCGTTCACTGCCACAATGCGGAGATTCTCTGCTTTCAACGTAGAGGCTATAGCAACTTTTGTTGCAAGCTCTTCTTTCGATTGACTAAGCTGATTGATAGAATCTCCCAATTGGTTTTTCTCTGTCTTCAGGTTTCGATTTTCGCTGAGGAGTTCTTTGTTAACCGTCTTTAACTTCTCGATCTCTTCGTCTTTATTCTTCAACAGCAATTCATAACCTTCGACACGATCTTTTAATGCTTTTATTTCTTTGCCAGTCGCGCGCTTCTGACGTTTAAGCTCAGCTTCCAGTTCTACTTTCGCTTTTTCAAGATCAGATACATCACCGCCTAACTTTTGGACTTCAGCAATTTTAGCGTCAAGCTCAGCCTTTATCTCGGTCATGCGTTGCACGGTAGCATCGAGCTCCTGCTGCGTAGAAGTTTTCTCGGCAATAAGTCTTTGCTCTTCCCGTGGGTCAAGTACAAAGATCTTGATTCCTTGAATGACAATGATAACGGCCATCAATGCAATGATAATCGTACTCTTGTGTGATTTTTTGGGAGCCGGTTGAACCGGTTGCGTGCTAGTCGTTTCGCTCATATTGATTTAAATGGGTAAAGGCAAAAATAGGTTATCCCATCGGGTTATTCAACGCTTAGAATTGTAATACAACGTGTTGTTTGTTCAATGAAGGATCGAAGAACAATATACCACACCGGTATAGATCTATACTGGCATATACCAGGGCATGTTGCCGAACGGTGTTCCAGGCGTTCTCCATCTCTTTTGAGTAATGGATATCATCCAGCACAAGTATACTACCGGTATGAATTTTTTGAATGATCGTATCGAAATATTTCAGTGTAGGTGCATACCGGTGATTGGCATCTAGGAAGGCAAAATCGACAGCATCTGCATTACCGAGGTATGCGTGAAGTGTTGTATTGATATTTCCTTCTATCAGCTTGATGTTTTTAGCTCCGAGACTATCAAATGTACCCTTCGCTACACTGGTAATGGCTGGTGATCCTTCAAAGGTTGTTACGGATGAGCCCGGACTCGAAGCCAAATAAAGTGTGTTGATCCCTAAAGAAGTGCCGAGTTCAAGAATCTTACGGCAATTGAAATGACTGATGATTCGGGTATATAGCAACGAATATTTTTCAGGACTGAGACTCGTTCGGGCGATATCACTAATCAGCCGAGTAGATGTCTTAATAGCGATCGAGCCCGCCCCTGGATCATTTAATGTTAAAGAAGTTCTATCCGTCAGGTAATGCGCACGTTGACTTTCGATGTGCTGAAATTGTGAACGATCGTTTTTACCGTGAAGAACTTTTGTATAGAAATCAAATAGGAACGGAGAGTGTAATGAATGTTCTGAAACCTGATCAAGCCAATATATGAAGTAGGTCTTGAATTGAAAGTATGTTGGCATGATTGACCGGTGTACTGAAATGTAATTATGAAATGTTTTCCACCAACATCACACTTCTTCAATAGTAAATGTATAGGTATATATTAGTTGAGTCGCAGAGGTGCGATCATGGTAAACTCAGGGATATTTACTTCAACCTTCAGACCATCAACGATACGCTCCATCATATATGTGCCTACCATCTTACCGATACCTGATTTAAGATTACATCCTGATACATACTGATGTGCCTGGCCAGGTTCCAATACCGGCTGTTGACCAACAACGCCTTCACCTTCTACTTCACGTGGGCTAAATCCTGCATCGTGAATATACCAGTGTCTGCGTAACAACTGAATCGTATACTCACTTTGGTTTTCAATGGTGATTCGATAGGTAAAGACATAGTGATATTGACTGGGACTGGAATATGCTGGTTGATATTCCGTCTCTACACTTACCTTAATTCCTTTGGTGATCTCCGTTACCATGCACTTCAAAAATATCAATTTTTTAGAATTACCAAGAACTTCTTGTGAACAGACATTTAAAATACTGAAAATCAATGAAATTAATTCCTGTTTTTCGAACAAATTGGAGGATTCACGCCTGACTTTTAGTTTTAGGCATGGAAGTTAAAATTGCTCCCTCGTGGAAAAACAGGTTAGAAGGCGAGTTCAATCAGCCTTACTTCACCCAATTGATTGATTTTGTGAAGCAAGAATACAAAACCCAAACGGTTTATCCTCCCGGAAAAGAAATATTCAAGGCGTTTGATGCATGTGATTTTAGTGATGTAAAAGTTGTCATCATCGGGCAAGACCCATATCACGGAGAAGGACAGGCCAACGGCCTATGTTTTTCTGTGCGTGATGGTGTGAGAATGCCGCCATCGCTGGTAAATATTTTTAAGGAAATTCTGAATGACATTCGAAAGCCGATCCCTAAATCCGGTGATCTCACACGTTGGGCTGAGCAGGGTGTATTATTACTCAACGCAACGCTCACGGTACGCGCAGCAACTCCCGGCTCACATCAGAATAAAGGATGGGAAGCATTTACAGATGCTGTCATTAAAAAGATCTCGGAAGAAAGAGAGAATGTAGTCTTTTTATTGTGGGGTGCCTATGCACAGAAAAAAGGAGAAATCATCGATAGAAAAAAACATTTGGTATTGATGTCTGCGCATCCTTCGCCTTTCTCTGCTGATCGTGGGTTCTTTGGCAACAAACACTTCAGTAAAACAAACGAGTATCTGCGAAGTAAAGGTGTAAAGGAGATTGACTGGTGAGGCAGGACAGGGGAGTAACGAATTGAAAGATTGAGATTAACTGGTTATAAAATATAAGGCTGAGAAATTGAAAGTTAGGTTCTCTAATTTTCAATTTCTCAGCCTTATTATTTCTAGTCTTAAGATTCTTTATTTAATCAGCTTAAAGAATCGGCTCCAACGAATTTTATTTACGAAGCTTGAATTCTTATCGATCGAAAGCCAGATAAAGAATGCTTTACCCACAATGTGATCCTCAGGAACAAATCCCCAGAAGCGTGAGTCAAGTGAGTTATGACGGTTATCACCCATCATGAAATAGTAATTCTGTTTGAAAGTATATTCTTTAACTTCCTGACCATCGATGATCAGCTTGCCGTTTTCGATTTTTACGTCTTTGTTATGATCATAAAGTTTGATCGTTGTACCGTATAGTGCCAGCGTTGAATCGTTGATCGCCAGCGTAGCACCTTCCTTCGGTATCCATAGAGGGCCAAAGTTGTCGGTTGACCAGCGGTAATATTTCTTTGACTCTGTTCCGCCAGACCAATCGTAATAGGTAGAGTATGGTATAGTGCCATCTTCGTCAACACGCTTCTCTACTTCAATGCTTTTAATATACGTGAGCTCTTTGATCTCATCGGCTTTCTTCTGCGTAAGCCACATCATGTATACAAATTTACCATCGGCTTGTCTTCCGTATACCTGGTAATCTTCTGGGCCAAGCTCCAGCTTTTCGAGGTTGCGTTGGTTGATAGGACCATCGGAAGTTACAAGATAACTGTATTGCATCTCGGGCGGATTATTCTCCGGTGCTCCATTGATATATACCTGTTTGTCTCTGATAGAAAGAGTGTCACCTGGTATACCTACGCAACGTTTAATATAGTTTGTCTTGAGATCAACGGGATATTCTTTACCATCATTCAGGCCGGTAGGAGGTACGTTAAAGACTACTACATCTTCACGTTTAACTTCACTGATGCCCGGCAATCTATACTGCGGAAGTTTTATCCACTCCAGATACGAAGGTATATTTGTGAACCAGATTTTTTGATGTGTCAACGGAATTTGAAGAGGCGTTGTGGTGGTACGTGTACCGTAATGGAACTTGCTTACAAAAAGAAAATCACCCACCAGTAATGAGTTCTCCATCGAAGGCGTTGGAATGGTATAGGCTTCCATGATGAGCCAACGGATGAGCGTAGCAGCTACAACAGCGAACAAGATGGCGTCCCACCATTCGCGTGCTTTAGATTTTGGTTCATCTTTTTTTTCCTTTGTTGATTTCTTCCAAAACTGCCAATTCATAATTGTATAACTGAATTTAAAACTTGCAAATAAAGAGAAAATAATTTGATCGTAAGGTTAGTCGCTGGAAAGGGCCTAGAATTTCAGGTAGTCATCCATACCCAGCACACCTTTTTTATCTTTTATCCATTCGGCAACCATTACAGCTCCTTTGGCAAAGCCTTCACGAGAGTGGGCAATGTGCCGAATCTCGATGTCATCGATCATAGACGAATATTTTACAACGTGCGTACCCGGAATCTGGTCGATACGGAAGGATTGAATAAACAGATCTTCTTTTTTATCAGTGTCTTCATTCACCCAGCCTTTTTTACTTTTTACGTGTTTTAAAACACCTTCTGCCAGTGTAATGGCTGTGCCGCTCGGAGCATCTTTTTTTTCAGTGTGATGTATCTCATCCATACGAACATCATACTCTGAAAAATTACCAGTCATCTTTGCCAGGTATTCGTTCAACTTAAAAAAGATGTTTACACCGAGGCTATAATTGGAAGCGTAAAAGAATGCCCCGGCTTTTTCTTCGCAGAGAGCATCAATCTCGGGTTTCCGTTTTAGCCAGCCAGTGGTGCCACAAACGACCGGTATATTTTTAAGAATGCACTTCTTTACATTTTCAAAGGCAGCCTCCGGATGGGAGAATTCAATGGCAACATCGCCTTTTATAGTTTCGAATTCGTGTTGATTGTTTACGTCAATGCGGGCTGCGATGGTATGGCCGCGCTCAAGCGCCACACGTTCGATGATCTTGCCCATTTTGCCGTAGCCGAGAAGAATGATGTTCATAGAGAATCAATTGGTCGTAAAAATGCATTTTGTCTTTGGATTTCAAAGACTGACGGCTAATAAATCTGAAAAGGTTTGTCCTCTGGATAGGAGAAGAGGTGATACTAGAACTTAACGACCAATGAAAATCCGGTCTGTTTGCCCAGCATATAGTTTTGCTCCATCATCGGTTCGATGCTTACCCGTAATTGTGGATTGAGATCGAATTCTTTTAAGTGAGCATCTACGTGAGCATCCACGATTTGCAAGAGATACATAGCGCCCATCATAATGAGCCAAAAGTCGCGGCTACGTTTTGCACGATCTACCGCTACACGATAATTCTTGGTAGTATAAACGTCACCGGAACGAATGTCAGAATCTCCGGTAAGGCCTAACTCAAGATTTGTAAAGAGCTCTCTTTTATAATCACGATACAAATCATTGTAAAAGAGCATCGCGTATGTCGTGCCGAAAAAGCCTCCGTACACAAGTGGAAGCTTCCAGTATTTTTTATTATATATCTGGCCAAGCCCCGGGAGAATTGCAGCATATAATAATGCTTTACGCGGATTATACCGGGACGCGTATGATTTTAATAACACTGTATCCTGGCTCTCTACAATGAGACTATCGCTTTCAGTAACAACAACATTGTTCTGTGCATGAAGCTGCGATAACAGCAAAAATGTAAATACACTCAGTAATACTAAATTCTTCATGATGTTGCCGCTTAGGGGCAAAAGCCGATACAAGTTACCGAAACATCGGTACAAGACAAGTAGTAGATTTATCTCATCTGCGAATGCTATACGTATATAGTTATTCGCAGTCTTGATAACTCTACTATTCTGTACGCAATCTGAGAATATCGAGTACTCGATTTAAATCTTCTACAGAAAGGAATGGTATCTTGATCTCGCCTCTTTTGCCATCGCTCTTCACTACAACACGAGTGCCAAAGTGTGATGAAAGCTTGGATTGAAGTTGTGAAATTTCACGTGATGCTGGTGTACTCGCTTGTGCGGTCTCTGGTTTCGAGGTAACTCGTTCAGAGATTTCACGAACAAGTTCTTCGACTCTGCGAACAGAGAGATCTTCTTCCAGTGTTTTCTTAAAGATATATAGTTGCTGCTCAGGATTCTCCACGCTGATGATAGCACGTGCTTGTCCCATGGAGAGTTTATTATCGCGTACAGCAATTTGAATATCCGGAGGCAGCTTTAACAGACGAAGATAATTCGTAACGGTTGTCCTGTTTTTACCGACACGTTCACCGAGTTCTTCCTGCTTCAGACTACATTCTGAAATAAGACGCTGATAGCTCAAGGCAATTTCTATAGCATTCAGGTTTTCGCGCTGAATGTTTTCTATCAATGCCATCTCCAGCATCTGCTGGTCATCCGCAGAGCGGATATAGGCAGGAATTGCTTTTAACCCGGCAAGCTTGGAAGCTTGAAAACGTCTCTCACCAGAAATTAATTGATATTGATGGTCAGAGAATCTTCGTACCGTGATGGGTTGGATGATACCATGCACCGTAATGGATTCTGCCAGTTCAAGCAAAGCCTCCTGGTCAAAATGTGTACGAGGCTGAAAGGGATTGACTTCAATCTCTTCTACTGGTATTTCAGTTATACCGCTTACCGGTATAGCAGCGGGAGGTTCCGTTGCTGCTATAGATGGCGCGGAGATTCCAACCGGAATATCTACTTCAAGTTTTTCTTCTGTGGAACTGTCGCTCAGCAATGCGCTCAATCCGCGTCCTAATGCTTTCTTTTTGTTTGTGCTCATTTCGACATGCCATTTTTATCTAGTACTTCATGGGCAAGGTTCAGGTAGCTGATCGCTCCTTTACTTTCAGCATCATGAACAATTGCCGGTAAACCAAAGCTTGGAGATTCGCTCAACTTCACATTTCGCGGGATGATGGTATTGAATGTCATCTTCTGAAAATGCGTGCGAACTTCCTCTACCACCTGGTTGCCCAGACTGGTACGTGAATCATATAACGTCAGGAGTATACCTTCTATTTCAAGCTTAGGATTTAAGCGTGTTTGAATGATCTTGATAGTGTTCAATAATTTTCCAAGACCTTCCAAAGCGAAGTACTCGCATTGTACGGGAATAATAACTGAATCTGCAGCCGTTAATGCATTGATCGTGATCAACCCAAGAGAAGGAGAGCAGTCGATGATGATGAAGTCATATTCATCGCGCACAATGCCTAATGCGTTGCGCATCTTTTCTTCTCTTCGTTCAATGCTTACCATCTCCACTTCAGCACCCACAAGATCGATGTGAGAAGGGAGTACATCCAGAAATTTAAGATCGTTTTTAACGATAGCATCTTTTGGATTAACACCATCTACCATGCATTCGTAAATGCCTTGTGTGATATCTTTCGGATTAAGCCCCAAACCAGAAGTTGAGTTGGCCTGCGGATCGGCATCCACCAGCAGCGTTCTTTTTTCTAACACCGCCAAACTGGCTGCGAGATTGATTGCTGAAGTTGTTTTACCTACACCACCTTTTTGATTTGCAATCGCAATGATTTTTCCCATTCAAGAATGACGTTTAAAAAATAAAAACCCGCCTGGGGTTAAATCCAGGCGGGCACAAATATATAGGAAAACTTAAGTGGTCGTGGAACATCGTGGAACGGTTTATCCACAATCGTTGCACAATCCGTTAACAGTTTTTATTATGCTGTTAACAGTTATCCATTAATTATTTCATGGTAAAGATTTGTTTGTAAATCACTTATACTATAAATATAGGTTACTTACGCTTCTTTTTATCGTCATCGCCACGTTTCCTCGCTTCTTCACTCGCTTTCATTGCTTCTTCCAGCTTTGTCATGAATTTCGATTTCTTTCCACCACCGGCTGCATTCTTTTTCTTATTCTCCTCCATGATCGTACGAATCTTACTCTCGTCTACAAAACGTTTGATGATCGCCTGCTGTGCGAACGTAACTAAGTTCGATACAAAGTAATAGAATGTAAGACCTGCTGAGAACGAGTTCAAAAAGAAAAAGAAGATAACAGGCATTATATAGGACATGGATTTCATGGGGCCTTGCACAGATGATAACTGGTTATTCTGCCAGGTATATACCAGTGTAGATATAGTCATCACCAGCGTAAATAAACTGATGTGACTTCCCACTCCGAAAGGAATAACAAACGGTAACTGAATCAACGAGTCATAAGTCGATAAATCTTCTGCCCATAAGAATGGTTGTTGACGTAACTCTATACTTGCCGGAAAAAGATAGAACATGGCAAAGAGAATCGGCATTTGTAATACCACGGGTATACAACCACTAATCGGATTGACGCCTACTTGCTGGTATAGCTTCATTTGCTCTTGCTGTACTTTGGTCATGTCTTCACCAACGCGTGCTTTGATCTCATCCAATTCTGGCTTCAATACTTTCATTTTCGCCATACTCAGATATGAGCGATAGGAGAGCGGGAATAACACAAGCTTCAGCAAGATCACCAGGATAATAATGATGATACCGTAGTTGCCAATGTGCTGCGTTAAGAAATGGAATACTGGGAAGATCACAAACTTGTTGATCCAGTATACCGGGCGCCATCCTAAGTATACATTTTCCTTAAAGCGTTCCGAAACATCACCGATAACCTGGTAATCATTTGGACCAACGTAGTACTTGAAGGCAGCTGTTCCATCCACCAAAGATTTCTTCGGGATAGAAAGTTTGATGCTTGCTTTTTTAACAACCGATGAATCTGTTGGTGTAACGGAAGACTGTACTTCACCACCAGCAAAATTATTTTTTGAGATGAAGGATGCGAGGAAGAACTTTTGTTTGATCGCTACCCATTTTACAGAGCCTGCAAAAGCTTCTGTCTCTATACTGGTAGATCGTGGTGTCAGTTCACTGAAACCATCTTCATCTGTATAATACGTGATCGTGGTGTTGTTACGTGTATCGGTCAGATCTTTCTCTAATGGCTGTACAGCGTAGTTCCATTGAAAGCTCAGGTTATCACCAGTCAACTGGCTATCCAAACCTTTACTTGAAATGTTATACCCGATCTCATAACCATTGTTTGGTATTCTATATATATGCGAGATTGTAGCACCAGCACTCAAAGATGCTGTAAATGTAACTTCGGTAGTGTCGCCATCTTTCTTTTGATCAACCTGGTAAAATAAAGTATATAGATCGATCTCTTTACCTTGGAATTGGCTTAGTAATTTTATTTCACTGAACTCAGGTGATACTAATTTAAGAGGATCAATTACCTTCTTTTTAAACTTCTGATCATAGGATTGAAATTTCTTAAGCTCCAATTCTTTGATCGAACCTCCCTTATTGCTGAACGTAATTTTCAGATCGGCAGTCTCAACAACCGTTGCTGTTTCAGTTCCTTTCATAGCAACGGATAGATCTCCATAAGTTGCTTGAAGTATACTATCACTTGGAAGTGCAGCTGCTGTCTCAACAGAATCTTTCTTTTGAGATGCGGAAGATTGTGTAGTGGTTACTTTTGGAGCAACAGGCTGAGGTTGCGGAGAGAACCAATAAAAATATCCGATCAGTAAAACTGCAATTAAAGTAAGGCCAATAGCCGAATTCCTATCCATTGTATTCTGTTCTTAAACTGATTATTTATTTACCGACTTTTTATGCTCCAGAGAAGCTTCCACGAACTTCACAAACAAAGGATGTGGATTCAGTACTGTGCTCTTTAATTCAGGATGATACTGCACCCCTACAAACCAAGGATGATCTTTTAATTCAACGACTTCAACAAGCCCTGAGTCAGGATTTATACCGGTAGCCTTTAAGCCAGCCTCTTCAATTTGTTCGAGGTACTTGTTGTTGAATTCATAGCGATGACGGTGACGTTCTTCTATAACGGACTCGCCATACGCAGCATATGCTTTGCTTCCTTTCTTAAGCTTGCAGGTATAAGCACCTAAACGCATGGTGCCACCTTTCATGGTGATCTTCTTTTGTTCTTCCATCATGTCGATCACCGGATTTTTAGTCTTGGGATTAAGCTCCGTTGAACTCGCCTCCAACTCCAGAACATTACGAGAAAATTCTACTACCGAACATTGCATGCCCAGACATATACCAAAAAATGGAATTTTATTCTCGCGGACATATTTAATGGCTTCAATTTTTCCTTCAAGCCCACGCTCTCCAAAACCAGGCGCTACCAAAATACCATCCAGTCCGCGTAAAACCGTTGCAACAGACTCCTTATTAATGTCCTCCGATGAAATCCATTTTACTTTTACCGTACAATCATTTCGCGTACCGGCATGTACAAAGGCTTCCGCTATAGATTTATAGGCATCGGGTAACGATACATATTTACCTACCAGACCAACCTGTACTTCATTCACGGGGTTTTTAAGCTTACCCAGAAATGATTTCCATTGCTCTAGGTTGGGTTCTTCCTTCGACTGGATTTTTAATTTCGATAATACGCGTTCATCCAGCTTTTCTTTACGCATCAGAAGCGGCACATCATAAATGGTTTCCGCATCCATCGCTTCAATAACAGAATTGATATGAACGTTGCAGAATAATGCAAGCTTCTTTCTGATCTCTACAGGAAGTGGCATTTCTGTACGACAAACTAATATATCAGGTTGAATACCTGCTTCCAGCAACTCCTTTACAGAATGTTGCGTTGGCTTCGTTTTAAGTTCTTTCGCTGCATTCAGATATGGAATGAGCGTAAGGTGTATAACAAGTGAATTGTTTGGAGGCAGATCATACTTTACCTGACGAACCGCTTCAATGAATGGAAGTGATTCAATGTCACCAACGCATCCTCCAATCTCCGTAATAATGAAATCATATTCCCCGCTTTCGCCGAGCAGAAAAATGTTCCGTTTGATTTCATCTGTAATATGAGGGACAACCTGTACGGTTTTTCCCAGGTATTCACCTTTACGTTCTTTGGTGATTACATTATTATAGATTCTTCCGGTGGTGATGTTGTTAGCTCGGGAGGTACGAACATTCAGAAAACGCTCATAGTGTCCAAGGTCAAGATCAGTTTCCGCTCCGTCATCCGTTACGTAGCACTCACCATGTTCATATGGATTGAGCGTACCCGGATCGATATTGATATACGGATCGAATTTTTGAATTGTGACCTTAAAACCCCGAGCCTGAAGCAATTGCGCCAACGAAGCAGCAATGATTCCCTTTCCCAGTGATGACGTAACGCCCCCGGTTACAAAGATGTATTTGGCAGTAGATGACATAGATTAGTGAAGCAGCCTGTGTAAACCGGGTGCAAAGGTAGATTTTTCAGGTAAATATTGAAGCCTAATATTCAAAGTTCCGGTTTTCATTCCTGATTACTTGATTCGATCGGTATAATTGCCACTATGCGCATGGAAAATTTGGTGATTTCTCTTTTTAACACTCTGCTTCCGGATGCATAGTATCATAGATATATTATAAGGTCGGGTATTGGTCGCTGAATATTGTGATCACATTACATAAAAAGGGGAGGCGATGAAATGAATCGGCTAGCCTTTTTATCTCTTTTCGTCCGGAATTTAAGAATCTATCACCTCTAATTTTGGACGAGTGGATAAGCCTGAAAACGCTCGTCTGGTATTTTTTCAATTTTTTTACATAAATTTGGTTTTAATGAGGGATTTTCAGTTCTGGCTATATGTAATAATAGGAGTCATCTACCTGCTAACCAGGTTAAAGAAGAAGCCTGAACAACAAAATGATTTTCCTTCAGGGAGACCGGAGAAGCCGGTTCAGAAGTTTGAGCCACCTACTGTAAAACCATCGACTGCTGCACTACCCAAGCCGTTGACTTTTGAAGAATTGCTTAAAGAAATAACGGAGAGCAAATTTCAAGAACCAGCGAAGCCGCAGCAGGAATACGTTGATTATGATGATCAACTAGAAGAGGAAGCGAGAGATCTTGAAGATGTTGACTACGACTATCGTAAAAGAGACAAGATCTACGATGTGTATGATAAAGGTAAGCTAGAGGCATTCAACAAACTTTCCCTGGAAGAAACAATGAGGATTGAAGACACGGATGTAAAGTATGAGCGATTCAAAATGTTTGAAAAACAGCAGAGCCGTGATTTGATCCAGGAGTATTTAGCCGATTTCAAAGATCCGGAAGGAATTAAAAAGGCTATCGTTATGAGTGAAATACTGCAACGGAAATTTTAATTTTTTAAGAAAATAGTACATACGAATTAAGGGAAGGTAATTTTTTAGACTGTACGGATTTTTTAAGCTGATATTGTAGCCGACATCTTTATTCGGGTAAAGACGGTTACCATAATTTTTTGAATAATATTTAGACTATAGGAATTATCCATTTTCATCTCTTTCAAAATGAGAGTTTCATTATTTTTTATTGTATTCCTTGCAGGAATATCATTTGTAAGTAAGGCGCAGTCATCCTGTAAGTCATCCATCAAGGTGACACAAGTGCGCTCAGATATTAAGCTAAACGTATCAGGTTCCGGTGACTTCTCCGGTAAGCTAATCCAATACGAAGGTATAAATGAGATCGTGGTGAAGGAATTCTCTGGGGTAAATACAAAGAGCTTCCTGTTTGAAAATCTGAAAGTGGAAAAGAGTTATAGAGTGAAAATAACATTTCACAACGAACAGGATTTCCTATGCAGGAATAAAGTTTCTGAATTCATTGATCTAAAGGGGGATAAATAATATGCTGAAAACTCTTTACAAATATTTTTTCGCCTTAGCATTCCCACTTCTTTTTTTATCGCACTCGGCTATAGGCCAATGTTTAACGATAAATGTTTCCAGTCAGGATGTAAACTGTAACGGAGGCAACGATGGTCAGATTTCAGTAACGACAAATACCGGTGTAGCTCCGTTTCGTTATGATTTATACTATGATGATGGAGGATTGACACTACTGGGTAGTGTGACTACACCAAGCACATCAGTGACCTTTCAGACTGGTAACGGTACACTTACTGAACCAGGTGCCGAAATGTTTGGTATTCCTGCTAACGCTGGCGTGAGTCAATATAGAGTTGTTGTCCAGGCAAGTGGTGGTGGTACTATAATTTGCGAGCGCAAAACAACATTTGTCACAATAGATGAACCTGCGAATCCACTTCTGATTACTGTAAATTCAATCAACCCGGATTGTAATCCATCGGTTGGTATAGGAGAAGGCGACGTGAACATAACGGCATCAGGAGGTACATCTCCCTATACATTTTTATGGTCAGATGGAGCTACTTCTGAAGACAGAACAGATATAGATGCCGGCACATACTCAGTAACAGCAACTGATGCCAACGGATGCGAGACAACTATATCCGTCACTATACCTGTCGTAACACAAGCGAATGCCGGAGCAGATCAAACGGTTTGCGCTGACAACACAACACTGGCAGGTAATGCAGCCGGTACCGGAGAGATCGGTACTTGGACGGTTGTATCGGGAACTGGAACTTTCGGGAACGCTAATTCACCAACAACTACTGTAGGTAGTTTGTCATTTGGTGCCAACGTATTTCGCTGGACTATAACAGATTCAGGACTTACGTGTACCGGAACAACATCAACCGTAACGATTACAAGAAGTACACCTGCATCGGTAGATGCGGGCGCTCCTCAGACTATATGTAATGGAGGTTCAGCTACGCTGGCTGGTGTTATTGGAGGTTCCGCTACCAGTGCAACGTGGAGTGGCGGTACAGGAACATTTGCTCCGAACAACGCGACGTTAAATGCAGTATATACTCCGAGTGCAGCTGAGATAACAGCCGGTACAGTAACGCTTACATTGACTACGAATGATCCGCTGGGACCTTGTCCTGCTGTAAGCGATAATGTTGTTATCACAATTAACGCAACGGCTACGGTAGACGCAGGGCCTGCTCAAACTATATGTGCGGGCAGTACAGTAACATTGGCTGGTACTTTCGGAGGATCAGCTACTGGTGTTTCCTGGAGTACATCCGGAGACGGTACATTCAACAATATAACAAACCCGAGTGCGATCTATACTCCTGGAGTAAATGATAGAGCGACAGGTTCTGTAACCTTAACATTATCAACCGATGATCCGGCTGGTCCATGTTTACCGGCAACCGATAATGTAATCATTACGATTAGTCCGGTAGCAACTGTAGATGCAGGTCCTGCACAAACTGTGTGCGGAAGCAGTACAGTAACACTCGCGGGTACTATTGGCGGTTCCGCTACCAGTGCAACTTGGAGCGGTGGTACAGGAACATTCTCCCCTAATAATACAACACTAACGGCAGTATATACGCCAAGCGCTGCAGAGATTACTGCAGGTTCTGTTACACTTACTTTAACTACGAATGATCCTGCAGGGCCCTGCCCGGCAGCCACGGATAATGTTGTTATTACACTCGATCCTATAGCAACCGTAGATGCTGGGGCCGCACAAACTATATGCGCAGGCAGTACAGTTACTTTAACAGGTACGATTGGAGGAGCAGCGATAAGTGCTACATGGAGTGGAGGAACAGGAACATTCGCTCCGAATGCTAATACACTTAACGCAGTATATACGCCAAGCGCTGCGGAGATTACTGCAGGTTCTGTTACACTTACTTTAACTACGAATGATCCTGCAGGTTTATGTCCGGCAGCCACAGACAATGTAGTAATTACAATCAGTCCTGCAGCAATTGTAGATGCTGGCCCTGCACAAACTGTATGCGGAAGCAGTACAATAACACTCGCGGGTACCATTGGAGGTTCAGCTACCAGTGCAACCTGGAGTGGAGGTACAGGAACATTTGCTCCGAATAACACAACATTAAATGCAGTATATACTCCGAGTGCAGCTGAAATAACAGCCGGTACAGTAACATTGACATTAACAACGAATGATCCTGCCGGAACATGTACAGCAGCAACGGATAATGTAACGATCACCCTTGATCCGGTGGCTACCGTAGATGCTGGTGCCGCACAAACTATATGTGCTGGCGGTACAGTAACGCTTGCCGGAACAATAGGCGGTGGAGCGACCAGCGCAACCTGGAGTGGAGGCACCGGAACATTCTCTCCAAATAGCTCTACATTAACTGCAGTATATACTCCAAGTGCTGCTGAAGTATTAGCCGGTACAGTAACGCTTACGCTTACTACGAACGATCCTGCAGGTTTATGCCCAGCGGCAACAGATAACGTAACAATCACAATCAGTCCTGCTGCAACCGTGGATGCTGGCCCTGCACAAACTATATGTGGAAGTGGTACAGTAACACTTGCCGGTACTATTGGCGGTTCAGCTACCAGTGCTACATGGAGTGGAGGTACAGGAACATTTGCTCCGAACAACACAACATTAAATGCAGTATATACTCCAAGTGCAGCTGAGATAACAGCCGGTACAGTAACATTGACATTAACAACCAATGATCCTGCCGGAGCATGTACAGCAGCAACGGATAATGTAACGATTACCATCAATCAACCTGCAACAGTTGATGCAGGCGCAGCACAAACTATATGTGCAGGTAGTACAGTTACTTTGGCTGGAACGATAGGAGGTTCAGCAACCAGCGCAACCTGGAGTGGAGGTACAGGCGCATTCTCTCCGAATAACTCTACATTAACGGCAGTATATACTCCAAGTGCAGCTGAAGTATTGGCCGGTACAGTAACGCTTACGCTTACTACGAACGATCCTGCAGGTTTATGTCCAGCGGCAACAGATAACGTAACAATCACAATCAGTCCTGCTGCAACTGTGGATGCTGGCCCTGCACAAACTATATGTGGAAGTGGTACAGTAACACTTGCCGGTACTATTGGCGGTTCAGCTACCAGTGCTACATGGAGTGGAGGTACAGGAACATTTGCTCCGAACAACACAACATTAAATGCAGTATATACTCCAAGTGCAGCTGAAATAACAGCCGGTACAGTAACATTGACATTAACAACCAATGATCCTGCCGGAACATGTACAGCAGCAACGGATAATGTAACGATTACTATAAATCAACCTGCAACTGTAGATGCCGGTGCGGCACAAACTATATGTGCTGGTAGCACCGTTACCTTAGCCGGAACGATAGGTGGTTCGGCAACAAGCGCAACGTGGAGCGGAGGTACGGGTACATTCTCTCCAAACAATTCTACATTAACTGCAATATATACTCCGAGTGCAGCTGAGATAACAGCTGGTACGGTAACATTGACATTAACTACGAACGACCCTGCAGGAACTTGTCCTTCTGTGAATGATAATGTAGTAATTACCATTACGCCTGCGGCAACAGTGAATGCTGGTCCTGATCAATCTATATGTGCTGGTAGTACGATAACACTTGCAGGTACAGTAGGCGGTTCTGCCACAGGCGGTACATGGAGTGGAGGTACAGGTACATTTGCGCCTAACAATACTACATTGGGCGCGGTATACACACCGAGCGCAGCTGAAGTAACAGCCGGTACAGTAACGCTGACATTAACAACGAGTGGCCCATGCGCAGTTGTAACAGACAATGTAACGATCACAATCAGTCCGGCAGCAACAGTAAATGCTGGTCCTGATCAATCTATTTGTGCAGGAAGTACAGTAACACTTGCCGGCACAATAGGAGGTTCTGCCACAGGAGGAACATGGAGTGGTGGTACGGGAACATTTGCTCCCAACAACACAACGTTAGGTGCAGTATATACACCGAGTGCCGCTGAAGTTACAGCCGGTACAGTAACCTTAACGTTGACAACAAGTGGTCCATGTGCAGTATTAACAGATAACGTAACGATTACAATTAACCCTGCCGCTACTGTAAGTGCAGGTCCTGATCAAACTATATGTGCAGGTGGTACAGTAACACTTGCAGGTACTATAGGAGGTTCTGCTACAGGCGCAACGTGGAGTGGTGGTACGGGAACATTTGCTCCCAACAACACAACGTTAGGTGCAGTATATACACCAAGTGCAGCTGAAGTTACAGCCGGTACGGTAACCTTAACGCTTACAACGACTGGACCATGCGCGACTGTAACCGATAACGTGACCATTACCATTAGTCCTGCGGCTACAGCAAACGCTGGTGCTGATCAAACTATATGTGCAGGAAGTACAGTAACACTTGCAGGATCAGTAAGTGGCGCAGCTACCGGAGGTATATGGAGTGGCGGTACAGGAACATTTGCTCCGAACAACACAACGCTGGGTGCAGTATATACACCAAGTGCCGCTGAGGTATTGGCCGGTACAGTAACATTGACATTAACTACGACCGGACCTTGCACTGCGGGAACGGATAATATAGTGATCACGATCGGCCCGGTTGCTACCGTAGATGCTGGTCCGGCACAAACTATATGTGCAGGTGGCACTGTTACATTGGCTGGTACAATAGGAGGTTCTGCAACATCGGCAACATGGTCAGGTGGAACGGGTACATTTGCTCCTAACAACACGACACTGACTGCAGTCTATACTCCAAGTGCTGCGGAAATCACAGCGGGTACGGTAACCTTAACCTTAACAACCAATGATCCGGCAGGACCTTGTGCTGCGGTGACAGACAACGTAACGATAACAATCAGTCCTGCGGCAACGGTAAATGCAGGCCCTGATCAAGCTATATGTGCAGGTAATACAGTAACATTAGCCGGTACAGTAGGCGGCTCCGCTACAGGTGGAACCTGGAGTGGAGGCACCGGAACATTTGCTCCAAACGCAACTACATTAAATGCAGTCTATACACCGAGTGCAGCCGAAGTTACAGCCGGTACAGTAACCTTAACCCTGACAACCAACGGGCCTTGTTCTACATTAACAGATAACGTAACGATAACAATCAGCCCTGCCGCTACGGTAAGTGCTGGTCCGGATCAAACTATATGTGCTGGTAGCACAATCACATTATCAGGAGCAGTTGGAGGAGGCGCGACAGGAGGAACCTGGAGTGGTGGAACAGGAACTTTCGCACCTAACAACACTACTTTAACGGCAGTATATACACCAAGTGCCGCAGAAGTTACAGCCGGTACTGTAACCTTAACGCTTACAACGAGTGGCCCATGCGCAGCAGCAACAGATGATGTTGTGATAACGATAAGTCCAGCGCCAACCGTAGATGCAGGTGCAGCACAAACTATTTGCGCAGGTAGTACGGTAACACTTGCTGGTACTATAGGAGGTGCCGCTACATCCGCTACATGGACGGGCGGTGCTGGTACATTTGCGCCTAACAATACTACACTTAACGCTATATATACACCGACTGCGGCAGAAATAACTGCAGGTACGGTTACGCTCACTTTGACAACAAATGATCCTACAGGATCTTGTACAGCAGTAAGTGACAACGTCACTATTACTATCGATGATGCAGCAACAGCAAATGCAGGTACAGATCAGGATATATGTGCGGGAGGTACAGTAACTCTGGCAGGTACTGTCGGAGGATCTGCTTCAAGCGGAACGTGGAGTGGAGGTACGGGAACATTTGCTCCGAACAACACAACACTAACTGCAGTATATACGCCAAGTGCCACAGAGATTGCAGCAGGTACAGTAACACTCACATTAACCACAAATGATCCAGCAGGTTCATGCGTTGCAGGTACAGATGACGTGGTGATAACAATCAACCAGGCTCCGACTGCAGCGAACGCAGGTCCTGACCAAACGGTTTGTGGTCCTGCTACATTAGCAGCGAACACGCCAACCGAAGGCACAGGCCAATGGACTATAGTTAGTGGTACAGGTGGAAGCTTAGGAGATGCTTCTAATCCGGGAACAACATTCTCGGGTACAGGAGGATCTACATATATATTACGCTGGACAATTACAAATGGATCATGTACGGCCAGCACAGATGATGTATCGATTACCTTTGATATCAATACACCAACTACTGCAAATGCAGGTGCTGATCAAGCCGTATGTACAACGTCAACAACGCTTGCGGCGAATACGCCTGTAACAGGTACAGGTGCATGGAGTATAATTAGCGGTACCGGTGGAGTGTTAACGGATGCTGCAAATCCAACAACAGCATTTACAGGTACAGGAGGATCTACATATATATTACGCTGGTCAATCAGTACCGGTGGAACTTGTACACCAAGTACCGATGATGTAACGATCGCATTTGAAGTTGCGCCTACAACCGCCAATGCTGGTACTGATCAAAGTGTCTGTGCTACAACGGCAACACTGGCTGCTAATGTAGCAATAATTGGTACAGGCACCTGGACAATTATTAGTGGTACAGGCGGAAGCTTTGCGGATGATAACGACCCTGCTACTGTGTTCACAGGCACCGCCGGACAGACTTATGTTCTTCAGTGGACTATAACAAACTCATGCGGACCTTCTTCCGATCAGGTAACCATTGAACTCGAGTCTGCTCCAACAACAGCGAATGCAGGTACTGATCAAACCATTTGTGGTCCTGCTACATTAGCAGCGAACACTCCAACTATTGGCACAGGTCAGTGGACTATAGTAAGTGGCACAGGGGGAAGTTTAGTAGATGATACTGATCCTGCAACTACTTTCACAGGCACAGCAGGTTCAACCTATATATTACGTTGGACGATCACCAATGGATCATGTACACCGAGTACAGATGATGTATCGATCACCTTTGATATTAATACACCAACAACGGCAAATGCCGGTCCTGACCAGGGAGTATGTGGTACATCCACAGTGCTTGCAGCAAACACTGCTGCTATAGGCACAGGTCAGTGGACTATAGTAAGTGGCGCTGGTGGAAGCTTTGACGATGATGCACTTCCTGCTGCAACCTTCACCGGTACAGCGGGAACCACCTATATATTACGCTGGACAATAACCGGATCATGTGCAACTACATTTGATGATGTTGAAGTTGAATTTGAAGTAGCACCGACAACGGCGAGCGCTGGTCCTGATCAGACCGTTTGTGGTCCTGCTACATTGGCGGCAAACACACCAACCGTTGGCACGGGTCAATGGACTGTGGTAAGTGGAACGGGTGGAACTTTTGCAGATAATACGAATCCAACAACAACGTTTTCGGGTACCGGAGGTAGTACATATGTGCTTCGCTGGACGATCAGTAATGGATCATGTACACCGAGTACAGATGAAGTATCCATCACTTTCGATATCAATACGCCTACAACTGCGAATGCTGGTTCTGACCAGTCTATATGTACAACATCAACAACGCTTGCAGCGAATGCACCTGTAACAGGTACGGGCGGATGGAGTATAATTAGTGGTACCGGTGGAGTGTTAACGGATGTTGCAAATCCAACAACAGCATTTACAGGTACGGCAGGAACTACCTATATATTACGCTGGTCAATCAGTACCGGTGGAACTTGTACGCCAAGTACGGATGATGTAACAATCGCATTGGAAGTAGCTCCAACTACTTCAGTCGCAGGAGTCGATCAAAGTATATGTGCTACAACAGCAACGTTGGCAGCCAATACAGCAGCAATCGGAACAGGTACATGGACAATCATAAGTGGTACAGGCGGAAGCTTTGCTGATGATAACGATCCTGCTACTGTGTTCACAGGCACAGCAGGTCAGACTTACGTCCTTCAGTGGACTATAGCAAACTCATGTAGTTCATCTTTTGATCAGGTAACAATCGAGCTTGAGGCAACGCCTACAGTAGCCAATGCAGGAGCAGATCAAACCGTTTGTGGCCCTGCTACATTAACGGGTAACACACCTGTAGTTGGTACAGGTCAATGGACTGTAGTGAGTGGTACAGGTGGTGTCTTTGCCGATGATACGAATCCTACAACAACATTCTCAGGTACAGGTGGCGCCACGTATGTAATTCGTTGGACCATCAGCAATGGTTCATGTACACCAAGTTCAGATGATGTATCTATTACTTTTGATATCAATACGCCAACAACGGCAAATGCTGGTCCGGATCAGGCTGTGTGCTTGACTTCTACAACGCTCGCTGCAAACACACCAGTGGTTGGTACTGGAGCATGGACAGTAGTAAGTGGTACAGGTGGAAACTTTGGTGATGCTGCAAGTCCAGTAAGTACATTTACCGGTACAGCCGGAGCAACTTATATATTACGCTGGACTATAGATACAGGCGGAACATGTACACCAAGTACGGACGATGTAACGATTTCATTTGACGTAACTCCGACTGTAGCCAATGCAGGAGCAGATCAAACAGTATGTGCTACCACTGCAACGCTGGCTGCGAATGTAGCAGCGATTGGTACAGGTACCTGGACAGTTATAAGTGGTACGGGCGGAAGCTTTGCAGATGACAATGACCCTGCTACTATATTTACAGGCACAGCCGGACAGACTTATGTTCTTCAGTGGACAATCGCTAATGCTTGCGCGACAACATCAGACCAGGTAACGATCAAATTGGACGCAGCTCCTACAGTTGCAAACGCTGGTCCTGATCAAGGTCTTTGTGGAGTATTTACAACAACACTTGCTGCGAACACACCAACGGTGGGAGCGGGTGTATGGACAATTATAAGTGGAACGGGTGGCGTTGTAATTACACCAACGAGTCCTACATCTCAATTTGTAGGGGTAGCCGGAAACTCGTATACATTACGCTGGGTAATTACCAACGGATCATGTACACCAAGTATAGATGATGTAGTGATTAATTTCTCAGCATCACCTGTAGCTACAAGTCCTGTTACGGTATGTGTTAACAACCCGGCACCCGTGTTGACTGCAACTGCTCCTGGAGCTACAAGCTTCAGATGGTATCTGTTTACAGCGCCATCTACAAGAACACTCTTGGCGACTACACCGACAGGAAGTTTTACACCAGGAGCCGAATTAATTCGTACAACACCAGGAACCTTTACGTACGAGGTAACGGCTGTATATACTTGTGGTGAAAGCCCTGCAACTCAAATTGTAGTGAACGTATCGAACACGGGCGGATGTAGCGGTGGTGGTACAGGCAATTGTGCTACGGTAAGAATCGTTCCGCATCCTCATCCGGCGACCTGTACGTTGTCCAATGGCTGGGTTTCGTTCACGATAGATCCATTGGTTCCTGCAGTTAATACGGTAGGTGTTATAATCAGAATCGATGGTATATCCAGTACAAACCTGACGATAACAAGAACAAACTATAATGACACAACCATGTTGAATCTGCCAATGGGTACATATACGTATACCATTACCTATGGCGATGCAAGTTGTGTTAAACCAGGAACGTTTACGATTGACCAGTCAGGAACAGTAGGTACTCCGGTCGCTTCAAATATAGTTCAGCCAGTTTGCGCAGGTTCTGCAACAGGAGCTCTCACATTGGATATAGTTGGTGAAACCGGAAACGTGTTGGAATGGTCTCTCGATGGAATTACCTGGGAGACGTTTACAGCAGGAAGCCAGATCACGGGTATACCAGCAGGAGCTGCACCTACATTCGAACGCGTGATAAGCGTGAGAAGAAATTCATCAGATCCTTGTAACGCAGCAGTAACCGTTGTCATGCAAGATGCAAATCCTGTCATCAACGCTACATTCGATATCACGTCTTCTACTTGTAACGGTAATGATGGTGAGATTAAGAATATAGCCGCTACAGGTGGAGTAGGAGGACCTTATACATATTCGTTGGACGGAACAACATTCCAGGCAGCGAATGAATTCCTCGCTATACCCGGAGGCGCATATACACTTACTGTAAAAGATAACGGAGGTTGTGAGCAGACTTTTGCAGCCAATGTCACCTTCCCTGGTTTCATTGACTTCTCAGCAGCAGTTGTTACAGCCACATGTACAAACAATGGGCTTAGCGGAAAGTTAGTGGTAAAGTTTACCAACCCTGGAACTTATCAGGCTGGTATAAGTGCTGATCCACTCGTAGAGCCTACGAAATATAGAACGTACACCACATTCGATCCTACTAATGATGTTCCACTTACATTCGATTCATTGGGAAGAGGAACGTACTATATCTTTGCAAAAGGAGCTTCAGCACTGTGTGCGACAAGACAAGGTCCATTTACAATTGACGGTGTGTATGCAATCACATTCGATATTGTACCGATCTGTAACAACAATGAAGTCTCTATATCTTTGACAAACATTACAGGCGAGCCAGGGATACCTTTTGAAATTCAGGTGTTCAAGAAGTTCACCAATATAGTGTTGGAGACTTATCCGGTGTCTTCCATTCCGGTTACTGGCAGTGTATTATTAGAATATGCAGATCATCCATTCTTGCAACTGCCGGATGAATACCAGATTCAGATCAACCAGGTTCAGTCTTCAACGTTCTGTTTATTGTCTTCTGAACTTACAGATTATAAAGTAGTACCACACCTCTTTGCGCAAGTAGGAGTTACCAGTGAATCGTATCCGGATATACTTACGGGTAAAATGCAGGTTGGTAGTTTCACCGGAGGACAGATACCATACCAGATCCGTATTGAACTTGACTCAGCTTCCGTTGGTGGCCAGGCATATCAATCTGATTGGGAAGAAGTATTGGTGAATAATAACTTGCAGTATGAAAAGAACTATAGTAATGTGCCTGCAGGTCGCTATAGTGTTCAGGTGATGGATTCTATAGGGTGTGTGATTGAAATTGTCGGACGTGTTCCGCTGGATACCGATATCTATATACCGAACATCTTTACACCGAACGAGGATGGATCAAACGATGTATTCTTTATCCGAAATTTACCGGATGCAGATGCTAAGCTGGTAATAACAGATCGTTGGGGTAAGCAGGTTTACTCTACCAATAGTTATCAGAACAACTGGGAAGCAGAAGATGTATCGGATGGTATATATTTCTATCGACTCAAGATTGGTGAAGGAAGTGCGATAACAGGATGGGTAGAAGTATTACGAGGAGCGAAGCCATAGAATAGCGTACTATAAATTAAAAGCCCCGAATGACAAGGTTGTTATTCGGGGCTTTCTCTTTAGAGGCGAATCTATAGTGTATACCTTAATTCAACTCTGATAAAAATTTCAACGTATCCACCCCATCTGCATAATCCCATAACTCAGGATACTGTGCTTTGCCAAAAGGAATCATTCCCGCATCTTTACCCACAACACACTGAATCTTGTCCTCCGAGGCTTTCAATTTTTCTGATAACTCTTCGCGGTTCGTATAGCGCTCATAGTATACAACGGAAATAGGAGAGACCATCCGGGTACTTTCATGAAGCATAAGGAAACCGTTGTCCAGAAAAGGTATCTGGTTTACCAGCATGATTGATTTTTGATAGTCGTAATTGTTACAGTATTTATGGTGATTGATGATCGGTTGATATCTTTCAAGGCTTGGGTAAAATTTATCGAAAGTATAATCTGTCGGCAGGAATATCTTGGAAACATTCCGGCAGCCTAGTCCGAAGTAACTAAAGATATCGACTCCTATATTTATCAAATCTTCTTCACTTTCATTTCCTGTTAAGACAGCGACCGATGTTCTGTTCTTTCGGATGACGTGAGGATACTTGCTAAAATAGTAATCGAAGTAACGCGCGGAGTTGTCGCTCCCGGTAGCGATCACGGCATCAAAATTTTTAAGCTGTTCGACCAATTCAATTCTCGAGCGGAATGAGGGTTCAATGCTACACAAAGTATTGAGTATATAGTTTAGTAGCACAGTATCCTTTGAACTGAGTTTTATCACCGCGACATTTCCACTGATCAATACAGTAAGCAAATCATGGAATCCTACCATAGGTATATTACCGGCAAGCACGAGCGCTATCTTTTTCGATTCCTCTTTAAGTTGATACTGTGACAACCACTTTTCCAGATTTTGTTTTTCAAGAAGTTTTACAACTCCATTGATAGCCATACGAACGTTCTCTTTGGTAAACCAGGGATTTTCTCTGGCGACTTTCTCTGTTAACGCTTGAAAATTATCATCACTGAGTTGTTGTAAAGACTGGCCTAATGAAACAAAAGCATTTATTCTTACATGTACATTCATCTGTCGTAAACTTTTATGGAGAGGTGACCGTTTTATGAGATGATTAGATTATTTTTGTAATTGGTAAACGGACCAAAATTAGATAAAGCATGGCAATAATTATTACGGACGAGTGCATCAACTGTGGTGCATGCGAACCGGAATGCCCCAACACAGCGATCTATGAAGGTGGCCGCGAGTGGAATTGGGCCGGGGGTACTAAATTAGAGAAAGTAGAATTGGAGGACGGGTCCGCAGTAAATGCGAAGGATGCCCAAACACCTGTCTCCGATGAATTTTATTATATCGTTCCTGGAAAGTGTACAGAATGTACAGGCTTCCATGAAGAACCTCAGTGCGCAGCTGTATGTCCAGTGGATTGTTGCGTGCCTGATCCTGACTATGTAGAAACCAAAGAGGAGTTGTTGGCTAAGAAAGCCTGGCTCCACCAGGAAGTAGAAGCTTAAATCAAGTTAAGTGTTATCCGTTAATAGGTGTCTAACAACTATTAACGGATAAATACTTTTATAATCCTCATTTCATCTTCGCTCGTTTTATCAGATACGTTTGAAGTACATTGTTGAAGTCGCTCTGCACATCAGCTTCAATGAAATCTATTTTGTACTGATTGCATCGCATTTTCAATGCCTTGTGAAATTGATCAGCTTCTTCCCGATAAGATTGTTTTATATCCGCGGGATTTAATTTAAGGCGATCACCTGTTTCCAGGTCTATAAATTCCATCGGCCTGTCTTCGAAATTGAATAGTAATTCCGTCTCGTTGTCCATAACATGAAATACAATTACTTCATGCTTGTTGTGCTTCAAATGTTGTAGCGCTTTAAAAAGATCATCCGTACTTTCATCGGAGTCAAACATATCACTGAAGATCACAACCAATGATCGCTTATGAATTTTCTCTGCGATCTCGTGTAATACTTTGGCTACCTTGGTTTTTGTCTGTGCAGGTTTTCGATCTTCGATATCATTTAATAGTCGGAGCAATTTATCGAGATGTGTAGGCGATGATTTTACAGGCGTAATCTCATGAATCACATCAGAGAAAAGGCAGAGTCCCACAGCATCACGTTGTTTGTTTAATAAATAGGAGAGAGCTGCCGCGGCATATTTACTAAATCTGATCTTTGCTTTTGAATCGGCAGGATATAGCATGGAGGCAGATATATCCAGTGCGATAAGGCACCGGAGGTTAGTCTCCTCTTCATATCTTTTCGTAAATAACCGATCCGTCCGCGCATATACTTTCCAGTCAATGTGGCGCGTACTTTCCCCTTCATTATAGAGTCTGTGTTCTGCGAATTCAACAGAAAAACCGTGATACGGAGACTTATGAAGCCCCGTGATGAAGCCTTCCACAAGCTGATGAGCGAGTAGTTCAAGGCTGCTGTTTTGATTGATTTGATTGAGGTCTGCCTTCACGTATTTGGAAAAGCCGAATATTGTTGATTATTTGGACATAATAAAGCTTTATTATTAGTACAAACCGAAATCGTTAACGAAATAGTATTTGGTTAGTTTGGAATCAATAACCAAAGTACTAACTTAGTTGGAACCAAACTTGAACCTAACCCTAAAAACTGAAGGATTGTGGAAGAGAACAAGACAAACGGCAGAGACGAAATTTACTCAGCGAAAGTAAAGGCCGGCAAGAGGACGTATTTCTTTGATGTGAAATCGACTCGATCGAATGATTACTATCTCACAATAACTGAGAGTAAGAAGCGCTTTAAAGAAGATGGATTCTCTTATGAGAAACACAAGATCTTCTTGTACAAGGAAGATTTTAATAAATTCCTCGAAGCACTTACCAACACTGTGAATCATGTAAAGCATGAACTCATGCCTACTGTGGATTTCAGTCAGTTCGATCATGCACAGGAAACTGAAGAGCCCGCGGGAGCTTCGTCTTCCAAACCTTCAACGTTGGATACAGAACTTAAATGGGATTGACCTTTTACCTAATCCAACCTATACTAGCTGAAAGCCCTCAATAAAATTGAGGGCTTTTTTTATACCTATACTTTGGGTATATCCTCATCATGCCAGTCAAGCGGTGTTTGTGGATACAATTCAACTGTCGAAAATGTTTTTTCAAGGTTACATTCCCAGTATTACCACTATATAATCAAGTCTATTTGTAGCCCTATTAGGGTAATTACCCTTTTATGGAAAGGCTTTAATGCTTATTTTCGAAGTTTAAACCTTACTTGAATTCTATCGAGATGAATTTTTTCTACCTGGTCAGGTGCATAATCATTTTTTCTGTTTTTAGCGTTGGAATTTGTCAGCAAGCCTTGTCACAATGTGCTGTACTTCCTCCAATTATAGGACTCGGAAGTGATAAATTTCCAGATAAACTGTGTTCTCCGGTAACGGCAGATGTAAACTATAGGATCACATTTTCTGCAGCCACGACAATAGGACCTAATTATGAACTCGTAT
The DNA here is from genome assembly GCF_900167975.1 of Ohtaekwangia koreensis. Classification (GTDB taxonomy): domain Bacteria; phylum Bacteroidota; class Bacteroidia; order Cytophagales; family Cyclobacteriaceae; genus Ohtaekwangia; species Ohtaekwangia koreensis. The sequence goes on from NZ_FUZU01000001.1 coordinate 1,849,820, forward strand.
TTAATTGGGGTGATGGGAGTGCCGCAACGGTAACGCCACTGGTCGGCGGTAACACTATATATAACGTAACGCAGAATCATGCATTTCCCGCGAATAGCAATTGTGAGTACCAGGTAATTATATTCATTCGGGTGGGAGGGGTTCCCTGTACAAATACACGGCAGGAACAAATTATTTCTACCTGGAGAACAGATGCTTTCAATGGTGGAGATGTAAAATTAATCTCGCCCTTAACGGGAACAACAATTCATGAAGTCTGTGAAGGTGAAAACATCGATGTGATATTTGAAGACCAGACTGACTGGAATTGTAATGCGAACTTTCCTGCTAATTATCCACCCAACAATCCGGTACAATTTCCCAACGAACAATATCGCTGGCAGCAAATAATATACAATACAGTACCCATCACGTTGGATAAGATTCCGAATGTTACGGTCAATGGAGTTCCTGTAACTGCGGGTGGTGGAAGTGATTTGCAATTAAATTATCAAGACCCGCGCGGTGTTCACTATTTGCCACCCCTAGTAGTAGTAAATGACGGGGACAGGCGTGATGCTTTACAGATAACGGCACCCGGAGGCTTCGGTGCAGGATTTCCAAAAGTAGGTGATGAATTTCAAGTCACGATCCGATACTGGAATATATGTAATCCTTACGATAATGATTTCACGAATGGTAACACGACTCCAACCAACGGAGATCTTATCAATGGCGATAATCCTCCAGTAGAACGCACTGCGATTATTCGAATTATAGATGCACCGGATAAACCCATCGTTGCCGATCAGCTTATCTGTAATGGAAATTTAGCTACGACAACACTTACAGTTACCAACGTACAAGCGAACCTTACCTATAAATGGTATGCTACTTTAGCGGATGCACAAGCAGATGCTAACGTAATCCAAACGGGAACTACATTTACGCCGAGTGCTTCACAGGCTCCTGTGGGTATAAATGATTTTTATGTAACGGCTACACAAACGAACAACTGCGTTAGTGATGTAGAAGAAGTAATTCTCACGCGTAGAGAAAATATAAGTACAGCACCGCCGGCACTTGTTTTGCCACAAACCAATGTCTGTCCGAATACAACCTATATATATTCTTTGCCGAGCGATCCCGCAACGGAACCGGTAGGCGGACAAACGCAATTTGTATGGAGTGTTATACCGGCTGCCAATGCAACCATCACCGGTGGACAAGGCACCAAGCAAATTACTTTACAAACGAATGGGACGTTGGGTGCCTTTACATTAAGAGTGGTGAGACAATTCGTGAACGCTCCTACATGTCCTTCGAACCCAAGAAATACTACCATCACCGTTCGCGCGAATCCAACGGCGAGTATATCTCCTTCACCTGTAGAGATATGCGAAGGAGAAACACCAACATTAAATGGAAATCCCTCGAATCCCTTTGGTGCAATAGCATCTCATACGTGGACCGGGGCAACCTCCATTATTGATGATGCCACTATTCAGACACCAACCATTCTTTCAACAGCAACTTCCGTTGGATCACCCTTTACATTAACCTATACTGTAACCAATGATATAGGATGCTCCTCAACGCCTGTAAATGTATCGGTAACTATAAATGACAATCCTGCTATAGCAACCGTAGGCACAGACCAGGCGCTATGCGGTACGTTAACTTCGCTTCCGATGGGAGGAAGTAACCCGTTACCCGGAACAGGTACATGGTCTTTTGTGTCCAGTATACCGGCACGTCCTGCCCCGACTATATCGAACACGAGTGCTCCCAATGCTACCATTACCATTACCTCGGGCAACGAGGGCGCCTATACCATGCGTTGGACGGTGAAGAACGGTACGTGTGAAAGTTCTGCAGATATAGTTGTTGATCTTGGATCAAATCCGACTGACCCTGCAGCAGGTGCTGATAAAGCTGTCTGCGGTGAGAGCTTTATACTGGAAGCGAATACACCTATTATAGGTTCTGGAAATTGGACAGTAGTAAGTGGCCCGGGTGGATGTTCTGGCGGAGGTTGTCCGATTACAATTCAACAGGCAGATAATCCAGCTTCGGTTGTTGAGTTGAATGGACCGGTATACACCTATGGTGCATATATACTTCGCTGGACAATATCCAGCGGTACATGTACTCCGGAATCTGATGACGTAACCATTACCTTTAATGAGCCGGGCACAGCAGATGTTCCCGTAGATTTTATATCCTGTGTAGACCTGACAACGCTCACGCCAATAACATTAACCGGCGCAGCCGTGGGTGGTGGCGCTACACAAGGGCGCTGGGAAGTTGTGAGTGGTACAGGAACTTTTACCAGTAACAACGGTAGCCCTGGGGGCGCACGGCCCGCTGCCAATACTTCTGACGCATATAGACCTACTGCAGCAGATTTTGCAACCGGTTCTGTACAACTTAGATTCGTTGCCTTGGATCCGGATGGTATAGGACCTTGCTCTAATGTAAGCAGCTCTACTAATCTTGTAATTACCTTTGATCGTAAACCAGCTGATGCAGATGCTGGCGCAGATATAGCTATATGTGAAGGTGAAGACGCAAACCTTTCTGCGGTGGCTGTTACAAATTCCGGAACCGGTACATGGAGCCCGACTCCGGGTGTTGTGAATATAAATGATGAGACAACGGTTGTTACCGGATTAACCAGCACAACTACATTTACCTGGACTGTAAACAGCGCCTTCGGAAGTTTTGCTACACCACCTATTGGTTCTTGTGCAGCAACAACCGATCAGGTTGTAGTTACGGTGAATCCGTTACCGGATGCGGTGGATCCTGCACCAAGTGATTTGTGTGAAACTACAGCAGGAACCTTGACGGCAACCAACGTTACACTATCAGTATATGATGACGATGTAATCGGCGCTGCGAACCCTGCGGACAGATTAGTAAAATGGTATGCAAATGCATTCGATCAGGTCAATGATATAAATCCAATCACCTCTGTTGATATACATAACAACGATAAGTTATTCATAAGGGTAATTGATATTACAACGGCTCCGTTGAACTGCGGAAAATTACAGGAGGTAAACTTTACTGTAAATCCAAAGCCGGTAGTTGTAGCCAAGAGTTTTTATTTCTGTGAAGAAGCTCCTGCCGGTACAGGCAGAGTAGATGATATAGATTTAACGCTGGTGTCCGTAGGAGATGATATTACTACGTTGCCTGCTGCTGATCGCGTTATCACCTGGCATACAACAGCGCTCGATGCCGAATCAGGAATAAATCCTATAGCTTCTCCGAATGATATAGACATTACTACCAACACTATATACTATGCCCGTGTTGAAAATGTGAACACAAGCTGCTTTAATGTAGTGCAGGTAAATCTGGTGGTAAAGCCATTACCTTCCGATCCGGTGATTACCGGAAAGGCAGATCCTTGTAAAAATGGTTCAGAGCTTTATCGTGTCGCGCAAATACCAGGTGCCACCTATACATGGACCTATCCTGCTTCTTTCCAGTACCTGGGTGGTGGTGGTGCCAATGATTTTTACGTTCTGTTAAGTTTCCCGAATGCGTTATCAGATGAGATCACTGTAAAAGTTACGATCAATGGTTGTGAAAGCAACGTTGTGAAGAAAACAATTCAGGTGTCGGATGATCCACAGGGATATTCCATCGTTCCTCCAAGTGTAGATATATGTGAGAATGGTATATATCAGTTCACCGTATCGCCAAACAATACCGGGAGCTCCACCTATAACTGGCAAGTTATAAAGCAAAGTGATGGATTAGTGGGAGGGGGTATAGTAGCCGATGGACAAACTACCGGAGTAGTACAGATCCAGTTTTTAAGTGAAGATGTATTTGTAAAGGTATCAGAGAGTAATGCTTCCGGATGTACCGGCCCTCCGACACAAATTCCGGTTGTCGTAAACAAGCGCCCCATCATGGACAATTCCACCACATCAATTTGTAGTGGTGACATTACGGGAATTATACTCTCGGAAAATGCTTCAAGCCCGGTGCCTGCTACTACATTTGATGTACAGGTTCCATCGGTGCTTCCGGGAATTATACCTGTAAGCGGTCCGACACAAGGTGTGTTGTCTCCGGCAGGAATCGAGAATGATAGTTATAAGAATCAGACGATAGCACCGGTTCTTTCCTTGCTATACCGCGTAAAGCCAATCAGTGTTGTTGGGTGTATTGGTGAAGAAAAAAGTATAACACTGGATATCAAGGCAGAGCCAGTTATGGATGTTAATCTGGGGAAGGCGGTTTGTAGCGATAATCCAATTGAAGTTACTCTAAAGTCAGCGATTGGATTTTTGCCAGCAGATAAATTTGTGATCGAATCTATAGTATATAATCCTGCGAATGTAACACCGCTTGATCCACTTCCGGTAACGGGAACCCTAACGCTCTATGATCCAACTATAATTTATTCACATCGTTGGGAGAATGTTACCAGCAGTGATGCAACGGTTACATACAATGTTCGCCCCTACAACTCAACCACAGGTTGCTATGGAAATCCTGCTGTACCCGTAGTAATAACTATTCAGCGTAAACCACTGGTTACACCGGTTACACTTGCTCCTATCTGTAGCGGTGATGTTTTGAATATACCGCTGACATCGGCGAATGTAAGTAATGCAACTTTTATATGGACCGTGTTCCAGGTGAATGGAAATATAACCGGTGCTACCGGCTCAACTACCAATGTTATTGCGGATAAGCTTGTAAATAATAGTTTAGCATTGGGCTCTGTGGTATATGAAGTGCGCGCGACCAACCCTTCCTCGTCTCCGTTATGTAGCGGTCCTCCTGAATATATAACAGTAACCGTAAGGCCTTCACCGGATATTACAACACCGCTCAATGAAACAGCATGCTCCGATGGTTATGGTGGCAATACGGTGGTAAAAGATCTGACAACCTATCATACACAAGTCAGCACAGAAGCCGGAGTGACCTATACTTGGTTTACCGATGAAAATGACTTTGCGGGATCACAGATTCCTCCTGCGCAGATTACAGCCTATACATTGACAGATGATTTTCCGGTATTTGTGCGGGTTTTGAACCCTGCTGCAACCAGCGGATGTTTTAAAGATGCCAAAGTAACATTCGATGTAAGGCCAATGCCTCAACTTTCAGTAGATCCTGTTGAGACAACCGATCCAAGATTTAATATAACCTGCAACGGTCTGGCTAACGGACAAATTGTAGTGTCTGCACAGTACGGAACAAGCCACACATTCAGTAAAGATGGTGTTACGTTTGTGCCGACCGTTCTGTTTTCAAATTTAGGAGCTGGTAATTATACTATATATACACGCAACGTAGAAGGATGTCAGGACTCCGCGCCTGTAAGCATTGTTCAGCCTGATCCAATTGTAGAAGGTGCACCTTCTGTGGTAGATGTGAGTTGCTTTAACGATCCAACTCCGGATGGTGAAATTCACATTGCCGCTACCGGTGGAACTTCTGCAGGTGGTGGAGATCCACTGGTGTTTTCATTGCTGCAGGATTCAAACATACCTTACGATGCTGCAACGCAGAGTTTTGTCGGCTTACGCGCCACAACATATACCGTGCGGATTGAAGATAAGAACGGCTGTACGAAGTTTGTTCCCAATATAGTCGTTAAGCAGCCGAATGATATAGCCTTTACGATTGACATCACATCGGATTACAATGGCTATGATGTAAGCTGTGCCGGCCAGAACGATGGTGAAGTAAGTGTAGATATAGCGAACATCACCGGTGGAAATCCGGGTTATACTTATGTGCTGGATCAGGACCCTATGAATCTTACCGGCCAGACAGACGGAAGCTTCCAGGGATTGTCTGCGAACATATTATATACGATTACGGTAACAGATACGAAAGGCTGTGAAAAAACTTCTTTGCCCGAATTGCTGATCGATCCTATACCGTTGTTCGCAGGGGTAGTAGGCTTCGATAAAGATATTTGTGAGAACGCAGATCCAACCGCATTCCAGGAATTATCACAGCCGTTCGGTGGTATTGGTAACTATATTTACCGGTGGGAACAATCACCGGATAACATATCCTATAGTCCTGCGGCAGGAGCCAACAACAATCCTACCTACGATCCACCTCCATTAATAGATCTGATGTACTATAGGAGAGTAGTAGCATCCGGCACCTGTGCTGAAGATGTTACGGATGTTGTGAAGGTAGTGGTTCATGCGTTGCCACAAGCAACGTTGACTGCACCAAGTGAAATTTGTGAGAACGGTTTCTTTACGCTTGACTTCAAATTCACCAATGGACAGTCTCCTTATTTCTTTGACTATACCGATGGCACTACAACGTTTAGCCTGGTGGGTGGTGAAGACCGGCCGGTACCTGTGCTTAACTATACCGCCACGAAAACATTTACGCTAACGCACCTGAAAGATTTTTACGGCTGTGAACCGATATCATATCCTTTGCCGGTTACGGTGAAGATGATCAATATGAATACAAGCTTTACCATTGCACCGGCAACGCCTCAATGCAGTGGTGGCGAGTATACATTTACCTGGACGGTTAATCCGGATGTTGAATATGTGTGGACGTGGAATGACGGTTCACCCGACGAGGTAATCCCGGCAATACCCGGGCCTGCCAGTCCGGTAGTGATGCAGGTAAAACATATATTTACCAGTGCTAACGTAGCAGGCAACACCGTGATACCGGTTACGCTTACAGCACGAAGCACTACGGTAGCGGCCTGTATAAAGCAATCGCCTGGACAGAATATAACTATATATCCCAACATCTTTATCAATGCTACGGGCGACCGCACGCAGATCTGCAGTGGCGAGAAAGTGAAATTCATTAACTCAACTGTAGGAGGCTCTGTACACCGGTGGTTCTATCGTATACAAGGAGGTGATCCGAGTGAGGTTCGCGAAGAGCGCATTTTCTCTACCGCAGCTTCACAGGAATATACCTTCACGAATACCACCAGCGCTACCGTTGTATACGAAGTTGTTTACCAGGTGAACAATGGATCATGTTCAGCAGAAACAATTATACCTGTAACAGTATACCGTGATATGTTGGCCGATTTCAACGCTACTTCCATTACTCCGTATACCGGTGGTAAGGCCTTTGTCGATTTTCAAAATACTTCGCTTCCTGCGAATGATGCTGAGTTCAGGTATGAATGGGACTTCGGAACATCTTCTAATCCTACAACTTTTGGAGGATATACTCCTCCCCAAATAGAGTATACTTCGATTGGTGATAAGGATATACGGTTAGTGGTTACCAATACATCCGCAGAGGCGGCTGGCCTGGCGTGTTTTAAAGACAAGACAATCCGAATACCAATCTTGCTTCCACCACTGGTTGCTGCATTCCGGTATACTCCTCAGGCTGCATGCTTCCCCGCAGATATCAAGATCATTGAGAATCAGGCAACGGGAGATATATTCAAGTGGACGTTGAAAGATAAAGGCGGCAATACACTAATCGTGTCCAATGAGACATTGCCTACATTTCAAGTGGCAAGCCCTGGAGAGTATACCATCTTTCTGGAAACAACAAATTCTATAACCGGGCAAACGGCTACAGTCGACAATCGGAATACTCCTGTTCAGATCATGGAAAATCCCTATGCTGCTTTCGAAGTAGTACCGGATACCATTGTGTTTGTACCGGATGAAACCGGAATCCAAATGCGCAATAACACCTTGCGTGCGAACGGATATACCTGGGATTTTGATGATGGCGAAACGTCAATTGAATTCCAACCGGAGCATCACTACCAGTTAGAAGGTAATTATACTATACTGTTGGTTGCTTCCTATAATTTCGGTGTAAAGGATTTTGATGGCGATGGTGTAACCGATGGTGAACTGGTTTGCTATGATACCGCGACACAGGTAATTATTGCTAAGAAAGGTGGTCGTATAAAAATCCCGAATGCCTTTACTCCCGATGTTACCGGCCCGAATGGAGGCTTCAGTGATGGACTATTCAATGACGTATTCCGTCCGATCATGGAAGGAGTCCTGGAGTTCCAGATGCAGATCTTTGATCGCTGGGGTAATTTGATCTTTGAAAGTAAAGATAAGAACCAGGGATGGGATGGATACGATAAGAATGGAAGGTTGTTACCGACAGGTGTATATGTATATAAAATTACAATGCGCTTATCGGATGAGCAGCGAACAACACAAATTGGCGATGTAACACTGATCCGATAGAAGCAGATGAACAAGTATATAATAAAACGATGGATGGGAGTTGCTGTGGTGATACTGGTGGTGTATGGATCGGCCGTTGCACAGGATCCACAATTCTCTCAATATTACCAGGCACCGTTATACCTCAATCCTGGTTTTACAGGAATTACACCACAACAGCGCGTGGCATTGAATCACCGCATCCAATGGCCCAGTCTTCCCAAAGCATTTACAACCTATGCGGCTTCATACGATATTTTTGTAAATGAACTGCGAAGTGGTTTTGGTTTTCTGTTCACCACCGATCAGATGGGATCGGCAGGATGGAGAACCACAACGGCCGGGCTGCTGTATTCTTATAAAGTAAAGATTACTGATAACATAGTGTTCTCTCCGGGACTATATTTCGGCTATGGATCGAATGGTATAGATCGAACGAAGGTAAGATTAGGAAAAGATCTTGATGTAGAATACGAAGTGCCAGGCTCATCCCTCGATCCGGATGTAGCACGTATCGGTAATGCCTCATACTTTGATTTTGGTTCTGGCTTTTTGATATATAGTCGTCAGCTTTGGTTGGGTGCTTCGTTTTCACACATGAATCAACCCAGCATTTCTGTATTGAATGATGACAGCCGCCTGCCGATGAAAACTTCCATTCACGCAGGTGCTAAAATCAATCTGAGCGGTGGACCTCGTAATGCATCACGTGCTTCGTACCTGACACCGTCATTTATATATCGTATGCAGGGTAAATCTTTCTCTCAACTTGATTTGGGACTTAACTACCACATCGATCCCGTGTCTGTTGGGTTGTGGTATCGTGGTAAACCTTTTGAAAAGACTGTGATAAATTCCATCGCGCAAGACGCGCTGATTCTTACACTCGGACTATATTTCAAGCAGCTTTCAATCGGGTATAGCTACGATTTTACAATCTCTGAGATGGAGACATCTTCGGGTGGTGCGCACGAGATTTCAATTGTATATGAATTCTCATCCAAGCCCAGCAACAAGAGTAGCAAGCGAAAGTATAAGCTGATACCGTGCCCTACGTTCAATAGCAAAGAAGGCTTTTGGAATTAGCAGCTTTTGAAATTGTTAACTTAAACGTTTAGGTTTTACGTCTACAGAAACCCTTTGCTTTTACTTGCAGCTTCCTGGGAAATCTGCTCTGCGTTTTCTTTGCCGAGATAGCGGTCAATCAAATTGTGCCCGAAGTAAATAAGAGGCGTCAACAGGATTGCTACGGCAAACTTGTATATATAGTTCGTGATGCCGATGGCCAGAATCTGTTGATTTGAAAATATACCGGCAAAGGCTATATACAGTACTACAAAGCTATCAACGAACTGCGATACCAATGTTGAGCCCGTGGCACGAAGCCAAAGCAGTTTGCTTCCAGTAACGTTCCTGAGTTTGTGAAAAACAAAAACATCTACTAACTGCCCGATGATAAATGCTGTAAGGGAGCCCAGGATAATGCGTTGGCCTTGCCCGAATATTTTACTGAAAGCGTAATCAATATTGAAATAATTTCCTTGGGGATCTTTACTATAGGCATCAACCCACCAGCCGGCAGGAGGGAGGTGGATGCTAAGAAAGAGTATAACAAAAGAATAAGTAATGAGTATAGCCGTAAAGTAACTGATGCGTTTAACTCCAGGCTTACCAAAGTACTCGTTTATTAAATCTGTGGTAATGAATACTACGGGCCATATCACGACACCGGCTGTTAGATTGAAATCCATGGTGAACCCGAGGATGTTCAGGTGCGCAGGCTGTAGGCCAACCGTTGTTTCTGCAGAGAATATTTTCACCCCGATCATCTCTGCCATCAGCGCATTCGTGATGAAGATTCCCGCGAGGATCACAAACAGACGATTGCGTTTTTGTTCAAGAGTAGGCTCCATGCTAGTAGTATAGTTCATCCGGTTTTGAAGTCATCGCCCTAGGTATAAGTTATATAACGATATTATTCTTGTACAGTAATCTCATCGCCTTCCATAGCTAATTGTACATTTGGGAAAATACGTTTCGCTTCTTCTAATATAGGGGTTAAATCTTTATAGCGCGCAGAGAAATGACCAAGAAGGAGTTTATTTACATTCGCAAGCTTAGCAATGGTTGCAGCCTGTTCCGCTGTACTATGAAGGGTTTCATTCGCTTTCGACTCTTCATCGTTGGCGAAAGTAGCTTCATGGTATAGCAAGTCTATATTTTTTATTTGCTCAACGATACGCTTCTGAAAAGCTGTATCTGAACAATAGGCATAGCTTCTTGATCTTTTAGGCGGGAGTGTATAGTTTTCGTTTTTATAAAGTATATCTCCATTTTCCTGAAATATATCTTCACCTTTCTTTAAAGACGCAATCTGGTTGATAAGGATTCCGGCAGGAAGCTTGGTTTTATCGATGCGTTTTAATTTCGGCTTTTCGCGGAAGAGAAACCCGGAGCAACGAATTTTATGATGAAGCGGGATTGTTTCCACAGATACAGCATCATCTTCGAAAATAATTTTACGTTCATCTTTTTCCAGCCGGTGAAAAATAATTTTAAACGATGGCGAAGAACGTGAGTAACGTAATTGTGTGGTGATGATTTCATCGAGCCCGCGGTGACTATATAAATGAAGATCGCTTGTTCTGCGTTGAAGGTGCATGGTAAAGAGCAAACCCATTAAGCCAAGATAATGATCGCCATGCAAGTGACTTATAAAAATATGATTGATCCTATGATAGCTTATTTCGAGTCGCATCATTTGCATCTGTGCACCTTCACCACAATCCACCATAAAGTATCGGTTCTGTATTTCCACCAACTGCGCACTCGGATGCCTGCCATAAGCAGGTAACGCACCACTTGAACCAAGAATAGTAACTTTGAAACTCATGCTTGACAAAATAAAAAGACCAAAACCCAGAGGAGCTTTGGTCGTACAGACTTTTACGTGCTGAAATATTAATTCTCTCCGCTCTTCAGATCCTTTTCAATCTCGTGCATATAAACAGCATCAATGGCTTCTTCTGCCGTTGGCAGAATATTCAGCACGCTGTCAAGTTGAGAGATCTTGATAAGTTTCATCGTGTGGTCGGACAAAGATGCCAATACAAAAATGCCACCGTCTTCCTGCATGATTCTGTTTCCCACGAGCAAGGCACTGAGTCCGGAAGAGTCGGTATATTTAACATCAGACAAATCGAGAATGATATTTTTCATGCCTTCAGCATGCAATGTGATCAATTCTGATTTTAGCCCGGGTGCTACACTTGAATCCAACTTCTCTTCATGCAATTTTAGCATGCAGTACTTCTCTTGCTTGTCGATAGTATATTTCATCTCTATATATTTTTATAATGGGTCAGATGGAATTCGCCATAGTCTTTAATTACAGGAGCTGAGGTCTTGCCTTACAACTCGTCCAATCTTAGATTTCCTGACTTTCCAAGTTAACGGAATTTATTGAATTGAGAATGCTTTGCTCAATTCTTTGATTTATGCTTGAATAATCTACCGGAGCAAGTGCCTCTCCACGAACTTGCTGATACAGCTCTTTATAGCGCGCGGATATTGAATTCACAATTTCATCGGTCATCTCGGGTATCTGCTGGCCATCCTTTCCCTGAAATCCATTCTCGATCAGCCATTGTCTCACAAATTCTTTTGAGAGCTGCTTTTGAGGTTCTCCCGCTTTCTGGCGCGCCTCGTAACCATCCGCATAAAAATAACGCGATGAATCCGGAGTATGTACTTCATCGATCAGATAAATTTTACCCTGATGTTTACCGAATTCATACTTCGTATCCACCAGGATGAGTCCGCGTTCTGCGGCTAGCTCAGTGCCCTTCTGAAAAAGTTTGAAAGTATATTCCTCCAGCGTCTTGTAATCACTTTCACTTACGATGCCACGCGAAAGAATTTCTTCTCTTGAAATATCTTCATCGTGTCCTACATGTGCTTTGGTTGTGGGGGTAATGATAGGTTGAGGAAGCTTGTCATTTTCTGCCAAACCTTCCGGGAGAGCAACGCCACAAAGCAATCTTTTTCCGGCTTTATACTCGCGCCATGCATGTCCGGCCAGGTAGCCACGCACCACCATTTCCACGGCAAAAGGCTCACACTTGAAACCTATCGTAACATTCGGGTCGGGTGTTGACATTACCCAGTTCGGTACCAGGTGCTTGGTAGCGTTCAGATTGAAGGCTGCGATCTGGTTCAATACTCTTCCTTTATCCGGAATAGCACGGGGAAGAATAACATCAAAGGCCGAAATCCGGTCGCTGGCAACCATCGCCATACGGTCTCCGAAATAATAAACATCGCGAACTTTACCCTTGTAAAAGCCGGTTTGTCCGGAAAATTTGAAGTTAGTCTCTTTGATTGCCTGCATAGTATTCACTAGATCGGGGGCAAATTAACGAAAGAAATTGGAGTTCGGTAGAGACAATTATATGGGATTTGTATGGATAATGTTTTAGTTTCCTGTTTCACTTATACACTGAAAAAACAGATTGCTGGTCAACGGCATTGGTATAAATAGCAAGTACCAGGCTTGCTTAAACCTGGTACTATAGTTTGGAAGGTCGAAATGTTTAATGATTATTTTTCCTCAACGGTCTTCATGTTATCATCCGGAATCCGGTCGATAAGTTTATTGTACGGATCAATCCCGGCTTTAACAGGTTTACCTTGCACCACCAATTCAATAATGTGTTCACCTTCGCCGAGCCAATGCTTCTTGAGGTAAAGAGGCACCTTCTTAACCATGCCTTTGTCATTTTTTCCGTCTTCTGTAAAGATGCCGATATCAATGAGATCTTTTCCCGTGCCTTTACCGGTCTCTTTACCAAGACCATCATAATATAGCTTTCTTGTCTGTACCGTCATCGTTACCTTATACTGATTATCTTTTAAAGGCTCTGCTATAGCTTTCGTGATCCGGTTTTCATACAGCGCGATTTTCTCGAATGAATCTTCAATGAAGTATTTCAAGGAGTCGGGTGTGGCTTCCTGTATATAGCTATACCATTCCCGTGAAGTGGCGAAAGGGGGCTGCTGACGGAAGGCGGCAGTATCGATAAATTTTTTGAAGGCACTGTTCAACCGCGCTTCTCCAAGAAGATCTTGCAGCGAGTATAGGACGAGCGAACCCTTCTCATACCACACATAGGAACGTGAATCATTCTCCAGGAGCGTTTCTTCAAATTTATCTTCCCCTGCACGACCGCGCAGGTAACGGTCAAGACTATATTTCAATCGGTTCTGCATGCAGTCAACACCGTATTCATGTTGCAATACCATCAGCGAAGAATACTCTGCCATAGATTCCGAGATCTGGTTGGCACCGCGTGTGGCGGAAGGTGTTACCTGGTGCCCCCACCATTGATGTGCCACCTCATGTGCTGTAACATAAAATGTATAGTCAGTATCATCGGGATCGCTATTGTCGGCTACCCATCCAAAGCTTTCGGTATAGGGCACAGTATTGGGAAAGGACTGCGCGAAACCAGCGTACCGCGGGAACTCAAGTATACGCATCTGTTTATATTGGTAAGGCTTGAAGTTATCAGCGTAATAATCAAGCGAAGCCTTTACTGATTTTACATAGCGTTCAATATTATAGGTATGTGATGGATGATGGAAGATCTCGATGTTTACAACTTCACCATGCTTTCCCTTCCAGATGTCGCGATGTATAGCATAGCGGGCAGAAGATATATTAAAGAAGAGATCCATTTCTCCTTCCATTTTATAGTGATAATATTTCCGTCCATCCTTCATCCATTCTTTTTGAAGATACCCTGGCGCAACTGCAATCTGATCGGCATCGGTGCTGAGTGTAGCTTCGAACGTAACATAGTCAGCATCATCGTTGAATAAAAGATTACTCAATCCATGCGGATCAGTCTGCGGAGGAAGTGTATAGTCTTTCTTGGGTAATCCATATTTTTTCCGATCCTTGTCACTGTTAAGCGGATCACCCGGGTAACCAAACGAAGGAAATATACTCAGGTCGAAGAACGTACCGTTGTAAACGATCTGTCTGCCGAGACCACTATTCGGGAATCCTTTGTAGCGTGCATCCATGGTGATCTCCATTTTCATGGTATCGCCCGGTTGCATCGTGCGTGGCATTTTATAGATATAGAAGCGGTTGACTTCGTCCTCCAGGATCAACTTCAGATCGTCTCCATCGAGGGTAAGGTTTTCAATCGTGGTGTGATCTATAGGACTTCCTACATTCATAATCAGAGAATCGATTGGCTGCTTGCTCTTATTAACGATTGTAAATATACCGGATGATTTTGTTGTCCGGTCTTCCGGGAAAATGTCGATGTTTACTTTTACATCCGTGACTTTCGGCTGAACGGTAAACTCGAATTTTTTATAGCTCTTCTCGAAATCAGCGCCAATTTTTTTGCCCTCTTTTGCGGTGCGGTATACATTGAGGATGCTCACGTTGTAGTATATAAATATACCCGACCCAATCCAGAGTATGGTGAAGAATGTAAGTGCAGCAGCGGGGAACCCGTTGAAGCGTTCCTTTACCAATTGCCATCGTGTTGAGAAACTCGTTTCAGCGCCACGATTCCAGAATAAATTTCCGATGACCAGGAAAATCGATCCCAAACTTAGCCAGTATACATTGAACCACGTTATAGATTTCAGAAAATGCCCGAATCCATTCATGTCAGAGATCCGGTATTCCGGGATATAGCTATAGAAGAAAAGATTGTAATTCAATTCTGCAAAGTTCCGAAGGCCAAACAACGCGACCCATATCCCGATAGAGACTACGTGCCCGATGAATTTGTTGTTGATCAGAATGTGAACCAGAAATGCCAGCATGGCGAGCTGTAAATATTCCGGGAACTCGATCAGGTATAGATCCGTAAAGTACATTCCGAATTCGAAATTGAAATATCCTTTGATCACCTGGTTAAAGATACCGCATACCAGCACCAGATTTACCAGCACAAAACTGATTAATACCAGCGAAAGGAATTTGGAACCATATACAACCCAGTTCGGAATTGGTAACGCATCCGCGATGTTCGCATAGTTAACACTCTTGTCGCGGTGGACAACCTCTCCTGTATAGAATATAATGATGATGAAGACGAAGATTATATAGTTATAGTCTTTCACCTCCAGCATATAATACGTGAGCGGAAGAGAAGGCGTGCCGAATGTGGGAGATCCAAACCATCCATCCAGGAAGAGAAATAATACACCGGCCAGCAGTATGGCAATGAAGTAAAAATCTTTGATGATGTTATTGAACTCGAGCAGACCTAGCCTGAAAAGCTTGCGTAGGTATACACTTTGAGAATATACCTTCTGTACGATCGGTAGATCAGACAGCGATCGCCCTTTGCGTTCAACGGCTTCTTCATTTTTAATCTTGCCCGATGATATTTCCAGCATACTGCGGAATGAGAACCGGAAAAACGTGAATGCAAATAACAGCAAGCTGATGCCGATCCAGAGAATTCGATTCCAGAGGAAATTTCCTTCGAGGGGAATGAGCGTTACATTTTGTTCCGAAGGCGTCCAATACTTCGTAGCATTTATATAGGTTGTGAGCGCATAAGGGTCGAGTATATCTACCAGGTCTTTATTGTCGAGATCTTGTGTGAGCGCATTGGCAAGGAGATATCCTATAAACAGGATAACGCTTCCTACATACGTCACCACAATTTTACGAGTCAACGCCACCAGGGCGAAGAATACAGTTCCCGTAAAGAACAGGTTCGGGATATTTAGGACGAGGGTGTTGTATATATAGTGGTATAGTATAAACGGCCCAAATCGTTCAGGCTCCACTTCGCCTGTTAATACACCCAGCGGACCGCCAAGCCACGCACCAACATGATACCCGAAGCTGATGAAGATCAGGATCACGAACGACCCGAGGAACCGGCCCAGTAAATATGATTTTTCAGTGATCGGGTAGGTGAAGAAGTAATCCTTCGTGCGGTATTCAATATCCCGGTATACCGGAACGCCCATAACTGCAGAGGCAATCAACGTCTCAAAGATGCTGAGGATGATCATGAAGTAACCGATGGCATAGGCAGAGTTTACGAACACTTTCTCGGATGCCGGGCTATTGCCATATATACCACTGACGAATGCAAAAAGAAACAATACAAAAAAGTACGCATAGGTAGCAGGTCGTTTGAAACGATACCTTACCTCGAAAAGAAATATTTTCCAGAACATAGTATAGCAGGTAAGGTGTGAATTACATAGTAACGATGTCTGTCTTTTCAGCGATCTTCGAGAAGTATACATCTTCCAGCCCGGCTTCTACAGGTTTGAAGTCTTCATCCGGACGGATGTCGCTGAGTACATGGATCTGTGTTTTGCCTGCCTTGAGCTGCGTGGAGATAACCTGGAATGAATTACGGAATATGGTGAGTTCCGTTTTTTCAATGATCCTGCTCCATACTTTACCCTGCAAGGATTCAACGAGGTTGGCAGGATGTCCTTGTGCAATCACTTCTCCAAGACAAATGATGGCCATGTTGCTGCAGAGGTTTGTTACATCTTCCACAATGTGCGTGGAGAGTATAACAATTGTGTTCTCACCGATTTCACTTAACAGGTTATAAAAACGATTTCGTTCAGCCGGATCGAGACCAGCCGTGGGCTCATCTACTATAATAAGTTTAGGATTGCCGATGAGAGCCTGCGCTACACCAAAGCGTTGCTTCATGCCCCCTGAAAATGTTCCCAGGTTCTTATTCCGAAACTGAATCAGGTTTACTTTCTCCAGCAGGGTCTGTACAATTTCCTTGCGTTGTTTTTTATCTACTATACCTTTCAGATCAGCAATGTGATCGAGCATCGTCTCTGCCGTTACCCGTGGATATACCCCGAACTCCTGCGGGAGATAGCCCAGTATTTTTCTGACCTCATGTTTCTGATGGAGTACATCAAGATTGCCTAGTGTAATAGAGCCACTGCTCGCTTCCTGTAGTGTAGCGATGGTGCGCATCAGCGAAGATTTACCGGCACCATTTGGACCCAGTAATCCGAACATACCCTGGTTAATGGTGAGCGATACATTCTTCAATGCCTGCACGCCATTCGAGTAAGTCTTGGAAAGATTTTCAATAACAAGTTGCATGGGTAAGAGTTAGGTTATGAGTTATAGAGTTCTGGTGGCGGTTAATATTTTTTAAGATAGATACAACCCTGCAAACCTCCAACGGTTTGCACGACGATGAGCGTAACAATTTTGTTACAGATGCCGATGGTGGAAGCTGAAATATTTCAAATGATATTTCTGCAAGACAAGAAAAAAGCCTTCCCCTTTAGTGAGGAAGGCTTTTTGAAAAAGTATCGGTGTTGTTGTTATAACACGACATTCACGATTTTGCCCTGCACGATAATTACTTTCTTAGGAGCTTTGCCTTCAGTCCATTTTTGTACAGCTTCAGAAGCCATCACTAATTTCTCGATGTCTTCTTTCGGCATATCGAGCGCGAAGTTCATTTTCACACGAACTTTACCATTGATGGAGATAGGATATTCAAACGAACTTTCCACCAGGTATTGCTCATCATATTTCGGATATACCGCATTCAAAATGGAATCGCTATGACCAAGTTTTTCCCAAAGCTCTTCTGTAATGTGGGGTGCAAAAGGAGAGAGGGCAATTACCAACGGCTCCAGTATAGCACGCTTGTTACATTTCAGAGAACTCAGTTCATTGCAGCAGATCATGAACTCACTCACGGAAGTATTAAAAGAGAAACGGTCTATATCATCTTCAATCTTCTTGATGGTTTTGTGAAGGATTTTGAATTCTTCACGCGTTGGTTCAGTATCACTCACCGTGAAATTTTCATTCTTGTCATGGAAGAGATTCCAGAACCTTCTCAGGAATTTATATACTCCATCTATACCATTCGTGTTCCAGGGCTTGGATAATTCCAACGGGCCCAGAAACATCTCGTACATACGAAGTGTATCTGCACCGTAGTTCGTTACAATGTCATCCGGGTTAACAACGTTGTATTTGGACTTGGACATTTTTTCGATCTCTGTTCCGCAGATATACTTTCCATCTTCCAGTATAAATTCAGCGTTACTGAAATCATCTCTCCATTTCTTGAATCCTTCGATATCAAGCACGTCATTGTCTACAAGACTAACATCGGCATGAAGTGGCGTTACATCGTACTGTTTACGTAACCCATTTGATACAAATTTATGAGTACCGTTGATCCGATATACAAACTTCGACATCCCCTGAATATGCCCTTGGTTGATGAGCTTTTTGAAAGGCTCTTCAGCATCTACATATCCCAGATCTTTCAATGCCTTGCACCAGAAACGAGAGTATAGTAAATGCCCGGTAGCATGTTCTGATCCTCCCATATAGAGGTCTACATCTTTCCAGTAATTTATTTTTTCGCGGCTGGCAAATTCATTTTCATTTTTAGGATCCATATAGCGGAACCAGTACCAGCTCGAGCCAGCCCAGCCCGGCATGGTGGTTAATTCATACGCGTTGCCGTTATAGTTCCAGTCTTTCGCGCGCGCCAAAGGAGGCTCCCCGGTTTCAGTAGGTTTATACTGATCGATCTCCGGCAATGTAACCGGAAGGTCTTTATCCGTGACAAGCTTTGGTATACCTTTCTCGAAATATACCGGGAATGGTTCACCCCAATACCGTTGTCTGCCGAAGATGGCATCACGCATTCGGAAATTTACTTTCCGTATACCAATGCCCAATGTTTCAACTTTCTCCAAAGCTTTTTCAATCGCTTTGTTCCAGGATAAGCCATTCAGGAAATCGGAGTTGATCATCGTGCCGGACTTCGGCTCGAAGTTATCTTTCGTTATATCACTGGTTGGCCCTTCCAACACATCAATGATCGGGAGATTAAAATGTTTCGCGAAAGCGTAATCACGGGTATCGCTGGAAGGCACCGCCATAACAGCACCTGTACCATAGCCTGCCAATACATAGTCGGCAATCCACACCGGTACTTTAGCATTGTTAAACGGATTGATCACATACGCGCCTGTAAAGGCACCGGTGATTCGTTTCACTTCGCTCATGCGCTCGCGCTCACTGCGGTTCTTGGCTATATCTATATACCTGGTAACTTCTTCGCGCTGTTCTGGCGTTGTGATTTTATCTACTAACTCATGCTCCGGTGCAATCACCATGAAGCTCACACCGTAAATGGTATCGATGCGCGTTGTGAATACGCGTATGGATAAATCAGACTGCTGATTGTTGACTGCGCTCACTTTAAAATCCAATTCACAACCAACGCTTTTGCCGATCCAGTTGCGTTGCATCTCTCGTACAGGCTCCGGCCAATCTATAGTATCAAGTCCTTTGAGCAGGCGTTCAGCATACGCGGTGATGCGCATACTCCACTGCATCATCTTGATACGTTCTACCGGGTAGCCACCGCGTTCGCTCACACCATCTTTTACTTCATCGTTAGACAATACGGTGCCGAGTGCTGCGCACCAGTTCACCATCGTGTCGCTCAGGTAAGCGATGCGATATTTTTGTAAGAAATCCTCTTTGCCTTTTTCATCAAAGCTCTTCCATTGTTCTGCTGTAATTACAGGTGTATCTTCATCACAAACAGCACTGATATTTTTATTGCCGTTCTTTTCAAGTTCAGCGATGAGTATAGCGATAGGTTCTGTTTTTCCTTCGGGTCCTGATTTTTTATTATACCACGCATTGAACAACTGAGAAAAAATCCACTGTGTCCATTTATAGTATGCCGGGTCACTGGTTTGAACTTCACGATCCCAATCGTAGGAGAATCCGATTTGTCGTAACTGACGTTTATAGGTCTCTATATTTTTAGCCGTGGTAACAGCAGGATGCTGACCTGTTTGAATAGCATATTGTTCAGCAGGCAATCCAAAGGCATCGAACCCCATCGGGTGCAATACATTAAATCCTTTCACACGCTTGTAGCGTGAAACTATATCTGAAGCAATATAACCCAGTGGATGTCCTACGTGGAGTCCCGCTCCGGACGGATACGGGAACATATCCAAAACATAATATTTAGGTTTCGAGGTATCGTCCTTTACTTTGTAAACGCCATCCGCGGCCCATTTATCCTGCCACTTCTTTTCAATGCGTTTGATCTCGTCTTTGCTGTAATCGGCCATGTTGTAATTCGTTCTGTTAGGCGAGCCGCAAAAATAAGCCTTTTATGAAAATTACGGGCTTGAATCAATCGCTACGACAGACTTTTTTGAAAGGCTTCCATCATTGTTTTCAATGTACGGCTGTTTTTATTCCGCTTTCGCAGAATACCAACCGGCACCGCGTCTAAAGAATCCAGTGGTTTAAACGAAACATGCGGATATTCTTCGTGAAGAGAAGCAGGAGCGAACGTAAGACCCAGCCCCTGATGTACCAGCAGCACGCGGGTTCTGGGTGATGAGAGTTCACTGATGATGTTGGGTTCCTGTCCATTAAATTTTAATTGTTGCATCACAGCATCGTGAAACCACGGCTGATCCTGGCGCTTGTATAAAATAAAAGGCTGGTCCTTTAAATCTTCGCGTGATATTTTTTTTCGTTTAGCCAGCGCATGATTCGCGGGCAGCACAACATGATACGCTTCCTCTGCTATAGCATTCCACTCCAAAGCATCTTCCTGCACCGGGCCATATACCAGTGCGAGATCAACCATATTTTCTTTTACATGATGAATCAATGTAGCCGTACAGTGCTCTGCGATCGTCACCTGTATATCCGGGTATATCTTTTGAAATAACTGCATTGCTTTCGCGATACGTTGCGGACGAATGCCCGGTACCAATCCCAATATTAACTTACCCGTCTTCTTCTCCCGAATAGACCGGATGCGTTCTTCTGCTTCTTCTACCTTCTCAAAAATCTCAAGTGTATACTGGTATAGTATCTTGCCTGCATCGGTAAGTTCATTTCCTTTCTTGAGTCGGTGAAAGAGCGATGTCTCCAATGACTCTTCCAGTTCCTTGATCTGCTGGCTAAGCGGAGGTTGTGAAATGTTCAGGCGTGCAGCCGCTTTGCGGAAGTTCAATTCTTCCGCCAGTACTTTAAAATACCGAAGATGTTTCAGGTCCATGATTCTTTTAACGTATCACCGTGATAGCAAGATCGAATGAGTGATCCGATTCCTGCGCAAGGCTTTCACCGTTATTTGTACAGTAACAAATAAACACATCCACCCGGATAAACTCACACTACAGATCAATCTATTTATACTATGAAAGCATTACAATTAACAACGCCCGGTTCCCTGCAGGGAATAGAATGGAAAGAAACACCAATGCCCGCTATAGGTGATTACGATGTGCTGGTACGCATCAAAGCTACTGCGATCAATTATCGTGACTACGCTTTTATTACGGGTCGCTATCCGCTTGTGAAACCACTACCCGTAATTCTTGGATCGGATGCGGTCGGTATTGTTGAACGTACAGGAAGTAAAGTAACACGTTTTGCTACTGGCGATACCGTGATCAGCTTGTTGCGTCAGCGTTGGTATGGAGGAAAGTTTGATGCCTATAAGGCTTCACTGCAATTGGGAGCATCGGTTGATGGTGTTTTTTCGGAGTACACTTCCTTTCATGAACAGAGTTTGGCCAAGGCACCGACTACACTTTCATTGGAGGAAGCGGCCACTGTTCCAACGGCCGGGCTAACAGCTTTTCGGGTGCTCACACAATCCGGCATTCAGCCTGGCGATTCAATATTGATCCAGGGAACAGGTGGTGTATCGCTATATGCACTGCAACTGGCCAAGCGCATGGGCTTTCAAACCATCGTAACGACTGGGAAAACTGAGAATGAAGAATTTTTAAAACAGCTTGGCGCGGATAAAATCATCAACTATAAAACAACGCCAGACTGGTATAAGCAGGTTCTTGATCTGACACAAGGACGTGGTGTCGATCTGGTGATCGATGTGGCCGGAGGTACTTCGGTGCAGCAGTCTGTTTTTGCAACGGCTATAAATGGCCAGGTGGCGTTGATCGGATTTTTAGAAGATACACAAACATCGATAGACCTTGTGAGTGTAATCAGACGAAACATCACCTTGCGTGCCTATACAACAGGCAGTCGTGAAGACCTTGAACAGTTT
This sequence comes from Ohtaekwangia koreensis, assembly GCF_900167975.1. Classification (GTDB taxonomy): domain Bacteria; phylum Bacteroidota; class Bacteroidia; order Cytophagales; family Cyclobacteriaceae; genus Ohtaekwangia; species Ohtaekwangia koreensis. The sequence goes on from NZ_FUZU01000001.1 coordinate 1,872,123, forward strand.
GTTAAATTTTTGGAAGTTAATCCTGTACGACCGGTGATTGCAGGTATATATAACGACTATATGACGGCCTTTAAAGTTTTTGAAGGGAATAAAACTCCGGGCAAGATCATCGTAACGATACCTTGAGCTTCCCGGTTGAAGAATGGGAAGTTACAGTTCATCAGGGATGTTCTACAGTTCAGTAAAGCCTTTTTGAAGAAGCGGGATGGAAGGTGAATTTTTGGTTCATAATTCACATGACCAAAACAAAATCACATCCCATATGAAATCATTCGCTTTGCTTCTGCTGGTAACATTCCTGAACTTTTCTTTTGCGTTCGCGCAGTTCGATGATAAATTTTACTATCCGGTTACCGCCTGGAAACCGATGGAAGGTATATCATTTGAAGAAGTTACCCTCACCACGGATACCGTAAAGCTCAGTGGAATTTTCCTGAAACCTGTCGGTACTCCCAAAGCCACTATATTATTTTTGCATGGAGCCGGTGGTAATGTTACCAGCTATGCCTTCATGACCAAGCCGTTAGTAGATAAAGGCTTCCAGGTTTTTATGATCGACTTTCGCGGATACGGTAAATCTACCGGCAAGCCGACTCACCTGAACATTGCCAGGGACGGACAATTTGTATTTGATTACCTCATCAGCCGTAAGGAAGTAAAAAATACAAAGCTGATCCTTTTCGGAGCTTCCATCGGCACGCAGATCGCAACCAAACTTGCCAAAGACAACGCTGATAAAGTTCAAGCACTCGTGCTGGATGGCCCCATGACTTCATTTACAGATATAGCCTTGGCCTATGCTCCGGCAGAACAACATGCTATGATCAAGCAATACCTGGTATCGCCTTATACTGCTAAAGAAGATATCAAATCAGTTGCTGCTCCCAAGCTGATCGTTCACAGCAAAGAAGACAAAGAAGTTCCCATCGCAGGTGCTGAGGTGGTATATAATAACGCTACCGGACAAAAAGAATTCTGGGTATATCAGGGTGGACACCTGGAGGCGATGAAAGTAAATCCGGATACCTATATATCCAAGATCGAAGCACTGCTAAAGTAATTTTTTTTCAGGATGAGCTTTTAACAGTTCGTCCTGATGGTTTTACAGTTCAGTAACTCATTTTTTAAAAAGCTCTTCACTCCGCCAATCTTTACCCTGTAATCGAATATAAGATCCCTCTATGAAAATACTCTACAGCATTCTGTTAACATTCATCGCACTCACGGGCTATGCGCAAACTAAAATTTCCGGCAAGGTTGTGGACGAACGTGGTGCCGGTATACCATTGGCCAATGTAATCCTGGTCGATACCTATGATGGCACAAGCTCCGATACGGAAGGTAACTTTGAGTTCACGACTACAGAAACCGGCACCAAAATTCTGCTTGTGAAATTTGTAGGCTATAAAGACTCCCAGCATGAAGTAGTGCTTGAAGGCAAGCCGGTTACTGTCACTGTTCAGCTGGAAGAAATGATCAATGAGCTTGAAGCGGTTATGATCACAGCCGGAGCGTTTGCCGCCAGTGATGAATCGCGAAGAACTGTTTTCAAAGCGGTAGATATAGCCACCACAGCAGGCGCTACTGCAGATATAGCAGGTGCCTTGAATACATTGCCAGGTACACAAAAAGTAGGCGAGAGCGGAAGACTGTTTGTGCGCGGAGGCGATGGCACAGAAGCAAAGACCTTCATTGATGGTTTGCTTGTGCTCGATGCTTATAGTCCTTCTGCACCCAACACACCTTCACGTGGTCGTTTTCTGCCATTTATGTTTAAGGGTACAAGCTTTAGTACCGGTGGATATTCTGCAGAATACGGGCAGGCTCTTTCATCCGCGCTGGCGTTGGATTCAAAAGATAAAGCGGAGATGACGCGCACAGATATAGGTATACTTTCTGTAGGTGGTGACATCACGCATACACAGGCGTGGGAGCGCGGTTCGATTATCGGCAAGATTCAGTATACCAATATTCGTCCATACTTCGGGCTGATCAACCAGGAGATCGATTGGGAGAAGCCTCCGGTTTCGATCGAGGGAAGCGGTGCCTTCCGTCAACAGGTTGGTAAAGATGGAATGTTGAAAGTATATGGAAATTTCAATCACGCCAATTACTCTATATACCAGCATAGCATCGATGACTATAATTCAAAATTTCTCTATGACCTCACCAATAATTATCGTTACCTCAACGGATTTTATAAAGAAGCATTGAACGACAACTGGATCGTGCGGGGCGGTGTATCTTATACGTATCAGGAGAATGACGCGATGGTAGATGACGATAATATTGTAGAAACAGAAAAGGGTGTTCATGCAAAAACAGTTTTTGAAGGATCGTTGTCCGATAAAGTAGAATTGAAAACAGGAGTGGAGCTGATTCAACGGACGTACAATCAGCAGTTCACGTTTGATGATGGCAGTAACCTGACCCGTGCCTTTGATGAAGTGATCGCTGCCGGGTTTGCAGAAGCCGATATATATACCAGCAACAAGTTTGTCACCCGGGCCGGAGCACGTTTCGAATACAACAACTTAATGGATCAGTTCTCAGTTGATCCACGTATTTCACTGGCCTATAAAACAGGGACGTCAAGCCAGGTGTCATTTGCTTATGGTAAATTTCGCCAGACTGCTAAAAATGAACTCGTGCGTGTAAACACCACGTTGGATCCTGAGAAAGCCGAGCATTTTATTCTGAACTACCAGCGGATCGAAAACAATCGCACGTTTCGCATTGAGACTTACTATAAAAAGTATGATGACCTCGTGAAGTATGTAAATAACGATGCATCTATACTAAATAACGCTGGTAACGGATATGCGAAAGGAATTGAATTGTTCTGGCGCGATAACCGCTCGCTGCGCAATACGGACTATTGGATCTCGTACTCGTTTCTCGATACCAAACGCGACTATCTGAACTATCCATACAAAGCAACCCCTACATTTGCTTCGAAGCATAATTTCTCTGCAGTATATAAATACTTTGTACAAGCCATCAATAGCCAATTAGGATTTACCTATTCCTATACCTCAGGCCGTCCGTACAATAATCCCAATGCCGGTAAATTTAATAACGGCAAGACACCAGTATATAGCGACCTGAGTTTTAACTGGAGTTACCTGCCCAAACCGTATCTGATCGTTTACCTGTCGTGTACCAATTTATTGGGCAGAGATAACATCTTCGGTTACGAATATAGCACGGAACAAAACGCGAACGGTATATACAACAGCCGTCCCGTTCGCCAGGCTGCACCACGATTTCTTTTCCTGGGCATCTTCATTACGCTATCAAAAGATAAATCGGTGAATCAATTGCCGAGCCTGTAACAGCATCGGTGCAAATCATATAGTATATCCTTTAAACGATCCTTAAAATTTAAAACAACCTAAAAAATGAAAACATTAAACATCATCCCGGTTCTGATTGCGGTAGTGATTATCCTATTGTCCAATGCTGTATTTGCCAATGACGATAAGTACACGGAGGCCATGCAAAAGAATATACAAGCGGTATATACAGCGCAAAGCATCCCCGATTATCAAACTGCTGTCAATGCCTTTGAGCGTATCGGAGCAGCGGAGAAAACAAAATGGGAGCCATTCTATTATGCATCCTTCGGCTATATCATGATGAGCAATCAGGAAAAAGATGGCGCGAAGAAAGATGCGTACCTCGACCAGGCTACCACAGCGTTGAGTAAGGCGAAAGAGATTGTTCCAAATGAATCTGAAGTTATAGCACTTGAAGGTTTTATATATATGATTCGTGTTTCTGTAGACCCGGCATCACGAGGTCAGCAATTTGCAGGGCTTTCCATACAGGTTCTGAATAAAGCTGTTGAGATCAATCCTAATAATCCGCGCGCCCTGGCATTGTTAGCACAAATGCAATATGGCACAGCCCAGTTCTTTGGCTCCTCTACAGCAGAGGCATGCGCAACCGCGAACAATGCAATAGAGAAATTTACTACATTCAAATCCGAAAATCCGCTCGCGCCACAGTGGGGAAAACAAATGGCAGACGGGATGAAGGGGAAATGTAAATAAGCAGCCTCATCATTCAAGGCTCCAAAACTATATATAGCGATCAATGTTGGTATCCAATTTTTATAGACTATGGCACCTTTAATTGTATTGATTGGTTCGTATTTTTTGTTCTGGTTGGGTAACCGGTATATCGTCAAGGGGAAATTCTCCATGAGTATTATCGGGCGGGTTTCCCTGGCGTTGATGTTGATGATGACCGGCTCTGCGCATTTCTTTAAAACCGAAGTAATGATGCAATCAATGCCGGATTTCTTCCCTTATAAAGAGGGACTGGTATATTTTACGGGTGTTGTTGAATTACTGGCAGCGGTTGGTTTGGTGATAGATCGCACGGCTAAATTTACCAGTATCATGCTGATCATTTTCTTAGTATGCATTTTGCCTGCGAACATCATTGGCTCTCTGAAACGGGTAGAACTGGGAGGGATGGAGAACGGACCTATATACTTGTTCTTTCGCGTACCACTTCAGCTGTTCTTTATCTGGTGGACTTACTTCTTCGGAATACGGTTAGAGGCTAAAGGCTCGAAACTCAAAGCTTAATTTATAAACATTTATAGTATGACAGCCGAATCAAAATTGATGTGTGGAGTGATTCTGATTACGATTCCCTCCATAGAGTATGGAGGATATTTTTTGTTGAATGTATTGTCGGGCAATCTCAGGAAAGTTGAGCTTAATGGCTTTCAGAAAGCGATGTTCCGGGCAGGCCATGCGCATGCAGGTGTTATCGTCATCTTGTCGTTGATCTGTCAATTGCTGGCAGACCATACAGCCCTACCGTTGCAACTCACCTGGTTTGCAAGAGCATCCGTTCCAACGTCAGCGTTGCTGATCTCGGGAGGATTTTTCTTTTCAGCGATGGACAAAGATGCCACGCGACCGAATAAACTCATTGCTTTAATTTACTTCGGCGCGTTGCTATTGGCAGCAGGTCTTATTACGTTAGGGGTTGGGTTACTATTATAAAGTAACGCACGCATTGCTATGGCCATCAACCGGAGTCTGGTTATTAAGGAAATGAAAAGTGTTGTTGTTCTGATCATCCTCGGGATGCTGTTTGCATGGACAGGGTTGGGATGTAATGAATGCACTTTTAATTCACCACGTTTCTGGAAGATTGGTTCATTGAATGCTTTGATGTGGGTAGCGCTTTGGAAAGGCAATTCCTATTTAGCCGATTTTATATCCTGGAAATGGTCGTGGATTAAATTTCCAATGACGCGCTTTGTAGTTGGGCTCGTTGTTACAATTATATACTCGTTGGCCGCTATGTATGGCATCATCGCTTTGTACTCGTGGAGCATGAAAGTAGCCATAAACTATAGCACCGGGTACTCTATTCTTATTACGATTATAATTTCCTTGTTTATGCACGGAAGAGAATTTTTAATTAACTGGCGCCAGGTCGCCATTGATGCGGAGCGCCTGCAGAAGGAAAATATAGCAGCACACTATGAAAGTCTGAAGAGTCAGATCAATCCTCACTTTCTGTTTAATACATTGAATGTACTCACCAATGTAGTATATGAAGATCAGGATAAAGCTGCCAAGTTCATTAAGCAACTTTCAGAAGTATACCGTTATGTGTTGGACACACGCGACCGCGAAGTTGTGCCGCTGGAAGAAGAGCTGAAGTTTCTGTCGTCTTATTTATTCTTGCAACAGATACGGTTTGCCGATAAGCTTAAACTTAATATTCAGCTGGAAGGCGTGAAAAGTATGGTGGCTCCGCTTGTATTGCAAATGCTGATTGAAAATGCGATCAAACATAATATAGTTTCAGAAGAAAATCCGCTTGCCATCAGCGTATATACTTCCGGTAATTTTATTGTGGTGGAAAATAATCTGCAAAAGAAAATGGGGTTCAATGACGATTCAACAGGTATAGGTCTTAATAACATTTGCAAGCGATATGAATTTTTGAGCAACACAAAAGTAGAGGTCATTCAAAATGAAAAATTTATAGTGAAGCTTCCTGTTATTCCCGTTCAAGCATGAATGTACTGATAGTAGAGGACGAGCCGCAGGCAGCACAACGGTTGGAGACGCTTGTAAAAAGCATGGAACCATCGGTGACTATAGTAAATAAGATTGACACCGTGAAGCGGGCAGTACACTGGTTGCAGAACAACCCGGCTCCTGACTTGATCTTTATGGACATCCAACTGGCGGATGGTATCAGCTTTATGATCTTTGAGCAATGTACCATTAAGTCACCTGTAATTTTTACGACAGCCTATGATGAATACGCGTTGAAAGCCTTCAAGGTAAACAGCATCGATTATATACTGAAGCCAGTGGACAAGGATGAACTCGCTGCTGCCTTTGTAAAGTTCAAGACGTTAACACGGCAGGAACCGGATACCAAATCGTTGCTCAGTAACATCGAGCAAACCATTCAGATGCTGACAAAAAAACATAAGTCACGTTTTGTCATCAAGGTAGGGGAGCATTTAAAAACTGTAGAGGTCGAAAATATACTTTACTTCTATAGCCAGGACAAGACTACATTTTGCTGCACATCAGATAATCGTAACCTGATCCTTGACTATACATTAGAGCAATTGGAAGAGATGCTGGATCCTGCACGGTTTTTCAGAATAAACCGGAAGTATTGCATCGCGGCCAACGCGATACAGGATATAATAAGCCATACCAACAGTCGGCTGAAGCTGGTTTTAAAAGGCTCGCAGGACAATGATATTATTGTAGCACGTGAACGCGTGCAGGAGTTTAAAGACTGGTTGGACAACTGAGTCTCGCTTACTAATTCTGATTGATCAGTTTTTTGAGATCTTCAATATCAGTTTGCTTCAACGGCTTGGTGATGTATTGGATCACATTCTTGTTTTCAAATACAAGGTCACGGTCTTTCATATTGTTTGAGCTTGTCAGCACAACGATCCGTGATTTTGATGTTACCTTTTCGGGTAGGTCCATGAATGTTTTCAGGAAAGAGAAGCCATCCGTTTCAGGCATGTTCAGGTCCAGGAAGATGATGTCTGGAGCAGGTTCGCCATTCATGTTTTTCAGCCAGTCAAGTGCTTCATTTGCTGACTTGTAGAGTACAAGTTGGTTCGAGAAGTTGTACACTTCGAGGAATCTCCGCTGAATGAACAGGTCGATATCGCTGTCGTCTATCAGGAGTGTTTTATCAACTAATCTTGCCATAACATTTTTACAATGTGCATAATTAAACTTACTAAAAAGTAACCGAAGGATGAAAAAATTACCTGCCATCCTTCAAAATTAATTTTCATACACATGAAAAATGTGTTAAACTTGGAACTCAAAACCTAAGCTTCACATATGAAATTGAATCGTCTCACTTACTTCTGTTTATGCGTAGTGCTGGCCGTTGGGTTAGCTTCATGCGGATCATCGTCCAGCGATAAAGATAAAAATGCTGCTGATTTTCAGGCAGCGGAGGATAGTCTTAAACAGCAAATAGAAGAAGTTGTTTATAATATACCTTCACCATCAGAAATTCCATACCTTCTTCAGGCAACGGGTGCAGAATTTAACGAGAGCCTCGTGAATTCCCGTACAAAAGTTGATCAGTATGCTTCCCGTACGGACAAGGCTGCTCTTAACTTGGGCGTTTATGCTGCTGATATCGGATACCTGACTTCATATGATAAGACACAGGAAGCAATCGATTATCTAAATGCTTGTAAGACACTGGCAGATAATTTAGGTGTGATCGGTTCTTTCGATGCTGAGATCCTTCAGAAATTTGAAGCTAACATTGGTAACAAGGATTCATTAACGCATTTGCTTGATAAGACTATTAAGAGAACTGAAAACTTCCTGAAAGATGATAGCCGTAACAAGCTTTCTTCACTGGTAGTTGCCGGTAGCTTTATCGAAGGCCTATATATATCAACAGGCCTTATCAAGACTTATCCTAAAAATCTGTTACCGGAAGATAACCGTATCCAGGTGTTAACGCCACTGATGCGCATTATACTTCAGCAGAAGAAATCGGTAAGCGAGTTGCTGAAAATGTTACAGACTGTTGAACAGACTGAGCCAGTAACAACATTAGTTGCCGATCTTACTGCACTTGAAAAAGCATATGCTTCATTGAATATAGAAGAGCAGATCAAGAATAATCGCGGAGATCTTGTATTATCTGACAAGAACCTTGAAGAAGTAACAAAGGTAGTAGAGAAGCTTCGTAAAAACATTACCGAATAAGCTTACCATTTATGTAAGAAATATTGAAAAGGACTGGTTCACAAAGCCAGTCCTTTTTCTTTTACTCCTGCATCTTTCATTATATTTAGATTCATGTAATTCAGTTTTATGAGTGAACCTCTACTCAAAGCTATCCTGCGGTTGTTCGCAGTAGTTGCGAAAGAAGACCAAGTTACCCACCAGGAGCGCGACCAGATCAGAAACTTCCTGCAAGATCATTTGAGTCGTTCAGCTGTTGATACCTATACCGCGAAATTCGATGACTATGTGCAGGCATTGCCGCCTGCCACGGAGGAGCTAAGCGCAACCTTAAAACGCATTGAGAAACTTTGTTCGGAGGTTAACCTTGAGCTAACGCAGAAACAAAAAGTCGTTATCCTTCTGGAACTGCTCACCATCGTGCAAGCCGATGAGCAGATCACACCGCGTGAAGAAGAATTGGTAAATGCGATTGGTGCAAACTTCAAGGTATCGCAAACTGAAATAGATGCTATTAAGAAATTTGTATTAGGAAAGAATGCATCTCAACTCGACCATGATCATTTTTTGATAATCGATGCGGCACCCGAAGGATCGCTGAAAAAAGCACATCACCTGCGCAGGAAAGAACTGGATGGCTTTGTGGCTATTGTATATATAGAACAGGTTGAAATATACTTTATAAAATACCTTGGCGGCTCGGATGTATACCTGAACGGTGTGCCTGTGAAGAGTGGAAAGATTGCCGTGCTGGCAGTAGGAAGTATGCTGCGTTGGGAAAAAGATGAACCGGTATACTATGGCGATCTGTTGAACCGCTTTAAAAAATTTGGTGACTTTCCGAGATTATCATTTGAAGGGAAGGGAATTAATTTCAAATTCAAAAATGGAAGGCTGGGCTTACGCGATGTACAACTCGCGGAAGAATCCGGTAACCTGATTGCATTGATGGGCGCCAGCGGTGCCGGTAAATCAACGCTTCTCCATGTATTGAACGGTTCTGAGAAACCATCACAAGGCCAGGTACTCATCAACGGTATAGATATACACACGGATCCGAAAAGAATCGAAGGCGTGATCGGTTTTGTGCCACAGGATGATCTTCTCATAGAAGACCTCACGGTATATGAAAATATGTACTATGCCGCGCGACTTTGCTTCAGCAATAAATCAGAAGAAGAAATTAATAAACTTGTGCTAAAAGTATTGGAGGATCTTGGTTTGGAGGAAACAAAAGATCTGAAGGTAGGGTCTCCGTTGCGCAAGACGATTAGTGGAGGGCAACGTAAACGGCTAAATATAGGGCTTGAACTACTGCGTGAGCCTGCTGTATTATTTTGTGATGAGCCCACAAGTGGTCTCTCATCCCGCGATTCAGAAAATATTATAGACTTGCTGAAAGAACTTTCATTAAAAGGAAAGCTTGTCTTTGCAGTAATCCATCAGCCTTCTTCGGACATTTTTAAGATGTTCGACAAACTGCTGATCCTCGATACCGGTGGCTACCAGATATACTATGGAAACCCGGTAGATGCCGTAGTATATTTTAAGAAAAGCATCAACCTGGTGAACAGTGAAGAAGGCGAATGTCATGACTGCGGAAACGTAAATCCGGAGCAGATCTTTAATATCATTGAAACGAAAGTGATCAATGAATACGGCCATTTTACCAACGAACGCAAAATATCCGCCGAGCAATGGAACGCTATATATAAGCAGAACTATCGTACATTCTCAGTCGAGACTTCCAAGGAAGTTCCACATTCGACATTGCGTATTCCAACGCGATTGAAGCAATCCTTTTTGTTCGCGATGCGTGATATACAGGCTAAGCTTCACAACCGCCAGTATATGATCATCAATTTATTAGAAGCGCCCGTACTGGCGTTTATACTCGCCTTCATCGTACGCTACTTTAATGAAGATGACTCTGCTAATACAGTCTATGTATTCGGAAAGAATTTAAATATACCGGCATACCTCTTCATGAGCGTCATCGTAGCACTCTTCATGGGGCTCACGGTAAGCGCTGAGGAAATTATTCGCGATCGAAAAATCCTGAAACGTGAAGCCTTTCTGCACCTGAGCAGAAGTAGCTATATTTTGTCGAAGATCTCGATCCTCTTCATGCTCTCCGCTATACAGACGCTCATGTTTGTATTGGTTGGTAACTATGTGCTGGAGATCAAAGGAATGCTATTCCACCATTGGTTTATCCTATTCACCACCTCATGCTTTGCGAATTTACTGGGACTCAATATATCATCCGGGTTTAATTCTGCGGTTACCATCTATATACTGATACCGCTGCTTATTATTCCACAATTGATATTGAGTGGAGTAGTGGTGAAATTTGATAAGCTGAATCCTACGATTGGTAATACTGCAACGGTACCCCTGGTGGGCGATCTGATGGCATCACGCTGGGCCTTTGAAGCAGCGATGGTGTCGCAGTTTAAGGACAATAGTTTTGAGCGTGAGTTCTACGCCTACGATCGTGCCATGGCGAGCGCAGATTATAGGAAGGTATATTTTATACCCGAGCTGGAAAGCAGACTTCAGTATGTGATCAACAACTACCAGGCAACTGATCCTCACATCAAAGAGAAGGTTGTGAATAATCTTGCGTTAATGAAAAGCGAAATTTCACAAGAGCTTGAATCGACAGGTCAATCTCTGAAATCTATCAACGGCCTTACGCTGTCGAAATTTGATTCAGCCGTATATAACGAAGTGTCGGGATACCTTGTAAACCTCAAGCATTATTATATAAAATTGTATAACCGTGCGGATCAACAACGTGAAAAGAAAATCTTCAATCTCACCAGTACGCCCGAGAAGGAAGCTGCTTTTAGTCGTTACCGTGAGATGTACCACAACGATGCAATTACTGAGTTAGTAAAGAATACATCTGAAACGCACAGGATCATTGAACAAGACGGAAAGCTTATTCAAAAGATATATCCTATATATAAGGAACCGGATCCTGAGCATGCTATAGATTTCAATGCACAATTCTATATGCCTCGCAAGCACTTCCTGAACCAGAATATTGATACCTTTTATTTCAATACCGGTGTGATTTGGTCCATGACATTGGTACTGGTATTAACATTATACTTTGATGTGCTGCGAAGGATTATTGATGGGTTTAGCAATATATCCAATCCTTTATATCGGAAGGGGTAAAGGATTTGTAGCGCAGATTTTTAAATACAATCTTGTATTTCGTCTGCGGTAGTCTGTGAGGTCTGCGGGAATGTATTCCGGTATGAGAGAGAACTCCTATAGATATAAATGCAAACTCCCGCAGATTGACGCAGATTTTTAAATACAATCTTTGTATTTCGTCTGCGGTAGTCTGTGAGGTCTGCGGGAATGTATTCCGGGATCAGAGAAAACTCCTATAGATACAAATGCAAACTCCCGCTGAGTGCGCAGATTGACGCAGATTTTTAAATACAATCTTGTATTTCGTCTGCGGTAATCTGTGAGGTCTGCGGGAGATATGGCATCGGCACGTTCCACGTTTATGTGGCTTTAATGTTTTTTATACCTTTGGTTTTGTTAGTGAATCTCGAACCCAAATAGATCTGCATGTTTTTCTTCCTTTCAAAAACACTTAATTACCTGGTACTGCCACTGACGATAATCCTGATTTTGTTGGTGCTTTCCATTGTTTTGAAAAATCCGAAATGGAAAAAACGGTTCTTATATAGTGGTGTAATTCTGTTGATCTTGTTCTCGAATGATTTTCTGGCGAATGAAGCTATACATGCATGGGAAATTGAAACGGTGGCTTTTAAGGATATGACTCCTCATAAACTTGGTATTGTATTAACCGGAACTACAATCGCTGGACTTGAACCCAACGATCGCGTTTACTTTAGCCGGGGTGCTGATCGTGTAACACATACGGTTCAACTATATAAATTAAAGTTGATTGAAAAGATACTGATCAGTGGCGGAACGGGGAGGCTGTTTGGTGAGGATGAACCTGAAGCGAATAAATTTCAACGCGCGATGATCATGATGGGTGTTGATTCTGCGGATATCATGATCGAGAATGAAACACGCAACACTGCCGAGTCTGCACAGCAAGTAGTGAAGATGCTGGATTCTTTACAGTATAGATCTGAAGATTGTTTATTGATTACCTCTGCATTCCACATGAGGCGATCATTAGCATGCTATAAAAAAGTAGGACTGAACTTGCAGCCTTTTACAGCTGATTTTTATTCACATCCCCGCGAGTATTACCTCGATTCTTTTATCGTTCCCAAGATCGATGCACTTCATGTATGGCATAAATTGTTTAAGGAGTGGGCGGGCGTAGTAGCCTATAAAGCGGCAGGGTATATTTAGGTATATATAGTAAACGTAACGCATAAAAAAAGGCTGCCCTGGAGCAGCCCTTTTCGGTTTAGGTTAATGAATATCTTTATAGTATCGAGTGTAAGTTAATTCGTTGCCGGTAAATCGTTTCCTGGGTAATCGTTCGGATTTGTTAATGGAACCCGTGCATTGAATTTAGTATTGATAATCGTGATCATTTTGTTAGCCATGTATGCTGCACCGCGGCCGTTGGGATGTATGCCATCTGCCGAGAAGAATGCATAAGGAGGTTGAAGCGATGCATTCAATCCTATACCATTAATAGATGCACCATTCGTTTTAAGATCTGTGAAAATTGAGTACGCATCGATCAACGCAAGCCGATCGCTATGGGCAGCGACTCCGGCTTCTATGATATCGTTAAAGGTATCAACGCGTTCTTTAATCTCTTCAATCTCAGTGGGAACTAAGACATACATATCCGGTAAAGGATAACTCACACCATAAATTATAGTGGGGCTTCCACCAACACCGGTTCCTATAACAGTTGAAGCCGACAGCGTGATCAGATCATCATCAGTCGCTGGTCTTGCCTGAACATAAGGAGTTAACGCGGCACGTTGTTGCGCAGTGATAGCACCGGCATCTTTCAGCATGTCAAATTCAGCAGAGAGATCCGTTAATGATTCATCGGCAATCAGGATTGGATTTGCACCGGTGGAATATGAAACTTTTCTGCGGGCAGCATCAGCAGCATTGTGTCCGAGGTAAGCAACTATAGCATCGAGGGCATTATTAAAGCCTGCAAAATTACTATTGAGCAATTGTATTGTTCCTTCAGCAACGGGATCACCGGCTTCAAATTCAACAACATTCCAGCCCACAGTATGGAAGTATGCTATGGAAGTTACATCGGGTATATTTCCTACGATTCCCTTTGCAGTAGCATTCGCATCCAGTACCGTAGTAAGACCGGCATTGAACGCTGCTTGAAAATTAACGACTGATGTAAGTGTTGCTTTCGCAGGATCACCTCCATTTATAGCATATAGTATAGCATCGTTGTTACCAAGCCAGAATGAGAAGAATGTTCCGCCATTGGCAAGTGCTGCGGACGCATCACCGATAGGAGTTGATGTTCCCGGATTCGAAGCGAACCTGGCATAGTATGGATTAAAAAACTGCGATGTATTGTCTCCGGTTTGCGGAGCCAATGCGGCCTGGATGGTAAGGCCTGGTACACCAAAATTATTCAGAGCAGTTTTGCTTCCGCTATAGGCGGCAAGTGATGCTCCGCCATCACCGGTTTTATTAACAATGGTAGCGTCACCATCTGAGTCGTAAGCGAAATATAGTCTGCCTTTGCTACATCCTCCGGTGATATCATAGCATCCGGTTTCTGAATTTACATCCGGTTGGTTGAATTCACCACCGCCAACCAGCGCGAACTGTTTCGCCAGTATAGAGGGGAAGGAGTTACTTTGCCCACGGGTATAAAATGCTCCGTCCATATAGCCTGCAGTAAGTGAATTACCGATCGAAATATACTTTGCGAAATCCGCTTCGCCTGCCGTTGGCAAAGTAGAGGGGTCAGCTTCCGGAAAATCGTATGAACAGCCACAGACCAGTGCTGCCATCGAAAGGAGTTTGAGTATGTTGAGTTTCATGTGTTTATATTTTTGTTGTTGGACGCCTACGTTGATCATTATTTGTGTTTGATCATGGTGAGCATGGCTATTTATTTATTGAACATTTGGTCGAATGTTACGGATATATAATATATAGCACCTATAGTAGGAGCTCCGTAGTTAAGAACATATCGCTTGTTGAAAATGTCTGAACCACCAATTTTGATAACCGATTTGATCGGAGCCACTTTATAGCTTACTTGTGCGTCCACCGTGCTTACAGCGGGTACTGTTCCGTTGGCGAACGAAGATTCCCACAGGAATGCTTGCTGCCATCTCCAGGTCAACGCAAACCCAATCTTGTCTGTCAGCTTGCGATTAGCAAACGTCAGGTTTACTTTATGCTCGGGCGTGTTAAACTGGTATATACCAGTGTTGTCATTTTCCTTTTTGTCAAAAGCATTCCAGCTATAGTTACCGGATACCGTAAAGCTCTTTGGTAAATTATACGTAAGACCAGCTGAAGCACCCTGTGACGTTACTTCTTCGGTTGCATTGGTATAGATCTGGAATGTATTGGTATTATCACCACTCAGAAGGCTTGATGCGTTGATAGCATTGGCATTTACATCACCTGATGCACGTCTAACCCGTACCTGGTATTCGAAGTCGTTATAGATACTATAGTAATACGATACATCGAACATCAGTTTTTGTTGAGCCATTAATCCTTTATACCCAACTTCAAACGATTTGATCTGCTCTGGTTTAACTTCGTGGAAAGTATCGAATCGTCTCAGCACCGCTATATTTTCCGGATCTACAATAGCATCTGTGGTACCGGCTGCCAGTACATTTCCGATATACTGATTTACCGATTCAATAGTATAGGTATTGTTTGTGATCTGATATTGATCCGCGTATTCCTGAAGTCCTCCGAGGAGTTGAGCCGAAACAACGTTTAAGTTGATGTGCTGCGCCTGCGATGTAGGGTTTCTGAAACCTGTTTGAAAGGATGCTCTGAAGTTGTGATTTTCAGCAACGGTATATACACCGGATATACGCGGAGAAAACTGGCCTTCGAAGTTTTCATTCTTATCGTAACGAACAGAACCTGTCAGTTTCAGATTGCCTAAACTTTTGGCAGCCTGTACGTATGCGCCATATTCATAAATGGTAATATCATTGCCGGGTACATCTGCGAAGATGGTTCCGTTAGAGTTCAGATCAAACAACCTGTAACTTGCACCTGCAAGCAGGTCCATGAATTTGATCTCATTTTTGAAGTTATACTGACCCTGTACGTGATATAAATTTGAGTTGTCATCGAACTTGCCACCATTCGGTATAATAAGGTCTTTATACTTATTGGCGAGTGTATTAAACTCTGGAGTGCCAGGAAGAACGCGTCCCTGGTCGGCAGCATTTCTGGCCGCCTGATGGGCTGCTTGTTGTATAGCAAGTCTTTGTGCTTCTGGTAAATTATTTATATCACCGGGCTGTAAACCAGCTTGTGCGAGCGCTCCCATATAGGTTAATCCATATGTTCCGAACCAGGTGTTATTATTTTTCCAATCATTGTTTACCTGGAAGCCGATCAAGTCAGCGATATAGCTATCGCCAGAATTTTCGCGCGTAGTATAGGCGCGGAGAAAGAAGTTGTCGCCTTTTAATTCCAGTTTATGTTGTGTGATGGCAAAGTTGTTCAAAGAATAACGTTGTGCTCCGGTATATACCGAAGTTCCATAACCAAAATTCAAAGCATATATCAGTTCAGCTTTATCACTTACGCGATAATGCAATGAGCCACCGGCTTTCAAATTCTCTGCACCATAATCAACCAGGTATTTTTCACTATAGGGTGTTCTCGATACTACGTTGTTCGGAAGATCTCCTAAATAATCTTGCAAACCATTCGCCTGAGCTTGTTGTTGGAAGCCACTGCTAAAGGCAAGTAACCCAATGTTGGTAGCGGCTTCATCTCCGAAACCATGTACTTCATCTTTACCGGGATTGCTAGAGAATCCGGTAGGAGTGCGTTCCGGGTTTTTATCGGTATGATTTGTTCCGTACCAGTCTTCAGCTTTCGAATATGAGAAGTTGATTTTAAAAGCAAAGCGATTATTAAAAGCTTTCGCATAACGAATGGAAGCTTCATACATCGGCTTCGGACTGCTAGGCTCTTCGGAAGAGCCATTGAAATGGTTGAGTCCGAATTTAGCGTATGCACTTATGCCTTGATATTCAAAAGGACTTTTACTGTTTACGAGAAGTATACCATTGAATGCGTTCGGGCCATATAGCGCAGAAGATGCACCTGGTAAAAATTCAACGCTCTCAACATCCAGTTCGGAAGGACCGTTTAGATTTCCGATCGGGAAGTTAAGGGCTGGTGCTTGTGTGTCCATACCATCGGTGAGCTGTACAAAACGAGTATTGCCGGTGGAGTTGAATCCGCGGGCATTTACGATTTGAAAGTTTATACTACTCTGCGTCATATCAAGACCTTTCATATTGATGAGACCTTTGTAATAATTTTCAGATGGTGTAGCCTGTACCTGGAGTATATCCATCTTTTCAATGGATACCGGTGATTGAAGTATACCTTCTTCAACACGTGAAGCGGAGATAACTACTTCCTGTCCAAGTATAGTTTGTTCTTCCAGTTTTACATCGAGTCCTGTAGTGTTGGCATCGCTGACTTCTACTTCAAACGTTTTGTAGCCTACAAAAGAAAAGACAAGCGTGAGGGGAGGAGCATCATTGGCTTTTAAAGAGTAACTACCATTCGCATCAGAGACTGTGCCGATCACACGCCCCCGTACAATGATGTTTACACCCGCCAGTCCTTCACCTGTAATGGCATCCGTTACCTTACCTGAAATGTTTGTCTGCGCTAAGACCACCGTGGCAGACAACAGCATCATTAGCATGGTTGCCAACGTAGCCTTGTAAAAGTTTTTCATAAAATACAATTTGGTTTTGGTTTTTTGGGATTATATGAGTCCTCCAGGGAAAACCCGAAATGGTATGCATACCGAGCTTTCTTATCGAAAAGTACAAAAAATCTGTAAAAAACAAACGTTTGAAAAGCTTGTTACGACATTAAATTGGCAAAATGGCGGACTTCGGGAAGGTGAAATGAGGTGTTTATACCAATAAAAAAAGCATCAGGAATATCCTTTCAGGGTATAAATGAGGATATATTTCGAGAAATCCTGATACTTTTTTATAGAAGAGTATTTTAAAAACTACTCTTTTAAGTTCTGAAGATGTTTTACGAGACGGTCACACAAAGCATTAATTTCACTGGCAATATATTCGTCTCCGGTAGCAGTCAGTGCACTTTGTGCTAATCCGCCAATGCAATCAACGTAGAAACGCTTCATCTCATTTACGGGCATGTCTTTCGTCCATAAATCGATACGAAGTGTGTTTTTATGTTTGTGATCCCAAAGTGCGACACTCATTGATTTTGTTTCAGAAACCCCGGGATCTGGCTTATCAGTAGCATCCCACAGAATCTTATCCGGTATATTATTCTGATCCAGCTCGACTGAGAAATTTATAGTTGACTTTTTCATGGGAGCAAAATTAATAATTGTGGTCTTAATGTGTTGATTTCAAAATAAATTCCAGTCACCCAGACACGAATAATCAGTAGCTGGTCTCGTCCAGTTTAACTTTGCCTTTAAAGGTCCAGAATACAAACGTGGTATACGCGGCAACGAGCGGAACGCCAATCGCAGCCACGGTAAGCATAATGCCCAATGTTTTGGAAGAAGACGCCGAGTTATATACTGTCAAGCTATTTTCCGGATTAACAGGAGAATAAATAATAGTAGGATATAGCTCAAGGGATACGATGATGAGCAGTACACTGATAACGACTGCTGAAGACAGAAAAGCAAAAAGATACTTTCGCTTGGTTACCTGGCGCGCAATGTTAGCGATGGCCATGATCATGATCACCGGCAAGATAAACATGCTGGGGGTATTGTGAATCTGATCTACCAGGTGTGGAATATATAGTAATGTATAGAACGAGGTGATCACACAACTGATCACAAAGAATATGGTTGTTCTCCGTACAATGATGGTGAGTTTTGCATACAAGCGATCTTCTGTTTTCATCACCAGGTATATGGCGCCATGCATCATAAAAAGTGAAAGCGATGTGATGCCTACCATGATCGCATATGGGTTGATGAAGTCTGCGAATTCTCCGCGATAGATGTGATCTTTATCCAACGGTACGCCTAGTGCTACATTGCCGAGAATGAATCCCAATAGAAAAGCAAGCAGTCCACTGGAGAGACAATAACTGACGTCCCACATTTTGCGCCACCACAACATTGGTTCTTTACTTCTGAATTCAATGGACACGGCACGGAAGATGAGTGCCACCAGGAATATCATGAATGGCATGTAGAATGCGGAGAGGAGTGAAGCATATACTTCTGGGAAACCTGCAAAGAGCGCTCCGCCTCCAATTACCAGCCATACTTCATTGCCATCCCACACCGGACCGATGGCGTTGAGTACAGTTCGCCTGCTGGCTTCTTTGTTCAGAAATAAATGGAGTGCGCCGGCACCCAGGTCAAAGCCATCCAGGATAGCATAGCCTGTAAATACAGCTCCGATTACCAGGAACCACCAGGTTTGGAGATCAATGCCTGCAAATGTTTCCATGCGTTATGAATTATATACTTCCTAATCTTTATCCGTGGTGTGTTCAATTTTTCCAGGTGTAGTACCGGGTGTAAATGAATCCGCCATTTCCATGTGTCGCGGACTGTGTTCATCATCGTGACGATCAAGCGGTCCGTGCGTTATCTTTTTATTCAACAGGTATATAAATAACGCAAAGAGTAACATATATACCAGTGTGAACATGATGAGCGAGAACATGACCTGGTTTGCTGTAACAGCTTCCGATAAAGCATCTGAAGTTCGGAGTAGTCCATATACCACCCACGGTTGTCTTCCTACTTCTGCGGTATACCAGCCAACCTGATTGCCAATCTGCGGAAGCAATACGGCCCAAACAAAAATCCACAGCAGCCATCGTTTCTCAAAAAGCGTTCCGCGCCACCATAGGAAGACCGAGTATAGCGACAATGCAATAAGCGCCATGCCGATACTGATCATAATGTGATACGTTTGAAAAACAAAGTTCACGGCACCGGGCCTTTCATCTTCAGGGAAACTGTTTAGTCCGGGTACAGGTTTATCAACATCCCCGTGGATCATATAGGATAAGCCTCCCGGTATAGCAAGGCCAGTGGTAGTTTGCTTTTCTTTGTTCACCCAGCCGAAGAGGTATAAATCTGCAGGTTTGAGCGTATCAAAGTGACCTTCTATAGCAGCAAGTTTCGCAGGTTGATAATGTGCTACAACATCTGCCGATCGATGGCCGGTAAACAACTGAAGTAACGATGCTGCCGCGGCTACTGACAAACCAATTTTAAAGGAAGCCTTTGATAACTCTATATATTTACCTTTCAATAAATACCATGCGCTTACACTGGTGACAAGGAAAGCTCCTGCGAGAAAAGATCCCGACCACACATGTGAAATACGTTCTACAGATGACGGGTTAAAAACCATCGCCCAAAAATCAGTGATCTCTGCACGTGCTTTCATGCCTTCGCCTACGATGTGATATCCGGTTGGTGTTTGTTGCCACGAGTTTGCTACTACGATCCAGATGGCAGAGAACATGGATCCCAGTGTTACCATGATCGTGGAGAAGAAATGTACCCTTGGACTAACACGGTTCCATCCGAAAATAAGTACGCCCAGGAAGCCGGATTCAAGTGCAAAAGCAAATATACCTTCTGCTGCGAGAGCGCTGCCGAATACATCGCCTACATAGCGTGAGTAAACAGCCCAGTTGGTTCCGAACTCGAACTCCATTACAATTCCGGTTGCTACACCTATACCAAAGATCAATGCAAAGATCTTTACCCAGAAGCGAGTCATCTGCTGGTATATTTCTATACCTGTTCGCAGATACATGCCTTCCATGAAAACCATTACTAATCCAAGCCCGATGCTAAGCGGAGGATAGATATAATGAAAAGCAATCGTAAATGCGAATTGTATGCGTGAGAGAATTTCTACGTCCATCGGGTTTTAAAGCTACACCACAATGCTGAAGGTGCAAAGTGAAATCCCCTTCAAATCAGATTAAGTTTTGAATGTGGACTCAGGATACGTTTGCAATTATTTACTTCAGATTTTCTCGATGCCTCATCGCTCTGCCTGAAAATATTGACGGTGTTTATCGAAACTATAAACAATGGAGATCGTTAAAAACTAATTGCTGTTCTCGTGCCAACGTATAAAGAAATCCATCGATTGAGGATTCTTCAACGCACCGGCATTCACAACTTCTTTCGGATCTTTACCCATGAGTATTTTCTTAACAGGTGTCTCCGTTTTTTTACCACTGATGGTATAGGGTATATCGGGCACAGCAATAATTTCGTCCGGTACATGGCGGGGACTATAATCACTGCGGATCGTTGTGTTTATTTTTTTCTCGATGTCGGCAGATAATGCAACGCCCTCCTGCATTACAACAAAGAGGGGCATCCAGAATTCACCGTCTTTTTTTTCGATGCAGATGATGAGGCTGTCTTTTACTTCCTTTACTTTATCTACAGCCCGGTATATTTCGCTGGTCCCGATACGGACACCACCGCGATTGAGTGTAGCATCGGAGCGTCCATAGATGATAACACCGTTATGCTTTGTGATTTCGATCCAATCTCCGTGACGCCAAATGCCAGGGTACATTTCGAAATAACTTTCATGATAGCGTTTGAAGTCAGGGTCATTCCAGAAGTATACCGGCATGGAAGGCATTGGCTTGGTGATGACCATTTCACCTACTTGTTCTGTGAGTGAATTTCCATCTGTATCAAAAGCTTCCAGTTTGCAGCCGAGTGCGCGACATTGAATTTCGCCTGCGTATACAGGTAACGTTGGCATGCCCCCAACGAAAGCACTGCATACATCGGTGCCTCCGCTCATGGATGTAAGCCACAGATCGTTTTTTACTTTTTTATATACCCATTCGAACCCTTCAGGAGGTAGTGTACTTCCCGTAGACCCGATGGATCGAAGTGAAGAGAGATCGAATTCATTCACGGGATATATACCGCCTTTCAAATTAGCCAGCATAAAACCGGCACTTGTACCAAAGTGATTTATGCGTGCATCCTGCGTAAATTTCCAGAGTACAGACAAGTCGGGGTAAGCCGGACTTCCATCGTACAGTACCATGGTAGCGCCTGCCAGTAAACTGCCATGTATATAGTTCCACATCATCCAGCCGGTAGTGGTATACCAGAAGCACCGTTCGCCTGGTTTGAAATCGTTGTGAAATGTTCCGTATTTAAGTTGTTCAAGTAATATACCTCCATGCGAGTGTGTAATCGCTTTGGGTAGCCCGGTGGTGCCGGAAGAATATAGTATCCAGATAGGATGATCGAATGCTACACGTACAAAAATAATTTTATCAACGGCTTGCGTTGTCACCTGTTTCCAGGATACAACGGGTTTGGTAGATTGTGGAAGTATATCTTTTGAAGAAATGATAATCACTTGCTCAAGCGATGGCAATGATTTTATCAGGTCCTGAATCACTTCTTGTTTATCGAATACTTTTCCATTGTATTGATAGGAGTCAACTGCGATTAATACTTTTGGTTCGATCTGCGCGAAGCGATCAATCACAGAGTTGGTTCCAAAATCAGGAGAACAGCTTGACCATATAGCGCCTAAAGTATTTGCAGCCAGGAAGGCAACCGTTGCTTCCGGGCAACCGGGAAGATAAGCGGCAATGCGGTCACCAGCCACTACGTTGCATGAGTTCAGGTATTGTTGAAGAGATGCAACCTGCTGCGTTAATGTATCCCAGTATATTTCCTGGATTTCACCAGACTCCGCTTTAAAGACAATTGCGGGATGTTGTTTGTTCGCCTTCCGGAAAATGTGCTCTGCATAATTTAGTTTGGTGCCCTCAAACCATTTACATCGCGGCATGGTGCCTTGCAGTATATGTTGATAGGTGCCATCATGCATAACATCAAAATATTCCCAGAGACTTTCCCAGAAAGCTTCAATGTTATCGGCCGACCACTGCCACAGCGAATGATAATCATCAAAGGCCAGATTTTTATTTTCTTTCAGCCATTGCTGGTAGTGGGTAATATTCGATTGCCGGATGAATTCTTTTGAAGGACTCCAAAGCATGATGTTGCTGTTAATCGTTATTTGTGGAACGGTTAATCACCTACTGTTGATTGTATACAAGATTACAAAAAGCAGGCGTGCACTACAACATCCGTATGCGTTTCACTTATTCCGGAAACGGGTAATTGCTACAACTGCGCCAGCATACGGAGAGCATCCTGCTTGTCAACGCCAAGTTGAACTTTCAATTCCTCGAGATCATTGAACCGGGCATCGCCCCTAATAAGTTTGTGGAAGTAAAGCGTTAACGATTCGCCATATATATCCTTATCGAAATCAAAGATGTTAACCTCTATATTCCGCTTTGTTCCGTTCACGGTTGGCCGGTTACCAATATATAGCATGCCCTTATAGGTTGTGTGTTCATGCAATACTGTAACGGCATATATACCATCGGCAGGAATGAGTTTGTACTTGGTGTCAACTTCAATGTTGGCAGTAGGGTATCCCAGAAGCCGGCCTAATTTATCGCCCATTACCACGCGACCAGTAAGCGCATACGGTTGTCCTAAAAAATGCGTAGCAGTATCTATATCACCTTCATCGAGCGCCTTTCGTATTTTGGATGAGCTTACACCAACGTGATCTATATCCTGTCGTGGAATCTCTTCTACCTCAAAACCATATTTAGGAGCATTCAACTTAAGCTGTTCGAAGCTGCCCTCGCGGTTATGTCCAAAACGATGATCGTAGCCTATAACAAGTTTCTTTGTGCCAATGGTATCTACCAGTATCTTTTGGATAAACTCCTCTGATGTATATTGTGAAAATTCTTTGGTAAATGGAATGCGGACGAGGTGTTGTATACCTTGCTCTTTCAGCAAAGCTGCTTTTTCTTCGAAGGTATTCAGTAGTTTGAGAGAGTCGTCTTCCGGATGAAGTACTAAACGTGGATGTGGCCAAAATGTGATCACAACGGTTTCTCCGTTGTTACGCGTTGCAATCTCCTGAAGACGTGCTAATATTTTCTGATGACCAACGTGCACACCATCAAACGTGCCGCTGGTAACCACTGCGTAGTTTAATCTTGATAAGTCATCGATGCCGTGATATATCTTCATAACATTACTTCTTCGATGGTTTGAGCATCTTTTAACAGGGAAGCTCCAATCCTGGTTCGGCAAAGTTCTGAAAGATATGCTCCAACACCAAGGGCATTTCCTAAATCACGTGCTATACTCCTGATATACGTTCCTTTGGAACAAACAATTCGAAAGGACAACTCGGGCAAGTTGATCGCGGTAATTTCAAATTCCCGGATTTCAACATCCCGATGTTTGAGTTCTATTTCTTTTCCTTTACGGGCATAGTCGTAAGCACGTTTACCACCCACGCGTATAGCGGAGTGCATCGGTGGCAACTGACTGATGTTTCCTATAAATGGTTTAACAGCGTCCTCAATTGCCTGAGACGTGATATGTGCGATATCGGTTGCCTCGCTTATTTCTGTTTCAAGATCATGCGAAGGAGTGGTGCTACCCAGTATAAATTTACCGGTATATTCTTTCTCCTGCCCCATGAATTCTTCAATGCGCTTGGTCATTTTACCAGTGCATATAATAAGTAGTCCTGTGGCCAGTGGATCCAACGTACCTGCGTGTCCAATCTTCTTGATCTTGAGTTTATACCGTAGCTTGTTTACGACATCAAAGGATGTCCACTCAAGCGGTTTATTGATGAGCAGGATACGGCCTTCTTCCGGGGTTGAGTTTTCCATTATACGATGGAGAGTCCTACTCCAAGATAATATAGCACAAGAATGACAATGCCCAATACGATGCGGTAATAACCGAAGAGCTTGAAGCCATGCTTGGTAAGAAATGTTATGAAGGAT
This sequence comes from Ohtaekwangia koreensis, assembly GCF_900167975.1. Classification (GTDB taxonomy): domain Bacteria; phylum Bacteroidota; class Bacteroidia; order Cytophagales; family Cyclobacteriaceae; genus Ohtaekwangia; species Ohtaekwangia koreensis. The sequence continues at coordinate 1,896,422 of NZ_FUZU01000001.1, forward strand.
TTGATGGCGATCATGGCAACTATAAATGCTATAACATTGCCAACTGCAAAGAGCGTTATTTCGTGTGTGCCGAAACTCCCACCGTCCATAATATACTCCAGAATTTTTAAGGCGGTAGCTGCAAACATGGTTGGTACCGCCAGGAAGAATGAGAACTCCGCAGCAGTCTTTTTATTAAGTTTTTGGGATAATCCCCCGATGATCGTAGCGGCAGAACGTGATACTCCCGGGATCATCGAGATAATCTGGATGATTCCGATCTTCAATGCCGTGGGATAGTCGATTTGTTTTTGACTCGTTTCATTTCCTTCGAAGATCTTGTCTACGAACAAAAAGAAGATTCCTCCAATGAGCAACGTATAGCCAACAACATCTACACGCTCCAGCAACGCATCTATATAGTCTTTAAAAAGAAGACCCACGATGGCTACGGGTATAAATGCAACAATCAGTTTAAAGTAAAATTCAAATGACTGGAAGAAGCGTTTCCAGTAGAGTACGATTACGGAGAGAATTGCACCAAGCTGGATGGCTACCGTAAACATCTTTGTGAACGGATCACTCGCAATTCCCATCAGGGAAGAACCGATGATCATGTGTCCGGTAGAAGATATAGGTAAAAATTCAGTAACGCCTTCAATGATGGCGAGAATGATAGCTTGCAGGATAGTCATGCGAATTGATTTCAGATTCCGCTATATATACTTGAGCATGGTTAATGCCAGCAATATATTATGGAATTTTAAATACTATACTATTTTGTAGGGCGATGCAGGATAGCGTAAATCTGTACAACGAAGCCAGCCATTACAACGATGGGTCCTAAGGTCAATCCCAGGAAGCCAAAGCCATGTTGTGTTTTGTCAAGGGACATAATGACGAACCCAATGATGATTGCCATCACGCCGATGATCATCCACTGATAATTCTTTTTGCCAAAGGGAAGTTTGCTTTCCATGTGTGTTTTAATTTTTCAATATAATTGGTCGAGTGACATTCGTAAATACCGGTTGATAGAGAAGAAAGTGCCGATAACAGCTACGATCATTCCGATCATCACCAGCGAGCCCAGCAACATCATGAAGTGCTCTTGATTATGTAAAAGTGCAAGGTCTGTAATTTTGCGCTGTGCATAGTCTGATAAAGACCAGAGCAGGACCGAGGTGATAAATCCTGCCAGTAACCCATACGTTGCAGCACGCAGTAAAAAAGGTCGTTGAATAAACCAACGCTTGGCACCTACCAGCTGCATACTGCGTATAAGAAAACGCTGTGAGAACAAAGCCAGGCGCAGGGTGTTATTTATTAACAGTATAACTGTGATTAATAACAATACAATGAGACCCATGAGTATAAACCCAAGCTTGGTAACATTGCTGTTTACAGATTCAATCAAACCTTCTACATAGTATACCTGGAAAACACCATTCATTTTTTGAAGGTCAGCCTTTATCTTTTCCATTTGACTTTTGGAATGAAAGTCAGGATCAATGTTTACGAGGTATGCATCCTTTAAGGGATTCTCCCCTATAAATTGCGTGAAGTCTTCTCCGGTTTCTGCGATGAATTTTTTGGCTGCATCTTCTTTTGAAAAGAAAGCAACACCTTTACCTTCTCCATGATTTACAAAATCCATGGAAAGTAGTTTGTTCTCGATCTGAAGTCGTTGTGTTTCCGTCAGGTTTGATTTGAGATACACCTGCATTTTTATATTCTGCCGAACCTGGTGTTCTAACTCCTGCGAGTAAATGATTAAAAGGCCAAACAAGCCGATAACAAACAGGGCTAGTGTTATGCTGATGACTACACCAATGCCAGGGTAGCCTCCTAACTTCTTTTTACGGGCTTTCTTCTCCATGTTGATCGCCAAAGTTAGGAGAAATTACCAAATAGTAGCGTGGTAATCGAATCGTTGCTGATTTAGGCTATAAACAAAAAAAGTCCCGCCATAAGCGGGACCCTTAGAATTGAATGTTTATTTCTGTTTATCAATTTCCACGATGCTCTTTCAATTTCTTGATCAGGGCCGGGTCGCTGATGGCTGCCAGAGGTTTCACTTTTTCATTAGCCTCATTCAGCAGGTAGTATTTATTTTCATGGAACAGGAAAACAGTGTGTTTGTTTTCGCTGAAGAACTCCATGATCTCGATAAGCTTTTTATCAAATGGTCCGTATAAGTATAGCTCTCCATTTTTAAACTGGTAGTGGAAATTATACTTCTTGTTCTTGCTATCTGTCTTAACCATGAGCGAAGACTTGGCAGACTTCGGAGTGCTCTCGGTTGCTGTTTTATTTTCAATAGCTTTTGTTTCTGTTTCTTCACTTGGATCAAATACGTTGATCTCAGGTTTTGATAACGAATCCTTCTGCTTTGGAGCAACAACTACAGGCTTGCTTACGCTGGTTGTTTCTTTAACAGCAGGCTGTTTTTTCTCAACCACAACAGACGAAGGTTGTTCCTTGGGCTTTTCTGATTCAGGCACTGCCGTTGAAGGCGTTGAATTTGTTTCTGGTTCAGGAGTCGGCTGTTCAATTTCTTTTTGAACTTCCACTGGCTGTTCAGTTTTTGTAATAGGCTGCTGTTCAGCAGCGGTGGTTTCTTCTTTCTGATCCAGGTAGAAATATATACCTGTAGCAACCAACCCTGCGGCTACCAGCCCGATCAGCGTTTTGGCTCCAACCGAAATCTCGGTGCCATACGAAGATGGGATCGGTACATTATTCAACATGCTTTTCAATTCGGCAACGCGCGCCTTCCTTATACCCTCGGCAATTTTTTGCTGCAGGTTATATTCGCGTTTCAGGTTCGGATCAGCTTGCAATTTTTGTTCGAACGCTGCCTTGTCGTCAGCGCTTAGTGTATTGCGGATGTATCCGTCCAGTAAATCAAAATCTTTTTCTAATGCCATAACTCTAATCCAAAAAATCCTGCTCAGAATACTGAGTTTTCACTAATTCATCCAGTTTCATTTTACATTTATACTTCTTGGTCTTTGCCGTATCAGTATTCGCGAACCCTAGTTTGTCAGCGATTTCCTGCATCGACATTTCTTCGAAGTAGTAATACATGAGCACCTTCTTGCACGTTTCTCCAAGTTGCTCGATGCATTTTAAAATTATTCGATCACGTTCTGCCGTTTCAGTATCTAACGAAACAGCCGAGTCTTTTTCTTCATTGGAGAGGCGTTTTTTTCGATCCAGTTCTTTTCGCCACAGATTCTGACAAATGCTGTAGATATAGGTACTGATTTTCGAAGTCATCACCAGGTTGCCGGAGGTAGCCTTCTGCCAGAAAACGATTAATGCATCCTGGTAAACATCACGAGCCTCTTCTTCCGTTCCGCTGTTGGTGATGACCAGCTTGGTCATCATCCTGTAATATTTCTTATACAAGAACTCAAGAGCCTTCTCATCGCCTTTACAAATGCGCTCGAAAATTTCCTTTTCGTCTATGTGTGAGCTCGACCTGTATACCATCTTTTAATGAGGTTGTAACCGCTGGGGTTCCTTTTTTATGTTTTTTTCTACGAATTAACGAATATGAGAGATCAATTTATACGTGCCCACGTTTGTGTTCGGTAAAATGGTCCCCAGTATCCGCGTACTTTCAGGTCATTTCCCTCCAGCCATAATTTGCACTTGTATACCTTGCCTTCCTCCGGATCAAGTATATTTCCTTCCGAATACTCACTTCCCGATTTCTGCATGTCTTTGATAATTTCCATGCCGATTATCTTCTTCTTATAGCGTGCATCATTTTCAGGACATTCATTGCAAAGTGGGTCTGGATTTTCGCCTTCCGAAGGAAATATCCTTATAATTTTCCCGAAAACCTTCCCGTCTCGTTCGAAGATTTCAACGATCGATTTTTGCTCGCCTGTCTTGTCATCCGTTGTCTTCCACTTTCCGGTGATGGATTGAGCATGGCCCAGGCAAGCAATAAAAATGAAGAGGAGAGGGGGTATAAGTTTCATTGTCAGGTATTATGCATGAATAAAATTTTTTAAAAATAGTCTATTTTGTTGTATGCAGCTATTCTCAAAGATCAGTCAACAACGCAAGGCTCCGGAACGTTGATTTTCGATGACCAGCCAAAATTATTGAAGATCATCTAAGTATAGTTGTAGACTATTTTTCTAATAAGAAACCCCGGCATAGCCCGGGGTTTCTATATATCTTGATATTCAATCGCGTTGTTTATTTCACCACTGTTTCACTTACAATTTCAACTTTCGCTTTGGTCTGTTCTTTTATCACCGCTGCAGTATGATCCTTGTGGGATATATGTGGAGCGATGATCAAGGCTACAATAGAAGTAAGTTTGATAAGGATGTTCATCGAAGGACCTGATGTATCTTTGAATGGATCACCAACAGTATCTCCGGTTACAGATGCTTTGTGAGGTTCAGATTTTTTATAGTACATCTGTCCGTTGATCTCAACACCTTTCTCGAAAGATTTCTTGGCGTTGTCCCATGCACCACCTGCGTTTGATTGAAACATACCCATCAATACACCGGATACAGTGACACCTGCGAGTAAGCCTCCCAATACTTCGGGGCCAAAGGTAAATCCTACAATGATCGGCACGATCAAAGCGATAGCACCCGGAGCGATCATCTCACGTATAGATGCTTTGGTTGATATAGCCACACACTTCTCGTATTCAGGTTTTGCTTTATACTCCATGATGCCTGGTATTTCGCGGAACTGTCTGCGTACTTCGTTCACCATATCCATCGCAGCACGGCCTACAGCAGCAATTGCTAAAGATGAAAAGATAAACGGTATCATTCCTCCTACAAATAAACCTGCCAGTACAGGAGCCTTATATATATCAATTGCAGAGATGCCAGATATACCTACGAAAGCTGCAAACAACGCCAATGATGTAAGCGCGGCAGAAGCTATAGCAAATCCTTTTCCGGTAGCCGCAGTAGTGTTCCCGACAGCATCAAGGTTATCTGTACGATGACGAACTTCTTCTGGTAACTGACTCATTTCAGCAATACCCCCTGCGTTGTCAGCGATAGGTCCGAATGCATCTATAGCCAACTGCATCGCGGTGGTTGCCATCATACCGGCAGCAGCAATCGCTACACCATAGAGACCTGCAAATTCATACGAAGCAATAATACCGCCTGCCAGTACAAAGATTGGAGCCACCGTAGATTCCATACCTACTGACAGACCGCCTATAATGTTTGTTGCATGACCCGTACCGGATTGCTTGATGATCGAAAGGACTGGGCGTTTACCCATAGCCGTATAGTATTCTGTGATGATACTCATCAACGTACCCACTATCAGTCCGATGATGATCGCTATGAAAACATCCGTAGAAGTAAATTCAACACCACGGTGTACCAGTTTTTCCGGAAGTAAATATTTCACTGCGAAGAAAGAAGCTATAGCAGTCATGATGATCGATGACCAGTTGCCTATATTTAATGCGGTCTGCACACTATCTGTTTCTTTCTTGATGCGAACAAACCACGTACCCACGATCGAAAAGATCAATCCAAGACCAGCGATTAACATTGGTAACAGGATTGGTGACATGCCACCGAATTTATCACTGGAAGCATCAATCTCCTGACCTAATACCATAGTAGCAAGAATGGTTGCTACATAGGAACCGAATAAATCCGCACCCATTCCGGCAACATCTCCTACGTTATCTCCTACGTTGTCTGCAATGGTGGCAGGATTGCGAACATCATCTTCAGGTATACCGGCTTCAACTTTACCAACCAGGTCAGCACCAACATCAGCAGCCTTGGTATATATACCGCCTCCTACACGAGCGAACAACGCGATAGATTCAGCGCCCAAAGAAAAGCCAGCCAACACTTCAATGGCTTTTTTCATTTGAAGACCTGTGACCGCAGCACCTTCGGGAACAAAATATTGCATGAGTACAATGAACAATCCTCCAAGACCAAGTATGGCAAGTCCAGCAACACCTATACCCATTACAGAACCTCCTGTAAAAGATACTCTGAGGGCAAGCGCAAGACTTGTACGTGCGGCTTGTGTGGTGCGTACATTCGCTTTGGTAGCGATCTTCATACCGATGTATCCTGCGAAAGCAGATAACACAGCACCAATTAAAAACGATACAGCAATAATGGGATGAGAATCTTCAACGAGTCCGCCTGACCAACCGAGCAGGATGGCTGCTATCACTGCGAAATACGAAAGAACTTTCCATTCAGCTCTCAAAAAGGCCATGGCCCCGGTAGCGATATAGCCTGCAAGCTCCTGCATTTTTGCGTCACCGGCATCTTGCTTGGTGACCCATGCTGATTTGATTGCCATCGCAATCAGGCCGACTATTCCGAGTGCGGGGATAATAAGTAAAATACTATTCATTGGTTTTAAAGATTTAGGGATCTGATTGTACATAAAAGCCATCTTGATTAACAAGATGGCTTTCTAAGAATGGCAAATATAGAAATAGGAGGCAAACCGCCAAATTTGTAACAGAGGCAGATTTTTTTGTGAGAGACTTTTAATCAATGCGTTACAACAACAATGATCTGGGGTTGAAAGCAATCCCAGAGCATTTTGATGAAGCCGGGGGCGTGGCTGATCCGAGTGGTAGATTTTGAAATAACTATTGAACAACTCAGGGTATAAATTGACCTGATTTATATACCGAACATTTGCTTTAGGGCAATCCAAAGATTTTTCTTTTTCACATCATCCAGTTTATGAATGGCATCAGCAACAATGATCGATACTCCATTCATGGAAAGATGTTCATATACTTTGTCGGATGAGCGAAGGGGAGCACCCAAGGCTAACACCTTCGTGGGGGCGAGTGGTGCTATAATATCGAGCGTAAAATCGTTATGTATTACAATCTGCACAGAAGCCATGCTCAACTTTACCGCAGCCAGCATTTTTGTAAGAACGGTTCGTTCATCTTCTGTATGTTCTTCCCACGGTCTGGAAAGTATAATTAACATACGGGAAGGGATCTGGTATAGCTCTTCCTGATATAGGCTTTCGATGACAGATGATTGACTCACGCTTCTTTAATATCAAATATAGACCTTAACTCATTTGCTTCAGATGGCTTCATCCTTCCGGAGAGGATCAAACGAAGTTGTCTTCTGCGAAGTGCACCGCTATAAAGTTCTTTCTCTTCTTCTGTTTCCGGTTCTACTTCCGGTACATTTACAGGCTTGCCATTCTGATCCAGTGCTACAAATGTAAAGTAGGCAGCATTGCTTTCAAACTTATGACCCGATGGTGCATCTTCTGCTTCAACATCAATGCGTATCTCCATCGATGAATTAAACGCGCGGGTAATTTTTGCTTTTAACGTCACCACGTTACCGAGTCTGATGGGATGCTTAAAAGATATATTATCCACCGAAGCCGTAACGACAGTACTATTTGAATGCTTTTGTCCGACAATTGCCGATACGATATCCATCCAATGCATCAACCGTCCACCCATCAGGTTATTAAGTGTATTCGTATCGTTTGGCAAAACCAACTCCGTCATGCTGACAGATGATTCGCGGGGAAATTTCTTTTTACGCATTATTTAATATTGATAAAGGTTAGGTTGACTGAAAATATAGTGGGTAGATAGCTTTAGAAGCAAAATACTTTCCTATAGTTTATACATCAACACACGAGAACATTCGATTGCAATTCACTAATAACCGTTAGTTCGTGCAAAAATCTAAAAAAATAGCTTGCAATCAAGTATATCATTTCATTATTTCGGTGCGCCTTATGCAAGCAATACAAAATATAGCAACATCCTCTCTCTTCATTTCTGCGAAGAGCGTTGCTTGCATTTCCATTATCGCTATTATTACCATTACCATCATTACGGGGTAACCCGTGATCATCCCTTACCCCAGCCCCATAGGATTATGTCCGTCTCCAGGAGACGAATGCGTAACCGACAGTTAAAGTAGATAGAACACCCTGATAATTATTTTTCATGAAAATATTAAAGTTCGGTGGCTCATCGGTGGCCACCCCTGCGCGGATACAATCTGTTGTAGAAATAGTTAAGCCTTATTTAAAAGGAGATGTAGCCGTAGTATACTCAGCCTTTGGAGGAATAACCGATGTATTAATAAACGTCAGCAAGCTCGCACTGGAGGGTAATCTGGAGTATAAAACCAAACTTGCTGAACTTGAAAAACGCCACCTGGATGCAGTCCGAGAACTGATTGGGGTACAGAAACAGAGCAGCATTCTGGCGCAAGTAAAGTTTATGATCAACGAACTGGAAGATGTTCTTCATGGGATCTTCCTGGTAAAGGAGCGTACACCCCGCACGTTGGATTACATCATGAGCTTCGGTGAGCGGTTGTCAGCATATATAATTTCAGAAGCTTTTAAAGACCGTGGCATTGCCGCTGAATTTTTAGATGCACGTAAAGTCGTTCGCACCGATGCTAACTTTGGATATGCTAAAGTAGATTTTGAGACAACGAATAAACTCATCGGTGATTATTTTAAGAATCATACCGATCTTCAAATCATAACCGGTTTCATTGGAACCTCCGAGACGGGTGAGACAACAACATTAGGACGTAGTGGTTCAGACTATACCGCAGCCATTTTTGCCGGAGCATTGCATGCAACGGATCTGGAAATATGGACTGATGTAGATGGTATGATGACTGCTGATCCGCGCCTGGTGAAGAAAGCATTCACAGTGCCGCAGATGAGCTACGAAGAAGCGATGGAGTTATCGCACTTCGGGGCGAAAGTAATTTTCCCGGCTACCATGCAGCCTGCCATGGTAAATCGTATACCTATATGGATCAAGAATACATTTAATCCTTCTTTCGAAGGAACTGTTATCCATGCGGATTCAAAAAATGGAAAGTTGATCAAAGGTATATCTTCTATGAACCAGGTAACATTGCTAAGCGTACAAGGCAGTGGTTTACTCGGTGTAGTGGGAGCATCCATGCGATTGTTTGCTACACTTGCCCGTGAGAAAATAAACGTAATCCTCATTAGTCAGGCATCGTCAGAACACTCCATCTGTCTGGCGATTGAAAATCAATATACCAAGCAAGCAAAGTCAGCGATAGAGAAGGAATTTCAATATGAAATCAGAAATGAGGAGATAGATGAAGTGCAGGTAGAAACAGACTTGTCGATCGTTGCCGTAGTAGGCGATGGCATGAAGCATAGCCCCGGTACAAGCGGTCGCATGTTCAGTTCTCTTGGTAAGAACGGTGTCAACGTAATGGCTATAGCACAGGGTTCTTCCGAGCGTAATATATCCGCGGTTGTGCGGCAGGCAGATGTTGCCAAAGCGTTGAATGCTTTGCACGAGGCATTCTTCTTATCGGATCGTAAGGTGTTAAATGTTTTTCTGGTGGGTACAGGACTCATTGGAAATTCCCTTGTGAATATGATTGAGGAACAGTATAACAAACTGGCGAAAGAAAATCTGCTGGAAGTAAATGTTATAGCTGTTGCCAACAGTAAGAAAATGATCTTCAATGAAGATGGTCTGAAGTTATCTACTTGCATTGAGAGGATGAAGCAAGAAGGAGAGGCCATGAGTATGAAAGGATTTGCCGATAAAATGATCGGTTTGAATCTGCCCAACAGCATATTTGTTGATTGTACTTCAAGTGAAGAAGTTACTGCTTCCTACGAAGAAATCTTATCCGCCAATATATCGATCGTAACACCGAACAAGAAAGCAAATTCCGCTTCGATGGATCAATACTATACTTTAAAGCAAACTGCTTTTAAGCGTGGTGTTAAATTCTTGTACGAGACCAATGTTGGTGCTGGACTTCCGGTTATCAATACATTAAACGACTTGTTGTTGAGTGGTGATAAAGTGATCTGTATTGAAGGTGTGCTGAGCGGTACATTAAACTTTATTTTCAGTTCCTATACCGAAGGCAAGAAGTTCAGCGATGTAGTGAAAGAAGCGAAAGAGAAAGGATATACCGAACCGGACCCACGTGATGATTTAAGTGGTATGGATGTAGCGCGAAAGATATTGATCCTCTCTCGCGAAACGGGATTGTCCTTCGAGTTGAATGATATACAAGTAGAGAATCTTGTCCCCGATGATTGCCGCAAAGGAAGTGTAGAAGATTTCTTTGCTTCATTAGAGAAACACGACACAGCGTTTGAAAAACTTCGTGCCGGTGCTCATTCAAAAGGAGAGAAGCTGCGGTATATGGCGGTTCTTAAAGACGGAAAGGTGAGTGTAAAACTCGGCTCTGTCAACAATGATCATCCATTCTACTCACTCTCTGGTAGCGACAATATAATCTTGTTAACAACCGAGCGCTATCACGAAAGGCCGTTGGTAATTCGCGGGCCGGGAGCAGGAGCAGCCGTAACAGCAGCGGGTGTATTTGCAGATGTGATACGTATTGGACATTACGCCAAATAACTTTGAACCGTTGATCATTGTTCGTTAATAGTTATATATACTATAAACGAATAGCGATTAACAGATAACGAACAACCGACAACCAAGAATGAAATCAATAAAAGCATCTGCCCCCGCGACTGTAGCAAACGTCTCTTGCGGCTTTGATATTTTCGGATTTGCAGTAGAAGCACCCGCAGATGAAGTGATCGTAACACTTACCGATAAACCCGGAGTTACCATTACTAAAATTATAGGGGATGATGGCAGACTTCCTTTGGAAGCATCAAAGAATACATGCGGTGTTGCTGTATTGGAATTTTTAAAAGCTGTTAATAGTAAATATGGTGCAGAAATTATACTCTATAAAAACCTTCCGTTAGGAAGTGGCATGGGATCAAGCGCAGCAAGTTCTGCAGCAGCCCTGGTAGCGATTAACGAATTGCATGGTAATCCACTTACGCGCGAACAGCTTCTTCCTTTTGCGATGGAATCTGAGCGTATAGCATGTGGTTCTGCGCATGCCGATAACGTTGCGCCCTCTCTGTTGGGTGGCTTTGTTTTGATCAGAGGATATGCTCCTCTGGACGTTGCTACTATACCTACACCAGCTAATTTGTTTTGCACGCTGGTACATCCTCATCTTGAATTAAAGACCGAAGATTCCAGGCGCGTATTAAAACCAACTATACCCATAAAGGATGCCATTACACAGTGGGGAAATATAGCAGGCATGGTAGTGGGCTTAATGAAACCGGATTACGGATTGATCCAGCGTTCATTGAATGATGTAGTCGCTGAGCCGATTCGTTCTGTACTGATTCCTGGCTTCTATACGATAAAGGAAGAAGCGATTAAAGCAGGTGCGCTGGGCTGTGGTATATCCGGATCGGGGCCAACCATCTTTGCGTTATCAACCGAAAGAACTATAGCACAAACCGTTGGTGAAGCGATGCAAAAGCAGTTTGATCTCCTGCAGTTAAAGAGCGATGTGTTCGTTTCTAAAATCAATGGCGAAGGAGCCATGATATTAAAAGGGTAATACTATTCAATGGTATACATATCGCTACACGATCAGCGACTTGCAAATTATAATCTACAACCATCAGCGAAATGAAATTTTATAGTACCAATAACAAGAATTTAAAAGTTGATCTAAAGGAAGCGGTAACACAAGGACTGGCACCGGATAACGGACTCTATATGCCCGAGCATATACCAGTGTTGCCAAAAGAATTTTTCGATACCATTCATACGAAATCCTTTCGGGATATAGCCTTCATCGTTGCTCAAAATATTATCGGGGATGATGTTCCCGCTGATGAACTCAGAAGAATCGTTGATCATACGATTCAATTCGATGCCCCGGTAGTGGAGGTGGATGATCATGCGTATGCGTTAGAACTTTTTCATGGTCCTACATTAGCCTTTAAAGATTTTGGTGCACGCTTTATGTCTCAGCTGTTGGGATATTTTGCGAAGGAACAAAGTCAAGAGATTATTGTTCTGGTGGCAACCTCGGGAGATACTGGCAGTGCCGTTGCCAATGGTTTCTTAGGCGTAAAAGGCACGAAGGTTATTGTACTATATCCTTCCGGGAAAGTAAGCGAGATACAGGAAAAACAGTTTACAACACTTGGGCAGAACGTAATAGCTCTGGAGGTAGACGGTACATTTGACGATTGCCAACGCCTGGTGAAGCAGGCATTTTTAGATGACGTGCTGCGGAAGAAATACTTCCTCACTTCTGCGAACTCGATTAATATAGCACGGTTGATTCCACAGTCCTTTTATTACTTCTATGCATATGCACAAGTGAAGGATAAAAATAAGCCCGTAGTGATTTCTATACCGAGTGGAAACTTCGGAAATCTGACAGGTGGATTGCTGGCACAACGTATGGGGCTACCGATCGAGCGATTCATTGCCACTACGAATGTGAATGATGTTGTTCCTGAGTATTTGAAGACTGAAGTATTTACACCGCGTCCTTCCAGGCAAACGATCAGTAATGCGATGGATGTAGGCAACCCAAGTAACTTTGTAAGGTTGTTAGATCTGTTTGATAAAGACTTCGCGAGGCTTTCGAAAGATATTGTGGGGTATGCTTTCTCGGATGATGAGACACGTGCTGCCATGCGCCATATATATGCGTCTACCGACTATGTTATGGATCCTCATGGAGCCATTGGGTATCTGGGATTGATCAAGTACCTGGAAGAACGTGGTGAAGATATAACCGGTATATTTCTTGAGACAGCGCATCCTGCTAAATTTAAGGAAGTAGTGGATGAAACGTTGTCGCGCCCGATTGATATACCTTTGCCGCTTCAGCGATTTCTGGAGCAACCCAAGAAAAGTATACCAATGAAAAGCGACTTCGAAGGGTTTAAAGATTTTCTTCTGAGTACTCTGTAGAAGATTGCTGCGTTACGACAGCGCGATTACGAAATACTAAATGTTTTCGCGTAAAGAAATTCCAGATAACAGTGATAGCAATGGCTATCACTTTTGCTATTCTATAGTCTATGGCGGTGAATTCCACAACGGCCCACAGTACAATCTGATTTACCACCAGGCCTCCCAATAAGCACAGGAAAAAGAGACCGGCCTCTTGTGCTTTGTTGGCACTTTGCGTTCCGTTAAAAACGAAGCGCTTGGTTAATATATAGGTAACGATGTTGGTCAATGCAAATGCAAACACATTGCCGAAGAGATAATCTATAGAGAGCTTCTCTACAAATAGAATCAGTAAAGAGAATTCAATGACTGCTGAAATGCCTCCTACAAAAACGAACTTGGTGAACTCAGCTTTCAGTAACTTCAATATGTTTTCAAAAATGCTTTTCGTCATAAGGAGTGGCAAAGAAACGAATTTTTATTTTAACATCTCACATGCTTCTTAATTGCTGTTAATCAATCGATTGAAGCTTAGCTTTTCCATCCTTGTTCACCTAGCAGCGGCACAAAAGCGAAGTAATCAAACTCTTCTTTCAGAAGCTTTCCACCCTTCTTTCTGATCCGGAGCATTACTTGTTTTTCTTTATCGCCAACCGGTATCACAAGAATGCCATCTTCTTTCAACTGGTCTGTGAGCGCTGTAGGCACTACTGGTGCTCCTGCTGTTACAATAATTTTATCAAATGGCGCTTTTGCGGGAAGTCCTTTTGATCCATCACCAAAAAAGAAATAAGGTTTATATCCAATCCTTGGTAAAAATTCCATAGCCGTTTCATAAAGCTTCCGCTTATACTCTATAGTATAGACTTTAGCTCCAAGGGCAAGGAGCACGCATGCCTGGTATCCTGAGCCTGTCCCGATTTCAAGGACTTTATCGCCTGGTTTGATTTCAAGCTTTTCTGATTGAAAGGCAACCGTGTAAGGTTGGGATATGGTTTGGCCTTCACCAATCGGAAAGGCTTTGTCTTCATAAGCATGTTCCAACAATGCATTTTCAAAAAAAACGTGCCTGGGCACGGTACCTATGGCCGCTAAAACAGCCTCGTCTTTGATGCCCTTCAGCGCTAGTTTTTTTACGAGTTTATTGCGCAATCCGCGTTGTCTATAGTTGTCTTCAAACATGAATTTTTCCCTTCAAAAATGCCGTTGTGGATAAAATGTGGATCGATTGTGTATAATACTTAATTATCTGATTTACAATATTTTAAAACAAAATTTAAAAATGCACGTCAAGCAAAAAGTGCGTTTTCAGGGCCTCCGAAAGTGTCAACTTTTAGAGGGGGGAAAGTTTCAGAAATTCTTTAGGAAAATTCGAAGCTATGCCCTTACTTTAAAGTCTCCTCTCCACACAGTGATCAGCTTTTTGCCATAGCGTTTCACATGTGCCTCGACCGGAGAGCCGGTGGTTTCACCACTGACCTGAAGGACGAGAGAGAAGTGTAAATTAAGGCCAGTTACTCTTAAACGAGTGGCTGGCCTTTCACTTTTAGATCAATTTCTTACAAATCTGCTTGAAACTTTTAGCTCTTTGCTCCCAGGAGTATAAGCGTAAAATCCGTTCCCTGACTTTATTCCTTTGTGCCCGGCCTGAACCATGTTTACCAATAAAGGACAAGGCGCGTATTTGGGATTGCCAAAGCCGTCATGCAATACATTCAATATAGAGAGGCAAACATCCAGCCCGATGAAATCAGCAAGTTGTAATGGTCCCATAGGATGCGCCATTCCGAGCTTCATCACAGAATCGATTTCTTCAACACCGGCAACGCCTTCATACAATGAATATATAGCTTCATTGATCATGGGCATAAGTATACGATTGGCTATAAAACCTGGATAGTCATTTACTTCTACAGGAATCTTTTCAAGACTCCGCGATAATTCCATGATGGTGCTTGTAACCTCATTACTCGTATTGTAACCTCTTATAACTTCTACCAGTTTCATAACCGGTACAGGATTCATAAAATGCATTCCGATTACTTTATCGGCTCGTTTTGTTACTGATGCAATCTCGGTGATCGAGATAGAGGAGGTGTTGGTTGCTAAAATAGTGTCCGGTAAAGTAGCGGCATCAAGGTCCTGAAAGATTTTTAGTTTCAAGTCTATATTTTCTGTGGCGGCTTCCACCACCAGATCAACGTTGCTTACACCCGATTTCAAATCAGAAGATGTAGCTATATTTTCTAGCGTCTGTTTTTTAATGGCTTCCGTGATGGTTCCTTTCTCTACTTGCCTGGTCAGATTTTTATCAATGGTGTTGATTGCTTTCTTCAGCGCTTCTTCAGCGATATCGATTAACGTTACTGTATATCCGTGTTGCGCAAAAGTATGTGCGATGCCATTTCCCATTGTACCCGATCCGATCACAGCAATGTTCTTCATGTTGAATAAATTTAGCGAACAAAGATAAGCATAGTAACGAGTTTGGGTGCCGTGGTGCAGGCTGTATCAGAACTCTTTTTTGATATTGAAGAAGAACCCGCGGTCGCCTTCTGCATTGTAGGTGTACTCGAAGCGAAATACCATGTCATATGATCCCACTATATCAATACCTGCACCTACACCGGAAAGAAATTTGTTGGTTAAACGACTATTAACTTCATAGTTCGGATAGTTGCTCACGTATCCAACATCCGCATAAGTCTTTAGATAAATCGCTAACGGTATATGTCTGAATTGTGGAATGGGCATAGCGCCCCAATGATAGGTTCTGGAAAGTATTTTTTTCTTGAAGGTTGTTTTGTTCAATATATACTCAGGGCCTTCAATTACATAAATTTCGTATCCACGAATAATTTGCTTTTGATATCCCAAGGCTCCGTAGTTATAGTAAGGAAGGTTCTTTGGATTACTCCAATATCCAACGGTATAGTTTGAAAGATAAAATCCTTTTTGAAGATCGATGAAGCTGGCAAACGTTGCACTGATTTCAAATTTCTTCACATCATCTGAAGCAGCTAAGCCGTTTTGCGTAGCGAAAGCAGAGAGGTAATATCCTCGCAACGGATAGCCTATATAATCACGGTGATCGGAATTGAATTGATACGTGAGCGCAGCAAATTGTTGTGATCTGTTTTCTTTGCCGAGATAATCCGGATTCAATAACGCAACGGTATCGCGAATAGTGGTGCTTTTGTAAAAGAGAGAAAGTATATGCGACTCATAGAACGAAGGGCGATAAGTATAGGTAAGTCCTCCGGTTCGCATCGTACGCACAATGTCTTCGGATTCAAGAAATACGAGTTTATGATCGGCTGTGCGGTATGCCAGGTTTTTTGTTTCAGCGAAATCAAAATCGATGGCTAAACCATGCCGTTGTTTTTTATCTATATAGGGAAAGCGATAGGTGATTCCGAACCTGCGCGAGAATCCGAATTGTGCCAGAAAGCGTAACGTTTCATTTCGACCACGCATATTATATTGATATAGTCGCAGACCATAATTTACCCTGCTGAAATCATGACCATAATTTTGCCACCATTCATTGAAGTTACGATCCGCCAGTTCAAATATAGGGGAGGGGAATGTATACCATCGTTCATTCAGATCGATCAGTAAATCAACCTGATCTGTTTCCAATTCAAGTGTTCTGATCTCTACGGTATTGAACAACCTGGTGTTGATCAATTTTTTCTTATCGACCTCCAGTATACTTTGCAGATCACTGCTATAGATGAAGTCTCCTGACTTAAGTGTGAGCTCCCGCAAAATTATAGGGTCACGCGTTACACGATTGCCAACAATAAAGATCCGGTTGATTCGCAGAAAACGCCCAGTGCTATCTGCAACGATACGGGTACGGCTCGGTCTTTTGGTAGAGTCAGACAAAGCAGTACTGTCAGAGATTTGAGTACTCTTTGCAGGGGTAAAAAAACTAATTAAACTAAAGATAATTGCCAGCATTCTGTAACGCTAAGACTTACTCTATGTTAGACAAGTTTAACGTTAACTTCCGAAAATCTGGATTTTTAATCAGCCTTTTTTCTGAATGATAGCACAAGGATAACAATCCCCGCCAGTATGAGAGGAATGCTGAGGATTTGTCCCATATTAATAGGTAGTGTTGCCTCGAATGCTTCCTGATCTTCTTTCAGATACTCAAAGAGGAATCGCATACCAAAACACCAGATCAGGAAGATCCCGAAAATTCTTCCCGGCACAAGGTGCTCTTTGTACTTAGCCCACATGGCCAGTAAAAATAAGAACAGCAGGACGCAGGAAATAGATTCATATAGCTGTGCAGGATGACGCGCTATACCAACTGTACTGACTTTTGCTACG
The DNA here is from genome assembly GCF_900167975.1 of Ohtaekwangia koreensis. Lineage (GTDB taxonomy): Bacteria > Bacteroidota > Bacteroidia > Cytophagales > Cyclobacteriaceae > Ohtaekwangia > Ohtaekwangia koreensis. Next base: position 1,913,559 of record NZ_FUZU01000001.1, read on the forward strand.
AAGCCTTTGTTATCAGGATTTGCGATCTGGTAATCGAGCCGGAGCTTCGGAGTTTCATCAAAAAATTCTGATAACTGTGACGCCAGCAGAGGACGCATTGTACCATTAATAAGATTATCAATCTGATTTTCATCAGCCGTTGGCTTGAAGAACACATATACCAGCAACGGCACTTTACCTTCTGCAACTTTCGGTATAGAATCGTTTTTATAGTATACTACATCTTCTACGATCTCCTCAACATCGTGACGCTTGTCTTTCAACGTTTCTGTTAACCTCCCGGTGAATACAACACCCCACGGTTTATCGGTAGGCTTACCAATAATCTCCGAGTTAAAATAATTACCAAGTCTGATCAAGGCTCCCGTTAATGCCACAAGAATGACAATGCGATCCAGCACTTGCAGATAATTCTGACCAGGTTTCTTCTTACGACTATACAACCACAAAGCGAATAAAATACCAATGGCCCCACCGTGACTTGCCAAGCCTTGCAAGCCGGTAAAGCGAAACGGATTAAACTCAAATGGTAAAAAGATACTTAATGGATCGGTCCAGATAATTTCGGGTTGATAAAAAATAACATGACCCAGACGTGCCCCCAGAATAGTTGCCACCACCATGTAAATGGTGAGCGTATCAACGTCCTTTTCAGGTTTGCCTTCTTTGCGAAACATATAGTAAAGGATCTGCTGGCTTACCAGGAAGCCTAACGCGAAAAACAATCCATACCAACGAAGAGCGAAAGAACCAATTGAAAAGATCTCCGGACTTCCGTTCCAAATAACGTAACTGAGTATAGCCATGGCGGCAAATATAGTAGAAAGCTGAAATCAAAAAGCCTGTTACGGCTTAAAGTGAAAAGCTTAAAGTTGAAAGATATTGAGAGACAATAAGATTACAGCACAATAATGCCGGTTTAATATTGATCAAGCTTTGAAAGTTCCTCACTAAACCCTGAAGATAAAATCGGGAATCGGCACCATGTACGCGGATCCACGTTGAGGTCGTCCAGGTGGAACGCTGGCGCCAGACGCTCACGCTTCCATTGGTTAGCAGCCCAAAGTCGGAAGAATTTCTTAATCCAGAGTTTTAGCGCATCGGGTTCGTAATTGATCTTCATCACCTCATATACTTGCAGCGGAGACTTTCTTTCATAGATCGCCCACTTTTCAATTTCCGCCAGCACAGCATAAGGCATTAAGTCATCTTCGTCTGTTTGGTTGCGTTCCAGCGGTCTCAACTCCGCAGTAGGCCGCAGGTTGTTTACCGCGTTGAGACCTGTCTGATTCAATTCCTTTTCAGCCCAACGAAGCCATTGCAGTATAAATACCTTACTCAACCCAGCTATAGGGGAGAGGCTTCCACTGGTGTCACCATCCATCGTGGCATATCCTACATCACCTTCACTTCGGTTGGAGGTGGTGAGGAGCACGGCACGTTTTACATTCGCTAACATCCAGATGATGGGCGAGCGTGAACGGGCCTGTATATTTTGAAGCGTAACATCATCTTCTTCCCACGTAAGTTTTCGACCGATCGCCTTTTCAATTTTCTGCGAATAAGAATTTACTTCTTCATCTATTGTCCATTGGTGGAATTCCGCCCCTATAGATTCTGCTAAAGTCTTGGCCGCATTAAATGTTTGTGATGACGAATTTGTTGTGCCCTGGTATGCACAGGTTAAAAGTTTGTTCACCGCCTCGTGAACGCTCTCCGCCTGAATGCTCAATGCCTTGTTAAATTTTTCCCAACCTAATTCTGATGATGCACGCTTTACCATTTCAGCAACGAACACTGCGCAGCAAGATGAATCGGCTCCGCCACTTAGCGAAAGGACAAATCCCTTTGCTTTACTTTTTCGAATATAGTCATACAACGCCAGGGCTACGGCTTGAGCCAGTTCCTCATTCTTGTCTTTGATATCGTCAGAGATCACAACCTGGCTGTTGGCCGGATTTTTAAAGTCTACATCACAGGCCAGTATATTAAAATTGCGGAAGGAGAGTCGCTTGTTTACAGCCAGTAATTTTTCTTTTTGCGAAATGATGATGTCGCCATCGTAGATCATTTTGCCGGCTTCATTTCCCAGGAGGTTGGTGAAGAGATATACGCAGTTAAAATTTACGGATCCATCCAGTACAACTTCTCTTTCACGAAGTAAACTCTTACCCATGGCAAAATGACTCGCACTCGGATTTAAGATCAGATGTACACCTCTTTCCATTAACCGGTAGCCCGGCCGGTAGTTTTTTCTCCAGCCATCTTCACAGATTTCGAAACCGAATTTTATACCTTCAATTTCATAGATGAGATCGCCAGCCTGAATCTTTTCATCACCCCTTATTATTTCGATGATACGATAGGGGATCCAGGGATCAAACCAGCGTGGTTCATAGTGCACGCCATCGCGCGCCAGGTTCTGTTTGAATGTTATACCTATAATTTTTCCATCACTGATAACACACGAACCATTATAGGTTATTCCATCCAATCGTACAGGCAGACCAATACAAATCGTAATACCATTGGTATACTCACGAATCTTCAATACTTCTTTCCAGGCGTGTTCACTTAGCCAATCGCTGAGAAACAGATCTTCACATCCATAGCCGGTTACACAGAGCTCCGGAAAACAAAGGATCTTAATCTGTTGCTTTTTAGCTTCTTCAATGGCTTCAAGAATGTTGTTTGTATTGTTATTCCAATCGAATGGAATCTGGTTCACTGTAGCGCCTCCGATTTTCAGCATAGCGGATTAGTTTGAATAGTAAAGCGTGAATGCAGCACAAATGTAAACAGCAGCCACTGTATGCCTATAGCAATTTCCAATAGCGCGATTCGTATTCGCTGCAACTCCTATATCTCAAACAAATATGAAAATTAATTCGTCACTTTCCTGAACTGCTTTTTTGAGATTACCCGAATGAGTAGATGTATTTTTAAGAAGAGATTACAGCGATTTCGTCTAGGAGAGAAGATTGAGCATCTCACACGTTTTCAGTGCAGCATCTTGTTCAGCTTTTTTCTTGCTGTTGCCATAGCCAGTGCCTTTGGCTTCATTATCGACAAGCACTTGTGCTGTAAATTCTTTGTGGTTCTTTCCTTTTTTCACATTGAGGATTTCGAACTTCACTTCTTTTCCTTCGCGTTGTGCCCACTCTATAATCTTACTCTTGAAATTGGAGTTTGAGTTTACCAATTCATCCAGATCATAATTGGGGTTGATAAGTTTATCGATCACAAACTTCTTTGTTCGCAGATAACCTTTGTCAAGGTATATAGCTCCAACGATGGCCTCTAATGTATTTCCTAAGATTACTTGTTGAAGATGTGAATTCTTCTGATCGTATTGAACAATGTTACCGACACCAATCTTTCGAGCGAGGAGATTAAGTGTTTCCCGGTTTACGATACGTGATCGTATTTCGGTAAGAAATCCTTCTGATCTGAATGGAAATTTTTTGAAAAGATAGTCTGCTACTGCAGCTCCGAGAATGGCATCACCAAGATACTCAAGCCGTTCATTTGATTCTTTAAAGCCCTGACCGTTTTCTTTGGCAATAGAACTATGGACTGTCGCTAAACGGTATAGTTCAAGATTGGAAGGTGTAAGGCCGGCAATGTTTTTAATAGCCCTGATCAACTTCTCATCATTCTTCGATTTCCCTTTCGGAAGCTTAAGGATTTTCCAGACCAAGTTGTATATCAGTTCATTTTTTAGTCGGATGCTAATTTAATAAGATTCTTGGTATAAATACTCTGCGAAGGAAAGGTGTTGTTCAGATTATTGTGTTGAAGGGTGAAAAAATAATCAAAAGTATATTTCAGCCTCTTTCAATAATACCTGTGAAGTATACACAAGCCTATACCGGACTCCCAATGAAAAAATCAGAAGCCCTCGTGAATATTATCCTTAAAAGAATCAGATTTTCTTGAAGATCACGGAGAAGTTATGACCACCAAAGCCAAAGGTATTACTCAACGCGATGTTTACGTTGCGTTCCTGTGCTTTGTTAAAAGTCATATTCAATTTAGGATCAAGTTCCGGGTCATCCTCGAAGTGATTGATAGTAGGAGGGACGATGGAATGATTGATTGCCATGATACACGCTATACTTTCTATCGCTCCTGCGGCACCCAATAAATGTCCCGTCATTGATTTGGTAGAGCTGATGTTTAATTTATAAGCATGCTCACCAAATACTTTTTGTATCGCGCGAATCTCACCTATATCACCTAGTGGTGTAGAGGTACCATGTGTATTAATGTAATCGATTTGGTCTACAGTAATTTCAGCATCTTCCAATGCATTATACATTACCTGGATGATGCCGGCTCCGTCTGGATGAGGAGCCGTGATGTGATAAGCGTCGGATGACATACCGCCACCAATCACTTCTGCATAAATTTTAGCTCCCCTTTTCACAGCGTGTTCATACTCCTCTAGAATCAATGCACCGGCTCCTTCGCCAAGTACAAAGCCATCACGGTCTTTATCATAAGGACGTGATGCAGTCTCCGGAGAATTGTTACGCTCAGAGAGCGCTCTTAAAGCATTGAATCCACCCACACCTGCTTCACATACAGCAGCTTCAGAACCACCGGATACAATAATGTCGGCCTTTCCTAAACGTAAAAAAGTAAAGGCGTCATACAATGCATTGGTAGAAGAAGCACAGGCAGAAACGGTTACATAGTTCGGCCCGCGAAAACCATATTTAATAGAGATATGACCTGCGCTGAGGTCAGGGATCATTTTAGGAATAAAGAAGGGATTGAATCTTGGAGTTCCATCGCCTTTGGCATATACCTTTACTTCTTCCTGAAAAGTTAATAACCCCCCGATACCGGAACCCCAGATCACACCAACGCGATTTGGGTTGAGTTCAGCTAGCGGGAGGTTAGCATCTTTTATAGCCTCATCCACAGCCACCATAGCATATTGCGCGAACGGGTCCATCTTACGCGCTTCCTTACGGTCCATAAAGTTACCGATGTCGAAGTTTTTTACTTCGCAGGCAAACTTTGTTTTAAAGAGCGTTGAATCAAAGCGTGTTATGGGAGCTGCTCCACTTTTACCGTTTTTTAGTCCATCCCAAAACGCTGTTAACGTATTGCCGATGGGTGTGAGTGCACCAAGTCCTGTAACGACTACTCGCTTCAATCTCATGATCTATGGGGTGTGGTTGTATAAAGGCAGTGGTCAATTATTTCTTTACGTTTTGCTCCAAGTAAGAGATGGCCTGGCCAACAGTAGAAATATTTTCAGCCTGGTCGTCCGGGATAGAAATATTGAATTCCTTTTCGAACTCCATAATAAGTTCTACGGTGTCAAGTGAGTCAGCTCCAAGGTCGTTAGTGAAGCTAGCCTCAGGAGTAACTTCAGATTCTTCAACACCAAGTTTTTCGATGATGATCTGCTTTACTTTTTGTGCAATTTCAGACATGTTTTTAAGGTTTATGATTTAAAAATCAGTTGCAAAGAAAGAGATTTACGTGAATATTATCAAACTTTTTTGAATAGCCTCAAAGCTCTAATAAGGAGTGAATTCATAGGAAAATGAAGAAAAGCAAACTTGTTATCGAATATGAATATGACTTTGATCTGTTGGGACTGACCTCAACAGCACGTGGCTATAAACTCGCGTGGGAAATTAACCAGGCATTACATGTTCAACTGGTAAAACAGCCCGATTTAGCAGTGGGATTTAAAAATAATGAAGAAAAATTTTTTTCTTTCTATGCTTTTGAAACTCAACTCAATCGTTTGAAACTGTTTAAAAACAAACCTTTGGATACTGAGCCCGGAAAGTATTTTTTAATCCCTGAATTTCCTCACTTCGATTTTATAATTTTGGCGGCTATGAAAGATCAGTACACCCATCTGCAGTTGCTGGAGTTGATCAAGTCAATACCTTCTATTCAGTTTGTGGCGTTCATACCTATGGATGGCCTCAAGTCTAAATCAAATTTTATTTTCTGATCCCTTCCATGCACGCTGATTTATTTCATATTATTCATCCATACGAAATATCTTAAACCTTTATGTTAGAAAAAGTATCGTTCAACAAGACTAAAATTGTTGCCACTGTAGGCCCTGCTTCAAATTCAAAAGAGATGCTTCACGCATTGATCAAAGAAGGAGTCGATGTTTTCCGGCTTAACTTCTCTCATGGTAAACATGAAGATCATTTGAAAGTAATCAACTTCGTACGCGAGTTGAACAAAGAGTTAGGGACAACGGTATCGCTGCTGCAGGATTTACAAGGCCCGAAAATCAGAGTGGATGAAGTTGAGCCAGGCACTGTAATCGAACGTGGACAAGAACTGATCATCACAACACGTGACTTGGTTGGTAATCGTGAGATCGCCAGCACTTCGTACAAAAATCTTCCGAGAGATGTAAAAGTTGGTGATACCATTCTGGTTGATGATGGTAAGATAGAATTGAAAGTAAAGGAAATCCGTGATATAGATGTAGTAACAGAAGTTGTTTATGGCGGACCTCTTAAATCACGAAAAGGTATAAATCTTCCATTCACAAAAGTTTCTGCTCCCTCATTGACAGAAAAAGATTTGAAAGACCTTGAATTCGGTTTGGCAAATGATGTGGATTGGATCGCGCTTTCTTTTGTACGTAAAGCTTTCGATATAGAATCATTACGTTCTATCATCGATTCAAAAAAATCCAATGCGCGGATTGTAGCGAAGATTGAAAAACCAGAAGCCCTTAGCAACATTGATGAGATCATCGCTTTAACGGATGCTGTAATGGTAGCACGTGGAGATCTGGGGGTTGAAATCTGGCTCGAAGAAGTGCCGATGGTTCAGAAAATGCTGGTTGAGAAATGTAACAAAGCAGGGAAGCCTGTTATTGTTGCTACGCAGATGATGGAGAGTATGATTGAGAACCCTCGCCCTACACGCGCTGAAACCAATGACGTTGCCAATGCAGTAATGGATGGCGCTGATGCAGTAATGCTTTCAGCAGAAACAGCTGCCGGTAAATACCCGATTGAAGTAATTCGCAGTATGGTGCGTACGGTAGCTTCCGTAGAGAAGAGCCCGAATATTTATTATCGCTTCCGTGATGTAAATAAAAATTCACCAACCTATAACCACGATAACTTTGTATTAGCAGCTTGTAAACTTGCTAAAGATGTAGGAGCAAAAGCAATTGTAGGGATGACACAATCCGGCTATACTGCTTTTCAATCTTCAGCCTATAGACCGAATGCAAATATATTTGTGTTTACATCCAACAAATCGTTGTTGACAAAAATGAACCTGGTGTGGGGAACACAAGCGTATCATTATGATAAGATAAATTCTACTGACGAAACTATAGCCGATGTGGAAAAAATTCTGAAAGAAGAAGGACACGTTCAATCCGGTGACTTGTTCATCATTCTGGCAAGTATGCCGATTCAGGAAAAAGCGCGTACAAACACCTTGAAGATTAATGTAGTGAAGTAATTTTACTATACTATATATTGAAAAAAGCAGCAAGCCATAAGCCTGCTGCTTTTTTGTTGTTAATCGTTGACTGTATATACGTTGCCTGTGGATGCGACTAACGGATAATGCTAAGTGTTAAAGAAAATCAATATCAACATTTAGCGGGTAGCGCATCAGGTAACGGAGTGCTTGCTTCATGGTAAGATCTTCAAACAGCACTTGGTATAGTGTATTTGTAATCGGTGCGCGAACCTTGTAATAGTCAGCGCATTTCTTTGTAATGCGAATGGTATTTATACCCTCAGCAACTTCATCGGTGCTCTCCAGAATCTGTTTTAGCGTTTCACCTTTAGCAAGCCGGTGACCGATCGTAAAGTTTCTGCTCAACGAACTGTTACAAGTAGTTACGAGATCACCTATACCAGCAACTCCTAAAAATGCTTTTGTATTTCCTCCCAGGGCACGGCCGAGGTATATCATTTCCACCATGCCGCGACTGACTAATAATCCTTTTGCGTTTTCGCCATAGCCAAGACCACTTAATGCTCCCGCTGCTATAGCAATAATATTTTTAAGGACACCTGCGAGTTCAACTCCAACAAGATCGTTGTTGCCATATACCTGGAAGTGGTCGTTGCGCAGTAATTGTTTGCCAAGAGTAATTACTTCGTTGAAATGACTGGCTATAACTGTTGCTGCCGGTTGATTTGCCGCAAGCTCTTTGGAAAGGTTAGGGCCCGCCAGACATCCCACGCGAACAACAACACTTTCTTCCATGATCACTTCACTCATGGTTTTTACCTGGCTTCGATTCAGCTTTGTTATAGTCTCTATGCTTTGACCATTTGTAAGCGTAAGGTCAAAACCTTTTGTGCCATGAATTAAAATATGGTAGGGGTGAAGATGTGGTGACAATTGTTTCATCATAGAGCGAAAATGCTCCGATGGAACAATCGGGAACAACACGTTACACTCGCGTGCCATGACAGCGAGGTCGTTGATAGGTTCAATGTTCGCGTGCATCATGTGCCCGCGGTTTTCACGTGTCTCCAGAATGCGTTGTATTACTTTCTCATCACGAGCATAGAGTAATACTTTACGGTGCTGCGCCAGAAGGTTTGCCACCACACTGCCGAAATTACCAGCCCCGATTACGCCAACCGGTTTATCGTCAGATAAACTTTTCAAGGTCATAGCCAACCAGCCTGTTGTGGTAATAATATAATGTATTGAAGTCTTTCGTGATTATGTTTCCTTCACGGTTAAGCAACAGCGGTCTTTTCAAATGAAATATACCCACGTTGTCGAGCCCATGACGGATAACTAAATCAATATTACCTTTCAGATGTGTAGCATGGTATACTTTACCTTCATCTTTTAATTTATAGATCTGCTTGCGAACGCGTTTACACGTTTCGCGAAATTCTTCGTATGGTATAACTTGATCTTCTTCCGGAAGACGCAGCAGTCCGAACAGGTCAAGTTTTGGATGCTTCTTCTGCCATAATTCAAATGCCACAAAAGCAACCAGGTGACTTGCGAATACTCTGTTGATGCGATGATACTCCGATACGATCTTCTGACTTAACATCCGGGTATATTCATCTTCCCGTTGTTTGTCAATCGTTATTTGTTCATTGCTGATAAAGTAGTCACGTGTATCGATAATTCTTCCCTGCGGATCAAGGCTGTTGCCATTGTCATCTACATAGTTACCCATAACATCGAGCGCCTTGCCAATGGAAACTGAAATATTAGATCCTTTGGTGAAGAATTTGAACAGGAACTGAAGCAATTGCCAGCTACCATATTTATCTTGTTCTGGCAGATAACGATCTTGTCCTTTTACCGATAGATAATCATCAATTAAGTCTGGTGCCTCCAGTACGAAGTGATAATTCAGTGTAACAGGAACAACAAAGATCTTCCGTACCTCTTCATCTTTTGCTAAAGAATCAATGTATAGATTGCGTTGCGCCTCAACGGCTGAACTGAGTAATCCGAGCTTGAGTTGTTTTTCAAGAACTCCCGAACGCGAGCGTGTTCCCCCGGGGAAAAATAAACTATGCGCTCCCTTTTGTATGGCAAGCGTTGAGTATAATTTAAGTGTTTCGAGGTAAGGAAGATTCTTTTTTCTTCGATCAACTTTATAAGCACCAAGGCTATTCATAAAGTAAGCGAAGATCTTGATGTTAAAAAGATTCAGCCCGGCTCCATATATAAAGGCAGGTAATCCAAGCGAATGAATAACCCACCCGATGAGGATGGAGTCAAGATTGCTAAAGTGTGTAGGCACCATGATCACTGTTCCCTTTGTGGCCAGTGTTCGCAGTTGCTTTACTTTACCAACAATGTGAATCTTATCGCGTAGCGTATAGCGATTCCTGAAAAAGGCACCGAATTTTTTTACACGTGCTCCATTCAATAAACGCGAGAACCAGAATTTTACAATCTCGCGAGTTACTTTATAGGAACTGGCGTTAAAGTTTCCCGCAATTTCATTCGCATAGCGGGAAACGATTCGATGCAAAATTTCCTCAGCTTTAACTTGAGCTTCTTCTGGAGGTTTCGTATCGAGACCTACCATGTCCTCTTTGATCGAGGCCCAAAAGCGTGGTTCATCTACCGGATCAACACGCCAGCGATTCCGCTTCATGCGTTGTTGTTCGCGATAAACAGTAGTTTGAAGTTCGTCAATAAGTTGTTTCGTGGTAGGGCGTAATTCCTTTACACGTGCAATGGAATTATTCGCAACCTCTTCTATAAACTCCTTGCGGTTTTTACTCAATTGATAGACAGGCCAATCAGGTATACCATCCAGGATGGGCTTGTACTTCTTATTCTTATTTTTCTTCTCTACGACTTCCATTCGGGGACGCAAAATAGTGAAAAGTTGAACGTTATGGTTATTCGTTAAATCTTAAGGCCACACAACAGTTAACCTATCACATTCAACCTGTCGCGAAGGCTAGTCTCCATTTCTTCAAACCGGGTGAGGGTCTGGCGGATAAACTCTTCGTTGATCAAGGTGCGAAGATCAGCTTCGGCCGTAATATCATACTCGTTGATCTTAAAAGTTTGTTCCATAAGCCCTTGCTCAAATTTAATAAGGTAGCGGTTGTTCCAGGCAAAGAGGGTAATCTTGCAATCCGGATGTGGGATTTCTCCAACTACGCGCATAGTGTTATCAATAGTTTAAGCGCGTAAAGTTCAATGATTTGTATCGAAGGATCAAACCTTTTTTAGACATGACAGTAATCTACACAAAGGGTTTTGTGATAAATTTTAAGATACTACTTATAAAAGTATGGGAGCCTGGTCGTCAGGATTCCTGAAAGGTAAGCTGTTCTTTTACAACGGTCAGTTCCTTTTCAAGATTTCTGTACACTGAACTGTTGTGAAGTTGATCAAATTTCATTTGACGAATAAGGCGTTGAAGTTCTAGCTCGCGTTTTAGCAAGGAAGCCTTCAAGGCTTTAGGATCGGATTTCATGAACGGTTAATAGGTTGGTTTGGTAGAGACGAAGATATTAGATTATATCCAAGAGAGAAAATTAAGGGTATAATTATTTTATGAATACTCAAAAATAATTATCGATCAGCGGAAAGTAAAGCTGGTAAATACATTCCGAGGATCGTGCAAATAGGTGATCAGGTATACATTATAAATTAACTGCTTAAGTAATTTTTATAGTGAGGTATAAAAGGATTGATGATGAGGTCACCTCAACCCTTGTAATACATTTCTAATTGGGCTGGTCTGGAGACGAAGTGAAGTGAGATATTCGAGGCGCCGTTATGAAAGCAAAGTGTTACGTTGTTTTGATGAAGGATCGGAAAGAACTGACGGGAGGGGGAGTGAAAACCTGCCAAATTTTTAAAAACTGGTCCCAGGTTAAGAATAAAAACGGTTTCATACCGTTAAAGTAGTTGATCTTTCAAGTTCAATCGGAAGATTTTATATTGTAACTTATCGTATTCTTTTGATGTTGATCAACAGGACAATACATTTACATCCATGAAGGCGCCCCTTTTAACCCGAAGTATAGTACGAGGAATTTTCCTGGTCTTTTGTTTTATTTTATCAGGCGTAACAGCATTTGCCACGCACTTACGCGCAGGAAATATCATTGTTAAGAGGATAGGAACCTGTGACGCAAAAAAATATAGCATAACCGTTATTGTTTATACCAACACGCTCAATACAAATGTTCTTTTTGGTGGCGACCAGGATTACCTAGATTTCGGTGATAAGAGTCCAAGAATATTGATTCCTGAGATTGGTCCAGGTCATCCCAACTATTCTGTGATCGATGCACAACGTGGTATTGCGCGTGCATTCTATACTGTTGAATGGACATACGGTGGTCCTGGCAGATATACAATCAGCTATGTAGAGCCTAACCGTAACGAAGGTGTTCTTAACATGGACAATTCGGTAAACACTACCTTCTATATAGAAACACAAATTGTTATTGATCCTTTTTTGGGCTGCAGTACACCAGCTGATCTTACTATTCCTCCAATCGACAGAGCTTGCTCCGGCAAAGCTTTTTTTCACAACCCGGGTGCCTTTGATCCAGATGGAAATGATAGTTTATCATATGAAATGGTTGTTCCTTATAGAGACCGTAACGCAACTGTTTTAAACTATAGAGCTCCCAACGACCCTAAATTTTATGTTGACTTCAATACCGGTAATGAAACTGATGATGGCCCTCCTGTCTTTAATATAAATTCACTGGATGGCACCATCACCTGGGATGCTCCCGGGTTTGCCGGAGAATATAATATAGCATTCATCGTTCGCGAGTGGCGGAAGGTACTTGGTAAATGGGTAGCAATGGGATATGTAAGACGTGATATGCAAATCATTGTAGAAGATGATTGTAATAATCAGCGACCAGATCTTGAAGTACCAGAAGATGTTTGTATTGAAGCCGGAAAGACACTGAAGGAAACTATAATTGGAACAGATCCAGATATACCACCAGATAAAGTGAAGCTCGAAGCCTTCTCTCAGATTTTTGAATTTATACCTTCAGAGTCACCGGCTACTGTTTCGCCGGATCCTGCTATATTCCAAAACTCGCCAGGTAAACTGGAGTTTGAATGGCACACAACCTGTGAGCATATTCGTGAGCAACCGTACCAGGTAGTGTTTAAAGTTTCCGATAGCCGGAGTAATGGTGTCTCGCTCGTCACCTATAAAACATGGCGTATTAAAGTTGTCGGGCCGGCACCAAAGTGGAATGACGCGACATTGGATATCAGTAAACGACAGGCGACTATAAAATGGGATCCATACTTCTGTGTTAATGCCGAGAAAATGCAGATATGGCGTAAAGTTGATAGTACTTCTTTCAGGCCGGATACTTGCCAGACCGGTATGCCCGACTATTTAGGATATACCAACATTGCTACCATTGCAGCTAAGACTGCTTCTGGAACTCAGGTAACACAGTATATAGATAACAACGGAGGTAAAGGGCTGGCACCGGGTGCTATGTACTGCTACAGACTCGTGGCTACATTTCCACTTCCAGATGGAGGAGAAAGTTATGTATCAAAAGATACTTGTGTCGGGCCGATTCCTGCCGATGTTCCCATTATTACAAATGTGAGTGTTGAAAAAACAGGTACTACAGATGGACAAATACGCGTCAGTTGGAAGCGACCATTCGATGCCAATAAGACACTATATCCACCGCCTTATACTTATGAAGTATATAGGGCTATCGGGTATACACGCGGCACAGATTCAACGCTTGTCGCTACCCTAAGCGATACTACGTTCCTCGATCCTGGGCTGAATACCGAAGAGAGTATATATAATTATAGTATAGCAGCATATTCTCCAGGTTCGTCTCTGCCTATTAAATTCGTGGGCGCTTCAGATGTTGCCTCTGCTGTAAGGCTTGATACAAAATCACAAGTAGGACAAATTCAATTGAATTGGACAGCCGTTGTGCCTTGGTCTAATCAGATACAAGATCATCCGAGGCATCTCATCTATAGAGGCCCTGAAGGTTCTACCGAGTCAGAGCTTGTTCTGATTGATAGTATAGATGCCACGATCGATGGATTACAGTATACAGATAAGGGACAATACAACAATACTCCACTGAACGAAGGAACAACATACTGCTATCGTGTAAAAACGCGTGGGGGATATGGTAACCCTGCTAAAATTCCGGAGCCGCTGGAGAACTTCTCGCAAATAATTTGTGTACAACCAGGAGATAGCATTCCTCCTTGCAAACCTATTCTTACTGTTGACTTACTGGATTGCGATCAATTCAAGTCACAGCAGAACTCATGTTTTGGAAGTACTTATAGCAATGTGCTGAACTGGAGCAATGATGCAGCTACCGAATGCCAATCAGATATTAGCAGCTATCGGATATATAGATCTGCCACACCTGGAGGTGAGAGTGTTTTCATTGCAGAAGTACCGGCTGTACAAACAACATATTCGGATACAAATCTTCCTTCCTTCGCGCGATGCTATACTATAGTAGCAGTAGACCGCTCCGGAAATGAGAGTGAACCCAGCGAGCCTGTATGTAATGACAACTGTCCTTACTATGAATTACCGAATGTATTTACACCAAACGGTGATGGCAAGAATGATGTGTTTAGTGCCTTCAACATCCGTGATTACTTGGAGAGCTGTTCAAATCCAGAAGAGTGCGTTATACCTCAGAACCTGATAGAAAAATGTGCACGCTTTGTAGAGAAAGTTAAGTTCAAAGTGTTTAACCGCTGGGGACAAGAAGTATATAGTTATGAGTCTGGCAGTGAGAATAGTATATTCATTGACTGGGATGGTAAAAATTCCAGTGGTGTAGAGTTATCACCCGCTGTTTACTATTATGTAGCTGAAGTCACCTTTATTACTCTTGACCCTGGAAGCAGTACTCAAACCTTTAAAGGATGGGTGCATTTGGTAGACGGTCAGCAATAGGTAAAAGATATAATTGAATCTTATAGCAGGCACGATAAACTTGGAAATCAAGTCGATCGTGCCTGTTCGATTTACAATGCTTCAGCCGTTGGGATGTCGTAATAATTAGCCGATTACAAGCACAATCTTCACACATTTCAGCTTTTTATTATTTTTGAGCGCGGATAGTTTATCCCTATCTGAAAATTTATGAAGGCATATGTATTTCCAGGACAAGGTGCACAGTTCACCGGTATGGGTAAAGACCTGTATGAATCAAGCGCAAAGGCAAAAGAACTGTTTGATCAGGCAGATGATATCCTTGGCTTTAAACTGACTAAGATCATGTTTGAAGGAACCGCAGATGAGCAGAAGCAAACTAAAGTTACTCAACCCGCTATATTTCTACATTCAGTAGGTATTGCTTTGTCGAGCGATACTTTTCAGCCGGACATGGTTGCGGGCCATTCACTTGGTGAATTCTCCGCATTGGTTACCAATAAAACATTATCCTTTGAAGATGGCCTTCGTCTTGTTTCAAAGCGAGCTTTGGCGATGCAACATGCCTGTGAGATTAATCCTTCGACCATGGCTGCAATCCTTGGTTTAGATGATAAGATTGTTGAAGATATATGTGCGTCTATCGAGGAGGTTGTGGTTGCGGCAAACTATAATTGCCCCGGACAGCTTGTTATTTCAGGAACGATGAAAGGGATTGAAATCGCCTGTGAAAAGCTGAAAGCTGCAGGTGCTAAACGTGCTTTGCCACTCCAGGTAGGAGGAGCATTTCACTCTCCATTGATGGAACCTGCACGTGAAGAACTTGCTGCTGCCATTGAAAGCACTTCCTTTAAACAACCGATCTGCGCAGTATATCAAAACGTAAATGCACTACCGGCAACAGATATAGCAACAATCAAGAAAAACCTGATAGCACAATTGACAGCGCCTGTTCGCTGGACACAATCTGTGCAGAATATGGTAAAGGACGGTGGCAAAACATTTATAGAATGTGGCCCGGGAAAAGTACTTCAAGGTCTTGTAAAAAAGATATCACCGGAAGCAGAAGTATCCAGTCTTTAGGTATATCGAAAGGTGTGTGCATATATACTGTGCACACACTTATACCTTCACAACAGCAAGTTGATCTTCACAGATCAATAAGAGTTCTCGAATCTCTTTTCTGGTGATGGGGTGGATAACTTCTGATGCAATTTCGGATAGCGGCACCAACGTAAATCTCCGATTTGTCATTTGAGGATGCGGTATTTTCAGACGTTCATGCTCGACAATAACATCTCCATAAAGAAGTATATCAATATCAATTATTCGCGATCCCCAGACTTCCGTCCGCGTTCTCCCCATGTGCTCTTCGATCTGCAGGGTAGTTTGTAACAGTGTGTCAGGATCGAGGAGCGTTTCAATCTCGATAACCTGGTTATAAAAATCCGGTTGATCACTCTTACCCCATGCAGCAGTTTGATAAATGGAAGAAGCTTTCACGATTCTTCCAGCCGTTTGCTGAATAAGATTTCGGGAAGTTTCAAGGTTTTGAGCGCGATCGCCCAGATTGCTTCCTAACAAAAGAAAAATACCGTTGTTCATGTAATTGTGTACCCTGCAAACATACTTTTTTATTCGGTTGGGTATTGCTTAATTTCGAACCTTAAAGTCAACACGTATGAATTTTTGGAAGAGCTTTTTTGCCGCTTTTTTGGCACTGATTCTTTTTACCGTCATTTCTTTTATTTTATTGATTGGCGTTATTGGAGGTATAACCGCTGAAGATGAAGTGATTGTAGCGGACAACTCAGTATTGCATTTGAAATTAGACGCACAGATCACGGAGCTTCAAACTGAAAATCCGTTGGAGGGATTGCCTTTCTCAAGTGAAGGACCCAAGATTGGATTGCTGCAACTTAAAGAGGTAATCAAGCATGCGAAAGATGATGCGAGTATCAAAGGTATTTACCTGGAAGTAAGTTACCCGATGGCCGGCTTCTCGACCATTGAGGAAATTCGTCAGTCATTACTCGATTTCCGCAAGAGCGGTAAATGGGTTATTGCCTACGATGAAGTGATGTCTGAAAGCGCATACTACCTCGCATCGGCTGCTGATAAGATATACCTTAATCCCGAAGGCGAAGTTGAATTCAATGGTTTAACGATAGAGATATCTTTCTTCAAACGTCTCTTCGATAAACTGGAAATAAAACCACAGATCTTTAGAGTAGGTGAATTTAAAAGTGCTGTTGAACCATTTATACTCGAGAAGATGAGTCCTGAGAATAGACTGCAACTTACAGAGCTTGCCAACTCTATATATGGATTTACACTTCAACGCATTTCAGAATCCCGTAACATCCCGGTAGAAAAACTGAAAGAGATTTCAGATAAAATGCTTGTGCACAATGCAGCAGAAGCAAAACAATTTGGATTGGTAGATGAGTTGCTCTATAAGGATCAATTGACAGAAAATCTGAAAGGCCGTTTGAATCTTTCTGAAAGTGATGATATAAAATTTATCAAGTATACTAAATATAGGAAGAGCTTCTCATCCTATAAAAGTTCTAAGAACGAGATTGCTGTTATCGTTGCAGATGGTACGATTATGCCGGGTAAAGCTGATGATCAGCAACAAGTAATCGGCGCTGATACGTTTGTAGAGGAGATTCGTAAAGCACGTACCGATGATGATATCAAAGCGATTGTTATCCGTGTAAATTCTCCAGGCGGAGAATTTCGTGCATCGGATATGATGTGGCGTGAAATACAACTCGCGAAGAAAGCAAAGCCAGTGATAGCTTCCATGGGCGACTATGCGGCATCAGGAGGTTATTATATGGCGATGGGCTGTGATACCATCGTGGCGCAACCTCATACGATCACAGGCTCTATCGGAATTTTTGGGATGATGTTCGACATGAGTGGATTTCTCGGTAATAAACTCGGCATTACATTTGACGAAGTAAAGACTGGAGAATTTGGAGAAATGTATACTGTATCCAGACCGTTGACAGAAGCAGAAAAGAATTTCTGGCAGAAGAATCTGAACGATCACTATGATACATTTACCGGTAAAGCAGCAGAAGGCAGAGGTATATCTGTAGAAGAAATTAAAAAGGTAGCTTCTGGTCGTGTATGGTCAGGTGCACAGGCAACCGAACGGAAACTTGTTGATGTACTCGGAGGCTTTGATGATGCGGTGAGAATTGCCGCAGAAAAAGCAGGCGTTGCAGATGACTATAAAATCCGTTTCTATCCGAAGCACAAAGCTTTCCTCGAACAACTGATGACACAACTGGAAGAGAATGCGAAGACCGATGCAATCAAATCTGAATTGGGTGAATCTTATATTTGGTATCAGCAATTGAACAAGATTAAAAATTACCAGGGAACACAGGCGCGCATGCCGTTCGAAATTCAACTTCATTAATCATTAACCTACTGAAATATATACATGACCGCTATACGCAATAATTGGACACGCGAAGAAATCGCAGCCATCTATAATAAACCTGTATTGGAACTCATCTATCAGGCAGCAAGTGTACACCGTGAGTTTCATGATCCACAAGAGGTTCAGGTATGTACATTGCTCTCGGTAAAAACCGGAGGATGTCCTGAAGACTGCGCGTACTGTCCGCAAGCCGCACGCTATCACACCGAAGTAAAAGTGCAGAAGCTGATGGAAGTAAACGAAGTAATAGAGAAAGCTTTAGAAGCGAAAGAATCTGGTAGCACTCGATTCTGTATGGGAGCCGCATGGCGCGAGGTACGCGACAACCGTGACTTCGATAAAGTAATCGAAATGGTAAAGGGTGTGAACTCAATGGGCCTTGAAGTATGCTGCACACTCGGTATGCTTACGCCTGAACAAGCACAGAAGTTGAAAGATGCAGGACTCTACGCATACAATCACAATCTCGATACCAGCGAAGAGTACTATGATGATATCATCACTACGCGTACCTATAAAGATCGCCTCGATACCTTAAGCCATGTTCGGAAGGCAAATATATCTGTATGCTCCGGTGGTATCATTGGTATGGGGGAACAGGAA
Organism: Ohtaekwangia koreensis; assembly: GCF_900167975.1. Taxonomy (GTDB): domain Bacteria; phylum Bacteroidota; class Bacteroidia; order Cytophagales; family Cyclobacteriaceae; genus Ohtaekwangia; species Ohtaekwangia koreensis. Next base: position 1,932,029 of record NZ_FUZU01000001.1, read on the forward strand.
GATGACCGGATCGGTATGCTTCTCACATTAGCAACGTTACCCGAGCATCCTGAATCAGTACCGGTAAATGCTTTAGTACCAGTGGAAGGAACACCACTCGAAGATCAACCTAAGGTATCGGTGTGGGAGATGGTACGCATGATTGCTACCGCCCGTATCACTATGCCAAGAACAATGGTACGCTTGTCAGCAGGCCGTGTACGCATGAACCTCGAGGAACAAGCACTCTGCTTCATGGCAGGAGCCAATAGTATATTTGCTGGAGATAAACTTCTAACTACTCCTAACCCAGGCTATATAAAAGATCAGGAGATGTTTCAACAGCTTCAGTTAACGCCCCGGAAGGCGCATAAGGAAGTAGTTGCATAGAACTACATAGATGGGGTGATGCTTTCTTGAAAATAGTGCACAAAAAGAAAGTGAGTCACCCCTTCTAATTTTTTAAAACTGATTTAGGTAAAACAATAGGCCTAAAGAAATAATCGCAGATAACGTCAAAATTCTATTTACGCGCTTCGAACGGATTAATTCCTTTTCAAGCTCTTGATATTTCTCTTCATCAAAGATCTCTACCGCCATTTAATATCGGCCTTGTATACGAAGTATATCCTGATTGGATTAGCAGTTTTGTAAAACAATTGTAGCAACGAGGTAAAATCAATAGCCCTTGCAAAGGAAATATATATGATTAAAGGATAGTGTATAACAAAACTTTACAAATAAGTTAATGTGTGTACAGCTATCAGAACCAGACGACAACATAAATCAAGCGGAGAAGTAGATATAGTTATCAATAATTTATCTGAAATCTTAAAAAACACACCTACCAAAGGTATACAAACAGTAAAGAACCGGGCCAATATATATTATAAGTACGTTGCGTTTTAGTGAAGGTAAAGGGTATACTTTGATGTTGGTTGATATGAATATAAATTTCGTAGAATGTATCCTGCGAATTCGTAAACTACTGAATGCTGAGTGGGTGAAAGTACATGCCAGCTGGGTGATAGCTAGTTAGTAGCTGGAACGAACGACCAATATTCTTTCTTCTGGTAAATTTCAAAAGCTTTTAAGCGACATAAACAATTTATCATCGTCTGCATTCCAAGGTCTGGTTCGAATAAGGAGAATATTTGCCTGGCTGAACTCCTTGTTTCCCTTCCCGGCCGTGGCACAAATCGATAGAACATGAAATTTCAATGGTAATGTCGGTTTTCTGCTGAAGATTACTGGTTACCTGTTACAAACAGTGTTAGCCAGGCTTTAAAACAGCATTTTGTATATCTGAATCAGGGTAAATCAGATTGTTTTGGTTACATTTCCTACGTAATATGACGATTTTATAATGTAATAAATGTCCCTTAAGACCATATATTAATACTTAAAGTATTACTTTAATATGCGTTATTACACGTAATTCTAGTCAGTGGATTACATAGCTTACGTGTTTGATAAAGTAAACGAGTGCGAATGCTGTTCAGAAATCTGTCTTTTTAGGGAGTATTTTTCTTTTCCTTGTTACACCGCTTATCATGGGAATCGAACAACCCACCTGCTGTTGCCTAATTGGCAGACGTCATAAACTGTGTTGTGGATTATAGAGAAAATCCTTCAATTGTATATAAACAACAATGCTGCTTATGATTATATTTTGAATCATGAGCAGCATTGTTGTTTGTGGTTTTTTATGCTAGATATTAACCTAAAACGGGAGGAATAATATTATTACTAAAGTTTATCCTCCATTGCAAAACCACCTGGTTGCGCACTTGAGGTTTTGTCTACTTTATTTTGAACACCCTCAGCACCTTTGGTTGAAAATCGGTTAACCGATACAAATGTAAATGAGAGAGTTAGTATTGCTGCTATAGATAGGAAGAGTATTGCTTTATTTTTCATTCTGATCTTGGATTAAAATATGTAACTGAAATGTTTTCTATCTTGGTTTTTCTTTGTCCTCTGATTCACCACCACCACCATTTAGCTCAATTTGTGGAGTTACTTCTTCTTCTGTGCAGGAGGTAACTGTTATACCGGCCAGTAACGAAAGCATGAGAATGTAAATCAATTTTTTCATAGTAATAAAGGATTTAGGTTTTTCGATTATTTTGTTCTTAAATTGTGCATCAAAGATCCTTTGTCAGGAATTAATATTTCGTTTAATAAAATTTTGAAGATCACACGTGTACCAATTTTTTTTTAAAGGGAGAGGCTCATTCTTACCGTTGATTGTATTTGCTTTCTTGCTGGTCACTCTCAAGTGTGCTTATTCACAAACTAAAATTGACTCGTTGAAAACTTTGTTGGATAAAACATCTGATGAAGCGCGATATGATGTTTTACTTAATCTCACATTTGAGTTGTCAGGAGTAGATGACACGCAGGGACTCGTATACGCGAATGAAGCTATTATACTTGCGCTCAAAGCAGGAGACAGTTTGGAAATCGTTAGGTCTACAAGAATTAAAGGACAAATGCTACGCAGGCAGGATAATCTGGAAGCTGCCATCACTTTATTAAACCAAATACTTCCTTGTGCTGTTCGCAATCATTTTGAGGACGAAGAAAAAAAGATTCTAAATACATTGGCTTTAGCACATACATTCAGAGCGGAATATGATGAAGCTTTAAAATATCATTTCCGCTCTTTAGTTATCAGAGAAAGGCAGGGTAAGAAGGACGAAATTAGTATTGCGTTGAATAATATAGGGCTTGTTTATTTCAAGCTCAAAAATTATGAAAGAGCTCTAGACTATTACGAGCAATGCCTAGCCTTAAAAAACGAGATTAAGGATACATATGACCTCGATAGATTATTGATAAATATAGGGCTTTGCTATAATCAATTGAATGATTATAGAAAGGCAAGAAGTTTTATCGAGAATGGCTTTGCCATATGCAATACAAACTGTAGTGATGCTATTAGAATTGAAGGTGAATTTGGACTTGGGGTATCTTATTTTATCGAGTCAGAAACAACTCATGATAATTTACTGAGATTAAAATCAAAGGAATACTTCTTAAAGTCTTATGAAACAGCTAAGAAGAAAGATGATAAAAGATGGCGGCTCGAGAACCTTGTGTACTTATCAAGAATATATACCAATATGAACATGGTTGAGGATGCAAGGAAGTCCTTAATGGAAGCAGAATCTATTGCAAATGAAACTGACTATAATCTTTTATTGATTGAGATATATAAGGCCTTTTCAATTTTGTTTAATCAAACTAAGGAATTTGAAGCGGCAGCCTTGTATCAGGAAAAGTATATAGAACTCAAAGACAGCATTTATAACGAATCACTGATTAAGAACCTGTCGAGAGTTCAAACTGATTACGAACAACGCGAAAACATCGCCACCATCGCTGCTAAAGAAGAAGTAATCAAACAACAGCGTGACCTAAATATAGCTATAGCAGTAATTGCTATGCTTGCCGGGTTATTGGTATTGGTGTTACAACGGAGTAACCGGACGATCAAGCGGGTGAATGCTCAGCTTTCGGAGGCGAAGGAAGTCATTGAAGAACAGAACAAATTACTGGAAAGTAAAAATAAATATCTTGATAAAGAGGTTGAGTCGAAGACTGTTGATTTGGAGCGTGTCAATCAATCACTCAAGCAAGTGAATGATGAGCTTGATAACTTTATCTATAAAACATCCCATGATATACGCGGGCCGCTCGCGAGCTTAAAAGGTATGTGTAACGTGGCTTTGATGGATGTAAAAGATCCCGTGGCACTCGACTACTTGAGCAAGCTTGATACAACAGCAGAGCGATTGAATACTATACTTACGCGCTTGCTGATCATCAACCAGATTAACAACTCGAAGTTGAGTGTTGCGCGCATTGACTTTGAGTCAATCGTAAACGATGTGTTGTTGCTGGAGAAGAAGAAAGGACTTCCTCAAAAGCTAAAGATCAGAAGACACATCAGCAATCAATCGACTATATTATCGGATAAAGAACTTATTCGCATTGTATTGGAGAACCTCATTGATAACGCAATCAAGTTTTACAACGACTCCGAGCGTGTAGATTCATTTGTAGATATACATGTCACGTCCAATGACCAGGACCAAGTGAAGGTGCGTGTTATCGACAACGGTATCGGTATCAGCGAAGCGAATCCCGGCAAGCTTTTCAGAATGTTCTTCCGGGCATCGGAGCGATCGGAAACAGGAGGTATAGGGCTATACATCGTTAAGACTGCTACAGCAAAGCTTGGCGGTAAAGTTGGGCTGCTAACCACTCCTGAGGGTTTTACTGAATTTTACGTTGTCTTCCCGTCTACGCCTCCTAAGCAGGATGATGATGCTGAAAAGCCTTCGATCTGATTGCGGAAAGGAATTTTTTTAGCTCCAATTCTATTATCATCTTTGCACGCTCGTGCATAAAATCATGACTAACTTTAAACGATATACTCTCACGGCTGCTTTGCCGTACGCCAACGGTCCTCTTCACATCGGCCATATTGCTGGCGCGTATTTGCCAGCAGATACATATGCCCGCTACCTTCGGTTAAGGGGAGAGGATGTAGCCTTTATCTGTGGCTCCGATGAGCATGGTGTTGCCATAACATTAGGTGCCCGAAAAGAAGGCGTAACACCTCGGGCCTTCGTTGATAAGTATCATCAGCTGATGAAGAAGGCGTTCGAAGATTTCGGAATCTCATTCGATATTTATTCACGTACCTCCAACCCGGTTCACTACGAGACAGCGCAGGAGTTTTTTAAAACAATCTACGATAAAGATCTCTTCATCGAAGAGACCTCTGATCAGTATTATGATGAACAGGAAGGTATATTTCTGGCCGATCGTTATATCATTGGTACATGTCCGAATTGTAGTAACCCGAATGCGTATGGTGATCAGTGTGAAAAATGCGGCACGAGTTTAAGTCCTAAACAGCTGATCAACCCCAGGTCTACTGTTTCTGGAAACACACCGGTATTGAAGCCCACCAAGCATTGGTATTTTCCTTTGGATAAATTTGAAGGATGGCTCAAAGAGTGGTTGATAGAAGGTCATAAAGACTGGAAGACAAATGTATATGGTCAGTGTAAATCATGGCTTGACCAGGGTTTACAACCACGTTCGATCACACGTGATCTTGATTGGGGTATTCCTGTTCCGCTACCGGATGCCAATGGCAAAGTACTATACGTTTGGTTCGATGCACCGATCGGGTATATATCTGCAACAAAAGAATGGAAGCCGAACGACTGGCAGAAGTATTGGAAAGATCCTGAAACACGACTGATTCATTTTATAGGCAAAGACAATATTGTATTTCACTGTATAATTTTCCCGGCTATGTTGAAGGCTGCGGGTGAATATATTCTTCCCGACAATGTTCCGGCAAATGAATTTTTAAACCTGGAAGGGGAGAAGCTTTCTACTTCGCGTAATCATGCGGTATGGTTACATGAATACTTGCAAGACTTACCTGGAAGAAGAGATGAATTGCGATATGTGTTAACATCCATCTCACCTGAAACAAAAGATGCTGACTTCACCTGGAAAGATTATCAGCAGAAGGTGAACAGCGAGATGGTATCTATACTTGGTAATTTCGTGAATCGTGTAATGGTGCTCACCTGGAAATACTTCGATGGTAAAGTTCCTTCAGAACATGAATTGCCAGGTACAGATGATCGCAGGAAAAGAGTTCTATCACTGTATACCCAAGCGCATACCGATCTGGATAAAGCTGTGAAAGATATGGCAGATGCGTTGAAGAACTTCCGTTTCCGTGAAGCTCAATTCCAGATGCTGAATTTGTCGCGCATAGGAAACAAATTCCTGGCTGATACAGAGCCTTGGAAGCTGGCCAAAGAAGACATGGAAGCAGTCGGATGTATACTAAACTATGCATTAACAATTGTTGGAAATATAGCACTTGCCATGGAGCCATTTTTACCGGATGGTGCTGCGAGCATTTGTAAACAACTGAGCAGCGATTTGAAGCAAAGCAGAAAAAACTTCTGGGAAAAAGAAGCGATGGTTCATATCGTTCCGCAAGGTCATTCGTTGGGAAAAGCAGAATTGCTCTATAGGAATGTAGAAGATACTGAGATTGAAAAACAAACTGAGCGTTTAAAGAAACATCAGCCAGTGGTTCAGGCAGCCGCTATAGATAATCCTGTGAAGCCGCTCAAGCCAGAGATTGTATTCGATGACTTTGCCAAACTGGATATTCGTATAGGCACAGTTACTGCCGCAGAAAAAATGGAGAAGTCAAATAAACTCTTGAAGCTGCGTGTAAACGATGGGTTGGGAGGCAGAACCATTTTGAGTGGTATAGCACTGCACTATACTCCAGAAGAAATGATTGGAAAGCAAGTGACATTTATAGCGAACCTCGCGCCACGTAAGATGATGGGCACAGAATCGCAAGGCATGATATTGATGGCAGAAGATAAAGACGGCAAACTTAAACTGGTAAGCCCGATTGATGAAGTATCATCCGGATCGCAAGTATCCTGATCAATATAGATATTCAGTATAGGTTAATCGTACGCTATATATAGCAATCATGCGGTTAACCTAAACTGATTACCATGAAGGTTTTACTGAATACCTTTCTCGTCCCATGTCACATCGCCACTCTTCCTGGCGTGAACCTTCATCGTTACCACAACTTCGTCTGCGCCCGAATCGAGACAAATCTGTTGTGCTTCTTTGGCAACACGCATGATGGTATCGTAATCTCCCTGCATAACAGTTTCCATAGCGCCGACTTTATAGGCTACACCGGATTTATCGATGACTTCAATTGCCTTGTCAATGATCGGATAAGGATGCCCTTTTGATATAGGTACAATTTGAATGGCTATGTGTACTTGATTTTTCATGATGCTATAGGTATACTATTTATTGAAGAGATTCATGGTGCGCTCAGGGCCAATGGTACAAAAGGATAAAACTATTTCATTTGCCTTGTTTATGATTTCAGGAAGAGCATTGAATTCTTCTTTGCTAAAATTACTAAGTACAAAATCCACTTGCTGTCCTTTTCCAAAATCGCTGCCAATACCAAAACGTAGTCTGGAATATTCCTGGCCGGACAGTAACAGTTCTATGTTTTTCAATCCGTTGTGACCCGCTGCACTGCCTTTCGTACGAAGACGCAAACTTCCAAAGGGGAGCGCCAGGTCATCGACAACCACTAATAAATTTTCTTTCGGAATTTTAAGCTCCTGTAACCAATACGCGATTGCCTTACCACTCAGGTTCATATAGGTAGTAGGCTTTATCAGGTGAATACTCTTGCCCTTAAATTTGAATTCAGCTTTTTCCGCTAGCCTGCCCGTTGTGAAGTTTACTTTATGCTGATCTGCGAGTTGATCCAATACAAGGAAGCCTATATTATGGCGCGTGAGTTCATATTCCGCCCCGATGTTACCAAGTCCTGCAATTAAATACTTCATCTGAATAATTTATAGTCGCATATGAGTGATGATAAAACTGACGTTACGCGAATCCAAAGATTTCATTCGAATCGGTAATAAACAAAAAATCCTTCCCGGTTTCTCGGGAAGGATTTTTTATATGATCAGGTATCAGATTACTTTTTACCTTCTTCTTTCTTAGGAGCTTCCTTCTTAGCACCTGCAGCAGGAGCAGCTTCAGGGTTAGCAGCAGCGGCAGCAGCTTCATCGGCAGCCAATTTAGCAGCGCGAGGAACTTCAACAGCAGCGATGGTTGCTTGCTTAGGATCAAGGAATTCAAGACCTTCTATTTTCATATCACCGATCTTAATCGCGTGATGGAAATCGAGATCCGAAACATTCACATCGATATGATCTGGCATATCTTTAGGGAAACCATATACTTTCAACGCAGCGCGTTTACGTACCAGTGTACCTCCTTTAGCAACACCAGGAGCAGTACCAACCAAACGAACAGGAATGCTCATTTTGATTTTTCTGTCTTCTGATATACGCAGGAAATCAGCGTGAAGGATAACTTCACTTACTGGGTGGAATTGAACTTCCTGAAGAATAGCCTGAGCTTCTTCACCTTCAATATTGATGTGTACAAAGTGCGCTTCAGTGGTATAAACCAATTCACGGAACAGGATCATCGGAGAGTAAAAATGAATTTGTTCATTTCCTCCGTACAATACACAGGGAACAAGACCCTCATCCCGTAACTTCTGGGAACCAGTCTTGCCGAGATTTGCTCTTCTATACCCTATAATCTCAACAGTTTTCATAAGTATATAATTGTTTAATTAAAAAGTTTCTAAGTTTTAAAGTTTGATAAAGAGTGAACTTATCGACTCATTATCATGAATTTTGCGAATGGCTTTTGCAAAGAGGGTAGAAACCGAAAGCACTTTTATTTTTGAGCTTTCTTGTTTCAAGGGAATCGTATCCGACACCACTAACTCTTCGAGTAAAGATCCATCGATATTTTGATAGGCGTTGCCTGAAAGCACAGCGTGTGTACATACTGCACGTACTGACTTGGCACCTTTTTCTTTTAACAATGTAGCGGCCTTGCAGATTGTACCAGCAGTATCAACAAGATCATCCACCAGTACAACATCTTTACCATCAACTTCTCCGATGAGTCTCATGGAGTCTACTTTGTTTGCTTCTTTTCTATGCTTATCACAAACTGCGAGATCAGCGTCAAAGAATTTAGCAAAGCTTCTTGCTCTTTTTATACCACCAACATCAGGAGATGCAAACATGATATCGCTTAAGCCTAAAGATTTAAGGTAAGGAACAAATATATAGGAGCCATCCAAGTGATCTACGGGAATATCGAAGAAGCCCTGAATCTGATCAGCATGTAGATCACACGCCATGATGCGTGTTGCTCCTGCTGCAGAAATAAGATTAGCATGAAGCTTTGCAGCTATAGCAACTCTGGGCTTATCTTTTCGGTCTTGACGAGCGTATCCGAAATAAGGAATCACAACATTGACACTGGATGCACTGGCACGTTTGGCAGCATCTACCATCAACAATAATTCCATCAGGTTATCAGAAGGAGGGAAGGTTGATTGGATTAGAAATACCTCATGGCCGCGAACAGATTCTGTGATGTAAGGTGACATTTCACCATCGCTGAATTGCTGATAGTTTACTTCACCTAAACGCTCACCATAAGCGTTGGCGATTTTTTCAGCCAGGTAGGATGTAGCTCTTCCGCTAAAAATTTTAACTGCCATGGTTGTGCCCCGTTAGGTCATTACCGGTTAATTGTTATCAAGTATACTGATTCGTTTTACAAACGAATTCAAGGACAACGTTTAACGAAGAATCCCGCATAAGCGGGATTCTAAAAAACTGTTGTCCGACCAGGGCTCGAACCTGGACTTTCCTGAATCAAAATCAGGCGTGTTGCCAGTTACACCATCGGACAATACTCACCTGAAACCGGTCAATTCGATGTCAGACCCATGAATTTGGGATTGCAAAGGTAGAATTATTTTTCAGAAATGTTAATCTCAGCGAAAAAATTTAGAGATCATTTTCTTGATTGGAAACAGTTGTGCCTTCCATAAAGCCTTCTGCCCAGAAACGATACTTATCAAGGATTGAAATAACTGCATTTCGAAGATGCCTGCTGTTGTTGAAATCAATTGAACCATACATGGTGGTAGCATAGCCTTGCCATATAGATCTGTTCTGACGTCTGTCATAGAATTGAATGAGAAGCGTGCCCGTACTCATTGTAAATTTCTGAGCATCATATTCTATATTATCATTCTGAGTCTTCACCCATTCTTCTATAGCAGGTTGATTGTAGCCATTAAACCGAAGACTATCATCAAACATTTTGAATCCTATAATAAGATGTGGTCTGTTTTCTGATTGACGATAGCCCAGGAATTTCATGCGTGCTACAATTGATTTCTCAATGATAGAGTTTACCATGCTGGAGTCAGCAGGGCCTGCAGGCTTCATGATGTCGAACGTTCGATACTTTTTAAAGTTGCCTTTATAGCTATAGTCGTATTCGACTGGTAATTCTTTATATCCTAGGCACGAGGTGAGAAGTGCCAATACTACTAGAGGAGCTAAAATCTTCTTCATAAGCCGGCATGTTATTCTGTGAATATAAGGTTAATCATTCATCAGAACAACAGCCGGTTAGACCTTTTGTTATCAAGAGTTTTTCTTTACCCACTCACGGGCATTCACGAAAGCTTCAATCCACGGAGAGACTTGATCTTGCTTGCGATCTGATGGGTAAAATCCCCAGTTCCAAGGGAAGAGTGATCTTTCTATGTGTGGCATAATAGCAAGGTGCCGTCCGTCTTTTGAGCAAAGTGCTGCAACAGAATAATCAGAGTCATTCGGGTTACCCGGATATTCAGGGTATGCATACTCTGCCGCGACCTTGAATTGAGAGTGATCAGAAGGCAAACGGAATTTACCTTCACCATGTGCTACCCAAACACCGAGTCGTGTTCCACTAAGACTATTCAGCATAACGGAATCATTTTGAGGAATGGTAACATTCAGAAATATAGACTCAAATTTTCCGGAACCATTGTGATGCATGCGTGGATGTTCTTCACCCATCTCCGGATACAATAATCCTAACTCCATCACAAGCTGGCATCCATTACAAACACCTAAGCTGAGAGTATCTTTTCGCTTGTAAAAATTCTCAAGAGCTTGCTTTGCCTTGGGATTGTATAGGAAAGCACCCGCCCAACCTTTCGCGGAACCAAGTACATCTGAATTTGAGAAGCCTCCTACAAATACAATGAGGTTTACGTCCGAGAGATCTTCACGTCCTGTAACAAGATCTGTCATGTGTATATCTTTCACATCGAATCCTGCAAGGTATAGCGAGTATGCCATTTCCCGATCGCCATTCACACCTTTCTCGCGCATGATGGCTGCTTTTAGTCCCGATGGTTTTCTGCGTTTAGCATCTATACTATATGTTTCAAATCTTCCATCGAATTTGGGCTGGAAGTTATAGTGAAGAACCTGCTTTTTGTAATGGGTATACCGGCTTTCTGCATGTGCAGGTGTACGTTGCTTGCTATCGAGTAAGAACGAAGTTTTATACCACACATCACGGAGCTCATCTACTTTAAATTTCAAGAGTTGCTCCTGATGACGGATAGTAACATTTCGTTCGTCACTTACGTGACCGAGTATATGATATCTTATTCCATTTTGATTTAAGACTGATGTTACTTTACTCTCGTCTGAAACCTGGATTACTACACCTGGATTTTCTGAGAATAACACTTTGATAAGATCACTATGCAGAGACGAAAGATTTAATGTAAGCCCAACACTTGGTTGAGCGAAACACATTTCAAGTAAAGCTGTAATGATACCGCCTTCGGATATATCATGTCCTGCCAGAATAAGATCTTGTCCAATCAACAATTGGATACTTTCAAAAGCTTTTGCAAAATAGCTTTCATCTTTTATAGTAGGTACTTCGTTGCCTAGCAGGTTTAATATCTGTGCAAAACTGCTTCCACCTAGTTTACGATCATCATTAGAAAAATCAATCAGTATAACTTTTGATCCTTCAATTTTTTCCAAGACAGGTGAAACAGTTTTAGTGATGTCACTTACTTCTGCACCGGCAGAGATAATGACCGTACCCGGAGAATATACTACTTCACCATTCGGATACTTCTGCGTCATCGAAAGAGAATCTTTACCAGTAGGTATATTAATGCCGAGCTTTATAGCAAAATCACTGACTGCTTCAACCGCTTGATATAGTCTGGCGTTTTCACCTTCCTGTTTTGCGGGCCACATCCAGTTGGCACTTAAGGAAACGCCTTTCAATCCGTGCGTTAGCTTGGCCCATACTATATTTGTAAGCGACTCTGCAATTGCTAATTTACTTCCTGCTACAGGATCGACTAATGCAGCACCAGGCGCATGGCCTATAGATGTAGCTACACCTTTGTGGCTGCTATAGTCTAGCGCCATCACCCCCACGTTATTCAACGGCAATTGTATAGGACCGCACGTTTGTTGTGTAGCAACTTTGCCGGTTACAGAACGGTCTACTTTATTTGTCAGCCAATCCTTACAAGCAACCGCTTCAAGTTGAAGTACTTGTTCGAGGTATTCATTCACTTTCGTGACATCATACTCCAGTGGCTTGAAGTTGCTAGGCTTGGTTTGATCAGTAAGAATTGTTTTCGGAGAAGAGCCCAACAAATGCTTTACTTCGAAATCTATAGGTTTTCTCGGTTGATTATCTTTTTGAAAATGTAGTCTATGATCACCCGTAGCTTCACCGATTACATACATCGGTGCCCGCTCACGTTCAGAAACTTTTTTCAGGAGCTCTATATCTTTTTGTTTGATCGCGAGCCCCATGCGTTCCTGCGATTCGTTGCTGATAATTTCTTTGTCTGATAAAGTAGGATCTCCTATAGGAAGCTTGTCGATTTGAATGGTTCCCCCGGTTTCTTCAAGCAATTCAGATAAACAATTGAAGTGTCCACCAGCACCATGATCGTGAATAGAAACTATAGGATTTATACCGGCTTCCACCATTGCGCGTATAGCATTCATAACACGCTTCTGCATTTCAGGATTCGAGCGTTGTATAGCGTTAAGTTCTATAGCATTTCCATACTCACCGGTTGCTACTGACGACACAGCGCTTCCACCCATACCAATGCGATAGTTGTCGCCACCGAGCAACACAATTTTGTCGCCTGCTTCAAGGTGTTCCTTCTGGCTGTCGTTTTCTTTTCCGAAACCTATACCGCCGGCCAGCATAATTACTTTATCGAAACCATACTTCTTGTTGTTTTCGATATGCTCGAATGTCAGTACACTTCCAACGATAACGGGCTGCCCGAATTTATTCCCGAAATCAGAAGCACCATCGGATGCCTTGATCAGAATTTCTTCTGGAGATTGATAAAGCCATTTGCGTGCTTCAAATTTTTTCTCCCACGGTCTTCCGTTTTCAAGGCGAGGGTAGGAGGTAATATATACCGCTGTTCCGGCCAGAGGCAATGCACCTTTACCGCCTGCGAGGCGATCGCGGATCTCTCCACCAGAGCCAGTAGCCGCTCCGTTGAATGGCTCAACTGTGGTAGGGAAATTATGGGTTTCAGCTTTCAACGAGATTACTGAAGCTATATCTTCAATCGTAAAGAAGTCGGCTATATCCTGACGGGCAGGAGCAAACTGCTCTATAGTCGGACCTTTAATAAAAGCAACGTTGTCCTTATAGGCTGATACTATATAATTCGGATTCTCTTTTGAGGTCTTTTTGATAAGCTGGAACAGTGTTGATGTTTTTTCCTGTCCATCAATAATAAAAGTACCGTTAAAGATTTTATGACGACAGTGTTCTGAGTTCACTTGTGAGAAGCCAAATACTTCGCTATCGGTTAATTTGCGACCCAGTTGTTTGCTTACGTTTTCAAGGTATTCAATCTCGACTGCGCTTAATGCAAGTCCTTCTTTCTCGTTGTATGCAGCAATGTTGTCGATTTCAAGGATCGGCTCTGGTGTGTGGTGAATTGTAAAGAGATCCTGATCCAGTGATGTATACACCACCTGCAGCATTTTATCATGCTTGATGGAATCGCCCTCCACAGCAAAAAATTCTTCGATCCGTTGTATCCCAACAATGCCCATGGTTTGCGTGATCTCCACAGCATTGGTACTCCAGGGAGTGATCATTTCTTTACGCGGACCGATAAATTTTCCGGTAAGCGATTTTTCGGCTAAAGGTTCAGCTTTGCTGAAAAGCCAGGTAAGCTTCTGAACGTCTGAATTTTGCAAAGGCTGTACCGTGCCAACCGCGTAAATGGTGTTGGCCTTCGAACGAAAGAATAAAATCATTGGATTAAACTCGGATTTGAGCTCGCAAAAATACAAGCATTTTGCAGGAATGGGAGCGTTTTCTTTAAATAATGTCTCGATACTTTCTAACGCTTACAGAAGATTGCCAAGTTCCCGAGCGCTGAGAAGATTATGTCCTGCTTCAATAACATGTAAACGATGGTGCTCAACGCTTTGCGAAAGGCGATTCATGCTTTTCGGTGTGATCACTTTATCGTACTTCCCAACGATGATCGTAAGTGATATTTTATATTGATTGATCAATCCGCCAATGTCACGCATACTGAATTTCAGTTTACGAAATACCACCCACGAATAGTAAACTCGTTTTCTTTTTTCTGCGGTATCCATCTGGTACTCAGCAAAACGAAGCACTCCTTTATCAATTAATCCGATACGATGTAATGATTTTCCGATCGTAAGAAATCTTCCATGATGGTTAATCATGCTTTTAAAAAGTTTTCTCGATATCCAGGGGTAGGTTGCCAGACTATACCAAAAGTTTGTCGTTACTCCATCCGGAGCCAACAGAAATAATTCCCTTGTCATTTGCGGAAAAGCCTCTACTGTCGCCAAAGCGAATTTTCCGCCAAGACTATATCCTAAAATTGAAAATGTTTTAATGTGGGTTTCATTTAAAAAGGACTGCATAATGTTTCTCCACTCACTTTTTTCGAGCGGTTTTTCATCGTTAACCCATTTGCTTTTGCCGTGGAAGTAAAGATCGAAAATATAGCATGTATACCGGTCAGCCAGCGATTTTGCTAATGGTGTGAACACAGCGTTATCCTGACCGAAGCCATGAAAAAGCAGAAGCACCTCTTTTCCGTTGCCGGATTTAGTATAAAATAATGTCGATGTTTCTACATTCATGATCTTGCAGGCCGACAAATTAAAAGAACTTACCGACTGGCAGCCGCTATTCGCCTACTTATTTTCGTCTTCCCTAAAATAAATAGATACATAGCATCGTCTTTCAGGCTAAACGAAGCGATTGAAGGCGATGGAATTAGTCATGCAAATAAAAGAACAGACATTTCTGAAGGAGAAAGACAGGTTGCTGAGCTTTATACGCAATCGTGTTTCTACTGTTGAGGAAGCAGAAGACATTCTCCAGGATGTGTTTTATCAATTTGTAGCAGGTTACGAAACGATTGAATCTATCGATCGTGTTACGTCTTGGCTATTTTCAGTCGCTCGTAACAAGATCATCGATCGGTATAGAAGAGAGGCATCCAGACCACAACGCGCTGACTTCAGCGGTACAGCAAGCCTCGATGATGATGCTCCTATAACATTACAGGAAATTTTACCGGATCTCGGCAATACACCTGAGGACTCATACTTGCGTGAAGCCATTTGGGAAGCCATCATGGAAGCGCTCGATGAGTTGCCACCTGAACAGCGTGAGATTTTTATACTAAACGAAATTGAAGAACGCAGTTTTAGAGATATAGCGGAAGAGACAGGCGTTTCAATCAATACACTTCTCTCGCGAAAACGATACGCGATTCTTGCACTCAGAAAAAAATTACAACGATTGTATAATGATATTTAAGGCCAACGGGTTATGAAAAAATTAGATTTTGCAAAATGTGCAGCGTTGGGATTATTGGCTGTTACGATATTAGGATTGATTACCATGGTATTATGGAACTGGTTAGTTCCGGTTTTGTTTAGCGGTCCCGTTATTACATACTGGCAGGCACTTGGCCTGCTTATTTTAAGCAAGATATTATTCTGGGGCTGGGGTGGTAAGGGCCACTATCAAGCGAAGGATTCGGCACCTTACTGGAAGCATCGTTTTTATGAAAAATTCTCCAACATGCCTGTTGACCAACGTGAGGAATTCAAACGGAGAATGAAGGAAAAGTGGTGCAACTTCGAAAAGAAGACTTCAGATCAAAAAACAGACGCTTCACACGATTAGAGAGTCGTTTTAAGAAAATCGTCTGAAAAAATCTTTATAAAACTCAACCTGCACGTGTTTTAGGCCGTTTAAGGAAACTGTGGAAACTTTTGATATGTAAAAAGTTTCCATAGTTTTGCGATCATTATGGAAGATTTAAACACCAGAGAAAAGATTTTAAAAGGGGCGGACGGCCTTTTTACAAAGTACGGTGTTCGCAGTATTTCGATGGACGATATAGCCCGTCACTTGTCAGTATCCAAGAAAACTCTTTATCAACATTTCGCTGATAAAGAAGATATAGTGACGCTGGTATGCCAGGCACATCTGCAGGAAAGCCGAAATGAATTTGAATCCATTCACGCCAGTGCTGAGAACGCTATAGATGAACTTGCCAAGCTCTCGCTTTGTGTGAGAAAAAATGTAGAGGATGTAAACCCGTCACTCTTATTTGATCTGCAGAAATATTATCCGAAAGCATGGGCAGTGTGGCTGGAATTTAAACGCATGTGTATATATGACTCTGTCAAGAGAAATCTTGAGCAGGGTATAGCGGAAGGATTTTACAGAACTGAAATTAATGCAGAGATTTTAAGTATAGTGCGGATGGCGTTGATTGAGATTGCATTTGATGACAAGACCTTCTCACAAGATAAGTTTAAAATGGCTGAAGTACAGATGCAGATATTCGATCAATTCGTATATGGCATTGTAACAGAGAAAGGAAGAAAACTTTATCAGAAGTGTAAGGAGAAAAATTCAACAGAAGTAGTAACCCGATAATTAACCCCAATATGAAACGCTTTTATCAAACTATTTTACTTTGTTTAGTTGTACCGCTATGGACGAATGCGCAGTCTACTGATACTACATCATTTTCATTGGAAGAATGTATTAAGTATGCACTGGAGAATACAGTAGATGTTAAGAACGCCCGCGTTGATGCACAGATATCAGAAGCAAAGGTAAAGGAAACCTTTGGTATAGGTTTACCACAAGTAAGTGGTGAGGTAAGTCTTCAGCATAACCAGAAACTACCACGTTTTTTTTCCAGCTATGCAACCGCTCAAGGCTTTGCAGGTGTGGATGCCGATGGAAATCCGCTATTAGATATACCAGGTCTACAACCAACGGATGTAGTTGCTTCTCCTAACTTTTTTCAACTTCCCAGCAGTGGTAATGCTAGTATAACAGTTAATCAATTACTGTTCAGCAGTTCTTACCTGGTTGGTTTGAAGGCAGCGGGAACTTATAAAGAGCTGTCCTATAAAACAGAAGAACAAACACAAATTCAAGTTGTAGAAAATGTAACGAAGGCATATTATGCTGTGTTGATCAATAATGAACGTATCAACCTTTTTGATAATAACATTTCTCGTGTCGACTCTCTGTTAAGAAGTACAACGGCATTAAACAAGAATGGATTTGCAGAAGAGATCGATGTGGATAGAACCAAAGTAACGCTAAACAATCTTAAGTCAGAGCGTTTGAAGTTTCTTAATCTTCAGAACCTGAGTTTGAATCTGTTGAAGTTTCAAATGAATTATCCGATGGAGAAATCAATCCAAGTAAGCGGTACGATTGCATCTCTTCAGGTTGATGAAGATCTTTTTAATGAGTATCAACAAGGTTGGGATTTTAAAAATCGAATTGAGTATAAAGTGTTGGACACTCAACGCAAGCTTCAGGAACTTGATATTAAAAACAAATACTCTGCATCGTTACCAAGCTTGTCTGCATTTGCAAACTTAGGATACTCAACACAATCAGAAAATATTAGAGGTATATTTAAAACGAATACAGAGATGCAAGAGACACCTCAGATAGGCCCTGATAAGTGGTATTCCTTTTCTTCGTTTGGTGTGACGCTAAGTGTTCCATTATTCAGCGGTTTACAGAGAACATATCAAGTTCAACAAGCTAAACTTTCACTGCTTAAAATTCAGAACAACTATAATTCTTTAAAGCAAAATATAGACTTAAGTATTCAGCAAAATACAGTTACCTATAAAAACTCGATTGAAACATTAAAGTCGCAGCAGGAAAATATGACACTTGCTGAAAAAGTAGCGCGTGTCACCAAGATCAAATATCAACAAGGTGTAGGCTCTAATATTGAAGTGACGGATGCTGAGAGCAGCTTGCGCGAAGCTCAGGTAAATTACTACAATGCTTTATACGATGCCATCATCGCGAAAGTAGATCTGGATAAGGCCTACGCTAAAATAGATCCTAGTCAGTACGTATCAGCAGAACCCAAAAAATAGTCATAACCCCAAATGAAAAATAACCACTTTATGAAATCAACGATATATACTCATTTATCTGTCATTGTCATTGCGGGAATGCTGGCGGCTTGTAGTGCAGCTACTCCGGATGATAAAAAAGCACAGCTTGATAAACTTAAGAAACAAGAGACTGAAATAACAAAACAAATTCAGCAGCTCGAAGCAGAGATTGCTAAAACAAATCCTGACTCTACGGTTTCAGTAAAAGCAAAAGAAGTATCGGTAACTGAGCTTGCACCTCGCAAGTTTGACCATTACGTTCAGACACAAGGTAGCGTAGACGCTGAAGATAATATCCTGGTGAGTGCTAAATCTGCAGGTGTTGTTACTGCGGTATATGTTAAAGAAGGACAGCAAGTATCAAAAGGCCAGGTACTGGCTCAAATCGACAATTCCGTAATCGCTCGAAATATAGAGGCACAGAAGTCACAGTTAGAACTAGCCGTATCCATTTTCAATCGCCAGAAGAATCTGTGGGATCAGAAGATTGGTACCGAAGTACAATACCTGCAAGCGAAGACTAATAAAGAAAGTCTTGAGAAACAGATTGAATCGCTAAATGAACAAAACGAGATGACCCGCATTAAATCTCCAATCAGCGGTACCGTTGATGAGGTTGTGGTAAAGATCGGAGAAAATATAGCGCCCGGTATGCCTGCGGTTCGTGTTGTGAATACTTCCAACCTGAAGCTTATCGCTAATGTTTCGGAAGCCTATGTTACTCAAATCAAAAAAGGTAACACTGCGACTATAGATATACCTGAATTGAAAAAACTAATGACGGCACAGGTAACATTTGTTGGTAAAACAATAGATCCACTTTCACGGACATTCCCGGTTGAAGTTAAATTACCTTCTAACGCTGATCTTCGCCCGAACATGACTGGTATTCTGAAAGTAATTTTTCACTCAGAACCATCTACCATTGTAGTGCCGGTTAATATAGTACAGGATCTCAATAAAGAGAAAATTGTATTTATAGTAGAAACAAATGGCAAGCAAACGATAGCCCGTAAAAAGGTTGTAACAATCGAAGGTGTGTACGACAATCTTGCACAAGTGAAAGGTCTGAATGCAGGTGATAAAGTTGTAACCTTCGGATACCAGGGATTGAATGACGGTCAAGTAATTAAAATATAGTTAGAGAAAGTTTAGAGTCTTTGGTAACGAATCGGATTTGTTACCAATGGCTCGCGACATTACCCACAACTAACACTGAAATTTATGCATGACATAGAGAAAGAATTTAAACCCACCAGTTGGTCGATCGATAATAAGGTGGCGATCTACGTTGCTACTATTATTATCTGCCTGGCGGGGATCATGACGTACAACAGTCTGCCTAAGGAGAATTTCCCGGAGGTAGTATTTCCGCAGATATATGTAGCCACTGTATATCCCGGTGCTCCTGAAGATATAGAGAACCTGATTTCTAAACAGATTGAGAAACAGGTAAAATCTATAGCCGGTGTTAAAAAAATAACCAGCAATTCACTGCAGAACTTCTCTAACGTAATCATCGAATTCGAAACGGATGTTGAAGTTAAAGAAGCAAAGCGTGAAGTACAGGAAGCCGTTGATAAAGCGAAGAAAGATCTTCCCACTGATCTGGACGATGATCCGCAAGTAGTGGATGTTGATATTTCGGAAGTTCCGATCATGAATATAAATCTATCCGGTGATTACGATTTGCAAACATTGAAAAAATATGCCGAGCAAATGCAAGACCGGATTGAATCCCTTAAAGAAATCCGCAGAGTAGATATAGTCGGTGCGCTTGATCGTGAGATTCAGGTAAACGTGGATCTATATAAATCAGCACTGGCAGGTGTAAGCCTTGATGATATTTCACAAGCTATAAAGTATGAGAACGTCATCATTGCTGGTGGACAGCTTTCTGTTGATGGAATGAAACGCTCTATGAGTGTGAACGGTGAATTTGTTTCTGCCGAGCAAATGGGCGGTATCGTTATTGGTGGTACAAAAGGAGGCAAGGTATATTTAAGAGATGTTGCTGAGGTAAGCGATACACACAAAGAACAAGAGAGCTTTGCACGTTTAGACGAGAAAAATGTTGTTACACTAAACGTTGTAAAACGCGGTGGTGAAAACCTGATTCTTGCTTCTGACCAGATCAATGAGATCGTTAAGGAATATGAAAATGGTATTTTACCCAATGGTTTAAAAGTAACGATCACTGCCGATCAATCGGACAACACACGTATGACGTTGCACGATTTGATCAACACGATCATTATTGGTTTCGTACTGGTAACTATAATTCTCATGTTCTTCATGGGTGCAACCAATGCGATCTTCGTAGGATTGTCCGTTCCACTCTCCAGCTTTATTGCGTTCCTAACGTTCCCCACATTAGGGTTTACACTGAACATGATGACGCTGTTTTCTTTTCTGCTGGCGTTAGGCATAGTTGTGGATGATGCGATCGTAGTAATTGAAAACACACACCGTGTATTTGATAATGGCAAAGTGCCAATTCGTAAAGCAGCGAAGATTGCTGCCGGCGAAGTATTCATGCCCGTGTTATCAGGTACATTAGTAGTACTTGCTCCATTTGTACCGTTGGCTTTCTGGCCAGGTGTTATAGGTAAATTTATGTTTTACCTTCCCGTTACACTAATCGTTGCATTGCTTGCTTCACTTGTTGTGGCCTATATAATGAACCCCGTGTTCGCTGCAGACTTCATGAAACCACACGATCACGATCATGACAACAAACCAAAATTTACCAAGGGCTATAAAATATCAGCTGTTGTTTTTCTGGCCATCGCACTGTTGTTCTATGTAACAGGTTCTTTCGGTATGGGTAATTTTACGATATTCATTTTCGGTATATATTCATTACACCGTTTTGTGTTGGAAGAAGTTATATCTGGTTTTCAAACAAAAGCATGGCCTTCCGTACAACGCGGCTATGGTAAATGTATTACGTGGTGTCTTGAAAGCTGGAGACCGTATGGTGTAGTAGGTGGAGTAGTTGCATTGTTTATATTTTCAATAATCTTTACAGGAATTCGTAAGCCTCCTGTTGTATTCTTCCCGCAAGGCGATCCTAATTTTATATTTGCCTATGTCCGTATGCCGATTGGTACAGATCAAGTTGTTACAGATTCCATTACCAACATTGTGGAAGACCGGGTTATTAAAGTGATCGGAAAAGATACAACGATGGTTGAGTCTATTATATCCAACGTATCGGTGGGGGCAGCGGAAGATCAATTCTCCGGAACGCAGGCGCAGCCACATTTAGGAAAAGTTACCGTTGCGTTTGTTGATTTTGCAAAACGTGATGGACGCTCTTCAAAAGATTATCTTGATAAAATCCGCGAAGCTGTAAAAGGAATCAAAGGCGCTGAAATTTCTGTTAACCAGGAGCAAGGTGGTCCGCCAACAGGTAAACCAATCAACATTGAAATTGCAGCGGATAATTTTGACTTACTCGTTTCTACTGCTGATCGTACAAAACGTTATCTTGATTCCTTGCAGGTTCCGGGTGTAGAAGAATTGAAGTCAGATTTTCAAAGCGATAAACCGGAGATTGTAATCAAGATCGATCGTGAAAAAGCAAATCGTGAAGGTATATCAACGGGAGTGATCGGTGGAATTTTGAATACTGCAATCTATGGTCAGGAAGTTTCAAGGTTCCGTGATGAGAATGATGATTACCCGATTGAACTGCGTATAAAAGAGGATCAGCGAAATGATATCAATACCTTGATGAACCTTCCGGTCACCTATCGAGATATGGCTAGCGGAGGAGCTGTACGCCAAGTGCCGTTATCATCTTTTGCAACGATAGAATACTCGAACAGTTATGCCGGTATTAAACGTATCGATCAGAAACGTGTCATATCACTTTCATCAAATGTACTCAGTGACTATAATGAAAACGAAGTTGTAGCCGATATACAAAACCGGTTAAAGTCAATTTCTATACCAGACGAAGTAACAGTTAAGATGACAGGTGCACAGGAAGATCAGGCAGAGACGTCAGCGTTCCTGGGTGTAGCCGGACTGGTAGCCCTGGGGTTGATCTTTATGATTCTTGTAATCCAGTTTAACTCCGTAAGCAAGCCACTCATCATTCTGATGGAAATTATATTCAGTGTGATTGGTGTGTTGCTAGGTTTCTCATTATTCAGAATGGAGATATCCATTGTTATGTCGGGTGTCGGTATAATGGCATTGGCAGGTATCGTGGTTCGTAACGGTATATTGTTGGTGGAATTTACAGATCTCCTTATATCCCAAGGTATAGAACTGAAAGAAGCCATCATTGAAGCAGCAAGAACCAGGATGACACCTGTATTATTGACAGCAATGGCCGCTACATTAGGACTTATACCATTGGCGGTTGGATTGAACATCGACTTCGTAACGTTGTTCACTGAATTCAATCCACATATATTCTTTGGTGGTGATAACGTTGCTTTCTGGGGACCTCTGTCATGGACGATGATCTTCGGTTTGATCTTCGGTACATTCCTAACATTGTTCCTGGTGCCAGTGATGTATCTGCTGGTAGCAAAGTTGAAATCCAAAGTTTATAAGGATAAGAAAGAAGAAGTACATGGTGGTGAAACTGCAGACGGAGCGATTGCTACCGTATAAAGTATAAACGGGGAGTTAATCGTTAGCCGCGACAGGTAAATAGGTTCAGTTTGGTTTTTTTGATGCGGCTAACGATTAACTTTCTGTAACCAGAAACTAAAAATTGAAGAAAGTCGTCTATACATGTAGACGACTTTTTTTATTATGAGATCTCGCATGACGACTTTGATATTCTTTGGGTTACTCTTTCTGGTAATAGATTACTATGTATTTCAAGCGATAAAGATTGTAAGTGAAGACTGGAGTCCGGTTTCGAAAAATATAGTTCGGATTGGCTTCTGGGTTCCTACCTTGTTAAGTATAGGAGCACTTCTTTGGTGGACACTTGGTGATCCCTACCAGGTAAGTGCAGGTACCCGTAATTGGATCCTTACCGGGCTCGTTGCTGTGTACTTTTCAAAAGTATTTGCTGTAGTCGTTCTGTTTATAGATGATTTATACAGAGGTATGCGATGGCTGGTGAGTTTCTTTTACAAAGGACCATCGGGTGATTTGCCGGGAGAAGCTATAACGCGGTCAGAGTTTTTGTCAAAGACTGCGCTCGTAGCGGCAGCCGTTCCGTTTGGTACCATGGTATATGGTGTAGTTTCCGGTGCGCATGATTATCGTGTAAGAAAGAAAACTATATACCTTCCGAATCTCCCAAAGGCGTTTGATGGTATAAAGATCGGACAGCTTTCGGATATTCACTCCGGAAGTTTCTTTAACAAGACTGCCGTAAAAGGTGGAATTGAAATGATGTTGAATGAAAAGCCAGATATACTCTTCTTTACGGGTGACCTGGTAAACAACGAATCTGCCGAAGTAAAAGATTACATCGATATCTTCAATAAACTGAAAGCACCTTTGGGAGTATTCTCGGTAACGGGTAATCACGACTATGGCGACTATCACCAATGGCCATCACTTCAGGCGAAGCAAAAGAATTTTAAGGACCTTATAGAAGCGCATCGTTTGCTCGGATTTAACCTGCTAATGAATGAACATAAATTTATAGAGACAGGAGGAGAGAAGCTGGCAATTCTGGGTATAGAGAATTGGGGAGGAGGAAGATTTGCCAAGTATGGTAAACTTGACCAGGCCTATGCCGGAACGGAAGATGCTCCTGTAAAGCTTTTGCTTTCACATGACCCAAGTCACTGGGATGCTCAGGTTCGTCCGTTGTATCCGGATATAGATATAGCATTTGCCGGACATACACATGGTTTTCAATTTGGCATCGAGATCGGGAATATAAAGTGGAGTCCTTCACAATATGCCTACAAGCAATGGGCAGGACTATACCAGGAAGGATCTCAATACCTGTATGTCAATCGTGGCTTTGGATATTTAGGTTATCCTGGAAGAATAGGAATGCCACCGGAGTTGACGATCATAGAACTGAAACGTTCCTGATCATGACATATAGTATAGATAAACAAGCTAATTTTCAGAGATACTATTGTGTTTCCAGAAGTTGATAATCTTTTCTATATCCAATGTGAATTCGCTGGTGTGCGCACCGCTTAATCCTTCCTCAAGATTTTGCATGGTGCCATCCTTAACGGCCTTGTAAATCATGCTTGCGAAATGCCCCGAGCCACTACGCCCGCAATATAGGTAGCCCCCGTGAGCAGCAATATCTTTGAACAGTGATTCACAGAAGTTAAGCGCAAACCGGTTGCCACCAATCGTTATGCGAACATCCGATGCCGTCCGGTGTATATCTCCAATAACTCCACAGTCGAGATAGTCAATCTGCATACCTTGTAATGCTTGTCCTCTGCGGATAGTATCTTTATAGAACGAATTACTACCATCAATTATAATATCACTCACGGAGAGATATCCCGAAAGGTTGGCAAGTGTTTCATCCATCCGGTCGCCTGCAGAAATCATCATCCAGATCACTCGTTTTGTGGAGAGGCTTTCAGCAAAATCTTTTAGCGACTTCGTTGTTGATATACCTTTTCGATGAATGTCTTGCAAAACATCTTCGTTGTGATCGTATACAACAACCTTGTATCCTTTCGAGTGTAGTGACAGCGCAAGATTAAATCCCGTTTCTTCTAGACCGATCAATCCGATTTGCATACTTGTTATAGATGACGTTGAAAGTTAAGATGTATAGTTCATCTCCTGAAATTCTATTGAAGCACCGATGTTCTCATGTCCGATACTATACTCATATTGAGAAGCAAAGTATTCGTAAGATTCCGGAACAACGGAAATATGCGCTCTTTATATACCTGGTGATTTGCTAAGTCCGGTGTAAAGACACGCACCTGATCCTGCTTAAACGAGTTATAGTCGGGTAACGATTCCAGTTTCTTAATAGCCATATAGGCCGCACCAATGGCAGAAGCGTCATCCGTGTTGGTAAGGCCTATAGGTTTACCAAAAATATCGGCTAGCAATTGCACCCAGCGCTCCGAACGAACAAACCCTCCACTTACATTTACCTGTTGTATAATCAATCCTGATTCTTCCAGGCATTGACTGATATGATATAGCGATAGTGTAATGCCTTCGAGTACAGCACGTGTGAAATATGCCTGCGTATGATGCGCGGTAATACCAAAAAATACCCCGGAGGTTTCACTGTTCCACAATGGGGCACGTTCACCTAATATATAGGGCAGAAAGATTAATCCATCGGAGCCGGCTTTGACAAGATCTATATCTTTGAGAACATCATCGTAATCAGAAGGAGACGCAAGTTCTTTCTTCAGGAAATTCAACATATACCATTTGAGTGCTACACCACCGTTGTTAATCGGTCCACCGGAGATAAACGTATTTTCATCCAGTCGGTAATTGAAGGTCATGGCGCCATAATTAAAAGTAGGTCTCGTGCTGGCAACACGTATCGCTCCACTCGTGCCGATGGTCAACGCCGCGATGCCCGGGTCAACGGCCTGGCTACCCACATTGGCACAGCAACCATCACTGGCACCTATGATAAAGGGTATATCAATTGGTAAGCCCGTAATTTTAGAAGTCTCTTCCGTCAATGTACTACGTTGAAACGTTGTGCTGACAGGTGTTGAAAGTTTTGATTCGGATATTTCACATACTTGTAGCGCCTGTTCACTCCAGGTAAGTTTTTCAATATCGAATAGGCCGGTTGCCGATGCAATAGAGTGATCGACCTCGTACGTCCCAAAAAGCTTGAACCAGATATACTCTTTTATAGATATATACTTTGAAGCAGCTGTGTAGATTTCAGGAGCATGTTCTCGCAACCATATAATTTTACACAGCGGAGACATGGCGTGAACGGGAGTTCCGGATTGCTTGTACAGTGTTTCACCAAGCGCAGAATTTTTAATTCGGTCTGCTATCGAAGCGCTCCGGTTATCTGCCCAGGTAATCATGTTCATAAGTGGATTCCCCTGCGTATCAACTGGGATGAAACTATGCATGGCACTGCTAAGAGCAACTCCCTGCGGACTTTGCTGCAGAGCTGTCGTGCATCGAAGTATACATTTCAGAAAAGCCTGCCAGATGATCTCCGGTGCCTGTTCGCTATAACCGGGTTGAGTTGACAACGTAGGATAAGCAACCTGTTCGGTATATATCGCTTTCCCATTGTAGTCAACCGCTACCGCCTTTGTACTTCCTGTTCCGATGTCTATACCGAGCATGTACTTCATAGCAAAATCAAAAGCCCAAATTACAAATTCCAGCGTGAAGTACGGATGCAAACAAGATAATCGAATCAGAATGTGTGAAAATAAAAAGGCATCCGAGGTAATCGGATGCCTTCGGTTTAGGTTAGGAGAATGCTTTACGAATGCTCTGCAATGTGCATTTCTTTTCTTCGCTTCGCATCGATAGAATAGCGTCCTGCACCAAACACCATGAATGTGACCAAACCAACTAAGACGACAATGGAAAGCCAGAGTTCCATATGCTGGCCTATAGAAAGAAAACCTTTTGGAGCGTTAACCATAAATACGGCTCCAATCAATATTGGGATCTGTATGAGGCACGCTATACGCGTGAATAATCCGAATGCGATCATCGGCCCTGCACAGATATGTGCAAACACTATATAGTGCTCTAATGTCATTCCGGCAAAGTAAAGATTTATACCATCCGTTGTCATTTCCAGTTCATGCATGTGCGTGATGAAATACAATCCTTTGTAGGTGATAAATACTCCAAGTGCAATGCGAAATATATCCAGAAAACCAGGGCGGTGATTGTTACCCCACTTTTCTACATCGGTGATAACGCTCATAATGTTTATTGTTGATCTATACAAAGTTTACGAAAATGCTTTCGTAAAACCTAGAAGAATATAACAATTTACAGACCCTGCGTGAGTGGTCTCTGATTTTCATTCCAAAGACGAATGAACCAGTAAATGATAAAAGGTATTGTCCCAAAGAAAATAAAGAGGAGTATCCAGAGTATCTTTTCAGTCTGATCAAGTTGTTTGTTCAGCGCAGCATGTACAATGTAAAATACATGGAGGAAAAGTGATATGAATGTGAGTACAATAATCGGGACGATAAACGATAGGACACCCGCTATGATTGCAGACTCTGAAGGTTCGTAATCCTGACCCTGGCTTGCTTCAACAGTAGAGAGTATAAAGTGAAGTATCTGGTAGAATATATAGCCGGATAAAATGAAGGGCACGATGGTAAATATACCAAGCAGGATTTTTTGTGTTTTATTCAGGTTCATGACTTTAGAATTATATAGTATGAAACGAATATAAAAAAAACTGCCCGGTATATACCGGGCAGTTTTCCGAGTCTTT
The DNA here is from genome assembly GCF_900167975.1 of Ohtaekwangia koreensis. GTDB lineage: Bacteria > Bacteroidota > Bacteroidia > Cytophagales > Cyclobacteriaceae > Ohtaekwangia > Ohtaekwangia koreensis. Next base: position 1,959,431 of record NZ_FUZU01000001.1, read on the forward strand.
GGTTATTCCTCCGAATTAATAATCGTTGTTATTATTTCTGCGGTTGAAACCACCGCCACCACCACTTCTGTATCCACCACCGCCACTGCGAGGTGCATCAGACTTAGGTCTTGCTTCGTTCACTACGAGGGTTTTGCCCAGGAAGTTGAATCCGTTAAGGCTAGTGATAGCTTGACGGCCAGCAGCGTCATCCGCCATTTCGATAAAACCGAAACCGCGACTGCGTTGCGTTACTTTGTCCATGATAATCTTGGCAGAAGAAACTTCGCCATACTCTTCGAATAATCCCTTCAATTCCTGTTCGGATGCCTTAAAAGGGATGTTGGCAACGTAAATGTTCATTGTTTAAAAGATAAATGAGAAAATTAATTTTTGAAAACTGACAGACTCGACTGGAACTACTCGCGAATGACTTCTGAGGGTGGCCTCAGTGAAGCTTGACAATTAACAACTGCAAAATAAAAAGATTTTTTTGATTTTTAACAATTTTTGTTTTGTGGCGTTTTTGAGCTGAAAAAAGCGTTTTTGATAGACTTAAATTTCATTCACACCAAAAGCAAACAAAATGGCGAGCTTCAAAAATGATAAATTCTATGATGTGGACACAGTTGAATGTTACGACATGCAGCTATAAAATGCTATAGTGAAGTGATCGTAAGTCAGTGCCTATGTATGTATTTGATATATGAAAATAAAAAGATGACCAAATATACCCGTATAGTTTTTATGGTGTGCTCATGTGCATTTATACTTTTAAAAGTGTGTGTGGTGTGTACTTAAATTATTTTCATTTCATCGGCTGAGTATTTTTCAATTCATTTATATTACCGGTAAATATAGATTTAATCGTATAGTATACATTTATAACTAAATATTGATTACCCGCCAATGAGAGTTTCCCTTTTTGCTGTAATGGTGCTGATTTCGCTTTCAGTACAATCACAATCCAACCTATTTGATGCAAAGAATATAAATATACAATGGGAAGTTATAGAGAACAGTCATCAGAATAAATCCCAGTTTCAATCTGCTTTTACATTTACAAATACTGGCAAAACTGATTTGCCTAAGCAGGGCTGGACATTGTATTTTAATTTTGTGCGTACGGTCGATCCGGCTTCTACAACGGGAGGCGTTACGATCGAGCGAGTGAATGGTGATTTGTTCCGATTATTTCCAAAGGCAGATTTCCAGGGAATCAAAGCTGGTAATTCACTGCGCGTGGAATTTGTTTCAAGTGACTGGGTAGTAAACTTCACCGATGGTCCCGCAGGTATATATATAATCTGGAACGAGGCTCCATCAAAAGGTATACCGGTAACAAACTATACGATCAAGCCATCCACCGAACCTAAACAATACTTACGATTTCCAGGAGACAAAATCGGTTTGATAACACCTGCGATCACGTACGATCAGAATAAAGCTATACTTCCGGTCGCGCCTGATAAATTGACGAAAGTTTTCCCAACTCCGGTTACGTACCGGGAGAACCCCGGAGCTTTTGTTTTAACAAAGGATGTTGCTATTGTGACAGACCCTGCGTTTGCAAATGAAGCAGAACTTTTGGCGACTGATCTGTCGGGTATATTCAAGACAAATCCTGCTATATCTACTGCTGGTAATAAAGGCGCAAAGTACATTCAGCTGCAAAAGAATAGTGATGCTCCGGAGGCATACCAGCTTACCATTACAAATGAAAACATCACGATTGCTGCATCATCTGGAGCCGGAATTTTTTACGGCATTCAGTCACTTAAAACATTGTTGCCACCACAGTCTTTTGCAAAGACTCAAACGGCTATTGAAGTTCCAAACGTTCATGTAACCGATGCACCAAGATTTCCACACCGCGCGTTCTTTCTGGATGTATCGAGAAATTTTCAGCGCAAGCAGCAAATCTTGAAATTGCTTGACTTGATGGCCTTGTATAAACTAAATGTACTTCACTTTCATTTAAACGATGATGAAGGATGGAGACTTGAAATCCCTTCGCTGCCAGAGCTTACGCAAGTTGGGTCGAAACGTGGTCACACCGGTGACAACAATGCAAATTTACCTCCATCGTATGGTTCAGGGCCGGATATAAACAACGCTTACGGTACAGGTTATTATTCACAAGCCGACTATATAGATATACTGAAGTATGCTATGGCCCGACACATTCGTGTGATACCGGAGATTGAAACCCCGGGCCATGCGAGAGCCGCTGTAAAATCAATGGACGCGCGGTATGAAAGACTCATGAAAGAAGGCAAAAAGGAAGCAGCCGAAAAATATTTACTGCACGATCCCGAAGATCAGTCGGTATATAGATCCGTGCAAGGTTGGAATGACAATGTGATGAATGTAGCAATGTCTTCCACGTATATGTTCCTGGAAAAGGTAGTAGATGAGGTCATAGACCAATATAAGCGTGCAGGCGTACCGTTGACAACGATTCATTTTGGAGGTGATGAGGTGCCAGCAGGTGTATGGGAGAAATCACCTGCGTGTCAAAAGCTGATAAATGAAGATGCATCGGTTAACAACGTTGATGACCTCTGGTATTATTTCTTCGGCAAGGTCAATACAATGCTGCAGAGCAAAGGACTTGGACTGTACGGATGGGAAGAGATTTCCATGCGCAAGACGAAGCTCGATGGTAATAATCACTATATACCGAATCCCGATTTTGTAAAAGATCATCTGCAGGTAGACGTCTGGAATAACGTTCTTGGCTGGGGCGCAGAAGACCTGGCCTATCAATTGGCAAATGCAGGCTATAAAGTAGTACTGTCGTGTGTAAGCAATCTATACTTTGATATGGCGTATCAGAAGTCTTTCGATGAGCCTGGGTACTATTGGGGTGCCTTTGTAGATATAGATAAGCCCTACTATTTTATTCCGTACGATTATTTCAAGAATGCAAAGGAAGACAAGTTCGGGAATGCCTTGAACAAGTCAATTTTTACAGGGAAGGCTCGGCTTACGGATTATGGAAAGTCAAATATACTGGGGATCCAGGGATTGCTGTGGTCGGAAACTGTTCAGGGGCCTGAGCGCATGGAGTATATGATGCTGCCCAAAATGTTTGGACTTGCAGAAAGAGCGTGGGCGAAGGATCCGGCCTGGGCAACAGAGAAAAACGAAACACAAAGCGAGAAACTATATCAGCAGGCATGGTCTGAATTTGTAACTGTAGTAGGATCGAGAGAGTTGCCGCGCCTTGACTTTTATAGCGGAGGCTTTAACTATCGGATACCATCGCCCGGTGCGGTTGTAAAGGATGGAAAAGTAGATGTAAACATACAGTTGTCTGGTTTCGTGGTACGCTATACAACCGACGGAAAAGAGCCAACGGTGAAGAGTGCTATATATAGCGGACCCATAGTTAAGAAGGGAACAATCAAGTTGAAGGCATTTAATCAGAAGGGAAGAGGAGGGAAGACCATCACCATTACCAATCCATAATCCCATCATGTACAACGCACTCACTACACAGCGCATTCTCTCCATCGATGCATTTCGTGGAATCACGATCCTGGTCATGATTTTTGTAAATGAACTGGCTGGTGTGCAAGGTATACCACTCTGGATGAAACACATGCCAGCGGACGCCGATGCTATGACCTTTGTCGATATGGTGTTTCCTGCTTTCCTTTTCATTGTAGGAATGTCAATACCTTTCGCAATTAATAATCGCCTCTCCAAAGGAGATAATATTGGACAGTTACAACTTCATATTCTCTTTCGAACCATCGGATTGATTGTGCTGGGCGTTTTTATGGTAAATGCCGAAGGCGGTTATAATGAAGAAGCGATGGGCATGTCGATTGCACTATGGTCGTTATTATTTTATGCAGGTGTTATACTCATTTGGAATGTATATACTTTTAAATCCAAAGCTGTTATTTATGCATTGCGGGTTATTGGTATAGCATTGTTACTGGTGCTTGCATTTATATACAAAGGTGGTGAAGATGGCACGCAATCTTTAACGCCACAATGGTGGGGCATCCTGGGATTAATCGGCTGGGCATATTTGATTGCCTGTATACTATGTCAGCTACTCAATGGGAAACTAATCGCCATTATCGTAGCCATTGGTGTATGCATTTTATTCTACGCAGCAGGAAGATCATCAATGGCCGACAGTTCATCTGTGATGCGTTGGATGAGCGGTCAAACAGGTCACGCGACACATACGGCTATTGTGCTTTGTGGTATTGCAGTGTCGCTTATGTTTTTCGATACAAAGCAAAAGAGAAGTGACTCACAGCGATTCATGTTCGTATTCACATTCGCAGCCGTTATATTTATAGCAGGGTTTGTGCTTCGGCCGCACTATACTATATCCAAGATTTATGCAACGCCAACGTGGAGCTTGTATAGCGCAGGATTTTGTAGCCTGATCTTTGCGTTTTTGTATTGGTTGATCGATTTGAAAAAGATTAGTAGCTGGACTGCCTTCTTTAAGCCGGCAGCCTCGAATCCTTTGTTAACCTACATTATTCCCTTTATTTTGTATGCGCTGTTTAAACTTCTGCACATCGAATGGCCAGATCTGTTTTATCAGGGAACTGTAGGTGTTATTTGGTCGGCTATATATGCCATTGCGATTATGGCATTTGTAATCGGCTTGAATAAATTGAAGATCAAACTCCAGCTATAGCGATATCACTAAGCCATAACCGCAAGCATTGTAAATATAGGTTTACCGAATTCGACATGTCCATTTACCTGGATTACACTTTCTGCCTCTGCGGTGGAGAGTCCTTTGGTGAATAATTTCCAGGCATCGTCACCCGGTATAATAATTTCGCAATCCGCTGCTTCGGTTGGTTCAGTAAATTTCCAGGCATCACCTTTATGAATGACAGACCACTGTCCACCAGCTTCACCTGTGATATGTACTCTTACAACGGTACCTTCAGGCGCAGGAGTGGAGCGATAATGATGTGGAAGCGCCTGCATAAATGTATCCAGAACAGGGAAGTATAGTATACGCATGGTAATCCCAGGTTTATCAACCGCTTCACGAATCTGCTGCTGATGATGCCACTTCTCGGTATACTCTCGCGCGATGTGAAACCAATTAAACGATTTATCTTCACCAGCCCAGGCCACAGAAAAGATGGCTTCATCCATGGGGTCAAGTGAGGCAAGGTGCGTATAGTATGCGTGTCCCGTTGTCTCCAATAGATCAATCAAAACAACGGGGCTCAACCGTTTCATTGCTTTTGCCCAATCAGCGTTCAGTCGATTGAGAAAGTTTATCAGGTCCTGGTATGATTGAATATTTTCCGGTGCTTCCCCAAAATGACGGTCACGCGATATGGATAATGTTCTGAGATTACCATCCAGTAAATGACCTGCTATATCTTTTACCGTCCACTGTTTAGCGCGCGTTTTTTTATTCCAATCTTCAGGCGTTAAAGACTTTAGAAGTTCAATTAATTTTTGATCGAGTATAGGAAAGAGGTGCAGTGTTGAAATGGGGACCCTCATCACTTTTTACCGGATAACTCATCGAGACGTCTCCGTTCACCTGGAGTCAGGCTATCGATGCCACGAGTATTGATTTTATCTAACAACCGATCCAACTCGTCCAATCGTTGTTTACGCATCGCGTTATAGCGATCATCTTTGGTTTCGAGATTTTTTCCGAAGATGCTGTTGCGGAAAAAATATATAAGAATCGCTACAACAATAAGAGTTCCATAAAGACCCATATGCACGAAATGTATTCTGTTAAGATAGGAAATGGATCACAATTCCTGACCTTAACAGAATATATTTTTTTTAATAAGCGCGGTCGACCGTACCCGATCCGTAGATTTTTTTAACGGCTGTTTTGGTATTGCCCTTATGTTTTACAGAGCCGCTTCCCAGAATAGTAGCATCAATGTTGTTGGCTACGTTAAGTTCACATGTTCCGCTTCCGCTAACTTTAGCTTTGGCAGTTTCAAGTGGACAGCTAAAACCTTTCAAAGCACCCGTTCCACTTACCAGGGCATCGATCGATGTGGCATAACCTTTTAAAGTCAGCGTTCCGCTTCCGCTCACTTCTGCTTTTACTGTATTGCCTTTGATGTCTACATCCATACTTCCATTTCCATTTACAGCCAGCGTTATATAGTCGGCAGCAATGGAGTTTTCCGAGATAACTTTTCCACCACCATTTACCTGCAAGTCGTTCAGATTTTTTACGCTCACATATACTTTCATTGTAGGGTTAAGTTTGATGTCATCAATTTTTGCCCAAAGACTTTTGTTCGGGTTTTCCGGTTTACGTTCCATGTTGATTTGAAGAACACCGTTCTCAACTTTAATCTCCGTCAGTGAGTAAACTTCTGTGAGCGCCTCAACAGTAACTTCCTGTTTATTGGTTTGCTTCAGATACACCGTGTAGTTAGAGTTGACATAGATTCCTTTAAAATCAGGAAGTTCGAGCGTCTTTTTGGTAGTCTGCGCAAAAGCAGCAGAGGCAAAGAGAGCAAGCGCACAAATGACGAATGCTTTTTTCATGTTGATTGAATTGAATTATAGGGATCAAGTAAGTATCACTCAGGTAAATTATAAAATCATCCTGACGATTAAAAGGGACATTGAACGGTTGAAATGGTATATTTCCTTGCGAATCAGGACTAAACCTTACTTCCCCTTTCGGAAAATAGCTTTCATAATCAGTATAAATGCTATTCCACCGATACACATCAGCAGTAAAACGGTAGGGGTTATCTGGTTGACGGCATGCATATTTCCTTGTGTTTACAAGGTAAAATTACGGATTCAAAACAGAAGTTTCAGTAAGTTTAAGGTAAAGCTCGAATATTTATCACGGCCATAGTACCGTCAAAAGAACTGTTCATTACTGAAAATTTGTTGTGCCAAATATTTGGATTGAATGCGACTTTGCGTTGTTATTTATACTCAGAATCAAGTATAGCGTATGGTACAGTATAGATTGTTTTTTGTATTACTCTTTGTAGGATTTTCTTACCCCGGAATAAGTCAACCGAGAGCATTGGTGTTTCAATCAGACTTTGGATTGAAGGATGGTGCTGTAGCTGAAATGAAAGGTGTTGCCTTTTCTGTCTCATCAGATCTTAAAATTTTTGATGTCACACATGAGATCCCTGTCTATAATATTTGGGAGGCATCGTATCGATTATACCAGGCTGTTCCATATTGGCCTGCCGGTACAGTGTTTGTGTCCATTGTTGATCCGGGCGTTGGCTCCGATCGTAAATCGGTAGTTCTGAAAACCAAAACCGGGCATTATATAGTTACTCCTGATAATGGTACACTCACATTGGTGGCTGAACATCTGGGCATTGAAGAAATACGCGAAATAGATGAAACTAAAAACCGGTTGGGCAACTCCGGTAAGTCGTATACATTTCATGGCCGTGATGTATATGCCTTTACAGGCGCACGCCTCGCAGCCGGCACTATAACATTCCAGGAAGTAGGACCTAAGCTTAGTGCACAGGTTGTCCGTATGGACTATCAAAAACCGGTTTTGGTGAATGGTGTAATCAAAGGAAATATTCCAGCGTTGGATATACAATACGGCAATGTCTGGACAAACATCGATATGGAGATCTTTGGAAAACTTGGCGTAAAGCTTCATGATAAAGTCCATATAATAATTTATGATAACGGCCAGCCAATGTTTGAAGAGGACATCCCGTATGTCAATACTTTTGCAGGTGTACCGGTAGGGAAGAACCTGGTATATATGAACAGCCTTCTTAATTTTTCTCTGGGAATCAACCAGGGAAATTTCTCTGATAAGTATAAAGTCTCCAGTGGACCAGGTTGGAGTATTTCGATTTGGAAGACAAAGCAATGATGTAGGAAAAGAGATGTAGGCTGTGCTATATTTATACCACAGCCTATATTTAAATTTATTCGCGAAGTCTTACACGAATAACGTACATATCTGCGGTAAGGTATAGTGTTTTCTCATCAGCACTCAAAGCGCAGTTAGAAGTTGCTTCAGGTATTTTGATTTTGCCAAGTACTTTGCCCTCAGCGTTGAAAATCCACAAGCCGCCTGGACCGGAAGCATATATATTCCCTTTCTTATCAACCTTAAAACCATCCGGAAGTCCTTTCTCTTTTTTTGCTTCAGCCGTTGCATCGTAGAAGATACGCGCGTTGGTGACAGAATCATTTTCATTCAGATCAAATGCGTACCAGATCGCTTTGTCTGAATCCGAGTTTGCCACGATAAAGGTTTTTTCTCCGGGAAGAAACGCTATGCCGTTCGGTCTTGTCAGCGAATCCACCAGCAAAATAGTCTTTCCTCCTGAAGCCTTATATACCCCGTTGTAAGGTGTTTCTTTTGTTGGGTCTTCTGCTTGCTTTGGCAAACCATAGGGAGGATCGGTAAAGAATACATCGCCATTGCTGCGAACAACAGCATCGTTCGGACTGCTTAATTTTTTGCCATCAATGTTGTCAGATATAGTTGTGAAGTCAGGTTTAGGGTCATTAACCGGTGCATTCATAACAGCCACTCTGCGATCACCATGCTGACAAAGCACAAGCTTTCCATCCGGTGTAAGCGTTAAGCCATTCGAGCCCATCTCGCCACCACGCGGCACCGAGCTGGTATATCCTGAAGGAGTAAGATATACCGACAAGCCTTTTTGTTCTGACCACTGATGAATTATATTCTTGGGAACATCTGAAAAGATCAATGTCTTTATTTCCTCTAACCACAATGGGCCTTCACTCCATTCAAAGCCTTCCGCTATAATTTCAGGTTGTGCGTTAGCCGAAATAATAGCATCCAACGCAGGGTCCACGCGTTCAATCGATCCGATGGTTTTCATTTCATTGGTTTTACAAGCCGATAAAAAAATAAACAATGCAAGTATGGACAGGAGGGGCTTCATGAGGTTGTGTTTGTTTTTTAATGTTTGAAATTTACACAATCCCCTGAAACTTGCTAACGGCTCAATACTTCTTTTACAAGGCGGTTAAAGATCTCTTCGTTGCGTTCAGCATTCAGTTCTTTTGCAGCTATACCAGCGTTAGACTTAAAGGATGCTACCTGCTCTGTTGTAAGCGCGTTTAATTTAGCAGCCAGACTTTTAGCCGTAAACTCCTCTGATACAACCCCTATAGAATAATGATTTACAATGGAAGCCATTTCGGGTGTCGGCCCTATAGCAATTCCCAATCGTGCCTGGATAAAGTCAAACAGTTTGTTGGGAAGTGTATTCTCGTAGTTAAAGTTGACAGGCGGTAAAAGAAACACTCCGATGTCATACGGTTGAATAGTAGTAACAACAGCATGACTTTTTACAGGAGGTAAAATTTTAATCTTGGGGTTTTTAGAAGCACTCGTTTTTAAATTTTCGATGAATGCCTTTGTCTGACCAGAAGCGAAGTCGGAGGTCATCAGCATCAAATCCAACGTGAACCGTTCATCCAGATAATCCATCATCTCCACCATCAATTCAAGCCTCCGTGATGGATTGGCAATACCATGATGGATGAGGCGTATCGTATCAGGTTTTATAGGTGCTGGCGCTATATCATGATAACGTGTAGCATTGGTAATGATCACAGGTTTCACTCCGAAATGTTTTTCGTATTCGTTGGCCAATCCCTTACCAACCGTCAGCATACCGTCAACCCTAGGTATATACTTTTCACAAAGATGAATATAGAAGGGCTGAAAAAATGTTTTCCAGATCTTGTTGTTCTCAAAATGTCGTGGAGCATACTCATGCGCATCGAATATAATTTTCGCGTTGCCCTTAAATTTAAAAGCCAACGGAAGCGTATCGATATCGTTAGCCACAATGAGATCGAATCGTTTTGAACTCAACTGCTCCGTAAGGTGACCATACGAATGAAACAACTGATAGGCAGCATTGTATTGACGGATGAGCAGGCTTATAGCCATCAGCGCTTTTCGGAAGAGCGTAAGTTTGGTTTGCGTAACCCTTATAAATGTAACACCCGGAGTATCTTCAGCATCAAAGCATACCACCGTAACGCGATGTTCTTTTCTCAGAAAATTAATCTGCCGCGTTACCCGCGCATCGTGTTTAAGGTTACTGAAGACAAGTACTAGGATATCTTTCATGCGTTGCTGGTTCCCGGTTTTTCAGTGCGACTATACATCAACATCGGAAAGTGCTCATCGACTGCAGCCTGGTATAGTAGTTTGCAAAAATAGAATATATTTTGACTTGTAATATTGCAGGCTATAATCTCTATGAGAATCGATGCAAACACATAATTTGATACGCGGCTACCTGGGTTGATTCTTTATCTCTCATAAAGAAGATAATGTCCTTCCAGAATGCCAGGGTTATTCAACTGGAAGGTTCGTGCTTTGAGAAAAACAAGGGAACATTGCACGTTGTACGTTAGATACGCCAGGTGATGTTTGGAAAGTAGCCTAAATTTTGGGAGGATGTACTACAAAGTTATCTGTCTCCTTTTTTCTAATATCCCAAACCGTGCTAACTTGCCCGCTTCGCTATGCGCATTAGTAAAGGTTTTATTAAAAGTTCGCTTATTTATACCCTGGCGGGGATGCTGCCCATGGCGAGTGCCATCATTCTCTTGCCGTTCTACATCACCAATCTGAGCACTGCGGATTATGGCGCTCTCTCTATTTACCTGGCTTTCTCCCTCTTCATTCAAATCCTGACAACGTATAGCTTTGATACTTCACTGTATATACACTTCCACGAATTCAAAGGCGAACCTGCCAAGCTTTCCTCCTTTATTAGTTCTGCATTTGTGTTGATGCTCATGATCGGAGGAGGAGTTGGGATCGTTTCACTGGTGCTGGGAGATTTAACATTCAGCCATTTCTTTACCGATAAAAATATCTCATTTTTTCCGTACGGCATTCTTGCCGCGGGAACTGGAATTTTTCAGGCACTCTTTAAAGTGCATAGTAATCTTTTGCAAAGCCGTGAAAAACCAGAAATATTTTTCTGGTCGAATCTCCTATCATTCATGCTAATCGCGGGCTTTACGATTATAGGCCTCCAGCTATATCCCCATTCTTTAATCGGACCTATTGGCGGAAGAATGATCGCTGCCCTGATAGCCGCTATATGGGTATTGATCAGGATATTTTCTGAATTTGGTGTTCATTTTAATTATCCTTTGCTTCGTTCGTCATTCCAGTTTAATCTCTATGCCTTTATATATCAATTGCAGCAATGGGTTATTAATTATTTTGATCGGTTTATCATGCTGTTCTTTATGCCACTCAGTGATGTAGGTATATATGACTTTGGAATAAAGTGTATGTCGGTTATTGAATTTATACTGAATGGACTTCACAGTTCTTTTTACCCAAAAGTGGTAAGTGCAGTTACCAGCCAGAAGGAAAAAGGATCTTCTGTCGAGATAAACCGGTATTATCATGGCTTTACTTCTGTTATCATGATTCTCATTTGTATGAGTATACTGGTCTTTCCTTGGGTGATTGAAACCTTCGTGAGTAAACCAGACTATAGACGAGCCGTTGAATACCTCCCATACATTGCGCTGATCTTTATTATCAAACCTATGCGTTTGTTCTTTGCTATACCCTATGGTATACTAAAATATACAAAGCCGCTGCCGGTGATATATTTCATTATCTCCGCTGTTAAAATACTGTGTATGGTGTTGTTGCTAAGTGAGTTTAAGATATATGGAGTAATCTTTGCGTCAATATTAAGTGCTGGTGTTGAAGTGTTGTTGTTACGCTACCAGGCGAGAGAGAAATTTCAGTTTCGCTTTAATCTGTTCAAGATTATACTCGCACCCTTCGTGTTATTTGTATTGATCGCTGTACTGGAACCTTTAATGGGGACCTATCAACCCGCGATAACGCATTTGATCTACCTCGTGTCTTGTCTCGGACTGCTATATTGGGTATATCGTCAGGAGGTAAAATTGATTGATCCTCGTAATTTTATAAAATAAGAATTTTAGAAACGGCTAATATGGTACGATCAGGTATAACAAATTTATTTCGCTCCTTAAATGCAAACCTACTATACCGCTTGCCGTGGCCGGTGGAGAAGACCTTGAAAATGGTTTTGTTCATCTCCGAAAAATTCTATCGCTCGTGGATGAAACGTTCTCATCCATCCGAGCAGATTGTCATTACAAACATTGATAAAAACATAGCCATGAAAGTTGATCCGTCTAAAGCGATGGGAGCAGCTTTTTACTGGATGGGGTTTCACGAACTGAACGAATGGCGATTCTTAAACCGTTACCTGAAAAGCGATATGACATTCGTAGATATAGGTGCCAACCAGGGAGAGTTTAGTCTGTTTGCAGCGAAGCGCTTAACCAAAGGACGTGTACTGGCATTTGAGCCTGTAGATTTTTTTTATGACTTGCTATGTGAAAATATAGAGCGAAATAGCTATCGGAATATAGAGACATTTCACTATGGATTGTCCAACGAATCAAAGCAACTTCCGATCTATATGGGAAAGACCGGTGCAGGTGAACACGAAGGACTCGCTACTATTTTTCAGAGTGATTTGCGTGAACGGTTTATCCAGAATATAGAACTACGGGTGTTAGACGATCAGTTGTCTCAACTGAATTTGAATCGTATTGATTTCATGAAGATCGATGTGGAAGGAGCTGAGATGCTGGTATTAAAAGGTGCTCAAAAAACGATCGAGCGCTTCCGTCCGTTGATCATGATAGAGATCAACAATGCAACCTATCAGGCTGCCGGATATACTGTGCCAGATGTAATCCAGTTCTTTAAACAGATGCGCTATACATTGAACATCATGACGAAGGATGGAACGCTCAAGGCGGTTACTACTACTCCCGCCTTTTGCAACGCAGTATTTGTGCCTGATCCCTCTTAATTTTTTGATCGATGAAGATCCTCATGATCACTCCCTGGTATCCGGATAAACTAAGTCCGAACTCTGGCATCTTCATCAGAAGCCAGGCCGAGGCATTGAGTAGCGAACATGAAGTCGTGGTGATCTCCGTGAAAGTAAATTATAGTAAATTCGGTCTATACTCTTTTCAGATAGAAACTTCATGGCATGGAAAAGTAGAAGAGCATCGGATTGTGATTCATCGCTCGTTGCCACTCTATAATCAATTAAACTATTGGTTTATCATGATGCGATATTCGCGCAAGGTACTCCAAAAATTTAAGCCCGATGTTATTCACGCCTCGATAGGCTACCCCGGAGCGTTTTGGGGATGGTTGTTAAAAAAAGTTACTGGCAGGCCCTATATTCTTCAGGAACATACACGCGTGAAGAATAACTTCCGGAGTTTATTCCACAAGAAGTTAACACTGTATGGCTTGCGTCATGCAGATGCTATAGTGGCTGTAGGGAAACGTCTCGCCAACGAGTTGGAGACTCTTCTGGATAAAAATGTTCGTGTTATACCTAATGTAGTCGAGATAGAAAAGTTTAAAGAAATTTCTCCAGCACAAGACTCCATTATACAAATTGGTTTCTTGGGAGGGATGAACACTCCTGTGAAAGGACTCGATATTTTATTAACATCGCTTGCAGGTATATCAGAAGACTTTATCCTACATATAGGAGGGACGGGTACACTGGAAGACGAATATAAAAAGCAGGCACGCCAGATGGGAATAGAGGCGAAGTGCCGGTTTTATGGTTTTATCCCCTATGAAGAAATCCCACTCTTCATGTCGCGACTTCATTTTTTTGTCTGCTCAAGCCGGTATGAAACATTTTGTGTGGCGCTTGTAGAAGCGATGGCCGCAGGGCTTCCTGTTGTTTCAACACGATGTGGCGGACCGGAAGATTTTGTGAATGATATAAATGGCCTGCTGGTAACAAATGAAAATGCAGACGCATTGCGCGAAGGCATCCAAAAATTAATGCAGACATGTCAAATGTATAATTCGCAGGCTATAAAGAACTATGCTCAGGAAAATTTCTCAAAGCAAAGCTTCCTTGCACGAATTGATAAGGTATATCAGAGCGTGATGCGCTAAAGCGATCGTTAATTTTTCTTTGCGTTGATCAGCTTATACACTTCACTCCCCGCCAACAGAAAGCATCCCAATCCATAATCTTCAAAGTTAGGAACAGAGGTATAGGTTACAGGTTGTCCGTCTTTGGGTTCTTTGCCCGTACCTTGCATATACCCCAGGAAACCGTTCTCATGTACTGCTTCTTTAACCATTCCATTCCATCCTTTGGTTATGATCGGCTGATACTTTTTCGCATCGAGGTAGCCGTTGTTTATTCCCCACGCCATACCATATACAAATAAAGACGTACCCGATGTCTCTTTGCCTCCATAATTAGTAGGGTCATGAAGACTGGCGTTCCAGAATCCGTCTTTGCGTTGAATAGGAGCGAGAGCAGCGGCCATCACTTTAAAATCGTCTTCATATTGCTTCCGATGAGGAGCATCTTTCGGTATTGTGGCAAGCACACGAACAAGCGCTGCGAACACCCATCCGTTACCACGTGACCAGTAACAATCTTCTCCATTAGGTTCTTTATAGGGAGGATCGAAATCTTTATCTCTCCACCACAAATTATCTTTAGGATTGAACAATCCATTGTCGCCATGCTTGTTGCGGGTATACATATACATTTCATACATGCGCTCACTATAGGCAGGATCATTATAGATCACACTAAGCTTTGCAAATACAGGCATCGCCATTTGTATAGCATCTACCCAATTCCAATCATCAATTTTATCTGTGCGCATCATGCTATCAATGGAAGCCTTGATTTTTTCAATCTTGAAGGGCTTCGGGTCCATCTGGTATAGATCTATATACGTCTGACCTGCACATTGATTATCAGCATTGCGCGTATACGTTTCACCATCGCGTAAATCCCATTTATGAAAATCAGCCCAGCGAACAGCATAGTCGAGATCTTCAGGTTTAGGATCAAGGGCATAGAGCGCCATCAGCCCTTCATAGTATACCGCACGTGTCCAGATATTGCTGGCACGCGATCTTTCATGTACCATGCGCTTCCCTACATCCGGCCATTTATTTTTGAAATAGCCATTCGTGAGATGCATTACTTCCAGAACCTTATCAGGGGCAGGTAATTTCTTTTGTGCCTGAAGTGAACTGCAGGTAATAAACAGCAGGAGCGCTAATAAAGGCAGACGCTTGATGGCAATGATCATAGTGATGAACGATGATTTAGATTATAACTCAAGGTAAAAGATGCCTTGTCAATAACTTTCGGGTACTGTCCTGTATCGAAAGCGTCAGTGGTATAATATTCCTTTTCTTTTTGTTTTGAATTGATGACTTTTATTTAAGATCATTTGTCATTATGAGAGTTGCTATAATAGTATTATGCTGGTTGGTAAATATAGTTTGCTTGGCGCAGAATGCACCAGTAAAAAGTATTGATCGTTTTTCGTTAGTCAGTCGCCACAACGTGGTATTGAATAAAGTTGATACGTTGGGAGCGCTCTCGGTAGGGAATGGAGAGTTTGCGTTTACGGCAGATGTTACAGGCCTGCAAACATTTTATAAAGAATATGAAAATGGTATAGCACTCGGAACACAATCACAATGGGGATGGCACAGCATTCCTCAGGAAAAGAAATATATTTTAAATAATGTAGCAAAGCTGTACGAATCATGCGATGGAACAAAGGCACCGTATGCTGTTCAGCAACGGGAAGGAATTGCAGGTGAAGCAACAGAAGCACTTCGCGCGAATCCACATCGGCTACACCTTGGATTGATTGGATTAGTGATGACAAAGGAAAATGGTGAAGCCGTACAACTTCGGGATATCAAAAACATTCAGCAGCAATTGAATTTGTGGACGGGTACAATCGAAAGTAAATTTGAAGTAGAAGGAAGTGCTGTTAAAGTAACTACAATTGCGCATCAGGCACAAGATCGCATTGCTGTTCATATAGAGTCACCTTTGATCGCGAAAGGGAAGTTGAAAGTAAATTTCAAATTCCCCTATGGAAAAGATTGTCATGTTTGCCCCGGATATGATTGGGAGAAGAATGATCGACATCAATCCGTGATAATCAGTCAGCAGAAAGATCTCACGGTTCTCGCGCGAACGCTGGATACTACAAAGTATTATGTGCAAGTCGTGCATGAAACTTCTGCCTTTACGGAAGAAAAGCCACACTCATTTTTACTGTCTCCAGAAAAAAATAAATCATTTGATTTTACAGTATTGTTTACAAAAGACAAGCCTGTTAAGGTGTTGGATTTTAAAACTGTAAAAGTTAACAGTATATATACCTGGGAGAAATTCTGGACGGAAGGTGCAGCTGTTGATTTCTCGGCATGCACCGACCCTCGTGCGAGAGAACTTGAGAGAAGAGTTATACTATCACAATACCTTACGAAGATTCAATGTGCAGGCTCTTTGCCGCCACAAGAGACGGGCCTTACGATGAATAGCTGGTATGGTAAATTTCATTTGGAGATGCATTGGTGGCATGCAGCACATTTTACGTTATGGAATCGAAGTGCATTATTAGAGCGAAGTATGCCGTGGTATACGGATGCTATACCGCAAGCAAAGGCAACAGCACAATGGCAAGGCTATACAGGGGCACGGTGGCAGAAGATGACTGATCCGCAAGGAAATGAAAGTCCTTCCAGTGTAGGTGCATTTATTATCTGGCAGCAACCGCACCCTATATATTTTGCTGAACTCTTATACAGGTCTGCGCCCGGTAAAGATAAACTGGAGAAGTATAAAGATATAGTCTTTCAGACAGCGGAGTTTATGGCTTCGTTTGTGAAGTTGCGTAATGGTAAATATCATCTTTGCCATCCGTTGATACCTGCACAGGAAATTTTTAAGGCGACTGAAACGGATGACCCTGCTTATGAACTGCAGTACTGGTATTATGGTCTGTCGGTTGCTCAGCAATGGAGAAAAAGATTAGGACTGGAAGAAGATAAAAAGTGGAATGCTATACTCAAGGATCTGGCTCCGCTTGCAACAGATGCTACAGGGAAATTATATCTTCCCAACAGTACAACACCAACAGCCTATACCGATGATTTTTTCCGAAGAGATCATCCCGCTGTAGTAGGTGCATTCGGGTTTCTTCCGTTCAACGATCGGATCGATATAGCGCTGATGAAAAACACGTTTGATGAAATTATAGAACATTGGCAATGGGAAACGACCTGGGGATGGGATTATCCGCTCATGGCAATGACAGCGGCAAGACTTAATAAACCTGAGCAGGCAATTGAAATGCTGTTGTTAAATACACAAAAGAATACCTACCTGGTAAATGGACACAATTATCAGGATGCACGCTTGCGGCTATATTTGCCAGGTAACGGTGGACTGCTCTCCGCTATAGCGATGATGACTGCAGGATGGGATGGAAGCACAGAGACAAATCCCGGCTTTCCGAAAGATGGTAAATGGAATGTACGATGGGAGGGATTGAAGAAGATGCCATAGTATAACTTGTAGATATAGCGTTCATATAGCTATAATATACTTGCTGCAAATTTATTCAGTCCTGATATTGTACTCTGCTTTTTGCCGGATTGCATAATCATGGCAGCACCATGTGCGGAACCAAGTGGCATATGCGAAACTTCAATGGTATACTCCGGCAGATAAAACTGAATCAGCTTTATGAAAATTTCATTGTCGATAAAGCCACCATCGATGTATATTTTGGTAACGCTTGATTTCCCCAGCGCAAGCTTTGTGGAGGCAACTTGCAGTTGTGTTAGTCCCCAGATTACATGATGGTAAGCTTCTTCATAGGTAGTAAACTTCTCAGGCTGCCAATTGTTTTCGGGAAATATATCCTTTACTAATAGCGGATTGTTTAACGTGGACGGATAAAACGTGGACTTCATTTTACCTTCCTGAATTTTCTCCATGAAGGAAGGGTCCAGTTTAATCTGCTTATAGTAACGTGCTTCCTTCTGAAATATAGTGTTGAGTATCTGGAGATGATGATCAAGTTCATGACCGAGAAACAACCGCGATGCCTTCACTGGTTTACCCTGAATGGTTAAGTAATTAAGACAGTCCCGGTTTAATTCATCCGCTGTTAGAGGATCCGTTGTGAAAGGATTTAGGGTAATGCTCCAGGTACCGGTGGAGATAAGCGCGAACGGTTCGTGCGTACGCATCATGTAAGCTGCCAACGCAGAAGAACTATCATGAACGCCTACACCAACTTCGGTAGCGTGTCCACCGATGATTGTTTGAAACGTAGTGGTAGCAGGAACAATTTCCGGAAGCAAGTGCTCAACGTGTTCATCACGCACCCAAGCATGATATTGATTTAGCGAGAAATCCCATAGCTTAGTATGACATCCAATGGAGGTTGGTTCGCTTACTAATTTTCCTGTAAAGAGATAGGAGAGATACTGCGGAAAATGTAGAGTATATTTTACTTGTTTAAAGAGCTCGGGCTTTGTGTACCTTAGCCAGTATAGCTGTAACCCCGAGTTTAACATACCCAAAGAGGGAGACGCTGTAAAAAGGTTATGGTCACTCTCCGGATATTTCGAATAAAATTTTTTAATAAGCTCTTCCGGAAAGGGCTTCAGGTAATTATACAACGGTGTAACGGGTTTGCCATCTTCACCAAGGTGAACCAGCGTAGCCCCATAGGTTGAAAAATTCAAACGCTTCAATTGATATTCACCGGACGAAGTTATTTTTCGCACGGTACTTTGTATCCAGTTGCTGAGTACATATATATCATCGCACTCAAAACCATCATCATCGGTTGCCAGCGGAAGTTTGAAGTATTCATGATGAAGCTCCTGAAGATCTTCATCGAAAAGAAAAAACTTCTTGTTGGTCTTTCCGATATCGAAAATAGCCGTAACGGATTTTGTCATCATCAGAGTCCTGTCGATACAGTTTTAAGTCCGCGTTCCTGGATGAGCTGCTTCCGTACATTCAGGTTTCTGAACAGTGTGATCGGATGCAACGCAGCCCCTGCACGCCTGCGTGCTTCAGCAATCAACGGCCGCACATCTGTTCTATAGGCGTGTTGCAGAATTTCCTGCGCCTGTGTTGCGTCATTATTTTCGCGCGCTGCTTCCAGTTCCTCTTTGTTTACCAGCAGTGCTTGTGTATAGGCAAGCTTGATGGCCTCTACCGATTGAAGTAAATCTTCGAGCGGGTCTTTAACATTATGACTTGCATCGATCATCCACGCAGGCGGTGGATTGATAGAAGCAGGATCTTCCATACCATATACCAGCTCATTAAAAATCAGAAAGAGCTGATAGGGTTTTATACTTCCAACGGTAAGGTCATCATCGCCATACTTGGAATCATTAAAATGGAAACCACCGAGCTTGCCTTCCATCATCAGCGTAGCTACAATCTGCTCTATATTTGTATTCGGCAGGTGATGACCCAGGTCAACAAGGCAATATGCTTTCTTGCCAAGTTTACTGGCCAGCAGATGAGAGGTTCCCCAATCCTGTATAACCGTAGAATAGAAGTATGGTTCGTAAGGCTTATACTCGATGAACATCTGCCAGTCATCGGGGAGCGCGGTATATATTTCCTTTAGGGATTCAAGTGTGCGCTGAAAAGCCTTTCTGAAATTCTGCTGACCCGGAAAACACGTTCCGTCCGCCAGCCATACCGTTAGCGCTTTCGAGCCCAGTAATTCACCATGCTTGATCACGTCAACATTGTGTTCTATAGCCAGCTTCCTCACGGCCTTGTCACTGTGTGAAAGCGAACCATATTTATAGGATAACTCCTGATCGGCCTGGTCCTGAAATGTATTTGAATTGACGGCATCAAACACAAGGTCATATTCCTTGGCGAGTGATTTTATAGCTTTCGCATCTTTGGGTATATCCCAAGGTATATGCAACGATATAGCACCGCTGGAGCGATTGATCGCATGCAGCAAGCCTACATCTGCAATTTTTTCTTCAAGACTTCCCGGTTCACCACCACCTGAGAAACGCGAGAAGCGAGTACCACCCGTCCCAAGAGCCCAACTGGGTATAGCAATTTGCAAAGCAGCTATCTTGGCAAGAATACGTTCTACATCGTGCCCTTCTGTCGTAAGCCTGTCAGCTATAAATGAAAAACCGGATTGATGTTTATCGTGAAGTTTTTTATTGTGATCCTGAATAAGTTGCTTGTCGAGTTTCATACTTAAAAATTTATAGGTCATCAAAATCCATCACTTAAAACATGAAGGATGCAATCCGTTTTTATTTAAGAATAACTATATACTTATCGTACAAAGGCAGCTGCTACACCACCGTCCACGTTTATAATGTTACCGGTACTTTTGCTAAGGTGCCCGCCCACCAATACAAATACACCGTTGGCTATATCTTCTGTGGTGATAATCTCATTCATGATGGTACGCTTGGCATAGAAGGAAGGAAGCTCTTCAACGGTCACCCCGTACGCCTTCGCGCGGCCCGCAGCCCATTCGCCTTCCCAAATTTTACTGCCTTCAATAACAGCGTCCGGGTTTACTACGTTGACGCGGATTTTTTCTTTTCCGAGTTCAGCAGCAAGCAACCGACTCATGTGTGTTTGAGCAGCCTTCGCGGTTCCATAGCCTACATTGTTCGGGCCGGCAACCAACGCGTTCTTACTCGCTATATTTACAATGTCGCCTCCGAGATTCTGCGCACGAAGAACTTCAACACCTTCTTTGGAAATCATGAACTGTCCTTTTACAATGACATCGTTCAACAAATCCCAGTCTTTCTCGGTTGTCTGTTCAATAGGTTTTGAAATGGCAAGTCCCGCACAATTCACAATAATGTCCACACCACCGAAATCAAGTGACGCTTTTTCATAGGCGAGTTGAATGGATTCTGTACTCGTAACATCTACTACTGATCCGGACGCTATATCCCGTCCAAATTGCTTTGTCGCGTGTTGCAGTGAGGTCTCATTGATATCCGTTAGAAAAACGCAGGCACCTTCACTAGATAATTTCTTCGCGATAGCAAGGCCTATACCACCCGCACCACCGGTGATCAACGCGATCTTTCTGGAAAGCGGTTTCTCCTTCGGCATGCGTTGTAATTTAGCTTCTTCCAGTAACCAGTACTCAATGTCAAATGCCTCTTGCAACGGTAGGGCTACATACTCAGAGATCGCCTCTGCACCTTTCATTACATTGATCGCATTGATATAAAATTCACTGGCTACACGTGTAGTCTGTTTATCTTTTGAAAATGAAAACATACCGACACCGGGCCATAGTATAATTACCGGGTTCGGATCGCGCACCGCAGGACTATTGCTATGTTTATGATCATCGTAATATTTCTGATAGTACTTTCTGTATTCTTCAAAATCTTTATCGAGACCTGCTTTGATTTTTTGTTTGTCGCTGAGGTCAGCGTCCGATGGTATATTTAGTACCAACGGCTTTATTTTGGTACGCAGAAAATGATCCGGACAACTTGTACCCAAGGGTGCAAGCTTATCGAGATCTTTACTGTTGATGAATTCAAGCACACGTTCATCGTCAGTAAAGTGTCCAATCATTCTGGCATGACTCGATGCAAGCCCCCGCAATACAGGAGCGAGCGCGGCTGCTTGTTTTACTCTTTTTTCTTTTGGAAGGGATGTGATTTTATTTCCTCCGAACACGGGTCTCTTTTTGCCATAGTTCTCGAGTAAATATTCGGAAGCTTTATCGATTATCTCAAGACTGTTGATATAGCATTCATACGCTGTATCGCCCCAGGTAAATAATCCATGACCACCGAGCATGATACCCCGTATACCCGGATTGTCGTTCAGCGCTTTTTCTAATTTTAAAGCGAGGTCAAAACCAGGACGCTGCCAGGGAACCCACGCAATTTGTCCACTGAATAATTCGCGCGTGATCTGCTCTCCGTTTTTGGAAGCCGCAATGGCTATAGCGGCATCCGGATGGAGGTGATCGATATGTTTGAAAGGAAGAAACGCATGAAGTGGTGTATCGATCGAAGGCGCTTTTGAATTGAGATCATATATACAATGGTTGAATAGTTCCACCATTTCATCTTCATACTGCAACCCACGGTATATATTTTTTAACGAGTGGAGTCGTTCCATATATAGCGCAGCCAATCCGCTTTTCGTCAACGTCCCAATGTCACCACCGGACCCCTTCACCCACATGATCTCGGTTTCTTTTTTTGTAAGAGGATCTTTCTCGATAGTCTTGCAACTGGTATTGCCCCCGCCATAGTTTGTGATACGAAGGTCCGAACCCAGCAGATTCGAACGGTAGATCAGCAAGCCTACTTCATCATTTTTCAGCGCAGCTTCCTTGGCCTTGTCCCAGCGATAGTTAACGTGTTGAAATGTTTTTTCAAGGATTTCCATAATATACTCATTGATTTGAACAGAGTCTGAGTATCTCAAAACTATTATTGATGAATGGCATGCCTGTCCTGCTGTGTGCTGCAAGACAAGCCACGAGTAATCTCTATTCAAACGGAACGGTTATCGAAGAGAAATCCACCTTGGGACTTTCCACGAAAACCCATAAAAAACACCGTGCTACGGGTAGGCACACGACAAATTAAAATTTCACAACGGCTTTGCTAGATCGAGTTCCTGTTTATAAAGCGGAACGCGTTCTTTACCAACTCTTTTTTCTTCTTTACGATCATATAGGCCGCTGTTTCTCCCATCACCTGGAAATCGGTGGAGATTACCGTGATGCCCAGCAAATCTTTTAAGGGAGTGTCGTTATACGAAATGACGCCTATTTCTTTTCCAAGAACAAACTTTCTGTCACGCACTTGTTTGATCAGGTTAACAAGGTCATTCTCTTCAATAATGACATACGCATCCTTAGGCTGAAGCTCCATGTCGTTATATACTTCTTCAAGCACCTCAAAATCAAAATCGAAATCAGAACAGAATTTCTGGAATCCTTGCTGAATCTCGATCGGAAAAGGATATACTGTTTTACGCGGATATACCAGGATCAGTTTGCTATAGTGTCTCAACAGCTCAACACCTTCCCTCAAGGAATCATATATATCCATTTTGAAGTCCTGGTATACCGAAGCGATGTCTCGTTTTAATTCAGGTAGATAATTGTCTAACAGAATCAATTTGTCTTCCGGAATTTTACGCAGGGCATCAATCACGTCACTCGTTATGCTTTGATGCGTGAGGTTTTCGTCTTTGAAATGCGGCATCACGACATAGTAATCGTATCTACCAATATTTTCATTCAAGGTGCTGAGGAAAATTTTCGGATCACAATGGTATACATTCAGGTCAACGTGTGCCTGAGTTCCGAGGCTGTTCACGAATGAATTATATATACCAAGTTTATAGGAGCTGAGTTTATTCATCAGGAACAGAACACTCATCTTGGAAGGCAGCACAGAACGCGCTACATAATATCCTTTACCTTTTGCAGATACAATGATCTGTTTTTCTTTCAGCAGGTTATAGGCTTTTTCAACCGTATCGCGCGAGAGATAATATTCTTCACTGATCTCGTTGATGGAAGGAATGCGCTGGCCTACTGTAAGCAGTCCTTTCTCGATATCTTCTATGATCGAATTTACAATCTGATGATACTTCGGAATACGCGATTCACTGTCAATCCGGATCGCGTGTACATGTTCCAATTCCTGTGTTCTCATGCTGATTTAGTTTGGTTGGTTACCAAAGTTTAAAAATAACAATCGTTTTTCCCAACAATTCAAACGGTATAGTACAGGACAGTGCTCATTTTTCTGACCGATAGTTTTAAGGCAATGTGCAATCGATTGCTCATTTCTTGTTAAATTAACCTGCCATGCGCGATTTGGGTATCTCAAGACGGCATTTGTTAAAAGGATTTTTGCTGACACCATGGTTGGCGAGCATCCGAAAATTTTCATGGCAAGACGATAAAATATCTCCCTTTTCAAAAAAACTGCAACCCATCGGTCGCAGACTGGAGATGGAAGGATGGTATATATGGTGCACAAGCCCTGTATATGCTCCGGATGGAAAGGTGCATGTCTTCGTTTCGCGGTGGCCTGCCGAGCGGGGTATGGGTGGGTGGATCAACAGCAGCGAAATAGCACACGCTGTCGCGGATCATGCTGAAGCTCCCTTTCAATATGTTGATACCATTTTGTCACCGCGCGGAACAGGTTTCTGGGATGGTACAACGTGTCACAACCCACACATTCAATATATAGATGGAAAGTATTGCCTCTTCTATATGGGCAATGCAAATGGCAAGACCGATACAAAAAGAATAGGTCTTGCTACAGCCACTACGTTGTATGGACCGTGGAGCAGACCTGATAAACCTTTGTTGGAGCCTGGACCGGAAGGAGCGTGGGATGATCACTGTACTACGAATCCTGCGTTTGTAAAACATACCAATGGTGAATATTGGCTATACTATAAATCGTGGAATACAAAGGAATATATAGAAGCGAAAGGCCAGCCCATTCGGGGAAACCGAAAATACGGATTAGCAGTAGCTCCCGCGTTGGAAGGTCCCTATATAAAGTCATCAGTAAACCCTGTAGTTGATTTTTCTGCGCTGGGTAATAATCGCCAGTTTGAAGATGCTTTTGTGTGGCAGGAGAATGGTGTGTTCAACATGATCGCCCGCGACATGGGTTTTTATAATCACGAAGTTGGCCTGCACCTGCAATCAAAAGATGGTATGCAATGGTCGGAGCCTTTGATCGCCTATAATGAGTTGAACGCGTATGCGAAAGAGCCGCCAGCACCGGCTCATTTAAAGAGATACGGACGATTAGAACGACCACAGCTTTTAATGCGTGATGGGAAACCAGTATATCTTTTTACAGCAGCGCAAGGAGGAAAGTATATGACTTCTTCTGCTTTTGTTTTCAAACTCGAATCCTGAATCAATAAACAATTCTAAAAATACTGAAGTATGAGCGACAACATTTTAACCCGCAGAAAATTTATGACAGCCGCAGGAACCGCAGTAGCCGGAGCTATAGCGGTGAGTCCGTTTACTGCCGTTGCAACGGAGTGGGCACCCGCCAAAAAGAAAAAGATTGCCATCGTTGGTACGGGGAGCCGCGCCCTGGGTATGTGGTCTAAAGATGTAGCGTTGACGTACCCTGAAAATGTTGAATATGTAGGCTTATGCGATATAAACCCAGGTCGTGTGGAGACCTTTAAAACAGCAGCCGGTTTTACGTGTCCGACCTTTACCGATTTTGAAAAGATGATGAAGACGGTGAAGCCCGATCTGCTCATTGTTACAACGGTGGATGCAACGCATCATGAATTTATTATACGCGGTATGGAACTAGGTGCAGACATCATCACCGAAAAACCTATGACAACCGATGAACAGAAATGCGAAGCTATACTTCAGACAGAGAAGCGCACGGGTAAAAAAGTTACTGTTACCTTTAATTACCGTTACTCTCCGCATCGCGCCAAGCTATATGAATTGCTGCGCAGCGGTACCATTGGCGATCTTACTTCCGTTGATTTCCATTGGTACCTCGATACCAGTCACGGTTCTGATTATTTCAGACGCTGGCATCGCCTGAAAGAGAAAGGTGGCACATTGTGGGTTCATAAGGCAACGCATCATTTCGATTTACTCAACTGGTGGATCGAATCTGATCCTGCAGAAGTATATGCAACGGGATCACTTGAGTTCTATGGAAAAAATAATTCTTTCCGTCATACAAACTGCAGGCCGTGTCCTCATAAGGATAAGTGTAATTTTTATTATGACGTTACCAAGAATAAGATGTATACCGATCTATATGTCAACAACGAAAAGCATGACGGTTACCTGCGCGATGGTTGTGTGTGGAAAGAAGATATAAATATATATGATAAAATGGCGGCCACGATTAAATACGCCAACGGTGTGCAGGTTGCATACTCGCTTACAACGTACTCCCCATATGAAGGATACCGGATTGCTTTCAATGGAACGAAGGGACGGATTGATGTATGGATTGAAGAAAGCAACCCTATATTGGAGAAACCATACGATGAGATCATGGTCACGCATAATTTCGGTACGCGTGAATTTATACAAGTGCCACACGGTACCAGCGGACATGGTGGTGGCGATCGTTTATTGAAAGATAAAATTTTCGGAGGCGTTACAGAAGATCCGTTGCACCAATCAGCCAGCGTACGCGATGGTGCATTGTCTATACTCGTAGGCATTGCTGCCCGTAAAAGCTGTGAGACAGGTGCTCCGGTAAAAATTGCCGATCTTACCAGTGTGAAGCCAGGTACGAAGAGGCAGTTTGTCAATAGTTAAAATAAAATTACCATGACGCATTATTCCATCAAGTATATTTCTTCCGGTCTTTTCCTTTCTATAGTTTGCATGAGTACTATACTTCATGCACAGCAAGCTGCGAAGGGAACTGATACCAACACTCCGTTGCATGCCCTGCAACCGGATTACAAAATCCCCTATGTCAAAACTACACCTGAAGATGTAAAGCAGGTTACTGACCGTATACTTCTATACCTTGACGAAGCTACACCTGCGCAACTTGTAAATAGTAAAACGGGTGCTGCTATTACTGATTTGAAAAAGCCTGTTAGGGATGCCGTTGTAAAGCAGGGGGATTTTCGCCTGACGAGCTACGAGTGGGGTGTGACGTATGGCGCCATGCTTTTAGCTGCCGATGTTACCGGGGATAAACGCTATGCAGACTATACGGTAAATCGTTTTAAATTCATGGGACAGGTAGCACCGTATTTCCGCTCCTTCGGAAAAGCATTTCCCGAAGAGAAAAATCCTCTGCGGCAAACTTTGGAACCGCATGCGCTTGATGATGCCGGAGCGATGTGTACCGCCATGATCAAAGCACTCCGTGCAGGTGTTGATGCAGATCTTCGTCCGCTGGTTGATAATTTTATAGACTATATTATGACGAAGGAGTATCGTCTTAAGGATGGTACACTGGCACGTAATCGTCCATTACCCAATACGTTGTGGCTTGATGATCTTTATATGGGTGTTCCCGCGATTGCACAGATGGGTAAACTTACCGGTGAGAAAAAATATTATGATGAAGCGGTAAAACAAATTCAGCAATTCTCACAACGCATGTTCAATAAAGAGAAGAAGGTATATATGCACGGGTGGGTTGAAGGTATGGATGTACATCCGCAGTTTCATTGGGCACGCGCAAATGGCTGGGCACTGATGACGAAAGTTGAAGTACTTGATGTCCTTCCTGAAGATCACCCGGGCAGACCGATGATCCTTGCTTTATTGAAAGATCATATACAGGGATTGGCACAGCAACAATCCGGTGACGGCTTCTGGCACCAATTGCTGGATCGTCACGATTCGTACCTCGAAACATCGGCTACGGCAATCTATGCGCATTGTATAGCGCATGCTATAAATAAAGGCTGGATCAACCGGGAGGCGTATGCTCCGATGGCGTTACTCGCGTGGAATGCCGTGAGTACAAAAGTAAATGCCAAAGGGCAGGTGGAAGGAACGTGTGTTGGTACCGGCATGGCTTTCGACCCTGCGTTTTATTACTATCGTCCCATCAATGTATATGCTGCACACGGTTATGGGCCGGTGCTGTTGGCAGGGGCTTCCATATATAAGCTTCTAAAGGAACACCCAGCCGACATAAACGATAGTGCGTTGATGTTTCCAAAATAATTTTTAAAACTGGAAGATATAGCATTGTTATCCCTGGCCAGGTATGTCATTATGCGGCTTGGTTATTTGAACGACAATGATACCAAGGTGCTATATATTTACTACCTTGATGCCGGAACCGTATCATAGGAACGGACTATATCATGAGGATCACTTTCGTTGCCTTCTGTTTTTTCATGTTGATGAGTATACTACTGCCTTCTGTTTCATTTGCACAGCAGGATGCTATAGCTGCTCGTCCGCTTTTCCGTGACCCGGTATATGATGGAGCTGCAGACCCTGTGGTTATCTGGAACGAGAAGGAAAAGAAGTGGTTTATGTTTTATACCAACCGCAGGGCTAATGTCAACGGACTGGATGGTGTACGCTGGGTACATGGTACACGCATTGGCATTGCTGAATCGGTTGATAATGGAGCAACGTGGGTATACCGCGACACTGCAGATATACAATACAGGCCCGTATCCGATTATACACATTGGGCTCCGGAGATCATCGAGTACAATGGACTTTATCATATGTACCTTACTTATGTACCGGGCGTATTCAGTGACTGGGGGCATCCGCGTAATATCATTCACCTTACGAGTAACGATCTGCTTCATTGGAAATATGAGTCTACATTGAAGCTTGCCTCTGATCGCGTGATCGATGCCTGTGTATTCCGAATGCCGGATCAGTCGTGGCGTATGTACTATAATAATGAACGTGATGGTAAATCTATATATTATGCCACCAGTAAAGATCTATACCATTGGACGGATGGTGCGAAAGTTATAGGTGATCGCGCGGGTGAAGGTCCTAAAGTTTTCCGCTGGAAAAATACCAGCTGGATGGTGGTCGATAACTGGAAAGGGCTTGGTATATATCGTTCAGATAACCTGATCGATTGGAAACGACAAGAGAAAAATATCCTGCAAGTTCCCGGCACAGGGGAGGATGATAAAGTTATCGGTGGACATCCGGATGTCGTGGTAAGTGGTGATCGTGCCTATATCTTTTACTTTACGCATCCCGGAAGATTAACAGGTGTTACCGGAGATGGCTACGAGCAACGCAGAAGCACGCTGCATGTAACGGAACTGCTATACAAGGATGGTGTTATTACGTGCGATCGCGATCAGCCAACGCGTATACATCTTGTGCCTACCACGTTGAAGAAATAAGACTGGTTATTCTAGGTATACAATTCGTTGTGAACAAACTATAGCTATAAAGTTACTTGTCGCGAAGGCTGTTCATTACCTTATTGGCAAAAACAAAATCATCAAGCTCCTGAATGCCTGAATGTGTAATGTCATTTTTATTGCCTTCCCACAGATTTCTTCCTTTGTAGATGAACATGATCTTCTCACCAATCCCCATTACAGAATTCATGTCGTGTGTAACGACAACGGTAGTCATATCGTAATCCTGCGTAATGTCCTGGATCAGATCATCGATCAACACGGATGTCTGCGGGTCAAGACCTGAGTTTGGTTCATCGCAGAATAAATAGTTCGGGTTGTTTACAATGGCACGTGCAATGCCCACACGCTTCTTCATACCACCGCTTATTTCGGATGGCATTTTCTTATTTACATTTTCAAGTCCTACTCGCTTCAGACAAAAATTAACGCGTTCAATTTTTTCTTCTGCTTTCATTCTGGTCAGTACATCGAGTGGAAACATTACGTTTTGCTCCACGGTCTTCGAGTCAAACAATGCACCACCCTGAAAGAGCATACCGATCTCTCTGCGTACTTCTATTTTAAGATCACGATCACCTGCAAAGAAATCACGGCCATCATAAAATACCTGGCCATGGTCCGGCTTTACCAGTCCAACTATACATTTCAGCAATACACTTTTACCTGTTCCGCTGGCGCCTATAATAAGATTCGGTTTTCCCTTTTCGAACGTACCCGTTACATCATTGAGCACAAGCTTGTCGCCAAACGATTTGGTTATACTCTGTATCTTGATCATTTTCCAAGTAAAAGTTGAGCCAGTAAATAATCCGCGATCAGTACAGCAATCACACTGCTGGTAACAGCTTTGGTACTCGATACACCTACTTCAAGTGCACCACCTTGTGTATTATATCCGTTATAGGATGATATGGAAGAAACAAGAAATGCGAACACCACCGACTTGATGAGTGCAAAGGTGATCGTAAATTCATTATACCCTGAACGTAATCCTAAAATATAATCGGCAGGTGTAATCAAACCTGTGAGTGTACCGGCAAGATATCCTCCGAGCATGCCGCAGAAACCAGCCAGGATTACCAGCAAAGGATACATCAACAAGGAAGCTATAATTTTAGGAAGCACCAGGTACGAAATCGAATTGATACCCATCACTTCGAGCGCATCGATCTGTTCAGTGATGCGCATGGTGCCGAGCCCGCTCGCCATACTCGAGCCAACTTTGCCGGCATAGATAACAGCAATAATGGTAGGGGCCAGTTCAAGTACAATCATCTCGCGTGCTACCTGTGAAATAACATAGTCCGGTATAAAATCACTCACCATGTTAAATGCAGTTTGCACGGTAGTCACGGCACCCATAAAGGTAGATACCAATGCTACGAGAAAGAGCGAGCCAACGCCAATCGCTACGCACTCTTCCAGTATTAAATTATAGTAGGTTCTGAACGACTCACGGTTCGTAAACAGGTGGCCCAGAAATATAAAGTACTTACCAATCTCCGTTATCATACATTAAAACAGACGCCTCATTATCTTGCTAAGATAATTGAAATTAAAACATCTGCAGTATAAGGAATTTTAACATTCATGTCCCAGCTTTGCAGCCATTAACTTCAAAGATTTGAAATTCAGTCGTGATCCATGGTAAATGTTCTTTATAATCCATGTCTCATCCACAATTAACAGATTAAAATTCACCTATGAATAACCTCATTATTGTTACCGGGGGAACGAAAGGCATCGGAAGAGCCATCATTGAGAAGTTCGCGGCAAATGGTTTTGATATTGTTACGTGTTCAAGAAATGAAAATGATCTTCTAGAATTGAAGAAAACGATCGAGGCGAAACATGCTGTAAAAGTATTTGTACGACCAACGGATATGTCCATGAAGGATGATGTTGTCAACTTTACCCGGTTTGTACAAGGCCTGCAGCGACCTGTTGATGTGCTTGTAAACAATGCCGGGTATTTTGTTCCGGGAGATATTTCAACAGAAGATGATGGTGTACTGGAGAGCATGATCAACGCGAATCTTTACAGTGCTTATCATACAACGCGGGGGCTGGTGCAAGGCATGCGTGAACGGAGAAGCGGGTATATCTTTAACCTTTGCTCCATTGCCAGTATAAAGGCTTATCCCAACGGAGGCTCTTATGCTATCAGTAAATTCGCGCTATTGGGATTCAGCAAGTGTCTGCGTGAAGAACTGAAATTTTTTAATATACGGGTTACAGCCGTTATGCCGGGTGCCACACTTACGGCAAGCTGGGCTGGTGTTGATCTTCCGGAAGAGCGTTTCATAAAACCTGAAGATGTAGCGGACACCCTGTATAGTGCCTATAGTTTGTCGGAGAGAAGTGTTGTTGAAGAAATTATTATTCGCCCACAACTCGGTGATCTATAAAAAAAGCTGTTGCAGTATATATTTCTGCAACAGCTTTTTTATGTATAAAGAAATCTACTGTTTTATAAGCTTATAGTATCGAGAGCCTTTTGGCGTGCGAACATGAACCACAAACATTCCTGATTTGAAATTGGAGGCATCACATTTTGTTGTCAGGTCAGGCTCCAGCGTATGTAATTTCTGATATACAGGTCTTCCATTCATATCCACTATATCCAGTTGAACCTCGTGGTTATCAGGCAGTATAAATTCATCGTCTTGTGAAAGATCGAGGGTGAATTGTTGCTGTACCGGATTCGGATATACTACATACTCACGCGCTATCGTTGTACCTTCCGGAAATGCCATGCGAGCGGATGAAGATAGGTTGGAAGTATAGGAACCACATGTGATGGCATCCACATCAAAGCCATTGGATGTTTCGTTGAATGCAAGACTTGTTGTTGGCAGACATGTAATCGGAGTTAGTATTTTTGCATGACGATCTGTTTTATCTACAATCTTAATATAGCGGCACCAGGTAATTTTTCCGGCAAGATCGAACGCCTTGTCCAACGGATCGTTGCATTGCTGCGAAGATCCGGTCAACCCAAGCGAGGTCCATTGTGTACCATTCTGCGAAACAAAAACTTCTGCACGTTCCGGGTGACTCGAAAATGAAGGATCACCATATGAAGTTTCATGTACGACCAGATCATTGCCAGGCTGATCATACAGGTTGCTGCTCAGTTCCAATACGAGGAACCCGTTGTATCCAAGCGAGAAGAATTTAGATGGATCAGTAGTCATATCGTTGGCGTCGGGTTCACCAAGCGCCTGTCGTGCATCACTGAACTGTGGCGGAACCGGTTGTCCATTCTTCTGTAAACCCTGGTGATAAGACACTACACTTGCTGCGATCACACATGCCGGTGGATTGCATAGTTCAGAAGATGCACCGCGTATCAGCGTCTTCGTTCCGGTAATACCATCCTGCCAACTGATCTTGATCGTATTCGGATTCATAACATTGGGAGTCGAAAATGTAGTATAGCCCGGAGGCATTAATTCCTTTCCATGATACTCAGGTGCATAGAGCAATTCCCAATCTATAAATATACTGGTGACATCGTGCGGATTATAGACAACCCAGTTTCGTACTTCTATACTATCGGCACAGAGCGGCGTTATGACCAGCGGAAAAGGAGCGAGGCCACCTAACAAACGTATAGAATATACCTGATCGATTGCTGTACAATTTCCTACAGAAGCACGAATGGTAAAGGTGAAATCTCCTTGTGTACGTGG
Source organism: Ohtaekwangia koreensis (assembly GCF_900167975.1). Classification (GTDB taxonomy): domain Bacteria; phylum Bacteroidota; class Bacteroidia; order Cytophagales; family Cyclobacteriaceae; genus Ohtaekwangia; species Ohtaekwangia koreensis. The sequence continues at coordinate 1,991,925 of NZ_FUZU01000001.1, forward strand.
TATACCTTTCAGTACAGCTTCTGTTTGTGCTGTGTCTCGTATGGTAAGGCCGTACGGCAATGCGCCATCCACTATGGAGTAACGAACTTCCGTCACCGGAACATCGAATGCTGCAACCAGGCGTTGTTCGTAATATATATATTCTATGGGATATGGTAATTCACTTGCCGTGGGTGTAATCGCTGTGCCCACCGGACATGGAAGCACTTCTACTGTATACGTTTGTTGTGCTCCTTCGCAGTTGCCTAAATACGCCCGGAGTGTAAAGGTATATATACCGAGCGTAGTAGGTGTACCGGTTAAATAAGCATCGTACAATCCATCTGAACTTGCCACTAATGAAAGCCCCGGAGGAAGTGCTCCGGCCGATACCTCAAAATTCATAGACACTCCGGCATAGGAGAGCAGAGGCCCTTGAAATCCTTCGTGTATATAGGCACCTACATTTAATGTAGGAGGAAGTGCAGTAGGATCGAAGCCGCTGTTAAGGCATGTCCAGTTTGAGGTAATGGTAAGTGTATCACTGCATCCCTGGGCTGTGGTTCCAAGAATGACAAAACTGAAAGAGCCCGGCTCAGTCATGGTGCCATGCAAGTCTGCACAGCCAGATCCGTCCGCATTCAAAGCATAACCGGCTGGTAAACTTAGTGGGGTAAATTGAACCGGGTCTGCGTTGGTTACATTACAGATCTCATAATATTCAGGTATACCTACTATACCATAAGTGTTCTCTGCATGTACAACTTCAAGGGTTAAAGTACTACACCGGTCTGTGCCCTCTATTGTAACTGTATACTGCTGCTCGCCTCCGGGGCAATTGATTCCACGATATGCCCGCACGGTAAATGTATATATACCCGGAGTGGTAGGCTGGCCGGTTAAGTAAGCATCATACATTCCATCTGAACTTGGTACGATTGAAAGTCCGGGAGGAAGTGTTCCTGCTGTTACTTCAAAATCCAGGGCTACTCCGAAAGAGGAGAGTAAAGGTCCAAGGAATCCTTCATGAACATCATCGCCTATGTTAAACGGAGGAAATTCAGCAGTATCGAAGCCACTGTTAATACATGTCCATGTAGAGGTAAAGATAAGTGTGTCAGTGCAACCTTGAGCCGTGCTGGCAGCTATAACAAAGCTGAAAGTGCCAGATTCCATCATGGTTCCATATATATCTGCACAGCCTGACGAACTTGTATTCAATGTATAGCCGGGAGGCAAACTGATCGCGGTGAAGTCTACATCATCTCCGTTCGCGATGTTACAGATATTATAATATTCCGGTATACCAACAGTACCATAGGTGTTTTCCGAATACACAACGTCAATGGCAAAATCACTGCAATTGGGATCATCCGGATCTTCAGGATCAGGCGGTTGCGCGAATGCAGCTATGCATAGCAAATAGCAAAGCCCGAAGGTTAACAACGTGAATATATTTTTCATTTTACAGTTTGGTTAAAAGTTTAATCATTTGTGCAGGAGTTTAAAGAGTTTTAGGCTTATCAAGTAATACGAGCTTTAATAGTTGAGGTATATATTATTTAGGATATTGAAGCATTGTCAGGCCTCACCCTGACAATGCTTTGATACATCAATGCTTATTACCGTTTAATGAATTTAAAGAATCCTGAAGTATTATTTTCAGAGCGTAGATTTAGTATATACATGCCAGGATGCAATCCCGAAAGTTCACACTGTGTCGCGCGGTTGGTATCCAGAGTGTGGACCTTTTTATATACCGGGTTACCACTTATGTCGCGGATGTTTATTTCAACACGACCATCGGCAGGTATAGCGATTGTTTCTTTCGAGAGATCGATGGTTAATACATCCTGTGCCGGATTCGGAGACAGAATATAGGCTTCGTTATTTATAGAGGCCTCTTCTTCAAACGCTCCGCGTCTTGCAAAGGTTGCTCCTTGTGCACAGGTTACAGCGTCAAGGTCGAAACCATCGGAGTTTCCATCAAAAGCCAATGCAGATGTAGGAGCACACGTTACGGCATCACGAACTTTAGCATGCCGGTCGGTTTTATCGACAACCTTAATATACCGGCACCAGTTGATTTTTCCGGCAAGGTCAAAAGAATGATCCAGAGTGCCCTGACACGTAGCAGGACTTGTCAATCCCAGAGATACCCAACTTGAACCATCTTTTGATACAAAGACTTCAGCTCGTTCCGGATATACTGCAAAAGTTGGATTGCCTTCTGAATATTCATATACCGTGAGATCATTCCCCGGTTCGTCAGTTACTATACTACTTAATTGCAGTACAACAAATCCGTTATAGCCTAGTGTTAAATATTTCCCTAATGCATCAGGAGCATCGTTGGCATCCGGTTCTCCTAATGTAGTGGTTGGTTCATTTTCGAAGAAGTATATACTACCGCCATCTTTCTGCAGACCAAAAGTATGCTGAATAACATTCGAAGCGTAAACACACGCAGGCGGGTTGCACAGTTCTGTAGAAGCCGCCCGAACAATACTCTTGACAGAGCTTACACCATCATACCAGGATATTCTAATTGTATTGGGATTTGAAATACTGGGAGTCTCAAAATACGTGTTCCCTGGAGCAGCAGTAATGGCATCAACGCCTGTTATCCATGCACTGTAGTTGAAATATACCAGGTTCCATTTTACTGCAACGGGGAAGCTGTTGGGATTATAGATTCGCCAGTTACGGACTTCGTTACTCTCATTGCAGACCGGATAAATGATGGGAGATTTTACAGGTTCGTCATTGGCAACCATTAACGTATATACTTGATTGCCTGTAATGCAACTGTCGCCCAATATAGCATACATTCTGAATTTATAGGTACCGGGTGCGCTTGGTATACCCGATAAGGTAGCGGAAGTACTATCTGCGTTACGCTGCAATGAAAGCCCAGGAATAGAACTATCAATTTCATACCGTACAGAGGCTACGGTATATAATAATGATATGCCAAAGCTTTGGCTATAGGCTTGCCCTTTGATAGCATAACGAAGCATAGTGTTCGAGGGGTAGATGGAATCTGGCGCTAAACAGCGAAAGTCTTGCACGTAATCAACGGTATCGTGACAGCCATCCGCTGTAGTGGCAGCAATAACAAAATGAAGAAGACCATCCTCTTGTGCTGCTCCAGTAACTTTCAGGCATTCATCTCCAGACTGGTAGTCATTGACAGAATAGCCTTTCGGTAAGCTGATAACAGAATAGTAAATGGAATCCCAGGGATATTGATTAGAAGAACATGCGCTGGCTTCTCCAACTTCTCCAACAAATCCAAATCCCAGTTCGCCACCAAAAGTTATCTCGAATTTATCGCAAGGTAAATTCCACACAACTTCTGTGGTATATTCTTGTTCAAATACAGGGCAACCAGGCGCTGAAGATACCGCCAGTGTGAAAGTATAGCTGCCAGCTATATTCGGTGTTCCGGAAAGAACTTTTCCGTTAAATGACATACCCGGAGGAATACTTCCATCGGTGACTTCAAATATAGCATTCGGATGCGGCAAGCCACCGGCCCTGGCTTCAAACGAAACATACCCGTATTGGCCAACGACCAGGTCAGCGGTAATAACAGCCGGAGAAATTTCATCCAGTGTAACACAGGAGTTCTGTGCATACAAGGAAACGCATAACAGATAGCATAGGCCAAAGGCCAAACTTGTAAATAAATGTTTTTTCATACGAGGGGGGGTGATTGTATATAATTATTGAAACGATATGCTGCTAGAGTCCTCGCAGCAGTTACTTACAGGACATACGTATAGCCTGAAGCCCAAAGACCTTTAACGGTTTTTTTTCATAATAAGAGGTTTGAATTGTAATGCTAACAACCAGAATTGCTGGCGAGGGAGCCAGTGGAAAATGGATATCAATCAACGTAAGCTATATATCATATTGCTAACAGGTTGATTAAAGCCGGGAGCAACTAAGACCATAGGATCGGGAGTACTTATTGAAGTCCCGATCGATTAGATGATTTTACTTTAATAAGGATCATCCCCGAATTTCGCGGTGGGGAAACCGTTAACCAGTCAGGCAGCCTGAAGGCCAATAACGTACGTAAAATGTTTTTCATAGAGGGGGAATTTTTAAGTAATCGAACATACCTAAAAACGGAGCCATTGACAATTGGGTACGCTATTTTTTCAAACCTTTTAAACAATTTTCCTTTTTGCGTGTTAAGCTGTGTTCAAGTCGGGTGTAAACCGTTAATTTTGCAAGCAAATTAATCTCAATTTTTGTGGATCAGCCAATAGCTTCATTAAAGCAATACTGTAACAGCATAGTACAGTACAGTCGGAGGAAAACAGTAGAGGTAAAGATCGGTGATGTACCTATGGGAGGTAACAATCCTATCCGCATTCAGTCTATGACTACGATTGATACAATGGATACAAAGGGTTCTGTTGAGCAAACGATTCGTATGGTGGATGCAGGTTGTGAGTATGTGCGCATTACAGCGCCCAGTATGAAGGAAGCGCAGAACCTGGAAGCGATTAAAAAAGAACTTCGTGCACGTGGCTATACAGTTCCCCTGATAGCAGATATACATTTCACTCCCAACGCAGCTGAACTGGCGGCACGGATTGTTGAAAAGGTTCGGATCAATCCTGGTAATTATGCCGACAAAAAACGGTTCGAAACTATTGAGTATACCGAAGCTACCTACCAGGCCGAACTTCATCGCATCCGTGATAAATTTTTACCACTGATCAAGATTTGCAAAGAATACGGTACGGCTATGCGCATTGGTACCAACCACGGTTCGCTGAGTGATCGTATCATGAGCCGCTATGGCGATAGCCCGGTAGGGATGGTAGAATCGGCACTTGAATTCCTTCGCATTTGTGAAGATGAAAATTTCTTCAACATCACCTTGTCTATGAAATCCAGTAACCCGCAGGTGATGGTGCAGGCATATAGGTTGCTGTCGCAAAAACTGGATGAAGAAGGTTTGAAATCATACCCGCTGCACTTGGGTGTAACCGAAGCTGGCGAAGGCGAAGATGGTCGTGTTAAATCATCGGTAGGTATAGGTACTTTGCTGGAAGATGGATTAGGCGATACGATTCGTGTATCGCTCACAGAAGAACCGGAAGCAGAAGTTCCAGTAGCCTATACGTTGGCGAAGCGCTATGATGATCGCGCAGGGCATGATCCTATTCCGTTCGTGAGTCATTACCCGATAACGCCATTCGAGTATAATCGCAGAGTAACGCGTCAGGTTATAAATATAGGAGGTGGCGAACATTTGGTGCCGCGGGTAGTCGCAGATTTTTCCGCAAAGGAAAAGATAACAGCCGCATCGTTATTTGCCTTGGGATATCAGTACTCGGTACCCCTGGACAAATGGAATATTACGGACATGGCGTGTGACTATATATTTCTGGGAGATCGCACGATTGACTTTGAGATACCCGGTACGTTGGGGTTAATTTTTAATTACAAAACATGGCTCACGCAAAAAGATAGGGACAGAGCCTATCCGTTCGTGCGTGCTGCACACTATATGGAAGGTATAGTGCTGTCGGATAAGGTAAATTTTATTTATGCCTTGTTGAAGGATGTTAGCGATGAGTTGATTGCCAAATTGAAGGAAGATAAGACCGCAGTGTTGTTTATAGACAGCTATAACAAACATGGTATGGCCGAGCAACGGAGGTTGTTTGTTGAATTGATCAACCAGCAGTGTGATGTACCGGTGATTATTGGCAGAGCATATGCTGACCTGAGTAGCGAACAACTCCAGCTTTATGCGTCAACGGATCTGGGTGGCTTGCTGGTAGATGGTCTGGGAGATGGTGTATTTATAGCGGCTGAGAATTGTGGCTCCGATAAAATGGTAAACGAAACCGCTTTTAATATTCTTCAGGCGACTCGTACCCGTATTTCAAAAACAGAGTATATATCATGCCCTTCCTGTGGACGTACATTGTTTGATCTTCAAGAGACAACGGCGAAGATACGTGTAAGAACAAGTCACCTGAAAGGAATAAAGATCGGGATCATGGGGTGCATTGTAAACGGCCCGGGTGAAATGGCTGATGCCGACTATGGCTATGTAGGTTCCGGCCCCGGGAGAATAACATTATATAAGGGAAAGGAAGTAGTGCGTAAAAATGTACCGACTGCACAAGCGGTGGATGAGTTGATAAATCTGATCCGTGAGCATGGCGACTGGATTGAACTTGAAGTGATAAGCTGATGTTAACGAATAAAGTATAATCGAAATGGAAGATATAAAAAACAGTGCAACTCCTGCTAACCAGGAGAACCCGAAAAAGGGTGGATGGAAAGAATTCTTTAGCCTGGGAGAAGTAGGAAATTATTTTTTTCGTAAGAAAGATCCTGCCCGTCCAAGCAATATAAACATCCGGATGATGCATGGCGTGAATAAAATCTCCATTGCTATATTTCTGGTAGGAGTGCTATACCTTATTTTCAAACTGGTAATTAAACCGCGTTTATAGGTGAACATAGAAAGTTACCGGGCTTACTGTATTGCCAAGAAAGGTGTTACCGAGGAATTTCCTTTTGGTGAACAAATATTGGTATATAAAGTGATGGGCAAAGTATTTGCCCTTACCAATGTTGAAGAGTTTGGAAGTATAAATCTGAAAGTAGATCCGGAGAAAGGAGTGGAGTTGCGTGAACAATATGCTTCCGTTCAGCCTGGGTATCACATGAATAAAAAACATTGGATTACCGTTCTCATCGATGGTTCCATCCCCGATAAATTACTGAAACAATGGATTGATGATTCGTATCAATTGGTTGTTTCCGGTCTGCCGAAAAAACAACAAGCAGCGCTTCAAACATTATAATGCATAACACCACTTACTATATAGTTGATTCGTATCCTGTGAGCCTATATATAGTACTGTGATTATAAATTTAATCCATACAACTTCTATGCTATCCCGATTCCTCTCAACCCTCATCGGTATTTTCATCATAACATCAGCGTTTACCCAGCCAGAACTCGTGCGGGAAAACTTTAATGACAATGCCAACATGTGGGCGTTGGAGAACAGCGATGCAAAGGAAATTGGAATCGCTAACGGCAATCTTTTAATAAAAAATAAGAGCGGTGAAAGTGTATTCGTCAGTCATGATTACCCGGTTGATCCTGAAAAGGATTTTTACATTGAGACGAGTATAAAGAAAACGACTGGTGAGAATGTTACGTATGGATTATATTTTGCAGATACACGGAAGACGAAGAATAACCGGTGGTACTATTACCTTGTCTCTCCCGATGGCCGATTGATCTTCTGTGAGAATAGTACAGAGAAGACGGACTATCTATATTATGAGGATACATCTCCGGTAGCTACACCGTCCTCAGCAGGTAATACGCTGGCAGTCGAGAAAAAAGGCGCTGTCACCAACTTCTATTTTAACAATCAGAAAATGTTTACGCTTCCCAATGTACGATTCTGGGGAAGCTTCATTGGGTATGCCTTGTATGATAAAGGAAGTATTACCGTTGACTATTTACAAGTGAAACAGAATTTTAAATTGAACCTTGTGGCCAACAGCGGTGCGAGTTATACCAAGGAGAATCTTGGGCCTGCTGTGAATACAAAGGATAACGATATTATGCCTATCATCAGCGCTGATGGCAAGACGTTATATTACGCGGTCGAGAATGATCCTGCTAATATAGGAGTGATATCCAATTCGGATGTTTGGTATACTACGCGTAAAGCCGATGGCACGTGGACAGCCCGAAAGAATATAGGCATTCCTTTGAATACAAAAGAAGCGGACTTCGTTGTAAATGCTATGCCGGATAATAACTCCCTGTTAATTAACGGTGACTATATACATGAAAGCGGAAAGCTGAATAAATACGAAGGTCTTTCCATGACGCATCGAACCCGAACCGGATGGAGTGTTCCTGAGAAATTGAAGATTGATAATGACTATAATTACTCTGCGGAAGTTTCATTCGCACTTTCTCCGGATAAAAGAGTTTTGATTTCTTCTATAGAACGCGATGTTACCTATGGAAGTACAGATTTATATGTTTCGTTTCTACAGCCGGATGGTAGCTGGTCGGCTCCGGAGAATATGGGCTCTGTCTTGAATACATACGGTAAAGATATAACGCCCATGATCGCATCCGATGGAAGGACGCTATATTATTCAACGAACGGTAAGCCAGGCTATGGCAGTAACGATATATATGTTACCAGACGACTGGATGATTCATGGAAGAACTGGTCAGAGCCTCTGAATATGGGGCCATCGATTAATACCATTAACTGGGATGCATATTATAGCGTACCTGCCTCAGGCGATATAGCGTATATTGTTTCGAATGATAAAAGCCTCGGCGGAGCGGATATATATAGCATGCGCATCGTAAAAGAAGCGCAGCCGGATCCGGTTGTGATTGTGCAGGGAAAGGTTTTTAATAAAGCTACGAATCAGCCTATAGGAGCAACGATTGTTTACCATGATCTCAGTAACGGCAAAGACATGGGAAAGGCTCAGTCGAATCCACAGGATGGAAGCTATAAAATTGTATTGCCTTATAGTAAAGCGTATGGTTTTCTGGCGGAGAAAGAACAATTTCTTTCCGAGAGTAACAACCTTGACCTCAGCGAAGTAAAGGCATACCAGGAAGTTCAACAGGATCTATACCTTACACCACTTGAAATAGGAAAGACCATTACTCTCAACAACGTTTTCTTCGTTCGCAGTAAACCAGACCTGCTACCCGAAAGTTATCCCGAGATTGAACGTCTTATAAAAGTATTGAACGATAATCCAACCATTCGTATAGAACTATCGGGGCATACTGATAATGTCGGCAGTGCGGCATTGAATAAAGAATTGTCTGAGAAACGAGTAGCCTCTATAAAAAACTACCTGGTACACAATGGTATAGCAGAAAGCCGGATTTCTGGAAAAGGCTATGGCGGATCGAAACCGATCGCCAGTAACAACACAGAAGAAACGAAGAAATTAAACAGACGTGTGGAGTTTACGATTGTAAAATAAGAGTCAGTAAGACAACCCATACGATATATACTGGTGATAAAGCATGTTTCTATATTTGTATTTATAGCTATTGCTATAGCGTTGTTAGTCAGCTTTATCAGTTATTGGGTCAATACACAACCCGTTGGTATTATTAGTCGAAAAATTGATATAAGTAAGTATCACGAAGAACTTCCTTCGAGGAATAGACAAGTTATAGAGTTTGTGGAGGCGAACGGAGTTAATCTTGCACCGGATTATCAGCAGGTGAAGTGCACTGATTTTGTTGTACGGGTTATTGAAAGATTTGTGCCATTGAGCAAAGGGGAACGTAACCAGATCAACATCGTAACGAATGACGATCTCAATACTTTAATAGAGAATGAATCTGCCATTATAAAAGGTGTTCAAACTTCGTTGATACAAGGACGTAAAGGAATTGAAATTATAGGCCTCGAAGATGTTCGTCCTGGTGACTTTGTTCAGTTCTGGAATGAATACCTTGGTACTCCTTATGGGCATTGCGGGGTAATTTTTGATGTTGAACCATACCACAGCATATCTTTATACTCATCACATCCTTTGACCCATGGATATGGGAAACAAAAGTATATGTGGCCCGATAAAGTTTATTTTGTGAGGCTGAAGTAATCACGGCCTGAATTTCAAATCGTAGGTATATAAGTAGTCAAGACTAACATCACGATATATATCCAGCGTCATTTTTTTTATAAACGTCAATGGTGTTATTCGTCATGAAAATGATTTAGGCCCCCATTTTTACACAATTAATACCCATTCAGGAACATATCATACCGTATCTGTTAACTTTTGATACCCGCTTTCGGGTGCTTTTCTAATAATTTTATGCAAACGATTTAGTGATAAAATCAAACGATTGAAGTCGCTAAATAATCTTAAAACTAAACCGTAAAGCGTATGAAAAATAATTCTACAACAGAACCCAGCCGGCTCAGGATTTTTCCTCAGGGAATGCGATGTTTTAAAGTAATTATGTTTTGCTTGTTGTTATCGGGCGTTTCAACAACAATTCTGAGAGGTCAGTCAACGTACAATTGGGGCAATGTTGCTATTGGCGGTGGGGGTTTTGTTTCAGCATTGGTTACGAGTAGAAATGAACAGAACCTGATGTATGCAAGAACTGATGTTGGTGGAGCTTACCGCTGGGATGCATCCGGCAACAAATGGGTACCGTTACTTGACTGGGTATCTGAAAGTGAAATCGGATATCTTGGAACGGAATCTCTTGCTATTGATCCGCAGGCTCCTAACAAACTTTATATACTAGCGGGCATCTCTTATTTTAATAATGGCAAAACTGCTATACTTCGCTCTTCTGACTATGGTAAAACATTTTCGGTTGTTGACGTCACCGCTCAATTCAAAGCTCATGGAAATGGCATGGGTCGGCAAACCGGTGAAAAACTTATGGTTGATCCTAATAATGGAAATATACTCTTTTGTGGTACTCGCTGGAACGGGCTTTTCAAAAGTACCAATGCTGGTCTGAACTGGAGTCGCGTAAGTGCGCTGGATGTTACCACAACTCCTAGTGAAAACGGAATCAGCTTTGTTGTACTCGATAAAAGCAGCAGCACAACCGGCACAGCAACGAAGACTATATTTGTAGGTGTATCACGTTCCGGAACAAATTTATATAGGAGTAATGATGGTGGAGCAACATTTACAGCTATTGCGGGAGCCCCAACAACGTATATGCCACATCGTGCTGTACTTGCTGCCGATGGTAATCTATATATCACGTATGGAAACGGCGCGGGCCCGCATGGTCATTGGTCATTGCCAGAACCAATGGACAACGGGGAGATCTGGAAGTATAATACTAAAACAGGCACATGGACGAATATTACTCCCTCTGGTATAAGTAAGGCTTTCGGTGGTATATCTGTTGATCCGAATAACTCCAACAGGATAGTGGCTACCACGATCAATGCATATTTTCTTCAAGACAATGCGTATGGTGACAGAATATTCCTGAGCACCAATGGCGGAACAAGCTGGACCGATGTGGTTGCAAGAGGCATGGACGTTGATCCCAATGGAATTAACTGGGTGAATGGTCATGCTATACATTGGGCAGGATCAATAGAATTTGATCCGTTTAATACAAAAAAAGTATGGGTTACATCCGGAAACGGAGTATTTTCAACGGATGATATTGATGCAACGTTGAACGTATGGAAGTTTCGCGTTCAAGGATTAGAAGAAACCGTGCCGCTGGACTTGGTAAGTATACCAAACAACGGACCTTTAGTGTCAGTCATTGGTGATTATGACGGATTCAGACATACCAATATAACACAATACACATCTAAACATGCACCAAGCACTGGTACAACAACCGGTCTGGCGTATGCCGCACAAAGTACGAATGTATTGCTTCGTGTAGGGAATAATATGTATTACTCTACCGACACAGGAGTTTCATGGACTGAGTGTACTAAAAACGGAAATAAAGGATACGTAGCAATCTCTGCTAATGGGAATACATTTTTGCATTGTCCTGAAACTTCCAGCACAACCTATAGATCTGTAAACCGCGGAAGTTCCTGGTCTGCAGTATCAGGCTTGAGTGTCAGCGAAGCAAGACCGATAGCTGACCCTTTAAACTCCAATAAGTTCTATGTATATAATTCAGGCAGTGGATCCGTTATGATCAGTACCGATGGCGGTATATCTTTTACAACAACAGGTTCACCGGGAAGTGGAGGATCCAAGGTGATGCGTGCAACTCCTGGCAAAGAAGGGCATTTGTGGGTAGCGCTGTATGGCGGTGGATTATCGCGCTCCACCAACTCTGGTCAAACCTTTTCAAAAATATCGGCTGTTACACACTGCAGTTCGATTGGGTTTGGAAAAGAGGCGGCCGGTAAAACGTACCCTACACTATATATATGGGGTACGGTTGGTGGTGTACTCGGTATACATCGTTCCATTGATGAAGGTGCTACGTGGACACGTGTCAATGATGATGCACATGAATATGGTGGTCCTGGAAATGGTAATTTTGTAATCGGCGATATGAATGTTTATGGACGGGTATACATGAGCACTGCAGGTCGTGGTATAGTATATGGAGACCCTGCAAGTTGTACATCAACCACTATCGTTTCCTATATACAATTGAATGGAGGAAGCTGGCAACAAACTGATGCTGCAACAATCGCAGCAGGAGGTACGGTAAAACTGGGCCCTCAACCGACTACTGGTGGTTCATGGAGTTGGACAGGTCCGAACGGTTTTACCGCAACAACACGTGAAATAACATTGTCGAATATACAGACTTCCCAAGGCGGTACGTATACAGCAAAGTATACCAACAGCAGCGGATGCATAAGTACAAAAGTGATAACTATTACTGTGAGTGGAAACACGGCCATCGTGGTGCGTGCAAGAGGTGTAGTGGGAACCGAAACAATTGACCTTCGTGTCAATAATACAACAGTAGCCACGTGGACACTGACGACTGCTTATCAGAATTATACCGCTTCCGGAAATGGAACTGTTACAGTACATTTTACGAATGACAGCGGCTCTCGCGATGTTCAGGTTGATTATGCAACCATTGGTGGAGTAATCTACCAGGCAGAAAATCAAGCAACCAATACTGGTGTGTGGGCTAATAGTACCTGTGGAGGGGCAAGCAGCGAGTGGCTCAACTGCAATGGTTATATTAGTTTCAGTACAAGCAGCAGTGCGCGTATAGCAGCATCTGAGGTTTCTTCTGTGGAGCAGAGTTTTACAGCATCTCCTAATCCGGTGCAGGAGAATGTGACAATCAGGTTCCAGGCGGAGATGAAAGGCAGCAATATATCTTTCACAGATGTAGCCGGAAAAATACACCTGAACGATCAGGTGCGTGAGACAGAGCAAACATTTGATCTGACCGGATTTCCTTCCGGATTGTATATTGTTCAGGTTGCAGGGCCATCGAAGCGATCAACTATTAAAATATTAAAAAAATAGCCAAACACTTTTTGTTGTTTGCGTGAGGCCTCCCTGGAGCCAGTTTTGGCAGGGGGGCTTCTTTATTTATAGTCCCTTGCCTTATTTTAAATTTGCCTACGTTTTTGTCCCTCATATTTCAGTACTAAATCACCGGACAGCCGTACTTTAACTTCACAAATGAAGATCGAATGAAATGAATACCTTCATATTTCTTCGAAAACATTTATGAAGAAGGCAACCATTTTTTTAAACCCCACGTCTGGTGGAAGATTCTAAAAATACCTTGGAGGACCCAAAGCAGATAAAAGCGTTGCTTCATGATTGTCAGAAAGGCAATCGCGAAGCACAGAAGAAGCTTTATGAGCTCTTCTATGGCTATGCTATGAGTGTTTGTCTGCGGTATACAAAAACAAAAGAGGAAGCCAAAGAGATAATGAACGATGGTTTTATGAAGTTTTTTACGCACATGCATCAGCACGATGAGCGGGCTTCAGTCAAATCGTGGCTGCGAAGAATCATGATAAACACAGCTATCGATCATTATCGTAAGCACAACAAACACTATAATCATAAAGATATTGATGATACGGTTGTTCAAAATATTCCGGATAGTACACAAGGCACCGAGCCTATATCGTATGACGATCTGATTCAGATGGTACAAAAATTACCAGATTCTTATCGTACCGTTTTTAGTCTATATGTTATTGATGGATACTCCCATGAAGAAATAGCAAAGCAACTTGGAATTGTAGTCGGTACCTCCAAGTCAAACTTGTTCAAAGCGCGCGAGCATTTGAAAAATCAATTGAAAAAAATAAACGTTAACAGCTATGCGCAATATTTCTGATAACGAACTGGATAAATTATTCCAGAGTGCTGCGCAGGGTGTACAACCTGAATTTGATCCTGAGGATTGGGAGAAGCTATCGAAACGTTTAGCATGGAACGACCGGGTAAGCCTCTATAAAAAAATTGCTATATATACTTCTGTTGTTTTATTAATTAGTGTTTTATCCTGGTGGGGTATTCAACAGTATAGAATGCCGGATAGTACTAACAATTCTATGCGAAATAAAGCATTAGGAACAGAGGAGGCGTCTCATCAGGATACAGATGTGGATTCACAAACTGATTCGCAAGGAGAAGAGACGATGGCGAAAGATTCGTCTTCTCAGGATGACCTCTTGGCCCAGCGCAGTTCTTCTACTGATAATAAAGTAGATAACTCGGATCGTAAATATACTGATAGCACTTCTAAGGATATTGCTATGCCGTCGGCACGCGAAGAAATTGCATCATCGAAAGGTACCCATGATGAGAATGTCAATAAGACAGGTAATGTTGATCTTAAGAATAAGGAAGCACGATCCATCAATACTATATCTTCGTCAGAGCCATCTGGAACACCTGCTGATACGCATGTCGCAAAATCAATAAAAAGAAAGAAGACTACAAACCAAATAAGGGAGCAGAGCACAACTAAAGATGCAACTGCATCTATCAATGGTAGTTCACAAACATTAGAAGCTAACGTTAATTCAATTGATGCTACGAATTCTTCAGTAGTGTCCAAAGGGTTGTCAGGGACTGTGAAAAATCAAAAGGACGCTAAAGAGATGAAATCGCTACATGACGAAAATGGAATGACCAAGACATCTGGTCTTAATGAATTAGAAAATAAGAGTCAGGAACATATAGCTAATTCTACTTCCGACAATTCCAATTCAGATTCCTATACTGCTCCTAACTCAAATGCCGTTAGTAATTCTAATAGTAGTTCTAATTCCGATTCTAGTTTAGAATCAAACGCTTCGAGATCGAGAAGCGAACATGTGTCTAAGGAAGGGGCAGCACATGATTCAAATATTGCCACTGATATACATGGCGTTAATCGTACAACAAAAAACGATTCAACGAATAATGCTCCTATAGGTGATACGAAGATTGATTTGTTAAAAAGTAACATTTCGATTTCTGAGGATAAAAAACTGAATGCTAAATCTGGGTCATACAACAATAGCAATGTTTCTCATGATGCTTCCAGTGTAGCAAGTGTAACAGAAAACGATACAACAGATAACGCTTCTATAGGTGATAGGGAAAATGATTTGTCAATAAATAACAGTCAGATTTCTGGGGATAAAAAATTGAATGATAAATCTGTGTCGTCTGACAATAGCAATGTTTCTCAAGAAGCTTCCAGCGTAGCAAGTGTGACAGAAAACGATACAACAGATAACGCTCCTATAGGTGATAAGGAAAATGATTTGTCAATAAATAACAGTCAGATTTCTGGGGATAAAAAATTGAATGCTAAATCTGTGGCATCCGATAGTGATGTTTCTAAAAAAACTTCCGGTATAGCAAGCGTAACAGAAAATGATGCAAGAAGTAGTTCTTTGCAACGTGACTCCTTGTCTGGTAAAGTATATATACCAGTTGACGCGAAAAACAAAAACTTGCAGAAGAGTAGTAAATCGAATTCGTATGGCTTGGATGAACGCACGAATCATCTTTCTAAAACAGACAGTGTAAATATTGCAAAGGATTACTCTTCTGATAAATCGTCTCAGGCCGGAAAGGTAAGACAGCTTCCGACTGACCAGATTGCGAATGAAGATTTTCAAGGTGATACCTTGCACGCTAGAAATGGAACAAGGAAATCAGGCGCTATAACGGGTAGTAATAATTCTTCGCCTGATAAGAATGCATCTGCTATAAATAAGAGCATCGCAGATGAGCAGCTCTCGTCTGCTTCCATTGTTAATTCTCGTGACTCAGTAGAAAAGGAATTCGATAGAACTCCTTCTTCAATATCAAATTCGGGGGATCATAAAACTATAGCTTCTGAAAAAGATAGCTTAGATGTGAAGGCTGATTCGATTGCACGCAAAATCACTGGTGAATCCTTGGATACAACAGCGCAGAAAAAGAAGCAACACATTGCTTCGAAGTGGTATATCAAGCTTTTGGTATCACCAGATTTCACCGCTATAGGATATAATAAGCCTGGGAAAGCTGGGGTAAACGCTGGATTGATGGTGGAGTATAGTCCAATGAAACACTGGGGGATAAGTATAGGAGGCATTTGGTCTAAAAAACTTTACGGTATGAATGATCCCGGTAAATCCTATAATTATGGTGGTGCATCATTTGATGCAGATTATCTCGATGGTGATTGCCGGGTACTGGATATACCTATCAATATAACATACTATATAATGCCTGAGTCACGTTTAAATTTTTACATCTCAGGTGGTGTTTCCTCGTACATCATGTTGAAAGAAAATTATGTATATACCGTATGGGAGAATAACACCAATTACTATTATTATGAGAATTATAATAATAAGAATAACAACTGGTTTAGCATGCTGAACCTTTCATTCGGATTACAATACCGAATGAATAATCGATTCATGTTTCAGGTGGAGCCGTTTTTAAAAGCACCAGTTGCTGGTGTTGGAGAAGGCAAGGTTGATCTTGTAAGCATAGGGTCCTTCTTTTCCTTAAAGTATAAAATCACTAAATAGTTATATGAGGCGTAGTGCAAAATTTGTCATCATTGGTTTTCTTTTTGTCTTTTTTTTGGGATGTACCAATCACGTTGAAAAAGAAGCAGTGGATTGTGAAGTAAATAAACCTGAAGTATCGGTAGAGGCCAAAACAGATCCTTCCAATTGT
The DNA here is from genome assembly GCF_900167975.1 of Ohtaekwangia koreensis. Taxonomy (GTDB): domain Bacteria; phylum Bacteroidota; class Bacteroidia; order Cytophagales; family Cyclobacteriaceae; genus Ohtaekwangia; species Ohtaekwangia koreensis. Next base: position 2,008,596 of record NZ_FUZU01000001.1, read on the forward strand.
GATAGTAATGATGGATCGATTACAGTTGCAGGCACAGGTGGAGAACCTCCTTATCAGTTCAGTATAAATGGCGGTACCTATCAGTCATCCGGAATTTTTGCAAGTCTGAGTGGTGGTACTTTTTTAATAACTATACGCGATGCTAACGGATGCGAGAATCTGGTTGAGAGCACATTGGTGATTAAGTCCTCGGATTTGGCAGCTACCTATGAATCAACTGAAGACACCGAGTGCCTTACTGATAACGGAACGATTACAATCATACCAACAGGAACAAACTCTCCCTTTGAATTTAGTATAGGATCGGGAAGCTTTGGGACAAGTGCAGAATTCTCTGATCTGAAGAATGGTACATATATCGTGAGAATCAGAGACTCGGAAGGATGTGCTATATCTCTGAATGCAACAGTAGCCAGAGGTGAGACCGGAACTAGTTGGAGCTCGGAAATTAAATCGATCATCGATACGAATTGTGCTATATCTGGTTGTCACGTCAGTGGTCAGAGTATTCCAAATTGGGCAGACTTGTCCACTGTACAGAAAAACGCGAGTGATATAAAAAGACGCACGGGAAATAGATCCATGCCTCCCGCAGGACAGCCGGCCCTTTCACAGAGTGATATCGACAAGATTGCTTGTTGGGTAGATGACGGTGCAAAGAATAATTAATAGACTTCAAAACTTAAACATTATCGATTATGAAAATTCATTTAGCTGTGTTGTTAATATGCTCGGCACTTGGCACAAACGCACAAAAATACAGTGTAGCGAAAAGTCAGATCACCTTTTTTTCGCACGCTACCTTAGAGGATATTAAAGCGGATAATACAAAGGCCTCAAGCGTATTTGATGCTTCTACTGGTAACATAGCTTTTATTATACCTGTAAATGAATTCCAGTTTAAGAAGTCATTGATGCAAGAGCACTTCAATGAGAAGTATATGGAAACTGAAAAGTACCCTAAATCTACTTTTCAAGGAAAAATTTCGGGATATGATCCAAGTGCTGCAACACAGAACGTAAAGGCTCAAGGTAAGCTTACCATTCACGGGGTAACGCGTGATGTTGAAATTCCTGGAACAATCGAAAAACAAGGTGACAACCTTGTAATGAAATCAGTTTTTATAGTTCGTCTCGAAGATTATAAAGTACAGATTCCAAAATTGATGTGGCAGAACATCGCGGAGCAGGTCGAGGTAACAATCAATTTTACATACAAACACTAGAAGTATACATATGAAGTTATTTATAAAAAGCGTTTCGCGACTAAATATAGCTTTCATTTTTTTATTCGGATCTCCCGTTTTTGCTCAGGATGATCTTTTAAAAGAGTTAGAAAAAGAATCAGATCAGAAGTCATCCGCCTATACTTCACAAGCGTTTAAAGGAACTCGATTAATTAATGGACATTCGGTGGAGACCATTGGCGCGGGCACTTTGGAGTTTATTTTCTCTCACAGGTTCGGACGGTTAAATGGTGGCCTTTACGAAGTGTATGGTTTGGATGATGCTTATGTCAGATTGGGATTGGAGTATGGCGTTACCGATAATTTCGGGATTGGTATTGGAAGAAATTCGGTTGATAAAACCGTAGATGGATATCTGAAATACAAGTTTTTGAAACAATCGAGGGATGGAGCTCCGGTTACAATTACAGCATTTGGTAGTACGGCTTATAAGACATCACCCCGCGATGCAGATGTACCCGCTGGTTTTCAACGCTCAGATCGGTTAGCTTATACCGCACAGCTTCTGTTTGCACGGAAATTTACTCCTGCATTATCGCTTCAATTCATGCCAACATTAGTGCATAAGAACTGGGTTGCGGTAAATGAGGGGGATAACAATCAGGTCGCTCTTGGTGTTGGAGGGCGAATAAAGGTAACTCCAAGTGTATCCGTGAATGCAGAGTATTATTATCGTGTCAATCCTAGCGATGCTAATTCATATAAGGACGCAATCGGTATCGCCGTAGATATTGAGACCGGTGGACACGTTTTTCAGATCATATTAACGAACACACGGGGTATGATTGAACGCACATTTGTTACCGAAACTGATGGAGATTTTTTCGATGGAGATATTCATCTTGGATTTAACGTCACCAGGGCATTTCAATTGAAAAGAAAACAGTAGTTTGTTCCTGATGTTTAGTTGAAAATTAAAGGTATAAAGGCCTCGGTTGTTGAAACTCGAGGCCCTTTCTTTTTTAGCATAAGAAAGTTCGATTTTGAATGAATTTGCCATGAATGGCAAATTGGTGGACATCCCTTAATCCAAGTGGGAGACTTATCTTATTTAGATTGGATAATAATAGAGTCTTACTTATCAAAAGGATACATCTCTTTGAACAATTTAATCACATGATTATATAAAGTACACCTTTTTGTCATCAGGTGATTTACGTGATATTATTTGAACCTGCTCATCTTTGTCGAAAGATTAGGTATCTAATCGAAGTAACTATAACCCATGTTTTCTCTTTAGTAAAGATTGATAGTGACGCTTACTTACAATCGGTTGGATCAGGAGAATTCAAAACGGCGAGCTTGCCTGAACAAGGTTATATAACGATCACAGATAACGAACTTAAAATTATTCAATAATATGGTAAAACTAATTGTAATTGATGATCACGCATTGTTTAGAATTGGCCTTGTATCAATATTAAAAAAGGACCCAAGATTTAATGTGGTAGGAGAGTTTAGCAGTTTTAGTGCGGTGCGGTCGCATGTTCCGGATTTAAATGCGCACCTCGTTTTGATTGATATTTCCCTGGACAAGGAAAGTGGTTTGGATGTTGCAAAATATTTCAAGGATAAAAAGCCAGGAGTAAAAGTCGTCATCCTGAGTTCTCATAAAGAAGAGTTTTATATCGTGAATGCAATGGAAGCAGGCATTGACGGCTACATTCATAAAGATGTGGAATCTGAAGAATTGATATTAGGACTGCATAAAGTTCTGCAAGGTGAAAAGTTCTACTCTCTAGAAATATCCAATCTTCTTGTAAGCAGTCTTTATAAGAAATCTTATCGTGGGCTTCCCTTCTTAACGAGCAAGGAAAAAGAAGTGGTGAAATATCTGATAGAGGGTTGTTCAAGCAAGGAGATCGCTGCGCGTATGGAAGTTAGTCCTAGAACAATTGAAACACATCGCGCTAATGTTCTTGGAAAATTTGATTTGAAAAACACAACCGAACTGGTCGCTAAGATCGCTGAACAGAAAATTAGGTTTTAAGTATATATAAGCAAACTGTATTTATAATTGAGTCGTGGTTAAAGGATTCAAACAAAATATGTTTGAATGAAGAGAAGGACATCATTTGAATAAGCATGTCATGAAAAGGAATATTATTTCCTGGTTATTTCTCTGGGTTCTCCTGGGTAATAGTAACATTGCGTTTGCACAAAATAAAAAGATCGATAGTCTTAATGTAGTCCTGAAAGTTCTTCATCAGGATTCTAACCGTGTCAATACATTAATTCTTTTGTGTGACGCGCAATCGCGTATCGACAACGAAAAAGTCCTGCCCGTTGCCAATGAAATTCTCGCGTTATCTGAAGAGATTAATTTCCCGGAGGGAAAGGCCCAAGCCTATATATTTCTAGGTGTATACAATAACAGAGCAGGGAAAATTTCGCAGGGAATTGATTTTTTCCTAAAGGCGCTGCGAGTATATGAAACACTTCAGGATACGAATCATATAGCGGTCTGCTATAACAATATAGGTGTCATTTATCTGGCGCAAGAAAATAATAGAGTTGCTTATGAATATTTCAGCAAAGCACTTACTGCCTGGGATAAGTCAAAATGTAACAGAGGTTCGGCCCGGGTACTGAATAACATTGCAATCGTTTATGAAAAGGAAAAAAAGGATTCGTTGGCCTTAGTGTATTATTATCGTGCTTTAAAATTAAATGAGGGACTTGAAGATAAAGTCGCCTCCAGTTGGATACTCAACGCTATCGGTAAAATCAGTTTTCGAAGAAATCAATTCGCAGAGGCACTTATGTATCAGCAAAAAGCCCTGCAACTCGCAAGTCAAGTAAAGTCCAATAAACAACTCCCCGCTATATATGGGGCGTTCAGTGAAATATACAGAGCGCTTAATAAGCAAAAGCTTGCATTGTCTACAGCAGAAATAGCGTTGGACTATGCGTTACAAGTAAACTCTAAAGAAGAAATAGCGGCAAGTTATAATCTGATTGCAAAAGCGTATGAAGCACAACGGAAATATAATTTAGCCTATACATATCAGTCTCTATATCTAACACTGAACGATAGTTTGCAAAAAACCAAGAATAACTCTGCTATAGAGAAGTTTAGGAATAATTATGAAATGGAGAAAAAAGAAAAAGAAATCTCCTTTTTATCGCATCAGCATCAGGAGGAAATTCATAAGAGAAATACAATTCTAATTGCTCTTGCCGGTATTGTCTGTGTCTTTTTGCTTATCATAAGTCGTCAGCGTCTTAATGTAAAGAAAAGGCTTGAAGTAGAACGTAAGAATTTTGAATTACTCCAGGAGCAGGCACTTCGCCACGAAAGCGAGGCAAAGTATAAAACACTTATTGAAAGTACATTACTTGGGGTATCTATAGAGAAGCGTGGGAAAGTTATATACGCTAATAAAAAGCTACTAAATATTTTCGGTTATGCGAATATGGATGAGTATAGTCTAATAGATCCCATTCACATCACCGATCGTTGTACACCTGAAACTAAGCTGTTTATTGAAGATTTGCAGCGTTCACAAAAAGAAGGTAGAGATACCGTTCAATCATTCATTGGACATTTTTACGATAAGGATAATAAGGTTCGCTCTTTTGAAGTTCAAATAGGTGAGATCATGGTTGAAGGTGACTTATGCAGAATGTATGTTCTGATTGATGTTACTGATAGGCTGGCTGCTGAGAACGCATCAAGGGAGATGGAAAAACTGTTCAGACTGTCGCAGCACTTTTCAAACATCGGAAGCTGGCGTTGGAGTTTTCATACGAAAGATTTATTGTGGTCTGATATAACCTATAAAATATATGGTGTAGATCATACAGAGAAAATTACAGAGCAAAAATTCTTTGAATGTGTTTACCCGGACGATCATGCTATAGTTATAAACAATGCGATTGAAAGTATAGGGAATGGTGAACCCTATCAGGTGGAACATAGAATACTTTTACCCAACGGCCAGATACGCTGGATCAGGTTAAAGGGCGATGTCTTCAGGGATTCAGAAGGACAGCCTATTGAAATTTTTGGTGTTGCGCGCGATGTAACCGAATCGAAACAAATAGCTGAGGAACTTCGATTAAGCAAAGAGAAGTATAGGATATTAGCAGAGGCTGGCCATGAGATCATGGGGCTTTACGATCTCAAGGGTATAGTGCAGTATGTTTCACCTGCGATTACACATTTACTTGGCTATTTACCCGAGGATAAGGTTGGCAGAAAGATAGTAAGCGATATCATTCATCCGATGGATAGAAGACAGTTGATGATGGCTTTCAGAAAGGCGAGTGTGCATTCGGAAGAATCAGTCATGGTCAAGGTAAGGATGCGGAGAAAAGATACGCAGCAATATGTGTGGTGTCAGAAAAGTCTTCGTGCTATAAAAGATAAAGAAGGAGTAATTACGGCTATCCGTTCATTGACGAGAGATATAGGATATGAGATTGCGTATGAAACAAAATTAAACCAGTCGAATGCACGTCTGACAAACTCAGTGAGGGAATATAAATCCCTGAATAAGAAGTTGAATAATTTACTAAAGGAACTTGGAAAAAGATCGAAGCAGCTTGAGAGCGCCAACTATAAATTAACTGTGTCACAAACAACCTTAAAGCAAACCTACGAACAGTTAAAACTGAAGACGGATGCGCTGAATGAAATAGCTATAATTGTTTCATGTGATGGTCAAGGTAAAATTTCGCATGTGAATTCGTTGTTCGAAAAAATAATGGGATATGAACAAACGGAAATTATAGGTAATACATATCATGACTTAAAGTCTACGCTATACGATTCTCCGGTACATGATGCACGTTTCTTTGCTGGGATATGGCGTGAATTAACGGAAGGAAAAAATTGGTCTGGAGAGGTTTGTTATAAAGGTAAAGATGGTAGCTATATTTGGTGTCTCAAGCACATGATACCATTGTTCAATAATGGTACATTCGATGGATACTTTTCATTTAGCTATGATATAACATTTGACAAAAAACGAGAGGCCGAACTTATAGAAGCGAAGTTGATAGCAGAAGCCGCTTCAGCAATAAAAGAAGATTTCTTATCGGTCATGAGTCATGAGATACGGACACCACTGAATTCGGTTATAGGACTATCAAACTTGTTGCTAAAGAAAAAGCCAAGAGAAGATCAACAGGAAATCATCAAGACGCTAAAGGGCTCCAGTGATAACCTGATGCATCTTGTAAATGATATACTAGACTATAATAAAATACAAGCTGGTAAAATTGAGCTCGAAGAGATTGCGTTTAATACTCTTGAATTCCTTCAGCAGTTCAGATCGGCTTACCTTCCAATTGCTTCAGAGAAAGGACTTGATTTCAAAGTGACTGCAGATGCCATGATTCCATCGATGCTGAGTGGAGACTCTATGCGACTTAACCAAATACTCAATAATTTGGTGAATAATGCAATGAAGTTTACGCAGAGCGGTTCCGTTAAAGTAACGGCTTCATTGGTTTCAAAGAATGAGAAGCAGTGCCGGTTGTTGTTCGAAGTAATTGATTCAGGAATTGGTATAGCAGATGATAAGCTTCCGTTGATCTTTATGCCATTTCACCAATCTGAAAAGTATATATCTCGAAAATTTGGTGGTACAGGTTTAGGACTTTCCATAGTGAAAAGCCTCGTGGAAATGTTAGGCGGAGAGATTTCTGTAAGAAGTAAAGAAGGCGAAGGATCGACTTTTTCGGTTTCAATTCCATTTGCAATATGTTCGGTTGCCGTTCCTCATGTAAGTATAAAAGAGATAAATGAAGCAACGTTGGTGTCGTCTTTTAAAGGTTATCGCGTTTTATATGTGGAAGACGTTGAGTCTAATCGCATGGTCGTTGGAAGCTACTTAAAGGATTGTGAAGTTGAGTGTACTATGGCTTCCGGTGGTGAGCTTGCACTGATTCATACTGCAAATAAAACCTTTGATGTTATTCTCATGGATTTGCAAATGCCAGGGCTGAATGGATATGAAGTCACAGAAGCAATTCGAACGCAGGAACGTGGGAGAAATAGGCACACACCTGTGATAGCTTTTACAGCCGAGTCATTGTCAGAAAGCCTGAAGGCAAAGACCGCGATGTATAGTATTCAGGATATTGTTACAAAGCCTTTCCAATTTGAAACACTTATTCAGAAAATAATAAAAGTTACTCCGCGTAAAAGAGAAGAAGAGGATTTTCTGTCCTTCCAGTTTTACGAGGATGCCTTTGATTATGATCGTGAAGAAATGGAAAAAATTAAAAAAATTGTGATCAACGACTTCAAGCTTCTGGAAGACAACATGACGAAGTATGTTGCTGAAAAGAATATGGAAGGTATACGGGCCGAAATTCATAAGCTCTCTCCAATTGTGAAGAATTTGAAATGTAAGGCTCTGATCAAATCATTTGACGAATTCAGAAAGTACGATCAATACTCGCCTTCAATACAGGATTTACACTGCCAGCTGCGAAAGTATAACAGCATTCTTTACTCTTCAGTGGAAGAACTTCAGTATTAAGTTGATTTGCGCTGTGGTCAAGAGCGACTACAGATTTTGAGAAAAGGGAAATTCAAATAAATTTGTAGGAAAACCCCTAACTCCTGCAAAGATGTCCCTCATTAAAATCGGCGATAATAAGTTTTATACAATCTCTGTATCAACAGAGAAAAACAGAGCATACCTGAAGATTATTGGTTTTTGGAGAACGCCTGAACAGGTTCCAGATTATATCAATCACTGGGTTAGCGGAGTTTCAAAGTTAAAAAAGGGATTTACGCTTTTAACAGATGCGTCTGAAATGAAGACTCATCCCAAGGAAGTGGTTAAGTTACATGAACAAGCACAAGCAATTCTTTTGAAAGCTGGCGTAAGCAAAGTGGCAGAAATCCTCAAAGACGATGTGGCGGAAATGCAGCTGAACGCTGTAGCTAAGACAACGCAATTTCCCAAGAAAAATTTCAGCACAGCAGCAGAAGCGGAGGCGTGGCTTGATCTTTAGGGCAGTATCAACGCAGTGCCTCTGCTATATTTATCTCCTATATTTTACGACTAACATTAGTTTATGGATATTGTAAAAGATCGTGTGTGCTATTCCAAATATATATTGCGGGCTATATATTCTTCGGGTAGTAATTTTGTTTTAGTTCTACTCGTTTCATCTGTATTTATTTGCTGCCATCAAAAAGAAGATGTAGAGTCAGAGGATGAAAATATAGAACCAGCCTATCAAGTATTAGAAAGATTAATCGGTGAAAGAGCCAGGGAACTCGTATTGACGCTAGCTGAAAATGCTACGCAAGATCAGGTTACGATCAGTGCTGCCAACCATAAAGTTACCATTGAAGGAAATTCAATTCCAGCAATTTGCTATGGTGCTTATACATACTTAAGAAAAATTGGAGCCCTTCATGTAAGTTGGGAAGGAAATCGCGTACAACTTCCACAGCAGTGGCCGGAATATACATCTCAAACTTTTAAAACACCTTTTGTCTTTCGGCAATATCTTAACGTCTGTGCTTTCGGATATACTACGGTGTGGTGGAACTGGGAGCGATGGGAACAGGAAATTGACTGGATGGCTATACGCAGCATCAATATGCCATCTGCTATGGAAGGACAGGAGGCTGTATATCTAAGGTTGTGGAAGGAGATGGGACTGCAGGAATCCGAGATACTAAATCATTTCAGTGGTGCTGCGTTTCTGCCATGGCATCGCATGGGGAATATAAATAAATATGGTGGACCACTGCCTTTAAACTTTATTCAAAAGAAAGAAACTTTGCAGAAAAAGATACTGCACAGAATGCGAGAGCTCGGTATGAAACCCGTAGTGCCTGCGTTCAGTGGATATGTACCTGAAAGCCTGAAGAAGAAATTTCCACATGCAAACATTAAGCAACTTCAACCTTGGGAGAAAGGCTTTGAAGGTACCTATTTGCTTGATCCGAAAGATTCTTTGTTCCTTCAGATCGGAAAGCGTTTTATTGAAATATACCAGGATATATATGGCGATGCTTCGTTTTACCTGGCAGACTCCTTCAATGAAATGAAACCTCCTGTTACGGCTGATAATAAACAGCAGACTTTAGCTGAATATGGAGAGGCTATATATAAATCCATTCAACAGGCAGATTCTTCTGCTAGCTGGGTGATGCAGGGTTGGCTCTTTGGTAACGATCAGGAATTTTGGGACACAACTTCCATTCAATCATTTTTGAGTAAAGTTCCGCCATCAAAAATGATTATTCAGGATTTTGGTAATGATCGCTATCCCGGGCTGTGGAAGCAAACAAAAGCCTATGGGGGAAAGCAATGGACCTATGGTTATGTTCATAATTATGGAGGCTCGAATCCGGTATATGGAGATTTGGAATTCTATAATAAAGAAGCCACTGATTTAATAAGTAGTTCCGAAAAAAGAAACCTCGTTGGCTATGGTGTACTGCCGGAAGGATTAAATAATAACTCGCTGGTATATGAGTATATATATGACCTGCCATGGACTAGTCAAGGTATAGTGTGGAAAGATTGGATTTCGCAATATACCCATGATCGATATGGATATACTTCTGATACTATACTATCTGCCTGGAATGAGTTAAAGGAGTCTGTATTTCAGACACGCTATTGGATACCGCGTTGGTGGAATGGGGGTGGGGCTTACTTGCTATTTAAACGTCCGACAGCAAATATTGTAGATTTTGAAGGATATCCTGGTGATGCAAAAAAGCTAAAGAGGGCATTACATATTTTAATGAAAGAAGCGAATGCGAATAAGGAGAATACTTTGCTGATTCATGATTTTGTGGAGTTTTCGAGGCATTACATTAGCATGCGTGCTGATAGTTTGTTGATGGCAAGTATCCGGACATATAAGTCTGGTAATTATGTAAAGGGAGATTCTCTTATGAATACTGCATTTTCACTTGCTGGGCAATTGGATTCATTGATTGGTATTCAACCTCTTAATAATTTATCGCTTTGGTTAAACGATGCAAAACAATACGGTGATAATGAAGGAGAGTCCATGCTATATATTAACAATGCACGCACGCAAATTACAATTTGGGGTGGAGATAATTTGAAAGATTATGCCTCAAAGTCCTGGCAAGGTATGTATATAGATTTTTATGTTCCGCGATGGCGCATCTTTATGCAGGATCTTCGTAAAGCCTTGGTAGAAAAGAAACCTTTTAACGAAGAGGCAACGCGGTTGAAGATTAAAACCTGGGAAGAAAACTGGTGCCAGCAGAAGACTGTTCCTAGTAGAATTATTGTTGATAATCCAGTTGAGCGGGTTTCTGAATTGCTCCGCTGAAACGATATATAGTATGTGTAGCGAAGTATTATTTTAATACAGTAATGCTTCCCGTTTTTGGTTGCTTTTCTTGTCCGTCACAGCGAATGACAAAGTAGTAAACTCCGTCAGGAAGGATTTTTCCATTGAATGTGCCATCCCAATCATTGAGGTATGGTTTCGCGGTATATACTTTCACTCCTTTTTCGTCAAATATAGTTACACTGCATTCAGGGTAATCCAGAATGTTATCGATCGTCCAATACTGATTAATGGCATCTCCATTGGGAGAAAAGAAATTACTAGGTTTCAATTTGTTTACAACGGTCGCGTCCCTTATGGATACCTGAACGGTCGCATTCCCTGCACATCCATTATTGTCCGTTCCACTAACCGTATAGAGTGTTGAGATTACAGGATTCGCCACAGGATTGGCTATATCTGGTTGCGAAAGAGAAGCCTTCGGTTCCCATATATAGTTTAGTAATCCGGATGCTTCAAGCTGTGTTGTTTCGCCTTCTGCTATGATTTCAGGATGAGCTGTTGCAGTTACCACGGGTAATGGGAATGTAGTAACATCCTGAATGGCCTTTAGCGGACAGCCATTATTCATGACCTCAACGGAGTATTCACCGGCTTCCTGTACCGTTATTGTAGATGCTATAGATCCAGTGCTCCAGGCATATGTGTTATAAGAACCCGATACTGAAAGCTCCAATTCTTGATCCGCGCAGAACTCAAAACTACCTGTATTGCTTGTTATAACAACCGGTGTAGCCGGAGTGATTAGAATGGATTTGTTTGTAGCCTTTATACACGTGGCATTTTTATACGATATAGTTAACGTAACAGAATACGGTGCAGCAGCTGTTGTAGTATATATATGTGCCGGGTCTTTGTCCGTGGAAGTGTGTGAATCTCCGAAGTCCCATGTATAGAACACTTCAGCTTGTGGGTCCGTTACAGATTGATTTTTAAATTTTACTTCCTGTCCCTGGCAGGCAGTTGCTGGCGCATCGAAGGCAACAGACGGTGCGTTGGCAACCACAAGTTTAGCCGATGACGAAGTTGCCACTGGGCAATTTGGATTTGTAGATGTTGCCTGGAAATAAAATTCTCCTGAACTGCCACGCGTTAAGTTTTTATTTGTTTGAGCGGAAATAATACCAGAAGTTTTTTCATACCATTGGTATGTAAAGCCGGTAACAGCAGGAAATACAGAGAGCGTGGAGAGATCTCCCGCACAAATAACCTCACCTGTTGAACGTTGCACTGAAAAGTTAGGTATATCTACTACTTGCACGGTTGTAGATTCTGTTCGTGCGAGACATCCTGTCGCAGGATCACCAGCATATACATTCACAGAATATACTCCTGCATGAGATAAATTAACGTTGTTGATTTGGACAGTAGGTCCAGTGCCTATATTGGTTCCATTCACGTCTGTCCACTGATATGTGAAGCCGGTGCCGAGGTCATTTCCCAAGGATAGCGTGAGCCCACCGCCAGAGCAAACGGGCCCGTTGTTTACAGGTTTCGGATCACCTGCGGTGCCGGCTGCTATCCTTACACTAACAGTATTTGATATAGGACTGCAACTTCCGCTTTCCGCAATAGCCTTTACGTTGTAATCACCTGTAACAGATGGAGTATATGTATTCGTGCCAGCAGTCGTTACGCTTGTGGACAGGTTTGTCCATTCATATGAGATTCCACCCCCTGGTGTTGCTGTCAGGGCAACCGTGTTCGTGTTGCATATATTCAACGGCCCGAGAGGCGTTACTTCCGGAGTCATACACGTTTTATTTCTGAAAACTGAAATCTTCGAGGCTGCTATATTTAACTGCGCATCGTCTATACTTGTAAAGGCTATATCTGGTTTCCCATCACCGTCAACATCACCTATAACAACGTGACGATTGAGGTATGTTGTTGCCTTTGTCGTGGACTGAAACGCAAGCGCTCCCGGGCTACTATTGTTGTTCAGGATAGTGATTGACTTCTTTTGACTGGATGCCACTGCTATATCTGTTTTTCCGTCACCGTCAAGATCTCCGAAATCAAGGCCCCAGGGAGAGGTATCTGTAGGGAACGTCTGTGCACTTCCGAATGAAATTTGTGCACCAGCTGTTTGATTAATAAGAATGCCAACAGAAGCTGAAGGAGCAGATTGCGTATAGGCTATATCTTTTTTGCCGTCATTGTCGAGATCGCCTACACGAATGGCGTTGATTGTAGCGGCTGCGTTTATAGTTATGATATTGTTGAGGATAATTGAACCCGGGAGGGAGCTGTTATTCACAATAAAAATGTTGCTGGTGTTTTGATATTGGCTGGTTATTATTTCCGGAATACGGTCACCATTTAAATCTTCTACAGCCAATGCATCGAGCGTAGTTACATTGGGGAACATTATTGTGATCGGAGTTGCTGTAAATAATATAGCTGCTTTTGTGCTTTTGTTTTGAAGTATAGATATAGTATTTGTGGTCTGAGAAGTAATGATCAATTCCGGTTTGCCGTCCAGATCGAGATCTGCGATATCAACATGCTTTGGAGTTTTACCGGCAAGCTTTACAGATTGTGTAGTAAATGAGAAACTACCAGGCCCCGAACTGTTATTTTGGAGGAAGTATACTTTTTCTGTTGAACCTTTCTCCGTTATAACCAGGTCTGTTTTTCCATCGCCGTTGAGATCGCCACATTTTATATGTACAGATTTTGAAAGGAGGTTTATCGATATCTTGCTGTTAAAAGCAACATTGCCTGGTCCACTGCTTGTGTTACGAAATATATTAACGAAGGCTGAATTGTCATTTGAAGTGGCAAGGTCGCTTTTGGCGTCACCATCAAAATCACATAAACATAAGTCATATAAACCAGTGGCCACTGCTGCGCTGTTGGGAAAATCAAACTGGCCTTCCAGGTTATTGCTGCTGAATGGCTGCGCATCATCACCATGAAAACTCAATAGAAATTGTTGTTGTGCGTACCCTGTCAGGTTAGAAGTAAGATTTGTTATAGCTATGTTGTCGTAAGTAGTGCCTACGGGAATTTTTACGACCAACACTTGATCGGAGATTGAAACAACAGAAGCCTTTGCTGCTCCAAACATCACAATAGCTTTTGCCGGATCAATGCCAAATCCACTGCCTTTCAAAGTAATGATCTGTTCCATGCTCCCGGTGACTTTGCTCACTACTTTAACCTCGGGTATTTGAGCATAGCTCGTCACTATATAGCTAGAGAAGAGGCAGGTATATAGCATAACCTTCAGGAATGCGATGCCTTTGTTTGCGACGATAGCGATTATCCTGGTGATCATGGTGGGTCTTATTTTTGCAAGGACGGTGTTATTAATTCCAGAATCCCTCTTTACTATTAAAGGAAGGACATGGAATCAGTTTGTATTTTTTCTTATTCTTCTTGTCGGATCTGTGCGATGAGAATTCATATACTATAGATATTTCATGCGCGCCACCAGATGCAGTCTGAAGCTTTGAAATTGTAAAATCGTAGCTATAGCCAACAGTAAGATTTTTAAAGTATAAACCAAGGAAAATGATGAAAGCATCTTGTTCTACTGTATTGGCTACACTTTTCTGGAAAGGTTTCCCCCTATACCATAAACCAACAGATATAGGATCAATGTGGTAATTTATGCCGAGATCAAGTTGTGAGAAAGTCGGCCCCTGCATTTTATAGATAAAGGACGGTGTGAGGTATGATGGGCGAGATGTTTTTGCTCCATGCAGGCTTAGCTTGACGCCACCATGAATCGAAGTTTTCATAGGTAGTCTGCTATCTTCTCCCAGCACTGAAAGCTCGGGACGATTGATATGTGAGAATGAGGCGCCCAGCCATATATTCTTTGAATACAATACAAATCCAGAACCGAAATCAAGATAGCCGTCTTTGCCGAGTTTATTTAATTCAGGATCAAGCGATGTTCCATCATATTCAAGTCCATCACCCATGCGGAGCTTGGTGCGGTCCAATCCATTTACGCCATACCCGAATGAAATGCCGGGTGAGAAGACAAGCTTGCTGGTCAACTTTACTTTATAAGAATACAGTAGGCTAGCCGTTGTACTGCGCCATCCGGCTGACCCCATTTTGTCTGTGGTGAAGAGTACACCAAAGCCGCTTCGTAATTCATTTACAAAGATATCATATGAGGCTGAGTAGGTTGTAAACGCCTGCGGCAGACTTGGCCACTGGATCCGGTGATTCAATACAACTCTTTGCTGAGGAGTTATACCTGTAAATCCTGGATTTAGGAATAATGGTGCCTGATAGTACTGCGAAAAATGTGGGTCTTGCGCGGCAGCATTAAATCCAGTAAATAAAAAAATGATCGCTATAATTTTTTTCATTGCTTCGTTGTCAATCTTTATCCGGATATACTATACTATTGGATAAGAGTTATGTCACCTACCTTGGTTGTACGCTGTCCGTTCGATAACTTGATTACAAGTTTATATACATATACACCTGCTGGCATCAGTCTGCCGTTTCGATCGTAACCATCCCATCCCTTGTTTTTATCTTCTGTTTCATAGATCAGATTACCCCACCGGTCAAAAATCTCCATGGTATATTCTTCTGAACCTTTTACAATCGGCATAAACACATCATTAAAGGTTCCACTGCCCGGCACACCATTACCACGGGTAGATCCGCTTACGTTTGGTGTAAATGCATTTGGTACTTTTAAAGAGCCTCCCTGCACGGCGTTGATCTCGTGTTGCGCGGTGTCATAGCATACCAGATTGCCATCCGGAACGCCATCACCATCCACATCTTTTTCACCGTTGTTATATCCTGCTACTAGCGTAATGGTATATTTTCCTTCTAGCTCATATATATGCTTCGGTTCTGCATCAATGGAAGTCGTTCCATCGTCAAAGTCCCAGCTATATTGATTGGCTCCCGTAGAGAAGTTGAAGGTTTGCGCTTCCATATCTGGAATATATACTGTGGTTGGGCGTAATTCGAAGCTGGCTAAGGGCACATCATATAAATATATACCTCGCAGGCTGGTTGTGTCTGATTGGCCACTGGCAGTGTACTCAGCTTTCAGAACGATAGAGTAGGAGCCAGGTCGTGAAACTCTGAATACCGGACTTCGTAATGCAGAGCTGTCGATCAGCGTGCTGGCACTATACAATTGCCAATGGAATGTATCAGCACCGGGTGAAAGATTGGTTACTTCTATGTCAGCCGGAAAACAAGCTGCTAAAGGTGTTGCCGTGAAAGCGGCCTTTACGGTTGGCAGAAGAATTTTAATGCGTAATAGTTTTTTGCTATTGCACGATTCACCAGCATCGCGGGCCGCGATGTTCGTGGCGGTAAGTGTAACATCTTTTGTGCCGGCTGTATGATAGTCTACAGTATAGGGACCAACACCATTGGCAGAAGATGGTGTGGCTTTAATGTCATCAAAATCCCAGATATACTCAAAATCGTTGGCAACAGGAGTAGACGTATTGTTAAATGTAATCGTTGATACACCTGCCGTGAGTGGAGGTACGTTATCAGTGGTAAGGTCAGCTGTTACGCCCCTGTAAACAACAACCTCTTTTCTATACTCACCTTTGCAACCTTCATCGTTAGCGGCTTCATATACCACTTCGTACACGATCGGATTTTGAGTAGTGTTGTTATTCATGACGTACGAGATTTCATCCACCGGAGCGGCCGTTTCCTCCAGCCTATCCGTTGTACCAGGAATATGGTAATACCATGAGCCGTGATCAATGCCTAATGAAAGATCTTGAAACTTAGCCGTCTCGCCGCTGCAAAGTGATGTATCACCGGGCAGCACATTCAAGGCAATTAGCGGATATATAGTGATCTGCTTGGCGGACGGATCCGGTGAGCAAAGGAAGTTTGATGCTTTTAATTTTACATTGTATACAGTTGAACCTTCTGGAGATCCAGCTGCAAATCCCTGGCGGATTGTGTGATCGCCTGGAGAAAGTTCATCTGCCTGTATGACCGTTGAACTATCGCTTGACCAGATCCATTCGTATTTTACATCCGGTTCAACGTTCCACTTAAATTCGAAATCATTTCCAGGACACTGTCCATCTGCACCTACAATTGAAAAGTCAGTAGATACATTAATGACATGGATTTCTTCAGGTTGAGGGTCTTCTGCCTTGCAACCATTGGCATCCGTGATATCAAAAAATGTATACTTAGTGTCTACCGTAGTTTCAGGAACTACAATGACATTGCTTTTTCCGCCTTCTTCATTGGCGACAATGTTTGTTCCATCGGTATAGCTATATATAATCGGAATTGCTCCGGATACAACGTTTAAAGTAATGCGTCCTGTTTTTCCATAGCATAAGTTTGAAGGGCCAGATATTTGTACAGTAGGAGGAGGGTTGACAGTGATTTTAACCCACTCGCTTGCATCAGAGCCTTTTACTTCACAGTATTTCCCTGTCCGTGTGGAAACACTCCAAACAAGTCTTCTGAAATATCGTGTCTCATTTAGTGCTGGCGGATCATATACATTCACTGTACCACCTGCCGAAGCCGGGATTTGAATCCAGTCGTTACCATCAACGGATTGTTCCCACTGGTATTGATAATTTTCCACGCCACCAAATGGTGTCGATATTTCCTGGATCATCTCGGTGTCACTATCCTGTGGTGTATCGCTATAGCATATAGACTGATCTACCCCGATAGAACCGCCATTCAAAGCCGGAGGATTTAATATAGTAGCTGACGTAGATCGTGAAGCACATCCATTTGCATCTTTAACTGCTATAGTATAGGTGCCTTTGCCAAGATCTGTAAACAGGACACTTTCCGTGCCTTGTAAGGTTGCTGGTGTATCAGATGAATTTATTTTCGATAGCGTGATTGTATAGGGTATAGCGGTTGTTGTAGTACCTCCGGTAAATTTAACTTGCACTTCACCATCGGTTGCATCTTTACACGTGAGGTTGTACCCGGCATCATCCGTGGCTACTGCTATTGAGTTTATTTCAACAGGCGTTGGTTGATCGAGCGTGAGCATCTCGGTAGTCGCAAAACATCCGTTGCTATCTTTCACGCGCACGTTATAGGCTCCTACTGCGAGGTTTTCAAATATACCATCGTTATCAGCATCAGGCTGGTTCGTTTGCACGATCCTGTATTCAGTGTAAGGTGCGGTACCACCACTGGCAAGTGTTTCAATGGCTCCGTCTTTCGTTTGAAAGCAACTGATCGCTTTCTTTAATTGCACTTGCGCAGTAAGGGCCGTTGGCTCAGATACGTGTATAACAGAAGTAGCACTACATCCTTTCAGATCCTGAACAACGATTGTATAGTCGCCTCCTGATAAAGAGTTGAATGTATAAGTATCAGACGGTGCTCCGATCGGCAGTGCATTATTGATTTTATAGGAATAAGACGGTGTCCCGTTTTTTACGAACACGGTGATCTCACCATTGTTCAAGCCGTTGCAAAACAAATCTGTTGCCGTGGCTTCAAAAGATACATTTGGATTAACGGTGTATTCAACTGTGATAACTTTCTTACAGGTAGTTGGAGTATACTCCACTTCAACATATACTGGTACCTGGTGTTGCATGCTATAGGCATTCAAAGCTGCAGGAGGAATTATGTCGGACGAAGCCAACGTTGCGCTTTTATACCACGTGATTTTTGTGTTTGCAGTACCAGCGTTCGATGTTATAGTCGATTCCAATGCTTTCAGATCGGCAGTATACGTATTGCCTCCGGGTATATCCGAGCAAACCGTCTTTTCGATTTTGGTTGCTTCCGGTGAAGGATGAACTTTTACAGTGAAGATTTCTGCAGGACCTTCACAACTTCCTTCTGTTGTTGTATTCGTTCCAATAACCTGAAATGTTATGGTGCCATCCACAGTCTTTGAGTTCTGTATCAGCAGGTTCGAAATATCTCCCTGACCTGTTGGAGTACCGGTTGTTATATAGCTGTCGGATGATTTAACCGACCAACTGAAACTGGCATCCGAGTTATTGGCAGACGAGAATGCAACGTTTAGCAGATCGTCATTGCAACTTTCAAAATCTGTTATCGGGTTGGTAATTGTTTTAGGATGGACAGTTACTTTTACCTGGCGTGTTACTCCGGCACAAGTCAGTTGTGTGCTATAGGGACGGATGGTATAGATAACCGTGCTATCACTTCCATTGATGTTCTCCCACTTATGTGCTTTGATTGCATCTGCATTATATTGCGTAGTTGCGTCCGGAGTTTGTATGGTCGTTAGTGCTGTGACGCCAGCGGGGACATATATACTTTCAATGATAAACTTGTCTGCCGGAAAGGTATTGGAAGCAGAGGCAAGTGTGACACCTGTTTCTACACCACTACAAAGAGTCTTATCAAGCGTTGGATGAAGCTGTGGTTCAGGCTTTATCGTAAGCGTTATGATCTGTGCATCACCTGTACATTCTTTACCGGTTGCCCCAATACTTACAGGCACAACGGTATAGTTAACCGGTAATGGCACCGCCTTGAGGTTTTGAAACTGATCGTTGCGCGCAGTGTCTGCGGCAACGTCTACGCCTTTCGTTGGTCCATTGATAGGAGTGATCTCCGTAGCAAAACTGGTGTTGGTAATATTATACTTGTCAATGGCAACCGGACTCGAAGGATCAATCTCAAATTTAAGTCCTGTTGGATAGTCACTGCATATTTGCTGATCATTGTTCAGCATGATGGGACGCTTATTTATCCGGATCGTATCCTGACTAGCCGGACTTACACATATAGAGTTGCTTTCCTGTACGCTGATTATAATATCTTCACTTAAATAATTGACAAGTATTTTATTGGTAGCCTGACCATCTGCAATGAAGGCACCTCCTACAGAATTATCGGAAAGCTTTCGGATCTCCCAGCTATAGGAAGAAGTAGGGTAGTTGTTTGGTGTTACGTTATAGCTGACCCCTTCACTGTTTTCACAGACTACTGTATCACCGTGAATCGTAGGTTTACCAGGTGTAGGAGACACCAAGATTGGTTTTTTGATAACCGAACCACTGCAACCATTCAATTCCACCTGGACCTTGATGGTATCTGGTATAGCATTGACGCTTGCGTTTGGAAATTGAAGCAGTACAAAAAAATCACTGGTAGTACCGCCACCAAAAACATTATATACTGCAGGTATATCCCAACGGTACTTTACTCCACTGAGCGGAGTTACCTGGTATATTTCAACAGCATCGCCCTGACATGCGGATTCCCGTCCGAAGATCTGGCTCGCATTGGGTATATTTTTAATTGTTAATGTAAGCTCTGCATAATCTGCACAAGACGGTTTGTCACTGAACATTACGCGCGCGTAGTATTTTGCAGTTCCGTTTATATCTACAGGTGATGTAATTTCAAAGGTATTATTCTGTGCATCGAATAGCGAAGGGTACCAGTTAACAGTAACATTAGTTGCTCCACCCGTTACTTCATCTACATAGGTAGCATCACTAAGATCAATGTTTGAAACCTGATTACTTCCCGGAGTGTCTTCACAAAATGCAACGGTAGCATCTTTGGCAACGGGAAGAGCGCGAACATCTATGGTTACCGTTGCATCGTGCGTACATGACGAACCATTGTCGCGGATACGTGCCAAGTATATTTGACCGGATGATATATTGGTTTGTTCGACTGAAGGATCGCTCACAACCATACCCGTTGGAGGTGTGCCGCCTTTATACCAGGTTATGGTGCGATTGGCAGCAGGCCATGTTGTAATGGTGTTCTCATAGTTTGTCAATAACAAATTTGCAACAACGGGTGCACCCGCAGGTGATATTTCACACTCTATTGCCGTATAGGAATTTGCGTCCGGGAGTTCAGCACGGGTCAATGTAACCGAAGATGGATCGGAAACGCAGTTGCCACTGGCACTGGTAACCGTCCAAGTTACAACGACACTGCTAGGCGCCACAGTGAGGCCACGCACGGTTGTTGATGGATCTGTAATGTCATCGAATGTAACACCCGCTACTGCTGTAGTCCATTTACCGGTGGCGCCATGTGCAGGCGATTCGGCATTCAGCTTCACAAAGCTTTCGCAGATGTTTGGTATATCTGTTCCCGCATTTGCAACAGGTTTTCGGTCTATTGCTATAGTTACTTCCTGTTCAACAGACGAGCATGAATTGGATGGATCTGGCGATGCCACTAATTTTACACGTATAGGTAGTCCCAAGTCATAGTCTTCAATTGTAGGAGTATAGTTTGCTTCAATGGTAATAGAACCACTACCGGTAGCACTGCTTGCTGAAACTGTACCATTTCCCGATACATTTTCCCAATGACCATCGGTTGCACCTGCTGCTACTATACCTGTTAGTTTTATAGGAGCCAGATTATTAGGATCGAGACATACAGTTGAAACGTCTGGTGCGCTGGTAATCTCGGCAGGCTCATCAAAGGTAATTGTGACATCATCCGTTTTTTGAAAACACGCTGCGCCACCGCTCGTGATAGTCCATCGCAATGTATAGGCTCCGTATGAGTAAGGTGAACCTTGTAGCGTAAGGGGTGATTTGGCAGAAGCTTTATCGCTAATGGAGATGGGACATCCCGCTCCAGTACAACCTGATGGACCACTCACAATGCTCCAGCTACCTGTTCCTATAGAAGGAGAGTTTCCTTCCAGCACTGTAGAAGGGCCGCATGCTTGCTTGTCTGACCCTGCATTTGGATCCGTTGGGTTGGTTCCAAAGTCTATAACAACATCATCATAGCTTGAACACGAACCACTGTTTACTGTCCAGCGTAAAGTATAGGCACCAGCATTAGTAGCCGATACAGATATATAGGCATTGCGATCATTCTTTCCTGTGGTAAATACCGGTTCCGGTAAACCAGTGGGAACACTTCCTATATATGACCACGTACCGATTCCAGGTGAGGGATCGCTTGCTCCAATAGGAGAAGAGTCTAGCGTTGTACCTGACAATTGACATACAAACTGGTCTGTGCCTGCATTCGCCGGTAGGCCAGGATTCGTGGATACTTCCACTTGTTCTTCTCCACTCACAGCCTCATTACAAGGACCATTATCTACAACCGCACGGAACTTATATATACCGGGTGAAAGAATTCCTGGAGATATAGTTGTGCTCGTTCCGAGAGAAGCGTTTGTGTTGAATGCACCTCCATTAAAGGACATCTCCCACCGCACGACTGATCCGATGTTACCAGACAGTGTAATGTTGCCAACCGGAGATGTTTGGCAAACGTCAGGTGCAGGAGATAGTGTACCTCCTACAGATGGATTATAGACTCTTATGGTATATGAGAGTTCTTTAAAGCATGAAGGCGTGGCCGCATATTGTTTCCTGACTGAAATTTTTCTGTCAACAAATAATTGTCCTGCTGAGAAGCTGACATTAAAATTAAAGGTTGCAGATGTAGGAGTACTTGATGCTACGGTTACACCAGAAGATCCTGTCCATGTATATTGTGTAGCACCACCAACAGGATAACTATCCAGTGGGGGCATGGTAACTGTAACCGTAGTTGGGCTGCTGGCCGTTCCGTTACAAACTTCGGTAGGAATGGTACTGGTCGGATTAGGCAGCACTATATCTTCACGGATCGTTCGTTTTATAAGTACCTTTGGGCTCTCGCAGTTAAGGCCATTCGCTACATTTGGTTGATAGCTTGCCCATACTTTATATACACCGGGTGTTTTTTTATCTACCCAATTTGGATGTGATGAGAGTGGAAGTGATGTAGATGTTCCTGAAGTAATTAGTGCTCCAGGAGAATCAGTAGCACCTGCAACATTAGCGTACCAGTTTACAATGTGGGTTGCAGGTACACCTGAGATTGAAAACGCATTCGGAGTGTTGTTATAACAAACCGTTTGATCTGCTGCTGGTGTTGGTGCAACCGGTGCACTTACCACCACAATGGTTGCAGTTTTTTCAATCGGTGCATTATCACCGTTTATGAGATCGCCATTTACAGGCATCAGTGGTGATAACGGATTGTTAGAGTAAGGATTACAAAAATTCCAGTATCGTAGTGTGATCTGAATTACATCGCCAACCTGTGGATAGCCGGCACCAAAACCACCTGGAGCTGTTATTGTAAGCGATGATCTTTTAGTATTCGCGATAACAGCCGAGCTCGACATATAATTTATACCACGTGTATCCTGGTAGTTGCTTAGCAGGTCGACACCTGCGGCCCCTGTAACCGGTATACCATCAACACTTAGGTTAGGTATTTTTGAACCTGTGCTTCCTGTGTTATATACAATCTGTTGCCAGCGGTTTGCTATGTTTGGACTCTCCACTGCATCCGGCCCTGGAGGATGAACATAGCTTGCATTACAATTCCAGTTTGTAGCATCCTGAAATACAACGGATAAATCAACTCCAGCACATACCGGGTGTTCAGTGGTACCAGTAACCGGTGAGATTAATTGAACTTTACCTCCATTATGATCATCTGTTCTCCACGATGCTATGCGTTGTACTTGTCGCGTTATCGGGCAAAGTGAACCTTTATACCGAATGGTCATCACCACTACAAATTCGCAATCACTATCTACCGGGAAAGTATGCGTAACGTCTGCGCTATAGGATGTTTGTCCCTGTGCCTGGGCTATAGTTGAGTTTGTTCCATCCCCCCAATCTATATATATACTGATGGCGCCTGCTGGTACAGGTGTTAGGAAACCAACATTATAGGTGACCCGGGCATTTACTGGTGAGCAAAAGCCTGCTGGAAATTTATTACTCCCCAACGATGAAACCGTAGGTAATCCAACGCATTGAGCTTTTGTTTCATGAATTCCGGTAAAGAAAATGAGCGCTAAGAAGAATAGATGAAAAAAATGAGCGCGTAAAGATCTAAGCATGCTTCCGTATTTAAAAAGTGTATTGACTTTACTAAATCTACTAGCGACAAAGGTAGGATTTGATGAGTCACAAGATTTCGGTAATGGACTGAGATATATATCCGTATTAATACTGAGATGCTAGGTAATATACTTGGTGAATTTTAAAAAAATAGTAGTAAGTGATTGATTTTTGTCACGTGTATTTTCTGTTATATACTTTTTTTGAGTGACATAAATTGATTTTTGATCTTCCAATTTACAAGATCGTAATCCAGATGGCATGTAAGGTAAATGCGCTATAAGGTTATGACGATGTGTGAGCGAAGACACGAGGGTAAAGTATAGTACGGATAGACACATCCGTAATTTTACGGACGCCTATCAAAGTATAAAAAGCGTTTCCTTATAGGTAAAGGCGCTTAAGATTGTGTTGATAATGATGAAGTACATTTGCTGGCATATAGTTAATCGTACTGAGACTAACAAATTAGAATATGCAGTCTAACGGAAATTTTGATCGTGGAGACAGAGAAGTGATCTCCATGATGTTTGGTATAGGTATCGTTTTTCTGATTTTCCTTTTTCTGGTATTTACTTAGTCGGATCGGCCGCAGGTAAAAAGCTTGGATAGAAGACTACATAAGTATTTTGATTTAAATCGTAGTCAACTAATAAGCTTTATAATTAAAGAGCGGAGTAAGTAGACTCAATGCTTCACAAAGTATTGAGTGATGAAAATGGTTGACTAAAAAGTGAAGTCAAGCGATAAACGTAAGTAACATGTCAACGCCAAAGAATCCAGACCGCCCTCCACGGGTAATTGTGATCAGAAAAATAACGGAGTATGAGGCAAAGCTTCTCTTCACCGTATATAAGAGACATGCAGAGATTGTAGAGTCTATAGAAAGTGGCAGAGTGTGGAAGAGAAGTGACGTTACTGGTTTGGATTAATTTTTATAGCTCGATTTGAACGGAACGTGATAATTATCATTGGTCCGTATTTATAAATGTAAAGTTCAGGAAAGTATATATGAAGTCTCTAAAATCTGCGATGATCCTGGTGATGATTGCTGTGTTAAGAATTGAAGCTTTGTCACAAGGTGAAACGGAACCTGATGTAATCAAAGATAATCGATACTATGTTGTCGTGGGAGTTTTTGCAATTCACGACAATGCCACGAATTTTGTAAAGCAGGTAACAACAAAAAATGTTCAAGCAGGGTACGCATTGAATACTGAACGTGCCTGGTACTATGTATATGCGTTGCAGACCATCGATCGTGAAAAAGCAGTCCAGGAAGCACAACGTCTGCGAACCGAAACAGATTTGTATGATACATGGGTGTATCATGGTTTGATGCTGGATAGTAATATTGTTGCTAACAATGATGTTGTGCAGAATGAAAATATAGCCGGCAAGAGTGTGAGCTCGGTAGAAAGTCCTCTTCGTGTTGAGCAAGATACCACTTCGCAAAAGAGTGCTCCAAATGTTGTTGCTTCGGCCACCGGGAATTTGCCGGTGCCGCAAGAAAGCCAAAGTATAGATGAAAAAGATGGCAAGCGTTTTTTCTTTCGCGTTTTCCGTGCCAATGACGAAAAACTTATTGAGGGAGATGTGGATGCAATTGATACCGGCCATTCCCGTAAGATTGGTTCATACAAGGCGAATACTTCGGTATTGTTATCTCCCAATGCGAACACAGGCGAGATCTCTTTTATATGTGACATCTTTGGCTATAGGAGGGTTCAGAACTCTCTTGATTTTAAAGATCCACTAGCGATGGACGGCATATCACAAGATGCTGCCAATAATATTGTAGTGCCTTTTGAAATGGTGCGTCTCAAGAAGGGTGATATAGCTGTAATGTATAATGTATATTTCTTTAAGGATGCAGCTGTCATGAGACCCGAATCGAATTATGAAGTGAACAGCCTGGTTGAAATGCTCAAGGAGAATCCAAAGTATATGATAAAGATTCACGGGCATACTAATGGAGGTGCTTACGGTAAGATCGTTTTCATGGGAGATAGTAAGAGCTTTTTTTCGTTGTCAGGCACAAAAGAAGGATTTGGCTCCGCGAAAGAATTATCAGAAGAACGTGCCAAAGTTATACGTGAATTCCTCATCGAGAATGGAATTGAAAAGGAGCGTATGCAAATTAAAGCATGGGGCGGGAAAAAACCGGTGCATGACAAACGTAGCACGAAGGCACAGGAGAATGTACGTGTAGAGATTGAAATCCTCGAAGATTGATTATTCAATGGGTTATGGCATCAGCTATACCGTACCGATATAAAGGTACGTATTTATACCTAGTATATTCTAGGTGTAGAAAGTACACTGATCTGTTAATAAATACCGTGAACATGATGTATATCTTTTCCCGTTTTTTGCGGGGTAATGTCTATTTATTAACTACACAATGAATCTAAAATTAATCACGGTTATCAGTCTGGTTGTCTGTCTGCTTGCAGGCAATACAGTTCGAGCAAAAGGAGAGAAAGCTATCAAATCTGGTGTGTGGCGTGCAACACTGGAAATCCAGGGACTTCAACTACCTTTCAATTTCAAAGTAACATCCGATCCTTCTGGTGGGTTAGATCTTTATATCATGAATGGTGAAGAACGGTTGCTATTGGAAGATGTGAAAATTACGGGTGACTCTATTAACATAGCACTTCATATTTTTGATGCTAACATCAAGGCAAAAATATATGGTAAAGGAGATTCGCTCAGTGGTGTATTCATAAAGAATTATGAACAACACTATAATGTTCCGTTTCATGCAGTACATGGAGAGGAGTATCGTTTTGTAAAAAAGGATTTGAATTTAATCACTGAGCCGGATTATAGCGGGAAATATGCAGTGAAGTTTATCCACGAAAGTGATACTTCAGAGGCGATTGGTATTTTCAAACAACAGGGTAACTATGTTACCGGAACGTTTTTAACAACCACAGGTGACTACCGCTATCTCGAAGGTTCTGTTAATAAAGGTGTACTATATCTGAGTGCATTTGATGGTAACCATGCTTATCTGTTTACAGCAAACCGAAATCCTGACAATACATTGATTGGTGAATTTTTTTCCGGTCAAACGTGGACAGAGTTTTGGGTAGCAGAGAAAAATGAAGACGCAAGTTTACCAGATCCCGAATCACTAACGTATCTGAAGTCCGGGTTTGATAAAATAGAATTTTCTTTTCCTGACATACAAGGAAAGAAGGTGTCTTTTCCTGATCGTAAGTACGAAGGTAAAGTGGTAATCCTGCAAATCTTTGGAACATGGTGCCCTAATTGTATGGATGAGACTACTTTTTTTTCACACTGGTATAATGCCAACAAGATGAGAGGTGTTGAAATTATAGGGCTCGCATATGAACGCAAAAGCGATTTCAACTATGCAAGCACACGTGTAAAGAAAATGGTTGAAACATTAAAAGTGCCGTATACTTTTGTTATAGCAGGCACGAATGACAAGGAAAAAGCTTCTCTGACTTTGCCTATGCTGAACCATGTGATGGCTTTCCCTACAACAATTATTATAGGTAAAGATGGAAAAGTAAAAAAGATACATACTGGATTCTCAGGGCCGGGCACAGGGTTCTACTATGATCAGTATGTAGAACGTTTCAATGAAATAATCAATACACTGCTGAAAGAAAGTCTGAATTAATAATATATAGTTTTAGTATAACTGCTCTATCTTAAATCCCTGTCTCTACAATAAGTAGGGACAGGGATTTTTGTTTTTGGATTGTATTCAAACCTTGGTGATGTTTTTGGTGTTGACATTCATGCTTATATCGGTTATAGAAGAGTGTTATACCAGTAGGCCGGTTCTTAGCTCATCAATGAAATCGTGCCTTAGTAATTATGACTCAAATGGGATTGTTATCCAAGGCCGAATATCAATTGGTAGACCAATGATTAGCAATGTAAAAGAGGAAATTGATTCTTCAATTTCCTCTTTTAACATGGCATTGAGTATTCTGTTAATGCAGAATAGTCATTATATAATAGCAATGTGTATATTAAGATCCGGGCTTGGTATAGATATACATTCCTTCCTGCCCCTTTTTTCCTTTTGTACCCACTTTTCCTGGTATACCCGGTTTAGAGTTTTGGTCTCCTGAACCCGCTGAACCACCACGCCCGCCTTCGCCACCGTATCCAGGATAACCACCAAGCAGGTTGATTTTGATCGTGCCAGATGACAGTATATTTGCAGGACATTTTAAACATTGAAATGTTAATGAGCCACCCGCTGCTCCGTTACCGCCATTGCCACCGTTACTTCCATTTCCGCCATTGCAAGAGCAATGTGTAGTACTCTTGTTCGCATTCCCTCCATGTCCGCCATTGCCACCGTCACCACCATTGCCACCGTTGAGTCTTACCAGGAGCGGAGAGGCTTGCGTTGACTCAAAGTAATCTATTTCAAGCGTGAGATTTTTGCCAGGCTCACCATCGGTCCCATTGGTTCCGGGCTTTCCAACTTTGCCATGTGTGCAAGGGCCGTAAGCTTGATCAGCATCTTTACCAGCTATGCCGTAGGTTCCTGAACGACCTGTGCCAATAATCCAGCATTGATTGCCAATGATCATTTTATTGACCTTGATATAGCTTGCAGAAGATGATCTGAACAGTATTATGTTGGAAGAATCGTTCATGACCAATTCATCGATAATCAGGCTGTCCTCTTTCAATATATAAAAACCCTTTTTAGGAATTTCGAGTCTCTCTAAAGTAGTTTGTGCAAGTAGTTTTGTGACAGACGGAAAGAGTATAATTAAAATCAACGCTACTATACGGCCGCTTCGGTGCAGCAGATTGAACGGTTTTTTAAGTTTCTGGATAAAGCTCATTGGTGTACTTTTAGGAATATTAAAAATACCTTTTGAGCGTTACTTCGTTACTAAGTAAATATACCTATGCGTTTGTACTATAATTACAGACATTTGTGAATACACCTGTTGTTGCCGTATGGCTCCGTATTTATACGGAAGTAATTATCTGTAGAAGTAGCAAGAGTTACAGCGTAGAATTGCTGAAGAGATAATGCATTGGTCTGACTTTCTTTGCTATATAATTATAATATAGTATGGGAATGATCATTGTAAGTATAGCTGTGCTTTTGTTTGTTGCTGTTGTTGCGCTTAGGCGTTTAAGAAAACCGAAAGTGCCACCAATAGAAGTTAAGGCATCGTCATTGATTTCGTCATTTGTTAAAGATTCAAGCGGTGCAAATGAAAAATATCTGGAGAAAGAGCTTAGGGTAGAGGGACTCGTAAAAGATATACGCGAAGATGAAGGTATCGTGTGGATGGCAGGCGAAGGCATGATTATGATAACAGTGAAATGTTATTTCAAAGGAAAAATAAGTAAGGGAAAGTTAAAAGTTGGCGATTCAGTAACGATACAAGGTGTTTGTAAAGGCTGTGCGATCCATGTCATCCTTTTTAAATGTATTATTTCCAAGTCAGATGGATAGAGTGGGTATATCTATGTCTGATTCAACTAGGTAAAATTACTGACATGAGTTTAGTAATAAAATCGGTTCTCTTGTACTCATTAATACAGAGAATGGATAATTAAAAAGATGATTTACTTTGTGCTATAGAAATTAGATAGTGTATTAGTGATTAATGTTGTGCAAGTTAGATGATTGAAGATTTCTCCGCTTATTTGATAGTGGGGTTTGGGTCGGGGGCGCACATACCAATGTGTGCCCCTTTTTTGTGAGTACATGTCAACGCCAGTATATACCTTCATTTGAAGGTATATATCAAAGAATAGATGATACTAAGGTTGAGAGGAAATTAACGCCTCGTGGGAATGG
Source organism: Ohtaekwangia koreensis (assembly GCF_900167975.1). Classification (GTDB taxonomy): domain Bacteria; phylum Bacteroidota; class Bacteroidia; order Cytophagales; family Cyclobacteriaceae; genus Ohtaekwangia; species Ohtaekwangia koreensis. The sequence goes on from NZ_FUZU01000001.1 coordinate 2,037,824, forward strand.
TAAATGAGAACTTGCTACCTTTGCCAAGTTCACTTTCAATATATAGGCTTCCTGAATTTATTTCAATGAATTCCTGACAAAGTTTTAATCCCAGACCAACACCTTTCTCTCCACTCGTTCCAAAAGTTGTGAAGCCTTCTTTACCTAGGATTTTCAGGATGTCATTTTTTGCAATGCCCATACCCGTATCGGTAACATATGCGAGAACTGATTTTTCGCAAGGCTCGGCTCCTATAGTTACTTCGCCATGTTTACCAGTAAATTTGATGGCGTTGTTAATAAGATTGCGAATCACCAGTTTAATCATGTCCTTGTCTGCGAATACCGGAATACTGGTTTCAAGTATATTTGTAAGAGTTATCTCCTTGCGCGTTGCCAAGGGCTTGAAGAGACGAAAATTCTCGTCTATGATTTCATGTATATCAAAGACAGATGGTCGAACTTGCATACCCTCCATTTGTCCACGTGCCCATTGAAGTAAATTGTCCGTTAGGCCAACCGTATAACGGATGCTTTCTTTCAAGTCAGGGACTAATCTTTTGAATTCTTGTTCGGTTATAAGGTTTGACTCCAGTAGCAAGAGTATCTCTTGTACCTGGTGGACAGGCCCTCTGAGGTCATGAGAAATGATGGAGAATATTTTGTCTTTGGTGAGATTCAGTTTTTCGAGTGTTTCCGCTTGCATGGAAATCTCTTCGTTCTTATTAAGGATTTCCTGATTCTTGATTTGAAGATCTGCTGTCTTTTCGTTTACCTTTTTCTTAAGGAATGTTTTTTGCAACTGGATCTGGCGTGTATAATAAAAGGTAATCATCCAGACACATGCCGTTAAAAAAAGGAAGTAAAGTATATAGGCCCACCATTTCTGATACCATGGAAATTGAATGGAAAAAATGTAAGCAGCAGGTTTGCTGATCACACCATACTCGTTTTTTGCACGCACTAGGAAAGTATAGTCGCCTCCGGGTATATTGGTATATGTTGCCTCTTTGCTTTTCGTCCAGGCAGACCATCTGTTTTCAAAGCCGCTGAGTTTATGTTGATATTCCGTTTTTTCAGCGTCTTCATAAAAAGAGCACATGAAATCAAATTTCATGCTATTGTTACTATAGGGAATTTGGGGGCGGGTATGCTTCTGTTGGTCAGGGTATAGTATAGAATCTCTTGCCCATATATGCCTGATGAAGGTATGTATAGAGTCATTATAAAATGTTTTCTGAATAGGATTGTAATGTAACACTCTTAGTTTGTTACCAATTAGCACATCCTCAGGTCCCGCTATTAATATAGGTGCATTTACATCTATTCCCAGATCGCCAATAGAGATCGCAATTTTATTAAATGGCGTATAGATCGCCTTATAGGTTCCATCATTTTGTTTTTTTAGTACACCTGCGGTTTCGTATTGTTGTGGTTGGGCACCCCAAAAGTATAAATCTCCTTCACTGTTTTCTGCTATACTATAGATGCAAAAGTTCTTGCCGAGTGCGTCCTGAGTTTTTTTATCAGGTTCAAACCTGTCTTTTACGGTGTTGTACCGGTATATTCCGTCTGTTGTAGTCGCAATAACACTTCCGTTGAGTAATTGGTAAATGCGATTGTTAAGATGTGATGGAAGGCCGTGATGTGTGTCGTATAATGAAACAGACGATACTTCACTCATTTCTTTGTCGAGTCGTAACCTGTAAACTCCCCTTTGCTCATGACTAACCCAAAAGTATCCTTGCTTATCATGAAACAAGGAATGGATATTTTCATCAAAGCCCGCTATTCTTTGCTTTTTCCATCTGCCCACCTTTTCTTTCTTCAGGAGCCATATTCCTGAATCAGTACCCATGAGTACCTGATCCGGATTATTATTTATCTCACAAAGTACATATACAGGTCTGTGATCAACTACTTGAATCGCTTTTTTACCTTTTATTTCGTAAACACCATTAAAATTTGCTGCATATAGCTTGCCTTGAGTATTAAGAAAATTATACGTAACCTTACCTAGTATAGGAGTAAATGTGGTCGGATTTTCTTTGTAAAAAACACCCTGCCCTGTGCCTACATAGAGATTAGAATCTGTCTTACCCAAAGCAAGCACTACTCCTTTCAATCCATTCTGCTTGTCGAAGTATGTAAGAGGGGAACTTGCAATAATTTGAATGAGTGCATCTTCGGAAGAGAGCCAGAGATTATGTTGAGGATCTTTAAAAAACGTTGATGTCTTTACGTAGCTTCCGATACTTTCAGCATTGATCGTATACATAATCTTGCCTTTTTTATTCATAAAGACAATTTCGTCTGGTGACGCTATAGCTAATATACCGTTGTCTAGAGTTCTTACTTGTTCGAAGTATGTTGTTTTGTAGTATGACAGTAATTCGTTTGGGAATGCTTTTAATCTTTGCTTTGCGCCAGGCGAGATATCAAAAGTCCAGAGCTGTTGCAAGGTGTCGAGAATAAGAACAGAATTAGCCTCATAGTCGGTCATCCATTGCACTTGTATATTTTTTAGCTCCTCGAAAGACTCCTGTTGTTCAAATTTTTTATTTCTATAGAGCATCATCGATCCATCCTCTTTTATTAGATAAAACTCCTCTTGGATTTTTAAAAATCCCCAGTTATCAATGTCAATAATATCTAATTTTTCATCTTCATAGCGGATAACGAATTCTGGGTTGTGGAAGAACACAATGTCTTTATAAACCATAATGAGCCGTATGGATTTGTTTCTATAGCGCTCTGGAATTTGGAGCTTGAAGGAATGATAACGAAAGGTTCCTGTAGAGTCTTTTTTGAAAAATCCAAGTTCAGATTCACAGCCAACATAAATGTTCCCGTGCGAATCAGGAGCCATGCTTTCAATGTAGTCTTTATTAGGGACAGTAAGCATGTTCCATTCTGCCCCGTCATACCTCATTACACCTTCGTTATTGGCTATATATAGTGTGCCTTGTAGGTCAGGTTTAATATAGTGATTATGAAGTGATGCGGCCTTATATACTTCAGAGGTGTGGTATTGAACAAAAGGTTGCTGTGCCTTTGCAATAAGGCAGGTGGTTAGCAGGAAATATAGAAAGCTTTGAAGTCGAATCATTAAACTTTCAGTATTGAGAAGAGAAAAAATCCTATTGCAAGATATTGGTTAAATGCATACCGATTTGAGTTGTACTCGTTTTATATAAATATTTGCAAAGGATTCTGAAAAGTTCCGCACTATTAACTGGTTTCAACAGGCAACTGCTGGCTCCTGCGTTGAGTGAAGCAGCTATGCTTTCTTTTACAACTGGCGATGTCAGGCAGCTAATGATGGGAACATATTTGTTAAACTCTCTGATTTTTTGCGTAGACGTATTCCCATCCTGGCCGAGTATAAGATCATCCATGAGTATAAGATCAAATTGCTCTTCGTATACCATGGATACCGTGTCTTCACCGGTCTCCGCCAGTCGGGTATCGCATCCCCATCCTTCCAACAACGATTGAAATACCATAGCATTTATACGGCTGTCTTCTACGATAAGAACTTTTTTACCTTCGAACGGATGCTTTGTATTTTCGGTAGGAGCGTTGATTAAACGAAATGGAAATGTTATTTTCTTCTCATTCCCTTTGCTCAAATCGATTTTCATGTTCTCACGGTCATATCCCGTAATGTCAATTACAATCGTGGTGATATTATCGAATTGATCCTTTTTGGTGATCTCAATGAAGACCTCATTAATGTCAAACGATTTGGCAAGGAACAGGCAGCCGTGTTTAACAGCACCAACCAGTCGATCGCCATTACCGAGGTATGCATCATTCAACTGAACATCTATATTCAGTTTCAGTAATACAGTACGATACCGGTTGAGTTTATTTGCAAGTTTATAGCAGGACTCCCGTAAGCTGAATTCTTCCATAGTAGAGTATTGGCTTTAGATGTATTGCCAAATTTAAAGGCAATTATAGGGACTAATTTAAAGGCATACATCCGTGATGAATTGAGTATCATATCAGTAAAAATACTGACTCCATAAATGGTTACTTTGTGATATATTGGTTTAAAGATGTCAGGAGCCTATAAAACATTAATCCAACGTAGTTGCAACAATCAATAGCCATAAAACAGCTTGGATAAATAACTATACAATATATCGCCAAAAACATGTTTTATCGTTAAGATGCTGAATTTGGCTTTGGAAGTTGGTACTTGATCTCGGTTGCGAGCGTTTTTTCTAAATGTTAAATGGACGAATCTATATTTGTACCCTGGGCCTGCGCATCACTGTAACTACTGAGCACAGTGATGGTGTCCGCAATTCTTTTCTTAAAGTATATTCTAAAGGTGGTGCCTTTGTTCGGTTGACTTTCAACTTCAATTTTGCCGCCCATCGCCTGTACTTGTGTCTTTACAAGATATAGCCCCAAACCTTTTCCCTCAACATGAAAATGAAAGCGTTTATACAGCATAAAGATGTTTTGCTTATGCTGCTCAGTATTAAATCCCAATCCGTTATCGGTAACAGATAGGCATATATATTCATCGCAAGGATATGATCGCAACGTGATCAATGGAGTTTTTTCCGGATCCCTATATTTGATTGCATTGCTTATCATGTTGAAAAGAATACTGTCCATATAGGCCTTTACAACAACCACTACGGGAGCTTCTTCAAAATTTACCATAATCCTGGTGTTGGTCTCCAGTATTTCTTTTTCAAGATTCGAGTTTACCAGTTTTAACTCCTCGCTTAGATTCACCGGTATAAGGTAATTACTTCCATTGCCCTTTATCTCAAGTATAACATTCAGATCTTTGATAACGGTATCAAGCTCTGCTGTAGAGGTGATCAGTTTTTCAATGATTACTTTCTCTTCCTTTTGGTCCGAGGCGTGATTTAGAATCTTGCCAAGTCCTAGAATACGAGCAGCAGGGGCACGTAAATTATGCGCAGCGATAAAAGCAAATTGCTGTAGTTGCTGGTTATACTCTACAAGTTCTTTTGTGCGATCTTTAATTTCCTCTTCGAGCGAATCGTTTCGGGCAACGATCTTTTTATTTTGTTCCAAAATGAGCTGTTGTGCTTCGCTGAGTTTTTTATTTTGATTCTTCAGCAAATCCTGCTGCATCGAAATTTCTTCCTGCTGCGCTTTTAGTTCTTCGTTCTGTGCTGTGATCTCCTCCTGGTTTTCCTGTAAAGCCCTGTTCTGCGATTTTATTTCTCGGGTTCGTTCGGCAACAACACGCTCGAGTGTTTCATTCTGACGGGAGAGTATAGATGCCTTTTCAGCTTCCGATTCTCGCAGCCTGATTTGCATGGATAATTTCCGATGGGTATGAAATGCTGTGAAGAGTAATGTAGGTATACATGTTAGGACCAGGAACATTTGTACCAGATAGTTACTTCGGAGTGCCGCATGATATTTGGAAAGCGCTTTACTATTGATGTCATCTTCAAAGCGACTGATCTCTCTGTTGATGTTCTCGTACTGCAGCCATAGTTTATAGCCTTTATCCCGGTTCGACACCTGACGAAACTCTTCCATACGATTCTCATCCAAAAGAATCTTCATTTGAACGCACAAGTCTGCGTAAGCATTCGTTGAATCCTGTAGCCGGTGAAACTCTTCTAATGGGTATCCTTGCTGCTTCAACAAGTTTCCGACTGAAAGGAAAAGTGAATCTTTATCCCGTAACGCAAACCGCATGGGATAAAGGAATTTCTCATCTTTAAAAAGCGCATATCCACGAATGCCTAGATCGAGGTTGTGAATGATGACGATCGCAAATTGAGAGACTGTGACTTTTATTTCTTCGGCCTGTCGTTGCAGTATTCTGTTTTCTTCAATGATTCTGTTATTGTTAAGTGTGATGACTACATTCAGAATAATTAAAGTGATGGTAAGGAGTACTGCAAAGCTCACCCAGCTCTTGTTGACAATTGGTTTCACTTTTTTATTGGTTGAGCATCCGGTTCGTTATACTCATTAATGTAGGCAGATTTTATGAGTTTTGCACGAAGTTGATATCAACAAAATGCGGTTTAAATGGGTCTGCCCCTCTACAATTTTTTTTCTTTATCTCTATAAAAGCACATCTTTAAATGGCTTTCAGGAGTTTTATCATAGGGAATGGAATTGTATATATAACTGACAACGCATTTTTGAATGAAAGAGATTTATCTATTGAGCGGTCTTGGTGCCGATGAAAGGGTTTTCAATTATTTAGATTTAGGTGCCTATAAAGCAAATTATATCCGGTGGGCTAATCCTGATCCAGGCGAAACTATAGTGGAGTATGCACGCAAACTTCTTACTCAGATCAAATCAGAATGTCCAATCCTGGTAGGTGTTTCGTTCGGAGGAATCATCGCTGTAGAAATTGGTAAGCTTGTCAAAACGGAAAAAATTATACTTATTTCTTCTGCAAAGACCAGTAAAGATATTCCGTTACACTATAAGTTGATGGGTAAAATAAGCTTTAACAAGCTTATGCCGCAGCGTCATCTTAAAAAAATGCACACTGTGATTGCTTGGTTCTTTAGTGTTTCAGATACAGCTGAACGTGAACTTTTAGAAGAGATCATTAACGACACAGATGAATGTTTTTTGGAGTGGGCAATTGATCAGATCATAAACTGGGAGAATGAAATAGAGTTGAAGAACGCTGTACTCATTCATGGAACCAAGGACAGACTTTTACCAAACGATCATCCGGATTATTCGATTATAGATGGCGGGCATTTTATGATCGTAAACAGGTGTAAAGAAGTCAGCGTCCTTCTGCACAAGTTGCTCTCTGAAAAAAAGAAAGCGGCCGTAGTAGACAATCATTAAATACTGAAACTGATACCATTTTAAACGAAAATCTCACCATTTTTCAAGCGCTATAGTGTGCAGGTTTGTATTGTAATTAAACAATATAAACTATGTCAGGTATAACTAAAATAGCATTGGTAACGGGCGGAAGCCGTGGCTTAGGTAAAAATGCAGCACTAAGTATTGCCAGGAAGGGAATCGATGTTATCATCACCTACAACAACAGAAAAGAAGACGCAGAGTCGGTTGTAAACGAAATCAAAAGCTTGGGAAGAAACGCTGTCGCACTTCAATTAAATACAGGTGTTGTTAAATCATTTGATCCATTCTCGCAGCAACTTTCTGCTATATTAAAAGAGCATTGGAATCGAAACACTTTTGATTTTCTGGTAAACAACGCAGGCATTGACAGCACTGGGCTTATTGCCATGACTACCGAGGAACAGTTCGATGCCTTATGTAACGTTCATTTTAAAGGAGTATATTTTCTTACACAAAAATTATTGACGTTGCTGGCGGATGGTGGAGGTATAGTTAATTTATCTACTGGCTTGGCTCGCTTCTCGTTTCCGGGATATAGTGCATATGCTTCCATGAAAGGAGCTGTTGAAACATTTACAAAGTATCTAGCGAAAGAATTAGGCGCGCGTGGTATACGTGCGAACGCCGTTGCGCCTGGAGCTATCAACACGGATTTTACGAAAGATAGATTTGATGCACACCCGGATTTAAGAGGGATGCTTGCAGCTCAGACGGCACTGGGAAGAGTAGGGGAGGCCGATGATATTGGAGGTGTGATTGCGTTTCTTTGTACGGATGATGCACGTTGGGTTAATGCGCAGCGTATAGAAGCTTCTGGTGGAATGTTTTTATAAACTTAATTTTTACATCATGACTACTGCACTTAAAATAGCAGATATACTCTTGATACTTTTTGCCACCTATATGGGCATAAAACAAGGGTGGGCAATGCTGGTAGGTAAGCCGGCAATGATCGAAATGTTTCGGCCCTGGAACCTGGGTCGAACGGCAATGGTGATCCTTGGGTTTTTTGCTGTTTTAAGTGCAGTGTTTATACTCTTTCCAAAAACATTTCTCTGGGGAAATTATATAGCCGCTGCGGCTATTTTGTTTATCATGATGTTGCAGCTTCAACAACGCAACCTGAAAGGTTTTGCGATCGAAGTTCCGTTCTTCTTGTTATCACTGGTTATACTTTACCTGCAGCATCCGTTGGCAAAATCCGAGTAATACAGCCTTGGTTTATATAGGTATGAATTGATATAGCTTGAAGCCGGCTATATTTGCGTTGGCTATTCATGAACTTCATGGAGAATGAACTTACAGTACGGCAACGAAAAATTATTCACATTGATATGGATGCTTTCTATGCATCGATAGAGCAACGTGATAATCCACACTATAGAGGCAAGCCGATTGCTGTAGGAGGTTCACCCGAAGGAAGAGGTGGTGTAGTGGCAACAGCCAGTTATGAGGCTCGCAAGTTTGGGGTGCGATCCGCTATGCCGTCAAAGAGGGCTCAACAACTTTGCCCGGATATTATTTTTGTTCGCCCACGGTTCGATGTATATAAAGAAGTGTCTGTTAAGATCAGAGAGATTTTTTATAGATATACTGATCTTATCGAGCCATTATCATTGGACGAAGCTTTTCTCGATGTTACAGTCGACAAGCAAAATATAGGCTCTGCTATTGAGATCGCTACATTAATCAAGCAGGCGATCAAAGATGAATTACAGTTAACAGCCTCTGCAGGTGTATCTGTCAATAAATTTATAGCCAAGATTGCTTCGGATATGCAGAAGCCGGACGGCTTGACATTTATAGGTCCTTCGCGCATTCACACCTTTATGGAAACACTTGCCGTGGAAAAATTCTTTGGCGTTGGTAAAGTAACAGCAGAGAAAATGAAGAAGATGGGATTACATACAGGTACTGATCTGAAGAAACTTACAGAGAATGAACTTGTAAAACATTTCGGTAAAGCTGGTCGGTTCTTTTATAAGATTGTACGCGGGCAAGATGATCGTGACGTACAGCCACACCGTGAGACTAAATCTGTTGGCGCTGAAGATACATTTGCCTATGATTTGATCGAAATAGACGAGATGAATACGGAGCTTGACAAGCTTGCCGTTGTGATTAGCAACCGGTTGCAGCGGCATCAACTGAAAGGACGCACCATTACGGTAAAGATAAAGTTCAGTGATTTCAAACAGATCACCAGGAGCCAGTCGGTCGTGAATGCTATCGATAATCTGGATACCATCGCCTCTATAGCGCGGCAGTTGCTCGCAGCAGCCGACCTGGAAAATAAAAAAGTACGGTTGCTCGGAATATCACTTTCTAATTTTGGAGAGATTGTTATCCGGGATAAACCCGATGAAATACAGGATCAGCTGAGATTGTTTTAAAGTATATTTTAGCTGCTTCTTACTAATTCACACCTTTCATCGTTATAAATTGCAGAAATAACCTTCAAAACATGACATTTCGTGCGCTTTAACATTCAGTTCCGGCTAAAATCCTTATTTTTGTTTGAATTACCCTGTTCATGCTGAGGGCATTTTTTGTATTATCTTGTGCTATCCTACTTTTTAGTGCCTGTACACAGCGCGTAATATGCCCTGCGTATCAGAGTGCTTTCATTTACGATAAAAATGAACTTCGTAAAAAGTTCAGTTATTTCCAGGAAGATTCAACACCTAAAGTATTTACAGCCAGTAAGAATAAGTATTTGATCGCGGAGCAGACTTCCTATCGGAAGAAGATTCGGAGTATGCAGACGGTTGAGATGAAGCCCGTTTACGTGAATGTGCCGGATTCATTAAAGCCTGACTTTGGCATGGATGGAGAAGATGGCGTGGTGCCCGGTGCCGAGCTTGATCTGGCAGCGCGTTCGGTAATCGACAGTATTTATATTGAAGATGTTGAACGTGATACTGCCGCTACAGCCGAAGATAGTGTATATGTTATCACAAAGGATAAAGAGATCCGTGTTCTCAAATATGATTTTCCGGATAGCCTCATTTACGATCCTGCCACCGGAAGATATGTTCCAAAAACTCCAAGGTATATAGTAACGGAAGTTACCTTCAATGTAGAGCAGGATAATTATATGTGGTATCTGCGCGATTACCTTGTGCTTCCGGATGTGCGACTCGCTAAATTGGGACAAGCAGAACAAAAAGCTGAAGCTGCTAAGAAAGAGAAGAAAGGTTTCTTCGGATTTTTCAAAAATATATTCAAGAAGAAAAAGAAAGAAGCTCCAGCAGATTCAACTGCGGTGCCACAAGTTCCTGAGCCCAAAGAAGACGACTTCGATTATGTGGACGAGGACGAACAACAAAAGCCCGTTGTACAGGAAGAACAACCTAAAAAGAAAGGATTGTTCTCATTCCTGAAAAAGAAACAAAAGACTTCTACCGATGCTGCAACAACTCCTGCTGACGAAAAACCAGCGAAGAAGAAAAAGGAGAAAAAAGCCAGGAAAAAGAAGAAAGATGAACCTGCTATAGAAGAACCTGTAGAGGATGAAAAGAAAGAGGACGATGGTTTTTAATCCTCAATCAAACAGCGTCAGGTTTCCGAACTGATCTGCAGCAGGCGCTGGCCTGATCAATGAAGGTACATCGGCTGTTGAATCACTGATGAGCGGTGACACCGAATAGTGATTCATTTTTTCCGCGCTATACGATTTCAAAATTGAAGAAAGGTCACTTTCAGAACTCTCTTTATTAAGCCATATAGCTTCGTCCTTTCGCGATAAAATCACAGGCATACGATCATATACCGAAGAAACCAATGCGTTGGCTGGCGTGGTAATAATTGTGAAAGTATGAAACTCATTGCCATCGGTATCTTCATACTCTTCCCATAATCCTGCAAAGGAAAATATCTCCTGATCCGTACAAATAAAACGATACGGTATAAATGTTTTCTTTCCAGCCTTTTTCCAGGCATAAAATCCATCGGCAGGAATTATACACCGCGTCTTCATCATCGCTTTCTTTATAGCAGGTTTGTCAGCTATATATTCAACGGGTGTATTGATGATCTTTTCACTAAGTGATTTATTCTTCGACCACTCCGGCGATGTGCCCCAATAAAAAGTAGAGACTCCTTGTGGGGAGGAGTTCGTTATCACCGGCAGCAACTGCGTAGGGCATGCATTGTAGCGGGGTTTAAAAAAATCCGGAACATCAACTGAAAACCTTTCACTGATTTTTTCGGGTGTAGCGGTGATGCTGTAACGCTCGATCATAAATACAGGGTCTTTGAAAGGTGATGCATACAGTTTTGGAAATCTCTATAGTATAAAGATGCAAGTTAGTCGTTTATGAAATTCATAGCACGCTCTTCACTCCAATATAATCCATTTTTATTGAATTGAGCGAAACCAACGTGTCCGCCATGCGATGGATTCTCAAATTGTACAACAGGGTGGTTGGCAAGTAACTTTACCGGATAGCATTCTTCGCTAAGAAACGGATCGTTCTGTGCATTGATGATTAATGTTGGGATTGTGATGTTGCTTAGAAACTGAAGTGAGCTGCTTTTGCTATAGTATTCTACAGCATTCTGAAATCCATGGATAGGTGCAGTATAGCGATCGTCAAACTCAATTAAGGAAGCAATCTTATCAATGTCTTTTATATCAAGCTCTTTTCTGAAGGCAGCCTTCGCTATAATTTTTTTCTTGAGGCTCTTTAAAAAACGCTCAGCATATATACGATTGGAGGGAAGTGATATTTTAATGCAGCTTGTATGCAGGTTAAGGGGCACTGAGAACGTAACCGCCTTTCGTATCTCGGCAGGGGGAGTATGTTCTCCTATATATTTAAGTGTCAGGTTGCCGCCAAGGCTGAAGCCTATTAAAGTAATGTCTCTATAGCCTGAGCGGATCGCGTGGTCTACTACACATCCCAAGTCATCGGTAGCACCACTATGGTAGAAGCGAAGCTGCTGATTCATCTCCTCACTGCAGCCGCGCAAATTCCAGGTCAATACATCGAAGCCATTGGCGAGACACATTTTAGCCATGCCTTTGATATACCCTCGTTGTGAGTTGCCTTCTAATCCATGAGAAATGATTACCAGTCTAGAGGATCCTTGCTTCAGCCAGTCAAGATCTAAAAAATCATGATCCGGAGTTGAAATACGCTCGCGTATATAGGGCTGCAACGTTACCCGCCTTAATAAAGCAGGATATATAGTTTCGAGGTGAGCGTTGAAAAGAAAGAATGGTGGCTGATAACTCGACAAGGTTGTTACAGTTTGCCAGCTACAATTTTCAAATGACCGAGGTGATGTTCTCCATGCCACGCATAGGTGGCAATAGCCTGATCAAGGCGAATATATTTTTTTGAGTCAGGATGGAAGAATTTTCTTTCCAGATCTTTCTCGGAAAGATCATTCAGCAATACAACCCATTTAGCATGCAATGCTTTTAGTAAGGCAATCGAGATGGATGGATCAGCTTGCGTCTCATACGTATCAGCCCATGCTTTCTCATCGTATGCTTTGATTGTAGGAGTCTCTTCAGTCAATGCCCACTTGATCCGGATATAGGCATTCAAATGACTATCGGGTACATGATGCAATACTTGCCTTGCTGTCCAACCGCCTTCGCGATAAGGAGTGTTCAGTTGTTGAGCCGAAAGTGTACCAGCTATTTTTTCAAACTGCGCCGGTATAGCTTCGATCCTTTTGATGTTGGCTTTTACCTGGTCAAGTGTATAAGATTCTTCGGATTTTTGTTTCCCGATAGGGTAACGAAGTTGTTCATCGCTATTCATGGAATTCTTCTTTGGCTTTCTTTCGCTTCGTTCGGGCTCGGATGTTTACCATTTCGATCATCATCGAGAAAACAACAGCAAAGTAAATATAGCCTTTCGGTATATCCTTACCGAGACCCTCCAGAAAAATCATAAAGCCGATCAGAATTAAAAATCCTAAGGCCAGTACTTCCATGGATGGATGCTTATGAATGAATTCACTGATCCTGCCTGAGAAGATCATCATAATACCAATGGAAAGCACCACGGCAATGATCATGATAAAGATTTCTTTTGTTAATCCCACAGCCGTAAGAATTGAATCGAAGGAGAAGATCACATCCAGCAATATAATCTGAACAATGACATTGGTTACGTTAGCCTTCTTGCCGGTGTTCTCGGTATCAAGATCATCTTCGCCTTCCATCTCATGATTGATCTCGCGGGTACTTTTTGCAATCAGGAACAATCCTCCGAAAATAAGGATGATGTCCTTTCCGCTCATGAAACCATGTTCGCTAATCCAATGAGGCACGAAGAAAAGAGGTTCGGTAAACTTCATTACCCACGTTATTGTAAGTAATAAAAGGATGCGGACACCCATCGCCAGCAGAAGACCTATATTTCGCGTACGAGCCCGATGTTCAATAGGTAACTTGTTGGATACTATCGATATGAAAATGATGTTATCAATACCTAATACAACTTCAAAAAACGTAAGCGTTAACAAGGCTAACCAAGTTTCCGCGTGGGTGAATATTTCCATGCCGAGTATTTCCGGGATTTTTATTTGGCGCTAAAAATAGAATAACTAACGGTATACTCCAAGAGCGGGTTACTGGATACTCACCCCTCATCAAATTTGAACGAACGCTTTTTAATATAAAAGCCGCAAGTATTGCTACTGTGCGGCCTTTAAGATCATTCTATTCGCTATAAGAATTTTTTTACGTCTGTATAATGCAAGTTGAAAGCATCTGCTACAGCTTTATAAACCACTTCACCGCGGATTACATTCAAGCCTAATCGAAGCTCCAGGCTTTCTTCACAGGCCTTTTTCCATCCCTGGCTTGCCAAACGGATCGCATAAGGCAGGGTAGCGTTGGTAAGCGCCAGCGTAGAAGTATAAGGCACGGCACCCGGCATGTTTGCAACGCAATAGTGTACTACATCATCAATGATAAAGGTTGGGTCTTCATGCGTAGTAGGGCGACACGTTTCAATACATCCTCCCTGGTCTACAGCAACATCCACAAGCACAGTTCCTGGTCTCATGGTTTTAAGCATGTCGCGCGTAATAAGCTTAGGGGCTTTTGCACCAGGAACTAGTACGCCACCTATAATAAGGTCAGCATCTTTAACAAGCTCACGAATCGTATACTCGTTGGACACCATGGTATGCACATTCTTTGGCATCACATCATCCAGGTAACGAAGACGGTTTAAGTTAAGATCAAGGATCGTTACATCAGCGCCCATACCGGCTGCGATTTTTGCTGCATTGGCACCAACAACGCCACCTCCCAATACCAACACTTTAGCAGGCTTAACCCCTGGGACACCGCCAAGTAAAATGCCACGACCCTTTAAAGGTTTCTCAAGATATTTAGCACCTTCCTGTATAGACATTCGTCCGGCTACTTCAGACATCGGCACCAGAAGCGGTAAGCTTCCGTCAATACGTTCTACGGTTTCATAGGCAAGGCATACCGCACCACTTTCAATCATTGCTTTTGTAAGCGGTTCATAGGATGCGAAATGGAAGTATGTAAAAACAAGTTGATCTTTTTTGATGAGCTTGTATTCTTGTTCGATCGGTTCCTTTACTTTCATGATCATCTCAGCCTTGCTGAATATTTCAGCAGCATTGTCAATCAATGTTGCGCCAGCTCTTTGATAGTCTTCATCAAAGAAGCCACTGCCAACACCAGCTGTTTTCTGAACATGTACTGTGTGTCCGCGCTTTACCAGCTCCTGCGTTCCGGCAGGTGTGAGGGCTACACGGTTTTCATTATTCTTGATTTCTTTCGGTACACCAATGATCATATTGTATAGATTGTTAAAGAACGGTGCAAATATACAGTGGCATCAAGTATGAAAAAGGAGTGTGTGAAAGATGATTTTTATTCGAAATAAATTGTTGTAAAGAAGATAATCATTCATGTAAAATTCCGGTGAAAGAGTTTTTGCGAAATAAAATTTGTATAGCACATTTTTTAAATGATGTCCTGCAATCGTTGGTGCTTTTGAAACGTAAAACTATTCCCTATTTTTGAAGTCAACAGGTTTTACCAAATCCGGATATTTTGAGCGCAATAAAAGAAGCAAAGACAAAATTCTCGCAGGCGAAAGTGAAAGATATACTATCTGACTATCGCCTGGCGGTAGAAAGCAGGGAAGCCAGTATCATTGGCCGCAAGGAAGTGTTCATGGGCAAAGCCAAGTTTGGTATCTTCGGCGATGGTAAAGAAGTAGCGCAGATCGCCATGGCGAAAGTTTTTCGTAAAGGTGATTTTCGTTCCGGCTATTATCGCGATCAAACATTTATGTTTGCTATAGGTGAACTCACCGTGCAGCAATTCTTTGCGCAACTCTATGCTCATACAGATCTTGAAGCAGATCCATCTACAGCAGGCAGGTTGATGACGGGCCACTTCGGTACGCGCACGCTGGATGAAAATGGAAAATTCAAAAGACTGACAGAGCAAAAAAATAGCAGTGCAGATATATCTCCTACGGCAGGACAAATGCCGCGACTGTTAGGACTCGCGTATGCATCGAAACTATATCGTAATAATCCAGCATTAAAAGAGTATGCTGATTTTTCTATCAATGGAAATGAAATAGCATTTGGTACTATTGGTAATGCGTCAACTTCTGAAGGTATGTTCTTCGAAGCCATCAACGCGGCCGGAGTATTACAAGTGCCGATGCTCACTTCGGTTTGGGATGATGCTTATGGAATCTCCGTTCCTGCAGAATATCATACTACGAAGGGAAGTATATCTAAAGTATTGGCTGGTTTACAACGTACAGCCACTGAAAAAGGATTTGAAATCATTACAGCAAAAGGCTGGGATTACCAGGAACTTGTTGAAGCCTATCAAAAGGCAGAGAAGATTTGTCGTGAAGAACACGTGCCGGTATTGTTTCATGTAGATGAGTTAACACAACCGCAGGGGCATTCAACATCTGGTTCACACGAGCGCTATAAATCGAAAGAACGATTGGCGTGGGAGGCAGAGCATGATTGCATACGCAAGATGCGCGAGTGGATCATCAACGATGTAATGGTATTGCCGGAAGACGTTGAAGCTATAGAGAAAGAAGCCAAGCAGGCCGCCAAACAAGCAAGAGATCGCGCATGGAAAGCCTTTACAGAAGATGTGCGCAAGGATCAAACGGTGATCAGTGCTATACTTGATAAAGCAGAAACGCTGAGCAAGCATAGTGAGGCGATCACGCACGTGAAAAATGAATTAATCAGTACTATCAATCCTACACGATTGGAGACGATGAAGGCTGCGCGTAAGGCGATTCGTTTTTTCCGGGATGAAGATCATGAAGCGAAAACTGAATTGATAGCATGGCTACGTCTTGCAGAAGATGATAACTATAATCGCTATAGCTCGCATTTATATAGTGCTTCCGATGAGGCTGCTTTGAAAGTTGAAATTATACCAGCACAGTATAGCGACAACTCGTCCATCGTAGATGGCAGGGAAGTGTTGCAGGCTTGCTTTGATGCCGCTTTAACGCGTAATCCGCTGGTGCTTGCCTTTGGAGAAGATGTAGGAAAGATCGGTGATGTGAACCAGGGCTTTGCAGGCTTACAGGCTAAACATGGTGAACTCCGTGTAACCGATACCGGTATACGTGAGTGTACCATTATAGGACAAGGTATAGGAGCTGCGTTGCGTGGCTTGCGGCCGATCGCTGAAATGCAATACCTCGATTATCTGATCTATGCATTACCAACACTGTCTGATGATTTGGCTTGCCTGCAGTATAGAACCAAAGGCGGACAAAAAGCTCCGCTGATCGTTCGTACCCGTGGTCACCGGTTGGAGGGCGTATGGCATGCAGGTTCGCAGATCGGTATGATGCTGCAAAGTCTTCGTGGTATATATATCATTACACCTCGCAACATGACGCAGGCTGCGGGCTTTTACAATACCATGTTAAAGTCTGATGATGCCGCCATCATTGTTGAATGTCTGAACGGATATCGCCTGAAAGAAAGAATACCTGATAATATAGGCGAGTTTAATGTGCCGTTGGGTGTACCCGAAATCTTAAAAGAAGGATCGGATGTAACCATCGTTACGTATGGCTCAATGTGCCGTGTAGTGATGGAGGCGGCAGAAGACCTCGAACAATTTGGAATTACATGTGAGGTGATCGATGCGCAGACGCTTCTTCCATTTGATATACATCACAAGATCGTGGAGTCTGTGAAGAAAACGAACCGGATTATCTTTGCGGATGAAGATGTACCGGGAGGCGCTACTTCCTATATGATGCAAAAAGTATTGGAAGAACAGGATGCATATCAGTACTTGGATTCCAAGCCTGTTACCATAACCGCGAAGGAGCATCGTCCTGCGTATGCTTCCGATGGAGATTACTTCACCAAGCCTAGTCCTGAAGATATATTTGAGACAGTATACGCATTGATGCACGAAGTTGCTCCGGATCAGTATCCTTCTCTCTATTAGAAATTAGAAACCAAAATTGATTTTGTTACTTCTTGATTCCTTCAAGGGTAACAAAATCAGTTTCTATAATATTACTGGTATTCAGTGCGCGGTCTTTAATCGTTACTCTTAATTTAAAAGACTGTGAACCCAGTATAATAGCAAGTCCTTCTGATTTCATACTATAGCGAAGAGTTCCCTCCAGCGGACCGTCTTTATCAGATAGCCGCGGGAATCGCCCGTCAAAGGAAGGACCGCACTCGGTGCCTGTTATTGTTTCCCAGTTCAACTCCGTATTGTTGCTAAGAATAAAATCAACCGTGATGTTATCGTAGTTGGGGTTCTTCTGAGTATAAAAATTCTCCTTGATCTGATACAAATCCTTATTGGAAGGGTTCGAGCTTCTTAGTGTATCAGTAATGTTATAAGAATTGTCGAAGATCTCTTCATCACCCACTTCAATATATAGACTGTCGTAAATATAGGTTGTACACGTGAAAGGGTATATATATTCAGGCATCTTACTCGCATATTCCGGTTTTTCCAATGTACGAATCGTAGCAAGCTTTCCTGTTTGACCGGTGTTCAGGTAAATAATAGGAGGGATGTTGGTATAGGGTGATATAGTTGGCACCGAAATCAACTGACCGTTATTCTCCAGGAAATAATTACGGGGATGGTAAGGGAATGAGATATCATCCGATGACAGGCCCAGGTCTCCATCTCCATCTTTAAAATTAATGGATAGAACAAGTGAGTCGATAGCATCTGCCTCAGCATAAAATTCAAGTCCTTCAAAATCGATGCTTGGCTGGTTTGGATATTCTGGCGGATCAAAGCATGAACTTGCCACCACTACTAAAACACCAAAAAGCAATAGACCCTTTGTAATTTTCATTCTGTATTTTTGAATCCGGTTAAGTTAAGTAAACGCTTGGATACTTTTAAAAGTTTTGAATCTACATTATACTCTGTTAACGATCAAACCTTTGCTGATATTGCACTGGAGGTATTTCGTTTTCAGGCTGTTAACAACCCGGTATACAGTTCCTTTATAAGAAATCTGTCGGTTGATATAGGTTCTGTAACCACCCTTCAGGACATTCCCTTTTTGCCTATATCTTTTTTTAAAAGCCATTCTGTACAAACAGGGGAATGGCAGCCGGAGATCATTTTCTCCAGCAGCGGAACAACGGGAGCAGCCGTAAGTAAGCATGCCGTAGCAAATTTGAATTTTTATCAAGAGCATTCGAAGCGATGCTTCGAGTATTTTTTTGGGCCGCTTTCGGACTATCATTTCCTTGCTTTATTGCCTTCATATCTGGAGCGACAGGGTTCATCACTGATCGCGATGATGGATTACTTTATCAGGGAAAGTCATTCGTCTTACTCATCGTACTATCTTTTTCAGATTGATAAATTACTGGACGATCTTGCTGAACTTCGGCAAGATCAATCCAGGAAGATCATTCTCTGGGGTGTATCTTTTGCATTGCTCGACCTGGCAGAAAAACATCCGGTAGATCTGAATCATTGCCTTGTATTTGAGACGGGTGGAATGAAAGGGAGGAGGAAGGAAATAACACGTGCCGAGCTTCATGGAATTCTCCAGCAAAGACTACATGTGTCCCAGGTCTATTCAGAATACGGCATGACTGAATTACTGTCTCAGGCCTATACCGATGGCCAATTCCGATTCAAATGTCCACCCTGGATGAAAATAATTGGCCGGGATATTACAGACCCGTTAAGTAAGGGGTTACTTCATGAAACCAGCGGCATTAATGTCATAGATCTGGCAAACATTCAAACGATATCCTTCATTGAAACCGAAGATCTGGGAAAAGTTTATCCCGATGGTACATTTGAGGTTTTAGGAAGGATGGATAACAGCGATGTTCGTGGTTGTAATCTGATGATAGGGTAAGATTTCCACAGATGTTTGTTTTGTTCTTAAAGAATTATATTTTTGCTTGTAATCAATCCCATTGAAATGAAAAAGATTGTTGTATTCGTTCTATTGGCAGCTTTTGTTTCTGCTTGCAGCCAATATACTTGCCCAACTTATACCAAGAAAGAGGCTCCTAAGAAGTCCCAGGTTTCTTCTCAACGAATTTAAACCACATTATATAGTACTTACAAAGGTTTAGGATTCTCGATCCTGTAACCTGTGAAGATATTATAAAGGAAATCGCGCAAGCGGTTTCCTTTTTTGATTTATACCTATTTGATGTGGAGGTCTGCGGGGTGACATTTTTCAGTGCCGGTACCTTGTATTTTTACGGGCAGAAAAAAATTCCATCCAATACCTCATGAAAAAAACACAAACCATTCTATACTGGCTGGCCCGAATCATAGCCGCGATCATTATGTTGCAGACACTATACTTCAAGTTTTCGGGTGCTGAAGAATCTATTTACATTTTTACCACCGCAGGTGTAGAGCCGTTCGGAAGAATTGCAGCCGGAGTCCTGGAATTGATTGCTTCCATACTATTAATAATAAGTGCAACGGCTTGGTTAGGCGGCTTGCTGGCAGCAATGCTCATGACCGGTGCCATCGGTATGCATCTGACTATACTGGGGATAGAAGTGAAGGGAGACAACGGTTATCTGTTTTACCTGGCATTAACAGTGATGCTCTGTTCTGTCTGGGTGATCTATTGTGATAGAAAGAAAATCATGACGTATATATCTTTGATCATGGCGAAAGCCAAAGCTTAAAAATTTGTCTTGCTATACTATATATAAAGACCTGTATACAGCAGATCCTTATATACTATATTAATCGCGTTTTACTCCCTTGTATAAAATCTCACCTTTTACTAAGCCGAATTTTTTTCTGGTTTCATCCGTCAACGTATTTACAAAATCGTCTTCAATCGCGATTAGTCCCGCATGCTCCATTCGTTTCGAGTAATCATAGCCATATTTTCGAACGTGATCATCCTGACCGAATATTTTTTCACGCTCTCGCGGATCTGTGATCGAGTTGTCTTCGAATGTTACTTCCTGTACGGGGCTGAAGAAAGGCACTTGCAGGATCGCAAATCCGCCCGGCTTCAATACGCGGTCAATCTCACTCATCGCTTTGATATCATCCCGAACATGTTCGAGTACGTGATTACAGAGTACCGCGTCAAATGTATTTTCAGGAAACGGAATCTCATGTATATCCATCTTTACTTTTGCCAACGGAGATTCAATGTCAGCAGTTATATACTGATCGCCATGAATTTTTTCAAAGCGTTTGATGAAGCACGCCTCTGGAGCAATGTGAAGCACACGAAGCTGTGATCCAAAGAAATTTGTTTTCTCCTGCAGATATAGCCAGATCAGCCGATGTCGTTCCAGTGAAAGGCAATTCGGACAAAGTGCATTTGGTCTCGGATTGATTCGTCCATATGGTAAAAAGGTACGGTAACTCGTTTCACATACCGGACAGGTAACAGCATTACCTCTGTAAAAAAGACCTGCCACTTTAAGTCCGAAACCGCCTACCCGTTGCAGGTACTTGCGAGGTACAAACCGGATAAGGAAGGAAATGATTTTTTTCATGCGGGCGCAAAGATAATTGTTATCTGCTATAGGTTGGCCGTTATCAAATAATCGTTAATCATCATTATTAATCTTGACACACCGAATAACGATTCTCCAATAGCACTCAGTGCAAGAAATTTTTCAGAAGGCTAAAACTTTTCGCAGCACCTCATCATCTTTACAATAGAAACGGCAAGAACGCCTAAATCCTTCGAAATTTGACCTCATGGCCGAGACCTTACTCGACATCGCGATGATGCATTCTGACACCCTTATTGCCCGGGCAAAGCAAGGCGACCAGAATGCGCAAGGGAAGCTGGTACAGCTGTGGTACAAACGTATCTACAACTTCAGCTACAAATTCTTTATGGATCATGACCTGGCCATGGAAGTATCGCAGAAAACTTTTATCTCCATGTGCCGGAGCCTGGCTGGACTGCAGGACATCGCCCGGTTCAAATCATGGCTCTATAAGATTGCTGTAAACTATTGTCGCGAAGAAGCCCGCAAGAAAAAAGGAAGCCGGTCACTGTCCTTTGATGTGGTATGGAATCGTGAAGCGGAAGACTCGCCCCAGTGGGAGTCGTCTTCACAACGGTATGCCAACCCGGAGAGTCAGTATCAACAAGCCGAACTTTCTGATATATTACAACAGGCACTTTACGAACTCAGTGACGAGCAACGCGAAGTAGTGATCATGAAAGAATACGAAGGATTGAAGTTTCGTGAGATCGCAGAAGTGTTGAACATTTCAGAGAATACGGTGAAGTCGAGAATGTATTACGGGCTGGATGGACTGAAGAAAATTTTAGAACGGAAAAATATTACTAAAGATACGATTGGATATGAGCTATAAACCTGATCAAAACGATTGGATGGCTTACCTCTATGGAGAACTTGAGGGTGCTGAAAAAGAAAAGATGGAACAATATCTTTTGTCGGATGCGAATGCCCGTAAAGAGTTGGAGCAATTCCAGTATCTGCGAAAGATGATGGGAGCAGTGGAGGATAAAGAAGTGATTGCACCGCCTATTGTACTCGGCGATAACAAGCAACGCTTTATCTGGAATACACCAGCCGTCAGA
The DNA here is from genome assembly GCF_900167975.1 of Ohtaekwangia koreensis. Classification (GTDB taxonomy): domain Bacteria; phylum Bacteroidota; class Bacteroidia; order Cytophagales; family Cyclobacteriaceae; genus Ohtaekwangia; species Ohtaekwangia koreensis. The sequence continues at coordinate 2,059,738 of NZ_FUZU01000001.1, forward strand.
ATTATCTCCAGCATCGCGGCTTCTCTGTTGATCATTATGCTTGTAGGAAAATTTACAGATACACAGATCAGCATGTCGGGCAATGAATTCAAGATCAGTTTCGGTGAACCGAAAAAGGTAGAAGCAACGCAGTCTGTAACGAATACGCCTTTACTGTCGGCAGAGGAAGTGCAGAACATGATCAATCAATCGCTGAATCAAAATAATATAGCGATGCAGACGAGCTGGAAAGAGACACAGCAAAAGCTCGATGCTTCCGTTCGCAGTAACCTGGCTTCCAATTCCAATAAGATCGATCGGCTTGTAAAAGAAGCCTCATCGGCTTCACAGGATCAGATTCGTCAGTTTGTATCAACATTGCAAAACGAAAACACAGAAGTAGTAAAGAATTACTTTCAACTAACTGCAAGTGAACAGAAGAAGTATATAGAAAACTTGCTCGTTGACTTTGCGAAGTATTTGCAACAACAACGGAGCGATGATCTTCAGTTGGTGCAAACTCAGTTGAAAGCCATCGAACAAAACACCGATATATTTAAACAGGAAACAGAGCAGATACTTTCCAGCATCATTACAACAGTGAATGCAGCGGAAGTAAAAGAGACGAAGTACTAAGTATTAAAGTATAGTAAATTTTGTGAACGACATCCGCGGGAGCGCATGTGCAAGACTAACAGGAATTAATAACAGACAAATTAAGAATATGAAATCTATCATTCGAGTATTGATGTGCAGTATGGTGGCGATAGTGCTTGGTGTACAAGCTGCAGAAGCGCAAAAGATTGATGAGGAGCGCATGAGGCGCGATATTGGAGTAGCTGAAAATGTATTGAGCACGCTGATCAAACAACAATTCAATAACCAGCGCACATTTTTTCCGCTGGAAATAAAAGGAAGTTATCAGGCTGGTTACGGTGTGACTTTTTCTTTGCCTGCAGATTATACTACTCCGATAGCGCTATCGATCGGATCGGGTGGTAGTAATGATGTGTTTTTCTACAACGAGGAAGAAGAACCAACCACCATCGAGTTTAGAGGCAATGATGATGGTGAAGGCGACCGTGCTGTTATAAATGGTAAAACTTTTAAGCTGAAAGAAAAAACCAGAGGAAAGTCACGTGTTGATATGGACAGCGTTCGTGATTCGTACAATGAAAAAATAATAGAAGCTGCGAAGGAATTTATTCTTGACTATAGCGATATGATTTCTCAGCTCGGTCCGCAGGAAAGAATTGTAGTAACCAATCAAGGCAGTCAGCCACGTGCATGGGTTAATCAATACTTTAGCGCTCCGAAGCGTACGCATCTTTCAATAGAAGCATTGAAGTCAGATCTCGTACTATATAAATCGGGTAAACTGAACCGTACGCAGGCTGCTGCAAAAATTAAAATAGTAAATACAGAATCGGTGGATGCTGTTGAACCAGACCTTGAGTTACTGTCGAGTATATTTAGCAGACTATATCGTTCAGATCTTTCCAAAACATATTTTACCGGAGAGAATATATATTATGAGCGTCTCAAGGATTTTGGTGTGATTTACTACATGCAGGTATATAGCAGCAATGAGCGCCCGTATAATCGCTTTGATATGCCTACGCTCAACCTGGAAGATGTAGATCAGCAGACGCGTAATAAGAAGGTAGTGGAATTATATCCTGCATTCGAAAAGGAACTGAAAGAAAATATACTGGACTACGGAAGAACGCTGAAGAGTTTGAAGGGTGATGAAAATCTGATATTTCAGATCCGGTTAACCCGCTGTAATGAATGCGGAATCCCGGCTTCAGTAGAACTCTCTGTTAAAGCTTCTGTACTGCAGGATTATAATGCTGGTAAACTTGATAAAAATACTGCACTGAATAAATTCATCCTGAAAAAAGGACAGAATCAATAGTATAGTATTGATATTATAAAATATAGTGTGCCGGTAAGACAATGCGATGACTTGCCGGCACGTTTGTTATATACCGTTTGTGTAGATTTTTTAGCCGATGGCCTAATATATGTAACCATCTGGCTGAAGTGGAGTAACAAGTATAAGAGCGGATTGTGTTGTTGGGTGTAATTTGATTGTGAAGAAAGAGGGCAGGAGCTTCCGCAGCTTTAGCAAAGAACAGCATTAACCTATATCAATCCAACCTCTAACTCCTTCTGAAATGAAGAAAAAACTTCTCATCGGTGGCGGAGCATTAGCAGTGCTTCTTGTTGTCTTTTTTATTGTGCGTGGTAACAAGGCAAGCGAAACTGCAGATGTAATGACCTCCGTAAAGCGCGGCCCGTTCAAAATAGAAATTGAAACCACTGGCGAACTCGAAGCCAAAAACTCTGTAAAAATTCTCGGTCCTTCTCAGCTTCGTGATTTTCGAATCTGGAACGTAACCATCCAAAGCATAATTGATGAAGGTACTGTAGTTAAGAAAGGCGACTGGGTTGCCACCCTCGATCGTTCAGAATTCCAGAATCGTTTTAATGAAAAGCAGATCGAGCTTGAAAAAGCAAATTCCAAGTTTGTGCAGACACAGCTTGATACTACACTTCAGATGCGCCAGTCGCGTGATGAACTGATCAATCTGCGCTACGGTAAAGATGAAAAGCAGATCGTTCTCGATCAATCTAAATTTGAACCACCGGCAACCATCAAGCAAAACCAGATAGATCTTGAAAAAGCGATTCGTGCCTACGACCAGGCAACAGAGAATAACAAGATCAAGAAGAAGCAGAATATAGAAAAGATGCGTGAAGTATCTGCTGAACTTCGGAAAGTGCAAAATGAATTTACTTCCATGACAAAAGTAATGGAATCCTTTAATGTGATTGCCCCTGAAGATGGCATGGTGATCTATGAAAAAGGTTGGGATGGAAAACCTATCAAAGGTGGATCCCAGATAAACATGTGGGAGCCAACCGTTGCCACATTGCCGGATCTCACCAAGATGATGTCCAAAACGTATGTGAACGAAGTGGATGTGCGCAAAGTAAAAGCCGGGCAAGATGTAAGTATAGGGCTCGATGCATATCCTGATAAGAAGTTAACAGGCAAAGTAATTCGCGTAGCAAATGTAGGAGAGCAACGTCCTAACTCCGATGCAAAGGTATTTGAAGTGGCAGTTGAAATAAACGGCACTGATCCAACGCTTCGTCCTTCTATGACCACAAGCAATCGCATCATTGCCAGCGTTATTGATAGCGCCATGTTTGTTCCACTCGAGTGTCTGCATAGCCAGGCCGATACCATCACCTATGTATTTAAGAAGGAAGGTATAAATACAGTGAAACAAGAGGTGGTTGTCGGACAAACAAATTCCAATGATGTAGTTATTCTGAAAGGCCTTGTGGAGGATGACAGAGTATATCTTTCAATTCCTGCCGGCTCTGAAAATGATGAGATCTCCCTTCTGAAAGAAATGAATGGCAAGCGTAAGAAGAAGGAAGAGGAAGAGAAGCCTGCAGAGCCCGCAAAGAAATTACCGACAGCTTCCAGTAATTAATATAGCATGATATTTTCACCCCGAGTATTAGCAAACCTTTCCATTGCTATTGGAGCGGTTATTTCTAACAAGGTGCGTTCGTTGCTCACAGCCCTGGGAATCATCTTTGGCGTGGCAGCGGTTATCGCGATGCTTGCTATAGGCAATGGCGCACAACGTGAGATCCTCGACCAGATAAAACTGGTTGGCGTAAATAATATTGTGATCAAACCGATTACGGAACAGAAAGAAGAAAAGATCGAAGAACAGGTTGGGCAAAAGGACAAAAAGAAATTCTCTCCCGGCCTTACGATACGCGATGTAAGTAATATCAAAAGTACTATACCGGGTATAGCGAGTATCAGCCCTGAGATTATACTGGATACCTATGTGATTCGTAATGGGCTGAGGCGTTCTGCTAAACTGGTTGGTGTCGAGCCGGTATATTTCAAGATCTATAACTTTGATTTGCTGGATGGTAAATCTTTTTCCGGTGAACAGGAACGACTCGGTTCCCCGGTCTGTGTGATCGGAAGTTCTATTAAAGCTAAATTTTTCCCCACTGAAAATCCAATTGGTAAAACTATTAAAGTAGGACAGCATTGGTTAACGATTATCGGTATTTTAAAAGAGCGTTTGGTATCGGAGTCAAGCATCAGTAAACTTGGTATTCGTGACTTTAATATGGATATATATACTCCCATTCAATCGGTGTTGATCCGCTATAAAAACAGAGACAAGATTACTTCCGAACAACTGCGTCTCGAGTCTATGCGAAGCCGCGGGATGGTATTTTCAAGTACACAAAATGCCAGTGATCAAAGCGAGCAGGAAAAGAAAAACTATCACCAGCTCGACAGACTCGTAGTGCAGGTAAATGAAACGAGCCAGCTTGCACCGACCGCCGAAATCCTCTCCAGACTTTTGCAGCGCAGACATTATGATGTGGTGGATTATGAAATTGAAATACCTGAGATGCTACTCAAGCAACAGCAGCGCACCAATGATATTTTTAATTATGTACTCGGTGCTATAGCAGGTATTTCATTGCTGGTAGGAGGTATAGGAATAATGAATATCATGCTTGCCTCCGTATTGGAACGTATCAAAGAAATCGGGTTACGATTGTCCATCGGTGCCAAGAAGAGCGATGTGGTGCAGCAATTTTTATTTGAAGCGATTATGATCAGTGTGTCTGGTGGTATCATTGGTGTTGCTCTAGGTGTGACGCTGGCTTACCTCGTTTCAAAATTTGCCGGTATACCTACGATCATCACGTTTACCTCTATCATTTTATCCTTTGGTGTTGCTGCAACCGTAGGTTTAATTTTCGGTATAGCACCTGCGCGCAGAGCAGCCAGTCAAGACCCTATCACATCTCTACGATATGAATAAACTATATTCCTCCCTCTCTATTTTTTTTCTTCTTTTCGCGATCTCTTCTTTTGCTTATGGACAAACTGTGCTTGCGCTGGAAGACATTATTGCGCGATCGAAAGGACAATCACCGGCTTCGAAACAGGCAGAGACGAGAAAAGAAAATCGCTACTGGCAATACCGGTACTATAAAACCAACTATAATCCACAGCTTCGTCTCGAGGGAAGCTTGCCGAGCTACTATAAACGTGTTAACCAGATACCGCAGCAAGATGGTACATTTCGATATATACCCGTTGAGCAGACTAATAACAATGTAACCCTGGGATTGGAACAGCCCATTCAATGGACCGGTGGTACGATCTCTGCAAACACTGGACTCGGGTATTTTAAAGACTTCAATGACAACACAAGTTTGTCGGAACAATGGAGCGGTACCGTGATGAACGTTCAGCTTAATCAGCCACTCTTTGCTTTTAATCAATTGCGTTGGGATCGTAAAACAGAACCGCTTCGGTACGAAGAGTCCAAGCGCGAATATATAGAGCAGATGGAATTTATATCCCGCGAAGCCGTTAGTCGCTTCTTCGATGTTTTGCAAGCGCAGATCAATCTCCAGATCGCAACTTTTAACCTGGCAAACAATGATACTATATATAAAATTGAAAGAGGTCGCTATAACATCGGGACCACCTCTCAGGATAAATTGCTACAGGTAGAATTGCAATTGCTTCGTTCGAGACAGGGCGTTGCACAGGCTACACTGGATCAGGAGACCGCGCGACTTCAGCTGCGTACATATATAGGATTATCAAAGGATGAAAACTTTGCGCTGAGTCTGCCCGAGTATATTCCGGCTTTTGATGTTACCGTAGATGAAGCGTTGCAATACGCACAAAAGAATCGTGCTGCATACATTGCCTTTGAGCGAAGGCGAATTGAAGCCGATCGGGAAATTGCGCAGGCAAGAGGCCAGCGGTTTCAAACCGAGCTGACAGCTGCCTTCGGGTTAAACAACAATGGGTTGATGTTGGATGATGTATATACTGATCCTTCGGAACTACAACAGTTCAACCTTACGCTTAATGTGCCAGTACTAGATTGGGGCCGGAACAAGTCGCGTATGCGCACGGCGATGGCCAATAAGAAATTGAACGATTACGTCATTGCCCAGGACGAAGTAAATTTCGAACAGGAGATCATGACGCAGGTGCGGCAGTTTGAGATGTTGAGGTTGCAGATCGAGATCACTAAAAAAGCTGATGAAGTAGCTACCGAGCGCTATAATGTAGCACAGAATCGTTATCTGATTGGTAAGATTGATATCACAAATTTAAATATAGCATTAACTGAAAAGGACGATGCGAAACGAAGCTATATCCAGGCACTGAAATCTTTCTGGACGGCTTATTATGATTTGAGAAGACTTACGCTGTATGACTTTTCAACAAAACAACTTCTGTATACACCTGAATAAAAAAGAGGTTATCATTCAAGCAGAATGATAACCTCTTCATATTGAGTATATAGATTATATGCCGATGTAAGTGAACGGCGTAATTTCCTTTAAGCGTTTTTTTACGTCCGGTTTTACATTGAGACCTTCTATAAATTCAGCTATACTTTCCGCTGTAATCTTCTCATTCTTTCTGGTGAGCGCTTTCAACGCTTCATATGGATTCGGATATCCTTCTTTACGAAGAATGGTTTGTATGGCTTCGGCTACAACAGCCCAGTTATCATTCAGGTCGCGGTCAATAGCCGCCTTGTTAAGCTCAAGTTTGTTGATGCCTTTCGATAGAGATTGCATCGCTATATACGTGTGTGCAAGTGGTACACCTATATTTCGCAGTACCGTTGAATCGGTAAGATCACGCTGAAGTCGCGAGATCGGAAGCTTGCTCGATAAATGTTCGAAGATCGCATTGGCGAAACCCAGGTTGCCTTCGGCATTTTCAAAGTCAATCGGATTTACTTTATGCGGCATGGCCGATGACCCTACTTCACCCTCCTTGATCTTCTGTTTGAAATACTCCATCGATATATACTGCCACAAGTCACGACTGAAGTCAATCATGATGGTGTTAATCCGTTTCAGGTTATCGAATAAAGCTGCAAGGTTATCGTAGTGCTCAATCTGCGTAGTTGGATAGCTCCTTACTAACCCAAGGTGATGACAGAATTCATCTCCGAATTTGTTCCAGTCAATCGTAGGGTATGCCACTGCGTGTGCATTGAAGTTACCGGTAGCACCACCAAATTTTCCGGAGTGCGGCACCGACTTCAATTGATTTAATTGCTTTTCAAGACGTGCTGCAAACACCATGATCTCTTTGCCAAGTCGGGTAGGAGATGCAGGTTGTCCGTGTGTAAAGGCAAGCATCGGTATATCTTTCCATTCAATGGCCAGTACATTCAGCTTGCTTAACAACATCTCAATGGTAACCAAATATTCCCGCTCTATAAACTCTTTCAGCAAGAGCGGTATAGCGGTGTTGTTGATATCCTGAGACGTCAATCCAAAGTGAATGAACTCTCTGAAAGGTTCAAGTCTTAATCTTTCAAACTCCTTCTTGATATAGTATTCCACAGCCTTCACATCGTGATTCGTAGTCTTCTCGATGAGTTTGATTTCAGCGGCATGGGCTTCATTGAAATTCTTATAGAGCCTGCGTAGTTCCTGCAGCGTATGCACCGGAAAATCTTCCAATTCAGGTACGGTAGCAGACATGGCAATGAAGTATTCGATCTCTACCTGCACGCGATAGCGCATCAATCCGAATTCAGAGAAATAAGGCGCTAAGGGTTTAACAGTTTCAAAATACCGGCCGTCAACGGGCGAGATGGCAGTGAGTGGATTTAATTGCACGATGTCTGGTTGTTAAAGTTCAAAATTAATCGCTTCGGTCAATACACCAAAATCTTATAATCGCGGCAGCTTCAATAAAACTTGATAGCGACTCTTTACAGCAAGTAAAATGCATTTGCAGGCGATCAGCACGGTATTTGGTCAAACAATTCTGTAATCTAATGTGTTGAGACGATTAACTTTTTATGGATAAAATATTCCTCATTACTTTTGTAGTACTATACATTGTGCTATACCGGCAATTAAAAGGATGCACATCGGCATTACTTTTAAGATGGTACACGTGGAAGCTCAGAAAGTAGCGGCTGAAGCGTTTGGTTTATAGGGATTGAAAACGGATAATTGTTAATTGATAATCGAAACAAGAATGGCATTTAGTTTTTTTAAAAAATCGGAGAAGAAAGAAGAGACTCACAGTGGTCCGCATTACTATGATCTGAAAGTTAAGACGATCATCAACGAAACAAAGGATGCCATCACCATTGTGTTCGATCAGCCTGCCGGAAAAAAGATAAACTATAAATCAGGTCAGTTCTTAACCTTGATTGTAAATGTGCAGGGGAAGGAAGTGCGCCGGGCATACTCGTTGTGCAGCTCTCCGTTTATTGATAATGACCTGGCTGTAACCGTGAAGCGTGTTGAGCAAGGACTCATGTCGAATTGGCTTCCCGATAATATAAAAGAAGGGCAGACTATAAAAGTGATGGAGCCCATGGGGCAGTTTACTACCGAATTCGATGCAAAGCGGAAACGTCACATCGTTATGTTTGCTGGTGGTTCGGGCATTACACCGATGAGCTCAATCATTAAAAGTATGCTCTCACAGGAACCTGACAGCATGGTGTCGTTGATTTATTGCAACCGCGACATTGACAGCATTATCTTCCGCGATGAACTTGATAAATGGCAAACGAAATATGAAGGTCGCTTCCATGTTATTCATGTACTCGACAATGCACCGATGAACTGGCAAGGATACTCCGGGTTATTGAATCATGAAATGCTTCAGAAATTATTTGAGCGTATTCCGGATTGGGGCATTGAAAAGACAACGTACCTGATGTGTGGTCCGGAGGGAATGATGAAGAATGTAGAGACGTTGCTTGACGCTCATAAAATTCCAAAAGAAAAAGTCTTCAAGGAAAGTTTTGTTCAGGGAATTCTTGACAAGAAAGAAGAGAAGCCAACAGGCGATGCGAAATCCCGCGAGGTAACCATTCGTTATGATGGACAGGAATATAAAGTATCGGTAGAGCCGACTGCTACTATTCTGCAGAGTGCACTTGATCAAGGTATAGATCTGCCATACTCATGTCAGAGCGGATTGTGTACTGCTTGTCGTGGTAAAGCGTTGAGTGGACAGGTGAAGCTTGATGAAGAGGAAGGACTCTCTCAATCAGAGCGTGCCGAAGGATATGTACTCACCTGCGTAGGCCATCCGCTTACGGATGATGTAGTAATCGAAATTGGTTAAACATTTTCAGGTTGATTGTTTGTGGTATCTATACTGTAAACAATCAACCAAAAACATCTATACTATAACCCTATATCTCTTATACTCTTCAAGAGAAGACTAATGCGCTGGATTGTTCAGCGAATGCTTCTTATTTTCGGATATATTCTCTACCGTCCATTCGATTTTTCTTACAAGGGCGTGTTGACGCACGGGGCAATCACTTTTATCACATATAGGGCAGGATGCCTCCAGGCAGCCATCGGTATGAATAAAGAATTCAACGGAGCTTCCAAAGCGATTGCGCACTAATCCGGTTAATTTATCTATCTCCAGGTGTGCTTCATTTACGTTGAGATACCACGGCACCGTAAGGTGACAATCCATGTGTAATTGATTGCCATATTTTATAATGCGCAGGTTGTGCAGATCAATCCAGTTCCAGTTACGATTGCTGTTGAGTAAGCCGACCAGCTTTACAAGCAGATCACGATCTGTTTCATCCATGATGCCTGCAAGTGAACTGCGTAAAATTTTATAGCCTGTGCGCATGATCAGCAATGCGAACACGATTGCCACAACACTATCAATCCAGAGTATTTTGGTGAAATAGACCACGATCAATCCGCCCGTGATACCGAGCGTGGTATAGGTATCCGACTGCAAGTGTTTGCCACTGGCTTTCAAGGCTATAGAATTATTTTGCCTGCCCACACGAATGCAGAGTATACCCATCAAAAAATTGAGCACGGCTGTTATGCAGATCAGCCCCATACCAATATCCAGTTGGTGGAGTTGTTCCGGATAGATAAGGTTGTTGACTGCGTTGTAGATGATGAAAAGTCCGGCTACTAAAATGAGGCTTCCCTCGAGCGCTGCTGAAACGAATTCAACTTTACCATGACCGTAGGGATGATCTTCATCCTGAGGTTTAGCGGCTATATATAGGCTATATAATCCAACAAACCCGGCAACGATGTTCACGATACCTTCCAGCGCATCGGTAAGAATAGCGACCGAGTGCGTGAGGTAATAGGCAACGATTTTGATAACCAGCAATCCAACCGAGAGTATTGCTACCCATTTCTGAATCTGAATATTTTTTTTGGATGCCTCCACTTGCACTACCTCCTTGATCGGTGCAAATAACGATTATCTTTTTGATTTACGAAGCGTTTTTATAACAGCAGGAACAGCAATAAAAACCCATACAACATTGATGAATGTATTCGCGTAAGCACCTTTGAAAATGGAGTACACGATCAGCAAAAGACCTCCGGTGATGTTTAATGCATAAAACAACGGAGAGTCGGATTTTATTTTTTGATAACTGTTTAATCCATAGGCAATCACCACTTCTACAGAGCCGATCCAGCCAAGAATTTCGATTAGCGTTTCCATCATGACCCCAAAATACAAAGAATGTTTTGTGAAGCGATTTCAGAATTTTACACGCGTCTGTATTTTTAAATCGCTTCTTACATTTCCTGCAGTCGCGTCAACACCAGAACCGATGGATTCACGATCGGTGTAACGCGTATGTGCATACCGAAACCAGAAGCTTATATACCGGTTCAACTTATACTCGACGAGCACATATCTTCGAATACCAGCGCCATAATATGCAGGGAGTGAAAACGCGAGCCATACATCATTTTCATAAACATATTGGCGGTTGTCGTAATCATCGGTATCGAACAAAGCATATCGGCCCGTGACTTCAAATTTTCGGATGCTGAAATTAATATCCTGCATGAGCGCCATGCCTTGTGTGGTGTGATGATCGATTGAATAAGAGCTAAACTGCAATCGCGTTTTGAGTCGTAAGTTTGGAGATACACTTACATCACTGTGCAGCCAGTAATTGTATTTCTTTCCATTGCTGATCGTATATAGCGTTGCATTATCAACGGCAGTGTTTCTTGCTTTTGCTTCCTCGCGGATTTGTGCAAAGAGAATTATTTTTTTCGAAGGTTGATAATTTATACGAACCAGCCATTCGTGCCCGGTGGAAGGCGCATAGATCCGATAGCGAAGCCATGCGAACTGAAACAAGTCCATATACCCGGTAATGTTAAACCTTCTGTTAAAAGTATACTTCCATCCCCAGTACGTGCCGCGTTCATTTTGTGTTGTACTTCCTTCCGCGAACGCGTTTGAATAAAAAGCATGATACGACCGATCGTACTTTCGATAGAGTAAAGAAAGATCGAGATGACTCGATAGGCTCCACAAAGCTCCCGCCACATAGGCATTACCGTTGCGAACAGAATGTGCTGCCTCACTAAAGAAAGATATATTCTGGATCGAGTAATTAAAGTATCCCCCTATATTTTGATTAACATCGCCACGAAATGCAAACTGATTATATAGCGCAGGTGTTTTCTCAACGCGATGATCGTAGTGGATCTGGTTATACATCACACCGGCATCCATTCCGTTCTTCTTATAGTGCAGTACACCACCAAAATTGCGTTCACCTGTTTTCTTTCGTCTGGCCAATTCGGTTTCACTTCGATGCAGTCCTGTTGTAGGGAGCGATGTAATGCTGGAAACATCTTCAAATCCGTCATTAACCTGCGCATCGCGCTTGGCTGCAGAGTAAAATCCAGACCAGTATAGATTCTTAGCTACTTCAAGTGTAGCTGCGGCACCACGTAGATTGCCCGCTTCGGAAAATGATGTATAGGGTAAATGCCCAATGTTACTTCTTCGTGTAGTCGTAATCGTTTCACCGCCTTTGCCCATTCCAAAAACACCACCGATCATTAAGCCTTGTCCAAACTGACTTTGAAAATCACCAACTATCAGATTCTTTAATCTTCCTTTGTTTTGTAGCTGTGCATGAAAAGAGATATAGTCAAATCCATATTGCTGGTTCGAAGTGTTCCAGGTGATTTGTTCGCCTGCATCTTTTTCTGCGCTGAAGCCAATGCTGAAATCGCCAGGTCTGCTCGATCGGAAACGTGTCGATATTTTATCCGGTGAACCCTTGAAACGATCGGCCGTTTTTGTTTCAGATCGATATCCTTGTTTTGTCTCCAGTACACGTTCATAACGCATGATGAAGTAATTATCGGATTCATCTTTCATGCGCTGCCATAATGAAGCATTGATAGAAGCTGAAGGGTCGTTCACTTTTACAAACGGCATCAATGTCTGAATAGTCTGCAGGTCAAACAAAGGAACAGCTTGTAATTCATATACCGATAAAAAATTCCCGTAAGCAGATCGATGTGCTGTTAAGCTTTTGATCTGTTCCTCCGAAAGAATTTTAATAAAGCGAAGTTCTTCATCCGAAGCCGTATTCAAGTCAAGCGGATGGGAGAGAAGCTGCGCGAGGTTTTCATACAGGTCTTCATAATTCAGATCAAGGTCTTGAATGCTATAAAGGTCATCCGTGATTTTCTGCAAATTGATTTCTTCGCGTGGATAATCTTGTGCGAGCAAACGCAATCCTCCTATAGCAAATATACATGCAATGATATACTTCATGAACGCTTTGCTTTCAGACGGTATGCCACGGTAGCCTGATGACGTGATCCCTGATCGAACGACTGCATGAACGAATAATCGAGTACGAACTTCTGTGGCTTGAAACCAAACCCTATAAACCCAGCGTTGGGTTGCAAATTAAAACCCGTACGGAACCAGAATTTTTTATAGAATTTATACTCCAGTCCTGCCTTCCAGGTAGGGCTATAGTCAAGATCCTTTTCAATCTCTGTTGTTACCAGTAATTTATCGGAAGGAGTGAAGGCTATACCCACCGCCAGGATGGTCGGGAGTCGTTCATCATCTTCAGTAATGGAAGGCTGTGTGATGTTAACGATGTGCGCTCCAATGGAGACCTTCGGTGTTAAGCTGGCGATGCCACCAAAGTCGAAGCCTAGTACTCCTTTGGAGCCGAAGCCTTCTGTGCTATACTGTATATATTTTATGCTGGCTCCAAGAGATGCCAATCCGAAAGCGTTGCTGAATCCGGCAGTGATCACTTGTTCATTATAGAGATCGTCACCGAAGCGAAATATACCCATGCCAGCAACGCCTGTTGCTGCTGGTATAGCGACCACAGCAGCCATAGTGTTGAAAGCTGCTATACCGGGACGAGCATTGTACGTAAATGCTGTTGTTGCCTGGTTGATTTTAGCAAGACCGCCAATATTGTTAAAGATCGACCATTCATCGGATAAGCAAGCGGAGGCATACGCTAGTCCCTGTGTGCGTGCGCCCATGAAAGTTGATGCGCTTTGCGCGGATATAGTATAGCTTATACATGCCAGGCATGCTGCTACTAACATTTTAATCACAACGGTTTTTGTTTATTGCGATTAAAAGTAGAGTATAAATAACGATCGCTACAAGTGAATTGCCGAAGATATTAACGCGGTATCATCACACGATATAGTTTAACGTATATAGATATACGCGTTGCTTGCAGTTATACTATACATCGGATGAATGATTGTTTTTTGAGGATATATGTTTAAACTCATTCAATACTGATCTCCTTGGCCAGTCCCACTGCATTGAAGCGTATAGCAAGTCGGAGTGCATTGTCGGTGTGAGTCGGACATTCCGGAGCTGGTTGAAGATAGTAGTAAAAGAATTTCTGATTGCGCTTATAGAGTTCGTTCCGATCGGGCTTACCAAATACCTGAACAATCTCCATTTCACTTAAGCCGAGGAAATTTCTTTTCTGCTCTTTCAGTGCATCAATTGTGGCGGTACGCGTACCCGAGCACCCGTTCCGGTCGTTCATCCAGCTTTGAACTTCAATGTCTTTGAGTTCGGGTACAGACTTACGGCAGGATGTGAAAATTAAAAGGATGATCAGAACACTATACCAATTGAAACTTCTCATGCTTGTGAAGGAAATAAAACCAGCTTGCTGAAATAATACAATACACCACTGCTACACCATAAAGCCCCATAGGCCAGGCGTTGAAATAGGTTGCCACCGAAAGAATTATCGGATATAAAATGATGCGGAGCCATTCAGACCATTTCACCCAGACCTTTCCTTCAAATAACACCCCGCAATTTACAACCACAAGCGAGATGAGTATAGTAATAAATAGATTTTCTAGTGTAGTAAAGCGATCACTGCCGTCTGCGTTTTTCTGCCGGAAGAGGAACAGCGCGGTGCCTCCCAGACAAAGTACATATTGAAACAACACATAGCGCGTCAATGCTATAACAGAAGGCGTATCGTATTTGCGATAAGTGGTCTTGTCAACCTCCTGTGCTGCTCTATATCCACCCAGGTAATCGGGGAGCCATCCTGGTTTTTTAAAGAGGTACCGGACTTTGTCACTCCATCGCGGAATGCGCTTCAGGTCGTTGCCCATCTCAACATAATGACTCACGTTGGCGAACACTGCATTCCAGCTATTGATGGGCTTGGTAATTCCATAGGTGGGTTTTTCTTCTTCGGCCTGGAACGTACCAAACATCTTGTCCCAGATGATAAGCGACCCTGCGTGATTCTTATCAATATACTTGGGATTTCTTCCATGGTGAACACGATGATGAGAGGGAGTATTGAAGATATACTCAAGCCATCCCATTTTTCGGATCGTCTCGGTATGAATCCAGAATTGATAGAGTGTATTGAGAGAAGAGATGAGTACAAAGTCAAGCGTTTCAAACCCCAGGAATGCGATCGGTAAACTGAAAGCAAATGTCCATACTACTTGAAGTGAACTTTGTCGTAAGGCAACCGATAAATTATACTCTTCACTTTGATGATGCACCACATGGCCTCCCCAGAAAAGATTGATCTCATGACTCATACGATGTGCCCAGTAATAGCAAAAGTCAACGAGCAGAAAAAGAACCAGCCAATAAAGCCAGTTTCGCTCCAAGGTTAGCAAGGCAAAGTGCTCAAATAAAAACTGGTATGCTCCGATAGCAAAGATCTTTAGGAATAATCCTGATAGTTGCTGCGTGATGCCGCAGCTCAGGTTGGCAATGGTATCCGGTAAACTATAAAGCTTTCGATGTGTAAAGCGCTCGATCAGCAGTTCTATACCGATCAGAGTAAAGAAGATTGGAATAGAGAGAACGATCGGGTTAAGATTCATGAGAGGCGCTTTTATAGTGATAACTACCGGATCATGGAACGCATTGGAATATTTGAGTGTACGTATGGTTGCTATATTCTGTAAAAAGAAAAAGCGACAGTATCCTGTACCATCGCTCTTCTGATTTTTTAAAGGAAGAAATCAGTTGCCGCTGAAAAGATTTTTCTGCGTGTCGTCAATTTTGTTTTCGACAGCCTCTTTTACTTCAGCTGCTTTCTCTTCAATAGCGTTGGCAACAGAAGTTGCTTTCTCTACTACAGCATCTTTAAATTCAGTGGCCTTCTCAACTGCAGTCTGCGATAGATCAGATGCTTTCTTCGCTACTGATTTACGAATCGCTTTTGCTTTGGTAACGACCTTGGCTGTAAAAGATTTCTTGGCTGCTTTCTTTGGAGATTTTTTAGCAACTTTTTTAACTGCTTTTTTTGCTGCCTTCACAGCTTTTTTTGCTGCCTTCTTAGCTGATTTTTTTCCTGCTTTCGCGGCTTTCTTCGCAGCCTTTTTAGGAGCCTTTGCTGCCTTCTTGGCAACTTTTTTGGCGCCCTTCTTGGCCGTTTTCTTCGCTGCTTTCTTAGATGTTTTCTTTGCTTTTTTTGCCATAGCGTTGAATGTTATGTATTAGGTACCGAAAAGTTAATTAATAATCTTTTTACTTGTGAGTGAATATATAGATTTTATTCAAATATATCTTTCAACCTCATGTAGCAAGCAGTGAAATGAAAGGTAATTATACATGTTGTCGATAAATCTGCACCGTAAACAACATCATTATCCCCATGCTATAGACTTCCGGTTATACTGCATTTATACCACTCTGAATGATTTCATATTCATTGCCTGGCGATGTAAAGAAACTCTTAAATCAACGTTTGAAAGCATGCTGCGCGCTTTTTAATGCAATCGCTAGGGATTAATACAACCAAGCACTACACCTCTACAGCGGCTGCTACGGGGCTTGAAGTATTGGTATGGCTCGTTGCAGATTCGTTAAGTATACCCGGTTTATATCTCGGTACATGCATGGACGGTATGTTCAGCCGGGCCATCTCTTTGGTTGCCCAGTCACCCAGCAACTTAATGAATGGAAGAAGCTCGCGGCCGCTGTCTGTCAACTCATATTCTACACGAGGAGGCAGTTCGATATACTCGTATCGTTTAATCAAGCCATCATCTTCTAATTCCCGTAAGGCCTGCGTCAGCATCTTGGGCGCTATACCTGTTACCGCTTTGCGCAGTTGTCCATACCGAAGTAAACCATGGCTAAGGTGCCAGATGATTCTTCCTTTATGTTTGCCCCCTATACGCTGAAAGCCATAGTCGATTGAACATTGAGGTGCGAGGTCTTTTTTTTTACTCATAAAACTGAAATTTCTTTTCTCCTGATTTTCACCATTAGTACCCTTTTGGTATGCAGGATACTAAAAAGTACATACTTGATACGAGCATTTCTGCCCTGTTAGTTTGCCTTCATACAATAACACAATTTTTATGAAGACCATTCAAATCAGCAAATTTGGTATTGAGAATTTAAAGATCACTGAAGCACAAAAACCAATGCCAGGGCCGCATGAGGTATTGATAAAAGTAGAAGCTGCTTCCCTTAACTTCCTTGATCTTATGGTGATTAACGGAGACTATAATCCGAAGTTACCATTGCCACATATTCCATGCTCGGATGGAGCGGGTGTAGTTGAAAGTATAGGAGACAAAGTTAGTCTCTGGAAAAGCGGAGATCGCGTAACGACACAGTTCATTCAGAAATGGATCTCCGGAACCAAGACGATTGAAATGCTTTCCAGTCGCACGGGCCTCGAATATCCGGGTGTGCTCAGCGAGTATATCTGTGTCCATGAGGCGGCTCTGATTCAGACACCCGCTGCGCTTTCTTCTCAAGAAGCATCGACACTTCCTATCGCTGGCCTTACGGCTTGGTCGGGATTGATTGAATATGCAGGTATCAAACCAGGACAAACCGTATTGACGCAAGGCACGGGTGGTGTATCAATCTTCGCGCTTCAACTGGCTAAAGCTGCCGGAGTACGTGTGATTGCTACCTCAAGTTCGGATGCTAAACTTGAGAAGCTTCGTGCCTTTGGAGCCGATGAGGTTATCAACTATATAAAAACTCCAGACTGGCATTTGGAAGCGAAGCGATTGACCAACGGAACCGGTGTAGATGCCATTCTTGATGTTGCCGGAACAGAGACGCTTACAAAATCAATTTATGCTGTACGCCACGATGGATTTATAGGGCTGGTGGGAAATCTTTCCGGTGCCGTAGTGCCGTTTAATATATACGACACCATTCCAAACAACGCAAACATCCGCGGTGTATCAGTAGGGAGTCTTGAATACTTTAAAAATTTCGTACGCGCCATTGACGTGGTAAAACTGAAACCTGTAATCGATAGTATATTTTCAATCGATAAGATTGCAGAGGCATATCGCTATATGCAGAGCAATGCTTTTATAGGAAAGATCGTTATCAGTATAGATTAAGCCATACACGTTAGGCAGTGACTGTAAACGACAATGAAGTTGTTGCATTATATATAGTGCAACAACTTCATTGTATTTGATATGCTGTATCCGTTAAGAGAAACAGAAATAATGCTTCTGTTAAATTCTCGCCTGGTAAGTATATAGATCAAAGTATCTTCCCTTTTGGGCGATCAGTTCTTCGTGTTTGCCACGCTCTTTAATATGGCCTCCCTCAATAACCAGGATTTGATCTGCCTGACGAATTGTACTTAGCCTGTGTGCAATCACGAAAGTGGTTCGGCCCTTCATAAGGCTTCGGAGACTGTCCTGTATAAATGATTCCGATTCGGTATCGAGATTCGAAGTCGCTTCATCCAGAATCAAAATACGGGGATTTGCAAGAATCGCGCGTGCTATAGCGATACGCTGACGTTGTCCACCCGAGAGTTTTACACCACGCTCACCGATCACCGTGTCCAATCCTTTTTCAAAGCGATCTGTAAATTCATGCACGTGTGCAGCATGCACCGCCCGATCGAGTTCTTCAGCAGAAGCGTTTGGCCTTGGGAAGAGTATATTTTCACGAATCGTTCCTTCGAAAAGAAAGTCGTCTTGTAAAACCACACCCAACTGACTCCTAAAGCTACTCAATGAAACTTTGGAAAGATCAACACCATCTACCGTGATGATTCCGCTTTCAGGATTGAGAAAAGTTGCTGCTAGTCCTGCTATTGTAGTTTTACCAGAGCCGGATGTACCCACCAAAGCAGTAACGCTACCGTTGGGAGCTGTGAAATTGATGTCTTGTAAAACGGGTTTACCTTCCTCGTACGAGAAGGAAACGTTGTTGAAAACTATATCGCCTTTTATAGTATCGATCTTGGTGGTGCGCACGGTGCCGTCATCTTCCGGAGTCATATTCATAATCTCTTCGGTACGATCAAGTCCGGCAAACGCTTCTGTTAACTGGCTCCCTATATTACTCATCTGTACGATCGGAGCGATCATGAAACCAAGGTATAGCGTGAAGGAAAGAAAATCTCCAAACGTCATCGCTCCATCAATGATCATATAGCCACCAATGCCCATGATGCCGGCACTAGCGAGACCAAGTAAGAAAGTTGCTGCACTGGTGACCAGACTGGTTGATGTAAGACTTTGCTTTACATTCAGGAAAAGTTTTTCAACACCAGCTTCGAAGCTTTTTATTTCCTGCGCTTCAGCATTAAAGCCTTTAATCACGCGAACACCATTTAACGTTTCCGTTAAGCGGCCCGTAACCTCTGCGTTGAGTTTGCCGCGTTCGCGGAATATAGGACGGATCTTGTTAAAAGCTTTCAGCGATATAAATCCAAAGACCAACACCGGTACCAATACATATAGAGTCATCAATGGACTAATGCGGATCAACAGCACAAGGCATATCACGGCACTGAGCAAGCCTCCCACCAGTTGCACAAGACCAGTACCCACCAGGTTGCGTACACCTTCAACATCCGTCATGATGCGTGATACGAGTGCTCCTGACTTACTATTGTCGAAGAATCGTATAGGTAGTTGTAAGATCTGCTTTTGAACCCTCACGCGGAGTACGGAGATGAGGTGCTGTGCTTCGACACTTAATAATTTTGTAAGCAGAAACGATGTTACTGCTTGTACAATGATGGCTGCAACCACACCTCCCAATAAATAATAAAGCATCGTTATATTCTTGTTGGCAATCACTTCATCGACCAGATATTTGCTGGCCCAAGGGAGTGTTAGTCCTGATATTCGACTGATAACGATGAGGATAAGCCCGAGGAATAAAAGATTTCTGCGAGGCCAGACTATTGTTTTGAAAACGTGACCAATGGTGACTTTGGACTTCGACATGGAGATGCTTGATTAAATTAGCGCGTAAACAACAAGACGAATCGAGGAACAGTTTATTCTTTGCGAAATAAAAATAACTGTAACTTTCGATCTCTTTATGCTGGTACGTTTTCCATCGGATAGTATATCTCAAGGTTTGTTAAAAGCTGGCGAGGTTTCGTTTGCCCGCCACAAGCATGAAACGAAGCCGCATACTAAAACTGTCTTGCTCCAGGAGAACATGTTGGCCTTTCCGTTGGGAGGTTATAAGAAATTGCATTTCAATGATCACACAGCGTTGATAGAGCCTGGTAATTTATTCTTTATGAAGCGTGGCTTGCACGTGATGAGTGAGTTCACACAAGAAGGATTGGACTATGATTCGTTAATCATTTTTTGCAGTGATGCTTTTCTGAAAGAGTTTTCACTTCATCATCTTTCTTCGTCACAAGGATTCGTGCATCATCCGCCTCTCATGCACCTTACTATACCGACAGATAAATTGTTGGAGAGCTTCCGGGATCAATACCTGCGTTACTTCGATCAGCCTCTGCATCACCTTCGAGAAATTCTCGAACTTAAACTGAAAGAATTGTTTCTCTTGCTGATATCGGGCAACCATGGGCAGCAGGTAACACGCTGGATTCAGGGTATCACGAACAGCCAATCTATAGGTATAGAATATACTGTAAAACAACATTTGTTTCAACCCTTAACATTAGCAGAGCTTGCTGAACTCTCCGGCAGAAGTCTGGCGTCTTTCAAGCGCGATTTTCAGGAGCTATATCATACGTCTCCTAAAAAGTGGATCAACAGTCAACGACTTGCGCATGCAAAAATATTGTTGCAAAATACTTCTGATAATGTATCGGAAGTAGCGGCTGCCTGTGGCTTTGATAATGTACCCTACTTTATACGGATTTTTAAAAGTGAGTTTGGTACAACCCCCAGTAGCTGGCGCGCTAAAAGTGCAATAGTTTGAGCTTTATGTAGTATACTCAAACTTTTCTACCACTATACATTTGTGTTATAATCTACAGCACATATGAAAAACTATTTTGCAATCATCGCTGTACTGTTGTTCAGTATAGCCGCACACGCACAGAGCGATGTTATAACCTCCGGACTTCTGCATCCGGAAAGCATCATCACCGATGGAAAATTTTTGTACACAACCTTGATCGGAAAAGCACTGGCTCCCACTGCAAAAGATGGTGACGGAGCCATCAGCAAACTTGATCTTGCGGGTAAACCTATTGATCTTAATTTTAACAAAGCCGTGTTGAACGCGCCTAAAGGAACGACTATTGTTGGAAATATACTTTATGTTGCCGATGTTGACAGAGTTGTTGGATTCGATCTTCAGTCGGGGGAGAAAGTGGATGAGGTAGATCTTTCTGCACAAGGCACGCAGTTTCTAAACGACCTGACGCTAAAAGGAGATTCCGTATTTTTTGTAAGCGCCACTGATATCGGCAAGATCTTTAAGGTCACTATATCTACACACCGCATCGAAGCGCTCAATATACCCAAGCTGATCGGTCCAAACGGATTGTTGTACGATGCAAAGACAGATATACTATATGTGGCGGGTTTAGATCGGAGCGATAACCCGATGGGGGAGTTGGGGATGATCACAGGCAAGAGTGGATACTACACCTACACTACTTTAACTGATGCGCGCGGTATGTTTGATGGTATTCAAATGCTCGATGCCAATACGCTGATTGTTTCTGATTGGGTTACATTGAAAGAAAGAAAAACACGACTTCTTAAAATCAATATCAAAGAAAAGACATATGTAGAGATAGAAAAAAATATAGATGCTGCAGATATATTGTATGACAAGAAACAGAAGCGCTTTCTTTTGCCCGCTCTTCGTGATGGTAATATTGTGGAGTATAAATTTAAATAATCAACTATCATTTCTATGAAAAGTAAAAGCAGCCATTGCGGCTGCTTTTACTGTATTGTTGAGTTATTCAGAAATGTGCTTCAGATGAATACAACTAAATCCGTTCATCAATATGACCGGGTGCATTGTTGTTATCGATTGATTCATCTTCAAATTCATCTGTAGTGGATTCAATCTCAGTGGATGGTTTCTTGCTTCTTTTATTTTTGGATAAACTTCCAGGTGTATAAATGTCCTCGACTGGGGTTTCCTCTGCAAGATTTTCCTCACTTCTTGCAACTTGTTCTTCAATTACAGGAGAAGTGTTGAGTGTATTATCTGGGCTAAATTGCCGTGTTGCGTTTCTTCTTGTAGTTCTCATGGCTTTAAATGTTTTGTTCACAGGCTATGTCGAAAAAACTATGCCTTTTTTCATGCGATGGCATTAAATTTATCCACATGTTTTGGTCTCTTTTTTGATAAGAGCAAACTTCACAGAAAAGATGGTTCATGGAAATAACATTATGAAAACTGATTGATTTAAATTGCAGACATATACTATAATAACTTTAAGCACTTATGAGCAATTGGTTCAATATAATTGAAGAAAAGCTGATGCGCTGGTGGGTATACTTGATTAAGATGTTACCCAATTTCGCATTGGCCGTTATTGTGTTAATCGCTTTTATTTTTGCAGCGCGATTGATTCAGCGACTATCGCATAAGTTTTTTTTGCGCGTTGCTAAAAGCGAATCCATCAGCGGATTAATCTCGGGTGTATTATATACTCTTGTAGTTATCTTTGGTATCATGATCTCCCTGCAGATCATGCAGCTTGATAAAGCAGTATCCTCTTTGTTGGCGGGCGTTGGTATTATAGGCCTCGCGTTGGGTTTTGCTTTCCAGGATCTTACCGCCAATTTTATATCCGGTGCCTTCATTGCCTTTAAACAACCTTTTGATATAGGACATACGGTAGAGACCAATGGATTTATAGGCACCATTGAAGAGATCCGGTTACGATCTACAACACTTCGCACATCGGCGGGGCTACACGTCATTATTCCCAACAAGGAGATCTTTCAGAAGCCAATCATTAATTACTCGCTTAGCAAAGAGAGGAGGGTAGAGCTTGAGTTCCAGATCCCGAATACAATTGACTTGAATTTTATGGAGGAGCAACTCAAAGCTGCTTTGAAAGACGCAGGCTCCAATGAAACAGTTCGTAATGTGGAGGTGGTATATTCTGCTATTGCTGATCCGAAGATACAGGTATACATATCATTCTGGACAAGTAATAACGAACCGAATGAATTCAGGAAAGCGCGTCACCAGGCGATTCTGGCGATCTATAAAGTTTTCGCTGATAATAAGATCTATACCATTCAGTTCTCCAATAAAGAAAATGGGCAGGTTAAACAACCTGCCCAATAATCTATAGTGATGCTGTAACCACAGGAGATCGTTCCCGTTGAAATTCTTCTTTGCTTTCAATCGGCAAGGACACGATGAATGTAGAGCCTTCTCCGGTTTTGCTGAGCGCGGATATATGACCTTTATGGTGCTCTGCGATTTTTTTGCAGAGTGCCAATCCAATCCCAGTACCTTCCAGTTTCACTTCGGTGTGCAGGCGCTTGAACATGCCGAATACTTCTTCTGCATATTTCTGATCGAAGCCCATGCCGTTGTCTTGTACAAGAATGCGACAGTATTTTTGAGGAATGTCACCGGCATGCTGTCCGTTGGTCTGGTTATCAACGCGGATCGAAATTTCGGGAGGGACATTTGTCTTGCTATACTTTAGCGCATTGTTAATGAGGTTGTGAAACAGCAACCGGATCAGTCCCGGGTTGCCGTGCAGCATTGGAAGTTTATCCAGCGTAATCTGCGCTTGCTTCGTTTTAATCTCATCATCCAACTCCGTCAGTATATCTTTTATAGTACTGGTAATATCCGTTGAAGTAAACTCCTGCATATCTTCCGAAATCTTCGAGAAGGTCAGTATATCACGGATCAGAGACTGCATGTGCTCAGCTGATTTTTGAATGCGCTCAAAATCGGCTTTGCCTCCATCATCCACTACATCTTTATACTTCACGAAGAGTTTGTTTGCAAAGAGCCTGATCTTACGAAGCGGCTCCTGCAGATCGTGTGAGGCCATGAATGCAAAGCGGTCAAGTTCTTTATTAACCGATTGCAGCCGCTCTATATTTACCAGCAGTTCCTGGTTCAGTTGCTTCACTTTCTCTTCGGATGCAATGCGTTCCTTTACTTCATTTTCCAGACTTCGGTTGATCGCGATCAATTTTTGCTCCTGTACCTTCAGCTTGTGTGTCTTTTGGTATAGATCTACCAATACAGTAACCTTGGCACGGAGCACATCCGGATTTATAGGCTTGAATATATAGTCAACAGCACCTGCCTGGTATCCCTTATACATATTTTCATCCCCAAAATTATTGGCGGTGATAAAAATAGTAGGTATATGTTTGAGCTTGTCGCGCTCATAGATCAATGAGGCTGTTTCAAACCCGTTGAGGTTTGGCATTTTAACATCCATCAGAATCATGGCGAAATCGAACTCGGTGAGAAGTATTTTAAGCGCTTCTCTTCCTGACCGGGCCTTGACGAAATGATAACCGTTTGGTTCAAGTATACTTTCTATCGAAAGCAAATTGTCCTCACGGTCATCAACGAGTAAAATCTTTGGTTGCATCTAGCAAATATTTTCCAACTTATACAAAATCATTTACAGAACCATAAGCGCATCAGCGAAAGTAACTGATCGACCTTGACAGGTTTGGTAATATAGTCTGAAGCTCCGGCTTCAATACATTTTTGTCGGTCGCCTTTCATCGCTTTTGCAGTTACGGCAATGATGGGGAGTGAACTGTTTTTGTGTTCACGCCTGATCTTCTGCGTTGTCTCATAACCGTCCATTTCAGGCATCATGATATCCATCAGAACCATTTCAATTTTAGGGTCGTCATTTAATATTTGTATAGCGTCTTTTCCACTTTCAGCAGTCACTACATTAATGTTATAGCGCTCGAATACCGTGGTCAGTGCAAACAGGTTTCGTACGTCATCATCTACAACCAGAATATTTCTTCCGCTGAGTATATCTTCCTTGTTCCGGATGTTTTCAATGATGCGTCTCTTTTCGCGCGACAGATCTTTGTGGTTGATGTGCAGATGCGAAATAGTTTCCTCGAGAAGTTGCTCGATGGAAGTTGCACTTTTTAAAATCAATGCGTTAGAATTCTGGTTGATTTGATTCAACTCGATTTTAGTGAAGTCCTTGGCAGAGTAAACAATCACAGGCGTGAGCTTCCTTTTCGCGTGTGTGATTTTACTCACAAGGTCAGCCCCGGAAATATCAGGCAAAGTATAATCCAGTATGATGCAATCCGGATCTTCACTCTTGATCAACTCAAGCGCTGCAGCACCAGTAGGTGCTATCGATACCTGGAGCGTATTGTCCTGGATGATCTTAGCGATCTGAGAAGAGTCAATCTCATTGTCCTCAATCACCAGAATGCGTTTTGTTTCGCGTTGATTATAGGATGCTATATCTTTAAACAGATCGTCCAGCATCGTGTTATCCAAAGGCTTCAGCAAGAAACTACGAGCACCACGTTTCAATGCCAACGCTTTGTTCTCTTCTCCGGAGATCACATGTATAGGAATGTGACGATAGTTCAAATCATTGCGCAAGAGATCAAGTACTTTCCATCCGCTGGTAGCAGGGAGTTTGACATCAAGCGTCAAGGCGACAGGGGAGAAACGGTTAATGAAATCAAACACTTCCAGGTAATTGGTTGCAATTATACCCTTTAATCCGAACTCGTGCGCTTTGTCAATAATTATTTTTCCGAAGCGATAGTCATCTTCTACTACCAGTACAACTTTATCATTGGGCTGTATATGTGTGCGATCATCACCGGTTTCATTGATCATCTCACTTACGATCTCCATGTTACCGCTGCGATTCTCAACACCATCTTTGGTGACACGCAATGTACTGAGCAGTGAATCGATGTTGCCATCATTATCACTCAACTGCAATTGCTCAATGGCTTTTATATTCTTCGAAGTTTCGCGTGTCGCTATATTTGGTACACTGTCTACCGGCAGGAATAATGTAAATGTACTTCCTCTTCCCAATGTACTTTCAAGTTCTATCGTACCGCCTAACAATTCTGCGAGACCACGACTGATCGATAATCCTAAGCCTGTTCCTCCATATTTACGACTGGTAGAACCTTCTGCCTGCTGGAAGGCTTCGAAGATGATCATCTGTTTCTCCTGTGGTATACCTATGCCCGTATCGCTGATCGAGAAGGCTATAACTTTCTTCGCCTGGTCGAGGTTCTGGTTGCCCGGTTTCCAGTTTCGCGGAGCATCATATATCTTCAGACTTACTTCACCTTTCTCTGTGAACTTGAATGCATTCGAGAGTAAGTTTTTGAGGATCTGATTCAGTCGCTGCAAATCGGTTTCCATAGAATGAGGCAGCGTTGCATCCATGTCGATTCTGAATTTAAGATTGCGTGCTTCCGAAATCGGCTTGAAGGTGGTTTCCACAAACGAAGCGATTTCACCCAATGGAACAGGGGAGATGTTCGTAGAGATAAACCCGGATTCGATTTTGGAAAGATCGAGGATATCATTGATCAACTGAATCAAGTCGTCACCACACGAGTGAATGGTTTTCGCATAGCGGATCTGTTTCTCGTTCAGGTTACCTTCTGCGTTTTCATAGAGTTGTTGTGCGAGAATGAGCAAGCTGTTAAGTGGTGTACGCAACTCGTGCGACATGTTTGCAAGGAACTCCGATTTATACTTGGATGTAAGCGTGAGCTGTTCTGCTTTTTCTTCCAGGGATCTCCGCGCTTCTTCTACTTCTTTGTTCTTCGCTTCTACTTCTTCTTTTTGTTTTACCAGCAGCAATGCCTTATCCTGAAGCTCATCGTTTGTTCTGCGCAATTCACCTTGCTGTACTTTCAACTCACTCGCCAGTGATTGTGACTGCGTAAGAAGTTCTTCCGTACGTGTATTCGCTTCAATGGTATTCAATACTATACCTATACTTTCTGTTACCTGATCGAGGAAGTCAAGGTGAGTTTCGTTGAATACTTCGAGTGATGCCAATTCAATTACAGCTTTCACATCGTTCTCGAACAACACCGGCAAGATGATCAGGTTGGAAGGCTTCGCTTTCCCTAATCCTGAGTTTATCTTGATATACCCTTGTGGTACATTCGTAAGCAAGATTTTCTCTTTCTCAAAAGCACACTGTCCTACAAGTCCTTCCCCTATAGCAAATTCTTTTGGAATAGACTTCTCGTCTTTATAGGCGTACGAAGCAAAGAGCTGGAGTTTTACATTGGATGTTTCTTCGTCTTGCTTTAATATATAGAATGCACCGAAGTGTGCATTTACCACTTGTGCTAATTCAGAAAGAATACGTTTTGATACCGTATCGAGATCACGTTGCCCTTGCAACATCTGGGTAAATTTAGCAAGGTTGGATTTCAACCAGTCCTGATCCTGGTTACGCAATGTTGTTTCGCGCAAGTTAGAGATCATCTGGTTGATCGTATCCTTCAAGGCTTCAAGTTCACCTTTCGCATCCACACGAATTGTTCGCGTCAAGTCACCCTTCGTTACCGCGGATGCCACCTCCGATATAGATCGCACCTGCGTGGTAAGATTCGCGGCAAGCTGGTTCACGTTCTCCGTTAAATCTTTCCATGTACCCGATGCACCTGGTACACTGGCCTGACCACCGAGTCGTCCTTCAACACCCACTTCACGTGCCACCGTTGTTACCTGGTCTGCAAACACCGCGAGCGTATCAATCATCTCGTTGATTGTATCCGTTAACTGCGCTAACTCTCCCAACGCGTTGATGGAAAGTTTCTGCTTCAAATTACCTTTCGCTACGGACGTTACAACTTTTGCTATACCACGTACCTGACCGGTTAAGTTCGATGCCATCTGGTTTACCGAGTCAGTCAAATCTTTCCATGTACCCGCTACACCTCGTACTTCGGCTTGTCCTCCAAGTTTACCTTCTGTACCCACTTCACGCGCCACACGCGTTACTTCAAATGCGAATGAGTTAAGCTGCTCCACCATCGTGTTAACCGTATTTTTCAACTCGAGCATTTCTCCGCGCACGTCCACCGTAATTTTCTTGGACAAGTCTCCGTTCGCCACCGCAGTGGTTACACCTGCTATATTTCGAACCTGGTCAGTAAGGTTACCCGCCATCTGGTTTACAGAGTCGGTCAAATCTTTCCATGTACCAGCAACACCGGGCACGAATGCCTGTCCACCAAGTTTACCTTCTGTACCTACCTCCCGGGCTACACGCGTTACTTCCGATGCAAAACCGCGAAGCTGATCCACCATGGTGTTCAGCGTTTCTTTCAGCTGCAAAATTTCTCCGCGTACGTCCACGGTAATTTTCTTGGACAAGTCTCCGTTCGCCACGGCCACAGCAACGTTCGCTATATTTCGGATCTGCGCTGTTAAGTTACCCGCCATCTGGTTTACAGAATCCGTCAATCCTTTCCATACACCACCAACACCTTTCACCGTTGCCTGTCCGCCAAGTTTACCTTCGGAACCCACTTCACTTGCCACACGCGTTACCTCTGATGCAAACGAGTTGAGCTGATCCACCATGGTATTTATAGTGTTCTTCAACTCCAACATTTCACCCTTCACATCCACGGTAATTTTCTTGGACAAGTCTCCTTTCGCCACAGCCGTTGTTACCTCTGCTATATTTCGTACCTGGTTCGTCAGGTTATCGGCCATCTTGTTTACAGAGTCCGTTAAATCTTTCCATGTACCACCAACACCCGGTACATCTGCCTGCCCACCGAGCTGACCTTCAGAACCTACTTCACGCGCCACACGCGTTACTTCCGAACCAAAGGAGTTGAGCTGATCCACCATCGTGTTGATCGTGTTCTTCAACTCGAGCATTTCTCCTCGTACATCCACTGCGATTTTTTTCGACAAGTCTCCTTTCGCCACCGCGGTTGTTACGTCTGCTATATTTCGAACCTGGTTGGTAAGGTTAGACGCCATCTGGTTTACAGAGTCCGTCAAATCTTTCCATGTACCACCAACACCCGGCACGTTTGCCTGTCCACCGAGCTGACCTTCTGATCCCACTTCACGTGCCACACGCGTTACTTCCGAAGAGAATGAGTTGAGCTGATCCACCAT
>NZ_FUZU01000001.1:2089629-2397475 GCF_900167975.1 Ohtaekwangia koreensis
GCCATCTGGTTTACGGAGTCTGTAAGATCTTTCCATACACCATCAACACCTTTTACTTTAGCCTGTCCACCAAGTTTACCTTCGGAACCTACCTCCCGGGCTACACGCGTTACTTCCATGGAGAACAGATTGAGCTGCTTCACCATGTCGTTTACTTCTTTCGCGATGCGAGCGAATTCTCCTTGCAGTACGTGGCCTCCGATTTCCTGTGGCATCTCTTGTGAAAGATTTCCTTTTGCCACCGAACTGATTACGTGCGCAATTTCAATAGTAGGGTGCACGAGATCCGATATAAGTACGTTGAGTGAATTTACACCTGTACCCCAGGATCCTTTTGCATTCGGAATCTCGATACGTTGTGTGAGTTTACCTTGCTTACCGATCGTGTTACCGGCACGCATAAACTCCTGCATCATTTTTTCATTCAGTGAAATGATATCATTCAGCGTATCACAGATCTTGCCGCTTACCCCCACCTGATCGAATGGCATACGCACGGAAAAATTTCCGTTTCTGACTTCAGTCAACACACGGAGAAGTTCCCGGTTATCCAGGATGCCCATCACTTGTTGATATTCATTTTGATCTATAGTATGGAGAGGAAGAGATTTCTTTTTACGGGAAACTTTCGGTCGTGAAATTACTTCCACAACATCCCCGTTCTTCGAAGAAGCTGTCGCCTTGGATTTTTTGCCCATGAGGTAGAAAATTTAGATTAACAATTTACTAGAGAAAAACTGACAAATAAATGCGTACCGACATTTAATAGTGCATTATTTGAAAAATAATCTTTGAGCGGTTATTTCCTGCGGAATTAGTTCTACATCGGTCGATGAAAATGCATATTAAAAAAGTATGCCAGAGAAATTTCCCTGGCATACTATATATAGCATTCCCCATTGTATTATATAGGTAATTAATCCTGGTGAACACCTTCTGCTATCTCTTCAACCATTTTTCTGCAAAACGCAGGAAGATCTTTGGGGCTTCGGCTGGTCACCAATCCATTATCGACAACCACCTCTTTGTCTGACCAGATTACGCCTGCATTAATCAAGTCAGTTTTAATAGAAGGATAGGAGGTCATCTTGCGACCTTCCAGTAAACCGGTTTCAACCAATGTCCATGGTCCATGACAAATGGCAGCAATAGGTTTATGCTCTTGTAAAAAATCAGTCACAAAATTTACAACACTTTTATTTACACGCAGCTGATCAGGGTTGATGACTCCACCGGGAAGTACGAGAGCATCATATTCTTGTGAGCTGACTTCATCTATTGTTTTATTTACATCATATTCCGGTCCCCAGTTTTTTTCTGCCCACGATTTTATTTTGCCTTTTTGAAGTGAGACAACTTCAACAGTAGCACCTGCTTCCTTCAACGCTTTGATCGGCTCTGTGAATTCTGATTCTTCAAAGCCATGTGTTGCCAATATGGCAACTTTTTTCTCCGCCAATCTTGCTTCCATGTTTTAAGTTGATTTAGGATTTATAAAAATATTTTAATGTGCCAAGACATTCGTCCAGAGAAGCACACAAGTTAAAAGGCAAAAAATTATGCCTCTTCCGATCCTATATATAGGGCTGAACATCAATAAATATCAGATTAAACTTCAAAAAGAAAGGCTGTCTTTTTGCAAAGGCAGCCTTTGTATCTTTCGCTTCGTTTACCTACGCCAGTATTACCTGGATCAGGCAGAGGGAATAATTTCTCAGCCGTATACATTTTACAACCTATCAAATTAGGCACTCCCAACGAAATGAAAGACACCATCATAATTTAAAACACTATGCCTGGAAGCATATCGATCGTATTACATTAAAAGAATATACAACGATTGTGAGCAACGTTGTTGGGGTTGGACAATGTTTTCTACAAACAAATGGGTAACATTTTTATGAACGAAGCGTAAGCATGAAGACGAAGGGTATGGCACACGGCATGATATTTTAGTATACCTTTCGCTAATCCTCTTAAATATGCATACACGCTGGACAGGGATTCTGGAATTTGACTTGGTAAATATTCCTTTTAAAATTGGTACCAGTACGTTCCGGTCAGGATTGGACTCCCCCGATCTTGTGAATGGTAATATAATCAGAATAGAAGATTTTTTTCCGAAGGAACAGATGATCCTGTCAAAGGATGATTCTACCTTCTTGTTCGAGCCGAAGGGGGATGGTATACATGCCTTCAACTTATTCTCCGACGGCCTCATTCGTAACAACAAGGTTGCCTTTGGGGTTTTTAACTCGAACGATACGAATTATAGATGCTGGCTCTATGCTGCCGATAATGCTGTGTGGTTTCAGCTCGGAAGCGAAGTTACCGAGAGCGATCCGTTAGACCGCGGAATGACTTCTAATCGTCACGAAAGTATAGATGCAGTTTTGAAGAAGACATTCAGTTTTAAAAAAGTAAAAGAGATCTTTTCAGCTCAGAGAATCCGATTCTTTTAGGCGTCCGTCCTAATACATATATAGGCCTCATCCCATCCCCCTCTACGGGGAAGGACTTCGGTCCTCTCCGGAAAGAGAGGACTTGGAATGAGGCTTCTTTTTCCTGGCACATTATTTATCTGTTTAGTGTCGTAGGGTCTCTGCGTCAGGCGTGTTGTTATCGCCTCATTACAGGGTTTAAACACAACTATAAATTACAAGCACATGAAAGCGATCTGGACAGGAACCATTGGTTTTGGGTTGGTAAATATACCCGTGAAATTATATAGTGCCACGCAGCAAAGTGAGCTTGATCTCGACCTGCTTGATAAAAAAGATCACGCGAACATAAAGTTTCAGCGTGTAAATGGAGAAACCGGTGAAGTGGTGAATTGGTCAAATATAGTAAAGGGGTATAAATACAAGGGCGAATATGTAATTCTGGATGACAAGGACTTTGAACGCGCCAGTCCCAAAAAAAGTAAAATGATTGAGATCACTGATTTTGTAAAAGAAGATGAGGTCGATCCTATATATTATGAAACGCCCTATTATCTGGAGCCCGAGCGTTCGGGGACGCGTGCCTATAGTCTGCTATATGAGGCATTGGAGAAAAGCGGTAAGGCTGCTGTTGGCAGTTTCGTACTTAGAAGTCGTGAGCACCTCTGCGTGTTACGCGCAAAAGATAAAGCTATTATACTGAACAGGATTCGCTTTGCCGAAGAGATCCGTGATCTCTCTGAATTAAAACTTCCGTCATCTAAACCTAAACCTGCAGAATTGAAGATGGCGCTTTCGCTGATTGATCAGTTAACCGGTTCGTTTAAAATCGATAAGTTTAAGGATACATATTCAGAAGAACTGCAAAAGTTAATAAAGGCAAAAGCAACGGGTAAGAAAACAGTATACCCAAAAATGAAAGTAACGCATCGGAAATCTAAAGATCTGATGTCGCAATTGAAAGCAAGTCTTAAAAAAGCATCCTGATGAGTTTAACCACCTATGCCGGGAAGCGCAATTTTAAACGCACGCCCGAACCGGTCGGTAAAAAAAAGGCTTCCGCTTCAGCACTGTCTTTTGTTATACAACGTCATGATGCTTCACGTCTTCATTATGATTTTCGTCTGGAGGTAAATGGTGTTTTGAAAAGCTGGGCTATACCGAAAGGGCCGTCTTTGAATCCGAAAGATAAACGTCTTGCCGTGATGGTGGAAGATCATCCGCTCGCCTATGGAAAATTTCAAGGCGAAATACCAGAGGGAAATTACGGTGCCGGAACCGTGGAGATTTGGGACAGCGGTATATATGAACCTGAGAATGTAGATGACCCTTCTGACTATCAGCATGAGATCGGTAAAGAACTGAAGAAAGGTTCTTTGAAATTTGTACTGCATGGCAAAAAACTTAAAGGTTCGTTTGCACTGGTGCAATTAAAAAATGGTGATGGTAAAAATTGGCTATTGATAAAGCACAAAGATGAATTTGCAACAGATGAATATCATATAGAAAGTATACGCAAGAATAAAAAAACAACTACGCAGAAAAAAGAAACGAAAAGTGAGGCAAAGGCGAAAACTACAGCAGCACCGGTACGTTCTGTTCGTTCTTCGAACGCAAAGTTGGAGAAATATATAACGCCCATGATGGCGCATATCCGTGAAGATTCATTTGATGACCCGGATTGGATATACGAAATTAAATGGGATGGTTATCGCGCCATTGCAGAGGTAAATAAGAAAGAGCTTAAATTCTACTCCCGCAATGGATTATCGTTTGACAGACTATATCCGGCAGTAGTGGATGCATTGGCCGGAATAAAGGATGATGTTGTGCTGGATGGTGAAGTAGTGGTGCTGGATAAAAATGACAAGCCAAGTTTTCAGAAGCTGCAGCAGTATGGAGAGAACCGTTCGCTTCCGTTGCTATACTACGTTTTCGATTGCTTGTCGTATAAAGGCAAAGACCTTACAGATCTTCCTCTCGTAGAAAGAAAAAAGATTGCAGAGAAAGTCATTCCGAAAAGTAATGTGCTAAAATATTCAGACCATGTAGCGGGAGATGGTATAGCATTCTTTTCAAATGCTGTCGCCATGGGGCTGGAAGGAATTATAGCGAAGCGTGCAGACAGCAAGTACTATATAGGGCGCAGAACATATGATTGGCTAAAGATCAAAAATCACAATACACAGGAAGCTGTAATTGCCGGCTATACTGAACCTCGTAAAAGCCGAAAATACTTTGGTGCGCTTGTGTTGGGCATGTATGAGAAAGGTAAGCTCAAATATATAGGGCACACCGGCACTGGGTTCACAGAGAAGATATTGAAGGATGTATATACCAAGCTGCAACCTTCCATTCGTGAGAAATCTCCATTCGACACTAAGGTACCGATCAACGCGCCGGTAACGTGGGTTGATCCGGTTCATGTATGCGAAATAAAATTTACAGAAGTAACAGATGAAGGAATTCTGCGACACCCTGTTTTTATGGGGCTTCGCATTGATAAGAGCGCTAAGGAAGTGGATCACCTGGATGTAAAGGTTCCGAAAAAAAATAAATCAACTGATAAAACTGTGAAGACTTCGAAAACAAAGAAAGCGGCTCCGATTAAAAGTAGTTCTGTAAAACCTGATGCTACCAAACCTGTAAAGAAGCGCGGCAAAGATACTTCAGATGAGTATAACAAGATTGTAAAGGTAGAAAAGCATGAATTGAAGTTTACGCACCTCGACAAGATATACTGGCCGGAAGAGGGCATCACAAAAGGAGAGGTGATCGATTACTATAATAGTATCTCCAAATATATACTCCCGTACCTCAAGGATCGGCCGCAATCGCTGAAAAGAAATCCCAACGGCATTACGGACAAAGGATTTTTTCATAAGGATGCAGGAGATGCCGCTCCGGATTGGGTGGAGAGTATCGAGCTATACTCTGATAGTGCTCAAAAAGATATTGACTATATTCTTTGTAATAACAAGGCAACGCTCTTGTACCTGAACAATCTGGGATGCATCGAGATTAATCCCTGGAATTCACGCACAAAAAACCTCGATCGTCCGGATTACCTGGTGATGGATATAGATCCCTCTGACAAGAGTACATTTGAGGAAGTAATCGATACGGCACAAGCTATAAAAGAGGTATTGGATAAGGCAGGGGCCAGCGCATTTTGTAAAACCTCAGGTGCATCGGGTTTACACATATATGTTCCACTTGGCGCTAAATATGATTATGATCAGGCGCGTTCGTTCGCCGAGATTGTAGCTTCGTTTACGGAAGAGAAATTGCCGAAGATCACAACGATGGAACGGGCACTTAATAAACGCAAGAATAGAATATACTTAGACTACCTTCAAAACAAACGCGGTCAAACTCTTGCCTCGGTGTATAGTCTGCGGCCTGTTCCCGGTGCTACTATATCTACGCCACTCGAATGGAAAGAGGTAAAGCATGGTTTATCTCCCTCACAATTCACCATGAAGACATTGCCAAAACGATTAGAGAAAAAAGGCGACCTATTTAAAGGAGTATTGCTGAAAGGTATAGATATGAAGAAGTGTCTCAAGCGTCTTGGTGGTGGGTAGTATGTTTGGCGACAGCTATAGACGATTAACCACTAACGGATCACGTGAGTAGTTTGATCGTTAGCCATACTCCCAATCCGAAGAAGATGTGCGCTGTGAGAATGGAGATTATATAAGACTTTAACGGAACTGCAGGCGGATTTGGATGAATGGCAAAGAATAGCCGCCAGACGCCAATGCCTACTATGCCGCTTATAAATCCATATACTGCACAGGTTATCAGGTCCGGTGAGCCGATTCCTCTTGACCACAGCCAATGGTATATCAACGAAAATATTATCCCTACCAGGTAATGCCCAGCTATACCCGTTGCAATAGCGAAATTGCTTTCAGACAATCCTTTGTCAGGCGTTGTCTGGAAAGTGAGCATCGTCCCCAGTATCTTTACTACCTTCAGGCGTTTTTGTGTGATGTAAGATAGTATATAGATGAAAGCTGTCATGACAGCCGTTCCGCCTATACCTGCTGCAATGGCGATCCAAATATTCATACGTGTTTATATATATAGTTTCTGGCATACTTCACAGAAGAACGTTCTTCGGTTCGTTTTGCCTAAATATTCTTTTTTCAAGGGTACGTGGTCTCGGGGGCATGTTCGTTTGGTATGTGCCAGCCAGTGTTTTTTTAACTCAAATTTTTTCTTCCATTCGAGAAAATCAAAACTATAGTTCACCGCTTCATATACGAGTTTCTTTCTCTTTGCCAGCGGCAGTTTCCCAACCATACTTAACGGATGAACTTTGATCCGGAAGAGCACTTCATTTTTAATAATGTTACCGACACCTGCGAATATATTCTGATCGAGCAAAGCATCGCAGGCTAATTGTGATGGATTCTTCTTTAGCTTGCTCATCGCATTTGCAGCGTTCCAGGTTTCGTTCAACACGTCAGCTGTCCAATCGTAGAGTTCTTCCAGTGGTGCTTCAATGAGTGATAGCGCACATGCATAGAAGTTCAACTCTTTCTTGCCGAACTCCAGATGTAATCGCGGAATAGAATCTTTTTGTTCGTTGATCCGATACGTTCCGAATAAAAGAAAATGTACCCGCACCGTAAACTTTGGAAAGCAAATCAAAAAGTGTTTTCCCCAACTTTTAAAGTCTGTGATCTTCTTGCCTTTGAGTAATGCCGGATCAAACTTCTTGGTGCTGCCACTCGCTTTTGTAATTTTCTTTCCTTTGAAAGCTTCGACGGCTTCTTTTAAAATAACGATCGATGGTCCTTCTGGCATTTGGAGAACAGTTGCGTAAATGAAGTGTCGTTCATATGAAATGCGGCATACGAATTGAATCAGTATGCCGCATGATTATAGTATATATAGGTGATGATCAGTTTTCTTTCTCGGATAACGTACGCAATTCAATCGGTTCAAGGTCGCGACTTGCCGGACCGGTTACTACTTTGCCGTCTGCTGAATAGCGTGCACCATGGCATGGGCAATCCCACGTTTGCTCTGCAAGATTCCAGGCTACGCTACATTTCATATGCGTGCAAACCGGAGATACTGCGTGCAGTGTACCATCACTATCTTTTGATAAAGCGATCACTTCACCATTGTATTTCACAACCTTACCTTCGCCTTGCGCAAGGCCGGCCACGCCATCCAGTTCCTCCGTTGCAAACCACTTGCCAATGAATTGTTTTACCACATCGGCATTGTGTTCAATGAAATCGACAAACCCGGCAATAGGCTTAATCCGCGATGGTGAGAAAAGATCTGCATATATACTCTCGCCTGTATTGATCAGATCGCGCAGTACAATGGCTGCAACGCTGCTGAAAGTCATTCCATTTCCGCCATACCCGGTGGCTACATATACATTTTCTGAATGGCCTGGTAAATGCCCGATGTAGGGTAGGCCATCCGTTGGTTCAAAATATTGAGACGACCATTGATATGCGATTTCACTTACATCGAAATATCTTCTGATTGTACTCTCCAGCTGGCGGAAACATTTCTCCGTGTTAGCCTCGTGACCAGTCTTATGATCTTCACCACCTGCAATCAGATATCTTTCGCCATCTACAACCTGCGTACGATAGTAATGATAAGGATCATACATGTCATACAACAGTCCGTCAGGATATTTACCATCCTTTAGTTTTACAGCCATAGCGTAGCTTCTCCATGGTGAGCAGCGTAAGTGCAATAAGTTTATGGAAGGAGGTATATGTGTGGCATAAATAAGCTTCTTCGTTTTAAAGGTAGAGGATTCAGATTCTATCTCAATGATATCGTCTTCCTCCGTGGTATTGTTTACGCGTGAATACTGCAGAATGGTGCCACCGAGTGCTTCAAACTGTTTTGCCAATGCATATATATACTTCAGCGGATGAAACTTGGCTTGTTCCTCTACACGTATCGCTTTTTCAAAAGGAATAGGACTTGGAATGGAGGAAGTGTACTGCAGATTCAATCCTACCTCTTCACACGCTTTCGCGATATCGTCCAGTTCTTTGGATTGTTTTTCATCTTGTGAAAAAAGAAATGCAGACGCTTCTTCAAAACCGCAATCAATGCTATAATCCTGCACGTGATGTTTGATGAGATGTATAGCTTCACGTGTTGCCTGCACAACAAGCTTTGCCTGATCCGTTCCGAAATTTTTTATAATGGTGGTATACGGATTGTCCAGCAATGTATTCAAATGCGCAGTTGTTCCGCCCGAAGTTCCAAAACCTATATTGTGAGCTTCCAGTACCAGGCAATTCTTCCCTGACTTTTGCAGTAAAAGCGCGGTCGATATACCCGTAATTCCACCTCCCACAATTACTACATCATACAAAAGCGTTGAGGATGGTTTACGCTGTGTTTCATAAACCGGCATATCCTGCCACAGACTTACATAGGCTCCATCTCGTGTAATCATAACTTTTAATTTTAAGTGCATGTTACGGTGTATGGTAAATTTTCCGGCCACACGTTAGCGCGGTTTATTTTGGATAATTTGTATCGGGTATAAAACTATAGGGAAAACCCTGGGGTGGTAACTCCACAAAAGTATTAGGAGTTTATTAGAAGAGCCCGCATTTTATACGCAGGACTATATTGTTCAATAGGATGACATCAAGCCAGCAGTATATATAGGGAAGCAAGAAGTAAAAATTTTCTTCTTATCAAAACAGTTTCAACTGTTGATTTTTCTTTGGTGGAACAGCTTTGCCAAAAACAGTGCGGCCTTCGTATTTCCAAGATTCATCGCGTTCCTTTTGAATGACAGCTTCTAAATTTGTATTCGGAATAAAATCTTTTTCAGCACGAATAGAAAGGTCGGAGAGACTCTTGATCGCTTGCTGCTTATCGGTTTCGCCAAGCTTTGCTTTCTCAACAGCGGTTTTCAACGTAGCAATGGTTTCGTCATATACCTTTACAGGAACCGGAAACGGATGACCATCCTTTCCTCCATGTGCAAATGAAAAACGAGCTGGGTCTTTAAACCGTGAAGGTGTTCCATAAATCACTTCACTTACCAATGTGAGAGATTGAAGTGTACGCGGTCCGAGTCCTTCGAGTAATAGTAACTCTTCAAAATCTTTCGGTTGCTTTTCGTGTGCCAGCCAAAGTATACTTCCTAATCTTTTTATATCAACATCAGCCGCTTGCACTTCATGATGCGAGGGCATGGTAAGTTGTCGTATCTCCTTCATCATCCTATCCGGAGATTCATGCGCCATCTCCAGTAAGCTTGATCGCGTAGGCAGAGCTTCTTTGGCAACCATGTTTAATATACTTCCCTGATTTTCTCCGCAGATAGATGTGTGCGGCTCTTCTACAAAGGAGGAGAGTGATGCCGAATGCCAGTGATACCTTCGGGCAGTAGTACTCATCGGACTCATGCCTTGTTGTACAACAGCCCATTGTCCTTCATCACTGACTATAAAATTATGCAGGTATAGCTGAAAGCCGTCTTGTATAGCAGTGTTGTCAACTTTAGCGCTGAGCTTGCTGCAACGCACCAGGTATTCGCCATCGAGTCCTGTTCGTTCACCTACCTTTAATAATTCGACTGGAGTTTGTCTTGATATTTTTCCTTTGCCTCCGCAGATATATATACCAAGCTCTTTTGCATGTGGATTGAGCGCGCGTTTCAATGCACCCATCACAGAGGTTGTGATGCCCGATGAATGCCAGTCCATGCCCATCACACAACCCAGACTTTGAAACCAGAATGGATCACTGAGTCTGCGCAGCACTTCACCTTTTCCATACTCTGCTAAAATAGCTTCCGTGATAGCAAGCCCAAGCCTGCCCATCCGTTCGGCAAGCCAACGGGGAACATGTCCATAATGTAAAGGAAGATCTGCGGAACCGGAACGCTTCAGTGTCATCAGATTGTAAAGTAAAGTATTTGTCCGAAAGTTCCATACTTAAAAAAGGAAGTATAGAGGCATGGAATTTTAAGTTTAATCAAAACAATAACAACGAAGCTATGGCAAAGTACTCAAAATCAGCACAGAAAAAAGTCGCGAAGGTAATGCGCGAGAAAAAAGCCGGAACGCTTAAAAGTGGTCGCAGCGGAAAAAAAGTGACCAGCCGCAAGCAGGCGATCGCCATTGGTTTATCCGAAGCGAGAAGAGCAGGAGCAAAGGTTCCCAAGAAGGGAGCGAAGAAAACTGCGAAGAAAGGAGCTAAAAAATCGGCCAGAAAAGGCGCAAAGAAAACTGCGAAGAAAAGTCGCAAATGATCTTCTTAAAAGTATCTAATATATAGGGTTTACAATTTGACACGTTGTTTGTAAATGTTTTGAGAGATTGACAGATCCTGACGGATATAGTTTCCGTCAGGATTTTTTATTTTTTTTTCTTCTCATCGGTCACACCACTCGGTTGTGCGCATCCAACCTCCTAAAACTTAATCCAAAATCTATGAAGAGGATTTTACAGATCGTATTGCTGGGGCTCTGTGCGTTTGTTACAGGGACCAGTATCGCGCAAGACCGAAGTATCTCCGGGACGGTGACATCGACAGATGATGGTCAGGGTATTCCCGGAGTAAATGTAATGGTGAAGGGAAGCACCATTGGTTCCGTAACCGATGCAAGCGGTAAATATACTATAGCATTGCCGCCCGAAAGTACAGACCTTGTGTTTTCATTTATAGGTTTCAAAACACAGGAAGTGGCAGTCGGCGAACGCTCCGTTGTAGATGTCGCACTTGCTCCTGATTTTCAACAGCTCTCAGAGGTTGTCGTGACGGCCCTTGGTATTGAGCGAAAAGAAAAATCATTGTCGTATGCGACACAACAGTTAAACGCCGATGAGAAGCTTCGCATTACGCGTGATGCTGATCTCAACACGACACTTGCCGGTAAAGTAGCAGGTGTACAGGTACTGAATCAGTCGGGTGCCAAGCTAGGTGCAGCGGCAACGATTCGTATTCGCGGTTCAGCTTCGCTTACTGAAAAGAGCCCGCTATATGTTATTGATGGAACACCGGTAAATAATTTTGAGCGGGGTGCAACGGGAACATCGCCTATTGATTTAGGTATAAATATGGATGATGTTGAGTCTATATCTATACTCAAAGGTCCGAATGCCACTGCCCTCTACGGACAGCGTGGTGATGCAGGTGTGGTTCAGATCACAACCAAGCGTGGCAAGAAAACAAAAGGTATAGGTCTTGAACTAAACAGCACAACTACTTTTGAGCAGGTAAATATATTGCCCGAGTATCAGAATACATATGGTGGCGGTGGAAGCTCGGCATTCAGAACGTTTACCTATAATCCGGGTGTACATCCTGCAGACTGGGCTGTATTTGATGGCAAGAAGTATCACGATTACTCGGATGATGCCTCATGGGGACCGAAGATGGATGGCTCTGAATATATACCTTGGTATGCATGGTATCCGGGAAATAAATATTCTTTCAAAACAGCAAATTATACAGCGCAGCCTGATAATGTGAGAGAATACTATGAAACCGGTAAAACGTTTAATAATAACATTAACTTCTCGAAGACTGGTGATGGATATTTCGTGCGTGTATCCTATACCAATCTTCAGCAGACCGGTATCATCCCGAATACAAATTTAGAACGTCATTATATATCTACGCAAAACTCGGCTACGCTGAGCAAGTATGTCACAATCGGCTCCAATATCAATTATACCAACGAAACCGTCTTTGGAAATTTTGATGATAACTACTCAAACTATACGGGCGCAGGCTCTTTTAACCAATGGTTTCACCGCGACCTGGACATGAGTATATTGAAAGAGCTGCGTGATTTCAGAACACCTACCGGTGCCCTGGCAAGCTGGAATCACAGTAACCCGAACGCAGCAACAAATTATACGTCCACGAATTTTAACCGTGGAAATTACTGGTATAATCCGTACTCCTACATGGATCATATTAATTTCACAACGAAGCGTGATCGCTTGTTCGGTGATATAAACTTGTTGGTAAAGCTAAATGATCACTTCCGAGTACAAGGATTCTTCCGGAGAAATCAGTCGTCTTCAAATTATGAGAACAAGACACCCTATATCATCGAGCAAAGTGTAGCGCAGACAAACGCGCAAGCAGCCTATAGCACAGGGCAAACGTCCAACGCAGAAAATAACTATGAGTTTCTAGCGAGCTACGACCAGGTTTTTGGTGATTTCGATATAGATATAAATGCAGGGGGTAACATTCGTCAAAATGTATATAAAGATGTACGGATGGCTACGAATGGCGGGTTGGTTGTTCCTGATCTTTTTACAGTGTCCAATTCAAAAGGAGCTCTGAACTATTACAACTACCGTCAGGAGAAAAGTGTACGAAGTCTATATGGAAGAGCTTCTGTAGGGTATAAGGACTTTGCCTTTCTCGAAGTTACAGCGCGAAACGATTGGAGTTCAGCGTTGCCAAAGAATAACAATTCTTATTTCTATCCGTCCGTTGGTGCATCATTCGTATTTAGTGAATTAACACAACCCCTTATTCCGTTTTTGTCCTATGGAAAACTACGGGGTAGCTGGGCGCAAGTTGGTTCAGACCTCGATCCTTATCAATTATACCTTACCTATCCGGTGGATCAAATTCAGTTCGATGGAAATATACTCATGACAACTCCCGATCTATTAACGAACTCCAATATCAAACCATCACTCTCTTCTGCGTATGAAATGGGAATCGATATGAAGTTCCTGAACAATCGCGCTGGTATAAGCTTTACGTATTACAATGAAGTAAAGAAAAACGAAATCCTGAATGTTGATGTAAGTACAGCCAGTGGTTTTTCAGATAAGGTTATTAATGCAGGCAGGGTGGAACGCAACGGTATAGAGCTTCAATTGGAAGGAACCCCTATATCTACCCGTGCATTTGAGTGGAATATAAGTGTGAACCTGGCGCGTAACAATTCGCGCATCATTGAACTTGCTGAAGGTATAAATTCGGTTAACGCGTCAACTCCGGGATATGATACATTCGATTACTTCGGATATGTATACCTGGTGAATAAAACAGACTACGATGGCGGCAGTAACAAGTGGGGACAAATTCGTGGTGTTGGTATAGAACGCGTCAACGGGCAGCCGGTATTGAATGATGATGGTACGTATGCATTCAAGAACGATGTATTCTTTGGTTCTGTGCTTCCGGATTTTACGGGCGGTGTACTGAACAATTTTACCTATAAGAATTTTTCATTGGCCGTAGCCCTGGACTTCCAGCGTGGTGGTAAATATTTCTCGCTGTCCAATTACTGGGGTGAATATTCCGGATTGCTGGAAAACACAGCTGTTACAAATAGCAATGGTAAAAACGTACGTGATGATGTAGCCGAAGGTGGTGGTATACATGTGAAAGGTATAAATGCAGAAGGTCAACCCGTAGAGTATGATCTATCCGCATTCGATTACTTCCACCAGTTTGGTAACAATGATATACTCGACAACTCGGTCTTTGATGCATCGTATGTAAAGCTTCGTGAGATCAGTTTAGGGTATCGTGTACCGTTAAAGAACAACAGCATCCTGCAGAACCTTACGTTCTCAGTAGTAGCACGAAACCCATGGCTGCTATATCTATCCAACCGGAATATAGATGCCTCTGAACTTTCTCAGCGGTGGGGAGAGAACGGTCAACAACCGGGCACGCGCTCGCTTGGATTTAATATTAAAGCATCCTTCTGATAACCTCTAAATAATCATTATGTCATTCACTATATTCAGAAAAAGACAATGGAAAGTTTTTGCCATGTTGTTATTGAGCGTTGGTTGCTCTGATTTCGGTGACACCAACGACAACCCGAACGCATCGCGTGTACCTGTACCGTTCGCTTTGCTCACGGAAGCTATAACGGGCGTGCCCTCTACAGAAGCCGGTCGTTCGTTGCGCGGAGGTATAGCTGGCATTCAAACCGTTGGTGCACCCGAGCCTATGCTATATGTCCAGTACTGGTCGGAGAGTCAGTATCCTGAAGATTCACAGTACTCCACGACGTTTGCCCTTTGGGACAATTACTATGCTGTATCGTTACAAGACCTGCAGTCGATTATAGACTTCAATACAAATGAAGAAACAAAACTGCAGATGTCGCAGTTTGCATCCAACAACAATCAGCTTGCAGTAGCACGGATTCTCAAGGCGTATTTATTCTGGGTGGTAACCGATCGTTGGGGAGATGTTCCCTATACAGATGCGCTAAAGAAAAATACACAACCTGCATATACCCCTCAACAGCAGATATATAGTGATCTCTTCAAGGAGTTGCGCGAAGCAGGTGATCAGTTTGATAACGGATCGATGCTTGGCGGAGATATTCTCTTCCATGAAGATGCTGCCAAATGGAAAAAGTTTACGAACTCGTTGCGTATGCTTATGGCGTTGCGCATTTCAAACGTTGATCCCGGTACAGCGAAGACAGAATTTCTCAGTGCACTGAATGATGATGACGGTCACATCATCGATAACAGCGATAACGCTTTCGTAGCATTTTTGGATGATGATAAATTGAGGAATCCATTGCATGTACTATTTGATGGGCGTGACGATTACGGTGCAAGTGATGTGTTGGTGAATACTTTAAAAGATCTGAATGATCCACGCGTCACGGTCTTTGTTGATCCGACTGAATCAGACGAATATATAGGACTTCCGTATGGATTGCAGCGTGATATGTTAATTGACTGGACAAACGAGAATGAATATTCTCGTCCGGGAAGTGCCATTCGTGAAACTACATCCCGTGGCTATATACTTACGGCATCACAGATCTTGTTTGCAAAAGCGGAAGCCGCTTTGTTGAATTGGACAACAGATGATGCTGCAGATCTATACTATGCTGCCATTCAGGCATCGTGGAATCAACAAGGTGTTTTTGATCAGGATGCGTTCGAAGAATATACCACACAGGATGCCGTGGAATTTACAGGCACGGAAGAGGAGAAGCTTTCGAAGATTGGCACTCAGCGGTGGATCGCTTTATATCCGAACGGAACAGAAGCATGGTTTGAATGGAGAAGGACCGGTTATCCGAACTTACAACCTACGCCCTATGCGGTGAACGCAAGCAAGCAGATTCCCAGAAGATATGCTTATCCCAACGTAGAGGCTACACTGAATAAACTAAACTACCAGGAAGCATCCGGAAGAATTACCGGTGGCGATACACACGATAGCCACGTGTGGTGGGATGTACAATA
Source organism: Ohtaekwangia koreensis (assembly GCF_900167975.1). Classification (GTDB taxonomy): domain Bacteria; phylum Bacteroidota; class Bacteroidia; order Cytophagales; family Cyclobacteriaceae; genus Ohtaekwangia; species Ohtaekwangia koreensis. The sequence continues at coordinate 2,105,297 of NZ_FUZU01000001.1, forward strand.
ACCTTGTTGGATTTGTTTGATTCCTAACCGAAAGTGTCCGGAAGAAATTCCGGGCACTTTTAACAAAAAAAGAGTATCCCGCAACGAATGGGTTACACGCTTTTACCAATTTGAATTTTAAGGATATGAAGAGATTCCTCGATACCTGGGACATTAATAACCGTATCAATTTGCTGCTGCTGGATTCTTTTACGGAAGAGCAATTTCGAAAATTACTTTCCGGACACCGAAAAGCAGATCTCACCAAACACTTCGTTCACATCTATAATACGCGGCTGTTGTGGCTTGAGCAGAATGATCCGACACTGGCCAATGGGCTTGAAAAACTGAACGACCACGGCTTGGAAAAGGAAACACTAAAAGAGGGGCTAGGGAAAACCGGTGATGCGATCACACAGTTGATTCAAAAGACCATGCGTGAAGGGAAAGTCAAGAGCTTCAGTACACCGTATGAATTTCTGGTGTTCATGATCTCTCACGAAGCACAGTGCAGGAATAAAATTGTGATGACATCAATTTCAATTATGAATTAAGGGACGATCGTTCACGATGCAGGTTGCTGGCATACAGACTTCACCTGTAATTTCAATGGCGAAGGGCTCTATTTCGGAACGCTAAAGCTACATTTCGAAGCTATAGTATATCTTTTTCCACGCGGGATGGGTGATTTTTGAATAAATATATAAAGCCCCGTTCTCTATGAAAGCTCACGTAAACACGCACATTTTTAAGAATCCGGACGGCATTGCCTGTGTCCGGTTTGAATTGGCACAACAACAACCGGCCATTGTCGGAGCGCTCTCTTTCTTTAATTCAGGTGACATTGCATTGCATGTAAAAGAACAACTCCCGGACCATGTCCTCTGGTTTGGTCTCGGGTTTATGATTTCCCTGGAGCTTTCACGTGATATGACATCGATCCAGGTTATTCCGGCAAGGCAAGTGCCCGGCATCGATCGGCACGAGATCTTACCCGCGGAAGTATTTTCTGAATTGGAATATATATGTTCTGAGGCCAAGAAGTTTTTTATTGATACAGCATCCGGTTACTGGAACAGCCCCGTGCACGACTGCTACATTCGTCATGGTAATGTCCAATGGCATTCAAAATCATTGTCACTTGGGTTTGACCAGTTAGTAGACCTCGCCCACGAAAAACAATATACTGTTCGATGTGCATAACCCTACCGTTGTATGAAGCCCGGATTATACCAGTATACCGATGATCAGTTGGTAACAGAGGCGAAAGCCGGAAACAGCGCTGCCGCGGAAATTCTTTTTGTGCGACACAATACTTTCGTGTCGCGACTCGTGAAGCAATTCGGAGGCACTGCTGAAGAAATTAAAGACGTCACGCAGGATATATTTATTCGCGTGTGGGAACACCTTCATGGATTTGAACAGCAGAGCTCTTTTACAACCTGGCTCTATAGAATTACGGTGAATCATGTCTTACAATCGAAACGTAAAGAGAAATCGCAGCAGCGACAAATAACATCAGGCCTGTGGCTGGAAGAAGACGACTCTGAAGAATCAATGCTTCCGGAAAACTTTCTGACGGATTATTTCTCGGGTGCGTTGCTTTGCCTGAGCGAAGAGCAACGTATCACGTTGGTACTCGCAGATATATTCCGGATGGATCATGTGCAAGCATCCTATATACTAAAGATTACACCGGATGCTTACCGGAAACGATTATCACGTTCACGGAAAGACCTGCGAAACTGGATTTCAAAAAAATGTAGTCTGCTTACACCGGGAAATACCTGTCAATGTCCAAAAAAGAAACAATGCTTTATTGAAGAAGGCAAGGTTAACGAACGTACTGGTAAATTTGAACGTGACTATATCCGTAAAGTTCAAACTTATATAGCACTCCATTTGGAGCAGACCGGTACTGCGGACCTTATCAATTTTCAAATACATTAAATGTTTCTTTCATTTCCCGTAGCCGGTTTCGTGAAATTGTGAATTCTGATTTCCGTGGATCGCGCATCCGGATAATATATTTATGATTCTCCCAGAAAGAATAATTGCTCATCTGTGAAGTGTTGATGATCACCGAGCGATTAATGCGGAAGAACTTCGTTTTCGGGAGAGAATCTTCCAGGTCAGCCATATTCTGGCGCACGCGATAATTCCCTTTTTCAGTAAAGGCATGGTATGATTTTCCTTCTTTCTGAAACCACTGAACATCATCGAGGTTGATGAGCTTCATGCCCTGCCCGTTGATTACTTCCAGGTGCACTGCTGGCTTTGGTATAGCCATGTCGTTGTCGGGTGCTATAGCTTGAGATTTTTCGGGCGTAGGATTGTTACCAGACGCTATATCCTGCACATTGTTCGTTATTCTATACTTCCCAACCTCAGGCACTATATATTCTTGTGCTGCCTGTACAGTGGTTTCGTTCATATCCATTTCGGTGATGGCAGGTGAATGATGTTGATGCTTTCGCTTGCGATAAAATATAAATCCCAACGAGGCGCTTCCCACCAGCACCAGACTTAACCAAGGCCAGTATACTACAGGTGCAGGCGTAGATGCTTGTACGGTCTTTTCTTTTAAATCCACCAGGTCTGCAGCTGCTTTACGCTCAACATTGGCAATGGAATCTTTGAAGGATGAACACTTCTGCTGGTAGACCAGAGCTTCTTTTAATTCTCCCATCTTTTCATGCAGTATACTTAGCTGATGGTATATTTCTCCTTTAATGTGCGAGAGATGATACTTATCTGCGAGGGTATTAGCTTCCAATGCAAAGTTCTTCGCTTCACTTAGTTTGTGTGTATGCTCACATTCATACGCCATATACTGCAAGGCGCTAACGTAGTTTACATGGAATGAATACTTTTTTGAAATCGCCATCGATTCGCGCAGATATACTTCTGCCTGATCATGCGCACCATTCTGGCAATTCGCACCGGCAAGCCCCAACAGCACGGTAGCTATACTCTTACGATTTTCGAGAATCCGTTCTATTTGTAAACTCTTCTGGTAATATTCTATACTCGCACGAAAATCCTTTTTGTGATCCAGCACCGTGGCGATGTTGTTTAAGCTGACGCTCATGCGAGGAAGATCATTGTGCTTCTGCTGGATTTCGTATGCTGAGCGATAGAGCGTAAGTGCTTCATCCAGATTCCCGGTTCTGAGTTTGAGCGATCCGATATTGGTGAGCACATTCGCCAGATTGACTGAATCGTGTTGCAGATAAGATTTCGCTTTATTCAAATAATAAGACGACCATGTAACGTGATTTAAATTGAATAAATAAACAGTACCCATACCGTTGTACGTGCGTCCGATGCGTGTAGAGTCGTGCAGTGTTTCAAACAACTGAAGGGCATGCCGGTACTCGCGAAGCGATCGCTGCGGGTCGTTAAGTTCCTTATATACCATACCCAACATGAAAGAAGATTTTCCTTCTAGGAGGACGTCTTTCTCTTCCGTTGCGTAACGAAAAGCACGTTCGGCAAGTTTACACGCCTGATCTGGGTATGTTCTGTAAATTTTCAATGAGAATTCCAACAACACGTTGATGGAGTCCCTTCGCGGTAGTGGATCAGGAGATTGTGCAGAAAGAATATTGAAGGATACAACGCACAGGGTAAGGGCCAGCAGTAACATTTTTTTCATACGTCACACGGTTTAGTTGTCAAATGCACGATATTCTGATATCCAAAAACTCTATTCCAATATCGGACAACGATGGTTGGCTGCCAGAATATTCGCGCTTTAAATCTTAGAAACGATTTTTGTGCAAAAGGTTTGAAACCGGATGATAAAATTTATTATTGATGCGAAAAAATGAATGTGATATCAGAACCTGATTGCCGTTAGAAAAAAGATTTTCTACGAAGACCCTCTCTCTTTACTGTCTGGTTGGTTATAAGGATTGCCCGAAAGAGTAATCCTTTTTTTGTTTTGCATTTCCGTGTAACACCTGTCGCGAAAAGATGGCAGGGCGGTGTAATCTCACCGTAAATTTTATATCTTTCTATGGTTCATGGTGGATACTTATGGAAGAACATAACGTTGTACGCTGGTCTCGTTTATTATCAACAGCCGTGTTGGTGATCGCTGTGCTCACATTGGCGGGATGGCAATTTGATGTCGAGTTCTTCAAGCGACCGTTGCCTGGCACCATGCCGATGAATCCGTTCACAGCAGTTTTGTTCATCCTTACCGTATGTGCATTTATACTCACCGTATCCGATCAGCAGACGCATTCAAAACAAAATTTCATACTCGTACTCACGGGCATCATAGCCGCTGTTTCAACCTATAAAGTTATACAGGTTGTTTTCGGTCTGAATTTCACGCTAGACACTGCACTCTATACAGACAAGCTAGCGATCGATCGGGATGAGAATAAGTTGAATCGCATGCCGCTTGTAACGGCTATCAATTTTTTACTGATTGTGCTGTCATTGCTTCACCTTTTTTCGGGGAAGAACAAGCGTGTGATTTTTGCACAACGCTGCGCGGTGCTCGTTATGCTCAATGGTTTATTCTTCCTGCTCGGCTATATATACCGTGTGCCCGAGTTCTTCTCATCTGAATATTATTTCCCGATGGCTGCACAGACAGCAGTCGGTTTTCTTTTTCTGTCTGTTGCATTCCTGTTCGCGAACCCGAAAAAAGGCTTGATGAAGCAGCTTACAAGTTCATATGCAGGCAGTGTTATTGCACGTATACTGATACCGCTGGTAATTATACTGCCGGTGCTGATAGGCTATATACGCTTGTGGGGACATTGGTATGGTATACTTTCAACCGAGCTTGGTGTTACCAGCATTGTATTGAGCTTTATCATCATCTTTGTGTTGCTCATTATATTCAATACAAACTCATTGAATAAAAAAGATGTACAACAGAAGGCAGATGCATGGCATCTTCAATACTATAACACACAGTTACACGATGCCAATCACGAAGTCGCCTCGGCAAATGAAGAGTTACGCGTAGCGCTTGAAGAGCTCACCACTACCAATGAAGAACTGATCACCTCAAACGAAAACCTGGTAGAGCTGAATGATAAACTGGAGATAGCAAAAGAAACCATTCGTCAGCAAGCGGCAGAGATCATTCAGCGAAAGGATGATCAGCTCAGTGAGTATCGAAGGAATATAGATATAATCTTTACCAATACGCAGGAAGGAATGTTGCTGCTGGATGCCGACAGCACGGTTATACTTTTTAACAAAACGTTTGAGGGATTTATCTATAGAGTGGCAAGTATTCAACCAAAAGTGGGAATGCGGCTATCGGATGTGGTGGTGAAGGAGCGGAGAGATACGGCCCATCTTCTTTATGCGAAAGCCTTGCAAGGTGAAGCCGTTTTTACGGAAGCATACTTTACCGCAGAAGGTAAAGAGATTGTTCATTTACTTCGTTATGAACCGGTATATCAGTTTGGTAAGGTGACGCACGTCATCATCATGTCCATGGATATCACGGAGAAAAAAAATCGCGAGAAAGCTATTCAGCAATCCGAAGCCAACCTGAAGGCAATCTTTAATAACACACCCGATGCATTTATACTTCTGGCAAACGACCGGAAGATCATTGCCTATAACAAAGCGTATCTTCATCGGTTCATGCTACACTTTGATACAGAACCCGAGATTGGTACAGATATAGTTCGCTATATCCCGGAAAGCCGCAAAGAATCTTTTCGGGCAATGCTTGAAAGGACAAGTCAGGGTGCTACCGTGCTATACGAAGTAGAATCCTTTGTGAACGAGAAACCACTTTGGTCTTCCGTCATGATCACACGGGTCAAGAATGAATCCGATGAAATGGTTGGCTATTGTCTCAATATTCGCGATACAACCGAAATTAAAAATGCTGAAGTTGCCTTACGCGAGCGTGAAGAGAAGTTCCGCGCGCTGGTTGAATATAGCGATGATGTTTTTTGCCTGGTCGACTTGAATGGAACTATACATTATGCGAGTCCGAGTTTAACCCGGAAACTCGGGTATACTTCGAAAGATCTGGAAACTTTGCAAGGTCATGATCTTATACACCCGGATGATCTGGAACAATATACCCGCGACTGGGAGGATATTGTTCAAAACCAGGGAAAACTCATTTCGATCACCTGTCGTGCGCGACATAAAGATGGCCACTGGCTTTGGATGCAAGGCACTTCTATTAACCTTACACATATACCCAGTGTGAAGGGCATTGTTGCAACCTATCGTGATATCAGTCCACAGAAAGAATACGAGAATAAAATTACCAGCATTGCAAAAGAACTGTCGGTGCTGATTGAAACTTCCAACGTTCCTATTTTCGGGCTTGATGAAAACGGAGCCATCAATGAATGGAACGATGTTACTGCGCAAGTTATGCAGTTTAGTAAATCAGATGCATTAGGGAAAAAATGGATAGAGGAATTTATAGAGGTGCCGTATCAGGAAACGGTGGCTCATCTTTTCGCGCGTGCTATACGCGGCCACGCCCTGAACAATTTTGAACTGCCGGTGTTAACGCGAAATGGAGAGTCAATCATTCTGCTGTTAAGCGCATCGCCACGCTACAATGCAGAAGAACAGATCAAAGGAGTTATTATCGTGGCACAGAATATAACGGAGCTTATCGATTACCGGAAGGGGCTTGAAAAAATGGTGCAGGACCGGACGCGTGAATTAAATGATGCGTTGCAAAAGGAAAAGGAACTTGCCGAGTTGAAGACGAAGTTTGTGTCGATGGCTTCGCATGAATTCAGAACCCCGCTTTCAACTATCTCGCTCGCTACTGGTTTTATCAGACGCTATAAAACTAAAATTTCTCCCGAGGACATTGATAAGAAACTGGATGATATAGTGCGTCAGGTAGAGCATATGAACTACCTGTTGGAAGATGTACTCACGGTAGGTAAGGCCGAGTCAGGCAAGGTGATGGTGGGCGTTATGCCCATTGAAGTAAACGTTTTCTTCGATAGTATATCAAACGAAGTATATCAAAGTACGGGGAAGACACATCGCATCCGATTGGACATTGCGTGCGATCAGCAAGTTATTGCCAGCGATCCGCGGATGCTTCGGATCATCGTGGTAAACCTGCTTACGAATGCAATCAAATTTTCTCCCGGGAAAAATTCTGTGTGGTTTAACATCGCTTGCAGTAATAACACGTTGCAGTTGAAAGTAAAAGATCAGGGGCTTGGTATACCGGAAGAAGATATGGAGAAGCTCTTTCATTCTTTTCATCGCGCATCCAATGCAAGCACCATACAGGGTACTGGTCTTGGATTGTCGATTGTGAGAAAAACGGTAGATTTACTGGGAGGATTTATTCAGGTTGAAAGTAAATTAAATGAAGGCACAACCTTCACAATATCCATACCTATAGATGGAAGGCAAGAAAATATTAGTAGTGGATGATACCGCTGACCTGCTGAAAAATATAGTGCAGGTATTGGCGATGGAGGGATATGAAACGACAGCTGCTGTGAACGGACAGGATGCTGTGAACAAGGTTATGCAATCTGTTCCAGACCTGGTGATCACGGATTTGCTGATGCCGGTAATGGATGGATACACTTTGATTGAAACATTAAAATCAAATGCAGCATGGCAGCATATACCTATCATTGTATTTTCAGCCAAGCCTGAGCAGGAAAGTAAAGATAGAGTGCTGGCCTTGGGAGCGGTCAGATTTATTCGTAAGCCCGGAACAATCGAAATGATCCTGGAGGGTATAAACGAAGTGCTCCCGAGTGCCTAGTGAAAGTATATATATTGAAACGCAGGTTTATGCAGACTGGATAAAAAGCATGAACCTGTTTATATTCATTCTGGAATTTAAACGTATCAACGTAGATGATAAAAGTAGCGATAGCAGATGATCATGGACTCATGCGAGAAGGAATAGCTTCCATGCTTGAAAATGTACCGGATATAACTGTGGTGGGTACTGTGCAGGGTGGAGAAGAAGCTGTTAATCTGACCAACAAAATTCAGCCGGATGTTTTTCTAATGGACATAAAAATGCGCGGCATGACCGGCATTGAAGCTGCGCGATGGATCACCGATATCAATCCCAACATTCGTATTATCCTCATCTCCGCCGAAGCAAATAAAGAATTTATAGCGGCAGGAATCAAGGCAGGTATCGCGGGCTATGTTTTGAAAGATATAGATAAAGAAGCGTTGATAAATGCAATCCGCACTGTGATAAAAGGTGAGCGTTATTTTAGTCCCGATGTTATGACAATCGTCTTTCAGGATTTTTATGCGCAGGAGAAAGTCGAGAAGATTCCGGGAGCACGCGAAATAAAAACAGATCTAACAAAACGTGAACTTGAAGTGCTAACGTTAATCGCGCATGGTAAAAGTTTGAAACAGATAGCTGATGAGCTTTTCATCAATATAAAAACGGTGGAAACGCATAAGCTTAATATACAAGGCAAACTCAACCTCACCAATACGGCACAACTCGTTCGCTATGCTATCGAGAACAAGATCATCAACCTTGGATAGACAAATTTTTCAAAAAATCGGATAGCCGCAAAAAAATGATTTTACAGCACTGACATGCGTTTTAGAAAGCCGATTTGTGCAGTAAACTAATATTCAAAGTTAAACACTAAGGGAAGCCCTTAGAGAAATCTAATCCTCACCCTTAGATTCGAAAGAATAATTCCGATCTATACTATAAATCCCGAACAGGTCTGTACGGGTCTAATCCTCACCCTGATTTTTTAAAATCCTCTTTTTGCTAAAGGTTTACTCCTGCATAAGGGCCAATCTTTGTAATATCAATTCGGGTATACATGATGGCAGGCACGAGGCTTGAAGCAAATAAGTTGGTTGCTTCAGAGGAGGGAAGAGAAGTTGAGAAACTGATGCGTGTTATCGGACAGTTTATTACGAGCTGTTCAAGTTCCATGCGTGGTCCGCTGAAGTCCATAGAAGGCTTGGTAGGCTTGTTGCAGAACAGAAATATATACTCTGAAGATGAGCTTCGAATGTTCCTTTCACATATTAATGATAGTACACAGAAGATGGAAAATATGTTGGATGGACTGGAGCAGTTTCTTGAGAATTCAAGGAAGAATTTAGCGCCACAGGAAGTTGATCTGACAGAATTGATTCAGAAAATTTTTCACGAGTTCAGTGCGGAGCTTCAGGAGCATGCGATCACACCGCGCGTAAAAGTGGAACAACACGTAAAGCTATATACAGACGCTAGCCGGTTGCGTATAGCGCTATGCAATGTTATTGAGAATGCCATTCGTTTCAGCGACCCTGGCAAAGAGAGAAAGTATATTGAGGTTCAAGGCAACGTGAACTTCACGAACTGTTCGATCAATGTAATCGACAATGGCATCGGGATAGAAAGCGGGGAGGAGTCCAAAGTCTTTGATCTGTTCTTCCGCGGAACGGAAAGATCGAAAGGCCTGGGTGTCGGACTATATGTTGTGCGCGAAGTATTGGAAAGGATGGGTGGCAGCGTAACGGTATATTCCAGGCGCAACATAGGCTCGAAGTTCTTTTTATGGATTCCGAATCAGTTGAAGACGGGTATATAAAATAAAGTATAGATATATAGTTGATTGATAAAACCGGAGGTATAAAAACCAAAGGTGTGTGGAGGAGGTGGAGGTGGTTTCATAGTGCCTACCGGGGGGATAGGAGCTTATGTTACTTAAACGTACTAGCACATCTTGCACAGTGCGCAACCTCTGCCTCCGTCACGAATTTAGATAAATGTGTGTTTGAAGTTTAGGTTAAAGGGCATCCATAACGGATGCCTTTTTTGTTTGTTATGAATATATCCGTTGAAACATCTATATCTATGCGAAGATCACTACATTTTATAATCTGCCGGCAACATTCTTTTCATATTTTAAAAGTAGTTTCGCAGGCTTACTGTGTTTGATACTCCGAACTAAACCCCACATTACATGAAACATCATTACCCGTTAGTGTTTTTTCTTTTGTTTTTGCCCGCGGTTGCTTTTGCACAGGTGAATTTGAATTTCATTAATTCACCCTATACGCAGCACTTCGATTCGCTCGCCAGCAGCGGAACAACCAACGACCTGGCTACACTCCCGACTGGCTGGACTTTTTCAGAGTCAGGAACGAATGCCAATACAACGTATGCTGCAGGTACAGGTTCCTCCAATGCAGGCAACACCTATAGCTTTGGACTTACTTCTGAAGATCGTGCTCTCGGAGGATTACTTTCGGGGTCTCTTAGCACAACGGTCGGTGCAGGCTTCGCGAATTATACCGGTAGTACGATTACTTCCTTGCAGATCACCTATCGTGGTGAGCAATGGAGATTGGGCGCAACCGGAAGAGGAGCGGACCGTCTTGATTTTCAATATAGCGGAGATGCTACATCTTTAACTTCCGGTACATGGACTGATATAGATGCACTTGATTTCAATAGCAAAGTAACGGTTGGTACCACAGGTGCTTTAAACGGTAATGATACACTCAACAATCGTATACTTAATTTTGCCATTACCGGATTATCAATCGAGCCGGGAGAGACTTTTTATATACGCTGGCAGGATTTCAATGTGGCAAGTTCAGATGATGGATTGGCCATCGATGACTTTACCATTGTCCCGGTAGGTATACCATCAAATATACCATCCATACAATTCGTGCCGGCCGCGTTGAATTTTGGTGACGTAACCGTGTACGACAGCGCACGTCTGCGCTACCAGGTGATCGCTGCAAATCTCGAAGATTCTATTACCATTTTTACTTTTAACAATGTCTATACATTGTCTGCTGACAGCACACATTTTAATGCCTCTGCTAAATTACCGGCAACAGGCGGATTTATAGATGTGCAATTTGCTCCAACTGCACCTGGCATTTCCAGAGATTCTCTTTTTCACATCAGTGGCACTACATCTAATGTAGTACATGTGACCGGAAACGGTTTTGATTTTGCAAGCAGTATAATTCCGATTGCTGTGGCGCGCACCAAAGCGGTGGGAGAAAAAGTTACCGTGGCGGGTAGGATCACCGTTGGCAGTGAACTGGGAAATCCTGCATACATTCAGGATTCAACCGGTGGTATACCGGTTTTTGATTACGCATTCGCGAATGGTGTGACCATTGGGGATTCTGTAATTGTTACAGGTCCAATTGGAATATTCAACGAGCAGAAACAGATAAGCGGCAATGGTATAGCCTATATTAAACCGGATTCTTCCAAACGATTCATTACACCCAAGCCTATCGCTATAAATGAGCTGTTGATAAACGAAGGCTTGCTTGTGACTGTGCAGAATGTTGAATTGGTAAATAAAGCTTTTGTGTTTTATCCGCAGAGTACAGAGGTTATTACTGCCGGAGGTATACAGGCAGACCTGCGCATAGATGGCGATACAAATATACCGGGTCTTGCTAAGCCACAGGGGATAGCTTCCATTACGGGGGTAGTAGGAAGATTCCGTAGCAATGCACAACTCCTTCCTCGTTTCAGTCGGGATATACCGGGAGCCGTAGTGCCATCACCTCCTTCCGATAGTATAGCAAAAAGCAAAACGCTTGATGTTGTTACCTGGAACCTTGAATTTTTCGGTGCTAAAAAAGAAGACTATGGCAATGAAGAGTACGGACCGGAAGATGAAGCGCAGCAGCTCGTGAATGTAAAGCGAGTACTCGATTCATTGCAAGCCGATGTTGTTGCCGTAGAAGAAGTTTCCAATGATTCATTGTTCACTGCCCTGATCGCACAATTAGGGAAATATAGGGCTATATGTTCCGACCGTTATTCATATTCTTTTGACGGGCCCAGCAATACATTTCCTCCGCAAAAGGTTTGCTTTATATACGATACAGCAACGATCGATGTGTTGTCAGCCAGACCGTTGTTTGAAGCGTTATACGATGAAGCCCGCACAACCAACCCAACGTTGTTACCAGGCTATCCCGGAGGCAATCCATCCAGTTTTTATTCCAGCGGACGATTACCATACTTGCTTACGGTACAGGCAACCATTGAAGGTGTCAGCGAACGAATTTCTTTCGTGGGAATTCATGGTAAATCTGGCGCAACAGCAGCCGACAGAAGCCGCAGAGAATATGATGCTGCGGTATTGAAAGATTCCCTGGATGCAAATTTTCCAGGTGAACAAGTTATTATTCTTGGTGATTTGAACGATGATCTTGATCAATCTATAGCCACAGGATTGGAAACCCCGTATGCTTCGTTTATGAATGACACTATACACTATAGCGGCATTACAAAAAGTTTAAGCGATGCCGGAGCAAGATCTACAATCAGTTTTAGCGACATGATCGATCATCAGTTGATCACCGATGACCTGCGGGAAGAGTATATTCCTGGTTCCGAGCAGGTGATTACACCGTTCAATTTTATTACGAACTATGCGTCCACTACGTCTGATCACTTGCCGGTAATTGTTCGCTATAGTTTACAGGCTCCGCGTGTTGATTTCGTGGAAAATTCCGTTACATTGTCGGAGGACAGCACTACATATATAGCACAACTTACCATCAGTAAAAAGTCGGCTACTGGTAAAAACATAGCGATAGCACTCGATGGCGAAGGAGTATATGGCGAAGACTTTATAACCGAGCCAGCCGCCGTTGACTCTAAAATTATCCTGCCGATCGCAGCCGATACAACAACAGCTTCATTTAAGGTTATAGTGCTGAACGATGCTATCGATGAACTGGCGGAAACTACAACGTTCACAATTCTCGAAGAAGGGGGTTTGACGGGTGGAGACCAATCTGTATTTGCGTTAACGATCGAGGACAACGACATTCCTTCAATTGCTTTCGCAGAGTTGTTCGCCAGTGCAAAAGAGGGAACGGGAGTATATAATCTGAAGTTGAAGCTAAGCACACCAGTTGCATCCGATCAAACGGTGACGATCCAGGTAACACCGGGTCCTGGTGCAGTATATGGTATGGACTATACCACTGAACCTGCCGTGAGCCAGCAACGAATTCAACTGCACGTACCTGCTGGCAGCAATGAAGTATCCGTAGGTATAACACCGTTGGCCGATGGAGGCATTGAGTTTCCGTTGGAGTTTATTTCATTCTTCCTGGAAAAGACAACAGACGGACTTGTGTTAGCGAATCCCCGCATTTCAATGTTCACCATCATCGATGTAAAGAAAAGACAGCCGCATATTGTAGCATCGCCTAATCCAACCACGGGCAACGTGAAGTTACTGAGCAAAGATGTCGATGAAAGCGAAGTGATCCAGGCTGAATTGCGTGGCACAACGGGTGAGGTACTGTACACGGGTGCTGGTACATTGAATGACCTGAGCGTGACCTTTACTACCAGACTCCAGCAAAACAGAAGAGGTGTCTATACTGTAAAACTCCAGATCGATGGTGAAACCATCCTGGTAAGAATATTGAAGATCTGATTCTGATATACTATATAAAAAAAGGGTGCTCATCGAAGCACCCTTTTTTTGTTTCAATATTCAATATATAGTTCTTCCTTTATTGGAAAACATCAGCCGGAAGCAGGAACATTTCTGCTATTAATTCATAGGAACGAAGCCTGTCTTCAAATGTATCTGCGAAGGTGGAGATCACGACTTCGTCAACATCAAAAGTCTTTGCGAGCTGGTTGATCTTTTCCTTTACAACGTCAGGGGTACCCGTAATCGTGCGAAGGCGATTGTACTGAACCCGTGCAAGCTCCTCGCGTGAGTATGCATACGACTTGATGGATTCATACGAAGGAGATTCATCGATTTTTCCTTTCTCGATACTGAGCAGACGATAATCCATTACGGCCTGTACCTGTGCTGCCTTTTCTTCCGTCTCTCCACAAAACACAAAAACACCTACGCTTACTTTTGGATGCTGCAACTGTGCAGAAGGTTTGAACTGCTGGCGATACGCACGAATCGCTTCGGGGCCGCCTACCGGATTAATAAACTGAGCGAATGACAAAGCCATTCCAAAGTGTGCTGCTATATATGCACTCTCGCCACTACTGGTTAGCATCCATAGTTCGGGTTGCGTATCGATTCGGGGAATTGCCCGAACCTTTTCGTGTACCGTGCCGGTTGTAGCATCGTCTGACAGGAACGCCTTCATGTCTACGATCTGCTGGATATAGTCTTGCGGACTAAACGTGTTGGAAGGATTTAAGAGCGATGCCGTAAGCCTGTCACCACCAGGAGCGCGTCCTATTCCTAAATCTATTCGGCCGGGATATAGGGCTTCAAGCAATCGAAAATTTTCAGCAACTTTCAATGTACTGTGGTTGGGCAACATGATACCACCTGAGCCGAAACGGAGATTTTTAGTCTCGCCAGCCAAACGTGCTATTAAAACTTCCGGTGCTGCGCCTGCGAGTGTCAAAATATTATGATGTTCGGATAGCCAGTAACGGGTATAGCCGAGTTTATCGGTAAACTTGGCGAGCGCTATACTTTCCTGTAAAGCTTCCCGCGCATTGCTTCCCCTGCGGATCGGAGTCTGATCCAGTACACTAAGTTTCAATTTCATAGACCACTGATACCTGCCTGACAAAGCAGGAGGTGTTTTATTTTGTACTTTTCATTAACACCATTGTATCCTGTAAAGGTTCAACGCCCATCCGGATATTGAAAAAAGTATTTGCTTGATCAAGTGAAACTCTGGTGTACTATACATGGAATGTTCAGGATGCAAAAGCAGTTTCGAAGCGGTGCTGCACTTCGAAACTGCTCATGATAGTTATGCCGCTGTAACCTGCTTCACCTCCCTGATCTGTAAGTAAGCCATAGCGGCAACCCATAAAGCCACTGCCGTGATTGCTATATAGCCGATTACCGATAAGTTAAACAGTTGAGGCAGTACAATGGCGAAGCTGCCAATTACCCAAAGAACATCCAGTGTTATGATAGTATATACCTGCAGAGGTCGCGGAGATTTTTGAATGCCTTCATACAATACACCGGCTGCAAAAACAACCAGGAAAATTCCAACACCGGTAAACACCTGTGATTGTGATGTGCCGAAGAGATCAGCCACGGTGCGTGCAAAAACAATGAGTCCAACACCGGTAGCGCCTGAGCTTACCGCGTTGATAAGAAGTACATTTTTTAAGGATTTCATAACCGTTTTGTTTAGTGTTTATTGATGATGTAAAAGTATAGCAGTGGCCCTCGAAGCCATTTATCTTTTCACGCCAACCATTTACCATTTTCCGCCATTTATATATCCTGGTAACAAATGGCTTTTCTTAATTCCTATATTTGTTTCATGATCGAAGAACAACAAAAACGTTTTATACTAAGCCTGCTGGCCTATGCAGTACAGCGCGGTATATCTGCACAGCAACTTTGTAAACTCAGCAACATTGATCTGGCCGCCTTGAAGAAAAAAGGACCTATAGCAATTAGCGACAAGCAGCGCGATGATCTTTGGCTGAATGCCAGTCATTTGAGTGGCGATCTTTTATTTGGATTACATTTTGGAGAATCGATGCAGTTGAGTGCGCTCGGTATAGTAGGTGAAATCATAAAGACCAGCAGTACAATAGGGGAGGCGTTGACACATGCTGCAGCCATGATTCCCCTGGTAACCGACCTGGTAAGTATGCAGGTAACGCGATCTAAAAAAACATTTATACTTGAATATATACCTACCGCTGCCGGTAAAAAGCAGGAAGATACTTTTACCTTTCAACAGATGCTGGATCTGTTAATGGTTTTTACGATTCACGAACTGGATGGTTTATTGCTTCGGAAAGTTGAGCCCTATGCCGTGCAGTACTCTTTTAAGATCTCGAACGCGCAGGAGTATGAACGAGTCCTTCGATGTATACCCTCACGGAAGGCGGGCAAATATACTCTGGAGTTTGAGAACTCCTATTGGGATGAGCCGATCCTCACCGCCCATTATGAACTCCAGAAGATATTACTTGATGCAGTAACATCCATCAGTAAAGAATCCGTGAGCGGGGAAACCCTCCAGTCGAAAATTTATACTTACCTGTTCAGCAACGCTTACCTGGGCGTACTCACGTTGGAAGAAGTGGCTGCTAATTTCAATGTTAGTGCAAGGAGTTTACAACGTAAGTTACAAGAGGAAGGTGTAACGTACCAACAGTTATCGGATGCCGTAAAAAAGTCACTGGCGGTACACTATATACAATCCGGAAATTACCCGTTGAAAGAGATCTCTGCTATGCTTGGCTATAACGAACTCAGCGCCTTTACACGTGCTTTTAAGCGGTGGACTGGTAAAGCACCTGTGAGTTATAGAGGCTAACGTAAAACTAATTTTGGTATCGCCCGATGACTTTCACAAGGCATTTTTCTATTTCAGTTTTCAAGAGCGAAAAACGCATCGGCTTTTGTATATACTGAAATGCTCCCAGCTGGTATGATTTTTCTATGTTGTCCATAGCCGAAGATGTAGATAGAATCACAACAGGAATTTCCTGAAGGCTGGTGTGTGTTTTAATCTCTTTCAGACATTGGAAGCCGTTTTTCAAGGGCATATTTAGATCCATAAAAATGACATCCGGATGTTGCCTGGTGGCAAGCAGTTTTTCCAACAACACAATTCCATTTTCAGCAATGGTCAGGTTAATAGGCTGGCCTAATTCTACAAATACATCTTTAAATAGGAGAACATCATCTTGGTCGTCATCGGCATAGTAAATATTCTGGATCAACTGTTTTTGGTTCATCTTGGATTTGAATGTTGAAGGTGGCAGGTTTTTATACTTGGGGGGCTGCTATACTTCACGCTTAAATTAGTTCATAATTACAAGTTCAATATTAGATTGTTAACGTCTAAGATTCTATCAGGGAAATCCCTGATTTTTGTCAGTATTTGAGGGAATTCTTGAACGATTCCAATAATGCCTTATACCTTTAAGGATTTATAAATTGAAAAATGACTCAAAAGATTAAAGTCTTTCACCTCGAAGATTACAAAATTATACGTGATGGTATCCGCTTCCTGTTAGGTCATGACGAGTCGATCGAAGTAGTTGGAGAAGCTAAACTTGGTGAAGAACTTCTGAACGTTATCGATAAAACGGACATCGATGTACTGTTGCTCGACATCTACTTGGACGGCATGCAGGATGTTCGTACCATTGATGGCTTTGAGGTTTGCGATATAGTTCAGAAGAAGCATCCGAAGATTAAAATTGTAGCACACTCTGTCTATGACGATGCCGACCGTGTGGCCAAGATTATGAAGGCCGGTGCGATGGGATTTGTTTCGAAAAAGGCCGGTTACGAGGAATTGATCCAGGCTATAAAAGTTGTATATAGCGGTAAAAAATATATTTGCGCGGAGACATCGCGAAAGTTAAAAAACATTAATAAATTTTTGGCTGGAATTGAGGATACCCTGAGGGGAGAAGACGAGTTCTTTTCGAAACGGGAACGGGAGGTGTTGGAGTTGATGGCGAAAGGACATTCATCCAGAATTATAGCGGAGAACTTGTTCATTACGGAAAAGACGGTGGAGTCGCATCGTAAGAACATGATTCAGAAAGCAAAGGTAAAGAACACAGCAGAGCTGATCGCGTATGCTTCGGCTCGTGGTTTTTTAAAGATATAGATGACAGCCCTGTTGCTGTCTATGGTATAAAACGTTTAGTAATGCACGACAGCCCTGACTACCTGGAGATCAAACGCATTGGAAAACTTTCCAAGGACGGAGTATTTATCTATAAAACAGATGATCGTAATTTTCAATATCTGAATGCAGCCTTCGCTGAGATCTTTGATGTAGCCCATGAGGATATATACTCTCAATCCAGGTTGTTGCTCGCCTTGATTATATCGGAAGATCAGCATTATTTACAATCACGATTCGCAGACCTGTTACAAGCGGGCTGCATTACCAGTACCGAGTTTAGGATCAGGCTGTCCAACGGAGTACTCAAGCATGTTTCCTGCGATGCATATGTACTGGATAATCAAACCACGATCATCGGCTTTGTAAAAGATGTGAGCAAGAGCAAAGAGCACGAAAATTATATCATTAACTACGGAGCCAAGAAAGATACTCTGCTTGATACGATTACCCATAACTTGTACGGGCCACTCAATTTATCTCAAAGTATAACCCGTAAAATTCAGGAGTCGTACAGTGATGGAAAGTATAAAGAATTGAGCCCCTATGTTCATCTCATCCACGAGATTACCAGCGAATGTATCGATATAGTCACCAATTTTTTAAGAGAAGAGCACCAGGAGTCGGAGCGTATCTTCGTTAAGAAAAGTCGCTTTGATATTATAGAGAGAGTCAGAGCTACGCTTAGTAAGCTGGTGGAAACAAATCATGATAAAAATTTCAGGCTGATCACAAACCTGGAGAACCTTTACATCAATGCTGATAGTGTCAAATTCTTTCAGACACTCCATAACCTGGTTTCAAATGCCATCAAGTTTACTCCTGAAGGCGGTCAGATTGATATACTGCTGGATGAAGCAGAGGATAGTTTTACCATTTGTGTGAGAGACAATGGTATAGGTATACCGAAGCAGTTGCAGTCTACGATTTTTAACAAAGATGCAGCGACCGGTCGCCCGGGATTAAAAGGTGAAAAATCCATTGGCTTGGGATTACCCATCGTTAAAAATCTTGTTGAGCTAATGAGCGGTGATATGTGGTTTGAAAGCGAAGAGAATAAGGGCTCAGCATTCTTTGTAAAGCTTCCGAAGGAATAAAAATAGTGACTTATATTTTTCTGTATTATACCCAGAAGTATTCCCCATGGACGTTCAGACCAAAAAAGACTAAATACGAGACTGTATTTAAAAACAACCTATGCAGCGAAGTCTTTAGGATAACATTCACAAGTATATTTCATACATTTCTCCTTGTAAGCAACGCATTGAACCAATGTGTAATATCCTACACAGGACTACTTTTTTCATGTCATGAAATAAAGAAATGATATGATTCAACAGATCACTGAAATTCCAAATACCATGGTTGCGTTCCGCGCGGTTGATGAAGTAACGGAAGCTGATTTCAAAAATACGGTACTGCCCGCGGTACGCGAGTTGGTGAAGCGCACCGGTAAACTGAATTACCTGTTAGTGGTGGATACTCCGTTGAAGAATTTTACAATAGGAGCATGGTGGCAGGATGCACTTTTAGGATTAAAAGAACTAACACACTGGAATCGTGTAGCCATCCTTACAGACTCCGATGGTATAAATAGCTTTACGGATGCTTTTGGCATTATGATTCCGGGAGAGTTTAGAGGGTACAAGCAAGATCAACTTTCGGAAGCGATCGATTGGGTGGCAGGCTAAATGTCGTGACGAAGTATAAAGTATATTATACGCAAGGTATACCTGAAAGTTTATACCTGGAGACTGCCAGGGTTGCAGGTTATATAATTTTCGTCAGACAGATTTACGGATCATTAATCTTTATCCTGACAGATTTGTTTAACTGCATAAACCTATACAAATTTTTATTTACCCGTTGGCAACAGAATTTTCACACTTCTCCAATGAAATCATACACAAGACGAAATCTATTCCTTATTTGTAAAAATACTTGGCCCCAAGGTTGCAATATCGATAATACTTCTTGGCAATAGAAGTAAAGTTATGGACCCTTTCTGTAGACATAAATGCTCTGTTAATCCACACTCCACGCAGTTTACTGCTGATAAGAAGTCAAATGAGGTTGGAACCGTTTTTTCAAATCTGGAAGTGATACGTACCACTATGAGGAATAAGATGTATAAAAAAGTTTACGGGTTTGGGGTAAGTGCACTTTGCGTTTCCATATTCTTTTCTTGTAGTAAAAATATTACGCCGGTTGATACCGCTAAAAACAAAGTACAGCAAGAAACAATAGCGGCTGCTGATTCTCTTGAAACCGAAAAAGTGGTAAGAGCTGGACGCAGTTTATCAATCGATACATTGCAACATCCGCTCGATAGCCGGAAGACTGAAGTGTGGAAGCGTGACGCTGACTACAATCTGAAAGTCCATGATAAAGTAGTGCGCTTCTACGCGCTGAACGATTACAGAACCAAATGGCTTGGAGAATATGCTCCTAATTCGTTCTACCAAAAGTTTACAGAACTGGTAGCGAATTCTGTCAGCTATGGACTTGTGCCCGAAGATTATACGATAACAGGCATTGAGGAAAAATTAAATGACCTGTATACGAAACAGCCACTGGATACGGCTGCCATCACTGCTCTGGATATACAGATCAGTGAGCGATTCTTTTTGTTAACCACACACATGATGGATGGCAAGATCCGCTACCCTGGCAACGGAGCAGCGATCTGGATTCGCGATACAAAGCAGAATGATCGTACGTCCGATGTGTTTGCACTGGCAGAGACAATAGAGCCTGAGCAGTTAACTGCTTCCATCACGAAGCTGCAACCGGCTTATGAGCAGTATCAAAAACTGCAGAAAGCATTGGAGCATTACCGCACGCTGGAAAAGTCTGAGCCTGTAGCCCTTACGTTGAATACTTCCGTGGGCAAGATCAAGCCTGAAGATAAGAACCTCATTATACCGCTTATTCGCAGAAAGCTGGCACTTACTGATTTGAAAGTCTATGCTATGCCGGTGGACTCTGTTTCGGGTAAAATGGACTCCCTGCGCTATGACGCTGAGCTGGTGTCCGCCATTAAATGGTTTCAGTTTCGTCATGGCCTGGAGCCCGATGGAATTATAGGGGAGAAGACTTTGAAATTCCTGAATCAAACCTTTAAAGAAAAAGCAAACATCATTGCCTTGAACATGGAGCGACTTCGCTGGTTGCCAAAGGATAAGTACAACGACAACTATATCATGGTAAACATTCCGGAGTATAAACTGAGAATGATCGAAAATCAGAAAGAGGTTTTCAACATGCGCGTTATTGTCGGTGCTCCTGGTAAACCAACACCAGTTTTCAATGATGCTGTAAACCATATTATATTCAGTCCTACATGGACAGTGCCCACCAGCATTATCAAAGAAGAGATCATTCCGAGATTGCGGAAAGATTCTTCATACTACACGCAAAAGAACTATGCGTTCTTCAAGAATGAAGAGACTATTGATCCTGCTGTAGAGTCTTGGAAGGATGAAGAGATCAATCCCTATAAATACCGCATTGTACAACAACCCGGTCCGGATAACTCGCTGGGGCTTGTGAAATTCGGAATGCCGAACAAGATGAATATATACTTACACGACACACCCAATCATTCACTGTTCAATAAAACATACAGGGCATTGAGTCACGGTTGCGTGCGACTGGATGAACCTGCATTATTTGCAGAGTATCTATTGCGCGATCAAAAGGGATGGAATAAAGCTACGGTGCAAAATGCCATGAAAGCGGGCACACCTACTACAATACACTTAAGAAAGAGATACCCGGTACATATCGAGTATCATACCGCCTGGGTAGATGAAAACGGTCTCATTAATTTCCGTGAAGATATATACGGCCATGACAGACGCCAGTTAGAACAATTATATCCGACGGATAAAGCGTCTGCAGTAGCAGGTATATAAAGGTAGAGTATATAGATTGCGTTTGTTACTTGGAGAGCTTAGCGATTACGCTATAATTATCAAGCAACTGATCCAGGTTTAAATACTTGGAAGTAGAAAGATAATTTTCATCATTGTAATACGCGAAGATAGCAGTGTGATCTTTAATCGTATTAATCACTTCTTTTGAAATTTCTTTTGGCAATGCAGGGCATCCCTGGCTTCTTCCCAGCCGGCCATAATGCTTGATCCAGTATTCGCTTACGTAATCAGCATCGTGCATGACAACGGCACGCTTGCGCATATTGTCGTTGTATCCATTCTCTGCACCATCCAGTTTCAGGCTATATCCTTTACTTCCTATATAGGTCTCGGCTGTTATATAGAACCCAAGACTGCTTTGGTTGGAGTGTACTATATTTGAAAATGACTTAGCCATTTCCTCACCCGTATTTTTTCCATGGCTTACATACGTGAAAAATTTTACAGTATGACTCGCTATGTCAATAGTATAGAAACGCTTTTTGCTACTGGGTTTAGTGAAATCTATAATCGATAACAAATTCTTATCGCTGAGTTTTCCCTGCATCCGAAGTGTATAGTATCCGATAACGGCATACCTGAAAACTTTATAGGACAGGTCATACTGTTCAAGACCTATAGATGTATAAAGTGATTGGATGGAGTCTTCAAAACTTACAGCCACAGATTGCTCTGTGTGAGAAGAGTCTGCGACTGCATTGATTTTTGTAGAAGAAGTGTAATTTGATTTTGCGGGTTGTGCAGGCGAAAAGGAATACCAAGCTAGCAACAGATATACTGCGTATGTCATTCTTAAGAGGGGGTTATTTTAAGACAATGCGAAGCAACTACGAAATGGATTTTTAAAAAAATTAAAAAAACGCGAAAAAGTACATCTGAGCTTAAATCAAGTCGAAATGAACCGCGCCTTTCGAAAAAATCAATCTTAAGTATACGTAACGGGTAGCGATTTCTACAGTTCTCTTCTGTGAAATAATGGATATGTCGATAAAGTGAGTTATGTTAGAGGTTAGTATGCTCTGGAAAACCAAGTGATGTGTTCCGGAAATGCAGACAGAAAACTATATTTCAGCACTAAAGTTCTACAATCATGACCCTGAAAGCGGCCTTTACAGAAAAGAAATATCTAGTTACCATGATTTTCGTTACATCCTTATTTATGTTGTGGGGTATTGCGATCACCATGGGCGATGTGCTCAATAAACATTTTCAAAATGTATTGAGCGTGTCCAAATCCGAATCGGGCCTTGTCCAATTCTCTATTTTCGGGGCCTATGCCGTTATGGGTATACCTGCAGGGTTATTCATGAAAAGATTCGGATACAAAAACGGAGTACTCCTCGGATTATTTCTATATGCCTTGGGCGCATTCTTGTTTGTGCCTGCAGCAAACTCGGAGTCCTTTACTTTTTTTCGTGGTGCACTGTTTATTCTCGCCTGTGGCCTGGCTACACTGGAAACGGTAGCGCATCCTTTTGTGGCTTCACTCGGAGATCAGCGTACGAGTGATCAACGTATTAATTTCGCACAATCGTTTAATGGATTGGGGGCAGTACTGGGTCCATTACTTGGAGGATTTTTTATTCTTCGTGCCGGCCAGGATTATTCGCATGAACTTGATTCGGTGAAGTTCCTATATATAGCCATCGGATCCGTAATCACAGTGATCGGAGTATCGTTTGCATTTGTAAAAGTGCCACCCATTTCCGATCCACATGATTCAAGTATAGATATAGCATCGACAGGAGCCGTTATCCCCAAGAAGAAACTATTTCAACATTCTCATTTTGTATGGGCAGCGATCGCACAGTTCTTTAACGTAGCAGCACAAGGCGGAACATGGGCATACTTCATTAACTATAGCGTGGAAATCAATCCTGGCATGAGCGATGAACGTGGTGCCTATTTCTTTTCACTTAGCATGGTAGCGATGATGGCCGGAAGATTTTTGTCCACTTTCCTGATGCGATTTATAGCTCCCAATAAATTACTTTCCATATATGCGTTGGCGAATATTGTACTCTGCATTATCATTGCACAGAGCTGGGGCACAGTGTCCTTTGTGTCGCTCATCATGTTAAACTTCTTCTTCAGCATAATGTTTCCCACTATATTTAGCTTAGGATTAAAAGACATGGGTAAGTATACCCAGCAGGCCTCTTCCTATATTGTGATGGGCGTAGTAGGCGGTGCGCTGTTCCCGCCAATTATGGGAATTGTAGCAAACAAAAGTATTGCCGCTGCGTATTATCTGCCAATCATCTGCTATGCCGTGATCTTTGTCTACGGCTACACACTTTATAAAGTAAGAAAATAACGAAATAGAATTGAAGCTATAGTAAGGACCTTGTTGGGATGTTGATTCCGGTGAGGTCCTGCTTATATGTATATATTGTGATTATGCGATTAATTGTTTGAAGCCCCGCTCGTAATCCAGCACAGGATTGCATTTTTCTCATCAGATGTTAACGATCCTTCTTTCGGCATATCACCACTTGTTACACTTGTGCTAATGGAGTTCCGGGCGCTATATACATCACTATATGTTAATAACTCACCTGGGCCATGATTACTCCCTGAACCATGACAATTGGAATTGGTAGCACACGATGATTGAATGATCGGACTGACATCCGTTTCATATGATACCGTTACGCCACTGCAACTGACAGTAGACGAAGAATCATGATCGGTACAGGCTGTAACGATTATCAATATAACACCTGTAATGGTAGCAATGCGGTGATGTAATGAAGATACAAAGTTATACTTAACTCCCATTTTATATTTTGTTTGTTATAGAAACGAACAGATCGGAGTGCTTCATCTATATGCTTTCATGAATGAGACAAGGCATAATTTTGTAATGATGAGCAATTCGTTTTCTCCAATGAAGCGCGAATGTCTGTAGAAGATCTTGTACAATGAACAGATCAACCAGATACATATCGGCATAATTAAGTCTTAAATACATCAAGAAAAGATCTGGCGCTGAATTTTAAGCCTGTTGAGGGCATAGCGAAAGATCATGGATTCTATTTTAACAACCGAAGGACTGGTGAGTTTGGTAACATTAACATTCCTGGAAATTGTTCTGGGTATAGATAATGTTGTTTTTATTTCAATTCTAACAGGGCGACTTCCTCAAGCGCAACAAAGTAGAGCCCGAGCGTTAGGTATCGGTCTCGCGCTGGTTGCCAGAATACTGCTATTGCTGGGAGTGAGTTGGCTCATTGGATTGCAGAAACCAATTTTCACGTTCAACGATTTTCAACTCAGCTATCGCGACATTATTCTCTTAGCCGGTGGACTTTTTCTGATTGGTAAAAGCGTATCGGAAATTCACGCCAAGATTGAGGGCGCTGGTAAAACAGAAGTGAAGAGCAAACCATTGAGCCTGCGCGCAGCAATTATTCAGATTATTTTAATCGACCTTATTTTTTCATTGGACTCTATACTGACGGCCATTGGTCTTGTTGAAAACGTGATCATTATCGTTATTGCAGTGGTGATCTCGCTATCCGTGATGCTGTTCTTTTCACGCGCCATCAGCGACTTCATTAATCAGCATCCGGCTATGAAGCTCCTCGCACTTGCTTTCCTGGTCATGATCGGAACGTTGTTGGTAGTGGAAGGTTTCCATGTCCATGTGCCGCGGGGATATATATACTTCTCAATGGCGTTTGCGCTGGGTATAGAGCTGTTGAATATGAAGATCAGAAAGAAGACGGTTGTTATTACTCAAGTGGACCCTGAACCCGATAAGAAAGTAAAAGCAACCAACACGGTACGTAGTATTTAATCAACCGGCATATATAAATGAAAGCCATCATCCGGATATCTTTTCTGCTGATCGTAATTTTTTTAACGGCTTGCAATTCGCGTAAGCGGGAAAATATCAAGGCGTCTACAGATACCGTTGCAACGTCTCTGGAGGATACCGCATTGCCGGTTCCTTACGCTACCAAATCCGTAAAGAATTTTTGTAATGTACTGGGTTGGCCTGCAAATAAAACACCTGTTGCTCCCGAAGGATTTACCGTAACGAAGTTTGCAGACAGTCTGCGAAATCCACGATGGATCTATATAGGACAAAACGGAGATATATTTGTTTCGGAAGCAAATACCGAAGCGAAAGGCGGAAAGAAGATTGTGAACGAACTCACAGGTAAAGATGATTCGCAGAACCTGGGCGAAAGTGCAAATCGTATTACGCTGTTCCGTGATACTAATAAAGATGGTAAACCTGATGAGCGCCATGTCTTTTTATCGGGTCTTACACAACCCTTCGGTATGCTCATACTCAACAATCATTTTTATGTTGCTAACACCGATGGTGTCTGGCGTTATCCCTATAAATCAGGCGAGAACTCTATAAA
Source organism: Ohtaekwangia koreensis (assembly GCF_900167975.1). GTDB lineage: Bacteria > Bacteroidota > Bacteroidia > Cytophagales > Cyclobacteriaceae > Ohtaekwangia > Ohtaekwangia koreensis. The sequence continues at coordinate 2,131,185 of NZ_FUZU01000001.1, forward strand.
AGCAAAAGGAGAGAAAATCCTTCCGTTGCCTGCGGGTGGGTATAATAATCATTGGACACGGAATATTATAGCAAGCGAGAATGACAGCAAGATATACATAGCGGTAGGCTCTGGTAGTAACAATGGCGAGAACGGAATGGAGTATGAATTTCACCGCGCAAATATACTGGAGATCAATCCTGATGGATCGGGGCTTCGCGTTTATGCAGGCGGACTACGCAATCCGGTAGGTATAGATTTACAACCTGGTACTCATACACTTTGGGCTGCCGTAAATGAGCGCGATGATCTTGGCGATGAACTTGTGCCAGACTATCTCACCAGTGTAAAAGAGAATGGATTCTATGGATGGCCCTATACCTATTTTGGTAATCACGATGATCCAGGTGTTGACCTTCCGTTACCGGATTCTCTTAAAAATGTACTCACTCCCGAAGTAAAGCTTGAAGCACATTCTGCGTCTCTGGGATTTTCATTCTATGATTCAAAAGCGTTTCCTGCTAAATTTCATAACGGTGCATTTATAGGACAACACGGTTCCTGGAACAGGTCTACGCTTGCAGGCTATAAAGTTGTTTTCGTTCCCTTTAACAATAACAAGCCCGGTGTACCTGAAGATTTTCTTACAGGTTTTATTAAAGACGCCAGTAAGAATGAGGTATATGGCCGTCCGGTAGGAGTCACCGTTGCTGCAGATGGTGCCTTGCTGGTAGCAGACGATGCAGCCAATACCGTTTGGCGCGTAAGTGCCCGGTAAGTATATATAGCCGTTCTATAGTTTCAGGTGGAAGCAGGCATATATATCTTTAACCACATCTTTCGTGTCAGCCATAATAAGCAAGTGATCGCTCCCTTCAATCACCGTATCACCACGCACCGTCAGGTATTTGCCATCGCGGTGGATTAAAACAATTAAAGCGCTACGCGGTAAATCCAATTCCACCACAGCCTTACCCGCTATAGGGGAGTCAGCCGGTATATCTAGTTCGAGCAGTTCTGCTTTCAGATCATCTTTGATTTCTATATCGAGTGGAAATTTCCGTTTGAGCTTTTCAGGAACGCTTACCTTCAGCCACTTCGCTACCACGGGCAGCATGGTGCCTTGCACCAGCACCGATGATACGGATATAAAGAACACAAGATTAAAGATCATGTGAGCATTCTGAATACCTGCTATTAATGGATACATAGCAAATACGATCGGTACTGCACCACGCAAACCCACCCAGGATATAAATAATTTTTTGCGCCAGCGCAGGTTCGCTCGTGCCAGGGCTATAAATACCGCGATAGGTCGTGCGACAAAAATAAGCACCACCGCCAGTAACACGCCCTTTCCTATAAACGGTACGATCTGACTCGGAAATACAAGCAGTCCTAATGTAAGGAACATGATGATTTGCATTAACCATGCTTGTCCATCATAGAACTTCATTAAGCTTTTCTTATGAATAAAATTACTGCTGCCCAGAATGATAGCCGCTATATAGATTGCCAGGAAACCGTTACCACCGATAAAGTTTGTAAAGGAGAAAGTGAAGAACACCATCGATAATATTAATACAGGGTATAATCCTTCAATATCAAGTTTGATCTTGTTGGTGATATAGATCATGAGCTTGCCAAATATATACCCGCAAGCGGTACCCAATCCCATGCCAATGAGAAATTTAGGAACCAATGAAACAATGGAAGCATCCGGGTTTTGAACCAGGAATGTAAAGCTGACTGTGAGGAAATACGCCATGGGATCATTGCTGCCACTCTCCAGTTCGAGCAGTGGGCGGATGTTTCCCTTCAATCCTATATTACGCGAGCGCAGAATCGAGAATACAGCCGCGGCATCCGTAGAGGATACAATGGCACCTAGTAACAACCCTTCTTTTAGAGATATATTTAGAAAATACGAAGAGAAGATTCCGACAACAGCAGCAGTGATCAACACACCAATGGTTGATAATGATATTCCGCTTTTCAGTACGGGCTTTACGCTTTCCCACTTTGTATCAAGTCCTCCGGAGAAAAGTATAAATGTAAGTGCTACTACTCCGAGGAACTCAGCAACCTTCGGATCGTTAAAGTATATCCCGCCAAGGCCATCCGATCCTGCAACCATACCAACAATAAGAAATAGTATCAATGCAGGTATACCAAAACGGAAAGAAGTTTTGCTTGAAATGATGCTGACAAACAGGAGAAGTGAACCTAAAAGTAGAATGTTGTGTGAGGAAAGTAGCATGGTCAGACTAGTCGTAAAGCTAAAAAAGGTAAAGATAAAAAAACGAAAGCGAAGATTTTAGAGTGTTGATCGATCCCTGTAAAATCTGCACCAGTGTGCTTATTTCGGTATTTTTCGAGTGGTCGTTGTAGTTATATAAAAAATTTCAAACGATTTAAATGTAGACCGGAGTTGGTTTTTGTAAAATAATTTGATTTATTTCAACGCATTAAGATCATGCACGGAGATTCAACAATCGATATGGAATTGCAGCAGTGGGATGCCATGAGAGGGGGAGATGAGCAAGCTTTCTCCTGGTTGTATGATCGTTATTTTAAGTTGCTATATAATTACGGCCGGAAGATCGGCACAAGTGAAGCAGCACTTGAAGATGGTATACATGATCTGTTTGTAGACCTCTGGCGTTTCCGAAAAACATTGTCTTCCACTACTTCGGTTCGTTTTTACTTATACCGATCTTTACGAAGAAGGTTGATGCGCAATGATTCGCGCAATAGTTATTTTACTTCCGATGGATCGATCATTGAAGATGCATTGAAAGCATCAACGCCTTCCTCCGAAGAAAATCTAATCGATGAAGAAGATAATCATCAACGCATATATAGGCTGAAAAAGCTCTTGAGTGATTTGTCGCCTCGACAATATGAAGCACTTATACTTCGCTACTACGATGAAATGGCGTTCGATGAAATTGCCGCTATATTAAATGTGAACGAGCAGTCAGCTCGCAACCTTGTTCAACGCGGGTTGCTACAACTCAGGCACTACGCCAAATATGTTATCAGCCTGACATTATTCTGTCTTCTGAGCTGACAATCTTTTTCTTCCCAAGCGATATACTTCCATACTCTATACTTCTGAGAAGAAGTAAGATTTTGCTCGTACGTGTGTCTTCAACACTTCTTAAAAAAAATATTTTTTCCGGAAGGTGAGTTAAATTCAGAAAACGTTGCTTTTAGCTGTTATATCGTTTGAATTAACTTCATGTATGAAAGACTATACCCGTTTTAGTGCCGAAGATTTCGCTACCGATGATGACTTCATCAAGTGGGTAAAGTATGCCCATCGGTACCCTGACCTCGATGTGTTCTGGACGAACTGGCTGCAGGCATACCCGCATCGCCAGGAAGAAGTGGAGGAGGCGAAACTGATGATCCGCGCTATACTGGAGGAGCCTCAACATATACCCGATGCTGAAAAACAAAAAGCGGTATGGAAAGATATATCCGTTACATTGAACCTGCTGGCGCAGGAAGAAAAGAGAACGATACCTTTCTGGCGCAAGTGGTATAGTAAAGCAGCGATGGTAATGATCGTGCTGGGTATAGGTTGGTATAGCTACAGAGTTGTTTTCGTGGGACATCCTGCTGTCAATCATCACCCGGTGATTGCTATGATAAATCTGGAGAAACAAGTTAACAATGGCGATGTACCCAAAACGATTATCCTGGAGGATGGTACATCTATTGTATTGCAGCCCCATAGTATGCTGCGGTATCCTAAACATTTTAAAATTGATCTCCGTGAAGTATACTTGATCGGTGAAGCATTCTTTGAAGTAAAGAAAGATCCGAATCGCCCCTTCATTGTGCATGCGAATGAGATTGTTACCCGTGTGTTGGGGACAAGCTTCACCGTACGCAATTTCATAGGAGAAAAAAAGGTAATGGTGCAGGTTAAGACCGGAAAAGTATCGGTGTTTAAAGACCTGAGCAAAGAAAAAAAGAAAGCGCCTGTTAAAGACGAAGTAGACCGCGTGGAAGGTGTTGTACTCATGCCCAATCAGCAGGTGGTATATGAACGCAACGCGATGAAGATGGTGAAGTCACTCGTAGAAAATCCAAGCGTGTTGGTACCCGTTGCCAAGCTGGAATTTGAATTTACAGATGAACCTATCCGTGAAGTATTTAAAGCGATCGAAAATGCCTATGGTGTAGAGATCGTGTACGATGAGGAAGTACTTTCCAATTGCTATATCAACGCTTCGTTATCGGATGTTCCGCTATACGATAAGATGAAACTTATCTGCAAAGGTATAGATGCTACTTACGAGATTATTGATTCGCACATCATTGTTTACGGCAAGGGATGTAGTACGCGATGAGATGCTCTGATGAAAGAATATACACTTACCCAAACTCAACCAGCAACACTATGAAAACATAACTACCAAAAAAAGAAACCGATGGTGGGCTAACACCACCGGTTCTGAATGCCACCCATATTCATCCTGGCGAGGATGAGGGGGCGTTGCCTCTCTGTATCACATCAAGACAAAACATTTCAAAAGTATGAAAAAAGAACTACAAGTTCATGGACATCTATTGTTCATTATGAGGGTTTCATTCATTCACTTTATTTACTTCCTTACTTTTTTAGGCGTGGCTCACGCCAGTGAAATCACTGCACAAGTGTTGGAAAAGAAGGTTACGATTGAATTAAAGAACGTAAATCTTCGTACTGCGTTACAAAAAATTGAACGTACTTCAGACGTTAAATTTTTATATCAGTCGCAGCTGATCTCTCCGAAAGAACACGTCAGCTTAACGGCAACAGACGAGCGCCTCGGAGATCTCCTGAAACAGATCCTTGAACCGCTGCATATTGTATTTGAGGCAGACGGTAACCAAATCGTCCTCACCCGTGAGCGAACCGGCTCGAGTGATAGTGCTCCGGAAGACTATAGCAGCACGGGAGCGTACGATATACTCATCTCCGGAACGATTACCGATGAGCAGAATCAACCTTTGCCCGGAGTAAATATACTTGTGAAAGGTTCTTCGGTCGGCACAACTTCGGATGCGAACGGTGCCTATAGTATTTCTGTTGAAGATGAAAACTCTACACTTGTTTTTTCATTTATAGGTTTCCTTACACAGGAGATTGCTATAGCAAATCAAACAACGATCAACGTAATCATGGCGGCTGATGTCACTTCATTACAGGAAGTGGTTGTGGTGGGATATGGCGAAGTAAAAAAGTCTGATCTCACCGGTTCAGTAGCGTCTATCAAGTCGGAAGAACTGAATGCATACCCTGCTACAAATTTAGTGCAGTCACTTTCCGGAAGAGCACCCGGTGTACAGATCTCGCAAAATACAGGAGCACCCGGAAGTTCTATAAGCGTAAGGATCCGCGGTACAAATTCTCTACAGGGCAGCAACGAACCGCTCTACGTAGTAGATGGTTTCCCATATTCGGGTAATCCTACCTTGCTGAACAATGTAGATATAGAATCTATACAAGTATTGAAAGATGCATCGGCTACTGCTATATATGGATCGCGTGGTGCAAACGGTGTGGTAATCATCACAACAAAAAGAGGCAAGCAGGGAAAGACAACAGTAGACTATGACGGCTACTACGGTTGGCAAACTATTCGTAAGAAAATTGAAATGATGAATGCGAAGGAGTATGCTTTGTTCTACAACGAGCAAGCCGCCAACGATGGACTCGCTCCGCATTTTACACAAGATGAGATAAACTCATTTGGTGAAGGTACCGACTGGCAGGAACTCGCACTGCAAACTGCGCCCATTCAAAATCACTCCTTAACTATAAATGGAGGCAGCGAAAAGACACGCTTCTCTATTTCCGGAAGCAATTTCAACCAGGACGGAATTATTATTGGAAGTAACTATATACGCAACTCAGTACGCGCGAATATTACTACCGACATCAGTAAAAAATTCAAATTCGATCTCAATACTATATTAAGCCGCATTGATTCGGACCGGAAAAATTCCGGTGGCGGAAACAGGGGAGGATCATTGATCTCTGCCATGCTATCGGGTTATCCTACACAAACACCCTATAACAGCGATGGTACCTATACCAATCTGATGACAGCATATTCCTGGGGATCCAACGTTATTACCAACCCCTTGAACTATATCGAGCAGCAATCTGATCACATCCGTTCGAATAAAGTACTCACCAACGGTGCACTGACCTTTACACCCATTGAAGGATTATCGATTAAAATACTGGGTGGTATAGAAAATACCGAAGATCGTACCGATGGCTATACCACAAAGAAATTTATTAACTCGGCAGGATCGGCTTCTGTGGGCACAACCCAGATCAGCAGTGTGCTGAGCGAAAACACGGTGAGCTATACCAAGGAATTCGGACGGCACAATCTCTCTGCAGTAGCAGGTTTTACCTATCAGAATTATACCACTACAACACTCAATGCATCCGGCAGCGGATTTGTAAGCGATGTACAAGAGTCCTTTGATATAGGAGCAGCGGCTACACAGGGCGTACCCAGTTCATCTTTCTCAGAGTGGCACCTATTGTCTTATCTGGCGCGCGTAAATTATTCATTTAACGAAAAATATCTGGCCACGATCAGTTTTCGTGCCGATGGTTCTTCACGCTATAGCGAAGGGCAGAAGTGGGGAAGCTTCCCTTCCGCATCGTTGGCGTGGCGATTATCAGAAGAGGAATTCATGAAAGGTATATCTTTTATATCTGACTTTAAAGTACGCGCAGGATACGGTGAAACCGGAAGCACAGCAATCAATCCATACCAGACGCTTAATCAGCTGGTGTCGGGGAAAGTCGTATTTGGCGATGCACTGGTTACATACTATGCTCCTGATACACGATTGGCAGGTCCATTGAAATGGGAAACCACCGCGCAGTCAGATGTAGGTATAGATATAGGGTTCCTGCAGAATCGGTTTACGTTAACAGCGGATTACTATGTAAAGAATACGCGTGATTTGTTGAACAACGTGCCACTGCCTTCATCACTCGGGTATGGCTATACTATCCAGAACGTGGGTAAAGTTCAGAATAAAGGACTTGAGCTCGCTGCCAGTGCCGTTGTGCTGGAGGGGCCATTTCAGTGGGATGTTTCGGCCAACATGTCCATCAACAGAAATAAAGTAGTGAAGCTGTATGGCGGTAACGATGTGTTGGGACAATCCATTGATATATCCGTGGTAAATGATAATATAAATATACTGCGCGAAGGGGAGTCGATCGGTGCCTTCTTTGGTTATGTTGAGAAAGGGTATGATGCTAACGGTAAAATAGTATATGAAGATTTTAATGCTAACGGAACACGGGATATAGGCGATAAGCGCATCATTGGAAATCCCAATCCTAAATTTATCTATGGATTCAATTCCAATATGGCCTATAAAAACTTTGAGCTTAGTGTATTCATTCAGGGCTCATACGGCAATGACATCTTCAACTTAAGTGCTGTGAACCAGACCTTGGATTATGGTCAGGCATTGAACATGCCGCGGGAAGTATATGAAGACCATTGGACACCAGAAAATACGGATGCTAAGTATCCGGTCATCAGCCGCTCGACACAAACACAAGTGTCCGATCGCTTTGTAGAAGATGGATCATACCTGCGTTTTAAAAATATACAGCTAAGTTATAATCTTCCGGTAGGCAATTTCAATCTGAACTGGCTACGCAAAGCACAGATCTATGTGAGCGGACAAAACCTGATTACCCTTACGGGATACTCCTGGTATGATCCTGAAATCAACTCATACGGTGGATCCAATTCTATTCGCCTGGGTATAGATCACTACAGCTATCCAACATCCAAATCGATGACGGTAGGCGTACGACTTGGATTTTAATTATATATACTTGGAAAGTATACCACACACGTTCGTACATCACACCAGGCTGGCGGCCGAATAGCCAATAGCAAAAGCTCTTAAACCTTATATTATGAAAAAGATATTCACCTATATAATTACAGCGCTGGCCGTAACAGGTTGCAGCGAAGTTTTAGAGGAAAATCCTAAATCTTTATCAGCAGAAGTTTTTTATAACACAGCCGATGAAGCTGCTGCTGCCGTGAATGCGATCTACGGCCCGATGCGCACAGATGGTGCATTTGGAATAAATTATCCTGCACAGCAGGAAGGAATGGTCGACTATGGTAATTCACGCGGAAGTCAGACTCCCGTGAGTTTATACCAGGGACTTGATAACACCAACATCACGCGTGTAAGTGCTGTGTGGGACAATCTTTATCAGTCCATTCGCAATGCGAATATTGTAATCAAAAACGTGCCCAACGGAAATGATATTTCGCAGGCCGCTATAGATTTATACGTTGGCGAAGCCAAGTATCTCCGTTCACTGATATACTTTGTTATGGTACGAAACTGGAAAGGTGTACCGCTTCGTACTGAAAATAATATGACGGAGATAAATGTAGAGCGCGCCAGTATAGAAGAAGTATATGCGCTCATTGAAAGTGATGCACTGGCTGCCGAAGCTTCGCTGCCGGATGCGCCCGCACAACCCGGCAAGCCTACGAAGTGGGCTGCTAAAACATTGCTGTCGGAAATATACCTGAACCTGGGACGGTGGGAAGAGTCGAGTGCAAAAGCACAGGAAGTTATAGCTTCAGGCAAGTATTCATTAGTACCGGTTTCAGTGTCAGAGGATTTTCAGAAAATTTATGGCCCTGAGGTAGTGACGACATCCGAAGAGATCTTCTATTTTAAATATTCCCGTCAGCAGGGATTCGGATTGGTAAACTATGCGCATCGTGCCACAACACAGTATAAGTATTATGGTCCGGGTGGTGTATATGCTCAATATACTGATTCCGCATCAAATAGTATTATCAAAAACTGGGATAAGGCTGATCTCCGCAAGGCACATATACTCTATAATGTAGATGTAGGATTAGGAGCCAACACGTGCCTGTATCGGAAATACAGAGATCCGATTGCCACCAACCTGGGTGCTGGTAATGATTTTCCATGGTATAGATATGCCGATGTTCTATTATTCCATGCGGAAGCCAATGCACGCGCGAACAATGCGCCCACTGCGGAAGCTTTGGAGAGTTTGAATAGAGTACATCGCAGAGCGTATGGTTACGATGCGAATACACCTTCTCCGGTTGACTTTGCCATAGGCGATTTTGATCTCACTACATTTATTGACCAGGTAGTAGAAGAGCGTGGCTATGAAACCATGTACGAAGGTAAACGCTGGCTTGATCTGAAACGGTTGGGTATAGCGAAGCAACGTATCAAGGAAGTGAAGAATATTGACGTTGCTGAGAAACATATGTTCTGGCCGATCCCGAACTCGGAGCTGCTCTATAATAAAGCATTGGACGCTTCTGATCAGAATACAGGTTACTAGCTTTTTTAATAGGCACCTGCCTATAGCGGGTGCCTGTATATATAACATTCTAAACTTTACGGCATGATCTTTAAAAAATGCATAGCGGCATGCGTTATACTCTTGTCACTATATTCACCTCTGTGGGCCCAACGAATTATTGAAACGGATATTTGTGTTTATGGCGGAACTTCGGCTGGAGTTATAGCGGCCTATACAGCACAAAAACTTGGCAAGACCGCCATCCTGATCGAGCCGGGTCGACATCTGGGGGGAATGAGTTCAGGGGGATTAGGATATACTGATATCGGCAACAAATATGCAATCACCGGTTTAGCGCGTGATTTTTATAGGCGTGTGGGACAGCACTATGGTAAATTTGAGCAATGGACATTTGAGCCGCATGTAGCAGAAGATATATTTAAAGATTACGTTGCCCGGGGCAAATTTCAAGTGCTGTTTGAGAATCGTGTAAAGGAAGTAAGGAAGCAAGACAAACGAATCACGGAGATTACACTGGAGCATTCTGCAAACCGCAGTGCTGAAAATGTAGTGATCCGGGCAAAGGTATATATTGATTGTAGCTACGAGGGGGATGTGCTGGCAAAAGCCGGTGTCTCGTATGTAGTAGGAAGAGAAGATAATAAAGACTTCAATGAAACCATCAATGGCGTGCAACTGATGGAAGGGCACCAGTTCCCCGAAGGTATAGATCCCTATATACTTCCCGGAAGACAAGAGAGTGGTTTGGTCTGGGGTGTTAGCCGTGAAGCATTATTACCGGCAGGAACGGGTGATAAAAAAGTGCAGGCCTATAATTACCGCATTTGTTTATCGTCTGATAAGAATAATTTTGTGCCAATTACCAGGCCTGAAGAATACGACTCTACGCGGTATGAATTAGCAGTTCGTCTGTTCAAAGCATTCCCGCAGAAGAAAAGACTGGATGATTATTTCATTTGGAGTCGCATGCCAAATAACAAGACGGATATTAACAATCGCGGTGGATTCTCTACCGATATGATAGGTATGAACTATAAATATCCGGATGGAAACTACGAACAACGTAAACAGATTATTTACGAGCATGAGCAGTATACTAAGGGCCTGCTATATTTTTTTGGACACGATCCGCGTGTTCCCAAGGAGCTGAGGGATGAAATGCTCAAGTGGGGATACCCGAAGGATGAATATATAGACAATGGACATTGGTCGCCACAACTCTATATTCGCGAAGCCAGGCGAATGGTGGGAAGTTATGTAATGAGCCAGGCAAACTGCGAAGGTAAGCTGGTGGTGAAAGATGGCGTTGGTATGGCGGCATATACTATGGATTCTCACAACTGCCAACGGATTGTCGTGAATGGCCAGGTAAAGAATGAAGGCAATGTGGAGATTGGCGGATTTGGCCCTTACCCGATTGCGTATGGTTCTATCATACCGAAGGCATCCGAGTGTACGAATCTTTTAGTGCCGGTATGTTTGTCCGCTACACATATAGCGTATGGCTCGATTCGCATGGAACCTGTTTTCATGGTGCTCGCACAATCGGCCGCAACGGCTGCGGTACAGGCCATCAACAAGAACATCGGCATTCATGCCATTGATGTGACAAAGCTCCAGCAAGAGCTAGCGGCAAATCCGCTGGCGGATGGCAGCCTCTTTGATGTACTGGTCGATAACGAGGATACCAAACGTGTAACTAAACGAGGCAACTGGACTGCTGAGAAAAAAGGTGGCTATGGACCTTCATTTTTTGTCAACGATCCCGCATCCAAGAATAATCAATCCGTACGGTTTACTCCGGATATTCCGAAGAATGGATCTTATCATGTATATATATACTTCCCAAAAGTGTCGGGTATCTCTTCGCGCACTACCGTAACGGTCTCTGACGGAAAGAAGCAATATTCTCATATTATTAAATCTTCCGAGATCATCGTTGAAGGCCAGACTTCCGGGGAGTGGGTCGATGTTGGTAAATATACACTTGCCAAAGGAAATACAGCTTTCGTGGAGATATCCTCGGCCGATTCCGATGGTAAAGTGCTTGCAGATGCAGTCATCTGGGTACCTGCCGCCAATTGAGACCGCTATCATCAATGTTAAAAAGCTACCGCTAACATGAAGACTACATCCATCATGAAAATTTTATTCCTGAGTATATTCTCTTTTTTATCAATATGTTCTTTCGCGCAATATGACCTTGTTATAGTAGGGGGAACTCCCGGAGGAATCATGTCTGCTATAGCAGCGGCAAAGGAAGGCAAGACATCGGTTATACTAGAGCGTACCAATCACATTGGTGGTTTACCCGCAAATGGGTTGGGGGCTACTGATATCGCAACACGCGGTGCTACCACCGGCTTATTTTTGGATTTCATTAACCGGATTAAGCTATACTATACTGCCAAGTATGGCGCAGATTCCAGGCAGGTAAAAGATTGTTCCGATGGATTCCACTTCGAGCCTTCCGTAGGAGAGATTATCCTGGAGCAAATGCTGGCAGAACATAAAACGAAAGTAACGATCCACAAGATGCGGCAGTTCGATGTGTCCGAAAAAAATATAGTCATGCAGAATGATCGGATAGAGAAAATCTATATACTAAATCGCGAATCCCAACAGCGGGAAGAATATACCGGTAAGATCTTTATTGATGCAACATACGAAGGCGACCTGGGTGCTGCTGCAAATGTTCCTTTTCGACTTGGACGTGAAGGTAAAGATGAATTCAACGAGCGCGGTGCAGGTATAGTATATAAATACTGGGGTGGTACTGAAGGGGCGGGAACAACGTTTCAGGGCGACAATGCTGTGCAGTCCTATAACTATCGCTTGTGCCTCACCAACAATCCGGCTAATCGGGTTGAAGTGAAAAAGCCTCTGTCGTATAATCGCGAAGAGTATATATCGTTGATTGAAGACGTGTGGACCGGCCGACATACCGGTGTACAAATGCAACAGGTTACAGCCGCGATGCTGGAGGAGAACCGAAAGCATATTCAGAAAGGGAACGTCAGTAAAATCCCGGGCGATGTATGGGGCATTGCAAAAATTACAAACATGGTACCGCTGCCCAATGCCAAAACGGATGCGAATAATCAGCACATGGCATTTATATCTACAGATCTTCCGGAGGAGAACTGGCCATGGCCCACATCCAGTTGGGCATGGCGCGACCGATATGCATTGCGTCTTCGAAGCTATATACAAGGCCTGATCTGGTTTGCACAGAATGATAAAGCACTGCCCGAGCATTTTCGGAAAGCTGCAAAGGAGTGGGGCTTTGCTAAAGACGAGTATACCGATAATGATAATTTTCCACGGCAGGTATATGTGCGTGAGGGAAGAAGATTTGAAGGGATGTACTTCTTTACCGTGAAAGATGCTACAGAAGTTGCACCGGGTCAGCGTCCTCCTGTGCATACATCAAGTGTTACTGCCAGTCATTATGCATTTGATTCACATGCCGTAAGAAAACGCGAACCTAACCGGATTCATCTCGATGGTTTTTTAAGTTACCCGTCACAGGTATATACGGTGCCGTATGGTGTAATTGTTCCCAAGACCGTTGACAATCTTCTTTTGCCAGTGCCTGTATCGGGAAGTCACATCGGTTTTTCAACGATCCGCATGGAGCCTTGCTGGATGGCCTTGGGACAAGCGGCCGGTATAGCCGCATCATTGGCCATCGACAAGCAAATGAAAGTAAGAAATATAACGGTCGAAGATTTGCAATCTATACTCATTGATCAGCAGGCAACACTTATATACTTTCAGGATGTAAAACCTGGAAGTCCGGAATTTAAAGTGATACAGATCATGGCCCTCCGTGGTTATCTGCCGGCATGGCAGGCAAAACTTGGTGATCCCATCGATGCAGAAACCATCGGAAGTTGGGAGAAGCTCTCTGGTCTAAAAGTGAATGCTGAGCCCGGTAAAACAAGCAGGGGAGATGCGTTACGCGATCTTTATCAGAAACTAGAATAGAGTAAAACGATCTGCAGCGCTATCTATATATACTAATATAGTGAACGCTGCAGCATTGTGCCCTTATCATCCGTCAATTCCTAAATCATCTTTCGAATGAATGAAAAAAGCACCTGGAGACAAGTTCTTCAGCCACCGGTAATTATTGCCGCGCTTGGATACTTTGTAGATATATATGACTTGTTGTTATTCAGTATAGTTCGTGTGCCCAGTCTAAAAGCACTTGGGTTAAGCGGTGATCAACTTCTGAAGGAAGGGATTTTCCTGATCAATGTCCAAATGACAGGGCTCTTGGTTGGAGGGATTCTGTGGGGAATACTTGGTGATAAGCGTGGACGGTTATCGGTATTGTTTGGATCTATACTCTTATACTCGCTGGCAAACCTGGCGAATGGTTTTGTTACGAACGTTCCCGAGTATGCTATACTTCGATTTATAGCCGGTATAGGATTGGCAGGCGAGCTGGGTGCTGGCATTACACTGGTGGCAGAAATATTGCCAAAGCACATCCGTGGATACGGTACAGCATTGGTTGCCTCGGTAGGATTATTAGGGGCTGTGCTGGCTTATTTTGTGGCGGCCTATACCGATTGGCGTATAGCCTATGGGATTGGAGGCGGCCTTGGCTTGTGCCTCTTGCTACTTCGGTATAGTGTGGCGGAATCAGGAATGTTTTCATCCACAAAGAAGAAGGCTGTGCAGCGCGGTAATTTCTTCCAGTTGTTTACCAGGGCGAATACCTTTCTAAGCTATACGCGTTGTATCTTCATCGGGTTGCCGATCTGGTTCGTCATTGGAATCCTGATTACGTTCTCACCAGAATTTGCTTCGACACTTTCATTGCCCGGAGCTGTTGATGCTGGCAAAGCTGTTATGTTCTGTTATATAGGGCTGTCGCTTGGCGATCTGAGTAGCGGAAGCCTGAGTCAGTTTTTGAAAAGCCGTAAAAAAGTTGTGTTCCTTTTTATGATCATTACCAGCGTAGCCATAACGTTGTATCTCACGCTCTCGCAACAGTCGGTTACTATATTTTATAGTACGTGTTTCTTTCTTGGGTTTCTCCATTGGCTATTGGGCATTGTTTGTCACGATAGCAGCAGAACAGTTTGGTACAAACATTCGCGCTACTGTAGCGACCACCGTGCCGAATGTAGTACGCGCCACGGTATTGCCGCTTACATTTATATTTGAATTGCTGCGCGAAAATGTTGGTATGATTCAGAGTGCTGCCTTTGTTGGTGCAGGAACCATTATAATTGCCATGATCGCATTGTGGAAAATGAAGGAGACCTTCGGGAAAGATCTTGATTTTGAAGAAAGATAACGTAGATATGGCAGGAGTGGTCGCCGAGCCGGTCACTCCTGACTATGGATTAATGACTATAGGCGTGCCCACGGACACCGCAGTATATAATTCTTCCATTTCATTATTGGTCACGGCAATACACCCGGCAGTCCAGTTTCGCATGCGGTGAAATTTTCCAATGAAACCATTTCCGTTTTTTAAGCCGTGAATTTTCACTTCACCACCCGGCTTCATCCCTTTTGATTTAGCTTCCTGAAGGACGGCTTTATCAGGATAAGATATACCCAGGTTTTTATAGTAGCCGCTGTTCGGATTCTTTGCGTTGATGATATACTTACCTTCCGGAGTCCGTTTGTCACCCTCATATTCTTTGTCGCCTACAGCATTTTGGCCCAGCGATACCGTATATACTTTAATGACTCGGCCATTGGAAAAAGCCGTCATGGTTCGCTCGGCTTTATTTACTATCAATTTATCAATCTTTGTATTAGGAGGTAGTTTTTGCTCCGGCCAAAAATAGTAAGTGATGGGTATACTTATAAGCAAAAACAGAACTGCGAAGGCTATCCTTTTCATAACAGGGTATAGAGTATTGCAATGTTTACTTCTTCGGCTCAATCATATCCCAAAGATTTCCATACAGGTCTTTAAATACAGCCACTGTGCCATAGGCTTCTGCAGAGGGCTCGCGTACAAAGGTGACGCCCTTTGCTGTCATGCGCGTATAGTCACTCCCTATATCATCGGTATGCAGGAACAGGAATACACGCCCACCGGTTTGATTACCGATACTTTTCTTTTGTTCATCACTCGCTGCCTTGGCAAGCAGTAATCTGCAACCATCCGATCCCTGCGGAGCGACAACAACCCATCGTTTTGTTTCGCTTAAAACAGTGTCTTCTACAAGTGTGAAATTTAGCTTATCAGTATAGAATTGTATCGCTTCGTCATAATCGTTAACAACAAGCGTAATCTGAAATATAGTTTGCATGTTAAGGTGTTTTGTAGCGGTCTGGCGTGATCGATATTTTAAGCAGCCGTTGCTTGTTCTTATCCAGATAGAGGTACGCCAGGGTGGCGTTACAGTCTCTATAATATTTAAGTTCAGGGCTCGTCTTCATATTATTAAGGATCGTAGGCTCTAGAAAATTTTTCAGATCTGTTGTATCTACGCTCGCTTTCTCCATGTTGACAAGTGTATAGTTGTATTGTAACATTCTTCCAAAAGCTTCTACACTGTCCAGTCGCGTTTCAGTATCCACCATCAACGGACACGTTTTGTTTATTTCTGTTGCCGCTTTTTTTATAGCCTCGTCATACGAAGGAGTTTTAAAAAAGTATTGTTGTACAATAATCGATACGATCGCAGTAGTGATTATTCCCACAATTATCTGGATGTTGAATTTCTTCTTCGGTGGTTGTTCCATAGCCTGGTATAACACTTCAAGTATACACAATTTCTTTTATCCGGAGTCTGTAAATCAAAAATGCCACTCAATACTGAATGGCATTTTTCGGAAGATTATAAAGTAACGTATACTGAACGTAAAGCGTGTCGGATTTTTTAGATGTGCAAGGGAACATTGATTCCCGCAGACCAAATATACTGTACGGAGAAGAATGTGTGTTTAATGCGCCCTTGCTCATATACCTTCGCCGATGTATAGTCAGCGAAAGCTCCTTTTATACTTCCTTCTACATATAAATACTTGAAGAGGTCATAACGAGCCGCAACACTGGAACCAACTACGAATCCGCTCAGGCGAAAAGGACCATCGTTGTGATTGCCCATAATATACGAGTCTGTTTTAGGGATGAGACCACCGGCACCTGCTTTGATAAGAAGGCTGAGATGATTTTTTACATGCGTCTGCTGAAGGACTCTGATTCTTCTTACAGCACTCACCATTAAATAGTTATTGCCATTGGTATGTTCGACGTGAACGAAAGAAGGAGTAACGAGTGTATCGAGGTCGTAATGTTTACCACGTATGTCTCCTTTCAGGTGCATCATCTGATTATCAACCACTACATATTTTAAATGATCCCAGCTTACTTCAATCCCCCAATCAGATTTCTTGGCAAAGAAGTATCCGAAGTTTATAACATACTGCGGAACTGTAAGCGGTGTACGAAAGAGATCATGCATATCCGGCTTATCTTTAGCTTTGGCATTTTCCAAAGTAAAGTTATAGTCATCGGTTTGATTGTCTTTAAAATGAAGGTCGCTTCTGCTATATTGATCTCTGTGGTATCCCCATGTCACGTATAGATTTCCGAATTTGTTTTGTCCGTAAGCACAAAAGGTCCACGTAATGGCAATGAAAATGCCAATTAGTTTTTTCACTAGTTGTAAATAATTAGGTAAAGTAGATTGATTACTTCAGGAAGGGGGCCTGAATGAAGGGAGATTTTTTGTGTAATCAGGAGATTAAATCATACGCAAAACAAAAATTAAAATGCCTATATATAATGACTGCGGTCGGGATTAGGAGGCGCAAGATTAGGGATGATTTATGGATATATACATGTTTTCACATATAAATATTTTTATAAAAAGTAATATGTCCATTCGGCCGCCAATAAAACGTTTGCATGTGCGGTATAAATTCGCGGCTTTACAGGTCGCATTTTGTTGATTTCGAAAATTCCAACCCAGACAACGCATTAAGATGACCTAAAGCAGAAGCCCTTATCAAGGGGTGCATTTTCCTTGCTTTGGTTTAATCTTTCGGCTCTTTTACATGTCCGGATTTACGCTTATCTTAACCACTCAGAGCCGGGTATTTTTTAATATTGGATTACTACGAAGGTTACTATGAGAGTCTTGCTAGCCTGGTTACTTTTTACTGCCCGATTGGCAATGGCCACCGATCCGGCACCTCCTGTAAAGTTTATTGAGAATAAGAATCAATGGCCTTCCTCGATCCAGTTTGCAACGCGGGTGCAGGGTGTCAACATGCAAGTTGAGCCCGGGCGCTTTGTATACTATTTTTTGGATGAGCAGAAGATTCAGCAGATCCATGAGCGCTCCCACCATGCAAACGATAAGAATGAAGCTGACATTCTGGACGACCAGATTGAGGGGTATGCTGTGCACGTGAACTTTGCCGGAGCTAACCGATCAGGTACACCGCTTCCTTTTGGTAAATCATCTGAATACTATAACTATTTTATCGGAAGTGATTCATGTCGTTGGGCATCCCGGGCGTATGCTTACCAGGGATTTATATACCCTTCATTATATACCGGTATAGACCTCAAAGTATATTCATCCGGAGAACACGTGAAGTACGATCTCATCGTTGCTCCCAATGCAGATCCTGCACAAATCGTTGTAGAGTATAGCGGTGCTGCATCGCTTCAGCTTCGACAAGGCGATCTACATGTATCAACACCCCTTGCTGACATCATCGAAAAGAAGCCTGTAGCCTGGCAGTTTATCGAGGGGCGTAAAGTTTTAGTGGAATGTGAATATCAACTGGTAAACAATATACTTTCCTTTCATTTTCCTGCCGGCTATGATCCGTGTTATGAACTTACCATTGATCCGTTGCTGATCTTCTCAACCTATTCCGGCTCGGCCGCTGATAACTGGGGCAGCACAGCCACACCAGGAGAAAAAGGTAATCTGTATTCTGCCGGTGTTACCAATCATTATGTTCAGGCAGTATATAGCGGGGTATATCCGGCCACAGCAGGAGCTTTTCAAACTTCGTATGGAGGCTTGTATGATATAGGTATATTGAAATATGATTCAGCCGGAAGCAAGATGTTATATGCATCTTACCTGGGTGGCTCCCAGTCAGAATCACCGCATAGCCTGGTGATGAATGCAAACGAAGAACTCATTGTGATGGGTACCACCAGCTCTTCAAATTTCCCAACTACGGCTACTGCGTTCGACAGATCGTACAACGGCGGTGATGAGGTGTCACACGTGGTGACTTATACTAATGGCTCAGATATAGTCATCTCCCGTATCAGTAAAGATGGAAGTACATTGCTGGCATCTACATATATAGGCGGGACTAAGAACGATGGGTTGAATCCTGATGGCAGTGCCCTGACAAAAAATTATGGTGATGAACTCCGTGGAGATGTTATAACAGATGTACAGGGTAATATTTATGTGAGCTCGGTTACACTATCAGATAATTTTCCGGAAGCGCTCAGTAAAGACAATACATACAATGGAGGACTAACGGATGCTATCGTGTTTAAGATGGATGCGAATCTCAGCCAGCTGATGTTTTCCCTTTACCTGGGAGGGAGTGGTTCAGATGCTTCTCATACATTGAAACTCGATGCCAACAACGATATATTTGTTGCGGGTGGTACCACCAGTAGTGATTTTCCTGTTACGGCACTTCCTTACCAGAAAACATTGGCAGGGGATGCTGACGGATGGATTGCAAAAGTTAGCAATACGGGAAACGATATATATTATGCCACCTATACCGGTACATCCTCCTTTGATCAGATATACTTTCTGGATATGAATGAAGCCGGAGAGATATATGTATATGGACAGACTTCCGGAAAGATGCCGATAACGCCTTCCAATGTATATCGCAATGCAAACAGTGGCCAGTTTATTCAGAAGTTTGATAATACGTTGAGGGCTCTCAAATTTTCTACCGTGTTCGGATCAGGGCGTGGTACACCGGATATTTCTCCTACAGCATTTTTGGTGAACGAATGTAACAACCTATATATGTCGGGGTGGGGAGGAGATCTTAATTCGAATAATTGGCCAGGAAGCGGTACAAGCGGTATGCGCGTTTCCGCGGATGCATTGCAATCCCAAACCTCCGGTAATGACTTTTATTTTATAGTGCTCACCGATGATGCTACTCAGTTTTTGTACGGTACATTTTTAGGAGGCGGTCAGTCGCAAACACATGTGGACGGTGGTACAAGTCGCTTTGATAAAAACGGAATTGTGTACCATGCTGTATGTTCGGGATGCCGTGGACCATTTTCTGATTTCCCCACAACACCGGGTGCGTGGTCGCGAACAAACCGAAGTCGGAATTGTAATAACCTCGCTTTCAAATTCGATCTTTCATCACTGAAGGCACGGCTGCAAACAAACTCGGTAACACTTGATATGCCGGGTCTAAACAAAGTTTGCATGCCTGATAAAATTGTATTCCAGAATTTCAGTACCGGAGGTGAGACGTTTGAATGGAGGTTGGGTGATGGTACAGTAATTACCAAGACGGACAAGTCCATGATTATACATCAGTATAAGGACATCGGAAGATATACAGTGTGGTTGAAAGCCATTGACCCGGGAACGTGTAAAGTAAAAGATTCAGTCTCTACCATTGTGGACATATTCAATGCAGAAGCGACCATTCAGGGGGATGATGAATTGTGCCTGGGCAAGGAATATAGGCTGAAGGCGAGCGGAGGTGCTATATATTCCTGGACGAGTGCAGATGGCTTGTTTAAGTCCAACGCTGCTAACCCCGTAGTAAAGCCGACCGATACTACCACGTACTATATAACCGTTACCGAAGCGAGTGGTTGTATTCATAGAGACACCATTCAGCTAAGTGTAATTCCGGTAGTGACGCCAGAGTTTGAAATGCAACGTCAGGAAAATTGTTTCACCTTACCTGCTATACATGTGCGCAGTTTGACGGATAGCCTGGAAGTAACGGACCGTATATTTTTTGATTTCGGAGATGGCACTACTTCAGATGAACCCGAAACCGATCATGAGTATAAAGACGATGGTACCTACCCGGTAAAGTTGGTGGCTGTTAGAACCATTGGCAACAGTGTATGCATCACAGAGAATATACAGCCTATTCCGGTATACACACTGAAAATCCCGAACGTGATCACACCGGGCAATGGCGATGATTTGAATCAGGCATTGTTTGTTCAATATGGAAAGGTAAAAGGAGAAACGCCTTCCAACTTTGGATTTACAACGGCACTGGTAGTGTACAATCGGTGGGGGAAGAAAGTATATGAAGCTGCTGACTATAAAAACGATTGGACGGCTGAAGGCCTTGCATCGGGTGTTTATTTTTTCGAAGTCACGGTTCAGAACCATGCTACCTGCAAGAGTTGGGTGCAGGTAATCAAGGGTGATTAAATATTTCACCGCTACAAGTGGTAGACTATATACTTCTTTTGTGAAGAGATTTATCGGGCGGGTTTAGATTTCGCGTGCTATCTTGCTCTCCAATTAGAAGTATACAAATGGATATCCGCGCGATCTGTACCGATATTGATGGTACGTTACTGGACAATAGGAGAGAGCTTTCTACCCGAACTATTCAGGCAATCAAAAGTATAAAAGACAAAATGCCGGTGATCCTGGCATCTTCGCGTATGCCAAGCGCTATGCGCCATCTCCAGCGTGAGCTTGATATATTGGATCATCCACTCATTTGTTATAATGGCGGGTATATTATTCGTTATAAAGCTGACGGAGTAACACCGGAAGTACTAGACTCTGTTACTATACCAGTTCCGGTTTGTGAGGCGATTCTACAACATGTCAATACGAAAACAACGCATGTGAGTTTATATACCGAAGATCACTGGTATGCTCCACAGGTTGATCATTGGACTGAGCGCGAAGCACGTGTTACAAAAGTTTTGCCCCAGATCGCCTCGTGGCAGGATGTTTTATCACGCTGGCAGAATGAGGGACTCGGGGCGCACAAAGTAATGTGCATGGGCCCCGAAGAAGATATGAATGCTTTGGAGTCTGCTTTGAATGAAACTCTCGCAGACAAGATCCATATATACCGCTCCAAATCAACCTATATAGAAATCGCACCACGGTCGATTTCAAAAGCATCGGCATTGATACAAGTACTGCAGGTATACTATAAACTTGATATACAACAGGCTATGGCTTTCGGTGATAACTACAACGACATAGATATGCTGCAATCCGCAGGCTATGGCGTTGCTGTCGAAAATGCGCGCGAAGAAGTAAAGGCCGTGGTGCGCTACACCACAGCTTCGAATAAAGAAGATGGGGTCGCGGCTATACTTGAGAAGTATATTATTTCAGCTTCTCAAAATACTTTTTAGACTCACGTTTTACATGCGAGGCTAACGCAAATCCTGAAAGCATTGTTGGGATCGCCATCAATGCGAAAGATATATCTATAATGTTTAGCACGAGATCCATCGAAACCACAGCACCCACTACGATCATCGACAGGTAGAAGTAATCATACCACCGGCTTCGTTCTTCACCAATCAAATAGGAGAGTGCTTTTCTTCCGTAGTAGCTATAGGAAAATAATGCACTGATCGCAAACACAAATGTGCAGAGTAGTAATATATATTCACCCGAAGGCATCGCAGCACGATATGCGAGCGATGTAAGCGTAATGCCGGTGACATTTTTCGTTTGCCATACACCGGTTACTAAAATTGCAAAGGCCGTAAGCGAACATGATATCAGCGTGTCGATTACCGGGCTCAACATCGATATTAATCCCTCCCGTACAGGCTCCGTGCTGATCGAGGCTCCCATTGCCATAGGCGCAGTACCAATGCCGGCTTCGTTGGAGAAGGTTGCTCTGCGAACACCCAGCATAATGATACCACCCAGCACACCTCCTAAAAACGGATCACCATGATAATGTTCTGCTGCAAATGCATCTGTAAAAACAAGCTTGATATAGTATGGCACTTGGTCGGCATACGCAATAAGAATCACCGCTACAGAAATAAAGTGCAGAATGATCATCAGCGGTACGAGCCTTCCAGCCCAGTTCCCAATGCGTTGTATACCTCCTATAATAACGACCGATACCAGTATAGTAATAAATATTCCGATGATGAATTTTTGAATGCTGATGGGAGTACTACCGATCATATACATATGCTCTTCTATACCCATTGGTTTCAATCCAATGTCTATAATCGCTTGTGTAAGCTGATTAGCTTGAAAGATGGGAAGCATACCTACCAGACTACACAAACAGAAAAGAGTAGCCAATGGCTGCCAGTTTTTTCCGAGCGCTTCGCGGATCACATACATCGGGCCGCCTTGTAATTCGCCTGTTGAATCTTTACCACGATACATACTCGCGAGTGTACTGGTAAAGTAATTCGTGGACATACCTATGAAAGATGTGACCCACATCCAGAACAATGCACCCGGACCACCCATCGCTATAGCGGCTGCTACACCTGATAAATTACCCATACCAACCGTGGAAGCCAGTGCCGTTGATAATGCTTTGTAGGGGCTGATCTGTCCCGGAGCGTTAACGTCATGATACTTGCCCATCAACACATGAATGGCATGTATGAAATATTTATACTGAACAAAGCCGGAGTATATCAGAAAGAAAAGTCCACCACCGATAATAAGGAATAAAACAGGCCACCAGGTATAGGAAGCAATGTCGGCTAAAAGTTGATTGAAATCTTGCAAAGGATATCGCGTTAATTCGGAAAGATAGGAAATTATAGTTTACCCGTTTAAACGTTGTGAAGAAGGGTAGAATTATCCTTTTAACACTTTACAGTAAGCGTCCATCTTTTTTAGAAAATTGTTCAACACGGAAAATACAGTATGATTTTTTTCAGGGACCAGCCCCACGAAAATGTGGCTTCAGAGTTTTTAAATCAGGTTGAACCGAAAGAGTGACAATTTTTTATGCCGCCAATGCATCCCAAATCGTGGTGTATGCGTACACACGCCATGATCTTACTTTCTGATATTCCTGGTGCAACCACAAGTGCATTCGCATAAACCAACGTATGCGTTCAAAGATGTGTCAATAGGTCTGTTGCCAGACAATATTCTGCGATCATGAATAGTATTTTAAAATGTAGCGGACGTTGAGCGGGTCTGATAATTATCAACAAAACACTTATAAGCGTATGACAATGCTTGAACATGCAGAGATAAGCGTGTGGCAGGATATTTTTACTTCGATCATTGAAGATGCTGACTCAAATATTTTATTGCTGGATGAAGATTTCAATATCATAAATCTCAACTCAGGTTTCTACTGGATCTTTATAGAGACCTATGGTATAGAATTGAAGAAGGGTACATCAATCATAGAGTCTATGCAACGGGTAAATGTAGAGCTTACCCAGGAATGGAAAAGTCGTTGCATGGTAGCGTTGAGTGGTACTGCTATTAAAGTAGAAGATGTTTTTGAAATAGACGGACGCAATTACTACTGGGAGATACATTTCAAATCCAGTACACGACCGGATGGCTCACAAATTATATCGGTATTCAGTCGTGATATAACGGTTCGTAAAGCGTATCAGAAAAAGATCATCGAGAACGAAGCGAACCTTCGGTCGATTCTAAATACAATTGAAGACAGCATCTGGTTAGTGAACACCGATTTTGAACTGATCGACTTCAATAAAGAATTCTTTAAGAAATATAAACAAGCTTATGGCGTTAGGTTGCTGAGAGGCGCCAGTATACTGGAGTTGATACCGGAAGAATTGCCGGAAGTGCGCGAGATGTGGCGCAGTCGTTATGAAAGTGGATTGAAAGGAAGACCTGGTAAATATTATGATACATACCAGATAGAAAAGGATACTAGAACTTTTGAAATAAAAACTTATCCTATAGTGGAGAACGGAACAGTAACAGGTTTAACAATGTACTCACGCGACATTACAAACCAGACGCGCACAGAAGATCTTTTAAAAAGACAAAATGAAGAGCTGATCAAGATCAACTCTGAACTTGATCGTTTTGTATATAGTGCCTCGCATGATCTTCGGGCACCCCTTATGTCTGTAAAGGGTTTACTCAATATGATCAAGCTCGATCCTGAAAAGAAAAATGCAGATCAGTATCTGGCGTTGATCGAAAAAAGCGTTAACAAGCTTGATCATTTTATTTCCGATATCATTCATTACTCGCGTAACGCGCGCATGGATGTGATGCAAAAGGAAATTGACTTTAATGAATTGCTCCAGGAGTCGATCGATACATTAAAGTATATGGAGGGTGCCGACAAGGTGCAAAGTATACGCAACATTACCGTGACAGCGCCATTCTGTTCAGACTATAGCAGGCTGCTGATGGTGTTTAATAATATTATATCGAACGCTGTTCTCTACCGCGACACGCGCAAGGACGATTCGTATCTGAAAATAGATATACAGGTAGACGCTGCCAAAGCAACACTTCGTTTCTCTGATAACGGTATTGGTATTCCCGAGGAATATGTAGATAAGATCTTCAAAATGTTCTTCCGTGCCAATGCGGATAGCAAAGGTTCAGGGCTTGGACTATATATCGTAAAAGGTGTACTGGAAAAACTGGAGGGAACTGTAAATGTACAATCAAAAGTAGGGCAGGGTACTACCTTTGTGATTGAGGTTCCGAATCTGTGTGCGTAATATAAGGCGATCCTTTATTAGCAAGCTCTTTTGTTATTTCGTTGAGGTTTCGCACTACATGGCGTAAGCGATGATTTGATCGCTGAATATTCCTTGTCAAATCCCGGCTGTCTCTTAACTTTAACTATTATAAAGTAAGGGCGATTGAATAACATCACTGAAAAAGATTTTCATACACTTCCCGACCCGGAATTGTTTTCGGCCATCCTCGATACCATTGGGGAAGCGATCTGGGTTATTGATTTCAATAAGCATCATCTATACTGGTTTGCATCCGCTTCCAACCAATCCAAGTATGGCATTCCTTCCGGTACAGTGCCGGATGACTTCTGGAAAAACAACCTTCATCCGGAAGATCGCGATCGTGCTGTAAGCGGGTTTGAAAAATCGCTGCATAAGCCTGCGGTATATTTCTATACACATGAGTATCGTTTCCATGGCGCTAACCGCGAGGTATATTTCATTCAAGATACAATACGTTTCTTGCGAAACGACCAAGGCGAAGTGACACGTGCTATAGGTTCGTGGCGTGATATAACGACCGCGCGTCTTCGTGATCAAAAGCTGGAAGAACTTGTTGTTAAGCTGGAAGATGAGCGGAACCGTTTTAAAAAAATTGCTGAGCTGTCCAATGCCGCAATGTGGGAAGTGGATTTTTTGAATGATCGATTGTATTGGAGTGCCGGAAACACAACACTGGAAGAATTCGGTTTTAACGACCCTAATTATACTTTACAGGACTGGATAGACGCTATACATGAAGACGACCGTGAGCGCGTAGCGAAGAATTTCGAACGTGCTGCTGCCACAGAGGAAAATTTTTTTGATACATATCGGTTTTACAGAAAAGACGGATCGACCGTTTGTGTAATCGACCAGGGTACATTTGATCGTGACGAAACTGGTAAAGCTATACGGGCTGTAGGAAGCTGGATTGATATAACCAGAGAACGTAACCGCGAGGAGGTATTGGAACGATCGCTGGAACAACAGCGCATGCTGAACCAGGTATTGCGCGTGCGTGAAGAGGAACTTGCAACAACCGAAGAAGAACTCAGACAAAGCAATGATCAACTCTCACACCATGTGCAGCAGCTTTCAGAGCGGGAGTTTATACTGGATCAATCGCAGAAGCTTGCCCGTATTGGCAGTTGGGAATACGATCCTGAAAAAAAGACGATGTTCTGGTCTAACGAGATGTATAATATATTCGGTGTAGACCAGACTTTTAATACAAACGATCTTCGCGTGATTGAAGACCTCTTTGATACACCCGGGCGTGAGTTGCTAAAGGAGGCCTTTCACCGGATGGAATTACAGCATGATGTTCCGTTTGATATAGCGGGAAGTATATCTACACCGCTCGGGTATAAAAAATGGGTACGGATTACGGCGTATCCTGTACTGCATCGAAATATAGCACACCGTATGGTGGGGCTTGTCTTCGATATTACCTATCTGAAGGAAGCCGAAGAAAGGATGAAGACCAGTGAGCAGAAATTCTCACGCGCCTTTCACAGCAACCCAGACCTGATGACCATCGTCCGCGAAGGCGACCTGATGATTGCCGATGTAAATGAACGCATTGAATCTGTGCTGGGCTATAAGCGGCATGAAGTCATTGGAAAAAAAGCCAGTGATATAGGGTTCTTTGTTCGCAATGAAGATCGTATCAATTTCTTCGAGCGCTACCGGCAGAATAAAGTGGTGGAGATCGAGTGTCCGTGGCTGCGAAAGGATGGCAGTGTAATTTTTGTGATCATCTCGAGCAATCGGCTGGAGATTGAAGGTATACCGTATATCCTGTCCGTTGTACGCGATGTTTCAGAGCGGAGAAATGCCGAAGAGCGCTTTCGTAAATCATTCGATTTGAATCCTGATCTGATGCTCATCTTCCGCGAACGCGATCTGGTTCTGGTTGAAGTGAATGAGAAGTTACAGTCCCTGGCCGGCTTTACTCGTCAGGATGTTATTGGAAAATCATCGAAGCACTTTAACCTCTGGGCTATACAGGAAGACCGCGATAAATACTTTAAGACGTTGTCCGTACAAGACACGGTTTCCATTGACTCCGTTTTCCTTCGTAAGAACGGTACGCACTTTCTCGGTACTATATCTGCACAGCGTATCCAGTTGCATGGTGAAAATCATTTGCTCGTAATTGTGCGTGATACAACGGAGAAAAAGATCATCGAACAAAACCTGGTGAAGAGCGAGGCCAACCTCCAATCCATTTTAAACCACACCGAATACTTCATCTGGTCAGTAGATATCCGCTATAAATTGCTTCGGTTCAACAGTCGCTTTGCCGGGTACTTTAAACGTTTTCAGAAGACGGATCTTTTTATAGGGATGCCTATTCTTGATTTCATAAACCCCGCATCGTTCAGCAATTTCTGGCGAAGTAAATACGAAATTGTAAAAGGTGGCAGCACCGAAGAGTTTGACATTGAAGCAAACGATCATATATACCATTGTGTACTGCACCCGATTTTTGTGGAAGGTGAGATCAGCGGTATAACGGCTTACATGAATGATATCACCAGCAAGCGGCAGGCTGAAGAGCGATTGATGTTGAGTGAAGCGAATCTGCATGCTACTGTTAACAATACGAAATTTTTGGTGTGGGCTGTTGACCACCATCATCGGCTTATCATTTGCAATCAAACGTTCAAAGACTTTATAAAACAAAACTATGGCATTGATATAGTATATGGTCAATCCATTGTTCCGGATAGCGCTGATCGACCTGATGCTATCAGACTCCGCGAAGCATGGAAAGAACGGTATAGCCGCGCTTGTGCAGGAGAGTCCTACGAATTCCAGGAACAGCAGAACAACCTATATTTCAAATACTCCATCAGTCCGATCAGAGGGAAAGAGAGTATAACCGGAGTAACGGTTTTTGCAGAAGACATCACTGAACAAAAACTGGCTGAAGATAAAATCCGTGAGAATGAAACGAAGCTTAACGCGATTATCAACAATACGGATCTAAGTATATGGTCGGTAGATATGGACTATCGCATCACCGCCATTAATGAAGTGTTTGTGCAGACCATGAAGAGCCTTTACGGACTTGAATATAGTGTTGGACAAAACATGGTTGAAGTTTCACGCGGAAAACTTCCGGACTATCTGATTGATTACTGGGTCAGATTATACAATCGGGCCTTCACCGGTGAATCCGTACTCGAAGAATATGAAGGTAAAATAATAACTACACAAAATTCCGTTCACCCGATTATTGAGAAGAGCAGAATCGTGGGTGCCTCTATATATACCCGCGATATCACGGAGCAGAAGAAAAAGACGGAGGAACTATCGGAAGCCAATAAAAAAATTGGTGAGTTGAAGTTAACGGCATTGCGCTCGGTGATGAATCCTCATTTTATTTTCAATGCATTAAACTCCATTCAATATTTTATTGCCAAGAACGATCGTCAGAATGCCATCAGTTATCTCTCTACATTTTCAAAACTTATCCGCGGTGTATTGACACACTCTGTCAATGACAAAATTAGTATTGCAGATGAGCTTGACCTGCTCAAGCACTATATCAATCTGGAGATGGTACGTTTTGAAAACAAGTTTGATTTTTCATTGGTGATTGATCCGGCACTTGATCTTGAGAATATTGAAATCCCTTCGCTGCTTATTCAGCCTTATGTTGAGAATGCCATTCTGCATGGCTTGTACTCCAAACAGGAAAAAGGTCTTCTCAAAATATCTGTCCAAAGTGATGGTGATCGTGTGCTGTTCAGTGTAGAAGATGATGGAATCGGTCGTGCTGCTGCACAGGAGTTGCGTGCAAAGAATTTTCCGAAGCATAACTCGATGGGTACTGTGTTAACAGAGGAGCGTCTTCGGTTGATCAACGAGCGTGACAAAGTTGCTTTTGAGATTCAGGATTTACAGGATGCTTTAGGACAGCCGTTGGGGACACGCGTAAATATTTGGGTCCGTTTCTGAGGTTATGAAGGTTTACTTTTTTAACTTGTGTAAGCCCAAACTATGATCAACGCTATAATTGTAGACGATGAGCTGAAAAGCCGTGAGAGTCTAAAAATTTTGCTGGAAGAATTTTGTGATAATGTCACTGTTAAAGCACTATGTCAAAATGTGGCAGAAGCTGTTCAGTCCATTCAACAACATAAGCCGGACGTTGTTTTTCTTGATATTCAGTTGCAACGCGAAACCGGGTTTGATCTGCTTACACAACTTGGTGATTTTAATTTCGAAGTTATCTTCACAACCGCTTATGCCGAATATGCCATCAAAGCATTTAAGTTCGCAGCTATAGATTATTTGCTCAAGCCCATTGACATTGAAGAATTGAAGCGATCGCTCTCCAAGGTTGAGAAGCGTATGAATGATTCAATCTCACAACGCCTGCAGCAGTTGA
Organism: Ohtaekwangia koreensis; assembly: GCF_900167975.1. Lineage (GTDB taxonomy): Bacteria > Bacteroidota > Bacteroidia > Cytophagales > Cyclobacteriaceae > Ohtaekwangia > Ohtaekwangia koreensis. Next base: position 2,160,633 of record NZ_FUZU01000001.1, read on the forward strand.
TGCAGAATCTGAAAAGTAACATTCCTGAAAACTATAAACTTGCACTGCCAACCTCGGATGGTTTAATATTTGTAAAAACGCAAGACATCCTATATTGTGAAGCTTCGAGTAATTATACTGAAATCACCGTTGCCGATGGAAAGAAATACGTGGTAAGTCGTACACTAAAGGAATACGAAGATATGTTGAGCGATCATAATTTTTATCGTATCCACAATTCTTACCTCATCAATCTGAATGCTATTAAAAAGTATGTGCGAGGAGAAGGTGGCTATGTTGTAATGACGAATGATAAATCCCTGGATGTATCCAAGCGCAAAAAAGAAGGCTTCCTCGCGCGCATTGGTGCCAAAATGTAGTGCATCGTTTCCGTTCTTTCTTGCGTTTCCGAGTACTCAAAGAAACCGTCCACTTACTCATTAAGAATCATCTGGTTGTTGCCGCGAAGGTACCTTGCGGGAAATTTCAGTTACCAAATGAAAGTATTCCCTTATTCTGTCATTAAGAAGACCCAACTTAATGCATTGCGTCTTCAACTTTCTCAGCATCAGCAACAAATCATCGGAGCAACAAAATTTGTAAAGGCGATTGAACAAGGCAACCTGGATGTACAGTACGATAATATAGATCAGGATAACGATGAGCATTCACTTGCCTCATCGCTTGTGAGCATGCGCAATCAGATGAAGAAATTTTCATCTGAAGAGAGACAACGCAATTGGGCAACGGAAGGGCTGGCGCGTTTTGCAGATATTTTAAGATCGAAAAATGATAGCCTGTCCGACTTGTCAAATCAGATCATCAGTCATCTGGTTAAGTATATGGACGCAAACCAGGGAGCACTATATATCATTGATGAGGAGGATTCAAAGAATATAGCATTGGAACTGGTAGCCTGCTATGCGTACGATCGTCAGAAACATTTAAATCAACGCTTTGCGTTGGGAGAGGGTATAATCGGACAGGTGGTGATGGAAAAAAGCACAACGTACCTGAAGACTATACCGAGAGATTATATCCGCATTACTTCCGGATTAGGACAAGGCTTGCCACGCAATCTTTTGATCGTCCCTTTAAAAATTGAAGAGAACGTATTGGGCGTTGTAGAGATTGCTTCTTTCAAGGAGGTAAAACAATATCAAATCGAATTTGTAGAGAAGCTTGGTGAAAGCATCGCGTCTACTATATCTGCAGTAAAAGTAAGTGAGCGCACAAAGAAGTTGTTGCACGAATCACAAGTGCAGGCAGAACAGATGCGGTCGCAGGAAGAAGAGATGCGCCAGAGCATGGAAGAACTTGCTGCTACGCAGGAAGAGATGCAACGCATTCTCAAAGAAGTACAAAGTCAGGAGGGGTATCTGAATGAAGTTCTGAATGCATCGAAAGATTCGATCTTTACAGTCGATCGCAATTTTAGCATTATAAGTTTCAATAAAGCGTTCGCCACAGGTGTTGAAGCGATGGGAGCAATACCACGCAAAGGCCTGGATATACTCAGCGTATTTCAGCAAGGACCACAGCGCGATATACAACGGACATACTATACGCGCGGGCTGGCAGGAGAGACGTTCAACATCACCGAGTCATTCGACATGGGTGGAAGAACAACCTATTTTGTTACCACCTATTCACCGCTGCGAGATGAGCAGGGTAATGTATTTGCCACGGCATGTTTTGCAAAAGATGTTACCGAGATGATGAATGCGCGACACGAAGCTGAAAAGCTGGCGCACGATGCTCAGCAGGTAAACGAAGAAATGAAGGAGCAGGAAGAAGAACTGCGTCAGAATATGGAAGAGCTTTCGGCCACACAGGAAGAAATGCAACGCGTGCTTACTGAAGTACAAAGCAAAGAACAATATCTCAATGAAATATTGAATGCCTCTGCAGATTCCATTTTTACATTAGACCGTGACTATAAAATAGTAAGTTTTAATAAAGCCTTTGGTGTTGGATTGGAAGCGATGGGACTTTCCATTGGAAAAGGTTTTGAAATGCTCTCTATTTTTCAACAGGATGCAAAGCAGCAGGCGCAACAACGCAGCTATTACGACCGGGCCTTAAAAGGAGAAGTGTTTCAGGTGACCGATGCGTTTGATATGAATGGTGTGCAGTCACACTATATAAATTTATACTCACCGATCCGCAATGATAAAGGCGAAGTAAACGCGATAGCGTGCTTTGCAAAAGATATCACCGAGCTTGTTAACGCACGCAACGAAGCTAAGGAAAAGGAGCTATACCTCAGCAACATGCTGAACGCGACTGACGATGCCATTCTAACCGTAGACAAAACGTTGCATGTAGTAATGGCAAATCACGTGATGATAAAAACTTTTCGGGCACAAGGTATAGCTATGGATGTAGGCTTTCATATTACCGAGCTGGCGAAAAATGAAGCGGTAGAAGAGTTTGTGATGCCTTATAAAAAAGCATTGGGCGGAGAAGTTGTTGAGATGACGCGCGATTATTTCGATCATCATTACCTGATCACCTATAATCCATTGCGCGATCTTTCCGGAGAGATTACGGGCGTGAGTCTTTTTACAAAAGATATAACCACACAGGTAAACCTTCAGAAGCAAACGGAGAAACTGCTGGCAGAATCGCAGCAGCAATCTGAAGAATTACAAGCACAGCAGGAAGAACTTCGTCAGAATATGGAAGAGCTCGCTGCAACGCAAGATGAAATGAGCCGCCAGATGAATGAGACAGCCCGCATTAGCCGTGAACTTGAAGTGCGCGAAGGCGTATTCTCGCTAACCACGATTTTATCGGAAGCCGATGAACATGGCACGATCACGCTGGTGAATGACAAACTTTGCAAAGTATCCGGATATACCAGGGACGAGCTCATCGGTAAACCGCATAGTATATTTCGTCATCCCGATATGCCAAAGGAGCTCTTTAAGATTTTTTGGAGTACCATCAAGAAGGGCGAAGCTTTTAAAGGTATCATTAAGAATCGTGCAAAGGATGGAAGTCATTATTGGGTAGATGCCACCATTGTGCCTGTGAAAGACGCAGATGGTAAAATTGTGAAATATATAGGCGCGCGCTATCATTTTGAAGATGATGAAATTGCAACGATCCTCTATAACCGGCAAGCTGCCAAACTAAAGCTTCCCGAATTAACGAATGTATATATAAAGAAGCATCAGGCATAGAGGTATAGTTAGATGTTTAACGTGAGATAAAATGGCAATGACTTCGCTTCGGGAAATTTCGCTGGGATTGATATCAGAAAATGAGGTCAGGCAAAAGCTGACATCAGTTTTTGTCGAATCAATCATTCTCACAAATAAATTTGAGATTGATCTTGTCAGTAAAGATGTACTGGAAGCACTGGGCTATGCGCTTGGTGAACTCAAGGGCAGGAACATTTCTTCTCTCAATCATGAAATCAATCTTCAGAATCTATTACTGAATAATCTGAATCGTGGATTCTTTGAAGAAATTGTAGTCGCCTTGAACAATGCGCAGCACCGCCATGTGATGTTTAGCATTTCAGGTTTTTACCTCGGTGTAGTAAGCGATATCAATGGATATATTATACTCAAGGTTAAAAACCTTGACAAGGTCCGCGAGCACAACACAAAGTTAGAGCATGATCGCGAAGAGCTTGACAACTTTATCTATCGTGCTGCCCACGATATTCGCGGACCACTTGCTACCATGCGTGGTTTGATCAACCTGATGAAATTGCGGAAAGATGATTCTGAGATAAACATGATGCTTGGCATGCTGGATGCGAGCGCCTCACGCCTCGATGAACGTCTTTTTAAATTGCTATACCTGGCAGAGTCCAACGAAGCAGAAGTGCCTTCCGGTGACTTGAAGTTCTCGTCATTGGAAACATCACTCCGCGAGACACTCGTGCAAAATTGTCCACTGGAAGAAATCGATCTTCACTTTAAGGCGCAGCAAGCCGGTGCAAGAGGGATGCACGAACACCTGGTACAATCTCTTTTGAATAATATACTGTTATATATTGTAAGCTTGCCAAAATGCAATGCAGCAAGTATTGTATTCCATTGCTCTTCTACAAGCGAAGGAATTTCGGTAGATATACAATCCGAGGGTTTTCAAATCGAATATAAACTTCGCCAGGCACTTCGTCAGAAGACATCGCTATACTCCGAGTTATTAATTTTCCCAAGCCTCATAAATTATTACGCAGCACGTAAGATTGCGCTTTCTTTGAACGCTGAACTCCGCATCAGTTTCCTTGGTGAAGATATTCAGGAAATGAATGTGCTGATCCCGTTTCATGCCGCTGGCGCTTAATTTTTGGAGATCAGACATCATCGCTTTGCCGGATCGTCCACATACTCAAAAATTACCTCCACCTACTCATTTCGGCTACCAGAACGCTACAATCGATAATACCTTTGCTATGCATACACAGTAAAATTCTCCTGTACAATTATAGGTTTTGGGTTTAGGTTACAGGAAACAAAAAAGCTCCGCTGGCAGACGGCCCGGAGCTTTTTACTTTTTCAGCCAGAGCACTTTTTAAGAATCAGTTTGAGAAGGATTTCTGTAAACGTTGTCACACGCTGTTTAAGCGGATAATCCGAATCCGTCCACCTGCTCAATCAATACTCCCGCGCAATCATTTTAGGTTTTATGCCTCGGATGCTATCGCCAACTTTAGTTATTAAATAAAACCCCTATGAAACAGTTCATCTTTTTTTTCATTCTTTTTCTGTTGGCGATGTGGTCAACAATAGCGTAAGCAATTTCACTATGAAGAAAACAATTCTGGTTGTAGATGATTACGTGAGCATTCGCAGTTTTATATGCGAAACATTGCAACGTAAAGGGTACAATACGTTGGGTGCAGCAAACGGTACGCAGGCGTATCAGATGCTGCTTGAAAAAAGCAACGAGATAAACCTTGTGCTTTCGGATTACAACATGCCGGAATGCAATGGTTTCGAATTGTTGAAGATGATTAAAGAGAATCCATCGATGGCCAAGATGCCAGTGATCTTTCTTACCACTGAAACCGATTCAGAAAAAATAAACGATGCGAAGGAAGCAGGACTTTCCGCATGGATCCGAAAGCCTTATCGTTCAGAAAAATTCTTCGCGCAAATAGAAGAAAGCATCAGCCATGGATAATGGTTGAGTATCGCTAATCTCGTTCTATCGTAAAAGTAAATTCAGACGCTGCCATCACTTTACCGGGGAATGCTATATATTTCTGACCGGAAAAAGAAACAAGATGTGAGTATACTCCTGCCTGAATTCAATGTAAGCACTGCCAATCAAATTGTCGACGTTAATAATGTTCAGAGGCTGATTTGTCTTTGTTGCAGACGTGCGTACTCACCGAACATCATCCCGAACCAATGAAGCACCCTATAAAGGTTCTGATCATTGACGATTCAGCTCTCGTTCGTCAAACTCTCAAAGAGATTATAGAGTCCGATCCGCATTTGGAAGTGATGGATACAGCAGGCGATCCATACCTTGCTGCGCAAAAGATCAGGCAGAATATTCCCGATGTAATCACGCTCGATATAGAAATGCCACGCATGGATGGGCTAACTTTTCTGAAGGCGCTCATGGCACAGTATCCGATTCCCGTTGTTATCATTTCAAGTCTCACACAGAACGGCAGTCAACTTGCCTTGCGTGCGCTTGATTTAGGCGCCATTGAAATTGTGGCGAAATCAGAAGTAACAAATACAAAAGAGCATCTGGAAAATTCACGAATTCGCGTGACGGATGCTATCAAAGCCGCATTCATGTCGCCCGTGAAGCGCATCGGATTAAGCAGAGAACCGTACAAAGAAATACCGGTAGTGAAACCAGATGTCAATCTGCAATCACTGCACTATAACACCACAGATAAAGTTATTGCCATTGGTGCTTCTACTGGAGGCACGGAGGCATTACGCTATATTTTGAAAGCTATACCTGCAAATTGCCCGGGTATTTTGATCACGCAACACATGCCACCAGGCTTTACAAAATCATTTGCCGATCAGTTGAATTTATTATGCGAGGTAACGGTGAAGGAAGCCAGCGATGGAGAACGTATTATGCGCGGCCATGCCTATATAGCACCCGGAGGCAAGCACATGGAGGTATACCGCAGCGGAGCCAAGTATTTTATTAAAGTTCGCGATGGCGAACTCGTGAATCGTCACAAGCCTTCAGTAGATGTACTCTTTGATTCCGTTGCAAAGCATGTAGGACAAAATGCTTTAGGTATTATCATGACGGGAATGGGGCGCGATGGTGCAGAAGGATTGATGCGCATGAAAGAAGCGGGGGCAAAAACATTCGCACAGGATGAAGCTTCCTGTATTGTTTTTGGAATGCCCAAAGAAGCGATCAAGCTGGGCGCAGCAGAGCAAATCTTGTCGTTGCAGGAGATACCAGAAAAAATCCGCATATATACCTGATTATGTCAGTGTATATATGCGGATGCTATATCTTGTAAAGCGTATATTCTAGAATATAGATCTGAACAGCAGGAACAAGGTACCGGAGAGAACGATCACCACTGGCAGCGTTAACAACCACGCCATCAAAATATTCCGCACAGTATCAGCTTGCAAATTCTTTACACCTTTACTGGCAACCATACTTCCTGCTATACCGGATGAGAGTACATGCGTTGTGCTCACCGGCAACGATAAATAAGTTGATATACTGATCGTACTTGCAGCGATGATTTCAGCACTCGCACCTTGCGCATAGTTCAAGTGTTCTTTACCGATCTTTTCACCGATCGTTTTCACAATCCTTTTCCAGCCAATCATGGTACCAAGTCCCAATGATAAAGCAATCATGATGATAACCCACTGCGGTGAGTAATCCGTAATTTTTTTGACGGACTTTAATTCGTCCTTAATTATTTTCTTGTCGCTTTCGCTAACTCGTAATTCAGATTTGTCAAGAAGCTCCTTCATATAGCGATCGATGAGAAGTATATCTTTTCGAATCACGAAACGCTCATTGCTTTTAATCGATTCCACGGAAGGAAATCCTTCCACTCTTTTAATCAGTTCTTTATCCATGTCCAGCGCTGATTGAAATTTCGCATGGTCAGGTGCTGAAAGAGGAGAAGCATCGATAGAGCCCAGTACGGTCTCAATTTTATGAAGCGAACCGGTCAATGAACTTGGAGCCACTTTTGAATTCAATGCGAAGTAAGAAGGCACTATACCGATCAATATCAACATCACCAATCCTACACCTTTCTGACCATCATTAGAGCCGTGCGAAAGACTTACACTTCCACAGGTAAGGATCAATAATGCACGGATCAATGTTGGAGGCGGAGCATTCTTTTTAGGTTCCTTGAAAAGACTATCACCGTATGATTTTTTCTTTGTCAGATTACGGATCAGGAACATCAGGATTATAGTCATTGAAAAACCAAAGAGCGGAGATATCAGCAACGATAAACCGATCTCCTGCGCCTTGCCCCAGTTCACAGCAGCTTCGCGTGAATCCGGTAACAACGAGTAGGCTATACCAACACCAAGGATCGATCCGATCAATGTGTGTGAGCTTGAGCAGGGTATACCGAAGTACCAGGTTAGCAGGTTCCAGAAAATAGCACTTAATAAAAGTGCCATCACCATGGAAAGGCTGTGCGCTATATTTTGATCTACCAACGATTCAACCGGCAGCAGATTAACAATTCCGACAGCGACACCAACGCCTCCGATCAGTACACCGGCAAAGTTGCAGATGCCTGAGTATACCACGGCAGTCCAGGGCTTTAAAGAGTTTGTGTAAATGACAGTTGCTACGGCATTGGCGGTATCATGAAATCCATTGACAAATTCGAATCCGCAGGCAGCAATAAGACACAGAATTAACAGAATAGAGTACGAAAGGTCTAATTCGAACATAAAAGTTGAAATTCGGGCGCAATCTAAGCTGAATTCAAACACCCATTGTTACCTCTATGTTAACTTTTTTAATTCAAACACACCTAATTTGTTTTAATTATATTGATTATCAGGCGGTTAAAATGATTTCGAAAGACACGCTTTGTTCACGTAAAACTGCGGTGGAACGCATTTTCAAGGCACCCGAAATAAAGGCGAGTGCGTCCTGAATATCGGAAAATATTATCTTGCCCCCAGACCAAAAAAAGTGAGGACAGCATGACGGAGTTGACCATTGCCGGGGATGAATTTTACTTATGCCCCCAAAAGGCTTTGTATTGGAAAAAGAATAAAACGTTGCTGCTGGCCGACCTTCACTTGGGCAAGGTGAATCATTTCCGAAAGGCAGGCATTCCCGTGCCATCAAAGGCTAATGACCGGAACATTGAGGTACTGATTGAACTGCTGCAGAGCACCAAACCCGAAAGACTGATCTGTCTGGGAGATTTATTCCATAGTCATTACAATACCGAGTGGGAAGTGTTCGGTGAAGTTGTAAATCATTTCCGGAATATATCTTTCGAACTTGTACTTGGCAATCACGACATCATGAGTGAACGACAGTATACGCGCAAGAACATTGCTATACACAATGAATTGCTGATCGATAATTTCATTTTCACACACCATCCTCTCGAAGAACAGAATGCATCAAAGTATAACATGGCCGGTCATATTCATCCCGGTGTTTACCTTCGCGGGAAAGCAAGACAAGCGATTACGTTACCGTGTTTTTACTTTGGAAAAAACCTCGCGCTGCTTCCAGCGTTCGGTATGTTCACAGGATTAGCACGCATTCAACCGAAAAAAGAAGATCGCGTATTCGCGATCATTGAAGATAAAGTGATAGACGTGAGCATACTATAGCAATCTGTTGTCCCTGCGTGTTTATATTCGACTGCAAGTTTTATAATTTATAGTTTAACTTTAGGCTATGATAAAAACAACATTGCTTTCATCTCTTCTGTCGCTGAGCTGCTTGCTGGTTTCGGCTCAGGATACTACAAGGCTCTCTTTATTATTTGTAGGGGACGTTATGGGACACGATTCGCAGATCAATTCTGCCTATGATCCTGCAGCGAAGAAGTATGACTATAGCAGTTGTTTTCAGTTTGTGAAGCCCTATATAGAAGGTGCTGACCTCGCGATTGGAAATCTGGAAGTAACACTGGCCGGCCCGCCTCATAAAGGGTATCCGCAGTTTAGTTCTCCGGATGCTCTAGCCCATACGTTGAAGGATGTCGGCTTTGATGTTTTGGTGACGGCAAACAATCATTGCGTTGACCGTGGCAAGAGGGGACTGGAGCGCACCATCATGATGCTGGATAGTCTTAGAATTCCACATACCGGCACTTTCGTGGATACGGTAAGTCGTATGAATGATCACCCGTTGATAGTTGAGAAGAGCGGATTTAAACTGGCTATACTAAACTATACCTATGGCACGAATGGTCTGCCGGTATATAAACCGAACATCGTCAACCTCCTGGATACGGCCATTATGCGAAAGGATCTTCACAAAGCAAAAGAATTAAAACCTGATGCCATTATAGTATTCACCCATTGGGGATCGGAGTATCAAAGTCTTCCCTCGAAGGAGCAAAAAAATCTTACGGAGTTCTGTTTCAAGCATGGTGCACAGCTGGTGATAGGGGCACATCCCCATGTGATACAGCCAATGGAATGGCGGAAAGATAAAAATCAATTCGTGGCATACTCGCTTGGAAACTTTGTATCAGGACAACGTAAACGGTATACCGATGGTGGTGCTATGGCTTACGTAGAATTACAGAAAATCAACTATAAACCTGACAGTGCACTAACGACTATTGACAGTGCCGCATATTACCTGGAATGGATATACCGCACTACGGATGTACATAAAGACTACTATATTTTGCCGGCACCGAAGGTTGAAAGTGATGCAGCCGTTATAAAGGATGCTGTATCGAAAAGTGCCTATAAAGTTTTTGTAGATGATTCCAGACTGCTATATAAGAAGTATAACAAGGCTGTGGAGGAAGTGAAAGTCATTCCAATGCCACTGGGTATACCAGAGGAAACACAGGCTCCGGCCATAAAGCAGGAGTAAGCTATAGATATAGCAAACAAGTTATACCTGAAAGATTACAGCCTACTGCTATACGTTACCCTATCTTCTTCTCCGTTTCATTTTTTTAGGAGCAGAAGGCCCTCCGCCAGAATTGAATATTAGTCCGATGGAAAATTCCAGTCCGGTGAAATCAATTTTTGCATCGGCATAGTCAACAGGTTTTGTTTCGAGGGTAGTATTGCCTCCGGTATAGCTTCCCTTCAATGGAAACTTGGATTCGCCCACCAGGTAATTTGTTTCAATGGATACACCTACCTGATCCGTTACATATACCGTTAGTTCTGCTCCACCGTGGTATCCCCAACCTGGTTTGTTCTTGAAATTTAAATCACTGTTCGCTACGAGCCATCCTTCATAACTGCGAATGGCGCGATCGAAATTTCCGTAATTTATTCTCTGTCCAAATCCATGAAACCCAAAAACACCGCCTTTGATATCGAACTCTACGGATTGTCCCTTGAGTTGGAATACTAATTCCACCGGGACAAAGATTGTGAAGTTAGGTCCGATCAAAGGATCTTTACTTTCGAATGGAAGGTCTTTCATATTAAGTCCTGACATACGATATAGAGAAGCGCCCGTCTCCAACGCCACAAATCGGTTGATGTCAAATCCCAATCCACGAATAGAGAATGGACTGATAGGCGTTGAGAAATATCCGTTCTTTGGAATGAAATACGAGAAGGAGAGTCCGAACTGTTGCGCCTGCACAGTGCCTGCGATCAACATAATAATTGCCAGTATACTATTTTTTCTCATATCGATTTGATTTATAGTGTGGGTACAGTTTATACTGTAGTGTCCAAATATATTTTATACCTATAGCGCGTTAACGTTGAGAACAAAACGGCACATCATCGTTTGTTATAGTCACTGTACAGCATCTGCTCATACGCTTTGCTCAGCTCCAGGTCGCTTTCAGTGGTACCTTCTTCCTTTATGAATTGCTTGCCGGGATTATCATAGATCATCAGCTTTCCGGGGAGAACAAAACCATAACCATCCGTAAAGAAGAACGAAGCAAACGGCACCGTCTTGTTGCCCAGGATATTTTTACTGAAAGTAAATTCAGGTGAAGGCTTGTCCAATTGAGCCAGCAGCGTATTGGCTATATCCGTTTGACCAGACATAGTATGGATCACGGTATCTTTTTTAACGGGTCCGCCAATGATGAGCAATGGCGTACGGAAGCGTTCTTTGGTAAAAAGCGATTTGTTCCCCGGATGACGATGTCCATGGTCTGCGGTAAACACTACGATGGTATTACTCCACCACGGTTGCTGCTTGCACTTCTTTATAAAGTCTCCTATACTTTTATCGGTATAGTGGCATGAATTCAGGAAAAGAGATTCTTCATCATTTCCTTTTATATAGGGCTCCATGGGTACATCAAAAGGCTCATGACTGCTCAGCGTGAGAATTACTTTAAAGAATGGAGCGCGCGTTGTATCCAGTTCTTTTAAAGCCTGTGCAAACATATAGTGATCATGCACGCCCCACTTTGAAGTATTAAGATCCTCCGGAAAATCATCCATCCCGGTAATGTGATCGAAACTTCCCATCGTCAGGTATGAACGGAAGTTTGCAAAGTTCACATCGCCACCATATACAAACGAGCTTCTGTATCCCAACTTTTTCAGGTATTGATTGAGATGCGGCAAGCGCTGTGTCTTGGCAGGATATTTAATAATGGAAGTCTGCGGCTGTGCCGGATAACCACTGAGTATACTGATCAATCCTTTGTCGGTGCGATCACCACTGGCGTAGAAGTTATCGAATAATATACCCTCGTGGCAAAGCTTCGTGAAGTTAGGACAAAGATCTTTTACGCCACCGAGAGGTTCGATAACATCAGCCGTAAAACTTTCCAGAATGACGAAGATTATATTTGGTTGTTGTGCGTTCCACAACCTTGCTGTTGAATCACTAGATGGATATAGCGAGGAGAATAACTTCTGCGTTTTCTCTTTATCGAAAAAGTTTTCAGGATATCCAGCGCGTGAACTTTTACGGATACTATATATGAAGTTCCATACTACATTGATGGCAGCATGATTCGCATAGTTCTTGGTTTTGTGAAAGTATACATAGCCCGTGTTCATAGGCGCTACACTAAAGCTTCCGCGGATCGGCACGAACATGAAGCATGAAAATGCCAGCAGAACAAAAGCAGATTTTTTCTGTGCCGGTAAAGTAAGAAGCGCTGTGCGACTTTTGATTACACGTATATAGATCCAGCCCATCACAACGATCATCGCCATGAAGATGATTAAGACTTTTATAATCACATCTGAACTGACACTTCCCAACGCACCCGAGCCCATATAGAAGAACGGAGTATTATTCATACGAAAGGCCCAGTGCCGGTATAGTTCCATGTCGGTTACAACCACCAGGGTAGAGATGATCATTAAAACAAGATTGGTATAGGTAAGCGCAACGTGAATCCAACGCCCCGGAATAATAGCCGAAACCGTAAGCAACAGTCCGGATACTGCCAGAAAGTAGCCGGCCATACTCCCATCCATCCGTAAACCGTGAAGCATGGTTAAAAATATTTCTGTGGTCGTAAGCTGAGCGGTGAGATCGTAGTTATAGGCAAGAAATAATCCGCGTATAACGATCATATATCCGAGCCAGTAAAGAATCAATAGGAGAAAAATCTTGAGTCGCGCGCGCATATCCTGAATATGATCCGTAAAGATAATAGCTGCTGACTTCTTCAATAATTTATCTTTACATTAACAGACTAAACTTATTGTACAGCCGTGAAAAAATATCTGCTACTATACCTTGCCGCGATAACACTTTTTACACAATGTTCACAGCAAGCTCCTGTTGATCTGTTAATTAAAGGTGGGAAAATTTATACGGCAGACGCGGGGAACCCCGTGGTAGAAGCCGTAGCAATAACAGGCGACAAGATTATTTTCGCGGGATCAGAGAAAGATGCAGCACAATATCTCGGCGGAGAAACTCAGCTGATTGACTTGGAGGGGAGAACCATGACGCCTGGTTTTATAGAAGGACACGCGCACATGTTTGGTGTTGGCTATAATGAATTGAACCTCGACCTCATGAACATAAAGAATTTTGATGAGCTCGTTCAGAAAGTAGAAGAGGCTGTGCATAAAGCAAAACCCGGACAATGGATTGTCGGTCGTGGATGGCACCAGGACAAATGGGATGTGAAGCCAGAGAAAATAGTAAAGGGTTTTCCGGTTCACAACAAGCTCAGTGAAGTGTCGCCAGACAACCCGGTATTTTTGTGGCATTCGAGTGGTCATGCTGCGCTAGCCAATGCAAAGGCTATGGAGATTGCAGGCGTATCGTTGCTTTCAAAAGAAAATATAGCACAAGGCAATACAGAAGGCGGAGAGATCATCCGCGATGAGTTGGGAAATCCTACAGGTTTGTTCAATGAACGCGCCATGACGTTGATCTCCAAAAATATACCGGAGTCTACCGCGGAGACGGATGCGCAGGCACTCGACCTGGCTATACAAGCATGTCTGCGTAATGGAATAACAAGTTTACATGATGCAGGTGCCGGTCGTGAAAATATAGCGCTATATCAGCAGTTTAAAAAAGAAGGTAAACTTACCGTGCGCATGTATGTGATGGTAACAGGTTGGGATCGTGATCTGGTATATGAATGGATGAAGCACGGCCCGGAAATCGATTCTGCAAATATACTTACCATTCGTTCTGTAAAATTAAATTGTGATGGTGCCTTGGGTTCTCGCGGTGCGTGGCTACTGGAGCCCTATACCGATCGTCCTGATTTTTCAGGCATGGCCACACTCTCCATGGATACTGTATTGAAAACATCGCGCGAAGCGTTGAAGCATGGCTTCCAGGTATGTTCGCATGCTATAGGAGATCGGGCCAACAGAGAAATCCTGGATCGCTATGAAATCGCTTTCAAGGAAAATACATCGATCAAAGATCATCGCTTTCGTATAGAGCATGCTCAGCATATAGATCCGAAAGATTTACCACGCTTCGCTACCCTTGGTGTTATACCTGCTATGCAGGCGATTCACATGTCATCGGACAGGCCGTGGGCTATTGACAGGTTGGGAGAAAAACGGATTAAGGAAGGTGCCTATAAATGGCAGACGTTGTTAAAGTCAGGTGCAAAGATTGTCAATGGAACGGATGCCCCGGTGGAGCCGATCAATCCTATACCTTGCTTTTATGCATCCATTACACGCAAGACACTTAAAGGTGAACCCGAAGGTGGTTATGAACCGGAAGAAAAAATGACCCGCGAGCAAGCGCTTCGTTCCTATACACTGGATGCGGCATACGGTGCATTCGAAGAGACTATAAAAGGTTCCATCGAACCGGGTAAGCTTGCTGATTTTACAATCTTCTCTCAGGACATCATGACGGTTCCCGAAAATGATATACTGAAAACAGAAGTGGCGATGACCATTGTAGGAGGGAAGGTTGTATATGAAAAGAAATGATATAGTATAAATCACAAATCACCGATCACTTCCTTCAGATTTTTCAATCTTCAGGTTGTGATCAGGTGACATGTTTCAGATTAAAGATTAAAGCAACGGTAGACTATAGATCAGGTATGCAACACCGTATTGTACTGCATAAGGGGTTTACTTTTTTGATAGACATCATCCGGCTGGATGTCGACAGCATATATAGCTTCTACGCGGTTAGCTAATACTGGTTTTTTATAGTTCACCAGCGACTCGATCAGAATAAATGGATCACAGTTAAAATTTACCGTACGCGTCTTCCCATCGATATAGGTATAGGATGAAGCCAGTTCGAATTCCAACAGCGTCTTCAGGTGCGGAATTTTTAAATTCAACGTTGATAGATATTTGGCAAAGCGCTCTGCGCTTGCAAAGATGAAAAGGTCAGATGGATGCGTGGCACAATACTCGCGTAACAACGCATCAAAATTTTTACTGCCAATGGATAGTTTGATCAACCGGCAAGTCATTTTTAAACTGCCCAATATAGCGGAGGCGCGGAATTCAAATACAAGGTCCTGAATGATTCGTGTTCCTGCATCGCTTACAAGCGCCTTCGTCAGTTCGTTTTCTTCAGCATGATTGTTTAGTATACTTCCTAAAGTATATTCCCAATGCTGTGGTGTTATGGTATTTGTGCAATCGCTAATCGGGCGTTGTAATTGAGTTTGTTTGGATGCAGATCCTCGTACATCCCACAGCGTATGCATTTCGATGAGCTGCTTTTCAATATCCGTCATAGAAATCGTTCTGTTCAGATTTTCCGGAAGCATCTCGAAAATTATATTTTGTAAAGCAGGAAGCATCCGTATAATTTCCCGCGACAGGTCAAACAACTCTGTAGAGCTTATCGCTGAATGTGCATCAAGATAATAATCTTTATAGTACATGCCACCTGCGAGATGAATTTCAATCACGCGTTCCAATGGTAATTGCTTTATAAAGTCTCTCACCTTTTGTCTGCCATTTTTTTCGTTGGCGAGCAGGTTGTGCAGATCTAGCAATATATAGGAATCGCTTTCTTCTGCGATGCGTGCTACAAATTCGCCATCCGGAATTTCACCGGGCTGCGGGTGTAAATAATTCGTTCCGGTCTCAAAGGCAAAGGGCAGATCGATTTGTTCTTTGTAGTATCGGATGTTGCGCACGGCTGCAGTGATTCCCTGTTCATTTTGAACGGGAGGCAATAGGAAATTTGCCTGGTGTATCGTACCGGCAGCATCAGTATACTTATTGAAACTCAAATGCTCGCTGATATATAGTGGTTGAAGTATATGCGCATGTTCTTGCAACGTTTTAAAATGCGTGGCATGCGGAAGTATAGTTCCCCCAATCGGGAAACCGACACCGTGAAAAATTTTAGGTTGCGGACAATCGCGCAGAAAAGATGTAATTCTCTGGTCGATTATAAAGGAATCACTTTCCAGGGACTCCTTGAACCAAGATGCCTGAGGTTCAATCTCAAGAACATCTATATACCTGGAAAGTGATTCTACTACAGGCTCAAGACCTGCGAAATGAATCAGTCCAACGCCACCGGTGTTAGAAAACTTTTTCATTGATTCTTACGTCATCAAAAATTGGTCGTACCTCCAGATTTTCATTTACCACAAAGCGATCTTCGATCTCATACAGAATGAAGCGACCAGAATGGCAAGGTGCACAACCGAGTTGTGCTAAAATCTTTTGCGTAACACTTGTCAGCTGCTCGAAGTTATAGGCAACCGAGGCAGGTACAGTTACTCTCACGATAGGAGGTGAGGAGGTAACGGGTTCGAAATTCCTTTTCAACTTTTTCATACAAAACGGATTTATAGGAAGTTGCCTACTCTTTACCCTTTTCGGCATCCGGGGCTTACTCTTTGTGTGGATTTTCAGCAGACTCCAAATTCAATTACTGATAACAGAAAGTTTTTTGTTTGATCTCAGGTCCAACGATACCATAACCCGTGTGCAATCTTCGTTGTACCGATAAGGTTACGAGGTATGAACACTTCTTCAGATCATTTATAGGTGTATTGTTTACCAGCAGCGAATTGTTGTTGTTGTGATTCACCGCATCATTTGTGTTGCTGGATAACGTTACGAAACCATCGGATAAAAATTTATTCACCGCCAGGTCATTGCTCTGCACATGAACGGATGCACTCATCAGGTCTGCATGATGAACCGTATAGGACACATGAACATTGCTGCCGATGGTATTGCAGTCACCACCACCGCTTTGTTCATTGATGGCGAGTTCAACCACGGAGCTGTCATTGTTAACGGTAATTGAATTCATGGTTTGTCCATTCGCGGGCAAGTACACAAATAGATTCGCAGCTTTATTAATGACTTCGCGTACTTCAAAGCGCACGGCAATCTTTTTGTTTTGAATACGATTTGCAACGGGTACAGCATTGCCTGCAGTAACAGCTGCAACAGGTATAGGAGGAACGATGGTTGCAGTGTTCAGCGTAATCAGCGGGTCGTCATCGATCCAATGCCACAGATTAGGAGTACTTAGCTCCGCTGGATTGAGGGTTGGATCAGCCGTAAATGTTCGAAGTATAGAATTGTTTACATCGATCCATCCGTCAGTATCGAAGTCAGTGATGTCCGCATATACATCTACAATTTTAATAGAAGGAGTAAAGCGAATCATTTTGCCAAGCTGACAATTTCCTCCAAAGAGTCCAGGAGTTTTTCCGATGATCAGTGCGCTAAAATTAGCGGCAGGAACAGCAGGTGTGCCGTTGTCAGCGGTGGTGGTGCTAACCGAGAATCGATACTCGATCGGATTGTTGTTGGAAGTATTTCTGCGAGGAACTTGCCCCTCCAAAGTTATAATGCCGGTTAATGCATACCGCGAAGCCGAAGCGAAACCCAGCGCGTCGAAATGATTGAGACTACTTCCATCCGGAATGGTAAAGTTACCAATGCTTGTCCAGGCACTTACCATGGGATCACCTGCTTCTTTTTCAATATATAGGGTTACACAGAAGCAGTTCGATCTGTTTTCGCGATTTGCCTGATGACCTACAGAACGGTCTTCTTCCGACAGGAGGGTATTGGTAGCATTGTCGTATAGTTTGAAGTATATATCGGGTCCGGCAGGCCACTCTATATTTAACCACGAAAATATAGTCTTGCTGAACTCTGCACTGGTATAGTATATCGTAAAGTGTCCTGAAGAATCGGTTACTCCCGATCCGATGGCATCATCTTGCAGTAAGTCTACATCAAATGCTTCCACCCGAATTCCCGGAAGAGGTGTGTTGTTGTCTTTACTCAGCACTCTTCCACAGATAACCCAGAGATCAAGCAGTCGCAATATCTGGCACCACCATTTGGAAGGCAGGCAATATTCCCAGCCGAAATAATTCACGACAGATTGATCGTGATTTTTTTCGCGCCACTGAGGTTGCAAGGTTGTAATGTGAAATTGATACTCTTCCAGTTTTTTAGGTGGAACAGGTTTATGAAAATTATTTCCACATACAAAGTCAATTTCAAAAGCCTCTCCACTATATTTATCTTTTTCACCTAATTGAAAAGTGAAAGCACCGTGAGCATCGGCTACGGTTTCAGCGATCAATAATTTTTGTTTTGCTTTTAGCTCTTCTTCTTTTACTTGGTGAAAAGTCTGGTTGGGATCAGCAACGGCTAACAGCGTAACGTTCTCGTTTCGCGATGGTCTATATAATCTCACCTTCACATTGGCCAGCGGCTCGGAGCAATCATTGCACATGAAGCCGCATAGTTTTCCTCTAAAAATGTAATTCATGATGGGTCTTTATTTTACGTAACTACTTTTGACAAACGGGTTTTGCCGATCTCTTCCGGAAGATGCTGGCGTTGTTTTGTAGGACAATATTCGGAGTTACGTCAAGCGGAAACAATGTGCTGTGAACTGAAAAGGGCACCATCAATGACGATTTATAGTACCGTCATTTAACGGAAAGTATAGGAGGTATACACTATAAAATTACATTGTAAAGTACCCGGAAGGGGTAATTCAAACAGTTTAAAGCATTCTACAAACAACACAATCGCATGAATGTGGTATAGCCCTTTTAATACTTTGCTTTCCTCGCTACTTTTAATCGTAATGTAATTTTTCACTTAATAAAAAAAGGATTTATGAAATCACTATTGACCTCTGCCGGCATGATCACTGTTGGTGCATTTATTTTTTTCGCCTGTCAAAAGTCCGCGGTCCCTCCCCAGGAGAGTTTCAAGAGTTGCTATAAGTGCAAGCAAGATGAATTTTACGGATTAACAGTAGATGAATTCATGGAAGGTGTAGCACGCTATAAACACACGCATGTTAAAGCCGTAAATGCAGATCCCTATATGGTATCAAACCGCCTGGAAGCTTCCAGGAGTTGCTGGTATTCTATTGATACACTGAAGAAATTTATTTGCCTGATTGAAGATTACTCCAGGAAGGTAGATGTGAAACCCGAAGATCTGGGCATCCGCTTTTATTACGCGGTATATCCCTCAACAGGACCCATTGTACAGAATGGCGATAACTATAAAAGTATGCATACACTCTTTATGGTACCAACCGTACAAGGACCAGATAGTATACCCGTTGATTTCGATCCGCGATATTCTGCACAAAATATAGAGAAAGCAAAGGATAAGACTGATACCGATAACCAGGATTCGACAACGTATAGGAAATCAAAAGATATAGATCCTAAACATAAATACTATACTATTACCGAGCTCGACAAGAATGTTAAGCTGTTTATGTTGGAAACAAAATCTGCGAATGCTGCTGCCTCGACTTCAGGAATGGTAAAAAATCAAGGCATGCTATGTCCTCCTACCTGCACATCCTTAAGCAGCAGTACACTTCAGGCAGTTGATGCCGCGCATCCAACCGGAGGATATTGATTACGTAAAGCAGATCGCTGTATGAATAGATTTATACCCTATTTCGAATTCGTTGCATTTTTAACTTCCTTATTAGCCTTTCCTGTCATTCGAAAAAGTAAATACCTGCGGTTGTTCCCGGTGTTACTTTTAGTAATTGTTTCGGTTGAGGTATATCAATTATTCTGGGGATCAAAAGGGAAGATCAATGCGTGGATCTATAATATACTGATTCCCCTTCAGCATCTGCTTTACCTTATTATTTTACGACTCGCAGTCAATAAAAAAAGCTACAAGCGGTTTTTGCTTGTATCATCTATAGTATTGATAGCATTCTGTGTGATAACCGGATTTTTCCTAGAAGAAAATCACTTCAACGTAAATGCATATTGCCTCGGGTCAGTTCTGATCATCATTGGCATCCTCACTAAGTTTTACGAGATGTTACAGAATCCTGCGGATTTTAATTTTCTGAGGATCCCGTTTTTCTATATGTTATTTGCCTTTCTATTGTTTAATGTAGGCACCCTTCCGTATTTTGCTATGAGCAATTGGCTGTATTTTGTTACCACACACAAAGATTTACTGCTGATGATGCAGAATGGTATGAGCGTTTTGAACTATGTTTTATACACAACCTATACAGTAATGTTTCTATGGATGATACAAAGGAAGGGCTACTCCTGATCGGGACTTCCATGATCGTGTTGACCCTCTTTCTGCTTACGGTGCTTGCAGTAATGATTATTTATCGCAAGCGTAAACTGGAACACCTTGAAGAGATCGAAGTAATGAATGAAAAGTTTTCGCGCGAGTTATTGCAAACACAGATCGAGGTACAGCAACAGACTATGCAACATATAGGCAGAGAGATACATGATAATGTAGGGCAGAAGCTGACCTTGGCCGTGCTATATGTACAGCAACTCACAGAAGGCGATGCGGAGTCTCAGAAGAGAGTGAATTCAATTGCCGGTATTATTAACGAATCACTAGCAGATCTGCGGAGTCTTTCAAAGAACCTGACAAACAGCAGCTACATGCATCTTGATCTATACCAGTTGATCAGTGCAGAATTTTCAAAAGTACAGGCTACCGGATTTTGTCAGGCGGAAATTCATACCAATCAAACGAAAATACAAGCTTCCACGGCTGTTAAAAGTTTTGTGTTGCGTATTTTACAGGAGTTTTTACAAAACAGTTTGAAACATTCGGAATGCTCCAAAATAACGCTGGACTTCGATCAGCAAAAATCCAGATTGGAAATTCGTGCTGCAGATAATGGAAAAGGATTTATACTTGAAGAAGGGACGGTATACTCCAAAGGGATCGGCCTCAGCAACATGAAGCGAAGAGCCGAGATCATAGGCGCTGAGTTTACGTTGGAGAGTACACCCGGTGCCGGAACAAGAATGAAACTATATATACCTGTAGACAAATTAAAAATATAATATATGCAGCACTCCGTTGTCGTTGTTGATGACCATATTCTGATAGCGGAAGCACTTACCGGAATCATTGAAAAATTCAGGCGGTATAAAGTCTTGTATGAAGCCGAGAACGGGAAAATGCTGATCGATAAATTTCAGCAGGCGGTAAATATACCGGATATAGTACTGGTAGATATAAATATGCCGGTGATGGACGGCTTTGAGACCGCTACCTGGCTTACGCAAAACCATCCCGGTATCCGTATACTGGCGTTGTCTATGCAGGATGAAGAAGAGACTCTTATCAAAATGATTCGCTGCGGAGCGAAAGGCTACCTCCTGAAAAACGTTCATCCTACAGAACTCGAAAAGGCACTCGATGCATTAGTTGATAAGGGCTATTACTATCCTGACTGGATTGCGCACAAAGTTCTGATGAGTTTGTCCAATGAAAAAGAGACAACGACTGCCACTAAAATTCAACTTAACGATCGGGAGATGGATTTTCTCCGCTATGCCGCTACGGAGTTAACCTATAAGGAAATAGCAGAGAAAATGTTTTGTAGTCCGCGCACAGTAGAAAGTTATCGCGATAACCTCTTTGAAAAATTCGGTCTTAAAACACGCGTAGGACTTGTGATGTACGCGCTGCGAAATGGGCTTATTAAATTATAGTATAGATAGTGGGAAGCGTTGAGTAGTAAAGACGAGCTATACTACTCAACACTTGCCATAAATATGTTGAAGAATAAACGGTTCATTATACGAAAGCCGGTATACCAGTAATCGTATTTCCCAGAATCAGCAAATGTATATCATGCGTGCCTTCGTATGTAACAACGGATTCAAGGTTCATCATGTGGCGCATGATCGGATATTCCCCTGTTATACCCATGCCTCCGTGGATCTGTCTTGCTTCGCGTGCTATCTCTAGAGCAACCTGTACGCTATTGCGTTTTGCCATAGAGATCTGCGGCGTAGTCGCTTTACCTTCATTCATCAACACACCCAGACGCCAGTTCAGTAATTGTGCTTTTGTAATTTCGGTTAACATCTCTGCAAGCTTCTTCTGTACCAATTGAAACGAAGCAATCGGCTTGCCGAATTGTACTCGTTCCAACGCATATCGTCTCGCAGAATCATAGCAATCCATCGCTGCTCCTATAGCACCCCATGCTATACCAAAGCGCGCTGAATCCAGACACATAAGCGGAGCACCGAGTCCGCTTTTATTGGGCAATAAATTTTCTTTCGGAACTTTCACGTTGTCGAACACCAGCTCACCCGTTGTGCTGGCACGCAGCGACCATTTACCATGCGTTTCAGGTGTGGAGAACCCGGGCATACCACGTTCAACAACCAGTCCGTGAATTCTTCCCTGCTCGTTCTTTGCCCACACTACGGCTATATCTGCCTTTGGAGAATTCGAGATCCACATCTTGGCACCGTTGAGCAAGTAATGATCGCCCATGTCCTTGAAGTTTGTCACCATGCCACCCGGGTTAGAACCATGGTCAGGCTCCGTTAAGCCGAAGCATCCCAGCCATTCACCGGAAGCCAGTTTTGGTAAATATTTTTTACGTTGTTCTTCACTGCCGAATTTATAGATCGGGTACATTACCAGCGAGCCTTGCACTGAAGCTGTGGAGCGCATTCCCGAGTCGCCACGCTCAATCTCCTGCATGATCAATCCATAGGAAATATAATCCAGTCCACCGCCACCATATTCCGTTGGAACCGTGGGGCCGAATGCACCGATCTCACCAAACTTCTTTACAATCTCATAGGGAAAATGCGCGCGCTGAGCCCAATCTTCTATATAGGGTGAAATTTCACGCTTCACAAAATCACGGATCGAACTGCGTATAAGTTTATGCTCTTCCGTTAATAAATCATCAATAGCATAAAAGTCAGGATGATCGAAAGCATCTTGCTTCATTGATTTTTTGCTCGTGGTTCCGGTTGCTGTTTGTGTTGACATACAGATTAGGATTAATGCGTTAACTTTAGCGCCAATTTACACAAGTATTTTACATTCTTTAGTCCTAAAAAATGGAAGGTAATAATGTTGATGCGGAGCTGAATGAACAGCTTCGGAAATTACAAGCCAAGTATGATGCCATGGGTCAGGATCTGTCGTCATACCTGGATGGCTTGCTATACTCAGATTTTCTCACGTACTGGGATTATATTCATCTCGATACGTTGCTGAGTCTGCAAAGTCCTAAAACACAGTTTCCAGATGAGAAGGTGTTTATCATGTATCACCAGATAACGGAATTGTATTTTCAATTGATCCTGCATGAATTAAAGCAGATCACCGAGAAGGAAAATCCGGAAGAGAAATTTTTTATTGATCGTCTGGATCGCGTTGTACGCTACTTCCGTCACCTCGAAGATTCGTTCGACATTATGGTGAAGGGAATGGAGCGCGATCAGTTTCTGAAATTCAGAATGGCTCTGTTGCCGGCGAGTGGTTTTCAGTCGGCTCAATACAGGCTCATTGAAATTTACTCAACCGACATGATCAATCTTGTGAATGCCAACGAACGGGCTACTGTACAAACGGACGACATCGCCAGGCTTCTGGAAAAACTATACTGGCGCAGTGGTGCCACCGAACTTGCTTCCGGGAAAAAAACACTGACGCTTCAGCAGTTCGAGCAAAAGTATATGCGCGATTTCTACGACACCGGTGTAAAACTAAAAGACAGAAATCTTCGTAAGATCTTTACAAAATATTTTATGGCATCTCCTCGTAGAGAAGAGATCGTTTCGAAACTTCGTGAGTTGGATACCTTGTCAAATGTACTTTGGCCTTTAGCGCATTTAAAATCAGCAGGTCACTATTTGCATAAAGATCCTGAAGACATTAAAGCAACGGGTGGTACCAACTGGCAGAAATATCTTCCACCACGTTTTAAAAGAATAATTTTCTTCCCGGAGCTCTGGACTGAAAAAGAAAAAGAGGAGTGGGGCAAAGCAGCGTTCGTTCACGAAACTGATTACTGAAATTATTCGTTCGAAGTAAAAATCGTATTCACCAACACATGACACTGGAACAACTTATAGGCAATACGCGGCTGGTAGAATTGCAGCACATCCCAGTAAACAAAGGCGTAACAATTTATGGTAAACTTGAAGGTGATAACCCCGGGGGTAGCGTAAAGGACCGTGCAGCGTATGGTATGATTAAAGGAGCGCTGGATCGCGGTGATATCAAACGCGGTGATAAATTAGTAGAAGCCACCAGTGGAAATACAGGTATAGCGTTGGCGATGATCGCGCGTCTGATGGGATTGGACATGACGCTTATTATGCCGGATAATTCTACACGCGAACGTGTACTCGCGATGGAGGCCTATGGCGCAAACGTATTTCTCACTCCCGCTTCACGGACGATAGAATATTCGCGCGAGCTTGCAGAAGAAATGGCTGCACAGGAAGGATACTATATATTGAACCAGTTTGCGAATGCTGATAATTATAACGCACACTATAAAACTACCGGCCCTGAGATCTGGCGTGACACCGAAGGTAAAGTAACACACTTTGTTTCGGCCATGGGTACTACCGGCACCATCATGGGAGTGTCAAAATTTTTAAAAGAAAGAAATCCAGGTATACAGATTGTGGGTACACAGCCAACCGATGGTGCATGCATCCCCGGTATACGAAGATGGTCGCCAGAATATCTTCCGAAAATATTCGACCCACAGCGTGTAGATCGTGTGCTCGATGTACGCGAAGAAGATGCGCGCACGTTTACAAAAAGACTTGCCCGTGAAGAAGGTATATTAGCAGGCATGAGCAGTGGTGGTGCTCTGAGTGCAGCGATACAAATTGCCAGTGAATTAAAAGAAGGCGTTATCGTTTTTATAATCTGTGATCGCGGTGATCGCTATCTCAGTTCTGATTTGTTTGTCTGATCCACTGACTAATTCTTTTGATTAATAGCCTGGTACATTTTTACCGAGCACAATATCACGTTTGCCTACAAGCATGCCGTGTTTGTTTTTGGTTAATTTAATAATGCCGCTGCCACCGCGTTGTTTCTGATTGAGTCGTTCTTCTTTTGTAAGAATAGGATCGTCATCAAATAAATATTCATCAATCCAGTATTCCTGGATACCTTCTTCTTTAATGACAGGATGAATGTGCGCGGGATTTCCGCCTCCGGGATAAGGAGCGGGTTTCAAGGTATAGAATGTATACTTGCCGTCAGCACCGGTCTTGATCCACCCGCGGATATAGCCATGACGTTTGCCCCATCCGCTTTCATTCCCGCGAGTAGCGTACAAACCTTTTTGATCTGTATGGTATATATACAGAATGACATTCTTTGCAGGCGTTCGCCCATCGTGCTGATAGATGGTTCCGGTGATCTCCAGCTTGGGCCCCGGTTCCGAAAAATCTGGAAGCGTGTCAATCCTCGATAGTACTTTCGTTCCATATTCGAATATAGCTTCACATCCTTCACAATCACCGCCTACGAGACGTCCCGAAGATTGTGCACATCCTGCTATACAAACGGCAAAGCTTATATATACTGCTATAAAGATCGTTTTCATAATTTTTAAGAGTTGAATGTGAGATTGATGGTTGGCTACGCGTCATTGAAAATCAGAAACTGGCATGGTTTGATCAATAAATTCTGATCATTTGCTGGATTTACTTGATGAAAAGCAGCGGCCAGCAAGCCAGGTATGTCCTGGAAAGACCGACATTTGTGGGTATCTTGTAAAGCATGCATAACTTCTGGAAGTATAGGGTCGATCACGTATTGTTTTGGGTAGCCACCGTTGGCTTCCACATGTATACCCGCATGGATCTTTTTTATACCGCAGGGTGGGAGGCATTAGCATCGGAGATCGTGATACGCAACGGACTGCTGGCCGTGATGATCTATACACATCTGCTCTTTTTGGTGCCACGCTTTGCACAGAGACAAAAAATATTTCTATATGCAGGATCCGTCATCGCATTAATCATCGGTTACGCTTTGATCAAGAATATACATGGCGTATACGTTTTTAAAAGTATGCCGGGTGCTGTTGAGAAAAGTATTCTCGATCATACATATTATAATATCTCCATTGGCATTTTTTACCTCGCCTTTAGTGTAGCGCTTTATCTAAGCAAGGAGTGGTATATTCAGCGAAAGCGCATTCAGCAAATAGAAGTGGAGAAGCTTAATACTGAATTGGAATACCTCAAATCACAGATCAACCCGCATTTTGTTTTCAACTCTATTAATACAATTTATTTTCAAATCGATAAGCAAAATGTAACAGCGCGCGAAACGCTCTCTCGTTTTTCAGAGATGTTGCGGTATCAGCTATACGAATGTAATGGTAAAGAAATACCCATTGAAAAAGAGTTAACGTATCTTCAGAATTATGTGGCCTTGCAGCGTGTGCGCAAGGATGATAATTACAAGATTACATTTGAATGCAATGACACCGTACGGGATTTTACCATAGCTCCGCTGCTCATGATTGCATTTGTCGAGAACGCTTTCAAGCATGTGTCCAATTATACCGATCGAGACAACGAGATCACCATTAGGCTAAATAAAGTTGATACACTCTTTGTATTAAACGTTGTGAATACAAAGGATAAAATTCAGAGTAATGGCAAAGACACCGGAGGTATTGGCCTGAAGAATGTAAAGCGCAGACTGGATCTGCTTTACAACGGCAGGCATACACTCACTATACATGACCAGCCCGATATATATAGCGTTGAACTTCACATTCGTAAAGTATAAGCCATGAAACTCAATTGCCTCATTATCGATGACGAACCCGTGGCTCGTAAGGGAATGGAAGAGTATGTGAAAGAAATCGATTTCTTTAACCTCATTGATACATGCGAGAATGCCATGAAGGCTGCCGAGTATCTGCGAAGTGCCGAGGTTGACTTGTTGTTGCTGGATATACACATGCCGAAACTTTCCGGAATTGATTTTCTTAAATCCCTAAAGAATCCTCCCATGGCTATATTTACAACGGCTTATTCGGAGTATGCACTGGAGGGATATTCACTCGATATCATCGATTACCTGGTAAAGCCTGTTCCCTTTGATCGCTTTGTAAAAGCCGCCAGTAAAGCCCGCGATTTTTACCTCCTGCGACATCAGTCCGTGAAAAATGATCAGTCCTATTTTTTTATTAAATGCGATGGTAAATATGAGCGCATCCGGTTCGATGAGATCTTATATATAGAAGCCTTGCAAAACTATATTGTATTGCATACACCGTTGCGAAAGTATATCACGTATCTCACCCTGAGTGCTATGGAAGAACAGTTGCCGGTTCCGAATTTCATGAAAGTACACAAGTCTTTTATTATCGCGTTGGACAAAGTAAAATCCGTGGATGGAAATGAAATGATATTGCCCAACAATGGGAGAGTCCCGATCAGTCGCGCATTGAAAGATGAAGTGATGAACCGCATCCTCGGGAACAACCTGTTGAAAAGATAACCTTAACCACTGGTGTAAACACGTTTGAGAATCTGCGCCTGCACAGTAACTTCACCTGAAAAAAACTATGCGTCTCCCTCGTATTAATTTTGTATTCGCGCTTCTGTTCGCAGCAAATATAGTTCTGGCACAAGATCCTTTGCGTTTGCAAAACGAAGTGAACAAACTTGTTCTATCGGATAGTGCCGTTAAGGAAAAGAAACTTATTCTCTTTACCGGCAGTTCAAGCATCCGTTTTTGGGGCGATATAAAAGCATACTATCCGGAGTATAATGCAGTGAACCGTGGCTTCGGTGGATCGCTCACATCAGATCTAATATATTACTTCGATAAACTTATTCTTCCGCATCATCCCAAACAGATCTATATCTACGAAGGTGACAACGATCTTGCCGGAGGAAAAAGCCCTGAACAAATTCTTGCCGATACAGACAGTTTATTAAAATTGATTCGTACAAAGGTATCCAGAAAAGTACCTGTTCTGTTTATTTCACCAAAGCCAAGCCTGGCCCGGTGGAAACTGAAAGACCAGTATATCGCCTATAATCGAATGCTTCAGGACTGGACCAAGAAACAAAAGAATGTAAAGTATATAGATGTATGGACACCGTTGCTTGACGCAAGCGGTCAGCCTAAAAGCGATATCTTCATTGAAGACGGACTCCATCTGAATAAAAAGGGATATGAGATCTGGGCAGCAACTATAAAACCATATCTGCCATAAGGCTAGTGTGTAATTAAGTCTACGATTCGATTGTTGCTACATGAATTTGCAGAAGGAATAATTCTTTAGCCTGATACAGTTGAACCAATCGCTGTATTATTATGAATATCGAGAATGTAGCAAAAACACAATTGGACACTCGTCTCGCCAAAGCCAAACCAATTAAGCTGGGATGGTCGGATGATGAGACAGAGAGAATCGCCAGTGCGCTGAACGAATTGCTCGCCAACTACCAGGTACATTATCAGAAACTCAGAAACTATCATTGGAATGTGAAGGGTGCGGACTTCTTTGATTTACATGAAGAGTTTGAAACTTTATATACCGAGGCAAATCAGAATATCGATGAAATCGCGGAACGTATCCGCGTATTCAGCCATACACCGCTTAGTACGTTGCGTGATTACCTGGAGCACTCTGCTATAAAAGAAACCGGAACAGACCTTACGGCCGAAGTGATGGCGCGTGAAGTGCTAAGTGATTTCAGAATACTATTAGGATATCTGGTGAGTGTATTAAGCATTGTTTCCGAGCATGATGATGCGGGAACAGAACAGATGATAAAAGGATATATTAAGAGAATAGAGAAGCATCACTGGATGTTGACGGCATTCTTGGCAAAATAGTAATCGACAATTGATTCGGCATTAAGGAATAATTTTGTCAAAATTGCGTTCTGATTAAAATGCGTAGAATGACGGACCGACTGTGGATGTATTTGAAGGATACCTGGAATAGATTTATTTCTATATATAAAAATCAATCCCCTGTTAAAAAGATACTGCTGCCGGCAGGCTTTTTAGCAGGGGCTTTTATTGTTGGGATATTTTTAGTCTATATTCTTGTTTGGATAGGAGCGTTTGGATCGCTGCCCGGAAAAGAAGATCTCAAAGCGGTTGAAAATCCACTCGCGACAGAAGTATATAGTTCCGATAGCGTTTTACTCGGAAAATATTTTATTCAGGAACGTTCCAATATACAACATGCAGATCTTCCGAAACACCTGATCGATGCGGTGCTTGCTACGGAAGATATACGTTTCTATGACCATGGCGCTATAGATACTAAAAGTGTGATGCGTGTAATCGTGAAAAGTATATTGATGCAGAAGGAATCTTCCGGAGGCGGAAGTACACTGACGCAACAGCTTGCCAAGAATTTATACCCGCGCAAAAATTATTTCATGTTTTCCATGCTCATCAACAAGTTTAGAGAGATGATCATTGCGTCACGCCTGGAAGATATATATGATAAGAACGCTCTTCTAACGCTATATCTGAATACAGTTCCCTTTGGAGATAATACCTTTGGCATCGAAGCAGCAGCACAGCGGTTCTTTTCTGTTCATACAAAAGATCTTCGCGTAGAGCAATCAGCCGTGTTGATCGGCATGCTGAAGTCAACCTATTTTTATAACCCGCGCGTTTTTCCGGATCGTTCGCTCCAACGCAGGAACGTGGTGTTGATGCAAATGCGGAAATATGAAAAGCTCTCCATAACACAAGCGGATGACGCGAAGAAAGCTCCGTTGAAGCTTGCCTATAACAAGATCACACACCATACAGGATTGGCTCCGTATTTTCGTGAATATATACGTCCTGAACTTCGCGAATGGTGTAAGCTGCACAAGAAGCCAAACGGAGATCCCTATAATCTATATACCGATGGTTTGAAGATCTATACTACCATCGACTCCCGATTACAACGCTATGCGGAAGAAGCGGTATCTCAGCAGATGGCATCGCTGCAAAAAGTATTTCTGGGTCATTGGGGAAAGCGCGATCCATGGGGAAGTCAAAAGACCTTGCTCGATGAAGCGATCCGCAGATCTGATCGCTATAAAGCATTGATTCAGGAAGGCAACTCACATGAGGCTGCATTAAAGATCATGAAGACTCCGGTGCTTATGAGTGTCCTTACTTATAATGGTGAGCAAGAAAAAATGATGAGTCCTGTAGACTCAATTAAACATTACCTTAAATTTTTGCAGGCCGGTATGCTCGCGATGGAACCCAGACGCGGTGCTATACGGGTTTGGGTAGGAGGTATCAATCATCATTATTTTCAATACGATCACGTGCGTGAATCGACCAAGCGCCAGATCGGATCTACCTTTAAACCTATAGTATATGCTGCTGCGTTGGAAAAAGGTATAGATCCATGTGATTTTATTTCAGCTGCACGTATTGAGTATGATGAAATGGATGGATGGAGTCCGGAGAATTCAGAAGATAACTACGACCTCAAGTATTCGTTAACAGGTGGGCTCGCATATTCTGTTAATACCGTCTCCGTTCGTGTACTTGAGCAAGCGGGTATAGGTAATACAATTTCACTTGCACGGAAGATGGGAATTCAAAGTGACTTACCCGCTGTGCCTTCTATTGCCTTGGGAGTCGCAAATATATCCATGATAGAAATGGTACGCGCCTATGCATGCCTGGTGAACAACGGCAAAGAAGTAGAACCTTTTTATATCACTGCCATTGCCGATCAGCAGAACACCGTACTTGAAAAATTCAAACCCAATACAAAAACGAATCAAGCATTATCACCCGACAATGCACGCATGATGGTACACATGCTGAAGCATACCATTGACGAAGGCACCGCAGCAGGCATGCGTGTACGCTACGGTATAACTAACGATATGGCTGGGAAGACCGGCACAACACAGTCCAATGCAGACGGATGGTTCATGGCGATGACGCCACATTTGGTAGTAGGAGCATGGGTAGGAGCAGACGATCCACGCATACGCTTTCGCACCACTGCATTAGGGCAGGGTGCCCGAACTGCATTGCCTATTGTTGCTACTTTTTTTAAACGCGTAAATGCCGACCGCGAACTAGCCTATATTAGCCGCGCACATTTTGCAGATCTCTCACCATCACTTGAAAGCCGGATTTCCTGCGATCTATATAAATCAGACACAAATATATTCGAGCGCATCTTTGGCAAGAAGGAAGAAGAGAAAGAACAAAAGCAAACCTTCGGAACCCGCCCCCGAAAGAAAAAGAAGCCAGGCTTCTTCAAAAAACTATTCGGCAAAGGCTAAACAGTAAAGTAGTCTCAAACACATACAGATTAATACAAGTAGTCACGCCATCACCCTGTAAGCTAGCTATACATATATATGGAGCTTACTGTATTTATCTGCGAAAGTCTGCGCAATCTGCGGGAGAAAACCCAGAGTACATTTGTTAAACTACATCCATTATATTTAAGTGTCACAATTCTTGGCGCCTCTCTCAAGTATATAACCTACTTCATCTGCGAAAATCTGCGCAGTCTGCGGGAGCTAACACACCTGTTAAAATGCACTTCCGGATATTTAATGTCACCACTCCAGACGTCCACCTCAGGGTATATAACCTGCTAGGTTATCTTAAAAAAATCTGTACAATCCGAGAAAAAAGAGCCGTCTTTCAAAAATAATTCTCAATTAGTTTAACAAAACATATAGAAATCACGTACATTAGTCTTACAAAACATATAGAAATGGGCAAGGAATATCTTGGCGAATTTGAAGAACTCGTTTTAACAATGGTAGGTATACTGGCAGAAGACTCCTATGGTAACGCTATTGTTGCCGAAATAAAAGACCGTATCGGCAGAGACGTAAACCTCAGCGCCGTACACGTAACACTCTACCGACTCGAAGATAAGGGACTCATAAAATCACACATGGGCGGCGCTACCAATGCAAGAGGAGGAAGACGAAAAAGAATATTTACCATTACCAATGCAGGGCTTGCCATGCTGCGCGCTATGAAAGAAGTCCGCATGGACCTCTGGAAATTAATACCGCAATTGAAGATTGCAGGAAGCTGATGAAAGAGCCGCTGCGCGATCCGCCCCCTATACCACTTCGTTTTCTCGAATGGTTTTGTCCTCCGGCTTTATACGAAGGTATAGAAGGTGATCTGCTGGAACAGTTTGATATGGATATAAAAGCCCACGGGTATAAATATGCCCGGAGGCGACTGGTGTTGAATATATTTAAATTCTTTCGGCCCGGTATAATTCTAAGGAACAGATTTTTATTTCAATTAATCGACCTCATTATGTTTACAAACTACCTCATCGTTGCTTACCGGAATATACGGAAGAGCAAAGCTTTTTCAGCGATCAATGTTTGTGGTCTTGGTATAGGCCTGGCCGCCTGTTTGCTCATCTTTCAGTTTGTATCTTTTGAGTTGAGTTATGATAAGTTCAATGAAAAATTTGATCGCACCTATCGCGTGACGAATGACCGCTATCAAAATGGTAAACTTATACAACATGGCACCATCATGTATCCTACTATAGGACCGACCATGGCGAAAGACTACCCGGAGATAGAAGAGTATACCCGATTAATGCCAGGGGGTGAGTTAAACGTAAAGGTAAACGATAAAAATTACCGAGGCGATTACTGTCATTTTGTAGACGAACATTTTCTGTCCGTGTTTACGTTTCCGTTGTTAGCGGGTAACAAGACCACTGCATTGAAAGATCGCTTTAACATTGTGCTGTCGGAGAAAACTGCTAAGAAGTATTTCGGTCTTACTGATGGGAATTATACGGATATTATAGGCAAGACTCTATATTGGGGACTGGATGTTCAGCCCTACACTATATCCGGAGTATGTATGGACCCGCCTCCTAATTCACATATACAGTTTGAAGGATTAGTTTCTTACTCGACCCTGATAAGTGCAGAGGAGTCTGGTGCCGACAACAGTTGGACATGGTCGGACATGAGACATTATCTGGTATTAAAGCCAGGAGCAGACTATAAAGCCCTTGAATCAAAATTTGAAGCTTTCAGTGAAAAGTATTTCCAAGGTGACAAAGTATCGGGTAGTGTGGAGAAATTTTTCTTACAGCCTCTGAAAGACGCTCATTTATATTCCGATTATGAATATGATATCGCCAGGACTGCAAACGGAAAAGCTGTATGGGCCATGTTAATCGTGGCATTGTTTATACTCCTGATTGCCTGGATCAACTATATAAACCTCACCACGTCACGCGCTATAGATCGAGCCAAGGAAGTTGGCTTACGCAAGGTAATGGGAGCGGTAAAATCACAATTGATTAAACAGTTTATTTTCGAGTCATTCCTCATCACCGTGCTTGCGTTTGTGTTTGCATTTATACTGGTGATAACGCTTCAATCTTCTTTTAACCAGATTGTAAATAATAAGTTTTCCCTTGCAACGATTGTTACTTCCCTGAGCTCTGGCAATATACTCATCGTGGTGGCGGTTATTATAGCCTGTGTCATACTATCCGGGTTTTATCCGGCATTTATACTTTCATCGTATCAGCCTGCAGTTGTATTGAAAGGTAAATTTCAGCATTCGTCACGCGGGCATTTCCTGCGTAAGGCTTTGGTAATATTTCAGTTCACGGCATCTGCAGCGCTGATCACAGGCACCATCATTGTTTCACGCCAGCTGTTATATATGAATAGTGCCGATCTGGGGATTGATATACACGACACGCTGATTGTACAAGGTCCGGAGTTGAGCGGATACGATTCAACATTTATTCAACGTGCTGAAAGTTATAAACATGCGTTGTTGCAAATTGATGGTGTGGTAAACGCAGCGACTTCAAACAATATACCCGGTAACCGGTTAGGCAGATCGTTTGGTATACGGTTAGCGGAAGAACCCTCTTCTTCACACTACACGATGAGCAACATGGGTGTAGACTATAGCTTTTTTGATACCTACGATGTAGCGCTTTTGGCAGGAAGAAAATTTTTACCAACGGATCATAAAGTAAACTTCGATGATCTCAATACAGTGATCATTAATAAAAATGCTGTTAAACTCTTGGGGATTGACAGTGTTCAGAATGCAGTCGGAAAAGAAATTGTATGGGGCGGTGACGGCACTCGCAAGTGGACAATCGTGGGTGTAGTGGGTGATTTTCATCAGGAGTCTTTAAAGAAGCCCATGGAGCCTATGATCTTCAGACCATCGTATGGTGCTAATAATCCAACGTCAATTCGACTGAAGACTGCGGATACACAAAAGGTAATCGCTGATATTGAAGGTATATATAAGAACTTTTTTCCAGGAAATTCATTTCAATACTTCTTTCTGAGAGACAGTTATCAGCGGCAGTATAATGATGACAATCGCTTTGGAAAGGTCATCAGCATATTTACCGTACTGGCAATTATTATTTCCTGTTTGGGGCTAATTGGATTATCGTCCTATACAGCGGTGCAGCGCACCAAAGAGATCGGAGTTCGTAAGGTATTGGGTGCGTCCATCTATAGCATTGTAACGCTTCTGTCAGTTGATTTTATGAAGCTGGTATGCATTGCGGCCCTCTTGTCATTGCCGATAGCGTATTATAGTATGCAGAACTGGCTTCAGGGATATACCTATAGAATAACGTTAAGCTGGATGCTCTTTGTAATGCCTGTATTTGTGGTGCTGGTGATTGCGTTGTTTACAATCAGCGCCCAGGTATTGCGTGCAGCGATGTCCAATCCGGCTGACACGTTGAAGTATGAATGATCGTGTAGCAAAATGCCAGGTATGAACAAAGATAGATCAAAGCCATCTCCACCGGAGTTTGCAAGGAATTTTCTGGAGTGGTTTTGCCCTCCGGCCCTATATGAAGGTGTTGAAGGTGATTTGTTGGAAGAATTTGAGTGTGATGTTGAGCAGTGGGGAGAGAGAAAAGCAAGACGAAGATTTTTTTTGAATGTACTCAGATTCTTCCGGCCTGAAATCATTTTACGCAATAAATTATCATTCGCGGTAATGAATACGATCATGCTTGGAAACTATATTAAAGTTGCTGCGCGCAACATCGCTAAAAGAAAACTATATTCTTTTATCAACGCGTTTGGGCTCAGTGTCGCCATTGCCTTTTGTACACTGATATACCTCTTTGTCCAGGACGAGAAGAGTTTCGATCAATTTCAGGTAAATAAAGACCTGATATATCGTATTCATGATACGGGTTTCAATCTGGAGAAGTATAAAAGAGGCGAAGATCCCTACGAACGATTTGCACATTTGCCTGCACCATTGGGTTACGCTGCATTGGATGAACTGGCAGAAGTGCAGTATATGACGCGGTATAGCGAGGGCGGTGAAGGTGTTATGCGTTTCCAGGATAAAATATTGAAGCAAAAGTATATATCGGTTGATAGTGGTTTTTTCAGGATGTTCTCTTTTCCAATTCTGGCGGGTGACCGTGATCATCTTTTTAGAAATTTATCGGATGCCGTGTTAACGCCCGCCACCGCTAAGAAATACTTTGGTGATGAGGATCCGATTGGCAAGATGTTTACAATAGATATAGAAGGAGAGAAGACTCTGCGAGTAGCAGCAATTATACAGGCACCTCCAGCAAACTCCAGCATTAATTTCGAAATGATATTGCCGATAGAGGCTAATCCGTGGTTCGTTCGTAATCGCGAGCGATGGTCTAATTATTCTTACCCTACATTTATACAGGTATATCCTGGTACACATTTAAAAACGCTCAGCGATAACTTAAACCGGCTTTATGAAAAGCATGTTGACGTGGACACAAAGAAATGGCGCGTGCGTAATCTTGTTCCTGGTTTCAAAGGATATGAATATGGTCTTACTGCGTTGAACGATATTCATCTCCAGAAAAAGATAGATTGGCATAAAGTAAGCGACCCGCAATACTCATGGATATTGGGAGGAATTGCTATACTCATTTTGATCATCGCCTGTATCAACTATATAGCATTGGCACTGACAACGTCCGCTACGCGAAGAGTAGAAGTTGGTATCCGAAAGGTAGTAGGCGCACACCGGAAGCAACTGGTACAGCAATTTGGATTTGAGTCTATTATACTTGCATTGATTTCAATGATCATCGGCCTTGCACTTGTAGCACTCTTTTTACCTTTCTTTAATCAGTTTACCGGGAAGAACATTGAGCTTACCATTATTGGCATGCTGAAGGTTTCCGGAGTTACTCTTTTACTTTCAATGTTGGTAGGAGTATTGGCGGGTATATATCCTTCACTATATCTGTCAGGATTTTTACCGGCTGCTGTTTTGAAAGGGCGGTTCACTTCCAGGCTTCAGGCAAACTTTACAAAGCCGTTGGTGGTGTTTCAGTTTTTCCTGTCAGCTTCCATGATCATTTGTTCTGTTATTATGTACCGGCAGATGAAATATATTACGACAAAAGATCTTGGCTTTGATAAAGAGCAAGTATTGGTGATAGGAACACAAACTGGATGGAATGAACAAGCGGATCGCGCTGTTGAAAAATTCCGAAACACGACTAAAGGAGATCCTTCTATTCAGGGCGTAGCAGGTGCCAATTTTTCTTTCAATGGTGGATGGTCGCGCAATGGATTTCGTGTGAATGGTGAAGATAAAAATGCGTATGTATACCGTGTTGATCCTGAATATATACCGCTATTAGGCATTGAACTCGTTGCAGGCAGGAACTTTGATGAGCGTATAGCCTCCGATAGTAATGCGCTGATTGTTAACGAAGCGTTAGTAAAAGAAATGAATTGGGCAGATCCGTTAAACGAACACCTGAACTGGCGTGAGGATTCCGTAGGACTCGGTGCAAAAATTATCGGCGTTGTGAAAGATTACCATTTCATGTCGCTTGAGCGCAAGATCGAGCCCATGTTTTTGTCGATAAATAAAAGAGAGGTTGGATATACTACAACGATCCTCGTTAAAATCGCATCCGGTGATATACCCGGAAACGTTGAGCACGTAAAGGAAATCTGGACAACGTTATTCCCTGATAAGCCCTTTGGGTATACATTCGTAGATGAGGACGTAGCACACCAGTATGCATCCTATACCCGCTGGATGAATATAATGGGATTGTCTACAACCTTCGCGATCATCATTGCCTGTCTCGGGTTATTTGGTCTTGCCGGAATCAACGCAGTGAACCGAACAAAAGAGATCGGCATTCGCAAAGTGATGGGAGCGGAGCTTGCGAGTATATTTGTACTGCTGAACAAGCAATATATAGCGCTATCGGCTATCGCCTTTGTTATAGCAACGCCAATATCGTGGTATATTATGACGAAGTGGTGGCTTGCCGATTTTCAATTCAAGGT
Organism: Ohtaekwangia koreensis; assembly: GCF_900167975.1. Taxonomy (GTDB): domain Bacteria; phylum Bacteroidota; class Bacteroidia; order Cytophagales; family Cyclobacteriaceae; genus Ohtaekwangia; species Ohtaekwangia koreensis. Next base: position 2,197,774 of record NZ_FUZU01000001.1, read on the forward strand.
TGAAGTAGGGTGGGAGCTATTCGCGTTGAGTATGCTGGGAGGTCTGTCACTTGCGCTTATAACGGTAAGTTACCACGCTATAAAAGCAGCGTTGATAAATCCTGCGGTTACCTTGAAGTATGAGTGATTGGAAGAACAAAAGGGACAAAAAAAAGGTGGCTGAGGCCACCTTTAATAATATAGGTATAGGTGTTGCTTCTTACTTGACTCTTAGTCGTCTCAATATAGCATTCAAATCATGAGGTGGTTCACGTTTTACCCACGAGAAAGCGAATTTGTCTGATGATCCAATTCTGCTTCCGGTTGGTGGAATGGTAATGTTTTCAGAAGGAGAACCAAACGTTGTTCCTGATTTTTCTAATGTCTGAACTACTTGTGTACTGGCGATTGTCTCATTCGTCCATTTATTTTTGTTAGCGGCTGTATAGGTAGCTTCAAATGATTCAACACCGCTCTCGTCTTCGAGCGCTCCGTCCTTGAAATCTATAAAAGATACTGCAAAATCGAGCGGATCGTATGTGCCGTCATAGTATACATAACTAAATCCATACGCTGCGTATTGACTGGCGGATGGTATAAAAGCTATTTCAGGAGATTGATAGCTGGTTTGTGCGGATCCGGTTAAGATTCCCTCCCATGTCGTTGTGTTAGCGCCTGCTCTTACAAGCAAGTCCATGTCCGCCTGTTTGATATTATTAGGATCTGTATTATCCGGTGATTCCCAACCAAGGTAAACTATCAATCCATCTTCTTGTTCAATCAGGACTTCAGTTTCATCATCTCTTGTTATTTCAATATTTTCATTGTCAACATCGGTAATTTTAATTTCAATTGTTTCCGGATCAAAAGGATCAGTATTTACATCTGCATCTTCTAAACGCGTATCAGAGCCAATCAGAATCTCAATTATTCCTTCTGTCTCACCAGCTTTGATCTCTACTTCATCATGATCGCTTTCAATTCTATAGTCAGCTGCTGGAGTGCTGTTGGTTGCTGTCTCTTCGTCTTGAGCAGATCCGCTAAGTTCAAAGTCTATACTAATGTCCTCGCTATAGGCTTTGTCAAGAATTACTTTTACTTCAATAGTTCCGTCCGCTTCATTGACTGTTTGTGTTGCTTTTTCAAAGGAGAGTTTGGGTTTAACAAAAGGCTCATCATCGTCCTTGCACGATGACAGCCCCACACCCGTCACGATTACCGTGCTCAGGGATAAAAGTAAGAGTAGTTTATTTTTCATGATCATATATAGTTTAATTATTAATTCGCATTGATAAACACAAAGCTCCAGCCCGTGCAGGGGTTATTGAATTCATAACGGTCGGTAATGAGTTTAAATACAAACGTGTTATCGCCTTCGGTGAGCTTATCTAAATATATATCGATTTTAGAAATGTCTGCGTCCGTTACCGGATTTCCCAGTGTTGAGATTTGTGAATCAAAGTTAAAGGTGATTTTGTTGTCCTCCAGCACAGGTGTAAACTTGCGATAAGCAAACGTCTGTGAGTTATCACTATTGATAATGGTGAAACCTAGTCCGTATAGTCTTGAACCATCGTTCAGTTGAGTGTTGTAGAATAGATCCATTTCAACAGCACCTTGAATGTCTTGTTGAATAGCGCTGGCAGCAGATACACCGTTATCAATGATAAAGCTCAATGGTGCATAGTAAAAATCAGATTCTGTAGCGAAGAGTTTTCCGGTTGCATTTTGAAGCGTTGTCTCCAATGTTACCGGTAAATTTGCATTCGTTACTCCCGTATAAGCATGCGTAGTGATCGGGTCTACACATATATCTATAGATTCATTTGTGAAAGAACTGAACGCAATACTCTTGAGGGATATACTCGTTCCTGCAAAAGACCCTGCTAAAGGAGTATCCAATATAAGCGAATCGCCTTTGATGGTATACCCGGATACAAAATCAATGGACTGTATACTTGCTGTATTGGATTTTTTCGCGGCCGATCCGATGTCTATTGTTCTTTTACTTTCGTTGAGCGCCAGGAACAGGAGCAGGTCGCGTGTTTCAAATGTAAGCTTGAACGAAGAGCTGAATATAGCGAGGTCGTCACTCATGTCATTTAAATTCCCTGAAAGCTCCTTGCCAAGAAGATTCGCATCGGTAGCAGAGGCTTCTTCGAAAACAAGCGTAGTAGGATTCGATAGATCCGTTTTGCTTACGAAGACGAGATCTCCCTCCGGAGTTTTATTGGCATAGTTAAATTCAAATTCAGCGCCATACGTTGCCTGGTCTTGTTCAAACAGAAAACTAAAAAATGAATAATTCTCTATGATCAACTCAAGCCCAAGGGAACTGTCGATGCGATACGTTAAATTCTGTTCATAGAATTCGCCATCCTGAGAGCCGAGGTCTGTTTTGATATTTACTTTGTTCTCGTCATCGAACTTCAGGAGCACATAAAAAGAGCCGCCCCCATCTTCAGGTCTATATTTGAGTCGCCAGCCGTTAGCAGGAGCTGCGAGATCGTCTTTCAATGATTGTATGGCAGCCGCTACACGTTCATCAGCAGTTTCTTCAAACACGTTGATATCATCGTCTTTACAAGACGTCAGCACGATGATCAATATCCACAGGATGTAAAGCTTTTTCATAATGGTAATTTTGCCTGGACTATCTCTCTCACCTTTAACAGATCAACACCGGTATATTGTTTGTAATGCGCCAGGATCGAATTGTATTTCTTTCTGATCAATGCACGGCCTTCATTGCGTGCAAGGCAATCGGTAGTCGTACAGACTTCGTCATCGATATAGCGTTCATAGAACTCCGGATAAAAAAGTAAGTGGGCAACTGTCTCCGCGAAATCTTCATTGAAGGAGCTCGTAGCATACGGTGATACAAAGCCACGCGCCAGCGCTTCGTCTTCCGTTAGATTATACCATGATCCGGCAGATGTATACCCTTGCGGGGAAATTTGTTGAAAGTTAGGAGGGAGGTTATACCGTTGATGAACGATGTGTGCAAACTCATGGTAGATCGTTCCAAGCTGGCGAAAGATCCAGTTTATATTTTCAACGTCAATGTCGTTCACTTCCGTGAGTGTGATGCGCGCACCAGCATCGGCAGTACCCAGGGTTACGGTTCCATCCGAATTATAGATCGTTGAACCAATGAATACCATTTCGGCAGGAACATGTTTTGCAAAGAATACTTTGCCATTGTCCACAGCCTCGAAGGGCTCGATCCAAAAATCCGTCAGGAAGTCGAGCATCGGTTCTACAAGTTCACGTTTCGGAGGTGTTACGCGCTTATCAGGATCAACATACCGATCTACATAAGTATACCGGACGGCAACGCCATATTTATCGGTGAAATTGGTTTGTATATACTGATCGATTTCATCGTCAGACTCCTCGTGGGTTTTTATAGGAGCGTTAACATCATCCTCTTTACAGGAAGATGTGGTAATGTATGCTGCCACTATAAAAATAAATGCTAAAAATTTCGTTTTCATATTTTGTGCTATGAAGTCTTCAATGTCAATTATCGTGGATTAGGTTTCAGGCCTCCTATATCTATAGCTGCCTGTGGAATCTGGAGAACCTGTCGGTCATCATCAGCATCAAGAGAAATAGTACTGCCGTCCGCCAATGGATGTGTCACTTCAATCTGGAATCGCTTGATGTCGAGCCAGCGCAGTCCTTCATGCATAAACTCTTTTTGGCGCTCATCTAAAATGAAGTAGAATATATTCAGGCGATCATTCGTGGTCTGGTAGTAGTTACGTAAAGTTTGAGTATTGATTACACGATTGCCGCTATACCGCTTGTTAACCAACACTTGCAGATCGGCTAATGCCTGGCTTACTCTGTTTTGAAATACATAACACTCTGCACGATTCAGCAATACTTCTTCCCCGCGAAAGGCAGGCATAATGGTATAGTATAGCCCTACATTTGAAGTAAGACTCGTACGCTCGAACAGGAATTGATATTTGGCAAGAGCAAGTCCATTATTACCGCGTACAAAGATCGGGTAGTTAAGACTTGTGCGTACATCATCTGTACTCCATGGATTGTTATTATAGATTCTGCGAAGCAATGTCTGATCCGGCCAGAAACCAACGCTCACCGGGAAGTTCGTAACGTTGCGCACGACAAGTAAATTGCTTTGGTCTGTAGGATCTGCGAATGAACGGATAAAGTCTTCCGGGTTAGCACTCTCTGACAGAAGAGTCTGTATATCTTTTAAAAATACATCCGGATCTGCGCCCAGCATTTCAGAACTATATTTTACACAATTGGTATAGTCTGCTTTATAGAGATAGAACCGTGAAGCGAAAGCAAGCGCACCGTTGCGTGAAAAATGATATTTACCGGAGTTGGCATAAAAACTTTCATCAACCAGTTCAAGCCCGTCCAATAAATCATCTTCGATTTTATTATATACTTCTTCTACAGAAAGGCGATCATATTTCTTTATGAATTCCGTTTCAGGTTCTTCTACATACGGTATACCTAGATCTTCGTCTGCTGTTTCTTCATTGAAATGTTTCCCGAAGAGATTCACCAGCATAAAGTGTCCGTATGCTCTGGTGAGAAGTGCTTCACCTTTCACGGCATCTTTCCTGGCCTGATCACCGGGCAGTTGGTCTATTATAGCCAGCACTTCGTTCGCATGTGCTATAGCATCATACGTTGATGTCCAGAAATTAGCCGGTGTATCCTGGTTGATGCTGGTAACATCTTCCCATTGGTATAATTGTACATGCTCCGTAAGTTTGGTCGTACCGGTAGTGAACGTAACATTGTCGCCCATCCACTCAGTGAAAGTATATCCGGCACTCGAGTATGCATTGGTGAGAAGCTGTGCCGCCTTTTCAGGTGTGTTAAGTTCAACGCGGTTATCTGGATTTTCTTCCAGGTAATTATCACATCCGCTCAAAAGCACCAGGCCTGTGGCGAGTGCTGCTATATTTTTATATAAGGATTTACGCATGGGTAGTATATCTTAAAATCCTAATGATACTGATGCCGTAATAAGTTTAGGCTGTGGTAAAGCCACGCCACCTGCTGAGAAGAACTCAGGATCTTGTCCATTAAGTTTTTTGTCAGAATAGAGAAGCGCCAGATTTTGTCCTTCGATTGAGAACTGTGCAGATGCAGCACCAATTCTGCGGACGAGCGCAGCCGGGAACGTATAGCTCAGGCGAACACTTTTCAATCGCGCATAGTCACCATCGGCAACGCGTACCGTGCTTTTATTATAGAGATCGTACGCACTCAGGTAATCCGGATTGCTGCCATTTACAATCTGACGATCCAGTATAACAGGTATATCTGTTACGTTCTCATCTCCGGGAACCGACCAGCGATTTACAAAGCTTTTCGAAAGAGAATTGAAGTCGGTATATCTCGGACTGAACGCATCATCAAGTCTGATCTTGTAGTCAAACTTGAAAGATAAAAATACACTGAGTGAAAATCCTTTATAGCGGAATGTGTTGTTAAGTCCGCCCGCACCACGTGGTTCAGCAGGACCTTCATACTTTAATATACTGGTCAGATTATCGCGATCCTGTAAATCATAATTATATACCACTTCACCGGAGCCATCATAGAATGTAGGTATACCGCGTTGATCAAGCCCTGCAAATTTAGTAGAGAACAGACCTCTTCGCGGTCCGCCCAATACAGCAGCGCCTCCCTGTACGATGGCATCGCCAATGCGTGGATTGAAATCCAATCGTGTGATCTGATCATGTGTATACCCGATATTGAAATTTGTAGACCATGAGAAATCTCTTAACCGTAGATTTAGCGTGTTGATGGCGAATTCTATACCGGTTGCTTTCATATCAGCATAGTTTCCATTTTTAAAGGCATTACCACCAACACCGCTGGTTTGCAAGAGGCCAACCAGATCGTAGCAATCACGTCTGTAAAAATCTACAGTACCCGTAACGTTGTTTCCAAGAATCCCGAAATCAATACCAACGTTAAACTCTTTCAACTTCTCCCAAGTCAGGTTCGTATTTGCAAGATCTTGTATATAGAGGTAAGTCTCAACATCTGTGGGGCGCAAGGTTACGCCTGAGCGTATGTTCAATAATGCGCTGGTGTTCGGACCGAGGTTGGCAGATAGGCCATACGTTGCGCGCAGCTTCAGGTAATTGAAAAAAGAGAAATCTATAAACGTTTCCTTATCAAGATTCCACGCACCACTTACGTTCCATGTAGGCAGGTAACGGGAGCTTTTACTTTTTCCCAGGCGATTGGAACCATCGTACCGAATGGTACCATTAAATATATACTTTTCTTTAAAGGAGTAGCCACCGTTCAGGAAGAACCCTGCGAATTTCTCGCGATCAATTCCCAAGGCATAGATACTAATTCCCTGGCTGTTCAGAAAAGCAATCATGTTCGGATCCGTATTCACAACGCCACCGTTATCATATACGACACCGATTCCATCTGCACGTCTGCTTTGCCGGTTGGTGTATTTCAATTCCTGGCCTGCAAATACATTGATGGAATGAATGGCGTTGATCGTGTGTGACCAGTTGAGACTATTCCGTACATAGAAATTTCGAAGATCATCTTCATTGAGATTGTTAAAGCCGCCTTCGGGTAACACTACCTTCGGCTGTGCGGAAGGATCTGCCGGGTCTCTATATAGCAGCGGGTTTGCGTCCTGTATATATTGTGTGCCATCGGCACGATATGCTTCTGCCTGGTTCGATCTTTCATGAATGATGTGTTCACGTTTTGTTGTAGCATAACGTCCTTGTACTGTACTGCGGAACACTAAGTTATCGAGGATGTTGTACGTTACATCGGCTTGTGTAGATATATCGGCTACATTGATCTTAATATAGTTTAACTGTAACTCTTCGATGATGTTAAACGGAGCGTAGTTCCTTCTAAAATATTCAAGGTTACCATTGCTATCATACGGCCGTATGGAACGTGCAGTATTCAATGCATAGCTGAGTGGGTTTATATCAAAGTCACGTTTATACCTCCCGGTAATCGGATCGAAATCACGGTTCTGTGTACCGGGTGCCTTTTGATCACGATAATTTGCTGTGAGTTTCAGATCCAGGGCAAAATCTTTGGAGAACTGAAAGCTGTTTTTCGCTGTACCTATATATCGCTTTACATTGTCTGATATAGTCTGGCCATTGTCATTCATATAGCTGATGGAATAATAGCTATTATGTTTTTCAGTTCCGGAAGTGAGGCTTACAGAATGCTGCTGCTGTAAAGAATTTTTAAAGAGTACATCAAACCAATCGGTGTTCGCGTTTTCGTACTGATTCAGAAATTCTTCATTCAGCGTTCCATCAGGTCCCCAGTTTATTTCCTTGTCAGAGATCTGTGCGAACATTTTGCCAAGCGCTCCATAATTTTGTGCGCGTACAGAAGTTGTAATATCGATCAATCCTTTTTCATAGAGCTCGCGGTATACCGACATCTCATCTTTGGAGTTGAGTATATCAAATTGATTATAGGTTGGACGTAAGTGAATAGAAAAATTTCCGGAGTAGTTTACTTTGGTCTGCCCGCTTTTGCCACGCTTTGTTGTAATTACGATTACACCATTTTTAGCGCGTGCACCATAGAGCGCGGTAGCCGATGCATCTTTTAATATCTGCTGCGATTCTATGTCATCCGGGTTAAGGCCTGCTATAGATGAGGAGGTTAGCGTATTGGCATTCCCGGTAATGATATCATCTGCAGTAAGCGAATTGAGATCTTCAAGGATAACACCATCCACTACCATGAGTGGTCGTGTATCACCATTTATAGTGGTGTTACCACGGATACGAATCTTCGGACTGGTTCCGAATGTACCGGAGACGTTATCCACGGTAACGCCCGCTACACGACCTTCAAGCATTTGACTGGCATCAGTCATACCGGATGTTCTGATGTCAGACATCTTTACATTGACTGATGATCCTGTAAATAATTTTTTCTCCACGTCCTGAAATCCAGTGATAACCACTTCTTCCAGTTCTGTCGTTTCCGCTTCCAGTGCAATATTAATTGTACTTCGCTGCCCGGCCAGAACAGACTTAGGAGTGAAGCCTATAAATGAAAATAATATAGAGTCTTGAGGAGAGTCTATTAGGATATCATAGTCACCAGCACTGTTTGTTATCGTACCGCGGGTGGAATTTTTTATTCGGATGCTTACGCCCGGTAACTCCGTACCATCTTTAGCAGATGTTACTTTTCCCGAAACTTTGGTCCCCTGGGCATGAACCTGGAGTGCAAAAAATAAACATGATAGTAGCAGCAGTAGAGGTCTTCCCATAAGCAATTTAGATACAGTCTTCTAAATTTAACCAAATAACAATCAACCGCAAGGCACAGTTTACAGGAAGGGATAACTTCTTTTGAAAAATTTACGGAATAAAATTTGGACGGTTATCGTTCAATTAAGCGAAGCATTTTCGCGCGCAGATTTTCATCTGGTAATTTTCCGATTGCAGCATTTGCGTTGTCAATCATGTGATGAGGCTTGGAGGTGCCCGGTATCACGCAAGTTACGGCAGGTTGAGAAAGAATAAACTTTAAAAAGAATTGTCCCCAACTCGCGCAATCAAATTCTTTTGTCCATTCAGGAAGTGTCATTCCTTTTACGCGCTGAAATAAAGATCCTTCTTCGAAGGGTTGATTGATGATGACGGCAACTTTTTTCTCCTGCGCAAGCGGAAATAATCTTTGCTCCGCTGTGCGACTCAGCATCGAATAATTGATCTGCAAAAAATCAACAGGATTGTTCTTCAGAATATTTTCAATAGCGCTGTAGGCGCTTTCCGTATAGTGCGTGATGCCTAGGTAACGAATCTTTCCTTGCTCTTTCCAATCGCGTAACGTCTTGAGATGTACTTGCCAATCCACGAGGTTATGAATTTGCATCAGGTCGAGTTGCTTGCGTTGTAAAAGTGTAAACGATCGGTTCATCTGCGCTATACCTTCATCTTTTCCCGTGGTCCATACTTTTGTAGCCATGAAAAGTTTATCATTCAGATTCACTTCTGTGGAGAGTTCTCCAACTACTTTTTCAGAGGCGCCATACATGGGAGAGCTATCCACTACACTCCCGCCTTTCTCAACTAATTTTTTCAATACTTCCTTTAACGGTTCACGCTCAGTAGAAGCGTTCCCCACATCGAACGTCTGCCATGTACCCAAACCTATAGCCGGTATAGATTCATCTGAGGAAGGAATTTTCCTTTTGAACATGCTTGAAGCAGTGGGCATAGCCCCTATAGTTAAGGGTGCTAAACTTAGCGCTGAAAGATGGTGAAGGCAAGTTCTGCGGTTCATAGCATTGAAAACATTGGGTGTTAATGGGTTTAGGTAGAGGAGTGGTAAGGGTAAGTTAGGTATTTTATAGCAGAACATACTGATAATACTCGTAAGTGCAGGTAAGTATGTACATATAGATCAGTGTTATAATTACCGGATTTTTAAGGTATATGGGTATATATACCCCAATGCGAAAATCAGTGCTTTTGCAAGGGTTTTAAATTATTGAAGATCAAGTGATTATTGCCCGTTCAGGTAGCCATCACGTTGTTAGAAATTGCTCCGAAAACAAATTAAGTGTTTAAACTTTTATATACTTTACTACACCCATTTGGATGATATTCTTACATAGGTAACGAACCACCTTTCAGTAACACTATTTAGATATTCTAAAGTTACTTTCTTGCTTAAGAATGCTTAATGGTACACGCGTATCACAAGATGCATAACGCTATATATAGCGCAGTTATTGTGAACACGTGAATCGTGAGTACATAAAAGCTGTGCTTTGGTTATGGATTTTTTATGATAACCTACACCCTTTAGCCTAACCCTGTCAGTTGCATGATATTGTCTATACGAGGATTTTTTCGCAGGCTGGTTGCAGTATGCTTTAATTGTACGCCTGTATTTTTTGCTTTTCTTCTTTCGTTACCTTTTCATTCATCACTCGCTCAAGCCGTTGAGAATACAGCGGCACAAACTACAGCACAGAAACCTGAAGAGTATAGAAAGGCTGTTGAGACCTTCTATAAACTCGATCAATCTAATAATTTCACAGAGTCGCTCGCGTATGCGGATATGAATGTGTTGCCGATGGGTATAAGGCAAACCCTCAGCAATATCGAAGTTACCATTGCTGTAAGCGATATGCGTTGGGAAACCAACTATAGCGAGCTTACGGTTTTTGCACGCATTAAAATTCCTCAGGATGACAAGCTGCTGTTCTTCGGAGCGCAGGGTATAAAACTATCGCACAACGGTGATATAATAGGAGATGCGTCGCTCGTGCTGATGGGTGATATATCTATACCTATAAATGGGAACAGTGCAGCGCTGACGTTAAAAGGAAGCTTTGATAAGAACACCGGTCGTGCGAAAGAACTCACGTATGTATCGATCGATTGCCAGGGCTTCAAGGAAATGGGAATTACAGCAGATGTTGAATTTCCGGAAAGCCTGTTAGTACCTGTAGATACATCAGGCCATGGTACGGCTGGGCGCGTAAAGGGCTCTTTCAAAACCATTGTAAAAGACTGGAACGATATACTGGCATCCATTTCACTTCCACCTTTTGAGATTAAAGGTTTGGAAGGATTTATCTTTGTATTGAACGAAGCTATATTTGATTTCAGCGATCTGCGCAACGACCCGGCTATTGCTTATCCGGAAGGATACGAAGCTAACTATATGATTCCCGGTAATCCCACCTTGTGGCGTGGTGTATTTGTTCGCGATCTCAGTATTACTCTTCCGAAACCTTTTCAGAAAAAAGATAAAACGCGTCCATCGTTTGCAGCGCATAACATGTTGCTCGATAACAATGGTATAAGTGGTGTATTTGAAGCGACTGGAATTTTGCCGATCGATAAAGGCTCAGCTTCTGGCTGGCGTTTTTCGGTGGATGCATTTCGTATGGCGCTCGAAGCCAATCAACTTACTGAAGCCGGTTTCTCCGGTATGATCGGTTTACCTGTATCAGAAAAATCGAATCTCGGTTACGATGCATTGATCACGATGGACAACGAGTATATGCTTCGTGTGAAGCCACTCGGTAAAACCAAGTTTGATATATTCAATGCAGAAGCGGAATTACTTCCAAACTCATATGTAGAGTTAAAAGTTGTTGACGGTTCTTTCAAACCGGAAGCCATGCTGCACGGTAGTCTCAATTTAGCAGCACGACTTGGTTCTGCTTCCAATCCACAAGACACTACCGGGAAGAAAATCGCAGAGTTTAAAGGTATAGAGTTCAGAAGTCTTCACCTGAAAACTGAATCGCCAAAATTTACAGCCGAATACTTTGGCTATAAAGGAGAGATCAAGATGATGAACTTTCCGATCTCGATCGATCGCATCGGTGTAAGGATACTTGAAAAAGAAATAGCACTCGGCATGGATATAAAACTCACGCTGAGTGATAACATGTTTACCGGAAGTACACGTCTGGAGGTGGTGGGGGAGTTGAAAGAATCCGGTACAGGCGAAGAGCAGTCCGAACGATGGAAGTATAAGAAACTTAACATCAGCAACATTGCTGTCAATGCTAAAATTGCCGAGACGTTCAGTCTCAAAGCACAGCTTACTATATTAAATGATGACCCGATCTATGGCGATGGTTATGCTGGTAGTATCGAGATGACCTTTGATAAAGTGTTGAAGGGATTCAACGTACAAGCCAGGGCTATGTTTGGCCGGAAAGATTTCCGCTATTGGTTTGTGGATGGCCGTGTGAAATTCGGACAAGGTATACCGGTGTTTCCTCCGTTGAACCTGAACGGTTTTGGTGGCGGTGTGTCCTATCGTATGAAACGCGATGGCGCTGACCTGCTGGCATCACCTACAGGTTGTAAATATGTGCCGGATGAAAATTCAGGTATAGGTGTAAAAGCATCTGTGCTCTTTAATGTAGCGAACGATGCCGCTATAAATGGCGAGGCATCTTTTGAAATTGCGTTTAGCCGTTCGGGTGGTCTCAACTTTATAGGTTTCTATGGATTTGCCAAGTTCGTTGGTAAAATACCAGGCACAGAAAATATAGAGAAGTTTGTTGGCGACAAGATGAAGAAGGTTGCTGAACTGGAAGAAAAGTTCGTGAAGAATAATCCTGCGTTGTCAAAAACATTAGAGACACTCAAGCAATACGAACCGAACAAAGCAGCCACTGCTGTATTTGAACCTTCAGAAAAACCGGGTGAAGCAGGCTTCTCTGCAGCCGTAGGTATACAGTATGATTTTACACAGAGTTCACTACACGCAACGTTTGACCTATACGTCAATGCCATCGGAGGTGTGATTCGTGGAACAGCTTCGGGCAATCGTGCAGGCTGGGCGGTGTTGCATATCGATCCGAAAGAATGGTATGTACACATGGGTACACCAACCGATCGCCTTGGACTAAAGATGGGTATAGCTGGTATAAGCATTGAGACGGGCTCGTACCTGATGCTCGGTTCGCGTATACCAGGTTCACCACCACCACCGAAAGAAGTTGCAGATATACTCGGTGTTGATATGGCTGAGTTAGACTATATGCGTGATCTCAACGCGCTGGGCGATGGAAGAGGTTTTGCTTTCGGTGCAAGTCTCAAAGTGGCTACAGGCGATATGACCTTCCTGATCCTTTATGCAAACTTTCAGGCTGGTATAGGTTTCGATATTATGTTGAAAGACTATCAGGACATGCAGTGTAAAGGACGTCCTGGCAAGATTGGTATGGATGGTTGGTATGCCAACGGGCAGTCATATGTATACCTGCAGGGTGAGCTAGGAGTGAAAGTAAATCTGTGGTTCCTGAAAACAAAAATTCCAATCATCAAAGGTGCAGCCGCTGCGTTGATGCAAGCTAAACTTCCCAACCCGACTTTCGTGAAAGGATACCTTGGTGTTCAATTCGATTTACTCGGTGGACTCGTGCGTGGTAAATGTCGCTTCAAGATGACCATTGGTGATGAGTGCGAACTCGTGATACCGGGAAGCAGTCCGCTGGAGATGCGCATGATCAGCGATCTGACGCCGAAGACAAGTTCTACCGATGTAGATGTATTTGCAGCTCCTCAAGCCGCTTTTACGATGCGTGTAGGGGTACCGTTCTCCGTAGAGGATGATCAGGGCCCGAAGATGTACCGCATACACCTGAACGATTTCACGGTGCAAGAAGATGGTAAGAAGATTGACGGTAAACTGGTATGGGCAAGCAACAGTGATGCGGTATCATTCTATTCGCATGAAGTGCTGCCTCCGAATAAATCATTGAAGGCTATCGTTAAAGTTGGCTTTGAACAATGGCAGAATGGTAAATGGGTGGTAGTATATACTTCCGGACAGAAGGCGGAGGAATTCATGGAGGCAACTTTCACTACCGGAACAGCGCCTGATGTTATTCCGCTTACCAATGTAGAGTATGCATACCCGGTAGTAGATCAGAGATTCTTTTTGCGTGATGAGTCCAATGCAGGGTATATTCAGCTGAAACGCGGACAGAGCTACCTGTTCTCCACCGAGTATAAACATGAAGTACATATAACATCGGCCAGCAACGATCGCAAAGCACTTGCCTTCACCTACGATGCGGGCCAGAACAGAATCAAGTATACTTTGCCTGAACTTGATCTGCAAAGCAACTATGGCTTCGATGTGGTAACGTTGAGCAACGCAGGTGGAGGAGAAGCTGCAGCCATTGAGAACACGGTACAGACTGTAAACGACGAAGAGAACAATATAGAAGTAACAAATCGTCAGGCTGCCACCGTAATTCGTTCTGATGTGGGCAAGAGTTTACTGAACTATACATTTGCTACAAGCCGGTTCGAAACATTTGCGCAGAAAGTAAATAGTATACAGAAAGGAAATGCCGTTGCCGGACGTGTGTCCTCGGATGTCATCAACTTGCAATACGAAATCTCGCAAGGCGAACCTTTCGAAGTACTTGAAATGATAGGTACATCGTTCAGTGGTAATAAATCACTGGTTGATACGAAGGCGGTTCTGACAGATGCATACTTTAAAGTAGATATAGAACCTGTTATATATCGCAATTACCCCGTAGCGGGGATCAAGCTGGATCGTGATGTTAATGTAATGGGCATACCTCCAGTCAAATCTATACCGATTTCGGCAGCGTACCTGACCGAGGTTGAGAATGGTAATTTCTATGGACTCGCCCGTCAGCGCTTCCCCTATATCTATAACATGCCACAGATCTACCGCCAGGATTTCACGGATCTCCAGCAGAAGATCGTGAATCAGTTCCTAGGAACGGCACGTCAGGCCGACTATAACTATATCATTAACGGCTACTATCGTTTCATTCGGGAAGGTAATTATACCATCGAATTACAATATACTTTGCCGGATGGCACAAAGGGTACGAGTACACGTTTTGAATACTATAATTTTATCAAATAGAACATGCGTTACGTTATTGCTATAATTTTTTGCGTAATCGCTTCGTGGGCTGTACAGGCACAGGATACATTGAAGATTCGTGTACGCGCCAATATCAAGACGGATATGATTCAGTTGCGATGGGCTGTTAATTCTCCTATAGCCTGGAAGCAAAGCAACCGCCATGGATTCAGAGTTGAACGCTATACCGTTGTGCGTAACAATGTTGTGCTGCCGGTGCCTGAAAGAGTCGTGCTCACACCACAACCTTTGAAACCACAACCACTGAATAACTGGCAAACACTGGCCACCGCCAACAACTATGCCGCGGTTATAGCACAGGCTCTTTATGGAGAAGAATTTCAATTGTCCGATGCAGATTCCAAAGGTGTATCGCGATTGATAGCATTGGCACAGGAGTTAGAGCAACGGTATCTGGTGTCGATGTATGCCGCTGATTTATGTTACCCTGCAGCGTTACTGGCGGGTTGGGGTCTTGATGATAAAACTGTAAAACCTGACGAACGATATTTATACCGGGTGATATCGGCTATACCGGAGAAGATGCTGAAAGTAGAAATGGGTTCTGCGTATGTGAGTCTTAATGAATATACCAAGCTTCCGCAGCCCCAGGAACTCACCGCTATATTTGGTGACAAGAGTGTTTTACTCGCCTGGAACTACGGACTGCTGAGCGATCTCTATAACTCGTACTACATTGAAAAATCGAATGATGGCAAGGCATTCAAGCGCATCACCGATATACCGCTTACCAACATGAACAGTAAGGACAATGTGAGTGTGCAGCGCATGTTCTATACAGATTCATTTGCTAACAATACATCAACGGTATATTATCGCCTGGTAGGTGTAACTGCCTTTAGCGAAGAGGGCCCTGCATCTGAAGTAGTGAAAGGGCAAGGCAAGAACCGGTTGATGTATGTGCCACACATCAATCGTGCTGTACCGGATGCTACCGGAAAGCTGGAAGTTGAGTGGGAGTTTGATGAACGCGGTAATAATCTCCTGAAAGGTTTTGAATTAAAAAGAGCCGATAACGCCAACGGGCCTTTTAAGCCTGTGCTGAAAAATATAGCAGCCGATAAGCGCAAGATCACTTACGATTCGCTTCAGGCTTCCAATTACTTTGTAATCGCAGCTATACCACGGGAAGGAGAACCTGTGGAATCATTCCCGGTGCTGATACAACCATCTGATACTGTTCCGCCTGCTATACCAATAGGCTTGAAAGGTGTTGTGGATAGCCTTGGCGTTGTAAGGCTCTCATGGACTGCCAATAAAGAGAAGGATATACTCGGGTATCGCATCTATAGGGCACAAACAGCCGGAGAAGAATTGATCCCTTTGAACGATGTGGCCGTACGCACCAACAGTTTTATTGATACAGTTGAAGTTCGGAATCTGAACACCACCATTCACTATGCGGTAACAGCATTGGACGGTCGATACAATCAATCTGATAAATCACCCGCTATTGCATTGGAAAAACCAGAACTGGTTCCTCCATCGACACCGGTTATAACCAACTACAAGGCTACAGCAAAAGGTATTGTCTTGACATGGGTTACCGGTGGAGAGGAAAATATAGGTACACTCAGACTTTACCGGCAGGAGCGGGGCACAACGGAGAATACGCTTGTAAAAACATTTAGCGATGTTACAATAACACAGCATATAGATTCAACCGTGCGATCGAACGCATACTATAAATATACTCTTACAGTTGTAACCAAGCGCGGCCTATCATCGGCACCGTCACCGGAAGTAACTATCCAGGCTGCAGTAACCGCTGTGCGTAAAGGTGAGTTTACCAGTTTTACTGCACGTTTAAACAGAAAGAATAAACGTGTCGATTTAATGTGGAAGCACGATATAAAAGATCTGAAGCAGCTTGAAATATACCGAAGCGAATTAGATAAAACGCCTTCACTTTGGAAGGTAGTAAAAGGATTTGAGACGCAGGTATACGATGACAGCGCTCAGCCTGAAGTACAATACGAATACCTGATACGAGCCGTACTGGAAAATGGAAAGAGTGGAGCAACGGCTAAAGCAATACTAAAAAGATAAGTACGATGTACAGTTTGGTAAAAGGACATGTTATGAGAAAAACGATTTTACTTTTAGTATGTATAGTTGCCTGTGTAACAGTGTCTGCACAGCAGTATGAGTACACGCTCACCGCACGAATAACCTACGGTAATAATGATGTAGAGTGTGGAAGCCATTTTAGAATATTACTGAAAACACAGAAAGGTAAAGAGATAACATGGTATCAGCGCTTCAACTTTGATGACGGTGATTGGTTAGTAACTAGCAAAACGTTTTCTACTGATGCTAAAGATTCTGTTGTTTCGATTAGTATTCACTCGGAACGATTTACTGAAAGCTGGACCGATTGTGATTACCGTGATGGTGGAGATAAGGACGTAAATATAGGTGCATACTATCGGTATCCCTGTTTACCTCCGGCTATAGATATACCTGCTGCATTTCCGGGATATGCTGGCAACAGTTCATTGCAGGTGGCTATTAAACCGCTTTCAGGTGTACATGCTATTCAATCTGATGCCTCGGTACAAGTAATGTCAGGAATAGATGCACTTAATGTAAAGGTCGTGTTGAAATATTCAAATGGTACAACAGAAGAAGTTGCCAACGTGAGCGCAAGAAGTGCAGAGGCTGGGGAAACAGTAAATTTTAACGAGGCTAAAATAAAATCTGGTAAAAATATACGAGTGACTCAGGTGTTGGTTACAACGTCTTTCAGGAAAAGTATTTTTATGAGTTTTAGTGAGACGAAGACCTTCGATGTTACAGATTCGGACCCTCTTGCTGATTTCGATGTGACTTTGCCTGAACCGTTTTATATGATGGGACCTGAAAGTTCTTTACGAATTCGGTATGGCCGACCACTTACGCCAGTGAATTATAGTCCTGGTAATTCCAATACACTTCCATCCACCAATGATATTACACTTTCAATACCCGAATCGTATTATGGCTACCAATGGCGTTATATGATTGAAGGCAGCAGCTGGCAAAATTTGCCAACGGTGTTTGGTACAGGAAATAAGATCACTATATCTGGTAAAAAATTGTTTGATGCACTTGGAGCAGATTATCATAACTACCTTTTTAAACAGATATCATTTAAAGCATTTTATACATGCACATCAGCATATGGTCGTGAGACTGCACCGATATCGTTACGCCATTTGCCATCAGCACCCGGTATAGTATCAACCGAGCCGATTATGGAAACGTGTTACAAGGATAATAATGCGAAGCTCAGAATAACATTTGATCGCGCGTTGTATGCCGGCGAGACCTATTCTGGTATAACATTTAACGAGTTAATCTATATCTATATCAACGGAGAAACATTCCAGGCCTTTCCGAACCAGCTTGATGCTAATCACGCTATAGAAATAGGAAACAGATCGCCTGGTACCTATGGTATATCGTTACAAACAACGTTCGGAGTACTGGGCAACGGCTACTCCGATGGTGATAACCACAAGGATAGTGAAACCATTATAGCGCGTCCCGCTATTGTAAACTTCAATGCTGTAAAAGCGGACGTACATTGCTTTGAAGGCGAGGATGGTAAAATTGCCGTCACCGCACAGGGAGGAACGCAAGACTATACAGCATATCTTGTTCAAAACAATGCTAACATTGACACCATCAGTCTTACCGAGTCTGCGGGAAACAGTTTCCTGAATCTGAAAAAAGGAGAATATAGCGTGCGATTGAAAGACAGCAACGGATGTGATCCGAAGAATTTAATAACGGCTGCTGTTATCGTAAATCCGGCAACTATAGATCAACCCGTTCAGAAGGTTTTGTTAAGTACAGTTGAAAATATAGAGCCTCTTGGCTTTGGATTGAAAAACGGTCGGGTAACGGTTCGTGCCGAGAGCGGTACGTATCCCTATACATTCGATTGGACAGACGAGATAAATAGTATAGCGCTTACCGGTGATGCACCTGTAACCGAAGGAGGTAGTATGAAGAGTACGCTCTCCAATATAGGCAAGGGTAAATATCGTGTAGTAGCGAAGGACAATCAATATGTGTTGGCATTGCCACAAACTGAAGTGAACATACGCGGCTGTTATGATACACTAACGATCTTTGTGGAGGAACCACCGCTGCTTGAAGTTGCATTGGCGGAACAGCATTTTGTTTCCTGTTATGGATATACGGACGGGGAAGTAGTAGCACACGCCAAAGGTGGACGCCCTTATCTTACAGGACATACCTATGAGCCGTATCGATACGAATGGTTTGTGGCGGACAATGCAGGAGGCACCGCACCTTTTGGAGAGTCGGATAGTACGGCGCTGCAACGCCCTTCGGCATTATACCGTGTGAAGATTACTGATCGCAATGGAATTATAGCATGGTCACCAGACTTTAAATTGGTGCAACCGGATGAACTGAAAATAAATTTTAAAACATCACAATTGCTTTGCAACGGTGACACCAACGGAACGTCCGAAGCGCTTCCACAAGGAGGTACACAACCCTACCGCTATGCGTGGAGTACGGATGCCACTACCAAAAGCGTAAGTAATTTAGCAGACGGTTGGTACTCGGTAGTAATAGTCGATACCCGCGGATGTACAACGTTTGGTCAGACCGAAGTGGTTGTGCCAAATAGTTTAACTGCCGAGGCCGTTGTTATAGCGCCAACCTGTAATGGCTATACTGATGGTTCGATTGTACTTACAGTTACCGGAGGTAAAACAGACTACGAGTACAAATGGCAACACGGTCCGGAGGTTTCTTCTGTGACTGATCTTGGACATGGTATATATACAGTAGTTGTAACGGATGCCAATGGATGTTTCATCACCCGTGAATATAGCCTTGATAATCCCGAGTTGTTTGCCCTTGATCTGGGGTCGGATCGTGTGCTGTGTCGCGACCAGGTATTGGAGCTGAACACAACGATCGAAGATCCCTCCTCACAGTATATATGGCAGAAAGACGGACAGTCGTTTGCGACCACTGCTTCGGTAATTTTGAGTGATGCCGGAAATTATAGCGTGGGAGTAACGGACAGTAAAGGTTGCTTTAACCAGGATGAAATAACCATCACACGTGATGATACTGAGATTGCGGCTAGCCTTGCCGTTGCAACGCGTGTACCGCAGGGTGGAAAAGTGCGTGTGGCAAATATAAGTCATCCGGCACCCGACCGTGTTGAGTGGATTATTCCTGCACAGGCAACGGTGTTGGAAGAAACTCCGGAATACCTGGAACTTATATTCCAGGAGAAGGGAGAATATCCTGTTGGTATCAGAAGCTTTAAAGGTCTATGCGAGAAAACCTCTACCAGCACCGTACGCGTTGTTGACAAGAGCGAACTCACTGACTATAAAACTCCGGATGAACCCTATATTAAACAATTCGCGGTAACGCCCAATCCAAATGATGGGCACTTCAAAGCTACGATCGAATTGCGTGAAGCGGGTGCAGTAAAACTGATTCTGTACGCCAATCAATCCAATATTATACAGGAAGATCAGGTTACCGGTAAATCATTTATAGAGATGGAGTACGATGTATCATCGGTTACCGGGAGCGGCTTGTATATGCTGCAGCTGATCACTGCGCAGGGACAATCAACTTATAAAGTAATGATCAATAAATAATACGAGCCGATCAGTTCAATCCGCAAACATGGCAAGAATGTTAAAACGTTACTGGTTCTATATAGTGTTGTTAAGCGCGCTTGTTCTGCAGGCGCAGGCACAGACAACGTACCCGATACAGGTCAACGCGAACCTGCTGCCGCCCTATAGCGCTTACCTGAGTGATTACTATAGCGGCACACGCGAAAAACTTACGCTTACGCTGATTAACCGTGATCAGTTCAAGCCTACACTCAATGTTCGCTTGAGAATGATCATTACCGCACCCGGTGGACTTCGGTTACAAACCAACGAGCAATCCTTTATTGAACCTATCATCGTAGAGAACGGTTCTCCCGTTCGTCTCACACAAGATGATTTAGCACCTTACTTTCAGCCACAGAATTTAATTACACAAGGCTATATGACATCCGGTAAGTTTCCGGAAGGCATGGTGGAGTTTTGCTTTCAAGCAGTAGAAGCATATACTGGACAAGCACTATCGCTATCAACGTGTACACGCGCGTGGATCACGAGTCAGAAGCCACCGCTGTTGAGTCTGCCACGTAACAATGAAAGTATAGTTTTTCGTGAACCACTGAATGTTTTATTTCAATGGACGCCTTTACACCAGGGACTCGCGCAGGTAGAATATGAATTTATACTGAAAGAACTCTGGGATAATGGTATGACACCGCAGGCTGCATTTCCATATGCACCTGAAATATACCGTGAGACCACACGAAGTACATCACTGGTATACGGTGCGATGCAACCACCTCTGCTTGCAGGTAAACGATATGCCTGGTGTATACGCGCGCAAGCTCGTGATGGTATGGATGCGGTCAATCTTTTTCAGAACGATGGCTATAGCGAGATACGCTGGTTCACTTTACAGGACAACTGTGCACCTCCTGAATTTGTGATGGCCACCGCTGAGAAGAAAAGACTTAACGTAGAATGGACAGCATTACCCGATCATATAGGTTTCAGCGTAAGTTATCGTGTTATCAAGGCGCGAACGTCCGATGGTAAGGTGGATGCCTCCGAATGGAAAGAACAACAATCACAAGAACCGAAGGTTATCCTTTATGGCCTGCAGAGCGGAGGTACATACGAGTATCGTGTGGGGAGTTACTGTATGGCAGGCCAGCCTGTATATAGCCCTATATTTACCATTACGCTTCCTGAAACCGATAGTGCTCGTCTGGCACAATGCGGTATTATGCCCAATGTAAATCTTACCAATAAAGAGCCCATCAAAGAGCTGAAGACTGGCGAGATCATTATGGCGAATGATTACCCCGTAACGGTAACAAAAATATCAGGCGTCAACGGTATATATACCGGAGAAGGATGGACAATTGTACCCTGGCTGAACGATGCCAAGATCGCAGTGCAATTCACCAGCATCACGGTGAATACCGACAAGCAGATGATCAACGGGTATATCGATGCCAAGTATGATAAGAATGAAGGACAGATTGCCAATCTCGATGATGTATTTGAAGGAGGCTTTGATGTAGGTACGGTGAAAACCGGTATAACAAAAATTGATCATGTTCTCGATTTTTCTATTCCGGGTGTAGAAGCATTCAGTCTCAACGAAGAAGGAGATCTGGTTATTACCGACAGCGAAGGTGAGCCGCATACCATAACGCCTGCCAGCAACGAAGGACAAGGCAATGAAGGTAATAAGGTTGTTGTCTTCCCGATGACAGTACAAGATAAGGATGGGAATGTATACCAGGTAGAAAAAGTTACGGAGACAGACGCAACCGGTAAAGAAGTCGAGAAAGCAAAAGCAACCTATATTGGTAGAGCAGGAACTCCGTTAGCAGAAGGAAGCTTCGATCCATCGCAGTTGAACGGCGATAAGGCGATTGTAACATTTGCCAAAGGTGATGGTATATATGGATTTGATACCTGGCTTGATTACTACGATAACGTATCACTGATTGAAAATAAATATCAAAAACTATACACCGGCTATTACGCACCCTGGAAACTTGTACCGGTAGGCAAAACGGACAAGGTAGTTGCAACCATCGAGATCAAGGATAAAAACATTAAGCCGGAGCAGGTCATTTTCAAAACTCCGAAAGGCACAGAATATAAAGCTACGTATGAAAATGGCAAGTATACGTTGCAACTGGCGGCTGGTCCGGCAGGCGATGTGCAGGAGCTATATGCGCTTTATCCCAATGGTAAAGATAAATACTATACTCTCGGTAAACTGAACATCGTAAGTTACGAGTTGCAGAAATATACCGTGGTGCTTGTTCCGGTGAACAACGTGCCGGTCGATAAACAAGCGATCCAGAAAACATTACAGGACATTTACGGAGCAGTAGGGGTAACGTGGGACGTTATACTCGATGCCAATTTTGACTATACCGACAACTATCGTTTAATGGAAAAGTCAACCGGACTGAGTACCTATAACGAAGACATGCGTGCTCTCAATAATGCGTATAAATCAGCACGCCCAGAAAATTTTGATAAAGCTGCTAACTATTTATTCTTCTTAAAGGCGACCGGCTCCGAAGATATCAACGACCGTGATGCTACCGGCTTTATGCCGCGTGGCTCTCAGTTCGGGTATATATTTACCAGTGAGATTAAAGATATAAACGAACCTATTACCGTAGCTCACGAGTTAGGACACGGCCGCTGGAAACTCTTCCACACCTTCGATGAGCACTATGGAGGCTACAAGAAAGGCGAGACCGAAAACGTGATGGACTACAACAACGGCCACCACGTAGCCAAGTGGCAGTGGGATATTATGCATGATCCTGCGATGTTGGTGAGTATTTTTGAGGGGGATGAGAAATCTAATCTTGCCGTTGTTAATAATTTGACTCAGTTTGATAAATTCAAGAATAGCGATGGAAGCTATACCTTTCTTTCTCCTGGTGGTGTACCTATAACGTTACCGGCAACAACGACGATGGTAGCCTTTGCTACCGGTGAAAATTGGATTAGTGGGAAGTTCAAGGTTGCTCCTTTCGGTTCATTGGTATTCTTTACCTATAGGGATACCACATACTCCGCTAAGGGACGCGTTGATGACGGGAAGTTTTTATACTACGAGAGTAACAAAGGAACGTTTTTCAAAGATAAGCTCACGAGTATAGTTAAGCCTGACAAGGCGATTGTTGGATATCCATGCTTAGATGCAAACAACAAAACTGTTTTCGTTATATATCAACAAGGTATTTCAACAACATTGCCAGCAGCAAACACAGTATATCTTGCAGCCGGACCGTTACAAGAGTTTGATTCGTTCATCAACTATTTTATGGAGGGAGGCCAAGCTCCTGTTTCAATTGCAGTTGAAGCACGACATAACCTGAGCGAAGAGGCTAAAGAATATCTTAGTTTTAGAAGTGAGTATGCGGGATGTAAGAGTTCAATAGCTCCCTATATATTTGTGCACGCCTATCAAATAACCTATAATCCGGGTACGTATAATTATTGTAACCGCTATACAGACTACAGGAGTTTGGATCCAATGTCGGTGTACCTCGATAATCTTCCCTTGCATAAAGGCTATCAGGAGAATCAAATAGCGATTCCACAAACAGATGCTATGAAGTACTATGAAGAAGTACGGAAATGGTCTACTGGTATAGATATATACAAAAAAAGGCAGACTGCTTTAGAGAAACTGAAAACTTTGAAAACAATAGACAAAGTTGATGACTTGGTTAGCATTTGTTCGGAGTTTAAAGGGTATGAATGTGTATGGGAGGGAATTGATTATGAAAATCGCATCCATGCACTAAAAAAATTGCTCGAAGGCGTTGTAGCTGATTATTGGTTAAGCTGGGGTAACGATAAGGAAAACCTATTCAATCAGATGTTGAAGACAACCCCGATTGATGATCGGGTTAAGTTACTGAATGAATTCACGGTAAATGGCAATGAGCTTTTATTTAAAGCCTATAGTAAACTTGATTTAAGTAGTAATGATAAATTTATAGGTATCCTGACTTCATGGGTGCTAAGCGTTAAAAGTTTTGAAGTTGCAGAAGTCGGCATGCTGATGTCAACGCCAGTCATGTATGGTCAGCCGATATATCCGGCGAAAATGTTCAACTGGAGACATGAAAGTTCAGGAGTCAGCGGGAAACGACTTAGCAAGATGGACAATCGGTTATACTGGTATTCGATGGAGCAGTCAGGCTATGTAGAAATAAATCCTTTTGACATCGTTAAGATTATTTTTGAGACCAATTTCCCGGGAGATATAAAGGAAGGAAAAACACTTGTAGTTCCTGCAATATGGGCTTATCGATTCCAGGCCAACATGGGTACACAAAGTATGTTAACAACGATCCGTGTGTTGCTGGATGCTGCCGTTATAGTTTCAACATTAGGTACAGGATCAGGAGCTGTTGCAGCAATTGAAGTTGGCTTTGCTACTACCGACATTTTTTTGATGGGGGTGAAAGCTGATGTCGTTAAAGAATTTGATGGAGCAGAAGGTTTTTATGAGGCTTGGGATACTGCATATGGTATAGCGTCACTCTATACTGCTGGTGTAGGTCTGCGCAACCTCGCAGTTTCAGGTAAATTAAAAATGTCCTTCAACTTTGGTGAGTTATTATCAAATGTGAAAACCTTCCCTGCGCAGGCAAAAAGCTCTCTAAGCGGAAGTTTTAAAACGATGGCGGCCTTTTTAAAACGTTGGGGAGCTGTGAAAAACATTGCGAACTGGGAGACGCTATATTTTAAGTTGATGGACATGAGTCTCACACTTGATTTACAGGCTATACGCGTGAGTGCGACAAATGCAGCAAGCACAATGGTAATGGAGATCAAAGACCTGACGCGTGTAATTATGTTCAATGCAGCATTTAACTATGAGATCGCGAGGTACGCGATCAAAAACAATCAGGTTTATCTCTCTCAAGTTCGTTGGCTGCCATTAGCATATCAGGGCGAAATACAAGTATTGGAAAGGTTAAAGCCAGCTTCCTATGAAGGAAGATTTTTCCAGGTGGTTGAAAATGCGGAGCTTGAAATTGTATCAACATCAACGGGAATATTTGTAAGAGAGTTTGGCACTGCCGCCAGTGGATTAAATTTTGCTGACGATGTTGCTGAATTTGGCAAGCGGGTAATTACACTTGGTTCAGGAGATGTTACGAAGGTGAAAGGTTGGCTTAATCACGTCAACGATGGTAGCTTATATGTAGCGGTCCATGGAGACGGAACGCTCTTCAAAGTTATACATAATGGAGTAGAGGTTGACATAACACATCGATCGCTAGCAAGGTGGATTCTCGATCAGAATCTTACGACAAGAAATATAGTATTGTTGTCATGTTCAGATATATCAACAGCTCAAAATTTATCAAATAAGCTTGGAGCTGCCTATAATGTTACTGCATGGGAAGGTGCTGTAGAGGTATTTGAAACGGGATACATAGCAGGAGGAGGGAAGTGTTATTCATTTACTGCAAATAAAAATCCTGTTCAATTAACAGGTTCCGGTATTCCGAAGGGTAAGACAGGCAGTTTTATGACGGAAGAGAGTGTTGTGTTGTCTGGAAAAGCTGGTACAATGCTCGATGGTCTTCAGATTACGCAGCAAGAACTTAAGTCATTCCAGAAATTTCAAAGAGCAGGTCACACAAATTTGATAGAAGCTGATTTTATCAAAGCATACAGAAGACTTAATAATATAAGTGGAAGTGACATAGGACCAATTTTACAAAAGGCAACTGTGAATCATGATATTGTTCGACTGGAGAAACTTATTCACAGAACTGGAAATAATATGACTAAGGTTAATACACTATTTGCGGAGAATGCCTTGGCTGATTATGCTTTCTTTAGCAAGGTTATAGATTACCTGGACGTATTTTCAACACAATCCATTCAAGGTGTGAAACCGAATTATTTCTCAAATGCCACAAAAGTGTTTGATGATGTTAACATGGACTATATTTTGCGTAAGCACACTGCAGAGCATTTCGATTTTTCAGGGATCGGTGTTGCCCAGGATATAGACTTTTTCCCGATTGGGACAACGGAACAGCAAGTAGCTGGCTATATTGATGAGGCTCTGTCGATCTTGAGAACAACTAAAGGTCCTAATTATCCGATTAATGGTGCTTACGAGCAGGTGACGCTGAAAAACGGAATGAAAGTTGAAATTGGTTCTAATCCAGGGAATCTGATTGTCAATCAGCCGAAGCCACCGAAATCACCTTTCACTGCTGAACAAAATGTTATTGGACATTTTTATCCGGTAGAAGGAGGAATAAGAATTAAATCTGGACAGCTTAAAGTGATTAAAAAAATTATACTATGATGTCGATAAATTTTGAGATCTATAAAGACCACGATGACGAACGAACCGCTATCTCGGAGAAAGCATTGCTGAGTGCTCTTCGAAATGATCCTGCATTCAAAGAAAAATTACTTAAGAAGAATCATAGAGGTAATTATGGCAAAGTAGATATCCGTTTTTATAAGCACTCACTTGTGGTAGCAACAGAGACCGTTTGGTATTTAATGTTTGCTGTGCACTTGCAGGCGATCAAAGCTATAAGAAAGGGCGTTGAGTTTCGCAATTATCTGGAGAATGCCACCGGTGAGTATATGACTTTTGATTATGTTGATGCCAAGACGGATGGTGTCCGTATTCGGTATTACGGCATTATGCGATACGAAGATGATAACGGTGATGATGTGTTTGTATCGCGAACGGATTATTTGAAACAGGAAATTATAGTTCCTAAGAGCGTGTATATATCTGAAATGCTTAATTGTATTTCCAGATTTATTCAATATAGGGAGTTGTTGGCATGTACGGATCCCGAAGATTACTTTTTGCAAGACTTTAAAAAGGAGTTGGATTCATTAAAGTGATTTAAAATATATTTTTTAATCTAAAATAAGTAAACATGAAAAGAAAATTTACGAATGCTTTGTTGTTGGTTGTGGCTGTTGTATTGGCATCTTGTGGAGATGATGATGAGGGGCCATCGAGTTACTATACGCTGGATGGATCGAAGGAGACACTGGTGTCAGGAGTTTTTTTCTATGATAATAGCCCAGGAGAAAGTAACTCTGGAAAAGATATATACTATCACCAGGTTATACTGGTTTCTGCGGGTATAGATTTGACAGGAACAAGTGCAACAGGAACCGGTGACCTGGTTACGTTTATGTTAGCTTCAGAGACTGCACAGTTAGAAACAGGTACACACAGTTTTGTTGGCGATGATATGGAGGCTGAGCCGAAAGATTTTGTATATGGTGATATCGCAGTTGGCTTTAATGCGTCATCCGGAAATTCTACCGCAGAATATGATTTCACGTCCGGTACTGTGACCGTTGCAAAATCCGGTGATATTTATACCATTGATTTCGAAGGAAAAATAGTTGTTGAAAATCAGACACAAGAGCATGCTGTGACTGGTCATTACAGCGGTCCGCTTACCAGTATTTTGAATGACTAAGCTATAAATATACAAGCTGTAATCTTGTAAAGGGCTGCAGCTTGTTTTAGCCTAACGATAGTTGCCTGTATGAAATTTAACGCTACCCTTCTTGTAAGTTTAATTCTGAGTGTCGTGATGGTCTCCTGCTATAAAGAGGAAGAGGTTCCGGTCATCATGGACTTTGAGTATATCCAGCCGGAAAGTTATACCGTGCCGGTAGACCTTGCGTTGGTAAACCGGACTTCAGGTGCTGATTTTTATCGCTGGACTTTTGAGGGTGCTTCCCCGGCAACATCGGATGATAAGAATCCTGGGACAATCTCCTATGATAAAGCAGGTACCTATACTATAAAACTCGAAGCGTGGAACGACACGCAACGCGATACCAAAGAAATTACATTTACGCTTGATTCAGCTGTTAACCTTGCGTTTGATGTTGCTGTACAAGTAAATGATTTTGTACCTGCTACTGTAAAGATTACAAATCAGACTCGTGGTGCTTCTTCGTATGAGTGGACATTTGAGGGAGGAACACCGGCAACTTCTACGCTGGCAAATCCTCCGGATGTAGTGTTTGATTCTCCGGGAGAGCATGCTATACAATTACGTGTAGGCAATGGAAGAGAGTTCTTCTCTTCATCAAAAACAATTGTCTTAAAGCCTGCCATGGCTATTGATTTTTCAATTATACCTTCTTTTGAAGATGAAGACTATGAGGCTCCATTAACGGCCAGTCTTCAGAATGCTACAATCAGCACTTTGCGCAGTGCATGGTCAGCTACCGGTGGGGTGATCAACAATACCACAGCGGAAAATACAACTATATATTTTGAGAATCCCGGCACCTACACGGTAACACTGCAGACGGAAAATGATAAAGATGTTCAGACGACACAACGCACCATTACAGTAAAACCAAATACAAACCTGTATGTTATGGAGGATGTTAAGTTGGCGATCAGTGCGGGACATGTCGCTTCCGGTAGTTTCTACTCTACGAAACTCCGACAAGTTTTGAAGCGTGAAGATGTAAATGCGGATAACGGAAGTCTAATAGATATTGTGTTCTTCGGTATAAATTCGAGTTTCAGCTATAGCCGATTTATATCACCAGACTCTGCTGCCAAGTATGCGTTCCCGCCTATACCAGGTGCTTCGCATACGGCTTTTATCAATACGCTCGAATCGAGCGCCATATCATTTTCAGCGAGCCAGTTCGATGCTATGACGAATGATACACCGCTGCAGCCTCTCGATATAAAGAATAACGATAGTAAAATATCTTTCTTCAATAGTACGGTTGTACCTCGCATTGTTTTGTTTGAGACAAGTGATGGAAGAAAAGGTGCGATCAAAGTGAAGAGCTTTGTGGTAGATGGATCGCAGTCGTATATACTTCTTGATATTAAGGTGCAAAAATTAAAACGATGAATACTCGCTCAGTTACCGGCTATATCGCTTCCTGTAAAAATATATACAGGTTGTTGACTATTCTTTTCGTGGCGATGTTGCTCAATCTGGATACACGCGCACAACAAGTTGATCTGGGCAATCTGAAGAATACATTTTCTCAAAAGCCTGTCCGCATTGGTGGTGGTATCTCGGCTAATACTATATTTTACGATGGTAATGATGGTCAGGGGCGACAACCCTTCACGTACTTCCTGAGTGGGAGTATAAATTTCAATATCTATAATCAAATCAACCTTCCGTTCTCTTTCAATATCACCAACCTCGGTTCCAGTTATGGTTATCCTACATTGCCCAATAGATTCAGTGTACATCCGGTGTATAAATGGATTACCGGCCATATAGGGGATGTTGCCATGAGCTTCTCACCGTATACCCTCAATGGTCACATGTTTACTGGTGTGGGTGTAGATCTTACTCCGAAAGGTCCGTTCAAATATAGCGCCATGTACGGGCGACTGCAGCGTAGTGTCGAGTACGATACTGCTAACCGCATTGTGCCTGCTGCGTATCAACGCATGGGCTACGGGGCAAAGGTTCGATACGACCAGGAAGACCATTACCTGGGTATGACGATGTTCGCGGCAAAGGATGATCCTAATTCCCTACGATGGCAACCGGATAGCCTGAATATATTTCCACAACAAAATGTAGCGTTCAGTTGGGAAGGAGGAATCAAGTTGATGGACAACCTGAATCTCTCGGGTGAATATGGTGTGAGTGTTTTAACGCGCGATGTACGTGCATCACGAGAAGGTTCATCGATCATCCATAAAACGCTTGCCAACCGAACTTCTTCGGAGGCTTATAAAGCTTTTAAGGTAGAGGCTAATTATCAGCTTTTTAAAAATACTATAGGAGTAGGGTATGAGCGGATTGATCCGGAGTATAGAACGCTCGGTGCATATTACTTCAACAATGATTATGAAAATATTACGTTGCGTTATGCCCGTCCTTTTTTAAAGGACAAAGCAAATATAGCCTTGAGTTGGGGCGTACAGCGAGATAACCTTGATAATGATAAGGAGCAATCATCCAAGCGTTTTGTGAGTTCGGCTAACCTGAACTATACTCCGAATGAAAAAATCAATGTGTCGGTGTCGTACTCAAGCTTTCAAACCTATATGAACATTCGCTCGCAGTTTGACTATATAAATGGGCAGTCGCCTTACGATAATCTGGATACGTTGGACTTCACGCAGCTGTCACAGAACCTCGCCATCAACACAATCTATAATTTCGGTAAGAATGAAAACAGAAGACAGAACCTGAATGTAAACGCGAGTTACCAGGAAGCTGCCGATAAGCAAGGCGATGTAATTCGCCCCGGAGCGTTGTCTCAATTTTATAACCTCAGCACAGTATACGGATTATTGCTTGTTCCACAGGCCATCAATTTCAATGTGGCATTCAACACCACCTATAATCATGTAGGGGGCGATGAGTTCCTTACACTCGGGCCAACGCTGGGTGTGAGGGCCAAAGTATTTAAGAAGGCTGTGACTACGGGATTATCATCTTCGTATAACGTGAGTTACAATGAAGGTGAAGTACAAAACAAAGTATTGAACTTGCGTTGGAATGCAGGCTATACTTTATTGAAGCGCCACAACCTCAGCGCCAACACCATCTGGCAACAGCGTGACATTGAAGAACGAGGAACCACGCGATCGCTAACCGCTACACTGGCGTATGCATATAGTTTTTAAACAGAATAGGTTTTATCCACGTAAAAAGTCGCTCGTATAACTCTATCGTATTACTATTCCCACGAAAGCATAACATTGCCTACCTTTGGAGGCTGAATTGCTTTTGGAAATGAATCTGTCTTCCTCGCTCGAGAATAAAATATTTAAAATCATTGGTGCCGTTGGCGATCAACTGGGATTTGATACCTATGTGGTGGGAGGGTATGTACGCGACCTGATTTTGCATCGTCCTTCAAAAGATATTGATTTTGTTTGCGTGGGAAGTGGTATAGAGTTGGCAGAAGCCGTTGCACAGGCGCTTGGCCCCAAGGTTCATGTTAACATCTATAAAAGCTTTGGTACTGCGCAGATCCGCTATGAAGATCTGGATCTTGAATTTGTAGGCGCGCGCAAGGAGTCGTATCGCAGTGATTCGCGTAAGCCTATAGTGGAAGATGGAACGCTCGATGACGATCAGAAGCGCAGAGATTTTACAATGAACGCACTGGCTATCAGTCTTAATAAAAATACGTTCGGAGATTTGATCGACCCCTTCAATGGGATCGAAGACATGAACAAAAAAATGATCCGCACTCCGCTGGATCCGGCTATAACTTTTTCAGACGATCCATTGCGCATGATGCGGGCTATACGCTTTGCATCTCAATTGAGCTTTGATATAGACCCGGATACATTTGAGGCTATTATAAATCAGGCAGAGCGCCTCAAGATCGTTTCGCAAGAACGCATTACGGATGAATTGAATAAAATCATTTTAAGTCCTGTTCCTTCCTACGGATTCAAACTACTTTTCCATAGCGGTATGCTGAAACATTTCTTTGCGGAAATGATAGCGCTTCACGGCGTTGAAGCAGTTGGCAGCAAAACGCATAAAGATAATTTCTTTCATACGCTCCAGGTGTTGGACAATGTCTCGGTAATGTCGTATGATTTATGGTTACGCTGGGCAGCTATACTTCATGATATCGCCAAGCCTGCTACGAAGCGATTTGACAAAGTGCATGGCTGGACATTTCACGGACATGAAGATAAAGGTGCACGCATGGTGCCCGGTATATTTCGGAGAATGAAGTTACCGATGAATGAGAAGATGTTGTTTGTACAAAAGCTCGTGAAGCTTCACTTGCGCCCTATAGCGTTGGTGAAAGAGGTAACGGACTCGGCTATACGCAGATTACTCTTTGAAGCAGGAGAGGACACAGACGCGCTGATGAAGCTATGTCGTGCCGACATTACTTCCAAGAACAACGATAAGGTAAACCGCTTCCTGAAAAATTTCGATCTCGTAGAGCAGAAGATGAAGGAAGTGGAGGAGAAGGACAACATTCGTAACTTCCAACCGCCTGTTACGGGCGATGAGATCATGCAGATGTTCAATGTTCCTCCGGGAAAAATAGTAGGTGAAATAAAAGAGCAGATCAAAGAAGCTATCCTCGAAGGGAATATAAAGAATGACCGCGCACAAGCGCTTGAACTCGTTATGAAAATTGCGCGCGAAAAAGGACTGATCCCAGAACGCGCGGGATAACGGGTGGGCTAGGCGGCTTTGCTTAAAAGCTCAATAAATTTCTCGCGTGTTACGGGCTTGATTATATATTCGCGAATGTTTTCATTCTGTTTAGCCCGGTCTACATCACGTGGATCAATGGATGAGCTAACCATATAGATCAAAATCTTTTTAGATAGGTTAGTCTTGAAGAGCGAGTAGTCTTCGAGGAACATCCATCCATCTACAAAGGGCATGTTGATATCCAGGAAAATATAGTCAGGGAGTGTTTCAGAATCACCGGCATGATGTTTCAGAAAAATCAAAGCATCTTCTCCGTTCTCAAACTGCAGAATCTTATCCGTAAGCTGAGCTGCCATAATGGTACGCGAAGCAGTGATCTGGAATACCTTGTCATCATCAACAAGGGCAATGATGGGAGTCTTATTTTCCATCGGTTAGGTACTTATTAAAGTTAATGTTAAAAGTGGTTCCTTCATTTTCTCTACTCGAAATCGTGATGTCGCCCCCCATGGCTTCAATTTGATTCTTTATCATGAATAATCCAATACCTCTGCTTTCCGGGTGGCGATGAAATGTTTTTCGCAGCTTGAAGATCTGATGCCCATAGCGCTCCAGATTTATTCCCAAGCCGTTGTCTGTTACTTGTAAAAAAGTGTTTCCATTCT
This sequence comes from Ohtaekwangia koreensis, assembly GCF_900167975.1. Classification (GTDB taxonomy): domain Bacteria; phylum Bacteroidota; class Bacteroidia; order Cytophagales; family Cyclobacteriaceae; genus Ohtaekwangia; species Ohtaekwangia koreensis. Next base: position 2,230,648 of record NZ_FUZU01000001.1, read on the forward strand.
CAGTATACGTTTTAAAATAAATGACGGGTGGTCTTCCCGGATAAATATATTTCAACGCATTGCTCAGCAGGTTCAGCAAAACACTTTCCAGGTAAATACGCGGATATTCAATAACCGGCGCAGCAGAAAAATCAGCATATATTTCTGCACCGGTTTCCGTTATTCGCGCGCTCAGCATTGCCTTTACATGTAAGAAGACTGTATTGAAAACAAGTTGTTGCTTCTCAATGTTTTTATTTTGTTTGATTTTTAATACTTCATTTAGTTCATGCAAGGTATTTAGCGTGATGACGCCCGACTCTTTCAACAGTTTCAGGTATTCTGCTTTTTCATCTTCGGCTTCAGTTCCTTCGAAGAAGCTTAGCAGTGTGAGTATATTTCCAACCGGTGAGCGCAGGTTGTGGGATACGATCTGCGTGAATTCCTCAAGTTGTTCGTTCTTTCTCTTGAGATCTTCCGTGATGGCTTGCAGCTTAATGTTTTGTTCTATTATTTTTTCTTCCGATAGTTTACGATCGGTAATGTCACGAAATTCTGTTACACGAATTGTTTTTCCATGGTATGGTATATTCTTGGCGTGCACTTCCAGAAAATATCGCGTACCGTCCTTGCGTATACCTTCTACGTCATAAGGCTTTTCATAACCGGAACGTATGTTGCTCATCACCATCGGCTGCCACTCCGGAGCAATCAAGTCCAGTCCGTTGCGACCAATCAATTCTTCATAGGTATATCCTGTAATATCACAAAGTCCCTGGTTGCAGTCGATGACGGCTCCACGGTCGTGCAATCCAATTCCACCGAATGAAGCCTCCTGAAGTATACGGAAGCGTTGTTCGCTTTCGCGTAATTCCTGCTGAATGTTTTTAAGCGTTGTTATATCTGTAAACGTGCAGATAACTTCAACAAGTTTCTTTTGCTCGTTTAATATAGGCTCTGCATTTACCAGCAGCCACACTATATCTTGCTTTGTATCGCGGCAGACTCCCATAACGGTACCCCTAACAGGTCTATGGGTTCGCATTACCTGCGGAACAGGATGTGCTGCTCCCGGAAAATCAGATCCGTCTTCGTGGATTACACGCCACCCCGGATTGAATAACGATCGTCCGAGCAGTGCATCTTCTGATAAATCTAAAAGTTCTTGTGCTGTCTTATTGGAGAGAACAATGTTAGCCTGGTCGTCCTGCAACAACACACCGATGTTCAGGTTCCTGATCAGGTTACGAAAACGCTTTTCACTTTCGCGGAGTATATCTTCTTTGTTCTTGCGATCGGTGATATCCCAGGCAATGGCTACCAATACTTCCTGCCCAAAATAGGTGCCTTTATATATACGTACCTCCCGCAAGAATATACCACCGTCTTTTCTCTTTCCCCACCAGTCCATAGACTGCGGAGTTCCATCAGCTGCTTTTTGAAATATACTGGATAGTTGTACAAGATCATTCCTCCCTTCGACACCCAGAAATTCAGGTGTACGGCCTATAAATTCTTCTTTGCTGTAGCCATACATTTCGCACGCTCCTGTATTGACATCGAGGAAGGTGCCTTGCAGTGTGAGTATATATATTTCCTGACCAACCGTATTAAAAAGTTCTCGATAGCTTTGTTCACTTTTATGAAGTTGATCGATAGCACTTCGCTCTTCTGTAATGTCGCGCGCGGTTGCTATAATTATTTTCTGTCCGAGGTATGAGCCCTGGGTGAGCTGAACATGTTTCAGAAATATAGAGCCATCTTTCCGTTGTCCCCACCATTCAAAGGACTGTGGATGTCCTTGCAACGCCAGCTCCGTTTGTTTCATCAGCGCATCAAAGTCATTTTTACCGGGAGCTGAAAGAAATGCAGGTGTATTGCCGATGAAATCTTTTTTATCATAGCCATACATCTTGCAGGACGTTTCATTCACATCTACAAATGTACCATCGGGGGCCTGTATATAGATGGCTTCATTTACAGTATCAAATAATTCGCGATAACTTTTGTCGCGTTCGCGTATTTGCTCCTCTGCTAATTTCCGTTCTGTTACGTCCTGCGCAATACCAATGATCTGCACAACGTTTCCAGTTTCATCTTTCTTGAAAACGGTGGTGCGACTGGAGATCCAGAGCCACCCGCCATCTTTTTTGCGCAAGCGAAAAAGTGATTCTTTAATAGTGCCCAAGGGTTCATCCGTCCAACCGGCAATGGATGCTATATCGTCCGGGTGAACAAGTGCCATAGGAAAATCCGGTGCCATACGTTCAACTTCTTCATGCGTATAGCCACTGATAATTTTTCCTGTAGAGTATAGATTGCGGCGCTGTACAAGATCGTGAACGAAAAGTTCGCCAGGCATAGTCTTCTCTATACTTTCGCGGAACCGTATATTTTGCGCATAAATTTCTTCGGCTCTGATTTTGTCAGATATATCCTGCATGGTGCCCAGCATCCGCTCTGCTTTACTATGACGACCCGGTAAGAAGAACCCACGATCGTGCATAAATACATAGTCACCATTTTTCTTTCTGAAACGGTATGTCACATCATATTTAGTCAACAACTTCTCGGCTCGTTCCAATTCATAAAATGCTTTCTCGCGATCATCGGGATGAATCAAATCTCCCCACGTAACAATGTCGCCCATCTCACCGGCATTACATCCCAGCACTTCATATATATTTCCACTCCACACAATTTTACCGGTGGGTATATGATAGTCGTATACCACCTGCCCGGAAGATGCTGTGATAAGTTCATACCGCATTTTCCAGTCATCATTCTCGGCAGTTTTTAGCTTGAACTCCGTAATGTCCTGAACGGTACCTGTCATCTTTACGGGCTCGCCTTGTTTATCGATAATAACTTTTCCGGCTGCTTCAACCCAGCGAATGCTGCCATCGAGCCATACTATACGGTGTTGTATGAAATAATTTTTCTTGGCCGAAATCGCTTCACGAATCGTAGTGATAACGGTCTCTAAATCGTCTGGATAAATCAGCCTGCTATAGGCGTCAAAGGTGCCGTCAAATGAATTTTTATTTTGTCCGAAGATAGAGAGTACATTATCAGACCAGTTGACTTCATTGGTTCGAACGTCCCATTCCCATATACCCATCTGGGCAGCACTCAATGCAAGGTTGAGTTTATCCTGACTTTCGCGGAGTGCTTGCAGTATACTGACGTTTTTTTTACCAACCGTCTTTTTACTCTTGGCATTAAAAGCTTTTGCAAGAGGAGGCTTCTTCGGGGAGGCTACACGCTTTCGGCCAGGCATAGGAAAATACTTTTGTGTATAAGGTAACTATTTTTTATTGTCTTCCGGAAGGAATAACAGAAAGTATCGTTTTGTTGTTTAGGCCATATATTGTACTTTTCATCAACATCAACCCCTCGATCATGTTAAAAGAATTCAAAGAATTTGCACTGCGCGGAAATGTTATGGATCTGGCCGTGGGTGTTATCATTGGCGGAGCGTTTGGAACCATCGTTAACTCCATTGTGAATGACCTCATTATGCCACTGATAGGGATAGCGTTTCAGGCAGATTTTTCCAATTTATATGTTCCGCTTTCTGATAAAGTAGCGAAAGGTCTTCCACTGGCGGAAGCAAAAAAACTGGGACCTGTATTTGCGTGGGGAAACTTTGTTACCGTGGTGCTGAATTTTGCAATCCTTGCCTTTATTATTTTCCTGATGGTGAAGGGCATGAATTCATTGAAGAAGAAAGAAGAAAAATCTCCCACTCCGGTAGAGCCACCGGCTGATGTCAAACTTTTGACAGAGATCAGAGATTTGTTGAAAAAATAAGAAGACGGGTCGATTACCTGCGTGAACAGACGATCCTAATCCTATAGTATATTTAGATTTCCTGGAAGGCTACCTCGGGGCGTTTGCTGATGAGGGCGAGCTTGTCCATCCAGGTTACTTCAATGGTACATACACCAAAGTCGTCTACTACTTTTCCTTTGATTGCGTAAAATCCCCTGCCGCGCATCGGGTATTGGGCAGCTACATTCGGGAAATGAACGGTGTCAAAGACTTCGCCCTGGTGATCGTAGAATGTTCCAAAATTCATCAGTTGATGATTTTTGGTATGTGTATTCTTGACGGTAACCATATAGCCGATAATATATACCTGCTGGCCGACCCTGGATAATAACTCACACGCAATGGTATCTCCGCGATCGGTGGTTTTCAATAGCCGGAACGGGTCACCCAACGGGAAGCCTAACAGTTCGATCTCATCAAATATATCTTCCAGTTCGTTGTGCTCCAGGATCGGAAGTGGGTAGTCTTTCGGCTCTGTATCGAAAAGCTCAACGGCTGTTTTATTTCTATTCTTGGAATTGCCGAAATATAGCATAGCCTCCCAGAGCAGCCGTTGCTTGCTGCGTCCTGTAAAACGAAAGGCTCCAAGCCTGATCAGGATGCGGATCTGTTCAAGTCCCAGCGGCACTCTGCGCAGAAAATTATCCAGGCTCTTGTATATACCATTCCGTTCGCGCTCCTGCGGAATTTGCTGTGCTACTTTTGTTTCCAGACTTTTCAGGTGAACGAAGCCGACATATATATGATCATCGTAGAGGGTGGTGAGATAATCGCTGTGGTTGACGCATGGAGCCTGGATCAGTGCTCCGCTCATGCGGGCTTCATGAAAGTAAAATTCAGTACGGTAGAAGCCCCCGAAGTTGTTGATCACGCCCACCATAAATTCCAGCGGATAATGAGCCTTCAAATATAGACTTTGATAACTCTCTACAGCATAACTCGCAGAGTGTCCTTTGGCAAAGGAGTAGCCTGAAAAACTTTCAATCTCAAACCAAACGCGATCAATAATATGTTGTTCATAACCGCGCTCATGGCAACATTCAAAGAAGCGTTCGCGTACCCGCTGAAATTCTTCACGCGATCTATATTTACCCGACATACCTCTGCGTAAAACATCCGCTTCTGTCAATGATATACCGGCAAACTCATGCGCTACTTTGATTACATCTTCCTGGTATACCATTACACCATAGGTTTCTTTCATCAACGCATCCATCTTCGGATGGATGGCTTCATAGCTTCCTCCATTGCGTACAGCATGATACCGCTCTATATAGGCGCGCATCATACCAGAGCTGGCAACCCCGGGACGAATAATAGAGCTTGCTGCCACCAACGTGAGGTAATCGTCACATTGTAATTTTCCAAGCAACATCCGCATCGCGGGCGACTCCACGTAAAAGCAGCCTATAGCACGGCTGTTGCGTAACAGGTCTTTTATTTTATCATCTTTCTTGAAATCATCGAAGCGATTAATATCAATCGTAATGCCTTGGTTCCGTTTTACATGACGGATCGTTTCTTTGATATGACCCAGGCCGCGCTGGCTCAGTATATCAAATTTATAAATGCCAAAGTCTTCTGCGTTGTGCATTTCAAAATGCGATACCGGGTAACCTTTAGGAGGAAGCTCGGTGGCGGTATAGGCATAAATTGGTTTCTCGGTAATCAACACACCTCCGGCATGAATTGAAAAATTGGCAGGCAATTCTTTTTCAACGATATAGGAAGCGTATTTATATACCAGTTCACTGATGTGATCACGTCCGCTGTTCTTCCCGGGATTTTCTACGAGATCGTCAATTTCTTCTTTCGGTAACCCGAATACTTTTCCCAGCTCACGTAAAATTGAACGGCCCTGGTAGGTTACATGTGTACCGAGCAGACATACTTTATCCGGTCCATACTTTTGGAATATATAGTCATAGATCGCATCGCGGTTATCCCATGAAAAGTCAATATCAAAGTCAGGAGGTGAAGTACGTTCTTCGTTCAGGAAGCGTTCAAAGTATAGATTGAGTTCGATAGGATTGACATTGGTGATGCCTAGGCAATATGCCACCGTACTGTTGGCTCCACTGCCACGTCCTACAAAATCGTAGCCGTTTCGTTTGGCAAAATTGATCAGGTCGTAGGTGATGAGATAATAGGCTGTGAATTCTTTTTTCTCGATGATCGCTAATTCCTTTTCAATGCGTTCGTTCCAAACGGCATCGTTATCTCCGAAAATTCTTTTGTAGCCTTTTTGTGTCTCCTCTCTTAGAAACGCAAGGTCAGTCTGTTTACTTTCCGTAAAGAACTTCTTGTTCTTATCAACACCTTGCTTACAGTCGATGGTACATTTCTCCAGGATAGCATTTGTATTGCTGATCAATTCAGGATAGCGCTCGAAATAATGCAGAAGATCTTGCACAGGAATCATATACTCATCCGGACGAGCTTGCTGATGTTCGGGTAACTTGCTTAGCAGTGTGTTATTGGCAACAGCACGCAGCAGGCGATGGGCATTATAATCTTTATTAACAAGTTTGCCTTTTGTATTTCGTACAGGCGGAAGGAATGATACCGGGTGAAGAATAACGAACTTCTGCATGTACTCAGCCCGTTGCGCGTAAAGCGAAAATTGATTGACCTGATGCTGTTGTATACCTATATATTCATACGGACGAAGTTGTTCCGGCTCGAACTTGCCGAATGGATAAATAACGAATACATTTTCAAATTCGGGAGCTTTTGCCGGGAACTCTTTTTCTTCACGATTATAGCGGGAGAGAAAGCGATTTATAGTTTCGAACCCTTCATTGTTTTCGGCGATGGCTATATATAGCAGTTCGTTCGCATTTCTGAATTCTATTCCAACTGCTATATCGAGCTGATAGGCAGTTTCATTGAATTTAGTGAGACCATTTTTTTGCGGACGGTTGTTCTCACACACACGAAGCATCTCCATATAGGAGGCGGTGTTGTTGATCTCCGTCAGGATTAATTTATGCACGCCACAACGTTTGGCTTCTTCAAAGAGCGTTTTTACCGGAAGCATCCCGTATTTAAAGCTGAAGCCGGTATGACAATTGAGGAACATGCGATCGTATTTAATACCTGTTACAGGGCTATATATTCATTCGGTTGAGGTAGGCCAGCACCATCTTGATTTCCCCAAAACTATATTCTTCTCCCAGAGCCTCCTTGATTGGAGAAAGCGCCATGCCTCCTATACTATCAATCGTGCTCTGAATTACCTGGAGCTTGTTGGTATCGATCAATTGATCGATCGGCAATTGTCCGCGTTGAACATAAAAAGCAAGATGTCCTTCAATCGTGGAAGGACTAAGTCCACGCATCACTGCAATTTTCTCAATGGAATTTCCCTCGTTGAAAAGTGTGAGGCTCTGCTGTTTGGTATCACTTTCACGTTCTGGTTTTTCTTTGCGCTGCCGCTTGGGAGTTTTAAGATGCATGCGTGATGCAAGCTTGTTCTCATCACAGTAATAGGCGATGGCGAGTAAGAAGGGGGGTCCGTACTTTTCAATTTTCATTTGGCCAAAACCGGTGATGTTGCTCAGCTCTTCTTTCGAGAGCGGCATATAGGCTGCCAGTTCTTGTAGCGTAGCATCCGACAACACGATATAGGCTGGTACGTTTTCTTCTTCTGCCAATTGCTTTCGTACGAGGCGCAGGCATTCGAAAAGTATAGCATCGTATTCAATTGTCTCTGCGGCTGCTTGTGTTTCGATCACCTCTTTCGATTTGGTGATCATTACTTTTTCAGTGCCTTTCAGAACGGCTATACTTTTAGGCGTGAGCTTCAGTACCGGGTAAGCTCCTTCAGATTTCATAATATAGCCTTGAGCCGCTATATCCCGGATAATTCTGTTCCATTCTTCTTTACCGGTGTCACTGCCGATGCCAAACGTTTTGAGTTGCTTGTGATCGTCCTGAATTTTGGCACTGTTTGATCCACGCAGGAAGTCGATCACATATCCTGCGCCGAAACGTTCTTGTAAACGTGATATAGCCGACAGTATTTTCTGTGCGTGAATAGTACCATCCACGCGTTCGACATGCGAGAGGCAAACATCACAGTTACCACAATAATCGTCAGCGGGTTCATCGAAGTAATTGAGTAAATATTTTCTGCGACAAGAAGACAAATCGCCATACATCGCCATCTGGTCGAGCTTGCGAAAAATCACACTTGTCTGCGCCTCATTGCCCTCGATTTGTGTGAAGCGTTTCAGTTTGGTTACATCTGCATACGAGTAAAATAACAGCGCCTCACTTTCAAGTCCATCGCGTCCGGCACGGCCCGTCTCCTGGTAGTAGCTCTCTATATTTTTAGGGAGATCCATATGTACCACATACCGGACGTTTGATTTATCTATACCCATTCCAAAAGCAATGGTAGCGACCATGATCTTTACTTCATCACGCAAAAACATTTCCTGGTGCTTGAAGCGTTGCTGTCGCTCCAGACCTGCGTGATAGGGGAGAGCATCGAATCCTTTTGATCTCAGGTCATTAGCCAGACTCTCGGTAGAGGCGCGTGACAAACAGTATATAATACCCGATTCTGTTTTTCGCTTGCCCAGGAAATTCAATAGCTTTTCGGAAGCTCCTTGTTTGGGCTCAACGGTATACCGTATGTTGGCGCGATTGAAACTTGATATAAAGGTAAGCGGTTCTTTCAGCGCTAATTTCTCGACTATATCTTTTCGCGTCAGGCGATCGGCTGTGGCAGTGAGTGCGACTACCGGTACCGTTGGCAGCGACCGTTTTAGCTGCGCGAGCATTAAGTACTCTGGACGGAAATCATGTCCCCAATGCGATATACAATGTGCCTCATCAATGGCAATGAGACTGATATCCATTGAAAGTATAGTATTGAAGAACGATGATGGCGTAAACTTCGAAGGCGATATATCTTTCGTGCCTCCATTCGTTTCATCTTGTCTTAGTAATTTCTCCGGAGCGAGGTATAGTAACTTTAATTCCTTTGCACGCGCCTTATTTAAGATCGCTTCCTGTTCCGGATATGACTGCGTCGAATTTAAATACGCAGCTTGTATACCATTGAGTCGCAGCGCATCGACCTGGTCTTTCATCAACGCGATGAGAGGCGAGATAACAATGGTGAGTCCTTCAAAGATCAGTGCAGGAACCTGGTAACACAACGACTTGCCACCACCGGTTGGCATCAGCACGAAGGTATCCTTCTTTTGCAGCACAGCTTGAATGATACCTTCCTGCTCCAACCGAAAGGAGGAATAACCAAAATGAGTTTGAAGAACTTGTAAAGGAGACATACAAATAGGAATACAAAACGGTTTAGTAATACGATCAAGGCACGAGCCTTTTCGTAAAGTTAGTACTCCCCAAACATTATATCCTTATAGTGAATCCATCTATTTTCAGCGCGCGCGAGTACCGTAATGCGGTCGCATAGAAAATGCTGGCTATAAGGAAGATCTTTTAAATAGGGCCATGCTTTCAGAAAATCTTCTGCCGCCAGTTTTTTAGCGATGGTGATATGCGGTGTGTAACCGGATTCTTCCTTGATCAGCTTCTCGAAAATATCACGTACAGGATACTTGTTTACAATGTCGAGATAGATGGTACGGCTTGGTCCGTTGTAAAATACATTCAGGTCTTTTATAAAGATGTTAAAGGGTTTGAACTGTGCAGCTTTAGCTTCAACGTGTCGCATCATATCCTCTAAGTGGTCATCGCTATATTTAAATAACGATATATGTGCTTTGGAATACCGGTCATCGAGTTCGTGACCGATCAGATAATGTACATCGTCTTTCAGTACAGATACATCGCTCATGATGTGACGTGGAGGCGCAATAATGAAGAATAACTCCTTTACCGGGTTGCTGATTTTTAATGCTGATGTTTTCATAACCTTTACATTTTTATTCTGACTGCTTTATTTTCTGAGTTCCTACTTTACGTTGCCTTTAAACATGTTCATTTCCATTCGCACGCGGTTGCTGACATCGAGTGTAGTCGCGCGGATTAATTTTTCAACACCATGGCGGTGTTTGATCAGGTCGATCGCTTCATATAGGCTGATGCTCTCTGCTGTATCATCGAAGAGTGTAATCTGATGATTGCCGTGTACCAATCCGCTCAGGCGTACGCCTACCAAACGAATTAGCATTCTTCTATTATAGAGTTTATCAAAAAGTTGTGTAACGGTTCGCAGCAGGACATGATCCGAAGATGTATAGGGAATGTGCACTTGCTTGGTTTCGGTATCGAAATTCGAGTAGCGGATCTTCACGGTAACACATGATGTGAGTTTCTCCTGACTGCGAAGCTGAAAAGAAACTTTTTCCACCATGGCAATCAGGATTGATTTCATCCGCTTTACATCTATAGTATCTTCCTGAAATGTACTTTCGGTTGAAATGGATTTTTGTTCGCTATAGGGCACCACCGGAGAATCATCGATGCCATGTGCTTTATTCCATAATACAATTCCGTTTTTACCGAAAGCACTCGTCAGAAATTTTAAAGGCATCTCACGCAATGTTGCTATAGTACGAACACCCATGTCATATAGAAAGGTCGCAGTTTGCTTGCCTACCATTGGGATCTTGTCAACTCCCAATGGTGCGAGGAATTCTTTTTCAGTGCCGGCCGGTATACATACGTTGGCATCCGGCTTGCGTTCACCCGTTGCTACTTTCGAAACAAGTTTGTTTACAGATATACCCATAGATATAGTGAGGCCACTCTCTTTGATAATCTTGGTGCGTAATTCTGTGGCCCATTTATGTGCACCGTAATACTTGTCCATACCACTGGCATCTATATAGAACTCATCGATCGAAGCTTTTTCAAAAGACGGAGCATCTTGGGCTATCATTTCTGTTATTTCATGCGAGGCCTTACTATAGGACTCCATATCGCCGGAAATAACTTTCGCATCAGGACAAAGCTGAAGGGCGAGGTACATGGGCATAGCAGAATGAACACCAAATTTCCGCGCTTCATAACTACAGGCGGCAACAACACCTCTGCGGCTGCTACCTCCTACAATTAAAGGCTTTCCTTTAAGCTGAGCGTTGTTCTTGCGCTCTACCGCCACAAAGAAGGCGTCCAAATCCAAGTGTATTATGTTCCGATCCATGACGCTAAATAACTAAAAATATTAGTTAATTGTTTTTATTTTAATCTAATTATTTTAGATTTGTGTCATCATTGAGAAACAAAGGGAGTTAAACTGATTTTGCCATTCAGATTCTATAAACTCAATGAAACGTTGTGTTGTAGTTTTTTTCCTGAGCCTCTCTCGCAGGGTTATGCGAGAGAGGGCATCAGGGTTGTAAGCGAAGTCAGTGGACGATATTTTGTTCAGAGGAAGTATATCTCTGAGCAATGATTATTGTTTATTCAAGTCGTACTTTGTAAATCGTAACTTGTACTTTATTATATATAATGGCAACTGTTAATAAAAATCTGAAGTTCCTTCGTACACAGAAAGGACTAACTCAAAAGCAACTCGCTGAAAAGCTCGGATTGAAGCAAGCCGCCATTGGCGCCTATGAAGAAGAGCGTGCAACTCCTCCGTTGTCTTCACTGCTCGACATCACCAAGATCTTTAATGTTAACCTGGATGCGCTTGTAAGCCAGGACCTAAGCAAAGTTTCCGAGAAGGATCGTAAAATAGGCAGCAGTAAAGGCAAAGAAGTACTGGCGATCACAGTCGATGCTAATAATAGAGAGAATGTTGAACTGGTATCACAAAAAGCTTCCGCAGGATATTTAGCGGGATATCAGGATCCTGAATTTGTAAAGGAGCTTCCTAAGATAAGTTTACCGGTACTGCCGAGAAATAAAACCTATAGAGCCTTCGAGATACAAGGTGATTCAATGTTGCCGGTACAGCCGGGTAGTATAATTTTTGGAGAGTATGTGGAAGACGTCACCGATATTAAAAATGGTAAGCTATATATACTGGTAACACAACAAGACGGTATTGTCTTTAAACGTGTTTTTAATTTTGCCGATGATGAAGGTAAACTGTTGATGGTTTCGGATAACCGTCAATACTCACCGTTCTCAGTGGCTGCGGAAGATATACTGGAGATCTGGTCAGCGAAAGCATTTTTCTCCAATCAATTCCCGGAAGGAAATAGCAGCAACCAATCGGTATCCGATCAACTTGCATTGCAAATTGTAAAGCTGCAGCAGGAATTGTTAGGAAAGAAAAAGTGATGAATTGCTTAGCCGTTATCCGTTAATGGTTGTCCATTAAATCATAGAAGAGATGGATAATGTATTGATGGAGTTAAAAAAGATATATTCTTTTTAGAACGATAGATATAGACGCGCAAACTCTTGCCGGAGTGCGGAGTGTTATGTTGTGAGTTTGCATTTAAAACTCCGTGAACCTCTGTGTCTCCTCCGTGTCCTTTGTGCCATTGGATTTCAATACACGTTATTAAAATGCCTCAGTCGTCCCGTTGCTTCTCGAGACAAAACTTCGAGAAAGTCCACACATATATAGTAAGTCATACCGATTCCGCAGGCCATAGCTCTATCACGATCGATGGCTACGCTATAACTATTATCGATGCCGATCGCTTAGCCTTCAAAAAAGACAACTATACCTTCGGACAAGTACACAAACAAAAAGGAATTATAGCCCTCACCAAACGCCAGCAAGATCGCGAGCGACATGTCCGCGCTATTGAGCAAGCCTTTTGTGCTTTGGTAGAGGCGGCTGATCGTTAAGCATTAACCGTTACACGGTATATTTAGCGGTGCCTGCTTGTGAAGGGTAGGGGCTCTTTTTAAGATATATAAATCCAGGGACACAAAGTTCTCAGAGAAAACACAGAGGTCTCCATATGTCCGGTGGAGTCGATTATCCAGGTTATTCGTCTCATCTCATAGAGGCCGCATTTGCCGATCTTTAAGTTCTTCATTATGTAGAGTCCAAAACTTTCATTGGACTCACCGAACTTCGGCATCTCGTCTACTATAGTATATACAGAATCGCACGGTGTTGTTTGCGCAAAAGACGTTAACCGCATCAGCGGTCCTGCTATACAAAACAAGAGAAATGCTCGAGCCTTCATTATTGAAATATAGGTTAATATTTATTTGATAAGAATGTGGCAACTATAATTAATTTGTATACATTAGCATTGTAGAGCCCATCTATCGCTTCGGAAGAAGTGGTGGATGGGCTTTTGTATTTGTAATAAATCGAAATCGAATATATAATGATCAGTTAAGGCATTTTAGATGTTTGGGAAAATAATCTTGATCGTTCGGAAAGGATATGTGCGTATTCGGAAAGTTTGTTATTTCTTTCTGAATAAGAATTTCATCTTTAAGGTAGAAGAGTGAAATAATGTTACGACTCAGATGATACATAGCCTTAAAGCCTTAAGCAATATGTCTTGTAGCACAACAATTTAACTTAAACTTGTATACTTTATGCCTAACGTATTACTTACATATGATATTAGAAGAACAACTGTAAGCATTCATGTTGAACTAAAGGAAAGGTTAATTCAGAGCTATGGATACTCAGAGACAATCCCAGCCAACGATGGTAGGCATTATGAGTTGCCTAATACAACTTTAAAGAAAGATAATATAACATCGCAAGCTAGTAGTCAAGAGTTTCTTCAAGCCTGTGCGGATGTTGGGGCGGTTTGGGAAAAATATATCACAGCTGAATATATATATGCGAATTTTGACAATTGATAAAGAGGGTGTGTGGTCATGCGAGTAATAGGTTCATGTGATTTATTGGCTTATTTAATTTCGATACATGTTTACCTACGGAAAAAAAAAGTTGTGGTTTCAAGAAGTTGAGAGTAACTCAATCAATTCGAGAGGAGTTTTAAATATAATAAATTCGAATCTTTATGAGTTGGAATTTTCGTACTGGAAACTCTGCTTCGCTATGGCTAAAACCACTGTATCAAGAGATATTTCAGATATATCTTTGTTATTTGATGCACTTGGTAATTTTTTTCAACTTGGTTTTCTTGTTTATAGTAACAATGATGTTTTTACATTAAACAAGCGACATTTTTCAAATCTTAGGGATTTTACTAGGACTAGTAGAACAGGTGAGGTTGCTCAAGGAATTACATACCTACTAGCTCAAGAGTATCTGCGCTTTAACTCGGTTGTTGATTTTGAGGGATATATTAATTCTCGTGGGGGGATTATTCCTGCAAAAAGCAGTACCCCTGATTTTATAATGCAAAATCACAATCTAAATTTTAATGTGGGTTTGATTGAATCAAAAGGTTCATATCCTGAAAAATCTGATCCGGTGAAAAGCTCTCTTAAAAAAGCGCTAAAGCAATGTCACTCTGGGCAGAATCTCCTGACAAATTTTGATCCAAGATATACGATTACTAATAAGTACGGGGTACATATAAAATTTGAAGATGAATTAAGCTCGCAAAGTTCTGTAGGTTACTTGGCTGATCCGCAAAGTTTACCTGTTAGGGACGAACGCAATCTTAGTATCATTCGATATCACTATGCTTCATGGTTTATGTTAATGGGAGATCAAGACAATGCATTTAGGCTCGCGACTAATGAACCACTGAAAATTGACGATGCTTTTTTTCGTAATAAGAATGAATACTATTATTACGGGAGACGGTCTAATTCTGTCTTCCCGATTTTTGATATATTTTGGACTGGATTTCAAATAGCTATTCCGCGGGCAATCATTGAATTACTTATGGGAGATATTTTAGAAGCTCCTAGCTATGATAGCATCGATACATTGCAAGTTATTCAATATATAGACGGGGTACGATTGATAAAGTTGCAATTTTAATATTTATATCAAATCGATCTTATGACACTAGATAATGTGAAGTTCAGTCTTAAAATTTTTTCAATCGATAAGATGTACTATGAATTTAAGGATAAAAATAGTGATGAGATTATTGATATAATTAGGGAGAATCATAAAAGTGGTATTTATGCCAATGACAGTAATATTGCTATCGTAAAACCTTCTTTACAGATATACCAATTGGGTAGTTTTAAATTTTATTCTTACTGTTATAACCAGCCTAAAAATCAAAACTATTGGAAGTTGTTCCTTCCTGATGAACTAACTACGAATCAAACTTTTGATTTGTTAGAACTTTCATTTGTTCTTTTTATTGTTTATAGTGACAATATATATAGTGTTATTGGTGGTAGTGGAATTAATGTAATCAAGAAGTTTATTGATCCATACTTTGGAATAGACTTCTACCAGCACTTCGCGAAGCCGAATGATGACATCTCTATAGTGGTGAATACGAGAGGCGTTACAGGAAATTTGTCTGAACGTTCTAATACTTTCAATGATACTCAATCGGTAAATGATGCTCTGGACTATTCGGAGATACCCAAAAAAATAAAGGTTAAGTTAAGAGACGAACTCAGAGAGGGGATTTTCAAGAAGTATGGATTAGATAGCGAATTGGCATTTATGGAAGTAGGTTCCTACTTCTGTCTCAAGAAAAAAATTGACTTTGAAGAGCTGAAACAACTGGTGATCGATATCCATAATATACGGCTGGACAAATCTAATTATACTCCCTTAACACTTTTTAATAAGGTGGTAGATCAGAAATTAGTTAATAGTTTAGATAATTACCTACAGGAGAAAATAGCTGATGATGTTGTGTACCACAATAATCCCAGTGGGCTATATTCATTAAATGATGGTATAATTGAGCTTGTTAATAGTAAACTTGAGAAATTTTATGAATGTGATACATATCGTATAAAGCTAAAAAGGAAGAGGAAGACTAATGACAAGTTTATACAGGACCGTGCTAATCTTTATTTAGAATGCACCAAGTACATTTACAATAATATTGATGATATCAACAATAGGTTTATAATAAAGCAAAAATTCTTTGAATTGAGCATCATAGGTATTATTGCCGAAAAAGACTCAACATACGGTACTTTTTACTCACATATTAACGCGGAAATTTCATATCAGAATAGCAAGTATTTTCGAGTAGATGGTCAATGGTTTTTCTTGGATAGCAAATTCATAGAACGGATCAAGCTTGAAGCCATCAACTACTATAAACTTTATAAGCTTGAAATAGGTATTTTAAAGAAGTGGGAGTTGGAATGGGATGAGGACGAGTACAACAAGTCTCATATCAATGCGGGTTATTATGTCTTCGATAAGGTGCTCAATGAAAATATTGAACTTTGTGATATACTACATCTTGATGGTAACAGTATATATTTGATTCATGTCAAGGATGCTTTTAATACGACCATGCGAAATTTATCGAGTCAAATTATTCTTTCGGCAAAGAGACTATGGAATGATATTAATAATCATTCAGGAACTAATTACTTCATTAAAACAATCAATATATATAATGCAAGAAATCCTTCAAATAAGCTAGATGCTGAAGCTCTCTTCTCAAGAATTGCAAATAATGAAATCTCCATAAAGTTTGTGATGGCCTTTAATAACAGGGTCTATCGGAATAAGACTTCGGTAGAGAAGATAGAGTTAAGCGATTCTAATATTGCTAAATTTTCGCTGGTCCAGACTGTTCGAGAGATGTTGGCTAATAAAAGATTTGCGATTAGAATAATTGATATTTCCGAAATAAATTAAAGACGACTTTGTTTTCCTATATCTGTATAAAAACCATGAAGAGTATATGTTTTCTTATTCTTTTTTCTATTCTTGGATTCAATTCTTATCCACAAAAGAAATATTCGGTTGATGACCTTTCAAAAATGGTTGTGTGTATTGCGGATCAGAGTGGACAAAATAGTACTCCCTTAGGCACTGCGACAATTATATCAGATAGCTTAAAATACTATCTGGTTACAGCACTTCACGTGTCAAGTGCCTTAAAGCACCATCCATTTTTGATTTTTAAAACAGATGAAGATATTGCAGTTTCAGTGCCGTTGAATCAATTTGTTAGGGGAGATATAATTTGGACTAATCACAAAGAAGCTGATATTTCCATAATTGAAATCACTCCGTACAATGAGGACAGCCGAAAACGGTTAAAAGAATGGAGTTTTCCTTTGAGTAATGTACTGGCTACAAAGGAAGCAGTGCCAAGGGAAATAAATGTGACAATTATAGGCTACCCAATAGCATTATTTAGTCAAATCGGACGAAATTTTTCAGCTTTTACTTTTCGTTCGTTTTTTGCAAGCGAATTATTGGTAATGAGACGCGCAGATACAGGGAGCAAATCGGTTTTCCAACTTCTCGAGAATCCAAGCATGCAAGGATTAAGTGGTGGTCCCGTATTAGTTGGCATCGATCAAGTCGGATATACTTTCGGTCCCAACCAAACTATTCTGGTCGGGATTGTTCATGGTACGTATTCCGACAATACCGGTGGTAAGCTGGCTATGATTACTCCGGCTTATTATATAAGGGAAATTCTTAAATAAATTTTTAGATACGTTTTGAACGTGTTATTTTTTTTAATCTATAATCAAAATATATAGATCCTGGAATTGTCTGTATTTTCTGGTTTGATCAGCTTGTCGAACGGAAGCTGTGAGTTTAATCGAGAACATACTTAATTTTTCTTTGAAGGAAATAACAACTCTCGTACATCCACATCTAAAGCTTCTGCCATTTTCTTCAAGTCCTTTAAATGAGGCTGAGATTTATTCGTACACATAGAAGAGATCGAATTTAAAGACTTACCCATCAGCCTTGCAAGCTCCTTTTGGCTCATCTTCTTCCTGATCAAAACAGCCTGAATACAATTAATCATTTCCATAAAAAAACTTAGAAGTATAGGTACTGCTTATAGTTATATAAGTCAGCTTGGGAAAAGTATAAGTCCTACCTATAGAAGTATAAGTATAGCTTATATTTTTAGCGACCATCATTCATTTTAAAGCATTATACCTTTGCAATGATATAAAATGAATCGCACTATGGATGATAGCAAAGGCAAAAGTATTTTCCTTCCGCAAAACAGCAAGCTGACAGAGGATGCTGTTAAATACCTCGATGACATTTTCGATTATTCTTCACCGGAAGAGTATCGCGAAACGTTGATTGAAGTATACCAGGTATATATCATGAACGAGCACAAATCGCTTCCGCAGGAGTTTGAGCACATGGCAGGGCATCTATACTTTCTGATTAACTTCTTTAAAAAGATTGCTGCTGAAATGAAGGAGCCCCGATAGCTATCAGGGTTGTGTTTGGTAGCTTCGTTCTCCACTCTTTGTCCACTCTTTCTGCACTCGTGCTTTGGCGTTGGTATGAGCTTGTATAGGGTAGTGAAATAGTTAAGCGTAGTTGTTTAAGGTTTGTATACGCAGCGTTCTCTTGCGAGAAACTCCGCTCAGATGCAAGCCTGTCCATAGCATGACAGGAATGTTGCTTCTTTTAAATCCCATTGCACAAAGGTCACGAAGAAGACACAAAGGCACACAAAGGAAATATATACCAACTCTCAATCTCATCTCACGAATCACCATTAACCGATAACGACTCTACGCCCAGTCAATCCCTTTCTTTAAAAGATCGAGCGTCTTCTGTTCAGCGGAGCCAGGCTGCGGTTGATGGTTATATACCCATTGCGCTTGTGGCGGGAGACTCATGAGTATAGATTCCGTGCGGCCATCGGTATCGAGGCCGAACTTGGTGCCGCGGTCCCACACTAAATTGAATTCAACATAGCGACCCCTTCGTAAATATTGCCAGCTCTTTTCGTTTTCAGTAAAGGGCAACGTGTGGTTCTTCTTCATCAGCGCAGTATATATAGGGGCGAAGGCTGCGCCTACAGCTTTCACAAATTCAAATCGTGCTTCTTGGGTAAAACCGTTGTCGGCTTTCAGATTATCGAAGAATATACCACCGACACCCCGTGTCTCTTGACGATGTTTGATATAGAAGTAATCATCCGCCCACTTCTTAAACTCCGGGTAGTAGGAGGGATGATGTGCATCGCATACACTCTTGAGATGTTGATGGAAAGTGCGCGCATCGTCTTCGTTAACATAGTGAGGTGTCAGATCTATACCACCACCAAACCACGATGTACCGTTACTCATCTCAAAGTAACGCGTGTTCATGTGAATGATCGGCACCATCGGATTTATCGGATGTAACACAATGGAAATTCCGGTAGCAAAGAAATCCGGGTGATCATCTGTTTCAAGCTTCATGGTTTTAAGAACAGGCTCCGGTGTTTTCCCCCACACCGCAGAGAAGTTTACACCACCTTTTTCAATAATCTTTCCATTGGTAAGTACGCGACTCACGCCACCACCACCTCCGGTACGTTCCCAGGGATCACTGATAAACTTTCCCTGGCCATCCGCCTTCTCCAGTTCGTCACAGATATTTTGCTGAAGCGTTGTAAACCAATCGCGAATTGTTTCCTTCTTTACCATAGGGCGGTAAAGTTAATTGTTATCTGTTAAACCATTATTCGTGAATCGTTAATTGTTGTGAGTATACGGTTAACTTCTTTTCGAATAATGCTAACTTTAACCCGAGACCAACATGTTGACTATGGCGATTGAAGAGACTACAAAAGCCAAGAAGAAAACGCGGCCGGAAGTAGACCGTGAAATTCTTTTGAGAGCTTACCTCCTGATGTGTACAGCGAAACGTATGGCTGACACGTACGATGAAAACCGCGAGATCTGCAGTAAGTATGTACACAGCACTTCGCGTGGGCATGAAGCGATTCAGCTTGCTGCCGGCTTGCAGTTGAAACCTATAGACTATGCTTCGCTATATTATCGCGATGAGGCGATGTTGCTCGGTATAGGGTTACAGCCCTATGAACTGATGCTGCAGCTTATGGCGAAACGTGATGATCCTTTCTCGGGTGGGCGAACCTACTATGGACACCCTTCGCTGAGGCGTGATGGCTTTCCTGTAATTCCTCATCAAAGTTCTGCTACCGGCATGCAAGCTATACCGGCTACCGGCATGGCAGATGGCATTTCGTATCTCGAATCACAACAGCTGATTAAGGATGAGGGTGATCGATCTATAGTCTTGTGTTCGCTCGGAGATGGTTCTGTTACCGAAGGGGAAGTGGCCGAAGCATTTCAGATGGCCGTGCTGAAGAAATTACCAATTATATACCTGGTGCAGGATAATGACTGGGGTATATCTGCTTGTGGAAAGGAAATGCGTGCCATGGATGCGTATGAATATGCCGCGGGCTTTAAAGGTATGGAGCGGATGGCGGTTGATGGTGCCGACTTCGTTGATTCATATCTCGGTATCAAGAAAGCATTTGAATTTGTACGTCAGCGCAAAGGGCCTATACTTGTTCATGCACGTTGTCCTTTGCTGGGCCATCACACGTCTGGGGTGCGCAGAGAATGGTATAGGGGAGACGATCTGGAGGTTCATCAACAGTATGATCCTTTCGTAAAGCTAAAGCAATATTTACTTGAGCAAGGCGAAACAACGGATACGCTGGACGCCATACTACAGGAAGCTACAGATATAGTGGCAAATGATTATCAGCGCGCAATTCAAGCGGCCGATCCTGACCCTGCTGATTTTGATTCACATGAATTTGCACCCAGCGTTATCGTTGCTGAAACCGGTGAACGTTCTCCGAAGGGTGGAGAAAAAGTTATCATGGTAGATGCGGCCTTGCATGCCGTAGATGAGATTCTGAAGAAACACCCCGAAGCATTGTTCTATGGGCAGGATGTAGGAAGAAGGTTGGGAGGAGTTTTTCGTGAAGCCGCTACACTTGCACTGAAGTATGGTGATGCACGCGTATTCAACACGCCGATTCAGGAAGCCTATATCGTTGGTTCTACTGCGGGCATGTCTGCAATAGGAGCAAAGCCTATAGTAGAAATTCAGTTTGCAGACTATATATGGCCGGGTATAAATCAATTGGTAGAAGAACTTTCCAAGAGTTGTTATTTGTCGCGTGGTAAATTTCCGATACAGGCATTGATCCGTGTACCGATTGGCGCCTATGGTGGTGGTGGCCCGTATCACTCCGGAAGTATAGAGTCAACGTTGCTCACGATACGCGGTATAAAAGTAGTATACCCTTCCAACGCTGCTGATATGAAAGGATTATTGAAGTCAGCTTTTTATGATCCGAACCCGGTGGTATTACTGGAGCATAAAGGTTTATACTGGTCCAAAGTTCCTGGCACCGGTGATGCTAAAACAATAGAGCCCGATGAAGACTATAGGATCCCATTAGGAAAGGCTTCTGTTGTTCAGTCGGCTTCGCAGGAGCGGGTAGAGAATGGTGAGTCGTGCGTGATCATCACGTATGGCATGGGTATATATTGGTCGAAGGAAGCATCGAAGTCTTTTGTTGATCAGGTTGAAATTATAGACCTGCGCACGCTTAACCCGATCGATTGGGAAGCGATCATTACTGCGACAAAGAAACATGGTCGTGTACTTGTATTGACAGAAGAACCGTTACTGAATTCTTTCGCTGAATCTATAGCCGGAAGAATTTCAAAGGAATGTTTTCAATACCTGGATGCACCGGTATGGACATTGGGTGCTGCAAATCTTCCTGCTATACCGTTGAATGTCGAATTGGAAAAGATGATGCTGCCGAATGCCGATAAAGTGAGAAAGGCATTGGGAGAACTGCTGGCTTATTAAATCTGAAATCCATTACACAGAGGTCTCAAAGAAGAAACAAAGTTACACGGAGAAAAACTTTGTGCTTCTTTGTGTATTCTCTGTGTTCTTAGTGAATCTGGATTTAAATATCGATTTAAACACGGCAGATATAGTATAGATCAGAATGGAAATCCGATCCCCACGTTGTAAATCACAGGTTCCCGGTATTTGGTATAGGTTGTACCGCTGTCGGTGGTGACCTTGGTGGCATATGGTTTAAAGAAGCGCACTTTATCCAGTACGAAGCGATCATTTTCATCCCGTGCAGGGTCGTATACTTTCATCCCGACATCAAAGCGAAGTATAAGAAAGGTAAAGTCGAAGCGGAGCCCGAAGCCTGTACCGAGCGCGATCTCTTTATAAAATTGGTTAATCCTGAATTGTGAATTTCCATTGTCCACTTCAATATTGTTTACCGTTTTTTTCCGCTGTTGGAATGTCCATGTATTACCAGCATCCAGGAACACAGCACCGCTTACAAAACCAAAAAGTTTTTGCCGGACTTCTATACTTGCTTCCAGTAAAATTTCTGCGGGCTGTTCTATATTATAATCAAACAATCCATCCTTCACCGGATCGCCCGATGATTCCGGATCTTCTGTTGTCCGCGGTTTAAAGGAGCCGGGTCCTAATCTTCTCGGCCGCCAGGCACGTATACTATTACTACCTCCTGCAAAGAAAAACTTTTCATAGGGAAGACTTTCATTATCGGAATATGAATACGCTACACCGGAATTGAATCTATAGGCAACCGTTGTATTCCTGGTGAGTACATTGATCCTGCGGATGTCCAGACTAAACCGGAGATATTTAAAGTACTCCAATCCTTGGCGTGTTACGATGGAGGTATCCAGAAAATTCCAGATCGTTCCACCACTTTCTATTTGAGCGCGGATGAAACTTGAATTTCTCTCCACGTTGCCATAGTTCTTGTAATTCCAGGTGACACCAAAAATGATACTGTTTACAAAGGAAGGACGGAATGAATTCAATAAACTGAAATTACCAAGCCGCGCTTGTTCAGCAAGAAGCTTCTTAAAATCACCGGATAGATTTGCAGTATCGATCACGCTCAGGTTTACCGGTGTGAGTTGATATAGTCTGTTCTTATTATTTTGCCAGGAGTATGTTCCATTGACAGATATAGCAGTCCGCCTATATTCTGGTCTGTCGGTATATGCATAACCTACTGTGAATTTTGTTTTTGGATTATACTCTGCGTGCCGGAAGCGTACGCGATCTTTAAACGGCCAGATAAACTGAGGAAACGTAAGCGATGCATTTATACCGGCTTCTGTGCTCTTATAGAAGTTCTGATCTTCAGTCGCGGAGGCCACACCTTCAAACCCAAATCGACCGCTGATGTCAAAGGTTTCCATACCATTGAAAACATTCCGCTTTTTAAACGTCATGTTATAGAATGGACCAGGGTATCCTTGTGTTACATTCACACCCGCTTCATTACTCCATTCGTAACGTGGCAACGGACTTGTAAAGATGTTGGATATGAACTTTCCGTTGGTAGTATCGTAGTTGATGTTCACGAACTTGAACGCATCCACATACGCAAGCTGCCGCTGCGTGTTGAGTGTTCGCGAACGATTATACAATTCACCCTTCTTGATAAAGACGCGTTGTGATAAAATCTTTAAATTATAGTTGTCATCATAATAATTATACTGAATGTCGCGATAAGTGCGACCGCTCCGTTCTTTTCCTGGTTTATTTACTCCTATATCGGTTGTGAAATGTACTTCGTCTACGGTAAATTTTTTATGATAGCCACGCTTTGCAGGATCATTTATAATAATCATGATAGCCACTTTTCGATCCGGTGTTTTATACGATGTGTCCGAAGCGTACTCTATATATTGCCTGCTGAAATCATAGTACCCATAATCTTTTAATAGAAGGTCTAGACGCTCGCGTTCTTTTGTCAGGTTATCTTCATCATAGCGTTCACCTTTTTTCAGAAAGGAGGCAGACTCATTTTTTATTACCACACGATTCACAGCGGTATCCAGAATCTGGTAAAAGATAGAATCCAGGAAATAAGCTTGTCCGGGATCAACAGTATAGGTAACCTTTACCCGTTTCGGGTATATCTTGAGTGTATCGATGCGTGCATGTACTTTATTCAGGAAATATCCTTTCGCAAACAGATAGCTGTGAAAGCGCTCGAGGGTTATACGAACGAGACTGCTGTCAAATACCGAGATCGGTTCTCCCCATTGCATTACAGTATTACCATTCTCGATTTTGTTGGTTAGCTTTTCACTTTTTTGCTGCTTGCGGAATTGCAGGTTGTTGATGCGTTTTTCTCTTTTGGTCGCCGCTATCTTGGCATCGAATTTCTTTTCGAACCGCTCTTTTTTCTTGATCATTTTTTCCTGATCGTAATAGCGATATCCTAAATAATAAATACTTACGAGCGGAGCTAAAGGACGGATAATGAATTTACGGTTAGGGCGTTGGGCGTGGAGGTTGTAAAGTGCAGTCGCATCGATGTGACGAGGCACTTCAATTCTTTGGCGATACAATAGTTTTTCATTTTCTTTCAGGTGCTTTATGCCCAGACATCCCGAGAGAAGGAATGGGAGTAAAGTGGCAAAAAGAAAATATTTACGTTTCAGAGTCCTCAAGCGTTAACAATGCTGTCTAAAGCAAAAATCAAGTTCATCAAATCTTTGCAAGTAAAGAAATACCGGAAACAGGAACAATGTTTTGTGGTACAAGGAGCAAAGAGTGTGCAGGAATTATTGGCTTCTGACTTTGAAGTAAGCCTTGTGCTGGGCACAGCCGATTTTTTTGCTCACACTTCTCAACAGATTCACGCTGAAACCATCGAAGTCACCGCGAAGGAACTGACAGACCTGAGTGAGTTTCAAACGAACGACTCTGCGCTGGCCGTGGCGCGACTAAAGCTCAACCACCCCCTAACGATCCGCCCGAATACATTCGCGCTGGTGCTGGATGATATACGTGATCCGGGAAACCTCGGCACGATTATCCGTACGGCTGACTGGTTTGGTATACATACTATTATAGCTTCTGACGAGACTGCAGACTTTTATAACCCCAAGGTGATCAGCGCTACGATGGGGTCGTTTGTTCGTGTGGAGATATACTATACCAACCTGGAGGATTATCTGGGTAAGACAACGCTCCCTGTTTTCGGTGCATACCTGGACGGTAAAGATGTTCATCACACTTCGTTTGGCAGCAGTGGGTTGATAGTGATCGGCAATGAGTCACGCGGTATCTCTGATTCACTTGAAAAATTCATTACCGACAAGATTACTATACCACGGTATGGCCAGGCGGAATCACTCAATGCAGCCATCGCCACCGCTGTGATCTGTGATAATATAGTCAGGCATAAAGCTTAAGTTCAAAGTTTAAAGCTTAAAGTAAATACGGGATTTGCAGGTATAAGCAATGACGGTTGCTTATACAATATCTATAGAACAGAGAAAGCCTAAGGCAGATATACCTTAGGCTTTCTATTTATACTTTTCGCTTTATACCTTAAGCTAACTCTCTTAAGTCAACAGGTACTACTCGAGATACGCCTTTCTCTACCATGGTGATACCGTAGATCACATCGGTTGCACTCATCGTACGCTTGTTGTGCGTAACGATTACGAATTGTGAATCTTTACTGAACGTACGGATGATGTTGTTGAACTTATCAATGTTAGCATCATCCAACGGAGCGTCTACCTCGTCAAAGATACAAAACGGTGCAGGCTTTAACAGATACATCGAGAACAACAATGCTGTCGCAGTGAGTGTTTTTTCTCCTCCGGAAAGCTGGTTGATTGTCAACGGACGTTTACCTTTTGGTTTTGCAATGATGTCTATATCTGACTCCAGTGGATTGTTTGGATCAACAAGACGTAAGTCGCACTGATCATCTTCTGTAAACAACGAGCGGAATACGCGGATGAAATGTTCTTTAATTTTGTTGAACGAATCCATAAAGGTAGCACTCGCCACACCTTCAATTTCGCTGATGGTACTGAAGAGCGATTCTTTCGCTTTCAGCAGATCGTCTTTTTGTTTTAAGATGAAATCGTTACGCTCCTTGATCTCCGTATAGGCTTCCATCGCCATTGGGTTGATAGGTCCCATGGTATCCAGGCGATCACGAATCTTCTGCACATCATTACGGATCTTATCTTCATCTGCAGTAGCGTAGTCGTTGTTTTCTTCTTCGGTGCCCTGGTTGATCACCGAGTCAAGATCAATGTTAAACTCTACTGAAAGACGTTCCTTCACGGAGTTCAGCTGCATCTTGCTTTCATTCAACTGACCTTGCATCTCCATTAATAACGTATCGATGTTTTGGCGCTGATGTTGAATCTCACGCAACGCTTTTTCTATCTGGTCGATGAAGCCACGGCTTTCATAGTAATCTTTCTCAGCTTCGCTAAGGCCTTTTTCCATGGCCTCTTTTTCTTCGTACATGCCGAGTAACTCATCATCATTACTTTGTGTATTCTCGATGATGCGCTTTACTTCCTCTTCATTTTTACGAAGATCTTCATTGTTCACTTCGAGGCGCTGCGCACTTTGATCCATGGATTCCTGCTTGTAGCGGATCTCCTGATCTATACTCTTCACGCGGTTGTCCTGCTGGTGGAAGAATATATTCTGCTCGTTAAAGGCAGCGGATTTTTGTGTGAGCAACTCGTTGTTGGAAGCGAGATCCTGTGCTATAGCACTTAACCGATCTTCCTGCGCTTCGAAATCGTGCAGTGCCTGCTTGGCTTTTGGTTTCAGATCGTCAAGCTCTTTTAACAGCGTATCGATCTTTTCAAGTATATCTTCTCTACGTAGATCAGCACTGTCGAGCATCTGCGAGAACTGTTCGCGCTTGGTGCGAACCGATACAAACTCTTCGTTTACCTGACGGATGGAATTTTGTACTTCATCGATCTGCTGACGAAGTTTGTTGTTACGCAACTTCTCAAGGTCAGCCTGTTTTTCCAATAAGCTTCCGCGGATATCGCCTAGCTTGGAGGTGAGTTCTTTGATCTCTTTCTCCAGCTTCTCCATGTTCTTCGCACGGCCGATCTTCTTTCCTTCAAAGAGACCTACCGAACCACCAGAGATGCTAAACTTGCGCTTGGTAAGTTTACCGTTCTTGGTGATAAATGTATTGTCGTCACTACCCGATGGAAGATTCTTGATATCACCTTCGTATATATATACTTTGTCCAGAATATAGGACATCAGCTTTCTATACTTCTGATCGTATTCAATAATCTCCGTTGCCGGGAAGGCGTTATCGTATATACGTCCTGGAGTCGACTCGAACTTCTCGAATGAATCCAGTATAAAGAAGTGAGCCTTACCTTTAGCAGCATCGCTCAGAATGTTTACTGCATCGTAAGCCTCCGATTCGTGTTCAACAATATAGTAGTTGAGATATTGTTCGAGGTAATTCTCGATAGCGACCCTATACTCTTCAGATGTAGTAAGTATATCGGAGAGGAGGGGAGCATTTTTTCCTACCTTCTTTCTTAAAAACTTGATAGCTTCCGGGAAGCCCTCGAGGTTTTCTACCAGTGATTTAGTAAGGTTGAATTCATTCTGACGTGCATCGAGTTTACGACCTGTCACGTTCATTTCTTCGCGTATCATCTCGATGGTTTTTTCCATCGCCACAATGCGCTCCTGTACTACTTCTTCTTCTTTCTTTAGTCTGTCCTGATCTGCATTGCGCACATTGAGTTCATCCTGCAATACTTTAAGTTTGTTTTCAAACTCTACAAGACTAGCGCTCTGCTGTGATGAATCCGAAGCTGTTTTTTCAAGTTCTTGCTTGAATGACGAAACCTGGATCTCACGGATCTCAACACCTTTGTTGATCTGAAAGCTTTCTTCTTGTTTCTCGCGTTGTACTCTGCGCAGTGAATCTGCCTGCGTCTGCAATTCAGTTGTAATTCTTTTTTGCTCTTCGTATTCGCCTTTGAGATGCTCCAGTTTATTGGTCATCTCTGCTAATATACTCTCAGCAGAATCCCTTTCGGTTTCAAGACTCTGTATACTAAAGCGCGCACGTTCGTTGCTCTTACGATCTTGTTCAATCTGATCACGAAGACTAGCGGCACGATCGTTCAAATACTTGAGACGTTCATTCTTGATCTGCTTCTCGCTTTCATACTGACGAATCTTCGAAACAAATTCATTGATCGCCTTCTGACGTGAGCTTAATGTTTTTTCTTTGAGTACAAGTTCAGCTTTAGCTTTTTCAATGGCAGCTTCTTTCTCTGCGATCTCAGCAGCCATTGCTATTTTACGATCGTTCTCTTCCTGTACCTGTTGATTGATGATGTTGAACTTGTCCTTCTGTTTGCTCACCACCACCTTCGCCAGGGTGATACTTTTCTGTTTATACTCTTCCTTGATCTTATAGTAATTCTCCGTTTGCTTCGCCTGCTTCTCCAGCGACTTCATGTTCTTCTCAATCTCAAAGAGAAGATCTTCTACACGCTCCAGATCGGCATCCGTATCTTCGAGTTTCTTCAGCGTTTCTTTTTTACGCTTCTTGAACTTAGATATACCAGCAGCCTCCTCAAACAACATTCTGCGTGAGCTGTCTTTATCATTCAGCAGATCATCTACCATGCCCAACGCGATGATAGCATATGTATTCGATGCAACCCCCGTATCGAGAAACAAATTGGTTATATCTTTCAAGCGACACGTTACACCATTCAGCAAGTATTCACTTTCACCAGTACGATATAGTCTGCGCGTAATGGTGATCTGTGAATATTCTGTAGGAAGTATATTCTTCGTGTTGTTGATGGTAAGTGATACTTCTGCCATCTGCTGCGCACTGCGCCCACTGGTACCGTTGAAGATCACGTTCTCCATTTTCTCGGAACGCAGGGCACTTGTTTTCTGCTCACCCAAAACCCAACGAATGGAATCCACCACGTTTGATTTTCCGCATCCGTTCGGCCCAACAATACCGGTGATTCCTTCATCGAAGTTGATCACCACCTTGTCGGCAAAACTCTTGAAGCCTTTGATCTCCAGTTTCGCTAATTGCATGCTCTTTAGTTAGAGGTTGTTTGTTTTTAAGTCCATAGACAATCGCAATACATCCATGGTTGTGTGGAAGAGTGGGAGTGACGTTCCCTCCTGAATTTCAGTTTGTTACAAATGAAATAGTTCGTAGAAGTCAGCCTACTGCTATTGTTTGTTGCCTACTGGAGCCAGTGGGGGAAGTCGGCAAAGATAAGATTCTGCTTTTGGCAATTCAAAATAAAAAATGTTTGTGTTGTAAGCTGCTGAAATTGAGCCCAAAGAGTTATTTTTTGCTTGATTTAAACTGAATTTAAGTCAACGAATTTTCTAACCAGTAATTCTTGGTGCTCGCGATATTAGTACGACTGGCTTTTGCATATAAAGCGATCCTTTAACCACTGCCACAATTACCGTTTGCCAAAGAATAATTTGAGTTCTTCTGTTTTTTCAAGCGAGATAAGGCGTTCCTTCGGCCATCCGAAAAACGAAATTTAATTTTGAATATATCTGAATAGACTTTTATATCTAAAGCAAGGTTTACGAATATACAGTCTTTTGTTGGTCAGAATTATGGTAAGTAAGATTTAGAAATAATTTAGACTGTATATGTCCTTAAGTATTGGGTATAGATATACTTAGTATATACCGTAAATTTGGAGTGTTCTATCGCAAGATGATATATATAATACATAAAGCCGACAATCTTTACTATAACTTCTATCTGTCGTCTAATAAACTACATTCTGAAATTAGCCTAATTGCTGTAAGGAGCAGTTTCTTGATTTAAATAAAGGCTTACTATCAACTGATTAATCTTTTTTTACTGTTTACTTTCAATGTAATAAATAGCACGACTTCTCATCATTAATATTTGTACATTAGACGGGATACCTGTTACTTTGGCGAAATGAAAAATCTGGTGTCAGGGTCAACAAGACGTAAATTTTCAGGTTTAAAAGTCAAGTCGTTTACATTATCAGAGCTTCTTGTTGTTTTGGTAATTATTGGAATTTTGGTTTTAATGGCTCTGCCAGTGTTAATGCCTCTTATTTCAAGAACGCGCAGTGTGGAGGCTAAGCAAGGATTAAAGCATATTTATACTCTTGAGAAGACTTTTTTTTATGAGTTTTCTAAGTACTCTAGTGATCTCGAAAAAATTGGATTCGAGCAAGAGAAATTGATTACAGAAACCAGTGATGGAAAATCTAACTATACATTTGAAATAATTAGTGCTGACACCAGAGGTTTTTTGGTAAAAGCAACTGCTGTAGTCGATTTCGATGGTGATGGCGAGTTTAATGTATGGGAGATTAATGAAAATAATGACTTGGTAGAAGTTGTTAAGGATTAAGCTTAGATGTTGTGGTTCAAATTTTTGGTTGCTGGTTTACTACTGAGTATAGCTTATGAAGACTTTAAGAATAGGATGGTACGATTAGTCTTCTATCTCCTATTAGTTGCTTCCTTGATTATTCTTCGTTTTGATAATATATCGTTAATCGGACTTTTGATTGATTTTGGAATGAACCTAGCTTACCTGTCATTACTTCTCTTTATGTCGCTAACGGTATTGTACCTGCGGTATAAGAAAATTACTAATCCTTTGCTATATATAGGTGTTGGGGATATTCTCCTTTTACTTATATTCTGTATATGGTTTGATACAATAAACTTTGTTGTTTTTAATACAGTCAGTCTTATTGTTGCCTTAATAGCGCATTCACTGTTGAAACAATTTGAATTTTATAATAAGCATAAAACTATTCCTCTTGCCGGAATTCAGAGTTTGTGCTTTCTATCCCTACTCATAATCCGTAATATCGATGCCCAACCTTTCTGATATTACCGTAGATCATGAGACCAAGAAAGTTATTTCCAGTGACCTGGCTTGGCATTATAGAATTTTGCCCCACAGAGTGACTTCGGATTATCTGGAGTTGTTCATAGAAGATAGTAAATCTAATAAGGGGTTGCATGACGAATTAGAAATTGTTTTAGGAAGGAAGATTAAACTAATTTCATGTGAAGCTTCAACCATTGAGAAGGCGCTCGCATTGCATTACGTGCGGAATGTTACTAAGACTGAAGATCAGCGAATTTCAAAAGTAGAGATTTCGCAAAAGGATTTTGTGTCTGAACTCATCACAGAAGCACGGCTATTAAAGAGCAGTGATATTCATATTGAAATCTATGAGCAGAAATGCAGAATACGATTAAGAATTGATGGGAAGTTAGCGGAACGTATTGTCTTGAATAAAGCCGAGTATCCAGCATTGATCAATAAGATCAAGATCATGGCAGGTATGGACATCTCGGAGAGAAGACTTCCTCAGGATGGAAGAATATTTTTTAATCGTAGCGGGCTGAAATTCGATATCCGCGTTTCTGTTCTTCCTACGTTGCACGGTGAAAAAATAGTATTGCGTATTTTAGGGAATAATGCTGCAGAAATAAACTTAAGTGAATTAGGTTTATCTACCGTTGACTATAGCCGCTATAGCGAAAGTATCAGGAAGCCCAATGGTATTGTGTTGATAAGCGGTCCTACCGGCTCCGGTAAAACAACAACACTATATGCTACTTTGAAGCTTTTGAATAAAGAGACTGATAATATTCTTACAGTTGAAGATCCTATCGAATATACTTTGGAGGGGATCAATCAAGTACAGGTTAAAGAAGATATAGGTTTAAGTTTTTCAAAAGCGTTGCGTACTTTTCTTCGCCAAGACCCCGATGTAATTATGGTGGGCGAAATTAGAGATACTGAGACTGCGAATTTGGCTATTCGCGCAGCACTGACTGGGCACCTTGTTCTGTCCACAATCCATACCAATTCGGCTTGGGGTACCATTTCCCGTCTAATTGATATGGGGATACCTTCATTCTTATTGGCGAATACGTTGAATGCCACGCTTGCTCAACGCTTAGTGCGTTTACTTTGCCCCCACTGCAAGCAAAAAGTTTTTGCGAACGAACAGATTTTTCCAACCAGCTTTAAGCATAAGAATGTGATTAAGGAACACTTCATCGCGAAAGGATGCAAAGAGTGTTTCTTCACAGGATTCAAAGGTAGAAAAGCTATATATGAAGTAATTCCTGTGGATAATCATGTGTCTGATTTTATCCTTAGTAATGCGAAGAATGTTTCAGACTATTTTCGTTCGCAGCGAATTAAAACATTGCAGGAAAGTGCTTTGGAAGTATTGATAAATGGAGAAACGAGTATTGAAGAAATTTACCCCTTTTTATTAGATGAACAATATTAGATTAATAGTAGCCTGTCTACTATTTTTTGGAGTCTTATCTGCGGGGCAGGTTTACGCACAAGATACTGATCCATTTTTGCAGCGATTAGAAGATATAAAAATTCACTTGGATTTTTTATCCGATTCACTTGCGCCAGGTTTAAACGAGTCAGCTAATTTTTCAGTAGCAGGTTTGTCTTTACAAATATTTCTACGAACGCTCGCTGAAAGCCATGATCTGAATATTCAAGTTGATCCTTCTATTAACGTAACTCTCGCCAATAATTTTACTAGTGTTAGAGTAAAGGAAATAATTTATTTCCTATGTCAGGAGTACCAGCTTGATATACGATTCATTAATTCGATTATGTCTTTCAATAAATATATAGCGCCTAAGATTCCACTACCAAAACAAACTGTAAAAAAACTGAAAATACAGTATGATCCTTCTTTGAGGAGAGTATCATTCGATTTACTTAACGATAGTTTACGCGCGGTGGTGAAAGAAATTACCAGAATCAGTGATCGGAATGTTGTCGTTTCCGGTGGTGCTGAAGTTGAAAACCGACTGGTGACTGGATATATTCGTGATCTTACGTTGGAAAGTGCACTTGATAAATTAGCCTATACAAACGGTTTACGTTTAATAAAGACCAAGGATGATGTATTTATACTCGAGGCGAATCAGCCAGCGATTAGTGCAGTGAACTTCAATAGTAGCAGCAATAACAATGCATTATCTGCGCAGCGTATTTCAGCGCAAGGTGACATCCTTGTAAAAGATTCTCTTATCACATTAGACGTTGTGAACTTCCCGATCCTTGAAGTAATTAATCAAGTATCTACTCAATTAGGTGTTGACTATATTATGTTTTCAGAGATAACGGGTAATACTACTGCTAAAGTAAAACGAGCACGGTATTCAGAAATGTTGTCATTTCTTTTTCAAGGCACAAACTATACTTTTAAAAAACGTGAAGGTGTATATCTTATAGGCCAACGTAATCAAGAAGGATTTAGAGTGTCGGAATTGATCAAACTTGATTTCAGGACAATTGAAGGCGTTGAAAAAGAAATACCTTCTGATATGATAAAAGAGGTTGAGATCAAGATATTAAAAGAACTCAATTCATTTATTCTAACAGGGAACAAACAGAAAATCGATGAGCTTGTATCTTTTATAAAACTTATTGATCAGCCGATACCAAATATTCTTATTGAGGTTATTGTTGCAGAGGCACAGAAAAGTTTCAGCTTACAAACAGGTATCAAAGCTTTCATCTCTTCCGATTCTGTTCCTAATACAAGTGGGCAGATATTTCCTGGACTTGATTTAACATTAAGCTCAAAATCTGTTAATAGTATTCTTGAAAAACTTGATACAAAAGGTATTGTAAATCTAGGGCGTGTATCGCCGAACTTTTATACCACCCTACAGGCGCTTGAAACTAATAATAATATTCAGATACGCTCAACGCCTAAGTTATCTACAATGAATGGAAGCAAGGCGAACCTTACCATTGGTGAGTCGCAGTATTACGTTGAGCAAACGCAAAATATTACCGGTGGAGTCACTCCGATAACCAGTACTACACAACGATTTAATAAAGTAGAAGCGAATCTTGCCATTACGATTAGTCCGGTTGTTTCAGGAAATGAACACATTACCTTAGATATTCTCGCCGAGTTTTCAAACTTCAGTGCACCTACTGTTCAAAATGCACCTCCTGGAAATAAGACTCGAAAGTTCGAATCAAAAATTCGTGTGAAAAATGAGGAGGTTATAATACTTGGCGGACTTGAGCAGTTATCGAAAACTGAAGGTGGTTCCGGTGTACCTTTATTATCTCGGATTCCTGTGCTTAAATGGTTTTTCAGTTCTAAGACGAAGAAGAAGGAAGATAATCGTTTAATTGTTTTTATAAAGCCTACGCTGGTTTATTAATATGGAGCTCAGGTCTCTTATAAATTTTGGACAATCGCTTCCAGTAGTGACAGGTATAAATATTCACCTTCATGAAGATGGTGGAATTCATGCATCTCTTGCAGTTCTCAGGCAAGACAAGGGAATTATACGTACGTTGTACACTTCTGCAGATATATACTCTCTGGTTGAGTTAGAGCAAAGACTTTTAGATCATGTACCAGAAAACGGCAGGCTTCACATCAATATAGAAGGTAAAGGTATATTAATAAAAAACTTACCTGAAAATGAGAAGGTTGAGGATCATCGATTGTTATTGAAAACATTTTTCCCAATGATCCAGGAGGATGAGTTTGTGACTCAGGTCTATTCTGGATCGCGAAGGAGTTTTTTTCAAATAGCCAGAAAAGATATATTAAGTGCACTTAAAGATGTTTGTAGTAAACATTCATGGGTTTCATTTTCTCTTGGGGCATTTATAGCGGCTCCCTTACTTCCCTTTTTAGATGGTAGCGACTTGGTAGTAAAAAACTATGTAATTAAGTCAGAGGATAAAAAGGTTAGTGAGGTACAAATAGTAAATTCTCAAGAACCAAGTTTGCCTTCTATATCCTTCGGGAATGAAGTGATATCACCAAATACACTGTTAGCATATGCATCTGCATGGTATATATTACTTGGATCTGCGGAATTAAAGTATTCTGATTGGTCTCCTTTAGTTGAGGCCGCTGATGCTTACAATTTCGGAACACATCTTTACCGGGCAGGTAAGTGGGTTATGGTAATTCTACTCTCTGTTCTTTTGATAAATGCTATACTATATTTTGCGCTTCAAGATACAGTTAAAGGTCTTGAGCTTCAGGAATCTCTTGTGACTAGTCGGTATAAAAAAGAATCTGCTTTTCAGCAACAGGCGAGCAGTCTAGAGGCTGCTTATGGGAAAATAGGTTGGAATTCTAATGCTCTGCCTATTTACTATGCGGATCAAGTAGCGCAATTAATTCCTGTAGAAATACAACTGACGTCTCTTGATATTGGTATGATTGATGAAGCTCTTTTAAAAAATGAGCGAAAGCAAGTTTATCAGGCATCACTCATAAGAGTGAAAGGATTAACTGAAAATCCTATTTCTCTACAACAGATGATGCAGAGCTTTGAGAAGCTATCATGGGTAAAAGAAATCGAGGATCACCGATATCATCATGACCAAAGACAAAATGCAGGAGTATTTGAATTTATAATTCATATCAAATGAAGTTATCAACTCATTATAGTAGGCCATGGGTGTTATACAGTATATCTGGCTTATTGGTGTTTATTGTGCTTGCAATACCCTTGAGCAATACGTTTTTATTATTTGAAAAATATATACGTCTTCAAAATGTTGTCTCACAGGCACGGCACATTACATTAAAAAATAAAGGTCTTGATGCGTTTAGTAATTTCAATGAAGACACTGTTGTACAAGTTTTTGAATCTGTTAGTATGGCTGCTCATGCAAACCGTGTTATTATAAAACGTTATGAGTCACCACATATTTTACAAACAGAAGGCAAAGCACAAATTCTATCACAACATGTTATTCTTGAGGGAGAATTTGTTTCCATTCTTAAATGCTTACAGGAAACAAATATTCGGTTAACCACTGTTAAAATAGCCTCTCTTAAATTCGATAGAGAAGAAAATAATAAGCGTATAAGTTTAGTAGCCAGGGTTATTTTTCAAACAGTTCAAAGTTCACACGAAGATGAATAGCAGGATTTTATTTATATGTATGTTCTTTATTGGAGTATCATGTGAAGATATACTTGAGACAAATATATCCGACGATTTGGTGGTATTGCAATTACCTGCAGATGGATTCGCTTCTTCCACCGCCAATGTCACTTTCTGGTGGAACGAACTCGAGGGAGCAAGTTCTTATGAACTGCTCATTGTTTCTCCGGATTACGAAAATCCAACTTCGCTTGTTGTGGATTCACTATTAACTAAGAATCAGTTTACAATGGTGCTTCCTATAGGAAGGTATCAATGGTGTGTTAAGGGAGTCAATGAAGCATATAAAACGGAATTCAATTGCCGTTCTATTGAAATCTTGAACTAAGGATGCTGAGAAATAAGAAACTTTTTACTTTAACTACTTTAGTCATTCTGATATGGGGAGTGATTGGCTATAAAATATACAGACAGATAGAAGGTAACTCTGAGATGGCTGTACATCAGCGCCTTGATCGCGTCAAGCAAGCCATACCCCAAAACAACTTAAGCTTACTACTTTCTTATGAAGATCCATTTTTAAAACATGTAATTATTAAGAGCCCCGAACCGAAACATCAAAGTAATGTCCAGCCAACAGTTCGCAAACGGCAAGTGCAGCCAGTCGTTAACCAAGCTCCTATCATTGATTGGTCTAAGCTTGCTTATTATGGGCTTATGAGTAATGCTTCGCGGAAAGTTAAGACTGGAATTGTTCGCTTTGATAACAACGATTTTTTTGTGCGGGAAGGAGAGACACTAGATATATTTACCGTGCTTGAGGTCGGATCGGATTCCATCAAAATGGGTTTAGGGAATACTGTGAGATATATTAAAAAAGAGAAAAATAATTAATACTATACTATATGAAGTCTGCAAGGTTTACGCTTGTCTTTGTCATCGTTATAATGCTTGTACTGATGGGTATAAATATCTTTCAGTGGTTTTATGCGAAAGAGAAAATTGTTTATGTGCGCTCGTATGAGTTGATTGAAAAGTATCAGGGGACTGTAGAGGCTCGTGTCGAGTTTGAAAAGAGGAAAGCTAAAATGCTATCAAATGTGGATTCGCTTCGATTGGATTTTGAGCGCTCCCGGAATGCATATATACAGGTGTCGCGAAAACTGTCATCAGAAAGCAGAGAGCAGCAAGAGTCCGTTTTAGGACAACAGCAAAATCAATTAGTTCTGTATCAACAGGCAATCGATCAGAAAATTCAGGAGGAGGATTCGAAAATGATGCAGGAGGTATTGAATCAGGTTAACAGCTTAATTGAGGAGTATGCCATTCGTGAGGGATACGATATTATACTAGGTACCACAATGTCAGGAAACGTTCTGTTTGGCGACAAGTCTCTTGATATTACAGATGCCGTATTGTTGGAATTGAACAATCGTTACAAAGGAAAATAATGAAGTATAGAACAATCGTTTTTGTGATAGCCTTATTGGCTTTGGCGTGTAATCATACACCTGAAAAGTTAACTATTCAAGACTATGCTAGCTGGCTTAGTGATGAAGAAAACGGTATATACAAATCCAGGCAGATCAATGGTGTTACAATTAATGCTCGGTTTTTGCCAGCAGAGCTGCAAGCCTATAAGGAGTATAAAGCAAATGCTTTAGCAAATTATGATTCTATACTTCAGTCTTATACTTGTGGACTTACATTTCAAATAGAGCTTTACGCTGAAAAGAGTGATAAAGTATATGGTAATTTACTGTACTATGGTGTAGCAGACGAACATGCTTTGAATGATCGAACACGATATTTAAATTTCAATGCAGCGGAATTTATAACGCTTACTTATGGTGATAAGGTTTACGAGCCGGTTCTCTCAAATTTTGAAGGCTATAATTCAATCGGTAATAAAATAAATTTTATAGTAGTCTTTGAATTGTCTGAATATATGTGCGGTGTCTTTCAATCGGATTCTCAAAATGAAATTAAATTGACCTTTAAAGATCCATATTGGGATTTAGGTATAAATCATTTTGCGTTTGAAAAAAAAGATATACTTCTAGTTCCTAAATTGAAATACTAATTATACTTTTACGATTGTCTAATGGTTGTAATGCTAAATAGAAGTTGTAAGATATTTATACTTGCTGTTTAGATTATAGTATAGGTGTTGTAGAAAATTGTTAGGCAAAGAACCTCTCGACGTAGTTTATAATCTAACCTGCTAAGCTGTATCTTATGATAAGAAATCCTAAGATCGTAAGGGCCGTTGCGCTTTACTTTCTTATCCAGTTCACAACCTCGATAGTATATCCATCGGTTTCGTTTGCGCTGACATCAGGACCGTCACAGCCAGAATTTTCAAGCTTTGAACCTGTTGCTACCACTAATATGGTGGACGAGTTCTCTGGCGATTTTACGTATAACCTTCCATTACTTGAAGTTCCAGGCCCACAGGGCAGTAGTTATCCTATATCTCTTTCATACCATAGTGGTACGAGTCCAGAGGAGGAATCATCCTGGGTGGGGTATGGTTGGACTTTGAATCCTGGCGCTATAAACCGGGGTACACGTGGTTTGCCTGATGACTACAAGGATAAAGATGTAGTCTTTCACAATAAAATGCCTAAAAACTGGACTGGTACCGTTGGCGGAGGCGTAGGTTTTGGAGAAATATTCGGTGTTGAATTGAAGGAGATAGGAGTTGATCTTTCCGCAACTGTGTCACTGCGATACAATAATTATAGAGGTTTTGGATACAATGCTGGCGTTGGAGTTAGTCTTGGCAGGGGGCTGGTGTCAATGGGCTATAATGTCTCCGATGGGAGCGGTAGTTACTCGTTGAATGTTAATCCATCGGCTATTCTAAAGTGGAATTCGTTTCAAAGTGAAATATCTATAAATCTCAATCGCAAGCGAATTGACAAGCAACAGGATCGGGCAGCTGAAAAATCTCTTGATAAAAGAAAATCGCTCAATCGAGGTGTCGGCAGTGCAATTAATCTGAGTGGAAGTTCTTATGGTATATTTTCATATACTTCTGTGTCAAAGCCGAATATTGTTAGTCAGTATAAAGGTAATTCTTTTAATGTTTCTGTATCGCTTGAAGGAAACCCTGTGATTGTGCCAGTAGGAGCAAGTGGTTACGTATTTGGAAGCTATACCTATCAGGAAAATGTTTCAGAAACTACAGTGAAAGGAAATGGCTTTATGTATGCTGCAGAAGCAAGTGATGATCATTTGATGGATTATCATGTTGAACAGGAGAAAGATTTCAATAAACGTGATGTATTCTTGGGTATACCTTTTAATGACGCTGATAATTTCATTGTCAGCGGTGAAGGCATTGGTGGTGGTTTTCGTTTGCATAATAAAACCGCAGGGCACTTTGGCCCAAGAGGAGTCACTAGCAATACGGATATATACAATATTGGTGGTGAGATTGGAGCAGGCTGGACTTTTGGCCCCGGTGTAGATGTCGGGAAAGGATTACAAACTCTTGCTGTAGGGAACTGGAATCGAGAGTTATCTAAATTCAGTAAGCGCGATGATGAGAATGTTGATGAACCTGTATTTTTCAGATTCAATAATGATCAAGGGGGGGAGTGGGGTACTAATCATGATGATCTCCCTTTCCGTGCACATGTGTCAGGTGGAGATAATGTTTCTCTACCGGTGGATAAGGATAAGTATAATATTGAAAATTCGCGAAGCGGCCGGTCATCATATATTGGGTACCACACAAATGGTGAGATTATAAGTTCCTTCACAGATAATAAACCTGGCCATCAAGCTTATTCACATAACGCCTATATTAGTAGTAGTAGCTTATCGGGTATAAATCCTGACAACCCTAATGTCGATAATAATCTAATTGGAGAGTTTGCAATTTTTAATGAAGCTGGTAGCCGATATGTCTATGGTTTGCCTGTTTACGCGAAGAATGAAAAAAACTTAAGCTATAGTGCCAGAGGACTTCAAAGTGTTTCTGAGAATTTTATAGGGTATGCTAATGCTCCCAATGAGTCAATCAAGGTTGGTGAAGAGAAATTATCACCTTATGCAACTACTTATTTGCTTACTGAAATCATAACACCTGATTATATTGATCGAGGTGCTGGTGGAGAGTTTGGTCCTTCTATGGATGACTTAGGGGGGTATACACGTTTTAACTATAACAAGAAAACATCCGCTTATCGCTGGCGCGCTCCTTTCAAGGGAATGATTTATAATAAGAACTCTCATTCCGATCCTCAAGATGATTTAGTGAGTTATTCCGAAGGTGACAAGGAGATATACTATTTATATTCCATTGAGACA
Source organism: Ohtaekwangia koreensis (assembly GCF_900167975.1). Classification (GTDB taxonomy): domain Bacteria; phylum Bacteroidota; class Bacteroidia; order Cytophagales; family Cyclobacteriaceae; genus Ohtaekwangia; species Ohtaekwangia koreensis. The sequence continues at coordinate 2,270,363 of NZ_FUZU01000001.1, forward strand.
AAAACGCATGTTGCTGTATTTAAAACCAGTGAACGTAAAGATGGGAAAGAGGCAGCTTCCAATGCTTTTGCAAGTACTTCAGGGCATGGAAGTGGAAGTCTCGAAAAGCTTGATGAGATAAATTTATACTCTATTGCAGACTTCCAGCGTACTGGAACAAACCTTTCACGTGATGCGCAAGGGAACCCTATACTTAAAGGAGATGCTAAAGCTATAAAGACTGTTCACTTCGATTATGACTATACGCTTTCACCTGGGTTACCAAATTCCGCGGATAGTAAAGGCAAGCTAACTTTGAAACGAGTATATACGGAATATAATGGAATTAATCGCGTTAAAATTAGCCCCTACGAGTTTCAATATGCTTATCCTACGGTTGCTGAGTATGCATTATTTCCGGCCAAGTATAAGGCTAATGGAGATAATGATGTAGTTACTGACTATACAGGATTAGGTGACCAAAATCCTTCGTACTCATTTTTCCTAGCAGATGCCTGGGGTAATTATCAGGCTGAAGGAGACAAGCGTTTTCGAAATGAGGAGCCTTGGCTTGACCAGAATAAAGTGGCAGGTTTTGATCCGGCTGCTTGGCAACTTAAAGTAATTAAACTTCCATCCGGTGGCGAGATTCATGTTCAATACGAGCAGGACGATTATAGTTTTGTTCAGGATCAGGAAGCCCATGTAATGGTGAAATTGAATGAAGCTCCAGCTGAATTGGGTAGTAATAATTTATATTTTTTCGATCCTGCCTCTGTTGGTGTAACGGGTACTGCTGATGTTGAGGCCTTGCGATCGATGATTCTTGACCGCTATGTTACACGTGGCAAAAAGATATACTTCAGATTTTTATACAGGCTTGTAGGTAATAATAACTTTACAGATACAGATGAAGATCTCAAAAGCTGCAATGCTGAGTTCATTACCGGGTATGCATCTGTGAGAGATTGTATCCTTACGGGAAACGGAAAGCTTGCATTAGTATTAAAGGATGAAGGACGGCTGCCCAAAGATGTGTGTAAAGATTTTGTAAAGTCCCAACGCCTTGGTAAAGTATATCCCAGTCAGGATTGTGACCCTGCTACGGGTGTGAATGATCCGAGCAATGCAAAAGCACTTGTTAATCAATTGCTCTCTCTTTCAAAAGGCCTGCTCATTCCTGGGCAACTATGTCAATCGCTCGATGAAAAACATTCCTACTTTAGAATCCCTACACCACTTGCTAAAAAGGGAGGTGGCATTCGGGTGAAAAGACTGATGATGTTCGATACGGGATTGGAAGGACAATCTGTTCTCTACGGTAATGAATATATTTACAAGACAGAGCGTGATGGAAAAATCATTAGTAGTGGTGTAGCTGCCAACGAACCACAAGCTATGCGTGAAGAAAATATACTTGTAGATTTTGTGGCGCGTAAAGGGCAGAATCTTTGGAGTAAGATTGTTGCCGGTAAAGACAAAGAGCAGTCAGAAGGTCCTATTGGTGAAAGCATCTTGCCGGGTGCCTCCGTTGGTTACTCGCGTGTAATTGTACGTAATATTCATAGCGGAAAAACCTCGCCTGGATTTAGCGTAACTGATTTTTATACAGCCCGGGATTATCCGATTGCACTCGGACAGCCAGACAAGGAAAAGACCATGACAACAATTAAGCGGACTGACAAAAATCCGTTGCCGATTTCCGCTCCTTTTTATACAAAGATTGACAATAAAACGAGTGCAGCACAGGGCTTTAGTTTTGTGCTCAACAGCATGCATGGCCAGCCTCGCAGGAATGCTTCCTATAGCGGTGTTTACGTCTTGGGTAAAAAAATGGCGGAGTATAGCGAAGTAAATAGTATTACGTACGAGTACTTTGAGCCAGGTGCAAAAGTGCCGGTAATGTCATCACTATATGATGGTATAACTTTAAAGAATCCAGGTCGCGAAGTGGATATTACTTTTTCGCAACGCAAAGTTGCAGAAGTTTCTAATGATGTTAACGTAGAAGCTGATCTTCAACTCACCGTTATACCATTGGCCTTTGTTGTACTGGTAATTCCATATCCTACAGCAGTTCCATCTTTCAGTTATATCAAAGGCGAACTAAACACGCACTCGACTACAAAGGTTGTTCGCTATCCCGCTATCGTAAAGAAGACGACTGTAGTACAGGAAGGTATACAGCACGAAGAAGAAAATCTGGCGTTTGATGCTTATACAGGCAAACCGGTTGCTATTCGATCTACGGATGAATTTAAAGGAGCTTACCTTTCCCAAAATATACCAGCAAGCTGGGAATACACTGAGATGGGAGCTAAATGGAAAAGTGAGGGAAAAAAAGTTACAGGTTCATTTACGTTTGCCTCCAGTATAGTCGGTTTGGGTGAAGATCCTTGTGTGTTGGCAGAGTTCACACGGGGGGATATGATACAGCTCGGCGATGCTGCCCAAGCAGTTTACTATATAACGGATAAAGATTACTTGAATAACAGTTTGAAAGTGGAGCCTGCAGCAAATAGCACACCACCTTCAGCCACTTTAAATCAAATCAAAATCATTCATACCGGACGCACAAATCAATTGCAGCAGCAGGCGGGTGCTATAGCCATGCACCATGAAGATAAACAAAGTTTAGCGATTCCACAGGTTGACCAGGCAAACCGTTATGAGGAAACGACTGATGGAGGTACAACCAGGAGTTTTGCAGCAGATTTGGAAAACTTTATCAAGAGTACACAAGAACAAACTACGCTTACTGGTCCGTATGAACATCTGGATATGAGTGGTTTTGCAGACAAACTTACTACATGCACTGCAGATCTTACGGATGTAACTGTTACAGAACTCACATTCCTCAAGTCAAGCGATGGTCAGAACGTGAAGGTGCAGTTGATGAAGTTTACCGTGATGTGTGGAAATACAGCGGTTATAGTAAAAGCAGACGGGTGGAATTAATATGAGAAAAACTTTTCTAATAATCGCAATTTTGGTGCATACTCTGCTAGACGCAACGGGTCAAGGGTTCTTAACATCCTGTGACAATGGGACGTTTGAAGCATTGGATAGCGAGAAAGACATCACAACATACCCTCAACATTACGATTGGGGTGTACAATCGATAGAAAGAGCACCGTTCTCTTACCAAGGTGGATATTCATTGAAAGTTAAAAATAAAACAGATAATGGATACCATGAAGGTTTTATTATGATGCCAGTATTAGGACGATCCCCATCGCATGTTTTAAAAAGTACAACTTATCTAGTTAGGGCAAGAGTCTATATTCCATCTGAAGGGAATAACGGAGCAGGTACCAATGTAGGAGTAGAAATAGAAGAAATTGTTGTCGGTACGAGTATGAATGGTGGAATTTGTAATAATCAATCTTACCATCCTGAGTTTGGACAAAGACGAGCAATTCCTAAAGATACCTGGGTAGAGATATATAGGTACTTCAAACCTTCTCGGCTTGATAACCATCACCTCCGTGTTTCTGCGTGGAAAGATAGTGAAGAATTTAGTGAACTTACTTATTATATCGACAACATTGAGTTTTATGAGTCTAATATAGTTGATAATGCTTCTATTAGTGGTTTCGATATAATCTTAAATCCATCTGGTAGTCTTCCTTCATCTGGAGGTACCGGAAATATACCATATACTTATGCATGGAATGACGGTAGTACCGCAAAAGATCGACATGATTTGGCAGCGGGTACTTATTCTGTAACCATTTCCTCTGCATGTGGGCTTGCAAAAACTTTTACTTATACCATTGGTCAGCCATCTCCTCCCTGTGCAAATGACGTAGAAGTATGTCTTGGATCACCGTTTACGTTGACAGCTGGGTGTGGACCATCCGGTTCCACGTATTCTTGGTATGATGCGCCTTTTGACGGAAATCTACTTGGAATAGGCGACATATTGACGGTTTCTTCGTCCATCTCAATAGGAACCTCTTATTACGTCCAATTAGAAAAGAATGGTGTATCAAGCCAAAGGGCTAAGGTGTCAGTTACTGTAAGGCCTCTCCCTGATCCAGGTATAATGGTGGTTAATACAGTTTTTAAAACCAAACCAGTAGTCTTTAATGCTACTAATCACAAGGATGGATACAGATATGACTATACATTTTATTACGGAGAAGGAGATAATCAAATCAGTGAACAGATAAGCTTTCAACAGGGACAAGTCTCTTACGTATTTAAAGATCAAGGTGATTTTGTTTCAATTGGCGTCCATCCCGTAGTGATTAAAGTGGAGGATTCTTATAGCTGTAGTTCTTCCTTTTCATTTTCAATTTTAGTAAAAAACTTCGAACCTCTTTGTGAAGCCATAGTTCCTATTGTTTCTGATAATGGCAAAGTGAAGCTTGATAAATTCTCAGGGCAGTATATATTCCAACGCAATCAAAATTGTTCAGTAGATATACCCTTCGGTTGTATTCAAGGCCAAACGGATGCACCACAACTAAAAAATGTTGTATCTGCATCGGCTACTACTTTCTCAGATTCATGGAAGTACGATTACCTGTCAGTACCACCGTCAGGGAATGCTTTGGAAAAAGGTGAGGTGGGTAAATGGCGACCTCTCGCTACCTATACCTATAGCAAAGGCAATGTGAGTGTCGATAAAAATTATAACTCCGGAACATTTCAACTTTCGCATTTCAATTGGCAGTATCCTGAGGTCACTAAGAAATCAGGCTGGTTGAAAGTAAATGAGATTACCAAGTATTCACCAAATGGTGAAGCGGTAGAAGAGAAGAATGCTTTAGATATACTGAGTACAGCAAAGTTTGGTTATAGTGGTGCATTGCCTTACCTCATTGCGCAAAATGCGTCGTATGGTTCTGTGCTGTTTGAAAGTTTTGAGAATTTATATTCCGGTACCAATGCTTTTGAGGATGGCATTGGATTAAATGGCAATTCATTGGTAATGACTACGAGTCATTCAGGAAGAAATTCCTTACTGCTTACCGGCCAATTTATATCTCACTCTTTTACACTTACAAAACAACTCCAGGATAAGGGATTATTGGTACGAGTATGGACAAAGGGAACAGATGTCCTTGCCGCGATTAAACTGAAGTTGTCAACACTGTCTACTCTCGAAAATTTTAGTTTAGTAGCACGTTCCGGACAGTGGAGTTTGCTGGAAGCACGTATAGAACCCGGTAATTTTGGCCTTGCTGTTGGAGGAACCTTTACTGCTTTTTTAATAAAGCAACAGGGCGGTGATGTATGGATTGACGATGTACGCATGCAGCCAATAAATGCTGAGGTTACTTGCTATGTATATGATGTGAAAACGTTGCGTGTTCTTACTGTTCTGGACGATCAGCACTTTGGATTATTCTATCAGTATAATGCGGAAGGTAAACTTGTTCGGAAGCAAATTGAAACAGCGCGCGGTGTAAAAACTGTCCAGGAAACACAGTATAATATTCCCGAACGTAACAAGACAGATTTTAACAGAGAGTAACAATGGGGTTAAGGTTGATCTTTAAAACGATACTCGTTGTACTGGTTGTACATATAGCACCATGTTTTGCTTATGGGCAGGAGGATTGTGCTGCAATTTTTAAAAAAGCTATAGACCAGGTTCGATCCATGCGGTTGTTATCAAAGAACAACGGTTTTGAGATGCGCTGCAGAATAAAGATTACGCCAGAAAGCGGTGCTCTTGTTGAAGAACATATGGAAGTAATTGCGCTTAAAAATAAATACAGATGTATAACCAGCAAATATAGCCTGTATCAGGATGCCACAACGATGGTGGTGATTCAACATGATGAAAAAACTGTTTTCGTCACAAGACCTTTACCAGATCAATTGCGCAAGGACCAATTTACAGAAATGGTAAAGCTTCAAGACTCCCTGCAACAGCATTTAATTTTAGGGAACTGCACCAAAGAGTTTGGAACTGTACACGCAGGTGAAGGATGTATTAAAATCACATTTGTTCCCGATAAAACGATTGATGGTCTCGGCTTGCGAGCTATTACATACTGGGTTGAACTGGAACGATATGAAGTTAAGAAAATAGCTATTGATTACACTCCAAATTCAGGTTATGGAGTAAAGAAATACGAATTGATTGTAGATAAGATGAATGCGCAGTCAACAACCATACCTTTTAAAAATGAAGCATTAGCACAGGGGATGCTGGGTGATAAGCTTCGGAGTGAGTTTAAAAGCTATGCGTTAATTGATAAAAGAAATTAAGAGTCGGATAAGCAATATATACCATGTCTAAAAATTATAAAAGTAATCTTTCTTTTGTAAGTCGTTGCGAAAATGCGTTGTGGATAAAGACTGTGTCTTTACTTATGCTATTAATATTCTCTAGTCAGGTATATTCACAAACTCTGGATACTGAAACAGATATACCTTGTTCTAATGATGGAGACTTTTGGGCTTCAATTACTCATTCAAGTGCGCTTAGAAATGTAACCTGGACTATAATTCCTGAATCAGCAGGTAATGTCAAATATGAATCAAGTACAAATTCAGGGAACTATGTGTATTACGCCTGGATTGCCTGGACTTCGGAACCTGGCACGCCAGTAACAATTAAGGTTAGATATGAAAGGTCTGTGTTTGAACCTTCTTTAACCAAAACGATTGATTTGACTTTTAAACCTTTACCCGTAATAACTTCAGGCTCCATTACAGGGCCAGAGACAGTGCTTCCGAATACATATAATACTTATTCGTTCAACAGTTCCTCCTCTTCAAATATTGCGGGCTATCACTGGTTTATGGACGGTAACCTAATAGACTATTCCACCGCAAATTCTTATAATGTAATATCTCCATCCACTCCGGGTATACATACTTTGGAGTGTCGCCCTATGAATTCTTGTGATCAGTATACCCAAGTATATACCAAGGAAATAACGGTAGGGTGTCCAAATATTTCTCCTGCTATTACAGGCTCACAACAATATTGTCAGGGAAGTTCAGTCGCCTTGGGCGCACAGCCATCGAGTGGCTATTCTTATCAATGGAGATTAAATGGTAATGTTATTAATGGAGCTACGCAAAGTACTTATTCAGCATCGGCAGCAGGGCAGTATACCGTTACGCTTACAAGTGGAACGTGTAGTTATATATCAACTCAACACACCTTGAATGAAATGCCTGCACCGGTTGCCAATATTACAGGATCTGATGGATTTTGCCCGGGACAAAGCATTGAATTATCAACACCGGCAAACGAACAGTATAGTTATCAATGGAAAAAAGACGGTAGCATTCTGCCAAATGCTTCTACATCTGCATTAATGGTTAATACAGCTGGCAATTATAGTGTTGATGTAACGTTGGGACAATGTACCCGAACATCATCCAAGTCAGTGGTTGCGAGTACTCCTCCTGCGTCTATTACAGCAATCAAAGGATTAAATAAAAATTTTGAAGGAGAACTTACTCTTCATGAAGTTGAAGGTGCAAATGATGCAACGTCATTCACCTGGAGTGTAAGTGAGTTTATACCTGTGTCGGGTGGACAGGGACAAATAATAGAGCCCGCATTCAACGATGCAGGAGGCAATGTTCCTCGAAGAAGGGTAAGGATCGCGGATTTATCTGCCGGTACCTATAAATTTAAGGTAACGCCCGTCAAAGACGGTTGTGAAGGCACACCATTGGAGATAAGCTATACTTCTTTGAGTAAAGCGCTTAAACCCATAGGGAATTATGTAGAGATGTTTCATCCGCAGCTCAATTTACATTCGGAGGGCTATTTGTTCCTGCCAAAGCATAGCGCCAACTATACCGGCTGTAGCGCGTTGGGACCTGTTGATTTACGTATAGCATTGGATCAGGGAGAGGTATATAATTTAGGAAAGAACGCCTTCTCGGCTTCGGTAAATGTAACCGTAGCAGTATTTTCAGATATACCAGGACAGATGCAGTCTTGGACATTTACATTGAATGTAAATCAGGATGCACCGGAACAAGTCTTTATGAAGACCATCACCGTGCAACCTGAACTCGTAAAGTTTATAACGATAAAGGTGAATTCGTATGCGCCCCCCAACGCAGCTGCACAGAACTGGATCCGTTTAAAAGCTTCTTATGAAGAAACACAGGATATAGTTGATGTTAGCACTTTGACGGTTAGTCCAATAGCTGCCACGCAAGATCCTTCAAACCTGCGATGGGAGCAGTCGTTCGCGTGGACTCCCTCCTGTACAGATATACCAGACTATATATTCCAACTGGTTAAGAAATACGGCACAAATTCTGTGAATACAAATGATCCTGATTTCTGGAAGGACGCTTTGCAAGTACAAACTGAAAGTGCTTCGTCTTCTGTAACATTATCCATGGGAGAGGGCAGTGGCACATATTATTGGCGTGTTATTCCATTGGGTAACAAACCTGGCGGTATAAGCAATCCGGAGAATTGGGGTACTGCCTCGAGCGTATCCACATTAGAATATACGCACCCGGAGGAGAATAAAAACTGGATTTATAGCAGAACATTCACGGAAGGTAATAAAGTTACCGAGCAAGTGACGTATGCTAACGGCTTGCAGCAGGTGTCACAACAACAGACACGAATACAAGATGAAAACCGGATTGTAGCATCACAAACCATTCCTGATTTTATAGGCCGTAATGCGGTGTCTACCTTGCCAATTCCAGTGGCAAACCGGACATCACTGGGGTATGTGGATGGCTTACTCAAGAATATAACAGGTAGTATATATAGTGCTGCAGACTTTGATGGGAAAACTCCGGAAGCTGCTATGGATCTTGGTGGATACTACAGCGGTACCTATAATGAAGACAAGAACGAAGGCGTGGCCTCCGCGGAAGGTTATCCGTTTACGCAAACTATTTTTACTCCCGATGGTACAGGTCGTGTCCGCGAGCAAGGTGGTGTTGGTCTTACACATTCCATAAAAGGGGGTAAGACTGTTCGTACATTTTATACGAAAGCTACAGAAGCCGAACTAGTGAGCTTGTTTGGCAGCGAGGCGCCTGATTTCAAGAGTGTTCAAAAGATCACGACATACGATGCCAACGGTACGGCTAGTGTAAGTTTTCAAACCAAAGATGGAAAGGTTATCGCCACTGCTTTGGTAGTGACTGGATCGACAGGTTCATTAAGCCAGCTTACAAATCCGGCACCTGCTGTGAAAGATTATTTTGAAGTAGTAAGAGGCAACCAGCGAGTTGACGATATCACCGTGGCAAACAGAACGCCTTTGTTCCTCACCACCGATGGAACCGTAACCGTAGATTATGAGATTAACCCTGGCCAGGTGATGGAACTTTGCGGCTCTTCTTCAAGCGATCAGGTAGGGAATTACCCATTGGAGGGTAATGTTAATGACGTAAGCGGGCGCAACAATCATGGAACAGCTGTTGGTTTAACGGCAGCACTGGATGCGTTTAATAAGAACGGAGCGTATTCCTTTAATGGTACAACCAGTTACATCAGCGTTGCCGATGGTCCGGACTTGGATTTCGGAGGCCGTGATTTCACGGTTTCATTTTGGGTGAACCGAAGCCAAAACACTGCCAATTGGGATAATTCAGGAGGTGTTAATAAATGGAATTCAGCAAGTTCTCCAAGCACAAATGAATGGGGTTTACACTTGAGTTCAACGGCATCTAACAATATTCCCGGGTTCTATATCGAGAGTGGTAGAACAACTTACCAGGCTGTCGCGACCAGCAGCATCCCACTTAACACATGGTATCACCTGGTGGGAGTGCGCAATGGTAATCAGTTAAAAATATATGTTAATGGAGTTCTGGAAGGAAGCAGTGTTCTGCCTTCCAATGTTTCTGTAAATAATATAGGCAGTGCATTATATATCGGCAAGGTCGGCACTTCTTATACGGCAGGTATTTTCGATGATGTACAGCTTTACTCAAGAGCCCTTGGTGATGATGAAGTCAAACAGCTTTTACAGCGCGGTACCATCTGTAAAACCTGTGATTATACTGTTTCGATAAGGCTGTTCAAGGAGGGTGATGCTGCGTCTACGGATGTTATTACACCTTATTCTATTACCGGTGGTAATTGCTCTGCACTCACACCCTATAATCCGGGGTCAGTACCGGTTACATTAACCGGAGGTGTAAAGTATGTGCTGGAAAAACGATTGACACTGCAGAACAAAAAGACAACCACGCAGACCTATATCGATTCACACTTGCAGGATGTGGAAACATATTACAGAACGCAGTCGAATGATCGGCTTACAACCATCAATGGTTTTATAGCGGCGAAAAATTATACAGGGTTATATAGTTACCTGGCGAGTGTTGGTACACCCGATAAAGCAAACGGTCAATATATCGTTCCTTTGATGCCAGCTGGAAATGGCGGCTGTGCAGAGTATATTTTTGTTCCTATACTGGAAGCATGCCCGGTTGAACAGATGCCGGGTGAAGCTGACTGCAGTAATCAGGACTTTGAAAAGTATTTTGCTGATTACTATAGCGACAATACTTCGGTTCCAGTATTACGAAGCGATAATACACTGGCGTATGTGTATTTCAGAAATCAGAATATTACTTCAGGTGATCAAAAGGTATACTTTGAGCCTGGTAAGCTTAACGAGATGATTCAGAATCTGATTGCAGAGTATTCAACCATACTGCCTTGCTCAACGATATGGAAAATCTGGAAGAAGGAAGTCGCAGCCTATGAAGCAAAGATGAGTTTTACGCCTGAAGCAGATGGGCTTGACGGCCAGGATGCTATAGATTATAATGCGGATAAGGATTATTTCAGCTCAGTTGTTTCCGAGAATGATATGCTGGGAAGTTTTCTGTCGGCTCTTGAAGCAGAGATGCAGAGAAACATGACAGAAGTGGAACAAGAAAGTGATTTTTGCAATAGTGGTAAGTATATTAAAAAAGATCAGTTATATGGGAGTTTTGGCGGTATAATAACTCAACCTGAGCTTGCGCGAGCGTATCGATTGGCATTTTATAATGAAAACAATGCTGAGCAACGCATGGCTTTGAAGTTTTATGCCAGTAACCAGGCACCATATTCAAAAGAGCAAATTGAATCTGCTTCTGTTTTTCCGACCGTCAATGACTTCAATAATTTGTCAGATTGTGATCAGTATAAATTTTACCAAAATACCAAGCCCGGTGGTCTGGGGAGTGGTGTTTCTTCTGATGAGTCGCAAATACAAAGAAATATAGCAAAGGTAAAGGAGAAATGCGGACAGGCATGTGAGGGAAGAATCGAAGAGTTTCGCCAGGCGATTATTAACAGCTTGTTTGTACAAAATCCAGCTACTGTTATAGAACATTATAACGTCTATAAGGACGATCTATACCGCAAGGATGATCTATACCCCGATCCTGCTAAAGTAAGGCTATACGTTGGTATATTGGATGTCACGCGTAATACTTCAGGCTACACCGTTAGCCAATGTGAATTGGATGCGATGGCTCAGGCGTTGGTTGATAATTGTAAAAATAATTACTGCAATACTCCACTTACTCCTATACAAGCACTATATCCTGGGAAAACACTCAATGCTATAAAATATGGTACTGAGGAGGAAATACTTAAAATCACCCAGGCAATGACATACGATTTTGATGTGCAGGTGAACACCGGAAACGGAGCATGTAACACTGGCTGGGATCTCGTTAGTGGTACAAATAACAGTGGCTGGATACAAGCGAAAACGTTAATGCATTCTGCAAACTTTCAAACTGTTAGAAATCTGACGGATAGCAGAGGCAATCGTTACCTCTTATTTGAGTTGAATTCATTTCCAGTTACATTCAATGATGGTGTAACGTTTAGCAACACGGATAGCTTCACAGACTATGTTATTGTGAAATTTGATAATAATGGAAATCTGCTTTGGAAAAAGCATATTGAATCATCGTTGGAATCTTCGTCGGGTCAATCTGCGAGAATGGCCGCTATGGCAAGCGCCGATTCAGAAATAATGGAATTAGACATCGAACTAAGTGAACAAACCGGAGAAATTATATTCAGTACCTATGCCAAGAGTAGTGCAATGCCTGCAGCGGCTGCAGCAACCATTCGTATTGATGGATCTACTGTCTTATCGCTGAGTACATCTGAATGGGGATATATAGGTAAGCTCGATGCCAATGGCGAAGTGAGTTGGATAAAGAAACAGATCGGTGCCTATATGTTTGATAGTCCTTTTTTGGTTGAAGGAAGCTATATCTATACTCTAGAACCTACTGAGCATCTTTCACCAAAGACATTTAGAACGATGAGAATCACGAAACGTTTTCTGAGTGATGGTGAATATGATCCATCTTTCACATCGGATGTTCTTGAGATAGGGGGAACGTCTTATTACGGTGCTTACAACTTCATTAAAGCTGGTAATACTTTTTATATATCCAATTTAAATCAAGTTGATACTGGGAATGGGATTACTTTTAAAGTCAATGACATTTCTTCTACCCACTTGATCCCACAAGGTGAATTTGGCCTGTCATTCATTAAGATGAATCAAGCAGGGGTATTCCAAAGTATTGATTTTCTACATTCAACACAATCCTTTAGCTCTGAATTGATCGTGTCCAATGGAGATCCGATTGTTGCTTTATCATATTCAGGGCAAGGTATGCAGCTTTATCTCACTGGAGTTGTGAAGCAAATTGCTTACGGAGAATTCTACATATTGGCCAAAAATCAAAATGGTTTTTCGATCATTAATACACAACCTTCATTTCCAACAAATTCCCTCCTTGCAAAAGGAAGTCATGTATGGGTAAAATCCGTTTATCAAAATGGATTTAAACTGTTAGATTATAATGTTAACTCCAACACATTTACGACTGAATTTGTAGATAACATTATAGGTTACTCGGTTCTTAAAGATGTTGAAACACGATCCGGCGATAAGGAATTTTTATTCTTGACATCATCCAGTGGAATCACCATTGGAGGACAGTCTTTTGATTCTCCTAGTGCTTCGAAATATATTTATGCAAGGTATTCAGATTGCTCGTATCCAGGCATGTGTTTCCGCTTCACAGAATCCATGATAAAACCAGTGGTAATACCACAAGAAATGGAAGACTATACCTACAATCCCCAGGTTCAATCATGCGAAGAAGTATCAGCCAATGTACTGACGAATACTATCAATCAACAGGTAGAACAAATCATAAGCAGACGAGTACAAAGTTTTCGTGACCAATATTACCATACGTGTGGAGACCCTTCACTCATCAATGATAAGCTGACTATAGCCTATAAGGAAGGTCTATATCACTTTACACTCTATTACTATGATAGAGCTGGTAATCTTGTGCGTACAGTTCCACCAGAAGGAGTTGTTCTCAGCGCTGTAGCCAGCGAAGCACAAGTAACAGCGGCAAAAGTTAATCCGCCTGCACATAAACTTGTTACAGAATATCAGTATAATACACTTGGTCAGTTGATCCGTGAACATAGTCCCGATGCAAACTTTGAATCAGGAGATGAAAATGCAAGTTCATACAGACAACCTAAATATACCCCTACCAGAAGCCTGACATGGGCCCATTCAAACGCAGTTACCCTTACAGGCTCATCCGTTACTAAAAATGCAACTGCAGCAACAGGCTGGAACGCTGGTGCGATTTCTCAAGAGTCAATTTTGAAAGATGGTTACGTGGAATGGCAATTCACAAGTTCGGCGCGGTTTCGTGTGATGGGACTTTCCGGATACAATGAAGATGTCACTCTGTCTAGTATTGAGTATGGATTATACTCACATATAGATGGCAATATTTACATCTTTGAGAAAGGTGGTCAAGTGGGTTCGGCTATTGGGGGCAAGTATTCAGCCACAGACAAGTTTAGAATAGAGCGTGTCGGAAGTAAGATTTATTATAAAAAGAATGGCGCGACTATCGGTGAGTCTTCGGTTCCTTCTTCTGGGCCATTACATGTTGATTGTTCTATATCCCTCGCTTACGGATCCATTGAAAACATTGTCTTTAGCAGCGTTGTTTCGGAAGACAACTCGGAGAAAGAATTGGCAGACGATATTGCCAACCAGGCTCTGAACGAATCGCGTTACTACGCAACCTATATATATAATGATAAGGGACAACTTCGTTTTTCGCGCAATGCGCAACAAAAGAAAGAGGGTACCTTCTCCTATACTAAATATGATGAACTGGGGCGTGTAATTGAGGTAGGCGAAAGCACCGTATACGATGAGGCTGTATTGATGGCGAACCGGAACACCATAGGACGCACACAATATCCAACAGAAGGGTTAAGATTTGTAACCAGCACCTACTATACCGAGCCGTATGTAAATACAGGTAGTACGGATACAGCCTTGCCAACGGGGTATGAACAAATAGTAAACAACTTACGTAACCGTATAAGCTATACATACCTTGACACTGATGCACAGGACAATACCGTAACCGACCGGACGTGTACGATATACAACTACGATGTGCACGGTAATATTGAATGGCTGGTGCAAATGATACCAGGTATGCCTGCTGTAGGGATAAGATATAAACACGACCTGATCAGTGGTAGAGTAACGGAGGTAAGTTATAATCCGGGTAAACGTGATGAGTTCTACCATCGCTATGAATACGATGCCAGTAACCGGTTAAGCACTGTGAAGACCTCCAAGGAAGGTGAGTTATGGGAGACTGAGGCTCGTTATAAATATTACCTGCATGGGCCTTTGAAACGTGCTGAGATAGGAGAGGATTATGTACAGGGCGTTGATTATACGTATACAGTTCATGGATGGCTCAAAGGCTTGAACCACCAGTTGGTTGATAAAACATCTGATCCAGGGCAGGACGCTGTTGGAGGTTCTGTAGTGGGGCGTGATGCCTTTGGTATGGCGCTTGGTTATTATGCTGGTGATTATAAAGGTACATACTCGCAGTTTGAGGCTGCCAACACCAGCAATTTGCAAGCATATCAAGGTAAGAATCTGTATAATGGAAATATAGCCACTTGGAGTACAGGTATACTTTATCCGGCAGCAAGTGGTATATCATCACCGGTTACGGCAAATGCTTATACATACGATGTTCTTAACCGCATTACCGGCTCAATCATGCATACCTATAGTAATGGATATACCCCTATAGCCAGTTATGGTAGTACCTACACATACTATGCCAATGGAAACCTGAAGGCGACAACGGCCTATGGAGTTGCCAGCACGGTGATGATGGACCAGACTACGTATAATTATATAGCCGGGACAAATCGTTTGAGCCACGTAGATGATGCTATCACATCATCGCCTGAAAAAAATGATATTGAAGATCAGGATGCAGGAAACTATACATATGATGCAATCGGCAACCTGACGAAGGATGCCCAGCAGCTAACGGCTATCGGTTGGAACCCCTATGGCAAAGTTGAACGTGTAGACAAAGTAGACCAGGCAGGTGCATTGACGGGATATACAACATCCTTTATATACGATGCCGCTAGTAACCGCGTAGCAAAAAAACGTAAGAATGCTGCTGGCTTAAGTGTTACTAATTTTTATGTGCGCGATGCCAGCGGAAATGTAATGGGAGTATACGAAAAGACTGAACAAGTCAATCTTGAACCGGAAATTCTGTTGAATGAACTTTATATTTATGGAAGCGATCGCTTGGGGCTTTATGGCCGCACTATTAACATTGATGCTACAGTAGGTGAAACTCCATTGGAATCTGGCGAAACGCGGATCTCACAGAATACCACCAAGAATCAATATGAAAGTATATCATACCTGGTGAATGCCGGAGCAGAGCTTACGCTTGCTCCTGGCTTTAACTATACAGCCGGTACCTCCACAGATGACTTCACGGTACGGGTAGGCGTAGCAGGAACAGAAACCACTCCTGAAAATGATATATATACCCGGTCGCTTAACAGCAGACGCTATGAGCTGAAAGACCACTTGGGGAACATTCGTACGACATTGACCGATACCAAATTAAGTACCCTAACATCCAATCTGCCCGGAGACTATCGTGCTGAAGTAACCGGTACTTATAACTATTACCCGTTCGGTATGGATATGACTTCGCGCTCATGGACTGCAAACTCAAAATACCGTTATGGTTTTAATGGCAAAGAGAAAGATGATAGTGGAGAGTTTGGGAACACAACTTATGACTATGGATTTAGAATTTACAATCCTAGTATCGGTAGGTTTTTGTCTGTAGATCCATTAACTGAAAACTTTGCTTATTGGGGACCTTATCATTTTGCAGGAAATAAGCCTATTGTTTCAATTGACCTTGATGGTTTAGAAACTTATGTCGTGCATTCGAAATACTTATCTTCAGCAGTAGAAGCAAAATTGCAAACTTGGGAGGGAGAAATGAGTACACTTGACAATCCTTATTATGCTGGAGTTAGACTCTATAACGAAATACGACGTCTTGAGAATAAACCTCTTCAAAAAACGACTGGCCACTTTCAAAGTAAAGAACAATTGGCCGAAGCTAAAATTCTTTATGGTTACGATGGCAAGCTTATTGAGACAGTAAAGGAAGATGGACCTTTGACCGTACTTGGTTATAGGGATAATAATGGCAAAGTGGAGTCGTATGACATCACCGAAAAAGTAAGGGTTGCTGCTCTTGATAAGAGAATACTTAATCGTACAAATAAACTAAAAGAGATGGCATTGCTTAAAGAGATGGTGATGACTAGTCATATCAACAACCCTATGGCTACTAAGCAACAGTTTTATAGTGTAGGTGGAGGAACAGTAAGTATATTGATTGGTGTGTTTACATTGGGCGCATCTACGGCTGTTGAAGGTTCAATTATTGTAGCGATGTCAAAAGACGTTGGTGGTGTATTAGGCATGATAAATGGTTTTGACGATGTGGGGTCAGATGTGGATGGAGAATCCTTTCTGCTTCAAATAACTGACGGACAAGTGAAGCTTTACGTTGCTGCTGGAAAGGCTTTAATTGATGCCTATGGTCTTAAAAACGGCTTGAAGGAAATAACAGACATCAACACGATACAGAGGAAGATTATGGAAGTAATTGGAGCAATTGAAGATACAAAAAGTCTACACGATGATGCTTCTACAGTTAAAGAAGAACTCAAGAAAATATACGAAAAAAATAAAGCTGATAAAGAAAAAAGTAATGGGTCAGAGTAAAATAGACATAATAAGTAATCCACCACTTTTTAAAGGAAAATGTTCTCACGATTTCGTATGGATGTTTTTTTTAGTATTTTATCTGAGTTCAGTAGTTGCAGCTATTTCTTCAGTTGGTTCTTCATTCGGTTTTATATGCATATGGATTTTTTTGGGTTTACCTTTTCAATATTTGCTTGTTAATGAACAATATTTTCATTTCTCGTTATTCAATGATTTTCTTTTTTTCAAGTATCCATTGAAATTTAAAAATCGAACGAAGATAATTTTGTTAAAAGATATTGAATATTTAGAGTACAGAAATGATAATGGACGAGGACGCGCTCGTGGGATCATTATAATTTACCCTAAAAAAAATACAATTGTAAAAAGGCAGGAATTATATTTTGACGACTTCGGTAATAACAAAGTATTTGCTTTCTTAAGAAAGATGTATTCAATGGGCATTGAAATAGATATCTCCAAATGTAAGCAGCCGGGGTATGTTTTAAAAAGGATAAAGTCTGATGTTAAATAGATTATGTGCATTTCAGTTATTTCAAGAACGAGGCTCCCCAATAATGAATGTAGGTGACAAGTGGTAGTTTGTCTGTATGAGCATTGAACTAAAAAATTAGAGCACGAAGTTTTAAAATGGAAGGGCAAAAAATGAAACAATTGATTTTACGAAGTTATATAGTTATAGTTTCAATGATATTGTCTATGTCCATAGCGAAAGGGCAAGCTACGTATCCTTCAAACTGGACAGACCGCGTTAATGTAATAGTCAATGCAGATAACTCCCTTACTAAATCGGTAGCAACTACTGGCTATGTATCGGGCGCTGCAAGTGAGAATATTCTCGCTTCCGGAGTGGATGGCTATATCCAGTTTACTTATACCGCTAGTGCTGCTAATCAGTACTATATAGGTTTTACAGGACTAAATAACTCCACGGATGTATACTATAATTTATACTCATATCTGGTGTCGTCTACAGGAAGCTGTGCGGTATATCAGCGAAACGCTTCAAAGTTTTCTGTTGGTGCTTTAGCGAATGGTGATATACTTAAAATCGCACGTGAAGGAGAGAATATTAAATTTTACCGTAACGGCACGGCTGTTTATACTTCTTATGCGGCCGGCAATTCACTTTATAACTTGCGTGCTGACGTTTCCATTTCCGCAGGAACAGCGCCCGCTATAGCATGCTCGTTTGATCGCAAGCTTATTGCAAAGCCAACGTTTCAATATCCGAATTATACAAATGCCAATGGTGCTATAGCCCTGCAGGTAGAAGGAGGAACAGCTCCCTTTACCTATCAGTGGTCTAGTGGCGAGCAAACGGCTTCTATTACGGGCAAACCACGCGGTACCTATTCCGTTACTGTAACGGATGCTGCGGGTAAAACTTTTGCTGCGACTTATTCACTTGGCTATAGCATTGGCTGGAAGAATGCAGAAGGTGTTACTGTAAACGCAGACAATACTTTGCGGCGCTCAGCCAGTACTGGCTGGGATGCAGGAGCCTCTTCTTTGAATATCCTTCCTGATAATGCTGATGGCTGGGTTGAATTTGTGATCACAGATCCTGCTGCTACCTATATAATGGGTTTCAGTAACTTTGATCCGAATACATCCTTTAACTATATTCGGTTCGCACTGTGTATAAATGAACTCGGTGGCATTAATATATATGAGAGCAATGTATCGAAGGGTTCGTTTGGATCGATTGTAAAAGGTGATGTTATACGGTTAAGTCGTGAGGGTGCGTATATAACATACTCGAAGAATGGAACAACACTTCGTTCTGTTAATGTTACTGATAAAATTTTGTATCTCATTGATGTTTCGGTATACAATACATTAGGACCGTTGCCACCGATAACCGCCTCATTTGAACAGCAGGTGCAATTTAAACCTGTTATTACATTACCCAATGCAAGCAACAACACAAACGGATCTATAGCGGTAGCAGTTGAGGGGACATATCCTCCGTCTGCCACACAATGGTCAAGTGGAGAAACAACCAATGCAATTGGCACTAAAAGCCGGGATACGTATACTGCAACAGTAACCGATGCTTCCGGTCGGTCACAGAGTCGTTCATATATGTTGGGTTATCCGGTATACTGGAATGATCTCCGTAATGTTGCTGTAACTGCAGCAGGCGGGCTGACCAAGAACGGTTCTACTGCTTCTTTTTTTGATGCCGGTGGTATTTCTTCCAATCGTTTGCTTGCAAATGAAAATGGTTCAATTGAGACTGTGATTAACCGCACCAGTGGGGGACAAAATTATTATTTTTTAGGGCTCACACGCTTCAATAATTCAGCCGGGAACACCAACATTGATTATGCTTTCTACCTTCATCCGGAGGGATACTTTTATATAGTTGAGAATAATGTATACCGTAACCGTGTTTCGTTCCGCGAGGGAAATGTCCTAAAGATTGCTCGTGAAGGTTCTTTGATTAAATATTATGTAGACGGAGAAGTTGTAAGAACTGTGTCGACAGATCCTTCTTACGTTCTTCATGCCGATTGCTCCATTGCCTGGGGGACGATTCCCTTAGTAACAGCTTCCTTTTATACCCCTAAAACATTTTATGCTGTTGCTGATGGAAATTGGACGGGCACAGGTATATGGTCATTCACGTCCGGAGGAAGTGCAGCTTCCAGCATGCCTGGTTATGGTGATATAGTTTACGTAAATCAGCATGCAGTAAATATAACCACGGCTATAACATGTGGGCAATTGAATATAGTAGCAGGAGGCACCGCTACGGCTGTTACCGTGAGTGGTTCAGTTGCATCGCTTACAGCAGAGGAAATTAAAATCAAAGGCGATAACAATGGGTTGGCTCAGCAGGTATTGCAGGTAAAAGAGTCTGCAAAATTAACGGTGAAATCGACAGGCTTGTAAAGCTTGATATACTATATGTTGCGTACTATACTTTTTGTTTGTTTGATTGGTATGTCATTTCGCCTGGTTGCTCAAACACTCTATCCAGCGTCCTGGACGGATCTCATAAATGTCACTGTGAATGCTGATAATTCTGTTATCAAAAATGTAACGGGTTTTGCAAGTAAAGATAATTAAGGTATAGAATTGAATCCTGGGTTTTTAAATGATGGTATGAGAAAAGTATTGGTTGTTATATCGTTCTTGGCAGGCTTGTGGGGTAATTGGTTTACAGCCGGAGCACAAACGCTTTACCCCGCGGCATGGACGGACAAAATAAACGTTCTTGTTAATGCCGATAATTCTATATCCAAAACTGTAAGTGGTACAGAATATAATGCAGGTGCTGCCAGTGAAAATATACTTGCTGCTGGTGTGGATGGCTATGTGTCATTTACCTATACAACGAACACCGCAAATGCTTACATGGTAAGTCTTACCCCACTGAACATTCAACCTGAATTCCAGTTTAGTCTTTACTCGATTTATATCCTATCAAATGGAGCTATGGCGATTTATGAGCAGAATACACTTGTGTCAGGGTATACCACGCTGGTAAGTGGCGATGTTATTAAGATCGCACGAGAGGCAGGAGAAATTAAATATTACAGGAATGCCACTTTACTGCGTACTGCGAGTTCAGTATACTCATCTTCTCACTTACGTGCAGATATTTCTGTCAGAAGTGGTAAGGTTCCACCTATATCCTGTTCTTTTAATCGTAAGCTGATAGCAAAACCAACGATGCAGTATCCGGATTTTAACAATAACAATGGTGCTATCTCTTTAGTAGTGGAAGGAGGCGATGCACCATTCACGTATCAGTGGTCGAGTGGCGAACAGACTGCTGCAATATCAAATAAGCCGAGGGGCACATATTCAGTTACTATCACGGATGCGAGTAACCGGACATTTTCTACTGCGTATTCGCTGGGGTTTCCTATCGGCTGGAAGAATCTGGATAAAGCTGTTGTTAATTCTAATAATACGCTAACAAGAACTGTTACCACAAAAGCACTTGATGCGAATGCATCTTCATTAAATATTTTGCCGGTAGGCGAAGATGGCTGGATTGAATTTACGATTACGGATCCTTCAGCCGCCTATATGATTGGATTTACAAATGCTGATGTACATAGTACAATTGAATACCTGCGGTATGCTATATATGTAAATGAGCCGGGGGGTATTTATGTCTATGAAAGTAATGTGAGTGGTGGTTTTTTTGGGAATATTGTAAAAGGTGATGTTTTAAGAATAAGCCGTGAAGGAACGCAGATTGTTTATTACAAAAACGGTGTTCCTTTTAGGACAGTAACTGGTCCGGCTGACAAGCCATTATATATTGCCGATGTTTCTATCTATAGTAATGCAGGGCCATTGCCACAGGTAACAGCCTCATTCGAAAAGCAAATTCAATTTAAACCCGTTTTTACGCTTCCTGATAAAAATAATAACGGAGGAAAAATTGCCCTAGCGATAGATGGAGCTTATAATCCTTCTACAGTTCAATGGAGTACAGGAGAGTCAATTGCCACGATACAGGATAAAGGTAAAGGTATATACTCGGCTACAGTGAGCGATGCCTCTGGCCGTTCTTCATCGCGTACCTATACACTTGGGTTCCCGGTTTACTGGTCAGATTTACAAAAAGCAACTCTGCAAGCTGACGGGAGCATTGTAAAATCAGCAACAAATCAATCCTACGACGCTGGTGCAATTTCGGCAAATCGATTACTGCCTGGAGAAGAAGGCTCTGTAGAAATTGTATTAAATCGTGCGGATTCAAAAACACAATTTGTTATCGGGCTGGCGCGGTATAATACTTCTACTAATTACCCTGCAACAGATTACGGGTATATGCTTCATTCCAATGGAAATGTATACATATATGAAGGCAGTTCAGGAGTCTTACAACTGCCTTTTAAAGAAGGGTGCGTTTTAAAGATTTCCAGGGAAGGTGGATTTATCAAATATTATTACGATGGTAACTTGGTGCGATCAGTTGCTACGACTCCTTCCTGGGAACTTTATGTTGATTGCTCATTATTTTTAGGAACTGTGCCCATGGTTACGGCCACCTTTAATTATGTTTCAAATACCTATTATGCAATCGCCAACGGAAACTGGAACAGTATAGGTGTGTGGTCTACGACTGAGGGAGGAGGCGCTGCATCGAGAGTGCCTACATACGGTGATTTTGTCAATGTCAAAGGCCGTCTGATTAATATCAATACGCGGGTATATTGCAAGTCTTTAAAAATCACTGCCGAAGAACCCAATACGGGGATTATTGTAGATGGTTCAGCAGCGTCACTTGTTTTGGAAGAAATTAAAATGAAAGGGAATGGCAACACTGCAGCACAGCAGGTCCTTCAGGTTAAGAATTCGGCTACTTTGAAAATTCAATGATTTAAGAGGAACAGTTATAATATTTACACTTGTAAGATTGATGAGTAAGTATCCATATCCTTTTTCAACAAAACCGTATTTTTGAAGTTTACTTGCAATATGTATAAAGTACGTCTTATTACTTTTCTGTGTTTCTGTATAACTGTTGTTAATGCACAGGAGAAAATACTACGTCAAAGCATGTTTGACGATCTGCAAGTAACCAACTCCATTACAAAATCATATCGCGATAGTACGTATACCTTTCACGTGAAAGTATTAAGAGATCAGGATGAGTCTACTAAGATCAGGCGTTATTATTGGTTTCATCAGGGTGAAGTAATGAGTACTGTTGGTAACTATTCTGGTAAGTTATTGCATGGCCCATTTGAAAAATACGACCGCGATGGGAGATTGCTTGAAAAGGGAAAATTTCTGGATGGGTTAAAGGATGGACTGTGGACATCCTGGTATTTGAATGGTAATCTGGCCAGTCATAGGCAGTGGAATAAAGGTTGGCGAACGGGAGAATTCAATGATTACTATGATAACGGTTCGGTAAAGAAACAAGGTACTTATAAGCATGACAAGTTACACGGTAAAATATATACTTATACTATAAATGGCGAGCTCCAGGCGAAGGAAAAGTATAAAAAAGGTAAACTGATCAAGGCAAAGGAAAAGAAAGTGAAGTTGAAAGCTTCTGCAGAAGAGAAAAAACGAAGTAAAGACAACAAAGAGAAAGGTGCCGGAGCAGATAGTAATAAGCCTTCTAAAAAATGGAAGTTGTTCAATCGCAAGGGGAAAAAGAACGCATTACCCGCTGATTCAAATAGCAATACGTCAATTAAAGGTGATAAGGCCGAAAGGAAGGCTGCCAGAAAGCGTGAAAAGGAGAAACAGCGCACTCAAAAGATTCAACCTTAGAAATCCTTAGATTCTTATTCGTACTTGATGACTGGCTATAATATCTTAAAAGCTATAGATGAGCATTCGCAGATTTGTGCGTTACAGAGTTAACGCTGGCATTCTTCAACTTACCTTGGGAATTTCAGTAATTATTTCTGTACTATGCGCCTCTATGATTCTGTTGGCCTATTACAACAAATTAAATTATTTACGAAAGGACATTAATTTAAAACTACGCAATAATTCATTGTCTGGTATTAATTATTTGATGTCTTCAAATCGGGAGTCCGTACCTTTTAATAAGCCTCTTCAAATCGATTTGTTCGGCGATGAAAATGATAGTGTAACCTTGATACGCAAGCCATGGGGTGTGTTCGAATTATTAGTATCCGTGGCTACACAAGGGGCACATGATTTCAGCAGGGCTGCTATAGTGGCTCATGTGCCGGACGAAAAAGGTAAATCCGCTTTGTATATGCCAGATAATAATGCACCTGTTTATTTGGCCGGTAATGTTTTATTGAAGGGACAGGTATATGCCTCTGCTCGTAAATTTTCTTCTGGTTATATAGATGGAAAAGATTATAAGCGCGATCGATTTGTTTATGGAGATATAAAGAAAAGTGAAGCAACGATGCCTGCCTTGGACACTACATTGCTTTGGGAAGCAGGTTCGATACTTAAGGGGCAGAAAAATTCTTATTTACTTTATTCAACAGATAGATTGCCTGCTAGATCATCATTTTCAACGCCTGAGACAAATCACTACTTTAGTAATCAGTCTATTGATCTGGAGGATTCCATTCAGGGAAATTTAATAATTCAGTCCGCTATAAAAATTCGAGTGACCTCTCAGTCTCATTTATCCAATGTTATTTTGATTGCTCCTGAGATTGATATTGATAAAGGTGTAATCGGAAGCTTTCAATGTTTTGCAGAGCGCTCGATAACTGTAGGAGCAGAATGCTTTTTACAATTTCCAAGTGCTTTGGTGCTTATTGGAAAGGACAACGATAGTACTATTGTAATAAGGCGCGATGCTGTTGTTCAAGGGTTTGCAATTATACAAGGGCATGGTACAGCAATTGGAAGTAAGGGAACATTTAAAATTGAGGACAAAGGTATTTTTCATGGGATGGCCTACATTAATGGCTCTTCGGATATACAAGGTGAATTGTGGGGCCACTTGACTACACGCTCAACACAAGTGAAAGTGGAATCTACAGTATATGGGAATTATATTTTAGACGGAGAGATAAATGCATCAAAAAGATCGCCCTATTTACCAGCCACTTCTTTATGGGGTTATTCGGAAGAAATGATAATAGCAAAATGGCTACCATGAGTCTGAAAAAAATATTGACGAAAAGACTTTCTGCTTCCTCCATTTTAGAGGTGACAACCGCGATGATTATTATTTCAATGGTTTTTGGATTAGCCATAATAATATACCTAAATATACAACGGTCGGGAGCTTCTTCACTTAGATTATCCAGCCGTATAAAACTAGAAGCGGTGTTTTCAGAAACCAATCGTCTGAAAAAATTTGAGTCACGGGAGGTCCGTTTTGAAGATGTTATTGTTTACCAGGAAATTGAACATAATCCCGAAGGGCTTCTTTCGATTAAACTTGAAGCAAGAGACGAGCAAGGTAAATTGATAGCGGAACAAAAGCATTTGATATATGCGCCTTGAAAATTCTAAAATCGCTTCATTTTCCCTCGTTGAAATGCTGGTGGTACTAGTATTAAGTGGTATAGTATTAAGTGCTTTATATTTTTCCTACTATACTATTTTTACGAACCAAATTACGTTTACCAGAAAGATCGACAGGCAAGAGGAACTGGGAACACTATTTTACTCTTTGAAGCGGGACATTGAACTAAGTTATGTTCTGCGTGTTCATGAAGAACAATCTATGGATTGTTTTACCTCTTCGAACGAGGTGGGCGTCTCTTATCATTTTTTCTCATCACATACAATACGTAGGCAGTTCGAACGCATTGATACTTTTCATTGCAAGATCAAAAACATTTCGTTTCGTTTCCAGGGAACACCAGTGAGCAATAGTAGTGATATTATAGACGAAATTGTACTAACGGAAGATGCTTTTCAATCTCCGTTTGAGATGGATATATATAAGCTGTACGATGCAGCTTCCCTGATTGATGCAACACCAAACGATACAACACGTGAGCGGAATTAATTTAAGGGAATTGAAATCAAATTCCCGGTCTCCTAAAAATGAAAATGCGAAAGGAAAGAAAGGTTTTGAAAAACTGTTGGAGACAGAAATTAAGTTATTCCCGACTAAGTTTACGGATAAGAACAAAGAATCATTTTATCTGGAGTTATCTACTTTACTTACTTCCGGATTAGATATAAAATCGGCTCTTGAGCTAATCGAAGAAGAACAAATAAAACCTAAGCATGCAGAAATTATTGGTGGCATTAAAAACAATTTAATTAATGGTGATTCACTATGGGAAGCTATGAACCGATCTGGAGACTTCTCTGCCTATGAATGCTTTAGTATACAAATTGGTGAAGAGACCGGGAGGATAGGGATGGTCCTCGATCAGTTGTATCAATTCTATAAGAATAAATTAAAACAAAGAAGACAATTTATCAGTGCACTTTCTTATCCGGTAATTATTTTATGTACTTCCATAGGAGCAGTTACCTTTATGTTGTTGTTTATAGTGCCGATGTTTAATGATATTTTTAAGAGATTTGGAGGAGAGCTTCCCTATCTTACTCGTCTTATTATTGGCTTGTCTGCAGGTATCCAAAAATATTTCCCGTTGATCTTTATCTTGGTATCGGGCGCATTTATTTATTTTTATGTCAATAGGCGAAAAATATGGATGCAGAAATTATCTGCCCTTGTGATAATTCGAATACCTGTTATAGGAAAAATTGTATACTCTGTTCAGCTCGCTAGATTTTGTAGTTCGATGGCTTTGTTGTTAGGGTCAAAGGTTCCAATTATACGATCGATTCAATTAGTAAGTCAAATGATTACTTTTTATCCAATACAAATTACACTTGCAGCAATAGCTCAAGATATTATGGATGGAGAAAATTTGCATAGTTCCATGTCGAAGTTTAGTATCTATAATCGTAAAATGGTTTCGTTGTTAAAAGTAGGTGAGGAGGTGAACAAGCTTGATGTTTTTTTTGATAAACTGTCGCAGCAATTTAGTGGCGATGTTGATCATCAAACGGGGTTATTAAATACTTTTCTTGAGCCGGTTATGATCATCTTTCTTGGGCTTGTCGTAGGATTTATTCTTCTTTCCATGTACTTGCCTATGTTCCAGGTTAGTACCAGTATTGGAGGATAAGTTATCGTAATGTTTGTTGCATCACTGTTTAATCGAATTCTTAAGGGCGTGATATTATTTATATAGTCATGTCATGTGATTCATTTCTCGCAATAATCATGACTTCATCCACATCGCCATATAGTATATCTTTTGATAGCCCGCAAGTAAAATGATGCTCTTCTAAGTTTGTGATTAATTTTTCTATAGGAATTTTAAGAATAGAAGGATGATATTCAATGATCATTTTCTTAATTAAATGTGACTTGCCATTTCTTAGAATATCATCGATGATTTTTATTTCAGATCCTTCCACATCTATTTTTATCAGATCGATTGTTTCGTGGATATAGTCTGATATCTTTTTTGTGTTAATAGCCTCTTTTTCGGTCTTATCCTTTGATGGTATTAAACTCATGGTCAGTAAGCCAGAGGTGCTATTTTTATACAGTAGCGTTTTTTCTTCTTTATCATTCAAGGCAACGTTGTGGAGGGTTACATTAGTCAATTGATTTTTGTGAATATTTTCCTGTAACAGTTTAAATGTCGCAGGGTCGGGTTCGAATCCTATTATTCTGCAGGATGGATATACTTTTTTAAAGTATAATATCGCCAGGCCTATATTACTGCCACAATCGATAATGAATGGTTTTGAAGAGGAGGTTTCGTATTTATAAAGTTGTGATATAAATATTTCCTCTACCAGATGTAGTATCTGTGGATAGCTAGAGAAACTGATTTTGTACCCAAGGATATATCCGGTCTTTGCACTTGATTTTTCTGATGAACCAATTTTATGAAAGGCTATCGATCTGAGAACAAGCCTGCAGTAATCGTACAGTAATTCGAATTTGCTATAGCTATATTTTGATGAAATAGTCTTACTGATAACCTTGTAAAGGTGCTTAAGGTATTTCATGTTGCTTTAGTTGGCTGGTTGTCGTCTTTACTGTGTATAGCTGGATTACCTTGTCTGGTTTTCCTTACAATTTTACTTAAACTATTGGAGATGTGGGATATATTCAAAATATTGTGGAGGTTTTTAATCTACCTGACTTACGTGTGATTCTCTTTACACCTTTGACGTATATAGAGGACTATATCGCCTATTTACCTTGTAAAAGAAATATGTATATACTTTTACTTTGTTCTAATTATTATCCTATCTGCTCAATATACATTTGCTCAAGATACTGTTCGCTATATAGGCACTCGGGGAAGGGCAGGACTGTATCCTTTCAGGGGGCAGACTATTCCGTACAAATTTATAAAAAGGGGAAGCGTGCTGGTGTGCCTGAGCGGACGATGTACTTTGATAAAGTGTACTACCGATTTCAATATTTAGGCGATGGCGTTACTAAACTTCTTCGTGCAAATGAGGTGGTTGCTACTCGAAAAGATGATAGCGTGTTTGTGAATGGCATGTTTATAGTACGACCTATGATCAGAAATATCACGCTTATGATTTTAAACATGACACTTCGAATGTGTTAACGGTGCAACACTGGGTGAGCAATTCTACAGATTATAATGACTCGTATGATGTTGATATAGCTATATATAAAGAGTTTCCGGATGTGCAGATATTGCAGCTGTTTGGTTTTGAAACGGCAAGTAAGCATATAAAGGCAAGTGGCATCTCTCCGGTAGCAGGAATTATTGTCGTGTCGGCAACTGTCACTGCTATAGGAGTATTTATAAACTCGGAATTGGAGGACCATGATACATTGTAATCCTGTTGGCTATTAATTTGGAATTCTACGCATAAAGCTTTGACCATCCTGATCTCAATAAGATTTTGGGTATTCGACCACACTATTCAAGTTTTCTGCTTCCGGTTGCCTAAAGTAATTCGCCCAAAATAATCCTTTCCCAAATCTCACCATCCGATTATATTTGCGGCCTCAATAAATAAACGATCATGGGACTTCAATGCGGGATTGTTGGTTTGCCAAATGTTGGAAAGTCGACTCTCTTTAACTCTATTTCTAATAACAAGGCAGAGGCTGCCAACTTTCCGTTCTGTACCATTGAACCTAATGTAGGGGTGATCTCCGTTCCTGACCCTCGCTTGAAAATCCTCGAAGGTCTTGTAAAACCACAGCGTGTACTGCCTACCACAATCGAGTTTGTTGACATTGCCGGTCTCGTGAAAGGCGCGAGCAAAGGTGAAGGATTGGGCAATCAGTTTCTTGGAAACATCCGTCAGGTTGATGCTATTGTGCACGTGGTGCGTTGTTTTGAAAATGATAACATCGTTCACGTAGACGGACGAGTAGATCCTGTAGCCGACAAAGAAATTATCGATACTGAACTTCAATTGAAGGATCTTGAATCTGTAGAAAAGAAAATCAGCAAGACTGAAAAAGCAGCCAAGGGTGGTGATGCTAAATTGAAAAAGGAATTGTCGGTACTTCAATTATACCGCGATACTCTATTGGCTGGTAAGAATGCACGTACACTGAATGTAGATGAGGAGGATAAAAAGGCTGTAGCCGATCTTCAGTTACTTACAGCGAAGCCAGTAATTTATGTTACAAATGTGGATGAAGGCTCTATCCATACTGGTAATAAATTTGTCGATGCTCTTAAAGCGCATGTTAAGGATGAGAATGCGGAAGTTGTGATCATCAGTGCCGCGATCGAAGCTCAAATTGCAGAACTGGAAAGTGAGGAAGACCGCGCTGTATTTTTGGCAGAGTACGGTTTGAAGGAATCCGGACTCAATAAATTACTCAGTGCATCGTATCATTTGTTGGAACTCATCACTTATTTCACGGCAGGCGAGAAGGAAGTAAGAGCATGGCCTATAAAAAAAGGATGGAAAGCGCCTCAGGCTGCCGGAGTTATCCACACCGATTTCGAAAAAGGGTTTATTCGGGCCGAGGTTATCAAGCTGGCTGATTATCAACAGTATAAAACGGAACAGGCTTGCAAAGAGGCTGGTAAAATGTCGGTGGAAGGAAAAGAATACGTTGTGGCAGATGGCGATATCATGCATTTCCGCTTCAACGTTTAAAGTTTCCTTACAAATATCTTCAACCTGTCTTTTTTTTTCTTAGCTTTATAAACCGCTCACATTCAGTGCTGAGCGGGTTTTTTGCTTGGGTAAACTATAACCCCGACTAATTTTTTTTGGCTTGAGAACCAGGATCATTTTTTCACTGAAAAACAGGGGAGCGTACGTGCCGTTTCACCACCAATATCTGTTGGCGCAGGTAATCAAAGGACTTTTAATATTCGGTCCGGAGAAGAGTTATGTTGAATTCAATCAATATAACTTCTCAGGATTAAAGGGGCAGACGAAAGTCAGTCGTAAAGGACTTCACTACTTTTCATCGAAGGTTACCCTTGTATTTGCTTGCTCGGATCAGGCGTTCATGGATTATTTCCTGGCGCGTCTTTTTGAACAGAAAGAGATCATCGTTGGCAACTTGCACCTCGTTCCCGAAGCGATGGAGCAGGAGGAACCTGTAAAGATCAGTGACGAATCACGGTTCTTATGTATATCCCCAATCGTTGTTATACCCGCAGCTTTTAATGACGAAAGTGGAAAGAAATTCGTGTCTCCGGAGAGTGATGAATTCTCGGATCTACTCTACGATTCTACGTTGGCCCGTATGGAAGCACACGGGAAATATACTGCCGAGCAGTTAACATCTTTCTATAAATTTCAGATCGTTCCGGATCACGACTATATACAACGCATCCAGGCTTCTCATAAAAAGTTTGCGCGCATCTA
Source organism: Ohtaekwangia koreensis (assembly GCF_900167975.1). Taxonomy (GTDB): domain Bacteria; phylum Bacteroidota; class Bacteroidia; order Cytophagales; family Cyclobacteriaceae; genus Ohtaekwangia; species Ohtaekwangia koreensis. The sequence goes on from NZ_FUZU01000001.1 coordinate 2,300,791, forward strand.
TCCGTTGTATGATAGCGATGTAAAATTTGAAGTGAGAGGATATACCTTCCCATTCACGTTGTATGCCGCCAAGGAAGTACAGCAGTTTGTATATGAAAACGGCTTAGGTTACTTCACGCATAAGGGTTTTGGTATGCTGGATGTTGCCAACAATGACTCGATACAACGTACTACACAGCAGGAAATGGTTTACGCTTAACGCGGATTCGCTTCCAGTCTCAGGTATCCGATTAGTAAGTCGGCTTGTGGTTGAAACGGTCTATAGTATACAAAGATCTCGTACTGGTTTTCTGTTTCGAAATGACTCCCTTCCAGTTTATATGGATTCACACCGGGTGCCTTCACTATATATTGATAATCGTACCAGCCTTGCTTCAACAATATATCTGCTACATAACTGTTTTGTGCAGTGTCGTAATGCATTTTATTTTCCTGGTTTAAGTTCCAATAGTTAAACGCTCCGGCTACATATACATCACCTTTGATAGGAGAAGATGCCAGCGTGAAATTTACTTCAACATAATTCGCGTAGGCCATATCGCGATAATCGTAGTTATCAAGGGTAAATCCACCATTCAAATCGTTATACTGTGCGTAGGCTTCATCTTCACGTGACTTGTCTTTCTGAATATAGGCCTTGAAAGGTTTTACTTTCTTGTCCATGTGGTCAACGTTGCGTCCGGGATAGTTGAGCGATCGTAAATCAAAAAAGCGAAATTCATTTCCACCTTTAAACATTAACGCATCATCGAAGAAACGATATTCAATTTCTTTTTCGATGTCCCTCACAAAACTTGGTTTTACGTTTGACGCTTGGTTATCCCAGCGCTGGTTCTGTCGGATGTTCACGTGTACATCCGTGAGCGGATTAAGAATGTTCAGGTTCTTATAGTTTACCGTGAAGTTGATCTGTTGATTAAGGTCTGCAATTCTGCCAGGGCCAATCAGATTTCCATTTTGTGTAAAGCTCACTTGTGTATCAAACACCATAAAACGTCTGGTGAGAATGATGTCGTCTTTATTGCTTCCGCGATATACGGCCAACACATAGTTGCCGGGTAGCTTCACCGTTGGCAGTGTGAATTTATAGTGGATATAGGGCACATGGGTATCGACCGAGAATTCATACGAGTTGATCGGGAATTCATTATACATGGTCATATAGTCGAGGTCCTGTAAAGTAGATTCCGTCCAGTTATGGTTACAATGAATCACCTTTGCATAATAGGAGTCGTTCTGATTTCGGAGATCATCGAATTCCAAAATGAGGTTAGCCTGCCCAAGTGTAGTAACAGCAGGGTTCAATGTATTTCCAGAAGCGTATAGCTGTACCGTTTTAATCTGCGGTTCATACGCCCGATCAATTAGCTGAAGCGTTTTAGGATTCCCTTCAGAATTAAGCGAACTTTGAGTAATCGGAGTACAGGCAGTCGCCAAAAAAATTAACAGGATGGGGAAATACAGAATTCTCATTCGTTCAAAACAGGTTTAATTGCCGTGGGCTTCGATCAAGAGGCAAAGGAAAAAAGAATTTGGTAAAATCAAAGCAAAATACCGGCTGGCTCTCTTCAGACTTCGTTTTATAGCCAGGAATTCATGACTTTGTTACCATTCCAACTTTTTAGTTTCAGATAGTGTCTAAATTCAAAATGGCCGGATTATCGGATTAATGCTCAACGAAAGCGAGCTTATAGAAGGATGCCGAAAAGGTAGCAGGGCTTCTCAACGAGCTTTGTACGATCGGTATTGCCGAAAAATGCTGGTGGTTTGCTTACGTTATTCGAAAACAACAGCTGAAGCAGAAGACATTCTGCAGGAGGCATTTGTGAAAGTATTTCAGGGGATAGAGAATTTCAGAGGAGATTCGAAACTGGAAACCTGGATAACCCGGATCATGGTGAATACTGCGCTTAACGCCAACCGGAAAAAACTTTATCTCTTACCCATGGTCGATATTGAAGAGACCAACTTACCGGAAGAAGAAGTTAGTATTTCCGGAATACACTTTACCCAGTTACTCGAAATGATACAAGCCTTGCCTCCAGGCTGTCAGATCGTCTTTAACATGTTTGCCATTGAAGGATTTAGTCATAAAGAAATAGCCGAACAACTCGGTATATCAGAAGGTACATCGAAGTCGCAGTTTGCTCGTGCCAAGAGTTTATTGCAGCAACGATTATTAAAGGAGTCAACGTATTACGAACGATATGGAGAGTCGAAAATTTGAAGATTCGTTCCAGGATGCTTTCAAGGAAGCCGAAGTAAGTCCCACAGAAAATGTGTGGACGAACATCGAGCTTGATCTTGAGAAAGCAGAGGGAGACAAGATGAAGCGTAGAGTATTTTTCTACAAGCTTCTGGCCGCTGCATCTGTAGCTTTCGCTATGTGTGTAGCCGGTATAGGATATTATGTAGTTCAGAATGAACACCAGAACAATGGACAGTTTGCTTTAAATCAAACTCCTGCATTAGAGGACCGTGGCAAGTCCAATACGACTAACGGTAACAATGGTACTGAAGAAGGTAATGCAACAGAAGAGCGTAACGACTCGGCTTTGTCTGGCAATGAGTCATCTTCACAAGATCAATCTGATTCAAAAGGTATATCTGTAGAACCTGACAACGCATTCGATGGTAATAGTGCAAGTTCTTCTTCCTCTGTTTCACAGGAACGGAATTCTAATGCATCTGAAAATGATCAACAGTCCGTTGCTGGGTTAAGCCCGAAACAACGTGGTGACAAAAGCAATAAAAACAACGCAGCTTCTCCTGGTGAAATAAGTCCAGCAGTAGCAGATGAAGCAAGCACATCTGAAAAATATACTCAGAAGAACACTATAGCAGATGCTGCTATAGATTCTAAAAATGCGAAACAGAATAACGCAACAAACGAGCGTCTGAGAGATGCTTCTACTCTTGACAAAGCAACGAAATCAGATGGATATACTTCCAAGAAAAATGATCCCAACACAGCAATAGCTTCGGATAAAACCAATCAGAATAATACAGCAAATGAAAAGACAATCGCTTCCGCTGATAAGGTGAATGAAGCCAACAACATTGCAGTGAATGATTCTCAGTATATAGCTAAAAATTCTGCCAATGGAAATAACGCAGTTGTAGATGCTCAAGGTAAGAATCAAACATCTACATCAACTGACAAGCAAGGCTCAATTGCATTGGTGAATAAAAACGAAGTAAACAATGCTAACGGTATAAATAAAGCTGGTGATAATACATCCCAGCAGACTCTGGCGAATAATACTGCGACACCTGCAAACGATAAGAACGCTATAGCGGATACTCAAAATAAAAATGCCTCATCATTAACGGAAGATAGACAACCCGTTGCTTCATCTGAAAGTGCAAACAACACAAGTGGTGCTATCGATATCAATCCGTTTACGCGTTACGGAAATACTTCCGGAGAGTTTGGTGCTATATCCAAGTCAACATCGGTTGCTTCCAATGCTAGTGTGAATAAATTACCAGCGCGAATGAATAAGCCTGCTGATTTTGATGCTACGAAACTGGCTCCTCAGGAAGATCCGCTGATGGTGATGCTGGCGCGTCTTGATCAGCAGGAGAAAAATGTACTAGAAGAACAAAAGAAAGAAGAGAAGAATAACACTGAAAAACTTTGGACATCCGTGGGATTTGCTGCTGGTAGTTTTAATACGGTGAATTCAACTGTATCGCCTTCTTCGGCGCAATCTTTTGCTGCGAATAGTGCAGCGACCCAACAAGCGAAAGCTTCAGGATCTGCGTATACAGTAGGCATAAGCCTGGGGACACGTATATCAAAACGATGGGTGGTACAAGGCGGTGTAAACTATATGACGCAGGCATCTGACTATACCGCTAATGCAGTAGGTACTTCCGATTTTACAAACTTCAGCGCTCCGAATGTAAACAGTATGATGAGTGAAGCTGACAGCAAAATCGTATCCACTGCTCCGTATACTATAAATAATAATGTTCAATTTGTAAGTATACCTTTACAGGCTGGATACCTTGTTGTGAATAAACGTTTTGGCGTTCAGCTCAACGGAGGTATATCAACCGATATGTTCCTGCAAAATACACTTACTCCCGAGAGTGATAATGTGAGCAAGACCACGCAAGGCAGTGGTGCTGATTCACCTTACCGTTCACTTAATTTCAGCGGGTTGGTAGGCACAGAGTTCAGTTATAAGTTTGGACAACATTACCGGTTGTCGCTGAATCCGGGGCTGCGTTATCCTTTCAATTCTATTTATAAATCTGATCAGCCGATAACGGCCATGCCGTTGACCTTTGATGTCGGATTACGTTTTCGTTATATTTTTCACTAAGGTTCCAACCTTTTCATGAGGAGGAGGGTCTAACCCTCAAACAAACCCTGAACTGTTATGGACACTTTAGAGAGAAGACTTCAGAAGCGAATTCATGTTTCGCTGTATGCTTTACTTTTTCTAACAAGCCTTCTCGGATTAAGTGTTCTGCTTGAAGGGTGTACAGACAAATGTGAAGTAACCAACGAGTATACATATTACAAACCTGTTTATACTACGTTGGATGAGTTGCGCGCTAGTGTAGCGGTGACGGCTCCTGAACCGATTAAAAGTGTTGGTAAGATCTATTATAAAGGCGGGTTTCTTTTTGTGAATGAGCCTGGCAAAGGTATTCACATTATTGATAATCATAATCCGTCTGCACCGGTTAACAAAAGTTTTATTACGATTCCAGGTAGTTTTGAACTGGCGATTAAAGGCGACTTGCTATATGCTGATAGTTATATAGATCTCGTAGTGCTCGATATAGCATCTTTGGAAAATATCACGGAAGTAAACCGCATTGAAAATGTATTTAGTAATTATAACAGCCTCGGTTTCTATACAGATGCTGAAAAAGGAGTAGTGACTGACTGGGCCGAGACAAAAGATGTTTCGATACAGCAGTCAGACTGTGAAGCCAATATACAGACATGGGGCGGTATATATTACAGTGAAGGTATAGCGTTAGCTAGTAATGTGACTTTTGATAAGAGCGCAGCCATCGCTCCGGGGAACGGCTCTGGCCCCGGAGTTGGCGGCTCTATGGCGCGCTTTACAATCAATCAGGATTACCTCTATACATTGGATGCAGGCAATCTGCAACCGGTAGACATTACAGATGGAAAAAATCCGATAGCAAAAACAAAGACTTATGTCAACGGAGATATAGAGACAATTTTCCCTTATGGCGAGAATCTCTTTATAGGCTCGAGCAGCGGCATGTATATATTCAATGTGTCTACGCCTGCTACGCCTTCATTGGTTAGTACCTATGCGCACGTACGAAGCTGCGATCCGGTTGTTGTCGATGGTAATTATGCATACGTCACACTTCGTTCAGGAACAACTTGTCAGGGATTTACCAACCAACTGGAAGTTATAGATATCACCAACCTGCAATCTCCTCAGTTGATAAAAACGTATTCAATGACCAATCCGCATGGACTTGGGAAAGATAATGAGACACTGTTTATCTGTGATGGTGATGCCGGTTTAAAAGTATACGATGCTTCGGATATAAATGCGATTGATTCGAAACAACTGGCGCATTATCAGAATATAAACGCATACGATGCGATTCCTTTTAACAATGTATTGATGATGATCGGAGAGGATGGACTCTTTCAATACGACTATGCGGATCCAAAGAATATAAAACTGCTCAGTCATATCGTTGTCTCGAATGAAGAATAGAATATTCTTAACGGCTTGCCTCTTCATGGCTGCACTTTCTGCGCGAGGTCAATCAGATACGATTTCTTCTAGTGATAAAAAGAAAATCCGGTATACGAACAGTTTTCTTGCCGGTGCTTTGTTGGGTAAAAAAGGAAATGGAAGTTATACTTCCATCACTACGATCCACGGCATCCGCTATAATCGTTTGGCGGTTGGTCTAGGGACGGGTTATGAAGGCTATACCGACTGGCGTGTTCTTCCAATCTTGGGCAGTGTATCGTATGACTTCGTGCGTATCAAACAGAATTCATTTTTTGTGCAGGTGAATGGCGGCTATTCGATTGCGTATCACACTGCTGAACGTGAGGATTACCAGGAGTATGAGAGAGGAAAAGGAAAGACTTTCAGTGGCTTGATCGGATATAGAATTAAGGCGAATAAATTCAGCATATACATCAGCTCCGGGTATAAATTTCAACGAATAAAGTATAGCTATAGCCCTATATATTGGTGGGATTCTTCCGGAGAGTTAGATCCTCCGAAAACCACTGTGCAACGCGACATGGAACGATTTATAGTGCAGATTGGCTTTGGTTTAAATTAGTATAGCAGGCTATATCAGATAGCGATCGTACTGAGTCGATACTATACTCCATCAAAAATACAGAGGTTAAAAGATGTCAGCAGCACGCTGCATTAAAAATACTGGTGTGCCAGGAAGGAACGACTGGTACCACCATGGGTAAAGGTTAGTTTTTAGAGACGGATGCCGGGTCGTTTCTACCGGCATCCTTTTTCCCTCCCGAGGTTGTTCACCCTCTTCGTAGTTATTCCAGGCATTTATTTTTAAGATTGTATCCGTATGCTTCGAAGCCGGGTTACATCTTCCACTTTTAAATCAGTAGGGTATGATGAAGAACATCAAATCCTGGAAGTAGAATTTCAAACCCGTGAAGTATACCAGTACTTTAAAGTACCTGTGGAGGTATATGAAGTGTTTATGAATGCAGATTCATTGGGCGCATATTTTTCAGAGAATATCCGGCCGGTATATGATTTTAAACATATACTATAACACGCCTAGCTGAGCTCGTCTATCGCGGTAGCGATCTCTTCCCACTTTTTATTGGCAGTAGCTAACTCTTCCTCTGCTTTCTTAAATATAGCCTGAGTCTCTTTGAGCTTTGCCGGGTTGCTGAACACTTCCGGTGTGGCAAGTTCATGCTCCAGTTTTGTCTTACGCTCTTCTAGCTGTCCAATGAGCTCTTCTACTTTCTTCAAATCTTTTTCAAGCGTCTTACGCTTGGCGTCATTGCTTGGCGTCTGTGGTTTTTGCTTTACTTCAGGTTCTGGTTTCTTTTGCTTGGGTGGTTCTGATTTTACACCGGCTGCTTCATTCTTTTTGCGCCAGTGCTCATACTCATCGTAAGTGCCCGGGTATTCCTTGATCTGTTTGTCTTCTATATACCAGATCTTGTTCGCGATCTGACTTACAAAGTGACGATTGTGAGACACCACTACAAAGCTTCCGAGATATTGCTGCAATGCCTGAATAAGTATATTCTCGGAAATAAAATCCAAGTGGTTGGTAGGTTCATCGAGGAGTAAAAAGTTAGCTTCCGAGATCAACGTCTTTGCCAACGCTACACGCGATTTCTCTCCACCTGATAATACTTTGATCTTCTTGAATACATCTTCATCTGTAAAGAGAAAACATCCCAGTACATTTCGTAGCTCCTGGTCTGTTTTACCCGAACCAGCCTGCACCAGTTCTTCCAATATTTCATTATCAACTTTTAGTGATTCCAATTGATGCTGTGCATAGAACGCGCGGATCACATTGTAACCCATGATACGTTCTCCTTCAACTTCATCTTCTCCGGCAACAATTCTTAATAAAGTAGATTTACCTTTTCCGTTTGCTCCAATCAAAGCGATTTTATCACCACGTTCAATGGAGATCGATGTATTCTTTAAGATCTCCACGGGGCCATAAGCCTTGGATATATTGTTGAGCGTAATGATATAGCGGCCGGGCTGCTGCTTGAACTTGAAACGGAAATTAACAGCAGCGCTATCATCCACTACTTCTTCTATCATGTCAAGTTTCTCCAATGCCTTAACGCGTGATTGAACCTGACGTGATTTCGATGCCTTCGCTTTGAAGCGCTCTATAAAACGTTCGGTCTGTTTAATCTTTTGTTGTTGATTCTCATAGGCACCTTGCTGAATTTCCTGGCGCATTTCTTTCTCTTGTAAATAGAAAGAATAATTTCCTTCATAGGTAATGAGTTGCTGTTGTGTAACATCAACCGTCTTGGTAATAACATTGTCAAGGAAAGTACGATCGTGAGAAACAATGATCACAGCACCATCATAATTCCGTAAGTAATTTTCTACCCATTCTATCGAAGGTAAATCCAAGTGGTTGGTTGGTTCATCGAGCATCAACAGCGATGGTTTTTCAAGGAGAAGTTTAGCGAGCATTACACGCATGCGCCATCCTCCGGAAAATTCTTTCAGCGGTCGATGTAAATCTCCTGTCAGGAATCCTATACCTTCCAATACTTCTTCTGCTTTTGATTGCACCGTATAGCCATCGAGGTGATCATACTTTTCCTGAAGCTTCGAGAGTTTCTCAACGAGATCGTCTGAATATTCTTCTTCCAGCTTTTTGATGATGACTTCTAACTGGCGTTCTATTTCTACTACTTCCTTGAACGCTCCCATAGCAACGGTGAGGATAGAATCCTCAGTTTGATAGGAGAGAAGATCCTGGTTAAGAAAGCCGATTGTACACTCATTGCTTTTGCTGATCGAACCACCATCAATTTTATATTCACCATTAATGATTTTCAATAATGTGGATTTTCCGCGGCCATTCAATCCGATCAAACCGATTTTGTCTTTCGGCTTCACAAACATATTGGCATTTTCGTAAAGCGCGCGGCCTCCGATGTAATAAGAAAGATTGGTGATGGATATCATAATTGCTAATTCCCCTCGATCAAGGCACAGCCACTTTGCATGCTGGTACCTTCTTGAATCGGGCGCAAAAATAATCAGTATTTACAGCATTTCCGGAATTTAAAATGAGATGGGCATTGAAATTTTGCCACTTACATAATCAACATCCATTCTGAGGACGAAAACCCTTAATTTTCACACGTTTTTAACGATTATGAATTTATGAGATCGATTATTTCAACTCCTGTTTTGATGCTCGGGCTGATGCTTGCCTGCAGCAATTCGAGTTCTACTGACCCTACAGGCGACAAGGGCGTTAACGGCCGTGATGTCAGTGCTCCGGCCATAACAGACTACGCTGCAACGTTACCATTGGATAAGATCAAGCTACCAGCGGGTTTCAAAATTGCAGTATATGCTGAAGTGGAGAATGCACGCTCCATGGCGTTGAGTCCTTCTGGTGTAGTATATGTAGGCAATCGTGATAAGGATAAGGTATATGCTGTAAAAGATACCAATGGTGATTTTATAGCCGATAAAAAATGGGTCATTGCATCGGGACTAAATATGCCGAATGGTGTTGCGTTTAAAGATGGCAACCTATATGTAGCAGAGATCAGCAAGATCACTAAATATACCGGCATTGAATCTAAACTGGATAATCCTCCTGCGCCAACGGTGATCGCTGATAATTATCCGACAGAATCACATCACGGCTGGAAGTTTATAGCGTTTGGTCCTGATGGAAAACTATATGTACCCGTTGGTGCACCGTGCAACATCTGCGAATCGAAAGACGAAATATATGCGAGTATAACACGCCTGAATGCAGATGGATCGGGTCGCGAAGTTTTTGCGAGAGGCGTTCGCAATACCGTTGGATTTACATGGCATCCACAAACAAAAGAACTTTGGTTTACAGACAACGGTCGCGATATGCTGGGCGATGATAAACCTTCCTGCGAGTTAAATGTAGCTCCTAAAAAAGGAATGCACTTCGGCTATCCATATTGCCATGAAGGATCGATCAAAGATCCGGAGTTTGGTGATAAACATCCATGCTCAGAATTTACAGCACCTGCTGATAAACTCGGGCCACACGTTGCGCCTCTAGGGTTAAGATTTTATACCGGCAGTTCATTCCCGGTAGCATACAAGAACCAGATCTTTGTCGCAGAACATGGTTCATGGAATCGCTCCAAGAAAAGTGGGTATAACGTCACACTTGTTAAACTGCAGAATAACAAAGTAACCAGTCATGAATTGTTTGCCAGCGGATGGCTTGATGAAGCAACTCAAAAGGAGTGGGGCCGTCCGGTAGATGTACTCGTGCTTCCGGATGGATCGATGCTGGTTTCCGATGATAAAGCAAATGTGATCTATCGTATTTCCTATAAGGGTTGATGTATATCAACCTTCAATTATACTGCAAGGTTTGCCACGCCAGTAAAGTTTACGAAGATGACGTTTTGTGATTAAAAAATGCGAACTTGGAAGAAGAAGCTATACTGGTTTGCAGCAACGAAGAATAAACTTACCCTACACGATATGAAAAGGATTCTCAGTCTCGGTATAATATTGATGGCAGGTATATCCTGCATCATGGCGCAGCCTGCACCGGATGAAGCATTATTAACGGTTGTTAAAAAAATAGAAAGTACACCGGTTAAAAATCAGGCGAACACAGGTACATGCTGGAGTTTTTCAACTACATCGCTGGTGGAATCACAGACTATTCATAATGGGTATGGTACGTTTGATCTTTCAGAGATGTTTACGGTGCGCAATATATATACCGAGAAGGCCCGCAACTATATGCTTCGGCAAGGCGCTGCCCAGTTTGGTCCGGGTGGTTTAGGACATGATGTTATTCGTGCTATGGCTACCTATGGGGCCGTACCGGAAAGCGTTTACTCGGGATTGAACCTTGGTCAGAAAAAACATGATCATGGTAAGCTTGATGCACAGTTGAAATCTTACCTCGATAGTTTGTTAAAAACAAGACCTGTTCCGGTAGACTGGATGAAAGGATTTCAAAATATACTCGATGAACATCTGGGTAAAGCACCGGAGACCTTTACGTATCGCGAGCGTCAATTTACACCCAAGAGCTTTGCTGCAGAGGTTTTACATTTCAAGGCAGACGACTATGTGAACATCACTTCGTTCAGTCATCATCCATTCTATACTTCATTCATTCTCGAAGCACCTGATAATTTTTTGAATGGCTCCTACTATAATCTTCCGCTAGACGAAATGATTCGTGTCACCGAGCGTGCAGTCGAGCAAGGATATTCTATTATGTGGGATGCCGATGTGAGCAATGAATACTTCCGCCAGAAGGATGGCTATATATTGCAATGGAAAGACGGAAAGATACCGGCCACCGTTTCTCCTGACGATGAAGAGATGAAGTATAATCAAACATTTCGGCAGACACTCTATGAAAATCTGACTACACAGGATGATCACCTCATGCATCTTGTCGGTCTGGAGAAATCAAAAACCGGTAAGAAGTTTTTTATGGTGAAGAATTCCTGGGGCGAATACGGTCCGTTCAAGGGATATATACATGTGTCGGAAGCATACTTTGCTATTAACACCGTAAGCCTCGTGGTTCCAAAAGCAGCGATTGATAAAGCGCTGTTAACCAAGTTGGGAATTCAGTAGTTAATCATTTAAACTTCGGCTCAACGAATCTGCTATGCATCCTGTCTTGTTTGAAATAGGAGGGATCTCTGTTTACAGCTATGGTTTCATGATCGCCATCGGAGCGATCGCAGGGGTTGCTTATATGGTTGTTCGGGGCAAGAAAGAAGTGGGGCTTACATTCGATCAGGCCAACTCTTTATTTCTTTTGATTTTTATTGCAGCATTCGTGGGCGGCAAAGCACTGCTCTTCTTCGAAGATGCTTCTTATTATATAGCACATCCCGGTAAGTTATTGGGTGGGAGAGGTTTTGTTTTTTATGGATCTTTTTTGTTGGCCGTCCCGACAATGCTATGGTTCTTCCGAAAACAAAAGCTACCAACCTATGCCATGCTTGATATCATGGCCATCACCACATGTCTTGTGCACATGTTCGGAAGGCTTGGGTGTTTCATGGCGGGATGTTGTTACGGTCTACCAACGGATGCTCCATGGGGTGCTATATTTACAGACCCGGCCTGTCATGCAAATCCAAAAGGTGTTCCACTTCATCCCACCCAATTGTATGAGTCAGGGTATATATTCCTGGTAATGCTGGTATTGCTGTTCCTGCGCGGAAGAAGGAAATTTTATGGACAGCTGTTTCTTACCTATTTATTACTCTATGCAATTGGTCGTTACGCCCTTGAATTTTTCAGAGGTGATATTGCGCGCGGCTTTATAATCAAAGATTACCTGTCGCACTCGCAGTTCATTGCGTTGCTGATATTTATTGTAGTGCTCTATGTATATACGCGCTGGTCGAAGCGTAATCAACTAAGCCTGCACAAGAAACCTATTTGAGATATACCGATTGAAAAGTGGCCAGTAGTGTCTCACCTTCGTATAGTTCCAACGTTTCACCATTAATTTTATATGTAGTGGCAGACTCCAATGTCTTGGTCAGAAAGTTTTCAACATCCAACCGGTCGCATGCCATCTTTGTGGTCATGGTGGTGAATTTTATTTTGTCGCCATCCACAGTATAATTACCACCGAGGCCGTTGCATCCTGCAAATCCTTTAATTCGTTTTTCGTTACCCTCGCTGCTCAATACAAAATGTACTTCTTTAGCGTTGTCAGGTGTCATTACCGGCATGCCGTTCATCTCTGCCAGCTTCCAGTATGTATTTTCCAGGTTCGCTACACTGGAATTATTCTCAGTAGATCTGCATTGCAGAAATATAACAAGCGCGAAGAAGAGTAATTTTTTCATGAGGGATATTTTTTTAAGGTGTGTAATAAAATGTTTTTAGTCTCACCCTAAGTCCCTCTCCAAAGGAGAGGGACTTTTAAAGCCTTCTCCTTTGGAGAAGGGCTGGGATGAGGCCAATTCTCACAACTCACGTATCCAAATATTTCTGAAGCTCACAGCGTTGCCATGATCCTGTAAACGGATCGGGCCTTTTTCGTAGGCTTTATATACTGGTAAACCTATATATTCGGTAGGTCCCCAAACGGCCACGTGGTTCAGTGATAATATACCGTTGTGTGTAACCGTCACGTATGCCGGAGAGATTACGCGGCCTTCGCTGTTAAAGCGTGGTGCTGTAAAGAAGATCTCATACACTTGCCATTCGCCTGGCTTGCGGCAAGCATTTATCAAAGGTATATGTTGCTTGTATATAGAACTTGCCTGTCCGTTAGCGTAAGTTTTGTTGTTGTAGTTGTCGAGTACCTGTACTTCGTAACGCTCTTGCAGAAATATACCGCTGTTGCCACGACCCTGACCAGTTTGTTTAGGATCAACTTCTGCAGGAGAACGCCACTCTACATGAAGCTGGAAGTCACCGAATTCTTTTTTCGTCTTAATGTCCTTCGCACCGGCAGCAACAGTCATAGCACCATCTTTAAGTGTCCACTTCGGAGCAGTGCCATCAATGGTTACCCAGTTATCAAATGATTTACCATCAAACAATACGGTTGCATCGGAAGGCGCATCACCAACTTTTTCAGCAGGAGTGATAACACGTGGCTGTGGCTCCCATATTTCTGTTGACTCTGGAGTTTTTTTACTTTGTTGTTCTTGTGCGTAGGCAAGATTACCGGCACTGATGAACGCGAGTGCGATCAATAACTGATTAGCTTTTTGCATATTGGTCTGGTTTATTATAAGTCGTTAGCGATATCATCTACTTTTTGTTCTTTATCATCCTTCATCATATTGCGTACCACAGGTGAAGAATATTCAAGCTCCAGGAAATTTTTCCCGGTGGCTTTGAATTTCAGAATGATACGGTCACTCTTCCAGAAGTATAACTGGTTCTTCATATCATAATCGGCTTTGCCGAAAAGTGATTCGAGTGCTTTCATCAGGCGTGGATCTTTATCCGTCAGTACCTTGATCTCATAGATCAGGTCTTTATAGGATTTCAATTCAATCTCCTTTACTCTTACTTCACCGATCTTTTCATAATCGGGGTGCTCCACAGTATATAGCTTGGCAGGGTAAAGATCTTTTTCCTTGAACTCCTTTTTTACTTTGGAGCCCTTTACGGAATCAGCCATTGAACCCAACTCAATGTCTTTAAAACCATTTCGTTTTTCAAGTTCCTGAATATTTTGAGCATATGTGGAAGAAGCCAAAAGCAGGAGTAGGGCAGAGAATATGTACCGGATCATGTGATTAATTTATAAACTTAATTGGAATAGTGATCATCGTCCTATCCCACATTATCAAAAGGTCTGCCACATCGTTTCTCTGGTCAAATTTCATGGTGAGTGGCTCGTATACAAGATCTCCCGTAGAGTGCACGGGTACATCAAAACGAATCAGATCTTGTTTCGGATTATAATTATAGGAGCCAAAGAGCCCTACATCTTTATTGATAATGATGGTCCACTTATCTTTTTCAGGAATGGTAAAGATTGTATACGTCCCCGCTTTTACCAGGAAGCCCTTCAAGGTTAGATCTTTAGTGAGTGTTATTTCCGTGGCCTCATTTGCTCCGGGGCTCCACTCTTTTCCAAAGGGTATAAGTTTACCAAAAATCTCACGGCCTTTTTTCGATGGCTGCGAGTAAGTGATCTTCACATACGACTCTTTATAGCGCATGGAAATTATATCCACAGGACTACTTCTTTCTTTGATCACTTGCGACCAACCTGAAATGAAAAATGCCAGACAGAAAAGTGTGAAAAGATATCGCGTCATCGGGTTTAAAGATAATAATTTAGAATTCATCTACAGGTTAACACAGGCGTTTCAATTTCTTAATGCTTGTCATGGTTATTCAGTGTGCTAACTTCTTCATAGCGAATTAGTTTTTGAAATATTGATCCATCACGCCCTATACTAAATTTTAACACGCTGATAAAAGATGATTGATATTCAGGTATTACACGGGGTCTAAATTTCGATACCCAAAAAACAATCATTTATTCCATACATGAAAAAGACATTTACAAAAATTATGTGCCTGCTGATGGCCACAACATTAGCCTTTACAGCGTGTGAAGGTCCACAAGGAGATGTTGGTCCACAAGGAGACAAAGGAGATGCGGGCGATAAAGGTGATACAGGCGATGATGGTGAGGATGCAAACCAGGTTGTACTCATGAATCACTCAACTACATCTACATTTCTTAAGAAACTTCCGGGCTTTGAAAGTGTGGAAACATTTTCATTGATCGGCAGTGCTGATTACTTGCCGGAATCTCCTTCCTATATATTTGGTGGAGCAGCAGATGGTGCTGGTCTACTCAAAACTACGGACGGCTTTGTGATGTTGGTGAACAACGAAGATAACATTGCTGTATCGCGATTAACATTCGACAAAACATTTCGTCCTGTTAAAGGAGAATATATTTTGAACTCGGATGGCGGACAGAAAAGACTTTGCTCTGCTACTTTGGCTACTCCGGAAGAACACGGCTTCGGTCCGTTGTTTCTTACCTGTAGTGAAAACAGCAGTGCGCAAATTCACGGATTGAATCCGCTTGCAGCAGCAACGCCCACCGTTCCTAATTTTCTTCCTGGTCTTGGAAGATGGGCTGCAGAAAATGCAGTGCCATTGCCGAAAACTGCTTATGCAGGGAAAACAATTATTCTGATCGGAGATGATGACTCCGGAACAGACGGTGGTCAGCTTGCGCTATATTTATCAAACACCGTGGGTGATCTTGAGAACGGAAGTGCTTATGTTATGAGACGTGTGGATTTGAATACACGCGAAGTAGATATAGTAGAGAACACTCCGGTGAGTGTTGAGTTCGTGAAGATCGATGATCATAAAACGATCACTGGTGCACAAACCAACGCAGCGTCTACTGCACTAAAATCAATTGCATTCGGACGTGTTGAAGATATTGATTATCGTAAGGATGGCGTTGGCAGAGAAATCTATTTCAATGTAACGGGTCAGGATGGTAACTCAGATCGCACGAAATACGGTCGTGTATATAAACTCGTGCTCGATGCAGCCGATCCGTTGAAAGGAACTTTAACCTTGGTTTTGGATGGTGATGATCGTGAAGGAAAGGCAGGTACTTTCCAGGATCCTGATAACATTCTTGTAACAACGAACTACGCCTATATACAGGAAGATCCGAATCAATATAGCGGTATCGATCATGATGCGTATTTATACCAGTATAACTTAAGCACGGGTGCATTGAAAAAAGTGTTTGAATTGAATCACTTCCGTGGACAAGCTGACGCGGAAGCTATCTATGGAAAATCTAACTATGGTGCGTGGGAATACGGTGCTATGCTTGATGTATCCGATATACTTGGTATCCCCAATACATTTATACTCAATATACAGCCTCATACCTGGAAGTCTCCTCAGTTCAAAGGCGTAGACGGTGGTTCACTGGCTACATCTTTCGATGAGGGCAGCCAGATCGTTGTGCTTCGCGGCTTGCCTCGTTAATTTTTTTTGTAGCGTGTTTTTAAACTGCCCGGAATACCACCGGGCAGTTTTTTATAGTAGTCTCTTATGCAACGAATCATTTTTATATCAATAACCGGTCTGCTGATATTTTCCCTGATCAGCTGTAGTCAACAACAACCCGCTCAGCCAATAGAAAAAGTAAATGAGTTTTTTATTTCTCAGGCTGATTCACTCGATTATACAATAGGTCTTCTGGCTAACGCAGATGCAGCATCATCTCCTGAAGAATTAAAAAAATATTTTGCCAAAGCCCGGCATCATTTTAAAAAGATAGAGTCGCTGGTCGTTTTCTATTTCCCGGAAGAGAACGAGCGAATCAATGGCCCCGCACTTTTAAAAACGGAAGAATATGATGACAAGGTGCTCATCCCGACAGGCTTCCAAGTGATCGAAGAAGATTTATATGCCGGTGTAATACAACGTGACACACTTCAGCAGAATGTGCTCGCCTTAAAAGCCATTCTGAATAATCTCAAATATACCGTGAGGAGCAATGCACTGAATAATGCAAATGTATTTGAGTCAATTCGATTGGAGATACTCACCATCATGAGCTTGGGCATCTCAGGTTTCGACTCACCGGTATCATTTCAAACTATAGCCGAAGCAAAATCCAGTTTGAGAGGTGTCGAAACAATTCTTTCGTGCTATAGCGATCAGGCATCTGATAACGTATCGCTTCAGAGGCGGATGGAAAAAATCTTTCAAAGCGCCTATAGTTATTTAGATACACAGCAGGATTTTGATTCATTCAATCGCGCGGTGTTCATTCGCCAATATCTCAACCCGTTATCATCTGCAGTATATGAGTATCAGCAAGCATTAAAAATTCCGAATAACAAATGGATCAGCGCAGTAAAAATGGACAAGCCTTTGTTTTTTAGCGCAGATGTATTCGATGTGAATTTCTTTTCACCAGCCTATAATCGTAACCTCAAGCCCGAAGTTGCCAGACTTGGTAAAATGTTATTCTTCGATCCTGTGCTTTCCGGAAACAACACGCGGGCATGCGCATCCTGTCATTCACCATCCAAAGCTTTTTCGGATGGCGCGATTAAAAGTATAGCGTTTAATTCCAGCCACGAAGTTTTACGCAATGCTCCAACCTTGATCAACTCTGCATATCAGAAATCTCAATTCTGGGATCAGCGTGTTCACTTCATTGAAGATCAGGTAACCGATGTGATGAGCAATCCCAATGAAATGCATGGCGATGTAGAAGCGTCTTCCAGGAAGATCGCGATGAATAAAGAATATGTTGACATGTTTAAAAAAGCGTTTGGTGATAGCGTTGTGATTGACAAACGTAGCATACAGACATCGCTCGCTGCCTATATCCGTACGTTGTCTGGACTTAATTCACGTTTTGATCAGTATATGCGGGGCGAACAAGCTATACTTTCAGAAGATGAAGTTTCAGGGTTCAATCTTTTTATGGGAAAGGCGAAATGCGCGACTTGTCATTTTCTTCCCTTGTTCAATGGATCGGTTCCACCACAGTATACTGAAACAGAATCGGAAGTGTTGGGTGTTCCTGCAATGGCTGACACAATACATGCTGTTGCTGATACAGACCTTGGTAAATACAATGCCTATACGCGGAAGCTTTATCAGCATGCTTTTAAAACTCCTACTGTACGCAATGCTGCATTAACGGCACCCTATATGCACAACGGAGTTTTTAAAACGCTGGAAGAAGTTATGGATTTTTATAATCGGGGAGGAGGCGCAGGCATTGGCGTGCAGCTTTTCAATCAAACATTACCCTCCGATAAACTTAATCTTACTAAAAAAGAACAGCGACAGATTATAGCGTTCATACATACACTCACCGATACAACAGGATTAACACAAGTGCCTTCTTCATTGCCGAAATTCAATAACGCTGCACTTGATAAACGAAAAGTAGCCGGAGATTATTAGTTTGATCGCCGTTGGCAAAAGTGTTTATAGGAGGAGACTTTGGAATCGCTTCTTTTCAAAATTCTAAATTCTCCTTTCTATATTCTATTTTTGCGCACATGTTACGTCCTGATTTTGATGATATCTATATGGAGCTGGCCGTTAATCTCGCCAAGCGTTCACATTGTATTAAGCGCCATGTAGGAGCTGTACTGGCAAAAGATACCCGTATTATTTCTATAGGATACAACGGTCCGCCGGCAGGCACACATAACTGTGATGAGGAGTGGGCAGACGTTGGTTGCCCGCGCGATTCAAAAGGTGGATGCTCGCTCGCGTTGCATGCAGAGCAGAATGCTATTCTATATGCAGTAAAAAATAAAACCTCTGTTGATGGTGCTACGCTTTATATAACGCTTTCACCGTGCCTTGCATGCTCACGGATTATTTATTCCATGGGCATCCGCAAAGTAATATATCTCAACTCGTATGCAGAGCACAAAGGAATCGCTTCCGATGAAGGAGTAGATTTCCTTCGGAAGTTTGGGGTAGAGGTGGAAAGATTTAATAAGCTACTGACCAATGTAACTCATATGATATAAAGAAGAACCCGCTACTGAATCTTCAGTGCTTTTTCAAGCTCTCCAATTAACTTAACGGTAATTCCTTTTGTCTTCTTTGCTTTCTCTGCATTGAACACCGTTAACGTGCGTCCCAATACTTCATATAGGCCTGTAGGATTTTTATCATGACGGTAACTTCCAAGGCACCACTCCAAATCCGATTGAAGTTGTTGTTCAATTCCCAACTCCTGAAGTTTCTTTAATGCTTCATCACTTGCCGCTTCAATGTCATACACAGCAGCAGGAGTAGTTTTAGTTTTTGTAGTGGCTGTCTTTGCCGGAGCTTTCGTTTCAGTTTTCGCAGTTGCTTTTGCCATAATGGTAATGTTGTTTGTTGATTTAACACGAGAAAGTTACGAGTGATGTAAGCGTAAGACAAGTATCATGTGGATAAAATTTACGCAACCGAGTGTGAGAAGAGGATAAAAATAGCGATCAGAACCTTAAAGCATGAAGTTACCACACGTTGATTGGAGTTTTATAGCGACTATGGATGATTCTAAAATGTTTACATCATGCAGGAATAGTACATCTTTTAGGATGATCGTTCGGTGATGCACGAGTCGCATACGAGCAAGGTGTTTAATTATATAATCATGGATGTAGTCGATTCACACTTCACGATCTCTCTGAGGATGAAGAGTGATTGTATCGTCAATGCGTTAATACATTTAAGCGGTGCTGAACGATCTATACTCACCAATAGAAATTTCAATGAGACATAAAATCAGCGTGTACAAGTGAAAAACAGTGTATCAGCCGTTGTATAGAATGAATTATAGTAAAAAGAAGATAGCGGTGGCGTTATAGATGTGCGTGAAAGATGATGGACGCACATGAAAGGTAAAGTGTAATAAAAACGAAAGGGAAGTAAATCCAATTTACTTCCCTTCGCAAAGTTTCTTAGGTCAAACCTAATTACTTCTTCTTCTTAGCAGCTTTTTTAGCAGTCTTTTTTGCAGACTTCTTTGCCGCTTTCTTCGCTGATTTTGCCATAGCGTTTTTAATTTTATGTTTAAACTATACGAAAAGTAGTAACAAAAAATTTATCTACAAAAATTTTCGTGAAAAATTTTTCGAAGCAATAAATTTTCACGAGTGATAAAGTGATCATCAACATGAGTTGATGCAGTGATGATGATGTTGATCGCATAAATATTATATCAACTTTACTCTATAACATTCACTTCAGGATGAAGTGTGATGTTGAATTTTTCTTTTACACTTGCCTGTATATCCATTGCAAGTTGCCATATTTTTTTTCCGTCACCACCACCATAGTTTACTAACACAAGTGCCTGATGTTGATGAACACCAATGTTATCGAAGCGCTTTCCTTTCCATCCACATTTTTCTATCAACCACGCTGCAGGTACTTTAAACATTGCGTTTCCCGCGATATAGCCAGGAATATCCGGGTATGTTTTTTTTAGTAATGCATAGGCGTCTGCATCTATAGTTGGATTTTTAAAGAAGCTTCCGGCATTACCAATCACCGATGGATCCGGTAATTTACTTCTTCGAATATGGATCACTGCTTCACTGATCGCACGCACTGAAGGTGTATCATAACCGAGTGTCGTCATCGTTTCATTCACCGCACCATAGCTACAATTGAAGCGATGATTTTTTTTTGAAAGTCTTAAAGTAACACTTGAAATAAAAAATTTATTTTTTGCCTCTTGCTTAAAAATACTTTCACGATAACCGAAGTTACAGTCAGCATTTGAAAAAGTTTTCACCTTACCTGTACTTATCTCGATCGCTTCAACCGACTCTACTACATCTTTAATCTCTACTCCATACGCACCAATGTTTTGCATCGGTGCAGCACCCATCGTGCCGGGTATCAATGAAAGATTTTCTATTCCACCTAAGTTTTTATCAACACAATACATCACTAACTCATGCCAGTTCTCTCCGGCACCAACCTTTAGCAATACATTTTCATCATCATTGTGGATAACTTCTTTCCCTTTGATCTCTACTTTCACCACAAGTCCGTCAAAATTTTTAGTAAGCAGTATGTTACTGCCTCCACCCAATATCAATACCGGCTGATTTTTAAATATATCAGAGGTCAGCAGTGCTTGCGCATCTTCGATAGATTGAATTGTTGTGAATTCCTTTGCTGTTGCCTGCAGTCCAAATGTATTGAATGAGGTGAGGCTTATGTTCTTCTGTATGGTCATGCGTTTGATGTATAGGATTCGCTGAATAAAAATTTAGTATAGAACGGGTTGGTTACCTTCTTTCTGATTGCATTCCAAAAAGCGTTCCGTGCTTCTGGTCTGTTGTTTCTATAGTGTTTCGTGATAAAGTCTTTATAATATTGGAGGAGGCCGCTATACTCAATTGAAACACCAGTGTGGGGAATGAAATGTACATGGTGCTGTGTCCGATGAAACGTTATAGCTTCTTTTGATGCCGGTCTATAGCAATCAGCGCTGCCAGTATGTTCGCGGTCTATAGAAAAAGCAAGCCATTGAATGCTATATTCAATGGCTTGGATGTATTCTGATATTCTGAAAATGGGAATTACGCGTGATTGCATGAGCAATCTTACGCACTACTTCACGTTCGATGCAACTTCTTCCTTCGAAAGTTTAAAGATGCTGATGCGTGGAAAGCGTCCAGCGAGGTACGTTGTGCCGCATACTGCAATGCCTCCGTCTTCTGTGTTGATTAAATTTCCGATCGTGAATGGATTCGAGAAGCCAAGATACTTGCTTCCTATAAACGCTCCGGTAGCTTCATCATAAAAATATAATCCAATCTGACGTGTTTGTGTATCGGCAGCGTAGATCAATACATTTTTTTCTTTTACAACGGAGCGAAGGATCTTCACTTTCGTTTCCGATATCAGTTCAGGTAAAGACAATCCACCTAAGTCAATACCAGGTCTATTTTCGGTTGCAACGATCTGTGTATTGGGCAGAAAATAATTATCACCGAAGTTATAGCGTGCTGCGGCATACTTACTCGAGCTGAGTGGAGTAAGCGCGCTAAATCCACCGTCATCCTGCTGCCCGCTGATAATACCAATGGGTTCATCACCATTTATATCGGTAAAGATCAATGAAAATGTATAGTCGTAAAATCCATTAAAATAGTAAACGCCCGGAGAGACCATGCCTACATCAAATGGAAATTGTTTACCTGTTTTTAAAAAATGTTCGCTCAATGGTTTTTCACTGTCGTCTCCATCGCCAATGGTATATCCTTTTTGTTTTATCGTTGAACCATCTAAACCGATCAGTGAAATAATTGATTGTTTCCCATTTATATCCACGCTGTATAGCAGCAGCCCTTGATCTATAGCCAAAGACGCGGCAGGGTTTACAAACCCCAATGGAGTAGTTGTGAAATTGTCAAGGTTCTCATCGAATGAAGCCAGGTGCACATCCGTGCCTTTATTCTTCACGCAGAAGAAATAATATTTATCGGCAACCTTGGAGAGACGCGCAACGGGGTTGTTCAATGTATCCGCATCAACGAACTTCACAAAGTTTCCGTACTTGTCAGCTTTCAGCAGGTATACACCTGTAAGTTGCGTTCCAATAAGTCTGCTTTCACCCAGCACAACGTAACCGCCATCCGCAGTTTGTTGTATATCGATGGGCGAGAACCCTTCGCTGAACTGATTGCTATCAAATATAGAGGTGAATTTTTTTGTTTCGGTAAGCAGGTTGGAGTCTTCTCCACAACGCATGATGGTAAGTGCCATCACCACTATTAATAAGGATGATAATATTCGTGTTAGCATAGTCAGGGTTATTTCCGGTTTAACGATTTGAAACCACTTTCCAGGAAGCGTAGCGGGAACAGACATCCCAAGGATATAGAAAGATTATCCATATCGAGATCATCCATTGCATCACCAACGCCCGCCAGACGATCGTTGCTATACCTGTTTTCGGCTGAAACAACATTGCTCATGCCGAGTTTATATTGCACATCGAAATTAAGGCGAACATTGTTGCCGAGATTATAGTAAAAACCGGCACCTCCTAACAAGCCCCAATATTTCTTGGCAAACAAATCTTTAGCACCAACGGTGATTGATTCATCCTGAAATTCATTTTGTCCACCCGATGCCTGATCAATTCCGGAAACTGTTACACTCTTGGTTGCGCCAACCCGAAATGCCTGGAAAATACCAGCCTGTAAATAAGGACGAAGCTTGGTATTGGTCATTTCATATTTTACCACCAAGGGTATAAGTATATGATCTACCTTTTGTTCCTGTTCGTAATTTAATTCTACGTTATTGGTGGCAGTCTCTCCATCCGTCCATCGATATTGATTGGTATAGGCAAAACGGCTGTGCTGAAATGTAGGCTGCAGACTAAATGTAAAGTGCTTGAAATAAAATGTTGCTTCAATTGTAAAATGACTTCCTGTCAGATTGAAGTTGCTATACTTCTTTCCACTTTCGGAAGCATCGTAATTGGTAGGAGCAAGAATGGCGTAATTCGTTACAACATTCACCTTCGTAAGGTTCATGCCGCCTTTAACACCAAGCCACCATTGCTTTTCGAGAAACTTCTCGTTCTCTTTATTCTGTTTGTTATAGGCTGCCGGTGATTTTTTCTTTTTGCTTTGTGCCAACACGAGGTTGGCTGCCAGCAAAAGACACAGCAGCGAGAGGTAAAATTTTTTCATAGGGTTGTTTGAAAAGGCTAGGCTCTATTTAAGTACTATTAATTTCTTCGCTTCTTTGTAGAAGCCGGTCTTCAATTCATAAATATAGTTCCCGGCAGGCAAACCTGTAAGATCCACTTCTACTTTATGCTCACCCGGAGCATATACACCATCCACCATGGCTTTCATCTTTTTACCATCCTGGTTAAACAGATTCACATTTACATGGTATGCGCTGTTCACTCTGAAATGTACAGTGGTTCTATCTTTAGCAGGATTCGGGTAGCAATCTTCCAGTGCAAAGCGATCTCCTATAAATCCTTCGTTGCCCGTGATAACTTTCTGCGCAAGCGGTATTTGTTCAAATTTAGTATCGTCAGATGTACCGGTGGTCATCAAGCCTTTGCCCGGATCATTCATATTCTGCGCATCCGGAAATATTTTATTCAGGCTCGCATCATCTACCTGCATCCAGTCACGCATAATGTTCGCGTATACATTTCGGTAATCATACTGCATTTCGAGATTATTACCAGAAGCATTTGTTTTTAAAGCTACTCCTACAACACCAGGCTGCGCGCCTTTTCCAAAAATAAACATAGGTCCTGCCGTGCCATGGTCCGTGCCATAGCTTGCATTCGAGTTTACTCTTCGTGAAAATTCGGAAGTAGTTATAGTCAATACGCGATCTTCCAATCCGCGTGCACGCAAATCATCCTGAAAAGCTTTCATACTGGAGGAAACATGATACATCAATGCAGCGTGTCCTCCCATCGTAGGATCATACTTTTCAACCTGATCAGCATGCGTATCGAAGCCACCGATTTTTACCAGGAATACTTTTGTCTTACAACCACCTGCGAGCAACCGTGCTACAAGCTTGAGTTGGTTTCGTAATCCATTGGTAAGACTTCCTGCAGGAGCGTTGTATGGATACTTATCAGGATATACTATGTTTGTCGCAGAACTGTTATTCAACACTTCTGTAAGACGTTTGGTATAGTCTTCTGTTTTATCTTCAAGATCCAGTATCCACTTAAGTTCTTTATAGTAAGATGAATCCTTCAGATATTCCGGAGGTATACCACGCGGATCTGTACTCTGATCTTCAAAAAATCCTTCGAGGTCGTCCAGGTTATCCAATCCTTCTTCGGACAAAGTAAAGGATGTTGGTATATTTCCTTCCTGGTGGAAGATCAACGATACATCGCCTCCAATTTCAATCGCGAGCGGATCGACCATTTCATTCTGTGGAAAAGCAGGATTCAAAAATTCTTCCGGATATTTATAGGGTGCATATTCACCTTGCAGATAACGTCCAAGCCAACCCGATTGTAAATAGTCATCATACGATCCGCCCATGAATGTTATATCACGTCCACGAAAGTGAGAACCATTGTTATTCTTATAGGATACACCTTGAACCACCGTCATTCTTCCCTGATCGTACAAGGTCTTCATGCCAAGCATATCCGGATGAAACCCGATTTGATTTTGTTCTACCAGTGTGCTATCGAGTGGTATATATTTCCGTAAACTGTTTGCTGCCGGTATAGCAATGTTAGGTCTCTTATTATAGTATTCACCATACTGGGCAACGGGTATACAACAATTCAATCCATCATTACCACCATGCATCTGCAAGATGATCAAAACGCGATCATTGTTGGTGGCAGCAGCGGCCATACGGGTTAATGTATTCTGTCCCATCGCGCGCATCGATATACCCCCGATCGTAAAGGGAATGCTCATCGCTAGCGGGAGCTTCTTTAAAAAATCTCTTCTCGACTTATTCATAAACAGAGTAGGGGTTAGGCAAGTTGATATTCGGGTGATTGGAGAAGTGCATTGAAGAGGCGGTTGAGCCAGTCGCGTAATTCAGCAAGCTCGGTGCCTTGATTCCAGGTGGTTGTCCAATAACCTTTTGGATCCATATTTACATCTGTCAGGAATCGGGTTAAAAAATAGTTTAACCTTTTTACCGTGAGACTTGCAGTGAGTGCATCCGGATTATTGTTAGGATCTTCATATACCAGGAAGTCGTGATGCGGCAACAGATAGGCGATCAATGCTTTTACCAGCTCTTCAGAATCGGAAGCTACCGCTGCAAAATTCGCTTTAACAAAATCGTAGGTATTTACATTGAAATATAGTGTGCCCTGCGGATCGAGCAGCGTACGAATAAAATCATAGCGTCTCGAAAGTGTATTCGTTGTAATCCAGAAGCGATGATATATAGGATACTGATGATATGCTTCATATCCGGCTACATCATACGGATTATAGAAGTTCATTCCCTGTCTTCTGATCTGACCGAGTACTTCTCCCGTAGCCATATAGTATTGATCGGCTTGCGTTGGATCGGGTACAGAAACGTTGAAGAATTTTAAAGTACCAATCACCAGATCTATAGGTGATTTTATCAAACCACCGAAAGCATCGTCCGTTACACCACCTGCAGCATCATAGAAATGCTGGCTTCGTAACAAGTTTTCTATAACGGGTTGAATTTTAAAATTGTTAGCAGGCGAAACGAAGAGTGCAGCCATTTGGTCAATAATGGTTTCAGAAGCCATCACTTCAGCATCGGTATGCGGTGCCCACAGGAAGAACCTGTATATTTTGCGACAGATATTTCTTGCAGTCTCTGGCTGTTCGTAAATTAAATCGATCAGCTTGGTGATCTCATCCAAGGCACTTTCCAAGGTTGGTACACCTCCCGGCATTAGCAGCGGGTCTGGTGTAATAACATTGCCGGGAAATAATACACTGGTAAACCGATCACTGAATTGTTTAGGTTTACTTGCATCATTATCATGAGCAGATGCATTTGTATTACCTCCTTTTACTTTGCCACGCGGTAAATTTGTATCCGGATCGATGTTGCCAAACGTATCATCAAAATCCCAGCCTGTTAAAATTCGTGCAGCAGTTTGTACATCGGCTTCTCTATATACTCCATAGTCGCCCTCTTCACCAGAGGTAGCAGGAGGATTCGCTTCGAGTCCACGTCCTATAGTATATAATTCGAGAAGCTCACGTGCATAGTTTTCATTGAAGCTTCCTTTTACATTCAGCTTCCCATCCAGCAACTCAAGCATCGCGTTATCGACACTGGCTTTTACTGTAAGTGTTTTAAAGTTTACATCGGTATCCGCTGTAGTAGCATCGAGTGCAAATTCTCGAAACAGTTGATTCTGGAAATATAGCGCACGGGTGTTGTCTACTTTTTCAGTGCGCATGGTAAAGTGTGTATGCAGAAACAACACTACTTTTTCGCGGGCGGAATACGCGAGCGAACTGTTCATCATCTGGCCAACGAACCAGCGCAGCAAGAATTCTTCGAGGGCCCCTCCCTCGCTGTTTGCTGGTGTTATACCAGATAGCACCCATTCAGAACCTGTTTTAGGATCAATCGGAAGTACCGGATCAGGAAGCGTTTGACGATAAAGTTGTGTGATAGCCTGGGCTGGAGTAAGGCCGGCAAAGGAATCAATTTGCTGTTTGGTAGCACCGAAGGTAGCTCTGCGTAATAAATGTGCAGCTCTTTTTTGACCCAGGGTTCCTCCATATTCGGGTAGTGGCATAAAGTTAGGGTAGTTTTGGAGTCACTATATAGCGATCTATTATACAAATGTATTTAAATGGGTGATAAAGTGCATTAGCTACCGACAACTGTAGGTATTTTACTATGGTTTAGAGTTACCATATCACGGGAGCTGTAACTTTTGTCTGGTTTTTATACATTGGAAATATTCCTTCACGACCATATCTTGTTTTTTATTTATAGTTGATTGTTTTTTAATTCAACATTAATCCACGCTTCCAGCAATGAAAATTATTGAATGTCCACGCGATGCTATGCAGGGCCTTGAACAGTTTATTCCCACCACACAGAAGGTACGCTATATTAATCAACTGCTAAAAATAGGATTTGATACCATAGACTTTGGAAGCTTCGTGTCACCAAAAGCGATACCTCAACTGCGCGATACTGCAGAAGTACTGGAGCAACTCGAGTGGGAAAAGAGTATATCGAAGCTATTGGCGATTGTTGCCAATACGCGAGGCGCAGAAGATGCTTCTCACTTTGATGCAATTACATACCTGGGCTTTCCGCTTTCCATATCAGAAACTTTTCAGAAACGAAATACAAACAAGTCTATCACGGAAGCACTCAATACTATACATGAAATACAAAATATTTGTGTGCGGTCGAATAAAAAATTAGTGACCTATATCAGCATGGGGTTTGGCAATCCATATGGTGACCCTTATGATAAAGACGTAGTGGGTGAATTTGTTGGTATCCTGCATACATTGGGTTGTGAAATTATTTCATTGGCGGATACGATCGGAGTATCTACCCCGGAAAATATACGGTATCTTTTCACATCCTTATCAACCGTATACCCTGCACTGGAATTAGGCGT
This sequence comes from Ohtaekwangia koreensis, assembly GCF_900167975.1. Classification (GTDB taxonomy): domain Bacteria; phylum Bacteroidota; class Bacteroidia; order Cytophagales; family Cyclobacteriaceae; genus Ohtaekwangia; species Ohtaekwangia koreensis. The sequence continues at coordinate 2,328,655 of NZ_FUZU01000001.1, forward strand.
TCATCTCCATTCCACTCCGGTTACTGCACTTGAAAAAATTGAAGCTGCGTACCAAGCTGGATGCAAGCGTTTTGATGGCGCTATAAAAGGATACGGAGGCTGTCCGATGGCAAAAGATGATCTCACAGGAAACCTCGCCACCGAAACCGTGTTGTTTTACCTTGAACAAAACAACGTTCATACCGGTCTGAATGCGGAAGCCTTCGCGGAAGCGCTTCTGATGGCAGATGAAATATTTCCAAAGCATTGAAAATATTACTTCACAGATAGGGTACCATAATAAACGTTTACTTTTGTTTAAACTTAGATATATGAAGAACTTGATCCTGATTGCTTGTTTGCTTCTTCTCTCCGAAATATCCTTTGCTCAAAGCGCAAAGGAGTATACGCAGAAAGGCCGAGAGCTATATGAACGTAATGAGTTTATGGAGTCGTTGCTGAATGTTAACAAGGCAATTGATCTTGATCCAAGCTATTCAGTAGCATACTATCTGCGCGGTAACATTAAGGACCGGTTTGATGACCGACATGGTGCGATGAAAGACTATAACACCGCCATCGAAAAAAACGCAAAGTTCGCAGATGCTTTTTTCGCACGTGGTAATGTTAAAATGAAATTGCAGGATTACTATGGTGCCATCGCGGATTTCTCTTCAGCGATTACACTCAATGAAAACTATATAGAAGCATACTTCAACCGTGGAAAAGCAAAGCAGTTTTTACAGGCATACGAAGATGCTATAAACGATTGCTCGAAGATCATTCAGATCAATCCTAAAAATGTTGATGCATACTATATGCGCGGTATACTTCGCATTGATTTTGGTGATGTGAAGAATGGTTGCCTGGACCTGAGCAAGGCTGGTGAGCTTGGCGATTTGAAAGCATACGAGGTCATCAAAGAGAAATGCAACCAGAGAACGCAGGATAATGATGGAAGCTACTGACCTCCGGTAGTTTTAAATGTATATATCAAAAGCTACGACACGAGTGTGTCGTAGCTTTTTTCATTTCAAAGCGAGTTTATATACTTTCCCCGGAAGGGTAGAGATCGTGTTTTTAAATTCCAGTCCGAGGAGTATAGATGCAAGCTTGCTCATGGGAAAACCGGAACGCCAGCTAAGTTCATCAATCATCAGCTGGTGATTATTCAGAAGCAATACTTTCAGTACCGCTTGCTCATCGGGCTCATACGATTCAAGGTTGAACGCTTCTTTTTTCGGTACAAGCTGTTCATGAGCATTCCAACCCATTATATACTCCAGGTCTTTAACAGAACTGATCAGGTGTGCTTTGTTGGATTTTATCAGGTTGTTGCATCCTTCTGAAAAGCTCTGCCCTATATTTCCAGGAAAGGCGAAAACATCTTTATTATAGCTGTTGGCAATCTCTGCGGTAATGAGCGCTCCTCCTTTTTCTGCAGCTTCCACTACAACAAGGGCATCACAAAGTCCTGCTATAATTCGATTTCGTGCCGGGAAGTTGTGCGCATCGGGTTTTGTGCCGAATGGATTTTCAGTAACAAGTCCTCCATTGGTTAACATTTTTTGCGCGGTATCGGCATGTATAGCCGGGTACATGACATCTATACCACTGCCCATGATGCCCAGTGTTGGAAGATTTTTTTTCAACGCCTGTTTGTGTGCCAGTATATCAATACCATACGCAAGACCACTGATGATAGAGGCCTGGTGTGCTACAAGACTCTCGACTAATTCTTCAACACGGTGCTTACCATAGTCAGTAGATTTTCGTGTACCGACAATGGCTACTGACTTTGTATTTTCAAAATCAACATTGCCCTTTACATATAGGAGGGATGGCGCATCACTGACGAGCTTTAACCTATAGGGATAATCTTTATCGGTATAAAAGATAAGCCTCGTGTTCTCTTTTTCGGCAATCTTTAATTCCTTCTCGGCATTCTTAAATGGAAGTTCGTTCGATATAGTATCAGCTGTTATTTTACCGATACCCGGAATCTTAAGAAGTTTTCCCTTCGGTGTTTTAAATACTTTTTCAGCTGAACCACAATAGCTTACTAATTGTCTGATGGTATAATCCCCGATGCCGGGAATAAAATGCAAGGCGAGTAACGCCAACCTGTTCTGATCCATAAATAACTAATACACAACTTTGCTATAAAAATAAAAAGCCGATGTGAATATCATCGGCTTTTCTAAAATCTATTTTTCTTTTTCTAATGAAGATTATCGCGCATCTCGATCAGAAAAGTTCGTACGCGCTTTAACGCATCGAGCATTTCCATTTTATCTTTCACGGCCTGGGTATCATTGCGCAGCATATCTTTTGCACCTTGAAGTGTAAAGCCTTTCTCTTTTACAAGGTGATAGATTGTTCTTACATTATCAATATCCTCTCGTGTAAACTGGCGATTTCCCTTCCGGTTCTTTTTTGGTTTGATAAGATCAAATTCAGATTCCCAGAAACGAATGAGTGAAGGAGCAACGCTGAACATTTCTGCTACTTCTCCAATGGAGAAGTAAAGCTTTTCGATTTCCTTTTCTTTATAGGCCATGTTACTGAGCAATATAAGTAATTAAACCATTATCATCAATGCGGACTGGAGACTCCGGAAGATCTTTTTTAGTTAACTCCTGGATCTTTTTTATCACTTGTTTTTGTGAGTCAATTTTCACGCCAGTGCCATACGATTGATATGTCGGAGTAATTTCTGCTTTAAAAAGTTTACCGGTTCTGTCGGTATACACTTTAATAATAGGAGCAAGGCCATTAACACCGGAAACGCTAATTCCCCTATAGGTACAAAAATTACCAAGGCTATAGGCGATGAAACGCTCTTTATATACATCAACCGCGCGGGTCACGTGGGGCCCATGTCCAAAAATTATATCCGCTCCGGCATCAATCATTAAATGGGAAAATTTATACACGTCACCACGATTTTCTCCATGAAAAAGTTCATTGGTACGGGGTATATTTTGATACTGAGCACCCTCAGCACCACCGTGGAATGAAACGATAACTATATCGACCAGCGAATCAAGCTGCTTTACCAATGCTACCGCTCCGGCATGATCGTTGAAACTCACGCAATTGGTGTTGGGAGCAAAAGCCACCAATCCATATTTTATACTATCTTTTTCAAAGATCACAGTCTTCTGATTCATCTGCCCTGCATGAAGTATACCTCCGGCTTCGAGCGTTTTCATACTGCTGCTGCGACCAGCTTCACCAAAATCGCCTGCGTGATTGTTGGCAAGACTCATCATGTCAAATCCGGCACTGATTAAATTCTTTATATAGCGCGTTGGTGTTCTGAATACATAACACACTTTAGGATCCTTGCATGTTTTAGGTGTGCCACCTGCATCGAGCAACGTACCCTCCAAATTACCGAAGGTTACATCTGCATTGCGTAATACAGGCTCAACGTCTTTCATCAGAAAGGCTCCGTCATTCGGTGGTAATTTATCTTCCGGATAGCTTGTACCCATCATAATATCACCAACACCAATAATTGTCAGGGTGTCTTTACGAACAAAGGGAATCGAATCCTGCTGCGAGAGTGTAACGGAATCCTGAACTTGTTGAGCTATGCTAAGAGTAGAAGCAAGAGATAAAATGGAAAGGAATAAAAGGCGCATCATCAACGATTTAAGGTGCAAAGAAAAACAGTTTTAACTACCCCGCAAAGCATTAATCTTTCTAATCAGATTTTAACCTCTGTTATTTTCCTTCCTTTTTATTTTTGCACATGAAAAAAATCAAGCGCAGGATGCGCATGTTAAAGATCGTAATGTACAAGGAAACGCTAATCGACTTTAACGAGCACCTGTGGACTTTTATAGGATCGTTTATAGGGATCGGGTTAATTGGATATTTGCAAAGCCGATCGTTTTCTGACCTCGATAATCTTTTCCTGATCGGGTCATTTGGGGCATCTTCGGTGTTGATATACGGTGTTATACAGTCTCCGCTTGCGCAGCCGAGAAATCTTATCGGAGGGCATCTCATCTGCGCTTTCGTAGGCGTTACTGTTCGCTACCTGGTTCCGGAAATATGGTTCGCCGCAGCACTCGCAGTTTCATCTTCCATTGTATTGATGCAGATCACCAGAACATTGCATCCGCCAGGTGGAGCTACAGCATTGATTGCTATTATAGGTTCTGAGAAAATAAAGAGTCTGGGGTATATGTATTTGATCAGCCCTGTGTTGAGTGGCGTTGCTATTCTGTTAATTGTTGCGTTGTTCTTTAACAACATAACATCACACAGACGCTATCCTGTTAACCGACATTGGTACCAAGTCTGGAAACGGAAATACTTGTAGGGTGAGTAATTAATCCAGCGGATGTTCTTGCTGACTTCCTACCTCGATTAGCTTTTGATATTCTTTGTTGCTAAGATCGCGTTGGAAGAAATTAATCGGATGAACATGTTGCCCTTTGAAGAGAACTTCATAGTGAAGATGTGATGCAACCGAGTTCCCCGTGTTGCCCACGTAGCCGATCACCTGTCCGCGTTTTACCTGATCACCTTCTTTTACGGCAAAAGCCGAAAGGTGAGCGTAACGCGTTTCGAAGTTATAGTGGTGATTGATATATACTACATTTCCGTATGATCCCGAGAAATAAGCCATCGCTACCTTTCCATCTCCTGTTGCATATACAGGTGTTCCTTTCGGAGCAGCAAAATCAAGGCCGTTGTGCGCCATATATTTATGGAAGATGGGATGGAAGCGAGTTCCATAAGTCATGTGCAATTTCGAAAGTTCTTTATTACTGATCGGTTGAATAGCAGGACGCGAAGCCCAAGCCTCCAGTTTATCTTCGATCATATCTTTTAGCTTGTCGTACGATTGTACCTCTATATCTACCTGGTGCTTCAGCTTCTCCACCGATGTATAGTTCTGAAGTACCATTGGAAAATTCTGAAATGCTTCTGTATCAAGTTTTATGCTACCGCCGACACCAGCCTGACGTTCACTGGGCTGCAGGGGTTCAGCATCTAGAATTACTCTGTAATTGTTATCATCCTTTTCAATCAGTTGATGAAGCTCGGCATACGCCTTTTCAGTTCTGTCTTGCAGAAACTGCCATTCAACTTTCAGTGTGTGATTTTTTTGTTTGAGTATAATTTCATCGATCGATCCTACATATTGAGTATAGAAACTATAAGCAACTAATGCGAGCGATAATGATACACTAAAAAGAACCAGTGTTCTGATTCGAAGAGATTTTCCTTTTAAACGCCATGGTTCATAGCGCAGTGTGTCAGGATTATATTGATACTTGATGCGTGCCATTAATCGAGCGACTGGTTAGATTTCTTACTGCGTTCCAGTAGTTGATGATATTGCTTGCTGGTGATTCCTTCCATGAAATATAGCACAGGGTCAACATGATCTCCATTGCTCATAACTTCATAGTGAAGATGGGGTGCAACGGACCCGCCACTGCTTCCCACGGTGCCAATCACCATTCCTTTTGTTATTTTCTGTCCGGCCTTTACTGAGATTTCTTCTAAGTGAGCATAGCGGGTAGACATTCCCTTGCCATGATCAATCACAATTGAGTTTCCATAACCCGCTTGCAGGTCGTTGTGATTTATACTGCTTACATGACCAGGTGCTGTAGCTCGTACTTCTGTTCCGCGTGCTGCTATAAAATCAACACCCGGATGTATATACATTCCTTTATGAAATGGATTAACACGCTTACCAAAGCCGGATACGAGTTTATCGGATTCTATATTTGCAATAGGCAATACGGAAGGAAGTGACGCCAGATTGGTTACATCTTCTTTCTGTATATGCAGATGACTACGAATGCCTTCATTCGCATCGGTTGTTCTTTTTGATAATTCTTCAGAGCGATTTTTCAACATCTCCAGCATAGAACCGAAGTCAGAAGCATCGGCTAATAGAACTTTTTCTTTGGAGAGTGAAGCTTGTGCAGCAGACTCTGCAGGAGGAGCTGTACTAAAAAGTTTAGTATAAAGATTTTTTTCTTCAGCCTGGAGGCTGGCCAGCGTTTCTTCAATCTTGTTGAGATTTTCTTCCAGAATGGGTTTGTGCTCTTTTAGTATTTTGTTTTCGGCACGAAGTTGTTGTTCATAGTCCGTAGTAATAAAGCGGTTGTGAACAAAAACGATCCCTATAAATAGGAGTCCGGCCGTAAAGAGCACGCCCGCTGACGTAACTACCGTATCGCGCCACGTGATCCGCGCGCGCTCATACTGGCAACTTTTAGAATTATAGATGTACTTGATATCCTTCATTAAGTCAGGGCTCAGGTTCTGTCAGTAAAAGATGTGTTCAGCCAGAAAAAAATATCTGATACCTGCTTAATCTCTGTCATCCGCTCTTAATTTTGTGGCTTGCTTGTGATTTTTTGCGGGCTAATATAGTAAAAACCCTTTCCCTGCCAAACCCAAGTCCGGTGAACGGACGCTGAAGGCAGGTAAGGAAACATGCACTTAAACATTATATGGTAATGGATTCGGGTTCGATCAGACGTAAATTTTTAGAGTTTTTTGAGAAAAAAGGCCACACGATCGTGCCTTCGGCTCCTTTGGTGCTGAAGAACGATCCTACGTTGCTCTTCACGAACTCAGGTATGGTACAGTTCAAAGATTACTTTTTAGGAAACGCCACACCGAAGTCGACACGGATAGCCGATACACAGAAATGTCTCCGCGTAAGCGGTAAACACAATGACCTGGAAGAAGTAGGGATCGATACCTATCATCATACCATGTTCGAAATGTTAGGCAACTGGTCTTTTGGAGATTACTTCAAGAAAGAAGCTATAGCATGGGCATGGGAATTATTGACGGAAGAGTATAAACTTCCAAAAGACAGACTATATGTAACCGTCTTCGAAGGCGATGCAAAAGAGAATCTCCCGTTCGATCAGGATGCCTATAATTTCTGGAAGGAACATATAGCAGAAGATCGTATCCTTCGCGGAAATAAGAAAGATAACTTTTGGGAGATGGGAGAGATGGGGCCATGTGGTCCTTGCTCAGAGATACATGTAGACCTTCGTTCAGAAGAAGAAGTAAAAAAGATACCGGGTAAAGATGTTGTGAACATGAGTCACCCGCAGGTGATTGAGATCTGGAATAACGTGTTCATGGAATTCAACCGCAAGGCGGATGGCTCTCTTGAAAAACTCCCGGCACAACACGTTGATACCGGTATGGGCTTCGAGCGTCTTTGCATGGCTATACAAAAGAAGACTTCGAATTATGATACGGATGTATTTACACCGTTGCTTGACTTCATTGGACAAGCTGCCGGTATAAAGTACAAAGCTGAAGAGAAGACAGATATAGCGATGCGTGTTATCGCCGATCACGTGCGTGCAGTTTCATTCGCTATAGCAGACGGGCAATTACCTTCTAATACAGGAGCGGGGTATGTAATCAGACGTATACTTCGCAGAGCGGTTCGCTATGGATTTACATTTTTAAACTTCAAAGAGCCATTCATCTATAAATTAGTACCGGTGCTAGGGAATCAGCTACGCGATGTATTTCCGGAGCTCGAGTCGCAGAAGGATTATGTTGGTAAAGTAATTTTCGAAGAAGAAGCATCTTTCCTTAGAACCCTGGAGAAAGGTTTGAAACGCATGGAAGGTTTATCATCCATTAGTGGTGAACAGGCTTTCGAATTATATGATACATATGGTTTCCCGCTGGATCTTACTTCATTGATTGCCCGTGAACGTGGATTCACGGTAGATGAAGAAGGCTTCAAGGTTGAAATGGAGAAGCAGAAGTCGCGCTCGAAAGCTGCTGCTGCCAAAGAAACCGGTGACTGGGTTTTGATAGGAGAAGATGTGAAGTCAGAATTTATAGGCTACGACTTCCTGGAGTCAGAAATAAAGATCATCAAGTATCGCAAGGTTAAGCAAAAGAATAAAGAGCAGTTTCAATTGGTATTTGATCGCACACCTTTTTATGCGGAGAGTGGCGGACAGGTTGGTGATACCGGATATATAGAGAGTGCCAACGAAAAGATATATATACTCGATACGAAGAAAGAAAATGAACTCATCGTTCATTCGGCAGATAAACTTCCGGAGAACCTGACGTCATCTTTCAACGCGATCGTTGATAAGCACAAGCGCCAGTTGAGTATGGACAATCACTCTGCAACGCACTTGCTGCACGCAGCGTTGCGTTCGGTATTGGGCAAGCATGTAGAACAAAAGGGTTCGCTTGTAAATGATAAAGTTCTTCGCTTCGACTTCTCGCATTTCGCAGCCATGACGCCTGCAGAAATTCAAAAAGTAGAAGACATCGTGAACGTAAAGATCCGTGAAGATATACATCTCGATGAAAAGCGAAATGTACCGATCGATCAGGCAAAAGCTCTTGGTGCGATGGCTCTCTTCGGAGAAAAATATGGTGACTTTGTCCGCGTGATTACATTCGATCCGAAGTTCTCGGTAGAACTTTGTGGAGGAACTCACGTGAAGTCAACCGGAAATATTGGTTTGTTTAAAATTGTATCCGAGAGTTCTGTGGCAGCTGGTGTTCGAAGAATAGAAGCGATCACGGCAGAGAACGCAGAGCAATTTGTACGCACGGAAATTGCATTGCTCGATGAAGTTCGCGCATTGTTAAAGAATCCGAAAGATCTGGTGGCATCACTGAAAAGTTTGTCGGAAGAAAAACACGCATTGGAGAAAAAGATCGAAGCCTTCAATCAGGAAAAAGCAAATCAGCTAAAAGATGAGCTTGCTCGTAAGGCATTGAAATCCAACGGATATAGTCTTATACTTGAAAAAGTTTCTGTTCCCAGTGCCGATGCATTGAAGAACGTTGCGTACGCTTTGCGCAATCAGTTTGACGACCTGTTGCTGATACTTGCTGCCGATGTTGATAGCAAGCCGCAAGTAGCCGTAATGATTGGAGAGAAACTTGCTTCAACCAACGCGTATCATGCCGGAAACATGGTGAAAGAACTGGCCAAGGAAATTGATGGTGGAGGCGGAGGCCAACCCTTCTTTGCTACCGCTGGTGGCAAGAACCTGAATGGATTAGATGCTGTTATAGAAAAAGCACGTAAATTGATCCAGTAAAATTGAAGTGGTTGAAGCGAATGGGATGATGATCCGCTATAGCGAGTCCATTCAAGCTTAACGAAGTATATATTAAGAGGAGTTAAACTAATTTGTCTGTAAGCCTAGCGCTTAGCAACTATATGAGTAAATCAAATCGTGATAAGTACACCTTGGTAATTGGTCTTGAAGTACACGCACAACTTCTTACCAAGAGTAAAATTTATAATACAGATTCTACTGAGTACGGAAGTTTACCAAATTCCAATGTAGGCGTGGTGACGCTCGCACATCCCGGCACACTTCCTAAACTGAACAAGAAGGTTGTAGAGTATGCGATCAAGATGGGTTTGGCGTGTCACTCAACGATATCACGTTTTAATATTTTCGATCGTAAGAATTACTTCTATCCCGATCTTCCAAAAGGATATCAAATCACGCAGGACAGAACTCCGATTTGCAAAACCGGTTATGTTACCATCAATACAAAAGAAGGTGAACGCGACATCCGGTTAAACCGAATTCATATTGAAGAAGATGCAGGCAAGTCAATGCACTTGGCGGCAGAAACGGATACACTAGTTGACTTCAACCGTGCAGGGGTACCGTTGATTGAAATTGTATCGGAACCCGATATGCGTACTTCTGATGAAGCGTATGCATTTCTTACTGAGGTCCGGAAGCTTGTGCGTTACCTTGAAATATGCGATGGTAACATGGAGGAAGGTTCACTGCGTTGTGATGCCAACATCTCGGTAATGTTGAAGGGTGCATCCGAGTATGGAAAGAAAGTAGAAGTAAAAAACATGAACTCGATCCGCAACGTGCAGCGGGCAATCGAGCATGAATTCGATCGTCAGATTGAATGTATAGAGAACGGTATACCTATAATTTCTGAAACCAGAACGTTTGATGCCGGTGATGGCAAGACGTACGGTATGCGTACAAAAGAAGAACTTAACGACTATAGATATTTTCCTGATCCGGATTTAAGTCCGATGCATGTATCGGATAAGTGGCTTGAGGAAATTAAATCTTCCATGCCATCTCTTCCGCGTGAACTATACCAGAAGTATATATCAGAATATCAACTGTCGGAATATGATGCACAGGTGTTGACAGATACGAAGGAAGTTGCGCTATATTTCGATGAAGTATGTAAGCTTACCAAAAACTATAAAGCTGCTTCGAACTGGGTAATGGGTCCGGTGAAATCATATCTGAATGAACTGACACTTTCTGCAGATGAATTTCCGCTGTCACCCAAGATCATTGTAGAGATCATCACATTGATCGATCAGGGCAAGATAAACTTTGCTACAGCTTCACAGCGTGTATTCCCGGAATTGTTAAAGAACCCCGGTAAATCTGCTTTGGAAGTAGCACAGCAACTCAACGTCATTCAGGATAGCAACCAGGATTCTATTCTTCCTATAGTAGAAGAAGTGATCAAGGAGTTTCCGTTGAAAGTGGAAGAGTATAGAAATGGTAAGAAGGGCATCATCAGTATGTTTATGGGTGAAGTGATGAAGCGCAGTAAAGGGAAAGCCGATCCTAAAGTAGCCACCCAATTATTAACCAAGAAATTAGAAGAAGTATGATGAGAGAAGCTATAAGCTTGAAGCGTAAAGCTCAAAGCAACAGTATATGGAACAAGTTCAGAGCTTTCAGCTTCATGCTTTTAGCTTTAGGTTTTTCATGTTCTTCAACCAGCCGTGAGGAAGCAAAAGAAGATGCTGCCGGAAATGCATGGACCGTAACGGTGAGCGGTAAGATCGGTCATCCTCAAACCGAAGGACAGATCACAATTCAGGAAATTAAAAATGGTACACTCGGATGGCAGGATACCATTAAGGTAAAGAGTAACTATACATATTCTAAAACTGTAAAGATCTCCGAGCCCGGATATTATAAGATCAACTTTTTTAATAAGCAGGTAGTTGATTTCATTTTATTCAAGAGTAACATTCAGATCAATGTAGATGGAAACGATCCGCGAGGATTTGTTGAAATTGTCGGTTCACCTGAAATTGATTTGATCAAGCAAGCGCAGAACATTATGCAGGAGGCTGAGCGTACACCGGCCGTGATCAAACTGGGTGAAGATTATACCAAAGCCGTACAAGCGCGTGATGAGGCGAAGGTTGCTGAGATCCAGGCTGCGTATCAAACGGAGCTTAAAAAATCACATGACAAGCTTGCTGAACTTCTGAAGAGCCAGCCGCTTTCCCTGGGGACGATTAATTTACTACAAAGCAATGCACTGGATCGCGATGCATATAGCCATGTATATATAGCCGTTGCCGATAAACTTAAAAAGGAATGGCCTGATTATGCCGTATCGAAAGAGTTTACAACGTCTGTTGACCGCATGAAGGTGCTGGCAATCGGGCAACCTGCTCCGGAAATTTCGTTACCGGATACAACGGGCAAAATCGTGAAGCTCTCGTCTATGAAAGGTAAATATGTATTGGTTGATTTCTGGGCAAAATGGTGCGGACCATGCCGTCAGGAAAATCCCACTGTTGTAAAGGCTTTTCACAAGTATAAAGATAAAGGCTTTACTGTATTTGGTGTTTCGCTGGATCGTTCCAAACAGGATTGGGTGAATGCGATCAAACAAGATGGCCTTGCCTGGACGCACGTATCCGATTTGAAGTACTGGCAATCTGAAGCTGCCAAAACCTATAACATCACCGGTATACCATTCTCATTGTTGCTTGATCCGAACGGTGTCATTATCGCGAAGAATCTTCGTGGCGGTGCATTGGACAGCAAGCTTGCTGAAATCTTTAACAAGAAAACAAACTAAGCATGCGCAACCATTTTTTTCTTGCAGTAGGCGTAGCGTTGTGTTTGGCTTCCTGCGGAAAAAAGGAAACGCAACAAGAAGAGAAGTCAGCGGGACCTTCGTATACATTTGAACTTCGTAACTTCAAACTGAATTCGGATAACTGCAAAGCTGACTCAGCTCACTGCGCTTCGTATGAAGTGAGCTATCCCGAATTTACAGGATTGGATTCTGCCGTTTCGAATAAGATCCGCTATAAAATTGATTCTGTTTTGTCAGCCGGTTATTCGGAAGGCCTTGTTCAGACCTTTGAGCAAAACGGGAAGCTTTTCATTGAGGAGTATCAAAATTTTATAAAGGAAGATCCCGAACCGATGGGTGGCGGATGGTACTATTCTGCGAATGTTAACGTTGAGCAGTCGCTTGATTCATTGCTCACACTTTCTATCTATACTGAAGATTTCGCAGGCGGAGCGCATCCTAATTCAGCGACTATATATCTGAACATAAATCCAAAGACTGGTGCACGTGTGTCACTGAATGACGTTCTGAAGCCCGGCTATACCAACGCATTAACACAATCGGCAGAGAGTATATTCAGAAAGAAAAGGGAACTTGCAGATACAGCTTCTCTTAAAAATAACGCCTTCGATTTTCCCGGTGACAAATTTCAGTTGAATAAGAACTATGGCTTTGTCAAAGACGGTATCGTGTTCTATTATAACAGTTATGAAGTAGGAGCGTATGCTGCAGGGCCTACCGAAGTCATCGTTCCCTATACAGAAATAAAAGACTGGCTGAAATAACCAGTCTTTTATTTATAGTTTAGTATGGAATCATTGCCGATTCGTATCCGATGAATGATATGGCGAGTTGTCCGCTTCCAGACTCGACTTCAATTTGAAATTCACCATTGGCATCTGTAGTAGTTCCTTTCGTTTGACCAACGATCAGTACATTTGTTCCCGGTAATGGATTGCCATTCTCGTCTCTGACTTTGCCGGTTACAATCCTCCCTGAATTCTTTTCAACTACAGACGCAGTAGCTACCTGGAGTTTTTTAAGCACAGCTGATATATCTCCGGAAGTGCTTACCTCGCTATCAAGATCGAAGTTGATTGGCAATACGAATTGTTGTCGTACCGGTAAACCGTTTTGTTGCCCCGGATTCCATTTTGGTAAAGCCTGCACCACGGCGAGTGCTGCTGCGTCCAGTCGCGGGTCAACACCTTTCTTCACTAACAGATCCGATAAAGATCCATCCTTGTTGACTACAAACTGAATAAACACTTTTCCTTCTATACCTTGCTGCCTTGCTTCCGCAGGGTATACAAGATGTTCCTGGATGAATTCTCCGATCGCTTTTGGTCCGCCATCAAATGTAGCAGACTGCTCTACGATCATAAATACTTCACCTTCTTTTGAAGCCTCTGCAACTTTTTGAGCGGCCTCGTTATACTCGATAATGATGAAGGATCGAACAGCACCTTTTTTATCCGTGATGTTTTTCATCACATCCATGGAAGTTATATAGTTTGGGTTTAAATCTGCTGTTTTCCTTTTCAGATCTTCCGCTTTACTCATAGAATTTTCATCGGGCTCTATTACGATAAACTTCTTATCGGGATTTGCCCTCTTCATTTCATCAAGTCTCTGTTGAACTTGTTCGGGGAGGTCCAGCACCATCGTGGAGTTCTTCGCTATATCGGTAGCTTCGTTCATCACCTGATCCTGGCAGGAGATCACAAAGAAGAACGCGGGAAGTATAGCAGCGATAGCCGCTATCTTCCATATTTTTATTTTCGATTTAATAGTTCGCATCATTTCAATTCGTTTTACGGTTAAAGAATTACTAAAGTGATTGGCGAGTGTAAAGTCGGCCGACAGTAAAGCAACCTTCGCCAGGAGGCTGCAGTAAACATTCATATCCCGGTTTGCAACAGCGCGCGCATCTGCTTCAAACTCGTGGAGTTGAACGAATATCTTTTTATATATCCTTACGCAAGGGTTAAACCAGAAGAATATACTTAGCAGGTTTACCAGGAGAATATCGATGGAATGAAGTTGTTCGGCATGAACGCGTTCATGCTCTATGATCTGCTGTTTTTCCTGTAGCGAAAGCTGACCAACTTGCCCTATGAAAATAAACCGGAAGAACGAAAAAGCAGATCTGTTTTCGGGTGATTCAATAATCAGAAATCGCTCATACCAATAAGCAGAAGCCTTATAGAGCATGATAAGCAATCTGCTGAGTTGCAGAAGGAACAATGTCAGGAATACGATAACACCTATGTTATAGAGTATATTTACCACAAACCAGATGTCGTAATGCGGAGCTGCTTCTTTTGCAACCGCCGTTCCATTGGCAGTGATGGTTACTTCCGGTAGCCAATTCGCAGGAACTACATTGCCCAGAGACGGCACTATATTTTCGGTTGTGTTGAAGTGAAATAAAGGAAGTGTTATAGAGGCAATGATGGCCAGCAGCAGATATCCCCGCTTCAGGCTGAACTGTGTTTCGTTCTTCAGCAGCACACTATAGAGTACCAGGAAAAGGCATAATCCTATATTGGCTTCGAGCAGATAATTCAAATATGCATTCATATTGTAAAAATTTTATTTCGACTTCGTATCAATTACCAATGGGTATAGATATACCGGTTGCACCCGTGTCACTGCCGGTTACAATTACTTTATATATTATTATACTATATATACAGCTTCGCCTTACGGCTTCTGATTCTTGATCTCGTTTAATAACTTTTCCAGGTCAGTAGCGTCCATCTTATTCTCTTTGGCAAAGAATGAAACCAGGTTTTGAAACGAACCATTGAAGTACCCTTTGATCATGTTGTTCAAATAGAACTTTGTATACTTCTCTTTTGTGATAGTAGGGAAGTATTCATGCGTTTTTCCATACGCTTTATGATCAACAAATCCTTTCGTTTCAAGAATGCGCACGATGGTGGATACTGTATTATACGCAGGTTTCGGATTGGGCATTTCTTCGACTATATCTTTTACAAATGCCTTTTCAAGTTTCCACAATATCTGCATCACCTGATCCTCAGCTTTGGTCAGTTCCTTTAAATCTTTCATGGACTATCTATTTAGGTATAAAACTAAATTATTAGTTAATAAGAAACAAGCGTGTATGACTAAATTTTTAGTTGATAGAAAAACGGCTTTGCGTTAATAAAGCTTATTCTTTAGGATAAGGATGGAGGTTTGTTGATCTCTCCATTGTTGCAACAGTGGTTGAGGAACACCGGATTCAAAATTCAAAGCTCCCAACAGCAGATCAACATCCTGGTCATGGTCTATATCTGCAGCCTCCATTGTAATCCAGCGAGCAGCGGTAGCAAGGGGTGAGGTCTGTGTTGTAAATCCTTTGCCTGTATTTTCGAAATAGAAGAAACTGTTTTTCGGTTGACGTATAAAATCCGGGAAGAAAGAAATGGCTCCTATATCTATATCACCATCCTGATCGAAGTCAGCGGCACGTACCTGTGAAGCGCCATGCATGGGGTGAAACCACGACTCGGTAAAATGATTCTTACCATCGTTCAGGAAAATGCGTATACCATGGTAGGGCTTGAGTATAATAGAATAGTCTGCATTGTCACCGTTGGTATAGAGTATATCAAGCTTATGATCGTTGTTAAAATCAATCAACTCAAAATAACTGCTGCCATACATCGGAGGGAAGTGTAACAATATATTTACCCTGAAATCAAAATTCCCTTGATTAAGCAACATCACGATCTTTTCATCGCCCTGCGTCATTAATGCAGCCACATCGGGAAGACCATTGTTATCAAAGTCATGCACGATGGTATTTCGCGAGCCCGGCACGCCCATAATCACATGCTTTTTATAGGAGTCATTTCCCAGGTTCTCATATACCTGTAAGGCACCGGTATAATTCCCGAAGGCGCACACTATATAATCTGGTAAGCCATCACTGTTCAGATCAGTCTTTTGGAAATGTACGGGCCGTTGTAAAGATTTGATGAGAGGTTTATGCGGATCCTTCAGGTCAACGATTTTGCCTAAAGCCTGGTCATTCGGATCCATGATTCCCATCAACGATACTATAGATTGCTCTTTGTCGATTGTCATGTGGGAGGGAGGACTCTCCAGTTGAAGAGAATCTTTCAATACAAACGAATCTGAAAATGTATAGAGTTTA
This sequence comes from Ohtaekwangia koreensis, assembly GCF_900167975.1. Taxonomy (GTDB): domain Bacteria; phylum Bacteroidota; class Bacteroidia; order Cytophagales; family Cyclobacteriaceae; genus Ohtaekwangia; species Ohtaekwangia koreensis. The sequence goes on from NZ_FUZU01000001.1 coordinate 2,344,694, forward strand.
CCGAAGCGATTTCCGATGTATACCTGGTTATGGATTGTATCAGCTTTAATAAGCGTAACCAGCGGTATAGTTTTTACCGGTAATTTAAAAGGTGTAATCTCAAATTGAGTGATCGGTTGTGTCGCTGGAGGAGGAAGTTGCTGCAACGAATCGGGCGCATGCTTCAGGTAATAATTTTTAATCGACTCAAAGTCTTCTTCCGATAACATGGGGCGGGCGGGCAATGTCTGTATAACAACCTCACGATCGGCATCCGACATTTGCATGAGCATCGACATATTTTCAAAGCCCATCCGAAAAGCCATCTGAGGCAAAACCTTTTCAGTCCACGTTCTTTTGTCGAGTAATGCTGGTTCCGGAAATGTATGGCAACTGCCGCAGTATTGTCTGGCGAGTCTTTCTTCTTTACTGGCTTGTGTTTCGCAGCCTGTGTTGTAGAGTATAATGCTGCACGCCATGAGAACAGGAAGAATATAGTGCCGCATCCGTATATATACTTATACTATAGAGAGCTTGTAAAACAGTACGCTATAATATTGGCCCCCATGCGTAACGCCTGTTGCCGTTTTTCTTCAGGGTCATTGTGAATACGCTTGTCTTCCCATCCATTGCCAAGATCACACTCATACGAATAGTATACCACCAGGCGGCCCTGGTATACGATTCCAAAACCTTGTGCAGGCTTGCCATCGTGCTCGTGTACTTTAGGAAGTCCTTTTGGAAAATTAAACTTCTGGTGATATATAGGGTGATCAAAAGGAAGCTCAACCAGTTCAAGCTCCGGAAAAACTTTCTTCAACTCTATACGAATAAATTTATCCAGTCCGTAATTATCATCGATGTGTAAAAAGCCACCACCTGTTAAATACTTTCGCAGGTTGCTGGCATCAGCATCTGAAAATACAACATTGCCATGGCCGGTCATATATATATAGGGATACAGAAATATATCTCGGCTCCCGGTTTCAACAATGTCTTCTTCCGGTGCCAGCGCCATGTTCATTTCACGATTACAGAACTCAATGAGGTTCGGCAATGCTGTTTTATTCGCATACCAGTCGCCACCGCCCTGATACTTAAGCTTTGCTATCTTCACTGGAATTTGCGCAACACCCGTATTGGACACGTATAAAAGGCACAGAAGCACTATAAATCTTACTCGCATGATTATCAAACCCTGTTTATCATTCCTGAAAGTCCAAAAATAATTTCTTTTAAAGGTTAAACCTTCAAACCGAATCACAATCTAAACCGAAAACACGACAGAATTCAACTATTTATGAAAATGAAAAACCTATTCACCCGAATTTCTTCTTCAGGCTTGATCGCAGCAATTGTACTGATGACTTCCTGCCAGGATGAGGATAAACGTTTAACGGTTCAGGATACTCAGGATATTTCTGAGGAAGCATTGACGGATTCCTACTACCAGGATATCGATGATATGGGAAGTGTTGCCATTGGAACGCCAAGCGACAGCGAATTCAGTGGTGGCAGAAAAGCTTCTACCATCACCATAAACGATGATCGCTTTGATTGTAATGGTGTTGTTGTAACGGTTGAACTCGATGGTGCTTCAACGGTAGATATTCCGAAAGGAAAAATTACCGTTGACTTTGGAACGTTGGGATGTGCCGATGCGAAAGGAAATGTGCGTAAAGGAAAACTCATCTTCTCGTATTATAAGAGACGTTTTCAACCCGGATCTTCGATCGTGACAACAACGGAAAATTACTATATCAATGGAATCAAGCTTGAAGGCGTTCGTACGTCTACCAACATCACGGGTAGTACAGAAGAAGCGCCTAAATTTCAGGTATCGCTCACTGGTGGCAAGGCAACTTTTGCAGACGCAACGGTGGCTACCCGCCAATCCGATATCACTTGGTCGTGGATCAAAGGCACAACACGCGCACTTGATCAATTGGTGATCGATAAAGTTAGTACTGCTTCCGGTACAACCCGTGGAGGCAGAACGTATGCCGTTTCATTGCAGGAAGATCTTGTCTATAACCGCACGTGCTTCTTCGCAGTAAGCGGCATTAAGAAGTATATTATAGATGGCAGCAAAGAAATTGTAATAAACTATACAGCTGGCGATTGCAAAACAATTTCGGTAACCGTAAATGGAATTACCCGTAGCTTGACTGTGAATTAAAGCTTAAGACTATAGCAAAGAGCCGTCTCGCGAAAGTGAGACGGCTCTTTTGTTTTTGTACTATACGCAAACGGTGCGCATTTTTATCTTTTTAATTACTATTTTGGACGCACCTAGACCGAATCTATGAGTGAAGAACTGCTCAAGGCTATCATACAACTTTTTGCCATCGTTGCCCGCGAGCGTATCACGGAGCATGAGCGCACGAAGATCAAAGAGTTTCTTAGCCTTCATCTTAATCGTGAAGCCACTAACTATTACCTTAAATTATTTGATGAGTTTTGTCAGACACACCAGATCAACACGCGACAGGAGCTTAGCGCGCTGGATGAGGATACCCAGCAGTTTGTAGACGACTGGGCGAAGATCATGCAGATCGTGAAGCAGGTAAACCAGGCACTCACGATGCAGCAGAAGATGGTGTTGATCATCAAGATCATTGAACTTCTTTTTGTTGATAATGATATTTCTGATCGACAAGGCAACCTCATTTTTTATATAGGACAGGCGCTAAAGATTCCGCAGTACGATGTGCACGCGCTGCAACAATTTGTTACAGGCCAGGATATAGACGAACTGGAATCCAAACATGTACTCATCATTGATGAAGGTTCTGGAGAATATGAAGGGCCACGCATCATCGAGAAAGATCTCACCGGTCTTATCGCCGTGCTGCGATTATCAGATACAGAAACATATTTCATAAAGTATCTCGGCATTACAACGGTATACCTCAACAGTATTCTGTTGAAAAGCCGGAAGATCGATGTGTTCCCTACGGGGAGTACCATTCGTGGAGACAAAGTCGGCCCTATATATTATAGCGATGTCATTGGAAAGTTCTTAACCAAAGAACATCAAACTACCCTTACGTTCACAGCCGATCACCTCTTTTATCATTTCAAAACCGGGAGAGCAGGTATTCAGAATCTGAATATTGCTGAGACAGGAGGGAAGCTCATCGGGTTAATGGGCGCGAGTGGTTCAGGTAAATCTACCTTGCTCAATGTATTGAATGGCACCGAGAAGCCTTCGAGTGGACGCGTGCTGATCAACGGCATTAACATCCATGAAAATCCGAATAAGGTTAATGGCATCATTGGCTATGTTCCGCAAGATGATTTGCTGATTGAAGACCTGAGTGTATTTGATAATCTATACTATGCGGCCAAGTTATGCTTTGGTCACTATGAAGAAAGGCAGCTGATCGAATTGGTCATGCGCTCACTCATGAACCTGGGACTTACTGAGATCCGCCATTTGAAGGTAGGCACTCCGTTGAATAAGACTATCAGTGGCGGACAGCGCAAGCGACTAAATATAGCGTTGGAACTTCTGCGGGAACCAACCATTTTATTTGTCGATGAACCAACTTCAGGTTTGTCTTCAAGAGATTCGGAAAACATCATGGACTTGCTGAAGGAATTGGCCTTGCGCGGGAAAATGGTGTTCGTGGTAATCCATCAACCTTCCTCCGATATCTTTAAGATGTTTGACACGCTGATCATCCTCGATGTAGGGGGATTCCAGATATACTATGGTAATCCTGTTGAAGCAGTTATATACTTTCGTGACATCATGCACGCTGCAAACAAAACGCAGGGTGCCTGTCCGGAGTGTGGAAATATAAATCCCGAGCAGATCTTCAGCATCATTGAAACCAAAGTTGTAAATGAATACGGAAGGTTAACGAATACGCGCAAAGTTTCTCCGGGACAATGGTATCAGTTCTTCAAGCAACGCATCAAGATACCACGCGTCACGCACGTACAGGAAAAACTTCCCGTTGTTCAGGAGATACCCAATTGGTTTAATCAGCTGAAAGTATTTATCACCCGCGATGTACTGGCCAAGTCCGCCAATCAGCAATACCTGCTGATCAACCTGCTGGAAGCTCCGTTGCTGGCATTCTTCATCGCGTTTATGGTGAAGTACTACAACGTGCTTGATGGCGAACCGAAATATACTTTCTATAACAATCACAACATTCCAGTATACTTCTTTATGAGTGTAGTGGTAGCGTTGTTTTTTGGATTGACGATGAGCGCTGAAGAAATTTTCCGTGACCGGAAGATTCTGAAGCGAGAGCAATTCCTTCACTTGAGCAGAAGCAGTTACCTGGTATCCAAAGTAAGTGTGATGTTTGCGATCTCTGCTTTTCAGACGTTGTTGTTTACCATGATCGGCAATGCTATACTGGGCATTCCGCTTACCGAGTTACGATACTGGGTAATTTTATTCAGCTGTTCGTGCTTTGCAAACATGCTGGGGCTTAACATTTCAGCATCGTTCAATTCAGCCGTAACGATCTATATATTGATCCCGGTGCTGCTCATTCCGCAGTTGTTGCTAAGTGGTGTGGTAATCAGTTTTGATAAGTTTAATCCCAATGTAGGCAAGCCCATTGGTATACCTATAGCGGGTGAAGTGATGGCTTCCCGGTGGGCGTTTGAAGCCTACATGGTAACGCAATTCAAGGACAATCCTTTTGAAAGACAATTTTATGAATTTGATAAAGTAGCTGCTGTCTCCGACTATAAACGGGTATACTATATACCGGCACTGGAATCAAAACTGGCGTACTGTTTAAATAACCGCTCACAGTGGCGCAACCGGAATAGCATGGAGATGAACAATGCTTTCACTGTACTGCAGAATGAAATTCATAACGAGTTAGTGGTGGTAGGCAAAGATCAATTACCGGAAGTAGACAGGCTTGCTGTTGGTAAATTTGATTCTACGGTATTTGTGAAAACCATGAATTTCCTTTCTGCGTTAAAACGCTTCTATGCCGTGAAGGCTGAGAATGCAATGAAAGAAAAAGAGCGGATCGTAGCCACGCTTACAGCAACACCCGAAAGGACTGCTGAGTTTGAAGCGATGAAACTCATGTATGTGAACAAGGCTGTAACCGATGCTGTGAAAAATATTTCAACAGCAGATCGCATCATCGAATATGACGGACGACTTGTTCAAAAGATATATCCTATATATCAGGATGATCATTATCCGCGTAACGTACTCGACTTCTCGGCCAACCTGCATCAGCCTACCAAGTTGTTCTTCGGCATCGCGATCGACACTTTGTTGTTTAATATAGCGGTGATCTGGAGCATGACGATCGTGTTGTTCATAACCTTATACTTTGATGCATTGAAGCGTCTGATCCGAATGCTGGAGAACAAACACAAATACAAGAGAAAAGAAAGATCCTAATTCGATGAGTTTTATATTTTTGTCATCAAACTATATCCATATGAAATTAAAATACATAATGTTTCTCATGCTTGTCGCAGGTGTATTTGCGGCTTGTTCCGGAAAGAAAGAAACTTCAGACGATCATGAACATGCGCACGACACAGCAAAAGAAGAATGGAAAGAGATGGATGATTTTCATATGCTGATGGCCGAAGCGTTTCATCCGTATAAAGACAGTTCAAACCTTGAACCTGCAAAGGCCAAGGCACCCGAGTTAGCATCAGCAGCAGAGAAGTGGGCAAGTGCTTCGCTTCCGGAAAAAGTAAACAATGACGAAGTAAAAAATAAACTACAGGAATTAAAGACTGGTACTGCTGCTTTCGCGGAAACAGTAAAAGCTGGTGACGACAAGGTAATCGGAGAGGAGCTCACCAAGCTTCACGATCAATTCCATGCTATACAGGAAGCCTGGTATGGTGGCCATGGAGAACATCATCATTAAGATGATCGGTCAATAATGGTGGAAGGCCAGCTCTTATGAGGGCTGGCTTTTACATTTTTATAAAACGACAATGTTCTTTTACCGTTGGACAGTCGATTTTAAATTGTATGTGAAATTTTTGTAACGCTGATATACTTTTTGCGACATATTGCGTATTCTAACCCAGTATGCCAGAGAAAAGCAGTGTTTTTGATATGATAGGTCCCGTGATGATCGGCCCGTCCAGTTCTCATACAGCAGGCGTGGTGCGCATTGCCCGGGCTGCTTTTAAACTGTTGGGAGGAAGGCCGGACGAAGCCGAGATAACGTTTTACAATTCTTTTGCGCGTACCTACGAAGGCCATGGAAGCGACCGCGCAATTATAGCGGGACTGCTTGACTTTAAAACCGATGACAAGAGAATAAAGGAGTCGCTGGATATAGCAAAGGCAGAAGGACTTCACTATAAATTCAAGTCTGTAGGCAATGCATCGACCATGCATCCAAACACCATCAAGTTAAATTTAAAACGTGGTGAAGATACTATAGAAGTTGTGGGCGAGAGCCGTGGTGGCGGACTGATAAACATCGCGGAGGTGAATGGTTTTAAAGCCGACTTCGGGGCAAACCTTCACACGATCATTATTACAGCAGAAGACGTAAAAGGAAGTATAGCATTTATTGCAGATGTACTGGCACACGATGATTGCAATATAGCAACCATGTCGGTATCCCGTAAAGGCAAGAATGATGTAGCCTGCCTGGTAATTGAAATGGACTCGGGTATAAAGCCTGTAACATTATCATACTTACGGAGTCTTAGCTGGGTTAAACAAGTAATTTATATACCGGATATAGATCGTTGATACATGAAAAGAGTAATTACAGGATTTTTTATTTTACTGGCAGGATATAGCGTCTGCCAGGCACAGATCGATACGCTAAAGCAGCAGGCGCAAACGCCACCTGCTGCAGAGAAGTGGTCGTTGCAAAAGTGTATAGAGTATGCACTTGCCAACAACCTCAACGTACAACGGACTGCCTATGATGTGGAGAGCAGTGAAGTCGATTTGCGACAAGCTCACTTTTCACGGTTGCCAAGTGTTAATGGAAATGCATCCTATGGCTATAGCTGGGGGCGTGGTCTTGATCCGGTAAGTAACAGCTTCGTGTCACAGGAGATCAAATCATCCAACCTTTCCGCGAATGCTTCTTTACCATTGTTTAATGGCATGCGCATTCATAATACGGTGAAGCAAAATCAACGATTTGTTGCTGCTACCGAACAAGATCTCGCCAAAGCGAAGAACGATCTCATTCTGAATGTAGCGAACTTATTCATCAATGTAGTGTTCAATAAGGAACTTGTTGAAAATGCAAAGTTCCAACTTGCATCCAGTCAGCAACAACTTGAACGCACACGCAAGCAAGTAGCGGCAGGTTCACTGCCACGCTCAGAGGAGTTGAACCTGGATGCGCAGGCAGCGGGCAACGAAGTGACGTTGGTACAGCAAGAGAATGCACTTGCCTTATCAATCCTTCAACTGAAGCAAGCATTGCAAATTCCTGCTTCACAAGGTTTGGATGTAGAGATACCAGGACTGGACCCTGAAGAACTTGTGATCGATCAGACGCGCGATGAAATTTATGATATCGCCCGTCAGACTATGCCGGAAATTAAAAGTGCAGAGTATAGAATTCAGAGTTCATACTATGCAGTGAAATCATCACGCGGAAGTTTATATCCACGCTTAAGTTTAGTAGCAGGTTTGAATACGAACTACTCGAGTACGCAAGAATCACAATTCTATGCTGACCCAAATGGAGGATTTTCATTTTCGCAAAGTCCGGTAGCATATTTAAATCAGGATTTGAATTCACCGGTATATACAGTTAGTCCCAATGGTACCTATAGAGATACCTACGGCTTTGGCTCGCAGGTAAAAGACAATATATACCGTACCCTCGGACTTCAACTCATCATTCCTATATTTAATAACTTCAGTGCCAGGGCTACCGTGCAGCGCACAGTAATTCAAAATCAACAAGCGAAGATCGATGCACAACTCACTGACCAGACGCTGCGTCAAAATGTAGAGACTGCGTATAACGATGCTGTTGCAGCAGCGAAGACGTATAACTCATCTTTAAGACAGGTGAATGCCCGCGAGGAAGCTTTCCGCATGATGGAGCAACGTTACGGTGCAGGATCAGCAAACTCATTTGAGTTTCAGGTTTCGCAAAATGATTTGTTTCGTGCAAAGACTGACCTGAGTCGTGCTAAATATGATTTCATCTTCAAGAAAAAAGTTCTCGATTTTTATCAAGGTAAACCCCTGGAGTATTAATATATCACCGCAATGGCAAAACAAAAACAAAAATCAAACAAACTGATTTACTGGCTTATCGGAGCCGTAGCATTACTGTTAGTCCTGGCCGTTATAGGAAGTCAGGCAGGCTGGATCGGCAAGCCTAAAGAAATGGAGGTAGAGCTCGCGAAAGCAAAGCGCGTATTGATTACTGAAAAGGTAAGTGCTTCCGGCACAGTGCAACCTGTTACCGAAGTAAAAATAGCGCCAGAGGTTTCAGGCGAGATCATTGACTTGCTCATTGAAGAAGGTGATTCTGTGAAGAAGGGACAGCGGCTTGTAAGGATTCGTCCGGATACATGGCAGAGTCAGCTTGATCGCGCGCAAGCGGGATTAAGTCAGCAGCGTGCAAACCTGGAGCAATCCAATGCAAGCTTATCAAGATCACGTGCACAGTTTATTCGTGCAGAGAGTGAATATAAACGCCAGGAAAAACTTTGGAAAGAAAAAGTGATCTCTGAAGCAGACTGGCAACTCGCGCAGCAAAATTATGAAGTAGCCAAAAACGATGTTACTTCGGCGGAGCAATCTGTAGAGGCTGCGCGCTACGTAATACGAAGCACACAGGCATCGTTGAAAGAAGCTGAAGAAAACTTTCGCAAGACTACCGTTGATGCGCCTATGACCGGTGTTGTATCGAAGCTTATTGTGAAGAAAGGTGAACGTGTAGTAGGAACTGCAACGATGGCCGGTACAGAAATGCTGCGCATCGCTGATCTGAATACTATGGAAGTACGTGTGGATGTAAATGAAAATGATATAGTACGTGTACATCTTGGTGATACTGCGATCATTGATGTAGATGCATACTCAACACAAGGAAAAGAATTCAAAGGTATCGTTACGTTGATTGCCAACACAGCGAAAGACAAGGCATCAGCGGATGCGATCACTGAATTTGAAGTACGCATTTTGATCTTGAGTTCGTCATACCAGGATCTGGTGGCTGCAGGTAAAAAATATCCGTTTCTTCCAGGTATGACTGCCAGTGTTGACATCCTGACCAACCGGAAAACAAACGCACTCTCTGTGCCATTGTCGGCTGTAACAACCCGTAATCCTGAAGATGCTAAATCAGACAAGGAAAATAAAGGAGACTCGGATTCGAAAAAGCAACAAGGAGAAGTTAAACCGGCACCTAAAAAGGAAAACAAAACAGTTGTTTTTGTAAACGATAAAGGCACGGCGAAGATGGTTGAAGTAAAAACAGGCATGAGTGACTTCGATAATATTGAAATTCTTTCCGGCATCAGTGACAGCACTGAAATTATCACAGGCCCTTTTCTGGCCGTATCCAAACGTTTGAAAGATGGAGATAAGGTGAGAGCGATGGAAAAGAAGGACGCTGATAAAAAAGAAAAGTAGTAAAAGCTATATAGCAAATGAAAAGCCCTTGACTCAAGTCGGGGCTTTTTTGTTTAATATTGCGCCCAAAATAAAATTTATAAACGAATATGATAAAGCATCCGTGGCATGAAGTAGCTACCGGTTTAAACCCTCCGGAACAGATCAATGCAATTATTGAAATTCCAAAAGGCTCTCGTGCGAAGTATGAAATTGACAAGGACAGTGGTTTGATTAAACTGGATCGTGTAATCTACGCTTCCATGTATTACCCATTGAACTATGGATTTATTCCGCAGACATTAGGTGAAGATCATGATCCGTTGGATATAGTTGTATTGACCCAGGTTGCTGTAGTACCAGGATGCTTGATTCCTTCTAAAGTAATCGGTGTAATGCAAATGATTGACCGTGGTGAAGCTGATGATAAGATCATCGCTGTTGCGGAGGAAGATCCTAGCGTAAGCCATATCTCTGATGTTAAAGATTTACCGGATTACTTGCTCGCAGAATTGAAGCACTTCTTCGAGAACTATAAATCACTCGAAAACAAAAAGGTAATTGTAGATGAATTTCTTTCGAAGCCAAAAGCGGAGGAGATCATCAAAGCCAGCATTGAACGCTATCACAAAGAGTTTAAAAAATAATGCAGGTTGGTTTCGAAGCCAAACGACTCTTCACCAACTTTACCGGCCTCGGTAATTACTCACGTTTTGTGGTAAATGCCTTGAGTGAATTCGCTCCGGAGAATATATATACATTATACTCTCCCAAGATCAAATCACACCCGGAGGTAGATCCTATTCTGGCACGAACCAATATAAAAGCCATCGGACCAACCGGTGGCTTTACGTTCTTTAAAGGGTTGTGGCGATCATGGGGTGTAAGCCTATCACCAAGCATACAAAGTCTCAATATCTTTCACGGGCTAAGCCAGGAACTGCCATCAGGCTTGCCAAAGCATATCCGGAAAATAGTTACCGTACACGACCTGATCTATATCCGTTATCCCAAGTTCTATAATCCGATCGATGTAGCCATCTATACTGCCAAGGTGAAATCAGCATGCCGCATCGCAGACAAAGTAATCGCGATTAGTCAACAGACAGCCGATGATCTCATCGAGTTCATTAAAGTAGATCCGGCCAAGATCGAAGTTGTTTACCAGGGAAGTCACCCTATTTTTAAAACGAAGGCATCAACACAGGAAAAAGCAATTGTAAAAGCCAAGTATAATCTGCCCGACGAGTATATTCTGAATGTTGGCACCATTGAAGAACGAAAGAATGTCAAACGCCTGGTAGAGGCATTGGCATTGTTGCCCGAGAGTATACGGATTCCCGTAGTTATAGTAGGACGAGCCACTGACTATTTGAAAGAAGTTATAGCCTGTGCCCAGGAAAGAAAGGTGATAGATAAAATTATACTTATACACCAGGCATCTTTTCAAGACCTTCCTGCACTGTATCAAATGGCTACTGTATTTGTATACCCATCCTTGTTCGAAGGTTTTGGAATACCGTTGCTGGAGGCGATCGAATCAGGAGTACCCGTTATAACGTCTCAAGGATCTTGCTTTCATGAAGCTGCAGGCCCGGATGCGATTTATGTTGATCCGAATAACGCTGAATCATTGGGAGCAGCATTGAACAATGTTTTAACCGACAGCGCACTTGCCGAAAGAGTTATCAGTACATCCACCAAGTATATTAAGCGGTTTGAGCCACAGGTAATCGCTTCAGACCTTATTCGTGTTTATAAGAACGCGTAGTACAGAGGTCGGCTTCTTTCGATTATTGAAATACTTCCCTTATTTTGCAAGATGACGTCAGAGAATTTTTATTTTTCCATAGTAATTCCCACCTGGAATAATCAGCCTTATCTGGAATTGTGCATTAATAGCATTCGCAAGAATTCACATTTCAAAAACCAGATCATAATTTTTGTAAACGAAGGCAAAGATGGAACAGCGGACTGGTTAAGAACACAACCGGATATAGATTTCCTTCACTCTTCTAAAAACGAAGGTATATGCGTGGCAATGAATTCATGCCGGGCGTTGATCAAGTCTGAGTATATGGTATACATGAACGATGATATGTACGTATGTCCGAACTGGGACCTTGAGTTGTATACTGAAATACAGAAGATTGGTCATGATAACTTTATGTTATCAGCAACGCTTATAGAGCCATACGCAACAACGAATCCGAGTGTAGTGTCGATTGTTCAGCATTTTGGTGATAGCTTGGAAACCTTTAAAGAGAAAGAGTTACTGGCAACCTATAAATCTGTAGTAAAGAAGGACTGGTATGGTGCATCGTGGCCTCCCAGTGTAGTGAGTACACGGGTGTGGGATGTAGTCGGTGGATATAGTATAGAATTTTCACCGGGGATGTACTCGGATCCAGACTTCTCAATGAAGTTGTGGAAGTATGGCATTCGGATCTTTAAAGGCATAGGGAACAGCCGTGTATATCATTTTCAGTCTAAATCCACAAAGAGACTTAAGAAGAATAAAGGAAGCGATACGTTTCTTATAAAATGGGGAATAACAGCGCGTGTGTTTTATGCATACTATCTGCGCATGGGGCGTGACTTTGATCCGGAAACTACTTCAGAAACACCGATCCCTTCCATGATTCAATTACGAAGTAAGTTGAAGCGGGCATTCAAAGTGTTGTTATCCTGATACTGTATAAATATTCGACACATGAAGTTTGCAGCGATCCTTCCACATACCAAACTATACGGTGGAGTAAAACGTTTTTTTGAACTTGGTGATATTTTTCAAAAGAAGGGATATACTTTTATCGTATTTACCCCCGATGGAATTGCGCCTACATGGTACACGGGCGGAGTTCAAACGGTAAAACTGGAAGAGCTCCCCACATTTACATTGGAAGCTATATTCATCACGGAAACTCAATACCTTCCGGAGATTGAACGGGCCAATGCCAAACGGAAGATACTATATTTCGTAAGACCGTCTGACAACCTTCGGATACTGAGGAAATATCCAACAGTAGAAGTCTTTGCAAACTCTACAAACGCTTATGAAACGGTTAAGTCCAAATATAGGATCGAAGCCTTTAAAGCTTTTGGCGGAATAAATACCAATACTTTTCAGCCTAAGGTTATAGTAAAGAAAGGTACTGACGAGCCTTTTGTGATCATGACGTATGGGCGTCTGGTTGAAAAGAAGAAGGGTACACGCCTTGTAGTAAAAGCATGTGAGAAGCTATACAAGGCAGGCTATAATATAAAACTACTATTGTTCGACACGCCTGTTAATGAGAAGGCACAGGCCGCTATTGATGAGTTCACGACCAACGTACCTTTTGAGTTCGTTGTTAATCATCCCGTCAATAAGAATCAGGAGTTATTCCATCGTGCCGATATATATGTATCCGCAGAAAAGAAAGCGGGGCACTCAAACACAACGGCCGAGGCAATGGCGTGCGGCATTCCCGTTGTAGGTACTGAATCAGGCACCCGCGACTTCCTGATTCATTCCGTAACCGGCATTGTTGTATCGCGTTGGTCGTGGAGGATTGCATCTGCGCTTCGTTTGCTGATGCAGGATTTTGAGTTACGGGAAACACTGGCGAAGAACGGCAGAAAGAAAATCGAAGAATTTAGTTGGGATGCTTTGGCAGAACGTATTTTAAAACATCTAGGACATTAACACTCTCACATGCCAGCTATCGATTTGCCTTTCGTAATGCTCTGAAATGTATATATCTCAGAAAATGGAAAAATGAAGTAAAGGCTGAGATTACAAATCCATAATATCCATCCAATACTCCAAGTTGGAGTATATACTTTTTAAAGAAGACTACCCAGGGTTTTAGTATTCCATGCCAAAGTAAAGTATACTTTTTACCAGCTTTAAATTTTTTCTCTGCAGTTAGTTTGGAGTACTGAAGCACTTTTTTTAAATGACTATCGATAGTCGGGTAGGAGTAGTGGTAAAGATCACCCTTTAGCTTCTCTACTTTGGGTTCGTTGTCAAAGACGAGATCTTCATGTACAAGACCTTTCCATTGCGTGCCTCTTTTAAAGATCCTTACTTTATATTCAGGATACCATCCGCAATGATAGATCCATTTGCCACAGTAATTTGTAAGGCGATTAATCTGGTATGCATCGGCAGATGGATTGTTTTTCCATGTTAATATACTTTGCTGCAGGACAGGCGATAATTCTTCATCAGCATCTATAGAAAGTATAAATTCTCCAGTAGCTTTTGAGTTTGCGTAATTTTTTGCATCCGAATAATCAGTCCATTCACGTTGAATGAAATTGAGACCGTGTTGAGAGATGATTTCCAGAGTTCGGTCTTTCGAGAATGAATCGAGTATAACCACTTCGTCAACTACTGGAATCAGAGATTTCAGACATCGGCCAATATTAGCTTCTTCATTGTACGTTATAATTACAGCCGAAAGTTTCATCATGCCCTGGTACTAATCTATACTATTATTTCGAGCGTTTAGGATCTTCCCGCTCGAATTATTCGAAAAGGTAATGAAATATTTTCTGTAAGTAGGCAATGCCTTCCATCATCCACGCAATCCCAACATGAACAATAATCCCTCCCCATATACTCTTTGTCTCGTAGGCAATGACACCCAAGATATAGCCTCCGAAGATTGAGCTGATGGCTTCCCCGGCCGGTTTCCCGAAGTGAAGGAAGCAGTACGCCGATGCCATAGCCAATACTGAATTTCTACCTGTAAACTGCAATAGTCCAATGACGAGAAAACCGCGGAATAAAAATTCTACCGATACAAAGTCAAGTGCATATGCAAGTTCGTAACTCGACACGGTGATCCATTCCGGTATATCCAGGTATTGTGCAGCGCCCGCTCCGCGATACATAGGGTATTGTTTTATAAAAGACGGCAGGAATGAAGCTGCCAGAATCAGCGGTAGCATGATCATAAGCATACTGAAATAGGGACGTGTATCAAAGTGCTGCGCATTCAATCCATATACATGTTTCTCTTTTCTTTCGTATATATAATAGTATAGCAGTAACGGAAGTATAATGGTAAAGAGGCTTATAACATTAACACTTACCTTATAAACCCACACGTAAAGCTGGGGTTCCACGAATGAATTAATCAGCGGTTTTAAGAAGGGAATACTTTTGTCGAAAGCCAGTACGAATAGTACCAGCAAGCTCTTGATGTGAAAGGCTCTGCTTTTCCAAAAGGCTCGTTCTTTCTTGAAAACTGTAGCGGACAGAAGTACAGTATAATATGCAACGGCAAAGAATATGAAGTATGCTCCGCATTTATACATCCCTGAAAGATTGTCCAGAATGCTGTCTTCGAAATCGACAGTATAATTAATATATAGACAAGCAGCCAGGAATAGTGCGGTGAAAAGATAGTGCGCCCACTGGAAGTCAATATTAAAATGACTAACGAGATGCTTCCAGATCTTTTTCATTACCAGTTTTTAAGATACTGGTATACTTTGTGAATGGGAAGTCCCATAACATTAAAATACGAACCCGTTATTTTTTCGATGGCCACCATACCAATCCAGTCTTGCGCACCATAGGCACCGGCTTTATCAAATGGTTTGTATTGATCAACATAGAACTCTATTTCCGATGGTGTGAGCTTTACAAAGGTTACTTCGGTTGTGTCATCGAAAGTTTCTTCTCGTTCTTTCGAGAGTATACATACACCCGTCATAACCGTGTGTGTCTTACCGGAAAGTTCAGAGAGCATATGGATTGCTTCCACACGGTCTTGTGGTTTATTCATGATCGTATTGTTCAAGATCACAACCGTATCTGCGGTAACAATAATTTCGTCATTCATCTTTGGCCTGAAGTATTCTGCTTTCTTCGCAGCCAGGTATCGCGCCACTTGTTCTGAAGGCAATGCTGCCGGGAAGTCTTCTTCTACATCCGGCTTTTCAATTGTAAAAGTGAAGCCAGCTTCTTTCATCAGGTATTGTCTTCGAGGCGAACTCGATGCAAGTATGATAGGACGTTGCGTACTCATATACTAAAATGGTGAATATACCGGTGTTGAAAATTCATTTTCCTTCACGGAGCTAAACAGAAATCCTCCAATGACTTTGGGGTAAAAATACGTTGATTTCTGTGGCATGGTATAGCCACTGGCACAGACTTTTTTTACATCCTCGATGGATACTTCGTTGGTGATGATGGCAAGCTGAGCTTCGCCTTGAATAACTCTCTTCAGACAATCTGAAAAACTTCTGTCGAACTCTATATTTTCAGACTGACGTTGTTCTTTACCTGGAATGCCCAGTGCTTTTTCGATGACGAAGTAATGCATTACAGTCAGATCAAGTGCCTTGATAACATCGGGGAAATGCCATTTGATCTTCGATAAAGATTCTGGCTTCAGTCTGATCTTGTAGGCATTCTCGCGGAAGATTAGTCCAAAGGCCCATGGTTTCCCTAGGATAACTTCGTTCAACGTGCAGGCATCTTCAATCGGTTTGATAATGAAATCTTCCTCCAGCTTTTTAAGAAGATCTTCTTCATTGAAATTTGCTATGTCACGAACCAACCGATGTGTTGGCAAGATTTTAAGATCGTCTGATTCTGTATTGGTAAGATACATGAGGTGGTAATTATACCCTTCCTTTCCGGTGTGATGCGGATTAGCCTCCTGTTGTTTATGCTTATAGTATAGCGAGCCTTCGTACCGATGATGGCCATCGGCGAGAATTATAGTTTTTGGCTGAATGAAATCAATGAAGTGTTGTATAACACCCTTATCATGGATCACCGCCAGAACATCGCGTACGCCCTGGTAATCTTCCGTTTCATAGAGCGGATTGCGAACGGCCTCATCCATATACTTCTCCAAGGTAAAAGACGAATCGGTATATAGCCCATGCGTGGCACTGGCGTGAAGTTGTATTTTTTCAAGTAATTCAATCCGGTCGTTTACAGCTTTTGGAATGGTATTCTCATGACGAAGAATTACGTTCTCATTCCAATCGTATGTCCGGATGTGGCTTACAAAACCTTTACGGCAAAATTCTTTGGAAGACCCTTGTACCTTAAAGTATTGATAGTATACATATATAGCAGGAAGCTTATCCTGTAGAATGATGCCTTTTTCTTTCCAGCTTTCGAGGAGTTTGTACGCTCGCTCGGCAGCATTCGGAGGTTGTGGTACCGAAAGGTGAATACTATTATAGGGACTTTGATAGAGTGCAGCCCGTTGCTTTTCGGACACGACATCAAAGAGGGGGGAAGTCAGGTCATCTATACGTTGTGATAATTGCTGATTATAGCGCCAGGGGCGGATGGGGAGAATTTCAGCCATTCGATTATATATATCTTAATTGAAATTATACTTGTGAACTTCTTAAAGGCGATTCTTTTTCCAGTTGCTTGCAGGAGTTGAAAAGCTTTCAGTCTCTTGCTTGCCGTTTCCATTTGTCAGCGTGGTAGCGAGCACGGCAGCGATCAGTTCTTCCTCTTCATTGGAAGATAGTAATGTTGCCGGTCTGAAATAGTTTTCAACAAAGCGTGTATCAAAATTACCAGAGCGAAATGCTTCATGCTGCATTACAAATTTGCAAAAGCCAAGCGTTGTCTCAAGCCCGGTGATTTCATACTCATCAATGGCACGAATCATTTTTTCGATGGCACCTGCGCGATCTTCTGCGTGGCAGATCAGCTTGGCGATCATCGGATCGTAATAGAAAGGTATACTCATACCTTGCTCGAAACCATCATCGACACGAATGCCATGTCCCTGCGGACGTCTATAGGTTTGAAGCGTGCCTATATCTGGTAAGAAATTATTGGCCGGGTCTTCTGCATATACTCTGACTTCAACGGCATGTCCGGTAATTTTCAGGTCTTCCTGTTTGAAGGGAATCGTTTCACCTTCTGCTACTTTGATCTGCAGCTTTACAAGATCAAGCCCTGTAACTTCTTCTGTTACCGGGTGCTCTACTTGCAAACGTGTATTCATCTCCAGGAAATAAAAATTCAGTTGATCATCTAAAATAAACTCCACCGTTCCGGCTCCGTAATACCCGCACGACTTGGCAACGTTGATAGCAGCTTCACCCATGGCATTTCGTTTTTCAGGTGTGAGTATAGATGACGGTGCTTCTTCCACAACCTTCTGATGTCTGCGCTGAATAGAGCATTCACGCTCAAAGAGATGTACTACATTTCCGTGTTGATCACCAAAAATCTGAAACTCTATATGGCGTGGCTTGGTAATATACTTTTCAATAAAGACAGAGCCATCACCAAATGCTGATGTTGCTTCACTGATGGCACGCTCCATCTGTTCCTGAAAACTTTGCTCGTCTTCCACAATGCGCATCCCCTTACCACCACCACCGGCACTTGCTTTAATCAATACAGGATAGCCTATATCTGCAGCAACTTTTTTAGCAGCCTTTACATCTGTAATCGGCTCACTGGTGCCCGGCACCAAGGGAACATTGAATTTAGCGACCGCTGCCTTCGCAGCAAGTTTACTTCCCATCAGTTCTATAGCTTTCGCAGAAGGCCCAATGAAAATCAAACCTTCGTCCTCAACCAGTTTGGCGAAGTCTTCATTCTCGGATAAGAATCCATATCCGGGATGTATAGCATCAGCACCTGTCTTGCGGGCAGCATCAATAATTTTCTCCATACGCAGGTATGATTCCGAAGAGGGAGGTGGTCCGATTAACACCGCTTCATCTGCGAAGCGAACATGTAAAGCATTCCGGTCGGCCTCACTATATACCGCGACAGTTTTGATTCCGAGCTCGCGCGCAGAGCGCATGATCCGCAAAGCAATTTCACCACGATTGGCAATGAGTATTTTTTTTATCGAAGGCATAGTTTGAGAAAGTATAATACGGGTTAATGTCTAAACGCATTTTAATAAGAATGTAACGGAGTCTGAATTTATAGCGGCCTTGGTTTCATTGCGGCTGCAATCTTTCCTGGTCATATTTTTGCGAATAGCTTCCATTGGTAAGAATTTGAGCAAATCTAACGGTTTTCAACTAACTTATTCGATCATTCCTATCGGGTGTTTGGGAAGTATATTTGTGTTTTTTCCTTATTTTTGCCGCAATTAACAAGATCTGAAATGGTAGACTTATTTGACAAGCTAAGAATGGAGGCCGGTCCGCTGGCCAAGTACTCTCATCTTCCTGATGATTATTTTTTCTTTCCAAAGCTGGAGGGTGAAATCGGTCCACGCATGAGGTTTAATGGTAAGCAAGTCCTCAACTGGAGTTTGAATAACTACCTGGGCCTGGCGAACCATCCTGAAGTGCGTAAGGCAGATGCGGATTCTGCTGCTGAATTCGGAATGGGCTTGCCGATGGGAGCCAGGATGATGTCTGGTAACTCCGTTAATCACCTGGAGCTTGAGCGTCAACTCGCGGAGTTTATCAAGAAAGAAGATGTGATGCTTCTGAACTTCGGTTATCAGGGAGTAGTCTCTATTATCGATGCACTGGTTGATCGCAAAGATGTTATAGTATATGATGCTGAATCGCATGCTTGTATCATTGATGGTGTTCGCCTGCATATGGGTAAGCGTTTCGTGTACACGCATAACGATATGGAGAGCCTTGAAAAGCAACTTCAGCGTGCAACCAAGTTAGCAGAAGAAACAGGTGGTGGTATATTAGTGATCACCGAAGGTGTATTTGGAATGTCGGGTAAACAAGGCGACCTGAAAGGTGTTGTTGAGTTGAAGAAGAAATATAATTTCCGTCTGTTCGTTGATGATGCTCATGGTTTTGGAACGATGGGTACTACCGGAGCCGGAACAGGTGAGGAGCAAGGTGTTCAGGATGGTATCGATCTATACTTCTCTACGTTCGCGAAATCGATGGCTAGCATCGGTGCGTTTGTGGGGGGTGAAAAACGGATTATAAAATACCTGCGCTATAGCGTGCGCTCACAAATCTATGCGAAGAGTCTTCCGATGCCACTGGTAATTGGTGGATTGAAACGCCTGGAGTTATTGCGCACAAAACCTGAGCTAAAAGCCAACCTTTGGAAGATCGTGAACGCCATGCAGGCTGGTTTGAAGGAACGCGGCTTTAATATCGGAACGACCACTTCACCGGTAACACCTGTGTTATTTAAGGGCGGTGTTGGTGAGGCTGCAAACATGGCCATGGATCTGCGTGAAAACTTCGGAATTTTCTGCTCTGTGGTGATCTATCCTGTTGTGCCAAAGGATGTTATCATGTTCCGGATCATTCCTACAGCATCGCATACTTTGGCTGATGTTGAGGAGACTTTAACAGCGTTTTCGCAGCTTAAAACCAAGCTCGATAATGGATTTTACAAGCAGGAAGTTTTAGTGTCTGTTACGAAGTAATCCAAAAAAAACCGCTTTTTGAGTTGTTTTTTAAGGTTTTTACTTAAATTGGCAGTAAGAAACTAAATTATTAAATCCTAAAACTCCAAGACAATGCAAAAGTTTCAAGAGCTTAAAGATCTCATTACTTCCTTAGAAGGAGATATCGACAAGTTTTATAACAAAGGGAACAGTGCTGCCGGTACCCGTGTAAGAAAGGGTATGCAAGATCTTAAGAACCTGGCTCAGACGATTCGTTCTGAAGTTCAAGACATTAAGAATAAAGCATCATAATTTTTATATCCCCTTCGTAGAAATAGAAAAAGAGACCATTCCAATATGGAGTGGTCTCTTTTCTTTTGTCCGAACAAAAAAAGATGATTACTTCTTTTTGGTTGCCGCTTTTTTTGTCTTCACGGTTGTTTTAGAAATAGCTTTCTTGGCAACGGCTTTCACCACTGCTTTACTCACCGTCTTTTTTGCAGGAGCTTTCGCGGATACATTGCCGTCTTTTAAAATTTGACTTGTATGATTTTTTGTGTCGACCTTTTCGACTATATCTTCAATGATACCTTTCTCATTAATGATGAAGGTAACGCGTGCAGTGCCCATATACTTTCGGCCATACATAGATTTCTCTACCCAGGTGCCATAGGCATCATGAAGTTTTTTATCGACATCCGCTAACAAGCGGAACGGAAGCTTTTCTTTTTCAATGAATTTCTTGTGAAGCTTTTCTGTATCGGTGCTAACCCCCAATACTTCGTAGCCTTGCTTCTGAAGGAGTTTATAGTTGTCACGCAGATCACATGCTTCTGCTGTACAACCGGGTGTCATATCTTTGGGATAAAAATAGAGCACGAGCTTTTTACCTTTGAAGTCGGAAAGCTTTACAGTTTTTCCATCCTGATCATTTATAGCAAAGTCAGGAGCTTTACTGCCAATTTGTAATGCCATGGTCAGAGAATTTTTTGAGTGAATGTACTTTTATTCCCGGCATTATCCTTTACAGTGAGTTCGAAAGTTCCTTTTAGCGGAGTGGTTTTGTCAAAGCGCTCTGACCAGATGGTTGCCGTTTTACTATCGTAGTGCATTAACAACCATTCTCCATTTATGTTTGCCTCGAAAGAAGAGATGCCTGATAAATTATCGCGGATCTTAAACCTCACCGTTTGGTTATTGATATATATCGGACGGACGGAAGGCGCTTCAGTATCTTTTAATATCGTGAAGTCTCCAAACTCTCTTGTATTAAACTCGATTCGCCCGTTTAGCCATTCGCCTCCTATAAATGAATACGCCTTTCCGGTGCTGCGATAAACATTATACTTGCCATCGGCAGGATACGTCTTTGTTTTTTTAAGCGACACATGAATGCTCTTGTTCAGGGGCACGGTACGCGAACCAATGGTAAAGATTTCGTTTCCGCTTTTATCAAGTTTATAATCTGTATTCAGATATAGCGTATCGTAAATTGCATTTAAGGGGAAATCGATATCCATGATATCGCTGTAGTATTTATACTCTGTGCCCGAAGGAATACTGATCTTGATTTTCGGACGGACAGTCTTATTGTTGATCATGATCGAGTCCGGAATCTTCTTACGCAGATCAAACAGATATACCTTGCGGTTGACGTTGTGATAGGTAGGGTCAACTTCTTCCGAAACTCCATTGGTATACACCAATGCGCGTGCACCAAGATCTTTTCCGGCTTTCGCCGTCAGCATCATTGTGTTTTCACTGATGTCGTATAGCAGATCGGTCGTCATCGGCTCCAACGACATTACTTCTTTTATAACCGGGTTCGGTTTGAGCTTAAAGGATACACTGCTTGTGTTATTGTAACTATCCTTCATGCGGATCTTTATATTGGAGATCTTGTTGGGGTTAATCTTGATCTTGCCATCAGTCGGAGATTGATTATAGAACTTCAGTTGATTGCCATCATCAACATATAGCTTGTAAAAGCGTGTTCCTTTACTTCGCATGGTTTTGAAATCCATCAGCGTATAAATGGCGCGGGTCTCCGCTATATTTAGTTTGTCAATAAATTGCTGGAATACCAACACACTGTCTACCCAAACCTCCAGGAAGTTTACACCTCCATAAAAAGGACTCTTATACGACATCTTGTCTTTCGCAAGGATTTCAATGCCGATGTTTCCACTTGCGAGTATAGGGCTTGCCACCACGTAGTTATTGCCCACCTTGTTTCCATAGAATTCAAATCTTCCAAAGCGGTCGTTGATGCGTGAATCCGGATTGAGTGTGACCAACGCAATTTTTTCGGGAGCAGGAGGGAGGTTATCTACAATCTCTTTGAAAGCCCCAATCTTTAATGGATCAAGCGCATAATTGTTCGAGTCGCGTATATCAAAATGCAAATGTGGTCCTGTTGAACCTCCCGAATTACCGGAAAGCGCAATCGTGTCACCTTGCTTTACTTTGAACTGATCTTTCTGAAAGTATAGATCGATCTCGCCAGACTTTAGTTTATACTGTTCCTGAAGGATCTGCTGTGCAACAGCGCCTTTGAATTGATCAAGGTGAGCATAGAGCGTAGTGTTACCATCCGGGTGCGTTACATAGAGTACGTTTCCATAGCCTGAGCCACCTGTACTGGCGCGCGATACATACCCGCTCTTGGAAGCGAGTACTGCATAGCCAATCATATTGTCTGTACGGATGTCTATACCGGAATGAAAATGCGTACTGCGCAACTCACCCATCGTACCGGCCAGTGAGCCGGGGTGCCCGGGCTTTATCGGGTATAGATATTTTTCTTCTGCAGGGTCTTTTGCAAATTTAACCTCCTGCTTGCTGAGCTGAGCAAACGTAAAAAATGGATGTATAGCTATACATATTGCTGCAGCTACCTTACTTAACTTCAAACTCCAATAATTTCTCATCTTCTATATATGCCGATAACACATTCCCCACCTTCACCGGACTAACACCTTTTGGTGTACCCGTAAATATTAAATCACCTGTACGCAGCGTAAAGAATTTCGACAGATACGAAATTATAAAATCAAAACTAAAAAGCATAAGACTTGTATTGCCTTGTTGCCGGAGTTCACCATCAATCTTTAAACTGAAATTAATATTCTTTAAATCGCTGAAGGAACTTACCGGGATAAATGTATCGCTCAGTGGTGCAGAGCCATTAAAGCCTTTCGCAATGTCCCATGGTAAACCTTTTTCTTTCGCTTTCTGCTGAAGATCACGAGCTGTAAAATCTATGCCGATACCGATTGCATCATAATACTTACTGGCAAATTTCTCCTGTATATTTTTTCCTTCTTTACAAATGCGAAGTACAAGTTCAACTTCATGATGAATGTCGTTGGAAAAATCTGGGTGATAGAACGGAGCATTGTTTCGAAGTACAGCGGTGTCTGGCTTTGTGAAAATTACAGGCTCATCAGGACGTTCATTGTTTAGCTCTTTAATGTGCTCTGCATAATTTCTACCGATCGCAAAAATTCTCATGGAGTTTCAATTTGTTTGGATGTCAATATATACTACTGTGGAGAAAGATCATCGTATTGAAATAATGAAAGGCATCTTTCAAAATCGTTCGCACTGCGCATGGTCTTTCATTTCTGCTCAATATGAATAACTTTTGGCACGAATTTATAAAACAATACACAAGTGGTTTTGTATTTTTGAAACAAATTAAACATCCTTATGTGGAAGAAAATAATCGTTTTCTCAATAGCTAGTTTAACCATTTACGCCTGCGCGAAAGTAGCTGTTACAGGCCGCAGTCAATTAAGCCTGGTGTCAAATGCAGAGATTATCCCGGTGGCTAATCAGCAATATGATGAAGTATTGAAGAAAGGACCACTATCAAACAACGCTGAACAAACTCAGTTGGTGAAGCGTGTGGGTGTTAGAATCCAGAAAGCTGTTGAAGAGTATATGGCCATGAACAACGCTTCTGCTGAACTTGCAGATTTTAAATGGGAATTTAATCTGATCGATGATCCTAAAACTGTTAACGCCTGGTGTATGCCCGGAGGTAAAGTTGCTTTTTATACCGGCATCATGCCGATCTGTAAAGATGAAACCGGAGTTGCTGTTGTAATGGGGCACGAAGTTGCTCACGCTATAGCAAACCACGGACGTGAACGTATGAGCCAGCAAATGATTGCTCAATATGGATTGGGTACAATCAGTTCGTTGATGGGACAGAATCCAACGGCAGGGAAAGAATTGTTGATGCAGGCAATCGGTGCTGGTACGAATGTAGGGATGCTGAAATTTAGTAGAGAACATGAATCAGAAGCAGATCATATTGGGTTGATCTTTATGGCTATGGCGGGATACGATCCGGCTGCTGCTCCGAAGTTCTGGGAACGCATGACCGCGGCAAGCGGAGGACAGGAGCCAATGGAATTCTTGTCAACTCACCCTTCGCATTCAACACGTATAAACGATTTGCAAGGCTGGGTACCGGAAGCAATGAAGTATTACAAGAAGAAGTAATCATATTGTATGATGCAACACACTGTAGTAAAGCTGACACTGATGATTGCAGTGTCAGCTTTTTCTTTTCAACTGCAAGCTCAGGATGAAGCTGCGATCAAGGAAATCACCGAACATCGTAAAAAACAGGAGGGAGAATTCCGTGATCCTGCCAAATCTCCGTTGGATAAAAAAGACAGACGTAAATTCAAAGGGTTGAATTATTATCCGATCGATTTGAATTACCGTGTGAAGGCAACCTTCGTGAAAAATGAAAAGCCGGTGTTGTTCAAAATGAAAACCACTACATCGCGTTTACCGGACTATGTAAAGTACGGAGATATATACTTTCTACTGGATGGCGAAGACTATAAACTTGAAGTATATCAAAGTCCTGATTTGCTGAAGCGCCCGGGTTTTGAAGATTACCTGTTCATTCCTTTTACGGATGAAACCAATGGCAAAGATACCTATGACGTAGGGCGCTACCTCGAATTCCATATACCCGTTTCAGAAGAAGTAACGCTTGATTTTAATCAGTGCTACAATCCGTATTGCAGCTATAGCGATAAGTACTCATGCCCTATACCACCGGAAGCCAATCACTTGCCGCTGGAAATAAAAGCAGGAGAGAAGAAGTATAAAAAGGGCTTATTGCATTGATTACTTTTTGAACGAGCGCAGTTTTATCTCGGTAAGTTTACGCTTTGTATCCATCGGGAAATCACCGTTCATCATCCAGTCGTAATAGCTCGGCTCTTCCTTGAATACATTGGTAACAACTTTGTTTTTATGCTTGCCAAAGTTGAAGACTTCAAGTCCTTTTTCGTTTAATACCATGCGGCCGGCCAGATCTACTAAACCGGATACGGTTAGTTTGCTGAGCACTTCTACATCGTTTTTAATTTCACCAATCTTTCGTTCCAGGCTGTCCGTTACATCTTTACCGTCATATCTTTCAATCTGCGCAAGCAATACTTCCATGGTTGCTTCTGTATCGGCTTCGGCCGTGTGAGAGTTTATGAGATCTTTGTTGGTATAAAAACGATAAGCAGCAGCAAGCGTGCGCTTCTCCATCATGTGAAAAATCTTCTGGGCATCTACGATCTTTCTGCGACTATAGTCAAACTCTACATCACAGCGGAGAAACTCTTCTACCAGCATCGGTATATCGAACTTCATCACATTAAATCCCGCCAGGTCGGCACCCTCCATGAAGCGAGCATAATCTTTCGCTACTTCTTTGAAGGTAGGTTTGTCCTTAACATCTTCATCTTTTAAACCATGAAATATAGTTGACTCAGCGGGTATAGGAATCGTGGGGTTCAATACGTTCGCTTTCCGTACGATGTCTCCGTTGGGCATCATCTTAACAACGGCAATTTCCAGGATACGATCTTGTGTGATGTTTGTGCCAGTTGTTTCGAGATCGAAAATACAGAGCGGATTGCGTAGGTTTAATTTCATGGTAAAGGCTCATGAGCGAAACATCGTTTCACTTCTAAAAATATAAGGTTAAAGAATGTTAGGATAAGATCTTTTCAGAAAGGGCCCGAATGTTTATACCTCCGAAATTACCAGAGCTCATCATCAGCAGGTTTTTATTTTTCCAGGTTTGTTGTTCCAGGAAACTCTGAAGTTCATCAGGTTTGGTAAACACCTGTATATGGTTGGATGCAAAAGCCGAACGGACATCACTCTCCAACAGTGCTTCCAGGTTTTTATCTTTTACTTTATCAGGATTAAAATATACAACCTGCGTTTGTGCTGCCTTCATACTGTCTTTATAGTGAGGCAGAAATTTTTTGTTGAGGCTGCTATAGGTATGCAATTCAAGGCAAGCAACAAGATCGCGTGAAGGATGGGCTTCCTTCATCGCCTTCACCGTAGCTTTAACTTTAGAAGGTGCGTGAGCGAAGTCTTTATAGACCGTAGCGGTAGCGTTGTCCAATACTTTTTCCAGTCGGCCGGAAGCTCCTTCAAAACTTGAGATCGCTTCAAAGAACTGTTCCTGGCTTATACCGATCTTCTTCAATACTTCTTTCGCAGCATTGAGGTTCTGAAAGTTATGACTTCCAAAAATCTTTATCGGGGTGCGTTCTTTGCCGTTGGTTAAAAAGAAATGTCCGGTGTTATCGGAAGCATGTGAATGACTTTTGTAGGATATCTCCAAAACATCAGCACGCTCTTTTTTACCGATCATCAGCGCCAAGGAATCCTGTTCACAATAAATAAGAATCCCGCTTTTAGGAGTCTGGTCAGCGAACAGATCAAATTGCCTTACATATTCATCTTCAGACGGAAATACATTTACATGATCCCATGAAATTCCGGTGATCACACCAATGTGATGTTGATACTTGAGAAACTTCGGAGTAGGGTCAAGAGCCGAACATAGATATTCGTCACCCTCGATTATAATGATAGGAGCATCCGAAAGTTTTACTGTATTTTCTATACCCGGTACTTTTGCACCGATAACATAATCGAAATCGCGCTTGAAGTAATTAAGTACATGAATGATGATGGCGGTGGTGGTAGTTTTACCATGACTACCCGCAATCACAACGCGCTGTTTCTCATGTGACTGTTCGAAGATATACTCCGGGAAGGAGAGGATCTTCAATCCAAGTTGCTGTGCTTTAAGTAATTCAGGATTATCTTTTCGCGCATGCATTCCCAATACAATTACATCTATAGAAGAAGTTATTATATCAGGGCGCCATCCTTCTTTCTCAGGAAGTAATCCATGCTTGGTTAAAGTTGAACGTGAAGGCTCAAAGATCTCATCATCAGATCCGCTTACATCATGACCAGCATCCTTCAGAGCAATGGCCAGATTGTGCATAACACTCCCACCGATCGCTATAAAATGTACTCTTTGTTTTTTTGTATGCATCTGGAAATCAAAAATTCCGGTTTTAAAATAAAGGAAAATGTTTGTTCTTTAAAAATATATATACAACAGCCTATAGTTCATACGTTATTTTTACTCCTGTTGTCGTGTAAAGTGTATCGACTTATGAACTTGTACACAATTAAATTGTTGGTACTTTGTTAATAAGTTGTGTGGATAGTAACAACGAAGGGTTGTACGTTTGTCGCCCTTAATTAAAAATACGCGTACAACAACCACTGTATGGAGCAAGGAAGATCAACGTCTCTGAGGTTAGGCAGCAAAGCTAACAAGTTACTTCCGAGAGATATTTCGGAAAGTCTGGGTAAGTTGCCACCTCAGGCACTTGATCTCGAGGAAGCCGTGTTGGGTGCACTCATGCTTGAGAAGAATGCATTGAACTCGGTTGTTGAGTTTCTAAAGCCTGAGCATTTTTACAAGGATGCTCATAAAGAAATTTACGATGCTATCATTGAGCTCTTCAAAGCATCCGAGCCGGTGGATATGCGTACCGTTGTACACCAGCTGCGTAAGAAAGGCAAGCTTGAGCTGATCGAAGGTAACGGCGCATACTATATCGCGGAGTTAACCTCCAAGGTAAGTTCTGCCGCCAACGTTGAGTATCACGCGCGTGTGATCATTGAGATGGCGATCAAGCGTGAGCTCATCACCATTGCTTCACAGATTCAGCACAACGCATACGAAGATACAACCGATGTCTTCGAGTTGCTCGATAAAACCGAGCAAGCTGTTTTTGAGATATCAGACTCCAACCTTCGTAAGAATTATGACAACATGCGAAACCTGATGGCGCGTGCTATCCAGGAGTTGCAGGTGTTGAAAGAACATAAAGATGGTTTGACGGGTGTACCGAGTGGATTCACAGAACTCGATCGTGTTACATCGGGATGGCAAAAATCAGATCTTGTTATTATCGCGGCACGACCTGGTATGGGTAAAACTGCATTTGTGGTTTCTGCCTTGCGTAATGCTGCTGTTGATTTCAAAATTCCAGTGGCGATCTTCTCGCTCGAGATGGCTTCTATCCAGTTGGTAAACAGGATGATCTCTGCGGAAGCAGAACTCGAAAGTGAAAAGATCAAGAAAGGAAATCTGGCCGATCATGAATGGAAGCAGCTGGTACATAAGACCACGAAGCTTACCAACGCTCCTATATTTATAGATGATACACCTGCTATATCTATTCTTGAACTTCGCGCCAAGTGCCGGAGGTTGAAAGCAGAACATGGTATACAGATTATCGTGATCGACTACCTGCAGCTGATGAAGGGTGAGCAAAGCGGTAACCGTGAACAGGAGATCGCTTCGATTTCGCGAGCGTTGAAAGGTATAGCAAAAGAATTAAGTGTACCCGTACTTGCACTGTCGCAGTTAAGTCGTAGTGTTGAAACACGTGGTGGTGATAAACGTCCGCAGCTTTCTGACTTACGTGAATCGGGATCTATCGAGCAGGATGCCGATATAGTAATGTTCCTCTATCGTCCGGAATACTATAAGATTACCGTTGATGAAGATGGTATGCCAACGCAAGGTACAGGTGAAGTAATTATAGCCAAGCACAGAAACGGTTCTACTGCTAACGTGAAACTTAAGTTCATCGGTAAGTATACGAAGTTCGGTGACCTCGATGGCCCGGCATCATACGATAATCCATTCTCTGGAATGATTACCCGTGAAAGCCGCCTGAACTCTTTCAACTCGGATGATGCGCCTCAGCTTCCTCCGCCTCCTTCAAATGACGATGAAACTCCGTTTTAACAGCCAGGCTTAATACAGATATACTATAAGGATTGCTTCTTCTTGCTATTTTTGTTCAATACCTGTAGCATGAAAGCCAGTATGAAGAAACTGTTTTTCCTATTCGTTCCCTTTTCTGTTCTAATCGCTTGCGTTAATCATGATCTTAATAAGACTTTTGATTGTAGCTTGTCGGACCTGACACTTGATGTGAGCGCAATTGCGGCTGCTACCAGTTGCAGTACCACCGATGGAAGCATCTCGGTAATTGCCAGTGGCGGCAAACAACCCTACGTCTACCTGCTGAACAATATAGCACAACCCTCCAACGAATTCACCGGCCTGCATGCGGGTATCTATAGTGTAGGTGTAACCGATGCCAACGGATGTGATACACTGCTGAGCAACATCATGGTGATGGCAAAAGACTTTTCATTTACAACAATATTAGGAGAAGACAACCTCTGTCTGGGGAATAACGGCTCTGTCACTGTAGAGGTATCAGAAGGCAACCCACCGTATCAGTATAAAATTGACAATGGCGAGTTTACCGAAAGCAATATTTTTACGGGGCTGTCAAACGGTAATCATGTGATCGAGGTAAGAGATAATATAGCATGTACAATTTCTCTCAATGTAACGGTGCCGAGAGGCACTACAGGAACAAGCTGGTCCTCTGATATTCAGCCGATCATGGAAAAGTCATGTGCGCTGAGCGGATGTCATAATGGTACAACGCGTCTCGATCTTCGTATCTATAGCAATGCCAAGAAACATGCAGCAGAAATTAAAACGCTTACCCGAAATAGAAGTATGCCTTTTGATGGAACACCACTTACGCAAAACCAGATTGAACTGATAAGCTGCTGGGTAGACGATGGCGCGGAGGAGAACTGAGTACCGCTTATTGTAGGATATTTAATTTAGCATCCGTGATGCTTTAAGGGTCGATTTTTTATCTTTAAAGCAAAATCCCTGGTATGCTGCGATACTTTACTCTCCTTACAGTTATACTCTTTATTACGATTAGTGCTGTTCACGCACAAGACAATCCCTATACCGATAGCATTAAGGTGAATCTGGAGAATGCAACCTCCGCTCGTGAAAAAATTATTTGGCTGGATGAACTCTCAAGATTCTATCTGGCTGCTAACAGACCGTTGTCGGATAAATATGCCAACGAGATGCAGCAAATTGCAGAGGAAAGTCGCGACCGAGAACTTATTATTTTGTCGCTGCTGAACACCGCCAGGAAGTTTAGCAATTATTCAGGGCAGGTGGAAAATATTAATGTCGCCCGAAAATTTTCACAGAAGGCGCTTGACATGGCCAAAGCAAACCACCTTACTGAATACGAAGCATGGTCCTATTTATGCCTTGCTCTTTGTGAACGGGAAAATTCGGATTATGACAAGGCGTTGAGTTATAATAATCTTGCACTGTCGCTGGCAGCCAATTCAGACAATGACTCGCTGCGTGTGAATACCTATATATCAACGGGCAATACATACCTCAGGCGAAATGATAAAATGCTGGCGTTTCGAAATTACCTGCTGGCCCTTGATATAGCAGAGACAAAAGCAAAAGATAATTACGACCTGCAACGCGATGTATACTATGCGTTGTCTTCGTTCTACAGTAGTCTCGATGACTGGGAGAAAGCCAAAGACTATATCTACAGAGCCAACAAGCTTACCTATAAATATAAACAGCGTTACGATCGGCTGAACAACTATAACCTGCTGGGACGGATCTACGCAAAGAGTAAACAATATGACCTGGCGCAGGCTTTTTATGACAAGTCGCTGGCACTTGCCGATACACTAAAATTTGAAATCATAAGGCTTAACACCTACGGTGGATTGTTAAGCATGTATATAGCCGAAAAACGACCCGCCAAAACATTAGAGTTTATTCGTCAGCGTCCTGAGTTTCAGGAATTTTTAATAAAGGCAGGCTTTGATTACGTGCTGGACCAGATACGGGGTATGGCCTATATTGATTTTGGTAAACTCGATTCGGCAGAATACTACCTGATGAGAGCAGCACCTTACTTTGAGAATAAAGCCAATCGCATAAACAAGTACTGGTTCTATGATAACATGGGAACCCTCTTTGAGAAAAAGAAAGACTATCAGAAATCACTATTCTATTGGAAAAAAGCGGAGTCAATGAGTAATGAGATTGGAGACCTGGAGCTGAAGATGGAAGTGGTGCAGCGACTGGACAGCCTTTACCAGAAAAATCAAGACTTCAAGAATGCATATTTATACAATACCAGATACCAGGTATATAGCGACAGCCTGCGAAAGTTAGCAACCGAAAAAGATCTGATGGTACTTGAAGTAGAGAATGAAAACAAGCGTAAAGAGCGCGAGGCTTTAGCGGAAGAAGAAGCTGTGCGCACGCGTCATAACATTCAATACATGGGTATAACTGTGGCGATTGCCTGTGTATTTATACTCCTTACCACGTTCGGTATATTCAGAGTATCATCGGCAACCATTCGTATACTCGGGTTCTTCGCATTTATATTCCTGTTTGAATTTATTATTCTGCTTGCCGATCATGAGATCCATCACTTGACGCACGGGGAGCCGTGGATGATCATGGCAATCAAAATTGTATTGATATCCATACTGTTGCCATTGCATCATTTCCTGGAAGAAAAAGTTATACATTATCTCACCTCGCGAAAAATGTTGGAGCTGAACAAAGCCGTATTGTTTTCAAAACTGATTCCCAAAAAAGAAGCAGAGTAAATTTGCCGAGGTCAATCGTATAGCAACTCATCGAGCACGGACTGAAGTTCGCGCAGCGTTTTGAACTGCTGTTGCTGTTTGGCCAGTGCTATGCCTTGTTGCAGAACAGCTATAGCCTGGTTGCGCTTGCCTACAGCTTCAAAAAGATTTCCTGCCTGGTAATAAGAGGGAAGGTATTCAGGGTGTGCTCGCATGAGCTCTTCAAACTTCGCGATAGCCGTTTCAACATCCGACTTCGCATACTCGAGGGCAAGCGCATAATGATTGAACGGATCAGTAGGATCATCCAGTATAAATTGGCGGAGTTGCTCAAGTCGGTTCATCGTATCAACTATATTCTTCCCATCAAAGTCTTAAACATAAAAATTATAACAACATCAAACAGCCTTAGCCTGCACATAATTTTTATACGCAAAAGATAGTTATGTCAAGTTGCAAAATCATAATTAAGTATAGAGGCTTGAACTTCTTTAAGCTTCTAAATTTTAAAAATTTGGCGTTCGGTATTTGGATTTTTGTATCTTGAGCCCTGTTTCAAAAAAACACTTTCGAACTTATTGATTTAGAGTGAGATGAAGATTTTAGTTTGTATAACACACGTACCGGATACCACATCCAAAATCAATTTTACTGATAACAATACCAAGTTTGATCCGACTGGAGTCCAGTTCATTATCGGTCCTTATGACGATTATGCATTGGCCCGCGCGATTGAAATTAAAGAAGCGAATGCCGGCACAACGGTAACGGTTCTTAATGTTGGTACCGCAGATACTGAACCAACGATTCGCAAAGCGTTGGCGATTGGTGCAGATGATGCGATCCGTATAAATGCAGAGCCCACAGATTCATTTTTTGTTGCATCGCAGATTGCTGAACATGCAAAGTCAGCAGGAGGTTACGATCTGATTTTGATGGGCCGCGAGTCCATTGACTATAACAGCGGTGTAGTGCATGGTATAGTAGGAGAGATCCTCGGCCTGCCCTCTATATCTCCGGTTATGAAATTGGATATAGAAGGAACTACTGCCAAGCTTGCACGCGAGATCGAAGGCGGAAAAGAATACGTAGAAGTAAGTCTTCCGTTTGTTGCCGGTTGCCAGGAGCCCATCGCGGAATGGAAAATTCCAAACATGCGAGGCATCATGTCAGCACGTACAAAGCCATTGAAAGTAGTTGAACCAAAAGCAGTTGACAGTGGTGTTAAACTTCAGAAGTTTGAATTGCCTCCTCCGAAAGGAGCAGTCAAAATGATTTCTGCCGATAATGTAGCGGAGCTCGTTACATTATTGAAGAATGAAGCGAAGGTACTTTAATCATCAGTCAACAATTCGTCAATCTAAAAGATATAGAGATGTCAATACTTGTATTTGTTGAAATAGCAGAAGGACAAATAAAGAAAACGTCATTAGAAGCTGTAGCCTATGCACATGCTATGGGAGGTCCCGTAACAGCCATTGCATTAGGCGCTGCAGACCAATCAGCATTAGCGTCACTCGGTAAATATGGAGCACAGAAAGTGTTGCACGCAGCCGATGAAAAATTAAATAAAGAAGTTATACAGGCATATGCTTCTGTGTTGACGAAAGCATTGCAGGATGAAGGTGCAGATATACTTGTACTGGCAAGCTCATCGTTGGGTACACCCGTGGCAGCACGCGTAGCAACGAAGATCGGAGCAAGTCTGGCAACGAACGTTACAGAACTTCCCGATACAACTGCAGGCTTTGTAGTAAAGCGCAGCATCTATACCGGTAAAGCTTTTGCAAAAGTAACGTTGAGCAATACTAAAAAAGTAATTGCATTGAAGAAGAATGCAGCCGAAGCAAAAGAAGTAGGCAGCGATGTGGCGGTAACTCCGTATAGTGTTACACTTTCTGATGCTGACTTTGCAACCAAGATACTCTCGTCAGAGAAGGCAACCGGTGAAGTGTTACTTCCTGAAGCAAACATTGTTGTTTCCGGTGGCCGCGGTATGAAAGGCGCAGAACACTGGGGCATCCTGGAAGAACTTGCTAAAACTTTGCATGCTGCAACAGGTTGTAGTAAACCAGTTTCAGATATGGGCTGGAGACCGCATCATGAACACGTAGGACAAACAGGTGTGAAAGTGGCTCCCCAACTTTATATCGCAGTGGGCATTTCAGGGGCCATTCAACATTTGGCAGGCGTAAACTCTTCTAAATATATCGTAGTGATCAATAAAGATGCTGATGCACCATTTTTTAAAGCTGCAGACTACGGAATCGTAGGCGATGCTTTTGATGTGGTTCCAAAACTTACCGAAGCACTGAAAGCGGCAAAATAATTTTCAGTTAGCAAGGCGTAATCAGGTGATTTGTGTAAGTTGTATTACAAACGCAGAAGAGAAATTAAGTAGTGTGAAAAAAATCAAACTAGAAATATTAGGTCTGTCATCCAGTCAATCAACAACAGGTTCATTTGCACTGGTGTTGGGAGAAACAGAAGGCAACAGAAGGCTTCCAATTATCATTGGTATGTTTGAGGCGCAGGCCATTGCTATCGAGATCGAAAAGATCATCCCCAACCGCCCGATGACACACGATTTGTTTAAGGCGTTTGCTAACAATTTTCATTTTACAGTAGAGGAGATCATCATCTCTGATCTGAAAGAAGGTGTGTTCTTCGGGAAAATAGTTTGCTCCGATGGCTTGAAGAAAACTGAGATCGATGCGAGACCTTCTGATGCGATTGCTATCGGCTTGCGTTTCGATTCTCCGATATTTACGTATGAGAATATTCTGGCAGAAGCCGGTATAGTTCTGACAGACGAGGCTGAAGAAGATAAGCCAGAGCCTAAGATTGAAAAAGCAAAAGTAAAGAAAGAGTCTACGCGTAAAGATGACTTCAAAAACTATACAGTAGATCGCTTAAAAGAACTGCTGAAAGAAGCCATCGATAAAGAAGACTATGAACGTGCAGCTAAGTTGCGTGATGAATTAGGAAAGAGAAACTAGGATCAGTATTGCTTCAAAGCTTTGAGCTTTAAAGTAAAGACATGAAAGTAAAGGATATAAATTAAGGCAGGAGACATCTAGGTGTTTTCTGCCTTTTGTTTTTTCTGGTTGATTATTAAAATGTATGTGTACTCTTCATAGAATTTTACAGTATAGTGTTGCGCCTTCTAGTTGGTAAAAAATCTATGTCGTTGTTCGTGTCTCTCTGTGGAATTTGCTAACTTTAGTTATAGTCGTACTGGATTGGGGACGTTGACGGATACTTAGGGATATAGAATGATCCCGACTCGATTGAAGCTATATTAAATCTCCTCTCACCATGACGGCTGGCACGAAGCCGTAGTATTTCAGTTTGTTTAACCACCAAGTTGTTATGAAAAACCTCCTCACAATTTTATTGTGTTGCTTCGCTGTACTGGCGTTCGCACAAAAAGACGTTCAAAAGAAAATTCAAACACAATTTATCGAAGCAGAAAATGGATCGGTGATTGAAATCCCCGAAGGGAATTTTCAGTTCGATGCAAGCTTATGGCTTGATGGGAAGAAAGATGTTACCGTGAAGGGAGCGGGTATAGACAAGACTATATTGAATTTTAAGGGACAGATATCAGGAGCGGAAGGGATCAAAGTTACCAATGCGTCTAACATTGTTATTCTGGATCTCACTGTACAAAATACAAAAGGTGATGGTATTAAGGCACAGGTGGTGGAGGGTATAACATTTAAAAATGTAAAAGCGGAATGGACCAATGGTGGTCAGGCGGATAATGGAGGTTATGGACTATATCCTGTGCAATGTACCAATGTATTGATCGATAATTGCGTTGCTGTCGGTGCAAGCGATGCGGGAATATATGTAGGGCAATCAAAGTATATCATCGTAAAGAATTCAAAAGCGTATCAGAATGTTGCCGGTATAGAAATAGAGAACTCATGGTATGCAGATGTTTTTGAAAATGAAGCGTACAACAACACCGGTGGAATTCTGGTCTTCGATCTTCCGGATTTAATTCAGAAAGAAGGTGGATACGTTCGGATATTCAAAAATAACATTCACGATAATAACCACGAGAATTTTGCACCGAAAGGAAACACAGTGGGCAAGGTTCCGCAAGGCACCGGGTTAATGATTCTGGCAACGCGTAATGTAGAAGCATTCGAAAATAAGATCGTAAACAATATATCAGCCGGTACAGCCATTGTAAGTTATTACATCACGGAAAATCCGATCAACGACAAAAGCTATAAACCGTTTCCCTCCAACATCTATATACATGATAATTACTACGAGCGTCCGAATGTAAAAGCGACCAGCAAAGGACGATTGGGGAAGATGTATAAATATAAACTTCGCTTTGGCAAGAACGTGCCGCATATACTTTTTGATGGTATTGAAGATCCTGCTGTGAAAGAACGCAATATTTGTTTTAAGAATAATACCAATGCAACCTTCACAAATATAGATGCAGGTAATAAATTCAAAAATAAATCGCGTGATACAAAACCACACGACTGCGAGCAGCAGCCCATCACGCCTGTTGTACTAACCCGGAAATAAAATCGTATGAGAATATGGCTTGTGGGGATAGTAGTTGTAGTCCTTGTTCTTTCCTTTCGAACAGAAGATACCGTTACGCGAAAAGATAAACTTTCGGAATACGGTTTCTTCACCGGAGCGCTGGCGAACCTGGAACCAGCTGATGGTGTTCTTCCGTATACCTTGAATACTCCGTTGTTCAGTAATTATGCAGAGAAGCTTCGCTTTGTTCATCTGCCTAAAGGAAGTAAAGCTATATATAATGATTCGGCTGCATTTGATTTTCCGATAGGCACTGTATTGATCAAGAATTTTTATTACCCGTTCGATTTCAGAAAACCGGAGAAAGGCAGAAAGATTATCGAGACACGATTGCTTGTCCAATTGGAGAACGGGTGGGACGCATGGCCTTACCGTTGGAACGATGAACAAACGGAAGCATACTATGATCCTGCTGCAGAAGCAACCACGGTCGAGTATATAGATAGGGCTGGGAAAAAGATAAGTGCACCCTACGTTATACCCAATAAGAATCAATGCAAAGGTTGTCATATCCGATCACAAAAGATGATGCCGATCGGCACGACTGCACGCCAGTTGAATTCCGACTTCAAGTATATATCTGGTAAAGAAAATCAGTTGGTATACTGGCAGAAGCATGATTTGCTTGAGCAACTCCCACAAGAGACTTCGGCAATACCGAAGCTGGCTATATGGGATGACCCATCTACCGGTGACCTGAATCAACGCGCACGTGCTTACCTGGATGCGAATTGCGCGCATTGTCATAGCCGATCTGGTCCCGCAAACACTTCCGGATTATTTCTGGACGTTGATGAAAAAGACAACGGTCATTTGGGAATTAACAAAGCTCCTATAGCAGCGGGGAGGGGAGCAGGCGATCTGAAATTTGATATAGTGCCGGGAGATCCGCATAAATCCATTCTCCTCTTCCGGATGAAAGCCAGTGACCCTGCTATAGCAATGCCGGAGATAGGAAGAGAGCAAGTTCACAAAGAAGGAGTAGCACTTATCGAAGAATGGATCCGGAAGCATAACTTCTAGGTATACATTTGTTTATCGTGGTATAGGAAGTGGCCGGTAGCATTTCAGAAAAAAACTCTACCTTTCAGCTTCATAAGCCATACGCTTGTTTACCCTACATGACTGAAAAAGAATTCAAGGTATTTCATCACCTTTCTCAATTCGTCTCCGATCACAAAAAAGAATTTGTTGAAAAAGTGCTCAGTCACAGAACGCACCATGTTACCGTTGTACTCGAAGATATCTTTCAATCACAGAATGCGAGTGCCGTAATCCGCACATGCGAATGTATGGGTATACAGGATATTCACATCATCGAGATGATCAGTAAATATGAGATCAACCCAAGAGTATTGAAGGGCGCTAATAAATGGATGGACCTCCATCGCTATCACACACCGGGTGCTAATAATATTGAAGCATGCTTCAGTCATCTGCACGATCAAGGCTATAAAATTCTGGTCGCAGACCCTGATGAAGATGGCGCTTCGATTCACGATATCGATGTAACGGATTCGAAAATTGCATTGCTTTTTGGTAATGAACTGCGTGGTGTTTCTCCCTATGCTTTGCAACATGCCGATCAGAAAATAAGAATTCCGATGTATGGCTTTACCGAAAGCATGAACATCTCTGTAAGCGTTGCTATTTGCCTTAACTCGCTTATATCCAGGCTCCATGCCTCTGCAATGGATTTCGGTTTGTCAGAAGAAGAGAAAAATTATATACGCCTGGATTGGTTTCGTAAAATTGTGAAACGATCTGATTTGATAGAGCGCGAATTTCTGAGAACTATTCAGTAGTTTTGATTTCATGTCTATAAAGATGCGCTGGCTGAAAAGAATTGTACTCGCCTTTTCTATATCCTTTGTGCTGTTTCTTCTTTTCTGTAATGTATGGATCGTACTAAGCACGAAAGATAAAGTTTATACCGACGTAGAAGAACTCCCATCACATCGTATAGCACTGGTACTAGGTACAAGCCATAAGCTAGCCGGAGGAAAAGCAAATCCGTTTTTTGAAAAGAGAATGGAAACGGCTGCTAAACTTTTCGATATGGGTAAAATCGATCACTTTATTTTAAGTGGCGACAACAGCTCTATATTTTACAACGAACCTGTAGCCATGCGCAAGGCGTTGATGAAGCTAGGTGTACCGGACTCTGCCATCACGCTTGATTATGCGGGCCTACGCACATTGGATTCAGTCGTACGAAGTCAGAAGATTTTCGGGCAAGATAAAATCACCATCATCACGCAGCCTTTTCATAGTTACAGGGCCTTGTTCATCAGCCAATATTATAATATGGATGCAGTAGCCATGGTGGCCGATGAACCGGATTTTGAATATTCCATCAAAGTACGTTTACGTGAATACCTGGCGCGAACAAAGGCTGTTCTCGATTTATATGTGCTGAAGACTGTTCCACGCCACCTGGGCCAAAAAGAACAATTGAATAACCATTGAAACCCGGCATGGTTTTCAATGGGTTAAGATGAAATTACTATTTTTGTATTAAACCGGAACGTGTGCCTACGGAAAAAAATCGATTCTACGCAAAGCTGCTTTGCGCGCGCAACCTTATTTTTTTTCTGTTCGTAAGCGGTAATAGCTTAGCACAGGAAACGATCGTGAAGGGAAAAGTTACCGATGCTAATTCGGGAGATCCGATTCCATTCGTGAATGTTATCTATCAAGGTACATCCATTGGTACCACCAGTGACTTCAACGGAAATTATACTATAAAAACAACAACGCCTGGCGATACCATCGTTGCTTCCTATATCGGATATAATCCAAGAAAAAAAGCAGTAGGTAAAGGCGGAACGCAGGTTGTAAATTTTCAATTGGGAGAAGCAGCCACTCAGTTGCAGGAGATTGTAATCAGTGCCGGAGAAAATCCCGCGTATGAAATCCTTCGTAAAGTCGTCCGGAATAAATCTAAAAACGATAAGCGTAAACTTACCGCTTACGAATACGACACCTATACCAAGATTGAAATTGATGTCGATAACATCACCGATAAATTTCGTGAACGAAAAATTATCAAGAAGATCACACAAGTATTGGACAGTGTCGAACGTATGGCCGGTGAAGATGGTAAACCAATTTTGCCACTATTTATTTCCGAGAGTGTTTCCAAGTTTTACTACCGTGATAATCCACAACTGCAGTTTGAGAATATATTAAAGTCAAAGATCAACGGTGTTGGTGTGGAAGATGGAACACTGGTGACGCAGCTGGTTGGCTCATCGTTTCAAGAATATAATTTTTATCAGAACTGGTTAAATATAGTTACGAAAGAGTTTGTGTCTCCCATTGCCGATGGATGGCGATTGTATTATGATTATGATCTGACTGATAGTGTATATATAGGGGATGATTACTGCTACCGCCTTGACTTTACACCGAAAAGTCCACAAGACCTTGCTTTCACGGGTACGATATGGATTACCAAAGAAAGTTCAGCGCTCAAGCAGATCGATGTCACCGTGAACAAACAAGCCAACCTGAATTTTGTAGAGAAAATAAAAGTACAGCAGGAACTTGAGCCCACATCAGAAGGTGCGTGGTTGCCTGTGAAGACGCGTGTACTGATCGATGTAAGCGAGCTTACCAATACATCTGCAGGAATGCTCGCAAAGTTCTATACTTCCAATAAAAATTTCGTTGTAAATAAACCGCGTGAACCTGTGTTCTATCAACATCCTATTGTAATGGCAGAAGACGCGCGCCTCAACGAAAACGAAGAACATTGGGATACACTTCGTCATGAACCTTTATCGGAGACCGAGCGGAATGTATATAAGATGATCGATACTCTGCAGAATATTCCGATCGTAAAGACCTATATAGACCTGGCCAAGATTTTTGTTAACGGATACTTCGATGCAGGCAAAATATATATAGGGCCCTACATCGGTTTTGTAGCGGCGAATAACCTTGAAGGTTTACGATTACAGGCAGGTTTCAAGACCAGCATTGATTTTAGTAACAAGTGGGTATTACGGGGGCAGCTTGGATATGGCTTTAAAGATGAGAAATTAAAGTATGCAGCTTCGGTTCAATATATAGCCTCGCGAGAGAAATGGACCACCATTAGTTTACGTACACGAAGTGATATCGGCAGGGTAGGGGTGGATGACGAAACACTTGCTGATAACTATATATTTCTGGCAGCGCAACGATGGGGAAATTATCGAAGAGGCTATTACTTTGATGAAACCCGTTTCAACTTTCAACGTGAATTATTCAAAGGATTTACACAACGATTCGCTGTAAAGCGGCTGACGTTTCAGCCAGAATTTGAGTTCGGCTATACGCAGCCAGATGACGTGAACGGTGATACGTTATCAAATTTTCAGACATCAGAACTGATCATCGAATCCCGTTACGCCCGTGATGAACTTTTTATACAGGATGATAACGAGCGAATCAGCCTGGGCGCGATCAAGTGGCCAATCATAACACTCCGTTATACCCACGGCTTCAAAGGTATATTTGGCAGTGACTTTGACTATACCAAGTGGAGGCTGTCCATATTCAAGCGCATCAAGTTTGGTCCATTGGGTGTAGCGTATCTTAATACAACCGGAGAATATACCATGGGCTCGGCAGCCTATCCGCTGTTGACACCACACTTGGGAAACCAAAGTCCGTTCTATACTATCATTACGTATAACCTTATGGACTATGGCGAGTTCGTAAGCGATCGGTATGTGTCACTGCAATATCAACATCACTTTGAAGGGTTTTTACTGAATCGAATTCCGCTGATGCGAAAGCTAAAGTGGAGGTTGGTCGGGTCCGCCAATGTGATTTACGGAAGCATGAGTAATGCAAACAAGAAACTCATTCCATTGG
The DNA here is from genome assembly GCF_900167975.1 of Ohtaekwangia koreensis. Taxonomy (GTDB): domain Bacteria; phylum Bacteroidota; class Bacteroidia; order Cytophagales; family Cyclobacteriaceae; genus Ohtaekwangia; species Ohtaekwangia koreensis. The sequence continues at coordinate 2,385,899 of NZ_FUZU01000001.1, forward strand.
AAGCGGATAGCGATACTCCCAAGTATCTTCCGGTTGGAACGTTTGACCGAAACAAGCCTTACGTTGAGCTAGGGTATGGTGTCGAAAATATTTTTCGCTTCATACGCGTAGACTTCGTGCATCGCCTTACATACCTTGATAAAACGGTGAACCCGGATGTCCGAAAATTCGGAGTGCTGGTCAGCTTCCAGTTTACACTATAATTTTTTTGCTGCTCTTTCTGTTACAACTTTTAAACTTGCGTTGCGAGAAGTTTAGGCTTTACACATCTTTTAACCATATTTGCACTCGAATTAATTTTGTAGTTTAATTCTTAATCATGAATGTAAAAATTTCTCTTCCCGATGGAAGTGTGCGGGAATATCCGCAAGGTGTTAAAGGTTCAGAGATTGCATCAAGCATCAGTGAAGGTTTAGCACGCGTTGCTCTGGCAATCGAAGTTAATGGTGAAGTGCGAGACCTGGCTAGGCCTATCGACCAGGATGCATCTATAAAAATTCTCACGTGGAATGATAAGGCAGGGAAGTCAACGTTCTGGCATTCATCCGCTCACTTACTGGCAGAAGCACTTGAAGCACTTTATCCCGGAGTAAAATTCGGTATAGGGCCTGCTATCGATAATGGTTTTTATTACGATATAGACCTCGGAGGCAAAGCTTTCGGTGAAGAAGATCTTGCTGCCATTGAAAGCAAGATGAAAGAGCTTGCCAAGAAGGATAATATATACTCACGCAGAGATGTGAGCAAAGCCGAGGCGCTCGATTTCTTTACCAAGAAAGGCGATGAGTATAAAGTTGAATTGATAACCGATTTAAAAGACGGCAGTATAACTTTTTACGAGCAAGGTAATTTTACCGATCTCTGCAAAGGTCCGCATATACCACATACAGGTTTTATAAAAGCTGTGAAGCTTCTCAACGTTGCCGGTGCATACTGGCGTGGCAATGAGAAGAATAAAATGCTGACCCGCATTTACGGTATAACATTTCCAAAGCAAAAGGAACTTGAAGAGTATATACATTTACTCGAAGAGGCTAAGAAACGTGATCACCGTAAGTTGGGTAAAGAACTTGAGCTGTTTGCCTTCTCAGAAAAAGTAGGCATGGGCTTACCACTCTGGCTTCCGAAGGGGACAATCCTTCGCGAACGTCTCGAGCAGTTCCTGCGTAAAGCACAGATCAAAGCCGGGTATGATCCTGTTGTAACTCCTCATATAGGAAGTAAATCTCTGTATGTTACTTCAGGTCACTATGAGAAATATGGTAAAGATTCTTTTCAACCCATCCATACTCCGGATGAGGGCGAAGAGTTTTTGCTCAAGCCAATGAATTGTCCGCATCACTGCGAGATATATAAGACCAAGCCACGATCCTATCGCGATCTTCCAATCCGGTTAGCAGAGTTTGGTACAGTGTATCGTTATGAGCAGAGCGGTGAGCTTCATGGTCTGACACGCGTCCGTGGGTTTACTCAGGATGATGCGCATATATTCTGTCGGCCGGATCAGGTTAAGGAAGAGTTCATTAAAGTGATAGACCTTGTATTGCTCGTATTCAGATCGCTTGGATTTGAAAACTTTACAGCACAGGTTTCATTACGCGATTCTGCCAATAAGGTAAAGTATATTGGTGAAGACCACTTGTGGGAAAGAGCTGAACGCGAGATACAGGAAGCTGCCGATGAACGTGGACTGCAGACCGTTGCCGTTCAGGGTGAAGCTGCATTCTATGGACCGAAGCTTGACTTCATGGTGAAAGATGCGTTGGGCCGCAGCTGGCAGTTGGGTACAATCCAGGTGGATTACCAATTACCACAACGATTTGAACTTGAATATGTAGGCTCCGATAATCAAAAACATCAGCCCGTAATGATTCACCGCGCACCATTTGGTTCACTGGAAAGATTCGTGGCGGTTTTGATCGAGCATTGTGCCGGTAATTTTCCGTTGTGGCTGGCGCCCGATCAAATTGCTGTTCTCCCTATTTCAGAGCGTTTCAACGACTACGCGAAGCGTGTCTACGATGCACTCAAAGAACAGGATATCAGAGGTTTGTTAGACGACCGGGATGAAAAGATCGGCCGTAAGATCCGCGATGCTGAAACCAAAAAGATTCCATACATGCTTATTGTAGGGGAGAAGGAAGTTTCAGAAGAAAAAGTAGCTGTGCGAAAGCATGGACAAGGTGATCAGGGAAGCGTTTTACTAGATGAATTTGTAGCCAAATTCAGAATAGAATGCGCTGCTCCAAACTGATTCACTTACAGCTGCTTGCATTTTTAATGTAAATAACGATATTTGCACCCTGTTTTTTTGAACTTAAACATTTTAGAGTTATCAATAGTAGCGCAAACAGACCCAGCAGTTTTGGCAGGCCTCCCAGAAGAGGTCCTCAAAAGCCTGAAGAGCCGTACCGTATTAACGAAAGAATTACCGCGGCTAAGGTTAGAGTTGTAGGAGAAAACATCAAAGTAGATGTATACCCTATCCAGCAAGCCATTAAGTTGGCGCAGGAACAAGGATTGGACTTGGTTGAGATTTCACCCAACGCAGATCCTCCTGTATGTAAAGTTGTTGACTACTCGAAATTTAAGTACGAGCAGAAAAAAAAGCAGAAGGAGATAAAGGCGAAGACTGTAAAAGTGGTGATCAAAGAGATCCGCTTCGGTCCGAACACGGATGATCATGATTTTAATTTCAAATTAAAACATGCCATCACATTTCTCCAGGAAGGAGCCAAGGTTAAGGCCACTGTATTTTTTCCAGGTAGATCAATTGTGTACAAAGAACGTGGAGAAATTCTCCTGTTGAAATTTGCACAGCTTCTGGAAGAGTATGGTAAAGTAGAGCAAATGCCAAGGCTTGAAGGAAAGCGGATGAGCATTATGCTAATGGCCAAGGCCAAAAAGTAAGAACTGTAAAGTTTTAATTTTTATACAATGCCTAAATTAAAAACAAAATCAGGAGCCAAGAAACGCTTTAAAGTGACTGGCACTGGTAAGATTAAGCATAAGCATGCTTTCAAAAATCATATCCTGACGAAGAAGGAGACTAAGCAGAAACGCAGACTTAGTAACAAAGCTATCGTTAAGAAATCAGATATGAAGAATGTAAAAGCAATGCTTATTCTCTAATCACTGGTTCAAATGTTTAACCCGGATGCTGGCCCTAAGCTTCATGTAACAGTGGACGCCATCAGCCAAAAAATGTAAAGTAAAATGCCAAGATCAGTCAACAATGTAGCCTCAAGAGCAAGACGCAAACGCATCTTGAAGCTGGCCAAAGGTTTCTTCGGCCGTAAGAAGAATGTATGGACGGTAGCAAAAAATGCCGTTGAAAAAGGTTTAGGGTACGCTTATCGTGATAGAAAGCAAAAGAAAAGAGAATTTCGTGGTGTGTGGATCGCCCGTATCAACGCTGGTGCCCGTATTCATGGTTTATCTTACTCAGAACTTATGGGTAAATTAAAGAAATCAGGTATCGACTTGAACCGTAAAGTATTAGCTGATTTAGCAATGAACCATCCTTCAGCATTCGAAGCTATCGTAAAGAAGGTGAAGTAATTGTTTCTAATATAAAATTTTAAGGGGGACGAATGTCCCCTTTTTTGTTTAATTAAAATTACCCTATATTCGGGGAAGCTGATTTTTTTGACTATAAGATGGATTTTTTTTAGACAAGTAAGAGAGTGCCGACATTCAGCATCAATTTCCTAACTATCAAGTCCTGTAGGGGTTAGCTATGCTTAATCAACCCCAACATAAACAGAGGCTTAAAGACACCTCGATCATTTCCAATATTCTGGTTGAGGAAGAAAATCCTTTTCCCGGATTACGGCCGTTTTCTATTGACGATAGCCATTTATTTTTTGGTCGTGAAGGTCAGATCGATGAGATCCTTTCGAAGCTGGCGAAGAATAGATTTGTAACAGTAATGGGCTATTCGGGAAGCGGTAAATCTTCCCTGATGGCGTGTGGTCTTGTACCCGTTTTATATGGAGGATTTGTTACTGAATCCGGACCCGATTGGATTGCAGTAACAGCAAAGCCTGGGTCATCCCCCATAGAGATGCTGATCGACTCCGTTCTGGAATATATGATCAAGACTCGTCAGATCGAAGCAAGCGAGGAAGCTGTTCATCGTGCGTTGATCAACTCCGTGCTTCGCAGTGGGCCACAAGGTTTAACACAAGTAGCACGTTACCTTCAGAGAAACTCTTCCGGAAATGTATTTTTCCTGATCGATCAGTTCGAAGAAATATTCCGATACCGCGATCTCTCTGATCCCGAAGTGCAGAATGACGCACAGCTTTATGTGAATCTATTCATGAACTCGGTGCAGCAAACCGAAGTGCCGGTATATGTGGCGCTTGCCATGCGTTCGGATTTCATAGGAGAGTGTTCTGTATTCCCAGGATTGACAAGGCTGATCAATAGCAGTAACTACCTGGTTCCTCAGATGACGCGTGAACAGAAAAAGATGGCCATCGAAGGGCCGATCGCTGTTGCCGGAGGAAAAATATCGCCACGTCTTGTGAAGCGATTGTTGAGTGACATGGGGGTGGATCAGGATCAACTTCCAATCTTGCAACATGCGCTCATGCGTACATGGGATTACTGGCTTCTCAATCACGAGGCTGGTGAATCGGTAGATGTACGTCATTATACCGCGATAGGAAAAATTTCACAAGCACTTTCGCAGCACGCAAATGAAGCGTATGATGAACTCTCATCGCGGAGTAAAGCCATTGCTGAAGTGCTCTTCAAAAGTATAACAGAAAAAAATCAGGAGAACCGTGGCATGCGCCGTCCATGCCAACTTGCATTGATAGCACAACTGGCGGAGGCAAGTGAAGAAGAGGTTATACATGTAGTGGAGCAATTCCGAAAACCAGGCCGCTCTTTTCTGATGCCGGCAGCACATATACCTTTGAATGGTGAGTCTATCATAGAGCTTTCACACGAAAGTCTTATTCGGATATGGAACCGGTTGGAGGTTTGGGTTGAAGATGAATTTGAATCGGCTGTGATGTATAAGCGTCTTTCAGATGCAGCGGCCATGTATCAAATTGGTAAAACCGGTTTGTGGAGAACACCGGATTTGCAGCTTGCACTCAACTGGCAAAAGAAACAAAAGCCAACCCGCGAATGGGCACAACGATATGACGAAGCGTTTGAGCGTGCTATCGTTTTCCTCGATACAAGTCGTATCACATACGAAGCTGAATTAAAAAATCAGGAGATGATGCAGAGACGTGTTCTTCGAAGAACACGTGCTACGGCGATCATTCTGGGTATAGCATTTCTTATAGCTATATTATTTTTCGTTTATGCCTATTTGCAAAAACTTCAGGCAGATGCCGATCGTGAGTATGCCGATATACAAAAGAATGATGCGCAGGTTCAACGTGAAGAGGCTCTGAAACAGAAAAAGGAAGCGGAGAAACAGAGAGCGGATGCTGTCTCTGCCCGTGACCTTGCTGATAATTATAATAAAGAACTTCAGTCAACAATCAATCAGCTTGAAACCGCGAAGGATGATGTTGAGAAAGCACTGGTAAAAGCAAAGAGCGAAGAACGTAGAGCTACGGTGGCAAACCAGGAGGCACAACGCAGTCTTGATTTTGCAAATCTTAAGAAAGAGGAAGCTGATCTAAACTGGCTCTTTGCTAAAAATCAACTCATGTTGCGTGTAGCCCAGGTGTTGGCTACCAAGTCTGTGCAGGAAGATGATGACAAAGATCTCGCTGCGTTGCAGGCATTACAGGGACATATCTTTCACAAAAGATATAGCGGTAAAAAGTATGATCCCTATATATACCGTGGCTTATATAGCGCACTCACGAAAATTATTGGTGCAAGTTATAACGCGATGAAAGTAAAGGGCCCGCCACGCGTGCACATACGTTCCCTGGTAGTCTCTGAAAAGAATAATAATTTCTTTGCTTCCGGTGCAGATGGTCGTATTTACAAAGGGGATTATGATAAGCTGACAAACTCTGCTGCAGGTTTTGCAACACCTTATCCGAGCAAAGTGATTGCTTTAAGTAAGGATGAAGATTTTCTAGTCAATGGAAGCGACTCTGCTTTCGTTCAGATTTATAATCTTCAGGGTAAACCCAAGATAAAAGTGATCAAAGGTTTCAACGGAGCCACCAACGACATTGAGTTTCTGCCGGATAATTCAGGATTTATAGTGGCGAGCTCGGATAAATCGTTGTCGTTTGTGGATCATCATACCGGAGATCTGAAAGTTCTTGTAAAACTTCCGTTCGAACTAAAATCGATAAGCATACATCCCGATGGTAAATCACTTGCCGGTAGTACATGGTCCGGACTGGTTGTATTGGTAAATCTGAATGATTACTCCTATACTACATTGGCAACCGAAGTTTCGAGCAGAGTTCTTTCTGTGAAATATAGCGCCAGTGGTAATTTTCTTGCCTATGGTATAGATGTTTTGTCGAACAAGCGTGGTATCGTTAAGTTGTATGACTTCGCAACACAGGAAACGCGGCAATTCTCAGGGCATCGCGCAGGTGTATATGATGTAGAATTCAGTCCGGATGAGAAGCTGCTGGCCAGTGCCGGATTAGATAAACGAGTACAACTATATGTGCTTGATAATCCGGAAGACTTACCGGTAGAAATGGAAAACAACAACGGCTTTGTATGGGATATAGCCTTTGCCAAGGGATCTAATATTCTGATTGCAGCATGTAGTGAATCGGAGATCAGAATCTGGCCAACAGATCCAGGGATTTTGGCAGAACAGATCTGTCCGAATATTGAAAGGAAAGACATGACAAAAGATGAGTGGACGAAATATGTGGGTAATGATATAGAATATGAAAATACATGTACAGGTAATTGATTGACGATAACGAATGATAAGACCGCTTACTAAACCCTTCTTTCTTCTTGTTTTTTCTTTAATGGGACTTTTTCCTGCATTTGCGCAGGATGAGTGTGAGCTTGTATTAAATCGTGCAATCGAAGAATTTAATGCAGGCCACCACTATGGTATCCCCGCGATGTTGAACGAGTGTCTCGAAAGAAATCAAAATCGGGAATGGAGACAACGTGCTTATTTACTTTTAGCAGAGACCTATTTATTGCTCGAAGATCCTTTCGGAGCAGAGAAAAGTTATCTCGAAGTGTTACGTGCCAATCCAGAGTATAAGACTGATGAAGCGCGTGATCCCATCGATTTGGTATACCTCAGTTCCAAATTTACATCGACACCTATATTTACCTTGTCTGCTAAGATTGGGCCTAATATTTCAATTATTAGAAAGCTGGTTGATCGCGGTACGTATGCGAGCGAAGTCAACAAACAATACAGACTTAAGCCAGGCTTCCAGGTTGGTGTAGGAGTGGACTGGAATTATAGTGAAAGACTCAGTGTAATGCTTGAAGGTAATTTTGTGTACTCTGCCTATCGGCAACGTATTTCCGGACAATTTGATCGTGATGAATCTTCATTTTTCGATCGGCAAACCTGGGTACGTATACCACTGTCAATAAAATATTCAGCGGCTCAAGGTCAGTATCGGCCGTATGGATATATAGGTTCATCATTTGATTTGTTGCTGGGCGACCGTGCTACGATACAATACAAAGATCAGAATTATAATCCGGAGACGAACAGGGTGGAGAGTATAGATCGCGAAAGCCCGATTCTGAAGTATAAATCAAAACGCAATGCTATAAATTACTCGGTGTTTGTTGGGGGCGGTGTAAAGTATAAATTGAAGCTGGACTATATTTTCGCAGACCTCCGGTATTCTTTTGGGATGACAAACATTGTTGATCAGGACAATAGCATCTTCGACTATAATAAAGGTCAAAGCCCGGTCACAGAAGGGTTTCAGGATTCCGGTGACGGCACTTTTAGATGGGGCCACATTGATGATCTTTTTAGGATGGACAACCTGTTTATATCGGTAGGGTATATCCATCCACTCTATAAACCAAGAAAATTGAAGAAGGCTCATTCAAAATCTGTATTGCGTTCTATTAAAAGACAAGGCGATGAAGTTAAGGTTGATTAATATTTTCTGGCTGCTCCTTCCTTTTCTTTCCTGCGATACAAAGAAGGATTTTGAAGAAGGGACTAAAAACTATTTCGTTAAGTACTTTGGAGAAGATGGCGATCAACAGGCTATCGACATGGTGGTAAACGAGGATGGAACAATCATGATCCTAGGAAACACGTCTATGCCGGGAGCTTCACAGCGTATACTTATGATCAAGACTGATGCTGAAGGGAATCTTTTGTGGCAGAAGAAATTTGGCAGTGATGTCGACTTGTTGGGACGCGAGGTTATAGCTGAATATCCGCAGGACCTGGAGCCGACCAGTGACGGTAATTTCTTGATCCTGTCCAATATGTATAGAGGTGTAGATGTGGCTACAAATGAAGATATATATGACTTTAAGGTTATCAAGATAAATCCACAAGGGGACTCAATCGGAGGCATGGAGTTCGGTAACAATGCAGAGAAGTGGAGTACTCAATTTGTCAGATCCATTACAGCATTGAGTAGCGGTGGATTTATAGTGACCGGAAATTCTACGGATGAATCGATCGCTGCTGATCCACAGCTTACACCTCCCGACCAGGAGGATATGTTTGCGATTGGATTTGAGAGCGATCTCAAAACGGTTGCCTGGACAACCCTGGAGCTAGGCGCTTCTGTTGGAACAACCGGAGAACATTTTGGTTCCGGCATCAAAGTCTTCGAAGCTTCCCCCAATGAATACTATATGTTCTCGTACTCTGACAGGCAGTTGATCGGAGAGACTGACTTTGAATCCAATTTTGAAGTCAGTAATTTTTCAGGAAACGGAATTCCGCTGGGATTCTCTGATAACGCAGGCCGGGAAACGAGCTGGGAAATTCTGGCATCGGTGTGCAAAGTGCCTGGAGTTTTGGGTGGGGGATACTATGAGTTAGGTACATCAATTCCAACATCTACTATAACCAATACGGTTGGGCAGTTATATTTTTGCAAGCGAAATGAAAATCTCAATAAGCAAAGCGAAGGTACGATCAGTAGCATCTCCGGGCAATTTACGGCCACAACGGTTGCCCCATCTGTATTTTCAGATGGTTTTCTGATCCTCGCCAATGAAAAAACAACTGCTGGAACAACGATACGATTAATTAAGACGAACCTGAATAGTGAAGCACTCTGGTCGGTAAATATGGGGTCGTTCGACAAAAGCAGCAGCGGAGCAAGTGTCGCCGAACTCCCGGACGGTCGCATTATGATTTTAGGAACCATTGAACTCGAAACCCAGGATAAGATCGGCCTAATGAAAGTCAACTCCCAAGGAGAGTTCTTAAACTAAATATTTACCAGTGCGAATCGTAAGGTTACATTTTAAGCCGAGAATTGATATACTAAACAACTGCCTCTCTGCCATGCCTTTAAGGAAGATATTTCGCTATACGATCTGCGCGTTGCTATTAAGCATTATTCTTCCGGTGGGACAGGCTTTTAGTCAGTGCAGCATCACTACCCTCAATCCATCTTATTGTATCGATGCTCCTGCCGTCACACTTTCCGGAGGTACTAATTATTATGGCCCCGGTGTAAGCGGATCGACTTTTACTCCTGCTTCCGCTGGCGCGGGAACTCACAAGATATATACTACAGATGGAACAACGGCTTCCTATACTGTAAATACTACGGGTACCTTTAGTCCGGTTACGCTTCCATCTCCAACAACGCTAACCATCGGTGTCAGTATATCGGTACCCATCACCATTGGGTTTAATTTTAGTTTCTATGGAAACACCTATTCGTCACTGCGTGTTTTTGATAATGGGTTCATCCGGTTTTCAGGAACGAACGCTACTCCGATACCACAAACAATTCCAAATGCAGTAAACCCCAATGACCTGATCGCGATTGCGTGGAGTGATCTGAACGCATCGACAGGAGCAATCCGGTATCAAACCATGGGAACTGCACCGCTTCGTGTTTTGATCATTGAATATTCCAACGTACAGTTTACCAACAATACTGCGGACTATGTAACGTCTCAAATTCATTTATATGAGACAACAAATATCATCGAGATCCATTCTACGCATATAGGCTCTGATGGCACTGCACAGACCATGGGTATTGAAAATAGCCCTGGTACCATTGCCGGGACTATACCTGGACGGAACAATCAGATCTTTACCGCGGACAATGATTACGTTGGATTTATACCTTCCTGTACAGAGGTTAAATCAGTAACAGTTAATCCTGTTCCCAATAATGCATTGACGGTGTCACCCGCCACAACTACAATTTGTTCAGGAGCAACAGTTGATGTTACAGTTGCCAATTCGGAAGTGGGCGTAAATTATCAATTGAGGAATAGCGCAGATAATTCAGTTCTGGGTAGTTCTGCTGCAGGTACAGGAGGAAATCTTTTACTTACGAGCAGTGCAATAAACTCTAATCTTTCAATCAAAGTAACTGCGACAAATTCTACCACAAGTTGTGATACAGATCTTACCAATACAGTAAATGTTACGGTTAATACTTCGCCCGTGATAACTACTCCTCCTGCCAATGCAGTAGTGTGTCAGGGCGCGAGTGCTACATTTAATGTTGTGGCTACAGGAACCGGGCTAACATACCAGTGGAGAAAGAACACAACAAATATACCAGGTGCTACAGGCAACAGTTACACTATAGCGACAACCGCATCAACGGATGCCGGTAGCTATGATGTTATTGTGTCTGGTACATGCACACCACCCGTTACCAGTACAGCAGCGACCTTAACGATTAATGCTTTACCAGCGATCACGGCCCAACCGGTAGCGAGTCAGGCAATCTGCGAAGGTAGTGCTGCGTCTTTTAGCGTTACAGCTTCAGGTACCGGATTAACGTATCAATGGAAGAAAAACGGAGTAGATATAGTAGGAGCGACCTCAAACACATATACTATTGCAACAACGGCTACAGCCGATGCAGGCACCTATACAGTTGTAGTAAGTGGTACATGTTCTCCTTCTGTTACAAGCACAGCGTCAGTACTTACCATTCAGGAGCGTCCAGAGATTATTACTGGACCGACTACACAAACAGTTTGTGCTGGACAGAGTGTAACGTTTAATGTTAATGTTGGTGTTACCACCGGTGTATCCTATCAGTGGAGAAAGAACGGATCAAATATAGTTGGCGCTACTGGTAGCAGTTATACTATAGCTACAACTGCATCAACGGATGCTGGTAGCTATGACGTTGTTGTAAGTGGCACATGTACACCGCCTGTTACCAGTGCAGCAGCAACCTTAACGATTAATGCTTTACCAGCGATCACTGCTCAACCTGTAGCGAGTCAGGCAATCTGCGAAGGTAGTGCTGCGTCTTTTAGCGTTACGGCTTCAGGTACTGGATTAACGTATCAATGGAAGAAAAATGGAGTAGATATATCAGGAGCGACCTCCAACACATATACCATTCCAACAACGGCTACTGCTGATGCAGGCACCTATACAGTTGTAGTAAGTGGTTCATGTTCACCTTCTGTTACAAGCACTGCTTCTATATTAACAATTAGAGAAAA
>NZ_FUZU01000001.1:2398938-2399939 GCF_900167975.1 Ohtaekwangia koreensis
GTTACAAGCACTGCTTCTATATTAACAATTAGAGAAAATCCCGAAATCATCGCGGGTCCAGCCACCCAAACAGTTTGTGCTGGTCAGAGTGTAACGTTTAACGTGAATGTTGGTGTTACTACTGGTGTATCCTATCAGTGGAGAAAGAACGGTTCAAATATAGTTGGCGCTACAAGCAGCAGTTATACTATAGCAACAACCGCATCAACGGATGCCGGTAGCTATGATGTTATTGTGTCTGGCACATGTACACCGCCTGTTACTAGTGCAGCAGCAACCTTAACGATTAATGCTTTACCAGCGATCACAGCTCAACCTGTAGCGAGCCAGGCAATCTGCGAAGGCAGTGCAGCTTCCTTTAGTGTTACGGCTTCAGGTACAGGATTGAGTTATCAATGGAAGAAAAACGGAGTAGATATATCAGGAGCGACCTCCAACACATATACCATTGCAACAACAGCTACTGCCGATGCAGGTACTTATACTGTTGTAGTAAGCGGTACATGTTCTCCTTCGGTTACAAGTACAGGGGCAGTACTTACCATTCAGGAGCGTCCAGAGATTATTACTGGACCGACTACCCAAACAGTTTGTGCTGGACAAAGTGTAACCTTTAGTGTAAGTGCAGGAGTTACTACTGGTGTATTCTATCAGTGGAGAAAGAACGGTTCAAATATAGTTGGCGCTACAAGCAGCAGTTATACTATAGCTACAACCGCATCAACGGATGCCGGTAGTTATGATGTTATTGTGTCTGGCACATGTACACCACCTGTCACCAGTACAGCGGCAACCTTAACGATTAATGCGTTACCAGCGATCACAGCTCAACCTGTGGCGAGCCAGGCAATCTGCGAAGGTAGCGCTGCTTCCTTTAGTGTTACGGCTTCGGGTACAGGACTGACTTATCAATGGAAGAAAAACGGAGTAGATATATCAGGAGCGACCTCCAACACATATACCATTGCAACAACGGCTACTGCTGATGCAGGCACCTATAC
>NZ_FUZU01000001.1:2401654-2565320 GCF_900167975.1 Ohtaekwangia koreensis
AGCAGTTATACTATAGCTACAACCGCATCAACGGATGCCGGTAGTTATGATGTTATTGTATCTGGCACATGTACACCACCTGTCACCAGTACAGCAGCAACCTTAACGATTAATGCTTTACCAGCGATCACTGTTCAACCTGTAGCGAGTCAGGCAATCTGCGAAGGCAGTGCAGCTTCCTTTAGTGTTACGGCTTCGGGTACAGGACTGACTTATCAATGGAAGAAGAATGGAGTAGATATAGTAGGGGCGACCTCAAACACATATACCATTGCAACAACGGCTACTGCTGATGCAGGCACCTATACAGTTGTTGTAAGTGGTTCATGTTCACCTTCGGTTACAAGTACAGCATCTGCCCTGACCATTCAAGAGCAACCTGAGATCATTACTGGTCCCGCCACACAAACAGTTTGTGCTGGACAGAGTGTAACGTTTAATGTTAATGTTGGCGTTACTACCGGTGTATCATACCAGTGGAGAAAAGACGGAACGAATATAGTTGGCGCTACAGGCGGTAGCTATACTATAGCAACGACAACATCAACGGATGCTGGTAACTATGATGTAATAATATCAGGCACTTGTACGCCACCGGTTACTAGTGCTATAGCTATATTGACTGTAAATCCTAATCCGAATGCGTTTGCCGCTGATGCTTCCATCTGCAGTGGTGAAACTACCAACATTGTCATCACAAATCCCAATGGAGTATCGGGTACTACATTTACATGGACTGTCCAAAATGCATCCAATGTATCAGGTGCTTCTGCAGGCTCGGGTAATCTTATCGCTCAAGCTCTAACTGCTACGGATGGTGTTTCAACTGGAAGTGTAACCTATCTTATTCAACCTTCAGCTACAGGATGTAGTGGTATAGCGTATGCCGTCAATGTAACAGTAAAGCCGATACCAACGGTAGCCGCATCGAGTCAAAGTATATGCTCGGGAACAAGCTCCAGCGTTTCTATTTCAAATCCAAATGGTGTTGCCGGAACGTCTTTCAACTGGACAATCCTAAGTAGCTCCAATGTATCCGGAGGATCTGCAGGAAGCGGTTCAACGATTAGTCAACCGTTAACATCAACGGATGATATCAATACAGGTACGATCACCTATCGTATTGTTCCAACAGCCAATGGATGTTCAGGTAGTTATATTGATGCGACAGTAACGGTCAATCCTAAACCTGTTATTACGAATTCGCCGACTTCTCTGATCCAGGAGATATGCAGTGGTGCATCACTCAATTTTTTACCAACGTCTTCTATCACAGGGACGACATTTAACTGGACTTCAAATGTTATCGGTACACTCACGGGAGTCAGCGCTTCCGGTACCGGTGCTATCACCGATACTCCAGTGAATGCGACCAGCAGTAATGCAGTGATCATATATACCATCACACCGGTTATAGGAGGTTGCTCAGGAACGCCTGCAAATTTAGTTGTCACTGTAAGGCCGCGGCCAACCGCTTTTGCGAACACGCAAACGATTTGTTCAGGACAAACTACATCCGTTGCTATAACAAATCCCAATTCAATCACTGGAACCACCTATACCTGGATCGTTCAGGGATCATCGAATGTTACCGGTGCTTCGGCAGGCAGTGGTTCAACAATAAGTCAATCGCTCACTTCTATAGATGGTGTGAATAGCGGCTCTGTTACGTATAGAATCACAGCATCGTCCAACGGATGTCCGGGTGCACCGTATGATGTAGACGTGACGGTAAAACCTATTCCTGTCGTTAACAACAACCCGGTTAGCCTCGCCCAACAGATATGCAGCGGAGAGGCCCTTAATTTTGTTCCGACATCTACTATATCCGGGACTATATTTACCTGGACAAGTTCAGTTAGTGGACCTGTTACTTCCGGTGTTACAGCATCCGGCACTGGTAGCATTACAGATATACCTGTAAACACGGGCAACGTATCAGGTTCTGTAACCTATACTATAATTCCGAATTACAACGGATGCGATGGACAGCCTGTAAACCTGGTGGTTCTGGTTAAACCACTTCCTTCCGCATCGGCATCAGACATTACAATCTGCAGTGGCGAAACAGCAGTAGTAAATATATTCCCATCTCCACAAAATGTCTCCGGTACAACCTTTGAGTGGATCGCTGCTCCAAGTACAAATTTAATTGGTGCTGCCAGCGGAAATGGTTCAGTAATCAGTCAAACCTTGAGCACGTCAAATGCTTCTGTTGGAACGGTTACCTATACCTTGACGCCTTCTGCGAATGGATGTGCTGGTCCTGTCTCAACAGTCACCGTAACGGTTAATCCTAAAGTTACTATAAATGCGGGTGCTGATTTTTCAGTATGTGAGGAAGCCGTCATGCCGATGGCGGTTCCATTGAGTGGTACGATTGGAGGAAGTGCTAGCGCAGCGAACTGGTTTATAAAAACGGGTGATGGCTCTGTATCAGTTAGTTCAACTACGAGTGGCAATGTTACGGCAGTATACACCGCAGTGGCTTCTGATGTTGTCAATGGTTATGTTGAACTATACCTGGTGACTGACGATCCGGACGGAGTATCTGGTCCTTGCTCGTCCATGTCTGATACATTGAAGATATATCTGAATAAACGCGCGAAGATTCTTCCATTGACGGACCAGATCGTATGCGAGCCAAGCTTGATCAATTTGTCTGGTGATATCAGCGGTAACGCTACAGCAGGTTCATGGAGCGCAGTAACTACAGCGGGTGGTACATTATCCATTAGCAGTATAACAGGAAACACGATAACGGCCAACTACGGTGTGCTTGCCGGTGATATAGGAAATACATTGACATTCCGGTTGTCAACGAACGATCCGGATGGAGCAGGCCCTTGTACGATAGTCACAGATGATATGGACGTACACATCAATCAATCAGCAAAAGTTTTTGCGGGGAATGATTTTGAAATATGCGAAGATAAACCGGTTAATTTGAACGGAACCTTTTCAGGAACGACATCATCGGTTACCTGGAGCGGTGGTTCAGGCGATGCACAATTTGCCAATGTAAACAACGCATCAACTGTATATACATTAACATCTGCCGATCGAGCGAGCGGGTCGATTTTATTGACGCTGACTACAAATGATCCGGATGGTGCCGGACCTTGCGGAGCTGTTTCGGATGATATATATATCAAGATCAATCCATTGCCTCAGCCTCTGATCTTTGGACTGGAGAGTGCATACGCTGAGAATAATCCACCCGATCCATTGTCAGGGGTTCCTTCTGGAGGAAACTTTACTGGCGTCTTTACAGGTTCCGGAATTCAATCCGGTACGAATATCTTCGATCCTTCAATCGCCAACATCGGATTCAATACTATATTCTATACTGTTACTAATACGATTACAGGTTGCGTTGGAACAGTCAGTGCCGTGACTGTAGTAAACCCGATCACGAGTATTGACTTTACAATTGATGGAGCAGTAGAGGATGGTACAGGTG
This sequence comes from Ohtaekwangia koreensis, assembly GCF_900167975.1. Taxonomy (GTDB): domain Bacteria; phylum Bacteroidota; class Bacteroidia; order Cytophagales; family Cyclobacteriaceae; genus Ohtaekwangia; species Ohtaekwangia koreensis. Next base: position 2,405,118 of record NZ_FUZU01000001.1, read on the forward strand.
CTTTACTGATTTGTGCTGAAGATGGCTTGAGAGAACTTATCGGAATTCCCTCACACACCACCGGGTTTAATGTAACCGAATTTACAAGCCTCACTTCAGGCTTAACCGTAAATTTCGTAGACACGAAGTGGTATGTTAATACTGACAACGTAATTTCAGGTTCTTACTTTGTGAAGTATACCTATACTAACGGATCTAACGCTACTACGGAGTATATCCGGAAAATAATTGTGAATGCAGCTCCTCGCGCCATTATTTTAACAAACAATGCCTGTGTTACAGATGCTGCCAAGTTCGCCAGTGTATCCGATATACCGAACAATACCTTTAACAGTAAGATCACAGAATATCTATGGGATTTTGATTTTGGAGGTTTGACGAGTCAGGATTCGGCAACGTCATTGACCTATAATGCTGCAGGTATATATGATGTGAAGCTCACAGTAACCACAGACGATGGCTGTTCAGATGATGTGACTGAGCCTATACAGGTCGGTCCTGAGCCACGTGTAGATTTTGACTGGACTAAAATATGCAGTGGCCAGACCACTCAGTTTGAAGACAAATCAACGATAACACTTGGAACAATTAAGGAGTATAGCTGGGTTTTTGATGATGGGGAAGTATTGCCGTATGGTGACAAAGATGTAACGGTTCCGGTTGATCCAAAAACATCCGGTACCTATAACAACCCACGCCATAAGTATGATTTGTTCAAGGCATACAATGTTACTCTAAAAGTAAAAACAGATGTAGGGTGCTTGAAAGATACTACGCGCCAGATCTATATAGTAGACTATAACCAGCCGGTATCCACAAATGGTTATCAGACTGATTTCGAAAGTGGTCAGGGTACATGGATCAAAGTTGAAGAAGCCAACAAGCAATCCAGCTGGACGTTCGGTGCTGTGAACGGTGAAAATATTGTGGGTGCATATTCAGGTGTCAACGCCTGGTGGACGGGTGGTAACACCGTTGCTGCCAACAACTATATAAGTACATATTATCCGGATGAACAGTCCTATGTAATCGGTCCGTGTGTTAACCTGGAAGGATTAAAGCGCCCGATGGTTGCATTGAAATTCTGGTCTGACTCCGATACAAATTTTGATGGTGCGGTGTTACAGTATTCTTCCGATGGCGGACGCTCATGGGAAACGGTGGGTACTGACAATGGAGATGGTATTGAATGGTATAACGGATCTGATCTCAGTGGTGAGCCAGGCGGACAGGACAACTTCGCATGGACCGGTATAACAGATGGCTGGAGAGATGCGCGTTTCAATTTGAACGAGCTTCCGAAAGATACCGTTGTTTTTAGAATTGCATTTGGTAGCAACAGCGATAACAACCCGGGGACGGTGTCCAACGGTTTTGCTTTCGATGATATATATATAGGAGAGAAGACACGCAATGTTTTGGTTGAACATTATACCAATGATGGTAACCCGGGCCTTGCTTCATCCGAGAACTATATAGACCAGTTACCGTCAAAAGACTTTATAAAACTGCAATATCATATTGCTTCACCAGGTCTTGAAGATGCTATCAACAAGGCAAATCCGATTGACAACAGTGCACGGGCACAGATCTATGGTATACGGCAACCACCGGCAACTATCATGGATGGTATCTTGAATGAGTACTACGGTAAGGAGTTTGATGGCTTTACAGGTAATATAACAATTGAAGATCTTGATCGTAGATCGCTGGAAGATCCATCTTTTGAAATCAATATAAACATTGACCCAACAACGGCTCCGGATATATTGAAAGCAGATATCAACTATACATTTATTGATAAATTGAATTCGTTCAATCCTCCCGTCATCTTGCAGGCTGCATTGGTGGAGAATGGTGTTAATAATAACAAGTTCTCTTTGCGTAAGCTGTTATACGGACCTGAAGGTTTTATAATTACCGAGCCTCTAACGGCAGGCAATATTGTTTCATTCAGTAAGTCAGATGAAGACGAGACGCATGAACTGGAGACGCCAATCTCGAATGGCGACAGCCTCTATATCATAGCTTTTGCACAGGACAAGGAAACGCGGAGAATTCTCCAGACCGTTATTAAGAAAGTCGAGCAGACCAAAGTATCTCAGACTCCGGTAGGTATACCAGATGATCCAGCGATTGCTGCCTTGAAGGATCTGCAGATCTATCCAAACCCGGCTTCTCAAAACATCAAGCTATACCTGGGTGATAAGCTGACCCGCGACTATACCTGGAAGCTGATCGATCAGCGCGGCATTGCCGTGTTGCAGGGAGATGTGAACCGCGACCTTACTACTCCTCAGCAAATTGATGTGACACGCGTTGCCAATGGAATTTATATCATGGCGATTCAGACCGGAGATCGATCTATACTCTATAAGAAAATAGCGGTAATGAATTCGAACTAGAGGCAAGCGTTAAGCAGCCGGCATTCCTTCTTTGGAAAGCTCGGGCAACATACTATAGCAACGCTCAATAAAGTCGAAAGCGAGGCGCTCTACTTCGGTCAGGTTTGTTTCCAGTTTACTGTTTTCTTCAATAAAAACTATGTCACTGCGAAGTGAATCCAGCCCCATCAGAATGAACGAAGGTTTAATCTGGTGGGCAAGTCTGGATAGTTTTATCCAGTCATGGTTCCCCATACTTTGCTTCATGTCTTCCAGAATCTGAGGAACAGTTTGTATGAAAGTTGATACCATTTCCCGGATGAACTCTTCATTATTTCCGGATACTGAACGCAGATAATTAAGATTATAGGAGGGAACCACTTTCACGGTAACAGGTCGCTGTTCGGTTGAAAGCGGTTTTATCTTCAGCTCATCAAATAACTTTTGATATAGATCTTCCGGAGTAAAAGGTTTCGGCAGGTAATCATTCATACCAGCAGCAAGACATTTCTCAACATCATTTGGCGTAGCGTTTGCCGTAAGCGCAATGATAGGAAGATTGGCTGATTGCTCCATCATGCGGATTGCTTTCGTAGCTTCGTATCCATCCATCACCGGCATCTGTACATCCATCAGAATAACATCGAAGTAATTATTCTTGATCTTCTCGATGGCCACCAACCCGTTTTCAGCTTCATCAATAAAGCACTGCCAGTTTTTTAAAATGCTCTTGGCATATAGTCGGTTGATATCGTTGTCTTCAACAAGCAATACACGAAGCTGTGAAGTATTGGTATCTTTTAAAGCTTTATCTCTTCGAGGTGTCGATTGTGTTATAGCATTTACCTTACCGATCGCATAAGGTATAGTTACCATGAACGTTGAGCCCACATGCTCCTTGCTGACGACATGGATTTTTCCATTTTGAAGTTCTACCATTTGCTTAACAATGGTAAGACCAAGACCGGTGCCACCGTATCGCCTGGTTACACTTGCATCGGCCTGACTGAAACTTTCAAATATAGTAGTAAGCTTTTCTTCCTGGATCCCGACACCGGTGTCCGTTACTTCTATGCGCACCCAGCACACACCACGTTGCTCACGTTCTGCGGTGCATTTGATCTGGATCGATCCTTTATGTGTGAACTTGACCGCGTTACTGATCAGGTTAATGAGTATCTGATTTAAACGCACGGGGTCACCGAGCAAGATCTTGTTTAGCTTCTCATCGATGCGATAGTCGAGTGCAATTTTCTTTTCCTTTGCCTGGTACATGAATGTACTGATGAGCGAGGGGAGAAGATCTTTCAAGTTGAACGCTATCTTTTCAAATCGGAGTTTACCGGATTCAATGGCTGCCAGATCCAGAATGTCATTGATGATAACTTTCAGGTTCTCAGCCGAATGTTTTATCGCACTTAAATAGGTTTCGCGCTCTTCCGGACTCGGACTTTGCCCGAGTAAGTTTGCCATGCCGGCTATACCATTGATCGGCGTTCGGATTTCATGACTGATGTTTGCCAGGAATTGTTCCTTCGCTTTTTGTAAACGCACCAGTTCCGATTCATTTTCCTTTCGTTGTGTTACATCTCTGCAGTCGAGTATAAAACCAGGAATGCCTTGCTTGTATTTTAGATTGATAGCGTTGAATTCGAGGAAGCGATACGTGCCATCTTTACAGAGAAATTGAAATTCTACTTTTTCGGTATAGGCGCGCTTTTGACTTTCCTTAAGCTTCTTTTGAAATTCATCCCGGGTCTCCAGGAGAATATAGTCGAAGAAATTTTTTCCGAAGAGACTCTTCGATCGGTACCCAAGCGTTGCACTAGCCGAAGCGTTGTGATAGTGAATGTTGCCTACATAGTCTACAATAAAAATAATGTCCGAGCCGTCTTCCACTACGGACTCATAAAAAGAACCTTTCTTAATGTACTGCTGTAAGTTCATGTCAGATGCCTATCGTCTCCATCTCCTTCAGATACCGGTATAAAGATGATTTGCCAATGTCGAGTCTTCTCGCGACTTCGAGCACATTGTTATCATACTTATTCAGGTAGTGACGGATAATGCGATACATGAACTCCTGCATACTCATTTCCTGGTATAGAAATGATTCCATCCGCGTAGTGCTATTGAAGCTTATATCTTGTGGACGAAGTTCTTGCTCCTCGGCCATCACCGCGGCCAGTTCAATCACTGACTTTAACTCACGAATGTTTCCGGGGAAAGGATATTGTAACAACTTCTCTTGTGCTTCAGGACTGATCTTGAACTTTTGCATTCCGTTGTCATGCGCGAACTGATCCAGAAAATGTTTCGCTATAATGATAGCATCCTGTCCGCGCTCGCGAAGAGGAGGAAGCATGATCGGCAAGCCCAGCAAGCGATAGTATAAATCTTCACGGAAGCGACCACCCTTTACTTCCTCAGACAGGTCTTTATGAGTTGCAGCAATGATTCTCACATCGAGCTTAATCACCTGATTACCACCTATTCTAGTTATTTCACGTTCTTGTAAAACTCGAAGTAATTTTGCCTGGAGATTCATGTCCATTTCTCCGATCTCATCCAGAAAAATAGAGCCGCCTTCAGCTTCTTCAAACTTCCCGATGCGTCTGGTTATAGCGCCCGTGAAAGCACCTTTCTCATGACCGAACAATTCACTCTCGATCAAGTCACGCGGTATAGCGGCAATGTTCACCGCGACAAATGGTTTATTCTTTCGCTTTGAATTATAGTGAAGTGCTTTGGCAACAAGTTCTTTACCCGTTCCCGTTTCTCCGGTGATGCTCACCGATATATTTGTCTGCACAGCTTTTTCAAGCAATGAAAATACACGCTTGATTGCCGGGCTTGTACCGATGATACTTTTCTCGAAGGTATATTTCTCAGAGATCTCCTTCTTCAGGTGATCAATCTCTTTGATCAATGACGTTCTATTTCTGGCGTTGTGAATGGAGTTCAGAAGTCTGTCCTTGGTCTCATGATCTTTGGCGATATAGTCGTATGCGCCAAGTTTCAGAAGTTCAACAGCCGTATGAATTTTCTCCTGTGCCGATACAATGATCACGTTAATGTTAGGGTCATGACTGCGTATCTGGCTCAACACCTTTTCTCCAGGCATGTCAGGCAACGAGTAATCAAGCGTAACAACAGCGGGATTCTTATACAAATTGGCCAGGCATTCTTTTCCGGAAGTATAGAACTGAACCTCATAGTCCGGATTAAGTTCGAGGACGTACTTTAAAAACTTTGTATAGGCCGGATCATCTTCGACAACAAAAATTTTAACGGGATCTTTTTCGTACATGCGTAGGGGTTTGTAAGGTAAATATACAGGTCAGCTGCACATTAGCCAAGTAGTTAACGGTAGTCGATAACCCGGTCATCATAAACAAATTAACATACTTTAATGTATCCATACTCGTTTATCGTACAGTATTAAGTAATGATAAAAAAAGTTTAAGTGATTACCGTATTTTAGTACTGAATTTATTCCTTGAAAAAGTTATCTTATTGAAATATTTCCACAACTTTAAATAGCCAAGCACCACATACATGATTCCAGAATTTCAAACTTTAACCGATAGCGAAACTGAATTAATGCTGAAGGCTCCAATCCTGGTCTGTATTCTTATCGCTGGTGCTGATGGTGACATAGATCGGAAGGAAATTAAAGAAGCGATCTCCATTGTACAAAAACAAAAACGTAACGGAACATTGCTCTCTGGATTTTTTTTAGAGATGGCGGAAGACTTTGAGGATAAGATCAAGATCCTTATTCAGAGTTATCCATTCGAGTCATCAAAAAGAGCAGCTATGATTGTGAATGAACTCACGAACCTGAATCCCTTGTGGAAGAAAATTGATCAGGAATTTTCTATAGCTTATTATGAAATGTTGAAAAGTATATCGGAAAGAATTGCTTCTTCTTCCGGAGGACTATGGGGAATTAAAACGGTGGCTACAGAAGAAGCCAAGTATCTCAGCCTTCCGATGATCACTGATCCTGCTAAAAAATAAATCAGCTTTTGATTTTTCATTGCTGATCGTTAGCTGACAATTTTCATCTTTGCATCGGATTTGTTTTTGTAATCAAGTATGTCTTCATCACAATCTTCTCTGTTCGGAAGCTCGGTTGTACCGTTTAGACTTGTGTTTCTGATGTGGGCTTCGTTTTACCTGGAGTTCGTTTTTGGTTTACCCGTTAGCTGGTATGGTATAGAACCTCGTACATTTCATGGGTTGATTGGAATTTTCACAGCACCACTAATTCATGGAAGCCTGCTTCACCTCATCTCCAATACTATTCCAATGCTCTTTCTGGGCTCTGTACTTTTTTTCTTTTATGGAAAGATAGGAGGGCATGTTTTCTTTCGATCGTACTTCTGGACAAATATACTGGTGTGGTTGTTCGCTCGTCCGGCGAATCACATCGGAGCCAGTGGTGTAGTATATGGACTCGCATTTTTTCTGATCTCGTTCGGTTTCTTCAGACGCGATTTCCTGTCCATCTTTATATCAACCATTGTACTTCTTTTATACGGTGGAGTATTCTATGGTGTTCTTCCAACCGATCCACAGATCTCCTGGGAATCTCACTTTGCCGGAGCGTTGGTTGGTATTACAACAGCGGTAACATTCAGCAAGCAGAAGAGCGTTAACTAAAAGCAGAGTCCACTGAGCCAGAGTTCATAACGTCTTTAAAACACCTTCATCCTTTTCCCCTGCGAAATCATAAAGATTCAGTTTTGCATCTTGATTTTTGTTTGATATTTGCGCCTTGTATTTTGGACTTTACTGCGCACTATGGATGCAAATGTGAAAAAGATATTGGCCGATCTGAAAAGCAAAAAATATGCTCCCGTTTATTTTTTGCAAGGAGAGGAGACATTCTACATTGATGTGATCGCTGATTATGTTGAAGCGAATGTTTTGTCGGATGCCGAGAAAGGATTTAACCAGGTGATAGTATATGGTAAAGATGCCACGATGGCAACCATTCTTACGCATGCCCGCAGATTTCCGATGATGGCCGAACGGCAAGTAGTAATCGTAAAGGAAGCACAGGATATTCAGGATTTCGGTAAAGAAATTGGTGGCAAGCTTTTACTCGACTATCTCACCAAGGCGGTGCCCAGTACCGTGCTTGTATTTTGTCATAAACATAAAAGCCTTGATAAAAGAAAAGAGCTTGGTAAGAAGATCGATCAATACGCTGTTACCATCAACACCAAAAAACTTTACGACAACCAGCTTCCCGAATTTGTAGGGGAGTATTGTAAGGATAAGAAAGTAAGTATTGACGACCGTGCTATACAAGCACTATGCGAATTTGTTGGTAACGACTTGCATCGTCTTGCCAATGAAGTGGATAAGATGGTTATATCATTGGCACCGGGAGAGAGTATTACTGCCGAGCGCATCATGAGCCAGGTAGGAGTGAGCAAAGAGTATAACATTTTTGAATTACAAAAAGCCATACTCCAGCGTGATACATTGCTTGCCAACAAGATTGTAAACTACTTCGAACGCAATACCAAGAAGAACCCGATGATACCGGTGGTGGCCTATCTGTTTTCATTTTTCAGTAAGGTATTGGCCGCTACACAGGCCACAGATAAAAGTGATAAGGGATTAGCTAGTGAATTGAAAGTGAGCCCGTATGCCGTGCGTGATTATAGCTTGGCTTTACGCCAGTTTCCGCTTTCGAAGATCATCGATAATATAGCGTCTATCAAAGATGCTGATCTAAAATTGAAAGGTGTTAACAACGGTTCGGCAGATGAAGGACAGATCTTCCGCGAACTCGTTTGGCGCCTCATGAACTAATTATACTATATTAGCTGAAAGCGTAAGCACAAAGCTTAGAGCAGGAAGTGAAGGTTTAGAGTTGCAAACCGAAAGTGGTTTGAGACTTTACATCTTTGGCTTTATGCTGTAAGCTTTCTACTTTTAGCTTGAAGTCCATGCAAATTCATCAGCGCGGATTTTTTTTAACTCACTTTTTTGGTTCTTTATTTGCAATAATTTTTAAGGTGCGCTGTTTTAAACACAAATCGTATTTATAGTAATGTACAGATTTATAGCTCTTTTACTTTTGGTTTTCACCGTTCAATGTGTGTATGCACAGGATCAACTGTCGCAGAATAAAGTTGAAAAGCTTTATCACCGCGGAACAGAACTTGTTCAGCATGCTAACTACGGTGCCGCCCGCGAAGTCTTCTCAGATTTTCTGGCGCAAGCCTCACCCACGGATGCACGAAGAGGTGAAGCCGAATACTATGTGGCCTTCAGTGCTTTGAACCTCGGCCATAAAGATGGCGAGAAACTTATCGATGATTTTATCGATAACAATCCATCGAGCCCGAAAGCTTCCACTGCCTATTATGATCTTGCTACTTTCTTCTATGCAGAAGGTAACTATATCAAGGCATCGAACTATTACAAGAAAGTAAATTTTCCATCTCTTACATCCGAGCAACAAAGCCAGGGACATTTCAAGTGGGGCTATAGCTATTTCAATCAAAAGAAACTCGATGAAGCGTTGGAGCAATTCAACTTTGTTAAAAAGCAAAGTACAGCCTATACGCCCGCTGCGAATTATTATGCAGGCTTTATTGAGTACTCCAAGGGGCTATATGATGAAGCCATCATTGATTTGAAAAAGGCTGAGCTCAATCCATCGTATGCTACCATTGTACCGAACCTCATCGCCAATATATACTATAAGCAAAAGAAGTATGACTTGCTGATCGAGTATGCCAACAGTCTGAAAGGACGCACCGACATAACGAATGCCGGCGACATCGCCATGCTGGTAGCGGAAGCCAATTACTATAAAGGAGATTTTAAAAAGGCGGTTGATTCTTACCAGAAATATTTTGATTCAAATGCCAAGGCCGAGAGTGGTCTTTTCTTTCGCGCAGGGTACGCGAACTATGTAACCGGAAATACAGAACGCGGAATTGAATACCTCGACAAAGCGGCAGCATCGAAAGATACCGTGAGCTACTATGCTTCTTACTATTTGGGTATACTTCATCTGAAAAAAGGCAATAAGCCTCTTGCCTTAAATGCATTTGATTATGCGCGCAAGAATCCCAAGGATGAGAGCCTTGTGGAGGAGAGTTCATTCCAATTTGCAAAAGTATCCTATGATGTAGGCAAAGCCGATCAGGCGATCAATGAGTTTGAAAGATTCCTCAAGGCATATCCATCCAGCAAGCATGCCAATGAAATAAAAGAGTTGTTGGTGCAGGTATATGTAAACGGAAACAACTTTAACAAGGCTATAGAGTATATCGAAGCGTTGCCATCACGCAATCAGTATATAAATCAGGCATACCAAAAAGCTGCATATCTGAAAGGTGCCGAGCTCTTTAATAAAGAAGAGTACGCGGAAGCAGTAGAGTATTTCTCTAAATCACTCGACCAGCCCGTTGATAAGAATTACGTTGCCCTTGCCAGTTTCTGGAGAGGAGAGGCGTATTCTATAGGCAGAAAATTTAATGAGGCAATTGGCGATTACCAGCGTGTTGTAAGTTTAGGATCATCCATTGATCCGGAGATCTTGTTGAAGACCCGCTATGGTTTGGGATACGCGCATTATAATTTACTGGCTTATGATAAAGCACTCTATAATTTTAAAGAGTTTGTAAACAAAGCCAACAAGAATACACCGAACTATGCCGATGGCCTTGTTCGCCTTGCGGACTGTTACTATGTAAGCAAACAATATGACGATGCCTTGGCTACCTATAATAAAGCGAAGGCAGCCGGTACGGCAGATGCAGACTATGTTTTGTTACAGGCTGGTATCATGAGTGGTGTACAACGCAAGTACGCTGAGTCGCGTACGCAGCTCACCGAGTTGATCCGGAATTATCCGAAGTCACAATATCGCGATGAGGCGATGTTTCAACGTGCTCAATTTGAAATCGAGCAAAGTAATTATCAGGCAGCGGTAGATGCGTTGTCTCAGCTGATCCGCGAAAGCCCTAACTCACGGTTCCTTCCATTGGCATACGAGCGCAGAGGTGCAGCCAATTACAACCTGAAACACTACGACAGAACAATCAATGATTACCAGACGGTAATCAAATTGTTCCCGACTCATCCTATATCCAAGACTGTATTGATTCCATTACAGGAGGCATTGAATGTTGCCGGACGTTCTGGTGAGTTTGAAACAAACCTGTCGCAGTATAAAAATGCCAACCCGGATGATGAGAGTGTTGAAAAACTCGAATTTGAAACAGCAAAGAATCTATACTTCGATCAGCAATATCAAAAATCCATTACAAGTTTTACAAGCTATCTCGCTTCGTATCCAAGATCAGCGGCTGCACAGGAAGCTAAATTCTATATAGCAGAGGCACACTATAAATTACAAGACTATAACAAAGCCCTTCCGTTTTATACAGAGCTGAATAACGATATGACATTCAGTATGGGCAGCAGGGTAGTAGCGCGTCTTGCAGAGATACATTTCAAACAAGGCAGCTACGACAAAGCCGTTGTAAATTACCATCGTCTAGAAAAGCTGGCCACCAACAAGAAAGAACAATACAACGCGTGGGCTGGATTGATGGAGTCGTTCTACCTGCAGGCTCAATATGATTCAGTAGATGTATACGCGCGTACCATTATCGAGCGTGGCAATATAAATGCCGGGGCTCAGAATAAGGCGTCCCTATATCTTGGTAAGACAGCCTTGGCGCGTGGAGATTTCGAAGGCGCGAAAGATGAATTCCTGAATACATTGAACGCTGCCCGCGATGAATTTGGAGCTGAGGCTAAATATTTACTCGCCGAGATACTCTATAATCAGAAAGAACACAAACAATGTTATGAAACGTTAATGGGATTGATCAACGACTTCTCCACCTATGAAGTATGGGTAGGAAAAGCGTTCCTCTTGCTGGCAGATAATTTTGCAGCACAGAACGATGTGTTCCAGGCACGCGCCACATTGCAGTCACTGGATAAGTTTCCGCTGCAGTCAATCAAGGATCAGGCGAAAGCCAAGCTCAAACAACTCGAGCAATCTGAGTTAGAAAAGCAAAAGAAAATAGAGGCTGACACTTTAGACAACTGATTCGTATGACATTTTTTGCGATGAAAAAAATTACAACCCCTAAAAATATACCCGTGATTATTCGCTTCTCAGGTTTATTGATTTTGTTGACTTCTTTTTCTCTGACAACGTACGCACAAAAGCCGGACGATTGGGAAGGTGATGGAGAGATCGAAGCGATGGAAATCGAGATCGTAAAAGAAAGACAGATTACTTTGCCAAAAGCAAATCGTAACTTCGATAAGGTTCCTCCCAAACCATCGGAGGCATCGATCAAAGCCCCGGTAACATACGACTTCCAGTCGTTTAGTTTTCAGGCACCGCAGATCAATCCGCAGGTTCGTCCTCTCAAATTAAAACCTGAAAGCTCACCTGATATATATGGCGGATTTCTTCGTCTCGGATATGGTAACTATGCATCTCCTTTAATAGAAGGGTATATCAATAATAAGAAGGATAAAAATAAACTGATCGGTGCACGCATCTATCACCACAGCTCTGGCAAAGGTCCCGTGGATGGCAAGAATTCAGGTAGCGGTACAACCAGTCTCTCGCTATACGGACGATCACTCAGCGATGCTATAGCGTTGTCGGGTAACTTTGGAATAGAAAATCGCACGACACATTTTTATGGCTATCCCAAAGGTGAGCCGATCGGTAAAGATTCATTGAAACAATCTTTCAACCTGATTAAACTTGGAGGTGAATTGTCCAATGCTAAAAACTCAGACCTGTCCTATAAACTGGGTGCTAACTTCAGTTACCTGGCCGATAAGTATGACGCACGCGAATCGGAAATAAACCTTGCATTCAAATCATCATACGAAGTGGATGATGATTCCAAGATCGATCTGAAAGCAGACTATACCGTCATCAGCCGCAAAGATAATAAGATCGATGCGAAGCCACGCAGTCTTTTTACGGTAGCTCCTTCCTATGAATTTTTGCCTATCGATGATTTAAAACTAAGTATAGGCTTGATCGCGGCTTTTGAAAATGACACGATCGATTCCAAGAGTGTACATGTATACCCTAATTTCAAAGCTACATATCCGCTTAGCCCCTCCGTTGATGCGGTCGGGTATATGACCGGTGGTATGGAGAAGGTATCGCTGCAAACACTCTCCAATGAAAACCTCTGGCTTGCACCCAATGTTGCTATTTTCCATACCAATAAAGTATTGGACTTTGGTGTAGGCTTGAATGCACGCCTCGGTAATAAAGTAGCAGCACATGCAGGCCTGGGTACATCGTTGTTAAAGAACTGGTACTCGTTTGTGAATAAGGAAAACGATCCTTCCAAATTCAATACAGTATACGATCGCGGAACGACCAAGAGAACCAACCTATATGTAGCCTTGAGCTATGTGCAATCCGAGATGGCGAAGTTTATGCTTCGCGGAGATTTTTATGGCTACAATGCCGGTGATCTCTCGGAGGTATGGCATCGCCCTACTACAAAGCTTACAGCGAATGCATCGATCAACGTGTATCAGAAGCTGATCTTCTCTGCAGATATAGTAGCGCAGGGAGGAATGAAAGCTTTAGATCCCGAGACTGACAATGTCGTTAAACTTGACGGAGCATTTGATCTGAACTTCAAAGCAGAGTACTTGTTCTCACCAAGCTTCTCTTTCTTTGTACAGCTTAACAACATTACCTCGAATAAATATCCGCTTTACCTCAACTACCCGGTGCGTGGCTTCCAGGGATTAGCGGGTATCACGTGGAGCTTTTAGTGGTGAGCGATCACTGACGTAAGCTATACTCCATCGGTAGAGAAGACAAGGTATAGCAGTGACCAAAACGGAGTGGGGTTACTGTCCAAAACATGATCATCCCGGAGGGAGATAACCGATTCTGAACAGCGGTTAATCTCCCTCTTTTTGTATAGGTCAAATTTTAGCTTATTTTTGTATAATGACCTTTTTCTTAAAACCCTATTAACCAGAGCTCCATGGCCAGAAGAAAAAAGCAAGACGAAGAAGCACAGGAAAATATCAATAATGAATCGGATGATAGCTTTGGTCTTCCCGAAGTTGAATACGAACCTTTGAATCGTGAAGAGCCTGAGGTTGTTGTTGAGCGTGAGACAATCTATACTCAACCGGAACCTGAACCCGAGCCGATAAAAGAAGAGTATATCCGCGAGGAAGAGATACCTGAAGAACCCGAACCAGAGTATACTCCGATCGCGCCTTCCTATACCGAAGAGGATGATGAGCCATCGGTGTGGCCGAAGGTTTTGCTTGCAATTATACTTCTGGCGTTAGTAGGTGGAGGAGCATGGTATTACTTCGTTTACCGTCCGAAGCAGGAGCAAAAAGCAGAACTTGCCAAGAAAGAACTTGAAGAACGCGAAGCACTCGAAGCTCGTAAAGAAGCTGATCGTCTCGCGGCCTTGAAACGTGAGGAAGATGAAAAGAGACGCGCTGATTCATTGGCGACTCTGAAGCCTGCCGCAGGAACAATTGAAACACTAAGTGAACGCACGGGACGTTATTACGTTGTAATAGCCAGTGCTATAGATGATGATTTGATTAAGGATCACGCCAACAAACTTAGCAAAGCCGGAGTAACAGCATGGATTATACCACCATTCGGTAAAACTAAATTCAGCCGTCTGGCGATTGATTATAAGGAGAACTACGCAGAAGCACAAACTACTGCTGATGGCTTGAAGGGCGGAGATTATGGGAACGATATTTGGGTAGTGAAATACTAATTCCAAAAGGTATAGTATATGACAGAGAAGCAGGAAAGTAAGAACAAGCAAATAGCCTTCGCTACAACCGTAGGGATATACGCTGCTGCTTTCCTGCTTATGTTTTTTATTGTGGCCTGGCGCCCGATGAATCCACCACCCGGAGAATTTGGTGTTGAACTGAATTTTGGAATGGATGATGAAGGAAGCGGTGACGTACAGCCTGATAAACCTGTTGGCTCCGGTGGTACACAAGAGGAAGAACCTGAGAAGAGTGAGCCCCAAGAGACATCTCCACCACCGCCACAGGAAACAACACCTCCGGTAGAGGAGAAGATGCTCACCACAGATGAGGAAGATGCTCCCGTAATCGAAAAAAAGAAAGAAGACAAGAAGGTTGAGATTAAAGAAAAAAAGGAAGAAGTAAAGCCTGTTGAAACAAAGCCGGTGGAGACAACTCCGAAAGTAGTTGAGAAACCGAAAGAGGTTCCCAAGGAAGTTCAACCTAAAAAAGAAGACCCGAAAGCAGTATATAATCCGAATGCACAAAAGGGCGAGTCCTCGAACAAAACCTCTGAGGGCAAAGCCGGAGAAGCAGGCAATCACGGAGATGATAAAGGTAAGGTAGGAGATAAGGGAAGTCCTGAAGGCTCCCTCGATGCAAAAGCTTTGTACGGTAAACAAGGTGGTGGCGGAGGCAATGGTACCGGTTCCAGTCTTGCATTGGCAGGATGGGAGTGGGATGAAGTACCTCGCCCACAAGTTCCAAATAATGAATCCGGAAAAATTGTATTCGAGATCGTTGTGAACTCCGATGGTGAACTTGAAAAGATTACAGTTGTAGAAAACACCCTCAGCGCGGAAGCGGCACAGGCGTGCAGGCGTACCGTTGAGAAATTAACGTTCACCCGAACAGGTTCAAACGTACCAACACTCTCCAAAGGTAAAATTACCTTTATGGTGCGCTCCAAATAATCACTATGAACCAGTATGTTACATTCATACAGGATGTACTCATTACAATCCATGCAAACATACGCGAGTTGAAAGAACGGAGAAGCTTTGCTGACCCTGAAGAACTCACACACATCGAAGCAAAATTACTGGCCTATACTGAAATGCTTTCTATCCTTCGTTCGAGCGCTGATGATGCCGGGTTAGATCGCGAAGAGCTTGGGCTTTAACAGCTTCGATAAAAATCTATCTGTATATATAGTATAGCATCATCGCGCCTGCCGCACAATGTGCAATTTCTCCAATCGTATAGTTACCCATCGGTATAAGATCAACTTGTATAATCTTTCCTTTATACTTTGCCCCGGTAGAGAGCATCACGATCAATTCCTGGCCAGCCTCAATATTTTCTTTTTCACGCATAACCACACGGCATGACACGGAAACGTTATTGAGAAACTCAAGGTCCATCGTTCGGTTCTCAAGCTTGTAATAATTCATACACGACAATATTAGTAAATGCTTTCGTAGTATACCGCAACCGTTGGCTGCGTATCGGAGTTAGCAGGTTTTATCGATTATTTTTCCTTTTTAGTCGAAAAGATAACCACCGGTATCGTTTTTTTGACTGAAACGCAGACAAGAAGGTTAAAACGTACGTTGTAACGTCATAACTTTACTACCTGTCAGAAAAGTATGAGAAGTGAGATGATAGAGACCCTTCGCCCCGATGGCAAAAAGGGCGTGGCAATGACGGAGGCACATTATAAAATGTTATCGACATATGTACTGTCGGCTCTAGATACCGAGGAGCCCTTTACATTGAACCGGTTGCTGGAGAAAGTTCTTGAGGATTTTACAGACTCCATCGATAGCGATCTGAGTTGGTATGTGCTCCAGGTGAAACTGGACCTTGAAGCGCGTGGCTATATCCGCACCATTACACCGGCCTATAAGAAGCGACTCTTTTTGCTAAAGCTAACCCGTCAGGGGCAAAAGCAATTGCAGCAACAAAAGCTGCTCGCAGATTGGTCATCCGAGTAGTTATACCCGATATAATTATAAGTCTTGTTTGAATTCATAAAATTGCTTCACTTTAGGCTACATGAAGCAATCCATCAAAGTATCTGTTGATGCTGTCGTTTTTGGATACGATCCTGATGAAGGTATATCTATCCTGCTGATCAAACGAAAGTTTGAACCCTTTCAAAAATTTTGGGCACTACCGGGTGGCTTGGTAAAAGATGACGAGTCTTTGGAAGAGGCTGTCAGGAGGGAGTTGCAAGAGGAGGCAGGTATCGATGTGAATTACCTCGAACAACTATACTCTTTTGGCAAGCCTGAACGTGATCCGCGTAATCGTGTTATCTCAATAGCTTATTTCGGTTTGGTTCGTCCTGCAGATTATCAATTGTCAGCGCAGACCGATGCTGAAGATGTAGCGTGGTTCAGCATCAAGAAACTTCCCCGGCTTGCATTCGATCATAAAGTCATTCTCGACACCGCGATAAAAAGGCTTCGCGGAAAAATAGCCTATGAACCTATAGGCTTTGAACTGCTCGATAAAAAATTCCCGTTCTCCGACCTCGAAAAATTATACCAGATCCTGCTCGACCAGGAGATTGATCGTAGAAATTTCAAGAAGAAAATCATAAGCTATGGTTTCCTGGAAGAGCTGGATGAGGTTATACAAAAGAAATCCGGCAGACCAGCGCGCTTATTTCAATTCAATAAGAAGAAGTATTTCGAACTGAAAGAGAAGGGGTATAACTTCGATATTTTCTTCTGATAATCAAGTGATTACTTGTTTATTGTAAAAAATACGCAAATTAACTGTGTGACTTGAAACCCTCGGATTTATATTTGCGTATATAATACACAAATGCAGAATTAAAAAATAAAAAAACAGAACACAATCAGGGTATAGAATAGTTACCGAATTCATGTAGCCTGAATCAACCAAGCTTTCAATAGAGCAGAATTATCATAACAATATATAGTATGAACAAAATAGGAGTCATCATTGCCCGATTTCAATCCCCTTACTTACATGAAGGACACAAAAGTATTATTGAATCGGTGAAGCAAAAACACAATACAGTAGTAGTCGTTTTGGGAGTGTCGCCCGTGCGGGGAAGTAAAAGGAACCCATTGAATTTTCACACCCGTGAACGGATGATCAAGAAAGAATATACAGATATAGTAGTGCTTCCGTTATCAGACCATCCGTTGGATAAAAAATGGTCACAAAACCTGGATATACTCTTAGCAGATACATTCCCGGGATCACGCTTCGTACTCTATGGAAGCCGTGATAGTTTTAAAAGCTATTACTCAGGAAGCAATGAAACGTTTGAGCTTCCTGAAAACGGAAGTCATAGCGCCACTACTATACGTGAACAGATCAGCGACAGAGTCATGGACTCTGAAGAATTCCGAACCGGTATAATTTACGCCTACGCCAACACGTACCCGAAGGTATATCCCACCGTTGATATCGCGGTATTTCAGAATGAAAGAACAGAAATACTCCTCGGCAGAAAAGACATCGATAACAAATGGAGATTGCTCGGAGGATTTTCAGATCCTACAGATGACAGCTTTGAAGCTGCTGCTGCACGCGAGCTACGCGAGGAATGTGGGGACATTGTAACGACACCCATGGAATACGAGGGATCTTTTCGGGTAGCCGACTGGCGGTATAAAAATGAAACGGATAAGATCATTACCACGCTTTTCTCCACAGACTATATTTCAGGTTTCCCTCAAGGTAGCGATGATATAGCGGAAGTAAAATGGTTTACCTTGGACACGGTGCTAGGCATGATAGATGCCCAAACTATTGCTCCCGAACATATTCGCCACCTGAGCGTTCTTTTGAAAAAGTATAAGGGTTAAGCCTAAAGCAAAAGGCAAGCTTAACATCTTAATTGAACATATAATTTTAACAATAGTATTATGAAAACGAACTTACTCTTACTCGCCGATGCCTATAAATACTCCCACTATAAGTTGTACTATCCAGGAACAACGAAGATATATTCTTACCTGGAAAGTCGTGGAGGCTTGTTTGATAGCACGGTGTTTTATGGCTTGCAATATTATCTGAAGGAATATCTGCAAGGGCAGGCCTTTACGAAAGAAGATATTGATGAAGCGGAAGAATTGATGCAGGGTGTATTTGGAAGGAGTGAAGTTTTTAATCGCGCAAACTTCGAATATATACTCAAGAAGTACGATGGCAGACTTCCGGTAAAGATCAAAGCGGTTGCCGAAGGCACGGAGGTACCGGTACACAACGCGTTGATGACAATCGAGAACACAGACCCCAATTGTTTTTGGCTTACCAACTTTCTTGAAACATTGCTAATGCAGGTTTGGTATCCCAGTACGGTGGCAACATTGTCACACGAAATCAGGAAAACCGTAGAGCGGTATTTCGAAATGACATCCGACAATGCAGGTGGAATAGATTTTGTCTTGAACGACTTTGGATTCAGAGGCGTGAGCTCCGTAGAAAGCGCAGCCCTGGGCGGATCGGCACACCTTCTGAATTTTATGGGAAGTGATACCGTAGAAGCATCCAGGTTCCTGAAAAAATACTACCGCGCACAAAAGGTATATGGCATGTCGGTGCCGGCAACCGAGCACTCGATCATGACGCTGTTGGGACAAGCCGGAGAGCGAAAGATTTTCGATCATGTCCTGAAAGCATATCCTGAAGGTATACTTTCATGTGTGTCTGATTCCTACAATATATTTGACGCGGTAGGAACGTTGTGGGGAGGTGAATTCCGGGAAGAAATTCTTAAGCGCAAGGGTACGTTGGTAATTCGGCCCGACTCCGGAGACCCGGTGAGAACATTGCTCAAGGTATATGATATTCTCTTTGATAAATTCGGATTCACCGTAAACTCCAAAGGGTATCGCGTATTGCCACCACAGGTACGTGTTATACAAGGCGATGGTATAGATCATGAATCTATACCTGCCATCTACGAAAGTCTGAAGGGGAAAGGTATATCTGCCGAAAACCTCGTGCTGGGTATGGGCGGTGCACTACTCCAAAAAGTAAATCGCGACACGCAGAAGTTTGCATTGAAGTGTTCATACGCAGAACTGAATGGCGAGCAAGTGCAGGTACGCAAGGCCCCGGTGGAGATGAACGAAGCAGGTGAGATGGTGAAATCTTTCAAAACATCGAAAGCCGGTAAACTCAAACTTGTGCAGGAAGGCGGCATCTATAAAACGATTCGGCAGGAAGAATCTTCGGCTCCTGATTTACTGCAAACGGTTTTTGAAAACGGAAACGTAACCAAAGATTATACATTTGAAGAAATTCGTGAACGCGCAAAACAATCCCGCGAAAGCGGAAGTAAAAGGAACAACCCTTGACAATAAATTGATTATCATTGCCGAGTATGGAAAACGCAATAAAAATTTACGCAACATCAACGGCTGTAACGCTGGGAACCAAAATAGCGAAGTACTTGCAGCTGCCGTTACATTCAGTGCATACCGAGAAATTTTCAGATGGTGAATTGTTTGTCAGGTTTAACGAAAGTGTACGTGGACAAACTGTTTTCCTGATCAGCAAAGTAAATATGCCGTATGAGAATTTTTTTGAGATGCTCATGACAGTAGATGCGGCCAGACGTTCTTCAGCTAAAGAGGTGGTGCTTGTGATTCCATACCTGCCGCATAGCCGGCAGGAGCGAAGGGATGGTCAGCGTACGTCGATCTCATCTCGCATGGTAGCCGATATTATTCAGCTCATGGGTGCTGACAGGATCATAACCCTGGATCTTCATACGAATGCTATAGAAGGTTTTTATAAAGTGCCGCTCGATCCGATGTCCTCGCTCAGATTGTTTGTCGATCATATCCGGGATTGCAAGCGCGAGCATCTGTGTTTATGCAGTCCTGATTTTGGAGGCATCAAGCGCATCAAACAATATAAGAAACATCTTGATTGTGAAATGGTGGTGATCAACAAGGAGAGATTGAAAGCAAACCAGGTTGCACACATGGAGATTATCGGTGATGTGAAAGGACGCAACGTAATTATCATTGATGATCTTGTTGATACGGCCGGAACACTTTGCAAAGCTGCAGACCTTTTGATGGAGCACGGTGCAGAGTCCGTTTGTGCATACTGTACACATGGTATATTAAGTGGTTCTGCGCTTGCAAACCTGGAGCAATCTAAAATCGACAAGCTATATATATCCGATACTGTAGTGGAAGAGTTGAGTCATCCGAAAATAGAGATCGTTAGCTGTGCAGAGTTGTTAGGCAAGGCGATGGAGAATTTAATTAATAACAAGAGCTTGAGTCAGATATGATAACGCGCGCTATAGAGAATTGCTTTCGCAATGTGCGGGAGAAGAATTGGGATAAAACCTATTGGGCTTTTGATATTCACGGAACCATCCTGAAACCAAATTACCAGGCCAATGCTATATCTACTGAATTTTATCCGTTGGCCAAAGAGGTAATGCAAATGCTGAGCAAACGTACCGACATCGTCAGGATACTATATACCTGCTCTTATCCCCATGAGATTGAACAGTATATTGAATACTTTGCCAAGCATGGTATACATTTCGATCATATCAATAAAAACCCCGAAGTAGCGTGTGGTGCTTATGGATATTACGAAGATAAGTTTTACTTCAATGTGCTTCTGGACGACAAAGCAGGATTTGATGGGGAGACCGACTGGACGGCTATAAAAAATCTCCTTCATAAAAATGAAGCTGTACATGAAGTTTAAGATTGATAATATTCAGGGATGCTTCACCGGACTGGCGATAGGGGATGCGTTGGGAGTTCCTGTTGAATTCAAGAGTCGCGAATCGTTGCGACTTCGTCCGGTAAACGACATGATCGGGTATGGTGTATGGGAGCAACCCGCAGGCACATGGTCTGACGATAGCGCGCTTGCATTTTGTCTGGCGCAATCATTATTGGACGGATACGACCTGAAAGATATAGCGCGTAAATCAGCACAGTGGTTACAACAAGGTTATTGGAGTGCACATGGTGAAGTGTTTGATGTAGGCAACGCAACCCGAAGTGCTTTAAGAAGAATTCTTGATGGAGAGGATCCCCTATATTCAGGAGAGAATGATGAGCGGAGTAATGGCAACGGCTCTTTAATGAAAATCGCCCCGGCAGCGTTGTTTTTCTTTGACAGAAGTGATGAAGATATATTCAAGTATATAAAGGAGATTTCTTCCATCACGCACGCACATTTCCGTTCCGTTTTCGGATGCTTTATTTTCTCAATATATATAGCGGAACTCTTCAAAGGGCAAGAGAAAGAAGCAGCATTGGAATCGACACGTATGCGCGTTAGTGAGTTTGCCAGAAAACGAGATTTCAACATACATGAAGTAGGACTTTTTAGCAGGATACTGGATGGTTCGCTACAAGCATTGCCGGAACACGCTATATATTCTGGCGGGTATATAATTCATACACTGGAGGCCAGCATCTGGTGCTTGTTGAATACGGATAATTATAAAGATGCCGTATTAAAAGCCGTTAACCTGGGCGAAGATACGGACACCACTGCGTGTGTAACCGGAGCACTGGCAGGACTTTATTATGGCAAGAGCAACATTCCAATGCATTGGTTCGAATTGCTCGCGCGCAAGCACGATATTATTAATCTTTCAAACTCTTTTCAAGATTGCCTCAAGAAGAAGATATTCGCACAAACTATTCGCGAATGATCCTTTTATTTCCCGGCCGGCATCAGCTCCTGACAAATTTTCAATTTCAGTATATAGCGGATCTCCTGAGTAAAGGCGAACCAACAAAAGACATTGATGGTAACATCGTGCAAACGTCTGGTGTCATCGATGCCTTGGTTTTTGCGGTGACATCAGCCAATCATAGCAATACCCGGAGAAACCCTTTGCCATTTTACTTGCGGGCGCTGGCCATTCAGGAATTTGCAGACCGGTTCCATATACCTGCCTATATATATGGAATTGATGACGTTGGCAACCTGGGAAGTTTTGCAAGCTATACCATTAAACGAATTCGTCATGAAAGCGAAGGGATGTTTGACCTGACACCTGCCAATACGTTGGTACTTTGCTCTACGCCCGTACTGGAGATGTATAAAACCCTTGGCTTCACAATTCTTCCGGCTGAGTTAACGGATCGTACTACCTGGAAACATAGCACGCGTTTGCCGTGGGATATAGTCGAAACTATAGCAGGCGATGATCGTTGGGAGACGAACCTGGAAGTTCATCAGTATATGCATTCATCTTCTTTTGATGTCTGGAAAAAATACAAGCTCGCTTCCAAAGTGCAGCTTCTTTTCAAAGATAGAATGATCAGCGAAGATGGCGACATTACAGGCACGCGCGATTACAACACGTACGTACGACAGATGGATACCATTGCCGAACTGAAATATACTGAGACCGCGTCCTATATTCGTCCCGGAAGGATAGGAGATATAGGCTGTGCCGTGGGTTCATGGATAAAACTTGCCTGCCGGGATGAGCGTCTTCGAGAATCCGATTTCTATGGTATAGAAGTAGCGCGTCATCTTTTTGATATCTGTCAGCAGCGTAAACACAATGGAGAATTTAAAAACCCATTCGTGTTCTTTTCACAACGCAATGCTGTTACGGGCCTGGTCTTCGATAAAGAATCAATGAACACCATTCATACCTCATCGCTCACACATGAGATTGAATCATACGGGAGTCGTCAGGACCTGTTGGCGTTTATTAAAAACCGTTTCGAGGAACTAACGCATGGAGGCGTCTGGATAAACCGTGATGTCGTTGGTCCGGAAAACAAATATACCCGTGTGCTGATGCACCTTGCTAAAAACGATGGTATACATTCGGATGTTGACAAAACGTTTTCTACCCGCGAAGAACTTGCACATCATCTAAACGGACTTTCTACCTATGGACGATTTCTCCGCTTTGCAAAAGATTTTCGAAAGCACGAAGGATATACACTGGAATATAGGATGCGTGAACTTGAAGGCAAAGAACTCGTTGAGCTTTCATTAAGCGATGCCTGCGAGTTTATGAGTCGTAAAGACTATACCGACAACTGGGAAAGTGAAATGCATGAAACCTTCACATTCTGGAGCATTGAAGAATGGAAAGGTGAACTTGAAAAAGCAGGATTTATAGTACGCCCCGAATCACAAGCCTATACCAATGCATGGATTGTAGACAACAGGCTGGTTGGTAAAGCAGAATTGTTTGAAGAGGAGAGTGGTGCGTTGAAAAGACTTCCGTACCCGGTAACGAATATGATTGTTATCGCTGAAAAGCAATGAGATTGTAAACCGTTATCGGTTTCGATCTATACCCTTAACGGATAAATAAGTAAGTGCTGGTATAGTAAAAATCCCTCTCCTTTGGAGAGGGATTTAGGGTGAGTCCAATCATAGATAACCGATACGATTACTGATTTACTCAGCTGCCTATTTTGCCAGATACACGGGCAGCATACGACTCAAGTTTACCAACTTCCTGGTCGATCATCCACAAACCAACGCCTTCTTCACCAATGATGTCAAAGATTTCAACGGCTCTGCGGGCGAGCGTTTCTTCTTCACGTTGTTCATTCACATACCACTGTAAGAAGTTGAACGTTGCAAAATCCTTGATCTGCAAACACTGATCAACGATATCATTAATAGATTTAGTCACCTCAATTTCATGATGCAATACTGATTCAAAAACTTCGCGCAAGCTGTTGAAAGAATGTTTGATACCGGAGATCTCAGGTTGAAGAGCATGTCCACCGGCAGCATTAACATAACGGAACAGCTTCAACATATGGGTGCGTTCTTCTTCCGAATGCTTGTAGAGAAATTCAGCTGAGATTTCAAATCCCTGTGTATCACACCATGAAGCCATGGAAAGATAAGCAGCAGAAGATTTTCCTTCCATCACGATCTGTTTGTTCAACAATGCCTCAATCTCTGTTGTTATAGAGCGGGCAGGAGTATACGACTGTTTTTTCATATTCATAGTTGTGCTTTTATAATGCAAGCAACTTAGCAAAGTAAGTTGAATGCTTTGAATAGTAGAGTCATTATACCCTTCAAAGGGCATTATTATCCCCTGAGCCGGTTAATCTAAAACTGGTCAGGTAGCCAGGTTGGCGGGAAGAAAAATACCTTTAAATGGGGGTAACTTTTAATCATCCTTGACTCTTATAACATTCCTGCTTACTTTTGTTTGGAATTAGTCTAAATAATTAAATGCGTTTCCCCGCTATTTATTGAGATGGACACGATGAATGATGACCTCACCGATTAGAATTTTAGTAGCGGATAACCAGCCCCTGACCTTGGCAGGACTCACTCACTTTTTATCTTCGCGTGAGGACACAAACATTCTTGGCGAAGTTTCTGAACGTGAGCAGCTTGCCCCTTTACTTTTAAAACATCAGCCCGATCTTCTGATAGCAGACTATAACCTCATGGGCTATGTTAGTAAAGATGATCTTCGGGTTGTAAAAGATATATCGCCTTCTACCCATATACTGGTTATCTCGGGTGATAATAATAAGGGAAGTATACTCGATGTGTTGCAACTCGGTATAAAAGGGTACCTGACAAAAGAATGTAGCCTCGAAGAGATTGCCATGGCTATTCACTCGACATCACGCGGTGAAAAATTTTATTGCCATAAGATTCTCGATATAATTATGGAGAAGCATTTCAGTCCCGAGCAGGAGAACTCAGATGCAACTATACTCACTACCCGCGAGACAGAAATACTGACCCTGATCGCGCAAGGCAAATCAACACAAACTATAGCTGACGACCTCCATCTCAGCCCCCACACAGTACAAACCCATCGCAAGAGTATAATTCGAAAACTCAACATCAAATCCCCAACGGAATTCGTGATCTACGCGATAGACTTTGGTTTGATAAAGCCAAAGTAATGGGCAGAACAAGCCTGAGACGCGTAGTCTTTCATCAGTAGTTTATCGCCAAATCTATAGGTGTAAGAGCTATATATATACCTACTCACAGTTCTGCAACCATTCTTTGGAGTAAGAAATTCATGGAGCATATACCTTCAACCTACCACAAATTTCCAGTAGCTC
This sequence comes from Ohtaekwangia koreensis, assembly GCF_900167975.1. Classification (GTDB taxonomy): domain Bacteria; phylum Bacteroidota; class Bacteroidia; order Cytophagales; family Cyclobacteriaceae; genus Ohtaekwangia; species Ohtaekwangia koreensis. The sequence continues at coordinate 2,430,355 of NZ_FUZU01000001.1, forward strand.
AGCGTTGATAACTCCGGTTCATTCAAAATATAGCGTCTCAACCTCCCGCGAAACAGCTAGCAGTCAGTAGTTAGAAGCTCACAAGTTATATACCCTCCATCAGGTATCACTTATCGATCTATACTATACTGCAGCATAGTCTCATGCGGGTATGTAAAAAATGCCCATTGCAGGCGATTGACGTCAGGTACATGATCAGTATACTTTTGTTTAGAATTAATCTAAACAACAGATGAAACGATTCACCAAGTATATCCTATTTTCGATCACACTCTTCTATAGTACTGCGCATGCACAACAACGGATCATCACAGCAGGAAGTGCTCTCACTGAAACTGTATGTGCCCTGGGAGATTGCGACAAAATTATAGCATCGGATCGCACCAGTCTTTACCCGGCCAGTATTCAACAACTGCCTTCTATAGGCTATCGCACCGGCATCAATGCAGAAGGTATTATTAGTCTGAAGCCTACATTAATTATAGCAGAGAAGGATTATGTAGACGATGCTGTGCTTCAACAACTGGCTGCCAGCGGCATTAAGTTGGTGATCGTGGATCGTAAGCTCAATGTTAATGAGACGAAAAAATTCATACTACAAATTGCTATAGCATTAAATCGTGAAGCAGAAGGAAAAAAACTGATCGCCAAGATCGAGAGTGAACTGGCAGAGGCAAACGCCATGCTGAAGAAGACAACCTCTTCACCGAAAGTTATCAGTATATATAATCGTGGCACAGCAACGGTAAGTGTGGCTGGCAAGAATACCTTCGGAGATATACTGGCCTATGTGGGAGCGACCTCTGCTGTGAATGATATAGAAGGATACAAGCCTTTGAATACCGAAGCATTGATCACGGCAAATCCAGATTACCTGCTCATGTTATCGACAGGTTTGGAAAGCATTGGTGGTATAGACGGTGCTCTGAAAGTTCCCGGTATAGCACAGACTACTGCCGGTAAGAAAAAACAGATCATTGCCATTGAAAGTCTCAAGCTTACCAACTTTGGTCCTCGTTTCGGCGAAGCTGTGAAAGAATTGGTTGTGCTTCTTCACCCTGAACTTCGCGCAAAATAGTTCGTCATGAATCTCGCTTTGACTATACGCGACTATCGGACTACTTTCATTTTGACCGGACTTGGGCTAAGTCTCTTTGCTGTGGTTTTGTTTTCGCTAACCATCGGTGCAGTTTCTATACCGGTAAAAGATGTTGCTGTTATTATACTGCAGAAGATCGGTTTGTTTAAAAGTATAGAAGTCGATGGCATGTATGAAATTGTGTTGTCGACCATTCGTATACCGCGTATTATCATGACGATTCTGATTGGCGCATCGCTAGGGATCAGTGGCGCTGCACTTCAGGGATTATTCAGAAATCCATTAGTCGAACCGAGTTTGATCGGTGTATCCGGAGGTTCAGCTTCTGCTGTCGTGCTGTTCATCGTATTTGGCGGACCGGCAGTAATGGATATTACAGGATGGATATATAATGCTATGCTGCCTATGCTTGCTTTTGCAGGAGGGTTGTTGGCAACATTTATAGTATTACGATTAAGCAGTCAGTCAGGTCGTACAAATATAGCGGTGCTGGTGCTGACGGGCGTTGCCATCAACGCACTGGCTGGAGCAATTATAGGGCTCTCGATTTTTTATGCAGATGAAAATCAATTAAGAACTTTCACTTTCTGGACTTTGGGTGATTTGGGTGGCGCATCATGGAGCAAGCTTATGATTGCGTCACCTTTATTAATCTCTTCTTCTCTTGGATTGATGTTCTTCTCATCCTCACTCAACGCCCTTGCGTTGGGCGAGGCCGAAGCCTATCACGTAGGTGTAAATGTAGAGCATACCAAGCGGATCGTGATATTTCTCGCTGCACTATCGGTAGGGGTAAGCGTTTCACTTGCCGGCATGATCGGATTTATAGGATTGATTGTGCCGCACGTCATTCGGGTCTCATTTTATGCCGACAATAAATTGGTGTTACCGGCATCTATACTCGGTGGTGCATTGCTGTTGGTGCTTGCAGATGTTATCGCGCGCACAATTGTAACACCGTCAGAACTCCCTATAGGCGTTGTAACGGCACTCATTGGCGCGCCTTTCTTTATCGGTTTATTGTTGAATGCCAAACGTAAAAACGAATTGTGATGTACTCTGCCAGCAATATATCTTTTCGTGTTCGTGACAAAGTCATTCTACAGAATATACACCTGAATATAGAGCCTGGTACATTTACCGCCATTGTCGGACCCAATGGTGCAGGTAAAAGTACATTACTAAAAGTGATGACGCAGGAGCACACGCATTATCTGGGTGACGTAACCATCAACGGTAAGGCTGCACGTTCCTTTACTCCCCGGGAACTTTCATGGGTTCGCGCAGTATTGCCACAAATCACAACGGTACAGTTTACTTTTTCGGTTGAGCAGATTGTTATGCTCGGAAGGCACGGACATCATTCCACCAAAAAAGAAAATGCAGATATACTCGAAGAAGTAATGGAGCTCACCGGCATCGGTGCGTTCCGTGGACGAAACTTTCTTACATTATCTGGAGGTGAGCAGCAACGTGTTCAGCTTGCGAGAGTACTGGCACAGGTATGGGAAGAAACCGTATACCCCCGCTATATATTGCTCGATGAACCAACCAGCAGTCTGGACATCGCACAGCAACAACTCATTTTTAGTCTCGCGAAGAAAGTCTGCGAACGCAACATTGGTGTGATGGCGATCATTCATGATTTGAATCAGGCCGTTCAATTTGCGGATCACCTATACTTTTTGCGCAATGGAAATATAGTAGCATCCGGAGATGCACAGCAGGTATTTACCAAATCCAACATTGAGGAAACATTTTGTTGTCGGGTCAATGTATACCTCGATCCGTGTAACAACTGTCCCTATATAATCCCGGAACGAACGGCCAGTCATCTGGCTATAAACAAGTAAAGCAAGTGCTATTAAAATCTACCTGATATATACATCTAAACATACACATACAAATGAATACTATAGCTGAAAGTAAATCATCATCCTTACGCGAAGCCTGGAGAGGCATTCAGCAGGCAAAGCCGGGTATCCGAATTCGCGAAGCGGCGAAAGACCTGGGTGCAAGTGAAGCAGAGCTTCTGGCGACAAAGGCTGGCGAAGGTGTTGTGCGACTGCAAGGCCCATGGCCTGAATTACTCAAGAGCTTTAAGACACTGGGTAAAGTGATGTCGCTTACACGCAATGATGCCTGTATACTTGAACATAAAGGACCTTTCCAGGATGTCAATGTTACTGGCGATGGACCTCGTGCCATGGCCACTGTTATAGGGCCGGTTGAAACACGGGTATTCTTTCATGCATGGCACGTTGCCTTTGCTGTTACGGAAGAGAAGTCAGACCGCATATTGAAAAGTATACAAGTATTTGATAAATCCGGTGAGGCTGTAACAAAGATATATTTACAAGAGAAGAGTGACGAAGAAGCGTATAGAAGCATCATTGAAGAATTCCGTTCACCGGATCAAAGTGCTGAACTCGAAGTTGAGCCCTATACGATAGACCCACTGAACGGTCCACAAGATCGTGAAGCCTTTCTTAAAGAGTGGAGTGAACTGAAGGACACGCATGATTTCTTTGGCATGTTGCGCAGGCACAAAGTACACCGCTATCATGCACTGGAATTAGGCAGCGGAAAATTTACATACCAGGTAGATGCGCAAATCACACCTAAGCAAATTCTGGACAGTGCTTCGTCTACAAAATTGCCGATCATGATCTTTGCCGGAAATCGTGGCAATCTTCAAATCCATCAAGGTAAAGTAAGAACCATTCGTGTATTGGAACGCGGTCATGCCGGCCCTGAACATTGGCTAAATATACTCGACCCTGATTTCAACATGCACATGCGCATGGACTTCGTGTATAGCGCGTGGGTCGTGCAGAAGCCTACAACGGAAGGGCTGGTGACTTCTGTAGAGCTTTTTGATCGGGAGAAAAATATGATCGCGCAATTCTTTGGCTTGCGCAAGCCCGGCATTCCTGAAAGAGAGGAGTGGAGAGAAGTAGTGAAGAATCTGCGGGCACTTTAAAATGAAAACCACGAATATAGTTTGGTATATACTGGTACGCTGCTATAGGCCATTCCTGTCGGGCATGAAAGCGATGGCCATAGCAGCGGGCATCCTGGTATGCATGAGCACTCGGGCTCATGCACAGGATTCGCTCACCATCAAAGAGCTTGCTGAAATTGTAGTAACGGCTACGCGCAGTGAACGTGCTTTAGCAGAACTGCCCGTACCGGTTACAATCATCCAGCAAAAACAAATTGCCAGCATGGGGGCGTTGCGTCTCAATGAGGTACTGGGCGAGCAAACCGGATTGTCGATTGTATCGGATCATGGAAGCGGTATACAAATGCAAGGCTTTTCGCCTGAGTATACGCTTATTCTTGTGGATGGCGAACCGCTCATCGGGCGCACCGCTGGTACGCTTGAACTGAATCGAATTGCAGTTGCTAACATCAAGCAGGTTGAAATTATGAAGGGGCCAAGTTCAAGCCTATACGGATCGGAAGCCTTGGCAGGAGTGATCAATATCATTACCGAAAGACCAAATGGTGTGAATGGAACGATCACCTCACGCTATGGTACGAATGAGACATCTGACTTTTCAGCAACGCTGAATTACCAGAAGAATAAATTGGGAGCATATGCTTTTGCCGACCGGTATAGCACGAAGGGATACGATCTCTCACCGGATACAGAAGGCAGCACGGTGAGCCCGTTTACAAACTATACATTTCAGTCCAAGGTCACCTACGATTTTACGAATCGATTAAAGTTTTCCTTGTCGGGAAGGTATTTTACAGAAGAGCAAAAGAGCATCACCGACATTGGTACAACGGAACCGGTGCTATTAAATGGCAGCGGTAATGTTGATGACTGGAATGTTAATCCGGTGGTCTCCTATACTTTCTCCGAAAAGTTAAAGACAACATTCCGGTTGTATGGATCAAAATATAGCACCACCTCAATCCAGAAATACCAGGGCGATGGCGCTATATATGATGAAACCTATTTTGATCAAACATTTACCCGTCCTGAAATCCAGACCGAGTATTTTCTGAATGCGAAAAATATACTCACGCTGGGCTTCGGAAGAATATGGGAGAGTGTTGAAGCAACGCGGTACGATGATAAGATGAAGTATCAGACAAATTATGTCTACGCTCAATATGAGTGGCAGCCCATGTCTAAGCTTAATCTGTTATTGGGTGGCAGGTATGATGACCACAGTGCGTATGGTTCTCAGTTCAGCCCCAAGCTTTCTGCGCAGTACGATGTGAATTCCTGGCTTGCTATACGCGGATCGTTTGGTGTAGGTTTCAAAGCACCGGATTTCCGACAGCTATACCTCAACTTTACGAATGCAACGGTGGGCTATACGGTGTTGGGTTCCCGCGAATTGGCAGCCGGTATAACCCGGTTACAAGCCGAGGGACAGATCGAAGAGGTTTTGGTTGATCCATCAACGTTTGGAGAAATTAAAGCAGAAACATCGCGCGCCTATAATGCAGGTATAAAGCTGCAGCCTTTCAAGCGATCTTTCCTCACTGTAAATGTATTCCGGAATGATGTAAAGGATCTGATCGATACAAAGCCTGTAGCACGAAAGGTAAATCAGCAATATGTATATAGTTACTATAATGTCGCTAAGGTCTATACGCAAGGTATAGAAGCCGAAGCCACCTATAATCTTTCTAACAAGATAAATTTTTCACTGGGCTATCAACTCCTGATTGCAAAAGACAAACAAGTTATTGATCAGTTGAAAGCAGGAGAGGTTTATGCCCGTGATCCTCAAACAAATGTAACCAGGCGCGTGCGGGAAAGTGACTATGGCGGATTGTTCAACCGGTCGCGGCACATGCTCAATGCAAAAATATTTTATGAAGATGTGGAAACCGGCTGGACTGCGAGTGTCCGTGCTATGTATCGCGGCCGGTATGGGTTTGCCGATACAAACAACAACGTAATACTCGATGATGACAGTGAATATGTAGAAGGCTATGTTGTTTACAACGTATCCGTAGGTAAAACATTTCTCAAGGTCTTCAAGGCACAGGCAGGCTGTGATAACCTGTTCAATTATACCGATCGTCAATATATACCATCGCTTCCCGGGCGTCTCCTCTGGGCAAGCATTGCAGTCACGTTGTCGGGAAAAGGAGACTCCAAAAAATAATCAGAACTATCTTAAACTATAAACTATAAATAAAAATGAAGTACGTATTTAATCTGAATGTAGCATTACTTTTTTTTGCTTTTGTGTTGATAACAAGCTGTGACGATGATGATGAAAATGAAGTAACGAAGCTTGAGGCTACTGCGACCGTTGACCTGGATGCTGTGAGCTCAAGTAAATTTACGTTGTTCAGTTTTGAAGACAATGCTGTGGTAGCCAACACAGACAGTATATCTACCAAATGGGACATTGGGTTCCGGGGTACAACGATTATACTCAACGGTGGAACCAGTGGTCCAGGCCTTGCATCGGGACAAATTGTTTCTGGAATTTTTGATGAGCTGCTGGAAGCCCCTGCAACAGGATATGCTTCTGACTCTGAAAGCAAAGCTATTACAGGTAGTGGCGGCTGGTATACCTATACCGGTACAACGGCTGTTCCCAACCATGCTATACTTCCTATAGCCGGCAAAGTTCTGGTATTGAAAACAGCTGACGGAAAGTATGTGAAGATGGAGATCATCAGTTACTATAAAGGTAATCCGGATACGACAACCTCTACTTTTGCGGACCTGAACACACGTCCGGCATCACGTTACTATACGTTTAATTTTATTTATCAGCCTGACGGCACCACCAACTTCGAGACAACGAAGTAAGCAGTATATCGGGCAACGGCCAGGTTACGAACAGGTATATATACAGAAGAATTTGTTAACAAGATCCTCTCAACGACTATACATATGCACCAAAGATCAAACCTTGAAATAATCACAGAATCATTAAACGGTTATGTGAGCCGTTGCCTGTGTTGCCACGAATATAATATAGGCTATAAAAACGTGTTGCTTGTTTTCGATGAAGAAGCTATGCTCCGTTTTTTCGATTGGGTAATCTCTAACCGGCAGTCCCTTGAAAATTATCAGCCGCTGCCACATGGTCGCAACCGGATATTCTCTAGTCCACACAGCAACCTTTTTCTGGTGTATAGTGATGAAGAGATTGATGAACTGGCTGATCTTTTTGCTGAGATCCAAATCGTGCTGGAAGCCAGAAGGCTGGTGAATTGTAATAAAGATGCATCGGATTCTTCCTGTGATATGAATGGTAACAGCATGAATTAGTTTTCGCTCTTCTCTGTCGGATATTTTAATGCCTGGTTTTTAGGTATTGTAAAAATACATTTTGAGATTATTTCAATCGATAACTGCCCTTTATAAGTGATGCTATATACCCTGTATAGGGTAGTGATAATTCACCGGTCAAAGCGATTGCGACCGGACAGACACTGGTTTTACTTTTGAGTCCATTTAAAATGATTCTAAATAATCAATGAACGCTCAGTACTTAAATTTTAAAGCAACCTTATCGATGCTGTTGATCGGTATATCGCTGTTGGCTCAGGCGCAGCAGCACGGATCAATCAGCGGAACAATTACTACGGCAGATGGTAAGCCTGCTGAATTTGTAAACGTCATAATCGTAGGAACAAATAAAGCTACCAACACCGATACCAACGGAAAATTTGAAATAAAAAGAGTTACTCCAGGCTCCTATATATTACAAGTAAGCTTCATCGGTTTTGATCCCAAGGAGCAAAGTGTTGAAGTTACTGCAGGACAGAATACAACTGCTCAATTTGTGCTGAACGAAACCTCACAGGAACTTGACGCGGTTGAAGTGCATGGCGAACGTATTAATAAATTTACCCGTAATGAAAGTGATTACGTTTCTAAAATGCCATTGAAGAACCTGGAAAATCCACAGGTATATACTACGATCTCAAAAGAACTATTAGCCGATCAGTTGGCTTTCTCTGTTGATGATGCCATGAAGAATGCTCCCGGATTAACAAAGATGTGGGATGCTACAGGAAGAAGTGGTGATGGAGGAAGTTACTATAACTTGCGTGGCTTTATTGTACAAAGTCAGTTGCGAAATGGTATAGCAGGAAATGTATCCAGCAAAATAGATGCTGTTAACCTGGAGAAAATTGAAGTAATAAAAGGACCTTCCGCTACGCTGTTTGGAAATGCGTTGACTTCCTATGGTGGGTTGATTAACCGTGTTACGAAGAAGCCTTACTTAGGAATGGGTGGAGAGGTAACGTATGCTACCGGCAGCTTTGGATTCAATCGCGTAAGCGCAGATTTCAATACGCCATTGGATGAAGAGAAGAATGTACTTCTCCGGATAAACACTGCCTATAATTATAATGGAAGTTTCCAGGACAATGGATTCGCGAAGACTTTTGCTTTTGCTCCAAGTTTGTCCTATAGAGTAGACGAAAAGTTGTCCTTCAACTTTGATGCTGAATTTTTTACGGGTCAGAATACAGGATTGTCTGTATACTTTTTTCCATGGGGACAGACCATCGCATCCATGGGTGTAGACCGTGCTGATGAACTCAGTGTCGACTATAAACGCTCGTATGCAAATGAAGATCTATACCAGACTTCCAGGAACATTAACTTCTTCGGACAAATGAACTATAAGATCTCGGATACCTGGCAATCACAAACAAACTTTACTTCAACAAGCAGCTACTCCGATGGTCCTTCGCCTTATTTCTATCTGCTCTCGAACGCTTCTGTTACGGGCAATCCAAATGATATAGGCGCTGACTATATATCGCGCAATGATCAATTTACAGACAACAGCACCGATCGCGTCTTCGAATTCCAACAGAATTTCATCGGTGAGTTTTCCATCGGTAATATGAGGAACCGTTTTGTGGGGGGGCTTGATTTCTTCTATAAAAACTCAGATCAATTCTTCTCCGGTGGTACACTGGATACTGTAAACGTAACGGAGCCGATTCCTAACTACCGGAATTTTAACCGCACCAATATGGATGCCATCTATATAAATGGCGGTGCGAGCTTTGTATACCCTTCAATTTTCAAAACCTATACCTATAGCGCGTATGTTTCCGATGTGTTGAACATTACCGATAACCTCATCGTGTTGGCAGCGTTGCGCATCGATCATTTCGATAATAAAGGAACCTTCGATGAAACTACCGGAAGTATATTTGAAGGAACGGCATATAGCCAAACTGCATTGGCACCTAAATTAGGTGTTGTATTCCAACCTGTAAAAGATAGAGTATCTTTGTTCGCTAATTATCAGAATGGATTTACGAATAAGAGCGGAACATCGGTTGGTGGTAAATCATTTAAGCCTGAGCAGGCAAACCAGTTGGAAGGTGGTATTAAGTTGGATGCCATGGGAGGAAAGCTAAGCGGTACAATCAGTTATTATGACATCCAGGTGCAAGATCTTATACGGTCGGATGCTCAAAACCCTGGTTTTTCAATTCAGGATGGAACGCAGGTAAGTAAAGGTATAGAAGCGGAAGTTGTTGCCAGCCCCATTCAAGGGTTGAATATTATAGCAGGTTTCGCTTATAATGATTCAGAAATGAAAAAATCTGAAGAAGATGTTGCCGGTCTCAGACCAAGCACCGCGAGCTCTCCTTACGCTGCTAATTTCTGGGCGAGCTATAGCTTTCAAACCGGAGCCATTAAAGGACTTGGCTTTGGCTTTGGCGGAAATTATGCCAGCGATAACAAAGTCATTAACAGTAAGAGTATAGGAGTGTTTACTTTGCCTGCCTATACTGTATTGAACGCTTCTCTATATTACGATCATAGTAAATACAGAGTTGGATTGAAAGTAGATAACCTGACAGACGAGCACTACTGGATCGGTTATTCGACTGTAAACCCGCAAAAATTAAGAAGTGTTACCGGAAGTATAACCTATAGATTTTAAGTATGACTTTTAAGAAAGTTTTTGGCAAACTTCACCTCTGGCTCGGACTAACGTCCGGGCTAGTGGTTTTTATAATAGCGATCACCGGGTGTATATATGCTTTCCAGGCTGAAATCCAGGATGCTACACAGCCGTATCGTTATGTTGAAGTTCAGGATAAACCATCGTTGCCACCTTCAACATTGAAGGCCATTGCCGAAAAAGAATTACCAGGAAAGAAGATCCATGCAGTGCTCTATGCCAAACCGGGTAGAGCAGCACAAGTTATCTTTTTTAACATAGACCCTCAGTACTATTACTTTGTATACCTGAATCCTTATACAGGCGAAGTGTTAAAAGTAAGTGATGAAAATGCAGGCTTCTTCCGCTTCGTGCTCATGGGGCATTTTTATCTCTGGCTGCCAGAGAATATTGGTCAGCCCGTTGTAGCTTCTGCTACACTTATCTTTGTTGTCATGCTCATCTCCGGAATTATACTCTGGTGGCCACGCAACAAGGCCGCAGCAAAGCAACGCTTTAGTATCAAGTGGAGTGCTCGTTGGAGAAGGAAGAATTACGACCTGCACAATGTATTAGGTTTTTATGCAAGCTGGATTGCCATAATTCTTGCCGTAACCGGTTTAGTGTGGGGGTTCCAGTGGTTCGCCAAAGGAGTATATACTTTGACGGGAGGAGAGAAGTCGCTGGTGTATGTGGAACCTGCTTCCGATACAACGCATAGGGTACAGGCCGGCATGCCGGTTATAGATCAGATCTGGATCAGAATGAGGGCAGAGCATCCAAACGCAGAGGTTATGGAAGTACACGTTCCGGAGACCAAAGCATCGTCCCTGGTAATTACCATCAATACAGATGAGACTACGTATTGGAAAACAGACTACAGATACTTCGATCAGTATTCATTGAAAGAGCTTTCTGTAGATCATGTTTACGGAAGATTGGCAGAAGCGACTGCAGCGGATAAACTTACGCGGATGAATTATGACATTCACGTGGGGGCCATTATCGGTTTATCGGGAAAGACCCTCATGTTCTTTGCAAGTCTGATCTGCGCTAGTCTGCCCATAACGGGCTGCTATATATGGTGGGGAAGGAGAAAGAAAAAAGCAAATGAACTGGAGGAAGAAGAGGCTACGACAGTCAACACAGCAAAAACAGTTCAGTCATTTGCGCGCCCGGTCATTACTCCGGCAAGAGCAAAGTCGGAGGCGAAGGTATAGATCGCAATCCTGCCAGTCTTCGTGTGAGAGGTGAAGATGTATGATCGGCATCTCTCTTGTTAATTTCATTTAAGAATTCTTATCCATTTGAGTGATGAGTCGCTTCAGCGCGAAGTGATTATTGCTCTGTTGCTGTTCCCAAAATGCAACTTTTTAAAACAATTCCGTCTCTTTTTGGGCAATGCGATTCAGCATCTGACCAGCAGAATTTTTTGATAGATCACCAAGCAAACGATCCAAAGAAGCACTTTTTGATATTTCGCAAGACCGTTTCTAATCACGGTGACAAACGGAATGCCATTGACTTTTTGATTTAGAAGACAACGATTGGACAATGTTCGGATCACTTCAATGCGTGGAGTAAGGTATTGTTAGATTTTGAGTGTTTACAAAACTGGCTGACTTCTTGCAGAACTGCCTGATGTACTAGAAAACGCTAAAATTTAAACATTTTATACTATGGACGGGCATATTTTTGCATGCTTATCAAAGAAGCAGTATAATTACCGAAGCATGAAGAGATCTTTAGTCATTTTGCTTTTCCTACTGATTCAGATAACTGGATATTCCCAGACCCATAAATTTCAATCAGTCTTTATTTATAGCTTTACGCGCTATATACAATGGCCAGATGCTTATAATCAAGGAGACTTTGAAATCCTTGTACTGGGTGATTCGCCAATCGTTGATGAACTAAAGAACATGGCGCTGTCCAAAAAAGTAAATGGTGATCGTACCATCAAGGTCACAAAGATCAATGGCCTTAATGAAATTCGAAAATGTAATATTTTATACGTTCCCTCGAATAAGTCTTCTCAAATCGACAACGTCCTCACCAAAGTTAGTGCTCAATCTATATTGGTCGTTACAGAAGAACCTGGACTTGGGCTTAAGGGAAGTAATATCAATTTTATCGTGAAAGATGGTAAATTAGCCTTCGAATTAAATCAGGCCGCTATTGCCAAGAAAAATCTAAGAATAAGCAATGAATTGTCGCGTCTGGCAATCATGATCTAATACCTACCTATGGAAGAAAAAGAAAAAAGTAAATTTCGCTTTCGACTAACCATCGGGAATAAAATACTCGGTGGTTTTCTCATTCTGATAGTTCTGTTTGTTGTGAACGGTGCTATAATTTTTTGGAAAGGAAACGAGATTAACAATGTCGTTAACAGCTCAAGCTTGATTTATCGTCCTTCACAAGATGCTATTAAAGAGTTTGTGTTGCTTGTAACCCGCTCCAAAATGCTGGTTACAAACTGGGTATATCTCCAAACCAACCAGGAAGACAAGAATGCATTGCGTCAGCTTCAGGATTATGATTATCCTGCTTTGCGCGATCGGATTACCAAGCTCATGCCCACTTGGGAGAGTGACAGTCAACGCGCCTGGATGGATACTGTATTCCTGAAGTTTGATACCCTGATCAACGAAGTACAGAAGAAGTCAGTAATGGCAAACCTTCAGTCATTCGAAAACTATGAAGATCCACTCACCAAGTTGCTGGCGGAAGATGCTGTAGAGAGCCAGGTTATACCGCGTACTACAGATCTGATCAACCGCCTGAATCGTATTGCCAGAAAGCAGGATGATGTAACGGAGCGATCAGATGTTGAGATTAAGGACTCCATCAAAAGTCTTCAGACCTATACATTGGTACTGGGCTCAAGTATTATTCTTATCGGATTACTCAGTGCGTTGTTCTTGCGGAGAAGCATTACACGTCCTGTTAACTTCCTCAAGAATGTCGTTATAAAACTTGGTAAAGGTGAGTTGATAGAAGAGAAGGGAACTCAATTTAGCAACGATGAGATTGGAGAGATGGCAACCGCCATGGACAATCTTGTAACGGGCTTGAAGTCTACCAGTTTGTTTGCTGAAAATATCGGAGGCGGAAATTACCAAATGGAGTTTAAACCTCTGAGTGAACACGATGTGTTGGGCAACTCGTTGATCAACATGCGTAACAACCTTTCCAAAGTTTCGGAAGATGACAAGAAACGTAACTGGGCTACGGAAGGTCTTGCCAGATTTGGTGAACTTCTTCGTACCAATAACAATGACCTTGCAAAGCTTTCAGATGAAATTATAGGAAGCCTGGTAAAATATTTAAAAGCAAACCAGGGCGCTCTATATATCGTGGACGATGCGAGTGCTGATGAAGAACAGACCATGTCTATGAAGGCGTGTTATGCCTGGGATAAAAAGAAATTCTTGAATCATAAGATCTATAAAGGTGAAGGCCTTGCAGGTCAAGCCTGGCAGGAAGGCGATACAGTTTACCTGACGGAAGTTCCTCAGAACTATGTTCGTATAGTATCCGGATTAGGAGATGCAAACCCCACCAGTGTATTGATTGTGCCGTTGAAGGTGAACGATCAGATTTTTGGTGTGGTAGAAATTGCATCCTTCATTGAATTCCAGGACTTTGAAATTGAGTTTGTACAAAAGATAGCAGAGAGTATAGCATCTACTATATCTTCTGTAAAGGTCAACGCACGTACGCAACGCCTGCTCGAAGAATCTCAGGAGATGACCGAACAGATGCGAGCACAGGAAGAGGAGATGCGTCAGAATATGGAAGAGCTCCAGGCTACACAGGAAGAAATGCAGCGTAGTCAGGCGGAAACCGAAAGTACCCTGAATGCGATTCACGGCTCTCTCGCTGTGGCCGAGTATAACACGGATGGTTCTATCATGAAGATAAACAGCAACTTCCTGGAGATCTTCGGGTATACTCAGGATGAAATCCTGGGTGAACACCACAGAATCCTTACGACAAAAGAAGAGAAGAACAGTGATGAATATCGCCAGTTCTGGAGAGACTTAAGCGCGGGGTATCCTAAAAAAGGAACGCACAAGCGTATCAATAGAAAAGGAGAGATTATCACCATTCGCTCAAGCTTTTCACCAATCAAGAGTCGTTCAGGTGAAGTAGTGAAGATTATGGAGATTGCTTACGAACTAAAGTAAGCTGGTATACTATAGATAATAAAAAAGGGAGCAAGTAGCTCCCTTTTTTATTGCAGTAACATGTGTGTTGTTGCACTGCCATAAAATATAGTACTATAAAACGTTCGATGAGTTGAAATAGTATTTGGAGAAGTAGGTGTTTGATGAAATAAAGTATAGATATACTAAAGAAGTATGTATAGTATACAAAAGCAAAAAAGCCCAGCGTCTCTGGGCTTTTTTGTTTTACCTAAACCTAAACCTATGAGAAGAATTACTCTACTCACTGTAATCTAACGTAGCATCCGCGGTGAGGTTTCAGGAGATGAAATATTTTCTTAAGATTTTTTCAGCTTGTGTTTAAACACTTTCCGGAACTTCTCAAGCTTCGGTTGAATCACGAAAGAACAGTATGGTGCATTACCATTTAAGCTATAGTAGTTCTGATGATAATCTTCCGCTTTGTAGAATACAGTATACGGACTTATCTCGGTAACAATCGGATTACTGTAAGCACCTGATTTATCCAGTTCTTGTTTATACTTTTCGGCCAGTTTTTTCTGCTCTTCATTGTGATAAAAAACCACTGATCGGTATTGGGTACCTTCATCTGCACCTTGGCGATTCAGTGTTGTGGGGTCGTGTGTTTTCCAGAATATCTCCAGCAATTCATCATACGAAACTTTTGTAGAGTCATAATGTACCTGGATAACCTCAGCATGTCCCGTAAGGCCACTGCATACTTCTTTATAGGTAGGGTTTTTTACCGCCCCTCCCGAATACCCGGATTCAACTTTTTCTACTCCTTCTACATTTTGAAAAACAGCTTCGGTGCACCAAAAGCATCCGGAGCCAAAGGTTGCCGTTGCAAGACCTTCTCTCACTGGTTCATTTGCCATAGTTGTTGTTGCTTGTTTACTTTTTTGTCCGCATGAACTGCCGGCAATCAAAAGAACGAATGCCAGCATACTGATACTAAACTTCATTTGCGTAATGGGTTTATATATGTACTTAACCTATTTACGTGCAAAATGGTTTAAACAGATGTTACCATTTGTCAGCCAGCGAACAGTTATACTTGATAGTAATTAAAGCTATACAAATAGCACTAGTAATTCTGATAAAACGAACGGATCGATGGTATCAGTTGATTATAGATTGGCTTTGTAAATTCCAGGAACAGATCCTGCGGGACTGGTGGCTGCTGCTCACGAAGCTTACACAGCGATAGTTGCTGATCGCTTAATGCGCGATCATCACCATTAAAGCGTGCCCACTGACTTACCCATACATACTCACCATTGAATTTACGATGTGTTAATACACCATTTGTTTTGCCATCAACGATCACCATGCTGAGCAGACCCGCAGACATAACTTCTTTCCTATAGGTTGTAAACTTTGCTTTCACAGTATTATAAACCGGTATATTCTTTCCGTTAACTTTTGCTTCACCTACTTTAACACTATCTCTGGTAACAACTTCTTCCTTTTCTTTCAATACAGAATTACCCACTGTGAAGTCATCAAACTGAATGCGCATAATGTGATCGGCATACGGAAGGCTTACCGACTTGGCTTCCTCCGGTGTATAGAATTTTATGAAGGTCTGCTCGGTATAGTTGTTGTGCAGAAACTCTTCGATTTTATCCTGGAAGAATCCACCACTCAAATTATACCGGGCGGGTACAGGTATTTGTTCTACGACAACTTTTAGCGTTGCTTCATCTTTTGCTTTGTCAAGATATTCAATCACATCTTTAAATCCGGGAACGTAGTTCTGCGCATCCGCGAAATTAAAGTAAGCGCGCTTGGCATCGTTGCGATTACCTTTCATCAACGCTTCTATACCAGCATTATAACTTTCATCAGCAGCCTTCTCTTTCAGCGGACCGATCTCGGTATAATAGTTAACCGGACTTTTAACAACCTTCATACATCCCGGGCACTGGCGGATTGCCTCATACATTTGGTTGATTGAGTTGTATGATTGAATTGCATTCTTCCATTTGAAATTCGTGTTGGATGCTATATCATTCTTCGCTTGCGTCTCAAAGAACTCTACGGCCAGCGGATAGGCATTCTTAAGCGTCTCCAGCGATTTGGAGTGATCCGGATTCTGACGCAGCCTGCTGACAGAGCGCATAACCGCTTCATAATAATCACCACGTTCATATGCTTTTTTACCGGAGCTACAGCCGGTAAGATGAAGAATGGCAGCGATGATGAGTGAAAGAGAGATGAGTAGACGTCCTGATTTCATATGTTAACCGGTAGAGTAATGTTGCCTGTAAATTTAATCAGTTAGCAGGGAAAAAATAAATGAGAATATCATCTGTCAGATCGCGCCAGTTTCCCCAGGAGTGACCCTGGTGAACTTCTTTAAACTGGTATTGACACGTGTTTCTGTTGAGGATGGTTTTCATTTTCTCAGCACCTTCCTGCGTATCATTAATGGTGCCGGTTGTAAGGAAGATCTTTACAAGAGGGCTCGCAGGATTATCGCACAATGTATAGATCTCGGGTTTAAACCAAAATGCCGGAGATTGAATTCCTGCCATCCCGAATAGCTCCGGCTTGGAAAAGGCAAAGTATGCGGCAGTTAATCCTCCCATAGAAGTGCCCATGATCGCGCGCTCCTTGGGGTCTTTCGAGATAGGATATAGCTTCTCGACTTTCGGAATCAACTCAGTTGTGACAAAAGAACGATAACGTTCATTCATGGCAAGCTCCTGCATTCTCCGGTTGTTCGAACGATTAACGGGTTCACGATGATCGATGAATACTACAATGACCGGTTTTATTTTCCGGGCATGAATCAGGTTATCCAGTATAGCCGGCATGTTGCCCATCTGTTCATGTATATACTCGTATCCATCGGTAACATAGAGTACCGGATACACCATGTTCGCTGCAGTATATCCGGGAGGAGTATAAATGCTATAGGTTGCCTGATAGCCAAGTTGCTCGCTGTTGATGAGTATATCTTTGGTGAGCTTTCCATGTGGTATTCCCTCGGAGAATTGCGTAATAGTCTCGGGCTTCCACTGAGGCATGCGAAGTTCGGAGTTAGGGCTTCCGCCTCCCACGCCCGACCATTGTTGATGCGGATTGACAGGATCGAGCAGCCAGTTTGTTTCGTTCACCACAATTTTATAATCAAGCCTTGCATCTGCAGGGAAAGATGTTTTCAGTAGCCACAGCGTTGTACCCGGTATTCGCGATCCTTTATTTTTAAATTTCTTATCATATCCCCAGCCATTGAAGTCGCCCATCCACGCCACGGTGTTGGCTTCTCCTCGATAGAGAAATGCCACCGAGTCTCCTGTAGTAAAAGGAATCTGCTGAGCTTCTGCCAGCGCAGTCCATTGTTTTTCCGCTTCCGCGGGAGAAGTATAAAATGAAAGAATGGTTTTTGTGAAAAGCGTATAGTCCTGCCCCAGGCAATAGCCCGACAGGAAGATCAGGAATCCGGAAAGAATATACCTGGTCATGCGCGTACCAGGTCATCTTTATCTTCAACAAACCGTACGCAGAATGCAGCGATCAAGAGAAATATACCCGCCATAACGATACTATAGATGGCATGAGATCCATAAATATATTTAACAATCGGACCGCCAATGATACCGTTCACAATCTGGGGAAGCGTAATAAAGAAATTGAATACACCCATATATATACCCATTTTATAGGGTGGGATAGATCCCGCCAGAATTGCATATGGCATGGCGAGTATACTTGCCCAGGCAAAGCCTACACCAATCATAGAAAAGATAAGCAGATCCGGATCGTGAATAAAGTAAATGGAGATCAGTCCCAGCCCTCCGGCAGTGAGCGAGAATGCGTGCGTTAGTTTCCTTCCAAATTTGTAAGCTATAGCCGGAAGGAACAGCGCATATATAGCCGATACACCGTTATATATCCCGAATAACCCACTAACCCAGTTGCCTGCATCCTGATACGTTTCGGAGGAATTATCTTGCAAGGGTAATCCATATACATGTGTTGCGATAGCGGACGTACTAAAGACCCACATGGAGAACAAAGCAAACCAGGAGAAGAATTGAACGAGCCCGAGTTGCTTCATGGTCTTGGGCATGCCTGCAAAATCGGATATAATTTGACTCAATCCTTTTTTAGAAGATCCTTTGAGGTGTTCTTCTTTTAGATATTCATCGGGAGGAAACTCTTTTGTCGTAATCACGGTCCATAGTATAGCGATGAGAAAGGTTACCGCTCCAATATAAAATGAGAGCGTAACGTTGTATGGAACTTCACCGGATGCCGCCATTTTCTCAACACCAAAAAACTCAGCAAAAATATAGGGAAGCCATGAGCCGAGCACAGCACCGAGCCCGATCAAAAAAGTCTGTATAGAAAAACCGAGTGTCCGTTGATCCGAAGGAAGCAGATCAGCAACCAGCGCACGGAACGGTTCCATTGCTACATTGAATGAAGCATCCATGATCATGAGAATACCGGCACCCACATATAGCGGAGACAACAGGTGCACGAGTATATCTGCGTTCGGCATGAACATCAATGCTATAGATGCAAATATAGCGCCTGCCAGAAAGTAAGGCCTTCTGCGGCCGAGTGAAGTCCAGGTGCGATCACTATAATAACCGATGATAGGCTGTATGATCATTCCGGTTAACGGTGCGGCTAACCAGAACCAGGAAAGATGTTCAACATCAGCTCCGAAAATTCCAAGGATACGGGAGGCATTACCATTTTGAAGTGCAAAGCCGAATTGTATTCCGAAAAAGCCAAAACTCATATTCCAGATTTGCCAAAACGACAAACGTGGTCTGTGCAGAGAAGCAGGAGTACTCATGGAAGTAGATTAGATTCAATCGATTGTTGGTCTGCTAAAGTCAATAAAATCTGACGCATTTGCCAATTTTATTAACCTTAGCAGGAGGGATCATTCCAGGATTACCAACGGATCGTGATTTGGCCCGGAAGATATTCTGTTTCGAAGCTGTGCACGTTTTCCTGGGGAGCCGGTTCCGGATCGAAGAATGGATCAAACTTCTCCAATCCCATAAAAAACTGATTGATATCGTTGATGAGCGCAAGTGGACTTCCGTTGACATCAACCTGTGCAGGACTTCCTTCAAGTCCGTGCAGAACAACTTTTAATTTACGAAGCGGAGATATATAGCTTCCTTCGGTGGCACCCAGGATGAGCATTCGCTCGTGGGCGATATACTCCAGTTGACGTTTTGCATATTCACCCTGTTGATAGCGGAACGTACCGCCATCATCTTCATAAAACAGGAATGATGAACTCTGCTTGCCAGTATATATATGGAGGATGAGTTGATCGTTGCCTTCTTTGGTACTGGCCAGAACAGGCTTCATCGGAATGAGCGCACCGCTTTTAACAAACACGGGAAGGCGCTGTACCGGGCACTCAACAACATTTTCAGTATGCCCGCTATATTTTTGTCCGTTATAAAGTGAATACCATTCACCTTCAGGTAAATATACCTTTACAAAATCTTTGGTGCTTTCTGCCGGTGCTACTAAAATGGAGGGCCCTAACAGATATTGATTATGGAATTGTCCATCATAGATTTTCCAGTCATGTGTATAGTCAATGGCCAGTGAACGTTGCACCGGCATACCTGTAACACTTGCATCATAAAATAACGAGTATAGATAGGGCAAGAGCTGATAGCGGAATTTTATATAGTTGCGCGAGATCTGCTCCACTTCTTCTCCATAGGCCCACGGTTCAGAATCGCGACTGTTGATCATCGAGTGTCCGCGGAAGAAAGGAGACAGGGCTCCTATAGAAATCCAGCGGGCAAAAAGTTTTGAATTCGCATCGCCAACAAATCCGCCAACATCATAGCCTGCGAACGCTATACCACTTAGTCCCATGCTGTTCACAAGGCGAACTCCCAGCAGCATGTGTTCATCATAGGCAACGTTATCACCTGTCCAGACAGCAGAATATCGTTGAACGCCAGCATAGCCTGAGCGTGTTAAGTTGAAAGGACGTTTACCTTTTAACAAAGCTTTCGCAGCTTCATACGTGCTGCGCGCCATTTGCATTCCATATATATTCCGGCCTGTACGCATCGATGCTTTATTACCTTCGAAGTCGAGCTCTATATTTTCCGGAATCATTTGTCCCCAGGTAGCAATCTCATTCATGTCATTCCAAAAACCCTCAACGCCAATACTTACATAGTCATTGAACTGCTTCTGCCACCAGAGCCTCGTTTTAGGATTTGTGAAGTCAGGGAAGTGACACCAGCCTGGCCACACTTGTCCGGTATAGTTAGTACCATCCTGGTATTTGATGAATACATCTTCGCGCATACCTTTTTCATAGGTATCATATCCTTCTTCAACCTTAATTCCCGGGTCGCACATTACTACAACATGAAATCCCATTTGCTGAAGTTGCGCCAGTAATTCTTTTGGATCAGAGAAATCGCGTTTGCTCCAGGTGAATATTTTATACTGATCCATATAGTGTATATCAAACACAATGGTATCTGCAGGTATATCTTTTTCACGGAAGGTACGCGCGAGGTTTAAGACTTCTTTATCCGGATAATAACTATAGCGGCATTGCTGATACCCTATACTCCACAGCGGAGGCATCTCCATTCTTCCCGTAAGGTGCGTATACTGCTGAATAATTTCGCCCACAGTGCTTCCATGCATGAAGTAATAGTTCATTTCACCGGCATCTGCAGAGAAGCTTGCAAAGCGATTGTTGGAAGCTCCGAAGTTAAAGAATGACTTATGCGAGTTGTCGAAAAAAATACCGTAAGCCAGTCCGTTGTGTACCCCTATATAGAATGGTATAGAACAATATAGTGGATCGGAGCCCGGGCTATAGGCAAAGCTATCGGTGTTCCAGTTCTGATAACCATTTCCCTTGCGGTCGAGCGGTCCTGTTTTTTCTCCAAGACCTATAAAGCGCTCGCCTGTTTGTAATTTCTTATAGGTTGTTACCTGCTCGCCATTCCAGCTTGTACCAAATGCAGAGTCATCTTCATTGATAGGTTGATTGTCCAAGGTATAAAAACCAAAGCGCACCGCCTTCTTGGTGATACGAAGTAATACTTTACTCGTTTTGATTTCAAGTACATCTTCCAATTCATCGATGGTAGGCTGAAAAGCGGGAGTTGCTATTACTGCGTATGAAAAATCTTCGAACGCCTCAGCTTGCGTTGTACTGATGCGTACGATTCCTTCGGTATAAAACTCAACGCGAAACTTCCCATAGGTGGTTTGTCCCAAAATTGCGTTGTTATCTTTTTCCCAACGGATGAGTGTTCCTAAACTTTTACTGAGAGGTGTGTTAATTTTTCGTGGCATGTTGTATAAACCTTAATAATCACTTCAATTAAAATTAATTAAGAACACTTAACCTAAGAAATCAGGATACTAAAAACAGAAATCGATTGCGGCAACTGGTTAGAATTTAAACAACGGATTGAAATAGAAAAGTCTTGAGCAAAGGACGACCCTTCACTCAAGACTTTCTTATGAAATGGAAAGATTACTTCTTACCTTTTTTCAACGATGAGTCACGGATAATAAGGCGTGTCTTCAACAACTTCGTTTCAGGAACAGGTTCAGAATTGTCTTTTGATTTTACTTCAATCTGACGGATAAGAAGTTTAGCGGCTTCTTGTCCCATTTCAAATCCAGGTTGATCAACAGAAGTCAACGGTGGCTCTAACAGTGCACCGAAAAACCAGTTACTGAAACCGACCACAGCTATATCTTGAGGAATTTTTAAGCCAGCTTCTTTGATCGCTTGCATAGCACCCATCGCGGCAGGGTCATTCGTAGCGAAGATCGCATCGGGACGATTGTCCATTTTCAGTAGGGCCTCCGTTGCAGACTTACCTTCTTCGATCGTACCCAGCGGGCAAGACATAATGATATCTTTATTAACAGGTATATTACTTTCGTTCAAAGCTTCTATATATCCTTCAAGACGTTGCTTGGTGATACCCAGATTAGGAGGCCCTTCCAAATGAGCTATTCGGGTACATCCTTGCTCTATCAAATGAAGTGTAGCTTCTTTCGCGCCACTCAGGTCATCCACCACTACTTTGCTGGAAGTAGGCGTGTCATAAACGCGATCGAAAAATACCATTGGTACACCTTTGGCTAATGTAGCATCGATGTGCTCAAATGTACTTGTCTCACGTGACAGCGATATAAGCATACCATCCACACGGCTATTAAACAGTGCTTTGATGTCAGTCTTCTCGCGTAGCAAAGACTCGTTTGATTGTGTAATGATTACGTTGTACCCTGCACTATACGCTACATCTTCTATACCGCTGATAACAGTAGAGAAGAAGAAGTGTACAATTTCAGGGATGATGACACCAAGTGTGTTTGTTTTACTCTGCCGTAAACTAAGTGCCACAATGTTCGGAGTGTAGTTTAGTTTTTCAGCCAGTTCGTTAACAGCTTTCTTCGTTTCGGGACTGATATCTGGGTGATCTTTCAATGCCCGGGAAACGGTAGAGGGGGAGATGCCCAGCTCGCGGGCAATATCCTTAATGGTGACCTGATTATACTTCATAATGCAAGTTTACAAACTATCGGTTTAATCTTCGCAACGTTTGCACAACTTTTTTCGCAACTTCGCAAACGAGTGCGACCACGATTACGAATCCGATTTCAGGTGTTTTTGCCTAACATTTTGAATTTTCGAACCCTTTTTGTGGTATCCACAGTGGAATCAAATAGGCATTCGGTATATCAAAAGATGAAATTAATAAACTTTTGCCAACAGGCTTATATTTTAAGAGTGACAACGAATACCAGGCAAGCAACGAGTCGGAAAAATATATAGAAATAGAATTCCCCCGCAGGTTTTATCTGCGAAGGATATACTTTCTGTGGTATACACTGTTAAATGAGTTTACTTGCTGTTAATTCCCTGGTCTTTAAGCGATCTGTAGATCTGGTAACGTACCTCACTTTTAGTTTGCTCTTCTTTATATACATCCTCGCACCAGAAGAATACCTTTAAGAGAAAATCATTGTCTTTAACACTTTCAACTAACACAGCAGGTTCGCGTTTTTTCAAAACACAATCTGTGTTCTTGATCACTTCCTTAATCTGCTGGATGACATCATCCTCATTCTTTTCCGGAAGTGTAATCGTAATGTTAAAATCCAGACGTTTATAGGTATTGCCCAGTGTCCAGTTGACGATGTGCTGCGAAAGAACATCACCATTGGGAATGATTACATCGGCACCATCCGTAGTCACCAATGTACTCGAACGGAGTCCGATTTCTTTTACACGTCCTGCATGGCTGCCAACTTCAACCGAGTCACCAACTTTTAAAGGACGGTCGAAAATCAGAATTATACCTGACACGAAATTGTTAACAATGTTCTGCAATCCTAAACCTATACCAACACCAAGCGCTCCAAGTACAATTGTAATTTTATCAACAGGTAGTCCGGATGCAGACACGGCTAGCAAGTATCCTGCGCCAAGCAATACCAGTTTGGTCATCAGTAATCGCGAGCGATGTGCAAGCCCTTCACCTTCATCGTCACCTATATCTCCCAGAAAGTATCCTATATATCGTTGCAGGAAATGTGCTACCCATATAATTAGGAAGAAGAGTAAAATGCTGCCCACCGTAAACGAAGTATTGCCTATATGTTGTTGCGCGTTAAGGATATCACTCACGCCTTTGAATAAGGTATCATATATATTCAGGTTCGCTGAAAACACAACGATCCAGATCAGTAATACAATCCCCAGCAATGGTCTGCGGAAATTCTGCACAATAGGAGCGGGGTCAAACACATTGACAAGCGATTGCTGCAAGCGACTTGTGTGGATCTGCAACAATACTGCTTCCACCAGAATTTTAACCATCGCTGATAGTCCTATAACCTGCGTAAGTCCAAATACAGAAGTCATGCTCAGCATATTGGCAAGCGTCAACCGGCCACTGATGTTGGCGAAGATTGCGAGCACATTCATTACGATCAGCAAGATCAATACCACCCGAATAAAACGTGCTAGCTGATGATCGCGAGGAAGCGCTTTCCTGAAAAGCAACGCCAGGGCTACTGCTACTACATTCAGTATAATAATGAAGAGACGTTGAAGCAGCGAGGGAATTAATATATGGTTGGTAAAGCTAAAGACTATAAACAGCGCTGCTATACCAAGCCAGTAATAAAACAGTCTGCGCGACCACTGCTTACGGTATAAAGATGTTAACGTAATGATCAGCAGGAATTGTACAAATTGTGTATAGGCAGCCGGAGCATGTAAGTCAAATAAAGGTGCCATGCTGAATACAACCGCCAATGCCGAAAGTATAGGGTGCTCTACCAGGTATGTTATACCATAGGGTTTCACGGAATCTAATTTATCTTTTCGTTTTAATATGCGCAGGTTTCGCATTACCCACCACAGAAAAGCTATGCCTACAAGCCAACGGACAAAACGATTTTCGGAAGAGTTGCTATAGTAAAACGTTAAGGCCTTCTGTTCTTCTTTAAATACAGCCGCGAGACTTTCACGTGAAGTTGAAGGCACTGGTTTTTCCCACAGGTAATTCAATTCCTTCTCAAAAACTTTTTTGCCTGCCATGCTCAACCGCGTATTCAATTGATTCATCAGCTGAGCCGACAAGATTGAACCCGCTGACGCTTGCGTTTTAAATTTATGAAGGGTGGTAAGGCTGTTTGTCAAAAGACTATCGGTATATCTTCTCCGGCTACGAAGACCTTTTAGTTGAGGTATAAATTTCTTCCGCGATACACTATCTCTGAAAAGTTTTCGCAGTACAGAATCTTTGCGCAGTCCTGTAATCTCCAAGCGTAACTTACTCAAGCGTGCATCCGAAGCCTTGAAGCTTTCATTATACTTATGCAAGTCCTGTTGTGCGTTCTCCAATAGAATTTTTAAGATCTCCAGGTTTCGAAGGTTCAAGGTCTGTTCATATTTGATCAAACTTTGATCTACAAAATGAATGATTGAATCACTCTCTGTTAGTCGCAGTCCAATCAGCATAATTTCCGGACTAAGCTTGCTTACATTTTGTACCGAATCAATTTTCTGATACGCCATCTCCAGATGCAGCATATACTCGGCAGCCGTTGCTGTAGCGGAGTCTGAAAATAAAGTGAGCGATTGGTTCCGGTCTTTCCGCCATTTGCTACGTTGTGCAAAAGTCAACGAAGTTGTAAACACAGAAACGACTACCAGAGCAATGGTTACGAGAGTGTAATGTTTTAGCCTGTTCATGCCAATTTTCATAGCAGCCAGAAGGCCGCCAGCAGTTAAGTATGGCGCAAAATACAAAAGAGGCGTTACTGCAAAACAGAAATTGAATCAAGCTCGCTATATCTCCGGTATTGCGCTCTCATCATATAGGCAACATCGATACTTCTCAGACGCTTTTCATGCGCTATACTTGAATGAAATACAGTCTTTTATACCCTGTAGCACAGAAGATACTTCCATTCTTTTGGTACCATTGAATGCGTAAATTTTTCAGTTAAAAGGCAGAGAAAATTATAAATCAAACACTACGCCAATAGCTTTTATTTCCGAATGAAAATAAACTACTGCTTAAAGATTATCATTTGCTGGCTATAGGAGTCTCACAGACACATGTAAGGTAACATGCAAATATAGCAATGAGCGTGTCCCTTCTTCACCCGCACAAGGGCCAACCCGCAGGGTCAGGCTGTCCGCTACAAGTCCTCGCCTTGCCACAATCCACCGCAGCTCCGGGCTTTCCACTGCCATCCTTCACGTAAACCTATTTTACCTCGAGGCTGCTTGTAAAAATTATATTGCCGAATCTAGCACCGTAAATTCTAAAGTATATATGCTTTAGAACAGAGACAGCTGAAACTGCGAACTTGTCCTCGCTGATGATTTTATGGAATACCCAAGTCTGCTAAGATTCCGAACGTGATATACTCTTGTCTCTTCGTAACGTGAAGCGATGATGATTTCCGTTTTGCCTGCTTTCTTTGAGAATAAATCCTGAACTAGCTCAGGGCGATTGTTATCGTGCGAGAGATGAGACAACAGCAAGTGGCTCATGAAGGCCGGTTTATGTTTGAGAAAAATCTGCAGCGCCTGTTTATTTGATAAATGTCCTCTGCCTCCGCGGATGCGATTCTTCAAATGGTATGGATACCTCCCGGTGTTTAGTAACTCTTCATCATAGTTAGCTTCCAGGAATGCAGCGTTGCATTGGTTGAAGTGGCTCGTTACATGTTCACAGGCTATACCTATATCTGTAAACACACCAATCTTAACCGAGTTGCCCGCAACGATAAAGCTATGCGGATCGCAGGCATCATGAAACTTCGGGAATGCGGTTATGGTGAGGTTGCCAATTTTTATCGGCTCATAGGCAGTGAATGAATTTACCAGCTGTTCGTTAATTTTCAAACCACCGTTTTGCAGCGTGGCACTGGTTATATATACCGGGAGCTGATGTTTCTTAGAGAGCGTGTTTATTCCCGAAATGTGATCAGTATGTTCATGCGATACAAAGATCGCTTTTACCTTTCGCATATTGAGTCCAAGCCGATCCATGCGCTTCTCTGTCTCACGGCAGGAAATGCCGGCATCTACCAACACAGCCTCATCGTGATTGCCGATGTAATAGCAATTACCGTTACTTCCTGAGTTTAATGAGGCGATGAACAAAGACATAGTGTGCGAAAGTACACGTTATTCGCTAATAGCAAACTGCATTTTTTCAATCAAATATTCGTATAGCCTGTAAGAAGGTGTAACTAAAAAGAATTAATGCATCACGTTAAATGATTCCTTTAACTGGCTCGGTACATAGCCGAAATGTTTTTTGAACGCTTTCGAAAAATTATAGGGTTCACTGTAGCCGAGCGTATAGGCTACTTCGAATATTGTACACGAGGTGTTGAGGAGCATTTGCCGGGCGTAGTTCATTTTAAGATCGATCAGGTATTCAAACACAGTCGTTCCGAAAAGTGATTTAAACCCTCGCTTCAATTTAAATTCATTCAGGCCGGTTGCCTTCGAGATCTGCGATAGTGAAATAGGTTCGAGCATATGCTGGTATACAAAATGCCGGGCAGCCTGAAGTTTTTCAATATCCTGTGGTTTAAGCGGCGATGCTCTTTTGCCATTTAATTTTTCCGCTTGCTCTGCCTGCAGTAAAAACAATTCGAGAATCTTGGATTCATAAAAAAGCTTTTTCATGTCACCCGTAAAAGCGCAATGCTGCATATCAAGGATCACCATTTTCTGGCGCGCAGTAATGGGCATTGGATGTGCTGTCAGGTCAACAGAATTTCCGGCCAGGGCTTTATCCCAAAAACGCTTTAAACTTTCACTGTCGGTGAGTATAAGTTTTTGAAAAAAAGAGGACGGTATATTAATTCCAAAGCTTCTTACTTTCGGACCACTAACCGCATAATATCCATCAAAAGATGGTTCATATGAAATGGTGTGCTGGTTGTCAGTTAAAAAATATTGCTTGCCGGTATTCTCTTCATGACTGCTGCTCGCGCCTTCCAGAGAAAAGTACATATGCAGATAGGGGACTTGTTTCGACTCGCGATATATAGCTTCGCGCTCCTGATAAGACGTTCCCCAAAAAACATTAATCCCATCGAATGTGCTCATCAAAATCTCCGAGCTACTGGCATTGTTTCCACACAAACTTATGTACTGATCTATAACAGGCGTTGTTTCATCCATGGCAGTTCGATTGATGTTTAAAAATAACAGGGAAGCCTGAAGAAGCTCCTTAAAACTATCGAATATTTTCAAGTTACAGCAAGGTCTCTCATAAAAGTAATTTATCCGTTTTGCAGGGAGTAAAATCCGTTTTGCATGGATCGGAAAAAATGGTTTTGTCCAACCTTTGCATGAATAACAATTCATAGCGCATGACAACAATATCAAAAGAAAGCAACATTGAATCGCTGGGTGCATATATAGAGGAATATATAGCAAACTCATGGTTGCCATTGCTGGAAGATCATCGTGCAATGCTGGAGCAAAAGTTTCAGACCATTGGTGATGAAGCTTATGGTATATACCTCGATCTGTTATTCAAAGCAATCCATGAGCAATTCGCTGCCTGCGACTTTCGTGTTCATCCCAAGTTACCCGGTAATTTTTCGATTTCACGAGAGTGGAGTGACAAGGAAGAAAATGATCAGCAACGGTGGATGTGGAGCACGGTACGATCTTTCATGGGCATTGATATTGGGACTGTGGTTGTTAAAGTATTTCACGATCATACAGCCTTTCGTATACCCAGAAGGCCAGCAATAATTACGTTGTCTGTGTCAAAGAAGACTGATATAGTATGGGCGCTTAGCGGCCTTTCACCTTCTTTCAAAGAAGCGGTTGAAGCAAAAGTTGAAATCGCGAAGTATTTAGCATCTCAAACGAATAATAAAAAGACATGATTCCGGATATTGAAGTATTTAAAACCAGTGTAGATATAGTTTCAGAAGCAGATCGGATCACCAGGTTAATCGTGGAAGCTTATCCGTCCTATAAAGTAACGTTTGACTTACAAGACTGCGATAGAGTGCTACGGGTTGAAAATATATATGGACCGGTAGAACGTGATGCAGTGCATTACCTGGTAACAACTGTAGGGTACCATTGTGAGGTCTTGCAAGATTAATGACTGTCGCACCCTATGCCTGGGTTAGAAGGAACACATCCTGGGTTACCGGCAAATTTACGAGTTCCACTATCGGATTTACATCCTTAAAGTCCTTCCTTCTTCGGGACTTCGGATATACTAAATCCCGCTCCAGCGTTTGAAATCATGGAAAATTAAAAGTGGCAACAAGTTTGCATATACCATGATATATTTAAAACTCATTCCCATGAAACCTATTTTTGTAATTTTCTTTTTGCTGGTAGTTCTTTCATCTTCGGCTTTTGTTGTTGTCTATAATTACTGGAAAGACATTGTGGAAGCCAATCCTGCAATCTTTGCTGTTGGATTGATGAGTATAGTTGTTACCGGAGTTGGTGGAATGATGTATATCATCATATCACGCCCGGAAATGGAGGCTTCAAGAAATTATACTATGAATAAGTAATTGTTTTTAAGGGGTTTATATTTAGAAGTGAAAGGCTGTCTCAACTATGAGACAGCTTTTTTATTGGCCTCACCCTAAGTCCCTCTCCTTTGGAGAGGGACTTTTTAGGCAAGGGTGATGATTATTTTAATTCTAATACCAGCATATATTTTTGTGGTATACTGAGTGTAGCCTGTACGTTGTGTATTATGTCTGTAGCTACTTCTCGTCCCTGCTTAAAATCTTTGATGCGTTCTGCGAATCGTTTGGTATCGATGGTCATGGGTTTCTCCTGGGTATTCATCACACACATAACCGTTTGATTGTCGTCATACCGGAAGTATACATATACACCATCTTCAGGAACATATTGCATCATCTTACCCGTCTTGATAGCTGATGAGTTCTTCCGGAAGTTTGCAAGCTTCTTCGTCCACTCGAACGCTTCGTTTTCTTTTTCAGTCCGTCCTTCCTTGGTAAACTTGTTCACTTTATCACCTGGCCATCCTCCCGGGAAGTCAAGTCGTACCCATCCATCCGGATTTGATATACCTTTCATCAACACCTCCGTCCCATAATACATCTGCGGAATTCCACGGCAGGTGAGGAGCCAGGCCAATCCCATTTTATATTTGCTGAGATCTTCATTCACTACAGAGTAAAATCTACTCATATCATGATTGTCGAGGAAGTTTACATTTCTCATGGCATCTTCGTATACAAAATCGCTTGCCAGCGTCTGGTATAATTTGTTTACGCCATTCGTCCATCCAAAGGGCTCATTCACAGCATTCATAATGCCATATAGATTCGTCTGGAAGTCCGTTACACCCGGAAGATTACTTTTGAACGGAGTACTAAATGTATTACGGGCAAAGTATGCTTGTGCAGCAACACCATGCACCCACGTTTCACCGAATAAAGAGATGTTTGGATACTCATCCAGTAACGCCTGGTTACAATGATTCATAAAATCGAGATCATTATATATGTAGGTATCAATGCGCCAGCCATCTATAGAGAATTCTTCTACACTCCAGAGCGCGTGCTGGATCAGGAAGTTTGCAACGTATGGGTTATGCTGATTCAGGTCAGGCATGAACCGCGTGAACCATCCGTCACTCATTCGCCTCTGATCATCTTTGGATGCATGAATATCCATCAGAGGCTGATCTTTATAGGTGGTGTTGGTATAGCTCGGCCACTCATGAAGCCAATCGCTTGTTGGTTTGTCCTGTGCAAAAAAATGATATAGCCCTACATGATTATATACCGCGTCTTGTATCAGCTTCATATTTCGTTTGTGGAGTTCATCACTTAATTTTTTATATAGTTCAGCTCCACCGTGACGAGGATCAACCTTATAGTGATTGGTTATAGCATAACCATGTTCTGTACGATCCGGCATATCATTCTCTAGTACCGGTGTAAGCCACAGGGTAGTAACACCGAGGTCTTGCAGGTAATCAAGATGATTAATCAAACCTTGTAAGTCGCCACCATGACGATGAAATATTGAATCACGGTTTAAGGATTGATCGCGCATACCTTTTACTTTATCGTTTAACGGATTGCCATTACTAAAACGATCGGGCATGGCCAGGTATATAAAGTCAGAAGAAGTAACACCTTGCGCGAATACCTTGTCTTTATCTCGTGACTTCAGTGGCCAGTTTACCTTTTGAGTTTTCTTGCCGGATTTGAAAGTAATGATCGCATTTCCCGGAACAGCATCGGAACTGATCGCAATGTCGATCGCCAGGTACTTTCCATTTTCAAGTCTGTGTACGTTGGAAATTGAAATGCCCTGATGTTGAATCGAAACATCGCTCTTGCCTAACTGAGGATCCGTTGCTTTAATAAGCAGTTGTAGTGTATTGTTCTTCATGCCTGTCCACCAATGAGGTGGGTATACTTCAATAGACTGTGCACGAAGTATGGGGGGGTAAATGCAGAGCAATACCAGGAATAAAAGGTGTATGGATTTCATTAAAAAGCGGGTCTTTTAATCTGATTGAGGCGATAAAAGTCGATTTACAAAAATTCAAAAACCGATGTTTCAGCCCTAGATTTATTGAAGATTTAATTTTTGGAAACGATTGCGAAACCGATTCCGATTAATTTTTGTTGTCTTTTTGCGAGTTAAATGAGAAATATCTTGCTATCTTGATAATTGATTTCAATCGTGTGCATTAGAGCGAATGAATGACGTGAGGAATCAATCAGTTTTTTAACCCAAACCAAAAACGTATGACAAAATTTTATCTGTATGTAAGCAGGTATCTTACGGTTCTACTTTTTCTGATCACCACAGTGGCATGGTCACAGAGTACCGTAACAGGCAAAGTAACTTCCGCTGATGATGGATCAGGACTTCCGGGAGTTAACATTATTGAGAAGGGAACGAGTAACGGAACCGTTACAGATGTGGATGGTAATTTTAGTATTACAGTCCCAGGGACAGCTACACTTGTATTTTCATTTGTAGGGTATGTGTCACAGGAAGTAGCTGTGAATGGACGATCAAGTTTTAATGTGTCACTCGGATCTGATGTGACAGCACTCTCTGAAGTGGTTGTAATTGGTTATGGTCAAATAGAAAAGAAAGATGCAACAGGAGCCCTTGTCTCCTTGAAGCCTGGTGATTTCAATGCTGGTGTTATTAACTCACCCGAGCAATTGATTCAAGGTAGAGCAGCCGGTGTACAAATCACTTCTGCAAGTGGTGAGCCGGGTGCTGGTATCAATATTCGTATTCGCGGTACATCTTCAGTGCGAGGAGGTAACAACCCATTGTTTGTTGTTGATGGAGTACCGCTTAGTGGTGACGATGTAACGGCTGGTGGTTCAGGCGCAGGTCTGGGAAGTAGTTCAGCACGTAACCCGCTAAACTTTCTTAACCCGAATGATATAGCAAGTATAGATATATTGAAAGATGCATCTGCTACTGCTATATATGGTTCAAGGGGTGCCAACGGTGTTGTGATCATCACAACGAAGACGGGCAAAGGAGCTTCATCTGCACTTGATTATTCATACAATTTAAGCTTCGGTAAAATTACCAAGAAGTATGACTTGCTGGATCGTGAAGGATTCTTGTCAGCATATGAAAAATTTAATGGAGCAGCTGCAGTGCCTACAGTTGATGGTGGTACTGAAACAGATTGGCAAGATCAGATTTTGAGAACAGCAGTTACACATAATCATAACCTTTCTTTTGGTGCTGGCGATAAAACCAGTAATTACAGACTATCCCTTGGATATATGGATCAGGAAGGTATCGTGCGTATATCAGGTTTGAAAAGATATACTGCCCGATTCAACGGATCAAAAAGCTTTATTAACGATCGTCTGAAAGTAGCCTCCCAGTTGACATTAGCGAAGACACTTGATAACGGTGCACCGGTTACAGATAACTCTGGTTTCGAAGGAGATTTGATTGGCTCTGCACTAAAGGCAAATCCAACTTTCCCAGTGAAGAATCCGGATGGTAGTTTCTACCAGATCAGTAACAACGAGCCTAACCCGGCCGCTATCTTGGCATACTCGAAAGACTATACGAATACAATAAGAGGTCTTGGTAATATTTCTGCCGAACTTCAGATTGTAAAGGGTTTATCGTTTAAGACCGTAATTGGGTTTGATAAATCTATATCATCCAGAAAAACTGCATTCTCAAAAGATCTGGCAGTAACAGGTATCAAAGATAAAGGAAGACTATATCTGAACGATATCGAAACCGATAATACACTTTGGGAAAACTATTTTACGTACGACAACGAGTTTGGTAAAGCAAAACTGAATGCGATCGTAGGGTATTCATATCAGAGTTTCCAGAAATCTACACGGTCTGCACAGTATACAAACTTCAGAACAAACAACCTGGATCAAATGATCAACAACCTTGCATCTGCTGATCAAACTGCAGGCAAAGTTTCAGCGGCAGGCGGAAACTCCTCTAATGTAACGGATGAGCTTCAGTCATTCTTCGGCCGTGCTAACCTGACCTTTAGTGAGAAGTATATAATTACAGCAACGTTACGTGCTGATGGTTCAACAAAGTTCGGTGGTGATAACAAATATGGATACTTCCCATCTGCAGCTGTTAAATGGAGAATTGTTGACGAAGGATTTGTTCCTGAGTTATTCTCTGATTTGAATCTGCGTGTTGGTTATGGTATCACCGGTAATCAGGAAATTCCACACAATCTATACCAGGAGCGCCAGCGCTATAATGATTGGAATATTACCAACGAAGGGAACATGGATGGTGGTGCGATAAGTGGTGTTGCCTTTCAGAATCCTGAATTGAAATGGGAATCTACTTCACAGATCAATGCCGGTATTGACTATGGATTTTTAGAAAACCGGATCCGTGGATCTATCGATTACTACTATAAGACTACCAAGGATCTGTTGATTCAGGTAACCAGCGCACAACCTGCCGTGCAGCCATTTGTTTGGAAAAATCTCGATGCAGAAGTTATCAATAAAGGGCTTGAACTTTCATTGGAATTCGATGCGGTGTCTCAAACAAATTTCAGCTGGACTGTCAATGGTAACGTAGCGTTCAACAAGAACGAAGTGCGAAATTTTAATGGTCTTATTAACACCGGTAGAATTAATGGTCAGGGATTGTCAGAAGCCTATGCACAACGTATAGCCGGAGGACAACCTTTATACGCTTTCTATCTCCGTCCTTTTATAGGATTTGATGAAAACGGTCTGCAGGAGTATAGAAACGATTCAGATGTTCAGGAGTTTACAGGTGACAGCCCGCTTCCTAAGACAATTGCTGGTTTGACAAACAATTTGAAGTTTAAATCAGTAGATCTGAGTTTCTTCTTCTCTGGTCAGTTCGGACACAAAATATATAATAATACGGCGAACGCATTCTTTACCGCAGGTGCATTGGCCAGCGGTAGAAATACTACAACAGATGTAGTGAATAGTGGCGAGACGCGCGTAAGTTCTCCAGACGTTTCTACGCGCTTCCTGGAAAATGGATCGTTTGTAAGATTGCAAAATGTAACCCTGGGATATAATGTAAAAACAGATAATACATTTATATCATCACTTCGACTCTTTGTTACTGGACAGAACCTTTTTGTTATAACCGATTACTCCGGTCAGGATCCTGAAGTGAACACAAACAAATCTATTGATGGTGTCCCTTCTGCGGGTATAGACTATACATCTTATCCACGGGCAAGGGTATTTACATTTGGTGTAAATGTTTCTTTTAAATAAAAATTTATGACTTACGATAAATTTTCAAAACACTTTTTATTAGGTAGCCTCAGTGTGCTGCTTACTTTT
Source organism: Ohtaekwangia koreensis (assembly GCF_900167975.1). Lineage (GTDB taxonomy): Bacteria > Bacteroidota > Bacteroidia > Cytophagales > Cyclobacteriaceae > Ohtaekwangia > Ohtaekwangia koreensis. The sequence continues at coordinate 2,464,950 of NZ_FUZU01000001.1, forward strand.
TCGGCGTGTACGAATCTTGAAACAGACGAAGTTGATTCTATAGTGATAGATGGTTCCGGAGGAACAACAGCAGGAAATCCTACAGAGATTCTCGCAGGTACCTATAGCGATTTGAGCGCATTTACCGATCAGGCCGGTGTATATGCCCTCTACGAGCACACTACAGATGAAATGATACCACCAACCCGTGGAACCGATTGGGGAGACAATGGTGTATGGAGACAGCTATATCAACATACCTGGGATCCAACGCATACCTATGTTGTAAATGCATGGAACCAGTTGAACCAGCGTGCCTATAAATGTAATCAGGTACTCGCTTCAAATCCTTCAGCACAGGAAGCTGCTGAAGCCAAGTTTTTGAGGGCATTTTTTACATGGCATGTAATGGACCTTTATGGTAAAGTTCCCTTCAGAGAAGTAGGAGAAGGTGTAGATGTGAATCCGAAAGTTTTGAAGCGTGCAGAAGCATTTGCGTTTGTCATTAAGGACCTTGAAGAAGCTCTTCCAAACTTGCCAAGCCCTGCACCATCATCGGAGAACTCAAAAGCATCGAAGGCAGCAGCCTACACCATGCTGGCGAGACTATATTTGAATAAAGCAGTATATATGGCAGCGAATCCTGAAGGACCGTATACATTTGATAACGCTGATATGGATAAGGTTATCGAGTATGCTGATCAAGTAGCAGCGTTGGGATATGGATTGGAAGATCAATACTTTGTGAACTTCAGTACTGCAGCTCAAAAGGAAATCATTTTTACCAGCCCAACCGGTACACCTGAAAACAGATATAGAATGACGTTGCACTATAACAACAATCCGGATGGATGGAATGGTTTTGCAACATTAGCCGACTTCTATGCAACCTTTGAAGAGGATGATATTAGAAGAGGTATACCTGCAGCGCCTAACGGAACTCAATACTCAGGTTTAGGAAGAGGATTCCTGGTAGGACAGCAGTATAAAGATGATGGTTCGATCATCATAAACGCAAGAAATAGCCAGCCGCTTGCCTTTACACCAGAAGTTCCGCTGTCGGGTGCTTCAACAGAAGCAGGTATCCGCGTAATCAAATACCATCCGAAGGATAAAGGCAAGTATATATTTCTGCGCTATGCAGATGTATACTTAATGAAAGTTGAAGCTCTTTTCAGAAAGGGAGAAACAGCAACGGCGCTGGAATTGATGAACGATTTGAGAACACTTCGCGGAGCTTCTGCACTGGGCTCACTGACAGAATCAGATTTACTCGCTGAAAGAGGAAGAGAGCTCTATTGGGAAGGATTAAGGAGAGCTGATCAAATTCGTTTCGGCACATTCAATACCACCTGGCAGGATAAAAACAATACTGAATCTTTTCGTGTACTGTATCCTATTCCACAACAAGCGCTGGATTCCAATCCAAACCTGAAGCAGAACAAGGGATACCCTGGATATGTAGGCGAATAATTTTCATTTAACAATCTACTTTATGAGAAGACTTATAGAAAAAATAAATATTAAATATTCATTAGCACTTATTGCCATTGTAGGCGTGTCGCTGCTGCAGGCTTGTGAAGAAGAAGATGCTACTATCGGTAGTCCGATGGTCACTTCATTTACACCAACAGCTGGCGGTCCTGTCGGAACATTTGTTACCGTCTCGGGTAAATACTTCAGTACAACCAAACCTACAACGGTGAAATTCAACGGTGTTGAAGCAGAGACGCTGGAAGTTTCTCCAACATCAATCCAGGCAATTGTACCAGCAGGTGCAACGAGCGGACAAATTTCTGTAGAAGTGGAGGGCTATACAGGTACATCAACATCTGCTTTTGCAGTTACATCCGGTACTCCGGCTCCAGTAATTTTGAGCTTTAGCCCAACAACTGGAAATGGAGTGGATGATGTATCGGTGACAATCAAAGGTGTAAACTTCAGTACAACAGCAGCACAAAACATCGTGAAGTTTAATGGTGTATTGGCAGCAGCGCCAACAAGTGCATCTGCCAGATCATTAACCGTGAAGGTGCCTGCAGGTGTAACGACAGGAAAGATCACTGTAGAAGTACAAGGTGCTCCAAGCATAGCAACATCACCTGCTGACTTCACAGCGGTTAGCCCAACAGTTGCGAGCTTTACTCCCAAGTCGAGCATCGTGGGGTCTACGGTTGTTATCACCGGTACAAACTTCAGCCCTACAGCAGCGAACAATGTAGTGAAGTTCAATGGTGTTAATGCCACGGTTTCACAAGCTACTGCCACTTCCTTAACAGTTATCGTTCCTGCAGGAGCGACAACGGGAAAAGTATCGGTGACGGTAGATGAAAAAACTGGGACATCAACAGATAATTTTACAGTCAATTAGCATCGATCAATAGATGTATTTCTAATTTTGAAGAAGGCAAGGAGTTTTACTTGCCTTCTTTTTTTATTTTTCAGTCGTGATATATAATCTAAGCATGCATCGATTTTTTTGGCTGATCCTTGTGCTGACCGTACTGGCATGCAGCAAACCGGACGATAGACCTACGGCTACAAAGCCTACTCTCTTCAAACGACTTACATCCGCGGAAACCGGAATTGCTTTTGAGAATACACTTGTACTAAAAGAAGATTTCGATGTATTCCGCTATCGTAATTATTACAATGGAGGCGGTGTCGGCATTGGAGATTTCAACAATGACGGGCTTGCAGATGTATATATGACTTCCAACATGGGCGACAATAAACTGTTTCTCAACAAAGGTAATTGGAAGTTTGAAGACATTACTGCCAAGGCTGGCGTTAAAGGAGTCAAGGTGTGGTCTACCGGAGTGAGCATTACCGATGTAAATGCGGATGGACTGCTCGATATATATGTGTGTAATGCCGGTGATGTAAGTGGAGGTAAACGTGAGAACGAGCTATATATCAATAACGGTAACTTAACCTTTACCGACAAAGCAGAAGAGTATGGTTTGGCGGATAAGGGATTTTCTACGCACGCAGCTTTTTTTGATTATGATAAAGATGGCGACCTCGACTGCTATGTACTGAATAACTCCTATAGACCTGTATCAACTTTGGGATATCGCAATCTTCGTCACGAGCGCGATCCGTTGGGCGGTCACAGGCTATATCGAAACGACAATGGACATTTTACAGATGTAAGTGAGTTCGCGGGTATCTACGGAAGTGTCATTGGTTTTGGACTGGGAGTAACCGTAGGAGATGTAAATCAGGATAACTGGCCCGACTTATATATATCAAATGACTTTTATGAACGTGATTACCTGTATATAAATAACCATGACGGCACCTTTAGGGAATCACTGGAAAGCTACATGGGGCATATCAGTATGTTTTCCATGGGGGCAGATTTGGCTGATCTGAATAACGATGGCTATCCGGAGATCTTCTCAACCGATATGTACCCGGAAGACGACTATCGCCTAAAGACTATATCTGCATTCGAAACCTATGATGTATACCAGCTTCGACTGAAGAATGGATACTACCATCAGTTTATGCGCAACATGTTGCAGTTGAATAACCAGGACGGAACGTTCAGCGAGATCAGCGAAATGGCCGGTGTAGCGGCTACCGACTGGAGCTGGGGAGCGTTAATTGCTGATTTTAATAACGATCTGTATAAAGAGATCTATGTCTGCAATGGTATATATAAAGATGTTACCAACCAGGATTTTGTAGAGTTCCTGGGAAGCAGTGAACAGATGCGTGCTGCTATGGAAGGTAAGAAAATTGACTTTAAAGATTTTGTAGAGAAAATGCCTTCGGTAAAACTGAGTAACTATATGTTTACGCGGTCTTCCGACCTGCAATATAAAAACGTGGCGAGTGACTGGGGGCTTGATGAACCAAGTTTTTCCAATGGTGCAGCCTATGGTGATCTTGATAATGATGGCGACCTTGATCTTGTTGTTAATAATGTTAATCAAGAAGCATTTATATACCGTAATCAATCACGCGAACAGAACAAAACGCATTTCATCGCCTTTACTTTTAAAGGCACCGGTGGAAATGTTTTTGGACTGGGTGCAAATGTAAAGGTATACGTTAAGGACCAGATCGTGATGAGTGATAACATGCCCATCCGCGGTTTTCAATCCAGTATGGATTATAAAATGATTTTAGGATTGGGCGATCATACGCAGGTTGATAGCCTGGTAATTACATGGCCGGATGCGAAAGTGGAGATCAGAAAAGCAGTAAAGGCAGATCAATCTATAGCTATAGACTATGCGCAGGCCGTAACCATTGATTATCGTAAAAAGACAAGCACACCTCTTTTGAAGGAAGTAGCCTATAATGAAATCAGGCATGAGGAGAATGACTACAATGAATTTGATCACAATCGTCTTCAATATAGCATGCTCTCCACACAAGGACCTGCCTTTGCAAAGGCAGATCTTAATAATGACGGACTGGATGATTTTTATATGGGCGGCTCGGTTGGAAATCCTGGCAGACTATATATTCAAAAGCAGGGAAATAAATTTAGTTCCTTCGCCAATGAATTGTTTGATGCCGATTCACTGAGTGAAGATGTTGATGCCGTTTTCTTTGATGCAGATAATGACAAAGATCTCGATCTATACATCGTTACCGGGGGATCTGAATATTCAACACAGTCTCAGCCTAACATCGACAGACTCTATGAAAACAAAGGTCTGAAAAATGGTATACCTGTATTTGAGAAAACAGTGAATCGTATACCGACATTATATCAGAGCGGAAGTTGTGTTCGCCCTGCCGATATCGACAATGATGGTGATCTTGATTTGTTTGTAGGCACGCGTGTGATGTCTTCATACTATGGGTTGCCTTGCGATCAGTTCCTGCTTGTAAATGATGGCAAAGGCAATTTTACAGAAGCACCTGCCACACTCGCTCCGGAGTTTAAAAGACTGGGCATGGTAACAGATGCATATTGGTTCAACTATAACAATGACACGTTCCCTGATTTGCTGGTGGTAGGCGAGTGGATGCCGGTAACTATATTTCAGAATGATGGAAAGCAGTTAAAGAAACTGACCGTTGTAAAAGGACTTGAGCAATCAGAAGGATGGTGGAATCGTATCCATGCCGCTGACCTGGATCAGGATGGTGACGAAGATTTTATCATTGGAAACCAGGGCCTCAACTCGAAGTTCAAACCGTCTGCTGAAAAACCGGTAACGCTATATGTAAATGATTTTGACCAGAATGGTTCAGTTGAACCGGTGTTTGTGATAATAAAAAATGGTAAGGAGTATCCTGTGGCATTGCGCCAGGATATCATCAAGCAGATGAGCTCCCTGAAAAAGAAATTCGTATACTATAAAGACTACGCAGATAAAACAGTCAACGATCTGTTCGAGCCTAAATTGCTGGAACGTGCCACCATGTTGAAGTTCTATCAGGCTCAAACGGCTGTGATACTAAACAACGGCTCCAATGGTTTTCAGTTTAAACCATTGCCCGTGCAGGCACAAGTGTCGCCCGTATACAGTATAGAAACCATGGACGTAAACAATGATCAGAAGCTGGATATTATACTTGGCGGAAATTTCTTTGCTATCAAACCTGAGCTCGGTAGGTATGATGCATTGCATGGACTTGTATTGACCAATGATGGTAAAGCAAATTTTACTCCGTTGAATTCATTGCAATCAGGAGTAAAGATTGAGGGAGAAGTTCGACACATTCACGCCCTGAACAGTAAAGGGAAAAAGGTCGTGGCCTTTATCAGGAACAACGACACTATCAAATTTTTCAACGTACGATAAGTTTTAACAATGAATCGATTTTTACGAAATATAGGAGTCATAGTTTTTTGCATTGCCTTACTCGCGGGATGTTCTTCCAAAGAGGATAAGAAGTTCAGGTTAATTCCTTCCAGTGAATCGGGTATAACATTTCGAAATACATTAAAGGAGACCGTTGAGTTCAACATCTTTAACTATATGTATTTTTACAACGGCGCAGGGGTTGCCGTTGGCGATGTTAATGGAGATAGCCTGGTGGATATATACTTCACCTCCAATCAGGAAGATAATAAGCTTTACCTCAACGAAGGCGAATTTAAATTCAAGGACGTAACCGAAGCGGCCGGAGTGGAAGGCTTTAAAGGATGGACTACCGGTGTTACCATGGTGGATATAAACAGCGATGGTAAACTGGATATATATGTAAGCAACCTGGGAGACTACCTGATTTACAAAGGCAAGAATCAACTATTCATCAACGAAGGTAATGACACCAACGGTGTTCCCAAGTTCAGTGATCGTGCCATGGAATATGGTCTTGACCTGATGGGATTCTCAACACAGGCGTCTTTCTTCGACTATGATCGTGATGGCGACCTGGATATGTTTATGCTGAATCACTCATTACATGAGAATGGAACGTTCGGTAAATCTTCGTTGCGCACGCAAAGTCATCCGCTTGCCGGGGACAAACTCATGCGTAATGACAACGGACGTTTCGTGGATGTAACACAAGGATCAGGTATATATAGCAGCGTGTTGGGATACGGTCTTGGTGTTGTGGTGAGTGACGTGAACCTCGATGGCTGGCCGGATATATATGTTGGCAACGATTTCCATGAAAATGATTACCTGTATATAAATCAAGGGGATGGCACATTTGTGGAAACGCTCGAGAAATCGATGATGCATACCAGCCGGTATACCATGGGCGTTGACTTTGCCGATTTTAACAACGATGCATTTCCGGATTTGATTGCCATGGACATGCTTCCGGACGATCCATTGGTACTGAAGGCATCAGCTGCCGAGGATGCCTATGATGTATATAATTTTAAGATCAACTATGGATATAGCCACCAGTTTGCCCGTAATACATTGCAATTGAATAACCAGGATGGTTCGTTTAGCGAAATTGCGTTATTGGCTGGTGTAGCGGCTACCGATTGGAGTTGGTCTTCACTGTTTGCAGATTTCGACCTTGATGGAAAGAAAGACATTTTTGTCTCCAATGGTATATTAAGACGTTCCAATGATCTGGACTATATAAACTTCATCTCTGCCGACTCCGTGCAGATGCGAATGAAGTATGATATGTCGGAAAGGGAATTGATGTATATCGATAAACTCCCGAAGATTAAAATACCCAATTGCCTTTATCAGAATAACGGTGATTCTACATTCACCAACCAGGCAACCTCGTGGGGACTTGAAACGCCTTCATACTCAAATGGGACTGCCTATGCAGATTTTGATAACGATGGTGATCTTGATCTGGTGATCAATAACGTAGAGGATGAAGCCTTTCTTTATGAAAACAACACGATCCGTAAAACACCGAAAGAAAATATAGCGCAGCCTCATTACCTCCAGGTAGTGTTAAAAGGAGATCCTGGAAACAGCAATGGTATTGGTGCGAAAGTATTTTTATACCAGCAAGGAAGTGTGCAGGTACAGGAATGTATGCCTACACGCGGCTTTGAAAGTTCAGTTGATAGCAGGCTCACATTTGGAACAGGCGATGTGAACAGTATAGATTCATTACTGGTGGTTTGGAATGATGGTACATTCGAAAAAATTAGTTCTGTAAAAACAAATCAAAGCCTGGTGTTGACCCAACAACAAGCAAAAGGTATTTTTGATTATTCAGTTTTTCATCACGTAGCGCCATTGTTTTCAAATGCGTCTTCCGAAGTGAGTCTTCCCTATAAGCATAAAGAAAATCAGTTTGTTGAATTCAATCGCGAAGCACTACTTCCACACATGCTCTCTGCGGAAGGCCCTGCTTCGGCTACAGGTGACCTGAATGGCGATGGATTGGAAGATATATATGTGGGCGGTGCCAAGTGGGGAAGAGGACACGTATACCTCCAGACTCCCGGTGGTATATTTAAAGAACTTCAAGAGCCTGCTCTGGTGGTGGACAGTACCTACGAAGATGTTGATGCAGCATTGTTCGATGTCGAAAAAGATGGAGACCTCGATTTACTCGTTACCAGTGGTGGCAATGAATTTACGGGTAAATCCATATACCGCCAACCACGGATATACCTCAATAATGGTAAAGGTATATTCTCGCGTTCGTCTGCATTAACTGATATTTTTGTTACCGGATCATGCGTCAGTATACAGGATATAGATAACGATGGCGACCAGGATCTGTTCCTTGGTGCGCGTGCACAACCCTGGCGTTATGGTATAAAGCCCGATAGCTATATATTGATCAACGATGGCAATGGTAACTTTACAGACGCTACAGACCAGGTGGCTCCTGTACTTCGTAAGTTTGGATTTGTAAAACAAGCAACGTGGGCAGATATAGATGGCGACAAAGTCTCTGATCTGATTATAGCAGCAGAATGGTCGCCCATTACCATTCTTCTTAATAAACATGGCAAGCTTGCAGCGCTGCCTTTGGAAGGCTCAGGGCTGGAGAAATCGAATGGCTGGTGGAATATAGTGCAGGCTGCTGATTTTGATAATGATGGAGATATCGATTTGATCGCTGGTAACCTGGGATTGAACTCACGGCTGCATGCATCCGAGCAAGAGCCGGTAAAAATGTTTGTTGCCGACTTTGATAAGAATGATAGCACAGATCAAGTGCTGACGCATTTTATTCATGGCAAGGAATACCCGTTTCACACGCGCGATGAGATGACCAAGCAGATGCCCTTCCTGAAGAAGCGATATTTATCCTATCACAAATTTGCAGAAGCTACGGTACACGACATGTTCAGCGATGAAGTGTTGAACGCCTCGCAGAAATATACCACGTATACATTTGAGTCGTCCTACATTGAAAACCTGGGGCAAGGTAAATTTAAAATAAGGCCATTACCGAAAGCTGCACAGTTCTCCACGGTAAATGCTATACTGATCAACGACTTTAATAACGATAAGAACCTGGATATAGTCATAGCCGGAAATTTCTATCCCATCAATATCCAGATGGGACGTAACGATGCGAGCTGCGGTCTTTTATTGGCAGGCGATGGTAAAGGGAATTTCCATGCAGTACCAACGATGCAATCCGGTTTCTCTGTGAAAGGCGAAACGCGCGCACTTCGAACGATCACCGTAAATGGCAAGGAGTTCTACCTGGCTATTCGGAATAATGATACTGTGGTATCGTTTGGGTTGAATGAATCTGAAACCACAAAAGCTGAACGTGTAGCGCCAACATCAGAAAGCTTGAAACCGAAAAAACGCAACATGAAATAACGTCCAGACGGACTGAAGCGTAAAGAGTATATCTATAGTTGTTTCTTTTGAAGTACCTAAAAAAGAATGTATGAAAGCAGTACTATATCTTTCTCTTATTCTATTTCCGGCTATTGTGTTTGGGCAGGATGCCGCGTGGACCATTGAAGCCAAAGCGATTGATCCCAATAATTACTTTGGTGTTACTGTAGCCAATGGAATGGTAGGGATTGTTTCTTCCGCTGAGCCGATGAAAGTAAAAGATGTTGTATTGAACGGAGTATATGATTACTACCAGCGCGGCCGCGTGTCAAATATACTCAAGACATTCAATCACCTGAACATGAACCTCGAAGTGGATGGGCAGCGCATAGGTTTAAAAGACATCCGTAACTATAAGCAGGTGCTGGATATGAAGAAGGCAACCCTGAAAACTACATTCGATGTCGGTGAAAAGATAAGCGTCAAGCACACCATCATGGCATTGCAACATTTACCGTATACGGCCATGGGCATGGTGGAGATCAAAGCAAAACGTGCTGTTCGCGTTACACCGATGAGTGTTATAGAAGCGCCCAATCATTTAACAGACGTACGCAATCTATACAGTGAAATTGATCGCCCCCATGTAGTGATTCCATTACTCACATCGGTAGGGAAAAGCCCTTCCGGTAAACATACCGTTGCCGTCAGCAATAGCTTCATTTTTAACGAGCCTCACGGACAAGAGCCTGATCTGATTCATGAGGATTGGGACTATACCATGCACCTGTTGAAATTCAATAAAGCGCTGAAAGCAGGAGAGACCTATAGCTTTAGTGTTGTGGCTTCAGCTACTTCTACCGAGCACTATAAAGATCCTCTCAATGAAGCCGAGCGGCTCACTATATTTGCCAAATTAGAAGGTACACAACGTTTATGGCAACATCATATAGCGGCATGGGAGCAACTCTGGAAAAGCGATATCGTCATTGAAGGCGATTTGCAGGCGCAGAAAGATGTACGCTTTGCCCTATATCATTTATACTCTTTCGCAAGGGCCGGCACAGCCTATAGTTTATCGCCGATGGGTTTGTCAGGACTTGGGTATAACGGCCACGTATTCTGGGACACCGAACTATGGATGTATCCACCGTTGCTGGCGCTTCAGCCTGCTATAGCAAAGTCATTATTGGAGTATCGCTATCAGCGATTGGAGGCAGCAAAGCAGAATGCATTTTCGCATGGGTATAAAGGAGCAATGTTTCCATGGGAGTCATCGGATGAAGGAACTGAAGATACACCGGTGTGGGCGCTTACCGGTCCTTTCCAACATCACATCACCGGGTGTATAGGATGGGCCTTCTGGAAATATTACCAGGTAACGAAAGATAAACTCTGGTTGCGTGACCGGGGGTACCCGGTATTGAAAGAAGTAGCGGACTTCTGGGCAAGCCGCGTAGAACGTAAGGGCCCCGGCCAGTATGAAATCAATAATGTAATTGGTGCCAACGAGTGGCAGGAGAATATAGATAACAATGCGTTCACCAACGGTATGGCTATTACTGTATTGCGCTATGCAACGCAGGCCGCCAAAGAACTAGGCCTGGAGCCGGATGCAGATTGGGAACATGTAGCGCAGAACATTCCCATCCTCAAGTTTCCGGATGGCACCACGAAGGAGAATGCAACCTACAACGGTGTAGACATCAAGCAGGCAGATGTAAATCTGTTAGCCTATCCGTTGCAAATTGTCTCAGAACAAACGCAGCTTGAAAAAGACTTGAAGTACTATGAAGCACGCATGTCCCCGGAAGGGCCTGCTATGGGGAACTCCGTATTGGCTACGCTTTACTCGCGGTTGGGTAATGCAGAGAAAGCGTATGAGCTTTTTATCAAGACCTATAAACCGAACGAAGTGCCTCCCTTCGGTGTACTGGCGGAAACAGCTGGAGGCACCAATCCATACTTCGCTACAGGTGCTGGCGGTATGTTGCAGTCTGTCATTTTTGGTTTCGGAGGCCTTTCCATTACTGATGCAGGCATTGTGCAAAACAGCAAGCCCCTTCCTAAAAAATGGAAATCTATCCAGCTTAAAGGTATAGGCGTAGAAAAGAAGGATTATACAATAAAGCAAGGAAACTAAAACGTTTGTTATTATTGATTTCCTTTTAAATTTGAGAACTACTATTACTCTATTTGATATGAAGTTTTCTTATGTGAAGATGGCGATCCTGTGCACGTTGCTGGTGTCGTGTTCTTCGGATGCGTGGCGTACGAAAGTTCAAAGTTCAGAATATCTTCACCGCTCGGTAAAGCAAGTAACGGACGTTATCGTTCATGATATATTTTCACCGCCGGTTGCCAGTCGTATCTATACGTACGTGAGCGTAGCTGCGTATGAAGCAGCCTTGCACCAGGACTCATCATACGTGAGTTTTGCAGGACAGCTTCACGGGCTTACACCGGTGCCGAAACCTGAAGCAGGCAAAGAATATTGTTTTCCGTTGGCCTCTGTTCAGGCTGCGTTGAAAGTAGGACGCACCTTGGTATTTTCCGAAGATAAAATGGATGTGTTTTACAATGGTATCATGCAGGAGTTCCGGGACGCAGGTATACCGGACGATGTATATGAACGATCCATTGCCTATGGAACACAAGTGGCGGATCATATACTGGCCTGGTCACAAAAAGACAACTATAAGCAATCACGGTCCTTTCCAAAATATTCTATACTCGATGATCCTGCTACATGGAAGCCTACACCACCCGCGTATATGGATGCCGTGGAGCCACACTGGAATAAGATCAGAACTTTTGTATTGGATTCCGCAGGACAATTCAAACCTGCTCCACCCACAAAATTCTCAACCGATAAAGAGAGTGCATTTTACAAGGAGGCAATGGAAGTATATGAAGCAGGTGTAAAGATGACGGAAGTCAACCGGCAGATCGCTTCGTTTTGGGATTGTAATCCATTTGTGATGAATGTAAAAGGACACGTTATGTTTGCTACTAAAAAGATTTCTCCCGGTGGTCACTGGATGAACATCACCAATGTAGCCTGTAAAAAAACAAATGCAGATATAGTAAAAAGTGCAGAAGCATATGCGCGTGTTGCTTTGGGCCTGGTAGATGGATTTATTTCCTGCTGGGACGAAAAATACCGCAGCAGACTGATTCGTCCGGAGACGTATATAAATCAATTTATAGATGAGAATTGGACTCCGCTGTTGCAGACGCCTCCGTTCCCTGAATATACCAGCGGGCACAGTGTAGTATCAGGAGCATCGGCAGTTACCCTTACAAAACTGTTTGGCGATAATTTCTCTTTTACCGATTCTACTGAAATTGAATTCGGACTTACAGCCAGAACATTTAAATCATTTATGCATGCTTCAGAAGAAGCCGCGATCAGTCGCTTGTATGGAGGAATTCATTACAGACCTGCCATCGATAATGGCATGATCGAAGGACGGGCTGTTGGTAATTTCATTAACGAGAAAGTAAAGACCCGAAAGGAAGATAAAACCCTGGCGAAAGGTAAGTAAATACATACATAGTGCTTTATATATAGCGATCGTTCGCAGACGATTCGTGAATGCTATAATTCCGAGAGTATACTTTAACTTATTCGCTATATTTTTCAACTAACCAGATTGTTTATGACTCCATACCTTGCCGAGTTTTTTGGGACGATGTTGCTTATTTTACTAGGCGAAGGTTCTGTTGCCGGTGCGTTATTGAAAAATTCGAAGTCTGAGAATGATGGTTGGCTTACAATTGTTGTGGCGTGGGGACTTGCCGTTACCATTGCTATATATGCTGTAGGGAGTATCAGTGGAGCACATCTTAATCCGGCTATAACATTAGCACTCTGCATTTCAGGTGACTTCCCTGTTGACCAGGTTGCAGGGTACATTATCGCGCAACTTGCAGGTGCATTTACCGGTGCTATACTGGTATGGTTACATTATCTTCCACACTGGAATAAGACCGATAGTGCTGCAAAAAAACTGGCGGTGTTTTGTACCGCGCCTGCTATTCGCTCCACACCGGCAAACCTGCTCAGCGAAGTGATCGCTACACTGGTGTTGGTGCTTGCAATTTTATTTATAGGTGCTAACGAATTTGCTGCGGGATTAAATCCCTTGATTGTTGGTGGCCTCATCATCTCGATTGGTTTAAGTCTGGGAGGAACAACAGGTTTTGCGATTAACCCTGCCCGCGATCTTGCCCCGCGTTTAGTACATGCATTGCTACCAATCCCCGGTAAAGGTCCTTCCGACTGGGGCTACAGTTGGATTCCCGTGGTCGGCCCGATCATTGGAGGCGTGATGGGAGCGTGGTTGTTTAAAGCGCTGTTCGGACATTGATGGCACGCATCAAAATATGAATAAGTTTTGAAATTCACGATCTCTCAGGTATATCATTCACATGTCTTTGGTATCAGATTTAGGGAACAGCTTGTGTCTCAAAATGTTCATGTTCGGAACGTTCATGTAAAGAAAGTTTTTTAGCGTTTCCGTTGTCTTTCTTTCGGTTGTTATCCTATCTTCACCCGGCTATGTGCACAGACACACTGTGCTAATAACCAGAGCCGGAAGATGCGTACTTTTCTTTTTTCCATAGGTATTATTACGTTGATTGGTGCGGAAATTTTGCGCGTATACTTCATCATGCCGTTTCCGGGAAGTCAGCAAAAAGAAACCATCGACCTTGCCTACTTCCTTCATAACAACATTAACTATTTCAGGATCCTTGGCTTTCTGCTGATTGCCTATCCATTCATTGCATTCTTTCAATCTGATTCCGCGAAAGCGAAAATTATAGTATCATTTTTACTTGTACTCTATCTGGTTGTATTCTACTTTTTTAACTTTCGTTTTCTGGCAGATAAAATGTTTTACCAACCCACCCTTACACTTTTTGCAAAGGGACCGGCTAACAAAATACAAGGTAAAGATCTGGTGCTTGGTGTCTCGATTGACGGAGTATCAAAAGCATATCCGATTGAAATTATAGGCTATCATCACCAGGTGCGCGACACCGTGGGCAATACGCCCGTGATGATAACGTACTGTACCGTGTGTCGCACCGGAAGGGTGTTCAGTCCATTGATAGCCGGTAAAGATGAGCACTTCAGGCTTGTAGGGATGGATCACTTCAACGCCATGTTCGAAGACGCTACTACACGAAGCTGGTGGAGACAAGTTAGCGGAGAAGCAATCGCGGGTCCGCTAAAAGGAAAAGTACTCACAGAAATTCCTGCCGAACAAATGCGTCTCGATGCCTGGATCAGTCAACATCCTGAAACAGAGATCATGCAACCTGATACTACTTTCAACGAAGCGTATGCAGGGTTAAAAAATTATGATGAGGGAAAAAGCAAAGGAGACCTGACGCGTGCCGATTCACTTTCGTGGAAAGATAAATCGTGGATCGTAGGTATACAGTTGGGTATGGATGCGCAGGCTTACGACTGGAATGAATTGCTCGCAAAGAAAGTACTACAAGATAAAGTATCAGGTATACCTTTGCTCATCACCATGGAAAATGATAGCGCTTCCTTCCATGTCTTCAAACGCGATACACTTGCTTTTGAATTCAATTCGTCATCATCAACACTACAGGATATTCAAACACGATCGACCTGGAATCTAAAGGGGCAATGCATCGAAGGAACATTAGCCGGAAAGCAATTGCCGGTGGTGCAATCTTACCAGGAATTCTGGCATTCGTGGCGAACATTCAGACCACAGACCACCACCTATAAGAGCGACACTAAACTTTGACAGGAACAATAAATACGAGTAAATTGAAGTATAGATTTTATGGACAAACAGAACAGTGACATTGGTAAAGACAGCCTGTGGGGAATTGACCTGGGTGGGACAAAAATTGAAGGTGTTATTTTAAGATCGACTAAAAATCCCGAAGTATTATTTCGCGACCGTGTTCCAACGGAAGCCGACAAAGGATATGACCATATTTTATCGCAGGTAAAATTGCTGGTGGGTATGATGGAAAAAGTGGCGGGCGCGAAAGCTCCCGGTATAGGGTTTGCAACGCCCGGTACACTGGATCCGAAGTTAGGTGTCATGAAAAATTGTAATACCGTAGCCATGAACGGTAAACCGATGAAGGCTGATCTTGAAAGGATACTCGGTGTAAAAGTAGAGATGGCCAATGATGCGGATTGTTTTGCTTTGGCAGAGACACGCTATGGCGTTGTGAAAGATCGCTTTCCAGATGCACGCGTTGTATTCGGTGTGATCATGGGCACCGGTGTTGGTGGCGGAATTGTGATTGATGGAAAAGCTATAGTTGGCTTACAAGGTATAGCAGGAGAGTGGGGCCATAATTTTCTCGATGAATCGGGAGGTCCTTGCTATTGCGGAAAATCGGGATGTGTAGAGATGGTGATCTCCGGTCCGGCATTGCAGCGATATTATTTCAAGGAAACCGGCAACAACAAACCACTGAAAGATATAGTGGCACTCGCGGAATCCAAAGTAGACCCAACGGCACAAAAGACCATGCTGCGCCTCATTGAATTCTTTGGTAAAGCGGTGAGTGTACTCATCAATATACTTGATCCGGATGTGATTGTGATTGGCGGTGGTGTGGGAAATATAGACCTGCTATACGACCGGGGTGTTGACTCCGTAAAGAAATATGTATTTAACAACCGCCTGGATACACGCATTGTACGTCCATCGCTGGGCGATAGTGCCGGTGTATTTGGTGCTGCCTTTCTGTTAGCAGACCCTATGTGATACTATGGTACAATCTTATAGTGAAAATCGCTAGCCTCAGCATACGGTATATGTTTTAAGGTATCAACGTTTAACATCTTTAACGAATAAGGTTTATGAAACGAATAGCAATACTTGGTCCCATCCCCCGCGATCACATTGTTACACATCAGGGTGACCTGATACAGAAATGGGGATGTGTTACACACCCGGTTATTGCGCTATCGATCATGGCAGGCGATCAGATCGAGATTGTTCCCGTAAGCCATTTGCGACAGGTTGACCTTGATAACGTAGTGGAAGTGTTCAACGGATATAGCGGCATCAACCTCGACCACCTGACCACCAAAAATGATCAGGGCGACATCATCAGCCTCCGGTTCATCGATATGAACAATCGTCTCGAGCGGCAAACCGGGTTTATGGATCCGATCATGCCCGATGATGTGAAGAAGTTGATTGACTGTGAAGTCTTCGTCTTTATACCCATCAGCGATTACGAGATCTCCCTTGAAACGTTGAAGTTTTTGAAGAAGAAGAGCAAGGGCACGATCATCTTCGATGCGCACGGGCCGACCACGGCATGTCTGATCAACGGAGAGCGTATGCGTAAATTCTGGATTGATCGCGATCAGTGGCTTCCCTATATCGATGTATTGAAAATGAACCTGGAAGAAGCACATGCTTCGTGGTTCAAGAAGGAATATGAAAGTCAGGATTTTTCGGAAGCTCCCGATGTGGACAGAGATGTATTGCGCGGGTTTGCTATACATTGCCTGAGTAAAGGCGTGAAGTGCCTATACATCACGGTTGATTCACGTGGTTCATTGGTATACTATAAAGAACGTGGAAAGCTGAAAGAAGAAATGGTGCCGGCGGTGAAAGTAGAAAATGTAATTGATACTACGGGCTGTGGCGATTCATTTGCCGGAGGTGTTGGATTTGGACTGCTGCAAAAACCGAATGACTATATACAGGCTGCGCGCTATGGAAATACACTGGGCGCCCTGCGCACGCAAGGAAAAACATTTGCAGTCTTTAAAACACTGGAAGAAACCAATAAGATCATCAAGGATACCTATAACGGTAAATAAGCCTATATATGGATCTTGTAAAGTATAGATGGAATTTAGTGGACATGAAAAAATTAGAATAGTATATACCTGAGCCCCAATCGTAACCCATAAACCCTAACCTTTGATTAAAGCCGTAATATTCGATCTTGATGGAGTAATTGTAGATACAGCCCGTTATCACTTCCTGGCCTGGAAGCGATTGGCGGATGAACTTGGTATTAAATTTACCGAAGAGGACAATGAGCGACTGAAAGGAGTAAGCCGCATTCGCTCGATGGAAATTCTCATGGAGCTGGGTGGCATTACACTCAGTCAGTACGAAAAAGAAAAACTGGCGAATAAAAAAAATACATGGTTCGTTGATTACGTGGAACGCATGATACCCGAAGAGATATACAGCGGTGTACGCGTGTTGATCGAAAAACTGAAGGAGCGCGGTATACATATAGCACTTGCTTCCAGCAGTAAAAATGCGCGAACTGTTCTTCATCTCTTGCACATTCAAAATCTTTTTGAAGTGGTAACGGATGGTACTATGATCACGCACTCGAAACCTGACCCGGAAATTTTTCTGCTTGCAGCAGAAAAGCTTGGTATAGATCCGAAAGACTGCCTCGTATTTGAAGATGCAGAGGCGGGTATAGAGGGAGCACTTGCAGCCGGTATGTTGTGTGTTGGCATTGGCTCACAGGAACAATTATTTAAAGCTCACAAGGTGATCCGTCATACCGGGGATTTTACGATGGAAATGCTGGATGAATTTAATGCTGTTGCATTAAAGCTTAATACAGAACGTTAATATATACCTGAAGTATAAATAACAAGAGCTATAGCAGTAGCTGATGTCTTAAAAATAAACGTTTAATAAATACGTGTAATGAAAGAGTATTTAAAGCACCACGAGTGGCAGATCATTGAAGAAGGATTGGATCCTCACTATAATAAGATTTCTGAAAGTGTATTCAGCATCGGGAATGGGCGCATGGGACAACGTGCGAATTTCGAGGAAGAGTATTCCGGAGAAACGCTTCGCGGAAGTTATGTGGCCGGAGTATATTATCCCGATAAGACGCGGGTGGGATGGTGGAAGAACGGTTACCCGGAGTATTTTGCGAAAGTACTGAATGCTCCCAACTGGATCGGTATTCATATCAGCATTGAAAACCAGAAGCTGGATCTTGCTAAGTGTAAAGTTGAAGACTTTACACGTATACTGGACATGAAAACCGGACTGCTGTCACGCAGTTTTGTAGCCACGTTCGCAGATGGAAAGAAAGTTCGGGTGGAATCGAAACGATTCTGCAGCATGGCTCATGGTGAAATCGGTGCGATACGGTATGCCATCACACCACTCAATTTTTCAGGTAAAGCGTTTCTCTCGATCTATGTCGATGCGGATGTTGTGAATAAAGATTCCAATTACGATGAAAAATTCTGGGAGGAAGTATATAAAGCAGCTTCCGAAGGTAAAGCGATTGTAACGGCACAAACGAAGAAAACATTCTTTCATGTGACGACCGGTATGCGGTACGTTGTGGAGTCGGAAGGCAAGAAAGTAAACTACGGGCGTATCAATATCGAGCAGCGCGAAAAGTTTGCGGGCAATATAATTCAGGTCGATTTGGTAGAAGGGAAAGAGCTTGTGGTATATAAATACGCTGCTATACTTTCTTCTGAGAATCATCCGAAAGATCAACTGGTAGCAGCTTGTAACAAAGTACTGGATGAAGCCTTTACTAAGAAATTCGATAAGCTCTTCGAGGAGCACGCCAAAGTGTGGGAACACAAATGGGAAGAATGCGATATTACCATTGAAGGAGATATAGCAGCGCAACAGGGTATTCGCTTTAATATATTTCAGCTGACCCAAACTTATACCGGTGAGGATGAAAGATTGAACATCGGCCCGAAAGGTTTTACAGGCGAGAAATATGGTGGAAGTACATATTGGGATACAGAGGCATACTGCCTGCCGTTCTACCTCAGTACATCCGAACCAAAAGTAGCGCGCAACCTGCTTATATACCGCTATAAACATTTGGAGAAGGCAATAGAGAATGCCAAGAAGTTAGGTTTTAAAGATGGCGCAGCCTTTTATCCATTCGTTACGATGAATGGTGAAGAGTGTCATAATGAGTGGGAGATTACATTCGAGGAAATTCATCGCACCAGCGCTATGGCGTACGCGATGCGTGATTATGTGGAATATACCGGTGATAAAAATTACTTTACCGAATTCGGTCTTGAAGTCTTGATTGGTATAGCACGCTTCTGGGCACAACGTGTGAATTTCTCGGCAGAGAAAAATAAGTATGTAATCCTGGGCGTTACCGGTCCAAATGAATACGAGAACAACGTAAACAACAACTGGTATACAAATTACCTGGGGGCATGGACGTTACGATTCGCGCAGCAGGCAATCGACTATGTAAAGAGCGCGGACTCGAAACGATTTGGTGAGATTGTTTCAAAAACGAATTTCAAAGAACAAGAGGAGACCAGCAAGTGGAAGGAGATTGTTGAGAAGATGTACTATCCGCTGGATGAGAAACGCGGTATCATTCTTCAACAGGATGGTTTCATGGACAAAGAAATTCTGCGCGTAAGTGAATTGAAGAAGGAAGATCGCCCCATTAATCAGAAATGGTCGTGGGATAGAATTCTTCGCTCATGCTTTATCAAGCAAGCGGATGTACTGCAAGGTATATTTCTCTTTGAAGACGATTTTGATATAGAGACTATTCGTAAGAATTATGATTTCTACGAGCCCCTTACCGTTCATGAATCATCACTTTCACCTTGTGTACACGTTATACTCGCATCGAAGTTAGGGTATAAATCAAGTGCGTATGATCTATACCTGCGCACAGCACGCCTTGACCTTGACGACTATAACAACGATACGGAAGAAGGTTGCCACATTACCTCCATGGCAGGTACATGGATGAGCGTGGTAAAAGGATTTGGTGGCATGCGTATCCGCGAAGGCAAACTATATTTTAATCCCTTCATTCCGGATCAATGGAAATCCTATTCGTTCCGGATTGAATTCCGTGGGCGTGTACTCAAAATAAAAGTAAGCAAAGATGGAGTGGAGACGAAGCTCGAGTCAGGCGCTCCTTTAACCATCGATGTGAAAGGCGAAAGCGTTGAATTGAAGTAAGTTTGTATATATAAATATTAGAAAGCCTGAAGTCGTAGATTTCGGGCTTTTTTTGTTCGAGTAGTTTTTATATACTTTTATTATACTTTATATATAAATGCTATGTGGTATATACTGGGGTGAGCGCTACATACGTAATCATAAATCGTAATATGATAGGGCAACGACTTCTTTTGGTTATCAAGAGGTATGGTAATCATGATGGTTAGTACACGTTTTAATTTCTTTTTACTAACAGTGTTAATTCGATTTTCGCTGTTCATTTGATTATGCCTGGATATGTTACAGACAAGAATTATCTCGCTTCTTTGATTTTTTTGTTGGGATCTGAACGATGATCTATACCACAAACCACGCTTCATGCTACATACGAAATGTCAACCATAGAGAATGATTTATCGATAGCTATTAGAGTACGTGAACAAGTGAACTAGTAGTTAATATATTTTGAAGATATACAGATGCAAGTAACTTGGTTATATATTCACTAAAGGAAGCATAAGATATTTATTCGATTTTATACTCGATATGCGTGATGACAAACATTATACAATTATATCGATGGTAATGGGTATATTTAACTCGTTGAATGATCTTCCAATAGCTTTCTTAAATCTTATTTAGTGATTAAAGACATCAATTTATTCACGGGGTTTTAGCGATTTATGTTTGATCAGCTATAGAGTACGTTAAATCTTGTCAAGCGTTGACATACAAAATGCGCCTTTATTTAATATTTATTTTGATATTTATCGGCAGCTGTAAATCTGGCTTCGGGCAACAGCTTTTTGTACAGCGCTATCCGACCGAGACACACCAGGCATCTGTTCAAAATTGGAATATTGCACAGGATCAACAAGGTACTTTCTTCTTCGCGAACACAGATGGCGTATTAATATTTGATGGTATTCACTGGGACCTATTACCGCTACCGGGCAATGCGTATTGCCGTGGGCTTGCTATAGATGAAAATGGAAAGGTATATGTAGGCGCAGAGAATGGATTTGGATACCTCCAAAAAAAGTTGGATGGTAAATTTGAATACGTTTCACTCATGGGGTTGTTGGACGAAAAGACTCGCGCTGCCGTCCAGTCAACGGATAATGTAGCGGTATACGATGGATCGGTTTTTTTTAGTGATGAGATGCATTGCTATATATACCGTAATGAAAAGGTCGATGTTTTGGATATGCCCAATATATGGTTTGTCCCTTTAGGTGATTCTTTGTATGGCATAGATGAGAATGCGAGTATACTATATCATTATCAGGACGGTGCTTTTCGAAACACATATTTGAAACTTGAAATCCGCAGTACCCGGCTGGTTGTTGGTTACAAAGAGAAATACCTCCTGATAGTAGACCGGCAGAATCGAGTGTTAGTGGTCGATCCCAAATCGAAGAAAACACAGATTCTTTCCGAAGAAATTAATGCAACGATAAGAAATCTTTTTGTAAGACGAATTTGCCCATTGACGGATGGAAGATTTGCAATTCTTACGGATCAAGAGATAATCATTATTGACTTGAATGGAAAAATTCTTAGCAAGGTCACGAGCGGAATGCTGAGCGAAAGTAATTTATGGTCTTCTATATTTTATGAAGATGCTCAACATAATGTATGGTTTGTAACCGATGAATTTCTGGGGTTGGTTATTACGAGCTCTCCTATAGCATATTATGATAAGACCAACGGTTTTAAAGGCGTTGTATTTTCGTTGGGAGCACAAGGTGAAGAACGATATGTTGGTACCGATGTAGGACTATATCATCAGCAACGCAACCACCAGTTTGAATTTATTCAGGGTACAGATGGTATCATTTGGAATATTTATAATTACAAAAATCGGAATTACCTGGCACATTCAGATGGTGTTTTTGAAGTCGTGCAGCAGCAAGTGACAAAATTGATCGCACATGAGAGTGTCCTATCCATATGTGTTCTCAGGCATAATCCGGAATGTATAGTGATGGGAACTTTTGATACGGGTATATGGCTGCTGACAAAAAGTAAAGGCTCCTGGAGTAAGCGTAAGATAAAAGGCTTTGATGAAGAAGCGCGATTTATACAGCAAGATACTTTAGGTGACTTATGGATTTCGCATGATGGAAAGGGTATCTGGAAATTGCGGTTGAATGAAGAGATGGACTCTATCATTGAAAAAACAATTTACACCACATCATCCGGACTTCCTTCCAATCTTAACAACCGGGTTTTTAAATTAAGTAATGAGGAGATTGTTGTTGGAACTGCGAATGGTATATATACTTATAATGAAACCAGCGATATTTTTGAGCCTGACAATCGATTTGTCAAAGCCTTACAAGGAAGTATTGTCTACTCACTTGCAGAATCGCCAGAAGGGCAAATATATTTCCGTGGGAGAGAGTCGCGGGAAAAAATGAAACAAGTTTCAGGAGTATTACTGAAACAGGCTGATAATACTTACAATGTGCTACGCACTCCTTTTGATAAAATTACCTGGGTTGATTCGGACGCGCCTTTAATTGCCACACAAAGCGGAGCATGGTTCGGTAATAATAATAAAGTGATTGCCTATAATCCGAACCAGCAGACATTCTTTGAGGAATCGCTTGAGCCCATTATAAAAATGGTGACGGCTGCCGATTCTGTAATTTATGTAGATCGTCTCATACATCGGACCATGAATATTCCCTATTCAAAGAACAGTATGTTGTTTAGTTTCAATGTGATGTACTATGAAGATGTTGAAAAGAATGAATTTCAATATAAGCTTACGGGTCTTGATAAAGAGTGGTCAGCGTGGACCAACGCAAGAGAAGCACACTTTACAAATTTGCCGGAAGGCGATTACACTTTCGAAGTGCGTGCCAGAAATGTTTACAACAATGAAAGTAACGTAGCCAGCTATACATTTCATGTTGATCCCCCTATATATAGAACTGTTTGGGCCTACATAGTATATGTACTATTGTTTATCGCTTTAGTATATTGGCTTACTGTCCTGCGGACAAAAAGAGTAAACATTCAAAAGCGAATTTTGGAGCACGAAGTACATGAAAAGACTAAGGAAATTCTGATGCAAAGTGAAGCCCTTGAGCAGCAAGCCGAAATATTGAAGGCATCGAATAATACAAAGGATAAATTATTTTCTATCATATCTCATGACCTGCGCGGACCAATACGTCAGTTCGGTGAAGTATTTAATTTGCTTGAACAGGGGTATATATCAGTTGAAGAATTTCAACACAAGCTTATGCCCAACTTGAAGGAAAGCGCCAATTATGTAGCTACACTAACCGATAATTTGTTGCAATGGGCAAAAGGACAAATGGGAGGTATTCTGGTGAACAAGTCTGAATTTAATCTGACAGATGTCATTCATGAGAATATTAGCCTGCTCAATCCTCAAGCTATTAAAAAATCAATCACTGTTAAAACGGAAATAACAGAAGGGCTCCCGAAAGTGTATGCAGATAAAGATATGGTAAGTCTCATTGTTCGCAACCTTGTTAGCAATGCTATTAAATTTACTCCTGAAAGGGGAATTGTTTCGGTCATCGCGAAACCAGAACCTGGCTATATATTTATATCGGTGCATGACAATGGAACCGGTCTTTCTGAGGAAGATATTAACAAAATCCTGGGAAAAGAATATTTTACTAAATATGGAACGTCAGGAGAGAAGGGGTCTGGACTAGGGCTTATGCTCTGTTGCGAGTTTATTGAAAAAAATGGCGGCAAGTTCAGTATCGAAAGCCAGCAAGGAGTTGGAAGTACATTTACATTTTGTTTGACAATTGTACAGTAATTCTTTGTAGCAACAATTAAAGCATAGTGCGAATCTAAGTTCGTACGCTGTTATCCGGTTTTTATTGTGGCGTTTTTGGGATTTATACACCTTAGCCTATATCTTCGCGATGTCTTATCTGTTATTTGCTAATAGATAACCATTAATCAACGGATAACTGTTAAAGGACTTGATATGCGAATTTTTATTGGAGTACTGATTTTATTTTATACCTCGTTAACGTGGGCCAACCCGGTTACATTTATACCAGCCAATCATCCCGATATACAGTATACGGGCCGCATTGATTTTTCAAATCCGAAGTTGCCCAGATTTTGGGCTGCGGGAGTATATCTACAGATGAAGTTCCAGGGTTCGTCCTGCGCTATAATTCTGAATGACGAAGTACTCTACGGCAAATACCATAACTACCTTGAGATAGCTCTCGATGACCAGAAACCTTTCAGGGTTCAGATGACAGGCAAGACCGATACCATCAAGCTTGACAATGTAAAATCGGGTATACATACCGTTACCATCTGCAAGAACACGGAAGCACTGATCGGTTACCTGGAGTTTGTCGGTATTCAGTGTGAGAAATTATTGCCGATGCCGCCAAAACCAAAACGTAAAATTGAATTCATAGGCAATTCGATCACCTGTGGAATGGGCAGTGATGTTGCTGCGATACCCTGTAACAAAGCCGAATGGTATGATCAGCACAATGCATACTATAGCTATGGGGCTATCGTGGCGAGAACCTTACAAGCGCAGTATCATTTAACATCGGAATCGGGAATCGGCCTTATTCATAATTGCTGTGATAAGCCTTTCTTGATGCCGCAGGTATTTGATAAAGTCAACGTTGGTTCGAATGTCGTTCCGTGGAATTTCAAAAACTATATTCCGGATGTGGTGGCTGTTTGCCTGGGAGAAAATGATGGTATACAAGACTCCGTAAAATTCTGCAGCGCCTATATAGATTTCATTCATACGCTGCGGAGCCATTATCCAAAAGCGCAGATTGTTTGTATGAGCAGTCCGATGGCAAATGCTGCGTTAACAAAGCAAATGAAGAATTACCTGACGGGAATCGTAAACCATGCAGTTAAACAGGGCGATCGGAAAGTGAGTAAGTTTCTATATTCGCGAACCTATGAAAGCGGCTGTGGCGGTCATCCTGACTTAAAAGACCATCAGTTAATGGCAAACGAAGTGACAACGTACCTGAAGTCTCTCATGAAGTGGTAAGATCAGGCCGTTGCCGGAAGAAATACTTCAGCCATCATGCACCGTGCACTACCCCCGCCGTTGCGTTCAATGGTATCGAGGCTCGAATGGATAATCGGATTATACCGCTCAATTTCAGAAACCTGTTCAGCTGTAAGAGATGAATAAGCCTGGGATGACATGATCAGAAATTTTTTACCTTCCCGGTTTCTCACTTGCAACATGTTACCTGCAAAGTGATTCATCTGATCGAGGGTAATGTCAATAATCTTCTTGTTGGTTTTTCCGATCACACTCATCGTCTCGTTGCGTTCCGCTATCGAGGGTATAGACTCCAGGCAAATGACCACATACTCATCGCCCACACACATCATTACATTGGTGTGATATATAGGAAATCCATTCGCATCGGTTGCAACAAACGTCTGAGGGGTATATCCGAGTTGTTTGCAGAACTCATGGAGTACCGTTGCATCTGTTCGTTGTGAGAGGCATGCATAGGCAATTTTATACTCGCGATCCAGTACCATACTTCCCGTTCCCTCTAGGAAGAGATCTCGGTTCTCAAAGGTAGAAAGGTCAATCTGTTTGGCTATCGTAAACTGTTTCCGAATCGTTTCTATAACATGGGCTTTCCGTTCTTGTCTCCGGTTTACTGCATACATGGGATAAAGGACTATACTTCCATCATCATGAAAAGAAACCCAGTTGTTGGGAAATATCGAGTCGGGAGTATGCGGCTCTGCAGTATCGTTCACAACGGTAACATCTATACCGTGTTCGCGTAGTCGCGTCACAAAATCATCAAACTCTTTTAATGCCAGATCCTGCGCATGTATATCCTGCGTAGATTGAAAAGCATTATTGACAGCAGTCTGTGCGTTGTATTCAAATTGCACCGGCCGGATCATCAGCAAATGCGATGTGGTTTGTGACATTTTTTTTTGTTTTAGTCCATTAAAGTTTTGAGCTTTCACTCGATTACTACAAAGTGAAGAGATGTATATCTGTTTTACTTCCGGTAAACTCTTCGCTCGCAGCTATATTACGTTTATAGCTTGTTGGCTATATTTAATTTCGAAGCATATAACGCAAGACTGTTTAAAAGTCTCGTAGCATTCATTCAAGGTTGTCTCGAAGCAAAGGCATACTCATACAATGAAAACCGCCACGGGCTCTGGAGAGTTCGGCTGAAGGCATCAGAATTAATGTGTCCTTGAGATCCTCGGTGCGAACTCTTTTTGCTTCGAGATCTTCCAATAAGGAATGCACGTGAATTACATGAAAGCCCTGCGCCCGGAACGCGTCCGTGGTTTTATCGTTTCGGTCGTAGCCCAGCACAACGCCTTCGCGCAAAGCAAGTACATTACAAGAGTCGGTCCACTGCTCGCGTACATCATATGGAAATTCATTGTTGCCCGAATAGATGAACGTTACCTTCTCTTTGCATTTCAAATCTGTTTCACTGATGTTTATGAGCAATTCTTCCAGTCCATCAAAATGAAGCGGATGTTCCAAATCATTTCTCAGGAACTGAGTGATTTTGATCGGGTCATCTTTCTTTTTACTTTCCAGTATACGCTCAACCGGATCAGCATCTTCTTTCCGTATACTCTTCCTGGAAAAGTTACCGAGCATAACCCATACGTTGCGTTTCACTTGCGTGAAGACTGTATCAATATGCATATAGTCTCGCTTCTTGGGAATGCGGATCACCGTTATCTTATCAACGATTTTCTTTTCGAAGAGAAGGTTAATGACCTGATGTGCGGCTTCAACGGTAGTACGCTCGCTTACGCCTATCAGCAAATGCCTGGCGCTTATCATCATCAGATCACCGCCTTCAAGGGTAACCTTTTTGTCATCACTTTCCTTCGGCATCAGGAAGTGATGCGATGTATCTTCAATCTCGAGTATAGTATTACGAAAGGCTTCGAATAAAGTGTGATTGAAGAATATATATTTGGTCAGTAATGCCTCGCGTGTTCTTGCTTTCTTGGCAGGGCGATTCAATAAAATATGATCATTGATCACTACACCAATATCACGCGTAAAGATAAAGTTAGGTATAGGAGCAAAGAGCATGCGGCCATCTTTCAATGTCCCGCTGATCAATACTTTTGATAATGCTATAGGCTCCAGATCAAACAAGCATTTCTGTGTATCATACGAGCAAAATTCAACGGCACATACCGATGCCACCAGTTTGATCTTGATTGTATCATCCCGCAGAATATCCGCCAGTAACCATTGCAATTCAATTACCTTGTCGGATGCGTGAAAGCCTGCATTATCTGGTTTATAGAAATTCCGGTTACTGGTTTCAGAATCAATCTCTGTTAATTTGCCGGCTATCTTATCAGGGTCAAGAAAGTAAAGTAAGATCCGGGTATAATAATCGTACTCCTTTTTACGGATTGTGTCCAAATGCACTATATCTTCAAATAGCCAGTCTTGTGCTTTGGAGGGGACTACTTTTCCAAGGCTGCTATCCGGGCTATGGACCAGGAGCCTGCGTAACGTTCCGATTTCAGAAGTAATGTGGATTGAATCACTATTCATAAGGACATTTATAACCTACAAGGAACAACCCTGTTTTGTGATTTACAAACAGATCCGGCCAATTAAGTTTAAAAAGATCATTTGAAAATTTGCTAGCGTCACCAGTTGTACTTCAATAAAAGTGATATGTCCCGTTTTTTCAATCGGCATTACTCTATACACCAAATACGTATATTAATGCTTCATATTTTAACCCCATTTTTCTGGACGTATAAACAAAATATACAGGTTGTATAAATAAGTTGAATGAACACCGGAAAAATATGTATACTAGATGTTTAATACAGAACGTACATGCACGTCAAAATCCAGCCTTACCAGGAAGATCATAAAGATGAAATTGCCAATCTCATTCTGGATATTCAACAAAGGGAATTTCACATTGCTATATCATTGAATGATCAACCGGATCTGCTGGACATTCGTAATTTTTACAGGAGGGGAAACGGTAATTTCTGGTGCGCTATATCCACGGAAGGAGAAGTTATCGGGACGATTGCACTCATCGATATGGGGGACGGCATGGGCGCTATACGAAAGATGTTTGTGCGCGAGGATTGGCGTGGAAAAGACAAAAACGTTGCTTCATCATTATTATATACCCTGGAAACCTGGGCATTGAACTATGGTATAAAAACACTTTACCTGGGCACTGTGGATGTATTAAAAGCAGCCCAGCGATTCTATAACCGTGAAGGATTTGTAGTAGTGGATGCTGCAGATCTTCCTGCCAGTTTTCCGCGCATGCCAGTAGATACGCTTTTCTTCAAAAAAGACCTATTCTCAACGATTCTGTAAAACAATTTTATAAACGTTGTGCCAGCATAAACTGGCACAACGTAAATATATAGTTAGTTTTTCTTAATAATGACCGTTCGTGAAGTCGATCGGTTTCCTCTGGCTACACGCACCTGGTATACACCATCCGGTATATTCTCAGCAGAGATTGTGACGTCATTTTCTCCACTGGTTTTGGCTTCGTAGTGAACAGCCTTCAGCACGCGTCCGTTGATATCGATAAGACTGATCTCCAATGCATCACCCTGGTCAGCGTTGGTGTTAATATAGACTTCACGTCCTGCAGGATTGGGATATACCGAGAATCCGCGATTACCTCTCTCTGCAGTTTCATCCGATGCTATATTCATAGTACTGGAAGCAGCACCACTGCTGATCACGAGGTGATCCAGGTTCGGTCCGCTGCTGCCGATGGCCGTGGCGCGGATCAGGTTTGTACCTGCATTCAACGAAGCTGTTAGGGATACCGTTGTCCAGGTCGTCCACGTGGTAGTTCGCGGAAATGTCAATGACGGATTGATCGTGGTCCCATTCACGCTGATCGCCAGCGAGCGAGGTGTGTTGCCCATGGAGTACCGGAAAGTAAGTGTATACGTACCGGCAGAAGGTATATTTGCCGCTGACCACTGAACATAGTCGTTCGAAGCATTGATATAATCTGCGAATCCTGTTCCGGTATAACCTGCCTGGTTGCTAAGGACGATGGCACCCGACAAAGTCGCATTCTCTGCTTCCAATGTAACCGGACCAAACGAACCCGGCCGGTATAATATAGTACCCGGAATGGCCTGCTTAGTAATGCCCGGACCTGCGTAACTCGCCGTGAGCACGGCAGAACCCTGACGCTCAAAGAACGTAACGGTAAGGCTATGCTTTCCTCTTTTCAAGCCTATACTTCCGGATGCTTCCTGAGCGGCATGCAAACCATCATTGTTCACAACCAGTGTCGAACCTATATATAGCTGGCTGCCATCATCCGAGCTGGTGTAAAATGTATACGTTCCATCGGTGGGTACATCAATGAACCCGGTATACCGGAATGCATAGTCATCTTCACGATTGCGTGGAGTCAGGTTGATGGTGGCAATATTACCGGTTTCTATGGGGGTAAGGGTTGCAAAATTTGGTAACGCGCTCCACGCGCCTTCATAGTAATTATAGGCTATACCTGCTACTGTATTTGCTGGATTTTCAGGTTCGCGCAATGTGCTCACCGTATAAACGGCAGTATAGGTAATATCATCGATGGGAGTGGAGATTGTTTGTGTAGCGCTGCCACCATGAAGCCACCGATCAAATGTATAGGTAACGCCTCCGGATGTTTGTGGTGACACAACACCAATGGTGCGTTGTATACCTTCAACGCTCAGGTCAGAGGTTGGTGTAGTCACCGGTTGTCCATCTAACGTAACCTGCAATCCTGCAGGCTGAGTTGCCAGGTTGATGGTTGACTTGCGGGGGAGTATATCGCGTTGCACCGTATCTCTTAATCCTTGGGAATCGGTCACGATGAGATATAGTCTATACCAGACATCATCGGCAACTTCACCACTGGTGGGAATCGTGAATGATCCGCTCTTGACGCCCGAGGCTACCGGTGGTCCGTCATGATGGTGAGTTCCATGGTGAAAATCTACCAGCCAGGTAAAGGCACTGGCAGGCAGCGTACCATCTTCTGCATCGGTAGCGTCTCCGGAGAAGCTGATCACATCTCCCCCGCGGTATAGTGTACCGGTAGCCGGAGTACTTATAGTTGCCACCGGAGCCGCGTTGAATGTTGTCACCGTAAGCTGTGCGGCATTACTGGTAACACTGCCAGCGGAGTTCGATACAATAACACGATATGCACCGGCATTCGCGGCCTGTGTATTGGCAATCGTGTAGGTGGACGAAGTAGCACCTGCTATATTTACATTATTTCTTTGCCACTGATAGCTTAGCGGTGCTGTGCCGGTGGCGGTAACAGAAAAAGAAGCAGACTGTCCTGCGGATACGGTAACGCTAGTGGGTTGTGTTACAATGGCTGGCGCGGTATTGACAGTATATATAATTCTGAACAGCGCCCCCGTGCTTCGTTCGAGATAGTATAGATTTCCATCATTGCCTACATCTATACTCAGCGCATCACCACCAAGGCCTGTGGCAAATGGCAAGCGTGTTGCAGTAGATCCCGATAGATTCAGCATGTTGATCCAGCGATTGCAAAGATCCTGAAAGAAATAGCGGCCTATATATTCTGCCGGATAGTTTGTTGAAGAAGGATTAAAGAATACACCACCAGTAATTGCACAGCCATTTCCATCGCCAGAGCCATGCGGGTATGCATATACCGGGTTTGTAAAGGCAGGGTTGGAGCCATTGCCTTCAACACTCGGCCAGCCAAAGTTTAGCCCTCCGGTAGTAGCATCGTTGATTTCTTCCCAGGTATTCTGCCCGACATCATTTACGAAAATTCTTCCTGTACCCGGCTGAACATCGAATGTATAGGGATTCCTCAGACCATAGGCCCAAACTCTTCTGCGTTGTTCGGAGCCTGTTGTAAAGGGATTACCCGCAGGGACAGAACCGTCTGGATTAATACGCAATACTTTACCATGATAGGTATCAAGGTTTTGTGCATTCGCGGAATTTGCATTCTCGCCAATAGCGACATATAGCAACCCGTTTTTGAAATGCATAGCCCCGCCGTTGTGATTGGTGGCACTGCTGAGTGGATCAAGATTTAATATGACAACTTCGCTTCCAGGTGTAACTACATCACCATTGCCTGTAAAACGACTAATACGGTTTCGCGATCCATCCGGCAATGTATAGTATAGATATACATATTGATTGGTTGAAAAGTTAGGGTCGAGCGCGATGCCGATGAGACCCCGCTCGCCACTGGAGTTTACACTCAGTTGCAGAAAAGGAGTTGCCAGCAGTGTTCCGTTCTTGATAATGCGCAGCGCACCATTTTGCTGCGCTACAAAAATTCTTCCGTCAGGGGCAAAGGCCATTACGGTTGGATTGCTGATGCCGCTAGCAACTTGCACACGGCTAAAACCTGTCGGAAAGGTTTGGGCAAACAAAGGTCCACTTAAAATTGTGGCTACGATCAGGAAAAGACTAAGTCTTCCTTTTAAAGAGAAAGGAGAGTTTACGTGTTGCATGAAAGTGATTGGTTAAAAGTGTTATCATACGCAGATGTAAAATAGTGGCAGACCCGAAGTATACATGACGTATAGATCGGGTCTGTGTGAAATTATTATTATATATACTTAATACGTTGCTGCTTCTGATAACACGTTCGAAACAATGCACCTGATACCGTTGAATTCACTCACAATCACCACCACTTTTAAGAGTATTTGTAATGCATTGCCCAACTGCCGGTTCGATTGCCGGCAGCCAATAGTCTAAATAATAATGCCATTGAAGCAGGTTGGGTTCTGCTATAATTAGAACGCCAGGGTAAATATAGAGGTGGAGAAAAATAAACAAACTGTGTATCGACTATCACCAGTTAAGCGCCACGAAGGTGTGGCTGGAAGACATTAATGGAGCTAACGTTTAAACACTTACTCTGCTTTTTGAAACAGCCTTACATCAATCTCGGGATTATTCAATACGATAACATCACTGGTGTCACCAAGTACTTCATCTATCAAACCAAAGTCTTTTGCTTCGGGCGCACTCATAAATTTATCACGCAGGAAGTACTCTTCGATCTCCTTCCAGGTATGGCCGGAATGTTTACCCATTAAATGAAACAACTGTGCTTGAATGCGCTCCTGCTCACGTGTGGCAATGCGCACATCTTCTGTATAACCCTGCGCTCCGCCACCCGTGGGGTGCATATGTATAGTGGCATGTGGCAACGCATATCGTTTTCCTTTAGCACCGGACGTCAGCAAGGCTGTACCCATGCTCGCAGAAACACCTACGGCTACAGTGGAAACGGGAGCTTGGATCATTTGCATGGCGTCATAAATGGCGAGTCCTGCATATACACTTCCTCCCGGACTATTTATATATAGGCTGATCTGCCTTTTCTGATCTATACTGTTGAGGTATAATAACTGCGCTACAATTACATTGGCCACGGCATCGTTGATGCCCGTGCCTAAAAACACTATTCGTTCCTTCAGCAGCAGACTATAAATGTCATAAGCACGTTCACCCCGGGAACTATTGTCGATTACCATCGGTACCATATTCGCCTGTATCATGTATATTATTTAAAAAGTTGAAGGATCTCTTGTTTGAAGTCCTGGTGTTTGGCATCGTTGAAAATGGTTTGATGCACAACCTGTACTTCTTTCTTTAATTTCTTGCGATGATAGAGTTTCAATACGCTATATACTTTCTTCTGCGCAGCTACATTCCATCGCAATACGGGATTCGTCAGTAACCTTGCTTCGAAAACTAATGTCTCTTCCGGTTCAAGTTTTCCCAAAAGGTATTTTTCAGCCAGGGCTATATCATTCAATGAAGTCCTCATATGCAATGGATTTTTCTTTGATCTTGTCTCTGACTTTTTCTAGGCATTTGAATTTCTGAACCGTGGCGGAGCGTTCAGTAATAAATCCGAATCTCCCGGCAATCTCTTTCATCGATACTTTCTCATAGTAAAATGTATGCAGCAACTCCATACACTTTCGTCCCGACTGTTCGATAAATTTTAGCAACTGATTCGTGTTGATGGTTGGAACATAATCATTGGGAAGTGTAATGTTGATTTCCGTACTATCCAATGAAATCCTCATACGGTCGCGCGTGAATTTCCGGATCCACAAGTGCTTGGCGATTCCCAATATATAGGCTTCCGTGGAAGTTTGAAGGACAAAGCTTTCGTCCTGACTCTTCTCATAGTAAATCACCAGCGCATCCTGAAAGATATCCGAAGAATCCTCAAGAGTTCCATTCATCTTACTGACAAACCGTGCAACACCAGGAAATGCCTTTTTATATAGTGCTTCAAACACTTTTTCGCGTGCTGCTTCAGGCTGCACAGATATACCTTCTTTTAGTTGTATACATTCCATGATGGTGTGTATTTAATAGTATGTGCAGCAAAGTATGGAAGTATCACCGTTTATCTGTAATTTTTTTTCATAGGTGTTTGCTTCCATCTGCATAAAGTTAAACCCTTTTATTGGCATACTTATTTGAAAGTGGTTTGAAAATTAACGCTCGACCCTGTCAAAATATAGGTCACATAAATAATCAATAGATGAAAGCTCTTGTTTTTCACAAGCCAAAAGATGTTCGGGTTGAGACAGTAGAGGATCCCCGGATAGAAGATCCGCGTGATGCAATAATCCGGGTAACGTCCACCGCGATCTGTGGATCGGACTTACATATTTATAATGGTATGGTTCCTCAGCCACGATCGATGGTATTGGGGCATGAATTCATGGGAGTTGTAGAAGAAGTGGGAAGTGGAATATCCAATCTGAAAAAAGGTGATCGGGTAGTAGTGCCGTTTCCTATAGCATGTGGTCATTGTCATTTTTGCGCGATGGATTTGCCCACACATTGTGAAAGCTCAAATCATAATACGTACGGTCCCGAAGGTGAGATCATAATAGCGAAAGGTGCTGGTGGTGCACTGTATGGGTATACCGATCTATACGGTGGCTATAACGGAGGACAAGCTGAGTATGCACGCATCATGTATGCGGATTATAGTCCCCGCAAAGTGCCCGACAATCTGACCGACGAACAAGTACTTTTTCTTACCGATATATTTCCAACCGGTTGGTCAGCGATCGATTGGGCAGGACTGAAAGGAGGGGAGACCGTTGTTGTATTTGGTTGTGGCCCGGTGGGGATCATGGCGCAAAAGGCTGCCTGGCTTAAAGGTGCAGGACGTGTGATCGGTGTAGATATATATCCCTATCGTTTGGAGCGTGCACGGTTAACCGCCAATGTAGAGACAATCAATGCCGCAGAATGCGATGCCGTTCAGGTAATCCGTGATATGACACGTGGCTATGGAGCAGATGTGTGCGTGGATGCTGTGGGCATGGAAGCCGATCGTTCTACGATGGAAAAAATAGTAAATGTATTGCAAGCCGAGAAGGGATCGATGAAAGTGTTGGAAGCTTGTCTCGACGCTGTACGCAGAGGCGGGGCCGTTACCGTTGTAGGAGTATACGGATCACCGTATGATAATTTTCCATTGTATAAATGGTTTGATAAAGGAATTAAATTGATGGGAGGACAAGCCTGGGTGCAGCGCTATATCGATGAGTTGCTGTCCATTGTAGAGAGTGGAAAAGTAAAGCTCGATGATGTGATCTCTCACCGGGTTCCGCTTTCAGAGGCATCACGGATGTATGACATCTTTAATAAAAAGGAAGACAACTGTGTGAAGGTAGTATTGAAGCCTTGATATAGTATACAGGTGTCGTATAAATGATGTAGTATAAATATTGTATAATCTTTCTCTGGATTGTTGAATAGTTTTATCCTGTAAGATATAGCTATTCAATAATTCTTGTTTTGAAGAATTTAGATCAATCACCACCACATCCGCCACAACCACTACATCCGGATGAGGAGCATCCGCTGTCTCCATGCGAACTGCAGCCACTGTGCCCGCCACTGGAAGAACTACCACTGGTATCGAATGTAGTCCAGCAGCCGGTACCACCACATCCACTCGTATCTGTTGAGGTTCTCTTCATTTCTTCAGATAGTTCCTTATCGATCTCTTGTGCTAACCCGATGTCAAGGCCACTTATCAGGAATATATTTCCGCCTATGGCGCGCAACGATTCCAGTACATTTTTATCTTTTGTCTTGCGATACGATGCAACTACTTCTTCGAGCGCTATAAATTCATCGGCGATGGTCTTCTTTAATTGTATTCCAGATCTTGTATAATCGAATCCACCAAAAATTTTCTGAAGGAAGGTTGTCTCAAATGCACTGTGAAGTCCATTACTTCTTAGCACGTAGCTGTGATACGTTCTTTTCGATTTTGCATTTTGATACCCTATACTCACCATGTTCTTGAATAATATCTTCTGGTCGCTGTTTCTTCTGAACGTTGAAAGAAAGACAGTCTCATGGAGTTTATCCGTCCAGGTATCAAAGTTTCGTCCCGGTACAACATATTGATATATCTTTGGTGGATCATTCTTGTTATACTGTCGGGTTGTTGTTTCCAATTCCAATACCTGCCGGAAAATTAAATCCATCAGGGTATATTTTAACAGGTCATTCAGGTGTGTTGCCGATCCGTGTACTGCCAGTAACGTTTCAGCGGGTGTGAGTTTTGATAATTGATTCATATTATAAATGGTTTTTTAATAATCCAATGTGTAGCGAGGTTGATGCGTTGGAAATTTATGTCACTAAATCTTTTGTCATTATCAGGCCATAAGTCTTTTGGCGGACGCTGGTGAAAGACAACCTTGTATATATCTTTCGTTTTTGAATACCAGTCGTCAAACTTCGACCCTTCTTGTTTACCTCCTTTTGTGGGGCCGTGGTGAATTTCACGCTTTAGTATAGTGTGACACAGTTCTTCCCAGTAGGAGTGTGTATAGAGCAGATGCAGGTGCCATACCTGGTCTACCTGGTCGGAAGGTGTAAGCGGATGATCAGCGATGCAGATCAGGAATATAAATTTTTTATACTCTTCAATAGCACGCAGTGAAAATTCCAGGGTCCATCCGTTTTCACGGGCAAGTCTGCCGCTAAAAGAAAGTGATGAATCGGGGTCGTCCAGTTCAAACGCTTTGATCTCTTTCCAGAGAACGGTATGTTCTTCCTTCATAGTTCGTGGTTATTTTCGCGATAGTATAGTTGTATGGCGGGCAAAATGATTTGATTGCCTGGCTATCAATATTGTAGAATGAAATGATTGAGAATTAAATAATGAGGGATCTTGTGGAACGTCAGAGGATGTCTGAATGATGTAATGATAGGTGTCAGATAATTAGTTGTTTCACACTCTAAGAAACGGATTTTTCGGGCATAGGTTTCTATATTTAGCAGTAACTTTTTTTATCACTTGGTGCTCTTTAAAAGTGTTCAACGACAGGTCAACCTTGTTCATCGAAAAAATTTTAGAACGCCTTTTCGGCAAACCAAATTGCCGGCACATTAAATTTATAAACTATGAGAGCAAAATGGATTTTGGTTGTGCTGCTGCTGGCCGTTGTTATGGAAGGATGCATTGTGAAATCGCTTCATCCCTTTTATACCGAACAGAACGTTGTATTCAAGCAGGAACTAATGGGAACCTGGAGAGACCAGCAAACGGGTACCTGGAGGATCAGTCCGGTTGAAGAAAAGAAAAATGCGTACCGGATGAAGGTGACTTCTAACGAAGGAATCTCGGCTACATTTATAGCACATCTTTTTGAATTGAATAGTATAGTATACCTGGATTTCCTCCCCGAGGAACAGGATGGCAAGCAGGTTGATCTGTTTGCACTTCATCTGATCCCTTCCCATTCGCTGGCCAGGGTAAAAAATATCGCTGGTGATCGTGTTCGGATCGAATGGCTTAATGAAGAGTGGTTATCTGAATTATTTGCAGAGAACAAAATTAGGATTGCTCATGAAGTTGTACATGAAAACGAACAGAAGGAAGATGATAAAATGTATATCTTGACAGCTTCCACGGAAGAACTGCAAAAATTTATCCTTAAATATGGAAATGACCCGGAAGCATTTACAGGGAAGTCGGAAGTGGTGATGGATTTAAAAAGAGTTCAGTAATGAAAGGCCAGCACCTCGGGAAGATTGTTCGGAATAGCTTTGCACAGCAAATCGTGTTTTGGACAATCTCCTATTATATTCTGTTGAACGTCTTTACCAGTACAAGTCAAACACTCCCGATTGATTACTTGTATACGGCAATCTTTATGGTCACCATCATGCTGCCGGTATATTTCAATTTGTTGGTACTGATACCGCATTTCCTCGAGAAAAGGAAATACTGGATGTATACTATACTGGTAGCCATTACAGGTATAGCCGGAACAGCGTTTAACCAGTTGTTATTCGATAAGCTGATCGACTTTGTTCTGCCTGGATATTATTTTATTTCCTACTATGAATTCAGGGATTTGCTGAAGTTCTTTGTAGCGTTCATCATCGTAACATCGCTGCTTAAATTGTCAAAGGAATGGATTACGTTGAACGAGACTAAAGAGCGTGTTATTGCATTGGAGAAGGAGAAGTTACAAGCCGAGTTGCGCGCCTTGATGAACCAGGTAAATCCACATTTTCTTTTTAACAGTCTTACGGTGCTATATTCCCTTGCATTGCGTAAAGCCGCGGAGACACCCGAAGCGATTATTAAACTTTCGGATATATTACGCTACGTGATATATGAATCGAACGCAGAATTTGTTCCGGTTCGTTCTGAAGTAAAAATTATAGAAGACTATATACATCTGCAGCGGTATCGTGTTGGCGAGCATGCAGCTATCGATCTTGAAACCTCAATAACCGATAACGTTCCGATTGCCCCGATGTTATTACTTCAACTGGTTGAAAACAGTTTCAAACATGGTATAAAAGGTGATATTGAAAATACGTTTATCCGGATGAAGCTATATGCAAATGAAAATGAAATCAATTTTCTCATTGAGAATAACAGAGGGCAGGGAGAGGAGATCGAAAAGAATCCTGTAAAAGGCATTGGACTAAATAATATACGGGAGCGTGTGCGGTTGATGTATAGCGATCGTGGAGTCTTTCGTGTTGAGGAAGAAGAGCATATCTTTCGGGTAACGTTAACCATTCAGTTAAAAGCTGCAAACCTAAAGCCAGTCAGTTCAAGATGAAGATTACCTGTATCATTGTAGAAGACGAACCTGCTTCGCAAGAGATTTTGAAGCACTATATAGCAGATGTGCCGGATCTGGAGTTGATCAAGGTATGCAATCATGCACTCGAAGCAAACGAGCTGATTGCTGCGCAGCCGGTGCAAGTAATGTTCCTCGATATAAATATGCCGAGACTTTCCGGTATAAATTTTTACAAGAGTCTTCAGCATCCGCCACACGTAATCTTTACAACGGCATATCCGGAATATGCTATTGAAGGTTTTGAAGTAAACGCGATCGACTACCTTGTAAAGCCATTTCCCTTTGAACGCTTTTTAAAGGCCGTCAATAAGCTGAAAGAGAAACTAAAATCATTGCCCGCGCTGCCTTCCGGAAATTATATACTGCTGACAGCAGATAAAAAATTATACAAAGTGAAGCATGAGGATATCTTGTTTGTTGAGGCACTGGGAGACTATATAAAAGTACAGCTGGATGATAAGACAATTGTTGTGCATGAGACTATGCAAAGTATACAAAAGCAGTTGCCCGAGAGCATGTTTGTGAGGGTTCATAAATCCTTTTTGATCTCGCTTGACCATTTTCAATATATAGATGGCAACACCGTTGTGGTGGCCGCGAAGTCAATTCCCATCGGACAAACCTATAAGAGCGATTTCCTTTTGCGCATTCAAAAGGGATAATGCCCGCTGGTAAATTCAGGTAAACCATTTTGCCGGATGTTGCGTATGGAAAGTATATACACCAACCCCCTTTTATATGAAACGTAATCTATTCACATTCCTCGTAGTATTGATAAGCTTTAGCTACAGCCAGGCTCAAAACAAAATTGAGATACCTCTGAAAAATGTAACGCAGTTGCTCCCGGTAAATGTATCGTTGTCAACGGAGACTTATCTCGGGAAGCCATCAGTGAAAGTGGTTGAAAATATAAAGGAATCTGAGCGAGCAAGCTTCAAAGCAGAGTCGGTGTATGCCAAGGTAAAAGATGTTACGTTCAAGAATGGTGTAATCGAACTTGAAGTATCCGGAAAAGTTGCACCCAATGCCCCGGAGGGGTCGCGCGGCTTTGTAGGCATTGCGTTTCGTGTTCAAAACGATGATTCAAAATTTGAATTGATATACCTGCGTCCAACCAACGGGAGGGCTGACGACCAGATGAGAAGAAATCACTCGGTGCAATACTCGTCATTTCCCGATTATCCATGGGACAGGTTGCGATCAGAAACTCCCGAGAAGTATGAAACGTATGTCGATCTCGTTCCTGGTGAGTGGACGAAGATGAAGATTGAAGTAGAGGGCGATAAAGCTCGTCTATATGTTCATGGTGCAACCCAGCCAACATTAATTGTAAATGATCTGAAGCTTGGGGCAGAGCAGGAGGGAGGTATAGCGCTATGGATTGGTCCTGGAACAGAAGCGCATTTTACAAATTTGAAGGTGACTAGGAAGTAATTGAGTAGTTGCCGAATTTCACAGAGAGTACAAAGGAGGTACAGCGTTATTCAAAGTATACTTTGTGAACTTCATATTCGTGCTCTCTGTGTATGAATATTTAATCTTGCAGGATGCGTGTTACCCATTCGGTATACATTTTCCCCGAGGGATGCAATCCATCGCCAGCAACGAGGCCGGGATCTGCCAGTCCTCTTCTGGATATATCCGTGATGTATATATACTTTATACCCAATTTTTCGGTGATGGATTTATTTATGGCATTAAATGCATCTATACCTTTGCTGATAGCAGGTTGCTTGTCTTTACCGAAAGGTGTATATCCATAATCCGGAATAGACACTACCAATACATTTGCTTTGTTGCCACCGGCTAAAGCAATCGCGGTGCGAAGAAGTTCTTCAAACTCCGGGGCATAGCTCTCAGCGGATTTGCCCTGGTAGTAATTATTTACACCGATCAACAGCGACACCAGGGTATATTCCGGTTTGAGATTTGCATTCGTGATAGCATGCTTCAGGTCATCGGTACGCCAGCCCGTGGTGGCAATGATGGTTGGATCAGAGCAATCTATACCTTTCTTTCGAAGTGCTTCTGTCAATTGTACGGGCCATCGTTCCTGGACAGATACACTTTCGCCAATGGTATAGGAATCGCCAAGCGCCAGGAATTTTACTTTCGTTGTGAGGTCAGGTTGCTGTGCCATACCGTGTATTGATATCAGCATGAATATCAACATTAACTTCTTCATACTCAAGAAAACTGTTATTGGAGAGATATACGTAAAAAAGAAAGAGGATGGTTTTAGTCCATCCTCTTCTTGTACATATCAGTATATATGTTAGGCCTTCTTTCTGTTTTTCATATAGATCACCAGTCCGGTGAAAGCTACTACGAGGATGATTGGAATCACTAATGTGATATTAATAATCTCCGGACCCGCAGCTTTTTTGGCTTCAATTAACAGCGTGGCTTTTTCAGCTTCAGAAACGCCAGCAGGCAATTTGCTTTCTACAAGATTGTTATAGTATCCGCCCATAAAGATGAGGTATAGGGATACGGCAAACATACCGGCACCGCCCATTAAGTTTAATCCTACTGCACCAGTCTTTGGAAGGTTCTCTGCAACAAAGCCGATCATGGTTGGCCAGAAGTAGCAAACACCCATCCCGAATATCAGAGCACCTACGAAGATCATGTTGCCCGATGTATGGCCTAATAGATATAGTCCCAGTACCGACAGAACGGAAGAGATCAGCAATACACCTTGTGGAGAAAAGCGATGTACCACCGGTTCAGCCAATCCACGGCCTACCACCATTACGCCCGTTGTAAGCGTCAAGATCAGAATCGCGTTATCCGTTACACTTTTCAGAAGAACATCGATCCACTGACCTGTAAACAATTCTGTGATGGCTGTTCCAAACATACAGATGATCATAAAGATGAACAGCGGACTAAATAAAGATTTATACATCTCACCGGTTGAAACCCCAGAGGCCACACGTTCTGTTACCGGGAACTTCAGTTTAGAGAAGAAGTATCCGTAAAGAAGTGTGGGGATGATCATGGTAGCAACCTGGATCTGCCATCCCCATCCTATCTTGGTGAAGAAGAATGCTATCAATGTACCGATCACGATACCTCCCGGGAACCAGAGATGGAAGTGATTGAGTTTGGTTGTTTTATTTTCTGAATAGATGGTTGCAACCAGTGGGTTACACGCAGCTTCTACCGTACCGTTGGCTATACCAATCAATAACGTTGAAATAAATAATGACCAGTATCCGGTAGCAAAAACAGTAAGTACTATACCGAGCAAGTGAAATACAAAGGCAATGAGAAGCAATCGTTTCATGCCGATGATATCCACCACCATACCACCAATGATTACAGCGAGTGGAAATCCCCAGAATGCTGTAGCGGTAATAATTCCTAACTCGGCGCCATTCAATTGAAATGTAGTGCCAAGCTCTGACAGGATACCCGCGCGGATACCGAAAGATAGGGATGTTACCAGAAGAGCGAGACAGCTTGCCCAAAAGAGCCGAGAGCGATCTATAGTTTGTTCCATGTAGATAGGTTTAAGTTCGAAGGCATGAATATGAATGGAAAATTTTTATCCTGCAACACTATTTGTTTGGTAATAATTATTTTACATCGATTGCAATGTACGATAAAACTTGTAAACTTATGGTCTTAATGACTATAATATGCGCCTGACCCTCTTCGTCTTTTTAGTGATTGGAATCATTGCCTGTTCCAAAGAGCAATCCGGAGAACCTGCTTACAAGAACCCCGAACTCTCTGCTGAAGAGCGCGCTAAAGATCTTTTGAGCCGCATGACGCTACAGGAAAAAGTGGCGCAGATGCATTGTGTATGGAACGATAAAGCAAAATTCCTGCTCGATACAGCCGGTCATTTCGATGTTGAAAAGGCGCGGAAGAATTTTAAGAATGGTCTCGGTCAGGTGGGTCGCCCCAGTGATACAAAAGGTGGACTTGATGCATACCAGACGGCCGTATTAACAAACGCTATTCAGAAATATTTTGTCGAGGAAACACGCCTCGGAATTCCGGTTTTTTATCATGAGGAATGTTTACACGGCCATGCGGCAAAAGGTGCTACGAGTTTTCCTCAACCTATAGGACTCGCGGCTACATTTAATCCTGCGTTGGTCGAGAATATATTTACGTTAGTGGCCAAAGAGGCGCGACTTCGCGGTACACACCAGGCACTGTCTCCGGTGGTAGATGTAGCGCGTGATCCGCGTTGGGGGCGGGTAGAAGAAACGTATGGAGAAGATCCTTATCTGGCAGGCGAGATGGGAGTTGCTGCCGTAAAGGGTTTTCAGGGTGATGGCTCTTTTAAAAGTGGTGAGCGTGTAGTGGCTACGTTGAAACACATGGCTGGTCATGGCTGGCCTGAGGCGGGTAATAATATAGCACCGGCAAATATTTCAGAACGTGTACTGCGTGAAGTTTTCTTTTATCCTTTCAAGCAAGTTGTTCAGCGTGCTCAGCCGGGAAGTCTGATGGCCTCCTATAATGAAGTGGACGGTGTTCCATCGCATGCTAATAAATGGATGCTTCGTGATATACTGCGTGGTGAAATGGGTTTTAACGGATATGTAGTATCTGATTACTATGCCGTGCGTGAGCTTGCAGATCGTGAAGGCTTGTTTGGAAATTCCGTTGCTGCAAATGGTGATGAAGCTGCAAAGCTTACCATCGAGGCAGGAGTAAATATAGAGTTACCGGAGATCGATTGTTTCCGAAACCTCGATTCATTGGTACAACATAAAATTATAGCAGAGTCATTGATCGATGAGCTGGTGGTAAAGATGCTGGAGTATAAATTCCGTATGGGATTATTTGAGAATCCGTATGTTGATCCGGATAAAGCAAAAGCATTTATAGGAAGCGAAGAGAATCGCAAGCTGGCACATGAAGCTGCTCTGCAGACGATCACTTTATTAAAGAATGACAATAAGGTTGCTCCGCTGGCGCGGGATAAAGTAAAACATATAGCGGTGATCGGTCCGAATGCAAACCGGATCTTGCTCGGAGGATATAGCGGTGAGCCGACTTTCTATACAACAGTGTTTGATGGTATTAAACAAAAGGCAGGAGATAAAATTAAAGTATCCTATAGTGAAGGTTGCAAGATCACCACTACCAGTGGCTGGAGTCAGGATAAAGTAGCAGTGCCTACTGTAGAAGAAGACCGCAGGCAAATCAAAGAAGCTGTAGCGTTGGCACGCACCGCAGATGTGATTGTTTTAGCAATAGGACAAAATGAGCAGGTATCACGGGAGGCCTGGAGCAAGGAGCACATGGGTGATCGCACAACGCTTGATCTGGTTGGCCGTCAGGATGAATTGATTGACGCCATGGTGGCAACCGGTAAACCTGTGATTGCATTTGTTTTCAACGGAAGTCCGTTGTCGTTTAACAATCTCGTGAAGAAGGTGCCTGCTATATTTGAGTGCTGGTATATTGGACAAGAAACCGGTAATGCGGTAGCCGATGTCCTTTTCGGAGACTACAACCCAGGAGGCAAACTCCCGATTACATTCCCGCGTTCGGTAGGGCATGTACCCGCATACTATAATTATAAACCTGCGGCACGCAGAGGATATTTGTTTGATGATGTGAGTCCGCTCTATGCGTTTGGCTATGGATTGAGCTATACTACATTTGAAGTAAGTGCACCGGTTTTATCGAATGCTGCTATAAAAATCGGTGATAGTGTTCAGGTATCTGTTGCTGTACAAAATACAGGTACTATAGCGGGCGATGAAGTTGTACAACTTTATATCCGCGATAAAGTAAGCTCTGTAACACGCCCGGTAAAAGAACTAAAGGATTTTAAACGCATTATGCTTTTGCCAGGTCAGCAAAAAACAGTGAAGTTTACCATTGCTCCTGAGAAATTTTCCTTCTATGATATAAACATGGCGTGGACAACCGAACCCGGTGAGTTTGATATTATGGTGGGGAATTCATCACGCGACCAGGATTTGAAGCACGTATTGTTAACGGTTAACCGATAGCATGTTAACGTGTGAATGCTGTAGTCTTTCGGGATTAAAGATATATTTATAGAATGATCAGGTATATATCTATGAAATATACCTGACCATTACCCATCACCAATTACCAGTTTACTCTGCCATTGTCATCGAAAAATCCTCCCGTTGGGCCATCATCAGGAAGCGTAGCGAGTTTTACCGAAATAGATGCACCTTGACTTCTGGTTCTTGGTCCGGTGTTATCATTGAGGTCTGTTGCACAGAAACCCGGATCGGCAGAATTTATTTTGATCGGAGTGAGGCGAAGTTCATGAGCAAACATAACGGTCACGGCATTCAAC
Source organism: Ohtaekwangia koreensis (assembly GCF_900167975.1). Classification (GTDB taxonomy): domain Bacteria; phylum Bacteroidota; class Bacteroidia; order Cytophagales; family Cyclobacteriaceae; genus Ohtaekwangia; species Ohtaekwangia koreensis. The sequence continues at coordinate 2,509,571 of NZ_FUZU01000001.1, forward strand.
GCTGCCTTCGAGGTATTATACCCGAGTGGTTTATGCACATAGTATATATAGTGCGGATCGGTATTTTGCGTGATAGAGCCCAGGCCACTGGATACATTCACGATTCTTCCTGCTGTTGATTTTTTGAGGAGTGGTAAAAATTGCTGAATGGTAGCAATCGCACCAAATACATTTGTATTATATGTTTGCTTAATAATTTCCAGCGGAACTTCACTGGCCGGTATACCGACATCAATCCCTATACCGGCATTGTTAATGAGTATATCCAGGACGCCAAATTCTTTTTCAACGCTGAGTCTTGCCTGGTGAATAGAGGTTTCATCGGTTACATCCATAGTCACCAGGTGAGCATCTATACTTTCTTTTTCCAATTCGTTGATAGCTTCTTCACCTTTCTTCCTATCCCGTGAAGTAATCAGGACCGTAATATTTTGTTGACCGAGCTGACGGGCGATTTCAAATCCCAGGCCTTTGTTACCACCCGTGATGAGAGCAATTTTTTTGTTTGTTGTCATTGTATTTTTCGTTTTCAATGACACAAAATTGCTTTAACGCTGATGGTAAACTCTGGTGAAGGCTTCCGTAAAAAAGGTGAGCACTTCAGTTTTTTTGCACAGCGGTTACGCTATTGCTCGATCAACCTTACCCATTGATTGACTACTTTTTCCAATGTAGCTTTTTTAGCCAGTACATCTTCCATGCTAAAGAACTTAGCAAGGCGCCTGTCTTTGTAGTCACCTTCCAGTAAACCGGTGTTGTCATCAATCATGGCACCGTTGTAGAATATAAATACGATCAGGATATAAGTTTGTGATCGCATATTAAAAGCGGCCATGTCTTCCTTATAGAAGAAACTCGGTGCATTCCATTTTATCCGTTCAGAAAGCTTACTGTTCGCATTCATGATGATACTTCTCAACGCTTCCAATTCCGGTTTCAACGGATGCTTGAGGTCTTTCAGAAAGACATTTACTTTCGGAGTATCATTGATGTCTTTGTTCGATACTTTGGTAGTCTTTGCAGCTACTTTTTTTGCTGTTTTCTTCGCAGGTTTCTGTATTGATTTTTTGACTGTTTTTGCTGCTTTACTTGCTGCTTTTTTTGCCATGTGGTTTGATAGAGAAGCTTGTGTATAATATATCTTTACCCATTGGAGAATAAAGATATATCTGTTATCGATTATCGTATATACCTAGTTTTGTGCAAGACTATTTGGATCCATGTACATGATTTCCCAATGGTGGCCATCCAGATCATAAAAGCTGCGTCCGTACATCCATCCCTGGTCTTGAGGATCATTGGGAGATGTAGCGCCAGCCTGGAGTGCTTTGTTTACGAGGTCATCTACTTTTTCACGCGTGTCTGCTGAAAGGGTTAAGATCGTTTCGGTACTGCGTGTGGCATCGACTACATCTTTCCTGGTAAATGTTTTGAAGAATTCCCTCACCAGCAACATGATGAATATATCTTCGCCAACCACCATGCACGTTGCATTCTGATCTGTGAATTGAGGATCGAAGGTGAAGCCAATTTTAGAAAAGAACTCAATGGTTTTATCGAGGTCTTTCACCGGGAGGTTTACGAAGATCTTGGTTGCCATGGAATAAGATTTAAAGTACAAACATATAGTCAATAACGAAAACAACGTTGCGCGAAATGCGACAATCAATAGGGCTGGTTGCGACAATTATCGGGTTGCATGCAGCGTCCGTTAATCGATGTGCTGTTGACTGTAGTTCAACGTCACTATTAATGAACGAATTTTATTTCAGATTACTATATCCGTCTGTAAAATAGTAGAAGGTATTTAAGCCGTTGAAACATTTATATAGCAACAGCGATTGTTTGTATACCGCTACTCTGTTTCAGGAATAGCAGAGTATATCGGCAGCAACACGTTGGGTTGCTGCTGATAGAAGCGATTATATAGTATAGTATTGAGCCCGTAGTCGAAGTTCATGATCATCAATCACGAGCACATCTTTGAATGGCAATCGTAGATGAGTTCTGAACTATTCATTTCGCAGGGACTGTGCAGGGTTTCTTCTTCCTGCACGAAGCGCTTGTGTGCTCACAATGACCAGGGCGAATAGCAACGCTATTGCTCCCGAAGCAAGTAATACCCACAGCGGAACTTCGATCCTATAGCTATAGCGTTCCAGGAATTCGTTCATCATCCACCATGCAAGAGGAGCCGCAATCAAAAAGGCAATGATCACCATGCGCGAAAAATCTTTCGAGATGAGTACAACAATTCCACTCAGCGTTGCGCCGAGTACTTTACGAATCCCAATCTCCTTGGTACGTTGCTCTGCTGTAAAGGCAGCTAACCCAAACAAACCAAGACCTGTGATGAAGATTGCGAGGAAAGCAAATATATTGGACAGGTCACTGATCAAATTGATCTCTGTAAATTTTTTGGCAAATTCAGTATCGGCAAATGTATAGTCGAATGGATAGGCAGGATTATACTTAGTAGTAACCTTCTCGACTTCCTTTACAGATTCCGGTATAGTTTTGCTATCCGGTAAGCGAATCGTAATAAAGTTTGCTGATTCAGTACGGAGTACAGTGAACGATGGTTTTACTTCCTGAAAAAGACTTCCCATCAATACGTTTTCAGTTATACCGATAACTTCAAATTTGTCACCCCATATATCGAGTTGTGTTCCAATTGGATCTTTTAATCCCATGACTTCAATGGCAGCCTGGTTTAAAATCACAGCAGCGGTATCACTTTTATGCTCTTCTGAAAAATCACGTCCTTCTGTAATTTTTGTTCCCATCGTTTTATTATAGTCGTAGTCTACCCGTAGCGTTGTGAACAGTACTTTTAAGTCTTCAGGTTTCCCGGGCCAGCCTACAAAGTTGTTGGAAAATATAGCGGTGACCGGACTTTGTGATTTGGTTACAGATGTAGCGATATTTCCGTTCAGCAATTCATTCTTAACTGCCTTATAATTTTTCTCAAGATCAGCCGTGCAGTCTACCATCATTAATTTGTTCTGCTGGTAGCCAAGCTCACGATCTTTGATATGGCTTATCTGTTGTTGTATAATGAGTGTTGAAGAGATCAATATTATAGAGAAGCCAAACTGTAATGTCACTAAAATCTTTCTGGGGGTAACGCCCGTTTTTCCAACCGTGATTTTTCCTTTTAATACTGCTGCAGGTTGAAACGATGAAAGATAGAAAGCAGGATAACTTCCCGACAGCAAGCCGGTAAATAATACAAGTGATACAGATAAAATCCAGAACAGGGGAGAAGTAAAGTCGAGTGTAAGCTTTTTCTGCACCAATGTATTATAGAATGGTAAAGCTATCTCTACCAAAACAATTGCCAGTAGTAACGCGAACATAGACAACAGGACAGACTCACCTAAAAACTGCGCGACAATTTCTTTTCTCCTTGAACCAACACTTTTACGTATGCCTACTTCGCGTGCTCTGCGCTCCGAACGTGCCGTAGAGAGATTCATGAAGTTGATACAAGCAATGATCATAATGAACGCAGCAATTGCAGTGAAGCCGGTTACATAATCAATCAAACCACCTTCCTCAATACCATTCTTAAAACTACTGTGAAGTCGCCAGCGACTCATCGGGTATAGAAACACTTCGCGCTTCATTTCATCTTCACCATTCTTGGTAAGTATATCGCTGATACTTTTATCAACATTTTCGGAAGGTGTACCCGGCGCAAGCTCAACAAATGTCTGGAATGAATATTCACCCCAGGTGTTCTCAGTCTCTTTTATCCATTCTGCATATTTCTTATTGTGATCCCATGGAATAAGACATTCAAATTCGAAACTCGAATTGCGGGGTATATCTTTTAATATACCAGTAACCTTGAGATCAGCAAAGTTGCTAACATTCACGAGTTGATTGATCGGATCCTGATCGCCAAACAACGCCTTGGCTGCAGATTCGGTTAATACTATAGAGGTAGGGTCATCGAGTACAGTAGCGGCATCGCCTTTTATCAATTCAAACTGAAACATTTCCAGGAATGCCTTACCAACGAAGTGTCCTTGCTTCACGATACGGTTATCACCTACGCGCAGTAAATGTTCTCCACCCCAGTCTACAAGCACAGTATTCCTGACGTGCGTATCTGCATTTTTGATTCCTTCTGCCAACGGCTGCGGACCAGATGTCCAGGAACTGATTGTACCATCGAAGTGCGATTTAATCCACGCCTGGTATAGATTGTCATACTTCGGCTGAAAGCGATCGTAGGTTACTTCATCGTATACCCATAGTAAAATCAGAATGGTACATGCAATGCCAATGGAAAGACCAGAGATATTGATGACGGAGTAAACAGAATTTCGAAGTAAGTTTCGTAAAGCGATTTTGAAATAATTCTTCAGCATATAAGGCGTTGATGTGATCTGATTTGAAATGCGTTTGTTCGTTACACATTGTGCAACGGCAACCACGATTTCAATATCAATGCCATATAGCAATTATGGCTTTAAAGCACAATTAGAAAGATTTGGTTATCAAAGGCCAGATCATTAGTGAACGCAGATGTCCGGATGCGGGCGATAATTAAAAGATGCTATTCAAATAATTCCTGTTCCTCTGTATAGTACGTTATCCGGGAATTCACCGTTTGTGAAATAATTTTTCCACCGGTAGGGCTATGCGTTTTCTTTGAATTGTGGATGTCCAGGAAATCTCTGATTTCACCACTGATGATGTCGGGATCTTTTTTGAGAATCTGTTTCTCCGCATTTTTCAAAACAGACTTAATAGACTTTGCTAATCGCTTGATCGCGTTGTCCGGAATTTTGTTGCTGACAGACATGGGAGATATTTTTGCGTCCCACAAAATTTCGTCAGCGTATGCATTTCCTATACCTTTTATATTGTGCTGATCGAGCAATACATTTTTAATGATCGCTTTTTTCTTACTCAGAATTCCTTTTAAAAAATCAGCGTCAACTTCAGGTGACATGGCATCCGGGACATCGCTCGGTTCAGGATTAAGCGTGATGGTTGCTGCTTTCTGAAAGTCAGTTAATACCAGCTTAATATCTTCATCGAACAGAATTTCGAGGATGCTATGTTTGGGTTCTTCTTCATGTTCAACCAAATATAGCTTGCCTCGCAGCATCAGGTGCAACCGGAGAATATCATCATTCTTGAATTTGAAATAAAGCTCTTTACCGTCACGGTATACTTCCGCCAGTGCCTGCTTGTCCAGTGCTTTTTTGAGTTTCGCCTCGGGAGCGTTTGATTTTTTGGCAAACAAAAGATTTACATCCTTCACTTTTTTATTGTGCAGCTTCTTCTGAAGATTTATACTGAATGCTTGGAGGTCTGGTAATTCTGGCATACTCGGTTTATCAAATGATCTCTATAAATGTATTCCTGCCCATGGCGTTGGGCGAAAGTACTAGCAAGTGTGGTGACATGCAAGATGCCGCGACAGCATTTAATACACAGATATTCGTCCCATTTACCAGTTATTTGCCCCAGCCCTATAGCTATAGTGACCTTTCAGTTTACCCCTTGCGAAACCTTTTTTACTTTTACCACGTGAAGGCAACGATTTACCCCAATCCGCTATGAAAGCATTTATTTCACAAACCACACCAGGTTTTACTTTTCGTGTCTGGGCACACTTTGTTGAAACATTAAAATCACCATTCCCTTATTACCTCAACGATGATCGTAAGAATACTCTAATCCCCGCAGGCATGAGTATTTTCCTGGTGGTCTTTATGTTGGTGTTTCAGCCGTATAACCCGCAGAAAGTTATTCTGATAGGCAGCGTTACCTTCATTGTCCTGTTTGCAAACATTGTTCTTTTGCCTCGATTATTTCCGGCACTCTTTGAGGTATCCAACTGGACGGTGGGTAAATATATTCTGTTTACGCTTTGGCAACTTTTCGTTGATGGTATAGCCACAGCTATTGCCTTGCACGTCTTTAATTTTCATCCCGAGGTCACGCTAATAGAAAAGATGTATAAGGTTTATTCGGGTGTTTTCACCAATGGAATTATTCCCATTGCCCTTGCAACACTGGTTTTGCGGAATCAAATGCTGCAGGAAAACCTTCGCAGTGCTGTCATGGCCAATCGTGAACTTGAAAGAATCCGGTTGTTAAAGGAAGATCCAACACATACGAAATCAAATATAGTCACCATTTATTCCGATACGCGGGAAACCCTCAGTCTGCCGCTCTCCGAACTTTTGTATGTGGAAGCAAGTGATAATTACTCTACAATATATTGGAAGAATGGTGAGGGTGTAGAAAAAAAGATGCTACGGATCAACCTTAAAAACATGGAAAGTCAGCTCGATAATTATTTTGCCATTCGTTGTCACCGGTCTTTTATTGTTAACATCAATGCTATAGATCACGTTACGGGTAATGCCAACGGCTATAAGCTGGGAATCAAGGATACCAATTTCTCGGTACCGGTATCGCGCGCAAAAGGAAAAGAAGTCATTGAAAAAATTGGCCAGCTCCGAAATGTATTTGAATTGAACTAGTCATTCACCTCAAATTATAGTTATTGATAACACGGGCTTGTTTCTCGTACCTTAGCATATTCCACTCACTACATTCCGGTATATCTATACCTCTGTGCAAGCTTCATTCCCGTTAGGGAAGCAAACAAACTAAACACTTATGAATGCAATGCTCATCCACCTGGCAGGTATAATCCTGCCAAAAACTTCTTTGCGCAGTGAGAATTTTTTCATCATCATGTTCACGATATCCTTATAGTACTTATGAGAATACACGCATCCCTTCGATTGTTGACAAGCATGGTTATGCTTCTTACATGCGCACTGTCCGAGCTCGCTGCGCAGTCCACACAAACTATACGCGGGAAAGTTGTTGATGGTGTGAGTAACACCGCGCTTATCGGCGTAAGCCTTCTCATTGTAAGCTCCGATGATAAAGTATATGGAAGTACAACCGATTCAGAAGGAAGATTTCGTATTGACAACGTTCCCGTAGGCAGGCATACGATCAGAGTTACCTATATAGGATACGAAGAGCAGACCATTGCAAATGTTATCGTTACCGCAGGAAAGGAAGTTGTACTGACCTTTAGCCTTACGGAAAGTGTAAATCAATTGAATGAGGTCGTTATCATGGACAATGTCAAGAATGATAAAACCGCTACCAACAATGATATAGCAGTTGTAAGCGCTCGTTCGTTTAATGTAGACGACACGAAGCGATATGCGGGGGCTATAGGAGATCCTTCGCGGATGGCCGCTAATTTTGCAGGCGTTGTGGGAGGAAATGATTCACGTAATGACATCGTTGTGCGGGGGAATTCACCTACCGGGATGTTGTGGCAGCTTGAAGGATTGAATATTCCGAATCCAAATCACTTCGGTGCCCTTGTGAGCACAGGAGGTCCCGTAAGTATATTAAATAATAACAACCTCGATAAATCAGATTTCATGACCAGTGCCTTTCCGTCACAGTATGGAAATGCAACAGCCGGGGTATTCGACCTTCGGCTGCGCGATGGCAATAATGAAAAACGGGAACTCTTAGGACAAGTAGGGTTCAATGGATTTGAATTCGGTGCGGAAGGTCCATTCTCAAAAAAATCGGGAGCTTCATATATAGCAAACTATAGATACTCTACCCTGGGATTATTTCAGACACTCGGTATAGAATTCGGAACCGGGTCCAACACACCTTCCTACCAGGACTTGAATTTCAAAGTAAGCTTGCCAACTTCCAACGGAGGGAAGTGGACTATATTTGGTATTGGCGGGATGAGCTCGGTTGATCTTCTTGGAAGTGAAGCTGATCTTGATAAAAATGACAATCTGTATGGTACTGAAAATCGTGATTCCTATACGCAATACAGAACTGGTGTGGCGGGCGTGAGTTATGAAAAGAGTATAGCCAATACGTATCTACGTTTTACGGCAGGGGCAAGTGCTACCAGTGAAAGCTTTGATTCAGATTCACTCGTGCGCAACAATGAAAGCGAAGTGATCGCCCGACACCTTCGTGCAGAAGGCGATATGAATACACAGAAGTATTCTTTTAATTTTTATACGCGCACTAAATTCAACGCGCGCAATAGTGTTACCTCCGGCTTTTATATTGATGCTACACAATTCGACCTTTTCAATCGGGATGTATATGCCAACCTAAACAGTGACACCGTTCGGTTAGATGTGAAGGATGAGGCTACACGATATCAATTTTTTAGTAGTTGGAAACACCGGTTCAGCCAACAGCTTGTTCTGAATGCTGGTGCACATGTACAATATTATAGCTTGAATGAGCAATGGGCGCTGGAGCCGCGGGTTAGTCTCCAGTATATAATCAACACGAATCAATCCCTAAGTGTAGGATATGGAATTCATAACCAGGCCCAGAATATCACAACAAGTTTTATACAGACGAAGACATCAACCGGCGAACTTTTGCTGACAAATAAAAACCTCGACTTCACCACCAGTCAGCATTATGTACTCACATATGATTGGAATATATCTGAGAATCTACGATTGAAGGCAGAGGGATATTACCAGACATTATCGAATGTACCCGTTGAAAGAGAGCGCTCATCTTTTTCTGCGCTTAACACTGGTGTAAGTTTTGCTATAGAAGATGAAGATAGTCTTGTAAACAAAGGCTCGGGCCGTAACTATGGTATAGAGTTGACGCTTGAACGCTTCTTCAGCAAAGGATATTATTTTTTAATCACGACATCTTTGTTTGATTCAAAGTATAAAGGCAGTGATGGTATCAGCAGAAATACTGCATTCAACACACAGTATGTATTGAATGCGCTGGCAGGCAAGGAGTGGCGTATTGGTAAGGCCCGAAATTTCTTTTCTGTTAACCTGAAACTTACCACCATAGGAGGGAAGCGGCTCACACCGATTGATATCGCGAATTCTCAGCTATATGGAAGGACTATATATAAAGAAAGCGAAGCATTCAGTGAAAGGCAAGATCCGTACTTCCGGGCTGACCTTCGTTTTTCATATCGCAAAGAATATAAACGCAGTACACTTGAAGTTGCCCTCGACTTGCAAAACCTGACCAACAACGAAAACATTTTTATGCAATCGTATAATGCACGTACGAACTCGGTGGTAACGCAATACCAGCAATCATTCTTTCCGGTTCCGTATGTTCGGTTTACATTTTGATACAGTATAGGGGTATGCCGGCTACGAACAGGATGAGGTATAGATTGGTGCAGTAGCCGGTAAGTATGTTAACCAGAATTTTACAAAACCTCGTGTGCGAGCGTAACAATCTGCATCGCGGTCTTCAGGTTTCTCTTCTGTAGATCTTTGCCATTCATGTCGTATCGGAGCCTGTTATCGACCATAGTAAAGCTGATGCCCGCACCTCCCTGGTGAAGCAGCTGACGTTCGGTAATGATTAATATTGGTTTGCCATCGGTTGCTTTTACCAGCTCTGGTAACAGATCACTTTTTTCATCGGCAAGGTATATGATACAAGCATCAGCCACGTTAGACACATCACTTACTTTGATAATGCGTGCTACAACGCCTCCGAAAGATTTGCCTTCCATGCTTTTTTGTAATTCATCGAAGGCAGGTGTTTCACCGAGTACCATCACTTTGAAATCACCGGTAAAATTTGGCCACGAACTATACTTGGCAAAACTCTGCACAAACAACGCATACGACCGATGAATGGTGATCTGCGAAGATGCAGTGAGTTGTGTGAATAGTACAAGTGAGACTACTAGTATACACCTGAAAACCATTTTAGGTAACATCTATTTAAATAATTCATCTCAATGATAACCTAAAGTGACCTGTTGTGAAATACCCCAGTTTTACTTCGTGACTTTTAAAATAGTGGTATAATCGAATGATAATTTTAGAATGAGCTATAGACCGTGTTAACTATAAGATGCTTTACCTAACAATAGGCACAGCCTGAATGTTAATTATAATACCACAGTATAAGTGATGCTATATTAGTGCTCGGCCTTTTAAAGCGGTTAATTTTTTGACGTGCTATGGCTAACATCCGTTGGATATTTCATAATTAAAGCTCAAACGTAAACCCTTTCTCCGTAAGCTTATCATAGATCTTTTTATCAAACCTATATAAACTTGCGGCGCGGTGCGATACGTCTTTTTGTTTTTCTTCGCAGGGTACTAGTAAATTCATTTTCATCAGCTTGCGCCTGAAGTTAGGCTTGTCGAGTTTCTTGTTCAGTATAGCTTCGTATAGTTCTTGTAATTGTAGCAGCGTAAATTTCTTTGGCAGCAGATTAAACCCGATGGGCTCATGCCGTACTTTATGTTTTAGGTGGGATAAGCCTGCTTCAAGTATATCCTTGTGATCGTATGGTAATTCTGGAATGTCACCAATCTTAAACCACTTTACATCAGAAGCTGTGAAGCCGGGATCAAGGGTATAGTTTTCCGGTTTCACTAATGCGTAGTAAGCGATGGTGATTACACGTTTGGAAGGGTAACGATTTACATTACCGAAGGCACGAAGTTGCTCCAGGTAAATTTTAGATACCCCTGTGAGGTCGTGGAGAATGCGCGCGGCAGCATCATCCGAACTCTCATTATATTTAATCCATCCCCCCGGTAACGCCCACTTGCCTTTGCTGATCCCTTCACCGTGTTGTACGAGCAGAACATCGAGTTCGCTTTTTTTAAAACCGAAGATCAGACAGTCAATCGAAAGCGCATCAATCACTGCATCCGGAAAATCTTTTGCCATAAGTCGTATCAGCCGGGAAGATAGAAAATAATTTCAGCACACTTGTAGTCAAATGTACTATAAGTTATATCTTTACCCGACTTTCAACCGATTGAACATTCACTTCATGGAGTATTGGCCGATTTTCTTTTTCTTTAAAAGTGCCTGGCTGCACGTGCTTGTACTCCTTTTTTGACCTATTTATCTATATAAGAAATATGAAATACCTGTTGGGATATGACCTCGGAAGTTCTTCAGTAAAAGCCTCGTTGATCGATGTGAGTACCGGGCAAACGGCTGCATCTGCTCAATCTCCGTCAGAGGAAATGCCGATGCTGGCGGTGCAGGCTGGCTGGGCAGAGCAAGACCCTGAGATGTGGTGGGAGCATGCCGTCAAAGCGTTACAGAGCTGTTTAAAGAAATCAAGTATCAATGGTGCTGATATTGCCGCTATTGGTATTTCGTACCAGATGCACGGTCTTGTATGCGTTGATAAAGATCAGAAAGCATTGCGTCCTTCGATCATTTGGTGCGATAGCCGTGCCGTTGAAATTGGTAAGCAAGCTTTTCAACAACTGGGTGCTGATTATTCACTACGACATTTATTGAATTCACCTGGCAACTTTACAGCCTCCAAGCTTAAGTGGGTAAAAGACAATGAACCAAAAGTGTTTGAACGTATTCATAAAGTAATGCTCCCCGGAGATTACCTGGCAATGCGTTTGACCGGAGATATTGTTACGACTGCTTCCGGTTTATCGGAAGGTATGTTTTGGGATTATGAAGCGGAGTCGCCTTCGAAGAAATTGTTAGAGCTTTATGGTATATCTCCGGATTTACTGGCAACACAAGCCCCTACATTTTCTGTGCAGGGTAAAGTGAAAAAAGATATAGCATCGCTGTTGGGATTGAAAGAAGGTACACCGGTGAGTTATCGCGCGGGCGATCAACCTAACAATGCATTCTCTTTAAATGTGTTGAACCCAGGCGAGACTGCTGCAACAGCAGGTACTTCTGGCGTTATATATAGTGTAACCGATAAGAACGCATTTGATCAAAAGTCACGTGTGAATACATTTATTCACGTCAATGACAAGCGTCCTTCGAAAAGCAATGGAGTATTATTGTGTATTAACGGTACGGGTATTCTCAACAGCTGGCTGCGCAAGAATTTAAAAAGCACCGGTGAGCCTTATGGATATGATGCTATCAATACAATAGCCTCAGAAGCTCCTATAGGATCAGAGGGATTAACGGTGCTTCCTTTTGGTAATGGTGCAGAACGTGTGTTGGAAGATAAGAATATCAACAGCTCGGTTTATGGCTTGAATTTTAATCGTCACTCACAGGCTCATATGTTCAGAGCTGCACAGGAAGGAATTGTATTTGCGCTGAAATATGGTTTCGATGTTTTACAAGGGATGGGATTAAAGACCAATGTGATTCGTGCAGGAAACGCGAATATGTTTCTGAGTCCGCTGTTCCGTGAAGCTTTTGTGAATACGATCGGTGCCCGATTAGAGTTGTATGATACCGATGGTTCGAAAGGTGCGGCACTGGGGGCCGGTGTTGGTGCCGGTATATATGGTTCGTTCGAAGAAGCTTTTAAAGGATTGAAGATTATTAAATCAGAAGAACCTGATGCAGCAAAATCCTCTGCCTATAAGGAAGCCTATAGCGGCTGGTTAAAATTATTGGAAGGGCAGCTTTGAAAAATACGTAGCTTTCAAGATGAATCTTTTCATGAAAGACTGGATAAAATCCATGACTATATATTGAACAGATTGAGACAATAACGGATATATTTCAATAAGTAGGATCTTAATAAATTAAACAAATGAAACTTACACTCGGAGACAAGGAATACTTCAAAGGCATTGGCCAGGTGAAGTATGAAGGTAAAGAATCAGACAACCCTCTGGCATTCAAATTTTATGATGCTAAACAAAAAGTAGGCAAAAAGACAATGGAGGAACACTTCCGTTTTGCTATAGCGTACTGGCATACATTCTGCGGAACAGGTGGAGATCCATTCGGACCTGGAACAAAAAATTTCGCATGGAATGAAGGTGACGATGCTATGCAACGCGCCTATAATAAAATGGATGCAGCCTTCGAATTCATCACGAAGATTGGTGCTCCTTTTTATTGCTTTCACGATTTCGACCTGGTAGAAGAAGGTGCTACGTTGAAAGAGTCGTCTGAGCGTATCGAGAAGATCACTGAATATGCCAAGAAGAAACAAAAAGCGTCAGGTGTAAAATTACTGTGGGGAACAGCGAACCTGTTTTCGAATCCTCGCTATATGAATGGTGCTGCTACTAATCCTGATTTCAATGTAGTATGTTATGCTGCTACACAAGTGAAAAATGCGTTGGATGCTACCATCGAATTGGGTGGTTCTAATTATGTGTTCTGGGGTGGACGTGAAGGATATATGTCTTTGCTGAACACGGACATGAAACGTGAGATTGAAAATCTCGCGCGCTTCCTGCACGCTTCTAAAGACTACGCGCGTGCACAAGGTTTTAAAGGTACATTCCTGATCGAGCCTAAGCCGATGGAGCCTTCTAAGCATCAATATGATTTTGACTCTGCTACATGTATAGCTTTCCTTCGTGAATTTGATTTGATGGACGATTTCAAATTGAACATCGAAGTAAACCATGCTACACTAGCACAACATACATTCGATCATGAGCTTCAGGTTGCTGCAAACTCAGGTGTACTTGGAAGTATAGATGCTAACCGCGGTGATAATCAAAACGGTTGGGATACAGATCAGTTTCCGAACAACCTATATGAGTTAACAGAAGCGATGCTGGTTATTTTACAAGCCGGTGGTTTTAAAAACGGTGGTGTAAACTTCGATGCGAAGACCAGAAGAAACTCAACGGACCTGGTGGATATATTCCATGCACACATCGGTGGTATGGATTCATTTGCGCGTGGGTTGTTAGCAGCACAAGCTATATTGGATGATGGCACCTATAGCAAACTTCGTAAAGAACGCTATGCATCATTTGATTCAGGTAAAGGAAAATTATTTAATCAAGGTAAAGTAGGATTGGAAGAACTGGTTACACTTGCTCACAAAAATGGTGAGCCTGCACAAATCAGCGGTAAACAAGAATACTATGAGAACCTGTTGAATAAATTTATTTAACATTTTCCTCCCGCAGACTATAGATGGATGGCCTGTATCGGCAATCGTCTATTAAAATCTGCGGGAGATTTTTTTGTGTACTCAGCACTCGCAGATCCTTTAAACTGTATGGATCTGTCAAACTGCGAAATCTTTTTGGATTGCTCATCGAAAAGATTTTAGTATCTTGTTTACATAACAAGTATTCTATGAGAACATTTATAATGTCACTGCTTGTCATCAGCTCGCTTCACGCTTCAGCCCAAATAAAATCTTCGGAAAGCAGCAACTCACTTCTCAGTTTCTTCAGAACAAAGAAAACTTCTGATACTTTTAGCTTCCGCGCTATAAAGCATGCCCCTGTTTTAAGTTCTGCAGATTCGTACGCCCCAGGGCAATACTGGCAAACATCCAGCTATACTACGTATTCAGAGAATGGCAGAATACGCACCACACATATATTTGATGTAAACGGACAACTTCGTGAATCACGGCCTTCCGTGAGTCTCAAAAAATCTGGCGCTCTTTCATACCTGCGCGTCCAGTTTTCGTTCCAGCGGCAGCCGACATTATTTACCTATACGATTCACTAATTTCTTCTCTATTCACTTTATGCTTCTCGGGCGTTCCTGGTAATTGGGTTTTGTTAGTTAAATAGTCCGCCTTTCCTGTGAATCGTATTTTTCGTTTCACTATGTTCTGTACCTTTGATCAAAGTCATCGCATGAAAAATCTATTTACTTTTCTTCTTATCCTTGTTCCATTCTTTATCCAGGCACAAGGCAATACAGCATACGGCAATTTTAAATTGGTTGACCAGGAAATCATTTATCAAAAGATCTTTGTTCAGGATTCTGTTACTGCTACCAAAGTTGCTGAATACTACAAGACGTTACCGTACTTGTCTAATCTTCAATCCACTGGCGATGAAGTGACTTTTGATCTGAACGATTTGATTGTCGACTATAAGAAATTTCAGTTCACACAAGTTGCTACGCCTCCCATTATTCAAACCGGAAAATATAGCGGCAAAGTTGTGATCGGAGTGAAGGATGGCAAATATCGTATTACGGTTCACGCGATTCAGCTAACGGGTAACATTGGTTATAAAAATATCACTGAAAAAGATAAACTTACCAGTTATGCAGCCAAGAATAATGGAACAATTCTCAATCCTGAATGGTGCAAACCCAACACGCTAGGACTCCTCGACAAAGCCTTTACCGATAAGCTTCAATATATACCACAAGAGAAAAAGATTGCAAAAGATGACTGGTGAAAATTAGCTTCGAGTAAACCAGTTTGAATTAGGAGGGGGCTACTGGCTATTGGAAAATCAAATTGAAAAGTTGGTATATTTGTATAAGAGCTATCCGCAAGCACAATGGATATTCAAGCTGAAAAACTTTTGTTAATAGAAAAACTTCTTCGCATCGGTGATGCGAAGATTTTGGAGCAAGTGCGGAAATTATTGGAGCAGAGTAAGAATCCTGTTGTTGGCTACGATGTGCAAGGTAACGCGATAACGCATCAGGATTTTATTAATAAAGTTGAAGAGGCCGAAACACAATATCAAGCAGGAAATTATAAGACTATTGACGAATTGGATAAGCAATCGGAGACTTGGTAATGAAGGTGTTATACCGGGTAGTAGTCTCTGAAACTGCCGAAAAATCGTTGCATGAAATCGTACTTTTTATTAAAAAAGACTCACCAAGTGCTGCGGCCAGAGTTCGTAAAGAATTGCTAAAGCTGATCAAGAGTTTAGATGCATTTCCGGAAGGGTTTTCGAGGGAAAGCTTTCTTTTTGGTAAAGGTGATAACTATCGCTCCGTAACAAAGTGGCACTATAAGATAGTATACAAAATTCTAGATAAGGATGTCTTAATACTCGATATCATCCACACCAGTCAGCATCCTGATTCTGGAACTGAAAAAAACTAAATCACATTAAGTATATATTAGCCAGTTATCTTAGCCGGATCATTCACCTCTTAACTCTTAACTCAAAACTCAAGCTTGCCGCTATCTTACGTTATCCAATGCAGTGTCTTCTCCTTCACAGGATTTTCAAACGGTGTATTGTTCTGTTGCGATAGATCCCATTGACGTTTTAGCTCATGGTACCAACGGGCTTGTGCATCGGGTTCGCCCAATAGCATGAGCGTTGGTTTTGACTCAAGACCCTTCTTGAGTTTTTGAAATATACCCAAGTCCTGGTGTATAAATTGTTTTCCTAAATAGCGCAGCGGCCACCAGAAGTATTTTATAAAACCAAACGATGCATAGAAGATATGATTGAGTTCGGTTTCATTTTCGTTGATAGGAGTGAGGCATGTAATGGAAACAATCTCGTGCTTGCCAACCCGTATATGTTCAAAGCGATTCCCCGGAAGCTGGAAGTTAATCTCTGTTGAAGTTTCTCCTTTCAATATTGAATATCCTTTCGAATTGGAAGAAGGTTTATGACGCACCATCTTGAAACCAAGATCTACCGGCGCGAAATGTTTTTCCTTTAGTTTCAGTTTTTTAGCAGAACGCCAATACCAGGATTGATGCACGAACGTAACGTGAGCCGGGTCTATAAGGCCGATCACAGATTGATCTATATCTGCGGGCATCGTTACCTTTTCCACAAATCTGAATTTTTCAGATGAAGGAATCAGTAAATCAGGCACACGTTCTTCAGCACCCTGCAGTTGTGTTTTGTTGGCAGGTATATAAATCCAGATCGTTCCATTTATATTCTTGCAAGGATACCTGAACACCTTGATTTTCGAGCAATCGAATTTATCATCAGCTAAGGCTGGTATACTTGTACAGGTACCGGTCTGGTTAAACTTCCAACCGTGATAAGCACACTGTATTTCTTTGCCATCATACCATCCTTCAGAGAGCGGCACACCCCGGTGTGGACAGTTGTCACGCAGTGCGAAAGGCTTATCATTTTCGTCTACACCAAACACGATTCTCTCTCCCAGTATTTCCTTCGACACAAGTTTTCCAGGCTTCAGAAAGGAGCCATGCATGGCGAAGTACCAGAGGTTTCTGAGGAAGAGCGATTCAGTCATTTTCGGAAGTTGGCTAAATAGCAAAAGTAACGATTTCAATCGTAAGCTTACGGAAATACCAAATGCTCAAAAAATTAAAAAATTGTAACCGTCAGCTTATAGTGCAATCGATTCCGGTAATTTTATTTGTTTACTTTTCGCCCCGATAATATTTTATTGCAGCAAATCTCAAACGAATGAAATGTCCATCGGTTTATCTTATGCTTCTTACTGGCAGCAATGATGGATTCTCCATAAATCTTAACTTTTAACCAATTATAATACAGATGAAAAGAAAATTGCGCATGGGAATGGTAGGAGGTGGCCTCACCTCTTTTATTGGACCAGTTCACCGTAAAGCTGCCGGCATTGACGGAGAAATTGAATTAGTATCTGGTGCCTTCAGCGTAGTACCGGGTGAATCGAAAGCAACTGGTGAAGCTTTGTATCTGAATCCCAATCGCGTGTATGAAACTTATCAGGAGATGTTTGAGAAGGAAGCTAAACTTCCTGCCAGCGAACGCATTGATTTCGTGTCGGTAGTTACACCGAATCACGTGCACTTTGGTCCATCGAAGATGGCATTGGAAAGTGGATTTCATGTGCTTGTTGAAAAACCAATCGCTTTCTCTCTGCAAGAAGCAAAGACATTGAAAAAAGTAGTTGATAAGACTGGATTAATATTAGGACTTACGCATACTTATACCGGCTATCCGCTGGTGAAAGAAGCGCGTAACATGGTAGCGGCCGGTAAACTTGGCGCGATCAGAAAGATATATGTAGAGTATCCACAAGGATGGTTATCAACTTTGTTAGAGAAGTCTGGTAATGCACAAGCTTCCTGGAGAACTGATCCAAAACAATCCGGTATGGGTGGTGCTATTGGAGATATAGGTACACATGCTGCGAATCTGGCAGAGTATATAACTGGCTTGAAGATCACAGAAGTGTGCGCTATGTTGAATACGGTAGTGAAAGGTCGTCACCTCGATGATGATACTTCTATGTTGATCCGTTTTGAAAATGGTGCTTCCGGAATTTTGATGGCAACGCAGGTTGCTGCCGGTGAAGAGAACAACCTGAACATTCGTATCTACGGAGAGAAAGGTGGTTTGGAATGGAGACAGATGGAGCCGAATACACTGGTCGTAAAATGGCTTGGTAGACCGATGGAAATTATTCGTGCAGGACAATCCTATTTGTCTGATGATGCAAAAGCTTTCACCCGTACACCTGCTGGTCACCCGGAAGGATACCTCGAAGCCTTTGCAAATATATACCGCGCCTTTACAAAGGCAGTACGCGATTACAAACCCGGTAAAAAAATCAACTATACGAAATATGATTTCCCCGATGTTGAAGATGGCGTACGCGGAATGAACTTTGTACAAACCGTAGTGAAGTCTGCAAACTCAAGTAAGAAGTGGACACCGCTTAAGTAACAGCTTTCAGTTATCAGCTGCTTAACGTTAGTAGCTGATAACTATAGTATAAGTGTTAGTATAACGTTGCTAATTGAAAAGATATTTAGCAGCGCATAGCTGGCAGCAGGCCGTTTAAAGCGGAGTGTATATAAAACAAACAAGCATCAAAAGGAAATGAAAACTATAAAAGGACCTGCGATATTTTTGGCGCAGTTCATGGGCGATCAGCCGCCCTTTGATAATCTGAAGACTATATGTAAATGGGTTGCTTCACTGGGTTATGTCGGGGTGCAGATTCCTACATGGGATGCACGCTGCATTGATCTGAAACAAGCGGCCGAGAGTAAAGATTACTGTGATGAGTGGAAAGGTATCATCGAATCATGTGGATTACAGGTAACAGAATTATCTACACATCTTCAAGGTCAATTGGTAGCCGTACACAATGCCTATGATGAATTATTCGATGGCTTTGCACCCAAAGCGCTGCGTGGAAATCCAAAGGAAAGAACGGCATGGGCTGTAGAACAATTGAAGTATGCAGCAAAAGCAAGTCGTAATCTAGGATTGAATGCACATGCTACATTCTCCGGTGCATTGATGTGGCATACTGTATATCCGTGGCCACAACGTCCTGCCGGATTAGTAGAAGATGGCTTCGCGGCATTGGCAAAACGCTGGCTTCCGATCCTCAATGCCTTTGACAAGGCTGGGGTTGATCTTTGTTATGAGATTCACCCGGGAGAAGATCTTCATGATGGTATAACTTTTGAACGCTTCTGGGAAGCTACCGGTAAACATGAGCGTTGTAATCTCCTGTATGATCCAAGTCACTTTGTATTGCAGCAACTTGATTATCTTCAATATATAGACTTCTATCATGACTTCATTAAGATGTTCCATGTAAAGGATGCAGAGTTTAATCCTACCGGGAAGAGTGGAGTATATGGAGGGTACCAGGATTGGATCGATCGTCCCGGAAGATTCCGTTCATTGGGCGATGGTCAGGTTGATTTTAAATCCATCTTCAGTAAACTTACACAGTATGGTTACGAAGGCTGGGCAGTGCTTGAATGGGAATGCTGTATGAAGCATCCTGAACAAGGTGCCGCAGAAGGTGCACCGTTTATCAAGAGTCATATCATCCGTGCAACGGATAAGACCTTTGATGATTTTGCATCGGTGGGTAAAGATCAAAAACTCAACAAGAGAATTTTAGGAATATAAATACTATACAAACAAAAACAGAACATGAAAAAACTATTTGTACTCATTGCCTTGGTCGGAGTGGCGGGCATGTCTTTGACATCATGCGGTTCGAAAAAAGAAGAAAAGAAAGAAGAGGCAGATGCATACAACGATTATGAAACAGCAGAACCTAAAGCAGCTTCTGCCGAAGATCAGATCGCACAAGGTCAGGCATTGGTAGATGGCAGTGATTGCAAAACATGTCATCATCCAACCAACAAGATTGTTGGTCCTGCACATATGGAAGTTGCTAAAAAGTATGAATTTACAAAGGCAAATGTAACTATGTTAGCAGGTAAGATCATCAACGGAGGAAGTGGTAACTGGGGTGAAATCCCGATGTCTCCACACGCTGATGTTTCTCAGGCTGATGCAGAAAAAATGGCGATGTACGTGCTTTCGCTTGATGGCGAAAAACCAAAGGACTAATATAGCAACAGGTGCCTCGGTATATATATCAGGCACCTTTGTTTTTTAGATAACAACAACCAATCAATTAACCCAAACCAGAAATGTCCATCATCTTAACGTTGTGTGGGCATTTCTTTTTCATCCACCTAAACCCAAATGCAGATGAAATGTTTCCGGACGCTCGTAATTACGCTTATGATTCTATCTTCTCTGGATAGTTTTTCACAGAACAAATTAACACCCGCTGAAGAAAAAGCAGGATGGAAACTTTTGTTCGATGGAAGCAGCACAAAAGGCTGGCATGTTTTCAACAACAAGTCAGATGGTGCTGCCTGGAAAATCGCTGATGGTGAATTATACCTCGACAGTTCTTCGAAAGAAGGAAGAGGTGATATTGTTACCGACAGTGAGTATGAAAATTATGAATTAACACTGGAGTGGAAAGTAAGCGCCTGTGCAAACAGTGGCGTTCTTTTCAATGTAGTGGAGGATGCAAAGTATGATCATGTATACCTTACGGGACCAGAGATGCAGGTGCTTGACAATTCATGTCACCCCGATGCGAAAATTCACAAGCATCGCGCAGGCGATCTGTATGATCTTATACCTTGCTCCAAAGAAACCGTGAAGCCGGCAGGAGAGTGGAACGTTGCAAAAATTATAGCCAAGAACAGCAAATATGAATTCTGGCTCAACGGAACAAAAGTGGTGACCTTTGCCATGCATGATGCTGCCTGGGACGAAATGGTGAAGAATAGCAAGTTCAAGTCCATGCCTGATTTTGGTAAAGCGAAAAAAGGACATATAGCACTTCAGGATCACGGTGACAAAGTTTCCTTCAGAAACATTAAGATCCGCGAATTGAAATAACACATGAATGCCTGAGATATATACTTCTCAGGCATTTTAATTTCTACTCATTATGAAGCATTCCTATTTAGCAATAATTGTATTGTTCTGCCTTTTGCTTTCATGCAAGCAGGATAGATCACGTGGACGCGTACTGGTTTTTTCAAAAACCAACGGTTTCCGCCATGAGTCCATCAGCACTGGTAAAGTAAAGCTGATCGAGCTTGGCGCGAAGAACAATTTCGATGTAGATACTACAGAAGATGCCAGTGTATTTAACGAAGAGAATCTGAAGAAATATAGCGCGGTAATTTTTCTGAACACCACCAATAATGTTCTGGACCTTCAGCAGCAAAGTCACTTCAAGCGCTATATACAAGCCGGAGGAGGATTTGTTGGTATTCACGCAGCCGCAGATACGGAATACGAATGGCCATGGTACGGTCGATTGGTAGGCGCTTACTTCAAGAGCCATCCGCATATACAGGACGCAACACTGAAGAAAGTAAAACCTTTCGGTCCCAATACTTTGCCCGATAGCTGGACACGTAAAGACGAATGGTATAATTACAAGAATATATCCGAGGAGATCAATGTGATCTACAACCTCGATGAGTCTTCTTATGAAGGCGGACAAAATGGAACGAGTCATCCGATTGCCTGGTATCACGAGTTTGACGGAGGCCGGTCGTTCTATACCGGCATGGGCCACACGCATGAAAGTTATTCCGACTCACTATACATGCAGCATGTATTGCAAGGCATTCAATATGCTATAGGAGAAAATGCAACGCTGGATTACTCTAAAGTAACAGCCAAAGTAGCGCCTGAAGATAATCGCTTTACAAAAACTGTTCTTGACTTTAATCTCAATGAACCAACAGAAATGGTCGTGCTGAAAGATAGCCGGATTATTTTTGTTGAACGCAAAGGCGATGTCAAACTATATGATCCGAAAGACGGAAAAGTAAAGGTTGTCAACACCATGAATGTAGGCACCAAGTTTGAAGACGGTGTACTGGGTATAGCAGCCGATCCGGCCTTCGATCAGAATCAGTGGCTATATGTATACTATTCCCACCCTGAAAAGTCTGCGAACGTTTTGTCGCGTTTTATCTTTACAGATAAAGTGGACATGGCTTCGGAGAAAGTGATATTGGAAGTGCCCACACAACGCGAGACCTGCTGCCACACAGGAGGATCATTGACCTTTGATGCCAATGGAAATCTTTTCTTATCCACCGGTGATAACTCTTCTCCCTTCGAATCAGATGGATTTAGTCCCTCCGATGAACGTGTAGGACGCAGCCCGTTTGATGCACAGAAGTCATCGGCCAATACCAATGACCTTCGCGGTAAGATCTTACGCATTCATCCTGAAGCCGATGGTACCTATACTATACCGGAAGGAAACCTGTTTGCAAAAGGAGAAGCTGGTACACGTCCGGAAATATATGTGATGGGTTGCCGCAATCCATATCGTATTTCAGTAGATCAAAAGACAGGTATATTATTTTGGGGTGAGGTTGGTCCTGATGCAGGGGAATCAGATTCTCTTCGTGGTCCGCGCGGTCATGATGAAATCAATATGGCCACGAAGCCGGGTAACTATGGCTGGCCATACTTTGTAGGGAAGAACTTTGCCTATATGAAGCACGACTTTGCAACACAGAAAAGCAATGGCTCGTGGGATCCAGCAAAGCCCCTCAATGAATCAGCAAACAATACAGGTAAGAAAGAATTACCTCCGGCACAACCCGCATTGATCTATTATCCATACGCCAAGTCAGAAGAGTTTCCGATGGTGAAAGAAGGCGGACGCAACGCTATGGCCGGACCTATATACTATAGCGATCAGTATACAGGTAAAGACACGGCCTTCCCCGATTACTTCGATGGTAAACTGATTGCATACGACTGGATGAGAAACTGGATCTTCCTGGTAAGCTTTGATGCTTCCGGTAAGATTGCAGACATGGAGCCTTTCATGGCGAATACTACTTTCAATAACGTCATCGATATGTCGTTCGGTCCCGATGGTAAACTATATATGATTGAATATGGTACCAAGTGGTTTGCACAAAATCTGGATGCTCGCCTGGTACGCATCGACTATAACGGAGGCAATCGTACACCGGTAGCAAAGCTTTCTGTAGATAAAGCATCGGGCTCTGTTCCGCTCACCGTTACATTTTCTTCGAAGGGAAGTATGGATTATGATACTGAAGATTCACTGGTATATGTACTCGAAGCAGAAGGCAAGACCTATACTACGAACGATGGCAATTTTGCCGTCACGTTTGATAAGCCGGGAGTATATACTGCCAAACTGAAAGTTACCGATGACAAAGGCAATAGCAGCAACGCAGCGACACAGGTAACGGCCGGTAACGAGCCTTCGGTAATTGAAGCTTCCGTGACACAAGGAAATAAAACGTTCTTCTTCCCGAATACAAAAATCAGTTATGCAGTAAAAGTATCTGATAAAGAAGACGGTTCTACAACGGATGGCACCATCAAAGCCGATGCTGTTACTATATCATTCGATTACCTCAAAGGTTTTGATATCACCAAAGTAGCACAAGGACACCAGGTGCCGACAGCCGAGTTGCCTGGTAAAGCATTGATTGCTAAAAGTGATTGTAAATCATGTCACGTCATTGATCAGCGTTCTGCAGGTCCAAGCTATAAAGAAGTAGCAGCAAAGTATAAATCACAAACCGGAGCTATTGATTACCTCGCAGCGAAGATCATCAAAGGAGGTTCAGGTGTATGGGGTAATACAGAGATGGCCGCGCATCCTCAAATAAGTGTTGAAGATGCCAAGGAGATGGTAAACTATATACTTTCATTAGCCGATGAGAAAGCAGCGAAGAAACTTCCATTGAGCGGCAGCGTCACTACCGGAAAAGAAACGGAGGGTGCTTACTTGCTTACCGTTTCGTATTACGACAAGGGTGCTGCTCCGGTTCCTTCGATCGGATCAACGGCTACCTTGGTACTTCGCAGTCCGATGCTCAAAGCAGACCAGGCTACCGATCTTCATTTAGTTCGCGTGTTGAACTGGGGTGGAAATATTGCCCTTGAAAATGTAAGGCACACAGCACACGCAAGCTTTAAAAACATTGATCTCTCAGGTGTGAAGAAAGCCAAACTGCTTCCGTTCCTCGGAGACGATCAGCCCGGTGGTGAAATTGAAATACACCTTGATAAACCCGATGGAAAATTGCTAGGCAAAGGCCGCGCATCGGGTAAAGGATTACAAGCCATCACCACTAATCTGGAACCTTCAACCGGATATCACGATTTATATATTGTCTTTAAAAATGAAGGTGCAGGAAACAAAACTTTGTTTTACTTTGGTGGTATAGAATTATTGAATAAATAGAGCCCATTAATAACCTACAACCATGAAAAGAAGAGAATTTGTACAAACAGCATCGTTCGCGGCAGCGGGTTTGCTTTCACTGCCAACCTTTCTGGCAGCAGGTAAAGTAAAAGCATCCACGCTCGGGCTTCAACTTTATACTTTACGCGATACCATACCTGCCGATCCGAAAGGTGTATTGCAAAAGGTAGCAAGCTTCGGTTACAAAGAGCTTGAAACCTATGGCTATAGCAATGGCAAAATATTCGGAATGGATTTTCTGGAGTTCGGTAAATATGTGAAGAGCCTCGGAATGAAAGTAACAAGCGGTCACTATGGTTGGGACATTGTCCGCGGTGATTGGGAGAAAGCTGTTACCGATGCGAAAGCTATAGGACAATCCAATATGGTAGTGCCTTGGATTGCTGCTGAAGAACGTGGCTCCATTGAAACCTTTAAGAAACTCTGCGGCGAACTCAACAAGGCCGGTGAGATCTGCAACAAGCATGGCATTCGTTTAGGCTATCACAATCACGCATTTGAATTTGAAAAAACAGATGATCAGATTCCATATGATGTGATGCTGGCAACACTCGATCCGAAGAAAGTAGGTATGGAGATGGATATTTTCTGGGTGGTAAACGCAGGCTATGATCCGATTAAATACTTCGAGAAATATCCAGGACGTTTCGAGCAGTGGCATGTAAAGGATATGAGCAAGGAAGATCGTGGCAGGAATGCTGATGTTGGAACAGGAACGATTGACTGGAAAGCGATTTTCGCGAAAGCCAAAGTTTCTGGAATGAAGCATTACTATGTAGAGCAGGAAACATATCCAGGTGCTCCGATTGATAGCGTTGGCGCGAGTGCCAAATATCTGAAGACGATATTATAGTTTTTTTGTTTTTTGTTTACTGGGAAGATGTCGGGCGTTATTGCCCGACATTTTTTGTTTTATACCGCTCGCTATTTTACATTGACACCATTTTCATTTTAACGGTTCACTATGCGTGTTGTCAACTTCATTCTGGCCATTATGTTTATGGGCTTTGCCTTTCTTCAGCTCAACGACCCTGATCCTGTAATCTGGATTTTGATCTATGGTGTGATGGCTGTTTTTTGTGTGATGGCCATGTTTGATTTCTATTCCCGTAAGGCTCTTATAGCAGTCCTCCTGATCTATACCGCCTATAGTTTTTTTTATATACCGGGTGTTATAGAATGGCTTCAGCATGATAATCGTTCTGCTTTGTTTGATGATGTAGCAAAAATGGAGCACCTCTATATTGAAGAGTCTCGCGAATTTTTGGGGTTGCTCATCTGCATTGCCGTACTTGCAGGTTATCTGTATCGTGCGCGAAAGACACGTGTAGCGTCACGCTGAAATAGTATAGACGTGATGCGGATTCTTTATGGCTACGTTTTGAGAAGCTGTCTATACACAATAAACTCTTTACCCTCAATACTCAAAACTCTATCTAATCCTGTGTAATTTATTATCTTCATGTCTTTATGAGAAGAGTTTTTGTGTTCCTTTTTGCAGCTTGCCTGTTGGTGAGTTGTTCGAGATCAAAAGAAAAAATTCCACCTGTTATACCTATGGAAAAATCCTCGGGGAAAATTGTGATCTATCAGTTGATGACACGCCTCTTTGGCAATAAGAAGACGACCAATACACCGTATGGCACTATTGAAGAAAATGGAGTAGGGAAGTTTAATGATATCAACCCCGCGGCACTCAAGTCTTTGCATGCGCTCGGTATCACACATGTATGGTACACCGGTGTACTCGAGCATGCAGTATTGACGGATTATACCAAGTATGGAATTCCCCTGGACGATGCCGATGTCGTAAAGGGGCGCGCGGGTTCTCCCTATGCTATAAAAGATTACTATGATGTTAACCCCGACCTTGCTTCGGATGTTAATAGTCGTATGACGGAGTTTGAACATTTGATCGAACGTACACATGCAGAAGGTTTGAAAGTGATTGTCGATTTTGTTCCCAACCATGTAGCACGTTCCTATAAGTCAGATAAAAAACCTGCCGGTGTAAAAGACCTGGGTGAAACTGATGATAAGAATGTTGCCTTCAGTGCATCCAATAATTTTTATTATCTGCCGGGACAATCGTTCCAGGTGCCGGCAGGGTATAAACCATTGGGAGGCGGAACGTTTCCAACGCTCGATGGCAAGTTTGAAGAAACACCGGCAAAAGTTACCGGCAACGATCAGTTCACAGCAAGCCCCGGAGTAAACGAATGGTTTGAAACCGTGAAACTGAATTATGGTGTTGATATCCAGAATGGACGCAGAACATTTTTGGATCCTATACCTGATACATGGGTAAAGATGAAAGATATACTCTTGTTCTGGGCTAGTAAGAAAGTAGATGGCTTCCGGTGTGATATGGCCGAAATGGTTCCGGTAGAATTCTGGAGCTGGGCTATACCAATCGTAAAAGCACAACATCCGGGGATAATATTTATAGCAGAGATTTATAACCCGGCACAGTATAATAATTATATACATACCGGGAAGTTTGATTTTCTGTATGATAAAGTTCAACTATACGATACGCTTCGATTGCTGGTACAGGGTAAGGCAAATACCCACGACATTCATTCGATCCGCCAGACGCAGGAAGGTATACATCAGAACATGCTGCATTTCCTGGAGAATCATGATGAACAACGCATTGCCTCTCCGTACTTTGCCGGTGATCCGTGGAAAGCTGTTCCTGCCATGGTTGTCAGTGCTACCTTGGATAATGGTCCCGTCATGATATACTTTGGACAAGAGGTGGGCGAGCCTGGTGCCGGTACAAAAGGTTTTCAAGGTGATGATGGACGCACTACCATCTTTGATTATTGGGGAGTTCCTGAACATCAAAAGTGGATGAATGGAGGCAAGTTCGATGGCGATTCATTATCACTCGAACAAAAGCAATTGCGTTTGTTTTATAGCGACTTGTTGAATCTGGCCTCTAAAAATCCGGCACTAGTGGCAGGAGAGTATATTGACCTGACAGCTTCGAATATAGCAGCCGGGAATTTCACAGATAAGGTGCATGCCTTTCTGCGGTTCTCTGGCGAGGAACGGTTATTGATCCTCACAAGCTATAATGCAGCCGAGCAGGTGGTGAAAGTACAGATACCACGTGAAGCATTTCAGCAGGCAGGCCTTGATCCGGCAGGCAGCTATATAGCCCGTGACCTGCTGTGGCGTGAAGCTGAAGTAGGGTTTGATCAGAACCTGACCTTTGAATTGAAATTGAAACCGTATAGCTCGTTTATTTTCAAGATCAAATAGCATGCTGCAAAGCAACTTATAGATCGTGAAGTGTGGTGTAGAAATGAAAATGTTGAAATATAGAGTTCCATTCGATCAGATATGTCTGATGAATATAATTGGAACATCGTAATACAACAGCAACGTATAGCATGTATAGCGCATAAAAAATTAGCAGGCAGATGCAAGAACGCAAAGGACAATCGCGAGTAATGATTGAAAATGTACAGCCACAGGTAGATGGCGGGCTGTATCCGGCAAAACGAACCGTTGGTGAACGGGTAGATGTAACCGCAGATATATTTGGTGATGGCCACGATCATATCCGCGCACAGGTATGGTATAAAAAGGACGGTGATGCAGAGTGGACAACCGTAGAAATGCTGCACGTGATGAACGACTCGTGGAAAGGTACATTTCATGTTCAGCAGAAGTGTTCATATTTATATACCGTAGTCGCCTGGATCGACCACTTCGAAACCTGGTATGATGGTTTCAAAAAGAAAGCTGCAGCACATGTAGATGTGAAAGTGGAGCTTCAGGAGGGAGCGATCATTTTAAAGAAACTTGCCAAAGATAAAAACAACGAGCTACTGAACGCAGCAACCAAACTCGAAGCCCCCTATAACACTGCGATCGAGTATGTATTAAGTGAGGAATTTAAAGAGATCGTTCATCACTATCCACTTGTGGAGTTCGAGACGCTCTATGATAAAGTTCTTCCCATTACCGTTGAGCATAAGAAGGCAAACTTTTCTTCCTGGTATGAACTGTTTCCCCGTTCGGCCTCACTCGAAGGAAAGCATGGAACTTTTCAGGACGTGATAAAACTTCTGCCCAGAGTGGCAGCCATGGGATTTGATATACTATATCTTCCACCCATACATCCCATTGGAAAAGTTAATCGCAAAGGTAAAAATAACAATGTACACTCAGAGCCCGGTGAGCCTGGTTCGCCATGGGCTATCGGCAGTGATGAAGGCGGACATAAATCTATACACCAGGAACTAGGGACACTGGAAGATTACAAGCGTTTAATACGCGAAGCAAAACATTATCATATAGATATAGCGCTTGATCTGGCCTTTCAGTGTGCGCCTGATCATCCGTATGTAAAAGAAAATCCGCAGTGGTTCAAGCAACGCCCGGATGGCTCCATTCAGTATGCTGAGAATCCTCCGAAAAAATACCAGGATATATACCCGTTTAACTTCGAGACAGACGACTGGATGGCCTTGTGGCAGGAGCTTAAATCGGTGATTACCTTCTGGGTTGATAACGGCGTTCAGATCTTTCGAGTAGATAATCCACATACCAAGCCTATACCATTCTGGCAATGGGCAATCGCGGAGGTAAACAAACTATATCCCGATATAATCTTTTTATCCGAAGCGTTTACACGCCCCAGGGTCATGGCCTCATTGGGAAAGATCGGCTTCACACAATCCTATACTTACTTCACGTGGCGCACAAGCAAAGCGGAAATCATCGAGTATATGAATGAACTGGTAAACGGACCATCGCGCAATTATTTTCGTCCTAACTTCTGGCCCAACACACCGGATATTTTACCATGGCATTTACAACACCAGGGTGAGAATATATTTATAATCCGCCTGGCGCTGGCAGCAACACTATCCTCCAACTATGGTATATATGGGCCGGCCTATGAGTTCTACGATAATATACCGATGGAAGGTAAAGAGGAGTACTATAACTCTGAAAAATACGAGGTAAAACAATATGACTGGAAGCGCACAAATCGTATGACGGACATCATTACGATTATCAACAAAGCACGTAAAAATCATGCAGCACTTCAGTCTACCTGGAATATACATTTCTGTTTCATCGAGAATCCAAACCTGCTGGCATTTGTAAAAGCTACCGATGATCTTTCCAGTATTGTATTGGTAGTGGTAAATCTCGATCAACATAACAAGCAAAACGGGTATGTCCAGTTACCCAAATCATTGCTAAAGATTGGCGATCATATCAATGTAAAGCTATATGATGCAATGACAGACGATCATTATACCTGGACACAAGAATGGAACTATGTGGAAATCGATCCTTATAAAATGCCGTTCCACTTGTTTAAACTGGAAGTACACGAATCTTATATGTAACGCATGAGTATACCGATTAAATCCGGAGATCCGCTTTGGTTTAAAGATGCTGTTTTTTACGAAGTATCAGTCAGGGCTTTTTTTGACAGCAACGGCGATGGTATTGGCGATTTTCCTGGATTGATCCAAAAGCTGGATTACCTCGAAGACCTCGGTATCAATACACTTTGGTTGCTGCCTTTTTATCCGTCACCATTAAAGGACGATGGCTTTGATGTAACCGACCATACAGATATACATCCGGATTATGGTACACTTACTGATTTCAAATTTTTCCTGAAGGAAGCACACCGCAGAGGAATTCGTGTTATTATAGAACTGATCCTGAATCATACTTCCGATCAGCATCCGTGGTTCAAGCGTTCACGCAAGGCCAAATCAGGTTCACGCTATCGCGACCTATATGTGTGGAGTGATACAACGGATAAGTATAAAGAAGCACGCGTCATGTTTTCAGATGCTGAAGCTTCTAATTGGACATGGGATACGGAAGCGCGCGCATACTATTGGCACCGCTTTTACAGGCATCAACCCGAATTGAATTTTGAGAATGCTGAAGTCCAGATGGAGATGATCAAAGTCGTTGACTTCTGGATGAAGATGGGTGTCGATGGATTTCGATTGGGCTCTGCAGCATTTCTTTTTGAAGAGGAGGGAACCAGTTGCGAAAATCTTCCGCAGACACACGTCTTTTTAAAGAAGCTTCGTTCGCACATTGATAAGAACTATAAAGATAAAGTATTGATCGCGGAAGCGAACCTCTGGCCCGAAGACGCAGCGACGTATTTCGGAGGAGGTGAAGAGTGTCACATGAACTTCAACTTCCCGTTGATGCCGCGTATGTTTCTGGCGTTGCGTACGGAAGATAGTTATCCTATCGTAGATATCATCGAGCAAACACCGGTCACACCACCCAATTGCCAATGGGTTGTATTCTTGCGTAACCACGATGAGCTCGGTCTGGAGATGGTTACCGAAGAAGAAAAAGATTACTTACTGAAAGCTTACGCAAGTGATGCCAATTCGAAAGTAAATACCGGTATACGCAGGCGATTGGCTCCCATGTTAAATAACGATCGGAGAAAAGTAGAATTGCTATATACCATTCTGCTTTCGCTGCCGGGCACGCCAGTTATATACTATGGCGATGAGATTGGTATGGGAGACAATGTATACCTGGGCGATCGTTTTGGTGTGCGTACTCCGATGCAATGGAACATGAACCTGAATGCGGGCTTCTCTACGGCAAACCCACAGCGCTTGTTTCTTCCTATTATTACCGACCCGGTATATAGATTTGAATCGGTGAACGTAGCCACACAGGAAGAAAATCCTTCATCATTGTTATGGTGGCTCAAACATGTTATAGCCATGCGCAAGAGGCTTAACATTTTTGGAAGAGGAACGATGAAATTCATCGAGAGTAGTAATGCTAAAGTGCTGGCCTTTGCACGTACCGATGAAAAGCAACGCGTGATTGTTGTGGCCAACCTCTCGCAATTTTCACAGGCAGCGACACTCAATCTTTCCGAATATAGGGATTGTGAGATGACCGAAGCGTTCAGTCAGAATCGGTTCATGAATGTAGAAGAAAATGATTACCCGATAACGATCGGACCATATGGATATTTCTGGTTCCAGGCGGATACTCCGGAGAAGAAAGAAAAGGCTGATGCAAGTGGAGAACTTCCGTTGATACGTACTGATTTATCATGGGAGCGTTTACTCGATAACTATAACGAAGTACGAAACCTCGAACGCAAAATACTTCCACCGTTTATGCGGAAGTGCCGTTGGTTTGGTGGTAAAGCAAAAGTGATCAACAAGATTGCGATTCACAAAACCATACCGGTAAAAGTAGAAGGCGATACACATTATCTCACCATCATTGAAGTACATTATGTGCAGCGTTTGCCGGAGCTATATTTTCTCCCGCTTACGTTCGTACCTTCTGATAGCATTCTTGAACGCGTAGAGTATACCACGCAAAGTGTAGTGTGCCGCGCTGAAATTCAGGGCCGCTCCGGTTTCATCATGGACAGCAGCTATGATAAGGTGTTCCGCGATTTTCTGTTCATGGGAATGGAGAAGGAGATTCGCCTGAAAGACGATAGTGGAGGAGAGCTCGAATTTAATTCCAGTGTATTTGCGCGACTCGGTAAAAACAAAAAAGTTGATTCCAAAATTCTCAAGACCGATCAAAGTAATACGGCCATCATTTACAATGATGAGTACTTCTTTAAATTCTATCGTAAGCTAGAGAAGGAAATCAATCCTGACCTTGAAATCATTCGCTTCTTATCCGAGCATACTACATTTCAGAATTGTCCCAAGTATGCTGGAAGTATAGAGTACCATGATCACGAAGGCAAGACTATAGTTTTCGGATTACTACAGGAGAAAGTAGAGAACCAGGGCGAAGCATGGGCAATGTCCGTTGATTCTGTTGGACGTTTCTATGAACGCGTCATGGTGAAAGGTAAAGCCGTGAAGCCTCCCAAGTTAATAAACAAGTCGGCTATAAAATTTGAAGACTCACCGGAGATCATACAGGAATATATAGGACGTGGCTTTTATGAGCGCATCGTACGATTAGGGCAACGCACCGCAGAGATGCACCTTGCCTTAGCATCGGACGCATCTAACCCTGCATTCACGGTGGAGAAATTCAACGCGAATTATCAGCGGTCTATGTATTCATCACTTCGTAAAATGGTGCGTGATCGCTTTAGTTTATTGGAGGCAACATTGCCCAAGCTGGATCCTCAGGTACAAGAACTCGCGAAGAAAATATTAGCATTGGAAGACAACATCCTCGAATGCTTCAGTGAAGTATATCAGGTAAAGATAAATACATTCAAGACCCGGATTCACGGAGACTTTCATTTGGGACAAGTGCTGTTCACCGGCAAAGATTTTGTGATCATTGATTTTGAAGGAGAGCCCGGACTTGCCTTTAGCGAAAGACGATTGAAGCGTAGCCCACTCAAAGACGTGGCCGGTATGATGCGTTCGATTCATTATGCAGCGTTCGGCAAAATTCTGCTGAATGAGAATTACCGCGACCGCGATTTAGAATTCCTCGAATCGTGGGCAGAACAGTGGCAACATTATATCGGGCGCTATTATTTAGGGGCATATATGGAACGAATGGGCATGGGCACGGTATTATCACCGGAACATGATGTGTTGTTGAGGACGTTCTTGCTGGAGAAAGCGATTTATGAACTCGGTTACGAACTCAATGGCCGCCCTGACTGGACTGTGATACCGCTGCGCGGAATTTATTATCACATGAAGCGCTACCAGGAAGAGAAAGAAGAGCGGAAGGAAACGAAGAGTAAGAAGTAAAGTAAATTAAGAGTAAAGGGTAGAAGTATATAAAGAATAAAAAGTAGAAGTATAGTGTGGTTTAACAATGTGTAGCAGGATATAGGGGGATGAGCGTTTAACCGTATTGTGAAACTGGTTTTGATTTTTTTAAAGCAAGTAATCCACGAAGACACCATGGCAAAGAAAACGAAACAGGTTGAAGATAATGCTTTCAGTTTATTAACGGACTTTGATATATATCTTTTTAAATCCGGCAAGCATTATAAGTTGTATGAAAAGCTTGGCGCACATGTCGTAAGCAATGGTGACACAGAAGGTACATACTTTGCGGTATGGGCTCCTAATGCGCGCGCAGTTTCAGTTATCGGATATTTTAATAACTGGAAAGATGGTGTTCATAAACTTAATCCACGTTGGGATCAGTCGGGTATATGGGAGTGTTTCTTCCCCGATGTTAAACATGGTGAAGCCTATAAGTATGCTATACTTTCCATCACAGGAGATTATCTTGAGAAGGCAGATCCCTTTGCTGCCTATGCAGAAACACCACCGCGTACTGCATCTATAGTATGGGAACCAAAGTATGAGTGGCAGGATAGCGCGTGGCTGGAAGAACGCAAACAGCTTGCGGGCAAGCCCAAACCATACTCTGTGTATGAAGTACACTATGGCTCGTGGCGCAGAAAAGCAGAAGAGAATGATCGTTCATTGACCTATCCGGAAATGGCAGAAGAACTTGTGGCCTATGTAAAAGATATGGGCTTCACGCACGTTGAATTCCTGCCGATCATGGAGCATCCATTCTATGGTTCATGGGGATATCAGCTCACCGGATATTTTGCACCTACAAGCCGATACGGTAGCCCGGAGGATTTTATGTATATGGTAGATTGCTTCCATCGCGCGGGCATTGGTGTTATTCTCGATTGGGTTCCTTCGCATTTTCCTGGCGATGCCCACGGACTATATAAATTTGATGGAACGTTTTTGTTCGAGCATGAAGATCCCCGCAAGGGATTTCACCCGGATTGGAAGAGCTATATATTTAACTATGGACGAAATGAGGTAAGGTCATTTCTCATCAGCAATGCTTTATTCTGGCTGGAGCGTTATCACATTGATGGTATTCGCGTAGACGCTGTGGCCTCCATGCTATATCTCGATTACTCGCGCAAAGATGGTGAATGGATTCCGAATCAATACGGAGGAAACGAGAACCTCGAAGCCATTTCATTCCTCAAGGAAATGAACGAAGTGGTGTATAAAAATTTCCCCGATGCGATCACCATCGCGGAAGAGTCAACGTCATGGACAGGCGTGTCGAGACCTACATATGTTGGCGGGCTTGGCTTTGGACAAAAATGGATGATGGGATGGATGCATGATACACTGCATTATTTTCAAACAGATCCCATCCACCGAAAATATCATCACAACGAAATTACATTCAGCATTATTTATGCTTTCACTGAAAACTTTATGCTGCCGCTTTCACATGATGAAGTCGTGCATGGTAAAGGATCACTGCTTGGGAAGATGCCTGGTGATGAGTGGAAAAAATTTGCCAATCTGCGATTGCTATACAGCTATATGTATACTCACCCGGGAACAAAGCTCTTGTTTATGGGGGGAGAATTTGGACAATCTTCAGAATGGAATCATGAAAAAAGTCTTGATTGGCATTTACTGGAATACGATGTTCATAAAGGCGCACAAAATATATTACGTGATCTGAACATGCTTTATAAACGCGAACCGGCTTTATATCAGCATGCTTTTGATAATAAAGGATTCCGCTGGATCGATTATGGTGATCGAGACAACAGCGTAATAGCCTATCAACGATTGTCAGATCATAAGGAAGATGTACTTGTCATCGTTTGCAACTTTACTCCCGAGGTTCGTTATCATTATAGAATCGGTGTACCCTACCGCGGTCAGTGGAAGGAAATATTCAACTCCGATGCCAAACAATATCACGGAAGTGATGTAATAAATTCAGGTTTATTAACGACTTCCCCGGTTAAATATCATAGTCAGGATTATTCCATTTCATTAACTTTACCACCGCTCGCGATTTCTATCCTGAAGCTTGATAAAGAATTGAATGAATTCGAGTTGAGGGATATTGGGACATAGCTGTCTTCCGTTGTCAGTAAATTGTTATCGTGAGCAGGAGAAAGCGTAATCTTCTTATACAGTGTATTACGCACACACATCACACTCACGATAACAACTAACGGATAACGATTTACGGATTTGGAAAAGTACATTTGCATTCACGGACATTTCTATCAGCCTCCCCGTGAAAATGCCTGGCTCGAAGTAATTGAAGTTCAGGATTCAGCGCATCCTTACCACGACTGGAATGAGCGTATCTCCGCAGAATGCTACGGCCCGAATGGAGCCTCACGTATTCTCAACGAGGACGGTGTCATCAAGAATATAATCAACAACTATTCGAAGATTAGTTTTAACTACGGAGCAACGTTGCTTTCGTGGATGCAGGAAAATGATCGCGAAACATACGATGCGATCATTGAAGCCGATCGTGAAAGTATAAAGAACTTCGGCGGGCACGGCTCCGCTATAGCACAGGTATATAATCATATCATTCTGCCATTAGCGAACAAGCGCGATAAGGAGACTCAAATCACCTGGGGGATTCGTGACTTCATTCATCGTTTTGGACGTTTACCGGAAGGAATGTGGCTGGCTGAAACAGCAGTAGATATAGAGTCACTTGAACTGCTGGCAAAGCATGGTATCAAGTTTACGATTCTCGCTCCGCGTCAGGCAAAATCAATTCGCAAGATTGGCGAGCTTATGTGGACAGGGGTCACTACCGAAAGTATAGACACACGAAGACCCTATACTTGCAAGTTACCTTCCGGGAAAAGTATAGCATTGTTCTTTTATGATGGACAAATCGCACAAGGTGTTGCCTTCGATGGTCTACTATATGACGGGATGAAGTTTGCCGATCGCCTGGTAAATTCCTTTAATGAAAAAAGTGATGGCCCCCAATTGGTACACATCGCTACCGATGGTGAAACGTACGGTCACCATCATAAGCATGGTGATATGGCGCTGGCATTTTGCCTCGACTATATAGAACGTAATACGCGATTCTCCCTGACAAACTATGCGGAGTTTCTGGCCAAGGAACCTCCGGTATATGAAGCTGAAATTCACGAGAACAGTTCGTGGAGTTGTGTGCATGGTGTAGAACGCTGGCGCAATGACTGTGGCTGTAACTCCGGAGGCAAACCAACCTGGCATCAGAAATGGAGAAAGCCCTTACGGGAATCACTGGATTGGCTGCGCGATGAATTGGCAACCATCTTCGAACGTGAAGCTTCCAAAGTATTAAAAGATCCGTGGAAGGCTCGTGAAGACTATATCAATATAATCCTTGAACGCAATGATGATACGATTCGTAAATTCCTCAAGGAGCATTGTCTCAAAGATGTGGAGCAGAATCACGTACTGCGGCTCATGGAAGTACAACGCAATGCCATGCTGATGTATACCAGCTGCGGCTGGTTCTTCGATGAGATCTCCGGTATAGAGACAACACAGATCATGCAATACGCATGTCGCGCTATTCAGCTGGTAAGTCAGATTAGCGAAACAAACCTCGAAGAAGAGTTTTTGCATAGACTGGAAACAGCACCGAGCAATGTTCCTTCACTGGAGAATGGCGCACAGATTTATCGTAAATATGTATTGCCTTCCAAGACCAACCTGCAACGTGTAGGTATGCACTATGCAGTAGCGTCTATCTTTGAAGAGGATCCTGAGTCGTTCCCGGTATTTAACTATACCACGCAGAACGAGATCTTTATCCGCAAGGAAGCAGGGGAACAGAGACTTGTTCTGGGCGTTACAAAAGTTCGCTCGAATGTTACGCGTTCCGAGAAGAAGTTTGCCTTTGCTGTTATATATATGGGGCAGCATAACATTATCGGTAATATATCGCTGGATATGGAGGCCGATAAATTTTCCGTTATGCAAACGCAGATCGTAAAGGCTTTCGAGGAAGGAAGGTTAGGCGATATCATCGGGTTGATGCAAACATATTTTGGGCCGGAGAAATATACTATATGGCAGTTGTTTCAGGATGAGAAGCGAAAGGTGTTCAACCTGATCACACAGCAAAGCATGAACGACCTGGAGGAATCGCTGCGCAGAATTTATAATCGAGATTATCCGTTGGTCAATGCACTGGCAAACAACGATACGCCTATTCCCAATGCTTACCGTACTACGTTTGAGTATATTTTGAATGCTGATCTGGTTCGTTGTTTTCAAACGGAGAAGATTAACATTCGCCAGGTAGAGCGCATCATGAATGAGCTTTCTAAATGGAAATTAAGCATCGAAGATGCCGGTAAAGTTGAGCGGCTCGGAGGGGAGAGTATATTTAAAGAACTCAAGCGGATTCACGGTGAAGGTCAGACGATCAGACGCATCGAACGACTCAACAGGTTGTTCCCATTGCTGCGCGATTTTAAGATCAATCCCAATCTTTATAAAACACAGAATCTATATTTCGAGATGTCGGTTCAAAATAGAGAACACAACGGTCACTCCGCAGAGTGGATTAAACAATTCAGCTTGCTTGGCGACAACCTGGGCGTGAAAGTGGAGTAGTTGCTTTCCTGAAAAGGTATCGCTAATTTTTACCGTGAATTCATCGGGCTCTCATGACGTATACATTCGGAAAGTAGCAGCATGCTTT
Source organism: Ohtaekwangia koreensis (assembly GCF_900167975.1). GTDB lineage: Bacteria > Bacteroidota > Bacteroidia > Cytophagales > Cyclobacteriaceae > Ohtaekwangia > Ohtaekwangia koreensis. The sequence goes on from NZ_FUZU01000001.1 coordinate 2,547,275, forward strand.
GCATGGATAATCGTGATCCATGTTCTGGCATGTATCTACTTTACGATAACGCCTAAATACTATCCGCTTCATCGCACCGCTATAGCTCTACTGTACAAGCGTGTTTTTTTGATTGGTCCCTTTTATACCGAACATCGGATCAGTATTTCTCCAAGCCTATATATACGTTACAAAGAGAGCGTAGGGGAGTGGTCCCCATTTGTAGACTACGGAGCCGATTTGCATCGCCAATATTATAACGCTCCCTGGCAATACGACAAGCTCAAGCAGGATGATTTAATGCGTCACTTTATGCGTGAAGCTTTTAATACGAAGTGGAAGCATTCGCATGATCCTGCTGAAGTAAGCAATACTAAACAGTTCTGTACGCTAAGTGCATTTGTTACTGATGGGTTAATTGGTAAGGAGAATGTTGATTCGATACATCTCATCTATAGCTTCTCTGCATTTTCATCAGAGCAATCTGCTTTCAAAGTAGATACGGTTTGGAATATAACATTTAATCCAAAGCAGATCTGTGACATACGATAGGCTCATCGCATGGTTGTCGTCCGGCTTTCAGAATCCGAGAGCAGTCACTGTTTTTTGTAAAGCAGTGCTCATATTAACCTTGCTCCGAATATTATTTTTGTGGAATGCTTCGCTTGTCATGGTGAAGTATCATTATCTTTCCACGCCACGTTCGTGGCCCGGTAAGATTGTGTTTGCTCCTTCGGTGCTGGCAGGTGATCATCTTTCGCTGGTATATATATTCTTCATTACACTGATCATCATCGGAATCTTTATACCCTGGAATTATTTATCAGGGGCGATTTTTTTCTGGATCACGCTCAACCTATACCGTATTACCATGCCCTTGACGAATGGTGCCGACCAGGTTCAGATTGCGCTTGCAGGTTGTATGATTTTCATGGTTTCGACTCCGTATTTTAAAACTGCCAAAATGATGGCATGGCAAACCGTTGTTTTCAATGCATCTGTTTTGGCAACGCAGCTTATTATAGTCTTTGTTTATTTTATTTCGGGATGGGATAAACTTATGACGGATTCATGGCGTACGGGCGATGCGTTTTTAATGATCTCCAACCTGCAGCATCTCATCAACCCATTTTTTAAAGACCTTCTTACTAACCCTATTTTAAATATAGTACTTGCGTGGATTACGATATTGTTTGAGCTTACTTTCGTTGTATTCGTATGGTTCAGAAGTACGCGAATGTTTACGCTTATAGCAGGTATACTTTTTCATTTCACGATCGCTATCGTACTGAACCTTCCCGAGTTCGCGCTCATGATGAGCGTATCATACCTGGTGTTTTTGAAAGACTCAGCCTATATATTTTTAGAGAATGTATTTATAGGAAAACAGGTAGAATCTTAATTGATAGAGAAGTGGGCGCGGCGATTGTTTTGTGAAACACCATAATCGTTGTGTGTTCGTCATGTACAAAATCCTGCGTTGAAAAGTTTGAATAGGCATTTAATGTGGGAATGAATGTAGAATGCTTTATTCTTAATATAACAAGTAATGTAGGATGGTTCTCCTGTAATGTTTAAAGGCAGAATCAATATTTATGTCATCCGAGTCTTGCCAGCGTAAAAATACCGCGTTAATCGATAGTTTTATTTTTCCTTCAAGGAGCAGTGTCTTGGGGCATCTCAAAAATAGTGTGATGCTTTAATATATAGTTGTTTCCATACGCAGTGCTCTTAAGGTATATATCGAGCATCCTTTACGTATTTCTGCTAAGTATAAATACGGATGCTCCTCTGTGGAATTAACCTGAATAATTTATTGGTTAACAATAACTTCATTTGCGTTACTAAATGTGAATGATTGGTATCTGTATATTTTATACATATCCAATCATCATGTCAGGTGTATTGTTTGTTTTTGAGATTATATCATCAATAGTAAATACGTATGAAGTCACAAACAGAAAAAGTATGCAGAGTGATGCTCACACTTTTATTACTCATGCCGTTAGCCGCGTCTGCTCAGAATGAGAAATTCCAGGCAATTTTCCTTTACAAATTTATTGACAACGTTAATTGGCCGGATTCAAAAAGAAATCTCCGTATAGGTATCATTGGAAACACAGAAGTATTAGAGGAATTTCAAAAAATTCTGAAGGTACGGTCCACCGCGAATCTCACCGCTCAAAAAATCTCAGTATCAGAAGTGGCGACCTGTGATGTGATTTATATACCGCAATCACACAGCTCTATTTTTAACAAAGTTATGGAGTATACTAAGTCCAAAAGTATACTGATCGTAACCGAAGAAACCGATTTTGTGAAGAAGGGTGCTGGCATTAGCTTCTTGCAAGAAGAAGATAAGCTGGGGTTCATTGTCAATAAACATGCGTTGGATGCGAAGGGTTTAAAGGTGTCGACTTTACTGCTGACCCTGGGCAAAGAAATCTGATTGCATCATTATCCATTATAGAATTTCCATTTATATATTGTCTATGAAACAACTCTACATTGTTTTCTGTCGAAAAGTATTTATTCTTCCTATACTATGCCTTTTTGTTTTAAGCGGGCCGGCTTTAGTAGCACAAGAGAATGTTGAGAAAGAAGACGCTTTTGATCAGGAGTTATATGACATGTCTCTGGAAGATCTTCTGCATGTAAAAATAGTGACGGCCTCCAAGTCAGAAGAGACCGTGCGCGATGCACCTGCCGTAGTCTCTATCGTAACAGCCAAGGAAATTGAATCGTATGGAGCTGCTAGCCTTGCCGAAGTGCTTGATCGCGTAGCAGGACTATATATGACTGGTTCGTTTTTGCTGACAAACAATATGCCTACCATACGAGGAGAGACCAATGCAGTTTGGTCTACCAAAGTATTGGTGTTGATCAATGGTCGTCCTTATAGAGATAGTTACCTGGGAGGAAATCAGGTTGAGGTTTTTAATGCTTACCCGCCCGATGCTGTTGAGCGAGTTGAAGTGATACGTGGCCCCGGGTCTGTACTATACGGAACGAATGCTTTTACAGGTGTAATCAATGTGATTCTTAAGAAATCAACCAAAAATAATTTTCGAACTACTACGTGTTACGGAAGCTTCAATACCAGGCAAACCGAAATTTCTGCTGGTGTAAAGCACAATGATCTTGTAGTAGATGCGAGTATAAATTTTTACAATACCGATGGATGGAAATTTACAGCCAGAGATGAGAACGCAATCATCAGAAGCAAGACCAAGCCGGTTTATGATTCTATTATCAATCCTGCCCGTACAATTTATTTAGACCGTACCGGTCTGGGTGCAGTTATAAGCAGCTCGTATAAAGGATTTACGCTGAATACCTTTTACGGCTATACCCGCGCTCAGCCTATGTCTAATGCAGCGCAGTGGCTTATTCCAGTAAATGGTGGTCCTAATGCAACACCAATTGCATTTGAAGTATATACCAGCAAACTGTTTGCTGACTTGGGGTATAGCAAAGATATCACGCCATATTACTCTACAGCCATTAACGTAACTTTTAACCGAACGGCATTTGATATCTCACGTGCTGATTTTAAAAATAAGCCAGTCATTACATTGAGTAATGATGTTTTAACAGAATGGTCAAATATTTTGAAATTCCGTAAAAACTTAAAAGCTATCGTTGGGTTGGTGATGAATAATCAACGAGGGAATGCATCGGATAAAACAAAAAACGCGGATGGCACAGCATTTTCAAACAACAGAGAATTTGTGAATTCCGATGGATATTACTTCGTGCCGGATTGGAATGAAACCTGGTATAGTGGATATGCGCAACTTGCTTATTCTCCATTTAAACTTCTGAAAATTGTAGCTGGTGGGCAGGCCAACAAAGTTACTGGCGTTGATATGAAATATAGTCCGCGACTGGCTGCTGTTTTACAAACTAAATCGGGCTTTGGTGGTAAATTACTGTATGGTAGTGCTTTCCGTTCGGCAACTCCGGGTGGCGAAAAAGCCATTGACGTAACAGGGGTGATTCGTGGTAATCCCAATCTGTTGCCGGAAGTAGTGAACACTTCTGAGATTCAATTTTTTTTAGTGAAGAAGAAATTTGAGGCATCTATCAATTATTTCTATAGCGATCAATCGAATAAGATTGTACGGACGTCCACTGCCGATCCGGTAAATGAAATTCCAAATACACCACAGTTTGTAAACAGAGGCAGCCAGACTTCTCGCGGTATAGAGGCGGAAACTAAATTTTACATTTCTTCACGATGGAGTACCCTGGCATCTTTTGCATCCCAGACAAGTAAAAATGATTTAGGGTATAAAGATTATTCCGGCACGCCTTTATATATGGCGAAGCTCGGTATAGATTATAAAAATAGTCGTGGTTTGCAGGTTGGTGTTTTTAATTCATTTTATAGTAAAGGAGGAAATATACGGGCTAAGTTTTCTTCGGAAAATGTGCCGAGCAATTTTGCAGGTATTCCAACGGATGCGAACCCCAAAATGAAAACAATAAACTTCCTGACAGCAAATGTGAGGTTGTCTCTTCCCGAGTTTCTGGAGAAACCAGACATGCCGGATATAACTTTATTCTGCTATGGTGTTAACCTCTTGGATCAACAAGTTTACTATCCTGAGTTTTCGCGTAGAAATATAAATACATATCCGGGAAGAGCTGGATTTAATATTCACACAGGAATTACAGTAAAGATGTAGTATCACTAGACAGTGTCGGTTGGTTAAATGGCCGGCACTGTTTCTTTTTTTGTACTGTCGAACGGCATAGGTGTATATTATATCTGTTGGCTCAGATTGAGCAACGTGCTTGACACCCGGAGGCTACGCAGATCAAGCGTTGATTTATTTACTGCAAATCCGAGCTTGTTCTTCTCTCTTTGAAAACTGATACAGGCACCTTTCTTGGTAAGACCAGGAGCCTCGGTAACAATCAGTATACTTTTCCTGCTGGTGTTCTCCATGATGGTATTGAACATTGAATTTTGCTTCTCGGGCAGGAACACGATGTCGCAGGTAGCCGCTTCTGCCGATGTAATTTTCTTTACCGAGATTGTACTGTTGTTACGGCTTTGCAGTATTTTCTCAAACTCATCTTGCACAGGGGATTTTCCCACGATGCCTACCACTAAATTTTTCCTCACGTCAGGCCAGTTTATGTTCTCTATGAACTTATAGAGAAAGATCGCCTGAAACTTTTCGTCCTGTGCCTCCGATATTTTCGGTATAAAAAGTAAGAGCAGAAAGAAAAGGACTGTTGTTTTTTTTACGAACACGTTCATTGATTAATTTTTTGTTACTACCAATTAATGGATGCTGAGCAGCAAATACCGGATTTAGCACAATGATCACACAGCGATACTGCATAAACTAAGTGAAGTGATGCTCTCGCAACTATGTTCAAAGAAATAGAGTTTGTAGCTGGTCTTTTATAGAATGAGCGCTACAAAATGGTTACTATAAAAAGGCATAAGAGAGAGAGAGTTTTTTATACCGCAGTTGGAGGAGTGACAACATGGTAACAGACATTCGCAATTGAATTAAGAAGGTATACATGCCGTATCTCTATACACTTGTACTGTTTCTTAATAAATACAAAAAAATAGCACCTATGGTAAGGCATACCTTTGATATCAATTTATGACCCTCGGTAGAATATATATCCTATTAACGTTGTCGCTGTATGCTTCATTCTTTGTTGTGCAGGCTCAGAACAGGACGATCGATAGTCTTACAGCAGTTCTTCAAACTGTTCCCGATGACACTAATAGGGTGAATTGTCTTATTGATTTATGCTATGCCTACGGTGAGACAGATATAAACAAGATGCTTGAAACAGCGCATGAGGCATTGGCATGCGCGAAACGGAATAATTTCGAGAAAGGTATGTCGGATGCCTACGGGTTACTGGGTTCAGCTTATGCAGACGCAGGAAACGAACGTAAAGCCGTTGAATTCTATTTGGAGTCGCTACGCATCGCAGAAAAGCGAAATGATTTAAAGTTGATGGCCATTAATTATCATGACCTAGGCTCTTCATACCAAACCGAAGGTAAATATGACGCAGCTATTCAATACTATCAAAAAGCAATAGCCATTTGGAAGCAAACCGGGAATAAGAGAGGACCGGTTACAGTCATGTACAACACAGGGTATGTCTACCAGCAACAAGGCAAAGATTCCCTTGCATTGTCGTACTATCATGAAACTGTAAAGCAAGGCAGTAAGATAAATAATCACTATCCTGTACTGTTGTCCATGATCAATATGAGTGGTCTTTATTTGAAGCAAAAAGACTACGGGAAGGCTCATGAATATATAGAGAAAGCTTTACAGTTTGCGGCCAATAAAGAAAATACAAATGTACTTTCTGAGATATATGGTGTTTATAGTGAAATATATGCAGCGGAAGGCCGGCTGGAAAAGGCAAAGGAAATGGCCGAGAAAGGATTGACTCTGGCGAAACAATACAATATAAAGCTATATATCTCACAAAACTATAAACGTCTTGCCGATATACATCATTCCCTTGGTAATTCTGAAAAGGCGTATGATTTTTTGTCATCGTATGCTGCATTGAACGATAGTGTTAAGAGTGAATCCAATCAAGCTGCCATGGATAAGATGGTGCATAGCTACGAATTGGAAAAGAAGGATATAGAGCTCGCAGCACAAGTGCAGCAATATGAGTCGGGTATATTTCGGAGAAATGCATTTATAGGATTACTGATCTGTTTGTTGCTGTTGGCGTTTTTACTGTATAATAGAACAAAATTAATATTGTCTTCCAGACAACACCAGCTAAAACACTACACACAAAGACTGCTTGAGAAATCAAAAATTATATCCAGCATTACGGAGGAACTGGAAGCATTGAAAAGTAACGCGACAGCCGTTGATGAGAACATGGAAAAGTTCGGAAAAATACTTCATCTGAAAATTCATACTGAAGATGAGTGGGAGAATTTTAAAAAAGCATTTGACGAAGTGTATCCCAGTTTTTTTAATAACCTCCGCTACAAGTATCCCGGTATCACGGCAGCTGAACTCAGGCTTGCTGCCATAACGAAGCTGAATTTGTCAATTAAAGAGGCTGCCTCTATGCTCGGTATCTCGGCGGAAAGTGTAAAACAATCGCGTTATCGCCTCAAGAAAAGAATAGGTGTTCCGGAAGACTCTTCGTTGAAAGAGTTTTTAGAAGTCACCCGGTAAATATACTATATTTAAGTATACATTTTTTTTAGTTAATCAGACTGGCTGGCATAAGTAAGGTGTCTGGTACACGAAGCGGGTATCCCGCATAAATCAATAGACATCAAGTTGCAAAGGACACTGCCCCGATACAGGGAGCAGGATAGCTGTGTTTGCAGTTACCTGTAATGTAATTATCAAATCGATTGATGTATATCTTGTCATATTTTTGACTCTGAACGAAGTCGGGTTCATTGTAATTCTTTATCAGGATGTATTCCGTTATGATGTAGTTGCATGCCCGTTCTACACATGTTAGTTAATAACGCATCTGTCATTTTTAGAGGTATATAAATGCGGTCTTGTTTTCATTGCCGACTGCTGACTAATCTTTTGTTATGTATATGGCGTATACTGAGATAACCAATTAAGGGTGGGTTATTATTTCGGTTGCCATGGATTGGTATCTGTAATTTTTTAGCGAATTCTTTTAATGATCGATTTTTTTATACCAAATGATATAGGATATGTCGTGATGAAACAGTGCATTTATGCGGTAGACTGAGCTGGTGCCGGATTCTGAGATGTGCTTCGTTACCTTTGCCGGTATAATGTTTGGATAATATATACTCAGGGAGGGCGATTTGATAAGTAATGGTCAAATCAATTGGCGGATTGCTTTTGTATCAGGCAACATGTCTAGGGGTGAGTAATTGATATCTCTGTGAACTGAACCGTAATCGCACTGTTTTATTAACACTATATATAAATATGAGGCTATTCTACTATTTGAGTCACAGAATGTTTATCCAGGTATCATGTGTTATCTTCTTTTTACTATTCAGCTTTTCTTTGATGGCACAGGATAGTTCAATGGATTCCACCTATACCGATACACAATTGTACGACATGTCTCTTGAAGATCTGTTGAATTTGAAAATTACGACCGCATCCAAGCAGGAAGAAACAGTGCGCGATGCTCCTGGTATTGTTTCCATTGTAACCGCAAAGGAAATTGAATCTTACGGAGCAACCAATCTGGCAGAGGTGCTTGATCGGGTGGCAGGTATATATATGACCGGATCCTATACATTAACCAACAACCTTCCGGTAATGCGCGGTGAATCATCAGCACACTGGGCAACCAAGGTGTTGATATTGATTGATGGACGACCGTATAGAGATAGTTATCTTGGCGGCACACTCATGGCGGTTATGAATGCCTACCCATTAGAGGCTATTGAAAGACTGGAGATAATTCGTGGTCCCGGATCTGTATTGTATGGTACTAACGCTTTTACAGGTGTTATTAATATTATTTTGAAGCATGCCGGTAAAAACGAGTTTCGTATGAGTACGCGGTATGGAAGTTTCAATACAAGGCAGGCACAAGTATATTCCGGCATCAAGTATAAAGATCTGACGTTAGACGCAAGTGTAAATTTATATACTACGAATGGGTGGCAATTTACAGCGCGCGATGAACGTGCGATTATTCGGAGTAAAACAGTACCGGTATTTGATTCGATTGTAAACCCTGCCCGAACAATCAATATGGATAGAAATGATGTAGGAGCTTCGTTGCGGGCAGATTACAAAGGCCTTACTGTTAATACATTTTTTGGACGTTCAAGCTGGCAAGCCATGAATAATGCATCGCAGTGGGTGGTGCCTGCCAATGCAGGGCCGAATCAAACACCAACCCGCTTCGAAGTATACTCCGACAAAGTGTTGGGAGATATAGGTTATAAAAAAGATATTACTTCGTTTTGGACGAGCTCGCTTAACCTTACCTGGAACAGAACAAGGTTTGATTTAAGCCAGGCCGATTTTAAAAACAGGCCGGTAGTAACACTTGCCAATGACCTGCTGGCCGAGTGGTCTAATACGATAGCGATAAGGAGTGATCTGAATGGAGTGATTGGTTTTATGCTTAATAACCAGCAGGGCTCTGCCAATGATGAAACGAAAAATGCTAATGGTACTGCATTTACACAGAACAAAGAGCAGCATAATGAAGATCCGTTTTACTATGTGCCGCACTGGAATGAAACCTGGTATAGTGGCTATGCACAGTTAAGTTATACTCCTTTTGATTATCTGAGAGTAGTAGGGGGAGTACAAGCCAATAAAGTTACGGCACTTGATATGCACTACAGTCCGCGGATAGCTTTGATTCTGAAAAATAATTCCGGATTTGGTGGTAAACTGTTATATGGAAGTGCATTCCGCTCAGCAACACCCGGTGGAGAAAAGGCAATCGATATACCGGGTGTTCTTCGCGGTAATCCGGATCTTTTACCAGAAGAGGTTAGTACATCCGAGGTTCAGGTCTTTATGGCTAAGCACAAGTTTGAGACATCAATAAATTATTTTAGAAGTGAACAGTCAAACGAGATTGTACGAACTGCAGCCAATGACCCTGCCAACGAAATTGCCAATACACCACAGTATACTAACAGAGGCAGCAAGACATCCTACGGTATTGAAGCCGAGGGTAAATTTTATTTCTCTTCACATTGGAACAGCATTGCTTCATTTGCATTTCAGCGTAGTAAAAATGATGCCGGGTATAAGAACTACGGAGGCACGCCACTATATATGGCAAAGCTCGGTGTAAACTATGAGAATGCCCGTGGTTTAGACGTAGCGGTATTTAATACCTTCTATAGTACAGGTGGGAATATACATGCAAAGTTCTCGTCTGAAAATATACCCGCGAATTTTGCCGGTACACCAACCAATGCAAATCCTGTAATGAAACCGGTCTGTTACCTGACAGCAAATGTGAAGCTGGAACTGCGTGAGTTTTGGCAGAACCCGGACGTTCCGAATGTAACTGTATTTTGTTATGGTGTAAACCTGCTGAATCAGAAAGTATATTATCCGGAGTTTTCACGAAGAAATATTAACACATACCAGGGAAGGGCAGGGTTTAATATTCATGCAGGGTTGATGTTAAAAGTATAAACGAAGTATATAGATCGCCAGCAAATAAAAAAGTCGGACTCACATCCGACTTTTTTTATTTGTAAAGTTTTTACTTCGATTAATATACTTCTTCTTTTAGTTGTTTATTGTCGAGATAGTTCCATACCAGGCTGCTGGCGCCTAATATAGGAGCTGCCTGATTCTGTAAACCTGAAGGCAGAACTTTTACTTTGCCACGGAACAGAGGCATCAGGTTCGCCTCCATGTGTTTGATCGTTGGCTTGAAGATAAGATCTCCCGCTAGTGAAAGTCCACCGAATAAGAAGATTGCTTCCGGATCAGTGTGAACAACCGTTTCAGCGAGTTTCATTCCCAATATCCTTCCGGTATATTCAAAGGCTGCCAAAGCAACAACATCACCACGCACAGCGGCTTCTGTTATCATCTTGGTAGTAAGATTATCGAAACTTATACCACGAAGTTCACTTGGTTCAAGGTGATCTGCCAGTAATTTATATACCGTACGTTTTATACCCGTTGCCGATACATAGGTTTCGAGGCATCCACGTTTACCGCAGTTACAGAAACGTCCGGCAGGGTTTACGGAAGTATGTCCTACTTCACCTGCTATACCATGTTTACCATTGAGAAGATGTCCGTTGCATACAAAGCCGCTGCCTAAGCCGGTGCCCAGTGTAATAACAACAAAGTCTTTCATTCCTTTGGCAGAACCATATACCATTTCGCCAACCGCTGCAGCATTCGCATCGTTTGTTACAATGGCAGGAATATCAAACTCTTCCCTGAACATATCTGCCAGGGGAATGATGCCTTTCCACGGTAAATTGGTAGCACGTTCAATCGTTCCTTTGTAATAGTTTCCGTTTGCTGCGCCTACACCTACGCCGATAAGTTTATGAGCAAACGAAATTGTTGCTGTAGCCTTACGAAGCGCTGCTGCCAGGCCGCCAAAGTAATCTTTGAACTCTTCGTACTCGGTAGTTGAAATGCTGCCCTGGAAAACAACATTGCCATCGCGATCAACGATACCATATTTGGTATTCGTTCCTCCGATGTCGATTCCAATGGTTAGTTCTTTCATGGTAAAATTTGAATTATTGATTGGTTTGGTTGGACTCTATCAGATCGACAAGATCTTTGCTATACGCATTGATTCTTCGTCAATTTCATGGTGATTCTGCATGATGATATCGAAATTATTATAAACAATCTTATTGTCCTTTATACCGACCATCACATCACTTTTTCCATTCAATAAACCTTCTACAGCTGCTATACCCATACGACTCGCCAATACACGATCGAAGTATGTAGGAGCACCCCCACGCTGAAGGTGTCCGAGAACTGTAACTTTAATGTCGAAATATGAAGAGCGCTCCGCTACTTTCTTGGCCAGCGTATGCGCATCACCGATCTTCGATCCCTCGGCTACTACAACAAGATTTGACTTCTTGCTGGTTTCTTCTCCTTCACCTAAAATTTTATATAGTTCCTCGAAGGACATAGTCTCTTCAGGTATAACGATTGCAGCTGCGCCTCCTGCTATACCACTGTTGATAGCGATATATCCGGAGTGTCTGCCCATTACTTCAATAAAGAAAAGGCGGTTGTGGGAAAGGGCCGTATCGCGGATTTTATCTATAGCTTCAACAGCGGTGTTGGTAGCTGTATCATAGCCGATGGTATAATCTGTACCTGACAAATCGTTGTCAATCGTTCCAGGTATACATATAGAAGGTATACCGAATTCCTGGTGGAATTTGTGAAGTCCTGTAAACGTACCATCACCACCGATAGCAATGAGTGAATCTATACCTTCACTTCTAAGTTTACCCAATGCTTTCAATCTACCTTCCGGTGTACGAAACTCTTTGCTGCGTGCTGACTTTAATACTGTTCCGCCACGCTGCAGGATGTTACCTACCCACCGTGCGTCCAGTTGTTCGAAGTCACCTTCAATCATCCCTTCATAACCACGCATTATACCTACGCATTCTGTCTTGTAATACGTACACGCACGTACTACTGCACGGATGGCTGCGTTCATTCCCGGAGCATCGCCACCCGACGTGAACACCCCAATCTTCGAAATTTTATTGCTCATCTGGTTGAAAAATCCATCAAAAATAATGTACTGTTAATATTTTACAATCAATTAGTTTATCATTCCGATTTCAATCGTTTGAAATAATTGATTAACCCGTTTGTAGAAGAATCGTGAGAAGTGATTTCTTCGGTTGTCGTGAGTTCCGGAAGTATTTTCTTAGCCAAAACTTTTCCGAGTTCAACACCCCACTGATCAAAGCTGAAGATGTTCCAAATGATCCCCTGGGCAAAAATCTTATGCTCGTATAAAGCGATCAAACTTCCCAACGTTTCAGGAGTCAGTTTTTTGAAGAGTATACTGTTGCTGGGTCTGTTCCCTTCGAACACACGGAAAGGAGCATGAAATGCAATAGAATCTTTATCGAGTCCTGCTTTAGCAAGTTCTTGTTCAACTTCTTCACGCGTCCTGCCGCGCATCAGTGCTTCGGTTTGTGCGAAGTAATTGGAAAGTAATTTATCGTGATGATCGCTGATCGGATTCTGACTGATAGCCGGAGCTATAAAATCGCAAGGTATAAGTTTAGTGCCTTGATGTATGAGTTGATAAAAAGCATGTTGACCATTTGTACCCGGCTCACCCCAGATAACAGGGCCCGTCTGATACGTTACAGGCTCACCATTGCGATCAACAGACTTACCATTACTCTCCATATTGCCTTGCTGAAAATAGGCAGCGAAGCGATGCAGGTATTGATCGTACGGTAAAATTGCTTCAGATGCAGCACCGAAGAAGTTATTATACCAGATGCCGATGAGGGCAAGTATGACCGGTATATTTGTTTCGAACGGTTCATTCTTGAAATGATTATCGACAGCGTGTGCGCCACTCAATAGCTTTTCAAAATTTTCAAAGCCAATGGTACAAACAATGGATAGCCCTATAGATGACCACAATGAATAACGACCACCTACCCAATCCCAGAATACAAACATATTCTCAGGTGCTATACCAAACTTGGTTACTTCTTTTTGATTGGTAGATACAGCAACAAAGTGTTTTGCAACTTCACCTTTACCTCCGGTTTTTTCAAGGAACCATGTGCGTGCTGATTCAGCATTCGTCATCGTCTCTTGTGTGGTGAAAGTTTTGGATGCTATAATAAACAAAGTCGTTTCAGGATTAACACGCTTTAGCGTCTCTGCTATATGTGTTCCATCTACGTTGGATACAAAATGAGGTGTGATGTTTTTCCAATAGGGGCGAAGCGCTTCTGTTACCATATAGGGACCGAGGTCAGATCCTCCTATGCCGATGTTGACAACATCCGTGATCGTCTTGCCAGAAAATCCTTTCCATGTCCCATTGTGAAGATTAGTGGAAAAGTTTTTCATCTGATCCAACACCTTGTTAACATCCTGCATGATATCAGCATCATCAACCAGGATAGGAGTGTTGGCGCGATTACGCAAGGCTATATGTAGCACCGAACGGCCTTCCGTTTGGTTTATAGCCTCACCACGAAACAAGGCATCGATAGCATCTTTCAATTCTACTTCGCGTGCTAATGAAATCAATTCCTTAATGACTTCTTCGTTGATTATGTTCTTGGAATAATCGACCAGTATATCATTGAACTGTGTGTGAAACTTTTCAAAGCGACTGGGATCTTCGTCAAACATTTCGCGCATGGGGGTTGCCTGCATCGTTAGAAAAAGCATTTCAAGTCTTTGCCAGGCTGCGGTTTCTGTTGGATTCTGGTTTGGTAACATAAGTAAAAAATTAAGGATGTGCGAAGATAGAGTTTATCGTCAGAAAGCGAAAAATAGCGCAACGATCAACGCTTTCAATAGAAGTTAAAATCAAAAAACGAAAGGGCTAAAGCGTAAAAGCCCGAAGCATAAAGTCATAGTAACTTTTGCTTCAGGCTTTTACGCTTACTTTATACTTCTGATTTGAAGCATTAAGCTTTTATTTCTTAAACTTACTCACCAGCATGGCGAGCTTCTCTTCCATGCTTACCTCTTTCTCTTTTTCCTTTTCTTTCGGCTTATCTTTTTTGCCTCGTGATGGAGACGTTCCGGCCGAAGGTTGAGGTTGATCAGCAAATGGATTACTCTTCATGGAAAGTCCGATACGCTTGCGAGGTACATCGACCTCAACAACAGTAACTTTTACTTTCTGTTGAACTGTAACAACCTCCTTGGGGTCTTTAATAAATTTATCAGACAAGTGACTGATGTGTACCAGTCCATCCTGGTGAACACCGATATCGACAAACGCACCAAAGTTGGTTACGTTCGTAACAATACCTGGAAGTGACATTCCGATTTTCAGATCTGCTATTGAATTTACACCATCCGTGAAACTGAAGATCTCGAATACTTGTCGTGGGTCACGTCCGGGTTTTTCAAGTTCGGTAAGTATATCTGTCAACGTAGGCAGACCAACTTTTTCTGTTACATATTTTTTAAGATCAAGTTGCTTGCGCAGCTCCCCACTGCTCATCAGATCTTTTACGGAGCAGCCCAGGTCACTGGCCATTTGCTGAACGATAGGATAACTCTCTGGGTGAACAGCACTGGCGTCAAGGGGATTCTCTGCTTCGCGGATGCGTAAGAAACCAGCCGCTTGTTCAAAAACTTTTTCACCAAGACGTGATACTTTCATCAATGATTCGCGGCTCTTGAATGGTCCGTTTTGATTTCTATACTCAACGATGTTCTTGGCTAATGATGAACTTAATCCGGAAACATAGGAGAGGAGTTCTTTACTCGCGGTGTTTACTTCAACACCTACAGAGTTCACGCAACTCATCACTACATCATCCAAACCTTGCTTTAGTTTTGTCTGCTCAACATCGTGTTGATACTGACCTACACCAATTGATTTAGGATCGATCTTTACCAGTTCGGCCAATGGATCAGTGAGTCGTCTTCCAATAGAAACAGCGCCACGTACAGTAACATCTTTATCCGGGAATTCATCGCGGGCAACTTCAGAAGCAGAATATACCGAAGCACCACTTTCATTCACCATGACAATGATGATCTTATTGTTGAGGCCTATAGCTTTGGCGAAAGCTTCGGTCTCACGACCAGCTGTTCCGTTTCCGATAGCAATGGCCTCTATATCATACTTCTCACAAAGCATTTTAATGAGCGCCGCAGACTTTGCAGTTTCACGTTGAGGTTCGTGTGGGTATATAACATCGTGATGTAATAATTTACCCTGACGATCGAGGCATACTACTTTACATCCTGTTCTGAATCCGGGATCCAAAGCAAGTACATTTTTTTGTCCGAGGGGTGCAGCCAGCAACAGCTCTTTCAGATTGGAAGCGAATACTTTGATGGCTTCTTCATCAGCCTTCATCTTCGACTCCATACGTACCTCCGTTTCCAGTGAAGGACGAAGCAGGCGTTTATAACTATCTTTTATAGCGAGCTTCACTTGTTCAGTCGCTGCATTTTCACTCTTCACATATTGACGCTCCATTGAACTGATAGCCAGTTCTTCCGGAGGATATATATCCAGCGCAAGTATACCTTCTTTCTCGCCTCTGCGCATGGCAAGCAAGCGGTGTGAAGGAGTCTTGGATATAGGCTCACTCCACTCAAAGTAATCTTTGAACTTTTGTCCTTCTGTTTCTTTACCTTTTAGTACGCGCGATTCCACGAGACCTTCAGTCCAGAAAATTTCACGGACATTTTTACGAGTGTCCGGATTTTCACTTACCCATTCAGCAATGATATCGCGTGCGCCATCCAAAGCTTCCTCCAACGTAGCGACACCTTTCTCTGTATCGATAAATGATTTCGAGAACTCTTCGAGATCAAATTTCTCCTGATCGAACAATCGCTGTGCGAGTGGCTCAAGTCCTTTCTCTTTAGCAGCACTGGCTCTCGTTTTACGCTTCGGTTTATACGGAAGGTAAATATCTTCCAGTTCGGCCAGCGTTTCTGCTGTCACGATCGAAGACATCAGGTCCGGAGTAAGCTTGCCTTGTTTTTCAATGGAGCTGATAACGGCCTCCCTGCGTTTATCCAGTTCGCGTAGTTGTTCAATGCGGTCACGGATATTGGCAATCATTACCTCATCCATGCTGCCGGTCATTTCCTTCCGGTAGCGCGATATAAAAGGAATGGTGGCACCTTCAGCCAAAAGGTCACCAACAGCTTTGACATTCTTAAGGGGTTGCGAGAACTCTTTTGCTATCTGTTCAACCCACCGTACGAGATTCTCTTGTTCCATAAATTTTAAACAGGTCGGCAAAAATAGAAGAAGGAATGTAACCTGCAATACGTATTTTTATCTGTATTTAGTTTGAATATGATACGGAAGAACATAGCCCTTGTGGCTCACGACAATAAGAAGAAAGAGTTAATTGAATGGTCGAAGCAACATCGTGACAGTATGGAGAACTTTGATATCTATGCTACAGGAACAACCGGCAGATTGCTCGAACAGGAATTGAAGTTGCCCATCAGAATGTTGCACAGCGGACCGCTTGGAGGCGACCAGCAGATTGGCTCGCTGATCTCGGAAGGAAAGATTGATGCTCTTGTTTTTTTCTGGGATCCGATGGAGCCACTGCCGCACGATCAGGATATAAAAGCGTTACTTCGAATTGCGACCGTGTGGAATATACCCATTGCCTGTAACCGGTCTACCGCAGATCTTTTATTTTCCACGCCCGTTCTTTTAAGAGATTATGAGCGCTTGAAACCGGATTTTTCTGAATATGAAAACCGGAAGCTGTAATTATTATTTTCGAGAGTTCTTGAAAATTTAATACAACGTTGTAAGTTTGCGCTCCCATTTACAAAGCGTTGCCAGGAATGGCATGGTTTCTAAGTGGTGCGATAATAGAAATGGCGCGGTAGCTCAGGTGGTTAGAGCGTTGGATTCATAACCCAAAGGTCGGGGGTTCAACTCCCCCCCGCGCTACACAACATCAAAAAGCCTGAAATCTTAAAGATTTCAGGCTTTTTTTGGTTCGAAGTGATCCTGTTCGGTTCATTACGACCTCAAAATTCTCATAATTTCAAGGTTTCTCAATTTGACTAATCAAGCGTGTTCGAACCTCTCAATCCGTTATGACTATAAATCGATTCGAGTATAGCGCAGGGCGAATATTTACCTTGCAAAAAAGTATTCGGAGTAGAAAAATGTTATTGTGTCCTAAGAATATATCTCACAGGCAACATCATTACGCTATATATGTATAGTCGTCTATTGCATATCCTTTGTTTAAACGAGGTATACATTATAGATGGATAATTCGTCTTTGGAGGAACTGTTTTTGTTTAAACAAAATAGCAAATTGAGTGACCCATTTTGATGAGCACATGGTACACTTTAAATGAGTAAATCTTACTGACGGAACAAATAATGCATATGCCGTATCGATTTTCGCGACTGGTATATGTATAGCAACTCTTTTACTTGAGTGTCAAGAGTGCTCTAACTTTCACCTGCAATAACGATAAATTGACTTGTAATAGGTGTCTTGATTATGATCGGCACCTAGAAATTCTTATTGTGGGATATATTCTTTGTAGAATAATTCTTTTTAGAAAGCTGTTTACTATGAAGCAAATGCCAGGTTCGTTAGAATTATACGCGGAGGTTTTGTTAACTACTGTATTTAAGTACAGCAAGTGAGGTGTTAATTTAACACAATATTTAGTAGTGTTTTATTTAATATTTGTATATCCTATAAATTAGGTATATATATAAATGCTGATGAGCAGTGTGTATATAGGTAATTTTACCATAAATTTAGGGTTCTGAAACCTATTTTTCACCCTTGAACCCTTAAATATAAAACTAAATGAAATTTATTGTGTGCGCTAAGTCCGTATTGCTATTGGCAGTTTTACTCGTA
>NZ_FUZU01000001.1:2565330-3248596 GCF_900167975.1 Ohtaekwangia koreensis
CATCTCCATCCATAACCGGTTTTTCACCTACTGAAGGAACGGAGGGAACAATTGTGACTATCAACGGGAAAAACTTCAGCACCGTTACAAGTGAAAACATTGTCAAGTTTAATGGCACAGAAGCAACCGTGACGGCCGCCACAGCTACTGCACTCACAGTAACAGTACCTATAGGAACAACTACAGGCAAAATAACCATACAAGTAGGCACGCAGACAGCGACCTCAACAAGTGATTTTGTTTACATACCACCCGTCCCTGTAGATGTATATGTAGCAGGTAAAGAATTCAATGGAACAAAATATGTCGCGAAGTTTTGGAAGAATGGAACACCTACCAATCTTACGGATGGCACCAGAAACGCATTTGCTAATTCCGTTTTCGTTTCAGGTAACGATGTGTATGTTGTCGGTAACGAATACTATGGTGCTGTGCAGGTGGCTAAGTATTGGAAGAATGAAACAGAGGTAAATCTTACTGACGGTACAAATGCAGCATATGCTGCATCTATTTTCGTGGCTGGTAGTGATGTATATGTAGCCGGCTATGAATACAAAGGAGCGAAGATGGTGGCTAAGTTTTGGAAGAACGGAACGGCAGTAGATCTCACCGATGGTACATATGGCGCATCTGCTAATTCAATTTTCGTGACAGGTAATGACGTATATGTCGCAGGTTCCGAATCCAACGGTAGTCAATCAGTAGCTAAATATTGGAAGAACGGAGTAGCTGTAAATCTGCCAGAGGGAATAGCCGCGAACTCTATTTTTGTGACTGGCAGCGATGTGTATGTGGTGGGAGAAGTATACGATGGAACAAATTATTTAGCCAAATATTGGAAAAATGGAACACCTATAAATCTTCCGGATGGACTTAGTGCTAGTTCTGTTTTTGTAGCTGACAACAATGTATATATATCCGGCTATAAATACGATGGAAAAGCAACCGTAACTAAATACTGGAAGAATGGAGTTTCTGTAGACCTTTACAGTAGCTCATCCGGTGGTGGTGGAGGGGCTATCTTTGTGGTTGGTAGTGATGTGTATGTAGCCGGTTATGGACATGACGGGAATAACCAGGTCGCCAAATACTGGAAGAATGGAACAGCTGTAGACCTTACCGATGGTTCTAACGGTGCATTTGCCGAAGGTATTTATGTGAAATGAGTTTTTTGTTTTTCAGAATGAGGTGATACTATCTGGATTTGTTGAAGATTCGTAAAAACCTTGAGTCTCAATAAATCTTGACGGAAAAGGTTCGAACTACCGACCCTCCAGTCTACATTTAAGATTTAAAGCCTGAAGTCTTCATGACTTCGGGCTTTTTTGTTAGAAGATATCTGTTCGATTCTCTATCGCCCTCGAAATTCTCACAACGTCCTAATTGACCAATCAAAAATTTTGAACCATAATCCGTTATAACTATAAATCGATTTAAGTATAGTGCAGGCGAAGTTACTTGCAATGATGTAATAGATATACATATCGCGCAACGATGCTTTTGTGAAATATATTTTAGCACACAACCATCTTCGACCATGACACACGATCAATTGCATATCCTTTATTTAAGCGAGGTATACATTATAGATGGATAATTCGCCTTTAGAAAAGCTGGTTTTTTTAAACAAGTAGCAACTACTAAAGATATTAAAAGTCCACTTGAGAAATTAATAGTACAATTTTGAGATGCCTGAGATTTCGTGGATATTGGGTGGCTCAACTGAATTGGCCACTGGCATTGCAAAGTCATGACGGACAAAAGGAATATAAACGACATTCATATATATATCGCAATATATGCTACATGCGGTTAGCCAATTGTTAGCGGTGTAAAACGACTAACAATCAAACATTGAGAAAAAAGTTTTTAAAACTAATAATTACAAACAGGATGATCATACGATTTCTTTTTTTAAGCCTTGTATTACTTCTGACAGGCAGCACTATTTTTGGACAGACTAAGCAAGACAGTCTAGAAATAAAACAAGCGGCTCTTGATTACATTGAATCACAACACAAACCAAATCCTTTACAAATGGAACGTGCCTTGCATCCAAGAATGGTAAAGAGGACATTTTGGAAAGACAAAGCAACAGGCAAAGACTATGTTCGAGAGACAACTACTGAATCTATGGTCTTACTTGCCGAAAGCTATAATAAGAATGGTGATAAGTTTCCATCCTCGCCAAAGAAAGAGGTAAAAATGCTCGATGTTTCGGAGCGGACAGCGTCTGTAAAATTAATTGCTGACGAATGGATTGACTATATGCACATTGTCAAACTAAATGGAACTTGGAAAATTGTAAATGTGCTTTGGCAGTTTAATGACACCAAACAACACTAAACAATCTAAAAGGTGGACTATACCATGTGGAAGTTAAAATTTGTCTTTTGTCTTAATAAATTCTCTTAAAAACATGATATGTTCACTTGACAAAGCTGAAGCTTGGCAGCGAGTTTTAGTCTCTAAAAAACTTGATTTTCAGTAAATCCTGAAGGAAAAGGTTCGAAATACCGACCCTCCAGTTTACATAACATCAAAAAGCCTGAAATCTTTACGGTTTCAGGCTTTTTTTGGTTCGAAGTAATCCTGTTCGGTTCATTGGATGCTCGAAATTCTTACAAAATCAAGGTTTCCTAATTTGACTAATCAAGCGTGTTCGAACCTCTCAATCTGTCATAACTATAAATCGATTCGAGTATAGGGCAGGCGAATATTTACTTGCAAATAAGTATTCGTAGTATGCTAAATATATTTCACAAACAACCTCATTACGCTATATATGTATAGTCGTCTATTGCATATCCTTGATTTAAACGAGGTATAAATTATAGATGGATAATTCGTCTTTGGAAGAACTGTTTTGTTTAAACAAAATAGCAAATTGAGTGGCCCATTTTGATGAGAACATGGTACACTTTAAATGCGTAAATCTTACTGACGGAACAAGTATAGCAACTCTTTTACTTGAGTGTCAAGAGTGCTCTAACTTTCACCTGCAATAACGATAAATTGACTTGTAATAGGTGTCTTGATTTATGATTGGCACCTAGCAATTCTTATTGTGGGATATATTCTTTGTAGAGTAATTCTTTTTAGAAAGCTGTTTACTATGAAGCAAATGCCAGGTTCGTTTAGAATTATACGCGGAGGTTTTGTTAAGTACTGTATTTAAGTACAGCAAGTGAGATGTTAATTTGATACAATATTTAGTAGTGTTTTATTTAATATTTGTATATCCTATAAATTAGGTATATATAAATGCTGATGAGCAGTGTGTATATAGGTAATTTTACCATACATTTGGGGTTCCGAAAACCTATTTTTCACCCTTGAACCCTTAAATATAAAACTAAATGAAATTTATTGTGTGCGCTAAGTCCGTATTGCTATTGGCAGTTTTACTCGTATTTAATTCATGTAACGATGATGATTCCTCAACAGCATCTCCATCCATAACCGGTTTTTCACCTACTGAAGGAACGGAGGGAACAATTGTGACTATCAACGGGAAAAACTTCAGCACCGTTACAAGTGAAAACATTGTCAAGTTTAATGGCACAGAAGCAACCGTGACGGCCGCCACAGCTACTGCACTCACAGTAACAGTACCTATAGGAACAACTACAGGCAAAATAACTATACAACTAGGCACGCAGACAATAACTTCATTAAATGACTTTGTTTACATACCGTCTGTGTACGTGGCAGGGCAGGAATACAACGGAACAAATGGTGTAGCTAAGTACTGGAAAAATGGAATACCAACGAGCCTTACCGATGAAACTAAAGAATCAACTGCTACTTCTATTTTTGTAGCAGGCAGTGATATATATGTGGCCGGCAATGAATCTAACGGCAGTAAAACAATAGCCAAATACTGGAAGAACGGAGCAGTCGTAAATCTTACCGATGGCTCAAATGCAGCGTATGTCGAATCTATTTTCGTTGCTGGTAATGACGTGTATGTTGCAGGTTACGAATCTAACGGAAGCAGGTCAGTAGCTAAATATTGGAAGAACGGAGCAGCAGTTGAGCTTACCGATGGCACACAGAATGCAAAAGCTACTTCAATTTTCGTTGCTGGCAATGATGTGTATGTCGCTGGCAGAGAATCGAACGGCACTAATGCAGCAGCCAAGTATTGGAAGAATGGAATGGGTGTAAATCTATCCGATGGGTTGGTTGCTAACTCTATTTTTGTGGCCGGTAGTGATGTGTATGTGGCCGGCTATGAATACAATGAAACAGATTATTTAGCCAAGTACTGGAAAAATGGAACAGCCAGATACCTTAACGATGCATATAGTGCTACTTCTATTTTTGTAGCTGGTAGCGATGTATATGTGGCCGGCTACCAACACAAGGGAAGCGTAACCACATGCAAGTACTGGAAGAACGAAGTTTCTGTAAACATCTACAGCAGCTCAAGTGGTGGAGGGCTAAGTTCCATTTTCGTGATAGGTAGTGATGTGTATGTTGCGGGTTCCGAATTGGCTGGTGACTATTACGCAGCCAAATACTGGAAGAACGGAAACGCTGTAAGCCTTACCGATGGTACTAGCCATGCCGGTGCCACTGCCATTTATGTGAAATGATTTTTTTTATCTTTTATAACGCAGTGGCATCATATTTATACCTGGACTTGGTTGTGTATCTTAAAAAGAACCTAATTCTTAGTAAATCCTGAATGAAAAGGTTCGAAATAGTGACCCTCCAGTCTACATTTAAGATTTAAAGCCTGAAGTCTTCATGACTTCGGGCTTTTTTTGTTAGAAGATATCTGTTCGATTCTCTATCCCCTCGAAATTCTCACAACGTCTTAATTGACCAATCAAAGGTTTTGGAACCATTAATCTGTTATAGCTATAAATCGATTTAAGTATAGCACAGGCGAATGTTTACTTGCAATGATGTAATAGATATACATATAGTGCAACAATACTTGTTTGTGAAATATATTTTAGCCGACACCATCTTCGACAATGACATACTTCAATGAGGGTATATTTCGATATATCCGCCCCACAACCAACCTTCTTTGCCCTTGAAATCAACTTTATACCAATTTGCTGTACGTCCAGAAATTGTCTCGCTACCGCCATTTTTGTCTATGATACCGACTATCTCGTTGTGAGGAATTGTTAGCAAAACTCTTGCACTTGAACTTGGTTGGTCTCTTGCTATTTGAGAGGTGACTAAACCATCCTAAATTTTAATGTGAGAAGTACCTTGCCAAGCATGCAAAGTGGTTCCAAACTAATTATATATATAATCAAACCTTATTGTGCCAGCAACGTTTTCTTAGATAACGATTGTCAGTATACCTCAGGTGTCCGGTTAGTATATATATAGTGTTAGTTCGCAGTCTTGATCTTGAAAATACGCTCTGCATTTCCATGAGCAATTTTAGCGCGCTCCGTTTCGGAGAGTTGGGCTGATTCAATAAACGCGACAGCCGGTGCCGTAGGCTGGAAAGGATAATCAATTGCCCACATAATACGATCGATCCCTATCTTATCAATGCAGAAGCGAAGAGCGAGCGGGTCTTCAACACCACTTGTTGTAATGGTAATGTTGCGTTGAAAATATTCACTTGGCTTAAGGGCATTCTTACGGCCCGCACGTGCGCCTGGTGCGCCCATGAAGTCGAGTCGCCATAACCAGAAGGGCAATGCCTCACCCATATGTCCAATAATAATTTGAAGCTTAGGAAACTTATCTAAGACGCCACTGAATATCAGACGAAGTATATGTGTACTTGTCTCAAGACCATAGCCCCAAACGGCTCCTTCTAAACGATAGTCACGAAAAGGAGCGGCCATGCCATCGGAGGGAGCACGTGGATGAATGTACAACGGTGCGCCTAGTGCTTCAGCGGCTTCCAGGATTGGCCAAAATCGCGGTTCATCAAGATAGGAGTTTTCAGTATGAGAGTTGACAATAAAACCATTTAGCTTTAGTTCATTGATTGCCCGTTGCATTTCTTTTGCAGCAACGACTGGATCTTGAGGTGCAAAACTAGCGAGACCCGCGAATCGTTTTGGATTGCGGCGAATGGCTTCCGCTAAACGGTCATTTGAAAGACTGGCCAATTGTGCAGCTCTACTACGTTCAAAAATTTGTATGCCTGGCATTGCCAGTGAAAGAACTTGCATATCGACACTATTTGTATCCATGTCAGCTAACCGTATCTCATTCAAATCAAGAAGCTTTGGCAAGAGGCTTAAGGCAACACGGTCCCGGTCGGCAGCATTCACTTGCGCTGAGGGTGGAGGTGTTGTAGTGCGGGGAGCATCATAGATTTGTTTCAAAAGAAGTAAATCCAGGTTTGTGCCGCCTTGCTTCACAACATCAGATATAGCTTCAGCTATTTCAGGAATATTGAACGCTTCTTCGGTGGCAATTTTACGCAATTGTTGTTTAGGCAACTTATCCGATGATGAAGCTTCATCTTTTGCTTCAACAGAAAGAGGCAGCGCTGTCGCCGCTACCAATGAGGAAATATTTCTTAGGGCAGTCCTTCGGTCCATATTTGAGATAGTCTGACGCATAGCGATAATACATTTGGAGGTGTAGTGATAACTTCATTATTACAGACAAATCAAATGCTTTATAGGTTGTAGGTCAATAACCCTTTTGTGTAATAAGGCGGTAAGAAATTGATCACACAGTTAAAGCACGAATAAGTAATACAGATTGATAAGATACTGTCAGTTTGCGCAAATTAAAAGCCTGAAGCCATAAAGACTTCAGGCTTTGTTTCAGTTATGGTATATATATATATTCTTAAATTGGTTTTTAACCCGTAGCAGACTGGCCCCTATATTTATTTAACTGCTGGTGATGCCGAATGGTGATTGGTTTATACTGAGTTTTCTAATCCAAAAGAAGCTAATTCATCAGCAATAGGCAGTGTCTTCAATCCCATTTTTGTTAACCGGTATTCTACTCGTGGAGGAATTTCATGGTAGGATTTTTTGGAAACAAGTTTGTTTTCGACCAGGGAATTCAGTTCCTGGATTAAAACTTTTTCACTGATGCCAGGGATGGCTCTTTTTAACTCACCATATCGCATCACGCGATCATTGATCTGGAATAAGATGAGCAAGGTCCATTTACCTCCCAGTAATCCAAGCGCCCTTCTTACAGGACAATTCTCATCCGATGCCTTGATTTCTTTCTGATTCTTTTTCATTGATTAATAATAATTCTGACCATTGGGTAAGTACCCTACCAGCAGGTATGTACTTGTACAAAGGTATGTATAAGAGTAATCTTGCATACGGAAATTATAAAGAATATGACAGCGAAAGAAGTAATCACAGCGTTTTCAGACGCGCTTGGAAAAGGAGACATTCCGAAAGCCTTTTCTTTTTTTAGTTTGGAAGCGAAGTGGCACCAACCTGGTAACAATAAGTTTTCCGATACTAAGAACAAACCGGAACAAATTGGTGAAATGCTTTCAAAGATGATGGAATATACCAAAGGCACTTTGGTCATTCAGCCCAATGGAGCCATGATGGTAAACGCTAATTTGGTGTCTGCACCTGTTCGTTTCAGTGCCCTATGCGAAGGCAAAAGTTTAGATATGACGGGTATAGACCTATATGGAGTAAAGGACGGAAAAATTATCAACGTGTGGCTTTTTTCAGAAGATCAGAACCAAGAAGATGATTTTTGGGGAGTCTGATTATATAGGTATATGCGCAGCAGCACAAAGGTTAAATTCGAATTTAGCTGCAGGTCTTCTACAGAAAGTTAATTTTTAATAATAAAGCTATAGCAACTTCGGGTTCCTCTTTGTTGCTATAGCTTTATACTCACCGGAAAGTAAGTATACATTTATTATGCCTTCTCCAATTCCTTCGTAAATGCTTTTACAAATCCTGGTTTATCTTTTTTAACCTCTTTCAGCAGTTGCTTCCTATCTTCGGGTATAGTGAAATATTTTTCAGCCCATACATTTATTTCAATCATGATAGGGAGCAAGTCGATTCCTTTGCGTGTTAATTTATATAGCACTTTCGCCTTACTGTCTGGATGATCTAGTTTTTCTATGATCTTGTTTTCTTCCAGCGCCTGCAATCTGGAGGCCAGGATGTTGGTGGCTATTCCTTCCGGTGACTTTAAAAAATCACCATATGTACATTGTTTTGCTGTCATCAGGTCTCTGATAATCAGCAGAGACCACTTATCTCCCCACACATCAAGAGAACAGCTAACCGGACAATCTGATCTTTTTTTGGATTTTGCCATAAATGTTTCCTTTTAATCACTTGCATTATGAAAGTGATTGTTGATATTTGCACTTGCATTATGCAAGCAAAATTACAAAACCGCTCGAAAAAGAGCAAACATATTTATGAAAGCACATATTGGTGGCCAAAAGGTCTGCGAATAGTAAAAAGCAAATCTTAAGTAAAGGTTAAATAGTTTTCAAATTTTAATAATCAGATAAATGAAACAGATCGTTAATATTTTAGTGATCGTGAGTATCATCATGCTCTTATTTTTAGGGGTAAGAAATATGTTTTTCCCCTCTAATACATTCGAACAATATGGTATAAAACTAGAGAGCGTATTAACCTTTAATACGTTTCGGGGAGCGATCAGCGGAATGCTTATAGGAATTAGCATGATACTGCTTATGGGATTGCTGACCAGAAATAAAACATGGTATCATTCTTCGCAGTTGCTTATATTGGTAATACTTTTTGGCAGAATATTTAGCGTTATGGTTGATGGCTGGACAAATGCAGTAATGCCACCCATAGTAGTGGAAGTTTTTATAATTACTGTATTGTATTTTGCTTCTAAACAATTAGATACTTCAAAAAAACGAGTTTGACGAGCAGGGGAGAATGAATGAAACTTTGAAGTGTGTAAAGCCAACATGCGATAAGTTTTATATGATATAGCCTATGCACTTATTGAAATCTTTATTTCTTCCGGATTTTCCCTCTGGTTCCTCCATCAATTTTTACGATGATAAATTATTTCTTGTAGGCGATGATGCAAGTAGTATTTTGATACTTGATTCTTCCTATGAAAAGATTGGTTCGGTACAACTCTTTGAGCATCCCGAGAAAAGAATTCCGAAGAAGGAAAAGACAGACTTCGAAGCTTCATCCTTTCTGAGTATAGATGGTATGGAGCATTTACTCATCATGGGCTCCGGTTCAAAACGACTGCGAAAAAAGATTTATCTCATTCCATTTCAAGAACGCAAACTTGATCTCAGTCAATCGAGTATAATCGACACGGATATTTTTGTTGATCGTGTGCTGTCATCTGGCGTTGATGAGGTGAACTTTGAAGGTGTAGCGTTCATGGGAACCAGTCTTGTTATTAGTAACAGAGGTAACAGAAAAAATATAACAAATCATTTGATCATAACCGATGAGCGTTTCTGGAATAATCAAAGTGAAGTAGTGATGAGGGTAACTCCGCTCCAGGTTCCTTCCTTCTCAAGCAACGTCCCTGGAGTTTCTGAAATATACTATGAAGTATCTTTAGATCTTCTGCTCATCGCACTGTCAAGCGAGGACACGGACACTGCCTATAACGATGGGGCGATTGGTAATAGTTATATCGGCTGGATCCGGAATTTCGGAAGTAAAATTATGAATAGTGTTTTTACGATTGAAGGGATAGTTTGCCTGCCTGATATACATTCGGATTTTGCGCGCGAAAAAATAGAAGGTTTGTGTATAGCCCAGATTGAGGGTAACTCGATGATAATTCATCTCATTTCCGACAACGATCAGGGAGAAAGTAAACTATTCAAAGTAAAAATGCCAATTCCTTCTTAAGGCGTTCGCCTAAGCGAATAAGTATATGTATTTATAGGGGTTATTTGTAGAATAATCTTCTTACACTATGTTTTTGATTTCATACAAATTGCAAATGATCTTGAGAGTAATCTATAGAAAACATCTATAGATTAAGTTCATCAGGAATAGGGAAGTATTTTTCGGCCCATATGTTTATTTTCAATCACTACAGGCAGTAAATCATTCCCTTTACGAGTCAATTTATATAACACTTTTGCTTTACTATCAGGGTGCTCCAGTTTCTCAATGATTTTGTTTTCTTCCAGCACGTGTAATCTGGAAGCCAGGATATTCGTGGCTATTCGTTCAGGCGGCTTTAAGAAGTCACCGTAAGTATACTGCTTTGCAGTCATCAGTCTCTGATAATCAACAGAGACCACTTATCTCCCCATATATCAGGAGAGCGGCCAACCGGACAATCTGATCTTTTTTGCGCGAGTCATAAAAAATAATTTAAAATCACTTGCATATTGCAAGTTGTTATTATCTTTGCACTTGCATATTGCAAGTAAATATAATGAAAACATGAAATGAAACAAACAATTCTAGTTACCGGAGCTTCCTCGGGTTTTGGACTTCTTATCGCCCAAAAACTTCATGACAGTGGCCATCATGTAATTGGCACAAGTCGTAATCCGGAAAAATATATAGGTAAACTGCCTTTTAAATTTTTAGCACTGGACATTGCTGATGATAGTTCAATTGAATCTTTTGGTAAGCGGCTGTTCTCTCAGATTGATCAGTTGGATGTACTTATAAACAACGCTGGGTATTTAGTGACTGGACTTGCAGAAGAAACTTCTATTGAACTTGGAAGGCAACAATTGGAAACAAACTTTTGGGGAACTGTTAAACTCACAAACCAAATACTTCCCTATTTTAGAAAGCAGGCGCATGGGAAAATAATTACCATAGGATCTATTCTTGGTTTAATTGGTCTACCAAATGTCTCATATTACTCGGCTTCAAAACATGCTCTGGAAGGATATTTCAAGTCGCTACGATTTGAGTTAAATCAATTCAATATCAAGGTAAGTATAGTGGAGCCTATGGGTTTCAAAACCAGTATAGGTGACAATGCAATCAAGTCCACAGGTATAATACATGATTACCAGACATTCCGACAACAAATTGCAGCGTTCACAAAGCGCGAATTTGACAATGCAGCTGGTCCTGAACCAGTGGTACATACCGTGTTGAAAGTTGTAAATGAAAAAGCTCCCAAATTCAGCTATCCGGTAGGGAAGGGCGCATCGATTTTTCTCACGCTACAACGGGTTGCTTACCATACTTTTGAAGGCGCTATTTTGAAAAGAGTGAATGCCACAAAATAATTAACAAACTGAAAATATATAGTCGATCTATAGCATAGAGGCGCGATTAATATACCGACACCTATAGCGTTAAATCCTATCCGTGTAAACAATCAAGCTATCTGTTCTGAACACTTTTGAATCATGAAAAAACAACATATCATATTTTACTTATGCCTGCTTACAATAACACACGCATCTGCGCAAATCGCCAGCGCAAGTGATAACCCTAAAACTGTCATGCAAAGCACCATCTATCAAAATGTACCAACACAAACCATCGATGTCCAGGGAACAAAGTTTGTGTATCGTAAACTCGGAACCAATACCGGTGTACCGGTAATCTTTCTAAATCACTTAGCCGCTACAATGGATAACTGTGATCCACGTATTATGGATGGCATTGCTTCACACTACCAGATAATTTGTTTTGATAATCGAGGCGTGGGCGGAACGGAGGGAAAAACTCCAAAGACAATTGCCGAAATGGCAAAAGATGCGAGAGCATTTATTCATGCCTTAGGGTATGAGAAAGTTGATTTGGTTGGCTTTTCATTAGGCGGTTTTATATCACAGGAAATATTACTTCAAGAGCCAGCGCTCGTTCGTAAAGCTATTATAGCAGGAACTGGTCCTGCTGGTGGTGAAGGAATTAAAAATGTTACAAGAATTACCTACTTAGATATTTTCAGAGGTCTTCTGACATTCAAGGATGCCAAGACATATCTTTTTTTCAACAGAAATAAAAACGGGAAAAAGTCTGCAAAAGAATTTTTAAGCCGGTTGGAAGAACGGAAAGAAAACCGCGATAAAAAAATGAAAGTCAGTAATTTTCAAAGGCAACTAAAAGCTATACATGCATGGGGACTGCAATCATCACAAGATTTATCAGTGATAAAGCAACCGGTGTTAGTCGTTAATGGCGACAATGACAGAATGGTGCCGAGCAGCAATACAGAAGATTTAAGTAAGCGTATCCAAAATTCGGAGCTTATCATTTATAAAGATGCAGGACATGGTGGTATATTTCAGTATCATGAGGAGTTTGTTAAAAAAGCACTTGAATTTCTGGCGCAGTAATCTCGCTTTCTGTTAAAACATAAAAAACTAAAATTATGAAGGCATTCATCATCGATCGTTATAAAAGTAAAAATGGCGGACGCATTACAGAAACCGCTGAACCGGAACTGCGAGAAAATGACGTGTTGGTTCAAGTCCATGCTGCCAGTATAAATCTACTCGATTCCAAAATTAGTGCGGGAGAATTTAAAATCATATTGCCCTATACATTACCCCTTATATTAGGCAATGATGTAGCAGGTGTCATAACAAAGGTGGGCTCTCGTGTAAGGAGATTCAAACCCGGTGACGAAGTATATGCAAGGCCTGATAAGGACAGAATTGGTACGTTCGCAGAATTCATTTCAATGGATGAAAAGGATGTAGCTATTAAACCGAAGAACCTCACTATGGAGGAAGCTGCATCTATACCCTTGGTTGGTTTAACGGCCTGGCAGGCATTGATTGAAAAAGGAAATCTGAAAAAAGGACAAAAAGTTTTTATTCAGGCTGGTTCTGGTGGTGTGGGTACATTTGCAATTCAGTTGGCCAAACACTTGGGTGCTATTGTCGCAACTACAACCAGCAGTGCAAACACTGAATTGGTGAAAAGCCTCGGTGCAGATATAGTGATCGATTACAAAAAGAATGACTTCGAGACTATACTTCGTGATTACGATCTGGTTTTAAATAGTCAGGATGCCAAGACCCTTGAGAAATCTTTGCGCATTCTCAAGCCAGGAGGAAAACTCATTTCAATCTCAGGGCCGCCAGATCCGGATTTTGCGAATGAAATCGGATTACCTTGGTTCATGAAATTAATAGTGCGTCTGTTGAGCGCTGGTGTTCGGAAGAAAGCCAGACGTCTTCGTGTTGGTTTCTCATTTCTTTTTATGAGGGCAGAAGGTGAGCAATTAAGCAAGATCACTTCTCTCATCGAAGCTGGTATCATACGACCTGTAATGGACAAAGTATACCCTTTCGAAGAAACGCATGAAGCTATAAAGTATGTGGAATCCGGACGTGCAAAAGGAAAGGTCGTAGTAAGAATCAAATAGTATATTTATAGTGTGAATCTTTTTTGTTAATTATATAGGGGAGGGTAGGAGTATCTAGTCTCAGTATGGACAATAAATAAAAAACCTGAGGTCGTGGTGGCGTCAGGTTTTAGTATCATTGCACATGCAGATTAATTACCTCTCAACGAAGTCTGCTTACCGTCCCAGACATTGTTGGTAATATTACGATCCGGAAATATACCTTTAGGATCTATAGCCACCTTACTGATAGCACCATCGGAATCTGGGGTAAACTTGTAAACAGATCCTTGCTCCCAGATTTCTACTGGAAAATTATGAAACTCTTTGTTCCCATTTTCATAGGTAATTTCGATCTGTAAAGGCATTGCAGCCCGTTCCATATTTTCAACAATGACTATGGCTTTTCCAATTTGTCCTTTGGCAGGATTTATAATTTTAGTTACGCTTTGATCCAGCGCGTAATTTTCGAGGAACATAGATTTCCAAAACCAGTTAAGGTCTTCGCCCGTTGAATTGTTGATGCTGCTGAAAAAGTCCCACGGTGTTGGATGCTTGTAGGCCCAGTCACGGATATACTTTCGGAAGGCGAAATCAAACCGTTCTTTCCCTACGATATGTTCCCGCAGCAGCGTGAGTAAATATGCTACCTTTTGATATTGTACAGTATATACTTCATTTCCCGGAATAACATCGGGTCGGGTCATGATGGGAACAAGTGAATCAGCGAAGAGCCCTTCGACCGGTATATCAATTTCAGGATACCCTATAAATTCGCCACCATTAAATTCTCTGGTAGCCATGTTATCCATAAACGCATTTAGTCCTTCGTCCATCCAGGCATATCTCCGTTCGTTACTTCCTACAATCATCGGAA
This sequence comes from Ohtaekwangia koreensis, assembly GCF_900167975.1. Taxonomy (GTDB): domain Bacteria; phylum Bacteroidota; class Bacteroidia; order Cytophagales; family Cyclobacteriaceae; genus Ohtaekwangia; species Ohtaekwangia koreensis. Next base: position 2,579,456 of record NZ_FUZU01000001.1, read on the forward strand.
ACCAGGTATGTCCAAGTTCATGGTTAACCACAGCCCAATACATGTTGCCTTTATCTTTTGCAGAACAAAAAACAAGGCCGGGGTACTCCATGCCATCCAGGTTTGATGCAACATTCACGGCCTTGTTGTAGGGGTATTCATACCATGTTTGAGAGAAGTTTTGCAGCGTAAATTTTATATACTCCCCTGAACGTTCCCAACTTTGAGCAAGCTTCGACTCAATTGGATATAGCGAGCTTCCCAGTACTTTTCTTCCGCTCGGTAAACTAATCCCAATGCCTTCCCATACAAATGATTTTGAAGCTGTCCAGGCAAAATCCCGTGCAGAAGTTAATTTGAATTTCCAGGTACAAAAAGGTTTTGAAGGTCGTGAAGCAACTTGGGTAACTTCTTCAGCTGTCTGTATATATACTTTTTTGTCAGACAACTTTGCTTTGTTCCAACGTTCGAGTTGTGAGGGAGTCAATACATCTCCAGGGTTGAGAAGATCGCCAGATGCTTCAACGATGTAGGCTGAAGGCAGCGTGATGTTAACATCAAAATTTCCATACTCTAAATAGAATTCGCCATTGCCCAGATAGGGAAGTGTGTTCCAGCCATTGACATCGTCCAATACACAAAGACGCGGATACCATTGTGCCACGGAATAGATGTCACCATTTTTAGTGGATAGTATATCGGTACGATTCACATTAAAATCAGCGTTCCTGAAATTTCTCGGGAATTTGTAACTATACTTTACCTGGAATGAAAGCTGTTTTCCCGAGGAAAGTGGTTCCTGGAGCTCAATCTTCATTCGCGTATCATGTATACTATATGTGCCTTCATACTGTGCTGCTTTGGAATTGCTCAGCATGACAGACTCAATGACAAAACCGCCTTCGAATTTTGGATCGGTCGCTTGGCTTGTCAGAAACAGTTTACTGTCCAGTCCCTTTGAGTGCTTTTTGTATACATTCTGGTCCATCTGCAACCATAAAAATGAAAGTTCATTTGGACTGTTGTTAGAGTATATAATTGTTTCAGTTCCCGTAATGACTTCAGCTTTGTCGTCGAGGGTTACGTCAATTTTATAGTCAACCCGATTTTGCCAATATGCCGGACCTGGTTCGCCTGTGGCAGAACGGTATGAATTGCCTATCGGTAAAAAGGACGAAGCAGAAAATAAATCAGAAGCTATATACTTTGATTTTGGCTGCTCCTGAGATTGAACTAAAGTCGTTTTAAGAAGAATAAAAAGGCAGAAAATGGCAATAATGCGATTCATAGGTGGTTCAACCAAGGTTTACTAATGTTTGCTAATATACTATAAAATGCCAGTCGGTATGTTGTTTTTGATTTTGTCATACCGTAATATTGCGGTATGACAAAATCAAATGGGAATTACCAAGTCAGAATTATTTAAAAAACGCCAGAATAGGATTGCCCATCTGGCAAAAGCATTTGATCATCCGGCAAGGGTAGCGATAATTGAATACCTCCTTGGTAATCAAACGTGTATTTGCAATGATCTGGTTGATGTGCTTCCACTATCGCAGTCTACCATTAACCAGCATCTTAAAGAGCTGAAAAGCATTGGTATAATTAAAGGTGAGGTTGAAGGCCCGAAAGTCAATTATTGTATTGACGAGAAAGTCTGGGAAGAAGCACGAGAAATGTTCCTGAATATATTCTCGCAATATATTTCAAAGAAAGACTGCTGCTAAAATTTATACCACTATACTGTAAGTTTCAATATACTATTTACCAATAAACACCAGCATATGCCCGCAGTCGAAAAAGGAATATTACTTCCTTCATTAACATCCACAGTCATGCAGTTAACCAGCGGGTTTGATGAAATTCCCTCTGCGCGTTTTGAGATACTGAATACGTTGACATTCTTCATTCAGAATAAGATTGCAAGTAATCAAAATGTATACTTGAATTTTATTTGTACTCATAATTCTCGTAGGAGCCATCTGTCTCAGATTTGGGCTCAAACTGCAGCACATTATTATAACATTCCCAATGTCTTTTGTTTTTCAGGAGGAACGGAAGCGACAGCATTTAATCCGAGAGCTGTACGGGCCATGCAGTCTGCAGGGTTCTCAATATCAAAAATGTCAGAAGGCGCGAATCCTATATATGATGTAAAATATTCTTCGGATATACCCGCTATAAAAGCATTTTCCAAGACGTATGATGATCCCTTTAATCATAATAAAAACTTTGCAGCAGTAATGACCTGTTCGCATGCTGATGAGAATTGTCCTGTAGTATTTGGTGCTGAAGCAAGAATTCCACTTCGGTATGATGATCCGAAGGAGTTCGATGACACGCCTCTGGAGGAAGCCAAGTATACTGAAAGAGTTTACCAAATCGGCAAGGAAGTATTGTTTGCATTTTCACAAGTTAGATTTTAGGAATTATGAATAATGAAAAGCAGCTTGGCTTCCTGGATCGCTACCTTACTCTTTGGATTTTCATCGCAATGATCCTGGGAGTGATGCTTGGAAACTTCCTTCCCATGGAACAATACATGGCAAACTTTCAGGTAGGAACTACCAACGTTCTAATCGCTGTAGGACTTATAGTGATGATGTTTCCGCCACTCGCTAAGGTAAGGTATGAGCATCTTGGCAAAGTATTTAAGAATATAAAAATTATCAGTCTGTCGCTGATCTTGAATTGGATTATAGGGCCGATATTAATGTTCTTGCTGGCTATAATTTTTCTGCGTGATAAGCCAGACTATATGATCGGATTAATTCTGATTGGACTAGCCCGCTGTATCGCCATGGTTTTAGTGTGGAACGATCTGGCAAAAGGAGATAAGGAGTATGCAGCCGGACTCGTAGCATTGAATAGCATTTTTCAGGTACTGTTCTATAGTATATTTGCCTGGCTATTTATTACATTTTTACCTTCCGTTTTTGGAATAGAGGGATATGTCGTAAACATAAGCATGGCGGATGTAGCCAAGAGCGTTTTCCTCTACCTGGGAGTACCGTTTATCGCTGGTTTTCTTGTCAGGCGATTTTTTATGAAAACACGCGGAGAAGATTGGTATATAAAACATGTCGTTCCTAAAATAAGTCCGCTTACGTTGATTGCTTTACTTTTTACGATTGTAATCATGTTTAGCTTCAAGGGTAAGATGATCGTGGAAATTCCCTTCGATGTCATTCGTATCGCTATACCGTTGGTGGCCTATTTTATAATCATGTTCACATTAAGTTTTATACTTTCGAAGAGACTGGGCGCTAATTATGCAGAGAACGCTTCCGTTTCGTTTACGGCAACGGGCAATAATTTTGAATTGGCCATTGCTGTTGCTGTCGGAGTATTCGGAATTAACTCAGGGCAGGCATTTGTTGGCGTTATCGGGCCTCTAATTGAAGTTCCCGCTTTGATCTTATTGGTGAACCTGGCGTTTTGGTTTAGAAAAAAAATGTATCCCGTTTAAAAAAAATGCGTCTTTTTCGAGGGCTTCTCGTTCTATGAAAGTAAGAATATATCAAGTGACATATGAAACTACTGGCAGAAACAAAATGGAGTTTTTTCGAAAATGAACTGAAGGGTTTTGTCTATAAACGGGTAAAGGATAAAGCGCTTACCGAAGACATCGTGCACGATGTTTTTATAAAAGTTCAAAATAAGATCGATCACTTGCAGGACACTAAAAATGTTACCGGGTGGATTTATCAGGTTACCAAAAATATGATCATTGACCATTTCAGAAAGCAGTCAAAACATATTTCTACAGCAGACCTGAATTGGAATGATGATGGCAGTAATTTTAATGAGTGCGTTGAGAATGCTTTAAAGAAATTACTCTTAACCCTTCCTGCTAAATATAAAGAAGCACTGCAAATGGCGGAACTTGAAGATCTCTCGCAACTTGAAATGGCCGAACGACTTGGTATTTCCTATTCGGGCGTGAAATCACGTGTGCAACGAGCGAGACTTATGCTAAGGGAAAAACTACAGGAGGCTTTGATTATAAAGACAGATGTGTACGGAAACGTAGTGGTCTGCGTAGACCGTGATCCGTATTGTTGCAAGTAGATAAGTGTTGTATAACTAGGTATATATGTATAGTAAAGGAAGGCGGAAATAATCCGCCTTCTTTGTTTTAGCAGCAACCTGAGCCGCAGCATCCACCACCTTCGATGGATATAGTTAAATCTTCCATAATTGAAATTATTAAAAAGTGAATAATGATTTAATGAACATTTTGTTCACACCATAAACGCACTGCATAGATAAAAGACGCAACCTTACAGCAATTTTAAATTGCGTCCATTTTTTCAAGTCTCCGTTATTAGAAAAATTTTATAGACATGAAAACGATCAGTACTTTTTTACTTGTAATCCTGACAACGGTTGGTATATCCTATGGCCAACAGAAATTAGCGCCTGTCAGTGGACATTACAAAGACTTTCAGTTGGCCAGTGCTCTACCGAATGTACAGCGGGCATGGATGGACACAGTCAAGTATCCGCCAGCTGAATATGGAAATTCAATTGTTTATCTCCTGGTAAAGCCTCATTACTTATCGGAAGATCAAGTAAAGAAATTGAGTGAAAGTATAGCGTTCCCAGCCAATAGTTCCGACCAGGTCAGGAAGGAACTTGATTACCTGTTAATGCTTCAGGATAAACGAACTCCGGAGCAAATTAAAAGGGTGGAGTATCTCGGAGATATAGGTTACTGGCCCTCTATAAACATGGTGCCATCGCATGCTGCTTACGAAGAGAATTTAAAACATTTGTTCTTTGAAGGAAGGGAATTGATGGGAGAGAACATCCACGCAGGAAATTTTCCAAAGGTTTCTAAATTACTTCAAGGTGTTATGCAAGACATGCGCCTGATGGAATTCACAATCAAGTATAAATTGCTAAGACCGCGTCCGTATCACCTTGAGCCGGGGCTAAATCCACTTACAAAAATTAACTCACCATCTTTTGCCAGCGGTCATACATTATGGGCATTTGTTCAAGCCTTCACGTGGAGCGAAATAGTACCGGAGAGAAAAGATGCATTTATATCGTTAGCAGAAGAGATAAGAAGATCAAGAGAAGTAATGGGAATTCACTACCCAAGTGATAATGAAGCTTCGCGCCAGGTAGCGTATAAGATGCTCCAATACTATTTTGAGAATCCGGCATTCAAAAAGGATTTACAGGAAGCTGTAACCGAATGGAATAGTAAGGCTTCAAAGTTTATACGGAATTGATTCAATATAGCATTCAAACTTCAAAAGCAAGGCAATCTTTTAGACTATATATACAAGTTGTATTTTTAATGCACTCACCCACTATAATAATAGCGATTTCAGTTTGATCGTGCTAAATTTGATTTAACCCAAATTAATCAATTCACGGTATGACAGTTGAGACTTTTATCAGGACGAACCTGCCTATATATAAAGAGAGTGATTTTGCCTTGCCTTTTGAAGTTGAACAGAAAGAATTCGGCAAAGACTATATAATAACCCGCTATGAACAGGTGGAGAATAGAATTCTTCTTTTAAGTGAAGGGATCGTACAGATCAGTACACTTAAAGGAGATGAGGAAAAAATACTGGAATTTGTTTTTCCGGGAGAATTTTTTTGTGCCTATACATCTTTCCTGTTGCAGCAACCTTCCGATGTTCAGGTTATAACGCTTGCTGATTGCCGTGTGAGCATTATAAAAAGAGAGGACATGCACCGGGCGAACCAAGTCTCACTTGTCTCAAGTCACTTGAGCCTTCATATAGCCCAACAGTTGTTTTTGTCCAGGGCAAGACGAGAGAAAGACTTCCTCACACTCTCAGCCGAAGACCGGTATAAAAGACTACTAGAAAAAGATCCCGAAGTTGTACAACGTATCCCAGGCAATAAGGTAGCAAAATATTTAGGCGTTCAGGCCGAAAGTCTGAGCCGGATACGGAAGTCAATCATTACTTAACATACATCAATCTTTATTTTTATCCTTTGGACTTAATTTGTGATAGACAATCAAACGAGATGTATGAATGATGATTTATTAAATCAGGCCTCTGCTGCCTTGCGCAAAGCAGCGTTAAACGACCAGGCAAAAGAATATATACTATCGAGCCCCGTATTGTTCAATACTCTGAAAAAAGCGGCGGACCGATATATAGGGGGGGAGACACTGGAAGAAACGATTAGCAAAGTAAAAGTCGAGAACGAAAAAAGGTTTAAGTGCTCGATTGAATTCATGGGAGAAAATACGCGAACGGAGCAGGAAGCGAATGCAGCCCGGGATGAATTCATAAAAATATGTCGGGTAATTAAACAACAGGGATTACAATCTGCCGTGTCCCTTGATTTATCTCATATCGGACTTGCTATTTCACGGGACTTGAGTTTAGCGAATTTAAACTTGATTTGTTTGGAGGCATCCAAGGGAAATATCGAAATTATAATCAGTGCTGAAGACGTGGGAAGAACCGATGCGGTTCTGCAAGTGTATAAAGATATCACGAAGGTATATAACAACGTTGCCGTTACACTGCAGGCATATCTTCATAGAACCAAAGAGGATTTTGAGGATATCATAAAGCTGAATCGTAAGATTAGAATTGTAAAAGGAGCATTCGAGACGCCACCGGGGCTTTCGATGCCACGGGGCCATCAATTGGATAAGGTATACCTGGAGTATGTCGAAAGAATGTTGTCTAAAAATCATCCGTGTTCCATCGCTACACATCATCATGAAATTCAACAAGAAGTTAAAGGCTTGATCCGGAAGTACAACGTGGACACTACGTCTTATGAATTCGAAAGTTTGTATGGAATACAAAACGAGCAATTACTGAAGTTGAAAGATGAAGGGTATACTACGAAGCTATACTTTGTTTATGGCAAGGAATGGTATTTATACGTGTGCAACCGGCTTGCCGAATATCCTTTAAATATATTTCGTGCACTGCAGGATATTGTAGCATAGATACATCAATTCAGACCTATATTGTACTAGTAAAATTATAATAGGAATCAACAGTATATATACGTAACAGCTTCTCGGTAGAAAAAATATAAAGTGATACGGAGTATTACGTAGTAACGGTGCTATATATAGGTGTATTTTTGTGTTCATAAATTGAAATACAAAAAATTATGATCACCAGACTTCATACGGTAGAGGGTATTACACTGGATTTTGATTCTTCTGTTCCATACCTGCTTGCGACCTATACGGGCTACGCAACGTCACAGGATTTTCGAAGTCATTGCGAATTTGGAATTACCTGCGTACGACAGAAGGTCGCAGAACATGGAAAGGTTGCATGGCTTACTGATTTAAGGAAATCAGAGATTTTTATGGAGGATGATGTGAAGTGGACTAACGAGTATTGGAATGTACAGGTATATGAAAGTGGTCTTCGATATTTCGCACTGGTAATGGCTGAGAATATTTTTGCAGCTATGAATGTGGAAGAGTTTATGGAAGAGCATAAGAGACGTAAGGAGCCACTTGTGATCAAGCTGTTCTCTGACATGGAGTCTGCTGCAGCGTGGTGTCGGGAGATGCTTGCAGTCTAGTGGTTTGTAAACGATATACAGTGGTGAGTACAGTATATATTTAATGTCTTATCTTCAAACGTTGCTGCCTGCTTCCGTAAATCTTGCGTACGGAGGCAGGCAGCTTCATTTTATCCCTTAATTCATAGCATCTCTTACAGGCTTGCTGTCAACAATTTGTTCAAAGCTGATAATCCTACTGTCTTTTAGTTTCCAGAGGTGGGCAACACGGGCCTTAAAGAATTTCCCGGATGCTTTATACGTTCCCGAGTACGTACCATAGGCGATCACCCGATCGTCAGATGCGATATAGTCTTCAACAGTAAGCTTATAGTCAATCCACTCACTGGCAAGTCTGCTAAATACATTTTTACTGATCGCTTCAAAGCCTATATACGTGCCGGCATAAGGAAAGCCTTGTGCTTCTGTCCAGTGAGCGTCTGCAGCCAGATATTGTGCCAGGTTCTTCCCGTTCTCTTCCGAAGTTTTTCCTTCGTAAGTACTTCTGATGATTTCAAGATTTGACATGGTGTTGTCGTTTGAGTTACAGGCTGACAACACATTGAAGGTTGCCAGCACTATAAGTATATATATTCCTTTTACCATTTCATTTCACCGGTGTTGACCTTTGCACCGATCTGCAATGCAGTCTCAAATGTGAGTTGAGGATATTTAGCTTTTAGAGTTTTGATCAACTCTTCCGATGTTTTAGATGTTTTTAAAGCATTGCCATAAAACTGGATATACTCTTTTGTATGTTGAACTGCCTTCAGGTCAAACGGAGAATCAGATTTAGCATGGGCCGGTATAACAATAGCAGGTTTGAGACTTTCTATTTTCTCCAGAACCGATGTCCAGGCCTGACGCGCTTCCGGAGTTTGTGCATCGGCCATCCACAGGTGGAACGTTGTTCCGAATACATTTATACCTCCGATGACTGCTTTGATACTGGGTATCCACACAAAAGTTTTTTCCGGCGATGTACTTGTTCCGGTAACCTCCAGCGTTTGGCCATCTACGGTAAGTGTATTATTCTTGAGCACCTGTGGTAATATAGCATTGGATGTGATCGCTTTACCGAGACGTTCTCCCCATACATCAAGCTTCTTCTGTGCTGTGGCTTTGATATGCTCAATGGTTGTAGCCGTTGCATATACCGTTACTTCCGGGAAGTATTTTTTGAACACTTCAAGTCCAAAGTAAAAATCAGGATCGCCATGTGATATATAGATGGCTGTGAGCTTTTTGCCAGACTCTTTGATTTGCTGGGCAACTTTTTCAGCGTCAGCGATTGTAAACTGAGCGTCTATCAATACTGATTCCGTTGGCCCAGAGACAATAACCGATGCTACACCGAAACTTGTTTCCGCTGCGTTATATACCTGCAGGGTGAGTTTGTCAGCCTGAATGGTTTTGAATGTTTGTGCTTCCATTTTTGTGAGAATTAAATTGAACAGTAAAATGAGTACTAAGATTTTCCGTTGTTTCATATACAAAGGTGATATGCGTCAACAGTGATTTCCATTGAACTTGTTCAATAAACAGAAACAGGGATGTCTTAACTCCGAGATATTTTTTTACGGATTTTGCTTACAAACTCGTGCGATACGCCAAGGTACGCAGCAATCTGTATGTTGGTGAGGCGACTGGCAATATCGGGGTAGCGTTGCAGGAAATCCTGATAGCGTTGATCTGCTGTTTTGCTAAGGGTATCGATCATGCGCCGCTGCAGTGCTATATGTGTTTTTTGAGTCATTACCCTGAAGAGCTTTTCTACTTTGGGCATATCCTCGTAGAGTTTCTCTTTATCAGCTTTGTTAATGACAAGTATTTCGCTGTCTTCGAGTGCTTGTATAGAAAGTTGAGAAGGAGTTTGGTGGATAAAGCTGTCGATGTCCGTGATCCACCAGTTTTCTGCTGCAAAGTATACTACTTGTTCAAAACCTTTGTCATTCAGGTGATATACTTTGAAACAGCCTTTGTTAACGAACGCTTCAAATCCACAGACTTCACCTTCCTGTAAAAGAAATTCTTTTTTCTGAACGGTTGTTACGCGAAACGGTTCGGCGAAACGCGCGAACTCCTGGTCATTCAATGTTATATTGAGTGCTATATTCTTTTTAAGGAGGTCTGTCATAATCTAATGAACGCGTTTAATACAGGGCTTAATTGCTTCTGATTTGTAAAGATCGGTGCAGATTTGAATCCTTTTCAAGATGCAATATTACAAACTGAGATGCACTGTATTTGAAAGTATATTTTCTCAAATGGAAGTTCCTCTGTCAGTGTTCAAATCTTCTGATGCTTTCCTTGCGAGAGTAATTCAGCCATGTATAGCTTGGATTTTCATATGAGTCATTACATGTCAGAAGATATCATTTCGGATTATGCATAAAAAAAGCGCAAGCATCGCTGCCTGCGCCGAACATCATTTTAACCCAAATAAAAATGATTGTTTTACTGGGTGTAAAATTCGCTATACCCGGCTTCGTGTACAATCAATAATATACGCATGCTGGTGTATGCTTAATCGGTAAACTGACATCCGTATTTCTACGGATATACCTTGTGATTATTTCTTTTTGGCAGATTTACCTTGCTTTGTTTCTGTCTGCATTGTTTGAATGATAGCATCGAGTAATCCGTCCTTATCAGTATCAAGCGATAGTTCCCAAAACATGATGCCGTCAAGTTTGTGATCGATGGCGTACTTTGTTTTCAATGCAAGAGATCGCTTGTCATCATAAGTGATGAATAATTTTTCAGCAGCATTGTAACTATAGGGAGCCTTGGCTACGTCATCCCAATATTTTACAAATCCTTTTTGTTCTGATATTTCCTGATCAAAATTTTTGAAATCTATACCGGCTTTGAATTTACCAGATTGATATAGTCCGTTGTTCGTAGCCACAACACCTTCCCACATTCTTCCATAGAACGCTCCACCGATCACTAGTTTGTTGGCAGGAATTCCAAGCTTGATAAGATATTGAACAGCGTTGTCAGTAGACTCACGGAGCTGTGGTGTGGAATACAAGGCAGTGTGATGTCCTGTTACAGTAGAGTATCCGTTGACAAGGTCGTAAGTCATTAAGTTAACGCGGTCAACTTCCTTCATAACTTCCTTCCACTCGACAGACTCATCCAGAAACTTTTGAAATCCACCGGCAGCAAAACTCACTTCATATTCAGTGCCCAGTGTTTTACGAAGATCACGCACCAGTGCAGTGAAGTTTTGTTTGTCTTCCGGAACGAATCGGTGTCCCGGGTATCCTTCAATAGTAGGGTACTCCCAGTCGAGATCAATTCCATCAGATTTAAAATACTGGTTAAGTTTGAGTACGGACTGCGCGAATTCTTTTCTCCCCACGTCAGTCGAGAAAACATCCGAGCATGATGGACATCCACTCCAGCCACCCAACGAAAGAATTACTTTTAATTTAGCATTCCGTTTTTTGAGATTAACGAGTTTTTGAATCGTTGTAGAATCACGCTTGCTATCAACAGTAAGTTTGTTACCGGTTAAATGGCAGAAACTAAAGATGATGTGAGAAAGTTTTTCAGCCGGCAGGTTATCAACCTTTTCGGGCCCGGCAGAGTAATAAGCAATTACATTGAGCTTACCAGGTTGCTGCGCACACACGTTAAGTGCGAGCAGGCAAAGAAAAAATAAAATGCTTCGATGCATAATTGGAGGTTAGAGTTTGAAAACCAAAGTTCTCAAAGTTTGAGGAAGAGAACCCCGTACTTTTGATGAAAGGACTAATTTACTGACATTGTAGGGAATGTGTTGTGTGTATTTTTTAATGTGCAGGTGTGCTTTTTTCGCATACCTTTGCCCTTTAAAATACTATATTCTTGAATTACTTATCTGCAGAATCTGTTGCCAAGACCTTTAATGACCGCTGGCTTTTTAAAGATGTAACGCTCGGTATTTCACAAGGCGAGAAATTTGCCTTTGTCGGAAACAATGGTGTAGGCAAATCAACTTTATTAAAAATACTTACCGGAGAAATTCAACCGGATGGTGGAAAAGTAAGCATCCGTCAGGGAATTCGTCTCGGGTATCTCACGCAACAACCCTCTGTTGATGAAAAGCTTTCCGTGAAAGATGTACTCTTCAGTGATAACAATGAGATCGCCAAGGTAGTAAAGGAGTATGAAGATTGTATTCATCATCCCGATACTTCACCGGAACGAATGCAAGCCGTGCTCGAACGTATGGAAGAGCTTAAGGCTTGGGACTATGAAGCGAAGGTGCACGAAGTGATTGAGAAGTTAGGCGTGCCTGACCTTGATAAAAAATTCGGAGAGCTTTCAGGTGGACAAAAGAAACGGATTTTCCTGGCGCAGCTTTTATTGCAGGAGCCTGATCTGATCATCATGGATGAGCCTACCAACCACCTTGATCTGTCTGCGATTGAGTGGCTGGAGAATTATTTGTCGGGAGCCAACATCACCTTGATTATGGTGACTCACGATCGCTACTTCCTCGATAATGTAGCTACAGAAATTATTGAACTTGATCGCGGCCAGCTATTCCGGTATAAAGGTAACTATGCTTATTACCTTGAAAAGAAAGATCAGCGTGAAGAGATTTTGAAAGCGGAAGTGTCGAAAGCAAAGAATCTTTTAAAGAAAGAACTGGACTGGATGCGCAGGCAACCGAAGGCTCGTGGTACTAAAGCAAAATATCGCGTTGAAGCGTTTTATGATCTGCAAGAGAAAGCTTCACAGGATTTACGTAAAGAAAAACTTGAACTCGATATCAAGGAGGCAAGACAAGGCGGGAAGATTCTTGAAGTTGAACACATCACCAAAAAATACGGATCGTTGCCAATTGTAGATGACTTCTCGTATGTATTTAAAAAGAATGATCGCATTGGCGTTGTGGGCAAAAACGGAGTTGGTAAATCTACCTTCCTCGATATGCTTACCGGAAAACTGAAACCAGATTCAGGTGAAATAAATCCCGGAGTAACAACGAAGTATGGATACTTTACGCAAGAGTCGATCACGCTTAATCCAAACAACAGGTTGATCGAAGAAGTAAAATCCATCGCTGAATTCATCACACTGTCCGATGGTTCGCAGGTATCTGCTTCTAAGTTCCTGGACTCATTTCTGTTTCCGCCCGACAAGCAATACAACTATATAAACAAGTTGAGTGGTGGTGAAAAGAAGCGCTTACAATTATTGAAATTGTTAGTCACTAATCCAAATTTTCTGATTCTGGATGAACCTACTAATGACTTTGATATAGATACCTTGAATGTACTGGAAGACTTCCTGGATAAATTCAGTGGCTGTCTTTTGCTGGTATCACACGATCGTTACTTTATGGATCACCTGGTCAATCTGCTTTTTGTATTTGAAGGCGATGGACAAATCCGCATATTCAACGGTAACTATTCTGACTATCGTGATTGGGTGGAAGAGCAAGAGGCGATGAAAGCATCTCCTAAAGGTGCACCTAAGCAAGAGGTAAAGGAAGTAAAACCTGTTGCTGCTATACCAGCCGAAAAAAGAAAAGCATCCTATAAAGAAAAGCAGGAGTACGATAAACTGCAATCAGAAATTGAAGCCCTTGAAAAACAGAAGCAAGAGGTTGCAGAATTAATCAACTCAGGAAGTTCTGATCATAAACAACTGCAGGAGTGGGGACAGAAAATTCAATCCATTGCAAATGAGATTGATACGAAGACCATGCGTTGGCTGGAGCTTTCGGAGATTGTGAATTAAGCATCGCGATTCTGTACGAACCAGGCAAAGATTCCGCAATCTATAGGTAATAATATTTTGCCGTTGGTATAAATTGCAGAAGAAATCGATTGAATAGTATATTTTTGGAGAAATCTTTAACCGATCATGAATCTCAATACAGAAGCTGAGAAGAAGAACACGTACGATGCTATTGTGGTAGGCACTGGTATCAGTGGAGGCTGGGCTGCAAAAGAGCTCACCGAAAAGGGATTAAAAACATTGGTGCTCGAACGTGGGCGGATGGTAAAACATCCTGATTACCCGACTGCTACAAAAGATCCTTGGGATCTGAAGTACGCAGGAAAACCAACTCAAGAAGATTTAAAACAACAAGGTGTTCAGGCAAGAACGGGATATACTGTACGTCAGGACACGAAGCACTGGTTTGTAAATGACCTTGAGAATCCATACACAGAAGTGAAGCGTTTCGACTGGATGCGTGGTTATCACGTAGGTGGTCGTTCTATTATGTGGGGTCGCCAGAGTTACCGCTGGAGTCCAATGGATTTTGAAGCGAATGCAAAAGACGGTGTTGCCGTTGACTGGCCAATCCGTTACAACGACCTGGCTCCATGGTATGATTACGTTGAAAGCTATATAGGTGTAAGTGGAAATAAAGACGGACTCCCTCAACTTCCCGATGGTAAATTTTTACCTCCTATGGAATTGAACTGTGTGGAGTTAGATCTGAAAGGTAAAGTGTCAGATAAATTTGCTGGTCGTGCTTTGACCATTGGTCGTACAGCACACGCCACTGCACCACTTCCGCATAGCCCACAACGTGGCACATGTCAATTTAGAAATCTTTGCGCACGCGGATGTCCTTATGGTGGATACTTCAGCAGCGTGTCATCAACTTTACCAGCCGCTGAGAAAACTGGTAACATGACGCTTCGCCCGAATTCTATAGTATATGAATTGATATATGATGAGAAGAAAGGTAAAGCTACAGGAGTAAAAGTATTGGACGGAGAAACCGGAGAACAGGTAGAGTTCTACGCGAAAGTAATTTTCCTGTGTGCTTCTACATTTGGTTCTACGTTTATCATGTTAAACTCAATCTCGAATCGTTTCCCGAATGGTTTCGGAAATGATAGCGGTGAATTGGGAAGCAACATCATGGATCACCATTTAAGTGTTGGTGCCTATGCACAAGTGGATGGCTTTGAAGATCAATACTATTTTGGAAGAAGAGCGAACGGTTTTTATATACCTCGCTACCGTAACGTAGGAAGCGACAAGCGTGACTACTTGCGTGGATTTGGTTACCAGGGAGGTGCAAGCCGCCAGGGATGGTCAAGTTTAGTGGCAGAGTTAAGCATTGGTGCTGAGTTGAAAGAGGCAGTTGGCAAGCCAGGTGGATGGACAATCGGTATGGGTGGTTTCGGAGAAATACTTCCGTATCACGATAACAAAGTAACGCTTAACAAAGAGAAGAAAGATAAGTACGGTTTACCGACTCTTACTTTCGATGCCGACCTGAAAGAGAACGAGTACAAAATGCGTAAAGATATGGCGGCTGATGCTGCTGAAATGCTTGAAGCTGCAGGTTACAAAAACGTTGGTACATACGACAACAAGATCGGTATAGGGTTAGGTATACATGAGATGGGAACAGCCCGTATGGGTAAGGATCCGAAGACTTCTGTATTGAATAAATTCAACCAGGTACATGCTTGTAAGAATGTATACGTAACGGATGGTTCAGCAATGACTTCGGCTGCTTGCCAGAATCCTTCTTTAACCTATATGGCGTTGACTGCAAGAGCTGTTGACCATGCTGTAAATGAATTGAAGAAGCAGAACCTTTAATACGGAGAAGCATTAAATAAATAATCTAACAGATCAAAATATATATAGTATGGATCGCAGAGAAGCATTAAGACGCACAGCCTGGATAATGGGTGGTGTCATTTCCGCTCCCGCTATTATGGGCGTGCTGAAAGGTTGTGCCGCTAAACCTACCATTGACTGGAAGCCGGTTTTCCTGGCGGAAGATCAGGGTATATTGGTAACACAAGTTGCAGACATCATCATCCCGAAAACCGACACACCGGGTGCAAAAGAAGTTGGTGTTCCCGGCTTTATCGACCTGATGATGAAAGATGTATATGCTAAAGAAGAGCAGGAAAAATACATCACCAGCATGAAGGCTTTCAACGATGCTGCTGAAAAGGAGCACGGGGATCCTTTTATTGAACTGTCCGCCGAAAAGCAAACTGCTTTTGTTAAGAAACTTCACGATGAAGTTGTAAAAGATCATAGTGAAAACGCTCCGGCTTACAGGTCCTTCCTGATGACCACAAAAGAACTTACGATGTTAGGTTTCTTTACCTCAGAAGTAGGAGCCACTAAAGTATTGCAATATGTAGCAGTTCCCGGTTCTTATAAAGGATGTATACCACTCTCAGAAGCTGGTAACGGAAAAACCTGGGCAACCTAGAAAAAAAATTGACACTGATTGTTATCCGGGAGACATTACTGATAACAGTTTTGAAGTCAGTATATAAATTTAAATCCAATTGCATGTAATGTGCAATTGGATTTTTTTTGGTGGTATAACAATGTATAGACTGTAGTATCTATACTATATCTCCTAATCGAAAGCAGCACGATGTGTCACAGGCTATCAGGAATTATATATCTGGTTGTCTTGAGAATAGGTACTATTTCTCCGAATTTCCACCATCGAACCGCGAGCCGCTCATGGCTTCCAGAAACGCCAGTGGATTCCAGTATTCGCGATAATTAGTAATCAGACCGTCACGGAACGTGACGAAGGTAGCGTAGCTCATCTCGTACGGATTGCCGTTGGACAACACATGGCCTGAGGCGCTCCACTCCGCTATAGCAACATTCGGATCAGTGGTCGCATATATCTTCATCGTTGGTAATTTGTGCACATCGATGAAGCTTGGATAGTTGCGTAAATATTCATACAGTGCTGCACGGCCTTCAATTCTTGCCGGTGAACCTTTCGGTGCAAAGGGAAATTCAGCAATTACGTTCTCATCACACCGGTCTGTCCAACCCTTCATGTCCTTTGCCAAAAATGTGTCAAGACTACCTTGCAATAGTTCTACCGCGTTTGATTTTAATTCACTCATAAGTTATATATATTAATTACTGTTTAATGACACTTGTTGTTGTACTCGCTCTATAGTCTATATACTTTTTGTTATATGCGGCCACCACCATTCGCAATGATTTGTTGTCCGTTAATCCAGGCGCCTTCAGGGCCGGCGAGAAAAGCAACAATACCTGCAATATCACCCGGCTCGCCCATCCTGCCAAAAGCAGAACCTTCGGTAATTCTTTCCAATTCTTCTTTTGAAAGCTCTTTTTGTAAAGGTGTTTTTGTTGGTCCGGGCATAACGCTGTTAACAGATATTTGACGCGGCCCGAGTTCGTGTGCTAAAATTTCTGTGATCACACGACCGGCTGCTTTACTGGGAGAGTATAGTCCA
Source organism: Ohtaekwangia koreensis (assembly GCF_900167975.1). Classification (GTDB taxonomy): domain Bacteria; phylum Bacteroidota; class Bacteroidia; order Cytophagales; family Cyclobacteriaceae; genus Ohtaekwangia; species Ohtaekwangia koreensis. Next base: position 2,596,204 of record NZ_FUZU01000001.1, read on the forward strand.
AGTCCTGCTGCAGGATATACTGTGCTGGTGGAAGATATATGTATAATTCTTCCTCCTTCCTGAACATGTTTAGCGGCCTGCTGCAAAACAAAATAAGTGCCTTTGTAATTGACTGCGCTGATGCGATCGAAATCTGCTTCCGTAACATCTGCAATGGCTGTTCCAATGAGAGCAATGCCGGCATTGGCTACAACGATATCAATTGCACCAAACTCGTTTATAACGTCATTGAAAAGTTTAATAATTTCAATCACCGAACTCACATCTGCCGGAAATGCTTTGGCGTTGCCTCCCGCGTTAACAATCTCGTCAACTACTTCTTCTGCTGGTTTCGGATTGCCGATATAATTGACAGCCACAGTAATTCCGTCTTTGGCTAAACGTATTGCAATTGCGCGACCAATACCCGTTGCTGCTCCTGTGATAAGAGCCACTTTTTTTGTTGCTAAAGACATGCCTTCAGGTTTTATAGTTATATAGTTTGATATATACTCCGTCCACGTAAATATTATCTACACCCGACATTGCAAGGGTAGTGATAAGACAAAATTTTCATGGATACAATTGACTCTGGGACCAAAGGTAGAGCGCAACCATTTTGTAAAACAAGAAGGCACCTTTTCATCAATAGCTTACCTATTAGTAAGTCATGGTGAAGATCAATATGTTATAAAATTGAAAGATTAAATATTTTTTTGAAGCAGTTACGAAGGGTAGTTACGGATTAGCAGGATCGCTAATCCAGTTTGCATATCGTGAAATTGTTGCAAGCCTTTTATAGTATATAGTTAATAGATTTTATCGGGTGATAACCCTTGAAGCGGATGTCATACTCCCGCGGTTACTGCCACTATCGGTTACAAAGCAGAATAGGATTGTTATTTTTTGTTTCCGTATTTGGCTCTCGAAGCCACGATGGTTGGCATATTTGCAAATGACCATTGAATCAGCGGATTCATAGCAGGCAGTAAGCTCTTGCCTAAATCCGTAAGTGAATATTCTACCTTGGGAGGTACCTCCGGATATATCTTTCTGGAAATAAGTCCATCAGCTTCCAAAGCTTTTAGCGTTACGGTAAGCACTTTTTGAGATAAATCACTGATCATTGAATGCAGCTCATTGAAGCGGAGTGTTTCTTGCTCTCCCAAATGAATAATCACCAAGGCCGACCATTTATCTCCGATGCGACCAAAGACGGTTCTGATTGGACAATCGTTTGCCGACACCACTTTTCCAAATTCGTCAGTATGCATAATCGCCTGAACTTTTAGTGTTGCTTAACCTTGAGAGAAGTAGTCAGAGAAGTTATTTCTTAATTCAAGACTAAGCGCAGTTTACTTAATAAGCAGCGAAGATAACTGAATAAAATAACTTTTGAATTTATATCGGGCGTCACCTTTTTTGGTGGATAGAATTACGGTACATACCAGTTCAGGAAATCTGATTTGTTATAGTGGCTGTCATCTAAATTATATACATCAATTTATAGAAGTTGTTCATCCGTATGCTGAACAGATGAACAACTATATTTATACCAGAAATATCATTACCATCCAATTCCGTAATCCTCTCCGTGGTTGCTTGAACCACCCCAGAACGTTCCGTGTTCCCAATCGAAATATATAGCATTGATCGGTCCGGCAGTACGTTCGTCCAGGTCGATGCTATAGCCCATTTTTCGCAGCTCTTTCATTACATAGTTTGGAGTTTGCGTATTGAGTGTAACGGCTCCGGGTTTACTTTCGTGATTGCCGAATGAAGAACGCATCTGGTAACTAACAATGTTAGCAGCTTCAACAGCTTCCTGTATAGTCATTCCGAATTCGACAACGTTTAAAAAACACTGGAGTAGATCCTGATCCTGACTATCGCCACCTTGTACAGCGAACGATAAGAAAGGCTTGCCATTCTTCAGTGCCATGCCTGGTGTAAGCGTTACACGTGGACGCTTGCCGGGCTCCAGTACATTGAATGGATTTTGTTTTGCATCCAGCACGAACGACTGCATACGCTGACTCATACCAACGCCTGTTTTACCCGCTATACATGCAGGCACCCATCCACCACTTGGCGTAATGGACACCACCCATCCATCTTTATCAGCAGCCTCTACAGAGGTTGTACCCATCTTGAAATCACTCAAGTATTCTTCATCGATTGTATTGCTGACAGGAGAGAGGCTTGCCTGGCTCCAGTTTTTCACAAGGTCTGTAAATGGATTTACTTTTCCTTCGAATGGGTAGGGATCCCCGGGACTGGCCTTCCCATTATTTCGCTCCCAGTTGATTTCTTTTGCGCGCGCTTTTGCATAGTCTTTTGAAAGCAATCCTTTTATAGGTTCCTCCGGGGAGAAGGCTGGATCACCATAGTAAAAATCACGATCCGCAAAGGCAAGGTTCATCGACTGATATAGCGTATGTATATACTTTGCAGAATTATATCCCATACTCTTCAAATCGAAGTTCTCCAGTATATTCAGTGCCTGCAGCATAGCAGGCCCTTGTGTCCATTGCTGTAATTTATATACTTCTATACCTTTGTAATTTACCGATACAGGCTCTTCGATCTTTACTTTCCAGGTAGCCAGGTCTTGCTCTGTAATCAAGCCGCCTTGTTCCTTGCAACCGCGCACAAATTCTTTCGCTATATCTCCTTTGTAAAAACGATCATAGGCTGCATATATAGCTTCCTTCCGGTTTTTGCCTTTTTTTAAGGCCTGCTGTTCAGCGTCAACCAGTTTTTGCAACGTCTGCAGCAGATCATTTTGCTTGAAAACTTCACCTGCGGAAGGTGCTTCGCGATCTTTCCCTATATGAGGCAGGAAAACAGCTTTCGAGTAGGGCCACTCCTTGATCAGTGCCTTGTTGCGTTCAATGCTGTTGGCAGTCTGCGCTTCGATTGGATATCCCTCTGCCATTTGCATTGCCGGAGCGAGTACCTCTTTCAAACTCAACGTTCCGTACTCTGCGAGCATCGTGCAAAGTCCACCGGGTGTCCCAGGTGTAACCGCAGCCAGCGGTCCGAACTCCGGAGGATATTGCATTCCTTTACTCTTATAGAATTCTGGCGTGGCTCCGGTGGGAGCTACTCCCAGTGCGTTGATCGCTATAACTTTGCCAGTCTTGGGATTATAAATCAGTGCTTGTGTTTCACCACCCCAGCTCAATACATCCCACATCGTGCAGGTAGCAGCGAGCATGGCACAGGCAGCATCTATAGCATTGCCACCTTTCTGAAACGTCATAGCGCCAGCTGTAGCAGCCAGTGGTTTACCGGTGACTGCCATCCAATGTCTTCCGTGAAGCGGAGGTTTTTGTGTGCCTTGCGGCCGGACGTTAAAGGATTGCGCATAACTATGCGAAACCATCAGCAGTATACTACAGAATAGTAAGGTTAGCCTTTTCATGGATGAGTTATTTAGGTCGTTAAATATAGCCGATTGCCAGCAGGATTAACAAGAGATTACATGGAGGGATATAGGCTTAAGTGAGGGGAAAATAGATTTGAGAATAAGAAGCATCGACAGAGAATTTACCTCTTCGCTCGTTGTGGTATGTATGTGCTACCAGATAAAAATTACAATGAAATTTTTTAGCAGGAAGGTTATTCTTCGATATCTCTACGATCAGCTTACCGGTAATTTTGCAGGGTTTCTAATTGGTATGTCCGCTTCAGGGCTTGTATCAAGATTTTTTGAAACACGAAGCATCAGGAACCTGTGGGGATTAACCGCCAAGAAAACTATTGTTGATAAAGCAACTTTCAGTAACCTCGAATGGATTCTTTCCATTATCATCGGGTTTATCGTATTTGAGATTTTTACAAAAGTGATCAAGGAAAGGATCGATAAGAATTTCCCTCGCTATAAAATAAAATTTATGCGCTGGATGATTGCCAATGCTATACCTGAAAAAGCTTCTGCTATAGGACTGAATCTGAATCGTCAACGCATTGCATTTTTTGCAGCCGTGCAACAAGCCGTTGTAAGAGTAAAGAATAAATAGTAGCAAAGAGTATAGAGCAAGTAAAAGAGTTATACACTGCTGATACATTGCTTTATATTGCCGTTCCTTTCTGATCTTCGTTGTTATCTAAAGAAATATGCATGGGTTAGGTATATATTATTCCCGATCCCGATCAACCTGTGCAGCAAGCACGACATCGAAAGCATAATCATTGGAATAGTAAGTGAATCTGTAGGCATACCCGTTAACGAACTCAGACTAGAGCAGAGCATCATAAATGATTTAGGAATTGATTAGGGTCCCAAAAGGTGTACACGTTCCCTTGCGTTGTTGGAAATTCAGGTGCATTTATCTTCCTTTAGTACATTATTCTAACCCAAACTATTTACGTTATGGAAAGCGCCATACTGGCTTTACTAGGAACGGTTGTTGGTGGTATAGTGACCGTACTCACTTCTTACTTCTTGCAAAAACAAAGGTTCGAACAAGAAGTAAAGCTCAAGCAGGAAGATAATAAGACAGAGTTTATGGCGGAGAATACGGCTAAACATTTCCTGAGTCATAAGTCGTTTACAGACAGGTCTTTTGAAACGTTAAGGAATCACCTGGGCGGATTTGATGACGATGAATTGAGGAAGATACTGGTAAGAGCAGGAGCCATCCGGGTTACCCGGGATGATGGTTCTGAATGGTGGCGTTTGCTTTCGCGGATGGATGAGTATATTGAAACAAAAAGAGCAAAGCATTAAATTCAAATCTTAATAGCAACGATATGTATATCCTGGATCCGAAAGATGTTCTGGCTTACCAGAAAGAGCACCACGCAATTTTGATTGATGCGCGAGGCGGTCCGGATGCCTACGCGCGCTATATTTCCGCCCATGCTGAAGGAGCCTATTTTGTAGATCTGGAAAGTCAGCTTTCTGAAAAGTCTGTGAATGCTGCGCGAGGTGGTCGGCATCCTTTACCGGATATGAAAAACTTCGGTGCCTGGTTAGGTTCATTCGGTATAACACCGTCAACACATATACTTGTATACGATGATAAAGCTGGCGCCAATGCCGCTGCACGGCTCTGGTGGATGCTAAAAGCAATAGGTCACAACGCTATATATGTAGTTAGCGGAGGTTTGGATGCCATGGCCAAAGCAGGTGTACCGATTTCATCAAGTGTTCCAGAGGCATTAAAGCCAGCTGCTCCGTATCCTGTAACGGATTCAGCCATTCCGGTGGTAAATGTGGAGGCGGTTATCAAGGCAACGCAAAACCCTGACTTTCTTGTGATTGATGTGCGTGAAGGGTATAGATATAGGGGAGAGAGTGAACCGATAGACCTGGTAGCAGGACATATACCCGGAGCGGTAAACGTTCCCTTTGTTACCAACTTACAGGCTGATGGAAAATTTCTTTCTCCGGCTGAGCTCGCTTCAAAATATAGGGAAGTAATCGGCAACCGGAATCCTGAGCATGTTATCGTTCATTGTGGCTCCGGAGTCACGGCCTGCCATACACTTTTGGCCATGAATGAAGCCGGCATTGAAGGTGCTAAACTATACGTTGGTTCATGGAGTGAATGGTCACGGAATGATTATCCGATCGCAGTCGGAGAGAAGCCCTAAATATATACGTGTAATGCTTTTCTGTGTAAAGCATTTTTATTCTCCATTATTCTCATGAGCCTTTTCAAGTGCTATAGCATGGTAGTGTACTTGCTATACCAGGGTTGGTAGATTGATGTAACTTGTCGTAACTTTTTTAAACCTGTCGATTTTTTGACTCATTAGTGGTTACCTCTTAAAGATCAATTTATCAAAAATCTTCATTTATGACTGTTTTCATACATCAGCAAGTCGAGGTATCATAGTCAATTTCCGATGTGCGTTGTACGGCCAATCTTTGTCGGTACATACTCAAACTCGAAATACCTTAACCTAACATGAAAAAAGCCATTGACTTTTTGCGATCGGAAGTCTTTATATTTCTGACGCTCTTATTGGTCATAACCTCGCAGATTATTCACACGATGTATCTCTTCGAAACAGTACGTGTGTTTGATCTGAGCTTCGAAATTGCATCGTATCGGTTTACGATTGCCAACTGGGTACATGCCTTCATATTCGCCCTCGCCATCGAAGCTGCCATCCTGATGTTCATCCTCAACGGTAAGCCTACACCTTCCAAGGTATATGCCGTAGCTTCTTTTGCAACGAATCTTTTGTATTACAAAGTATGGATGGTACCCTTGCCAACAATTTTTGCAAGCGTGCTGATCAGTTCTATGCTTGCAGGTTCTATCTGGTTCTTCTCTGACTTATTAGCAGAGAAGATCAGCATGGCCGATGTTCCTTCCAAAGAGGAAGATGAGTTGAAGAAGATATTGGCCGCTACAGATGAGGTAAAAAAAATTAACTTCAAGACTACCATGCCTATGAACGGCCGGTAATTTCAGATAACAACAAGATTGTAGAAAGGCGCGGAGCGAGAGCTTCGCGCCTTTTTTGTTACCTGCGATCTCTTATCTTTATACGTATTGTAACATTCTATACTTGAAGGCGATTGATGCTTATTTCCTGGAGAAAGAAGAACCTGTAAAAAGCTATTTACAGGCGTTACGTGAAATTATTCTTCACCATGACAAGAACATCACTGAGACATGGAAATATAGCATGCCGGTCTATTGCTATAACGATAAAATGTTTTGTTACCTCTGGGTTCATAAGAAATATAAGCAACCCTATATAGGTATTGTTGAAGGAAAGAAGATTGACCATCCACAGCTTATTATTGAGAAGCGTGCCCGCATGAAGATCATGCTCTTTGACCCCGCCCGCGATATACCTATAAAAACCTTGAAGAAGATATTGAAGGAAGTGATAGCACTTTATCCAAAATAAAAATGCTGCCCGATTCAGGCAGCATTTTTATTTTAAGGCCTCTTTATTTTTTAGTCTTCCACCAGCTTGCCGGTATCGCGGATGGTTTGCCACCTTGTGTGCTATATTTCAGATCCAGCGTGTATCCACCACCACCTTCTACAAAGTCAAGTTCGAAACGGTGCAATCCTTTTTCCAGGGCAACGCCACCACTTTTCTGAAGCGGAGCATGCAAGCCATCATTGTCGACAACCAACCGGTCGTCTATGCGCAGAACGCCACCATCATCGCAGGTAAAGTAGAAATTATAAATACCTTGCTCGGGCACCTCTATATAGCCCCTATATTTCAGGCCGAAACTACCTTTCCCCAGACTTTCCGGAACCACTATATCCTCAACCGTTAGAGTAGTATCTGCATCAGCTTTGATCTTCTGCGTTCCCTTAAAGAAACCTCTGTAGTAGGAAAGTGTTAATCCGTTGTAAACACCTTCCGCAGGCTGTGCTGGTGAGTAGGATTGTTTGTCATATTCAATTGCATATACATCACCTCTTCTTCCACCCGAATTAAAGGCAGCGAGTTTTATAGTAACCTTGTTGTCGATGGTAAGGGGTTTATCAAGCGTTGGAGATTGTAAATCAGGAAGACTTCCATCTGTAGTATAGTGTAATGAAAGGCCTTTCACCGGAGGCTTCACATCCAGCACAACATTATCGACAAACGCATTTTTTTGCGTGAAGCCCTCAAGCTCCGGAAGACGATAGCTTATATTCAGACGATCAAGTCTGTCATAATGATGAACGAGTCTGGCAAGATATCCTTCATAGTCATTACGATTTGTCCACAGAACTTCACTCAACGCTGTCATGCGTGGCATGATCATATAGTCAGCTCTGGTTTCGGTTGGTATATACTCTGTCCACGTATTAGCCTGCGCTCCCATAATGTTTGCAGCAGCCAACGAATCAAGACCTTTCGGGATCGGATTGAAGTGGTATACATTATAGATGGAATGCTCATCGGGCTGCGAATCGAAGTATAGCGGATTGCCCGGAGTCATAATAACTTTGTTGCCATTTCGGGCAGCGTTTACCGGTGCCTCAGGAACCCAGGCACGCCAGTACATGACAATGGCAGAAGGCGTTACACCTCCCTCGAGAATTTCATCCCAGCCAATTAATTTTTTGCCATTCGCATTGAAGAATTTTTCCATGCGGTGAACGAAATAACTCTGTAGTTCATTGAGGTCTTTAATGTTATTCTTTTTCATCAGCACTTTGCATGCGTCTGATTTTCCCCACGAGGTTTTTTCAACTTCATCAGCCCCCAGGTGTATATAGGTGGATGGGAACAATTCGAAAATTTCTTTGAATACATCCTCTGCAAATTGAAACGTCTCTTCGTTACAGGGACATACCGGTGTTGAAAATAATTTACCCCACGCAGCATTACCATCGCAAGCCAGGTATGGATACTCGCGGATAGCAGCCATCATGTGTCCAGGCATGTCAATCTCCGGAATAATATCGATGTGGCGTGCGGCAGCAAAAGCGATGATGTCACGCATTTCATCCTGTGTATAAAAACCACCATATACTGTTTTGCCATTACGCTGAACAATATGCTTGGGGTCAATGATAAAATCAGGATTGTCTTTTGCACGATTCATGCAAACAGAATCCTGGTTGTTAAACTCGCGCCATGCACCGTTCTCTGTAAGCTTGGGATATTTTTTGATTTCGATTCGCCACCCTTGATCATCGGTAAGATGCAAATGCAGTTTGTTGAACTTATAGAGCGCGAGCAGGTCTATAAATTTTTTTAGATAATCGATCGAGAAAAAATGACGTGATACATCCAGATGCATACCGCGCCAGTCATATTTTGGATAATCAACAATGGAGACTGCCGGTATTTTTATCGCGGAAGATTTTTGTTCTGAATGTTCAATTTCAGCAGGGAGTAATTGTCGAATTGTTTCGATAGCCCTAAAAATACCCGCACCGCTTTTTGCTTTTATCGTCACTGTTTTTTCAGTGACATCCAAGGTATATGCCTCTGTATGGGTAAGCGTAGTGTCCTGGACGAATGTAATAGTATGATCACCGGCTGATTCCGCTATAGCAATTGTATACCCGGTAGCCTGTTGTAGCAATGCCTGCAGGAGTTCAGCTTCCGGAGCGAATGCGTCAGGTGTTCCTTGTATGGTGATCCTGGTTTTTTCTGTTACGTTGAATGCTCCCGGTCTGGCCTCTAACGTTTGAGGAGCAGGGATCAGCGCATAGCGCTTGGTTACATCATGGTCTTCGGTCTTTTCGTGCTGGCAGGATACCAGGAGGGTACAAAGTGCGATAGCGTAGGCTATAGAGTGCTTCATTCTTGAATAGTTACTTTTTGAGCGGTTAAATATATCATTCAAAGCGTAAAGACCATATTGATCTTTTATGCAGGGTGATAAATAATTTTGGCATTTATATACAGCAGGATAAACTGATATAACCGTGAATTCTAACACTCACTTGAAAAATTTAACGGATGAATTTATATGTGTGGCAAGCGTAACCGATAGAAGTCTTACTGTGTGTCCGTGTGTTGTTGCGCTCGCAAGAACTCTTGAAGAATATTGAAAATAAAAGCTGGCTATAGGGCTTCCATGTCATGTCTTCACAGGGGCATCCACGATGTCCTGAACTTCCTTCGCATTGCGTATTGCAGCGACATCTACGTCATTGTTAAAGTAAATATAAATATCCCGGGTACTTCGAAATGACTTGAGTGCATGCGCGATTTCTTTCAGCTTTTTAAGACTATAAGGCGAACGATATAAATCGGGAACACCATGAAAACGATAATAAAGTGCAGGAGCAGTTTTCAATACATCATCGGGAAGCGATGGATAACTGATGCTGCAAAAGGTGATTGAATTCTCTTTCAGAGTTTTATATACCCGTTCGTTCCACCAGCTCACGTGTCTGAATTCGATAGCATTTATAAAAGAAGTATCGACAACCGACAAAATTCTTTCCAGGTTTTGTTCGCTATATTCAAAACGAGGATGAAGTTGAAACAGAACCGTGCCGAGTTTTTCTTTCAACCCTTTACTCACAACATTATAAAACTCCTTCATTTCGCGGGTCACGTTCACAAACTTTTTGTAGTGCGTGATCATACGCGGAGCTTTCACGGTAAATTTAAATTGCTCCGGACTTCTGTTGTACCATCCCTCCAGCGTCTCCAGTTTTGGAAAGCGATAAAATGTAACATTCAGCTCAACGGTGTTGAAGTGCTGGCAATAGAACTCAAACCACTTTTTCATAGGCAGGCCCCGCGGATAAAAGTGGTCCCGCCAATGTTTATAGTAAAATCCTGAACAGCCAATCCACCAGTTTCGCATAGAGGTTGTTTTGGAAGATTGATAAAAAAATGTTCCTGTAAGTATACATGCCGTAATGGGAAAGTATTGTTGGGATTGTAGAGAGACAATTCCCCAGGAATAATTTGTAATTGGAAATACATGAATCAATACCACTATAGCGAAGACACGATGTTGAGTATACAACGGTATGGATACTGCTTAATGTATGGGGGAAGAGAGGAATATACCTGGATCAAAAGTAGAGAAACACATAGCCCTGTACGGCTATGTGTTTTTTATAGGTTGTTGGTATATATTAATGTGGATTTAATACAAACTCTTTTTTAGGAGGAAAGTATAACGTTTTCTTCCAGTCGATTGACAGAATTTGTTCCAGGATATTTTTTAACTCTGAGATGGAGTTGGGTTTTACCGCAAAGAGGTTCGAACCCTGGCGATAGCAATACTCTACATTTGCCAGGTCTGCCAGCGAAGAGTATATAATTATAGGTATAGCATCGTATTTTTTATTCGCGCGGATCTCCTTCAAACATTGGTGGCCGCCCTTGCAAGGCATGAGCAAATCAAGGAAAAGTATATCCGGTGTTTTTTCTTCCAATAGTTTTAGTAAAATCTCTCCATTCTCTGCGCGTGTTAAAAGTACTGTAAATGCTATCTCTTCTACTGCCATTGAAAAGATATAGTAGTCATCGTCATCATCCTCAGCAAGCAAAACATTTGTCGCACTGTTTCTAGTCAAGTTCATACTGCTCTTTTTACTGTTAGACACTCTTGAAATGAAGGGGGAGTAGTGTCTGTTTTGATAATAAATAAAACAAATAATACAGATAAGGTTTAAAAATACTGAAACAAATTGCGTTTAAAAATAGGGTTCGCTGACAGCACCACCCTTTAATGAGTGGGCATAGTTTTTTAAACCGGTGATGGATCTTCTTGAACATGCGCTTAAAAAATTGGTAACGATAGAAATTAAGCAGTTTTGCGAAATGATAGCTCAATGACTCGAAGGAGTCATTACCGATGTGTGATCTTCATTTGATATTTGCGCGAAATTTTTTTTGCCCTGTTTTACTTTTATCAAAAGGGCTTACATTCGCGACTGGATTTTTGATTTTTACTGAATGAGAAGAGTATGGGTGCTTATCCTCTGGCTGTCGGTTTTTACGATCGCGGAAGCACAACAAAAACAAACACCATATGTTGTACTGGTATCGTTTGATGGTTTTCGGTATGACTATGTTTCAAAATTTAATGCACCAAACTTCAACGCATTCATCCGTAAGGGAAGCGCTGCCACGGGATTGATTCCTTCCTTTCCAAGCAAAACATTTCCTAACCACTATACACTCGTTACAGGTCTATATCCCGGCCATCATGGTTTGGTCGATAATACATTTTATGATCCTTCGCTAAAGAAAGTATATGCGATGAAGAATAAGGCTGTAGTGCGCGATACTTCTTTTTATGGAGGCACTCCGCTCTGGCAGTTGGCGCAACAAGCGGGGCAACGTACCGCTTCTTTTTTCTGGGTGGGTTCTGAGACACCTATAAAAGGTGAGCTGCCAAGCTATTACTTTCCCTATGACGAAGCTGTTAAAAATGATAAACGCATCGACCAGGTAATAGATTGGTTGAAACTTCCTGAAAAGGAGCGGCCACATTTTATATCGCTATATTTCTCTCTCGTTGATTCAGAAGGACATCGCTCTGGTCCTGCTTCTGATAAATTAAAAGAAACCGTTTTAGGAGCTGATTCACTATTAGGAACTCTGGAAAGTAAATTGAAGGCCCTTAATTTACCGGTGAACGTTATTGTCGTCTCCGATCATGGAATGTATGAGTTAAAAGAAGAGGAGATCACCTATATAACGCTGCAGAAACTATATAATGTAGCGGATACTTCTGTTGTTACTGCCAATGGCGGAACGCAGGCGCACATCTATACACGTAAAGCTGATTCGCTATATACAATTATCAAAAAACAAGAGCACCATTTTAAGGTTTACAAGCGCAACGAAATGCCGGCAGGGTGGCACTACAATAACCCTCGCTCTGGTGATTTACTGATTGTAGCGGAGCCTGGATATTATATTCAGGATGTAGCACGTGCGTTTGGAAATTGGCAGTCAACTGCTTTCGGTGTACATGGTTACGATCCGGGAGTTGTAAAAGAAATGCAAGGTATATTTTACGCCAAAGGACCCAACATCAAGGCAGGAGTAAAGATCGATGCCTTTGAAAATATACATGTATATCCACTGATTGCAAAAATACTGGGATTGAAAACGACAGCGATCGATGGCGATTTTAAGGTATTAAAACCAGTCTACAAAAAGTAACTATATAAGTATAGCTACAGGTATATAGTCATTGAAATAAAAATCTATTTTTTTCGGAGTTGAATTTCCGGATTGCTTCTTATCATCACTTTTTTCAGCAGGAGCTTTTTTCTCTTCTCTTTCTTTTGGAGAATTGGGATGCATAATCTGTGGCGGATTTGGCGTTTTTACACCCGCAGAAGAATCCGTGCCCTTATTTTTGTCTTGTTCCATAATCATTCTGTTTAGATCGAATGTTAAAAAACAATGCCTGCGAGAATGCGTGAGAATATACTATTATATTAACGATGCTGGTCGTACTTGTTTACAGGTATTGAATTGCGGAGCAAATCGATTTCATTTTGTGTGAGCTGTGGTGCTGCTGCCGCACGAATATTTTCTTCCAGTTGCTCCGGTGTTCTGATGCCGACAACGGCACTCGTGACAGCCGCATGTTGCAGTACAAATTGTAAAGCGGTTGCCGTTTTACTTCTACTTGCTCCTGAAACGGATGTAACTGCTTCTGCCGCGGTTGATACTTGCTCAGCGGTATAATTCAGATAAGGCTCCGCAGGTTTACTCACCAGCAATCCTTTCGCTATACTTCCCCGCGTCACCACACCAATGCTATTTTGATCAAGCAGTGAGAGGCATTCTTCCTCCGGTCTGCGATCCAGTAAACTATACTGCATCATCACGCTTACGATATTGGAACGCGTTATATACTGGCGAATCACATTCGGACGTATAGACGATATGCCGTAGTACCGGATCTTGCCTTGTTGCCTGAGTAACTCAAAGGCTTCAATGGTCTCATCGATGGGATCGTCCAGCGTGCCGCCATGCAGTTGGTATAGATCAATGTAATCTGTCTGAAGCCGCGATAAGCTTTTCTCTACTGCCTGAAGTATATATTTTCGGGAAGCGTTCCAGTCCAGTCCTCTGCCATCACTACGCGGTTGATTACCAACTTTCGTTGCCAGTATTACTTTAGAGCGCATAGCTTTAAAAGCGCGGCCCACGGTTTCTTCATTGAATCCGCGCTGGTATATATCTGCGGTATCAAAATAATTGATGCCCTTCTCGAAGGCAGTGTGCAATAGTTTAGCATTCGCCTCATGGTCGTCCTCCAGAGACATACAGCCAAAACTTATTTCGCTGATCTGCAGATCAGATGTACCCAGTTTTTTATACTTCATGTGAATCTGTGAGATGCTATTTAGTCTTCTCCAGTTTTTTAAGTGCCGCGCTGATATACTCTTTCGAAAGCCACTTTCCTGCCAGTACAACGCCCTCTACATTTTTAGTCTGACTAATATCTTTTAAAGGATTGCCTGTGATTAAAACAACATCAGCAACAGCACCTTGCTGGATGATGCCGGCATTGGGTTTATTCAAATATGCAGCGACATGCACTGTCCCGGTTCGCAGTGCCTCGTAAGGAGTAAGCCCGGACTTTACCAGGTATTGCAATTCATTGTGCGTTGAAAAACCGGGCACGTTAAAAACCTGTGGTGCATCACAACCCAGTAGGATCTTTACGCCGTTTTGTTGGCACTGGTATATTAACTTCCTTCTGAGCTTCACAAAGTTTTCAATCGTAGCGGCATTATACTCCGGGTTCTTCATCAGATTTTTTTTGCTTTCGATCCATTGGTTCACCGTTTCAGGTTTCATATATAGTATATCCGGATCGGCAAGAAAAACTTCCGGTGTAAAGTCTGCGGCAAACCAACGTTCTGCCAAAGATTGCGTAGGCACTACCCATATGTTTTTTTCTTTAAGGCCAGCCATGAGTTTAGGAATGAGCGTTGTATCAATTTTGTCTGCTCCGAACATTCCAAATAACCCGGTTTGCTGTTCGTTCATGGTTTTGATTTCAGGGATCAAGCCTTCGATGAAGCCATCCAGGTGATCAATGGAAGAATACCCCGCATCAATGGCACGCCATACACCCACACCAAACGATACATGGCCGACAAATGGAATGCCCTCTTTATGTGCCGCGGCTGCTATAGCATCAAATTTTTCACGCGTAAGGCCGGGATGTAGTTTCAGATAATCGTAGCCTGCAGCTTTTTGCTTGCGTACCATCTCAGCGCCCGCTTCCGGAGAAGTAACGCTCATACCATTGAAAGATGGACCGGTGGTATATAGATGCGGCCCCAGTATTTCTCCCTGTTGTATTTTACTGCGAAGCTCCAGGTGCTTCGGATGGCCAAGCATGCCCCGTATCGTTGTTATACCATTGGCTGCAAATAACATCAGCACTTCCTTCATGGGTTCGATGTCGTCAATAGGCGGAACATGCGCATGCATTTCTGCCAGGCCGGGAATGAGATATTTTCCTTTCGCATCTATAACCAATGCTGCTTTGGTATATTTTAGTTTGGTGCCGATTGCTGAAATTTTTCCGTCCTTGATAATCACGGTTTGTTTTTCGAGGATGCGCTCGGAGTCCATCGGTACTACATTCACATTCGTGATTACAATCTCACGTTGTTTTGAATCGACTATATCTTGTGCCAGACCATTGCTAAAAGAGAGTATCAGCAATGCAATACAGTGAAGAAATGATTTCATAGCTATAGGGATTGGATGAATGAAATTACGACATCCATTATAAAGCCTGAAGCCGTCTATAAAATACTTACTATATCTTCACCGATGCGTGTGGGGCGCATGGTCTTTGCATCCACCATACACCAGATTGTTTTGGACTCTGCCAGGATCTTTTGATCGCCCGCACCAGCTTTACAAAGCGTTCGAACTTTGCTCCGTGACTTTCGCCAACCCAGGTGGTGCCCTGGATCACATCGTTAAGAAAGGATGGATTCTTATAGTCTATTTCATGACGCAGTACGATCCATAAATACTTTGCTTTTAATTCAGCGGAAGCGATCGCATTCCAATGTGCAGCCGCGACTTCCTGTATATAGCGAACGTATACCACATTGTTCACATGACCAAGTTCATCGATGTCATGCGTGGTAACAGTGATCAGGTGTTCAAACGGTTTTGAAGACATAGGATTATATATCTGCTAACATAAGCAGAAATAACGGGACTATAGTTTCTGCTAAAAAGAAAGAGCCACTGCATGGCAGCGGCTCTTCGTATAGTATAGATTTCTCCGGATTATTTCAGAGACTTCAATAACTCTTCGTTCATCATCTGGTAATCGCGGTTACCAGCTTCTTTTGATTTAGTCAAAGAGGCTGTAGCCGTTTCAGTAGCACCTTTTTTATCACCCAATGCTTTTTGAATTTTAGCTTTTTGATGCAGCACCCAGAAAGGACTGTTCATGCCTTCAGCAGCTTTGTTCACCCACTCGAGAGCTTTGTTCAGATCTTTTTTGTTTTCAAGATAATATACTGCTGCCTGGAAATAGTTGTTAGGACTTACCACGGTATTTTCTTCAATAGACTTCATCACTTTGGCATCGTAGTCTGTTGAGATGGTGAATTTCACAGACGTGTTTTCCCAAGCCAACTGAACTTTACCGCTTTTGTTGTCATCAGATAAATCAGTGATGTTGATTGTGAACGTTTCAACTTTCTCAGTAAGCTTTTCAGACTTCACTTTGAAATTAGCAACGTCATTGGCTTTATCATATTTACCTGTATTGCCTCCCATAGCAACATCTTTATATAGTACTACAGTCCATTCTGTAGCACCAGGCCATGTAAGCAAAAGATATTCACCTGCTGGTACAGCAGCACCTTCTACTTTTACATCGTCAGAGAAAGAGATTCTTGTTCCGCTATTAGCACCTGTTCTCCAGATTTTTCCGAAGGGAACCAATGCAGCAGCATCGCTTCCGAAAATTTTTCTTCCCTTTGCACGTGGACGGGAATAATCTACTTTAACATTTGTAAGACCTATTGTTGTAGAAACTGAACCGGCAGGACTGGCACTTGGAGTTTGTACTTGCGCTTGCGCCAAGTGGGCAGTGATCAATAAAACAATCAGTAATAATTTTTTCATGGTGGTATATTTTTGGTTGTTTTGAGTTAAGAGGTGCCAAAGTTAAACAAGGTTTTGAATTGGCGTTGTTAAAAAAGAGTTAATCCTGTAACATCTACGCAGTGTATAGATTGATATGAAGCTTCCAGAAGATTTTTACCAGCGTACCAATGTAGTGAAGATCGCACGCGAACTCCTTGGTAAGGTGCTTGTTACCAACATCGAGGGTGTTGTTACCAATGGTATTATTGTAGAGACAGAAGCATACTCGTGGAAGGAACGAGGTTGCCATGCGTACGGTGGCCGAAAGACACCGCGCAATGCAATCATGTTTGAGAAGGGTGGCTATGCCTATGTTTACCTCTGCTATGGCATGCACCATCTTTTTAATGTGGTGACCAATATGCCAGGCGTTGCAGATGCTGTTTTGATCCGGGCACTTGAACCTGTTGATGGACTTACCGAGATGAAAATCCGAAGAGGACGATTGGCAAATCCTTTTCACCTGACCTCTGGTCCGGGTAAACTAACCAAAGCTTTGGGCATTGACAGAAAGTTGAATGGAAAATTCCTTCTCGACAACGAAGTTTGGATAGAGGATGGCGGAAGAAAGATACCACCAAGTGGAGTTGAAGCCAGTGCGCGTATCGGTATCGACTATGCCGGTGAAGATGCCAAGCTTCCCTGGCGATTTACAATCAAAGGGAATCAGTGGATTAGTAAATGAAAAATGTATCCGTGGTTCAGCGTCACACTCAAGAGTTATCAGGATTGCCTTTTGTACAGGCTTTATCAGTCCTGAAACCAAAAATTAAATCGTAAGTAAATAGTATATTTGGAGTTAAGTGTTTTGGTATATGCGGGTTTTTAGTTCAGTGTCCCTACTTCTCTTATTAACAGTTATTTCTATCGGTCAGCCTATCGGTGCTGATTCAGTTAACTCCTTTGAGTTACTGAATTCGCCTTATGATGAGCTCAGCCCGGTGATCAGTCCTGATGGAAAAACGTTATATGTTACCATTGCCAATCACCCCGGTAATGTCGGAGGGAAGAAGGACCCGGGAGATATATGGTACGCTACGTTAACAGAAAATAATCAATGGTCAGCTCCGGTGCATGCAGGACCGTCGTTAAATAACAGAGGCTTTAACGGTGTAGCCGGCTTCTCCGGTAATGGAGACAATCTATTTCTGTTAAGTCATTACGATGCTACGGGTTCACCGCGTACGCAAGGCATCGCCGTTACGAAAAGACAAGGCAACGGCTGGTCTTCTCCTGAGAACATCACCATTCCATACTTTCAGAATAAGTCAGAAACCATAAGCGGGTATATAAAGCCCGATGAGAGCGCTTTCGTTTTTTCGGCAGAGACGTACGGTAGCCGTGGTGTTGAAGATCTATACATCACCTTAAAAGGCAGCGATGGAAAATGGTCGGAGCCTAAAAATCTGGGATCGGTGATCAACACGCAGTTTCAGGAACTTTGCCCTTCACTCAGTGACGATGGAAGGACACTATATTTCTCAAGCAACGGGAGAAAAGGATTTGGAAGCTTTGACATCTACTCTTCATCACGATTGGATGAAACCTGGACGAAATGGTCTGAGCCTGTTAACCTTGGGCCGACTATAAATACAGAAGGTCGCGATCTATACTATCGTGATTATTCTTCCGAAGATTTTTCGCTTTTCACCAGCACCAAGAATAGCGATGGCTACGGCGATGTGAAGCTATATAAAAGAAATAACCCACCTCGTAATCCTCAGGATACAACCAACGCAGTGGCTACTGCGAACACGGCCAGCATTCCTCCGGTTAAGCCCTCTGTAGCAGTTCCTGAAAACAGCGTGCGTGTATATGGCAAAGTGTTGAATGCGAAAACGAACGAGTTTATCCCTGCCAAAATCACCTTTACTACAGTGGCCAATAACCAAGGCACAACGGCATCGGTAGACGCCGGCTACTCACTTACAGTGCCATCTGTAAATGATTACATGGTAAAGATCGAAGCTGCAGGATTTGTGAGTTCGATGGAAAAGCTTGCCATCAAAACGTATGAGATGAAGGAGCTTGAAATGAATTTCAAACTTCAACCCGTGGAAGTGGGCACTACGGTAAATTTGAAAAACGTTTTGTTCGAGCAGGGCCGTACCAACCTACTTCCGCAGTCGTATGATGAATTAGATATGGTGATTTCTTTCCTCAAACTGAACCCCAATGTGAAGATTGAACTGGCGGGTCATACCGATAACCGCGGTATTCCTGCACAAAATGTTAAGCTTTCACAAGCCCGGGTCGATAAAGTGAAAGAGTATCTCACAGAAAAGGGAATAGATAAAAAGCGCATCTCCGGCAAAGGTTATGGGGGAGCGACTCCGATCGCAAGCAACGAAAATGAAGAAACCCGTCAACTCAACAGGCGGGTAGAGTTCATCATTAAAAAGTTATAGTACCTAAATTTTGTGTATAAAGAATAGAAAAAAGCACTCCCATATCTGGGGGTGCTTTTTTTTGATTCCTTGTTTTTAAACAGAATTGTCAATCCCGAAAAATTGGATCATGTAAAAATCAATTGATTATTACATCGTTTATATTATCCAGTAAATAATTCACATAAAAACATTTCTGTTTGATTCAATTATTAGATAAGTTAGATAAACCGATAGCAGTAAAATTCAATTGTACTTATTTATATAGCGAGGGGATGAAGTTGTATATCCAACAACGTGTTATTGCAGGATTTCTGTTAGCCATCGCCATTATATCAGCCCTGGCAGTTTATTCATATCTCAATAACAAGCGCTCGATCCGCGAAAGTTTTTTAGTATCCCACTCCAATGAAGTACTCTATCACATCGAACAAGTGTGGTCTATTACCGCGAACCTGGAATCCGCACAGCGCGCATATACTATCACCGGCAACGAAGTATTTGTACAGCCCTATAAAGAATCGTCAGGAGAAGTTCATCAGCATCTGGACGATCTTAAAAGCCTGATAGCCGACAATGCCTATCAGTATGAGCGCTTTCTGATCCTTCGTAAATTGATTGATGAGAAGTTGCTTTTCAATCAAAAGCTTCTGGACACCCGCCAGAAAAATTTTGAAGAGGCACAAACTATACATGCGTCTCTGGAGGGCAAGAACCTGATGGATAAAATATATACTGTTATAGCCGATATGCAGGAACACGAGAAAATGTTACTGCGGCAACGCACGGAACAACGGGAGCAAGGAATCCAAAATTTCAATTGGGCATATATAGCTTTACTCTTGGTAACTGCGGGGCTATTGATCTTTGTTTTTATTTCGATCAATAAGAACCTACAGGCACGATTCCATGCTGAGGAGTCTGCCAAGGAAGCAGCGAGTCGGATTCAGGATATATATGATAACGCTCCCTGTGGATATCATTCCCTGGATGCAAAAGGTATCGTTACCGAGATGAACAAAACGTGGCTGGATTGGCTTGGCTATGATCGCTCGGAGATAATTAATCGTGTTCGATTCTCAGATATACTTGCTCCGGGAAATGTAGAATTGTTTAACAGCAGGTTCGAAACATTTAAGACACAGGGCTTTGTGCGAGACCTTGAATTCGACATCATCCGAAAGGATAAAACAACGTTTCCTATACTGCTCAACGCTACTGCCGTGTATGATGAAAACGGGAATTTCCAGAAGAGCCGCTCGATGGCGATCGATTACTCGCAGCGAAGAGAGGCGAATTTGCGGATTATGGCGCTAAACCAGGAGCTTGAAGCTTTTACCTATTCGGTGTCTCATGACCTTCGTGCACCATTGCGTTCCATCGATGGCTATGCACGTATACTATCGGAGGATTACATGGACAAGTTTGACGCGGAAGGGAAGCGTGTACTAAATATAGTGGTGAACAATGCACGGAAGATGGGGCAGCTTATTGATGACCTGCTTGAGTTCTCCCGCGTGGGACGTAAAGAGATCATCAAGGGCGTTGTAGACATGGGCAAGCTTGCACAATATGTTTCAGAAGAGTTGCTTTTTAATGAAAGCAGCAGAAAGATCGATCTGAAAATTGATACGTTGGAAGTGACCACGGGTGATGCTCACCTGCTCAGGCAAGTATGGATCAATACTATATCTAACGCTATAAAGTATACTAGCAGAAAAGAGCATGCACTCATAGAAATTACTTCGCAAAGCAGTGCATTTGAGACGATCTATTGTATTAAAGATAACGGAGCAGGTTTTGATATGCAGTATGTCCACAAACTATTCGGTGTTTTCCAGCGATTACACCGGGCACAAGATTTTCAGGGTACCGGTGTAGGGTTGGCTATTGTCCATCGGATTATCTCCCGGCATGGCGGTAAGGTATGGGCAGAGGGCAAAGTAGATGAGGGTGCCTCCTTTTATTTTTCATTGCCTAAATCAACTCAAACAAGTAAACTACCCTTATGAATAATATTGTTGAGATTCTGCTGGTGGAGGATAATCCAGATGATGCAGAATTGACTATACGTGCACTAAAGAAGCATAACCTGGCAAACAATCTATTGCATTTACAAGATGGCGAAGAGGCTCTGGATTTTATTTTCTCTTCCGAACCGAATTCACTTCCCAAGATCATATTGCTTGATATAAAAATGCCTAAAGTCGATGGCATCGAAGTACTTCGTAAGATTAAAAGTGACGAAAATCGAAAAATTATACCAATCGTAGTATTAACCTCATCCAAAGAAGAACGTGATATCATTGAAACGTATAAACTGGGCGTGAATGCCTACATCGTTAAGCCGGTGG
Organism: Ohtaekwangia koreensis; assembly: GCF_900167975.1. GTDB lineage: Bacteria > Bacteroidota > Bacteroidia > Cytophagales > Cyclobacteriaceae > Ohtaekwangia > Ohtaekwangia koreensis. Next base: position 2,617,484 of record NZ_FUZU01000001.1, read on the forward strand.
AGTTTGAAAAGTTTGTAAGTGCTGTCTCAGAAATTGGTTTTTTCTGGTTGATATTAAATCAGCCACCAATAAAGTAAGTGAAACGAAACGGGAGTTTGCGTATGGAGAAAAAATTGAAGATTTTAATGCTTGAAGACCGCGAGGAAGATGCGGGCCTGATCAACCGCACCCTTACCAAAGATGGCGTTGATTACACTAGCCAGAACGTTGATACCCGCGAGGAATTCGTAAGAGCCCTGGAGCAATACAATCCGGATGTAATTCTGTCCGATCATGCATTGCCACAGTTTAACTCGCTCGAGGCTTTGAAGATTTGTAAGCAGTCTGGTTTCAAAGGTCCATTTATACTGGTTACCGGTACCGTGTCGGAAGAGTTTGCAGTAAGTTGTCTCAAGCTTGGCGCAGACGACTACGTGCTCAAATCAAACCTGGCGCGTTTACCATCCGCTATATTTAATTCCCTTCGCCAGCGACAGATGGAATCCAAGCGTAAAAAAGCAGAGTCTGCTTTGCGCAAACAAAATGATGAACTCGTCAAGATCAATAAAGAACTTGATAGCTTCGTATATAGTGTGTCGCATAATCTTCGTGCACCACTCATGTCTGTACTCGGACTTGTGCAACTTGCCAAGATGAATGACAAGAATGACGACATGATTTATGATATGTACTTTGACAAGATCGAGCAAAGTATACATAAGCTGGATAATACCTTAAAGGAGATTCTCGATTACTCGCGTAACGCCAGGAGTGAAGTGAAAATTGAAAGAGTAAATCTTCAGCAACTCATGGAGGATATGTTTGAGCGCCTTCACTATATGGAAGGTTCCGAGAATATCAAAAAGCAGATCACCATGAAGGAGCACGTACCCTTTTTCTCCGATCCACAACGCCTGAGTGTTATCTGCAATAACCTGGTTTCAAATGCTATTAAGTATCGCTCTCCGGGAGAAAAAAATCAATTCATTCACATCGATATAACCGTTAATGAGAACAGTGCAAAGATTCATTTTGAGGACAACGGTATTGGTATACCGAAAGATTTTCAATCTAAGATCTTTGATATGTTCTTTCGGGCAACCGAGCGAAGTGAGGGGGCAGGACTCGGACTATATATTGTAAAAGAGGCTATCGATAAACTACACGGCACGATCGAAGTAGAATCTTCGCCAAGCCAGGGTACTATATTTAAGATGGAAATTCCGAACCACAGTGGTGCAAGCCAGCCATCTTAGAATGCGTGCCGCGCCAGGATCTTCATTACATCCGTTTTGTAATTTCTCCCGATGGGTATAAAATGTTTGCCGATCTCAATATCGGTAGCGGAATAAGCATCAATACGCTCTACATTAACAATGAAGGAGCGGTGTATGCGTAAGAACTGTTCGCGTGGCAGGCTCTCTTCGAGGTAACTGATCTTCTGTTGGGTTACAATCTCTTTCTCGGAGGTTTTCACCTTCACATAATCCTTTATACTTTCGATATATAGTATATCGGTCATTTTCGTCTTGATCATCTTCTTATCCACTTTGAAGTAAACGAAACTCTCGCTGCCCGAAGGTTCCGTCTTTTGAGCAGGTGCCGCTGCAGACGGCTGATGCAGTACTTTCGCTACTGCTTTTAAGAACCGTTCAAAAGGTATAGGCTTCAATAAATAATCCACCACCTCCAGTTCAAAGCCATCCAATGCATAGTCACGAAATGCAGTAGTGAAAATTACCTTGGGGGGATTCTTGAGTGTACGCAGAAAATCTATACCTGAAAGTTTAGGCATCTGTATATCCAGAAAAATGAGATCAATCTTATTCTGCTGAAGGAATGTAAAAGCGGTTACAGCGTTTCTGAACGTTCCGGCAATTTCAAGCTGATCGATCTTGCTCACATACGATTCAAGAATCTCAATCGCTAAGGGTTCATCATCAACAATTATACATTTCATACTATTGATTTAAACGTAAACAAATCCTATATATATATATATCTGAATCAACTGTACCTGCTTTCTGCTACTTTCTGATTAATGGTAAGTACAACCAGAAACGTTTCCTCTCCATTCATGATTTTCAGTTCATACTGATCAGGATATAGCAGGTCAAGTCTCCGTTTGACGTTTTGTATCCCGATGCCTTCTTTGCGCGCATGGCCGTTGCCATTGGCTTTATTGTTCTCAACCTTCACCAGGATTACATGCTCTTGCGCATCAATACTTACCTTCACCCAGGACTGCTGCAGCTCTTCACTCGCACCGTGCTTGAAACAGTTCTCAACGAAAGGCAGCAGAATGAGCGGGGCGATGGTACATGTATTGATTCCGCCGGTAATCCGGACATCGACATCAAGCTTATCCCCATACCGCATCTTTTCAATATCTATATAGTTCTGAATGAACTTGATCTCTTTCTCAAGCGGAACCTCATCGCTGGTACATTCATATAGCATGTAGTTGATCAGCTCTGAAAGTTTCAAGACCATATCCGGAGCACGTTCCGATTTTTTCAGGGTAAGCGCATATAGGTTATTCAACGTGTTGAATAGGAAGTGTGGATGGATCTGCGTTTTGAGAAACTTCAATTCAGCTTGTAGTTTTTCTTCTTTCAGTACCTGCTGTGCTTTCTGGTTGGTATACCAGTACTTTAAAAGTTTTATAGTCGCTGCGGTAAATGTTACCGGATATATACTGACGAACATTTTCACGATCTTCGGAAAATAGAAGAAGGGATCGCTCAGGTATTGCGGGTAGTATAGAGGGTAGTGGAAATTATAGGCTACATATCGTTGTACGACTCCTGCAACGAGTGACGCGATTAAAAAGCCGATTGCAAAAGCCCAGTATCTTCCCGGTAGCAAATACCGTGGCAAGAGAAAATACATAGTGAAGTATGTGAAGGCAATCTTTCCCGGGAAGTATATAAGCTCTTCAAAAAAAGTCTGACGGTAATTTTCCTGGAAGCTGCCGTACAGTGTTGCATAGAAGACAAGGTGAGCCAGCCAGAATAAAACATGTTGAAAAATTCTGTTTCTCAATATCGATGGGAGTGGACGCTTCACGATTCTATTAAGGCGTTGTGGTGCAGTGTACTGAAATCATTCGAATCAATAGTCATGCACATCATGAATGAGCAAAGTTAATGTAAATGGTCAGACTGAAGCGATAATCCATATCAACTGCATGCTAAAACTCCCTAACAACCTGCTATTGGCTACGAGCCGCATGTGTTGAATAATCATGAACCTAGAGAGACTGGCAGACTATTAAAAACCGGCAGCAGTGTCGTCTCCACGTGGATCGGCACCACCTTCCAACGTACTGTCCCCACGCACCAGGATGGCATCTACGCGACAAAACGAACGGATCGGACTAAAGGCGTGTCCCATTTTCACGAGCTTTAAACTGTCCTCTATAGAGAATGCATGGAACTCGTTGAAGATTGTATCGGGCAACCATTGGTGGTGAAAACGTTTAGCAGTTACGGCTTCCTGCATCGTCATTTTATGATCCAGTACATTTAGTATAGTCTGAAATACACTCGTTATGATTTTAGAGCCACCCGGGGTACCGACCACCATATATAGTCTTCCATCTTTTTCAATGATGGTTGGAGTCATCGAGCTGAGCATGCGTTTATTGGGCTGGATCTTATTGGCTTCTCCGCCGATAACACCATACATATTCGGATAACCGGGCTTTGCACTGAAGTCGTCCATTTCGTCATTCAATAAAAATCCGGAACCGGCAACAATTACTTTCGAGCCGTATGAATCGTTTAGTGTAGTGGTAACAGCAACAGCATTTCCTTGCGCATCAATAACAGAAAGGTGAGTGGTCTGTGGAGATTCGTGCAAAGCAAGCATGCCTTCTTTAATTGCTTTGCTTGGCGTTGCTTTTTCAGGGTCGAACGACTTCATGCGTTCATCCGTATAGAGCGCACTCGTGAGTTCTTTTACAGGTACATTTACGAAATCCGGATCGCCCAGGTAAACGGAACGATCCGCATATGCTCTGCGCTCTGCTTCTGCAATCAAGTGAACGGTTTGGGCTGTGTTCCATCCCCATGACTCGATGGGATAATTTTCCACTGAGCGCAGCAACTGCAACAACGCAACCCCACCACTAGACGGTGGAGCCATCGAGATAATTTTATACTCTTTATACTTTCCTATAATCGGCTCGCGCCATATAGCTTTATAGTTTTTCAGGTCTTCATACGAGATCAACCCGTTGCCGCGTTTCATTTCCGCTACTATATCATCTGCCGTTTTTCCTTCGTAGAAGCCGGCCCTGCCTGTGTCGCGAATGCGTTCAAGTGTATGTCCTAAGTCTGTCCAGCGAACCGTGTCGCCCGCTGTCCATGAATCGCGGAGTAAAAACTCAGGCTGAATCGTATTTTTTTTGACCAGAAAATCATGCAGGTAATTTAGCCCGTTCGCCTCACGCTGTGTAAGCACAAAGCCATCCAACGCCAGGGCTACTGCTGGCTGCACCAATTCCTTCCACGGAAGTTTACCATACTTTGCGTGCGCTTCAACCATGCCGGCTACTGAGCCCGGTACGCCACACGAAAGATGTCCATCCTGACTCAATGAATCAATAACATTGCCAGCAGAATCCAAGTACATAGTATGTGCAGAAGCTGCTGGTGCCTTTTCACGATAATCCAGGGAAGCCACTGTGCCGTCATTTTTCCTCAGGACCATAAAACCACCACCACCAATGTTTCCTGCGCTCGGGTATACCACTGCCAAAGCAAACTGGACAGCGATCGCAGCGTCAACAGCATTGCCACCTTTGCGCATAATTTCCACGCCTACTTTTGAGGCCAGCGGATGCGCTGAGACTACCATAGCAGAATCCGTTACAAGACCTGTTATCCGCTTGCGTTTCGTGTTACTGTTACAGGCAACTACACTTACGACAAATAAAAGCAGAATACAGCGTTTCATCATGTTGGAATTGGTTTAGTCGAGTTAAAAGTATTACTTCCGAAGCTGTTTTAGAAGGTAATTAAGGATGAATGGTGAATAACATCTTTACTACATAAGCATGAGCCTCAGAAAAGAAAAAGCCGCCCGATTAAAAGTGCATGTGCTCGATACAACCCTAAAGCTGGTTGGAAAAAGGCCCTTCGAAGATCTATACGTAGACGACATCTGCGAGAAAGTTAAGATCTCTAAAGTAACATTGTTCAAATACTTTCCACAGAAAGAAGACATCTTATTATACTATTTCAGGGTTTGGTGTCTGGGGCGCTCTGCAGATCTTATACTGAAACCACGCGAAGGTATACAAGGAGTATATTTCCTGTTTGATAAGATAAGTGAAGCCTATGAAGAACATCCCGGATTACTGCTTAGTCTTATCGGCTACTTCTCTGATTTCAAGAGGCCTCCCAAACCTTTTCCGTTAAAGCCTGAAGAAAAGAAGATACTGTTTCCTGAAATTGAAGGCATCACCAACATTGAAATACTTTCGCTCGACCACATGCTGGAGAAGTTTACACTCGAGGCGATCTTCAGAAAAGAAATTACCAAGACCATCTCAACAAGGGATATAACCAACCTGATCACATCGATCTTTATAGGAGGAATTGTTACGGCACATTTAAATCAGTTAAATCCTTCCAAGATCTTTTTCCGAAAGAACCTTGATTTGATGCTACGAGGTTTACAGTAATAAAAATGTTGTTGGAAAATCAACGGCGTTGACTTATGCTATTCATTATCAATCCTCCAGCACTTCTTGCTTTTCCTTGATTTTTAATTTCTTACACGGATTGATTTAGTGCGCTTGGTTCTGCGATCTTTTTTACGATCGTACCAGCGATGATGATACTTGGGCTTTACAACCGAGATGTTACTGCCGGATTTTTTGCTACACGCAGGCAAAAGGAGTGCTGTTAGTACCAGGAATAAAAATATTCTTTTCATGCAGTGGCCAAAAATAACATTTTTTGTCTTCAACGAATGATACTCTCCAAAACGGTTCATTAATTTTTACCGTATAATTACCTTTGATAATATTATCTACCCTCTATGAAACAGTCTATACTTGGTTTAGGACTGATGATCCTGGTTTCTACTTTGTCTATAGCGCAGGACTATCAGACTTACGATGAAGGCATTGCAAAATTCCGCGCTCAGGATTACGGAGCCGTGATCGATCTCTTCTCAGGTATGCTCGCCAAGCCTGATCGTAACAAACGCTACGATGAAGACCTTTATTTTTACCGCGGGCAATCTTATTATTTTAAAGGTGAAACTGAAAATGCGCTGGTTGATTTAGACAAGGCGCTTGAACTCAATCACTTTAATAAAGCTGTCATCGCCTGGTTCAAGGCACGTTGTTATGATAAAAAAGGAAACGCCCAGCAAGCCGATACATACTATAAAGAAGCTGTAGGGTATGCGGAGAATAATAAGAAAGTATCAGCACAGATTCTTGCAGATCGCTCGCAGTTTTATGCGCGGCAAGGAAACAAAGACGCGGCCGCTAGCGACCTTACACTTGCCAAATCACTAGATCCTTCCAATGCAGAAATAGCGAAGGCCACCGTGAGTAATAACAATACCGCTACACAACGAGGAGGAGCCGACACGAAGAGTAAAACTCAAGTGATTGTTAAAAACAATCAGAAAGATACCAAGGCAGCTACTACGGATACCAAGAAAACAACACCCCCTGCGAAAACTGTTCAGCAGCCCATCATTACTACTCCTGTGCAGGAACAACCAACGGATCAATCCGCCAACACAGCATTGATCTCTTCTATAGCATCAACCTATAAAGATGAAAAACGGTATGCACTGGTAATTGGTAACAGCAGCTATACCAACTCCGTAGGTATATTAAAAAATCCTGTGAACGATGCTACCGATGTATCTACAGAATTAAAAAAATCAAATTTTGAAGTTCAGTTACTCACCAATGCTACCTATGTGCAAATGCGGGAAGCTATGCGTAAGTTCCAGGATAAACTTGTGAACGGTCCGAAAGATCAAACCGTAGGGTTATTCTATTATGCTGGCCACGGTGTTCAATACCTGGATGAGAATTACCTGGTGCCCGTGGATGCAAACGTACAGTATGAAGATGATATAGTACGCATGTGTTTCCCGGTACAAAAGATGGTGCTGGCCAACATGGAGCGTTCTAATTCACGCATGAATATTGTGATCCTCGATGCTTGCCGTAACAATCCTTTTCCCGCTGCTACGCGTTCGGTCTCGCAAGGACTTGGTGAAATGAAGCGTGCACGTGGTTCATTTATAGCCTATGCAACAGCACCAGGTTCAGTAGCTTCCGATGGAGCAGGTCGCAATGGTCTCTATACACAGGAGCTACTGAAAGCTTTACGCAAACCCGGACTCACCATCGAGCAAGTCTTCAAAGATGTGCGCATGAATGTACTGCGACTCTCTGGTGATAAACAATTTACATGGGACAGCTCAAATATAGTAGGGGAGTTCTACTTTAAATTTTAGTATATATCTACATAAATATGTAGGTGACTTAGAAGGTGTATAAATCCGTGTTACCTTACCTGATAATTTTAACCCTCTTATCATGAAACGACTACTCAGCCTGTTAATTTTTATATCTATTGTGATGGTGGCAGCTGCCCAGGACGAAGGAATAATAAAGAAGAGAGAACGTATCGATAAAAACAAAGGAGTTTTTCTGGGACTTGGTCCATCTTTTACTTTCGGAAAAAACATTGGCGACTATAAAACAGGATTCAACGTTGAACTTGGTTTTCTCAAGCGCGTTAACCGCGTGCTTTCAATTGGTCCTTCTATATCTTATTTAGGATTTCAATACGATCCTGAAGTAACAACCGCCAACGGTGGAGATGCTTATATAGGGTATGGTGATCCGAACGGATGGGAAACCAAATATGGTCTTGGTGATCTTGCCTATGATTATGGATATGTACTCACACTGGAAGGTGGTGATCTGAGCCTTACTTCATTGGCATTGAATATAAAACTTAATTTTGTTCCCGTAAAAGACAACTCTGTTATTTCAGTATATGCTTTTGCAAAGCCGTTCGTTACGCTCGCATCACGCAAGGAAGTAAGTGGCACAGGCGAGCGGTATACGTATGAGATTTACGAGGATGACCAGAATACCTCTACGCAAAATGATGACTTGCTATACTATAACCAGAACGATGGTCAGTGGTATGCCGACGGTTATACAGAAACTTGGGATGGTGACTCCTTTGAGACCTTAAAAAGTGATACAGAAATTACGGGTGGTATATTTGTGGGTCCGGGTATTGAGCTTTTCCCTGCAAGACCATTTTCATTCTACCTGCAGGCTGCTTTCGGCTATACATTCCCGGTAACTTTTGTTAGCACAGAGGCGTATGAAAAAACAGTTTCCTCTTATGCCAATGAAGAGTTCCCAATGGTAAAGAAAGGTTTTCCTTCGCTAAATATTCAGTTTGGCGTATCTTATAACTTCTAACATCATTTACAACGGAAAGGGTAGGGCACGATGAACCGGATATTTATACTGATCACTCTCTTATGCATTACCATCTTTAGTAGCCAAGCGCAATTCAAGCTATACGAAAGAGGTCATGATAGTTATACTTCCGGAAAGTATGATGATGCAATAAAGAATTTTTCAGAATACCTCACTAAATATACCCGTGACAAAGCGCTCGATGTGGAGGTTTACTATCTGCGGGCGCTTTCATATTATAAGACCAATGATTTTAAAAACGCTATTGCCGACTTCGAGGAAACGCTTTTGTTAAATCATGAGAACGCAGGAAACATCTATTGGTTCAAGGCAAAGAGTAATGAAAAGATTGGTGCTAATCAGGATGCCATCCGTGACTATAGCAATGCTATCCGCGAGCTAGGCAGCGATAAAGCTGCCAAATCAAAATTACTATACGAGCGAGGGTTGGTTTATGTAAAGATGAATGAACTGGTATCTGCGAAGGAAGATTTTCAAAGTGGGTTGTTAATTAGTCCCGGCAACGGTGACCTTACCCGTGAATTCAACAAGCTCGATAAAGTTATACTCACTTCGCGCAGCACGCCTGAGAATAGCTCAAAGGCAAATCAGCCGGTAGTAAAAAAGGATCAACCTCCGGCAAAGAACAACACGGTTGCTAAAAAGGATGAACCCACGAAATCCAATGTTGTTGATTCCAGTCCTAACAACTCGAAGAGTATAAAAACCCCAGTGGAGCAAACGGCTAGTAGCCATACCGTTATCACGCAGCCCTCTTTAGCAGATGCCTATAAAGATGAAATGCGCTATGCGCTCGTGATTGGTAACTCGGCCTATCCCAAAACAATAGGTGCATTAAAGAATCCTGTAAATGATGCCACGGATATGGCAAAGGAATTACAGAACTCTAACTTCCAGGTTGACCTGCTGACCAATGCCACGTATGGACAAATTCGTGCTGCATTGTTGAAATTCAAAGAGAAGATTGATGCTGGCGATCCTGAAAAAACTGTAGCCTTATTTTACTTTGCTGGTCATGGACTTCAGCACGAACAAGAGAATTACTTAGTGCCAATTGATGCAGCAGTCGAATTTGAAGACGACATCAGTCGCTATTGTTTTCCCGCACAACGCATGGTACTTGCTAACATGGAACGCTCGAATGCCCGCATGAATATTCTTATTCTCGATGCATGCCGTAACAACCCTTTCCCGGCTCTTAACCGTTCGGTTGAGCAAGGTCTTGGTGAGATGAGAAGAGCGCGTGGATCTTTTATAGCCTATGCTACAGCTCCGGGTTCGGTGGCTTCGGATGGCTCTGGCAGAAACGGGTTATATACCCAGGAGCTTCTCAAAGCTATACGCAAACCAGGACTTACCATTGAACAGGTATTTAAGGAAGTGCGGTCGAATGTACTTCGCCTGTCAGGTGATAAGCAGAATACCTGGGACAGCTCCAATATTATCGGAGAATTCTACTTCCGGTTTAACTAAGTATACTTCAGCTTATTTTAATTTTATTTTCTGAAGAGAAGAAACGCATCCATAAATTCTTTTGTTTAGTTTACAGACCAAAAGAAAAATGTATGTCGAATAAAAATTCTATAGGACTTGAAGTAAAAGATTCCGAACAACTGGCTAGCGGCTTGAATGATCTGTTGGCAAACTATCAATTATTTTATATGAATGCCCGTGGCTTTCACTGGAATATAAGAGGCGATAAGTTCTTTGAACTTCACCTTAAGTTTGAAGAACTGTACAGTGATGCCTTTCTCAAAGTTGATGAGATAGCAGAGCGAATATTAACACTGGGTTATATACCTGTTCATAGTTATTCAGACTATGTTAAGAAATCGGAAATAAAAGAATCGAAAGATATCTCTGACGGATACATTGCTGTGCAGCAAGTGCTTGACGGTTTCAGAACGTTACTCATCAAGGAGCGTGCGTTATTAAAGATGTCAGCCGACGCAGAAGATGAAGGAACCAATGCATTGATGAGCGACTATATTCGTCAGCAAGAGAAGTCGGTATGGATGTACTCATCTTTCCTTTCTAAAAAATAATTTTTTATTTATCCATGATCATCTGAAATATTCTTGACAGTGCATAGGTGTATTTCAGATGATCAGTTTGCTATACTTTCCTGTTGTAATGTATTCTCTTCCAGATAGTAAAGACAATTGAAGAAGACGAATGTATTTATGCACAATGACTCTTGTGTTATCATTTTGAAGGTGCGTTGGAAACAAATAGAAAAACATATCCATAATTTTTTTGTTCCAAATTTTGGAGATTTTAAACCCAATACTATCTTTGCACTCCCTTTGAGACACACTCCTAGGGGAAACCAAAAAGAAGTCTTGGTTTTATAGAAAATGGTCCGGTAGTTCAGCTGGTTAGAATGCCTGCCTGTCACGCAGGAGGTCGCGGGTTCGAGTCCCGTCCGGACCGCAAAGACCGCTTAAACGGAATGTTTAAGCGGTCTTTTTGTTTTATCATGCCTGTTCAAGCAGCCTGAGGTCAATTCCCCTGTTAGTGAATTTCCTGTATCACATCAATAACAAAGCAGAAGAGGACTTATGGTATGCACGGATATTCTCAATTCATCTAGGCTGGTAAAAAGCAGGGAGCATTTAGCGGTAAACGATAAAGAACCGAAATATTCCTTGAAGCGAGAAGTTGATGAATCACAATGCAACGCCGATAAAATAAAGAGAAGGACACTGGAGGCGCGAGATCTTAATATATATCCGTGAACTAAAAAGTTAACTCTTAAATATATACCTGGACTTGTCCGCGAAAGGCGAATATACTTCGCCCGAAGCCATCAGAAATGTCTATACTGGAAGTATAGTACAGCAACACACTATACTAGAACTCCTCAAGCTGCACAACGAAGACTTAAAAAAAGAATCAGTATAGATGTAGCAAGTAGCACCTGGACTAAATTCAATACCCTTGAGAAGAAGCTGTCGGTATATATATAAGCAGCTTAATAAAATAGATATTTACCCTGTATCCTACTCTCTGATCAGACGATTGTTAATTATTGAATAGCACTAGCTTCCTGTCCCTGTTTCCTGCTTGTCTGTGCATCAATAACTTTCCATTTTTTGTCCTTTTCAAAAGATTAGACATGTTACCTTCAAACTTTCCTCCTTTGGTTGAATCGCCCCACCCGCCTTTATACTGACCAACTACAAAAACATAATCCCCAAGATCATATATTCTATTATAGTAGTGCTTTACAATATAGGACATGTTTGGTGTATAGGTTTTGAGCATTTTCGGCCTGATATTCTCCATTCCCACCCGAATCGAATCAAAATTTGACAGAAGGATTGCATCCTCTGTAAATCCGTCAGCTCTCGCCTTTCCGTCACTATTCGCTACGGCTTTTAACACGACTGCGTCAAACTCTTTAACTTCAGCAATCAATTTCTTATCCATATTATTGATTGCCGTGAAGTTAGTTTCCTCAACCTGAACATCCGCATACGGCACAACGTCAGGCTCGATATATGTATCAGCTCCAAACGTTTCTGATATAATACTCAATTTTCCATCGTTGTCCTTTTTCCATAAGACCATATAATTTCCTTTGTATTCACCTTGTGGATTTTTAATGGATGAGTAGTGGAAACTAAAAGCGCCTAATTCAAGCAAATGATTAGAATATGTCTCCACTACAGATATTTTTTTCTTGTATATCTTAACATCTCCTGCCGTAAACCAGTCCTTAAAAAATTTATTTAACGCTTTAATTTCAAAAATAGCAGGCTTATACTCAGGAAAAAAAGTAAACTGACTGGCGTATAGGTTGGTCAAAGCATCAACATCTTCTGTTAAGTATAATTGCTCTATTCTACTGTTTATCGCTTCCAGTTCCATTCGAGAATCATCGAAATTCTTAGTGATATTTAGGCTCTTTAAGTCAATATTTAAAGCACCTGTTAACGACATAATTAATATTACTCCGGTCATTTTCATATATATACCAGTTTCAAAAATCAGTTTCAGGGTGTGCGAATAAAATTGAGTTGTCCACTTGCGCTTACTCAAAAGTACCAACCCGTTGATAAGGAAGAAATTTGATTGACTAATAGAGGTCAGGGGTATATCAAATACCTGTTTTTATTGACGAAGGGAAAGTGTTTCCCGGTGCTACCGGCTATGGCACATGTACATGTGAAATTATAATTCTTGAAATCCATTATACCCGAGGAGGCTGTTTTGGGGATGCCGTGTTGAGCGAAAGGCGATGAAAGGACTAAATATAGTATATATTGATCCTTAAACTTAAATTTGCGCTGTGGCACGATTTACTAATGAATATTAGCCAGTGAAAGTGTGCCAGAAGTACACCTTGCGCTATTCTGATTGTTTTCCAGTATAAGATACATTAAGTGCGCTTGCATTGTGGGCCATTAGCGAACAGATTCTAAAAGAACAGAACCAGTTTTCTGCAGCCTTAGTATATATAATTAGAAAAACTCGTAACACTTTTTGATTTCTATTTTAGGACAGTGCAGCAGGACTCAACCACATCTCAAATGTCAATGCATCACAGTTTAACGAAGAACCACTTGAGACATTCAAAGGAGAAGTGGTATAACTGGCTTGTTGTGTCAGGTTGATTTTCTCTCACTCTACGGTATATACAAAGCTGTCGCCGCGATAGTAGCCATAGTTGAATTCTATTGGATTTTACTTTCATCGTAAACCAGGCGTTTGCGAAACAACACAGGCTCATCGGCAGCAATGTTCAATTTCTTGTAAATATGCTGAGGCGCTTTTATAGCGGTTAACTCCTCATATGAAAGGGAAGCCCTGACTTTATATTTCTCTTCGAGGATTTCATAGAGCGGTTTACTAAAATCTTCGTTCCCCGTCATGCCGATGGAGGGATTGAAATACGAGACGAAATAAACAAACGGAAAGTTTTCTTTACCTCGCAACCTTTCCAGGCATAACACGGTGAATGGCAATTTGGAAACGGAAAAGGTGCAAATGATTTGGTTCTCATTACACTCGGAACAGGCGTAGGTTCTGCTGTGATGATGGACGGCCGTGTTTTATCAGGAAGAAATTTTACGGCAGGAAATCTCGGGGGTCACATGACGATCAACCTGCATGGTAAAGTTTGCAACTGCGGTAATATAGGATGTGTTGAGACGGAAGGCTCCACATGGGCGTTGGCTGATGCTGTTAAGAGCGCCCCCGAATTTTCGCGCAGCACATTGTCAAAAGAATCTGATATACATTTTAAAAACCTGTTTGGGCACGCAGCGCAGGGAGATATACTGGCTACACAAGTCCGTGATAACTGCCTCAACGCATGGTCGCTGGGAATCATTAACCTCATTCATGCTTTCGATCCGGAGCGGGTTGTAATCGGAGGAGGTATCATGGAGAGTCAGCATATTTTACTACCCTATATTCAACGCAAGATCAATACGCATGCGTGGGTAAAAAATAATCCTCCCCAATTACTGGCCGCAGCGCATCTGCAGACAGCCGCGCTGTTGGGAATGTATCATGTATTAACAGAAGGCAAGAGAGCCCCGATAACGATGTTATGAAATCAAATTTTGATAAATATCCTTTTATTCAGGTTAGCGAAAGTAATGATGATTGTCTGCAGGTACATCCTACCACCGAGTATATAAAAGATAAGTTCGGCATGGAATATACCCAGGATGAAAGCTACTATATGATGGACGTGAAAAATGATGCATATGTATACCTGGGGCTAAGAGACGATGTAGTTCCTGAAGAGATGATCGAAGAACTGAGAAGATCGCAGGAGGCAGGAACGACCTTCGATGCGGAGAAGCACGTTCAGAAGTGGCCGGTGAAAAAACACGACCACGTCCTGATACCAGCGGGGACTGTACATTGTTCGGGTAGGGATAGCGTTGTGCTGGAGATCAGTGCTACTCCTTACATCTTTACATTCAAACTCTTTGATTGGGGCCGGCTGGGCCTTGATGGGAAACCGCGCCCCATCAATATCAATAGCACACCTGATTTTTTTTAGGAAGTTTATCACAGAGTTGAATAGGTAGTATATATATGAGGCTTGAAGTATGGGCTCATATCAAGTCGAGGAGGCCAACAAAGAAGCAAAGGCATGGTAATTCTATAAAGATCACTACGATTGTCATTAATGTCTTGCTTAATAGAAGGTATATATTGGGTCCAATAATGGATCTTAGAGGATATATCAAGTGGAAAGACTAGTGCAGCGATTACGTCGAAGATATAGATTCAAATCCTGTTACTCGTTTGTGAAATGACATCCTGGAGTGGTATACTTAAAAGACGTGATTAAATACACGCAAGTAAAACTGCTGTAAGTATATACTTACGCGCAAGGAATTCTGACAGTAATCGTTGTCATTACATTGTACTCGCTTTTAATTTCCATGTTGCCTTCGAGTATTTCCAAAGCTTTCTTTACCATGAATAATCCCAGTCCATTTCCAATTGACTTTTCTGAGCCACGATAAAACATGTTCGATATCCGATCCATTACAGATGAAGGAATACCCGTGCCATTGTCGATCACATTTATAATAAGTTGCCCTTGCTCCATGCTCAACACGCAGGTAGCATAGGGATGTTTGTCGTCTCTAAAGACAATACTGTTTTCCATGAGATTAACGATGATGCATTTAAGCAAGGTTGCATCTGATGAAAAGACCTGATTGATTCTATTTTCAAATTCGATTTTTACGATGTTATCAGTATTGAGTTCTTTAATAGTGGTGTCGATGTTTTGAATCAGCTCATCCACATGGATGAGCTCCAGCGTACGCTGAGCCCGAAACAGAGAGCTGGTTTCGTCCAATCTTTTGAGAAGTCTTAACATGCGTGTTGAAGTCTTCTCAATGTTTGCAAAGTATACAGTTAACTCCTCAACGCTGTGCGGCATTTTACCCAGGTGAGCCAGTCCGAGTATGGTGGCAATAGGACCTCGCAGGTCATGAGAGGAGCGATATAGAAATGTCTCAAGGCCTTTATCCGTTTCGGTTAGCTTATTAATCGTGCGGGTTAATTCGGTAGTTCTGTTTTCAACCAGTTTCTCAAGGTTTAAATTAACACGGTGTAGTTCATCATTTGTAGAGCTGACCTCTTCGTAGGCTTGTTCCAGTTTTCTGTTTTTGTCTTTGATTTCTATCTTTTGTGTCTCCACTAAATTGGTGCGCGCTTTAACCAGGCGTTCAAGCTTTATCTTTTGTTTGAATAGTAATTTTGTTCTCAGGTGTATAATGAGTACGGTGAGTATAGTCAGAAATATAGCGGCTCCGTATTTTGTTCCGGATCGTTCATACCACTTGGGGATCACTATAATTTTGATGCTTGCAGCATTTTCATTCCAGTGCCCACTTCTATTGGAAGCACTTACTTTCAGCGTATAGCTGCCTGGTGGTAAGTTGGTATAGGTGGCCGTCCGGCTTGCGTTCGCATCGTTCCATGCTTTATCGAACCCTTCGAGGTAATATCTATACTTAGTCTTTTTTGGGAAATTGAATTCAAGACAAGCAAACTCAAGGGAAAAGACCTTTTGGTCTGCCTGCAGGGTTATTGATTCTGTCTGGGAAATGCTTTGTGTAAGAAGGCCTGATTTATCGTTAATTTTAACGGGTATACTAAAAAGCGTAAGTTGTGTAAAAACAACTTTGGCTTTGGTGGTGTCATCGGCTATATTTTCCGGACGAAAAACGTTTAACCCATTGGTGCCTCCCAGGTAATAAGTGCCATCCGAACTTTTCAATCGGGCGCCTTCATTAAATTGCGTGCCTTGCGAACCATCCGCTATCGTATAGTCATAAATTAGTGAGGTTGACGGATCAAATTTGTGTACTCCGTCAACAGAAGTAAACCACACGTTATGCGAATCATCTTCGAGTATATTTGTAATACGTTTCTCTTTTAGAGGAGCGATTCTTTCAAAACTAAATTTTTCAGGATCGAATAAAATCAATCCTTTATTGGCGGTACCTACCCAGAGTTTTCCTTGAAAATTTATAGTCAGATCGGATATCTCATTTGTTGGCATGCTCGCAGAATCTGCCGGTATATTTAAAAAGGATTTGAATGTTTTTGTTTCCGGTTCGTAGCGGTGAAGGCCATCTAATCGTGACCCGATCCAAATATTTCCTCCTGAGTCTTCTGCCAGGGAAAAAATGGAACCTGGTATAGTAAGAGGTTTAAATACTTTTTTATAGGGAAAGAATTCATCTAGTGCTGCGAGCTGGCCTGCATAAATTGTATGGTTGCTAGCTTCTAAAAGTGACCAAACGTGGTTTGTGCTTATGCTTGCGTTATTACCAGGTATATGTATATACCGTGAGAAGCTTCCTGTTTTAGTATCCAGGTAATTAAGCCCACCTCCAAACGTGCCTGCGTATAGGTTGTTCTTTTTATCCACGGCCAGTGATTTTACAACGTTGGAGCTTAAGCTGTTTTTATTCGTTGACGAATGCCGGTAGGAGGTAAATAGTTTTGTTTGAGGATCGAATCTATATAGCCCGGCTCCATCGGTTCCAATCCATACTTTTTGATGTTGATCTTCAGCAATTGCCAAGATCGAATTCTTTTCCATACGCTCCATATCGAGGTCGAAGTATCGATAGTGTTCAAAGCGTCTGGTGCCTGCATATACAATTTGTAAACCACCGCCATAGAGACCAAACCAATACGAATTATCATCGTTCACAAATATGTTTCCTATATTTCCATTGTGGAGGCGCCTGCTTTGGTTGCCCAGAATCTGTCTGAAATTTCCGTCATCATCTTGTTTATATATACCTGCGCCATCGGTGCCAACCAGAAGTTTTCCATCTTTGTCGATAGCAAGTGAACCAATAATGTCACTGCCAAAAAATGGCTTGCCCGGCTCGGAAGTGAAGTATTTAAATGTTTTATCATTTTCGTCATTCAATCGAAGCACTCCCATACCATTGGAACCAAAATATAGGGCACCTGTAGCGTCTTGTACCATACTGATGACCATATCGTTGGGTGAATTGCCATGGGTATCTTCATAATATATAGTACGTTCCACGATGCCTGCTGAATTGAGAATGCAAATACCTCTGCGGGTAGCGGCCCAGATTTTGCCATGTCTATCTTCCAATAGTGCATTAACAGCATCCAGGCCTGTGCTGTCGTTTCTGTAATCGTATTTTTTGATAGCAAGGGTTTCAATATTAATTTTATAGATAATCCCACGAGACGCAACCCAAAGTTGGTGATGTCTGTCTTCTAAAAGAGAAAAAATTGTACTGTGACTGGAGTAGTCGTCTGGCGGTTCCATCAGAAATTTTCGAAATGTCTCCGTTTTGTTGTCATATAGATTTAAGCCATGATAGGTTCCTACCCATAACTGTCCCTTGCTGTCCAGCAACATATTTTTAACGGCACTGTTACCTAAGCTTGAAGAATCACGATCGGAGTGAACGAAGTTTACAAATGAGTATCCGTCAAATCTGTCAATACCTTCTCCCGTGTTGATCCATATAAAGCCGTCCCGGTCTTTTAGGATGGATGTGACATTGTTTTGAGAAAGTCCATTCACCGTAGTGAAACTATGGTTATAAGCCATAATAGGTGTAATCAATTGCTTCTGGCCGTATCCGTGATGCGGGGATAGGGCTGCGGTTAATTGCAGCAATAGAAATAACAGGAATGAATAAATCCGAGAGGGCACATTCAAATTTAAAAAAAATCCTACACTTTTCACTTTGTTGATATTCTTTGCAATCCTTATTCACAATGGGCAGGCATTCAAATTTTTAAGCTGTTAGCCTGTAGAGAAACAACATATGCGAAGATCGGTATATTGGCAGGTATTAAGTCAAGCTTAAAAAAAGCAATCCATTCTTTTGATTTGCTGCCCCGAAAGCTATATATAGTTAAACATGAGCACCCTATGGCAATCACGGCAAGATTTAGCTCTGAGTTATCGGGGTAGCCGATAGAGCAGTTTGCTGCTTTGTAAAGTCAACCGGAAAACGACAATCACTATATATAGGGGGTAAGTATACATAAATACTACAGGTATTAAAGTGAATATCAGGAATAGCTCTTCATGCCAAACCTATAAACTCATCATTCACGCTTAAAACCGGTAACCAGCATGATCACTATGGTTGATATACTTTTTATTCTTGCATATAGCTCGTTATGAAAGAATGATGGGCAATTCAATTTAGCCTTGCGCGCAATGTACTTGTGGTTTTTGTTCTATTTAATTTCACGGCGGCAACAATTTTTATAATTTATGCCAGCTCACTATATCTAGGAACAACCTCTCCAACGCCCGGGCATCATGACTCTGATCATTTTGGGAGTTATAGAACCTTTTTTTGTATGAGGTCTACATAAAAATCAGAAGAGATATAACGTTGATCGAGAATTATCATAGGCTTCGCGGGGCTTTGATATTTAGTATGGCTATAGTTTACTATACGCTATTGGCAATTTTAATATTGTTCTTATTGGGATGTATACTATACTTAGGCGGGGTTCACGGCGAAGACGGTTTGTAAAAGGAAACTACTGCAGAGGTATACTTTTAGAAAGTATAGTTCTTTGCTAGCACTGCGTTTTTGTTACCTCGTACCAGAATATCACTTGAAGTAGCGGTTTAATGTTCGCTGCCGGCCACCGGTCGCTATTTTTCCGTACACACGTGCTACTGATTTCCTTTAAAATACGCTGATTTCGCATCGGCCTGCTATTTGTTCTACAACTGTTGAAATAATAATAACTCAATGTCCGGACGTATATACCTTGGCGAACTGGAAGAACTCATATTACTCATGGTCGCACTCATCGGTGCTGACGCTTATGGGGTGTCCATCACAAAAGAGCTCGAAGAGCAAACAGGCCGCGTGATCACCATCAGCGCCGCGCACGCAGCGCTGCACAGGCTCGAAGAAAAAGGATTTGTAAAATCGAAAATGGGCGGAGCGTCGATGGAGCGGGGAGGACGACGAAAGAGACTGTTTCAAATCACAGCTTACGGTCGCCAGACACTGGAAGAACTTCGCGATGTACGTAGCACGATCTGGGCTCAAATTTCAACTACCTGATGGCTACTTATCCACACCCCCCCGAATGGGCTGAGGCGCTCATCGAGCGTCTGGCTCCTGAGCATCTGGCAGAAGAGATCAAGGGCGACCTGTACGAAATATTTCTGTCCGATGTGAAACACTATAATGAAAGAAATGCGCGGCGAAGGTATACATGGCGTGTGATTGGATTTCTTGCCAAAGCGTTTTTCTGGAAACGATCAACCCAACAAAATCACAATATGACAGGAAGCTATTTTAAGATGGCCAGGCGAAGCTTGCTGGCCAGCAAAAGTACAACAGCCATTAACGTTCTGGGCCTGGTGATCGGCATCGCCTCGGCACTGGCGATTATTTCCATTATCCGGTTCGAACTCAGCTTCGATACGTTCCACACGGATTATAAAAACACCTACAGGATGGTGAGGGTGAGTGGTGCAGACCTCTCGGAATTTCGCACCGGTATCCCGTATGCCGTCCCTCCGGCGATGAAAGATATTTCAGGCATCCTCAAAATGACCAAGCTGGAATACTTGGGTGGATCCAGCGTTGATGTGCTGAGTGCCGATGGCAAGTTCGAAAGACAGTTTGTTGAAGAAAGTGGTGTGGTGACGGTCGAGCCGGAGTTCTTCGATGTTATCGATTTTGAAGGCAGTCCCATAGAGTGGATTTCGGGTGAGCGGAAAACCTCGCTTCGCGAGCCCGGCAGCATCGTTGTTACCAATAGCATTGCCAGGAAATATTTCGGCGACCAGGACCCCATCGGCAAGACGCTTCGTTTCCAGAAGGCATTTGATTTCAAGATCACAGGCGTCATCAAGGACTTTCCTGCAAATACTGATTTCCCCTTCCGCATGCTTGTGTCTTATTCATCGATGCCGCTGCTCTTCGAAGAGCGTATGTCGGATTGGACGAGCGTGAATGATGGACATTCCGTTTTCGTTGTTCTTCAGGACGGCGCAGAAGTAAAAGATGTCGAGGAGCAGATTGCCAAATTGCACGCGGCAAATGTTGGAAAAGATCTATCGAGTTATCGTCATTATTTTCTTCAGCCACTCAGCGAAATGCACTTCGATCCGAACTTCGGCACATTCAGCCGGAGGACCATCACACATAAAACTATTTTTGCTCTCAAGCTGATTGTCCTTTGTCTTTTGGCTGTGGGGTGCATTAACTATGTGAACCTATCTACGGCGCAGTCGACACTGCGCTCAAAGGAGATTGGTTTGCGCAAGATCATGGGAAGCAGCCAGAAGAACCTGATCGTACAGTTTCTTGTGGAGACGCTCATCATTGCTTTTATAGCGGCCTTCGCGGCACTCGCCCTGGTAGGAGTCGCTATGCCATCGCTTGTCTCGATGCTGGGCCTGCAGGTAGGAATCAATTTCTCCGATCCGTTCCTGTGGATCACCCTCGCATCAATCATCGGAGTTGTTACCATTTGTGCAGGACTATACCCGGCATTGTTGATTGCTAAGTTCAATCCGATTGCGGCCATCAAAAATCAGTTTGCTACGGGGCGCATTGCCGGTGTGAGTCTGAGGAAAACACTTGTCATTATACAATTCACAGCAACGCAGGTGCTGGCCGTGGCAACGTTTATCGTTGTCGCTCAAATGGAATTCTTCAGAAACGTTGACATGGGCTTCGATCGAAAGGCTACCGTGGTGACCATGCGGCTGCGTCTATTGGACAACGATCACTCTTCACTTCGTTCGTTAGAAACCGAATTAAGAAGACTGCCTTTTGTAGAGGATGTTGCTAAAAGCTTTACGTTGCCATCCGGCGTAGACCGCAATAGAAATTCACGCAACATTGGTAAACCGGATGCTAATGAGGTCCAGGATTATCAGAACTACGAATACTCGGCCATTGATGAAAATTACCTTGACCTCTATGGCATACGGTTGCTTGCCGGACGCAATCTCACGCCGACTGATTCGAGTAAAAACATTCTTGTGAACGAGACGCTGATGAAAAATTTGGGCTATAATAACCCCGCAGATATTGTTGGCGTAGAGCTAAAGTTAGGGGGTAATGACCGGGTGCATGTGGTGGGTGTGATCAACGACTACTACGGAAACTCGCTAAAGGAACGCGTTGACAACATCGCCCTGGATGCCGATGCCGGTCGCTTTCGTCAGGTGAGCGTCAAGCTTAATCTTGCGGCCGGTCAGAACGTGAGTGATGTGCTGGCAAAGCTCGAACAAGCCTGGACATCGGTCTACCCGGAAGATGCTTTTCAGTTTCGTTTTTTGGATGACAACATCGCCATGTTCTATGAGCAGGAATTAAAGTACTCCCGGCTGTTCCAGATCTTTTCAATGCTGTTCGTTCTGATCGGATGCTTGGGTTTGTATGGCCTGATCACCTTTATAGCTAACCGAAAAGGGAAGGAGATCGCGGTACGAAAAACACTCGGGGCAAGCGTGAGCAATATTATTATAATGTTCTCCCGTGAATATATAGCGCTCATCACCGTGTCGTTCGCCCTGGCGGTTCCTATTGCCTGGTACGGAGTACATGAATGGCTTATGAATTTCGAGAACCATATAGATGTTCAATGGTGGCTGTTTGCTGTGCCGGGTGTGCTGGTACTGGCGATTGCTCTTGCGGTCGTGTGCATGAAATCATTCAATGCGGCGATGGCAAATCCCGTAGATAAGCTCAGGAATGAATAGATGGTTTGTCAGGCTCGTCAAGTGCTTCTGTTTTGATGAGCCTGCCCTATATATGCTTAAATCTATATATGCTTAAATATAGATTGCTATATTTTGTATGCATAGAATATACAACTAGTGTTCACAACGGTACAGTGCATGCATTAAAAGTGAACATTGAAGGTGCTCAAATGCCTTGGAAATCATCATTTATACTCTGGTCGCATTTTTGATCACTCATAACTATAAATTCAATTGTAAATAAATCGCTATGAAAAGAATAACAATCCTTCTCTCGTTGTTGTCCATGATTCTTGCTTGCTGCCATTCCGGAAATTCAACCTCAACTACCGTAAGCAACGGGCAGGAGAGCGTGAAGATCTCCGATAACGACAACACCTATACGGTTGAAGCAAGCTTTGATGAAGACAAGACCATGGACGTATTGCAGTATATCAAGGAAGCTGTCGAACCAAATTCTATTTTTAATCCCCAAGACGATCGCATCGATGCCAGTGCGACACTTTCAGATGGCGGCATTATTGACCTCAAGGCAAGCGGAGGCGAACTCACGCTGGCCTTCGACAAGAAAGCTAACAGCAGGGAAGCTTACCATCGCGTGAAGAAGCTGGGAGAAGGGGTGATGAAGATCTGTGACGTAAGGTAACTTTAACCGGAATGCGGGACTAAAAAAATACACACAATGTGCTGCTATAAAAAATGATAACAGTGTTGTAGCCTATATTTACCGACATTTAAATTCAGGATATTTTGTAACGATAGATATATAAATCGAATGACCAAGACAGTTCATAGAAGATGATGATCCTGATGACTTGGAAATCCTATCCTAGTTAATTAATGAGCTTGATTCAGAAATAGTTTGTAGAAACTATCAGAACGCCGAAGATGTTTTAAGGGAAATAAAGGGTGGGTTCAGCCGCACTATATCTTCCTGGACATCAATTTAACAAGGGGGACAGGTGATAAATACCTTGCTGAATTTAGAAGCCGCAAGGAACTAATGAACACGGTCATCATCATACAGTCAACCACATTAGATCCGAGAATTATTCAAGAACTAAACAGTGACGGAGCCAACTTTATTTTCGAAAAGCCTCGCTTTTGGTTATGTATCAAATCAGTAAAAAAGCCTGAAAGTTGGTAATAGACTATGTCGGAGTTTTTATAATCACTTATTGCATACTAATCGATATTGTAGGTGGTAAATTTGCCATCCTTTTCTACTTCATATTCCAGACGGTAATCAATTGCGTGCGCCCGCAACGCTCCAACCAATTTTGGCAAAAAAATCTTGAGTTCCTGCTCGTTGCCATGAAAACTAGCACTAAAAGCGAGGCGACCGGCCGCTTGGTCATGGTCGATCGCGTATTCCAACATGCCGCCGTCAGAAATGAGAACCGTTCCATTTTCAATGAAGGAGGCTTTGCTCGCCGGAAAGAGTGTATCCAGAGCAGTCTTTAACTGATGCAACGTTGCTCCACCCCTGAATCCACCGTAAAACATGATCATATAGCAATGAGATTGTCGATTATTAAGTTCGGATGATTCGCCTTTATTTGGTTATAGAGTCTTTACATCCTGAAATGATTTTGTTATTCGAATATGGCATATTTTCCTTGATGCACACAGTTGATACTAATTTGATTATTTTGGTGTGCCGGCACGCCTCATAGCCCAAACGTTGGTGGCAATTTTGAACGAGGCATTTCAACATGTATACACTATTTTCGGTTTTTTCGTTAATGATATGAAGCATTTCATAGTATTCTTTATATTTCTCACTTCACAGGCAACAGCCCAAGTACCAAAGTTATATAATCATATCGCCAACGATGTGTATTTAATACATTCGAGGGTGCTAAATCAAGACCGGCAGATATACATTAATGTTCCAAAACTCGATTCTGCAGATGTAAACAAGGCATTGCCCGTGTTGTATCTCTTAGATGGTGAGAATCATTTTCACATCCTTTCTGCATATATAGAATATTTAAGGCATTGGAAGATCATTCCTCCCATAATAGTAGTAGGCATTCTTAGTGTGGACCGAGTAAAAGACCTCACTCCTATAAATAGTTTAATCAACTTTGACGGTAAAGTTGATTCTACCTATAAGACGTCCGGTGGCAATGAGCAGTTTTTAAACTTTATCCAACAGGAATTGATGCCTTACATGGAGGCTAACTATAAAACAAGTCCTTTCAAAATATTTGCCGGACATTCGTTCGGTGGTCTTACAGCTATTAATTGCATGCTTACGCGCCCTGATATGTTTAATGCCTATATTGCCATAAGCCCTTCACTATACTTTGGCAATAAATATGTTTTACGATTGGCCGAACAAAAACTACCAAAACTACCAATGAAGGATAAAAAATTTTTCTATAGCGTAGGGAATGAAGACGTCACTTTTCGAGACGATTTGTTGAAATTTGATAAACTGGTAAATCAGAATAGTTTGAAAACATTTAAGCATGAGTATAAATATTATCCCTCTGAAGACCACATGACAGAACCAATTCCTGCATATTATGATGCGCTGCGATTTGTTTATAAGAATTGGAAATTCGATACAACTAAGTGATATAATTACAATGAATGAATTTTTTAGGGAGCTTTAAGTGAAATGGCTGGAAATAGTGGAGCCGCAGAGAACAAAACTTATTATATATCATTCTCTCTCTCAGGGATGTTCGTTATACTATATCTATAGGGTGTCAATTTTTTTCACCTGTTCAAGTCAGTCAAATCGCTCAAGCGTATTAAGGTGATATATTATAGTGTCCTTTAGACTTGCGCAAGTTGTTGGGTAGCGAACCCTCCTAAAAAATTCCACATAAAGATTTCTTCCCTAATGGAGGGGTTTAGAGTTGTTTATTAACTGTAATTCGAAGGCCGAATATGGTAAGAAGGTATAGTATAGGTATAGACACGATAAAATGTATTTATCTTTTTTGTGGTGAAAGTGAACTAAGTATTTCATTTATCGATAACTCTGCTCCACAGATTACTTCATCGCTGGCTCCATAGTATAGTTGTAGTTTATCTCCAAACACCAGGTGCCCACTTGTGAAAATCACGTTGTTGAAAAGGCCAGTTAATTCATAAGGCTCAGTGGGCTCCATAAGAGGTGAATCACTTCGGGCAATTACCTGTGAAGGGTTTGTGAGATCAAGTAATAACGCACCAAGACAATAGCGATTTTGCTCATCGGCTCCATGATAGATTGCGAGCCATCCGTGAGGAGTCAGGATCGGTGAGCAACCCGCGCCCACCCGGGCACTATCCCACATGCCTTCACGCGTTTTGGCAATGCACTTGTGATGCCCCCAATGGATAGTGTCAGGAGATTCGGCGATCCATATATAGTTCTCGCCAAGCTCATGAGTGCCGGGACGATGTAGTGCAAAATACCGGTCCCTGATCTTTTCCTCAAAAATTGTAAAGTTACTGTTATAGGGAGGTAAGATCATTCCTTTGCGATCGAAGCGTTTCCAATCGCGGGTCTGTATGAGTCCAACACCTACGCCACTGGACGATACCATGGTATAGGTCAGGTAAAATATTCCATTGATCTCGGTGACACGACAATCTTTAATTCCATACTCCTCCAGTTCACCGTCACCGAAAATAGGATCATAGTCCTCTGCAACCGAGAAATTTTCTCCATCGTCACTACACATCAGTCTAAGGTGTGAAAGTGAGGTGGGATAGTTGTCTCCTTTATAATGAATTACTCGAGAATCAGAAAAATCAAAGTGTGGATCACTTTTCGAAAACTCAAGAATTTGTATTTCACCATCCTGCTGTCTGGCAACTCGAATGATGTCGTCGGTTTGTTTGGGACGCTCGGTGACGCATACGAGTAACCATTTTTTTTTGGCAAATCTGAATACACCAGGGCTACCCAAGCATTCGACAACCATGTCTTCTCTACTTGGCTTTAGATTTTTTGCAGTAAGCAATGGGTTTTGTTCAAACCTCATGGCCAAGTCAGCTATAGATATTTCGTTCATAATTTTTCAACAGTGCGTGCGTTTACTTTCGAGTTTAGATAAGAATTCGAGTTAGCTGTTTGTCTTCTCAGGTATCGTACGTTTGAACGGATTCGAGTATAGCATTTTACCTGAGGGTTAACTGACGCACAGTATTTGGTTTAAATAAGAAAAATCAGGTTAAGAATGCTAAAAACAAAAAGGACCTTCCGATCTTTTTTTAGGCTGACAAGTCATGTAGTAGAACGGATATGCCTTTTGCTGTTCGATATATATACCTAGAAGACCGAAGCGATCTCCTTGTGGCAAAATCCATTACGAAACCCTGGTCAGCGCCAGTATTATTTTTCCCATAGCGCTCAACGCTGGCCTAAAGTACATCGCCAGAGAGTTGTTTCGGCTACATTTTTCCTGAAAATAGTTGCATTCATTACAGGTGAATGTTGGCACAGATATATATCTGGGTTAAAGATCCTCCAGATTCCCCATGCGCTTGGCTTTAAGCTTTTTAAAGAAGGAAGGCGTAAGTCCGGTTATCTTCTTGAATTGATTTGATAAATGAGCTGTACTGCTGTAATGAAGCTTGTAAGATATTTCGGTGAGGTTTAGCTCATCATAGAGCAATAGTTCCTTTACCCGCTCAATCTTGTGAAGGATGATGAAATGTTGTATGGTAATACCCTTCACTTCCGAAAATAAATTGGACAGGTAGGTATAGTCATAATGTAATTTTTCGCTGATATAGTTAGAGTAGTTTACATTGGGCAGTTCATCCGAATAATGTATCATTTCGATGATCAAAGTTTTAACGCGGTCAATGAGAATGCTCTTTTTATCGTCGAGTAATTCGAGTCCGGAGTAACGTAGGTTTTCGTTCAATGTGCTGCGTTGTTCGGGAGTGGGGGATTCGGTTGTCTCCACTACGCCTAAATCCAGGGCCGTATAGTGTATTCCCAGTTTTTCCAATGCTTCTTTCACAACCAATTTACATCGAAGGCTGACCATATATTTGATGTAAAGTTTCATTAACGATTGCTTTTTCTATTCGAAAGAATGTCCAGTATTGCCACTCATACCATTTCCGTCAGAAGTCAATCAACGATGATATAATATTTCAAGCAGGCGGGTCAACAACAAGATGATAGGTCGGCAGGAAGATGGTAAATACAGCGCCAACGTTGACAATTCCACGTGCAAAAATAAATCCATCGTGCTCCTCAACTATTTTTCGGCAGATCGACAGTCCAGCGCCGGTGCCTTCGTCCCGGAGGTGTACCTTCTGAAAAAGCATAAACATTTTGGGAAGGTATTTTTCATCGAACCCTATACCGTTGTCATATATTCTGATAAAGAAATATTGTTGGTCTTTTCTCAGGCCAGTATACTTGGTTAACTCATCTTCCGTTGCCAGGGCAGAAATAATGGTAATTGCCGGAATGGCACTGGAGAACTTTAATGCATTGTCCAACAGATTCTGGAAGAGATGCTGCATTTTCATGGAGCTTCCATAGATCGTTGGAAGTACATTACTTCTTATGACAGCTTTTTTTTGGTCGATCATGGCTTTGCAATTAACAATTACATGCTTTAGTATATCGTTAAGATCTATATATACCGCAGTGCCTGTATTCTTTTGTACGTTAAAAAAATGTACCAGATCTTTTATCTGTTCTAACATGCGCGATGCTGAAGTGTTTATCTTTCCGGTATAATTTTTTGCAGCGTCAGTAAGATTTACATCTGGCATTAACAGCCGGTTTGAAAAGGTTACAATTTTACGCAAGGGCTCCTGCAAATTGTGATTTGAAATAAAAATGAGTTCCTCTAAATGCTCTTGGTATCTTTTTACATCGTGCTGTATGGAGCTTAATTCAATATTGCCTTTTCGCAATTCTTCGCGAGTATTTATGAGTTGTTGTTTTATATTCTGAAGCTCTCCCTGGATAACCACGTTATTACGGGGAAGTTCATTAATGGTATTGATTTCTCCATTTGATGAATATCGATGCACCTCAATCTCTTGGGTAAACAGTGAGGACAGGCGCTTTTCTTCCATACATTTTGTATAATTTGCTAGTAAAAGTTATAAGCTTGGAACCAGTGTGGCTTGAAGTAGGTTGTGCCATTGGCTGATTCGAAGTGATATGTAATTCAGTTACGCTTTTCAATTGCTGGCTCTCTATACACTACGATCCAGCAACGTGAATATCTTCATGCTATCCTTCATTCCAGTGTTATACGTCAGCATGGTCTCCCAATAGCTACACGACACAAGCTAAGTAAGGCATCACCTACAAGGTTTACACAATACTTGCAAAATGTTACATAAATCCTTGATTTAACGCTGCACGATGATCACGAACCTGGCTGTTTAGTAGTCGTAAGTCAGGTAATCTATGAAAAATGTAAAATCCAATATTCTATGTGTAACGTTTGGCTCGGTTATAAAAGCGATCTTTATCAAAGGCTCCCATATTCGTCAAACGAATAATATACTATCATGAATAATCCTATATATTTCAATTGCTTTTTTACCGATGATGAGGCAGAAGATACCGTGTGTACTTATAAAATTATGTTGTCGCAAAGTGTTCAATATCCGTTTGAACTATATAAGTTAATAAACATCGTTTCGGATCAATGGGAACACAGTTCCTCCCATGCATTGTTAATGGATGCCATTAAGATACTTACCTGTGAATTGTTTAGTAGGGAGGTTCGCGATGCTATACATCACGATCAAGTACTCCTCAATATCAATGACATTCTTGCGAAAATAGATCAAGGGAAAATGTCAATATCGATAGGGGCTATAAATCATAGAGAGTTTTTAATGCCCAGGTTTGATGTTGTTCTGGATGAGCTTCTACAAATGGATAAACCTGTGTTGAAGTAAGTCTCCATGTATAGCTTGCACCTTGATTGAAGCATTAAAGGAAGATCGCAAAATTTTCGTGTTATATATTAAGCATCGCGCTTTCCTTATCGTTGAAAGTGTTTAAATAGATCGATAGAAATATATAGGTAGCCTGGAATCACAGGCAGGATCAGTAAAGTAGAAAGCACTAGAAAAATGTTTGCATACTTTTCTCACCAGGTAATTTTTCGTTACTTTAAAAATTGTGGAACTCATACCGTGTGAAATGTTCACTGGCATGGTGTGCTTTCGGCTCATTAAATTTTAGACTTTTGTAGAACAAACCTGTAATATGGCCTCGAACCGTCTTTGAGGGTTATATAGAATCTTGACCCGACAACGCCTGCGAAATCACAAAATAACTTTTGGTACCGACGGGGTATAAGCGATTCAATTTTCTTTCGTTTGGACTCATCCTCCGACTCAATGGCAGCAACCACCTTGGCACTGATGTCCTCTTCACTTAAAACCGTAAGACCAGAATGTTTTAACTCTTGTTTGAAGAGCACCATGTTTTCAACGGAGTTACGAAAGTCTACCAGCAGCAGGTACCCGCCTGGCTTAAGTACGCGGGCAACTTCACGTAGAAACATTTTGACATCGCCATATCCATGACATGATTCTACATTTATTACAACGTCGATCGAACGGTCTGTCGCCATCAATGATTCGGCACTTCCCTGGACAAATGATAAGTTAGGAAGAGGGTGAAGTTTGCAGGCCAGTTCAACGGCATTTTTTGCTATATCCAAACCTGTATAATGAGTCGGTTTGAAGTTGCGTGCTATATATGCAGCACCACCGCCGCGGCCACTACCGATCTCCAGAATTTCTTTCCCTTCCAAAGGAGCTTTGCAGGCCAGGTAGTGATACATGTTGGCGGAATGTCGCTGATCTTTCACTGCGAAAGGTGGAACATTGTTTTCGGCTTCCGTAGGGTCGGGGATGTAGCCATAATTCATAAAATGCCAGTCCGCAGCAGGGATATACTTTGCCAAAACCTCATAGGTAACTTTGGCATTAAACCTTTTGAACCAGGCAAATTTTTTGAATGCAGAAATAATCTTGTTAACGACAAGCATAGGTGGCAATGGATTATAATGATATAGTTGAAATAAGCGCAAGTGAAGAGCGACGGGGGTAGTGATGGTTTTCGTATCTATGAAAGTATACTCATGTGGGTCGTTCTGTTGATCATGTGTGCCTCTTTATTTTCTTACAAGATACCACCTCTGCCGCGCATAACCAATATCTGTGCGTGTTGCAAAAGGAGAGAGCCCATGGTTGCCCGCATTGGAAGATTCACACAATAGCACTTCAATTGTTCTAAAGACCTTTTGAAATGCTAAATCAGTAATGGATGTAACTTTAATTGAAGCATTTGTAATACTTGTAAAAATGAATCAATCAACCTTTGGAGAACAGTTTGATGTATATTTTGGCTTTAATTTTAAAGGATGGATTGCGAAGATCTGTCCTTTATCTTTCCATCTGCGAGTTTCCAACTCGAGCAACTGTGATATGTGTAAGAAATGCTATAGGATCTGTAATACTTTAGATATTTACTTACCGGTCCTTTGTATGAAGATATAGGGACATAAAAATGAACACCTCACAGGAACAGTATTCAGCATTGGCAGATTCGAAATTTGAACTTGGAAAAGACGTGACCAGACGGATCGAGTCCACGCGCAGGCATGAGCTTGAGAAGGTTATCATAATTAAGAAAGGACGCCTGATTAAAAGACCGTAAATGTGTTCTAATAATGGTCAAGTTCTCATCACCGATTAAAGATAAGACTTGTTTCTCAAGCACCTGTAATAACGTAGGGGTCTTATCGAGTACAAGCATAAATGAATAACATGTTAAACAACCAGGAATCAGAATCAAAATCGCTGCCCAAAACATGGGTCGACCAAAAGGCTAATCTTAGAAAGAAGTTTACTGTGCTCAGGGATCCGGATTTAAATTATGAAGAGTCTGAGAAAACTGAAATGATATCAAAGCTTCAGGCTAAGCTGGGTTTAAGTGATGAAAGATTACTCTCCATTATGGAAGGCAGATAGCCTTACCGTTATTTACCATTAACTTAACCGATTTAAAGCTGACATGCCCTAGCAAGCATGTTAGCTTATTTTTTTACCACGACGCGAGAGAAAGGGGAAGCAGGAAACAATTCCAAACCTGCTCTCAAAACCATTCGTCCCTACTATCTCTGATGCAGCATTTTGAAACCATCATTTTCGTTTTAACTATTTTAATTTGTTTACTCACCGTAGCCAATAAATTCAATTTGCCAAACCCCGTCTTGCTGGTAATCGGAGGGCTCATCATCGGGTTTATTCCAGGGATGCCGATTGTATCGCTTAATCCTGAGGTAGTATTCCTGATTTTTCTGCCGCCGATTTTATATAACGCTGCATCCAATACTTCCTGGCATGACTTTAAATCTGAGATAAAACCGATATCTACGCTGGCGATTGCTCTTGTATTTTTCACCACACTAGCGGTTGCTATATTCAGTCATTGGATGATTCCCGGGTTCTCCTGGCCTCTGGCATTTGTTCTTGGCGCCATTGTTTCTCCTCCCGATGCTGTTGCTGCCACAAGTATTACCAAGGGCCTGGGCTTAAACAGGAAAGTGATTACTATACTTGAAGGTGAAAGCCTGGTCAATGATGCTTCGGCTCTCATTGCTCTTCGGTTTGCAATTGCAGCCGTTGGCACTGGAACGTTTATTTTCTGGAAAGCCGGAATTAGTTTTCTGACAATTGTTGCCGGAGGTATCGTGATCGGAGGGATAGTCGGCTATTTGTTTATCAACGTCCACAAGCGAATACTGAATAATTCCATCATCAGTACAGCCCTTACATTACTCACCCCATTCATATCGTATCTGGTGGCTGAGCACTTTGCAGCGTCTGGAGTACTAGCCGTTGTGAGCTCGGGTTTATTAATTTCCTGGCGTGCTTCAGATATATTTTCCTATCAAACACGCCTTCGAAACCAAGCTGTCTGGGATACACTCATCTTCCTGCTGAATGGTTTTATTTTTATACTTATAGGTCTACAACTACCAGAGATCTTGCGAGACCTTTCGCGCTTCAGTGTGCTCGAATTGACTACCTATGGGCTTATCGTAAGTGCTGTAACGATAGCGGTGAGAATACTTTGGGTGTTTGCTGCAGCCTTTTCATCACGGGGCAAGACTGTCGATAAAGATGTAAACACGTGGAAGAACGTGGCCATTGTAGCCTGGTCCGGAGGACGCGGTGTAGTATCGCTGGCCACAGCACTGGCCATTCCATTAACGATCAATGCGCAGTTATTTCCACTGCGTTCGCTAATTCTGTTTCTTACCTTCGTTGTGATTTTTGTGACGCTGGTCATTCAGGGGTTATCACTTCCATTGCTTATAAAAATGTTGGGAGTAAAACCTCACATTTCGTCAGATTCTGAAGAAAGAGATTTGCGTCTTCTGCTTGCCAGCAGCACGATTAGCTTTATTGATAATGACTTTCCATTTGTTCTGAATTCCGTTTGCCAGGTTCAAATAAAAAAGCCCCATCTTGATGTAACTGATTTGCTGTCCTCAGAACGGGAGGAGCACCTGCCTGCCACAGACAAGTCAGCTCAATCCAACCTTCTGGCTGCACAAATGGAGATACGAAAATTCCAACGCAAGTTTCTCAGCCGATGTTAGAAAGATAAAATCTTCAGCCAGGCAGTGTTACGAAGGCTGGAACGAGAACTGGATTTAACGGATTTGCAGTTGAGTTCCAAAGTACAAAAGCGAAAGTAAACATCGCCGTAATGGATATTATGCCAAAGAGTAAAAGATATTGGCTCATAGTTGATTTTCAAAAGGCAGATGCATCGATCTACCGGCGTGAGAGAAGCTCTTCGGTGTGAACTCCCTGGAAGAGTAATGATACATACCACTTTGAGAGGGTCTATTCCACGAAGAACTGCTCAGGATTTTATATATGTTTTCCAGGATCTCCTGGAGGGGAACCAGTATAATCCTATAGAGCTTCAGATACATGTTCATGATTTCTAGTTGTTACATCCATTAACAATGAGCGCAAAAAACAATGCTCCTTCAAACGTGATACTTTATCAGATCGAAAGTGTTATATAAAACCATAGAGTATTTACACATTTCACGGAAAGGTGATGATCGATCGTGTTAAACGGTAATATATACAGGGGAATTCTTGAATGTTGTGTTTTAAAATGAACGAACTTTCATATAGCCGATATTAATTAGATACCTTCCGACTTATTCTGAGCAAGGACCTTGTTAAACAACTTCCAGGCATACTATTTTCAATATCCACACAGATGAAGTTATATATCAAGTACATGGTCAGCCTCCGATGCAAGTTGTTGGTTAAGGAGGAACTTACGAAGCTCGGTATCAACCCGGTCTTCGTGGATCTTGGTATGGTTGAAGTTCCCGGGCAGATAAGTCAGCAAGACCATGATACGCTACGCGATAATCTTTTAAGATCAGGCCTTGAGCTGCTCGATGACAAGAAGAGTATCCTCATTGAGAGAATTAAAAACGTAATCACCGAGATGATCCATTATTCGGATGAGATTCCAACACAGAACTATTCAGACTATCTAAGTGAAAAGCTCGACTATGACTATACATATCTCTCTAATATTTTTTCGGAGGTGAAAGGTATAACCATACAGCACTTTATCATCATCAATAAAATTGAACGTGCCAAGGAGCTACTGCTCTACGATGAACTTAACCTGACAGAAATCTCTTATAAACTTCACTACAGCAGTGTGGCACATCTCTCCAACCAGTTTAAAAAGATCACAGGACTTACTCCTTCATTTTTCAAAAAATTAAAAAAGGCAAGAAACCAGAACCTTGAAAACATCTGAGTCGATGCTCCAGGCTAGCGGCGCCCGTTACGGCAAGATAAGTTGTTTCAATCGGAGAAGTTTATCTCGGCCGGTAGCAAACTTATGTTCTCAATCTTAACGACGACAAGTGCGTCTTGCTGAGATGTTTTGAAGAAGGGGAGAAGGGTAGGTATATATTGGATGATCTCTTTCAACGGTAAGCTATTTACCACGGGTCGCTATATCAATGCATGACTAACCCCGCTCTATTCAGAGTGGCTGCTAGTGTCCTCACGTGTGATATGTGTAAATGCAGGAGCGACAAGTGTAATGCTTTCCGTACTAGGGTGTCGGATCTTTATATCATAAAAACAAAAATTATGGAGACCACAAAAAAACAGAAAGAGCTCTTTACCATTATCGGTAATTGGGATCTGCAGGCCAAGCAATTGAAAGAAAAATATTCATCGCTTACCGATGAGGATGTAAAGTTTGAATCCGGAAAGGAAAATGAACTTATAAAACGGCTGGAAACCAGGCTAAACAAAAAACGCGACGAGGTTATTCATATTCTTAAAAAAAGCCGTGTTGAGAAAGTATAGCCCTGCCCCGCGCGGTGTATCAACTATACAGAAACAAGCCCTCAACCTTGTCTCTGATATTAAAAGAAAAACGAACCATGCAATGGAAAATCTAGAATTTGAAAAAGGTAAGCAGTTTATAATTGTTGAGATAACTGAATACATTCCGAATTCTGTCGTCATCAAGACAATCATAAAAAAAACAACCGGAAACGTAACGGTGGTATCCTTTGATTCGGGGGAAATGTTAACCGATAAAATTTCACCCTTCGACACATTTATTCAAGTGATCGACGGCAAGGCAGAAGTAATCATCAACGAGCAATCTACCATACTGGAAGTCGGTCAGGCCATCATTATTCCGGCACATGCCAGAAATTCCATTAAGGCAAATATTCGATTCAAGATGATTAGTACAATAATAAAAAGCGGTTACGATGAAATTACCTTGTAGGAAGCTATAGTGGTTCGTGTATACAACGCCTTCAGATAAATCAGGCAATGAAGAAATATATAATTAATGATACTGATGTTTTTCATGCTGCTAGCTACCCGATGGAAGCAGATGAATTACGCGTCATTCGAAATATACTTTCTACCCATGCCTGTGGTAACAAAGGTGAAATGGTAATATCATTTGCGAAAGACCACAGCCTAAAGAATGATTGGATACAAAACTGCGCTGTGCTGGCAAATGTGATTACGTCAAGAGATTTCAAGATTGCAAACCTGGAGTTGCTTTTTGAATCCTGCCGTGATCAGAAAACATTTCGCAGGAGTCTGGAAAATTATATTAGCGACTCATTACAATGAATGCCCTGACAGGAGGAGAGATCGAATAAAAAAAGAATATGACAGAAGTATGTGCGCCGGAGAAACAATGGCTCATTCAGAAAACGAAATTGAAACGGATATTTCATAACCTGAGTGAGAACGACTTTTGGTACGACTACGGTCAGAAAGAAGTAATGATGATGAAATTGCAGGTCAAACTTAATTTGAACAGGCAAACCCTTAATCGACTACTCGCCGAGTTGACGAAAGAATAATGCGGATGTAATTACCAAAATCTTATTCTGCGCAGGTGCTGTGCGAAGCGACTTAAGCTTTGAAATGACTATAGGTTTATATTCTTTGTTATAGAAGTTCGGGGGGATTGTGTTACTTTCTGATTAGTATATAATGAACATGCATAAGGCAAAATTTAATATGTCCAATTGCTAGTGCAAGCAAAAAAAGCATCATGTAATCATGATGCTTATAACAATCGTGCAATTACAGTTTTACTATAACACCTGATCTGTTTCAAACGGGTTTAATAATTTTCATTGGTATACCTACTTCTGCGGGTACTTTTCTGAAATAAAGAATTTGGTTTTTGTGGTTTACGCTAATCTCCGTTGCCATCACAAAGATGGCTTATGGTTGTACTCATATGTTGTAGATATACGGAAGTGTTTTACATAAATCACACATGACTTCTGCGGTTATGTCACTATGCTATACGCCGATGAAATTATATACTTCAGTATATTGGAGTGATAAATAAATATTGGATTTTAGCGCTACAACACGATGTGAGACATATGTAACAATGAAAGAGCATTCTATAAGGGATACCGTTCATAAATACCTCACTTTTGGTAAGTCGTATGAAGACCGTGTATTCCCATACATACTATATATACCTATATATGTACCAGGCAAATAGCAGTATCCATACCGACTTGTTGGCTTAGTCAGTATAGGCTCATTAAACAATTATTTATGAACAAGAAAATTTTACTTTTGGTATGCGTGACTTTCCTAGTCACGGGTTACAAAGCCAAGGCGCAAAGTGCGGCAATTGGTTTTCACATCACCGCCTCAGAATACGATGGTGATCTGAATGGAAATGAACATCATTTTTATAGTTTTAAGTCCCAGCAACTGGGAGGTGCTGTATCCCTGCAGCAATATCTTAACAGGTCTTTTAACCTGGTGGAGAAAGTGTCTTTCAACCAGGTTCGCTATCAGGATCGCCTGGAGACAGCGGGCGTGGATGCAGACTTTTATACGGCCAATCTGAAGTTGAAATATAAATTTAACAACGGCTATATTTTTAAAGAAGACGCGGCGATCTCGCCTTTTCTGGTGGCCGGCATCGGTGGCACATACATAAACTCAAAGCAGTATTCCAGTTTGAGCTCAGCGGACATTGTGGACGGCGAGTTTAAAGGGAATGTGGCAGCAGGCGCAGGGATTCTGTTTCAATTTAACGACCGGGTAGGGCTGGAGGTGGCAAACACCATCAACGCGCCTTTGTATGATGCATGGGACGGCGTGGACCAGGGAGGCAACGATTTATATCTGCAGCATAGTGCCGGTCTGATATTTAATCTCAGAAAACCAACCGATACCGACAAAGATGGTATATCCGATAAAAAAGATAAGTGCGCAGATACACCCGGCACAGCATCCGTGGATAGTAAAGGATGTCCTGTTGATACGGATGAAGACGGAGTGGCCGATTATATAGATAAATGTCCTGCATTGGTGGGTTCGTTTGTGTTGCATGGTTGCCCTGACAAAGACAAAGATAATGTTGCTGACAATGATGATAAATGCCCGGATGTTCCTGGTGTTGTACGGTTTGCTGGTTGCCCCGATAGTGATGGCGATGGCATAGAGGACTCCAAAGACAAATGTCCAAATTTAGCCGGACTGGATATTTTTGAAGGATGCGCCGATGGTGATAGTGATGGTGTTCAGGACTCCATGGACAAATGTCCAGATACGGAGAAAGGTGTTAAAGTAGATGCAAGCGGTTGTCCAGCCGACAGCGATGGAGATGGCGTGATCGACTCGATCGACAAGTGCCCATCATCCAAAGGAGAAGTGTCTAATAATGGCTGTCCGGAGATCAAAGAAGAAACTAAGAAGAGATTGAACTTTGCGACCCGCGGTATAAGCTTTGAGACCGGGAAAGCGGTGTTAAAAACTTCATCTTTTGCCATGCTAGACGAGGTTGTCAGTATCCTCAATGAGTATACGGATTACAATCTGAAGATGGGAGGGCATACTGATTCCAACGGATCAAACGCAACCAATCTTGCATTGTCCCAAGCACGTGTGGATGCCGTTAAAACGTATCTGACCCGTAAGGGTGTTGACGCTGGCAGAATAGAAGCGGTCGGATATGGTGAGGAGCAGCCCCTCGCCTCCAATGCGACCAGCGCTGGGAGAACACAGAATCGTAGGGTGGCGCTTTCTTTAGTTTTAAAGTGATAGGTGTTTTGTAGTTTCAGGAAGAATATACGGGGGCTATAACTCCTTGTGTATTCTTCTTTTTTTATCAATTCTCTCTGTCCATACGCTGGCATTTTTGCGTGACGCCATTTTTGGAGTTCGTGTATATCATGTGGCTAAACTCACCAGTCACACGCTCAATCGCATCGCCGTATTGTACTTCCCATATATACTTCTCATTTAATAAATGCATCTGATATAGCCCAACCGGGATATCAATTTTCTCTTCCAGGGAAGCGATTTTTCAGAGTCAGCAATCACATAAAGCTTCAAGGAAATCATTCGTCATTCGCCATCTATAGTATAAAATAGATATTGATAAAAACATTCCGAAAGATCGTTAGACTATATCATTGACTTGCGTAGGGTATAATTACAAATATAGGTGAATGTAATTTTTTCTACCTTTTGTTTACTAGGCTCTTTGCAGTGTGAAGATCGATGAGCTTGTTGCCCCTGTACGGACAAAACCGTGCGATCGCGGACAATGCTTGTGGGCGCTATAGTGGAATATACTGCAGTTAAAGGCTTTTCAGATTCTGGCATCATTATTAATACTGCATTTAGGAAATAATTATGCGGTGTGCATATGAAGAAGTATCAGCTGGGCGGTTTTGAAGAAGTTGTTATGCTCACGGTGGGCATACTCTATAACGATGCTTATGGTGTATCGGTAAAAAAAGAGATCGAGCAACGGCTGACGCGTAAAGTAAGCGTGGGAGCGTTGCAGAGTGCTTTAAAAAGACTCGAAGATAAAGGGTATCTCAAGTCGCACGAGGGTGAGGCAACACAGGAGCGGGCAGGAAGACCCAAGCGATATTTTGTTATTACGGCATTGGGCAAACGTTCACTTGAGCACACCAGGAATACACGTGAAAATCTTTGGAAGGCAATTCCGGAGATAGCACTAAATCCAAGATTTACCGACTAACCACTATATTAATGCATCAACCTCCTGGTATATTCTTGCGCTTCTTCCGGTGGTTTTGCAGACCGGACCTTCGAACCTATATTGAGGGAGACCTGGTAGAGCTATATAATGAGCACCGGGAGAAAAAAGGAAAGCGCATTGCTGACTGGCGTTTTGCTTTTGATGTGCTGCTTCTGCTTCGGCCCTCTATGATTAAATCCTTTCGCGGACTACAACCTGTTAACAACCCTGCTATGATCAAAAGTTATTTTACCATTGGCTGGAGAAATCTTCTTAGAAATAAAGGATACTCCATCATCAACATCGGAGGACTTGCTATCGGAATGGCCGTTGCTATTCTTATCGGGCTTTGGGTATATGATGAAATTTCATACGATAAAAACTTTAATAACTATACACGTATAGCGCGCGTGATGCAGAACCAGACCTTCGATGGTCAGGTAGAAACCTGGGGAAGCCAGGCCATGCAGCTTGGCCCCGAGCTTCGCAGCAGCTATAGTAATTACTTTGATCATGTGGTGATCGCTACATTTCCAGGTGACCATAAACTTACTTTTAACAACAAGACGATAACCATGAATGGGAGTTTTGCTGAACCAGCCATTGCTGACATGCTTACCCTCGATATGGTAGAGGGAACGCGCAAGAGTCTGAACGGTATAAATGGAGCATTGCTCTCACGCTCGGCAGCACATGCGCTCTTTGGTAATGATGACCCGATCAACAAGATGATTCGTGTAGACCATGACTTTGACGCAACGGTGACGGGTATATATGAAGACCTTCCTGGGAATTGTTCGTTTGCCGGCTGCAATGTTATGCTTTCATGGCAAATCATCGGGCCGGGCCTGGAGCAACGGACAGGGTGGGGGAACAGCTGGTTTCAATGCCTGGTACAACTTCGTGAAAATGTTAACCTCTCCGTTGCATCGGAAGGTATAAGAGATGCCAAGATGAAACGCGTGTTGGTAGAGGATGATGATGCAAGGTTCAAGCCTGCGCTCTTCCTTCATCCGATGAATCGCTGGCGTTTATACTCTGAGTTTGAGAACGGAGTATATGCCGGTGGAAAAATACAGTATATACGTATGCTGGTGCTCATTGGTGCCTTTGTATTGCTACTCGCCTGTATAAATTTTATGAATCTCAGCACAGCGCGATCCGAACAACGCGCTAAAGAAGTAGGTATACGTAAATCGATCGGCTCGCAGCGCATACAACTCGTCAGCCAGTTTTTTTCGGAGTCATTGCTGGTGGCGTTACTAGCAAGTATATTCTCATTAATGATCGTGCAACTGGCACTGCCATGGTTCAATGAAGTGTCAGGGAAAAGCCTGAGTATACTTTGGAGCTCATCATGGTTCTGGTTTTCATGCGTTGGGTTTGCGGCCGTTACCGGGCTTATATCAGGAACCTATCCTGCACTGTTCCTCTCATCGTTTCAGCCGGTAAAAGTTTTGAAGGGTACATTCAAAGCTGGTCGCAATGCCTTTCTGCCCCGTAAGGTGTTGGTGGTGGTACAATTCACCGTATCAGTTACATTGATTGTGTGTACGGTTATTATACTCAAACAAATAAAATTTGCGCAGAACAGGCCTATAGGATATAGTATAAATGGTGTTGTGTCGGTGCCCATACGCGATGCTGTGGTGATGAAGC
Organism: Ohtaekwangia koreensis; assembly: GCF_900167975.1. Classification (GTDB taxonomy): domain Bacteria; phylum Bacteroidota; class Bacteroidia; order Cytophagales; family Cyclobacteriaceae; genus Ohtaekwangia; species Ohtaekwangia koreensis. The sequence continues at coordinate 2,657,960 of NZ_FUZU01000001.1, forward strand.
ACTACGATGTTCTTCGTGATGAGTTACTGAAGACCGGTATGGTCGAGGAAGTAGCCGCATCAGAGAGTGCGATCACCGCTACCTTTACCACCAACAGTGGTTTCAACTGGCATGGCAAAGACCCCAACCGGACCGAGGAGTTTGTTACCACCGGGGTGACGCACGAGTTTGGTAAAACCATTGGCTGGAAGATGAAAGCCGGAAGAGATTTTTCCAGAGATATAGCAAGCGATTCATCGGCCTTCATTATAAATGAGGCTGCCGCAAAATATCTCGGCATCAATGATGTGTTGGGTGAAACGATGATCTGGGGTACCAATGGTGAGTGGAAAATTATCGGTGTTGTCGAGGACATGGTAACGCAGTCTCCCTATAATTCGGTTGAGCCTATGATCTTCTTTCTGGAGTCCAATCGTATAGCCTGGATACAGTTCAACCGGGTAAACATGAAATTGAATCCGGATGCAAATGCTGCGGAAGCCTTGGCTAAAATTGCGCCTATATTTAAAAAATACGATCCTGAAACTGCAGTGGAGTATATGTTTGCAGACCAGGAGTTCGGTATGAAGTTCGATGAAGAAAGACGCATTGGCAACCTTGCGATGGTCTCTACGGTCCTGGCTATATTTATCAGTTGCCTGGGGTTGTTTGGCCTTGCGTCCTTTGTAGCATCACAGCGCACCAAGGAGATCGGCATCCGTAAAATCCTGGGAGCTTCTATACCACAGCTATGGCAACTGCTGTCCAAAGACTTTGTTGTCCTTGTCATTATCTCCTGTGTAATATCAGTTCCGTTTTCATTCTACTTCATGCGCGATTGGCTTACGCAATACGACTATCGCATAGATATATCCTGGCAGGTATATGCCGTGGCATGGCTGGGTTGTATGATGGTCACCCTGCTCACCATAAGTTTTCAATCATTACGAACCGCCCTGCAAAATCCTGTCGGTGCATTAAGGTCTGAATGAGACAGTATATCATGACAATTAGCAAGCGATTGAAACAAAGCATGTGTGCTACCTGAGTAACGTAAATTACTTATATATATAGCGTTAGTTGAGTATTAAGCGGAAATAGAATTTCAGGCTTTCTTTAGGTCAACCAATTCACGAGTTGTCCAACGACTTACTTAGCCACTCTTTAGCTGATTGAAGGTCCTCGAACATGGCAGTAGACATCTTTGCTGATGATTGATTTTCTTTATTCATTTCCAGGTAATTTGCTACTGGCATTTGCCCGAATACATCACCCGGCAATACAAATGCGACATGCCGTATACCTTCGGACAACGCTCGTGGATTCCAATCTTTAGCTGCCCACTCTTCACTTAAGAGTGCTACCAGTTTGGATGTATCTGCAAGCCAGCCAATTTTCCCATGGACTTTCTTTTTCTCAACCATGAATTGCAATCCGAGGTTAAGGAAATTTTTAAATTCGTCATCGGTCATAAAGCCTATTGGCGAGAAAATGATGCACGGTACTTTCTCGTCATATTCGAGTGTTCCATTTTCCTTCGTGTACAATCTGATAACTTCCGACAGGTGGCTCATATTTATAGCATTGAATATTCGATTAACACAGCAGCACTATTACCTTTAGGAAACGCTGCTTTTATGTTCACTCAAATTTATTCAAGCCCGTACAGGAATAAAATATAGAATATACTTAAAGGAATGTCCGCATTTTTACACAGAGTGCACTAAGTAACTCATTGATGCTTTCAGAAAAGGAAACTTGATATATGAGTTCTTTAAAATCCTATCCTAATATTTCACCAGAATTATAGTCACTCTTTAGCCGATTCTATATATGTAAAATGATATAGTCAATTTTGGTAGCCTACCATCGATGGTTTATGACAGCGTTCCCAGAGCATCTCAACAACTTTTACATTTCGTTTACTTTTTTTTACAAATCCTTAACTAAACCGAGCGCAAAGACTTGTAGGTTCGCCAGATCCCGGTATAGCAAAAAAGTAAAATGATGAGCCACTTGTATGTATATATATTATTGTTGTTTGTTTTTTGCGCTTCCTGTAAAGAGCAAAACAAAACCGAGCTGCCAAAGAATGAAATCAAGTCTAAGACCAAAGACGTAATCCCTTCCTATGGACCTAACAGTGTTACGCGCAGTGTGAAGCAAGATCGAAAGGGTAACCTTTGGATTGCCTCCTGGGAAGGTGTTTTTCGCTATGATGGGAAGTCGTTTACCAATCTCACCAGTGAGATAAGTACAGCTCGTTTTTTTTCAATTTTAGAAGATAGGAAAGGCAACTTGTGGTTCGGCACTATTGGTTCGGGCGTTTATTATTACGATGGAGGATCTTTTCAAAATTTCACAACCAGGGATGGGCTAATCAACAATGAGATTGTTTGTATTTATGAAGACAGGAGCGGAAACATATGGTTCGGCGCCAATGGTGGAGTAAGCCGCTATGATGGGATGTCGTTTCGAAATTATACGATGAGCGGAAATGTTATGAGTGAAGATAGAACAGGTAGATCCTTGCCGGACGTACGGCCCTCGAATGAAGTCAGTTCAATATTGGAAGACAAAACGGGAAGATTCTGGTTTGGCACAAAGGGCAACACCTTTGTTTATGATGGAAAAGCATTTGCTGTTTTTAGCTATAACGGAAAACCTTTTACGAATGTCCGCTCGATAATCGAAGATAGGAAAGGCAATGTTTGGCTTGGCGGCAATGATGGACTTTGGCGCTATGACGGCAGTGTATGTACCAATGTCGCGCAGAAGTTTGGTGGCTTTGTCTATAAAGACAGAAGTGGAATCATTTGGACAAGTTTGGAAACTTCGGAAGGGTGGGCCCTTTCGCGTTATGATGAAAAGTCTGTGTCCACTAACAAGCCAACGGTGACGGAGATAAAATCAAAGGAAGTGATTTTTGGAATTTTGGAAGCCCGTGATGGAAGCATTTGGTTTGCCGGTGCGAGTGGAGTATATCGTTATGATGGCAATACCATTACTGACTTTAGACGTAAAGAGGTTAAGAAGTAAGTGCAAATCTATCAGGAAGAAAGGTATTACAGTATTTCAGCTGTATACTATATATAGCATTGCCTTCGTCGGTGCCTTGCTGGTTTTCATGAGTTGACAAGCGGATAACACTTAACTCGTTGTTTATTTACTTCAGCCGCGAAACAAATCAGGCCCGCATGAGGTTATCACTGATTGCAGCTATTGACTATATTTGTGATGATGATACTTAATATTAAGGATATATATATATATGTATCGAGCCATTCGCTTTCTAGTCATTATCTCCTTTTGTCTTGGTTGTTATTCATCTCTGCAGGCGCAGGAATTTGAGCCTAATTATGTTGAGACAAAAGTCCCGGAGTATGTGCTGCCTGATGTTTTGAAATCTGCGACAGGTAAACTCGTTGGTAATCGCAAGGAGTGGGAGCGATCCAGGCGAAATGAAATCCTGACGCTACTGGAAGATAATATCTATGGTCAAATGCCAACGGTATATGACAGCATCCGGTATGCGATCGCAAGCGAGAACAAAATGAGTATGCAGGGACGGGCGCATTTGAAAGAAATCCTGATCGAAGTTTTCAATCACGGAAAGTCGGTGAAAATAAACCTTGTTCTGTTTGTTCCAAACAATGCTCGAAAGCCGGTGCCTGCTTTTGTTTTAATCAACAATCGAAGTAAAGATAACATGGACCCGGCGCGGGATATAAAAAGTAATTTCTGGCCTGCAGAAGTAGTGATAGATGCTGGCTATGCCATCGCAGCATTCCATGTAGATGATCTTGCTCCGGACCATAAAGATCTTTTTATCAATGGCGTGCTAGAGTTGTATCCAGAGCAACTGAAGGCTGATAATGGAATGAGAGCTATAGGAGCGTGGGCCTGGGGAGCCAGCCGTGTCATGGACTACCTTGAGAAGGACTCGTTGATCGAGAAAGATAAAGTTGTGGTAGTGGGTCATTCGCGCGGAGGTAAAGCCTCGCTATGGGCGGCAGCGCAAGACGAGCGATTTGCTATTTGCGTTACAAATTGTTCCGGAAATACCGGGGCAGCACTGTCACGGAGGAAATTTGGAGAAAGGATCGCTGTGATTAACACCGCTTTTCCACATTGGTTTAATAACAACTATAAAGCATTCAATAACAAGGAAGACTTACTGCCGGTTGATCAGCACATGCTTATAGCATTGATCGCCCCACGTCCCGTGTATGCAACTAGTGCGTCTGAGGATCTGTGGGCTGATCCAAAAGGAACATTTCTTTGTCTAAAAAATGCAGAGCCGGTTTTTTCATTATATGGGCTAAAGTCTTTACTTCCTGAAGAGCCACCGCCTATAGATAAGCCTATCATTCAATCACCGATCGCCTATCACAACCGAGCAGGTAAGCACGACCTTACGTTATATGATTGGAAGAGCTTCATAAAATTTGCTGACTATCATTTTAAGCCTGGGTATAAATAGTTTGCATGTAATATTTACTTTCTGTTGTGATATCATCTCACAGATATAGGTATGCTCAGACACATGAATGATGAAGATACTTGTTCTCTAAATATAGCTTTAGATCGGCAGCGCTCTATGCAAGCAAAGTATGTAAATTAGAACCCTTGTACTTCTTTATTTTTTTTTCTAATACTTGTAATATAAAGTCATCACCATCCGTGATGACTTTATATTACAAGCCAAATTCATACCCTTATTCTTAAATGGATCTGCATCTCCCTAAAGAGTTTACATGTTCCAAATATATATCATCGGTATAGATTGGCAGATTGTTTATAAACGAGCTTCCAGCCTTCTTTTAATTTAGAATACGTTTCTGTTACGAAGACCGTGGTGGCCTCTTTACCTTCTAACTTCAGAGTTTCTAAATACGTCATCACAGCTGTATTTTCACTTGAGCACACGATCCTGAAATCTTCTGCAGCCAATGATTCTATTTTGATTTTTGGCTCCGTGACATAGGCTTTAGCAAATTCTGATTTGGTAAATTGTTTGCCTTGCGCAGTTCGCAGAATGAAATTGTCTGACAAATATTTGGTTTGTAAGTCCTGCTTGCCTTTCAGAGTCTCACGGAGTATATCTGCTTGCTGTTTGGAGAGAAGTTTAAGTAAAGGTTCTTCCTGAATGTACTTTGTTAGTTCATAAATTGAGACAGGTCCGTTATGGGTTGGATAGAGTGTTTTGACTTTATTATCGATGGCAATTTTCTCGATGTGTTTTAGATTTTGATCAGCCAGTTGTTTGTCCTCGTGAAAGAAGTGCTCGCGTACATGATGTCCATCAGGTGCTAGTCCGCCATCCTGCGCTTTAAACGTTCCGACAAAAGCATCACCAACAAAAAGATTTTCTTCGATGAGCACAAGTAAGTCGCCAGGAGTATGCCCACCCGGTATAGGAATGATTTTTCCATGTACTCCGTACTGTGCAAGGTCAATGCTCAGATTATCTACTATAATGTCGGGAGTGAAGGGAGTATAGCTTAAATCAGAATACGGGCGAAGTCGGGTTCCCCAGACGCTTACATCTTCGCTTTTTGATAATTCAGTTTTGCCGCTTTTGAATTTATTCAAGTCGCCTTTGCCGCCTGCAATTGGTATATGGAAGGTCTGTTGAAGAAAGCGGGCATTACCAGCGTGGTCGCCATGGCCGTGCGTTACAATGGCTAGGGCAATGCTCTCAGGTTTGAATCCAAGCCGTTTAATAGAATTGATTAAACTGTCCTGATAACCTGCAATGGGAACACCGGTTTCAATCAAGATTAGTTTGTCAGTATTCCCCTTTACAAGATAAGCTTCAGAAAAATAATTCTGAATGTGAAAGACCTTCTGCTCGAGAGCGTGATTTTTATTTTGAGCATGTACTATAAAATTACCTGTTACCAGAATGATTATTAATACAAGAGAAAGTGTTTTACTCTTGCTTGAGTTGATCCATTTTTTCATTTTCATTTTTATATTTTTTGTAATTCAGTTGTCCCTAGTGACGATGCAAAAGTGAGGCTGAGTGAAAAAAATAAAAATGAACTGGTTCAGGAAAATAGGTTGAACTAGTTCAACCTATTTTGGATTTACGGTTGCGTATCTTACTTAAATATTCGTTGCTAAAACCAAGATAGGAGGCCAGGGCATACTGCGGAACACGTCTAGCGATCTCCGAATACTTGCTCATAAATTCATCGTAGCGTTCTTCGGCGGATTTTGTAAAATTGGATAGCAATCTTTTTTGATGAAATGCCAGGGAGCGTTGCGTGATGATGCGTTCGAATTTTTCGAGCTTAGGGATCTGGCGCAGAAAAGTTTGCTCATCCTCGTAATCAATTTGTATCAGCACGGAATCTTCCAGTGCTTCAACGAACAACGTGGCGGGCTCCTGATAGATCAAACTGCTGTAGTCAGAAATCCACCAGTCTTCAATGGCAAAAACCAAAGTGTGTTCTTTGCCCTCGTTGTCTACCAGGTAGCCTCTGAATGCTCCCTTTACAACATAACTCTTGCTTTTGCATACAAAGCCAGGTTGCACGATAAACTGTCGCTTTCTGACTTTTGTTATTTTCATAAAAGGTAATAGAAGATTTTGCTCCTCTTCTGTGAGCTCCACATACCTTGCTATGTATTCAAAAACCGGCGAGAAATCATTCATTCTGTAAAGTTAAATAACTTGGCATCAGCAAATATCCAGCTTCGGGTCGAATGTGCTACTCTTTCTTTTTCTTTCCAGAGGGTCTTCCATTACCTTGATGATAATCTACCCTGAAACTGGTGCCTTAAATGTAAGTGGTTCTGCTAAATTAGCATCAGCATTTTCGGCAGCGGAGACAAAGCTTACGATTAACCAAGATGGAGTTCAGACCAGGAGTAGGAAATTTAGTAGATGCGGATTGTCTCATGCAGTAGATCTACGGCAAAATGGTGTGAAATGGATTTTAAAATTACTATGTCTAACGGAGTATATATGCAAAGCGAAAAGATATCCGAACTTGAAGATGAGTTAGTTCAAGTTAATGCTTTTTTGAAAAATACTGTAACAGACCAAAGTACATTTGAAGTTGTCGACATGTTAAATAGACGATCCTTCATTATTAGAAAAATAGACGAATTGAAATGGGCTGCCAAGAGCAAGCAAGAACGAATAGAGCAACGCAAAATCGATCTTAGAAGTCTTGAGAAATATTATGAAAAGTACGGTGAAGCTGAAAGGGATGTTAGTGAAAAATTTATCTATAGAAGTATATACTTGAACGTGATGGTATCTCTCAATGAACTTAGTTTATCAATCGATGACAAATTTCAGGAGCTGAAAATTATTTTGACAGCCATGTATGAAATACTTGATAACGCTGATTTTGTTAATATACATGATCCTACGGTTAGCGTTAGCTTGAATGCCCTATCCAAATGTTTGACCCTCAATCAGGAGAAAATGTCAGAAGGTCTGCGCAGTAGATTGACCAGGTCAGAGTGGCTCTCGCCAGCCTTATGAATAGTTAACGAGTATTTTCAGTATGGCATGTTAACACATACTCATGGTCAGCAGTTTTTGTGCTTTATTCTTTTTTACCCTTACTTCTATATATAAGCCAATAGAGAAGGAGGGAACGTTAGAATTTGATATTGGTTGTTACAGGTCTTCCTAAAGTATATATAGTAACTTCTGACTAGTTGTACGTTTTATCATTTGCGTTGCTCTATTGATAAAGTAATTATGTCAGTGAGCACACTTTTTTGAGCAGGAGTTAATCCAAGAATTTCACTGTTACGAATCTCAATGGCCTTATTTAAAACTATATTAGAATCGATTATACCTTTGCGGATTATTTTATCATACAATGCAATCATTTTATCGATCAGCGCATTGGGACCTTCACCTAACTTTTCATCAAACAAACGGAGTATTTCAAACCTGTCCTCTGTTCCTAAGGTGTTACGGCCAACCAGCGTACTGTCTATGAGTTCATTCAAAATCTTTAGCTTCCGCTTACTGCCGGATTGTACTCTTTCATCCAAATCCTTCCAGGTCGCCTTGCGAGATGGAAAAATAGTCAGTATTTCATTTGAATCGAGGTAAGTAAAAAACAGGGCAGCCCTTTCTGCCAAGTATTGAAATTCATCATCAGTATCGCTGGAGCTTCCCATTGTATTAATGTTGTTGTAAAAACCGAATCTTAATATATCTTATTTTTAAAAGACATCATAAAATTGCTTTATTCGATGATAGAAAGTTAAACCAAAGATTGGTGGAAGAAATTCTGTGAAAAAAGTTTATAAATTATACACGTCGCTTTACCAGATAGAAGCACATTCATTCAATAATCAGCAACTGTGCTTGACTATATTTGTGGCAATGATGAATCAGGATTTTGAAAATTTTAAGGACGAATGTATCGAGCAACTTTCCGCTCTTCAGGAAGAGTTTATCAAACTGTACGACATCAACAGCTATGAGCATTGGTTTTACGATCATGGTATTGGCGTGTTTCATTTCAAGTCGGATGACGGTAGAAATCTTTACTTCAAATACGTTGACGTAGGCTCATTCTCTACAAACCGAAACACCTGGATGTGGTCATGGGAAAACGAATCGACCCCGAAGCACGTTGCCAAGGGGCTTGAAAAAGTAAAAGAGTACGGTGAAGAGAATAATTTTAACGAGCTGTCTCAAGGGCTTCTTGAAAATGGCGATGAGTACACGGGTTGGGCACTGACGGCAATAACTGCCAAACTTTTGAATGCAATAGGAGCGTATCGTATTCCTCATGAACATCTCTTTGTATATTTTATATTCATCAATGAATTGACGCAAGAGCAGTATGACGACTTGAAAGAAAAGTATGTCGATTGTGAATCGCATGGAGCAAGTCGCATTGCTTTCGTCTGTCAGCATTTATTGAAAGGGGCGAACCTTGGTTTTCATGAAACCATTGACTCAAATCCATTGATTGATCCCGAAGATGACTATCAAGCCTGGTGTGATGATTGCGAAAAAGCTTGGGAGCGAGAGGGTGACTGGACTGAAAACTTCGAAGCGTTTGTGAATCTAAAGATAGTATGTGATCAATGCTACTTTGAAAGCAAGCGAAGAAATCAACGTGACTGAAATTCTCCATCCTACATTAACCTATACATGGGCTTAGGCATTAACATTAAAGCAGAATTAAGTACAGCAATACAAGCGTCGACTTGTCTTTCGAAACCATTAAGTTATCAATCGCTTTTCTGAAATTGTAACGCTTCGCCTGTTATGATAAACTCAACTCATGAATCTTTAGTATCAACAAATGAACCTTGTTAAGTAGCGCATGTTCAAAAAAGTCTATCTCGAAATATCCAATATTTGTAATGTACAGTGTTCGTTTTGTCCTGTTGTAGAGAAGGACAAGAAGTTAATGGACTTGCAGGAATTTGAAGCCGTCTTAAAGGAGGTTGCTCCGCTTGCAGAAATTGTCTGCTTACATTTGCTCGGCGAGCCCCTTGCTCATCCCAAGTTCTTGGAAATATTGGACATTTGCGAGCGATACAATACTCAAATCGATCTGACCACGAACGGTATTCTGATTAAACGATATACCGAGCGCATCATAAGCTCCCGTTGTATACGACAAGTGAATTTCTCTATACAGGCCTTCAAAGATAATTATCCTGATCGGGACCTTGATCCCTTTCTACAGCCCATATTTGAGTTCACAAAATCAGCGCACGCGCTACGACCGGAACTCTATGTAAATTTTCGATTATGGAATCAGCAAAGTAATGATTCGGATAATGAGGATGTCTTTCTAAAAATCGAATCGTACTTCAATGTTACGATCAATCGGAATGTGGAGACCGGAGCGATCAAATCCAAAAGGATCTGGAACAGACTATATTTGCATTTTGATTCTCGTTTTGAATGGCCTTCTTTTTCACTGCCACATCAAGGTACGCGCGGCCGCTGCCATGGAGCTGTCAATCATATAGGCATTCATGCCGATGGTACAGTGGTGCCGTGTTGTTTAGATAAAAATGGCACTATTAATCTGGGCAATGTCAAAGAGCAGTCTCTGCAAAATATACTCAACAGTGAAAGATTTATAAAGATGCGAGACGGATTTTTAAATGGCGTGTTGGTTGAAACATTTTGTCAACACTGTTCATTTATTACCCGTTTTGACAAATCTGATAAAAAGAGGCAAGCGCTATGAGTTGTCCTTGGCGAATGAATGGCTATGGCATGCTGCTGTTTCTAAGTTCGTTTCTGTTTTGAGATAGGTATAGTAAATCAAGTGCCCTGTTTTTTTAGGGGTGATATAAGAATAGAATTTCTGACTGTTTTCTAACTACCTCTTAACGCCCGCTATGTGCAGTGGGTGGTTATAGCCGATGTATAATTTTCTTTTAAAGAATAAAGATCAGCGCTAGCAGAAATATTTTATTAGTTCAAAGATTATTTTGGTATATATCTTCATGTATACTTACCAGTTATGATGGCTTCACTTTTGCAAATAATATAGTTCGCTGGTGTTTGTCTTTGATCAAACGAGGAAATATAGCTAACGGAAAAGTGTAATATTTTCGTTGGATTGGAAAGTATTTTCCGGGCGAAAGATTCCGTAGTGCCTTGATATCTGTCCGAAGCTTTGCCCGATTCTTGCGTGACTTTGTACTGTAGCCAAATATCAACATAAGATATCGAAAGGAGTTTCATGCCTGTTGAATAATACATCAATCGTCATCCCGTGCTCAGTCGCGGTATACACCTTTCTGGAATAAAATCCACAGATAACCAACTAAATCATCCGCTATATCGGGCACTATTTTTTTTGTCTACACCGGGATTTATAACATCAACTTAAATATACATCTTATGAAAAAAGTTTTTGGTTTTATTCTCGCATTTGCTGTATTCAGCACTATGGCGTTCGCACAGGATCCAGGTATTGTTACCAGCGATAAACCCGGATGGCACAAGATCGGTGAAGTAAAAGCTGATTTCAAAAAGGAAAACGAATCTATTGTAGTTATGGGAGCTGATCAATTTAAGTCGATCAAACTAAAAGTTACCGATGCCCCTATTAACATAGATAAAGTGATTGTATACTATGAATCTGGCGCCACACAGGAATTGGCCGTTGCCAACCAGCTTCAGGCAGGAGGTGAAACAAAATCATTCGACCTGAAAAATGCTTCGGAAGATTTGAAAAAAGTTGCATTTACCTATAAGACGCTTCCAAATTACCGCGGTGAAAAAGCGCACGTTGAACTCTACGGTTTGAAATAACCAGGAGAGGTTCATTGATTATAAAAGCAAAGGTTGGCAATCGCCGACCTTTTGCTTTTATACTATATATCGGATTTAAACGTCCAGTGGCACGAAGCTAGCAAAGAAGAGCAAGTTATTTCACCTGAATAACAAAGCCGCCATTTCCTTTCTGGGTGAGGCTTGCTGCACCGGTTCATTCTCAATAAACTCCTTCTGATGAAAGGATCGGATATCAGCGCCTTCTGCTATCAGCGTTCCTTTCGTTTGCATGTGAAAAGGAGCTTTAGTGTTAATGGCTTATCCGTTGCTTCACCGTGATACCTATACACCCTTTACTTTCCGTACCATCATCATGTTTTCTTTGCGCCGTGCGTAATAGCATGCGTCATTTTCCCACAACAGCCCACCCTGTCCATTGTCGTCAATGAAGACGGTGGGATCAATGCACGCCCAGTAGGCGCATTACACCTACTTTAAGTTTGTCATGAAAGTTAAGGTATCGAAATACAAAGTCAGGGATTGAAGCTTTCCATTTTTAACAGTCCAGTTCTCGGAGACGTTGCCATTTATTCTTTGTCCATTCGGAAACTGAAAATCGTAATTCCCAATAACACTGGCCTTGTCTCCGTCGATGATCATTTGTTTTACCCGCATCGCTTGAAATCGTTGGGAAAAGCGTTTTATGATTTCAACATATGCTTGTTTGCCTACCACGGGTTGCGTGTTAGTCATGTCACCACCTACGTACTGGAAGTCATCGGCGATGGTGTCTTCCCAATTTGCTTTTTCCGCAAAACCCTTGTAATAGTTTTCAAGAAGTTGCTTTGTGAGTGCTTGATTTTCCATAGTAACGTATTTTAGTTGTTGCAAAATGCAAGTACAAATATAGGAAGTTGTTGCAATTTGCAATAACTTTGTAAGCATGGATAAAAAAAGATCTGATTGCCCAATCAGTTGTTCACTGGATATACTTGGTGACAAATGGTCGCTGTTAATTATCCGCGATGTTATGTTAAGAGGTAAAATGTCTTACAGTGAATTTCTGAATTCGGAAGAAAGAATAGCCACAAACATTCTGGTTAGCAGGCTTACCATTCTGGAAGGCGAGAAGATCCTGGTGAAAGACGTTTCACCTGAAAATAAGTCTAAATATATCTATAGCCTTACACAAAAAGGGGCTGATCTACTGCCGATAATAATCGAGTTGATGGACTGGGGCGCAAAGTATAATAAGAATTGTCCCAGGAAGGAACTGGGGCAAAGGATAAAGAAGGATAAAGCTGCTGTCGTCCGAGAATTGAGCGAGGTCTTAAAGCATAAAGTGAAATAGGATTTAAACAATTGAAAATTGGGGCCTGTATTCTATCGCGTTAGGCGTGTTTCTGATTTAAAACTTTTGTGAAACGAACTTATGTATCAGAGTTAAACAATCGACTTTGAAACTATAAAAGCAAAATGTGCTTCATGAAGTGGCAATGGCGGGAAAAAAAATTAAGCACTTGGCAGGCTGAGCGGTATATGCCGAAAATATATACTTTACTGTAAGACAGGAAAGGCGTTATTGCGCCAGCGGCCTTTTGCCCGCCGACCAGTATAGTACAGACTTTTGCTTTTCATACTCGGCCATTATTTTGATGAGCTTGGACTGCGCATTGAAAAGTTTCTCCTGCTGCACGTTGATCTTAAAGAGATCGCTCTCGCCATTTTGAAGATTCAGGAGCTCGGCATTCATCAGGCGGTTATAGTTGTCCACCATCGCGCGTTGCTGCCCTAGGACTACTCCGTTGTTGACAAGCTGGTTATAGGCTGCCTGTATATCATTGATGATCTGCCTGCGCGTAAGATCACGATCGTAGGTGGTGTTGCTGATCTTTAGCCTGGTCTGGGCAATCTTGGCCCGCTCTTTACGAAGGAAGAGTGGTATAGAAAAGTCAACGCCCAGTTTATAGTTATCATCCCAGGAAAATGAACTGGCTATACCCTCGGGATTAAACGGCTGGTTGAGCATATAGTATGATACATTCAGGCGTGGCTTCATATACTCTGCTGCCAGGCGCCTGTCAAGCTCCAGCTGCTGGAGTTTGATATTGAGCTTGCGCAGCTCGGGGTGATTGACTTTTGCTTCGCTCGTAAGCTCTTCCAGAATCGCCCCGGATAATACCACGGACTCCGCAGGCACAACGGGAGCATGCTCCAGGGAAAGGTCTACCGGGTTCATTGTACTGTCCCATAAGTAGGTTGACACTTTTATAGTACTGTTCTTTAAGGCAAGCAGCGCCTCCTGCATGTTTACCGCCCGCTCCAGGAAGGTAATACTGGCCTGCACGGTGTCCATGCCCGAGAGCTCACCACCTTCAAAATTCATTTTTACTCTTCTGAATATTTCTTGGGCAACCGCCGTTGTACGCGCCGCCAACCGATAGTTATAGTAACTGTAATACCATTGCCAGTAATCCTTGGCAGCCTCTAGCAGCAACTTGTTGATGAGCTTCACCTGCTCAGCTTCCATCATGGCCTCGAAAAGCTCCGCCTGCCGGAGTGCAGTTCTTCGCTCATCGGTAAACAAACCTTGTCCCAGTGGTAAAGATATACCGGCGTAGAGTTGCTGGTAGTTATAGTCTCCGGATATATAGTGCTCGGGATTCAGGCGCTCTCCCGTGTTGCGTTCCATGCCGATGGTAGGGGTGAGGGGACTTGCCGTGGGAAATTTTACGCCCCCGTTAAACAAACGATAATACTCGGTGCCGTCATAGTGCTTAAGCAGGAATTCACTTTCAATCTTGGGATCAAAACTGCCACGCGCCAGGCGTATTTCCTGTTTGGCAACCTGGGACAGTAAATCCGTTTGCTTGACAACGGGATGATACCGCGTGATGAGCTGGTAAAAATTTTCAAGCGTAACAGGCCTCACCGTATCGGGCAGCACAAATATAGAGTCGTTCTGCTGCTGCGCCCACAGCCCCGTATAGTATATACTAAACAAGATGATCAGCAATATATTCTTCATAGCGTGTAGTCCTGCCGTTGTCCTTAACTCTTCTTTTCCTGCGCGTTTTTGGTCTCCTCCTTGGAAGGCAAAGCATCCTGCAGCGGAGCCTTATACAGGCTGGGAGGGAAGCCGTTGAGCTGGCGCCAGATCTCATACCACACCGGTACATTTTCCAGCATCACCCACCCGCGTGTTCCCGAGCCTACACGCAACTGCTGCGGCCATACCTCATCGGTCTTATCCGGTATAACCAGCATCCGGAATTCTCCCGGCTGAGAGCTTACATAGTCAATCACTTCTACGGTTCCGCCAAAGCTTCCCACCGATACGCTGGGCCATCCCGAAAACTGCAACGCAGGCCATCCGTCAAATTCAATACGCACCTTGCGCCCCTTGCTGATCAGGGGAACGTCCATAGCTTTTACGTACATCTCTACAGCCAGGTCCGTCACCTCCGGCATCACGGTGCAGACTGCATCGCCTTCTTTTATAGTCTCACCTATACCGGCCCGCATGGCGCGCACCACATAGCCGCTCTGGGGAGCCGTGATCTGGTACTGGCCGCTTCGGATCTGCGTGTTGGTATATTCATTGGTGAGTTTGGAGATCTCACCTTGCGCCTCAAATATATCGCCTTGCGTAGCACTCAGGTCGGACTCGGATTTACTGATCTTCTCCATATACTCGGCGCGCAGGCGGGCAATTTCCAGGGTGGCATTTCTATAGTCAGCTTCACTGCCCTGGTATTTATACTCTATCTCCTGGAACTTGGTCAGAGGTATATTTCCGGCTTCGAATAATTTTTTGTTGCGCTGATACTGGTTCTCTGCATTCTGAAATTTTATACGCTCTGCCTGGAGCTTGGCAGTAGCCTGCTCAATCTTGCGTTGCATGCCGGTCTTCAATGCCTCGATCTGCCGGGAAAGTGCGTGCGCTTTCTCGGTCTTGGATGTAAGGCTGCTCTTCTTGGCAGTGAGTTGTTCCTGCAAACGCTCCAGTAGCTGGGGATCGAAATATTTTTCTTTTACCTCCCGTATCGTAACAATCGTATCACCGGCCTTGACAGCCTGTCCTTCGCGTACATGCCATTTTTGAATTTGCCCGGCGATGACGGCCTGCACGGTCTGCGGCCGGTTGGCGGGATTAAGCGCTGTAATTTTTCCTATACCGCGGATGTTTTGTTGCCAGGGCAGAAAGAGGAAGACTATAAATATAGCGCCCATCGCCATCAGCCATTTGGCCATCAGTATACCGGCTGCGGGCCGCTTGAGGGCACGCAAGGAGTATAGATTTTCCTCCTTCACCATTTTGTCGATCCTCTGTGTTGATAGTCGCAGCATACTTTCTAATCGATATAGTTATTAATAGTACCCTTCTTTAAAAGTTCCTCAAAGTGACCTTCTTCGGAAATTTGTCCGTTGCTAAGAAGTATAACCCGGTCGCAGGCAGCCATGATGAGCGGATCGTTGGAGACAGCAAGCAATGTATAGCGGTTGTCGGCATGGATCACCGACTGCAGCATATCGAGTTTCTCCTGTCGCTTGAGGCCCGCGAAGAAATCATTAAGGATGATCAGCGCCGGTTTTTTAGCCAGGCACCGGGCCAGTATAAGTTTATGAATAAACGAACTTGAAAATCCTTTACCGCCACTCACAATATGGGTATTCAACCCTTCGGGTAAACGGTTCACTTCATCTTCCAGCTTTACCTTTCGTATCGCCTGGATGGCATCTTCAACGCTGCGTGTAGCACTGCCCAGGGTAATGTTCTCCAGTATCGTACCATCGAATATATCTTCCGGTGAAATGTTTTTAGCCATGCTATCGCGCAGGTGGCGAATGTCCAGATCACGCAGTGAATAGTTGTTGATGGTGATGATGCCTTCATAGTCGGAATGTATACCGGCAATCAGGTTGGTGAGTGTGGTCTTTCCAGCGTTGCCCGGACCTGCAATGCAAACCCGCTCACCGGAATTGATACGAAGATCAATTCCATTGAGTACATGCTCTGTTTTCTGCGGGTACCTATATTTGAGTTGCTTCAATTCAATGGAGTAACCCGTAACAGTATGTCTTTGAAAATCCAGCCCGCCTACTTTCTCCAGCGGCAAGTCCGTGAGCTGTGCGATCTTGTCCACGGCCGTTAGCAGATCATAGATAACATCCATATAGGTGATCGTTTTCTCAACGGCATTCAGCATGAGAATGATGATCACCTCGGAGGCCACAAATTGTCCTAATGTGATTTCGCGGTTCACTACCAGTATAGTTCCCAGGATAAGCAAACTCGCGGTGACGGCCGTTTTAAAAACGACGATAAAAGAGAACTGTGTGATGAGCACCTGGAAGTGAGCCTTGCGATACTTCAGGTAATTGTTGACCATGTTGTCGGTTCGCCGGATGGGCAGGTCCGTATTGCCTGCCAGCTTAAATGAATTGATGGAACGGGCGAGCTCCTCGAGCCATTGCACTACTTTGTATTTATACTTTGACTCATTGATGGATGAGGTGAGCCCGTTGGCCCCGGTGAGCCAGAAAATCAGGAACAGGACAAAGACCAGTATTACACTGAAGAACACAAAGAAGGGGTGGTATAGCGAGAGCAGGATGAGCCCGAAAAAGATCTGTATCGCTGCAGAGGAAAGATCGATCAGCATCTTGGGTAATCCTTTCTGTAGTGTAATCACATCGAAGAAACGATTCACAAGCTCCGGAGCATAGTTGTTGAGAATCGACTCCATACGAATGCGTGGAATACGGAATGCAAACTCGATGGCGGCCTTCGTAAATACACGCCGCTGCAAATGCTCAACCAAACCGATCTGTATGATCTGCAGTATCCCTGTGAAGAGTACACCCAGGATGACGGCAGCAATCAATAGATATACCGAGCTGAAGAACACGCCTCCGGAAATAAGCTCTACGGTGTTCTGGATACCAACCGGTAAGATCAGGCCGATGAGCCCCACGACGATGGAATAAAATAGTATATATAGTATATCTTTTCTTTCCGTGGACAGAAGCCTGAAAAACCTTCTGACAGGACTCATCGGCTCAGGTACCACATCCCCCTCGTAGGCGTAGTCGCTCACCAGGTTTTTGTAAGGATATAGTATATACGTCACCACTCCGTTTGCATGGCTATGGAGGGAGGTCAGCTGCGAGATGTCTGTTCCAAAGGAAAGCTGTGTATTTTCTTGCAGCGCGGTGATCGCTATTTTTTTTCTTTCACATGAAATCAGCAGCGGCACAAGCTCCTGCGGCGTTTCATGGAATACGAGCACAAGTATATTGTCGTCCTTTACCAGGTCTGTCAGGGATGCAGCGGGTATATTTTGCTCCAGGAAAAGCATACGCATTTTACTGCCCGCCTCGATGAGATCATTCTTGAACTCACCAAATTCATTTTTTGCATAGTGGCGGTTGTTGATCTCTACAAAGCGCAGGTCCGCCGGGTTGAATTCGTGCTTGAGTAAAAGTGCAGCCTCTCGCAGTATCCGTATGATGGAGTGATTGGTCATTTGATCTTTGCGTTAATTGTATTGAGCACCATGGTTTCCAGAAACTCGGCGAGCCGCTCATGCTTATGCCGCGAGTCTGTTTTTATATCCGTAAGAGAGGGCAGGTGCTGCGCATAGTATAGCTGGTGATTTGCACTTAGCATGACGGTGCTTACTAGCGAATGCGGAAATCCATAGTTCGGACTGATCTCCTTGAGTATACCGGCTATTTTTTTGCACAACGATTTATAGGGAAGGAACAGCCCTTCTTTATTATCAGTATCCACCTGCCGGGTCAGGTACGTTTTTTCGAATTCAGTGTTGACGATGCGCTGCAGTCTCTGCTCATCGACAAAGGGAATCTCCGGGTCTATCTTCTTTTCTTCGGCCAGCATCCGGATACAGGTTCGCAGTCGCTCCACGGGGCTTGCTATATTCTGGATGCGATAATCTATTTTATACTCCAGCCAAGTCCAATACCAGTCGATTAAGTATAAAATCAGGCGATGCTTGTTTTCGAAATACCGGTATATAGATGCTTCCGTGGAGCCGATCTCGGCACCCAGCTTTTTGAATGTAAAATCCTCAGCACCGGTTTTGTCAATCATTTTAATACTGGATTGAATGATCTTCTGGCCCAGCGTACTGGACTGCGGGTCCCGCAGGTATAAGTTCGGATTCAGTTTAAAAGAGACGATAGTCATGTGCTTAAAAATGATAGTATTGCTATCATAAACGGTAGTTATGCAATATTGTTTAAATTTTTTTCTGTTTTTTATGCGGGGGTCGGGGGAGGTCCGGTGACCGGCTCACTTTCGAAGTAAAAAAAGGAGGAAGTTTTCGCTGCCCATGATGTCGATCGTAATTTGGTCTGTAAAGACAAATTATGTATGTCGTTTTGAAATGGTTATACGGATATATACATGTTATTTTTGACAAGTTGTTTGCTTAGAAATTTTGTCAGTGTCAATGGTTAGTCTTTTAAGACTCAAAATACTGTCTGGTGCGTACGGATGAGATAGACTTCTGGCATATATAGTCCTACTAGATGGAAATCTTTCCTGTTATTTAGTAGTGGAGTCCTGTCCAGACCGTCTTTTTGTTTTATCATGCCTGTTCAAGTAGTCTGTGGTCAATTCCCTGTTAGTAAATTTCAGTAATCACATCAATGAGCAGCAGAAGCGGATTTATGATAAGCGCGGATACTCTCAATTCATTTATAGGCCCAGTAAACGCAGGGGGAGCATGTAGCATTAGACGGTAAACGATAAAGAACCGAAATATCCTTGACGCGAGAAATCGATGAGTCACAATAGGACACGCAGTCAGTTAAATAATGGAAGGACAGGCGTGCGGCCTATATATCAGTAAAAAGCGAACTCTTGAACAACGAAGATTTAAAAAAGAGAATTGGTATAGACGTAGCGAGTAGCGCCTGAACTCAAATTCAATCACTTGAGAAGAAACTGGCTGTATATATAGGCGGCTTAATGAAACAGATCTTTACCTGCATCGCCTGGATTTATTATGGAGCAGGGAAACTTCTTAGGAATAAAAAAACAAAACTATAGGAAGGAATATTTCAATGTATCGGAAGGTCAGGAATGTAAGACGCCTCTCATTCATGCACCGTTCGTCTATCACAACAGAGCAGGTAAGCACGACCTTACGCTATACGATTGGAAGAGCTTCATAGGATTTGCTGACTATCATTTCGAGTCAGGGTATAAATAGTATAGATGCCATCACTGTAAAGGTATAGTTATATATATAAATATAGGTTTTGGATTTCAACTCCGCTTGCGTTACTAAAGAGATTTTTAGGGCTGACTTAGACTGCCAGTGCAGACGCTCCTTTAACTTTTATCTTTTTTATCGTGTATTATCTTCCCCCATTTTTCCAGCATATCCATAAGTGTATCGAGTTTGAAAGGCTTGCTTACATAGTCATCCATACCAGCCTCAAAACAAATCACTTTATCCTCCGACATAGCGTTTGCTGTCATGGCTATAATGACGGGCTGGTTTCCAATCTTTTTTCGAATGTGCCTTGTGGCTTCTAACCCGTCCATTTCTGGCATTTGCACATCCATGAAAATAAGGTCAAATTGAAATTGCCGGAGTTTATCAAGTACGGCAAGCCCATCGGTTGCCACTTCAGATAAATAACCAAGTTTGTTCAACGCACGGATGGCTAATGTTTGATTTACAGCATTGTCTTCAGCAATAAGGATTTTCAATGGATATTTTTGAGCCAGTTCGCTGGAGATTTTTCTGCTCTCGGTGGAAGGAGGTGTAAGTTTGCTACCTTTTTTGAGCAGGCCCATTATTGCATTTGAAAGTACTCTTTGCTTTACAGGTTTATTCAATATCTGCGAGAATAAATGCTCATACTCCTTTTTCTTTTCATCGCCTATGGAGCTAAGTAATACGATGGGTAAATCTTTGCTGAGTTCTCTAACACGCTTGGCAAATCCAACTCCATCCATCACAGGCATTTGCATATCGGTAATAATTAAATCAAAATTGAAATTTTCTTGTGTTAAGATATCCAATGCTTTCTCGGCTGAACTTGCCACTACGCTGGCCAATCTCCACTGCTGGAGCTGCGTCTGCAGGATCCTGCAATTTGTACTGTTATCGTCTACAACCAGTATCCGCTTTCCTTGCAAACCATCGGTGCTAAAATGGATATAGTTAATGACCGGGGTCTTACCTGCTTGAGCCTGAATTGTAAAGGTAAAGGTGGTGCCTTGACCAGGAGTACTTTGAACACTTATCTCTCCTGACATTAATGTGACAAGTTTTTCAGTAATTACTAAACCTAACCCGGTGCCGCCATATTTCCTGGTAGTCGAGGAATCAACTTGGGAGAAGGCTTTGAATAGTCTTCCTAATTTGTCTGCCGGAATGCCAATTCCGGTGTCGCTGATCTGAAACTCGAGTTTTAATGTATCTTGCTCCTGTTCCTGCGCCGATACGCTTACAAATATTTCCCCGTGCTTGGTAAACTTAATGGCATTGCCAACCAGGTTTATGAGTATTTGCCGAAGTCTTAATTTGTCGCCTAAAATAGTATTGGGGACATTCGAATCTACCTGATAGAGAAGGTCAAGCCCAACGGAAGCCGCCTTAGCAGAAAAAACGTCAAGCACTTCTTCAATGCATCCTCTCAAATCAAAGTCGTAGAGATCCAGTTCCATGTTTCCGGACTCTATTTTTGAGAAATCCAGAATATCATTTATTACCGATAACAAGCTTTCCCCGGAGTTATGGATGATCTCTAAGTATTCTATCTGCTCGTCATTTAAGGGAGTCTCCCGGAGTAATGAAGCCATACCAATCACACCATTCATAGGTGTTCGGATTTCATGGCTCATCGTTGCCAGGAAAACGCTTTTTGCTTTGTTTGCCTGTTCGGCCTCCATGCGTGCCTTGCGTTCTTCTTCCGTGGAACGGGCCAGCTGCATAGTCCTGGTTTCTACCTGAAGCTGAAGGGCTTCCTTTTGTCTTTTGATTATATTCATTCGGATAATAAAAAATGAGGCAAAGCATCCGATAATCAAAAAGACCGATGCTGACCGAAACCACCAGGTCATCCAGAAAGGAGGGGTTATTGTAATGGAAAGTGTAGCCATTTTCGAGGACCACTCGCCTTGATTGTTCAGCCCTTTAACTCTCAAAGTATAGTTTCCACCATCCAGGTTTGTATAGGTTACCGAATGCTTGGTTCCAACATAATTCCATTCTTTATCGAATCCCTCCAGCTTATAGGCGTATTGTTTTTTCTCGTTTGATGTATAGTTCAAAGATGCAAAACCAAAGGAGAGTACGGATGCACTGTGCGGAAGTACGATTGATTTGGTTTCTGAGATATGTTGTCTTAGCGGTGAGTTATCTTCGGGGCTCCCCGAAATCTTAACTGCCTTGTTAAAAAGTTGGAAATCGGTAAACACAATAGGAGGATCATAGCTTTTTTCTGTTATGCTATCGGGATAGAATTCGTTGAATCCATTCGGCCCACCGAAGTACATGGCACCGGTTCTACTTTCACAAACGGCATTGGTTATAAATTCCTTTCCCTGGAGACCATCGTCGATACCAAAATTCTTGAAGGTGTTATTCTCTGGATTGAATCGGGAAATACCGTTGCTGGTACTCAACCAAAGATTACCGTGCGAGTCTTCTAAAATACCCAAGATCTGTTCGGCAGGTAAACCATCGCTTTTGTGGAAAGAGCGAAATGTTTTTCTATCACGGTCGAATAGATTGAGCCCGCCTCGCGTACCTGCCCATAGTCTTTTATGGCTGTCTTCAAAGATGGTCAGCACCGAGTTATTGCTGACGCTGTTTTTGCCTGGGTTATTGTTAAATGGCACGAACGTTTTACTGGTTTTGTCCAGCAGGCATAGGCCAATACCTTCCGATCCTACCCAGAAATTCCCCTGGCTGTCTTCCATGATTTGATTAATGCATTTATTATTATTAAAGCCATCAGGGTGGTTCAAAACTGTGTTATATCGTATGAAATTGTCTTGACTTGGATCGTACAAGTTAACTCCACCGGAGAAAGCGCCAACCCATATATTCTGTTGCCTGTCTTCATAGAGTGTAATGATGTTGTCATTGATCAGACTGTTGGCATTTGCTGGATCATGCCTGAAATGTTTGAATGTATTTTTCTCTTTGTTAAAAACGGTTAAACCATTCCCCCATGTGCCGATCCAGAGGTTTCCCTTGCTATCTTCTATAACTTTCAATACATGGTCTCCACAGATGCTGTTTCGATCATGTGCTTTATGCCGGTAGTGGGTGAAAGTTTTGTCTTTGCTGTCGAAGTAATTGAGCCCTCCGCCATCGGTGGCTATCCATAGATTATTTTTGGCGTCCTCGAAAAAACCCAATACGGTATTGTGGCTGAGACCTTGCCCGGACGTGTTTGAGCTATAGTGGGAAAATCTGCTCTCATCAATACCAACAAAATCAACGCCATGACTGAACGTACCAACCCACATGTTCCCTTTGGTGTCTTTGAGAAGAGAAGTTATCGAATTATCGCTTATGCTGTTGCTATTGCCAGCCTCAAATACGTAGTTGTAGAATGTGTTTGATTTACCATCCATTACACTCAGGCCTCCATTTTGAGTGCCGATCCAGAGGTTTCCTTTTTGATCTTCCTGCAAAGCAGTAATACTATTTTTGGGAAGCATGTTTTGCGGGTCACCGTTTCTAAATCTTTTAAATTTTCCCGACACTTTCTCGATTACATTAACGCCGGTAACACCTCCGATCCAAAGTTGTTTTTTGCTGTCCTCAAACATGCACAAGATGCCGCTCACCGTTAAAGAATCGCTATTTTTTTCATGGGGTTTGAACCTGGTAAACGTTTGACTTTTCTTGTCAAAGAGATCCAGCCCATCGAAGGTTGCTATCCAAAGGTTATGGTCGCTGTCCTCCAATATACTATGGATGTAATTGTTGCTGATGCTGGAGGGGTTCGCTTTCTGGGAAGAATAGTAGGTGAATGTTTTAGTCTTCTTATTAAATCGTGCAAGTCCTTTCCCTTCCGTTCCGATCCAAAGATTACCTTGGTTGTCGATTTCAATACTTGATAATGGGCCAGAAAAGTCAGGATCCGTAAATTCGAGGATCTTATCCTGTTTTCTATCCAGCATCTGCAGGCTCCCTTTTTGAGTAGTCATCCAGATGTTACCCGCTGCATCTTCCTTCATATCGGTTACGGCATTGGAGGCACCCTCATAAGTATTTTCATTCGCATTGTATGTTGTGAACGTATAGCCGTCATATTTATTTACACCCTCTCGCGTTCCAAACCACATCAGTCCTCTGCTATCCTGCAGAATGCAAAGTACATTTCCATGTGAGAGACCTGCCTCACTGCTGATATGATCGAACTTAATATTTTGCAGCTGGCTTAGCGCATGGTAATGTAACAGCAGGATGCATGTGATAATTATTCCTATGCGTTTATAAGATTTCGAGGACATGAATTTGGAGTTAATTATATGTTTAACCTGAAACATGAACGAGTGGTAAAGATATAATTTAAAGGATGAGGATGCGTTGTGATCGGTGCGTTATCAGACAGTATAAAAATGATAATGATGGTGCAACTTATATCAGGTGTTGATTGAATTAAGGTATATATATCTTATGTGTTGACACCGTTAGTGGGAGAGATTCAGGTGTATATTGGATGCGCCATAATTATCGTCTTTCTATATATATCTTAGTCTTCCGATCGTTTCTTGTTTTCTTCCTTTCTGTGTCAGAGAGTATTAACCCGGTTTTTTGAAAGGGTAGGGTTGTGTGCTACAAATGAATAATGTTGCTATAATACTCTGTATGCCTGGAGGGTATCTATAGGTATGTCTGGGGCGCATCTGATGAAATACGACTAAAACGTATGCCATAAATAACTGTACTGAATGGATGAACTGCTTTTATATATTTTATTGTGTGTTCCGTCTTTCCACATGGGCCTTTGATCACCTGTATTTACAGATGGTCATGTATACGTAAAGGAATTTTGCTGGTTCTCTTTGATGTCCGGTCTTAGGATTAACCTGAACGCAACATCATTTGTCAGGGAACTAACTGTCCAATTGATGAGCATCTTTATATGGTTCATTACTGAATTGATGGGCTATAACTGAGGGGTGTCAATCTCTACAGAAGGTATATTTAGGTCAGGTGAGGAACTTAACATAATTGACCTGGCCCAATACACCCTTATTTAAGTATATATATATATACGGTCGCTAAAAAAAAACAAAAATTTTTTAAGGTGGTTGTCGGACGAACAAAGATTAGATGCTCGCCTGCAGCTAGGCAAAGGTAATCAAAAGTCAGGTGTACAATCAGTCGCGTTGATTTTATACCTTGCCAGTCTATGATGAGTAAAAGAGCTATAGCGGAGTTTAAATTCAAACCTGGCCTTCCTTTGGAACTTGAAATCATTTCCATCAAAGACCTATACTTAAAGAACAGGAAACTACTGACCTTACCGCATCGCACAGATTTTTATCACATCATTTGGATTGAAACGGGAAGCCCCACACACTTGGTTGACTTTAATCCGGTGAAGGTGCAGAAGAATTCGATTCTGTTTATCAACAAGGCCCAGGTACACCTGTTTGACTCCTCGGAAAAGTATGATGGTAAGGTGATCATCTTTACGGATCGGTTCTTTTCCAAAAATCAACAGGATATAGATTTTCTTAACAGCACAATTCTTTTCAATGATCTCTTGGAAAGAACACCCTTGAAGCTGGATGGTGTTAAGCATAGTCTTATTTCATTGCTGGAGCTGATGGGAGCGGAGATCGCCGGTAAAACTCATGCTGTGCAAGGTGATATTCTTCAAAACTACCTTCACAACTTTTTGCTTTTGTGTGACCGGGAAAAAAGAAGACAAGGTTTCAAGGAGATTCCCAAGGGCGCAGATCGCGACTATTCAATATTATTTACTTCCCTGGTTAATGAGCATTTCAGTAGCGTTAAGTCAGTATATGAGTACGCAGAGATGATGCACGTTTCTGAGAAAAGACTTAGTCGTGCGACTGCTCGCGTGCTGGGAAAATCTCCCAAGGACATCATAAGCGAACGTGTATTGCTTGAGATCAAAAGACTTCTGGTGTATACCAACAAAAGCATCAAGGAAATTGGATTTGACATGGGATTTAATGAGCCCACCAACTTTATCAAATACTTCCGCGTGCAAACGAGTCAAACGCCATCCGAGTTTCGGCAGACACATCTCTGACAGTTGTCCCAAAAGTATCATTCGAAGGCCGGTTCTTACCTTTCCCCGGGGCACCTGGACCAGCATCTTTGCATTGTTAAACAACACAACGATGACAACAATCAAAACTTTAGTGCTGGGCCTAATAACGCTTGCAGTGGCTGCATGCTCAGGAAACAAAACCACTGACACTGCCGGAGAAAATGATTCAACAACAACCAATATATCTACGACTATGGCAAAAAGTAATAAGGAAAAAGGTGTCGAATTGCTTAAAGCAATAGAGACCGGCGCAGGTGAACCTATCGCCTATATCAACCCTCATCAGTACACGCAGCATAATTTAGGCGCTGCCGATGGCCTTGCCGGTTTTGGTGAGCTTCTAAAGGCGTTACCACCAAATTCAGCAAAAGTGAAAACGGTAAGAGCGTTTGAGGATGGCAACTATGTTTTCACGCATACCGAATATGATTTCTTCGGCCCAAAGATCGGGTTCGATATTTTCAGATTTGAAGATGGTCTCATCGTAGAACATTGGGACAATCTCCAGGAAACTCCCAAGCAACCCAACCCGAGCGGACACACGATGATCGATGGTCCGGCCACCTCAACAGATACAGCAAAAACTGAAGAGAACAAGAAACTTGTCCGGCAATTTGTGGATGATATCCTGGTGAACGGAAAAATGGACAAGCTTGCAGGTTATTTTAATGGCGATAACTACACCCAGCACAATCCCCAGATTCCAGATCAGCTTTCAGGCCTTGGTAAGACGTTAGGTGAACTCTCTAAGCAAGGTGTCACGTTGAAGTATGACACGATTCACAAAGTTTTGGGAGAGGGTAACTTCGTACTTGTGGTAAGCGAGGGGCACTTTGGAAAAAGCTATAACGCGTTCTACGATTTATTCCGGGTTGAAAATGGTAAGATCGCCGAGCATTGGGATGTGATCGAACCAATACCAGCAAAAGAGAATTGGAAAAACGGTAATGGTAAATTCGGATTCTAATAACTAAAATAAGTTGTATATATACTGGGGACAATTATAAAAACTGTTCCCAGTATTTTTCTGTTCAAGGGCCGGAGTCTCTTGCTCCAATGACAAATTGTTGAACAAGACACGGTCCGTTTTCATACCTGTGGAGCCCAGCCACGAGGTAAGGCCCGTTTGTGACAGATTTCAGTCCCTCTTCTGACGGATTTTACCCCCTTCAAGCGCTTGTATTTTTGAGTATCTTAAGCGTTTCTGTGAAAATCGAAACCAGGCGTATTGTTTATGAGGAAAAGTTTTTTCCGAACCGTTATTACAGGGGTGTGTTTGGGTATTGTGATTGCCAACGTGTATGGCCAGCCTCCGGATTTTTCAATTGAGCACTTAACAATCGACAATGGTCTCCCTCAAAATGAGGTGACAGCAATTATTCAGGACCAGAAAGGTTTTATATGGTTTGGCACCCGCGGTGGTTTGGCACGCTATGATGGGGCAAGCATGAAAGTCTTTCAGTGCGAACCCGGCACGGTGAACAGTCTTTCCAACAATTCG
Organism: Ohtaekwangia koreensis; assembly: GCF_900167975.1. Classification (GTDB taxonomy): domain Bacteria; phylum Bacteroidota; class Bacteroidia; order Cytophagales; family Cyclobacteriaceae; genus Ohtaekwangia; species Ohtaekwangia koreensis. Next base: position 2,684,995 of record NZ_FUZU01000001.1, read on the forward strand.
ATTGAGACTTTGTTTGAAGGCTCTGATGGAAAAATCTGGATTGGTACAAAGGCCGGTGGGTTAAACTCGTTCGATCCCTTCTCTGAAAAAGTCGAACAATTCCAGTTCAGGGCAGAAGATCAGCACTCACTGAGTGGAGATGGTGTTGTGGCGGTTGCTGAAACGCAGGACGGAAAAATCTGGGTTGGCACCGATGGCAACGGGCTGAATTGTTTTAATCCGAAAACAGGAAAGTTTACCCGGTTTTTGAAAGGACGCCATGTGCTGGCGCTGCGCTGTACAAAGGACGGCACATTATGGGTGTCTGCCGATCACTTGCTTTACCGGATTGAAAAGGGAACACAGGAACCAGTGGCGGTGAATTTGAACTTGCCGCAACACGTTATGATAACCTCTCTCATTGCTGACAACGACAGGGATGAATTATACATTTCAGGCTGGAAAAATGGCGTGATCATCTACAATTTTACTGAGAAAAAAATTACCGAGCACATCAGACTTTCGTCTGCTGAGCACCTTCAACAAGGAGATGACGTTTATTGCCTTCTTAAACCCACGCGGTCTAATTCTCTATGGATGGGAACCTGGGGTGAGGGTCTTAAACACCGGGATCCGGAAGGCCACGTGGAGAAGGTTTTCATTGCCCCCGATGTCCGGGCCCGCTATAACACTGACTTTGATATTATACTGACCATTTTCGAAGACCGTACCGGGAACATTTGGGTTGGAACCGACGGCGGTGGTGTTTGTAAGCTTACCACACAACGCAGGTTTTTTCAATCCTACACATTCAAGAACAGTAACCTCAGCAGTGGTCATGTTCTGAGTACGTTGCAAGATCGCACAGGGAGGCTATGGATCGGGACGAAAGGCGGCGGGCTGAACGAACTTCGGGGAAATGAAATTTTCCACCACCAGGAGATTTTTGACAAGATTAAAGATCTAAAGGTAAATGACATTCACACACTTTTTGAAGATGTTAATGGTGATGTCTGGTTTGGTTCTAACTATGGCCTGCACAGGATTACAGGAATTGTCGGAGATAAAATTTCATTTGAAACTATCACAAACGATCCGCTTGAGCAGACTTCGCTTAGTGACGAGAAGGTCACAGCCATACTGCGTGACCGCCAGGGCAGGTTATGGGTGGGAACGCAGCGGCAGGGGTTGAACCGGTTAACGGGAAGAGATGCCAACGCGAAATCTTCCTTTAGACACTATAAGAATGATTCCAGCAGTTCGTTTTGCCTGGCATCCAATCGTATCAGCGCGCTATACGAAGACAGCAAGGGAAGGCTTTGGGTAGGTTCCTATAAGGGACTGCATCTTTACAGGCCTGATATAGATGGCTTTGTTCGGGTGTCGCAAGGTACTGGTGGGCTGAGTAACAATATCGTCAGTTGTATCCAGGAAGATCGGCACGGCAATATTTGGGTAGGTACTGCCGGAGGCCTGAACAGGGTAACCGTTTTGAATGATGCACCGACCGTAGCGTACTTCACCCGGAAAAGTGGTTTGCCAAATGATTACATAACCTCGATTATCGCCGATGACCAGAACCATTTATGGATTGGTTCAAACGGAGGATTATTTAAGTTCGATATTGACAATCACCATGTTCAACTATTCAACCTCAGTGATGGACTGCAGGGCAATGCGTTCTCGGAGAATGCTGCCTGCAGCGGCAAGGATAACCTGTTATACTTTGGCGGCAGCAATGGGCTGACAGTTTTTAACCCACATGAAAAGTTCGCCGAGGTGTCTTCACCACTTTCGTTTGTTTCATTAAAGGTGATGAATCAGGACGTATACCCGGGCGAATTGGTGCACGGGCGTAAGATTCTGGATAAGTCAATCTTGTATACGGATGCGATTGTTTTGTCTCACCTTGACAAAGTATTCACCGTGGAAGTTTCTTCGATGGACTTTTCAATGCCGGAGAAAAACTATTATGCTTTTAAGCTGGAGGGCTTCGACAAGGAGTGGTCCAATGTGAAGAATACACGAACGGTCACCTATACGAACCTGGCACCGGGTTCATATTCGTTACAGGTGAAAGCAGGTGATATGGGTAACATCTGGGTGGGCAAACCAATAACGCTACGCATTACGGTATTGCCACCGCCTTGGCGTACCTGGTGGGCCTATGTAGCGTATGCGGGTGTGATTAGTGGCTTTGCCCTGGTGGTACTGTATTATGTGAAGAAGCAAATGCATCTAAAGGAAGATTTGCAAAAGGCTCAACTCATGTCAGCCAAAGCTGGATTAGAAAAGATGAAAGAGCAGGAAATGAGCGAGATGAAATTCCGGTTCTTCACAAATGTTTCCCACGAATTAAAAACACCGCTAACATTAATCATCAGTCCCCTGGAAGAGGTCCTGATCTTAAAAGATTTACCCAAAAATATTCGGGAGAAATTGCTTTTAATGCATCGGCATTCAGGAAGATTGCTGACACTCATCAATCAACTCCTTGACTTACGGAAAGCCGAGAGCGGCAATATGCGACTTCAAAGTGAGCAAGGCGATATTGTCCGGTTGACTTTTGAAGTCTTCGAAGGATTTCAGGATCTGGCAAGTCGTCAAAATGTAAAGTACAGCTTTCAGAGTGACATTGATCAGTTGATGGCTGATTTCGATGAGAGTAAAATCGAGATGGTGATCACCAACATCCTGTCCAACGCATTCAAGCATACGCCTGCGGGTGGCAAAGTCAGTTGCTCCCTGTCAATCGAGAAGGACCATCTCATTAACAAATCCTTCTGCTGCATACATGTTGAAGATACGGGCCGCGGTATGCCTGTACATGTGCTCGACAAGATTTTTGACCTTTACTACCAGGTTGCCGTGGTGGACTCAGTAAAAATTTCAGGAACGGGCATAGGCCTTTCCTTGGTGCGTGAGATCGTTCAGTTGCATGGTGGGGCTGTGGCGGTGGAGAGTGCAGAAGGCAAAGGTTCCAAGTTCAGCATTCGGCTGCCGCTTAAGAATTTAACAGCTGATTCCCTTCATTCCACCCGACCCTGTATTCCTACCGCTGTTGAATTTGTTCCGGGCGCTGAAACCATAGAGGATGATAAGCCGCTTGTGCTGATCATTGAAGACACCGATGAACTTCGGAGTTACCTTATTGATCTTTTGCATGATGAGTTCAATGTTATCCAGGCAATCAATGGCGAGGAAGGCTGGAAAATTGCTATGGATCGGGTTCCCGATATCATTGTCAGTGACGTGATGATGGATCGGATGGATGGCTTTGAACTGTGCATGAAGGTCAAGAATAATGTGATGACCTCGCATATACCGGTAGTTTTATTAACGGCCAAGAACATGCCGGAGAGTGAGCTATCCGGTTTGGATGCAGGAGCAGACGACTACATCAAAAAGCCCTTTAATCCCATCATACTGGTGGCACGAATCCGGCGCTTGCTGGAGTCCTGCAAGAAGTTGAAGGAGTACTATAGCAAGAAAATTACCTTACAACCCACCAACATAGAGATTACGCCATTCGATGAGAAATTTCTGCAGCATGCCATGAGCTATGTGGAGGTTAATTTACTAAATCCGGAATTGACAGCAGAGTCGTTGTGTCAGGAGCTGGCGATGAGTCATTCGCGTCTTTACAGGAAGTTAAAAGTGTTAACGGGTCAAACTATTCAGGAGTTTATCCGGTCTATTCGGCTAAAGCGCGCTGCTCAGTTTTTGGAAACGGGCCAGTACAGTGTTTCGGAAGCTGCGTTTCAGACCGGCTTTTCGGAGCTGAAATACTTCCGGAACTATTTTCGTGATCAGTTCGGGTGTTTACCATCGGAATACCACAAGGGAAATTCTGAACAAATACCGAAAGTCTAATGTGGTAAGGTCTTTAAGTATATACTATATCCTATATCGCTGAAGACGGGCAGTTTGTTTGGGTAGAGCGTTTTGCATAATGCACTGTGCGGTATTTTTATGATCAGCAAATTCCTAAGGAGATTGCAATTGAACTAAAGCGAAATATATACCAGGTTTGAGTGATGAAAAAGATTGGCACAAGGAGCGTGAAGGTGCTGTGTATACTAGCCCGCCTTTAAGAGTTTGATAGATATATACTATCGTCGGTACGTCAACGCCCCATAAGTAATTCTTTTATTTTGCAGCAAGATATTCGCGGTGTGGCGTGAGGTATATATAGGAATATATACAGAGCTATATTGAAAGAGGCCGCCTCACGTAAGGCGGCCTCATCTTTTGCAAAGGTATCTTCGATTATAACTTTACTATCTTTTTTGAAACGATCAGGTTGCTTTCTTTGATTTTTACCATGTAGATTCCCGGTGCTATACTCGTCAGGTCCACGGCGGCCTTGCTGGAATAAACCTCTTTAGTCAAGAGCAACACCCCCTGTAGGGTATATATTTCAACAACGGCCTGCTTTGAATCCATTACGCTGATATAGAGGATATCGCTTACCGGATTGGGATACAGCTCGGTGGGGTTCGAGACGTCTTCGCTATACACTTCACTGGCCGAGGCGACACGGGCGTTACTTTGTGAGGTAACAAGTTCAAATTGCCAGCGTTGATTGGTGGCGTTGGCATTACAGGTCATTTGTTGCAATATAGCCCCATCGTTAGGCGATGCATCCTTTACTTCAACACATTTTCCACTGTGTCGCGGTTTGATGGTGTAATAATTATCAACGTGCGAGATCTGAAATTGCTGGTTTTGGCCACTGACGGTGGGCCACTGAATGAGGGTTGCTCCATCGGCAGTTGACCCTCCGTTGACATCCATATATTTGTTGCTGTTTTTGTTTTTGAGCTTGTAATATCCATTGCCTGCATCTTCGAGGATCCATTGCTGGTTGGCGCCTTCTTTATAGGGCCACTGCAAAATAGTCACGCCGTTGTCTGGTGATGCGCCCTTAACGTCTGCTACCTTTCCGCTGTGGACAGCTTTTAGTACATAGGTGCCACCCACAATCAGGTCATCGCTTGTCGCTACACGAAGGCTTAGCGTTACGGGTGCTCCGGTTCCAAACGAGTTGGTAGCCTGAAGAGTGATTGAATAGAATCCGCTAACGGTTGGAGTCCCTGAAATCACTCCTGTGCTGGTGTTGACCGAGATGCCTGCTGGCAGAGAAGTCGCGCTAAAGCTGGTGGGTGAATTGTCTGCGGCAATCGTATAGCTAAACGGTATACCCACCGTGGCGGTGGCCGTGGTGGAGCTGATGATAACGGGTACGGGAGGAACTACGATGTATAGCTTTCGTGACCCCGTGCCGGAAGCATTTGTGGCTGTGATCGTAACCGTTGAAGTTGAACCTGCTGTTGTCGGTGTACCGGAAATAACGCCGGTACTGGCATTGATGGAAAGTCCGGCGGGTAGTCCCATTGCACTGTAGCTGGCAGGTGAGTTTGTCGCGGTTATTTTGTAAGTAAAGGGAGTATTATACCGGGCAGATGCTGAGGTGGGGCTTGTAACGATAGGCGCGGCGCTGGCCGTTGCAGCGAAGGTTACATTCTGGGTATAGCTTCCAATGTTGAAGTTACCGCTCGCAGCATCGGTAATGGTAGCGCCATTCATTTTTATTCCCTGAAAGAAGATGTTTTTGGTCATGCGCGTGGCGTCCCAGCCTCTCACAGAAGAGCCGGGGGTATAGCCTGCCTGCGTAAAGGATATATTCATGAAATAGATACTGTCAATTTCGCGCCCGGGTGCGTAGTTGTAGGTTCCATTGTTTACGATGGCCAGTCCAATGAATGTCTTTGAATACGTTGCCGGGTCCATATAACCATTGACACGAATATTTTCATAGCGGTGGTTGGCAGCGCGTACCCTGTCGCCCACGGTGAAGTAAATCACCGGCCGGCCTCCCGAGCGACTCCAGTCGTCAATGTCTATATTTGAACAAACGATATCGCGTATTTCAGTGTCTATGTTTTGATCACCATAAACTCCGATATGGAATGACTGTGCAAGGTCGGGGAGCAGCACGGAATTGGTAACGGTGATATTTTTGCAGCTGCCGGTAAAGCCGCTTTTGCCGCCTCCGTAGAATGTTATAGCATCATCGTGTGTTCGTATAAATACGTTGTCGACTGTGACATTCTGAGAACTGAATATATTATAGGCATCGCCCCATTTTTTGGAGCTGAACGACACGGTGTTTCGAATGGTGACATTGGTGGATTGGCCACAGCGTATACCTGCGCCACCACCGCCACCCCATCCATGGTTTAAGTCGATTAATCCATCAATGTATACATCGTTGACGCGCGTGATGTTGAGGGCATCATAGCCGGCCCGGTAAATAAATCCACGTCCGATAACCTTGGTATTATCACCGCATACAACGCCCGCCACTGCTGCGCCACCCTGTATATATAGTGTTTGTCCGGCCGAGAGTGTTTTGACGGTATTGTCAAAAGTACCCGTCGGTATAACGATAACGTTGGGATCACTCGCCTGAGGCGGGTTTACTTCTAAAGGCTGGGCGATAAAATGGATGCAATTACTATAGTGATTGCCATTGATATCAACATAAAACTTTTTTGGCCCTGGGATGGTAAAGGTGATTTTTGTGCCATCGATGCTCGGTGTTATGTTAAGGGAGTTCGGGCGGACAGCTGCCTGGGTCACCGCTGCATTGAATGTGATTTCAATGTCTATCGGCCCGTTACAGTCGAAGTTGGTGACCGTTGTGTTGATGCCGGATCCCGTTTGGCCAACGACCTGTGCATTGTAGAGGGCAAGGGTGCTCCAGGTAGTCGAACCATTGACTTTGGCGCGCACGGTGTAGGGATACTGCACTCCCTGCAGGCTTGACAACTGTGGATAAGTGACCAGTTGTGCATGGGCACTCCATGATAAGCAGCTGAACATAATGGCTGCAATGAGAAATGCCCAACAAGGCGAAGGCAACGACCCTCTTATGTTGGCCTGGCTTCCGACAAGGGAGCAAATCCGCATGAGTAAAAGTTTGAACGTCATGGTTTTTGGTTTTAGATGGTTGAAACTGAAATGAAGCAACCCTGCTTCACATATAGCCAAAAGTAACGTTTGTGCATACGTTTGCGGGGCATGATATTGACCAACGAGAGGGGGCATATTTGTCAAAATGGATTCATGAGATCTTTACCAACTGAAGGCTTGGTGCTGAAAGGAGGGATGAAAAGTGCTACCCATGACGAATAATAAGGGGTGGTTGTGTTTTTCCGCATGTCTGATATTAACACTATTCAAATACATGTCCACGTCTTTGTCCGTTGCTGAGGTTTTGCCGCCAGGCTTAATACCCAGTAACGGCTACTTGAAAGAACTCGTCGGAGCGCCGGCTTGTAATCCCGCCTGCAACGCACGTGGAAGGTTGACAATTTTCACCCCCTTGGTTGGCAAATTTTATCCATGCAAACGTATGCATCGCCTCTAGTTTTGTGTTTGGAACCATTTACGAGTAAAGAACCCTATGGGGTGCTCAAAGTGATTGACGGCCGCTGTCAATCATTTTCAATGGCTCTTTTAGCGGCGACTTAATCAAACCAAACAACTTATGAAAATCAAACTTCTACTTAGCTTTTGTCTTTGGCTACTTACTTTTCTGGCTAACGGGCAAACGACAGTATCGGGTACTGTCAAGGATGATACCGGGCAGGCATTGCCGGGTGTAAACATTATTGTCAAAGGAACCTCCCTAGGGACGACCTCGGATACCGAGGGCAAATATGCCATCGCGGTTCCGGCAGATGGTGTTCTTTTGTTTAGCTTTATTGGCTATAAATCGCAGGAGGTTTCCATCGGGGACCGTACCGGCGTTGATGTCGTCCTGAGCCCCGAAGTGACAAGCCTCGATGAGGTCGTAGTCGTTGGATATGGCACGCAAAAGCGATCGAATTTAAGCGGCTCGGTTGCCAAGCTCTCAGCGGAGTCATACAAGGACCAACCCCTGCTGAATACCTCGTCTGCCCTCCAGGGCCGTGTTGCCGGGGTGTCCGTTTCGAATTATTCAGGAGCACCTGGTGGGGCGGTTAAAATCCGTATACGCGGTGCAAATTCTATCACTGCCGATAATGAACCACTGTATGTAGTGGATGGGGTCGCCTTAGCCGGTGTTGGACTCTCCGAGATCAACGTCAATGATATCGAGTCCATGGAGGTGTTGAAGGATGCCACCGCTACAGCGATCTATGGATCCCGTGGCTCTAACGGCGTAATTCTCATCACCACTAAAAACGGAAAGACAGGGGCGCCCAAAGTTGAGTACAATGGATTTGTAAGCGTTGTCGATCCTATGAAGCAGTATGATCTGATGGATGCCCAGACCTATGCCAGGATTGCTAACCTTACGTCCGGTGCGGCCGTATTTGCTGATCCCGGATCTTTTGCCGGTAAAAGCACCAACTGGCAAAAAGAGATTTTTGATCGTGCCATCACCCAAAGTCATCAGATTTCACTTTCTGGGGGCTCGCCGGATGTGAAGTATTTTATTTCTGGGTTTACTGTCAACCAAAACGGTGTGCTCTTGAATACATCGCAGAGAAAATTCGGACTTCGAACCAACCTTCAGACCAACATTAATAAATGGATCAGTCTTGGTCTTAACCTCTATGGGGCACGACTAAACTCCCATAACAATACCGATACAGGAGGAAAAGGCAATCCTGTGATGTCAGCATTGACATGGGCACCTACTGAGCCTGTTATGAAAGATGGCACCTACAACCGTTTTGGTATTTCCCCCATCTGGTCTAACCCCTACATGACCATTAAAGAACGCCTCAGCGATAACTTCAGCAACGTGGGTGTGTTCAATGCAAACCTCCGTTTTGACCTGACCGATTACCTGACTTTTACCACGACAGCGGCCCTGAACATGAACATCTCTAAGCTTGCCTATTTGAACAATGACTATATAAGTTCTGGTAATCCCGGTGCTGGGCAGTCATCCTCTCAGAGTTACACCTTCCAGACCGATAACATCCTGGAGTTTCATAAAATGTTCGGCCAGCATGATGTAACGGCCACAGCCGTGGTGGAATCTACCTCCAATAAGGCTGAGACGTTCGCCGCTCAGGGTTCTGGGTTAGCGACCACCTCGAATGGATATAACAACCTTGCCCTCAATAACACGCAGTCTATTGCTTCGACCTATTCCAATTGGGCGTTGTTATCCTTTGTAGGACGCGTGCAGTATGCGTTCAATGACAAGTACCTGTTCACGGCAGCGATGCGCAGGGATGGTTCTTCTAAATTCCAGGGAGCCAACAAATGGAGTATGTTCCCGTCGGTGAGTGCCGGATGGAAACTTTCCAACGAAGCATTTGTCCAGAATCTCGATGCGTTTTCAAACCTGAAGTTACGTGGAGGATGGGGTGTAACCGGTAACCAGGCCATTAACCCGTATGGTACTTTGGGCTTGCTGGCAGCCACAACATACTCGTATGGTACCAACACGCTGTATCCTGCCTATACCATTGGTAACCCGAGCAACCCGGATTTGAAATGGGAAACTACCAGACAGACCAACATCGGATTAGACATCGGATTGTTGAAAGGGAGAATAAACATTACCGCTGACTACTATGATAAGAATACCACCGACTTGTTGCTTGCAACACGCATTGCTAATTATGACGGTGGAGGATCACTTCTTAAAAATGTTGGAAAGGTTAATAATAAAGGACTTGAATTGGCTGTAGAAGGGGTGATCATCCAGACGAATGATCTCCGGTGGTCCGCAGCAGTTAATTATTTCACCAACAGGAACAAGGTTATTAACCTGGGGCCTGACTCCCTGGTTCAACGCGGCACGTGGGGTGGTGGTCTGATGAGTGCGCCCATTCAGGTTTTACAGGTAGGGCAGCCCATGTCGAGCTTCTATCTGATTCCCTGGGAAGGTGTCTACCAGAACGAAAGCGGAGTATACAAAGCCGGTGATGCGCGTTATACCGATACCAGCGGGAACGGCACCATTGGATTGGAAGATCGAATTATCGTTGGCTCGGCAATCCCCAAGTTTCAGTTTGGATTCAACAATACAGTCACCTACAAGAAATTCAGTCTGAACCTTTTCATTCAAGGGGTCTACGGCAATAAAATCTTTAATGCAACGTATGCGGCCACGGCCGTGCCCACCAGTGACGTGAAGTATCCTACGCTTGCAGAGGCTGCCGATTATTGGACGCCTGCCAACACCTCATCAACGTGGGCAAATCCCGGCAGCACCAACAAGAGCTGGGTTGAGTCTACGCAGTTCCTGCAGGACGGGAGCTATGCGCGCCTGAAGAATGTGAGTCTTTCGTATCAGGTGGATAAGAGTCATCTCAAGTTCCTGTCTGCAAAAGTTTATGTGAGTGCGCAAAACCTGTTCACGATCACCAACTACAAGGGCTTCGATCCTGAAGCTTCCTCTACGGGTTCTACCTCTGATTCAGATGGCGGTATTGACTTAGGAGCTTACCCTTCGGCCAGAACCTACACCCTTGGTGCTGTCTTAACTTTTTAACAAAACAAACACGCAAAAGCATAATGAAAAACATTTATAAATATTGCTTAACGGGACTCATACTTGTGGGCTTAGCGGCTTGTGAGAAGGATTTCCTCGATGAGACACCCCAGGGTAGTCTTGCACCGGAAACATTTTATAAAACGGCCCAGGATCTTACGCTGGCCGAGGCGGCGCTGGCCGTTACCTTGAATGGTGCATTTAACCAGCCCGTATCACCTTACTACGCTGGTGATGACCTAACCTCAAAGCGGTCGGGAAATAAGATTGATTTCTCGGATTTTGATGTGTTTCATGCCAATTCATCGAACTCTCGAATGACCGGCTGGTGGAATTATTTCTATGGTACAATTAAGTCGGCAAACGGGCTTATCGAAAACCATGGTAAAGCTACTGAGGCCACAGAGGAACAGCGCAGCCATGCAGCAGGGATGGGATACTTCATGCGTGCATTTTCATATTTTTATCTCACGCGTACCTGGGGTGAGGTGCCGATGCCTACACAGGTGATGGTAGACAACAACCGTCCGAACGCTCCTGTATCGGATATCTATAGCCTTATTGTAACCGACTTGCAGCAGGCTGAGCAACTATTGCCGGACCATTGGACGGGGAATGCCAGGCAAAACAACGTGGATATATTTCCCACTCGTGGTTCGGCAAAAGCTTTATTGGCAAATGTATACCTGACCATGGCCGGCTGGCCGTTGAAGCAAACGGATAAATATGCTTTGGCTGCTGCAAAGGCAAAAGAAGTAATGGAGGGGAAGGCAACCTGGGGATACGGTCTGCTCGCAGACTTCGGAGATCTTTGGAAGATTGAAAACAAGATCAATCAGGAGGCGGTGTTCGCATGTTATTACAGTAACGATGTGTCGGCCTGGAACTGGGAAAACGGAAATATGATGGGGCCCAATCCGTTTGCTCCCGACTTTGAAGAGGGTGGATGGGACGATGGCTTTGGTGAAATTGCTTTTTATGAGAACTTTCCGGAAGGACCTCGCAAGGCAGCAACGTACCAGGAGGAGTATTTTGTAAAGCATGATCCCGATAATGTAATCGGCTGGCAAGAGACGTTAACCAAGCACCCGTATTTCCTCAAGTACCGTGATGATCAAAGCTACGATTGGACCACGCACACAGCCAATGACTGGTGGGGGAGTGCGACAACATATGTGATTCGTTATTCCGAGGTGTTGCTTACCTATGCCGAGGCGCAGGCAATGTCTGCAGGAGCTGATCAAACAGCCTATGATGCGGTTAACGAGGTGCGCAGCCGTGCCGGCTTGGAGGATCTGACACCGGGTCTTTCACCTTCAGCCTTCAGAGATGCTGTTCTTGCCGAGCGTGGCTGGGAGTTTGCAGCGGAGGTTGGTATTCGTTGGTTTGATTTGGTCCGTACCGAGACGGTGGCAAAAGCGACTGCCCTCCGTGATGGCTCGGAAGTGACCTTGCTAAGTCAACCATCGGATGTGGATCATACCTACTATTGGGCGCCACGGCCGGAATATAAATAGTTCCGCTCGCAAGTAAACAGAAGTCCCCGGAGCGGCCGCTATATATGCAAGGCTGCTTTGGGGACTTTTATATATAGTATATGCGCAGAATATATAGTATACATACGAAAGCATTACATAGATTTACGGTCCCATGAACTTTATGAAAACAGACAGTCCCCGCTTTGAATTTGCTGATAGTGTTGTCTATCGATTTATACTTGTTTTTTTTACTCGCCTGAAAATGATCCGGGGAATTCTCTGCCTGCTCATGGGCATGCTGTTGATTTCGGCGAACCCTGTTGACAACCCCGGTCCCTATACGGCCTACCTGTTTACTTATTTTACGGGTGGAGAGAAGGGAGATGAACAGATCCGCTTTGCTCTCAGTGAGGATGGTTTTAATTACATCGCCCTTCATGACAACAAACCTATACTCTCGTCGGCTGCCATCAGCAGTACGGGAGGTGTCCGGGATCCGCATATATTGAGAGCCTGCGACGGGAAGACTTTTTTTATGGTGGCTACCGATATGCATGTGGCCAAGAACGAATGGGGTCCAAACGTTGCTATGGTGATGATGAAGTCGCCGGACCTTGTTCACTGGACACATGCCGTTGTAAACGTTCCTGAGAAGTTCCCGGAATTTGCTCACGTCAACCGGGTATGGGCACCGCAGACGATTTACGATCCAGCGCTAAAGAAGTATATGCTTTATTGGTCAATGCGCCTGGGCAATGGTCCGGATAAAATATACTATGCTTATGCCAACAAAGACTTCACGGATCTGGAGACTACACCCAAGCAGTTATTTTTCAGTCCCACCAATTCAGCCTGCATTGATGCCGATATCATATACCATGATGGAAAGTATAATATGTTTTTTAAGACGGAAGGTGCCGATGCAGGAATTAAGAAAGCGGTGTCAGAGAAAATCAATGAAGGCTATGTCTCACTAGACCGGTATCTGGATCAGACGGATGAATCCGTGGAAGGAGCGGGTGTGTTTAAACTCAATAACGATGAAGGCTGGATTTTAATGTATGATGTATATAAGAAAGGGGCCTATCAGTTCACGCAAAGTAAAGACCTCTTAAATTTTACGGTCGTGGACAAGAAAGTCTCAATGGATTTTCATCCCCGGCATGGTACAGTCATGGCGATAACAACGCAGGAATATAAACGCCTGCTTGATGCATGGTTTCCTATAGGCAATGTGTTGTCGGGGGCACAAAACAAATCCGTTCGGTCCAACAACACGGTTGTTGAAGGCACTACGGTAACGCTTTCTGTTAGCCGGGATACTGATCTTTCGAGGCTCGACCCGCAATTTACTTTCCCGAAAGTATATACCCTGAAGCCCGCGGGGCCTCAGGATTTCAGCAAGGGTCCTGTGAAATATACTGTGGCGATGGATAAGAAAGTAACCGAGATTGAGGTCGGTGCTGTTCGGTATGGCAATCCCGTGCTCAACGGGTATTTTGCAGATCCAGATATCCTGTATTCGGAAAAAGAAAAGAAGTTCTATCTCTATCCAACCAGTGATGGATTTGTTCATTGGTCGGGGAGGCGATTCAAAACTTTTTCTTCTACCGATCTATTGCACTGGAGAGATGAAGGCGTTATTCTGGACTTAGAAAAGGATGTCTCCTGGGCAAAGGCAAATGCGTGGGCACCAACCATTGTTGAAACAAAGCGCGGCAGTGGTTACAGGTACTACTACTATTTTACTGCAGGGCAGAAAATTGGTGTGGCAAGTTCAGATTCACCCGTGGGACCATTTGTTGACAAAGGAAAGCCACTGATCGACTTCAAACCCCAAGGGGTGAACGGAGGGCAGGAGATTGACCCGGCCGTGTTTCTTGATCCGGTTTCAAAAAACCATTTTTTGTATTGGGGAAATGGCTATATGGCGGGTGTCAGACTCCATGACGATATGGTGTCTTTCAACCAAGACTCCGTTCGTGTTTTGACTCCGGATGCTACTTTTCGCGAAGGTACTTATGTGATTTTCCGAAAAGGTATATATTATTTTTTCTGGTCTGAGGACGACACGCGCAGCGCGGAGTATAAAGTTCGCTATGGAACTTCGGACAGTCCGCTTGGGCCTATTCGTGTTGCCAGGGAGAATATAGTCATTCGCCGAAATGATACACTGGCCATTCGTGCTACAGGTCACAATTCGATAATTCAAATTCCAGGCAGAGATGAATGGTATATAGTATACCATCGCTTCACTCGCCCGCAAGGAGATGCTATGGGAGGTGCTGCCGGGTATCATCGTGAAGTATGTATTGATCGTTTGAAATTTAATGCCGACGGAACTATAGAGCAGGTGATTCCAACGCTTAACGGTATAGAACCGGTCGCGCTTCATTAACAAGGCCACACAGCAGATCCTTAGGATGATCACTTTCGATAAAAAAGAAAGTTATAGGGTTATATCGGATATTCAGACATGAGAATATAGTATGCCCATTAAAGACCAGGGCGTGGAAAAATGGTGTCACCAAAACGTGCAATCAAATCTACCCGGCTATTGGGGACAAGCCGTAAAATTTTGGAAAACTGCGCTTGGGTGACACCATTCCATTTCTTCATGCAATTGGGCCTAACGATTTAGACTATGCTTCGATGCCTTCGAACTTTAATGTATAGGCACGAATGCCGGGTACCTGATCCGGAAGCTTTACGGTGACCCCGGCAGCATCACGCGACCATTCTATTGGTCCGCTGTATCCCAGCAACTTCACATTTTGAATACGTTCCTGGGCAAGCGATTTGATCAGGAGTGATTTTTTTTCCGGCCACCCAAAGAAGAATGCATATACGGAATCTTTCTTTTTTGTGAACCTGAAATCTTCGCTGCCCAGTGGCTTGCCTTTGCCTTCATTGAATCCCTGTCCCGTGAGTGGGCCAGCGGTGCCCATAGCGGGCCCTTCACCAAAAACCTTCCAGGGCCTCGTGCCAAAGATACCCTCGCCGTTGGACTGCATCCACTCACCAATCTCTTCCACGACAGTGCGTTCTTTTTCATCAATCGTGCCGTTGCCCCGTACGGGGACGTTTAAGAGCAGATTTCCATTTTTAGAGACAACGTCACAGAGAATGTGAATCACGGCTTGTGCTGACTTATAGCCGTTACTATCGTAGACCCTTCGATCATAATGCCAGTTGCCGATGCAGGTGCACGTTTGCCAGACAAAAGGTTCGATGCTATTAAATGCTCCTTTCTCCAGGTCCCATACGATGGCTTTTCGTTGTTGTTCATCCAGAATCTTTCCATTGATGACTACTTCAACGTTGCCCTTCATTTTTTTACTTCGGTTATAGTAGTAGGCGGCAAACTGAAGACCGACCTCGCTAATAGGCCACAGGGGTAAAGCCGTATCATCGAAGTAGATCACATCTGGGTCATACTTATCGACTAGTTCTACGGTTCGTTTTAAAAACTTCTCGCAGTACGCCTTGCTGGGTACGCTTACGCCGTTCCCCCAATGCCATTGTTTATGGATCATCTGGTCTTCGTCGCTGTGGGCACTTAATGGATGGTTTTGTGCATACAGGTCTTGCGGATCATATCCTTGCCACCAGAGGCCCTTTCCGTCCGCTTTTGTGAGTTTTCCATCATAAGGGATATCTGCATGAGGTCCTGACTTGTCAGCCCGCTGAGCGGCCTCATACCAGCTCCAAGCGTGGGCGGCATGGACGCTGACACCGAAGTTAAGTCCGGCTTTCCGGGTTGCTTTGGCCCAACCGTCGATGAGGTCTTTTTTGGGCCCCAGGTTCACTGAATTCCATGCCTGATGGCTGCTGGCATAGTTATCGAAATTGTCGTGGTGATTGGCTAGTGCCATGAAATATTTTGCGCCTGCCTGTTTATAGAGCTTAACGAGTTCATACGGATCCCAGGCCTCAGCTTTCCACTCGTGGATGACGTCTTTGAACCCGAACTTTGAGGGATGTCCATACCGGCTCAGATGGTATTTATACTTCTCACTACCCTCCTGATACAGTTCGCGTGCATACCAGTCTCCGTATTCGGGTTGGCACTGCGGTCCCCAGTGCGCCCATATACCGAACTTGGCATCCCGGTACCATTCGGGTACGGTATACTGTTCGAGCGATGACCAGGTAGGCTTAAAAGGGGCCTGTGCAAACGAGTCTGCTGCCGGGTTGTTCTGTCTCCCGTATAAGTTGCCAGCCAGGGCGCTCCCAGGTAGGACAGCGGCTAGAGTTTTTAAAATTGTTCTTCGGTTCATGGTTGAGTTTTGTATCGTTCAAAATGGTTTAAGCTAAAATTAGGTAAGCCACCTCTCTTTGAAGGGATAATCTTTAAGGCTAATATCCAAAATCAACTCCGTTAATCCTGATGAACAGGCGATTCTGTCACGCGTGGCGAAGCATGCTAAAGACATGAGACGATTCGTTGGTGGGGTGAAGGGGGTTTAATTGGTGGACCAGAACGGTAAGAATCAGCAACTCAGTGTGTGGATGGGTAAATTGGAATCAATTGAAAAATCTTCGACATCCTGTTTCATATCTTGATCCCAATCACGAATCTTCCAATTTACAGTTACACTCCCTCCTTGTTTCTCATATTGCTTTAAAGTATTCAAGATGTCGAGGATGCTCCGGGAGGAGGAGGTGTTGAAGTAACTAAGTCCAAAATTAAAGGTTATCGGTTTATTGAAATAAACCATATAGTCTTCCAGCCATTTTAACAAAGGTGCATAAAATGCGAAGGTGTTTTCCAGGTAGGATTCCCCGTCTAACTCACAGATACCGGTTTCGATAGAAAAGTTTACGTTGGGAATAAAAAAGATGTTTTTCTCCCCTATAATTTTCAGATCTTCCATAGCTATATATTATTGTTGTTGTTTATCGTTTTTGAAACATTAATGGACAGGGCAAAAAAATCGTAATTCTCATCAAAGGGAGTAATCTCTACTTCCAGTGGTGAGCCCGCTTTTAATGCTATATCGATTAGACCTACATTGGCACCGAGCTGGCCTTCATATATAGGCTGATTGCGGAGTTCTCTTTTCCATTGACGCAAGGCATCAACGTCCAGGCTATTGATCTTCTTACACTTCTCCGTAATAATTGGCGCCCAGCTTTTTTTAATCAGGTTCGCCGATGTAAGAGAGTAATGGCTGTTCCAATCGCATATAAGAAACGAACCTCGTCCATAGCTTTTTGACTTTTGATCATGGAGCTCTCTTTCTTCCGAATAGTAGGAGACATTTTGTGCCAATTCCAGAAAGATGGAAAATACTTTCTTATTCAAAACAGGGTTCATCTCGATCTCATTGATGCGATTACCAATAGAAGCCAGCACCGTGTCAATAAAGGGACCCTTATAATAAACGAGGATGTGGTCCTTTTCCAGGTTTTCATCAAATGCCAGAATGTTTAGTTTTTTATCCACAGTTTTTATGATGATTAATTGAATGCTATACTCTATACACGTAAGCCTGAGGAATCCATCCGAATTCCACGAGGATACCTACACTTTCACGCCTATCAGGGTAATGTCGTCTCTTTGGTCAGCGGCTTGCTGATGCTCATCAAGAACCTCGTCAAAGGCCACTTTTTGTTCTGATAAAGGAAGGAATACCACTTGGCTAATGACTTCTTTCAGCCGGGGTGTCCCGAGTTTAATCCGGTCCGGGTTATTCTGATCCGTATATCCATCCGTGGCCAAATAAAATGTGGTGCCCTTTTCAACGATCAGTTCTTTGGTCGTAAAAGGACGTTCGGTAGTGTATTGACCTCCAATGGATCGTCGGTCTGCCGACAGGATGTTAACTGCCTGATGTTGGTTAAGTACATAGAATAAGGGTCGTTTTGCTCCGGCATATAATACCCGCACCTGGCCGCCTTCTCCTTTTTGCATGCGCATGAGACACACATCCATGCCGGCAGTGTTTACACCTTCAGCTTTGTCGATGGCACTCTTGACGCCTTTATCCAATTGTTCGAGTATCTCGGCCGGATCAAGGATGTGTTTGAAATTGATAATTTCGTTGAGCAGGGTATTTCCGATGATGGACATAAAAGCACCGGGAACGCCGTGGCCGGTACAGTCAACAACGGCTATAAAAACAAGATCATTTTCTTCTCCCTCCAGGTCTTCTTTAGACAAATGAGAGAACCAATAGAAGTCGCCTGATACGATATCCTTGGGGCGGTAAAGCACAAAATGTTCTGGTAAAGTCTGACTTATCTTTTTCTCGGAGGGTAGCAGGGCATGATAAATGGTGTTGGCATACAGAATGCTGCTCATCACCTGCTCATTGGCTTTGCGCAGACTATTGTGCTGGATTTCAATTTCTATTTGGCTTTCCTTGAGTTCGTCATTAATGGTTTGGAGTTGTTCGGCGGTGGCCTGTAACTCTTCCTGTTGCTGCAGAATCTCCTCTTGCTTTTCCTGCATGTCGGCATTGATGATTTGCAGGGATTCGGTTTGCGCTTCCAACTCTTCTTTTTGTTGCATCACTTCAGCGGTTCGTTCCAGCACCTGTTCTTCCAGTTTGGCCTTCTGAGCCTGGATGGCGTTGATCCGAATCTGATAGAAGGTGAAAGCACTGCCCAGGATTGCCAAGGTTACTCCGAGTCGGAACCACCAGGTTTGCCAGAAGGGCGGGGTAATGATAACTTTAATGGAGGTGCCTTGCTCATTCCATACCCCATCGTTGTTGGAGGCTTTGACTTTGAAGACATATTCTCCCGGATCTAGGTTGGTATAGGTAGCCTTTCGTTGCGTTCCTACCTGATTCCAATCCTCATCAAAGCCCTCTAGTTTATAGGCATATTGGTTTTTGCCTGGAAGGATAAAATTGAGGGCCGCAAACTCAAAGGTAAACACCGATTGCTTGTAGGATAGTGTCAATTCTTTGGTTTGAGTAATACTTTGCTGAAGTGGTGAGTCTTTGTCGGTCAGATTAGCCGACTTATTAAAGATCTGAAAATCGGTAATGACCACTGGAGGAATGTACGGATTCTCTCGCAGGCTGTCGGGATGAAACATGTTGATACCTGTGGTGCCAGCAAAAAACAGGGTGCCATCGGCCGCTTTATAACAGGCATTGCGGTTGAACTCCTCTACTTGCAGGCCATCATTAACATCGAAGTTGCGGAAAGTGTGCTGCTGAAGATTAAAGCGGCTGAGTCCTTTGTTGGTACCCAGCCACAGGTTCCCTTTTTCATCTTCCAGGATTGCCTTGATCACTTCGTTGGGCAAGCCATCTTTAATGCCATAATGGATGAAGCGGTTGGTTTTCTCATCCAGGCGGTTGAGCCCCCCCATTGTGCCGACCCAGAGGCGGCCCTGGTGGTCCACCAACAGGGTATTGATGGTATTGTGGCTCAGGCTGTGGGGATTCTTTTCATCGTGCTGGTAGCGGACAAACTTCCCGCTGCTGCGGTCAAAGTGGTTGAGCCCACCGTCCGTACCGACCCATAGGTTGGCCTGGCGGTCTTCACAGATGGCAAACACTACATTATTATTCAGACTGGCAGTATCTTTGGAATCGGAGTGGTAGCTGGTGAATTGCCGGCTTCGGTGGTCGTAGAAGCTCAAACCTCCTCCCCAATCGCCCATCCAGACGTTGTGGTCGCCATCTTGGAACACGATTGTCTTGATCTTCCCCGATAGGCCATTCGGACGAGCCGGATCGGGGAAAAAGTGATTAAACTTCCCGGTGCGTTTGTTAAAGAAGGCAAAACTGGCGATGCTGTACCCAATGGCCAGGGAGTCGCGACTGTAATCGACCAGGGAGAAGATGACATCGGTGGCAACCCCCTGTTGAAGTGTGTTGGGGTAGTGGGTAAATTTTCCAGTGCGGCGATCAAACATCACCAGTCCGCCATCTTCGATGCCGATCCAGATGCGGCCCTGTGAGTCACCCGTGACGGCATTCATATTGGGATTGTTAAAGTCGAGGATCTTCTGGTAGTGTACGAACTTGGCTGCGTAGGGAGAATACAGGTTAAAGCCCCCGGCCCAGGTACCGGCCCACATATTACCTTGATCATCCCGATAAAAGGTATGCACTGTATTATTACTCAGACTCGTGGGGTCATCAATGTTCTGGCGTAAGGTGCTGAAGCGGTTCTGGCGGTAGTCAAATAGGCTGATACCCCCGTTCTGGGTGCCAATCCAGAGACGACCGTCGGTACCTTCGGCCAGGGCGAGGACTTCGGTGCGGGAGAGGCTGTTGGGGTTGTTTTCCTCGTGGACAAAGCGAGTAAAGGAATCGGTCTGGCGGTTGTAGAGAAACAGACCTTGGTAGGCTCCTACCCAGAGGCGGCCATGACTGTCTTGAATGACCTTGCATGAATTGATTTGGTAATCACTAACCTGTTTGTTGCGAGGATTGAAGCGTTTAAGATTTCCCCAAGAGACTAGCCAGAAGTCTCCCTGATCGTCCACGGTCACGTTGCGTAAACCGCCAATATTAAATGATGTAGGATAGGCGCGGAATTGCCCCTTCTCCCAGCGGAAGAGTACGTCTGGGGTGACTACCCAGAGGGTGCCCTGGTTATCTTGGAAGATATCAACTATATAGGAGGAGGGCTCATCGCCCAGCGGATAGTGGATGAAGATTTCCTTTTGTCGGTCGAAGCGGTCGATGCCCTCGGTGGTTGCCACCCAGAGATTGCCCGCTTGATCTTCCTGTATATCGTTGATAAAATTGCTGCTGACGCTTGCGGGATTTTTGGGGTCATTGCGGAAGACGGTCATCTCATAGCCGTCATAGCGGTTGAGCCCATCAAGTGTACCGAACCACATATAACCTTGTTTGTCCTTGTAGCTACACTTGCCCATACTTTGGGAAAGTCCTTCTCTCAAAGAAATGCGTTTAAAATGAATTTGTTCCTGTTGAGCATGGCAGAGCAGACCTATAGTTGAAAAAATTAGCAGTAGTAAAGTATTTCTCATAATAGAGTTCCCAAAAATCGATTTTTCCATTACTCCTCTCATGGCGTTAATGGTTTCACGCATATCAAATTTTCAAATCAAACTTTCTGTAAATGTCTTCGTAATCATTTGATTTAATGGATGATAGCGACTTATCATGCATTGACAAAATGGTGTACTTTTGATGCCCAATACGTTTCCTCTGGTTTCAAACGATATAGATCGGCCGAGAACAGGTGTGAATAAAAGGACGCATACACGATCTGTCCTGTTTGTACAGACAATTTGTGTAGATAAAAAAGACTCTCTACCAATCTTTGAATTTTTGTAGTTGAGGCGAATGCAGAGGGAATCATGAGCAAGTTCCTTCGTTTGATGGCTATGCCTTGAAAATTCTTAAATGCCGATCATCAAGAACCGGCACAAACAGAAATTTCTGTGCTTACTATTACTAAAAGATAGGTAACAGTTGAAAGAAGCAGGAACCGCTTGTTGCGCTCGGCTTAAAGGATGGGTTCATCCTGCTGCGATGAGTAGCAAGGTGGCTAAAGAAGTAGAGTAAGCCTGGTACAGCCAGCACTAAACAGGTAAGTGTCAGGCTTGTTTTTTCGCGAAGCCGTAATGTTTATAATTTTTCCGCTTGAGTAGTTAAGAACTGAATCTCTTGTTTCAGGTTGGCAACCATCTGCTGTTTTTGTCAAGCAGGGTGATGGGTTAAAGTCCTTCAAGGAGGCCATCAGTTTTGTCGACTCTACTTTGTTCAGGAACTCGTTACGGATTGATGCTGCAAGTCTTGAAATGTACAACAGGCTTTTCTCGTCATTTGTACCTTCTTCGATTGTTGCCTCTTTTAACTGGCTGTCGAATGCTACAGATGATTTTGAAACTTTTCAATGACCGTCTGACGGTCACTTCTCATGGAATTAATCAAAGCGGTTTCTTCAGTTTTTGATCGGTCCTTTTCGCAAGACCTATGTTATTTTCTAAAAAATACTTTGACGGTTGTTCCTACATTCACTTCGCTGTCAACTTCAATTTTTCCCCCCAGAGATAATATCTGGGTCTTTGCCAAGTACATACCAATCCCTTTACCCTCGATGTGTAAATGAAATCTTCCATAAAGCGTGAAAAGTTTCCCCTCAATTTTTTGCAAATGCATGCCCAGGCCATTGTCGGAGACAGCGAGGCATATATAATCTTCGGTATTGGTGGCAGTTATGTGAATTTCTGGAACTCTATCAGGATGTCGGAAATTGAAACAGTTGCTAAGTAATTGATATACTATATTTTTTAAATAAGCATGTGAAGTAGTGATGACTTCAACTTCCGAGATATTACTCGATACCGTTGCATTTGTATTGTTAATTTCTCTTTTAAAAACAGAAATCACTTCACTGATTTCTTCTTGCAGATTAAGTTCTTCCAATTGGTTGGGTGTATCTTTTACCTGTAAAATTTGGTTGAGATCTTTAATCACAGAATCAATCTCTTCAGCGGTCGTGAGTAGCTTGTCGGTTAAAGATTTTGTTTCTTCAGGGTCATTACCCGTCATCCGCATAACAATACCAAGCCCCAGCATCCTGGCAACCGGTCCACGTAAATTGTGGGCAGTAACGAACGCAAATTGTTCCAATTGCTGGTTATATTCAACAAGCTCCTTTGTTCTTTTGTGAACCTCTTGTTCAAGCGTTTCATTCCGGTTTTTTATTTCTTTGTTTTTGCCTTCAATGATAGTGTTAGCGTTCTGAAGTTGATCGTTTTTATTCGACAATAAATTGTTGACATAAATCAGTTCTTTCGTTTTTTCATGGACAACCCCCTCCAGAATCATTTTTTGTTTTTTTTCCCTTCTTACACTATACCGAACGAGCGAATGAACCAGAATATAAAATGAACCTATATATATAACGTAAGCAAGCCCGGTGCTATACCACGGTGGATTAATACGGAAGCGAAACGACGCTGGTTCACTGATAACATCGTAAACATTTTTTGCGCGTACATAAAAAGTATAATCTCCTGCTGGTAAATTAGTATAATGTGCATCTCTACCCGTGGTCCATTCAGACCATTTATTTTCAAATCCCTCAATCGTATATTGATACTGATTCATTTCCGTACTCTCCAGCGAAGAACAGAGAAATTCAAACTTGAGATTGTTGACGGCAAAACGCAGTGTTGGAGTTGTTGTTGCCTTTGTGGAATTTTCGTAAATCAAAGAATCACTGGTCCACACTTTTTGTATAGATATATGTATAGGATCATTATAGAATGTTTTTTGATTCGGGTTGTAATTATATACTTTTTGGTCATTTCCGATCCATATTTCACCGGAATTTGTAACGAGTATCGGAGCATCAACGCCTACTCTTAAATTACGAAATGACGTGGCAATTTTATTAAAAGGGGTGAGCAACAATTTAAAATTTCCTTTAGACTGCCGCTGCAAAACCCCCGCTGTCTCTTTGCCTTTGGGATGAGCGCCCCAGAAATATATATCACCTTCCGGGCTTTCGGTGAGCGTGTAAATGCAAAAACCGCTTCCCAGTGCTTTGTCATATACGTCTTCCTGTTCAAAAGAATTACGCGTCTTGTTATAGCTATATATACCGTTGATGGTTGATGCAACGATTTTTCCCTTTAATCGATGAATTTTATTATAAATGCTGGAAGGAAGTCCATTGGTTTTGTCATAGAAGGTATTGGAAATTACGGAGTCCATGTCCTGATTCAACTTCAGTTTCCAGATGCCTTTGTTGAGGTGGCTGATCCAGATATTACCTTCTTCATCCTGGAGTATATTCCGTGTTTCTTCTTCAAATCCTTTGATTCTCTTCTTAGACCATTTACCGTCCTTATTTTGCAATAACCATATCCCGGTATTGTAAGTACCCATGATCATACGATCAGCTCGTTTTTCCAGCGAGCATAGCGACATCACCCACGGATGCTTGATAATCATCTTAGCTTTGTCGTGGTATATTTGCAGCACGCTGGAGTCGTGACATGCATACATTGTATTATGAAAATTGTAGAGATTCCAGATACCACCTTCTACTCCGGCGAGCATGGTGAAGGTGCCTCTTTCTTTCTCGTAAAAAATCCCCTTTGTTGTTCCTATATATTGGTATTGAGTTGCACGGCCAAGCGACATGATAAATCCCTTTAGTCCGTTTTTATTATCATAATAGGAGATAGGAGAACTGGCTATAACCTGGAGGATGTTTGAATCGGCATTAAACCATAGGTTGTGCTGCTGGTCTTCCAGGACAAATGCGTCTCCTTCCAAAAGGTTTTCATTGTCGATGCGATATACCGGCTCGCCGTTGCTATTAAAAAAGAGTATTGCTCTTCCTATGTGAACCACAATATTACCATTACTGGTACTGGTTATATGGTGTATTTTCAGGTTCTTCAGGTTTTTGTTGAGCTTTTCAGAGAGCATCCTCCAATCATCATCAGGATGCTTTTCATCTACTGACCAAACCTGATTTTTGTCGTCAAGCACCAACAGGTTGTCATCAGAATTACTGGAAAACCATTTATAGTGTGTGTCGCTTGTTTTTGTAAAATGGGGGTTGGTCGCAAATCTGCCGTTTTTATAGTTGTGTAAGCCGGAACCTTTTTTTAGGTATATGTTATTTCGGCTCACAATAAAGCCTTCACCTCCGGGTTGGTGAACTTTAAATTTACCGTTACCATATATGTATATATGATTTTCGTTGCAGAAAAATACTTCATTGTTAAAGACTCTCACACCGGTGCGCTCATCCAGTTTGTAGGAGTCCGGGATCTCATGCGTTAATGAATGGTACTCATACGTACCGCCGGGTCCGATCTTAAAAACACCAACCTCGTATGTTGATGAGGTATATATGTTTCCTTCATCATCAATGCCTGCATAATAAATAGCCTCTCTATTGGGTAGTGAAATAAGATCCCAGCGAGTGCCATCATATCGGAGAAGTCCCTCTGTATTGGCAACGTAAATAACGCCATGTTTATCCTGAAGGATCGCCCAGTTTTGACTGGCACCCTGGTAAACCTCAATGGGGTAATTCTGTTCAAATAGCTGCTGCGCATGCGTAATAAAACACGTTAGAAAAAACACACATGTCGTAGCGAGGTATCGCATCGGTTAAATGGTTAAAGATTGTATACCAAACTGCTGATCAATTTGAACTCAAAGCTATAGCAAATGATCTTATCAATACATGGGATGAACACTAACAGGGACATCGGTATTTTTACTGACTTGCCCAATCAAGACGGGTACTTATCTATTCTGAAGTGTAAGTGCGTCATGGCTATATGCTACACATTATTAATAGCCACGTGCCTGTGTATTTCTTTTAATATTAACGGTAGCAAAGACGAAGGATATGAGAAAGGGTGATGATTGTACATCCTTGGGCTCAAATGTCTTCAGGCGCAATATAGCATAGGTTCGCGCTTGCCAAGACCCGCTATACCTACCAGATTCTTCTTCATGTTAATCCGGCGCATTGATTTCAATGTTAGGATTTTAGATAATTTCAAATTCGCGGCAAAACGATGTGTGTTTAGGAGTGGCGTGATTACTTAACGGGATGGATTGTCTAGACTCTTTAGACTATTTGTCATTTTTTAAAAGGGCGGTGATGTAAGCTCCATACTAAATTAAAGAGCTTTTTTTTTCTTACTCATATTTACATTCCTGTAGTAATAGGTGCGCTTAGTATACAAGACTGCTACAATTAAACCACAATGCTACGTTACAAGGTGGGTAGACTTTTCGGGATGCATTCTGCGATGTTTTGGCTCTTCAGTGAAAATAAGAACTGTTTACTTTGCGTGATGTTGACCTGTAGCTTTTTTGCTGCGGTAAAATAGACGCAAAGAATGATGACGAGTTTAGTTCAAGGTGACGGCAAGAATCTCAGGACGTTAAGGAAATTTATAATTAGACTATACTTAACGGTGTGCTTGGTGAGTGTAAACCCTATAGTAAAAGCACAAGTATACCCATTTGACGATATACTGTTTGGCGTAGCGTATTACCATGAGTATATGCCTTATGAGCGGCTTGGGCAAGATGTAGCGTTAATGAAAGATGCCGGCATCAACTATGTTCGCTTAGGTGAATCAACCTGGCAATTATGGGAGCCTAAAGAAGGAGAATTTGAATTCGCGTGGATGGACAAAGTTGTAAGCGCGATGCATAAAGCAGGCATTAAAGTAATCATCGGCACACCCACATATTCTATCCCGGCCTGGCTATACCATAAATATCCGGAGATAACAGCCATGCAGGAGAATGGACAACGACTGAAATATGGCATCCGTCAAAATGTAGATTTAACGAATCCTATATATCAATACTATAGTCAAAGAATTATAAAAAGAATCGTAGAACACTATAAAGCAAATCCCGCGGTTATAGGTTATCAGATCGATAACGAAACACATTCCAAGTGGCCGGATGATAAAGTGAATCACCTCCTATATATAGATTACCTCAAGAAAAAATTTCAGACCGTTGACAAAGTAAATATAGTATGGGGGCTTAACTATTGGGGGCAAGCTATAAATGAATGGGATGAGCTGCATCCTGCCAGCGGATTCAATCATCCGGGCTATAGGCTGGAGTGGGCGCGATACCAGCGATCTACGGTAACTGATTTTCTTTCTTGGCAGGCATCCATCGTTAAAAAATACAAAGCGCCTTCCCAATTTATTATGCACGACTTTGCCGGTGCTCTTCGCAGCGATTTGGATCAAAAGGCAATTTCAGCCGTACTCGACTATGCAGGCGTGAATATATATCATTACGATCAGGATCGATCCGATGGACTTCGCATCGCCATGCAGGGTGATTTTACGCGCTCGCTGAAAATGAAGAATTACCTGGTTCCAGAAACCAACGCAGCTTCCATTGGCTGGAATTCAAAAGAACAGTTTCCTCCCTATGATGGACAGCTAAGACTAAATTACTACTCGCATATAGGCTCGGGCGCCAACCTGGTTTCCTATTGGCATTGGCACTCTTTGCACAACGGTATAGAACAATACTGGAGAGGAGTTCTTCCCCATGACCTCAAACCCGGAAGAATATATAAAGAGATTAGCACCATCGGGCACGAGCGTGAAAAGCTTGGCAGGAAGCTGGTGAACATCAGGAAGAATAACAAAGTAGCGATTCTCTTCAGCGAAGACTCGGATGTTGCTCTCAACCTTCAACGTTTTGATAACAACTTCAAAGGCCCTGAAACCGGCCCCTGGGATGCTGACGGAGCCTATCAAAAGATACTTGCAAGGTTCTACAAAGTTTTATACGATTTGAATGTTGAAGCAGACTTTGTATTTGATAATACAGAAGATCTTAGCAAGTATGAGGTATTGATTGTACCATCCCTGTATATAGCAAGCGATGCAATGCTGAGCAGGCTTAATGCTTTTGTGAAAAATGGAGGCCACCTCATGGTAACTATGAAAAGCGGGTTTTGTAATGAGTACTCAGCTGTACGCCATGAGACAATGCCTGCTGGTCTTACAGATATAGCAGGATTTACCTACCAGGAATTCTCAACCCTGCGTTCGCCGGTTCCCTTGAAGGGAGATCCGTTCAAAGTAAATGGTGAGAACTATACCGAGCAATGGGCCGAGTTTTTACAGACTACCACAGCTAAGCCACTTGCTTTTTACGATCATCCGGTGTTCGGTATATACCCCGCTATAGTACGAAACAACAGCGGTAAAGGAGCGATGACTTATTTCGGAACTATACCTTCAGAAAGCATTATTAAAAGTATACTAACATCTGAACTGCGTAAACTGAATCTTCTTGGAACAGATCAACAATTACCGGAGAGAGTAAAAGTAAAACACGGCCTCAGCAATAGCGGAAAGTATCTTCACTTATACTATAACTTTTCACCGGCTGACAAGACGTTCCCTTACATGTATGACGATGGAGTCGACCTGCTCACAGGCCAGGCAGTTCAAAAAGGTATAACCCTGATGCTAAAAGCCTGGGATGTGGCCATCATCGAAACAAAGTAGCGCAAGGGGTATAGTTGTGGTTCTCCACTATAGCATTTGGGTATAGCCCTACACGCAGAATTTTTAAGACAATAGATACAATCGTTAAACTCCTAAAAATGGAAAAATCAATACTCTGCCAAATGAAAATGTGTCTGATCGGGGCGTTGCTGTTTTTTACAACAAGCACGGTGCTTGCCCAAAATGTAACGATTTCAGTGAATGCAGTTCAGAACAAACGCTTGATTTCCCCATACATCTACGGCCGAAATGAAGGCTTTGACAAACCTGCACAATTTTATAAAGATGCAGGGTTGCGCTTTGCGCGGTTAAACGGAGGTAATAACGCATCAGGTTATAACTGGCGTAAAAGAATTACGATTCATCCCGACTGGTATAATAATGTTTATGGTACTGATTGGGATGCACTAGCACAAAAAATTAATGACAACTTTCCCAATATACAGGGCATGTTTGCCTTTCAGTTACTGGGCAGAGTAGCATCCAATCCAAATAATAACTTCGATGACTGGGCTTACAACCAAGCACAGGGTTGGAGTGGTACTCATCAAAATTTAGCCGGTGGAGGAGTAGTCAATACAACGGGTGGAGGTCAAGCCTTGGTTGATGGAGATATGAATTTGTTCAGCAAGGTATGGCCGGCCGATTCTTCTGTTGAAATTCTTGATCATTGGTTTGGAGCCAATGGTAAAGGGTTTAACAAAAACCAGTTTGTGTACTGGAGTATGGATAATGAGACAGATATCTGGTTTGCTACTCATGACTGGGCTATGCCCACACAGTTATCCGCCGATGCCTTTATAGATCGCTACATTGAACTAGCGAAGAAAGCGAAAGCTTTATACCCGGGCATCAAGCTCTGTGGACCTGTTGGAACCGCAGAATGGTTTTGGTATAAATGGCAAGGTGAAAGTATAAATATCAATGGCAGGTATTATCCCTGGCTTGAGTATTTCATAAAACGTCTGGGTGATGAGTATAAAACAACCGGTGTCAAACTGGTAGATGTATTTGATATCCATAACTATCCTTCCTATAATAATGATGCTGAGGCACTACAGGGACACCGGATATACTATGATGAGACGTATGATTATCCAGGTTCAAATGGTATTAAGGGAAGTAAAGGTGGATGGGATAACTCACTTACAAAACAATATATATTCAAGCGTATCGATGGCTGGCTAACCGAGCACTTTGGAGCGAACCATGGTATAACAGCCGGTTTGAGCGAATGGGGTACCATGTCCAGCAGCAACCCAAGCCTGGAGTCTGTTATCTATGCTTCACACCTGGGCACCTTTGCAAACAATGGCGTTGAACTGTTTTCACCCTGGAACTGGTCAATCGGCATGTGGGAAACATTACACCTCTTTGGCAGGAATGCAAAAAAATACAGCGTATCCAGTACTTCCTCTCTGGAGAACACCGTATCAGCTTACTCCTCGGTAAATGAAAATTCAGACTCTTTAACGGTGATCGTTGTCAACCGTGATATGGGCGCCTCGCGCACGGTAACCATCAATCTAAACAATTTTACGGTTGCCAACGGAACATACAAAACATTGCAGTTGTCGTCTCTGCCGGCAACAGAGACTTTCGTTTCCCACACGCAAAACGCATTGAAGTCAAATACAGTGACGGCAAATTCAAATTCACTTACCCTCACCGTGCCATCACTTTCTACAACAGCAATTCTGTTGACCAAACCCGTAACGTATACCCTTAGTACTGCCGCTTCACCCGCTGCCGGTGGTACGGTGACAGGTGCAGGAACATATAATTCGGGAACCGCAGTAGCCGTAACTGCAACACCTGCTGCAGGATATACCTTTACTGGCTGGAGTGGCGATGCCACCGGGACGAATGCCATCACAACGGTGACTATGACCGCCAACAAGTCTGTTACGGCAAACTTCCAGGCAATCAAATATACTCTTGCCACTATAGCAACGCCGTCTGTTGGCGGCACAGTAAGCGGCGCAGGAGAGTATGTTATGGGAAGCACGGCAACACTCACTGCAACACCGGCAGCGGGGTATATCTTCACCGGCTGGAGTGGCGATGCCTCAGGGACTTCCGCTTCCACGACCATAACGATGAACGCCAATAAAACTGTTACAGCAAATTTCCAGTCACAGTCCGGCACAACGAAATATACTCTGACAACTATAGCTTCACCAACGGATGGTGGCAGTATAACTGGAGCCGGAACGTATGATGCCGGCAGCGTAGTAACACTCACCGCAATACCTTCGGCCGGGTATACCTTTACCGGCTGGAGTGGCGATGCATCCGGAACGGCTTCATCCACTACGGTAACGATCAGCAGCAACAAAACTGTTACTGCAAACTTCAGCATCACGAGCTTCACGCTTAGCGCTACCGTTGTGCCGGCTGCTGGCGGTTCGGTAACAGGATCCGGTACCTATATATCTGGAACCGTGGTGCCGATAGAAGCGGTAGCTGCACCCGGATATACTTTTACCGGTTGGAGCGGAGATATAGCAGGTAGCTCTTCTTCCCAAACAGTTACCATGAATCGTGACCTCGCTATTCAAGCCAACTTTCAGCCTGAAGGAGATGTCTTGAAAATTCCAAAGTTATTCTCACCGGACAACCATGGTGATGTAAGTACAGAAGCCTGGAATATTGTGAACGCTTACCTCTTGGATGGTTGTGACATCGTCATCTACAACCGGCAGGGACAGAAAGTATATTCTTCTACCGGGTATGCCAGTCCCTGGGACGGAACTTCAAACGGTAAACCGCTTCCCGATGGTGCGTACTTTTATTTAATCCGGTATCCTGATAATACAAAACAAACTGGTAGTGTTACCATCGCCCGACTGAAATGAAACTACCATTCAAACTTTTGCTTTTTGCTGCGGTATGGTGCATAATGTATCCTCTACAGGCACAGCAGAGCCCCGTCTATAGCCATTACTTTCTTAATCCGTTTTTATATAATCCATCGTTCGTGGCACCCAACGGGTATACTGAAGTATACCTGAACTATAGAAATCAATGGGCCGGTGTTGAAGGAGCACCTGTTACCGGAACACTAAGTTTTCATTTGCCACTAAGCTATAAGGCTGGTATAGCCTTTACGGGTTCTCAGGATAAGGCAGGCGTACTGAAAACAACTACGGGGCTTGCAACCTTTGCGTATCAGGTATACCTGGGAAACAAGGTTGGCGACAATCATAAGATTGCCTTTGGACTGTCGGCGGGTGTAACCAGTGTTTCTATTCGTGCCGATGATGGTTACTCAAACGACCCGGTGGTTGGCGCAACATCCACGTTTGAAGGACAGTTTGGTATGCATTATCAGCGCGGTAATTTTAAGCTTGCTTTTGCTATACCTCGTCTTTTCAATACCTATGTTGCATCTGAGAACAACTTTAACAAGGTTGGCATCAGCCAGGTTCGCAATACTATATCGTCTGCAAGCTATAGTATATATTTTAGTGATCGGATGGTTTTTGAACCTATGGTTATATACCGTACCAATGATAACACGAATGCTCAGCTGGAAGGCTTAGGTTCTCTGGTAATTAATAGTATAGTTTGGGTTGGAGGATCGTACCGACAACGTTATGGCGCTTCGGCGTTTGCCGGAACGAATATAAAGGACAAACTGAAAGTAGGATATGCTTACGAATTTGCAACAGGCAGTACAAATACGTTGGGCGCAGGCACACACGAAATACAACTGATCGTACAACTCGGAAAAAAGAAAAGACCGGAAGCAAAAACAAAACTAAAAACTATAGGTGGGTCTTCGCAGGTTAGTGAAGCTAATGAAACCGGTATATCGAATACAAATGAAACTATAGTACAGCAGGAGAGACCAGCGGAAACAGATAAGTCTTCGAGCCCTGTTGAAACAGCTCAACACCAAGAGGAAGCTAGGCAAGCAGAGATGCATGCCAGTGCGCTCGTTCCGGTTGATACACCTGATGGAAGTCAGACTAAGGTAATTACACAGTCACTTTCCGGAGAAGGATTAGCCCCTGGACATTATGTAGTGGTAGGTGTATTCCGTTCGCCTGCGTATGCGAAACAATATGCTTTTAACCTTAAACGAGCGAACTACCCGGCCGAAGTGGCGTACTATCATGAAAAGCATTACTATATAGTTCACATGAACAATGCGCCACCCACCCGGGAGCTGGCGCAAAAGCTTTGCAATGAATACAGACGGATGTCGCGGTATACCTTTCGTGACACATGGATTCTCAGTATTGAATGAGTGTGCGAAACTGATATAAGTGATTTTAACTTTCCAATAGTCGTGAACGAGAACAGTTTTTTCGCATTCAGTTGGTTTCTCGTAATGTTCTTGTCGGTTTTTTCATCGGACAAAATATTTGCGCAAAGACATCGCTTTGTACATATCGATAGTCGTCAGGGCTTGTCTAATAACTTCGTAAAAAGTATTTATAGGGACAAAACCGGTTTTATATGGATCGGAACCGAATCAGGGCTTAATCGGTTTGACGGTTATTCTATCAAGATATACCGCAACAACCTCGCGGATTCATCTTCTCTCATTAACGATAATATTAGCAGACTATTCGAGGTACCAGGGGGAGAGCTTGGCATTGTTACTGATCATGGTGTTTGCTTCTATGATCCAACCACGGAGAGATTCTCAACCAAGAGTCATTTCCTGGATAAAAAATCAATTGAAAATCCAGCGGATGTCACAAATATAGTTCATGACAATGCCGGTAATTATTGGCTTGTACTAAATAACAGTGGGCTGGTGTGCTTTAATGAAAAAAGAAAGAACATAGCTTCCTTAAAGCACATTGATGGTGATGTCTCAACCATCAGTACCAACAATATAACTTCTTTCGCACCGCATCATGATGGAAGTTACTGGATTGCGCATTCGAATGGTATTGTGGAGAATGCTGCGCTTGATAAAGGAAAACTCAGAGTGGTAAAGCGTATTTGTTTACCGACTTCAATGCGCAAGACCGGCAAACCTTTGCATTGTGAGTTGATGATTGATAAGGATGGGGACCTTTGGAGTTTTATAGCTAACGTGGACGAAGGTGTGTTTTATTACAATACAGATAAAAACAAAATATACCACCTTAAGAAAGATTCTATACCTACGGCATTGAGTTCTGATCTGATTACCGGACTTGTTCAGGATGATCAGGGCTATATATGGATTTCTTACAACGGTGCCGGAATTGATATACTGGATAAAAAGAGTTTTTCGATACGAAATGTTTCACAGGATTCAGATATAGGCACAGCGCTTAGTGTTCATTCAACTACTACGATATATAAAGACCCTGATGGTATAATTTGGCTCGGTACCTATAAAAATGGATTAAACTTCTTCCATGAAAGTATGGTGCCGTTTCCGATTTATAACCGACACTCCAAACGGTATGCCTTGCCCTTTGAAGATATAAATCATTTTATAGAAGACAAGAAAGGAAATCTGTGGCTGGGAACAAACGGAGGTGGATTGATATACCTGGACAGAAGCAGTGGTAGATTTACAACGTACAGGCATAATCCTAAGGATCCGTATAGCCTGAGTAGTAATGTTGTTGTGAGTTTGTGTTTAGACCACGAAGGCAAGTTATGGATCGGTACGTTCTTTGGCGGGCTAAATTGTTTTGACGGTGGTAAATTTACCCGGTATCAGCACCGTGTTAATGACTCCGGGAGTCTTTCTGATAAAAGTGTGTGGGAAATTTTTGAAGATTCAAAACACCAGCTATGGATCGGCACTCTTAACGGAGGTGTTAATCTCTTTAACAGAAAAACGAAAACATTTACACGTTACTCTCACGTACAGCAAAAAGCACTTCAATCAGGGTATATATCAACCGTTACTGAAGACACGAAGGGAAACCTGTGGTTCGGAACTTCCTTAGGCATCGACGTGCTACAGAAAGCCTCTGGAAATATAGTGCATTTCGAATCGGATAGGAATAATCGGACATCGCTTGCCAGCAATATTATTACCGGTATACTCGAAGATTCCAGGGGACGCATGTGGATAGGAACAGTCGGAGGGCTCAGCGTATGGCAGAGAAAAACAAATCGGTTTACCAATTTTACAGAGAAGGATGGACTGCCTCATAATACAATTATGTCTATGGAAGAAGATGCTGATGGCCGATTATGGCTCAGTACTTCCGATGGACTTGCGTGTGCCACTCCTATAGCATTTGGTGATAGCATTCAGCTCCGTTTTACCAACTACTCCGAGGCTGACGGTTTACAAGGACAACATTTTAATGAAGATGCGGCGATCAGGTTAAAAACCGGAGAACTTGTGTTTGGTGGAGACAAGGGCTTCCATATTTTCAAGCCAAAAGATATAGTGCATAATAAAACTATACCACGTCTTGTGTTTACAGATTTTCAGTTGTTTAACAGAAGTATACATCCGGGACGTGAAGAGACCAATAATGGCCCTTTGTTGTCGTCTTCCATTACCACAAATCCTTCTGTTTTGCTGGCAGCAAGCGATAATGTTTTCTCAATAGAGTTCGCTGCGCTTAACTTTATACACCCGTCTAAAACGAGGTATAAATACAAACTTGAAGGTTTAAATGACGATTGGATGCTTGCTGATGCCAACCACCGGCGAGTAACCTTTACCAACCTTGATGCAGGCCACTATACATTTCGTGTACTTGCGACTAACAATGATGGCGAGTGGAGTGAAGAAGGTATATCCCTTCCCATCAAAGTGCTTCCACCGTTCTGGAAATCAGGAGGAGCTTTTCTTACCTATATATTCCTTTTGCTTGCCGGGTTTTATATAACGCATAAAATAATACAGAAAGGCGAGCGAATGAAGTTCGCTATCAAGCAACAACAGGTGGAAACTATACGGTCACTCGAGCTGGATAAGATCAATACAAACTTCTTTACCAACGTGAGTCACGAATTTAGAGCTCTGCTTTCACTCACCATTTCTACCCTTAAAAAACTTAGTGAACAGGTTAAAGATATTGACCAACGAAAGGATGTTGATCTCATGCAACGATACGCCAAGCGATTGTTGAGCCTCGTGAACCAGCATCTTGATTTCCGGAAAATGGAAGTTCGTGATATTCGCTTTGATCCATTCGAGGGAGACATCATTCAGGTGGTTCGCGACACGGTATATTCGTTTACAGATCTTTCGGAGAAGAAAAGTATAAAGCTCACCTTCGAGTCGAGTATATCTTCGCTGGAAGCTATATTCGATTACGAAAAGGTTGAGAGGATATTGTTCAACCTTCTTTCCAACGCCTTCAAATTTACGTTGGACTCTGGAGCGATCTCGGTAATTGTCGATGTTAAAGAATTATCAGAAAACAGCATCATAGAAATCATTGTAAAAGATACTGGAATTGGTATACCGCCAGACCAGCGGGAGGTGGTCTTTGAGTGCTTTCTTCAAAATGAAATACCAAGCTCTATGGTGAACCAGGGCGGTGGTATCGGACTCGCTGTGACAAAAGAATTTGTACGGATCCATGGAGGAAGCATCATGGTTGAAAGTGAAGTTGGTAAAGGAAGTTCTTTTATTGTATTACTACCGCTTAAGAAAATTGCTGACTCTATTCCGGAAGCGATGATTAACCCGGTTAACAATGAGGTAGATAGTGTAGTAGACGGTGGTTCTATATCTATATCGAGAGGAAAGCCACTCATCTTGCTAGTAGAACATAACGAAGATTTTCGTTTGTATCTGAAAGAGAGCCTCAAGATACCGTATGATGTTATCGAAGCAAAAATGGGCGAAGAGGGGTGGCAGAAAACCATTTTGAAGTACCCGGATTTAATCATTACCAATGAGATAATGCCCGACTTGAATGGTATTAATCTTTGCAAAAAGATTAAATCAGATCAACGGGTAAATCATATACCGGTAATTTTGATCTCGGGCTATTCAGATGAAGAGCAATGGCTTGAAGGATTTGAGGTAGGTGCTGAGGCCTATATGTCGAAACCGCTCAGTATTCCGATATTGATCTCGAGAATCCGGAACTTAATTTCATTGCGAAAAACAATAGAGAACTTAGTTGAAAAAGAGTATGTACTTAGTGAAAGTGCGATGGCTCCTTTGGATAATATATTTATACGTGACGTTGTTACGGTAATCGAAAAGAATATAGCAAACAAAGAACTAACCGTCTCGGATCTAAGTCGCGAACTTGGTTTAAGTCGTGCACAGTTTTTCAGGAAAGTACAGGAGCTTACCGGTAAATCTCCATTAGAGCTGATTCGTTTTATTCGCATGCAACATGCAGCACAGCTTCTTGAGAAGAGTCAGCTCCTCGTGTCCGAAATTACCTGCCGGGTAGGGTTCACCAACTCCAGATATTTCGCACGCCTTTTCCAAAGACAATACCATGTATTGCCGTCAGAGTATGCCAGGGCTAAACGGAGAGATTAAGTGAGTGACAAGTATGTTCGACAAAGGCTGACCTTAATCCGACTATCTGTATACGTACATAAATGAATTTTAAACACTCTTATATTTTAAAATATGTCGCGGTTGAAACGAAAGTTAAGAATGCTTCTTATTCTTGAATTGACAGGATATATACTGATCTTTTTAATTTTTGGGTGGCTTATTATACTGATTTGAAATTAGACGTATGACTAAACGCTAAAGGACAGGTGCGCCGCCAGAAAGTTTAAATCAAATGAAGGTATATATGCGTACTATAGGAAACGCAATTTAATTTAAATACCGAAGCATGGCTACACTAAATTGACATGTAAGGGTTTTCTTACCTATGAGCAGGTAGTGCATGTCATTCAAATGGATGCGAATTTGCATACGGATATGCATGCAAAAAATGTATTTATATTGCAGTACCAGTGAACTCTTTATCATATGAAGCTGCCTGTAAAATATTGACACAGTTGCTGGTATACTCACATGAATTTGGAAGCCAAGTGTTGTTATTTAATTTCTAAATACTAAGACTCCATTCCTGGGGTACAAGGGTAGGGGAGACGCATCAGAGGATTTATACTCCAACTTGAGAAAATCGACAATATATACTATGCTCCGGTGCGTGTAGTGCTAAAGTAAATGTTGGCCAACACGTTGTCATCGACCTTCGTGCTGCACCAACATTTAATTCAACATTCAACATAGCCTTGTGGCTTTTAAAGCTTTATCATTTTTAAAAGAAGTACATCGTTTTCACGAATATCCAATTGGCGCGAAAAATTGCCAGCTGCTTTTATATGAACAATTTCCTTGAGATAGGGAGAACCATCATTTTGTCTTTTGATTTGATCTACTTGTTGCTTTGTTAGTTGTGATGGTCTGCCCATGGACAGATATGTTGTGTATGCATCATTGCTTTTATAGCCGACTTTATAAATCTCAAGTGCATAATCACCTTCGGGTACATTATTGATTTGTACATTCAATACGCCTTTTGCTTTCGCGGGCAAATCGCGTATGTAATACTTCTGGTTGTGAACAGAGTCGCCCGGATGCGTGTTCGTGAAGTCCCATAGCAAAGCCTGGACACCACCGTTGTCATCTTTTGTTACGATGGAAGATTCATCCTTGTTAACAAGCTCAACATTTCCGAGACGATTAAGGAATTGATAGGCGTAAAAAACTGGTTTGTTTATTCCCTGGGTTGTTAACATTCCGAAGCCTCCATGAAACGGAGTGAAACGTGGTCCAGGTTCTTCAAAGATATCAGTGAATACCCAATACGACATGGAGTTGGCAGCAGCACCAACTTGTTTCATTTTTTGGAGTACATAGGCCGCCTCATGGTAACTGTCGTGAATCGGATCTGCGGGCGTATAGGATGCACTCCACTCGGTATAATGGAGCTCAAGATTGGGTTTGGCAGAAGCGGAAATTTCTTTTCGTGATTGGAGAACATCCCCGCTAACACTCATTGGATTTTTATCAAGCACTGTACCAGACTCACCGTACTCATCGAGGAAACCTTGCTTTACGCCGTATGCATGTGTGCTCACAAAATCTATAGGTATATTATTCTTAACGCAGAAATCGATCATCTCCGGCTCCCATGCAGCCCCGGCTGTGCCAGGTCCTCCCACGCGATACGATTGATTTACGTTCTTGATTGCACGTGCTGCATGCTTGTATAACTTGAAATACTCCTCTTGGGTGCCGGCCCAGAAACCATCGAGATTAGGTTCATTCCATACTTCAAAATACCAGGTCTTTACTTCCTCCTCTCCGTATCGCTCCGTAAAATGCTGAACAAGATTCTTAATAAGCGCTTCCCATTTTTCATAGTCTCTGGGAGGAGTAACGTTACCACGCCACCAAAATATAGTCTTGTTTCCGCTGGCAAGTGCAGAAGGCATAAATCCCAATTCAACAAATGGTTTCATACCTATTGAATGGAGAAAATCAAAGAGTACATCAATGTACATATAATTGTAAATGGGATTTCCGTTTTTATCCTGCGAGTATACAGCCATGTCATCCGTTAACAGACCATGCATGCGGATAAACTTAAAGTCACATTCTTTCTTAACATAGGCCAATTGTTGTTGCCAATCTGCGCGAAGTCCTTCATTGGCACGCCCTGCCCCGACACATTCTTTAAACATGGTGTTTAATGGACCGGCAACTGCGTTAAAATCTACACTGATTGCCCGTGCTGGAGGTGATGCTTTTTTCCTTTGTGCAGTCGCAGGTACCACCATCAGGGAAACTATACATAGAATTAATTGATAACGCATTAACGCTAAGACTGGAGTTTTACTCATAAAAATTGATTGACAAGTTAAATTTGATTAAGGTTGTGTTTTAGGTTGGTAATTTCTTGTGGGAGTATATCAATTATATTTTAAAATAATCATGATAATTTTTTGTAGACTCTTTAGTATATATACTGAAGTAATCCGGTTTCATTGTTTGTTTCGTAAGCAAGTCACCTTCATCTTTTATGCGGATGCATGGATGGAAATAATAAGCGCCTGAAATATATAATAGTTTCTTGTGAAACAGACTTATACTTCTTTTATAGTAGATATCTTAAATATATACTCATCTCTTCTTTTGTTATTTCTTGCCGTCTAACGCAATCCATTTTTTCACTTCTTTTTGATTTCGGAAAATCACCACTTCTGTGTTCGTACCAATAACTGACATTCGCGCTTCGAGTAAGTCGCGTAGTTTATTAACAGGTCTTTTATTGAACATTAGAATAACATCGTTCGCTTGCAGAAAAAACGATGCTGCAGTACCTGCAGGTACATCAACCACTAAAACTCCACGCGTGGTATCCATGCCCGTTGCCGAGCGTTCGCCTAACGTGGTGAGATTCTTAACTTTTGCTCCAATAAAATCAATGGCCTCGCTGTCTGTTGTCTGATCCAATGTGATGACGGAAGGT
Organism: Ohtaekwangia koreensis; assembly: GCF_900167975.1. Classification (GTDB taxonomy): domain Bacteria; phylum Bacteroidota; class Bacteroidia; order Cytophagales; family Cyclobacteriaceae; genus Ohtaekwangia; species Ohtaekwangia koreensis. Next base: position 2,724,334 of record NZ_FUZU01000001.1, read on the forward strand.
AGTGGCGTTTTTTTTGCGAGGGCTTTCAATTCGGGTGAAATAACACCGAAACTGTCCATTGCAAAATTTTTAAAGCCTACAGAAAAAGCTACCGAGCCATCTTTTAATCGAAAGTCTCCGGTTTGTGGATTTACAAAGTCAAGTTCGCCACACACAGAGTGTTGATCTGTGCCTCTGCTCCAGGCTGCTTTGAGTGAAGCAGAATCCGGAAACATGTTATAATCTGTTTCCTTACCCCAAACCTCAATATGTATAGGCAAGTATCCGGCGGAAACTATATTGTGCCGGAACACATCATTACTGTTTTTAAACCAGACATGTGGATGAAAGGTGTTATTGATCAGAATGTTGTTTTCAACTATGCGGTTTACACCTTCGCGAAGTTTTATGCCGCCATTAAGGCAAAGATTGTTGTAGATGAAATAATTACTTGAACCATCGTCCAGATCTATATCCCATCCATGATCACAACGCATTCGGTTATTACGGATGGTGATAGGCTTAACAACATCCAACGTCGTAAGCTCAAAATTATTTTCTACGATTGTGTCCAGCACCTTCTTATCAGGATGCCAGTACCGGTCTCGTCCCCACGAGTTGAATGAGCCATGATCGCCGGACTCTTTCACCGTGTTGAATACATCATTGTATTCGATGAGGTGACCACCCCAGGTTCCTTCGCCTATATTTATACCGGCACGGGGAACATCATATACGGTATTGTGGCTCACCGTAATGCTTTGGCACATGGACAATTCTATTCCTGCTGATTGTTTTTCGACCCGGCCGAGATTGAACATCAAGTTATTATATACTATACATTCCGCCGGGTAGTTGTTTGTTTTAGGGCCGGGTGTGTGATCGATCTGTGCCAACGGTACAAACTGATTATACTCAAAACTTGGAGAACGTACTGCATTTGGATCGCCAACAAAACAGATGGCGCTTGCCCCGACTTCAGAGAACACACATCCTGACACTTCGCAATTCCGGTTGTAATTGTTAAAGAAGACAGCATTTCCTCCGAGATTAAGGAGCGCGCAATTTTTAAGCGAACAGTTTTCAGCACCATCGAGAAGCACGGCTCCGCCGCGGTAAATGGTCCAATCACTGCGTAACAACGGCTCGCGGTTATCCATAAAGGTGCGCAGTGTATGCGTAAGGGTAAGTCCTTCGATGGTGATATTTCTTACAGCCTTCGTTTCGCCTCCCCGAAACTCCAATAGATGGGCAATTTGTGGAGTTTCGAATTTTGCTGTTTTAATGTCGAGACCTGTAGGAGGAAGGTAGTATAAAATTTTTGCGTGCTTGTCGTAGAACCACTCATTGGCGACATCCAATTCTTCAAAAATGTTTTCAACAAAGCGATGCCTTTCATGCATGCCCATACGGCGGTTGTTTTGCCAGCCTCCTTGCAGCACCAGTTCACCGTTGTTATTTTTTCCGGTAATAATGTAATGAAAGTCTCCCCATTCATTCTGGTGCAGGGCGTGTACGTATCCTCCTTCCGGGCTTTTCCATTGAGACACCCTTTCTTTGCTAAGTGCATCGGTTGCCGTACCGCCAAGAAAACGAGCTGTTGAGTCATAATTTGGATAGCGTGCCATCCGCTGCAAGTGCCCGTTGACAATTAACTCATCCCATACAAGGTCTTGATTCACTTTAGCCTGCCAAATGCCATTGCGATAGGGGACCCATTTCAATTTCAAAACCGTACTTCCACTCAGTGTGACCTTCTGGTTTTTATGATTTCTGATGGTAAGTGTTTCGGTCTCCTTGCGGGAGTCTTCTGATGTAAATACAATTGGGTGATCCAGATAGAAGGTGCCGCCCATAAGGCTGATCTCCACATGTCCAGAAGCTTTACGAGCTTCAAGCATTGCCCGGTCTATAGACGCAAAGGGCTTCGCTTGGGTGCCTCGCCCGTTATCACTTCCATTGGGCGCTACATAAATGGTTGTCTGTGCGCAAAGTACGACTGGCCATAACGCAGCCAGCATTATCAAAATTTGTTGTTTTCTATTCATTTTAGTCAGTCGGTGATCACATCTATTTCAGCATATCCCATGCGATCGTTGCCTTCAGCGTTCTTCAAGGCCCGGAGCCTGATGAAACGAGCCTTTAGCGGTGTAAACTTTTTGATTTGCCACAGCGGGTTGTTTTTAATATTTGAGAATTCACCTTGATCTACCAGTTTCCAATCTTTGTTGTCAGCCGATACATAAAATTCATAATGCGTAATGATACCAGGACCCCACATGCCCTGGTCAGGATGATATCGGAAGCCACTAAGATTCAGTTCACTTCCCAGATCGATTTCAAGGTCAACAGGAATTTTTTTGTCTTTGCCCTGATGATGCCATGCTGTAGAAGTGTTGCCGTCCAAAATCGCATAAGCTTTATCATCCTCTGCCCCAACGATCTTCCAATCTTTTCGATAAACATCAAATTTCTCCATGGCAACCGGACTGCTTTTACCTGAAGCTGGATCATAGGCAATGGCCTTAACATCCACTTTTCCTTCACTCTGAACAGGGGCAGTGTATTTTTTCGACTGTGGGGTTGGTTCGCTACCATCCAGGGTGTAATAGAAATAAGGTCCTACGTCATTTGTGGTGATGGTTATTTCCCCGAATTGACTTCGCATAATCGTGGGAGCATTCAGGAATGCAGGGGCATTGTAAATTCCGATATTCGAGATCAGCGGGCTTCCCTTCGAATCTGTAATAGTGAAGCGTACCTTTGTGGCTTTTACACCCGGAAAACGAAGGATGCGTTTGTACCCGATGGTTGTTCCCTGAGATAATTCTCTCCAGGTTCCATCCATGAACGCTTCTACCTTGAAAGACTTTACGCGTTGTCCCAAACGAATATACTCCTGAACCAGGAAACGATTAAACATCATGGGGCTTTCCAAATCTATGATTAACGAAGCCGTTGTGATGTTATCGTCCGTTGCCCAGTATGTATCGCTACTGTTATCTGTTACGTTCGCGGCACCAAATTCTTGCCTCTCGTCACGTACATTCGAGGCACTTGCCTTCTTTTTTTCTGCCAGGTTTTCGGCAAAAGAAGTTCTTACCATTGTAGCCAATCCCAACGCTGCTTTTTCATCGGCTTCATGAATTAAACCATTTGGCATTATTGGGAAATTGAGAAGCAAAGTCCCATTACGACCTATGGAACTATAATATGTTTCCATTAACTGAGGTACTGTCTTCACCTTGGTGTCCTCACTGGGATGGTAAAACCACTCCGGTCGAATGGAGGTATTTACCTCAGCTGGTACCCACGAATCGCCATCTTCCAGGCCGAAGTGCAGCATCTTCCATTCAACTTCTCCCGTGCCGTTCAACAAGCTCCAGTTAGTTTCACCGACGTAACCGGCTTCAGTTCCAACCCAGCGAAGGTCTCCTCTGTCACCTCCATCATTCCAGATCACAATGTTGGGCTGTAATTCGCGTATCATCTTGTAAGTATTCTTCCAATCATAATAGATGGTGCGGTCAATTGTACGATTTTCGTTGGCGCCACCATAATATCCTGTACCTCCGTTGGCTCCATCGAACCATATTTCGAAAACGGGGCCATAATTTGTTAGCAACTCTTTGATTTGATTCCTGAAATAAGTGATGTATTCAGGTTTTCCGTAAGCAGGGTGGTTACGGTCCCAAGGAGATACATATATGCCTAACTTTAATCCGTATTCTTTACAAGCGTCAGCCATTTCACGAACTATATCTCCCTCACCATTTTTCCAAGGGGCATTTTTAACCGAATACTCGGTGTATCGGGAAGGCCAAAGACAAAAACCAGAGTGGTGCTTTGCCGTTAGTATGATTCCTTTCATACCTGCTTCCTTGCAAATACGCGCCCATTGACTACAGTCCAGTTTTTGCGGATTAAACAAATTAATATCTTCATTACCATATCCCCACGATTGATCTGTATAGGTATTTAATGAAAAATGAACGAAAGCATAATATTCCATTTCCTGCCATCTCATTTGATTTTCAGAGGGAACTGGGCCTACATGGCCTGGAGCTAGCGTCTTGCTACAGCAGACGAAAATGGAAAAGATGATTCCGTACAAAAAATATCTGATCATGGTGTTTGACTTTTTCATGCTGAAATTGAAAGTATTATTTAAGTATAAAGAGAATATGATGTCACCATTGGATGGGAACAATGCCTGTCGCATAAATATGGTTTATTATTTGACTTTAATCATAACTTCGTTGCCTTTCAACTTTTCAGACCTGGCCGTCAACCGGATTTCTCCAACTTGTTTATCGGCCTGCACCAGAACCAGGCAGTATCCATTGAAGGCTTTGCGCTGCATGGCCTTGTCCGGTTCATGACTGCTGGGATCACCGTTTCCAGTGCCTATTATCTTTCCCGGGCCCTCAATTGAAAACGTTATGAGATTATCGGCTATAGGAACCACCCTGCCTTTTGCATCTTTAACAGCCACTCGAATCACAGCCACATCACAGCCATCTGCCGCAAGGACCGTGGAATTGCTGGCCAACGTTATTTGTGAAGGAGCAGTTGTAGTTTCTATGAGATCTTTGGTTACAACTTTCCCATCTCTATAACCTTTTGCTTGCAGCGTTCCCGGTGTGTAAGTCAGGTTCCATACGAGCTTTTTATAGGGCACGGCTTTTTGTTTTCCGATGCTTTTGCCATTGAGAAACAATTCAACTTCTTCGCAATTGGTGTAACAGTGTACCGGCACGTTTTCTCCGTCTTTGCCAGGCCAATTCCAATGAGGAAAGATATGAACGATGGGATTATTGGTCCATGCTGCTTTGTAGGCATAATATCCGTCTTTGGGGAAACCGCATATATCCATAAATCCGAAATGCGAAGTGACACATGGCCACCGGTAAGGCGTGGGCTCGCCTCTGTAGTCAAATCCAGTCCAGACGAATGTTCCTCCGAGAAAAGGATATTTCACTATATCAGCCCAATCTTCACCTGGAAAAGGTCCCCAGTCAGGTGCCCACTTGCTGAGACTAGATACATAGCCTTTTCCCCAGTTGTTTTCATATTCTCCGCGAGTTGAAATGAAACTTGTGGATTCTGTACAAAACACAATTCTCTCCGGATGATTTTCATGATCTTTTACATACGCCATTTTCTTATCACCATAGTTATATCCGACTACATCAAGCACCTCGCTGTAGCCGCCTTCGTTTCTCCCGTGGTTCATGGCTGCAGTGACAGGTCTGGTAGGATCAATACTATGGGTGGTTTCTACAAGGGTTTCAAGAATCCTGATGCCTGTAACAGAACCCTGTATACACTCTTCGTTCTCCATACTCCAGATGAATACGCAAGGGTGATTTCGGTCCCTGTATAGCATTGTTTTAAGATCTTTAAGCCCTTCCTCTGAGCTAGAAAGGTGACGGTTCTCAGCCAAGACAAGTATTCCCATGCTGTCGCACATATGGAGCAGTTCAGGAGTAGATGGGTGATGTGTGCGATAGCCATTACAGCCTGCTTCCTTCAGCAGTTTTAGTTTATACCAATTTATTTTATCAGGAAGAGCAACACCAATGCCAGCAAAGTCCTGGTGATTGCTTGTACCCTTTACAGGATAAAGTTTTCCATTCAGGAAGAAGCCATTACGGTTAAATTCTATAGTCCTTACTCCAAACATGGTTTCATATGTATCAACCAGATTCTTATCATCCCAGACTTCGGTAAGTATTTTGTAAAGGGTTGGCGTTTCAGGCGACCAAAGCATCGGCTTTAAGATTGTTCCCTGCTGAGACACTTCAATCTTACTAAAGGAATTGATTTGAAGGGAAGAAGTTTTTGTTTCGAGCACAACGCCATGGTGATCAATAATCTTTGAAAGCAGCGTAACATTCCTGGGCGTTTTGTATTCGTTGCTCAGGGTGGTCTTTATACTTACAGAAGCCTGATCTGCAGAAACGGAAGGCGTTGTTACGTATGTTCCAAACCTGTCTACATGAAGTTTGTCGGTTTTTACGAGCCACACATGCCGGTATATACCACCACCTTCGTACCACCACCCTTCATACTCACGTGCATCGACCTTGATCAATATGACATTTTTACCTTCATCACCATAACGCAAAACATCTGTGAGATCATAGTTTGATGGTGTGTAACCACTTGCATGGTTTCCTAACAGATGGCCATTTACCCACACGGTGCTATTCCTGAAGATTCCGTCAAACTCGATCGATATTTTTCGTCCCGATTCGGTTGCTTGTATTTGAAACTCCTTTCTATAAAAACTTATACCGGTAGGCAGATAGCCGCTAACAGCCGGTTGACTTCCCAGTGTATTGTCGTTTACAAATGTACCTTCTATAACCCAGTCGTGCGGAACATTGATCTCCTTCCAATCTTCAGGATAAAATACCTTGAAGCTATTTTCATTCGTATAGTCAATCACTGTGTCTTTAGTCGGAATAACGTTCACGTTGGTATCCGTCAATCCTCCCTGACCACCTGCTTGTACCACGCGTTTCATAGCTATATCTCCTTTGTGGAACTGCCAGCGCTGATCAAAATTTTCCTTTACTCTTTTGAATGCGATACCTTGCTGGCTTTGTGTTAGTCCTGTTACCGGAAATATGAGTATAGCGAGAAGGAGTAACACAAAAAAAATCAATACGTTAAAAATGCGATTCATCAATGGTTTAATTATATCAGCTTTAATGTGATTTAAAAATGTTGAATGTTATGAAGGCCTTATTTTGATTTTGCAATCGTTTTGATTTCTATAGCAGCATCAGATATACCAGGTGAAGTAACCGTCAGGCGAATACTTCCAGCATCATGAGTACTTTTAATCACGACTAACGCACGTCCATGCCATGCTTTGCGTGTGTTGGTTATATAGGGCTCATAGTCTTTTAGATCGGCATTATCCACACCTGCAATGACACCGGGACCTTCAAGATTAAATCGCAGGTGGTTGGCAGCATTGGACTGAAATATACCCTCCTTGTCTGTAATCTCGATCGTAACGTAGGACAGGTCTTGTCCATCGGCCTCAATTTCTTTTCGATCAGCCGTTACGTTAATTTTTGAAGCATCACCGGATGTCTGCAGCATCGTTGATTCAACTTCCCTACCATTCTCTACTGCAACGGCTTTTAATATACCCGGTGAATAGGGCACATCAAATGTGGCTTTATATTCCTGTTCGCTTGAGGTGGCCTTTTCGCCAATAAGTTTGTTATTCAGGTAAAGCTTAACATGACTGTATTTCGAGTATACCTCTACCTGTATAGTTTTTCCTTCAAATCCGGGCCAGGTCCAGCTGTCCCAGGTTGGCCAGACCGACCACCATGTTTTTTTAATTTCAAGGGGTTCAGGTTCGGGTTCCCGAACAGCCATATATAGCTTCTCGGTATTATTATATAACAGACTTCTATAGTGGGATATAGGTTTTCTCCAGCCAATCAAATCAAGATCCCCACAATAAGCTCCATGCCACGGGAAAAATTCATTCTCCCAATGTTGTCCGGGCGCTTCACCTGAATAATACCAACGGCCTATACCCGATTCACCAAGATAATCCATAGCAGTCCATACGAAGTCCCCGATGATATAGCTATTATTCTGCACCAGCTTCCAATTCGCAAAAGCATCGTTTGGATATGACTCCGTTTGAACAATGATACGAGATGGTACCCGCTCATGATCGGCCGGTGCACTAAACAAGTGATAATTATACCCGACTATATCATGTACTGCCATAAGCGAATCAAAGGCTTCCCATTTCTTTTCGTTGCTTACTATAGCGGATGTTATGGGACGGGAGGTATCTGTTTTCTTAACTTCATCGGCAAGCATCTTCGCTGTTACGGTAGCATCAGGCGTTCCTCTTTCAGGTATTTCGTTACCTATACTCCACATCACTATAGAAGGATGATTGCGGTCACGCATAACCATGGCTTCCAGATCGCGTTTCCACCACTCGTTGAAGTATATAGCGTAGTCAAATTTATTCTTCCCTATTTTCCAGCAATCAAACGATTCGTCCATCACCAACAATCCCAATCTGTCGCACGCGTTCAGGAACGCTTCTGATGGTGGGTTATGAGACGTTCTTATGGCGTTAAAACCTGCAGCCTTGAGTAATTCTACTTTACGCTCTTCCGCACGATCAAACGCAGCGGCCCCCAGGCATCCATTATCATGATGCACACAGCCACCGTTTATTTTCACCGTTTTACCATTAAGCTGAAATCCTTGCTCGGCTGTAAAATTTATGGAGCGTATACCAAAATCGGTCTTGCCATCATCAACAACTTTAGCATCTTTCAATACCTGTACCTGTGCCTGGTATATATATGGAGTTTCAGGCGACCAAAGCATAGGCTTCGCTATAACTATAGTTTGAACAACTTCCTTTTCACTATTGGCGGAAAGCTCTACGTTAACATGACCGCTGCCTGTGTTTTTTGAGTCTCTATTCAATATCAAAGTCTTGAGAACAATTCGCTGAGGCGAAGCCGTTTCATTTTTTATCAGTGTCTTTACCTGCACTGTTGCTTTTTTTGAAGTAACATCAGGCGTTGTAATAGATATACCCCATGGTGCCACGTGTACGGGGTCGGTCACCGTCATCCAGACATGGCGATATATACCTGACCCGCTATACCAGCGACTGTTTACATGCTGTGAATTGTCAACACGTACTGCGATAACATTCTCCTTATCAATGGCAAGGTAAGGTGTAAGATCATATAGGAACGATGAATAGCCATACGGATATATACCTAAGGATTTCCCATTGACAAACACTTCGGAGTTCATATATACTCCTTCGAAGTAGATGGAAACTTTTTTGTTTTTCCACTCCACGGGTACGTTAAACGATTTCCTATACCAGCCTTTGCCTGCGGGAAAGTATCCACCGCCACCCGCTGTGGGATTTTTAGGTGCTATTCTTCCTTCTATACTCCAGTCGTGCGGCAGGTCAAGCTTGCGCCAACCTGAATCATTAAAATCTACCCGGCTGGCGATTGCTGTATCTCCAAGAAAGAATTTCCAGTCATTATCAAATAATTGTTTCCGCTCAATCGAATGTTGTGTGTGTCCTGCGATGTTGCTTATCAGCAAGACAAATAATGTTACTAATGCTTTCATGAAAAAAAATACGAGTCAATTAACTATATAAAAGTGGATCTGATATCAAGAGGAAGTCATCTCTTATACATCTGATCTGGGGTGGGAGCTAAGCAGCTTTTTGAATTGCTTTCGCCTCAATCAGATCAGCTGTATAGGAGATGACTTCTGTTACTGCTGAAATAATTACTCTTTCAAGACTTTAAAAGATTGTGAACCGTTGATGCTATTGACGCGAACTAAGTACAATCCGGGCTTAAGAGCAGATCCCAGAGACAGTTTATTTGAACTGCCTGAATGGACAACAGTTTCTACTGCCTTTCCTGCTGCATCCAGTATTGTGATTTGCAATGGTTCGCCCGAATCAGGCACTTCGAGTGTAAAGGTCTTTGCAAAAGGATTCGGATATACTTTAATGCCGAGTTCGGAGGTGCTAAGCTCCGAGGAACTTTCTCTTCCGCTAGAACTGCCCAGAGTAGTGATTGACCATTGTTGGTTAGAATGGCTGCTTGTTTGCCACTGACCTAACAACGAGGGATCCGCCCTCAACCCCAAGCCATCTATATATAGCCCGGTAGTCCGATTCTTAAACTTTACATAGCTTCCTGCAGTTTCCTGCGACCATTGTTGATTAGGACTGTCACTTGCAATTTTTTGAACTATACTTGCGCGATTATTTGTGCTGCCATTGCCGTCAAGATACAAGCCAGTAGCGCGATTTTTGATTTTCACATAACTTCCTGTAGTCTCAATAATCCATTGCTGTGCCGTGCTTCCGCTGGAATGCCACTGGCCGGCCTCGCTTCCATCGTTGGCACGGTATAATCCATCCATCATCATTCCTGTAGCCCTGTTGGCTAAGGCAAGATAGGTTACCGGAGACGCTGCTTTGGTAAGTAAGATTGCTGTTGTGGAGAGCGATGGTACGGTTATCGTGAGCGAATTTGAATTTACCGATACTGTATTGGCCTTCAGCGCATTTTCCGTGTGCGACACAAAGGTTTCTGTCGCCGGTAAAGATGACAACTGCAATGTTTTATAGTTTCCATTGGCAACCGTGAAATTACTCAGGTTGATGGTTACTGTGCGGGAAGCACCCATGTCACGATTGACGAGTATGACTGTCAATGAATCAGAATTTTCGTTTACAGACGAGTAGGCTGATACTGTATTTTCAAGAGATGAAGTGCTGGATATACTATATTTTTTTGCATTCCTGCTAAACAGGTGCAGGGTTTCCCACATACCGATAGACCAGTTCCAGGGAGTGAACAATTCAACGCCATGGTTTGCAAATGTACCCAGATGTGAAGCATAGATGACAGACTCAAGACTTGGGTTGCTGCTCGACATGGTGCCCCACTCACTTACCCCTGTAGTTATACCATGGTTGGCGCCGAAATGTTCAGTTAGCCAGTCGTTGACACGTTTGAATATATATTGCTTGGTAAGTGAGGTGTCCCATCCGCCCGTACTTGTTCGAATACCGTTTGAGCCAGGATAATCATATGTCTCATCGAAATAAATCCGGTGTCCCTGCAATGCCGCAGCATCATCACTATTATACCAGGGGTAGTTATGAATATCGACAACATCCACCAGTTTAATACCGGTTGCTTTATATTCATCGGCAAGGCGTTTTATGAAGTACTCAAGCCAGGGATAATATCTGCCATCGATATATATACTTTCACTTGCCCATTTATACCAGTGCCATTCAGAAGTGTTAACAGGTCCGCAAAGCTTGATACCTGGGTATAGCGCTTTCGCTTTTTTCGCCAATTCTATATAGCGATCCATAAAGGCAGCAGCCGATAGCTGTGTGGGCATAGCCCAGTCATGCGTGCCACTCCAGATATCAACTTCATTGTCCATACTCCAGTATAGAAACTTGTTCTTATTAAGTCCTAAACCGTTGGCTCCAAACCAATGATTAAGAATTGCTACCGAAGAATCGGCCGGCCAGGGCTTACTGAATAAATCCTTGTTTCCCTCAACCAGGGCAGGAGCGTCATCGTCTGGATTAGGTGTGCCATCACCGGCTAAATTTTGATGATTACCAAACCAACCCGGATGAGACTGCATATACTCCCAGTCGGGGAAGTTATGCTGGCCGCTCGATGCCACTCGGCCCAGTAATTGAAAGGCAAACATGCTCTGTACGTTGGAAAAATTGGTATTGATTTTTTTTGCATAAACATCCCAATCGGCACCATAAACGTTATTGAACCAGTCAGGGTGAACAGCGAGTTTTGCGCGCCAATTGTATGCTGACATATTATTGCCGCCGCCAATCCGCGCAAAGCGCAACCCAGCATCTTTATAAAATTGATCTGGCTTGTCCAGGCTTTCGTTTCGTCCATATATGTGTTGAGAGATCGGACGTTTGTTCTGAGTGGCGTTGACCGCGATAGTAACGTTTTGCGCGTAAGTTTTAATGAATGAACAACAGATACACGTGACAAGCAAACACATTCTTGCCCGCGAGAAGTTTTGTTTTTTCATAATTGATGGGGTTTAGTTGAGTTTTTCATTTCTGACTATAAAAATTCAGAATGCTTCCTTGCTACACCTTTTAAGTAGTAGGGAATAAAGTAAATCATTTACTACAAGGAGAAAATCTAAGAAAGATGCATCTATGATATACGGCAACGTTTGAGGTCGATCAAGAAGTGAAAACGTTTGAGATAAACTGCTATTGTGAATTAAAAAGATCGTTTTTGCCTGTAGGATGGAGGCCAATGCACAAATCGCCTAAAAATGATGTCCAAATAGTCGTCTCAATAGAGTAAGTATCCTTGTGGTAGTATCCCCGACAGGCGGACATCATCACACTTGACATCGAGGTATAAAATTAGCTGGTATGGACGTATTTACGTTCGCTGTGTAACATTAGGCCTCCCATCCATGAGGTGGATTTTGCTTCTGTGTGCGGGGTTTAGAAAGTTAAGTGGAAGTAAACACACAACGGATCAAAAGTATTGTGTAAATTATACTTATTGTCCCCTCTGATTCCTAGAATTTAGCTTGATTTGACTTCTTTGCGTTGTAACTGTCAACTGCGGTATAGTGACATTTTGAAACACAATGTAGTCTACGATGCGACTTAACAGTAAGCAAGTGAAGATATTTAAACACGATTTAAACTTGTTTAACAAATGAAGTTTTTGCCCGGAAGAAGCTGCAAAGTATATTTTCTCTGTTTTTTTACCTTCATGGTAGGAGCCCTATTTGGCCAAAGCGAACAGTTTAGATTCAAACAAATTGATTTAAAGGATGGCCTATCGCACCCAGACGTATGGACAATATTTAAAGACAGTCGCGGCTTTGTGTGGATTGGCACTGCCGATGGTCTAAATCGTTTTGATGGCTATGCAATAAAATCTTTTATCAATGATCCTCTTGATACAACCTCTCTTCCGGGTGATGGCGTGTACAAGATTTTTGAAACCCCTGATCGGAGATTGTTGATTCTCACTACCGCTGGTTTCACACTTTATGATCCAGAAAATGAGACGTTTGAACGACACTTGGATTCTTTCTTTAAAAAGTACAGGATATCTGAGCGTCTTTATAATATCATAAAAGATAGCGATGGTTTCTACTGGTTTGTGCAACCAGATAAATTAGTGAGATATCACCCCAAACAAGATGGATACATCGTCATTGAAAACATCGCCGCTGATCCATTGTCTATAGTTAAAGATGAAATTACAGGCTTCTGCGTTGATAAAAACAGAAATTATTGGTTAATACACGCTAATGGCATAATTGAGAGAATAGAAATCCATAATCAACAAGGAGTAGTGGCCGAAAGAGTTGAGACTCTTCAGGATGTGGATAGGGCAGTGAATAATTATCAAATTACTGCTGACACTGAAGGGGATCTATGGATTTCTGCACCTGGGGCAACAAATCGTGTCTTTGTCTATGATGTCGAACAAAAAAAGTTGACTGGGCGAGGTATAGTTTCACAACTCAATGCAAAATTCGTATCGGGGCAAACGGTGGCTGACAACGACCTGATCTGGGTTGGAACAGACCACGGAGGAATCAATATTTTAGATAAGCGGACAGCATCTATTAAAAACCTCTTTCATGTTGACGGCGACCACCTGAGTCTTGCATCGAATGCAATAACCTGTCTGTACAAGGATGACCAAGGAATTGTTTGGATCGGTACCTATAAGCGTGGGGTGAGTTACTACCATCCCAATATTTACCAGTTCGATATATACAAGCACAATGGAACCGATCCGCACAGCTTACCTTTCGAGGATATTAACAGTTTTGAAGAAGATAAAAAGGGAAACCTCTGGATCGGAACGAACGGAGGGGGACTCTTGTATTTCGATCGACACAAGGGGACATTTAAACAATATCTCAACGTACCCGGAAATCAAAACAGCCTCAGCGGAAATGTCGTCGTAAGTTTATGCCTGGACACGGATGATAACCTGTGGATCGGAACATACAAGAATGGACTTAATAAATTCGATGGCAAAAATTTCACTCGCTTCACCAGTACTCAAGGTGACACTACATCGCTTCCTAGCATGGATGTTTGGGAGATTTTCCAGGACTCGCAAGAACGCATTTGGATTGGAACCACCGATGCCGGTGCCGCGCTGTTTGATAAAAAAACAGGAAAATTTCACCGGCTAAAACTATGGGGCACCAATGCGTTGCAATCACCAACTATCGAGGCAATATGTGAGGATCGGCATGGTAATATATGGTTTGGCACGTTTGGAGGAATCGATGTTTTGTCAGCGAACGACAAAACGTTTAGACATTTTGGATATTCGGCTAAGCCGAATTGCCTTAGTAGTAACACTATTTTTGATATAATGAAGGATTCCAAGGGACGCTTGTGGATCGGGACTGCTAGAGGTTTAAACATTTTCGATGAGTCAATTAATGGCTTTATCGACTTTCAAGAAAACAGTATAAAAAGCACAGTTGTACAAATACAGGAAGACAATATTGGCGATATTTGGATTAGCACGTTGAATGGGCTTTCAAAAATTACACTCGCTGCAGGCTCGTTACATGGCGCGTCATTGAAGCGCTATAATGAGTTGGATGGACTGCAGGGCAGGCAGTTTAATTCCAATGCGGGTTTCAAAACCAAAAACGGGGAGCTCCTTTTCGGCGGTCCTACTGGCTTTAATATTTTGGGGCGCAAGCAGCACGGCAAGGACCTTCCAATAGAGAAAGTCATTTTTTCAGAACTTGAGCTTTACGAAAAGCGTGTTGACATAGGCGAAAAAATCGATGGCTTGGTTATTTTAAAAAAATCGATCTCGGAAACTGACCAGATTACTCTTCCTCCCAATAAGAATTTCTTTTCGTTGAAGTTATCCTCATTAAACTACCTCAACCCCGAGCGTGACCATTATATATATCAGCTTGAAGGATTAAATGAAGATTGGTTGCCTGTGGATTCAAACAGTCACGAGATCGTATTTAATGGCTTAAATCCAGGTAGATACTTATTACGCGTTCGGGCATCAAATGGAGACGGGGTGCCCAGTAAAAATGATGCGATTTTAGCAATCATTATTCAACCTCCGTTTTGGAAAAGCAGAGGTGCCTTTTTACTCTACGGATTGTTTGTAATCGTTGTCCTTTTCTTTACACGAAAAGCTATTCAACACCGTGAGAAAATGAAATTTTCTATCGAACAGGAACGCTCTGAAATGCAAAGATTGCATGAACTTGACATGCTAAAAGTGAAATTTTTTACCAACGTAAGTCACGAGTTTAGGACACCACTGACGCTTATCCTTACACCGATGGAGAAGCTGATTAAAAAAGCGAAGGATCCAGAGCAATTAACGCAATTTCAACTGGTTCTTCGAAATGGAAAGCGTCTAATGAATTTAGTAAATCAATTGTTGGATTTTAAAAAATTAGAAGTCCACGAAATACCGTTTAGGCCGAGTAAAGGCGATGTTATTGCCTTTATCAGGGACACCGTATTTTCATTTTCCGATCTCGCAGAAAAGAAAAACATCAATCTTTCATTTGATAGTGTTGTCAATTCTCATCAAGTACTTTTTGACCATGATAAACTTGAAAAGATTTTATTTAATCTTCTCAGTAATGCCTTCAAGTTTACACTTGAAAATGGTGGCGTTTCTGTAAGGGTCGATTTACTATTGGAAGCAAGTGAACAACTGCTGCGCATTGATGTAAGCGATACGGGGATAGGTATACCAGCCGACAAACTTGACAAGATCTTTGAACCATTTTTTCAAACAGATATTCCGAAAAGTGTCCTAAACCAAGGCAGTGGAATTGGTCTGGCGATCACCAAGGAATTCGTGAAAATACACGGTGGAAGCATCCAAGTGAAAAGTGAGGTAGGTGTCGGAAGCTCTTTCAAGGTGATGTTGCCTCTGCGAGAATCGCAGGACACGCTTGATCAAATTGAAGACGCTGCTATGCCGGATTTGCAATACCGGGAAGCGAGCGAGTCAAGCTACATGGATGAGATAAGTTCGGAGAAGCTGTCTGGTAAAACAGAAAAGAAGTCGTTGCTTCTTATTGACGACAATGATGATTTTCGCTTTTATCTAAGAGATAATTTAAAATTCCTCTACACAATACATGAAGCAGCCAATGGTAGCGATGGTTTAGATTGTATATTATCACTTCAACCCGATTTAATTGTAAGTGATATCGCCATGCCTTACATGGATGGCATTGAATTGTGTACCAAGGTTAAATCGGACGAAAGGGTGTCTCACATTCCGGTAATCCTTCTTACCGCCAGATCTAACGAAGAACAACGCATCGAAGGATTGAAAGCGGGCGCAGACGATTATATTACTAAACCATTCAATTTTGAAGTACTTGAGGCACGGATTAACAATCTGTTGCACCAACGCGAGAAATTTCAAAGAGCATTTCGTAAAACATTGGATATCAAGTCAAGTGAACTTCAAATAACTCCGTTGGATGTCAAATTCATTGAAAAGGCTGTTAAAATTGTTGAGGCAAACATATCCTCTCCTTCCTTCTCTATTCAAGAGCTTGGGATGGAACTCGGAATTAGCAGGGCATATGTTTTTAAGAAAATTCAGGCTTTAAGTGGAAAAACACCACTCGAGTTTATTAGAACAATTCGATTGCAACATGCCGCGCAATTACTTGAACGAAGTCAGCTAACCGTGCGGGAAGTAGGCTACAGTGTTGGTTTTAATACTCCTAAATATTTTACCAAGTACTTTAAAGAACAATACGGAGTGTTGCCATCAGAATACCTCGCGTTAAAAAAGAAAGGTCACGAAGATCCTGAGATTGGGTAATGTGAGGTAATGGTCCATCTTTCTAGATTTATACGTACAGCACTGATCATTTAGATTTTTGATCTCACCTGGCAATCGGAGTGGAGTTAATTTTGAGCTTCCTTATTGTCATGAAACGTTATTCCAGGAAGTACTTAAAATGGGTCACATTAACCGAAGTGTTGCTTTTAACTTTCGCGCTGTTGAGCGTGTTGGCGTTTCTTTATCTATGTCTGTACCTGTAGACACTTTGTCATCCATAAGGATTCACCTCTAAGGTTTCCCTGAGTTTTAACTCCCGTTTTTTAGAATCCACAAAACTCATTTTTTGCGTTTAATTTCCTGGACAAATCGTCTGAAACTAGATCAAACGTCTTGAATGAGTTGACAAAAAATAGCAGTCTTAATTATCAGACTCGTTGGGCTCATCAATTGGACCACCCGTAATTTTTAACAAACCATATTTACTGCAAACGATTACAGTCGTTAAGAAGCGCGAATCGATTGCATCAGTATTATCAAGACGTTGTCGATCCTGCGCACGGGTAAATCGTCGATCCAAATTTCTAACCAAAACCAAACCTTATGAAAAAAAACCTTTACAGGTGGTTAGTTCTTGTTGCATGTTCAGCCCTGGTGTGCCAGACGGTGGCTGCCCAGCAGCAGAAGATCACAGGAATCGTAAAAGACATGCCGGGGTCTATTATGCCCGGAGTTAACGTATTCGTGAAAGGCACTTCCATCGGAACAACAACAGACTCGAATGGCGAGTTTGCCATCGAAGCCCAAACAGGACAAATTCTTACATTCTCTTTCATTGGCTACAAGAGTCACGAGGTCACCGTAGGAGAACAGACACGCATTGAAGTATTTCTTAATGAAGACGTGGAGACCCTTAATGAAATAGTGGTAATTGGCTACGGCGAAGTACAAAGAAAAGATCTTACAGGCTCCATATCTTCTGTTAAAGGTGAAGACCTACGAAAGACGAATGCTACCACCCTGGAGCAGGCGCTGCAGGGTAGAGTACCCGGGATGGTGATACAGCAAGTCTCCGGACAGCCCGGTGGTGGTGTTTCTGTTCAGATTCGCGGGATAACCTCTTTGAGCGGAGCTTCTCCACTGTATGTAATAGATGGTGTAAAAATCAATTCTCCTAATAGTGGCATGGCCGGCACCACAGATGGCGGCATGAACCCATTAGCCGGTATTAATGCTTCGGAAATTGAGTCTATTGAAGTGTTAAAAGATGCTTCCGCGACAGCAATTTACGGTGCCGCAGCAACCGATGGTGTTATTTTAATTACTACCAAAAGAGGAAAGCAGCAATCGCCAACCGTTGAATATCGGACTTATACAGGGGTTCAACAAC
Organism: Ohtaekwangia koreensis; assembly: GCF_900167975.1. Taxonomy (GTDB): domain Bacteria; phylum Bacteroidota; class Bacteroidia; order Cytophagales; family Cyclobacteriaceae; genus Ohtaekwangia; species Ohtaekwangia koreensis. The sequence goes on from NZ_FUZU01000001.1 coordinate 2,742,121, forward strand.
TCTTGCAGAGACTTCCGGTCATGAATTTACGCGAGCATGCAACCTTCATGAACGCAAGGGCAGCGGAGCCGACCTGGAATTTTGATGCAAGGCCTGAATTTCAGAATCCCCAGTATTTAGGTGAAGGAACTGACTGGCAGGACGCGCTATTTAAAACTTCACGGGTAAGCGAACATTCAATTTCCCTCAGTGGTGGAGATGAAAAAACGCGTTACTATTTATCAGGAACATATTATCAAAACGATGGAATTGCTTTCGGATCTAAGTTTAACAGGACGTCTGTTCGTTTAAACCTGGACAACAAAACCACCAAATGGTTGAAACTCGGTACCAGTATCCAGTTTGTAAATATTGATGAAAAGGTTAGCTCCACAACTTCCGGAGTAATTGGGAAGGCTCTCTCCATGACCCCTGATATTGCTGTACAGAATACTGACGGCTCATGGGGAGGGGCGCACAATGACGACCCTTGGGTACCGAGAACGGAAAACCCCTATGCCCTTGCAATGATTAATAAGGATGAGGCCAACCGGAAGCAGGTCTATGCCAATGTCTATGCTGAAGTTAATATTGTCGAAGGTTTGGTCTTAAGAAATGTTGTTGGGGGGAATTTTTCCATCTATAACAGGGATAGGTTTAATCCGTCCTACGTAATGGGCAACCTTGTTAGGAGTGAAAGCGGTGCTTCCGCAGACTACAGTGATAATAATCACGTGGAAATGAGTACTACCGTTACCTACAACCGTTCATTTCTAGAGAAGTACAAATTGACCGCAATGGCGGGACATGAGTCGCAATTGGACCAAGGGAGAGGGTTAAGTGCATCCCGTCAGGGTTTTCCTACAAACACGGTTGAAACCATTAGCGGAGGTGATCCTGCAAAATCAACAAACGGAGGCACGAAAGGCCACAGCGCGATAGAGTCGTATTTTGGCCGTTTGGATTTTGGTTATAACGACCGATACCTGCTCACCGGTAATGCACGCTATGATGGCAATTCAATGTATGCTGAAGAAAATCGCTGGATATTGTCCTATTCCGGTGTTTTAGCATGGAAGATAAATAACGAGTCATTTTTTAAAAGCATCAACAACGTTGATGAATTGAAACTGCGTGTGAGTACCGGTTTGACCAACCGGGCGGGTGGTAGATCTTATTCTTATGCCAGTACGCTTAACACGGCCTCAGTGTCATCAAACTTGGGGGGCGTGGCTGTCGTGAACGATGAAATTGGAAACCCGGCTTTAAAATGGGAGCAAACCCACTATAATAATATCGGTCTTGATGCAGCCTTTTTTAATTCCAGGGTAAGTTTTTCGGTTGATTTTTACGAGCGCAAAACTGAGGATCTTGCCATGCAAATTACATTACCGCTGTATTCAGGAACAGGTCTTGGAACCTGGCCTCCCGGTTCATTACGAGCACCCTGGGTGAATATCGGTTCCATGAACAACAAAGGGTTCGATTTTAGAATAAGTTCAGACAACCTCCGCGGTAAAGCTCTTACCTGGACCACAGAACTTAACGTATCGCACAACAAGAATAAGATAATAAAATTAAATACAGAAGACGCCTCAATTCAAAAGACGTACAACAGAACTGTAGCCGGCAGGTCAATAGGAGATTTTTATGGCTATGTAGTGGAGGGCGTTTATGCAACTCCAACGGATTTTCTAGGTGATGAAGCAAATGGTGTCTTACCACATCCCCGGCCGGTGAAAAATAATGAACCGATTCCTTATGGAAATGCAGCTGGTAGTATTTGGTATGGCGACTTGAAATTTAAGGATATCAATGGAGATGAAATTATAGATGAAAGAGATCAACAATTTCTGGGATCGCCAATTCCGAAAGTCCAGTTAGGGTTGAATAACACTTTCATCTATAAAAACTTTGAATTAAATATATTTTTTAGCTCCAACATTGGTAACAAAGTATACAATGCAACGCGTAAAAACCACGAGGACCCACAAGGAAATAGCGCCTATTTTAAAGGCTTAAGTAATTATGCAAACCTTGCCTTAGTTGATCCTAACGGATCAGCTTCAGATGTTAATAATGTATATGTGACCAATCCCGATACCAAGATATCCGGGCTGAGGAATGATAAAACAAATGAAAACCAAAGAGTAACGGACCTATACGTTGAGGATGGTTCATTTGTAAAGTGTAAAAGCATTTCTCTAGGCTATAACCTTCCCCTCAATCTCATACGAAGAATACACTTGAAGACTTTAAAAGTGTATGCGACCGCCACAAACGTGTTTACGATAACTAAATATTCAGGTATGGATCCTGAAATTGGATCTTGGGATCCTCTCACCGCAGGTATTGATGATGGCTACTATCCTCAACCACGAATGATCACGTTTGGTTTAAACTTATCCCTATAGAGACTATGAAAACAAAATCTAAAATTATCTGCTTAGCGATCGCTATCTCTGGGTTTCTAATATCGTGTGGTGATTCGTTCTTAGACCGTCCTGCGTTGTCGTCTATTATGAGCAACAATTTTTATAAAACTTCCGATGATCTGAAGAAGGCTACTGCTGCGCTATACACTGGTGGGATATGGGGCCAATGGAGTTCTGAGTGCTATCTGCCATTAGGTGAAGTTTTGAGCGGCAACATGATACTGGGATATAATGGCGGTGCAACGCAACTCAATACCTTCTCACTCACCGGCTATAACAGCAATTTGGTTGCAGAATGGAGAACGATGTACAATTTAATTGCCCATGCCAACACTACCATCCATGCAATAGAAGAATTAGCGCAAAATGATATTCCGAAAGCGGATGTTAATGCTGCACTTGGAGAGGCAAAGTTTATGCGTGCTTATGCCTACTTCACCCTGACCAGACTATGGGGAGATGTTCCGATTATTGAGGACAACAGAGATTTGTTTGACAATCCTTTGGTTCACCTAAATCACGCCAGCGATGTCTATCAATTTGTGGCTAATGACCTGACGTTTGCACGGAAAAATTTGCCTGTAACGGGCGGAGGATGGGATAAGGGCAGGGTCACTACATGGTCAGCCCAAGGGTTGTTAGCGAAAGTGTATCTAACATGGGCAGGTTTGAATCACAGTGGCACGCGCGATCAGGCACTCCTTGACAGCGCAAAGCTATATGCAGGCAATGTTTGTGAACAAAGTGGATTATCACTGCTAGATGATTATGCCGCGGTGTTCGAATATAAAAATAGCGATAATGAAGAATCATTGTTTGCCCTTCAATGGCCAACGAATGGTGGAGGCTGGTACAATGGCAATATGCTCCAGCTTTATAGTGGCGCGTTAATCATAAATGGTAGTGGAGGATATTTTGGTATTGAAGCCACCTATGACATGTACCTTCAATACCTTGATCTTGATAATGACTCCACTGAAATTGACTCCCTGCGGCGCAAAGCTACCTTCATGTTAAGAGGTGAAAAGTACTCTGAATTAAACACGAATATCAGTTATGTTGAAGCAGGCATTACAAAGAATGGCCTTAAGTTCGGCGGCGACAGTGGTTTAAAGAAGCATATCATCGGTAACGAGAAAGACCTCAATTTGCCGCAAATGACCAATACTTCGTCCCCTGAACATACGATACTGCTAAGGCTTGCTGATATATACTTGATTTATGTCGAAGCAGTTCTGGGTAACAATGGAACAACCTCCGATGCACAGGCATTAGGGTATTTTAATCAGATAAGAAAAAGGGCAGGTCTTGATGAGGTTAGCTCCATTGATGCTGATGCATTGTTCAAAGAAAGACGAGTTGAACTGGCAGGTGAAGGTGAATACTGGTTTGACATTGTCAGACTTTCAAATTACAATCCGGTAAAAGCTTTAGGCCTTCTTAATTGTGAAGATTGCCGTTCTAAAATCAGCGTTGATGGTGAAACGGGTAAAGTAACTCCTGGAGGTACTTATGAGGCAATCACACCGGCAACAGCCAATACCTTTAAGTTGCCTATACCGTCTGATGAGATAACTGCCAATCCTTATTTGTTGCAACCTGCTGTACCCTACTCATTCTAAAGACATAAAATATATGAGAAATAAATCTAATAAAAGAATCTACCATTTTCTGCTGTTCAGCACGATGGCAGCTGTCTTATTGCTGGGTTGTGGACCCGATGATGATATGAACCCACCTATTATCACGGAGGTCCGAAATTATGCTGCTTCTCCCAACGATACTGTTGTACAAGCCCTGGAAACCAGCCAGTGGGTTGTCTTGACCGGGAGAAATTTAGACAACGTGGTTGCTGCTTTTTTTGGGGGGACTCAGGCTACAATCAATTCGGCTTTGGTTACGGGTCAAAATATGATTATACAAGTGCCCTCTATTCCATTTCAATCCGTGCCACGCAACAGGGTTAATGAAATAATGTTGGTTAACAAGAACGGCGTGGTGACTACTTATAGCATTAACATTAAAGGAGCCCCTTTAATTTCTGAAGTCAGAAACTACGCAGCCCCTCCGAATGACACGATTGTAAATGTTATCAAGCCAGGTCAACAGATTAATCTGATCGGTTATAATCTTAAAGATGCAACTGCGATAACCTTTCAAGGCGTCAATGCTGACCTAGCCAATGTTATATACACCGATACAAGTGCTATCGTACAGTTACCGGATGATTTTTCGGCGAGTAATCTTGTGCTGAAAGATAAAATCAGTTTCACAACAAGTATCGGGTCCACAACTTTTTCAATAAAGATTAAAGTTCCCGTAGTAGTTGGTCCGCTTGCGCAACTACTCACTGGTGGAGTTGGGCCAGGGAAAGCATGGGTGTATGGTGCCTCATCATCGTTCAAAGGTCCTTTGTTTTGGGGAGGTGTTGATTTAGGCTGGAATAGAGTATGTACAAAACCGAATGGAAGTTGTGCTTACGATGAGTGGACGTGGCAGTCGTGGATGGGTCCCGGAGATCCCGCGACTACTGACTTTGGCTCCATGACCTTTACTGTAAGCGATGAGGGTACATTTGTCACAGTAGATCAAAAGGTAATAAGCACCAAAGGAGTATATGACGGAAGTTATGCTCTGGATGAAAGTGCCAAGACTATAATTTTTATTGGTGTGGATCCACTTAGAATGGGTTGGAACGATGCCAAATATAGGGATGTAGCGCGCATCCTCATCCTTACGGATTCCACTATGCAATTGGCATTTAATCACGTCAATAAATCGGAATTCCAGATTTTCAACTTTATCAAGAAGTAGAATGACAGTAACCAGCATACGGCAATGCCTGCTTAATAAGCCTGGTAAGGAATAACATACATTTCACCATACTAAAAAAGAATTACAGCTATCGTACTAAAACCAAAGCTGTAATTCTTTACCACCAGAAATAATCTTAATTAAATCACAAATGAAGACTAAGTGTAGCATTCTTTTTCTATTCCTTCTTGTTGTAATTTTTTCTTGCCTCTCCTGCAAAAAGGATGATGTTGATCCGGAACTTTCTGTTTCTGAAAAGGCATTCTCCTTCAATGCCGAAGGTGATACCTCGGAGTTTACCATTACTAGTAATGATAGTTGGACGATCTCCAATCCGGCTCCCACATGGTTGCAATTAAGTCAGGTCAATGGCAACAGCGGGAGTGCCGTTATTAACATCATAGCTGGTATCAATGCTTCCGGCTCTACCAGGTCTGCAATTCTGAATGTTCATTCCGATAACGGTCAGGACAGACGCATTACTATTTCGCAGGCCGCTCAGTTTTTCCCAACCTACAACACATCTCCCAAGCCTCCCGATATGACAGGAATGAGTAGCACGGCATCAGAGCTTGCTGCCAAGATGAAACTCGGCTGGAACATTGGAAATACCTTTGAAGCGCCCGGGGGAGAAACAGGCTGGGGTAGCCCTGTGATTACCGAAGACTACATAAAATTTGTAAAACAGTGCGGATTCAATGCCATCAGAATTCCTTGTGCCTGGGATTGGCATCACGTAGACAATAAAGCAACCGCAAAAATCAATCAGGACTGGATGAACCGTGTCAAAGAAGTGGTGGGATACTGCGTAAAAAACGATGTGTATGTTTTACTAAATATACATTGGGATGGAGGCTGGCTGGATCATAACATTAACAGCATAAAAAAGGATTCTATAAACGCCAAGCAGAAAGCTTACTGGGAGCAAATTGCCACGGCCATGCGTGATTTTGATGAACACCTGATGTTTGCCAGTGCCAACGAACCTCCGGTAGATGATGGTAACCTGGAGCAAATGGCTATTCTTATTAGCTATCATCAGACGTTTATTAATGCCGTTCGTTCTACAGGTGGAAAGAATACCTATCGCGTTCTGGTTGTTCAAGGACCGAGTACTGATATCCTAAAAACATACGACCTCATGAATACTTTGCCGGTTGATAAAATTGAAGGCAGAATGATGGTTGAAATTCATAACTACACACCGTTTCAATTCACATTGTTAGATGGTGACGCCAGTTGGGGTGACATGTTTTACTACTGGGGTAGTGACTACCACTCTACGATTGAACCTGATCGCAATGCTACATGGGGAGAAGAGGCTGAGCAAATTTCATATTTTCAGAAGATGAAGGAAAAGTTCGTTGACAAAGGTATTCCTGTAGTGATGGGTGAGTATGCAGCTTATAATCGTGGTGGCAGTAGCCACGTTCCTAAAGACATGGACAAGCACAGCAGTTCCGTAAAGCATTGGACTACATTTGTTACCAAGGAGGCCATCGCCCACGGCGTTATACCATTCTGGTGGGATACCGGAGGTGTGTTGGATCGGGCAAATCTGACGATAAAGGATCAGGCAACGATTGATGCACTTAACGCGGGGGCTGAAAAATGATCTTCATAAAATCGCTTTCCGGAAAGATAGAGGCCTTGACCTCAAACAAGAGCTACGGCACAGGTACTCTTCTGATAATACTCTTGGTTATGGTCTTTCTTGCCGGCTGCAAGGAAGATGGTAATGATAATGCAGTGCCGGAGCTTTCAGTTTCTGTATCCGAGCTTACGATCCCTGCAGAGGGAAGTAAATCGGAAGTTACAATTACCTGTAACAATACGTGGCGAATTGGTAATCCTGCTTTAGGCTGGTTGCAGATCAGTCAGACGAGCGGAAGCAACGGTACAGCCTCCATTGAAGTATCAGCAGGCGTTAATAGTACTGGCAGCACACGTACAGCTATAGTGACTGTCGACTCGGATAACGGGCAAAGCAGACGGGTTAAAGTGTCTCAGGCGGCTCAACTTTATCCATCTTATAACACATCACCAATTGAGCCCGATGCGACAGGCATGGGAAGTACTGCAATGGAGATAAATGCAGGTATTAAATTGGGAATAAATATCTGGAATACTATGGAAACTCCTTATGGAGAAACTGGTTGGGGAAATCCTTTGATAACACAAAATCTAATAGATGTGCTTAAAGAGGGAGGGTTTAATGCTATAAGAATTCCTTGTCAATATTGGGTCTCGCATGCAAATAAAGAAACTGGAAAAATTGATGATTCTTGGTTAGACAGGTTAAAAGAAGTAGTACAATATTGTGTTAATGATGATATGTATGTACTGGTAAATGATCACCATGATGGCTTTATGGATTGTAAAGCTACTGGTGCAAAATTAGATAGTATAAAAGCTATTCAAAGGGTTATATGGGAACAGGTAGCTACTAAATTGCGTGATTTTGATGAAAAAGTAATGTTTGCAAGTTCCAATGAACCTGATGCTAAAACATTAGTAGAAGTTACCAATTTGCATGATTTTCACCAAATATTTATCGATGCTGTTCGCTCTACCGGAGGGAAAAATGCTTACCGTACTTTAGTTATTCAAGCTCCAAACACATCACTTGATTTAGCCACTTTCTTTTCTGTTGGTGCAAACCCTGGTTTGCCTGTCGATAAGGTTCCTGATAAATTGATGCTTGAATTTCACTATTATACCCCGTCAAATTTTTGTATTTTAACAGGTGATGCCAGTTGGGGAAAAGAGTGGCGTTATTGGGGTGCTAACCTTAAATCAACTACCGATCCAGAACATAATTCAACTGCTTACGAAGAGGATTATATGGAAAGCACCTTTCAATTAGCTAAGGAAAGATTTGTAGATAATGGTATTCCTTTATTGATGGGTGAGTTTGGTACAGAAAACCATTCTGCTAATTGTCCAACCCCAGCAGATTCAATATTGTCTTTAAACTCAAGAGCACATTTCCTTGGACATGCTGTAAGAACTGCCCGTGCCAATAAAATATCCCCGTTTCTTTGGGCTGGTGTAATAGACAGAGGAACCGAAACATTGGATAACCAAAGGGATTTAGATTCACTACGTGTCGGAGCTGGATTACCATTAATGGATTGGGATGATTAACGCGCCATGGATGCGCTGAGAGCCCGTGGTGAATAGTGGCTGATCTGGTTGCTTATCTAATGTTGGGCTTACGGATATCTAACATTAGATAAGGTACTGTTTATATGTGTATCATATGTCAATGGTTAGCATTGGTATTTACCTCTGATCCCAGAGGTATGAAGAAATCTCTGTTGACCACTGGGTAAATTTGTGACCAAGGAGGCGAAGACGCGCGGTATTGTACCATTTTGGTGGATACAGGTGGTGTGCTGGATCGGGCAAATCTGACGACGATAAAGGATCAGGCTACGATTGATGCAATTCATGCGGCAGTTGAGTAAATGATCGACATGAATCACTGCAAAGAAAGATCCCTTGCCCTGAACGCAATGGTTCAGCGGAAAGGGAGATGGTAATGTCGATGCAGTGCCGGAGCTTTCTGTTTCTTTGGTCCAATCTCACGATTCTACCAAAGAGAATAATCAATGGCAGTGTAGATACAGTTGTCGAGCTAGACCCGGCTGACAACTGTATACTACATTAATTATGTATAGACCATGGTATATATATCATCCATGGTGTCGATAAGAATTATAGATATACCGAAGCAATATCATTTACATCATTGTGAGTGTATGTGTAGTTATTAATAGGGGCTCATCAACTCTGCAAAAAAAGCTTTTGATCTTTTCAGATTATCAAAGTACCTGCAATAAATCAAAAAAAGGCTTCTTGGTTTTCGTTCAAACCGAAAAAAAGAAAATGAACGGCTGGCTGTATATTTGTCTAGAGCGCCTCTTATTCTGAAGGATTTGATAGAAGATTTTTTAAACGATGATCAAGGGCAGAAATGCTCCTGTGCCGAAGCCTTCTCTTGCAGCACCAGGACAACTGCCAATCTATATCGTTAAATAATTCTGTCGGCGAACAATCCCCTCACTTCCGTTTCGCCCGCCTTGGCAAGCCCATGGACTGGTTTTGTCTGCTGAGCTTAGTGCGGTCATCTTCACCCCATCCTGTCCCCTGACAAAGCACTAGTGTCCTGTCAGGGGACAGGGCAAGGGGATGGGAGCAAAAATTTGATGCATTAGGTTAATGTTAATGCAGCCTTCTTATGAAAGTCAGTACCAGTCCTGTGTAGCGTAGGGCCTAGGAGCTTTTCCCGATCCACCCAGTGTGAGTATGTTTGAAATCATCCTTATATTTTAAACCCCAACCCAGCATGCGGTCCAGGGCGCTATGGCCAAACAGTACGCAGGCACTAAGCATACCTGCCTGGCTTGAGAGGGCTAATGCAGTAAGGCCGATTATAACCGCTACTCCCTTATGATGGGCCAGATTGTAAAGCCATGCACCAGCCTTTTTATTTACCATGTAGCCTGCCATGAACACATCTGGCAGAAATAGCAGCGCAAAAAACATCCACCAGATATACCCCAAGAGCAGACTTAAAACATAGGCCATTACCAGCTCGGCAGCTTCTTCAGCTTTCAGCAGCATTTTCATGTCCATAGGTCTATTTGAACCGGTAACCTATGTGTACAGTAGGAAAAAAGGTAACGGGCTGTTGCTTGTATTCTTTTTCAACGATGTCTATTTTCTCCTGGTAAACATCATAGCCAACACTTACCCACGGCATCAGGTAAAGGCCGGTGGGCTTTCCCATTTGATTTTTCCAGAAAAAGAAGCGATAGCCCACATCGGCGCCAATGCCTACCGCTTTACCCTTGTCGGTCGCCCCGGAGGCTTTATGTTTGATATCCATATTGGAGTACCCGGCGCTGATGCCAGTAAACCAGCCTTTGATTCCGCTAAAATGATAATGAGCCTTGATGCCGGCGCCGTTCATTTTTTCGCGAAAGCCTTTATTACCCGTAAACCCCTCGGGGGGCTCGATACCAAATATGCCCGCATCGAAGCTTAGCTTGTTAACCTGGTAGATGGCATGCAGCGAATATCCTTTTAAGGCATACGCGATTGGGTCTATTTCCAGGTGAAATGCTTTTTCAACATGGTAAGTCTCTTGCGCCCAAACACGGCTGCTGATAAGCATTAAAATAAAGATTGATTTTTTCATGACTTTCTGTTTTTAAATGTGACACAAAAGTGCCCGCCTCCCGTGTGGTTTTCGCCCTGATTGCGAAAGCCGGACGTGCAACTTCAGAAAGTCATACCTTATTTACGGAACGATATTATTTGCTGACGCGATATTGTGATGGAGTTAGGCTGGTGAATTTCTTAAATGCCGTGTTGAATGATGACTTTGAATTGAACCCACAATCGACTGCTACCCCAAAAATAGATAAATAGGCAAAAGCCGGGTCAGTAAGCCGCTTTTTCACCTCCTCGATGCGGTGACGGTTTATCAGGTCGAAAAACGACTCCTGGTATTTGCGGTTGATCAGCTCGGAGGCCAGGTACGGTACGATGTTCAGTTTTTTACTGAGTTGCGCCAGCGAAAGCTCGTTTTCAAGATAGACCTTATCGTGATCAAGCAACTTTTCGAGTCGCTTTGATAAATTCTGGTATTGTTCATCACTCAGGTGGAGTGTAATTCTGCCATTTTCATTGCCCGAATAGGCTGTAAAAGGCGTTTGATGCTCAATTTCCTGTGGCGCTTCAACCGGAACTAATTCGTTGACTTTTACCACCTGCTGACCCCAGCTTACATAAGCGAGTATGTAAATAAGAAGGCTGATACCCAGGCCGACAAGGTTGTTGGCCATGACCAGGTGAAATGGGATAAAAAAAACGGCAATAAAAATGACAATGGCTATGGCGCAGACCACCACATACAGCCTGAGGAGATCCTGACATTTGTGAAGGTTGATTTTTTCGATCTCAGAGAAATTCTTTTCCAGCACCTTGTCGAATCGTTTGATCAGCGCCAGACTTAACACCACATAAACCATAACATGTATAGTGCGAGCCACTTGTATGGCTAGCGCCAGTGCGCTTTGATTTTTATTGAGAAAGACTTTTTCGCCAAAAGCTATTTTCTCTTCCGCGCTCAACGTGTAGAAAGGGATGATCGAAACCACATAGAGCACAAAAGGTACCAGGTGAAAGTAAAAACGCTTCGGTGTTTCACCGCGCGTAAGAAGGTATATATATAGATATAGCAACGGACCCAGCAACAATCCCATGGGGTCACCGATGCGCATGAGGTGTGGAAATTGTTTGTAGTACCCAGATAACCCCAACACAGCGCCTAGTAACCCGATAGACATTACAAGCACCAGGAAACCCAGTGCACGGTATTCCCTGGATTCAGATCTCTTATTAAAAAGCAAATAGGAAAGAAAAATGCCCTGAATGGAAGCTGTAAAATTGATAATAGAAAGTAGTTGCATTGAGAATGTGCCTTCAAATTGCAATAATAAGAAAGGCTTTTTTCTTTACTAAGGTACCGACACTCTTGCCTGTCTTTTCTTTCTTGGCTTTGCAAGCTTGTACATCGTTCAGCTTATTGGTAAGAATTAATTACTAATACAATCTCATGATGAACTGTCTTCAGGAAGAATTTTTCTGAGTGAACGCTCATTACTTTTTGATTTTAGCCCGGGTACTTGATGTCCCAAGTTACCACGTCACTTTCAAATGTGGTAAAGGATTTTAAAAATATAGTATCAATGCCTTTTCCGGCTACATAAAATCAAAAGATCCTTTGCCAGAAAGATTTGCCAGGAAGTTTATGTGGTAATGCCGGGCTTTGTCAACATAATCTCCGGCAATTATTTTATTATCAGATTTTACAAATATATACGATCCAGCCAGGTGAGCATTAATCGTTGGGTTGTTCGAGTATATCTTTCCTGATATATATTGTCGGATAGTAAGAAAAGAAGTAAGTATGAATGTTGATGCAATTACGAGTAGGGCAACATGCTGTTTCATATTATATATACAATAAGAGCAAATCAATATAGTAATTTCTTCGGCTATTGCCAGCGTATAGAATTCACGTAAACCAAACAAGTCTCAAGTATTAAGATTTACAAAACGGCCTTTATCCTATAGAGAAGGTTGATGGCGTCTCCAATCATTACCTCGCTTAAAGGCGATGATGACAACGATCACCCGGTTTATTTTTACTTTGAATTTAAGATATAGTAAACCAGTTTATATTGCTATATCTATAATACTTGATTTAAAGAAACTTGGTCTTTTACTCAGCGCGCTCCGTACCTGTATTGACTTAGACCAAGCAAGGCCAGCCTGCATGAAATTAACTTCCATGAGAGCGTAACTGTATCTATTTCCATTATCCAGTCATCGTTATAAATAGCCTCCTGTAATTCGATCTGCACAAATCGTCTCAGCAAGCTGGATCAATCGTACCAGCCACGCTTCGCATGGATACTGTCCTAGTTCTATCTACATCGTTTGAAATCCATGAAAAAACGTATTCTCATAAAAGTACACCATTTTGTCAAGGCATGACAAAATCATTATCAACTATTAAAAAAGACATTTGTAGAAGGAATTCAGAACATATAAAATAGTGTAAGACCCATGACAGTAGTAACGGAGAAATCGGTTTTGAAAAACTCTATATGAGAAACATTTCACTACCTCTAATTTTTTCCATTATGAGTCTGTTCTGTCAGGCTCAGCAGGAACAAATCCACTTTAAACGCATTTCACTCAAGGAAGGCCTTTCTCAAAGCACCGTTAGGTGTAGCTTAAGGGACAAGGAAGGTTATATGTGGTTTAGCACTTTGGATGGCCTCAACCGCTATGATGGCTATCAGATGACCGTCTTCCGCAACGACCCTAAAAAGCCCGCCAGCGTCAGCAGTAACATGATCCACGATATTCTGGAGGATAAAGCGGGCAACCTGTGGGTGGCAACCGCCAAGGGCATCGACCGCTTTGACCGACAAAAGGAATCCTTTATCCACTATCCGCTGGGTGAAAATCCCGTCAATGTAGGGGATATCCTTCAGGACCACCAGGGCAACCTCTTGATTACCACCGGTAACCACCTCTTCCGCTGGGAGAAGGATCACTTCCAACTCTTTCGGGAGGTATCCAATGTATTCAGAATGACCGAAGACGATCAGGGAGACCTGTGGTTACTTTCTTGGGATAAAATCCAACGCCTCAACCTCCGCACCCAACAGGTTAGCAGTTACCCGGCCAACCCATCCATGGTTTATCACGACAGTCAGGGTCGCCTCTGGGTAGGCACGTACCGAGAAGGGCTGTTGCTCTACAACCGCCAGACCGATTCCTTTATCCGCTTTGTCCACGATGAAAACAACCCCAATAGTTTGTGTCTGAACCGGGTTCTCTCCCTGGCCGAAGGACCCGATGGCCGGCTCTGGATTGGTACCCAGAACGGGGGCATCAGCCTGTTTGACTACAAAAATAATCGCTTCAGCACCATCAGTCAGAACATTGATGACCCTACCAGTCTGAGCAATAATTCGGTTCACTCGCTGTATAAGGATGATCAAGGTAATATGTGGGCGGGTACCTGGGCCGGGGGCGTCAACATGTTTTCCCCCTACGCCGGCAAATTTGTCCACTACCAGAAAATCCTCCACTTCAACAACCCCAATATGTATGCCGTCACCGGTGACCAACAGGGCCGAATCTGGATCAGCGTTGAAGATGGCGGGCTGGCGATGCTGGATCGCCGTACCGGAAAGTTTACCCACTATCCCAACCCGCATCAACGAGAGTTTACCACTACCGTCATCTTCTCCATTGCCGATTACGGCTCCGATTCCCTGGCCATTGGCTACAGCGACGCTAATTTTGCCTTCTTTAACAAACACACGGGGCGGTTTACTCACTTTTTCCCTGGTTCCGCTCATCCCGGGATATCGGGCTCCACCAAGCCGATTATTCTCCACGACCACGAGCACAACGTCTGGATGGGCGATTGGGGAAATGGCTTGAACTTCTACGACCACCGCAAAAGACAATTCACCACCTACCGATCAGATCCTAACAATCAGGATAGTGGTCTGAGTAATAATGTCGTGTTTGGCCTCTGTGAAGACCAGCAGGGCAACGTCTGGGTGGGTACCGAAGGTGGGCTCAACCGCTTTGACCGCCGCAGCGGGAAGTTTGTCCAATACCAGCACGAGGAGAAGAACCCCCACAGCCTGAGCCACAATGCCGTCTATGCCCTACTGGTAGACCACCAGGGCACCCTTTGGGTGGGCACTGAACAGGGGCTCAACCGCCTAGATGCGAAAACCAACCGCTTTACCCGGTATACCCGCAAAGACGGATTGCCCAGCGATGTGATCAAGGGGATGCTGGAGGATGCGAAAGGCAACCTGTGGCTGGGTACCAACAAAGGCCTCAGCCGCTTTAATCCCCAGCAGAAAACCTTCCGCAACTACGATGTCAATGATGGCTTGCAAGTAGAGGAGTTCAACCGCAATGCCTGCTACAAAGCCCCAGATGGCACCCTGTTTTTTGCCGGCACCAATGGCATCAACTTGTTTCATCCCGACAGCCTACGCGAGAACCCTTACATTCCACCGGTTGTACTAACCGAATTTCAGATCTTTAATAAGTCAGTCGGCTTGGCTGATAAGGACTCGATCCTCCAGCAAAGCATCAGTCAAACCAATGAACTTACACTCTCCTACAAACAATCGGTATTTACGTTTGAGTTTGCTGCCCTCAACTTTACCCTTCCTGGCAAGAACCAGTATGCCTATAAATTGGAAGGCTTTGACCAGGATTGGAATCAGGTAGGCACGCAACGAAAGGCAACCTATACCAACCTGAATCCCGGAGAATATACATTCCGGGTGAAGGCCTCCAACAACGATGGCCTGTGGAATGAGAAAGGGACCTCTATCAAAGTCATCATTACGCCACCCTTCTGGCAAACCTGGTGGTTTCGACTCGGGGTAGCCATCGCTATCCTAGGGAGTGCTTTTACCTTCTATCGGATACGAATCAACGCCGTCCAGGCCCAGAAGGCGAAGCTGGAAGAACAAGTGCTGGAACGAACAGCTGAAGTCATGCAGCAAAAAGAAGAGCTGCAACTCGTGAATGCCGACATGCGCGAAAAGCAGGAAGAGATCTTGCAGCAACAGGAAGAGTTACAGGCTACGGCCGAACAACTGCAAACCATTAACGACGAACTCAAGGGAAGCCAGATAGAAATTGAAATCCAGCACAGTAGTCTGCGCAAAGCCAATGAGCAGGTGATGAGCAGTATCCTGTATGCCAACACCATTCAGCAAGCCCTGCTACCCTCCGAGAAAAAGATAAGTCAGACTTTGCCAGAACATTTTGTGCTTTACCGGCCCAAGGATATTGTATCAGGCGACTTCTATTGGTTCTCTCATTTGTCCAAAGAAGACCTGGAGGGAGCGGAAAGTGATCTTGTTTTTATAGCCGTTGTCGACTGTACCGGCCACGGCGTACCCGGTGCTTTTATGTCCATCATCGGCAATACCCTGCTCAACGAAATTATCAATTTCAAACACATCCTTGATCCGGCCGAGATACTCGAACAATTGGACAGGGGCGTAAGAAGTGCTGTCGATAAAGCTGAAGGTGTAAACACCGCCGGCATGGATGTTTGTCTCCTGCGCATGCAAAAAGGAGAAGGCGGCCAGACGCGTGTATTATATGCCGGAGCGAAACGCCCCTTATTCTATGTACCGAACCGGCAGCAGGGAGTGAATATCCTGCATGCAGACCGGCGCTCCATTGGAGGTCAGTACACTACCGTACGTCCCTTTACCACTCAGGAACTGATCGTGGAAAAAGGGACGACATTTTATCTCACCACCGATGGATATACAGATCAGAATAACACAGAGCGGATTAAACTCGGGACATCCCGATTGAAAGAGGTTATCAGCCAGGTTGTATTCCTTCCTTTACCAGAGCAAAAGGTAGCCTTCGACAAAGTTCTTGATGAGCACCAGCAAGCCGCTGAACAAAGAGATGACATTACCCTGATAGGCGTGAAAGTGTAGGCTCTCCTCAGGGAGTTCAAGATGGATTTTTCAATTAATCATCATAATAAAAACTGTGGATAAAAAACTAAACATTCTGGCCTTTGATGAAAACCTGGAAAAGGACCACATCCTTGTTTATTATAAAGGTCCTTTTATCGACACGGTGCTGGCCTCTATTGGTAATCGCATCAATGAGATAGAGATGAACCCTCTTTTGAACAAGAAAGTATTTTCCATCTTTCTGGAACTGGCACAAAATGTCTCTTACTATTCGGAAGAAAGAGAGCACCATGATCAAAAGTCAAAAAGCTATGGACGGGGCTCGTTTCTTATATGCGATTGGGCCAGCCATTATTCGCTTACGTCAGCAAACCTGATTAAAAAAAGCTGGGCGACAATTATTACAGAGAAGTGTAAAAAGATCAATAGCCTGGACGTTGATGCCCTGCGTCAATGGAAAAGAGAACTCCGTAACCAGCCAATGCACGAAGGCCAGCTCGGTGCGAATATAGGTCTGATCGACATGGCATTAAAAGCGGGCTCACCACTGGAAGTAGACATTACTCCCTTTGATGAGGATTACGATTTTTTTGCCCTGTCCATTAATGTTTCAAAAACGATAAACAACAATAATATATAGCAATGGAAGACCTGAAAATTATAGGGGAGAAGAACATCTTTTTTATTCCTAACGTAAACTTTTCTGTCGAAACCGGTATCTGTGAGTTAGAAGGGGAATCCTACCTGGAAAATACCTTCCAATTTTATGCGCCTTTGTTGAAATGGCTGGAAGACTATATGGTTCATGTCAATAAACCGATAACATTTAATTTTGGTCTTAGTTACTTCAATACCTCCTCCTCCCGTAGCATCCTGGACATCTTGAATACTTTAAAGCAATATGAGCAACAAGGAGGAAGTGTGACCGTAAATTGGAGGATTCGTGATTGGGATCAAGATATGAAACAGGACGTCGAAGATTTTTCTATTGATGCCAATTTACCGATTCACACACAGACTTATTGATGTGCCCTTTCTTCCTTACGGCATACCAGTAAAACTGCTGTTAATAATATAGCCTGGGATGCACACAATAATTTCGTGAAGGTTATTGGTCTTAAAGGTTAGCTTGGAAAATTGATATAAAAGAGCCTCTAATTCAGAGTGGACTATATACATATGTATATAATTCAAGCTACTGGGTATATGTGGATATGAAAAGCTTGTAAGTAACGAAGGTATATACTTGATGCTATAATCTTAGTATCTCGCTATATATGCTAGAGTATACTGCAAGTTGATTTATCGTTGATTAGAAATTTAGAAGTATAGATATAATTAAAGCCCCATGAGAGTAGGTGCGAAAAAATCGATTCTGGAAAACTCTATATGAGAAACATTTTACTACTTCTGATTCTTTTTACTACAAGTGTGCCCTGTCAGGCCCAGCAGGAACAAGTCCACTTCAAGCGCATTTCACTTAAGGAAGGACTTTCCCAAAGCACGGTAAAGTGTAGCCTCAAGGACCGGGAAGGGTATATGTGGTTTGGTACTCGCGATGGACTCAATCGCTATGACGGCTACCAGATGACGGTCTACCGCAATGACCCGAAAAATCCCGCCAGCCTCAACAGTAGTTCAATTAACGATATACTGGAGGATAAAGCCGGCAACCTCTGGGTAGCGACCTCTAAGGGCATCGATCGCTTTGACCGGCAACAGGAAACCTTTATCCACTATTCGCTGGGGGATCATCCTGTCTATGTAAGTGATATCCTCCAGGATCACCGGGGCACCCGCTGGATAGGTACCGAAAATGGTCTCTTCCGTTGGGAAAAGGGCCACTTCCGTCCCTGTAAAACGCCTTTCGAAATAGCCAGTTTGCAACACATAACCGAAGACGATCGAGGGGAACTGTGGATCATCACCTGGTACGGCATTCATCGGTTCAATCCTGGTAACCAGAGCTTTCGTACGTATTCCACCACCGAGCTTCAAGCGATCGGGTCACCGGTTTTTCAAGACAGTCAGGGCCGCCTCTGGGTAGGCACAACCGGAGGTCTGCTGCTCTATAACCGCCAGACCGATTCCTTTACCCGCTTTCTCCACGATGAAAACAACCCCAACAGCCTCTGCTATAACGAAGTCATCTCCCTGGCGGAAGGCCCCGATGGCCGGCTCTGGATTGGTACCGAGGATGGAGGCATCAGCCTGTTTGACTACCGCCAAAACCGGTTCGGCACCTTACGCCAGAACATTGATGACCCCACCAGTCTGAGCAATAATTCGGTGCCCTCCCTCTATAGGGATGATCAGGGCAATATGTGGGCAGGCACCTGGGCGGGGGGCGTCAACCTTTATTCGCCTTATGCCGGCAAGTTTGCGCACTACCGGAAGATCCTCGACTTCAACACCCCCAATATGTATGCGGTCACCGGCGACCCACAAGGCCGTATCTGGATCAGTGTCGAAGAGGGCGGATTAGTAATGCTGGACCGTCGCACCGGACTGTTTACGCACTATCCAACCCCTCCTCAACAAGGGCCTGCCGTCGGCATCATTTTATCAATGGCCGACTACGGCCGCGACTCTCTGGCGCTTACCTACCACTTGGCAAGCTTTGCCTTTTTTAACAAACGCAACGGTCAATTTAATTTCCTTTTCCCTCATCCAGATCCGACCAACAACCAAAGGATTGGCAGTTCCAAACCGATCGTCTTCCAAGACCACGACCATAACCTCTGGATAGGCGATTGGGGAGACGGGTTGATCCTATACGACCACCGCAGCCGACAATTCACCTACCACCGGTTTGATGCTAACGATGCGGGTAGCCTCAGCAATAATTCCGTCTTCGCTATTTGTGAAGATCACCAGGGCAACGTCTGGGTGGGTACCGAAGATGGACTTAACCGCTTTGACCGCAATAGCGGGAAGTTCACCCGATACCAGCACGAGGAAAATAATCCCAACAGCCTGAGCCATAAAACCATCATTTCGCTGCTGGTAGACCACCAGAATACCCTTTGGGTGGGCACTGAACAGGGGTTCAACCGCCTGGATGAGAAAAACAACCGCTTTATCCGTTACACCCGCAAAGAGGGCTTGCCCAGCGATGTGATTAAGGGAATGCTGGAAGATGCGAAAGGCAACCTGTGGCTGAGCACCAACAAAGGCCTCAGTCGTTTCGATCCGAGGCACAAGACCTTCCGAAACTACGATGTTAATGATGACCTGCAGGTAGAGGAGTTTAACCGTAATGCCTGCTACAAAGCCCCGGATGGCACCATGTTTTTTGCCGGCACCGCGGGCATGAGTATGTTTCATCCCGACAGCCTGCGGGAGAATCCGTATGTTCCTCCTGTAATGATTACTGATTTTCAAATCTTTAATAAATCAGTCGGCCTGGCCGATAAAGATTCTCCCCTCAAGCAAAGCATCAGTCAAACGAAAGAATTGACGCTCTCCTATAAACAATCGGTATTTACCTTTGAGTTTGCCGCTCTTAACTTTGTCCTTCCCGGCAAGAACCAGTATGCCTATAAATTGGAAGGCTTTGACCAGGACTGGAACCAGGTAGGCACGCAGCGCAAGGCTACCTATACCAACCTGAATCCCGGCGAATATACATTCCGGGTGAAAGCCTCCAACAACGATGGGGTCTGGAATGAGAAAGGTGCCTCCATCAAAGTCATCATTACGCCACCCTTCTGGCAAACCTGGTGGTTCAAGGTACTCGCCGCTACCATGGTCATGGGCAGTGCTTTTACCTTCTATCGCATTCGGATTAACGCCATCCAGGCTCAGAAGGCTAAACTGGAAGAACAGGTACAGGAACGAACAGCCGAAGTCGTGCAGCAAAAAGAAGAGCTGCAACTCGTCAATGCTGACATGTGTGAAAAGCAGGAAGAGATCTTGCAGCAACAGGAAGAGTTGCTGGCCACCACCGAACAGCTGCAAACCACCAATTTTGAACTTCAGGAAAGCCATAACAGCCTTCGTAAAGCCAATGAGCAGGTGATGAGCAGTATCCTGTATGCCAACACCATTCAGCAAGCCCTGCTACCCTCCGAGAAAAAGATAAGTCAGACTTTACCAGAACATTTTGTGCTTTACCGCCCCAAGGATATTGTATCAGGCGACTTCTATTGGTTCTCTCATTTGTCCAAAGAAGACCTGGAGGGAAAAGAAAGTGATCTTGTTTTTATAGCCGTTGTCGACTGTACCGGCCACGGCGTACCCGGTGCTTTTATGTCCATCATCGGCAATACCCTGCTCAACGAAATTATCAATTTCAAACACATCCTTGATCCGGCCGAGATACTCGAACAATTGGATAAGGGTGTCAAGAGCGCCATCGATAAAGCGGAAGGTGTAAACACG
This sequence comes from Ohtaekwangia koreensis, assembly GCF_900167975.1. Lineage (GTDB taxonomy): Bacteria > Bacteroidota > Bacteroidia > Cytophagales > Cyclobacteriaceae > Ohtaekwangia > Ohtaekwangia koreensis. Next base: position 2,762,807 of record NZ_FUZU01000001.1, read on the forward strand.
GCCGGAATGGATGTGTGCCTCTTGCGCATGCAAAAAGGAGAGGGTGGCCAGGTGCAAGTATTATATGCCGGAGCGAAACGTCCCTTGTTCTATGTGCTTAACCAACATCAGGAAGTAAATATCCTGTCGGCCGACCGGCGATCCATTGGAGGCCAATATACTACCGAACGTCCCTTTACCACCCAGGAACTGATCGTGGAAGAAGGCACCACATTTTATCTGACCACCGATGGATATACAGATCAGAATAACGCAGAGCGGATTAAGCTCGGGACACCCCGATTGAGAGAGGTTATTGCCCAGGTGGCACTTCTCCCTTTATCAGAACAAAAAGTGGCCTTCGACAAGGTTCTTGATGAGCACCAGCAAGCTGCCGACCAAAGAGATGATATCACCTTGGTAGGCGTAAAAGTGTAAGTATATCTCCCCGTGGAGTCCAGATGGATTCCTCTGGCTGAGGTATATAATTATTCAATGAGGTATATAATTATTCAATTAATAAACATAAACACCTTACCAAAACTGTGATAAAAAACTAATCTTGATTCTAGCAACATTTATACATGCCTATATACGATGCATAAAAACGTATAATAGACCACGTACTCTAGATGTCTTTTAGAATTCGTGTGGATCAATGGTGCTTCGCTTGATTGAAGCAATGCAAATATTATGTTTTGATTTGTCCGACTTCGTTATCTTAAACTATGTTTTATACTTAAAAAATAATATATATATATGGGTGATGACTTTGTTGTCGATGTCATGCCTTCTCAGTTACAGTATTATTTTACCATTTTTATCGTTTCATTTATAAAATCAGTTTTTCCCAATACATAGGCTCCTCTATCATTTTTGTATTTCGACTCAAGTTCGAGCTTTAACGCTTCATACTGCTTAGCCCTTTCAAAGTTCGAATTTAAATAATCACGAAAATCAGTTTGTTTACACATCACGTTATCTTTGGGACACATATGGATATGAAAAATCTGTTCTTTTACTCCATTAAGATTATAGCCTTTGCCAAATGACATGTATGCACTTATATTGTCTCGCTCCGGTACTTTAAAATACGTGTAGCCTATCTCCTTTAGCTTTGCTATTATTTCTTCACTAAAAAGATGGTCACTAGAAACTTGTATAAGGATATCGATATAAGGCTTTGCTTTGATGTTTTGAATGGAAGTACTTCCAAAATGTTCTATTCTTAGAATTATCTCTGCTCCAAGCTTTTTAATAATTTTTTCTTTTTCTTTAGTATATATAGTTCTCCATTCTGGATTATGTTCAACCAGTTTCACAGGAAAAAGTGAATTCCAGTCCTCTTTTGTTAAATCATATAAAGTCTTATTCATATTTGTTATTTTATATTGCTTCTAAGCCAATGTTCCAATCTAAGAGCGTTATTGCCTATATTTCATTATTAATCTATTGAATCTCGCCACTCAATAAGTGTCTTTTAATACAGTCAATTCCTTTTGCCGTTTACAACGAATAGTAGAGTAGTTCTTCATCTCGAAGATCTACACTATAGTTGTATATAGGAACATATATCACAAACAAGTACAGTGTAACTCTAAAAATAATTAAAAATGTTCCGTGGTGAATGAATGCTCATTAAGTTGTATCACTGCTCATTCATAAGAATTTTCGGGTAAATAATTCCTGTATAGTATAAATATTTGCCGGAATACTAATACGCAGATATGATACGCTATTACTATACAGGCGCCATGATGCAAGATAAAACTGGAAATTTTGGTTTACTAACTTTACATTTCGTTAACATCTTTTTACAAGTCCTTTACTAAACCCGGTATAAAGTGCTTTAGTTTTGTTCATGTCTTCGATAATAGAAGCATGTACAGCGTTTCACCAAACTACTTAATGATATGAAAATCTACAGCCTTCCTTTTTTACTTCTCTTTCTATTGTCCTTTGACAATGAGGTATCGGAATTTCCAGCGTCAGGTCTGAGCACCGTTGATCAGCAAGTGTCAGGCAGTGTTAGACCTAAGCCAGTAAAGATCATTTTCAGATCTAACGATGGCGGACAAACATGGGTAGATATTAGTGAGGGACTGCCCGAAAATTTGATAGATGATTTCGCGAGGGAGGATTTTTCTGCGACTGATAACGGGATCTATCTGCGCACTGGAGACGGGATATATCACAGTAAGCCAAATTCGACCACTCCTTTTTGGAACAAAGAGAATCTCACTGGAAAAGAAAAGAACAATGCTCCTGGCGATAGCGTTCAGAGTTCTGTCGACTCAGTTTTTACCGGTTCTGAAACAGGCGTATTAAAACCCAACGGGAGATTGATAGAGTCAAACGGCGTAATCCTGGCAACCAGTCAGAAGGGAATAATACGATCAACCGATGGCGGCGAAACCTGGAATTTGGTGATCGCCGAGGGTGGTGTTGGAATTGCTTTGGAACGGGTGAAAGGTGGATTCGCTGCGATAACCTACAACACCATGTCGAAGACACGACGCGTGCGGACATCTTACGATGGCGGTAAAACATGGCAGGCCATTGATGCCGGCCTTCCACCAAGTCCTTCTATTGCATCAATCATTCAGGTTGGTAATTACTTCTTTTGTGGTCATCCCGCTGGTGTCTTCAAATCATCAGATAAGGGAAAGACATGGAAACTAATTCTTACCTCTGTAGATGATAAGGTCTTCAATTTGTCTGCTTCAGGAAACGTGATCTATGCAATACCCAGACCTGGCGGATGCTGAAGAATTCGACCGCTAAAATCGTTAGATCTTGCGCAAGCGCGGACCCGTAGCAAAGTACAACGTCAAGAAAAATCCCGGACTCTCGAGAGAATAGTAGATATTCTAACATCGAGAAGAACAGCAGTCGCCTAAAAGGACTTGTTGTTCTTCCTCTTCGCGACACCGGCCGCGATGGTCTGTCGACAAAGTTCAATCTAAGTTCGAACCGGTCGATTTGCCTGGCAAGGTTCACCCGTAATTTTTTCACTTGTGGCGTTAGGGGAGAACATGATCGAGTTTCGTCTGGAGTTGTCTGAAATGAAGATATCATCCATCGACATCGTTACCTTTTATTTCCCTCCACAGCTATAGGGAAAAATAAAGGGGCTGTCTTAAGAAATTAAGACAGCCCCTTTATCATTTTGAAGTTTGTAGATGATATATATACTTGAACCAGGTCATCCAATAGGAATGATACCGATGTTATAGTATTGCTCTGTCTATACCGGTTCGATGATAAACTACTTTCTTATCTGTAACTATTGATGAGTGATTGGCTTAAGCAACCTACTTCGCCATACGACTCTCACTTTTTAACTACCCGCGTGATGGTTGTTGTACCGTGTTGATCAACCACTTCAATTAGATAGATCCCTGCAGGCAGGCCTTCCAGGGACACCTTTGCACTCATACCTTGGTTGCGCGAGTTACTGACGGTGCGGCCACGCACATCGCGGACAGTGACGCTACGCAAATTAACGGAGTCGGAGTCGTCAGAAATTGTGACGGACGCATCTGCCGGATTCGGATGCATGCGAAGGGCTTTTGAATGCTCATCGTGGATGCCTGTTACTGGATCGGGGTCTTGTACTAGGGTTAGATCATCCCAGTAAAGTACACCTCTTCCCCCGCCGGCACACATGTATACTCTCCCGTCGACATTCATATCTCCCACAAGGAATGGAGCACCCCCAAATTCATGGTCATCATCATTCAGCCTGATCCATGTGGCACCCTGATCTACGGATCTGAAAAGACCTGTCACCCCTGACACCGTTCCCCAAATGAAAATTGTAGGATAACTGGCTCCGGACATGGTCTTTCCAATTCCTATGGATTTACAATAGCTTACACCAGCGACCGCTGTAAACGTCGATCCATAGTTGGTAGAATATTTTAAGCCATTGCCGCCAAGCGGCACCCAAACATGTCCCTCCAAGCCGGGCGCCGTCCGGATCAAGGTGGTTAGTTCCCAGGGATAAAATGTATTGGTTCCAGGAGTACCTGCTACTGAAAAGCTGACTCCCTTATTGGAACTTGAAAGTATCTGCCCGTTCCCTGGATTATAGATATAGAAGTAATTTGAATTTACCTGGTCGGCCACGGGAACAGCGTCTGAAAACGATACGCCAGAGCAACTTGTCCAGCTTCCTCCGTTGTTGGTCGTATAATAAGTTGTTGAGGACGATGCAGGACAATGCACGATAGTGCTTCCATCTGCGCTGATGGCCGCCCTTCCTGATATGCCCTTGTTCGTAGCCGCAGCAGTCCACGTAGTGCCCTTATCGTTAGAATAGTAGACAACCTTTCCTTCATTGGCAATTCTTACTACCTTGTTTGGGTTGCCGGCAGCATAGGCAATGCTGAGGTTATTATAACCTCCTATAGGAGAAAGCTTTTGGGACGGATAAGAATTCAGCGGTTCATGCACAAAGCCCGATACGTCTCCGAAACAAGAAATAAACGGACCTCCCGGAATGCTTACCCCGTCAAGGAATGCGGTCTCTTCCATTCCGATTACATCATATTTCCATGAAGGATTGGTGGCCGTGATATCGGAACAGGTATATACGCCACCGCCACCGATTACCCGCACTTTCAAAAGATTATCCTGGTCAAACTCGATACAGTCCATCCAGTTTATCGCCCCACCGGCTGACCAGCCGATGCCATTACTATTATAGGTAGCGTTGGCGCCGTTTTTAAGACTCCAGGTTGATCCTCCGTTTGTAGAGAGGAAAACAAAGTCACCCCAGCCAGTACCAAACTGGTTGTTCCAATACATGCCACAGGTAGAAACAATTACTCTATCGACATTCGTAGGATCTATACTTACTCCTCCGTATGCATAATCCTTCGAATGAACGGGTGTCACGTTCGTCCAGATCCCTGTAGATGTGTTTAGCTTATATAACTTTCCATCTCCCTCGAGTGCCGGACCTGCACCATCCGCATAGGTGACATACATGGTAGTTCCCTGTAGAGCAACCCGATGCGGCATAAAACTGGTTGTTGGTGAAATGTCTGAAAAGGTAGCGCCTCCGTCGGTACTTTTATAAATGTTGGCGCTGCCTTTGCGGGAAACTCCAATGTAAATGGTTTGTGTCGCAGCCCCTACAACACTGCTTGAAGGATCAAAAAGCACAAAACATATTCCGTTCCCATTCGGAGTTGTGGTTACATCATTCCAGAGCAGGTTCCAGGTAACACCAGCATCCGTGCTCTTCCATAATCCGTTGGATCGCGTCCCGCAGAATAATATGTTACTGTTGTGGGGATCAACTGCAAGACGTTCTCCGTTACCTCGCCCGTTCCCATTTCCATGCGTCTTAAATTTAGAAGTTACATCCGTATAGGTGAATGTATTTCCTTTATCGGTGGATTTCAATATGGCGGTTCTTCCATTGTTAATATAGTCCGTTCCGCAAAGCATGTAAACATTATTAGCATTCTGCGGATCAATTGCCAAAGCGTCCACGCCAATAAAACCATTTTCTGACTCGTTAATCCAGTCGAGCAATTGAATCCATTTATTGTTTGAGGCATCCCAACGATACGCTCCACCCACGTCGGTGCGGCAATACCTATCGCCGGAGCCTCGGTGTGTAATGATACCGGTTACAAATCCGCCACCACCAATCGGTGCATTCTTCCAGATGTAGTCGGTAGCAATTTGGGCGTAGCCGTCAAACTCAAAAACGATGCATAGTAAGCAAGTAAATACAAGGCGGTATAATGTTGTTAGTGATTTTTTCTTCATAAGGTCAAAATAGTTTTAAGGCTCGGAAGGACATTGTTTTCAAATGCCTCTTCACGCATATTTCTTGTTTTAGAATTAAGGTTTTCTAACATTTCAGCGCATCGCAGAAACGGGCCGTCAATATTACATTGTGCGATGATATAGAAAGTCCAAAAAGACAGACATAGCAGTCTTCAAAACATTCTCAGGAATGCTTTATTTCGGCGAGATTGCCTTAAGCATTGGAGTTGGACGGCTTCCTCTAACGCCATTCGTCATTAAGAGCAGCAAGTCTCAATGAATCAAATACCCCCTTTATACTTTTTATCCCCATCTTTTGGATTTCTAAAACGTTTCCAGTTGAGGCCCCGGATTCGGCAACTCGTCCGCGATTTAACAGCATTCAACCGTTCATCCATTATTCCGCGCCAACCGTACTAGACTTCTGATACCCTTCAATTAGACATATCAGTTTTCCGGTGCACATATCTTTAGCCTGCAAACGATTACTGATTAGAACGATTTGGAATCCATTGCACCCGCTAAGATTTACTTCGTTGTTAACCAGAGGTCGAGTTTTAAACTTAAATAAACCTAACATTTATGATGAACGGACTTTTCAAAAAGTTCTTGCTGCCGATGCTGCTTGCCGTTGTTTTTATTTCAGGCTGTAAGGAAGACGATGAGACACCAATACTATCGGTTTCGGGATCCGATATAGTAGTTCCCGACGGGGGAGGCACGCCACAGATTTCCATTTCGGAATTGGGAGGCACCTCGGAGATTACCATTTCGTGTAACGAAAAATGGCGCATCAGTAATTCTGCAGCATGGCTCGAGATCAGTCAGGCGAGTGGAGAGAGTGGTACTCACACCGTTGAACTAAATGCAGAAGCCAATACCACTGGCAGCAAGCGAACAGCTACACTGACCGTGAGCTCGGACAACGGCCAGTCCAGACGCCTTGTGGTGTCTCAGGTAAGCCAGCTGTATCCTTCCTATAATTTGTCTCCAATCCCGCCTGATGCAACGGGAATGAACAGCACTGCCGTGGAACTGGCGGCAAAGATGCATTTGGGAATAAATTTTGGCAACACCATGGAAGCCCCAACCGAAGCTGAGTGGGTGAACAGCAAAATTACTGAGTCGTATGTGAAATTTGTAAAACAAATAGGTTTCAACTCTGTACGGCTTCCCACGGGCTGGGTTAAATGGCATTTAAGTGATCGGGCAAAAGCGAAAATTGACCCTGCGTGGCTTAACCGGGTGAAAGAAGTCGTTGGATGGTGTGTGGCGAATGATATGTATGTGATGCTGAATGTTCACGGGGATTGGGGTTGGCTGGAAAATAATGTCAATGCGACAAAGAAAGATTCCGTTAATGCGATGCAAAAGGCGATTTGGGAGCAGATCGCGACAACCATGCGTGATTTTGACGAGCATCTGATATTTGCCGGCACGAATGAACCTGTGGCTGAAGATGCCGAGCATATGGCCATACTTGATAGTTATCACCAGACATTCGTTAATGCAGTTCGCTCTACAGGGGGCAGGAACAGTCACCGGGTGCTGGTTGTACAGGGCCCCAGGACTAACGGTGAATTAACTTATAAACTGATGAATACTCTTCCAACAGACAATGTTCCTAACAAATTGATGGTTGAGATACATAACTACACGCCTGCTACATTTACGCTGGTAACAGATGGAGATGTAAGCTGGGGCAACATGATTTACTACTGGGGGGCTGGGAATGATTCTACTATCGAACCTGAACGCAACGCCGAGTATGGAGAAGAGGATGAGATCCTTGATGAATTTCAAAAGATGAAACAGAAATTTATTGATAAAGGTATCCCTGTGATGCTGGGTGAATATGCAACCTGGAGGCGGAGCCCCGGTCTCGGTAAGCCTGAACCTAAGGATATGGAGATGCACAACAAGTCTGTGGATTACTGGTCATATTATGTTACCAAACAGGCTAAAGCGCATGGTCTTGTGCCATTCTGGTGGGAGATAGGTTTTATGTTAGACAGAGCTAATAATGTGGTAAAGGATCAGGCTATGTTAGATGCTATTTTGGAAGGTGCTAAATAATTGCCGGATATATTTCCAGTGTGTAGTGATAATGATGTGGCGCCCTCGAATGGGCGCCACATTTCGTACAGAGTGTAACAATATTAGCGAACAGAGTGTAACAATATTAGCGAATGCCAATCCATAACAAACGCTTGATTACACATCCGCTTCAGTAAGCCAGTAAACGTTCTTTGGCTTTCGGTGGATTGAGTGCCAAAGCCCTCCGCCAACAAATCCATTTTGTGACTCGCTAAACCCCAGTTAAGTAGTTGAATTCATATACTATTGGAGGACATCTCAGTCTCGGACAAAGAATATAAATAATTGTAAAAAAGAAACTTAATATTGTGAAGTGCCTTTGGTTCCGAATAATCCGCACTACTTGGTGTTGAATATTGAACATGTTGGAAGTGAAGAAAAACACACCGGACCTGGCAGGTCATGGACGAAGATTGGCACACCATTAAAATGGAAGACCATAGTTCAGATGAATTCGGTGAAAATAGATACGTGCGAAAAATTTAGCGTTGACTTAACTTGGATATCCCCACCAGCAATCTTGCGATACTTAATATTTGTATTGATAAGCCGAGTCTCTTCCAATAATGCCGAGAGATAATGCAGCATAACGATAGCTCCATGAAAGGAAAGGAGTGGGAAAAAGAGCCGGGCAAGTTGAACGGTTGAATTCCTGACGAATTTGCAACAAAATGGGGCTGTCCAATAAGCATGTTTGGCGTCTGTCGGAGCAAGTAAATGTTCTGTGTTGATTAGAAGTAATTAACTGAAATATCCCGTTGATACTTTTTATGCCCTTTTTTGGGACTTCTAAAACGTTTTCGGCTAAAGTCTTCAATCTGCAATTCGTCCGCGATTTTACCGCATTCAACCGTCATCCGTTTACCTTCCCGACCCGCTAGACTTCTGATACCCTTTAATTAGACATAACCGTTTTCCGGTCCACATATATTTCCTCTGCAAACGATTACTGGTTTGACGGATCTGAAGCGTTTGTACTTGCAAAGATCACTTCGTTTACTCAGTGACTGACTTTTAAACTTAACTAAACCTAACATTTATGATGAACGGACTTTATAAAAAGTTCTTGCTGCCGATGCTGCTTGCCGTTGTGTTTATTTCAGGCTGTAAGGAAGATGATGAGGCGCCAGTACTATCGGTTTCGGGACCTGATATTGAAATTCCTGCCGGAGGGGGCGCGCCGCGGATTTCCATTTCGGAATTGGGAGGCATTTCGGAGGTTACCATTTCGTGTAACGCAAAATGGCGCATCAGTAATTCTGCAGCATGGCTCGGGATGAGCCAAGCGAGTGGAGAGAGTGGTACTCACACCGTTGAACTTAATGCCGAATCCAATACCACGGGCACCACGCGAACTGCTACACTGACCGTGAGCTCGGACAACGGTCAGTCCAGGCGTCTTATCGTTTCTCAGATAAGCCAGTTGTATCCTTCCTATAATTTGTCCCCACAACCCCCCGATGCAACAGGAATGAGCAGCACAGCCGTGGAACTGGCGGCAAAAATGAGTATGGGAATGGGAATAAATATTGGCAATACCATGGAGACCCCAAACGAAGGCGACTGGCAGAATGGTAATAAAGTTACCGAATCATATATAAAATTTTTGAAAGCAACAGGTTTCAAAGCGATACGAATTCCTTGTGCTTATAACTGGGGTCATTTAAGCGATCCGGCCAAGGCGAAAATTGACCCGGCATGGCTTAACCGGGTGAAAGAAGTAGTTGGGTGGTGCGTGGATAATGATATGTATGTGATGCTGAATATTCACTGGGACAAAGGCTGGTTGGAAAATAATATTACCCTAGAGAAGAAAGATTCTGTTAATGCGAAACAAAAAGCATTTTGGGAACAGATAGCAACAACCTTGCGTGACTTTGATGAACACGTTCTATTTGCCAGCGCGAATGAACCTTGGTGTTGGGATGCTGAGATTATGGCCATACTTAATAGTTATCACGAAACATTCATCAAGGCAGTTCGCGCTACCGGAGGCAGAAACAGTAACCGGGTGCTGGTTGTGCAGGGGCCTAGTGGTAGCAGTGAATACACTTCTAAGCTGATGACTACGCTTCCTCACGACCCGGTACCTAACAAGTTGATGGTTGAGGTGCATTTCTACTCGCCTTATCCATTTATAATGGGACAAGATTTACCTGATGTTTTAGCGGCTTACTACTGGGGGGCTGGGAATCATTCTACTATTGAGCCGGAGCGCAACGCCACCTTTGGAGAAGAGGATGCGGTCATTGCTGAACTCGGAATGATGAAAAAGTTTGTTGATAGGGGTATCCCTGTGATATTGGGTGAATATGGAGACTATAGAAGGACTGCCGAAACCAACACGGGTACTCCTAAAGATCCGGAGATGCACAAGAAGTCTGTGGAATACTGGCTAACTTTTTCGACCAAAACTATGAGAGCGAATGGTCTTTTACCATTCTGGTGGGAGGTAGGTCAAGTTTTTGATAGAAAAAATAATGTGGTTAAGGACCAGGATATGTTAGATGCCATTATTGCAGGATATAAGTAAAAAGTATAGTGTCAATTATACCATAAGGTTATTTCCTTCCCTGAGATTGGTGAACTGTTCGCCAGTCCCAAGGAAGGGTGAACCTCTTTGTTACAGTATCTTAAAGAGTAATCAATTGAAATTTGAAATCCCTGTACCCAATGAAAAGTTGATTGTGCAAGATTTTCCAAGCCACCAGTGTAATCAAGTTTTTAAACCTGAATATATTATGAAGAAACTTTTTTATCGATTCATCCTGTCAGTTCTGATTGCGGTTGTTTTTATTTCTGCCTGTAAGGAAGACGATGCGGAGCCTGCGTTACTGGTTTCCATTTCTGAACTAGCAATTCCCGCTGAAGGCAGCAAGACCGATATTACCATTTCGTGCAACGAAGAATGGCGCATTAGCAAGTCTGCGGCTTGGTTGCAGGTGAGTCAAGTCAACGGAAACAGCGGCACGTTCACAATTGAAGTATCTGCGGGTCTAAATGAAACCGGCACTTCACGGACTGCCGTACTAACGATTGCTTCGGATAACGGTCAATCCAGGCGTGTTACGTGTTCACAGTTGAAGTATGAAAACCTGGAAGAAAAATTCGCAAATGTTTCGCCGAAACTTCTCACTAGTAATACGAATCCATTATTGGATTTTATGTTTACCGCCGACCCAACAGCTGTGGTACACAATGGAAGAATGTATGTGTATGCCACCAATGATCATCAACAGTATGAGAAGGTAGGAAAGGATGGGAAAAATAATTACGGGCATATCCGCACACTGGTCATGATGTCTTCCGATGATATGGCCAACTGGACGTACCATGGCCTTATCAACACCGCAGAGGTGGCGCCATGGACTGCGCTGTCCTGGGCGCCGTCCATTACCTCCAGACTGGAAGCAGATGGGAAGACGCACTTCTATTTGTATTTCTCCAATGGCGGTATTGCCTCAGCCGTGTTTACTTCCACCTCTCCCGTGGGGCCTTGGAAAGACCCATTGGGAAAGAACATAATTGACCATTCTGTCCCCGGTGTGGATGTCAACAATCCATTCGATCCCGGAGTTGTGATTGACGACCAAGGTACAGGCTGGCTGAGTTTTGGAGCCGGAACGCCTAAAACAGAATATATGCCGGATAATGCCAGAATCGTCAAATTAGGAGCAGATATGATCAGTCTGGCCAGCGATGTTTCGAAGATACCCGCTCCTTATTTTAATGAGGCCAGCGATCTCAACGTAATCAATGGAACCTGGGTTTATAGCTATTGTACCAGTTGGGCTGAACGCACTGAATGGCCTTATAGCAATATAGCTAAACCAACTGCATGCAATATATCGTATATGACAAGTAGAACACCGTTAGATCCCGATAGCTGGAAATATCGCGATAATTACTTTAAGAATACGGGTGACGTTAACGTGGGTCCTTTGTCAAACAATCACAGTCACCTGGTCAAGTTTAAAGAGAAATGGTATATTACTTACCATGCCATGTATTTGCAGGATTATTTTGACACCAAGGGTGGTTTTCGTAATGTGGGTATCGAAGCAATACCAGTGGATGAAGGCAATGATGTGACTATCCCCATGGTCAAAGCAACTTTCGAAGGTCCCTCACAACTTAACCCATTAAATCCGTTCGTTATTCAGCAAGCAGAAACCACGGCAGGCACTTCGGGGCAAGTCCAGTTCGAAGCTGTTGGTGATCCGGGTAATATGGTCGCCAAAGGAAAGGCAGACAAACAATGTCTCATGGTACGGGGAGCCGATTTTAGCAAACAGATTCCTGCCAAATTCGAAGCCAAAGTGAAAGGAAAAGGTAGAATTTATGTTTACGTAAATAATCTTAAAGGTTCTCCTCTTGTTTCGCTTACCTGTGATGAGAACAATTGGACTACGCTCTCAGAGAAAATACAACGAACAATAGATAAAGGGGTGGTGAATATCTATTTAGTATTTGAGGGAGAAAGTTTTCTGTTTGATGAATGGAAATTCATTTATTAATTCCGATTGCATTCAGATGTGAAACAGATTCAAATAAAACACTCACCAATTCTTTTCGACCCTGTTCCATATAAAATAACAGTTATCACAACATTCATTTTTAAATAATGATCAAAATTTTTTTATCCTACGTTACGCTTTTGAGTTGCATATTTTTTTCAAATAATGTTCATGCGCAAAAAGCAACCAATCCAATCATTTTTGCTGATGTGCCTGATATGTCTATGATTAGGGTTGGTAAAAATTATTATATGAGCAGTACCACGATGCACATGAATCCGGGTGTGCCTATTATGAAATCTACAGATCTTGTCAATTGGAAACTGATCAACTATGCCTATGATACTTTGGCAGATATGCCGGAGCTAAATTTGACAGAAGGAAAAAATACCTATAGTAAAGGTTCATGGGCAAGTAGTTTGCGCTACCACAAGGGTATGTATTATGTAACCACTTTTGCACAAACCACAGGTGAAACCTATATTTTTAAAACAAAAGATATAGAAAAAGGAAATTGGCAAAGAATTTCTTTTAAGCCTTCGCTTCATGACCATTCTTTGTTCTTTGATGATGATGGCAAGGTATATTTAATTCATAACGCGGAAAGACTAAAAATTGTTGAATTAAATGACGATCTAACAGGAATTAAACAAGGCGTTCCGGAGAGAGTTCTCATCGAAAACGCCAGCGCACCAACAGGAAAAGAAGTAGGCCTTGCAGCTGAAGGATCTCAATTATTTAAAGTAAAAGGGAAATATTATTTATTTAATATTTGCGCTCCACGTGGTGGAATGCGAACTGTAATTATACATAGGGCAGATAATATCAACGGCCCGTGGGAAGGAAAAGTTGGCTTGCAGGATAGAGGAATTGCTCAGGGCGGATTGATAGACACTCCCGATGGACGTTGGTTCTCTTATCTTTTCCGCGATCTTGCTGCTGTTGGCCGCGTTCCTTATCTCGTTCCTGTCAAGTGGGAAGACGGTTGGCCTGTATTAGGAGAAAACGGCAAAGTCCCGGAAACATTAGGCCAGCCAGCCAGTACAGGTTTGATTCCGCATTTGGTTGCTTCTGATGAATTCAGCCGAAAAAAAGGACAAGCAGCACTTCCTTTAGTATGGCAATGGAATCATAATCCGGATAATTCGCTGTGGTCTGTAACTGAAAGAAAAGGATTCCTTCGCCTCAAAACTGGAAGAATCGACACTGATTTTCTTCAGGCCAGAAACACACTTACACAACGCACTATTGGTCCAACCAGCTCAGCTTCTGTTGCTCTGGATGTTTCCAAAATGAAAGACGGCGATTTTGCCGGATTCTCAGCTCTCCAAAAAGAGTATGGAGCAGTGGGGGTTAAAATTGACGCGGGTCAAAAGTCGATAGTAATGATCACCACTGATAATGATAAGCCTGTCGAAGTAAAGCGAATTCCATTGGATCAAGACCAAATTTACCTCAGAATCGATTGCGATTTTACCGGTATGAACGATGAAGCTAATCACCTTTACGCTCTTAATGGGAAAGATGAAGCTAGTTTCTTTTACAGTCTTGATGGAAAAGTTTGGAAACCGATAGGTCGACCTATGAAGATGAAATATAGCATTCCGCATTTTATGGGCTATCGTTTTGCTTTATTCAATTATGCCACAAAAAATACTGGCGGATATGTAGATTTTGATTTCTTTCATATTACTGATACGATCCAATGATAAGATCCAACGTCTGACAGGTTGGATGGAAGTATTTCTGTGCTTTATCCATAAATTTTTAACACCAGTTCAGGTGAGAATTTAGTACGGAGATTTTCGTATGTATCACGAACACATTTAGGACAACAATGAATATCAGAAAGATAGTAGTACAGGTTATAGCTCTATTTGCTGCAACTGGGGCGCAGGCTCAAAACCCGATTATACAAACCGTTTATACAGCCGATCCAGCGCCGATGGTATACAAGGATACCGTTTACTTGTACACCGGGCATGATGAAGATAAATCGACTGTGTTTGTGATGAAGGACTGGCTCTGTTTCACATCTACCGATATGGTGAACTGGACACATCGCGGGTCACCCTTATCGGTTAAGACGTTCAGCTGGGCGAAACAAGATGCCTGGGCCGGGCAATGTATACCCAGGAATGGGAAGTTTTACTGGTATGTACCTATGACCCATGAAACAATGGGAATGTCAATCGGGGTGGCTGTTTCTGATAGTCCTGCCGGTCCGTTTAAAGATGCACTTGGAAAACCACTGGTTCATAGCGGTAAGGGAGATATTGATCCCACGGTATTTATTGATGACGATGGTCAGGCGTATCTCTATTGGGGGAACCCTTATCTCATGTACGTAAAGTTGAATCAAGATATGATCTCTTACGCTGGCGAGATAGTTACAGTACCGTTGAATAAAGAAGGGTTTAATGTACGATACAAAGATATTGATATAAGACCTTCAGCATACGAAGAAGGGCCCTGGTTTTACAAACGCAAAAACCTGTACTATATGCATTATGCTGCAGGTGGTGTTCCAGAACATTTGGCTTACTCAACCAGCACAAGTCCTATAGGACCCTGGGTTTACCGCGATACCACTATGCGGATAATTGACAAGGGAGGCGCTTTTACCAATCATCCAGGTGTGATCGGTTATAAAGGCAAATCGTATTTGTTCTATCATAACGGTGCATTGTCAGGTGGCGGAGGCTTTACCCGTTCCGTTTGTGTGGACGGGTTCCAGTATAATAAAGACGGGAGCATTCCGCGGATAACGCCAACAGCCGAAGGTGTAAAACCTGTTGAAAATTTAAATCCATTCATCCGCCAGGAAGCGGAAACTATCGCTTGGGAGGAGGGGATTGAAACCGAACGCAGCATCAATGCCGGAGTTTATGTAACCGAAATAAGCAATGGTGATTTTATCAAAGTACGAAGTGTTGATTTTAAGAATGGAGCAGGAATATTTCAGGCTAATGCGTCATCAGCATCAGGTGGTTTTATCGAAATACGTGCGGATAGTCGCGATGGAGAACTATTGGGATCATGTGAGGTGAAAAACACAGGAGGCTTGCAAAGTTGGACCACCGTTTCAACTAAAGTAAATAAGACAAAGGGTGTTCACGATCTGTACTTTGTTTTTAAAGGAAATCAAGGCGATCTGTTCAATTTCAACTGGTGGAAGTTCAATAAATAAGATCTTCTTAATCAATTGAAATTAACCCCTAACAAGTGTCTGTTTTTTAGAATATAAAAAAAATTATGTATAGAAAAAAATTGTTGTTAAGTACGCTACTTGCTATCGCTTTTTTGGGATATAAAAAAGATGCAGCAGCTCAGACTAATGCATATAAAACTAAAGTGTTTAATGAAAACCTGGAAGAAAAATTCGCAAATGTTTCGCCGAAACTCACCTCCAATAATGCGAATCCTTTATTGGATTTTATGTTTACCGCCGACCCAACGGCGATAGAATACAACGGAAGAGTCTATGTGTATGCTACCAATGATCATCAACAGTATGAGCATGTAGGAACGGATGGTAAAAATACATACGAGCATATCCGTACGCTGGTCATGATGTCTTCCGATGATATGGTCAACTGGACGTATCATGGCCTCATCAATACAGCAAAGCTGGCGCCATGGAGCCAGAATTCATGGGCGCCTTCCATTACATCCAGGCTAGAAGCAGACGGCAAGACGCACTTCTATTTGTATTACTCCAATAGCGGTATTGGCTCAGCCGTGCTTACTTCCACTTCTCCGGTTGGCCCGTGGAAAGACCCTTTAGGAAAGAACATAGTCGACCGTTCTGTCCCCGGAGTGGATGTTGATGCTCCATTCGATCCCGGAGTTGTGATTGACGAGCAGGGTATAGGCTGGCTGACTTTTGGAGGCGGAACGCCTAAGACGAAATATATACCGGACAATGCCAGAATCGTCAGATTAGGAGCCGATATGATCAGTTTGGCTAGCGATGTTGCCAAAATACCCGCGCCTTATTTCTTTGAGGCAAGCGACCTTAACTTTATCAATGGAACCTGGGTTTATACCTATAATACCAGTTGGGAGGAACGCACGGAATGGCCTTATAGCAACATTGACAAACCAACCAAATGCGGCATTTCCTATATGACAAGCAAAACACCGCTGGATCCGGATAGTTGGAAGTATCGCGATAATTACTTTAAGAATACCGGTGATGATAACGTAGGCCCCTGGACCAACAATCACACTCATCTGTTCACGTTTAAAGGGAAATATTATATTGCTTACCATGCCATGTACCTACAGGATTACTTTGGCACCAAGGGTGGTTTTCGTAATGTAGGTATCGAAGAAATGCAGGTGGATGAAAAGAATTTGAATATCCCCATGGGCAAAGCAACTTTTAAAGGTCCCTCACAAATTACCCTATTAAATCCATTCGTCCTGCAGCAAGCGGAAACCACGGCAGGCACTTCCGGGCAAGTACAATTCGAAGCTGTTGGTAATGCGGGCAATATGGTTGCCAAAGGAAAAGCAGACAAGCAATGTCTCCTGATGAAAGGAGCCGATTTCAGCAAACAGGTTCCTAAAAAATTCGAAGCCCGGGTGAAAGGGAAAGGTAAAATAGATGTTTATGTAAAAGATCTTAAAGGTACTCCTCTTGTTTCGCTTAACTGTGATGGGGACAATTGGACTACGCTCTCAGAGAAAATAAAACGCAAAATAGATAAAGAAGTGGTGAATATATATTTAGTATTTGAGGGAAAAAATTTTGTGTTTGATGAATGGAAATTTATGCATTAATCTGCTCGCTGGTCTTGGACAACAGCACTTATTTATCCCATGCTTTTCTTTGAGTTCAGTGATTCAGAATTTGAAACAAGAAGGTAGAAATATATTTAAAATGTTTTTGGACTATAAATGTTTTTGGGCTACAAAATATTGAATTGAAAAACTATATATCAGCTGTACAAATTTTCTTTCTACACCTTTCATATAGTAATCAGAATTAAAACGAAGCAACAAACCCATGAATAACAGCCTTCCGTCCTTTACTACCTTGAAAGTTCTTTTTTTCGCACTCGCACTGATGGGTTTGATTGAACCCTTGTCAGCTCAGAAAAACAAGGCACATAATTCATTAATTTTTGCTGATGTACCTGATATCTCTTTGATGAGGGTTGGAAAAAATTATTATATGAATAGTACAACGACGTCCGTGAACCCGGGTGTGCCCATGATGAAATCTACAGATCTTGTCAATTGGAAACTGATCAACTATTCCTATGATACTTTGGCAGATCTGCCGGCCCTAAATTTGTCAGAAGGAAAAAATATCTATAGCAGAGGTTCATGGGCAAGTAGTCTCCGCTACTACAAGGGGATGATTTCAATCTAAAAAGAATTAAAACTTATGAATATGTATAAATATAAAACAATCAGAATTTTGATATTCGCATGGACTTGTTTCATGTTCGTTTTTGAATCGTATGCCCAGACTTATACTTGGGGAAATGTGGCTTTCGGAGGCGGCGGTTATGTATCAGGCATTATTACGCATAAAACCTCAGGAGATGTTTACTGCCGTACAGATGTTGGAGGAGCTTACCGCTGGGATGCTACAAATTCGAAATGGATACCTTTGTTAGATTGGAATTCAGATGATGAAATTTCATACCAGGGAGTGGAGGCAATTGCTATAGATCCTCAGAATGCCAATAATGTATATATATATGCAGGGATGTCTTACTTTAATAACGGGAAATCAGCGATCTTAAAATCAACTGATAAAGGAAATACTTTTACCACTATAATTACAGGCGATAATTCTTCCGGACAATTTACCGCTCATGGGAATAGAATGGGAAGATCTAATGGTGAACGTCTGGCCGTGGATCCTAATAACAGCAACATTCTTTTTTGCGGAACCGGGTCAAAAGGTTTATGGAAAAGCACAGACGCCGGTCTAACGTGGACATTGGCTTGGAATGGAGTCACTACCACACCCAACGAAAATGGAATTTGCTTCGTTGTATTCGATCCAGGTAATGTGTCGGGAGGTATTACACAAACCATTTATTTGGGGGTTTCTCGTTTTGGAAGCACAAATGTTTATAGAAGTACCGATGGCGGTACAACTTTTTCAGCCTTATCCGCTACACTACCCACAACGTTTATGCCTCACAGAGCCGCTCTTAACGGAAACATGTTATACATTACGTATGCAAATGGTTCAGGCCCACATCCACACTGGAACACTTCACTTAATGAAACTTGTGATAACGGACAAGTATGGAGTTTTAACACAAGCACATCAGCTGCGACAAATATAACACCCGTCACAGGAAAGGCATACAGCGGTGTGTCCGTGGATCCTGCAAATGCCAACAGGCTTATTGTTTCCACAACCAACTCCTGGAGCGATCAATTCGGCGGTACCGCTTGGGGGGATTATGTGTACTTATCTACCAACGGAGGAAGTACCTGGACACAAAAGTTATCTAGTACAAGTAAATTCAACGCCAATGGCGTGGGTTGGACTACCGGTAATGCGATACATTGGACAGGTTCTATTGATTTTGACCCATTGAATACGGCGAAAGTAAGAATTATATCGGGGAACGGACTTTTTACCTGTGATGATATTAATGCGGCTACTACTACCTGGAAATTTGATTCAAAAGGAATCGAAGAAACGGTAACGCTTGATGCCATCAGTATTCCCGGAGGTAAATTTATTTCAGCGGTAGGGGACGTATATGGGGCAGTGTATTCTGATATTTATGCCTATCCGGCCCAAAAAATTATGCCCACCTCTGTTTGTAATATAAGTGTAGCTTATGCCGCAAACAATACCAGTAAGGTGGTAAGAGCTTCAGATAAAATATATTATTCTACTAATCAAGGGACAAGCTGGACACAATCGGTCACCACAAAGGGCCCTTGGGGAAAAGTAGCTTTATCTGCGGATGGAAATACTATTCTTCATAGTCCTGAATATAAAAATTCCGGCGATCCAACTACGACTTATTATTCAACAAACAATGGAGGAACGTGGACAAGTACAGGAGTTACTAATATTCAAAATGCCGTGCCTGTAGCTGATTTCGTCAACACCAATAAATTTTATATTTATAATCGTGCTACCAGCCAGTTTTTAGTAAGTACAAATAAAGGAGTAAGTTTTACAGCTTCAACCTCTAATCCCGGTCAATGGGGTTCGCAATTGATAAGGGCCGTTCCGGGTAATGAAGGACATGTGTGGGTAGCTTTATACGGGAGTGGATTAAAATATACTACTAACAACGGAACTTCATGGACAACTGTCTCTAATATTACTTACTGTGCAGCAGTGGGGTTCGGAAAAACTGAACCAAGTGCAACTTATCCTACTGTATATATCTGGGGAACGGTAGGAGGGGTAAAAGGTCTGTTCCGCTCCATTAACCAGGGAGTTAGCTGGACAAGAGTAAACGATGACGCTCATGAATGGGGAGGTCCTGGGAATGGTAATTTTGTAATGGGCGATATGAACGTATATGGCCGGGTATATATGAGTACGGTAGGAAGAGGTCTTGTTGTAGGAGATATAGAGGGTACTGTTGTAGAAGTCATTACAGGGATTGAAAACCGTAACCCAAACTCCGAAAAAAACCTTTTGCTGAATGCCTGGCCCAACCCTTCATCCAACGGCGGATTTAAGGTAGAGATCAAAGGGATTAAAGAAGAAGCATCATTGACTGTTTCAGATATACTTGGACGTGTGGTTGAAGAGATAAAGGTACCGGCAGGAGTTTCCGAATTGACATTAGGAGAGCATCTTTCCCCCGGTATTTATTACCTTACTATCCGGGGCAACGCGAGCAAGGAGACTATCAAGCTAATCAGGAACTGAGTATAATAAGAAAGACGAGATATTTTGGTAGAGGTCTAAGATTGGCTGGATTGCAGTTCGGCTTTTTTAGCCTAGACACAACTTTCTCACTTACCATTTTCAGCAATTGACTAACATTCACATATACATGCGAATGTTGGTCAATTGATTCTGGGATAGCAGCAGTCATAAGGAAATAAAAATAATGATACACGGGTAATTAGCTATCACACCCGAATGTTAAAACTTAAATGCTAAAACAGAAATGGTTCATCAGCAAGGCATAACAACCATCACGCGGGTAGTTAAAAAGTGATTTTGTACCCGCTCGTACTAGAGAAATTTGATCGTAAATAAATCGCTAACCAGAACGCCCACGCCATTAATAGTTATCCAATTAAAACGAAATATAAACGCATGAATAACCGCCTTCGGTCCTGTAATATTTTGAAACTTCTTTTTTTCGCACTCGCACTGCTGGGGTTGGTTGAACCCTTGACAGCTCAGAAAAACAGGGCACATAATCCAATCATTTTCGCTGACGTTCCTGACATATCGGTCGTGCGGGTTAACGATAATTACTACATGAGCAGCACCACCATGCACATGAATCCAGGTGTACCTATAATGAAGTCAAAAGACCTGGTGAACTGGAAGACAATCAGGTATGCTTATGATACACTCGCCAATATGGATGAGCTCAATCTTGCCAATGGTAAGAGCACCTACGGACGAGGCACGTGGGCCAGTTGTATCCGCTATCATAAGGGAACCTACTATGTGAGTACATTTGCGCAGACGACAAACCGTACTTACATTTTCTCCACGCGTGATATTGAGAAGGGTCCATGGAAACTTTCTTCCTTCAAACCTGCCTATCATGACCACAGCCTTTTCTTTGAAGACGATGGCCGGGTATATCTGATCTATGGTGGCGGTCAACTGCGTTTAGTTGAATTAACACCCGATGCGTCTGCTGTGAAGTCAGGCTCACAGGAGCAGGTGATCCTCGAAAATGCCAGCGCCCCGGCTGGCCCTGATATTGGTTTAAATGCAGAGGGGTCGCAGCTGTTCAAGGTAAAAGGAAAGTATTATCTCTTTAATATCGTCTGGCCGAAGGGTGGTATGCGGACGGTGCTGGTTCACCGTGCTGATCAAATCACGGGTCCTTGGGAGGGACGGGTTGCGTTTCAGGATTTGGGCGTGGCCCAAGGGGGGCTCGTCGATACACCTGATGGTGCATGGTTCGCGTATTTGTTTCGCGACTATGGTTCAGTAGGAAGAATACCTTACCTGGTACCTGTTAAATGGGAAGACGGATGGCCTGTCCTGGGTGTAGACGGAAAAGCCCCGGAAACACTGGACCTGCCGGCCAACCAGAGTTTGATCCCGGGCATTGTAGAGCCAGATGAGTTTACCCGCAAGAAAGGTGACCGTCCGTTGCCGCTGGCGTGGCAATGGAATCACAACCCGGATGACAAACACTGGACAGTGAGCGACCGTAAAGGTTACCTGCGTATTACAACGGGTAGGGTAGATACTTCATTTCAACTGGTTCGGAATATACTGACCCAACGCACCATCGGTCCGGAATGCAGTGGATCTACAGCAATCGATGTGTCCCGAATGAAGGAGGGCGATTTTGCAGGGCTCACTGTTTTCCAAAGAAGATACGGACAGGTTGGTGTTAAATTCGAAAATGGTAAAAAGTCAATCGTGATGGTGAGTGCTCAATCTGAAAAACCGGTTGAGATGGCGCGGGTAGCGCTCTCCCAGAATGTAGTTTACCTGAAGGCTGAATGTAACTTCCGGGACCTTGCAGACACTGCTGAGTTTTTCTATAGTATAGATGGCAAGTTGTGGACGAAGATTGGCTCACCATTAAAAATGGCCTATACTTTTCCACATTTCATGGGATACCGGTTTGGGTTATTCAATTATGCAACGCAAAGTGCAGGCGGAATGGTCGACTTTGATTTTTTCCATATCGAAGACCATATTTCCAAATGAGCTACGCCCACTCTTGATTGTCAGTATATGTACTCATTCGATCACAAAACAGTAACTTAGAATTGCCAAGAAAACGCGCTCAGCATTCCTAAACATCGGTAAAGGAAATGTTGAGCGTCTTTGTTAAGGGCTTTGAGGGAGAACGTGAACGTTTAGTTTCCTTCAGCAGTACTGTTCTTTAATTTGGAATGGCACCTATTTGTCGTAGTAATTCAAGCATATCCGGTTGTCCGTGTTCCTCTATTATTTGTTCATTGGACAAACGATAAAAATTGATGGCCTGAATCCCAATTACTTTTCCTGTAGCAGGGACACCGAAAAACTCACCATGGTGCGTGCCCCTCATCGTGAATCGTGCAGCCACTTTGTCGCCTTCTGTTATCATATCTTCAAGCGTCCATTGAATGTCAGGAAAACCACTGCGCATCATGGAGATAACCATTAGGTATCCCTTGGGGCCTTGAGCTGGTTCAGGTTGGCCAGGCACATGGAACTTTGCCACCGGGCTGATAAGTCGTTGTGCTAAATTCTCATCAGCAGTATTAATGAACTGAACAAATTGCTTGAAAAAATCTTTATGAGTTCCCATGACTATTTTTTTGATTGTATCAGATGCAAAGATGATGTGCATCTGCCGTGTCAGTCAATAAACAAGTTTAAGAAATACCCTTAAGGTAGTTTAAGGGTGAAGTCTTACCGATATAAAAAATTACGATGTCCTAGAATCTTCATCTTTCTTGTAGAGCTTCTTAACGCCTTTGAGAAAAATGAAGCGTCTTCTGCAGGGCCTCCCATACTTCACTGGTAATGTGTATAATTTTTTACTTATTATGTACGTTATTATGTACAGAAATATTAATTTTGTTGGACTTTAAATCATTGAATATGAAAACAGCGACTATTACGGACTTCAGGCAAAAGATGAAAGAACATCTGGACGAGATTCAACAAGATCAAGACATCCTGGTGCTGACTGGTCCGAAAAAGAAAGATTTTGTGATCTTAACCCTCGAGACGTTTAACGCCATGGAGGAGACCGCTCACTTACTTTCAACTTCTGCAAATACAAAACGTCTAATGGAAAGTATTGCTCAGGATAGGGCTGGCAAGACTACAATACGCGAATTGAATTTTGATGGAGCCAAACCAAACGTTGCATCTCGCAAGAGGGTGGCTAAAGCAAAGTCAAAATAGTAATATGCAGATAGCATTTACTGATCATGCGTGGGGTGACTATTTATATTGGCAAGCCAATGATGCCGACACGCTGGGAAGGATCAACGATCTTATTAAAGAAATAAAAAGAGAACCTTTTAAGGGCACAGGTAAACCAGAACCCCTTAAAGGGAACCTTGCCGGTTACTGGTCTAGAAGAATTACTGGCGAACATCGATTGGTTTATAGGATTTCGGGTACTAAGCCTAATCAGATACTTACAATTATTCAGGCTAGGCTTCACTATTAAAAATTTCCATGGTGTTGAATTTAGCGACAAAGACTTTTTATCATGGCCTGTATTTTCGAGGGTCACGCAACAAATCAATTGGTTGATTTATACTGTTCATCCGTCACAGCCTCTAACCAGGTAACAATTCCATCATTTTCTGTTTTTGGCAAAATATACATTTGGGTAAGACTGTTGTTCTCAGTGGCACCATGCCAATGCTTTACATTTGGTGGACACTTGATCACATCACCTTTTCTCATGGTTTGCTTTGGTTGTCCTTCCAATTGGTGATAACCTTCGCCATCAAGTACAATAAGAATTTGCCCACTCGGATGGACGTGCCAGTTTGATCTGGCACTTTTTTCAAAATAAACGTTGCCGACCAGTGTGTTATAGGTTGAATCATTGGACACTAATCCAAAGTTGTAGGCATTACCCGTGAAATTTGTTGCTGGACCCAACTGTCCTTTTGGAAAAATAGACTGTTCATGGCCTGCATCTTCAGCATTGTCTTTACCACCAGCACAATTGAGTAAAGTACTTACTACGATGATTGATGCAATAATTTTTGATATGGTTTTCATATAACCCATCTTACTTTAATTGTATAGTGACTACTGCATTACCGGAGCCCACGGCCTGGGCCAAACCAGTCGGATCATTAATCTTACCAAGCCTGGTGTAGCTGTAAGAAGTCGAAAATGCCTCGTAAAAAAGCACCAGTGTTTTTGATCCATACAGAAGAAGATCTCCTGCGTTTATTTGTCCGGGATTTGAGGCGTTCGTGGGCAGACTGCTTGCCAGGTCAAAATATTTCTCGTTACCATTAAGCTCCGTCATGTTCATCGTTAAAGGTAACATCGCTCTGAATGCAGTGGCTGCTGGATTATCCAGGAGAGTCCCGGTGAACTCCCGGGAACCAATTTTTATAACAAGTGTATCGCCCATAAATTCTGAATTATCTGTAATCATATTTCGATTGCCATCGGAAGGAGACGGAGTGTCCTGATCACAGCCGGCACCCATCAGTATAGGCAGTAAAAATAGCAAGGTGGCAAGAGCTCTTTTCATAAATTTCATTTCGTGTTTTTTCTTCAGTGACGCCATACCTAGTTACGAATCTATACCTTAATGTCGGCCCTGTTTGCTTTACTTTCCTTTTGTCGGTTTTGTGTTTGCCTTTGCTGTGGATCCGGATCTAAGGTTTTTATTGAAAAACGCTTCTAACGTGTCGAATGGGATCACATCACGCTTATCGTATAAGTCCACGTGCACCGCACCAGGAATGATCACCAATTGTTTGGGTTCAGCGGCAGCTTTATAGGCGTCTTCGCTGAAGTAGCGTGAATGCGCCTTTTCCCCAGCGATAATTAATACGGGGCGCGGCGAGATTTCTTTGATATAGGTCAGCAGAGGCATATTCATAAATGACCAAGGATTGGTTGCCGTCCAGGAACTATTTGAATTGACAGAACGGGGATGAAACCCACGCGGTGTTTTGTAATAGTCAAAGTAGTCGACCACGAATTGCGGCTCATTGCCAGTAAGCTTCTCGGGTAGATGGTTCGTGCTGGCGGCATACGATCCCTTCTCGGCATCTTTCCAGCGTTGCTCTCCAAGTTGCTCAAGGGTTTGGGTACGTTGCTCTGGAGTAAGCGCATCATAGTATCCATTCGCCATTACACGGCTCATATTGTACATGCTGGTGACAGCCACTGCTTTTATCCTTTTGTCAACTGCGGCGGCGTTTAATCCCATCCCGGCAAATCCACAAATGCCGATGATCCCGATCCGGCTCCTATCAATATTCTTTTGCAGCCCAATAAAATCTACGGCAGCACTGAAGTCTTCAGTGTTGATATCAGGTGATGCAACGTTACGTGGTTCACCACCGCTTTCGCCTGTGTAAGAGGGATCAAAGGCGAGTGCAACAAAGCCGCGCTCAGCCATTGTCTGTGCATAAAGGCCAGAGGATTGTTCTTTAACTGCGCCAAACGGCCCACTGATGGCAAGAGCGGCCATAGGCTTTCCTGCCGCATCCTTGGGAAGGTATAAATCTCCCGCCAGCAAAATTCCATAACGGTTTTTAAAAGTTACCTTCTGGCGCGTGACCCTGTCGCTGAGTTGAAAAGTATACTGTTCTCCTTGATTTTCCTTATTCATAGTTTGCTTCGTTTGGGTTGACACTGCACCTCGATTTTGTGAATGAGCTTGTCCTATGATGAGTAATGACAAGGCCGCTAATGTGGCTATTGATTTCATGATTTTTGATTTGATTTACTTATACAAAGTTGGTGCGGTAGGAGCGCTTTGGGTTAAAGAAAATCAAACCAATCATTAAGATTTTCAAACCTGATTATCTATTGGCTGAAACATGATACTTTGTTTTTTAAACTAAGAAATGGTTTTTGTAAGAATCTGGGACTGTGTAGGCTATAGGCTCATTTGCAATTTTGCCGTAAGGTGACCGGCCGTCAGCAAACTAAGAAAATGGATCAGTCACTTTTATAAGTTTGATAATCTTAATAGAAAGATTGAATTTCTTACTTCCCAACCGCGTTGGAAAAGAGAGATTTGTGCCTCTGGAATTTAAGCCAGGTGACAATGATTTTCAGGACGATAAAAAGGCATGTGAATGGATCGGCAACCAGGATTCGTTTCCGGATCTTCACAAATGAAGTTGATACCATTTAAAAGCAAGAGTATGGAGAAGGAGAAGGGCAATGAACGATCCGTTTCAACTTTTAACAGCGAACTTAAACTCAAAGGCTTTAACGCCTTCCAGATCGAGGACGACTCGAATGGTGTGAGAGAGTATAGCCGGAAAGATTTTTATAAGATTTGCCTGACGACCGGAGAAAGTATCATTAACTACGCTGATCGTAGCTACGTGATGAAAGGCACGATCTTGTTCTTTGCCAATCCCAATATTCCATATTCGTGGGAGACAATTTCAAGGAGTTACGTAGGGTATACATGTTTGTTTTCGGAAGACTTTTATAAACCATCAGACCGCAGTGAAAGCCTGCAGCATTCGTCCCTCTTTAAAATTGGAGGAACACCCATCATCCCTATTTCTGAGGAGAAGCGTGAATTTCTGAATGGTATTTTTCGAAACATGATCATAGAACAACGTACTGCCTATGCGTTCAAAGATGATCTGATTCGAAACTATGTGAATCTCATTATACATGAAGCTTTGAAGCTTCAGCCAGCGCAGGATTTTGATCAGGTCAAGAATGCATCGCATCGGATCACAAATGTTTTCCTGGAGCTACTGGAAAGACAATTTCCCATTGAGCGTAAAGATCGTCCCCTTCAATTACGCACCGCCCAGGACTATGCCAGTAACTTAAATTTGCATGTCAACTACCTCAACAGAGCCGTTAAGGAAACAACAGGGAAATCTACAACAACGCATATCACTGAGCGTATGGCAAGTGAGGCGAAAGCACTGCTTCTGCATACCGATTGGAATGTAGCCGACATTGCTTACGCGCTCGGGTTTGAGTACCCGACCTATTTCAATAACTTCTTCAAACGGATTACGGGGACAAACCCAATGTCTCTAAGGCCTACCGAAAGTATAGGAGATCAAACTCATTAAACGATGTCGGATAAGATGGATATTTTTCAAAAGATGCTTGCCGGCGGCATCATCAGCAGTGATGAAATGTGCCAAGCGTGGGACGCTGTTTTTCGCGCGCAAAGATTACCGCCTGCACTTAATGCCTCTACTACAATCGATGAAATTAGAGAACGTTTAAGTGAAATCATCGATAGCCAAATTGATGGGAGTACAACGGTCTTCGTGCCGTTCTATACAAACTTTGGAAAGCATATCAAGCTTGGTAAAAACGTCTTCATCAATCATGCGTGCAGCTTCCTGGACCTTGGCGGAATTACAATTGAAGATGATGTGCAGATTGGCCCACGGGTAAACCTGGTAACCGAAAATCATCCGATAGATCTGGCAACCAGAAAGCATCTGGACTTGAAGCCAATTGTGGTTAAACGAAACGCATGGATAGGAGCGGGCGCTACGATCCTTCCCGGAGTTACAGTAGGAGAGAACTCTATTGTTGCAGCAGGCGCGGTGGTGAATAAAGATGTTCCGGACAATAGTCTTGTCGGGGGAATTCCGGCAAAATTTATCAAAGCTATAGAATAACATTCATTCACCTTTTAGCGAGGTTAGCTGCGTTTATATCTAAATTCAAATCTTCACCTGGCTGACTTCAGTTTCTATTTTTACATTAAAAATCACATAATGGGAATCGCTATGCTTAGAGAGAGCATTAAGGAGCGTCCCTGATTTGAAAATTAGCTGAACATTCCTGAATAGATTTTTTGGAGTGTTTTGTATTTGGTAACAATCCAACGAAGGAGCGAAGTGGACCTCAAAATCCTTGTAGACGTTTAGTATACATCTTTTTGACTTTTGAGAATCATTAATTCCATACTTTGCTCCCAGCAATGCAACGGCAAACAACAGCCGTTGCACTCTAAGTTGTCAACGTACAGACAGTAAACTGACAAATTGAATGAAGTAAAACATCTCATAAAAACTTTTTGGAAACCAATGGAACAGATGATTACAATAAGAAGAATAGTATTGTTGATTGTGTCGATAGCGTTTTGTCATCCTTGTCTCTTCAGTCAGAATGTGCCCCCTAACACGAGAATTGAAAAAGCCATACCTTTTTCAAATACGTCAGTGATCCTGAATCCATCAGGGGTGAAAGAGCGTGAAGATTTGAATACATCCTATTTGAAATCACTGGACCCCGATCGGTTGCTTCACAACTTCAAAGTGAATGCTGGTCTACCTTCAACTGCTAAACCTTTAGAAGGTTGGGAAGCTCCCTATATTGGTCTCAGAGGTCATTTTACAGGGCACTATCTTTCAGCAGTTTCAAGTTTGGTGGAGCGGTATAAAGACACCTTGCTGACGGGCAGGCTGAATTACATGGTAGAAGAATTATATAAATGTCAACGCGCTTTAGGAAACGGATATCTTAGTGCATTTCCTGAAAAAGACTTTGATACGCTAGAAGTCAAATTTGGGGGTGTCTGGGCACCTTACTATACCTATAACAAAGTCATGCAAGGCCTGCTGGATGTTTATGATCGCACCGCCAATAAAAGGGCTTATGAAATGGTGGTAAACATGGCGGCATATGTAGAGAAGCGAATGGCTCGGCTTGATAAGGAAACCATCGAGAAGCTGCTATATACAGCTGAAGCTAATCCCTCAAACGAGCCGGGAGCTATGAATGAGATTCTCTATAAACTATATAAAATCTCCAAAGATCCCAGGCATCTGGCGTTGGCAAAAATATTTGATCGGGATTGGTTTGCAGTTCCGCTCGCGAGGAATAAAAATATTTTGAGTGGACTGCACGCCAACACCCATCTGGTGCTCGTCAATGGATTTGCTCAGCGGTATTCCATAACACGGGACACATTATATCGTGATGCCGTATTGAATTTCTGGAACATGCTCATCAATCATCACGCCTATGCCAACGGCTCAAGCAGCGGTCCGCGCCCTAATGTAACAACGCCTACTTCGCTTACCTCAGAGCATTGGGGTGTGCCTGGACATTTAAGCAATACCATGACAAACGAAATTGCCGAGTCATGCGTATCTCATAACACCCAGAAACTTACCTCTACGCTTTTTTCCTGGACTACTGATGCAAGATTCGCAGACACTTACATGAATACCTTTTACAATTCTGTGATGGCACTGCAAAGTGCCCATACTGGTGCCTGTGTCTATCATTTGCCATTGGGTTCCCCCCGTAAAAAAGTCTTTTTAAAAGATAATGATTATCGCTGTTGCAATGGCTCCTCTATTGAGGCTTTCGCATCCCTGAATTCAAATATTTATTTCCACAGTGATTCAACCCTATGGGTGAATCTGTATATTCCCTCTAAGGTAAAGTGGGAAAAACGGAATATTGTTCTGGAACAAACAGGCAATTTTCCCATGAGTCCAGGTGTTGAATTCAGGTTGTCTTTAAAAAAGAAGGCAGCATTTAAACTTAAGTTACTGGTGCCGGCCTGGGCGGAAAAAGCTGATGTGTACATTAATGACGAGAAACAGGATATTACAATCAAACCTGATTCATACATAATTTTAACTCGTGAATGGAGGGATAACGATAAAATCAGGTTGACTTTCCATTATAATTTTTATGCAAAGCCAATGCCCGATGACGAGGATGTCATATCCATTTTTTATGGTCCGACCATGCTGGCTTTTGAGAGTGCTTCAGAATTAATCTTAAAAGGTGATGTTGAGAGTATACTGCGTGATCTTTCAGTAACAGAAAATAATCGGGTCTTCAAGCTACGCAACAATGGAAAAACGTATATGCTTAGACCGCTCTATGACATAGAATCTGAATCCTTTGGCGTGTATGCTACCATACGGAACTATTAATGCCAGGGCTTCTGATGGGTCAAACCTCGGGGTATGTTGAAATTGATTGTGCCGCGACGAGCATTTTAACCACCTTCTTTATCAACCCTTTTAGCGTTTGCAGCTATCCACTTGTTCCGATGGATACGCGGGTCTCTCATTGAAGTGATCCATCGTACAAATGTTTCATTTTCCCCCACTTTTGTATCATTTTACTAAGTGATTGCCGAGCGAACTTTATCCTTTCATTAAACGATAAAATTTTACGAACATGGCAAAGACAATTTTTATAACAGGCGCATCGCGTGGATTTGGCAGGATTTGGACAGAAGCGTTTTTACAGCGTGGCGATCATGTAGTTGCCGCTGTTCGCAACCCTGAAACATTACAGGATCTTACAAAAGAATTTCCATCAAGTCTATTGGTCGTAAAACTTGATGTTACGGATAAAAAAGCAAGTTTTGAAGCAGTAGAAACTGCAAACAATCACTTTGGACGCATCGATGTATTGATAAACAATGCCGGCTATGGGCACATTGGAGCTGTAGAGGAGTTAAAAGAGCAAGACGTTAGGGTGCAGTTTGAAACGAATGTATTGGGCTCATTATGGACTATACAAGCGGTTCTGCCCATTATGCGTAATCAAAATTCAGGGCGAATTATTCAACTCTCGAGTGCGCTGGGCTTGAATACTGTATCATTAATGGGACTCTACAGTGCCTCTAAGTTCGCAGTGGAAGGTCTTACGGAAACACTGGCAGGCGAAGTAAGTGGTTTTGGCATTAAAGTAACCCTATTGGAACCCGGTGGTTTTTCCACCGATTTCTTCGGTACAAATTCTCTTGCGTTGAGTGAATCAATAACGGCTTACGATGGCATCCGAAAAGCCTTTTATGAGCAGGCCAATGAGCAGGATTCCGGTAAGCCTGAGGCAACTGTCAAGGCTATTCTTAGCCTGGTGGATGCGGAAAATCCGCCGTTAAGATTGCTATTGGGCAAAACTACTTATCCTTGGGTAAAATATACCTATGAAGAACGCCTGAAAACATGGGAATCATGGCAGGAAGTTTCTGTAGCAGCACATGGGTAAAGGAAGTTTAAAATTAGCAGAATCCGATTTGCCGGGTTCTGTTTTACTTGCTAAAAAGAATGAATCACTTTAAAAAAATAAGCGACCTACATGAAGCTCTTGGTATAAAGCCACCCGAGCATCCGCTATTCAGTGTGGCCTACGGTGAACGGGATAAATGTACGGCGATGAATGAACTTGAATTTTTTTCAGCGTTTTATATCATTGGATTTAAAAAATTG
Organism: Ohtaekwangia koreensis; assembly: GCF_900167975.1. GTDB lineage: Bacteria > Bacteroidota > Bacteroidia > Cytophagales > Cyclobacteriaceae > Ohtaekwangia > Ohtaekwangia koreensis. The sequence continues at coordinate 2,794,243 of NZ_FUZU01000001.1, forward strand.
AAAGCCGGCAGTATGGTTTATGGCAAAACGAAATATGACCATGACCGCGGGTCCATGTCGTTTGTAAAGCCACAACAGAAGGTGATCTTTAGAAATGTGGAACTACAGGAAAAGGGATTCTTAATTATTATCCACGAAGACTTTTTACCAGGAACAGCCCTTTACAACAAAGTTAAGAAATACAGTTATTTCGATTACGAAGTAAATGAAGCATTGCACCTTTCACCCGGAGAAGAGGAGATAATCTGGAATTTGTATTTCAGTATAGAAAAAGAGTATAGCAATAATACTGATGAACATAGCAAGGACATTATTATTAGTCATCTCGATACCTTGCTTAACTACGCACAACGCTTTTATAAAAGGCAATTCATTAGTCGGACACAGCTAACGGGTTCAACTGTTACAAAATTCAACGCATTGCTGGCAGCTCAGTTCGAAGATAGAAGAACAAAAGATATCGGATTGCCCACGGTGTCTTTCATGGCAGAAAAACTCCATCTGTCGCCGCGATATTTAACTGATCTACTCAAGCAAGAAACCGGAAAAACAGCTTTGGAGCTTATTCACCTTTTCTTGATTGGTGAAGCAAAAAATCTGCTGGCAGAAGGTGAAATGAACGTATCGGAAGTCTCACATTCCCTTGGCTTTGATAATGTCACGTATTTCTCGCGTCTGTTTAAAAAAGAGGTAGGGATTGCTCCCAATAAATTCAAAAACCATTTCCTGAATTAAGAAGGAAGGAATCTTATATATATATATATAGCCTCTTTACACTCTGTTGTGAAAATCATATAGCACCGCCTGCGGTGACAATAACAATTCTTAAAATGTAGTATAAAAATGAAGCGTACAGCAAAAGCAAATTGGTCAGGCACCTTACAGAAAGGTAAGGGCGAATTAACCACCCAAAGTAAAACGTTAAACGATACAAACTACAGTTTTAAAACTCGTTTTGCGGGAGATCAAAAAGGCACAAATCCTGAAGAATTGTTAGCGGCAGCACATGCAGCATGTTTTACAATGGCAGTCAGTTATATATTAACAGAAAAGGGATTGAGTCCTACATCATTAAATACGCAGGCAACGTTGTCAATGGAAGGTCTTGAAATAACGGGGACACATCTGTATATCACGGGCTCTGTATCCGGTATTAGCGCACATGAGTTCGAAGCCATTACTAAAGATGCGGAAAAGAATTGCTTGATTTCCAAAGTCCTGAATATTCCCATCAGTTCGGAAGCACATTTTGTGTCTTGATTCAAATAAACTTTATATAGCTGTATAAAAAGACTTCTGTGGCCCCGAGTGATTTGCGCTGAAGGCGACAGCATTCAGGATGAAGTGACCACTACTATATATCGTTAGTAGTATATATATACTACGAGTTTAGTCCGTGCTTCAGGGTATTGGCAGACAAAACGTAAATGTGCTGCCAATATTCTGCTGGCTTTCTATAGTAAGTTTGCCGCCATTCTTTTCAACGAACTCCCGACAAAGCATCAGCCCAAGTCCAGACCCTTTCTCTCCTGCTGTTCCGTACGTTGTAAAATATTCTTTGTCCAGGATCTTACCGATATCTTCAGGGGAAAGACCTGTTCCTGTGTCACGCACGGATATGTAAGTATATCTTTCCTCTGTTCTGGTGCTTACTTCAATTAAGCCGTTTTCAGGAGTAAATTTAATGGCATTGCTAATCAGATTGCGAAGTACAAGTTTTATCATGTCCTTATCGGCATAAACGTCAATGGATTTTTGTGAGCCTAAAGTCAAGTTGATAGATTTTTTTAGCGCCTGCGCGCTTAGTAAATCAATATTTTCATCAATGACATTTAAAAGATTAAATACCGATGGTTTAACCTGAATACCCTCCATCTGTCCTTTTGCCCAGTGTAACAAATTGTCGGTTAGTGTCGCTACATACGTAAACCGTTCCTTCAGGTCAGGCATGAGTTGCGTTCTAAATTCATCCGGTGATATATATCCCGATTCAATCATGTTGAATATCTCCCGAACCTGATGAATGGGCCCGCGCATGTCGTGAGAGATGATCGAAAATAATTTATCCTTGGTGTAGTTTGAAGCTTTAAGAACTTCGGCTTGACTTTTCAGTTTCTTGGTCTTTTCATCAACTTTTCTCTTCAGAATTTCCTTTTGCCGGTTTACCCGTTCTGTTTTGAGATTAGTAAGCCAGGACAATAAAACTGCAAATACAACGACAACCAATACCAAATATACTATATAGGCCAACACTGTTCTATAGACGGGCGGATCTATATGAACTGTCATGCTTGCAGTTCGACTCTTATTCCTATAGATATTTCGGGCACGTATTACAAATGTATAGTCGCCCTCTGGCAAATTTGTAAAGTGCGCTTCTCTGGCTGTACTCCAGGCAGACCATTCCTTATTGAAACCAACCAGCTTGTATTGGAATTCATTCTTTTCAAAGTCTTCGTAGCTCATTACATTAAAATCAAATGACAAGCTGTTTAATGAATAAGGAATATTCTTTTTTTTATAGGTAGTGTCATTTATATATAGGATGGAATCAGCGGCAGCAAGTTTTTTGATAATGGGCAGGAGAGGTTCCTCATAGTGAGTTTTCTGCTTGGCGTTATATACTATAATCTTGTTATCATTACCAAACCATGCTCCCTCGTGAGTAGCCATTATAGGCACACCTGCATGGGCCCATGTGATCTTATCAAATGGTGTAAATAAAGCTGAGTAAGTACCATCAATTTTCTTTGTAAGTACTCCGGCGATCTCTTTCATTTTGTCTTTTCCCTTAAAATAAATCTGACCATCCTTACCTTCTGCCAGCGAATAGATAGTAATGCCTTGTAGCGCTTTTTGAAAACGATAATCTGGTTCAAAGATATCTTTGGATGCATTGTAAGAATATATACCATCTTGTGTTGTGGCAATCATTTTTTGATCGCTTAATTTTAAAATACAGTTGTCAAGACTGGAGGGAAGTTGATGCGGTGCTGTATAGAATTTTTTATAAATGACAGTGTCCATTGCTTCATTTAGCTGTAGCTTCCAGATTCCCTTTCCGTCATTCGAAATCCATATATTACCCTTATCATCTTCCTGAATATAGCTGGTTCCTTCTTCAAAGCCTCTGATTTTATGCTTCGTCCATGCGGCGTTATTTTTCTTCAGTGACCATAAACCTTCAAAATACGTACTCATGATGATGCAATCAGGATGCCGGCTAAGTGCACACAGTGACTTAGGATATTGCTGCGATATTAATTTAGTGGCCTTTCGTCCCATCACCTCGAACACACCGCTATCATGTGCTATATAAAGGTGATCATCGGGTTGATGCATATCCCAAATGGAACCCGCCATTCCCGGAACTAACGCAAATTCACTTCCATCCATTCGGTGATACAATCCAGTGCTTGTACCTACATATTGTTGTCCATCGCGCTCTCCAAATGAATATACGACTCCCTGAAAACCATTCGTTTTATCAAAATAGGACAGGGGAGAACTGGTAATAATCAGGCCTATGAATTCGTCCGTTGTAAACCACAGGTTGTATTGGGAGTCTTCGTATACGATAGTATTCTGTAAGTTACTATCACCAAGCATTGACTTGGTTACCCGGTAAAGAACTTTACCACTTAAATCAGCGATAATTATATCCTGATTTGTAAGAATGGCAAATCTTCTATCCGATAGAGAGACGATACTATTTACAATGAGTTTTTTCAACAGAGCATTGAGATTTTCGGAAAGCATAGTCACCCTGTCCTTGGAGACTGCGTTTGGATCTACGAGCCACAGCTGATTTTTATCATCCATGAACAAGAGCTTTCCTTCATAAGCTGTTATCGCCCGGATGTCAATATTGAGACTTAAATCTGTCTTCCTGAAGGCGTTGTTCCTATATACGTACAATGTGGTTTCTTCATCCCTGGTAGTATAAACGGAATCTCCTATTGGATAAAACCAGGAAGGTGGATTTTCCTGGATATCAATTTTCCCGTTTCGGTATATATAGCCATGATCGCCATAATTAAATACGACAGATTCATCCCACACCTGTACGGCCAATATATATTTTGCATAATGTCGTTTCGTCTCCGGTACTAAGGGCAGGAGTGAAACGTATTCAAAGTTGCCTTTATCCGACCTTTTGAGATATCCAAATTCTTCTTGTGCTCCAATATATACTTTATCATTTTTATCAATGTCCAGTGATTGAACAGAGGCTTTACCTGGTAGCTCGATCACTTCCCATTGAATACCATCAAATATGAGTACCCCCATTGTGTTGGCAAAATAAAGCGTGCCTTGCTTATCTTGTACCACGCCCCAGTTTTGCGTTGAGGCACGGTGTACCTCTGTCGGATACTTCTGCATAAAAAGTTGCTGTCCGTTTGTTTGGAAGTAGCAAGCAATAAGCAGGATCAGTACTATATAGGGCCTCATTATACTATGCGTCAATAGTTGAACATGCGATAAATCGCCTTGATGTTTACAGATAAAAAATCAGACAAGCACAAAATATTCAGACGAGCAAATTGATCAAGTTAAATTGTATTGTCTGAATGATGTCAAAGGTATCCAAAGTGGTCACCCGATGAATCGGTAAAAATGATAGAGACGATTCCGTATTTTTACTGAGGATATAAGTAACATAAGTTTGTTTTATGAAGAATTTGGCCTCTCGTGACCTCCTTCAATTCGGATTTCGGTACTCATTTACGGATGGAGAAATGTACCTTTTGTGATCGTATGCCATCGCTCAACAATTGATAAATTTAGTTAGCCTAAGAGGTATTAACTCGTTATTTTTTCGAATGATTTTAGAATTTACGGCTGACCTGGGTTTTGACTTTATAACCAGATTTTCAGAACTCATTCATGTTCCTGTGAAAGATAATTTTCTGGTGATCCCCAAGGCAATGGGAGAGGGTTATGTACGTAAAATTGGTTTTGGGGATGATTTCAAATTAACGATCCACCGCTATAGATTAAAGGAAGATTTGATTATTAAGCGCAATCCCGCGCCAAAGCCTAACGACCTTCGTACGATCTTCTTTTATAGTAACAAAGAAGATCTTGAAGTTAAATACAATAACGAAGAGCATATACCATTCTCACAAAAGAATGATTCTTCGATACTTCTATCCACAAATGATTTGCGCACCGAGATCCGTTTTCCCGCGGCTAGCAACATTCAATATGTAGTAGTGGGTATTACTGCTCACAGATTACAATCAATCTTGTCGATCGAAAAACCCAACAACACAATCAAAACCATTACAGCAGAAAACGCTTCCTTTCTGTTTTTTGAAAATCTGGATCCTGAGATGCAATTGCTGCTGAAGAATATTGTATCGGTCGACATGAACAACTCGATGAATAATTTCTATGTACAAATTAAGGTTCAGGAGTTAATGTATGTGCTTTTTAGTAAGCTGTCACTTCGGGAGAACACCACGTTTAAGAATATAAATAGTAACGATGCTGAAAAACTTTTGGTCATTCGCAGTGAGATATTGCGTGATCTGAGTACTCCACCGGTGTTAAGTGAACTAGCAACGATCGCCTCGATGAGCGAGACCAAACTCAAGCAGCTCTTTAAACAAACCTTCGGAGATTCGATCTATAATTATTATCAGAAGGCCCGAATGGAAGAGGCTGCTTTTCTATTGAAGCAAGCCAGGCATTCGGTCGCGGAGGTTGGCTATGAGTTGGGATTTTCAAACCTCAGCCACTTTAGCAGATTATTCGAAAAGCAGTATGGCGTCACCCCCAAGAAGTTCTCCTATACTGCATAAGCATCACCGTCTCTTGTCTTTGATTTCTGGATAGATGATCTGTCGGATAGGACTATTTTTGTGTCTTTTTCGGTTATTTTACCCATTTATTCGCTTTTACATTTGTTCATACAAATTAGATATGACAAAATGAAAAAGTTATTCAAGCCGTTTGAAAAAGGCTCCTTAAAGTTAAAAAATCATCTGGTGATGGCACCCATGACCAGAAGCAGGGCTACGGGAAACCTTCCCAATGAACTGATGGCAACCTATTATGCACAGCGCTCCGGTGCGGGGTTGATTGTTACAGAGGGCACCTCGCCAAGTCCTGAAGGCCTGGGCTATCCTCGCATTCCCGGAATCTATTCTGCCAAACAAGTCGAAGGCTGGAAGAAAGTTACAGATGCTGTCCATCAAAATGGATCAAAAATTTTCCTGCAGCTCATGCACACCGGGCGCATCGGCCATGTGGCGAATCTACCCGATGGAGTACAACCGGTAGGCCCATCGGACATTCAGGCTTCCGGTGAAATCTTTACAGATTCTCTGGGGATGCAATCACACTCTGTTCCCGTGGCTCTTACCTTGGAAGGAATAGCCCGCGTTATTGCAGATTTTGTAAACGCTTCCAAAAACGCAGTTCTCGCCGGCTTTGACGGTGTCGAGCTTCATGGCGCCAACGGGTATCTGCTCGAACAGTTCTTGAACCCCAATGTGAATAACAGGACGGATCAGTACGGAGGAAACTTAATAAAAAGAAGCCGCCTCATCCTAGAGATTACCCAGGCAATTGCAGCGGCTATTGGCCCGGATAAAATAGGCATTCGCTTTTCTCCGTTTTCCCAATTGAGCGACCAAAAGCCTTACGATAAAGAGGAAGTGCATCAAACCTATACCCATCTCAGCCGCGAATTGGACAAATTAGGGATCGCCTACATACATCTTTCAACCAACCCCGACATTCCGGAGGAAACGTACAAGGTTATCCGTACATCCTTTAAGAATACAATTATACTCTGTAATGGTTTGACTCATGAGACAGCTGAACAAAAGCTGCAGGACAGCACGGCTGATCTGGTTGCTTTTGGGCGCGGGTTCCTTGCTAATCCTGATTTTGCCAGCCGTCTCGAAAGGAATGTCTCCCTCAATGGTGTTGACTTCAGCACGTTGTATTCTCCGGGCCAGCAAGGCTACATTGATTATCCACTTTATACTTCAAAATAATGAAAGCAATTCAATATCAGACTTACGGAACCTCCGACGTGATTGAGCAGGTTGAAATTCCGGCTCCATTGATCCAAAGCGAAAATGATGTTTTGATCCAGGTTAAGGCAGTAGGGGTGAACCCGGTAGATATGAAAATACGCATGGGATTCATGAAGGCAATCCGCCCTGTGGAAATGCCTTTCATACCCGGCGGTGAAGCTGCAGGAATAATCATTGCCATCGGTAAGAGTGTTTCGAAATTTAAAGTGGGCGATGAGGTCATTGCCGTGCCGATGAAACACGCTTATGCACAGTATGTGACTGTAAACGAAAACTTTGTTTTGCTCAAGCCACAAGGCCTGTCCTTCGAAGAGGCAGCATCGATTGCTGTCAACATCGGGACAGCACAATCGGTACTGTTTACGGAAGGGAGATTAGAAAAAGGGCAACAGGTGTTGATACAGGGCGGTGGCGGTGCGGTAGGCAGTGCTATGATCCAAATGGCAAAAGCTGCCGGCGCATATGTTATCGCTACAGCATCCGGAAAGGGTTTTGCATTAGCAAAAAGCCTTGGTGCCGACCATGTAGTTGATTATAAATTACAGGATGTGGTCGGTATTATTAAAAATGTTGACCTGGTGGCAGATACCGCCGGGGGCCAAGGGCAGGAAAAGCTTTTCCAAGTACTAAAGCCTGGTGGTAAATTGTTGAGTATCGTCTCACCACCCTCACAGCAGTTGGCAGAACAATACCATGTGAAAGCCTATTTTGTAGCGTCTGACCTGTCTTCTAAAATCTTGCAGAATGGCATGGACCTGCTTGGAGCGGGAAAATTAAAACCCATTGTTTCCAAAACATTTAAGCTTGAACAAGCCGCAATAGCCCAGGATTTTTTGACGACTGGTGGCGTAAATGGTAAGGTTGTTCTTCTGGTGGAATAACAAAATAAATAAGAAGTATAGTGTGTATTGGTATACCTATATACCCGTATGCCAATATATACTATACTGAACTATACATGTAACAACGGCTTTCTGTTTTAACCGATGGAAGGGTTGTGGACGTCCACTGGGAAGGTCATAAGGGTGGGTACCTCATCCATTCAACTTCGCGTTGTCAATATATCGATGCAGGTCAAACATAATTAGCGCCATGAGATCAATTAGATTTCCTAAAGGCATCGTAACGGTGATATTTTCATGTCAGGATTAATTCATCCTTAACTATGAATATAAATATCATTTGTCCATCCGCAGGCCGGCAATTACATTCAATGTATATGTATTTCACAATGGCGGCTTTGCTTATCAGTTCAATATCTGTAGCGTATGCTCAGGGAAAAAAAGTAACGAAAGCCAATTCGGCTAATCAACCGAAATCCATATCTACTGGCAAAGTCGTGACGGAGACACTCGTCTCTAATATACTTCGAAACACAAGGACGGGTGTAGACATAAATCGTACCGTTAAGATTTATTTACCACCGGGTTATGAACGTTCCGAGAAGTCTTATGCTGTAGTCTATTACTTTCACTCCATAAATTCAAGCGCTCAAAAAGTGTTTGAGAGTGGAGCTCTTCAAACTCTATTGGACCGCGCGTTTGCTGCAAATGTAGTAGGGGAATTTATCCTGGTGGCGGCAGACTATGGCTCGGCCACGTCCGGTATTTGGTACGAGAACTCCGCAGTGACGGGACGGTGGCTTGACTTTACTGTCGATGAGTTGGTGCCGTTCATTGACGCTCACTTCCGAACGATAAAGAATCGAGATAGCAGGGCACTGACAGGCGACTTTGTTGGCGGACGAGGTGCGCTGGTATTATCGATGCTGTATCCGGATGTATTCAGCGTCGTTTACGCCATGCATCCGGTAGCTACAGGAACGGGCCCGATACCAATGGTTTCAAAGGTGGATTGGAAGAAAATTCATGCGGCCAAATCTTTTAATGAGCTTAGTGAAGGATTTGCGCGTCCTTACGTGAGCATCATGCAGGCCTTTCTTCCGAATCCGGATCGTCCGCCTTTCTATTGTGATTTTATGGTAGAGATGGAGAATGGTGAACCCAAGCTCAATGTGGCAAATTATGCCAAACTCAAGGATGATTTTTTGCTTGATCAAAAGCTAAAAGAGCGCGCTGGCAATCTTAGAAAAATGCGCGGTATAGGTTTCGATTGGGCGCGATACGATAGCAATTATGATCACGTATTTGCAAATCAGCAATTCACCCTTAAGCTGGACGAACTGGGAGTGGAGCATGAAGCCGAAGAGTATCGCGGCGACCCGTGGAGTACTAATTTTACGGATCACGGTCGATTTTATACCCGTGCCTTACCGTTCTTCTCCCGGTATCTCGTCGTTTCAGATTCGCAAAACACGGTTGGATCAAATTGATTTTTCAGATGTATCTTCGGCTATATACTCTTTGCAAGGATTATAGTATATATATATCTGAGGATTACGGTGCAGGAAGTATACTATTATGACCCGCAATCGGATTTTTCTTTACAATTTACATGGTGAGAGACTTCGGGACAGGAGCAGGGTACTTTATCCGCTGCCGACAGATCGGTATAAAAATAAGTAACCATGTGTAGGATTGTTACCGGTAATTGAATCCATTTTCATATAGTTCAGAACATCTATAGTTGTAAAAGCACCACTAGGGGGAGGCGTTGCGGATTTTATTCCGTCAACGGCCGTCCCCTTGCGTTATTTTTTTTGATATACGCGGGCGTGGTATTACGCCATTACTTCTTGAAAAACTTCGTCAGGAGATCACGAACTTTTGCTCCCTCGGTCTCCTTGCCGTTCATTATTCTTTGAAATACGTCTTTATCCTGATGCGTTATGTCGGTAACGAAGTCTATATTATCAGAGGCCATTTTGCGACTTCCCATTTGCCAGCTTGGGAAAATTCTTTTTGTGATCGGACCATAGGATATCATCACCGGTTTTTCATGGCGCGCATCTTTTTTGATCTTATCGTAAAGATCGGTTAACGTGGTGGCCTTGCCCTCAACGTATTGAATAAACGTGCTGTCGGAGTATAGAAGAACCCCGGTAACCTGGAGTGGTTCATTGTTCACTTTGCAGGCGGCAAGAATTTTATCCATCTCTTCATCCGTACAATTTCTTTTTCTAACGCTTACATAAACTAAGTGTGCTAGCATGGTATCTATATCAATTTGTGTAAATGCCAAAACATTGATCTGGACAGAATGTTTAAATCCGTTGTGTTTAATTCAGATCTATAGGTTTTTCAGAGAATGTAACAGTAAAACAAAAAAATGGTAACAATCCAATTTGTGTTTTGTTAATACACCACGCTTTTAATGCAGGCATTAGGGCCATACTATTCGTTTTTTCTATATATATTATGAAAATTACCCTGTCGATTTTATTTTTCTTCGTTGCCTCTTGCGTATATGGCCAGGTTACAGATACGTTGATTCAAATAGAACAATTTAAAAGAGAGCTTCTTTCACTTCAGGCCGATGTTGCTAACATCCAGATTAACCTGGCTAAATCCGAGACGCGTTTCAAGCGTGGTATTGCCGTGGCGACCCTAGGATACTCCATAACGATAGCCGGTGGTCTTATGCTCGGCAGAAAATATGATGAGCTCGGAAAAGGACTGCTTATAGCCGGAGGTGTTACCGGTATTACCGGCACTATACTGATGGTAGATGCTTTTAAGTTTCTGGGCAGAGCCTCGCGAAAACGATCGCCATAGAACGTTATCGGTCAAGCCATCGTTTTAATTCATGAACGCGCTCGCGGCTTACCACCAACGCGTGCTCACAGGGCTGGTGAAGCCGCACTTCCAATTTTACACTGATCAATCCCTTCAGTTCATGCACGGCATCAAAATTTACTATATATTTTCTGCTGATCCGAAAGAAGTGATCAGGGTTGAGCATCTCCTCCAACTCTTCCAGTGTGTGATCGATGAGTGCTTTCTTCCCATCGCTCTTTCCAACGAGATAAGCATTTTTTCCATCGGCGAAAAAGTATGCAACGGTATCGATAGGCTTATACTGTAGTTTGTTGCCGGATTTGATCAGCAGCCTTTGCTTGAATTTGCTGTTTGCACTACCTACAATTTCTTTTAGTGTTCTGATATCTGATTCTGTTAATTCCGGGCGGTTTGGCTGATATACCTTTCGCAACTTTTCCATTGCCGAATGTAGCTCTGCTGGTTGGATAGGTTTGAGCAGGTAATCTATACTATATTGTTTGAATGCTTGCAAGGTATATTGATCGTATGCCGTTGTGAATATGATCGGTGATTCTATTTGAATTTTGTCGAATATTTCAAAACTCTTTCCATCGGCCAGCTGAATGTCCATGAACACTATATCAGGCTGCTTGCCCGTAGAAAAATAAGAAACAACATCCTGAACGGAGTCCATGCGTTGTACCACTTTAATGGATGGATCGCAGTCTTTGATCAGACGTGTTAATCGTTCAGCAGCCTCTACTTCATCTTCAATAATGCATGCTTCCATTTCATGTGTGGTCAACCTGGACGAGGGGTACTTTAACAATGAATTCATTTTTAGTTTTTGTTATCTCTACCGGTTTGGTACTTAAAAATTCGTAACGCTTCTTGATATTCTTCAGACCTACGTAGGCTGATGCCTCCTTCACCTTTTTCTCTTGCAGGTTGTTAGCAACAGTAATAGACCCGTTCATAGAGGTAATGTTAATTCTGAGAGGCGATTTTCCTGAAACTATATTATGCTTGATCGCATTTTCGATCAGCATCTGCAGTGTGGCCGGTGCTATGTGAAACTTGTCTGCATCGGTGGTGATGTGCTTTGAAATGGATATATTTTCACCGAAGCGTATTTTCAGGAGGTATACATATGAATCGATGAATTCAAGTTCTTCCTGAAGCGATACAATCTTGCGCTCCTGGCTATATAACAAGTATCGGTATACATTGGAAAGCTGTGCAATAAATCTTGCCGAAGTATCGGCATCTTTATATACCAGGTTTGAAAGTGCATTGAGACAATTGAATAGAAAATGCGGATTGATCTGATTGCGCAACGCCTCGAACCTGGCTTCGATGCTATCTTTTTTAAACTGCTCGGCCCGTACTTCCGCGTCCCGGGATTTTTGCAGAAAGAAATATATAGCATTGATGCAGTTAAGAAAAAGATTTACCCGGAAGGCAAAAGCCACCATAAGTTTATAGTGCTCTATGCTCCAGGCGGAGTCGTGTCCTAACGCGATATATGCGGTGCCTAGTCCTGTTAGCGCTGCTATAACCGCGTTAAGTTGACTAAGTAAAAAAAGAATAACGAGTGGGTGTATTTTTTCTCCCGCAAGTCCGCGAAGTTTATGCAGGTTGTTTTCAACCAGACGGTTGAGTTCCCAGGTAACGATGATCACCTGCAGCAATAACAGGAACAAGAAGCTTGTCGGGACAGAAAACTCAAACAGTTTGTCGCCAACTACCCAAAGAATGTTTACCAGGGAATAGGCCGCCAGTAGTATGACAAACACGTACCTGTATTTACTCCGAAACATGATCTGGCGAGATTTTAAGTATATAGTCTACTGGGCAGGGAACAAAAAGGTCCATACGTGCTAAACACGGTATGGACCTGATTGTTTATTTTTTTAGTCCGGAAGGAGCACCCGATCGATGGTATGAATTACACCATTGGTGGCCAACACATTTAACAATGCTGTGTTGGTGCTAAGGTTAGCAACATTTCCGCTTCCATCTGTGACGGTTTTATTCGTGGCACTAACCGTAACGTTACCGTTGAGCGTAGCTACACTGCCATTGGTAAGATCAGTTGAGAATACCCGCGCAGCTACCACATGATGTTGCAGCACAGCAGTGAGTGTGGCGAGTGGTATATCGTTTATACCTTCAACATCTAATCCAATATATAGTTGTTGAAAGGCTGCATCGGTTGGTGCAAATACAGTAAGGTTGGCGTCACCGTTGCTCACGGCAGCAAGTAAGTCAGTGTCTGTGCCGCTGGTTCGGGCAAGTGCTGCTACCAACTGCGTAAACTGCGGAGTGCTGGCTGTAGAGAGATCGGTCGCTATACCGGCGATAGTTTTTGCGGGCGGAATGAGTGTGCGATCGATAACATGTACTACACCGTTAGAGCCCGCTATGTCGGTGGCAGTAACTTTCGATGTTCCATTAATAAATACACCATTCGCCCCGTTGTTGCTAAGGTAGAACTCGCCTCCCAGGGTGACGATGGCTGCGCTTCCGGACGGAAGCTCCGCAGCACGCACTTCGTCATCAATAACATGGTAGGTAAGCACTGCGTCTAATGTTGCCTTATCAGGCAGTGTGGTAATTCCTGCTGCTGTGAAGGCTGCGTTTGTAGGAGCAAACAAGGTGAGTTTCTTATTCGATGGCCCGTTGCCGAGTAGTGTAGTGAGTATAGAAGGATCGGCAGCTTGAACCGCAGCGATAAGCGTTGTAAAATTTTTATTGAAATAAGCTGGCGCTACGATGGTGCCTACAATTGGTTTGACAGAAGGCGGCACAAGGACCGCATCGATTACGTGAATCACTCCGTTTGTTGCTTCTATATCTGCAGTTGTTACATTCACAGTGCTGTTGAGTTTAACACCTCCGGTTACAGTTACACGAATGTCTTCACCGTTGGCCGCTTCAATATCTCCATTGGCGAGTTGAGTAGATTTTACGGCGCCAGAAGTTATTACGTGGTATTGAAGTATATTCTTAAGCACATCTTCGGGTACATCATTAATGCTGCTCTGACCTATTGCCGACAATAAGTTGTTGAATGCCGTATTGGTCGGTGCGAACACGGTATATTTTCCATTGCCACTCAGTGTGCTTACCAGATCAGGATACTTTGATAGTGCCGCCAGAAGGGAGGAAAGATCACTGTTGCCCTGGGCAATCTCCACAATTGTCTGGGAAGGCTGCGAAGGCGAATCGTCATCATCATCACAACCCGAAATAAATATCAGCGACATCGCCAATACTATTGTCATTGTCAACCTGCTGAAGGTTGAGCGTAGTACATGTTTTTGAATGTTGAATTTCATACGTGTTAATATGGGTTTTGTTTTATTCGATGATGTAGAAACCAATGACATGGTATTTTGATTAGCGCTGTAGAGCATGCAAACACAACGTAGCGCGTGAACTGCAATCTTTCGGGAGTGAATTGAATGTCGGCAGACGGGGCAGGGGACCAGACTTGCTTTTGATACCCATTCTCAACGCATTCTTTATCCGGCGGACATGATCTTTACACATCTGTCGCCATTCATAATTCTAGTATGCGTTCCGGAGTCTGATATAGTTCAAGCTGCCCGTTATGTAGGTTTCATTCTCGCCCTATAAGAAAACAAAAAGGACAAGTAAAGATTTATTCAGTGCTGTCAAATCCACATCATTGTTTCGGCTACAACGATCATTGATTTAGCAACATACACCGTACTTACAGAGCCCACCTTTGTATTGTAATTAATTCAACAACAAAAACTTTACAACACAATGAGCACTAAAAAAGTATGGTTTGTAACCGGAGCATCTAAGGGACTCGGTCTTACACTTGTTAAAAGACTTTTGAACGAAGGCTATCGCGTAGCGGCAACATCAAGAACAGCAGACGCGATGAGAAGTGATGTGGGGCCCTCTGCAAATTTTCTCCCCTTGGAAGCAGATGTGGTAAATGAGAAAAGCATCAGTCTTGCTATTGCCAAAACGCTTGCGACTTTCGGAAGTATAGATATAGTGGTAAACAATGCCGGCTACGGTCAATTGGGGACAATCGAGGAGCTTACCGATAAAGAGTCTCGTGAGAACTTTGATGCCAACGTATTTGGTGTACTGAACGTGATCAGGAACGTGATGCCTCATTTCCGTGAAAAGAAATCAGGACACATTATTAACGTATCATCCATCGCTGGTTTCCTCGGAGCGTTTCCGGGCTGGGGCGTTTATAACGCGACCAAGTTTGCAGTTGCAGGATTAACAGAAGCTTTGTCGGCCGAGGTGAAGTCACTCGGAGTGTCTGCTACCATTGTATATCCTGGTTACTTTAAGACTAATTTTCTCCTCAAGGGATCGTTGCGATTCGCTGCTAATCCAATCGCTGACTACAAGGAGGCTCGCGAACTTGACGAGATGCATCTTGAAAAAATTCCAGGCAATCAACCGGGTGATCCTGAAAAAGGAGCGCTTGCGTTGATTACATTAGCAGAGAGCCAGAATCCTCCATTGCATTTCTTTATGGGAAGTGATTCATTTGGAATGGCAAACACAAAAATTGATATATTGAATAACGAACTCACGGCCAACGAGGTTTTGAGCAAGTCAACAGATTACTGAACTATAAAAAGAGGTGGAACTATACTATAGTTCTACCTCTATATATGTATGGAACCTAAGAACATTTATACTTTCAATACCATCAGTGAATTTCACAAAATGAGCGGCTTGCCAAAACCGGAACATCCGCTGGTGAGCCTGGTAGATTATAGCTTGGTTGAGTACCAGACCACCAAGAATGAAATCAGCTGGGTGCAAAACTTTTATTCTGTTGGACTGAAAAGAAATATTCAGGGTAAATTTCGCTATGGTCAGCAAAAGTATGATTTCGATGAGGGATTGATGTCGTTTGTCGCACCGGGACAAGTGGTGCATTTTACGGTTGAGACACCCAAAGTAAAACCAACCGGTATACTTCTGTTTATACATCCCGAGTTCTTATGGAATACGCCTTTGGCGAAGGATATAAAGCAGTATGAATTCTTCGGGTACTCGGTGAATGAAGCATTGTTCATGTCGGAGAAGGAAGAAACGATTATTACCGAGTTGATGCAGAATATTCAGCGGGAGTATCACAATAACATTGACAAGTTCAGTCACAACATTATCATTTCTCAGATACAGCTTCTGCTAAACTATTGCGAACGCTTTTATCAACGACAATTCATAACGCGCAAGAAAAGCAGTCATCAGGTTCTAGAGCGATTAGAAAAAGTTCTTAACGACTGGTTTAATAGTGCGGACTTGACTGAGAAAGGTTTACCCACTGCGCAGCAGATTGCAGAAGTTTTAAATATTTCACCAAATTACCTGGGCAGTTTACTCAAGACGTTAACGGGACAATCAACACAACGTCACATTCATGATAAACTAATTGAAAAAGCGAAAGAGAAATTGTCTACGACCAGGTTGTCTGTTAGCGAGATTGCCTTTCAGCTTGGGTTTGAACATTCACAGTCTTTTAACAAACTTTTTAAAAGTAAAACGAGAGTGTCTCCGTTGGAGTTCAGGAGATCATTCAACTAAAGACTAAACGAGTAATTGTATGTAAGATCGAATACACGATCTTAAATCTTAAGTTGTGAGGGACCCCTTTACTCAAACCGTTGATGCAATGAAGAGTTTCAAAACGTATACCTGCTTCCGCTGATAACAAAGATCACAGGAATGAGGCTGCATTCCAATGGATGAATATATAACTGTAAAGATATTTACTACTAAATTGTAGATAATATGAACGCGGTCATGTATATTTATTCTACAATTTAGTAGTAAATGATTGAAACACGGCTGGGAGACTTTGAAGAAGCAATACTTCTTGTAGCGGGTATACTTGACGATGAAGCGTATGCCCTAAAGATTACAGAGGAGTTTAAGCGACAAACAGGCCGCGAAGTATCCATCGGGGCCGTTCACTCCACGCTTGACCGATTGGAAAAAAAAGGTTTTGTGAAGTCTGCATTAGGTGAGGCTACTGCTGTACGTGGCGGCAAACGTAAACGCATATTTACCATTACAGCGCTCGGCAAGCGTGTGTTGAAAGACGCGATGGATTTCAGAATGTCCCTTTGGAAACAATATCCGCTTTTGGCAGGTAAACTTAATTTTAGCTGATAATAAGTCGTGCATCAGAAACAAGATATACCACCCAAACTTGCTACGTGGCTGCTGCATCGTTTTTTGCGTGATGACCTCGCCGAAGATGTAGGTGGTGACCTGGAAGAACGGTTTTCTACGCTGCAAGAAGATCGTTCGAGCCTGCATGCTCAGCTTGACTATTGGTATCAGGTACTGTCCTATATACGGCCTTTCGCTATTCGTAAGCATTCGCAACAACCCCCACTATATCGCGGTATGTATAAGAATTATTTTACCACTTCGCTGCGCGCCATGAAGAAAAACAAACTTCATGCTGCAATCAATATTGCCGGCCTTTCAGTGGGTATGACCGTTGCTATTATTATAGGGCTATGGATCAAAGACGAACTTTCGTATGAGAAACACTTCGGGAACTATGATAGGATAGGGCTCGTACTGCAAAACGTAACCACCAATGGGCAAGTCGATACATGGTGGTCTGTACCCTGGCCATTGGCTGATGAACTTCGAAAAAAGTACGGTGATAATTTTACGCATGTGGTGCTTGCAACCGATGCGGAAAATGCTGTTGTTGCTTTCCAGGATAAACGCCTGATGCAATCGGGTATATTTGCAGAGCCTGGCTTTGGCGAATTGTTTACCCTGTCGATGCTGCACGGTTCGCGTGATGCGCTGAAAGACATATCATCCGTTCTTATCTCACAGTCACTTGCCCAAACATACTTCGCCGATAGCAACCCCGTTGGAAAAATAATGACCATCAACACAACGATGACGGTACATGTAGCAGGTGTTTATCGGGATATACCGGAGCAATCCGAATTTAACAGTGTTCATTTTATTGCACCTTGGCAACTGCTCTATAATGAATCAGGATGGATAAAAAATATGTACGAGCCGTGGCGTCCCAATGCGTTTAGTCTCTACGTTGGACTGGCTGCAAATCGAAATGTTAACGCAGTGTCCGCTATTATTAAAGATGCCAAACTCAAAAACCTGAGTGCCGAACTTGCCAAAAAGAAACCTGCACTTTTTATACACCCGATGAATGAGTGGCATCTATACTCCCGCTTTAAAGGAGGTTACCAAGTTGGCGGACTGATCACATATGTATGGCTCTTTGCAATGATCGGTGTGTTTGTAGTATTAATGGCGTGTATGAATTTTATGAACCTGAGCACTGCACGTTCGGAGAAACGCGCGAAAGAAGTGGGCATTCGTAAAACAATTGGTTCCTATCGAAGCCAGTTAATACACCAGTTCTTCAGTGAATCCGTACTAACGGTGCTGATGTCATTTATACTCGCACTATTGGTGGTTCAGCTTAGTTTACCGGCCTTTAATCTTGTGGCCGGGAAGCGCGCACAATTGCCGTGGGGTGATGTAACGTTATGGCTATACGCCATCGGCTCATGTGTGCTCATTGGTTTAATAGCCGGAAGCTATCCTGCGTTATATCTTTCCTCTATTACGCCACTTAAAGCGTTGAAGGGTGGCTTTCGTGCATCGAAAGGATCTGCGTGGGCACGAAAGATAATGGTGGTGATGCAGTTTGCGGTATCCGTAACGATGATCATTGGAACTGCCGTGGTCTTCCGGCAGATACAGCATGCCAAGAACAGACCGATCGGGTATGAAACCGATGGGCTTATCGCGGTGCAGACAAATTCGAATGAATTTCATAAACATATCGATGCAATAAGAAATGAGCTACAGCAGGTACGTGTTATTGTAGATGTAGCAGAGGCCAGTTCGCCAACAACAGAATCGTGGTCGTCAACAAGTGTGATTAAATGGAATGGAAAAGATCCGGATCTCTCTATTGACTTTTCGAACCTGGGTATTTCTGCCAATTATGGTAAAACCATTGGGTGGGAAATTGCACAAGGCCGCGACTTCAACCGGGATATACTTAGCGACTCCAATGCGTTTATTGTGAATGAGACGGCCGCAAACCATATGGGATTTGCTGCGCCTGTAGGAGAAACGGTGTACTGGTATGATGAGCCGATGAAGGTGGTAGGTGTAGTAAAAGATATAGTTTCAAATTCTCCGTTTGAACCCGTGAAGCCTACATTTTATTTTATTGAACGGAATGCGGGTGGCTTTGCACTGTTTCGTATAGATCCGGATCAGCCAGCACAGCAGGCATTGTATGCGATCGAGCGCGTGTATAAAAAGTATAATCCAGAAAAAACCTTTACATTCCGGTTTGTTGATGAAGCTTACGCGCAGAAGTTTGGTAATGAAGAACGTATCGGTAAACTGGCTGTCATATTTACTTCACTGGCTATCTTTATCAGTTGCCTGGGTATATTTGGACTCTCATCATTTATAGCTGAGCAACGCACAAAGGAGATTGGTATTCGCAAAGTACACGGTGCTACCGTATTCCAGGTGTGGAAAATGGTTTCTACTGATTTTATTATACTCGTGATTATTGCGTGTTGTATTGCCATGCCAGTGGCCTATATGTTAACATCCGCATGGGTAAGCCGCTATAGTTACCACACCAGTGTGTCGTGGCTGATACCGGCAATTGCTGCTATAGCCATACTGACTATAACACTGATTACTGTAAGCTGGCACACGGTACAGGCAGCCAGGATGAATCCGGTGAAAAGTTTACGAACAGAGTGAAGTACTGTTATGGTTAAGACAAGTATTTCATTTGAACGTACGCCTGGCCTGCTGGCTGATGGGTTGTGATAGCCCCATATATTGAATTGAGAGGAACAAAACGAAGTAAAAATGAAAGTACTTAGAGCGATTTTATCAAAAGGTCCTGATGATTTTGGAGCATGGTTCGAAAACCTTGATGGAGTATACGGTGCAGGTGCTACAGTCGCTGAGCTAAGAAAGATTTAATCGATGGGTTAAGCGCTCTACGCAAAACATAATGCATCTGCGCCAACATGGTATAAAAAGCAAGGCTTATAAAGTTGTATACAAGTTCGATGCAGAAGGCGTTCTGAAATACTACCGAGGCATTTTCACTAATGCAGCTTTAGAACGTATTACAGGAATTAATCAGAGACAGATACAACATTACGCCTTCGGAGCAAAGCGTCCTCGTCCTCAACAATTGAAAAAAATAGAAAATGCTTTCTACGAACTGGGGCAAGAACTGATTTCAGTTGAACTCTAAATCCTATACGGATAGTCAACGAGGACTGGTAACTTTCGTATAGGCTAGATATCGTATCTTGGGCGCGTTTGAACGAATTCCTGCATGAACCACCTCATCGCCAGAGCATACCTCGCCGCCCCGGCTATCGGGTGCCTACTGGCCATTAGTCTTTTCTCCTGCCATAATCCTGACGAGAGAAATGTGCCCGTACAAGATCATGTCGTGTCTGAACACGACTACATACAGGCTTTCCTGGCGATGGACACACTGCCCACGCCGAAGCGTTTAGAACAGATCCGCCTGATGTTGAAAGAATTCGACTCAACGGAATACGCGGGCAATCCATACTACAACTACCTTCAGGGCTATATCCTACAACTCGAGAGCAAGCCCGACAGTGCGTTGATCTACTACCGGAACATGAAGCCGGATTCGCTTTCCGCGCTCTTCATACTAAAAGAATATTCTATTCTGTCCAGTACAACGAACGAAGCCATCATTGCCGATTCGGAGCTCATGGCTACCGTCCTGGACATGATCGCGAACGCTGAAAAAAACGACAACCCATTCACCTATAAGTTGTATGATCTCCTTGCCAGATTCTACTACAGAAACCAGAACGGTGAAAAGGCAGCGGCGTACACTCACCTTTACTACAAAAACCATCCGTTCAAAGATCAGATTACCGTCAGACAGCGCTATCACGCCCTCCTGTTTATACTCGCGGTGAGAGACACAGACACCAAGGCTATGCGCGTGCACCTCGACAGCTGTCGTAAGCTGGCATTGCTGATCAACGATAGCCTTACACTCATGCGCACCTACGAGGGTGAATCGCAGCTGCAAGTACTCACCGGCCACTACGCCGAGGCCGTATATGGCTATCGAAGATATTTTCAGTATTTGAAACGGAAGGGCCTTCTCGATATTGTCGCGTTCAACAACATGGCCAAAATCGTATTGGATAATAATGAGCCCGACTCGGCGATTCATTATTTCAGGGAAGCAATACGATGGGCAAAAGAAAATGTTCCCACGGCCGACCTCTTAGGAGTTTACGGCGGACTCAATGAGACGTACTGGAGCATGGGGGATTGTCAAAATGCACACATTGCCCTCGACTCCGTATTGCAGATATATGCCCGCAACACCGAAGCCATTCAGGCTACGAAAATAGAACAGATCCACACGCGCTACGAAACGGAAAAGAAGGACCAGGCCATAGCCTCTCTACAGACTACCAATGCCCTGAACGAAAAGATCATCACCCAGCAGCGGTGGATCTTTGCCGCCGCAGGCCTGCTGCTCCTGATCGTGCTGTTGTTTATGTACAACCTATATCGCCGCCGCCTGCTCACCGAGAAGAATGAAAATCTTTTGCTGGAAAACAAACGCATGGCACTCGAGCAGAAAACCAGGCAGATGCAACTCAACCCTCATTTCATCTACAACGCTATCGCTAACTTGCAGGGACTTATCGGCGGTGGAAAAAAACAGGAGGCCAACGCCTACCTGGTATCGTTCTCACAGTTGATGCGCAATGTCCTGGAGCTGAACCGCCATGAGATGATCTCCCTGGAGGACGAGATCACATCCCTGAAGAACTACATCGAGCTGCAACAGATGCGTTTTGCTAATATGTTCGACTACCGCATTGATGTTCAGGACCTCGACACCGAAGCCATCATGATCCCGCCCATGCTCCTTCAACCCTTCGTGGAAAACGCCATCGAGCACGGCTTCAAGAACATTGGCTATAAAGGCCAGCTGCAGATTTCCTTCCGCATGGAGGCGCAGCAATTATACATCGGCATCGGCGACAACGGTGTGGGCATCGAAGAACAGGTGAAGACGCTTTCCGGGAAGACGTCGCTATCGCGGATCATCACCCAGGAGCGCCTTGATATCCTGTTTAACGCCACCCACCGGAAAGCCTGGTTTGAAACGCGGCCCAATGCGGCA
Organism: Ohtaekwangia koreensis; assembly: GCF_900167975.1. Lineage (GTDB taxonomy): Bacteria > Bacteroidota > Bacteroidia > Cytophagales > Cyclobacteriaceae > Ohtaekwangia > Ohtaekwangia koreensis. The sequence goes on from NZ_FUZU01000001.1 coordinate 2,816,217, forward strand.
TGGGGTGGAAAAGGAACTGAAGTAAACATCTCCATACCTGTGCCTGCAGCCTGATAACCCCCAACGCCATGAAAGTTTATATTCTCGAAGACGAAGTAAATATCCGCGAATACATCTTGTCGCTGGCAGGGGATATACCCTATCTGCAGGTAGTAGGCTACGCCGCCGAGATAGCCACAGCACAGAAAGAGATCCAGCAGCTGCAACCCGACCTCATCCTGGCCGACATCGAGCTGAAAGACGGTACCTGCTTCACCCTCTTCAATACCATAAAAACAGACGCACACATTATCTTTATCACCGCCTACAACCAGTACGCCATCGATGCCCTTAACCTAGGGGCATTCGCTTATTTGCTGAAGCCCATCGACACTGCCGCCTTCAACAACACGATAGACAGATGCTACAAAAAAATAGAAGCCTATCGTTTAACAAAACAACAACTGGAAATCACCGATAGCCACTACCAGAAAAAAGATACGCCGCGAAGAATCGTCCTCAAAAACTTCGACTTCATCCAGATCGTTGCCATGAAAGACATCGTCTACTGCCAAAGCGACAAAGGATACACCACCTTCCACCTCCAGGACGGCAGCAAGATCATCATGTCCAAAGTTCTGAAAGAATATGAAGCCCTTCTCCCCGAAGACACCTTCATTCGCTGCCACCAATCCTACATAGTAAACGTCAACTACATCAGCCGCTATTACAAAGAAGGCGAGCTCCTGCTCACAAACACCCACAAAATCCCTGTCTCGGATCGTAAAAAATCCATCGTTATTGACTACATCGAAAGACTGACCTAGAAGTGCGAACAGAAAGTAGCAGAACGGTGAGAAAAATGTTTCTTCCTCAGCGCATATCCCGCCGTGCCCCGCGAATATCGACCCACCCCCCGCGGATATCAATCTCCTGCATTTGACCCCATTCGGTCACCTACTTTTACTTCACCATTGCATCGGAAGCACAAAAAAATGCTGCGAGAGAACAAAACCCATTGGATAATGACGCGCCAGGAAGTAAAAGAGATCGTTCAGAAAGCGCGCCCAAATTCGCGACAAACGGGATACAGCCCCCTCTGCAGACAAAGCCCCATTCAACGCACTGTCCGTAACCATCACACAGGGAGACCACAATATTTACTAACTCAACCTTACCATGGCTGAAGAGCAAGAAGAACCGATCAACCCGATGATGGAAGAGATGAAAAAGCATTGGGCTGCGATGGGCATCGATCCGAACCAGATGCTTTCCTATATGAACAACGCCATGGGCATGCAGCAAAACATTCAGGGTCAGGTCAATCAACCTATGGGCAGCAACCCCTTCCTGCAGAATCTGATGGGTATGGCGGGCGGTCAGGCTCCTGCCGGCGACATGCTGAATATGTTCGACAACAGTCCTGAGGTAAAAGAAGACTCTGATCTTGCGCCTGCCGAGCTCAAGGCCGTGCTCTGCGGATCAAACATCTCATATGCGTATACCCAATACCTCAACACGCTCTCTACCTATCGCCCTGTCGAAGATATTCTTGAAGGCCTGGAAGATGCCTGGAGTATAAGCTCGCGCGAAGATCTGCTGGGAACACTCCACTGGCTGGACAAGAATGGCCACAAGGCATATTTCGATATCATCTGGACCAAGCTCAGTACGCTGCCGAAGGCCGAATGGCGCGCCGGTATTAAAAGTCTTGAGCTGCAGGCCATGGCCGACACCAACATCGAGCCTGAGCGCCTCATGACCTATGCTACCCACATCCTGGAAGGGTATCCCGGCCTGCTCAGCCACGGAGTTTTTGCCAAGGCAAAAACTCCTGATGTCACCGCCTGGGATCTCACCCGCGCCATTAACCTGTGCCGGTTTGGCTTCGACGTCGAGTATCTAACACGCGACGAAGCGTTGCAGAAGATCCAGGAGTTTGCACAGAAGCTGTACAGCACCTATGATTCCTGGAGGTCATTATCGGAGGGCTATGTGACGGGGTTCGCGATGTGGCGCGGCGAAGGAGACGATCTCGACGAACGGATACAGCAGCACAGTGTTCTATTGCAGCATCCGAAAAGCCTCTGGACGAAGATCAGCTGGAAGTAACACCACGCGAGACTATTGCCATTATTATATAGCGCTTATTTATGAGACTATTTTTTTAGCCATACAAGTTCAGAAGACCAAAATATTTTAAAATAAAATATATAGTAAAACAAAAGTTTATGAATCCTTTATTTTTAATTCCGGTAGCAGTAGTAATTGCAGGTGCTTTTTTTATGATCTATATGAATAAAAAGCACAGTGCCGCAAAATCAGAAATTGATTTAGACCATGAGCGCGCAAAATATGACCAATACAAGCAAGAGCTATTGGCCACCGATTTTTCAAAATTAAAGCAATGGATCAAAGGGAAAAGCATTGATGCGTTTACCTCTGCATCCGTTCCTCAGTCTACAGCTAACAAAGTTCAGGAATTGGTAAGCGATGGTATAAAAAATGTAGCCTTATCAGCCGTTGGTGTAAAACTTAGAAGGATAGAGACCGATTGTTTTTGGGTGTTGAGCGGAAGTGATTTGTATTTCTTTAGCACAAATACCGTAGGCGAACTGGATGAGACGATTGTGTTTGATAATTTCAGAATAGAAAAAGCCCAACTTCAATATGGTGGTATTTTGAAATCGCAGTTGGGGGCTTATTCAAAATCTTCTGAAGAGTATTTACCAAAGACACATGTCATTACTTTTAATATGGAAGGTAGCCCGTTATCACTTGAAATTCACGACAGGCTTAATTATAGAACTGACCCGGCTGATATGTTGAACCTGAAAAAGCAATTAGAGGCAAGAGCGAAATATCAGGTAGTGGGTGAGAGATTTCTATCCATTTTACAAAACAAATTTCCTGATTTAAAAATAGCTTAGATCAAGATGGGCTTTCTTTCAAAAATTCTAAACTCATTTAAAAACATAAGACTAAATAAAACCAATGCATTAAAAGGAGATTTATTAGATCATTTACTCGTTGGCTCCATGTATGCCGAACAACAATCGGCATATTTGAATTCTTATGAAACCGGCTTAAACAAACAGGATGTTCGTCATTTAGTTGAAAACTACTGGGAGATATATAATCAAACGGAGGCGATTGAAATTCTTCAAAGTTTGCACATCAGAAATCAGGATGAAAATATAGATGTGGTCTTTAGAGCCTTTGAGGATCGGGAAAATTATGTCGACATTTTGAAATCAAACTTATCCAATAAGGAAGGCGAATTTGACTATTACTTAGATCTGTTTAGAAAGTTAAACACTGTAGTTCCTGACCTTATTGAGCAAAATAGCATCACCAATTTCGCTCAACTAAGAAGTACAAAAGACAGTGGTTGGAATTATGGGCGAAGCGTATTTCTGGCACGCTGTTGCTATGAACTGGGTTATCTTTCAGAAAGTCAGCTACAAGAATATTTAGCTAGATCGTATGCCGGGTTAAAAAAGTATTGTAACACCTGGCAGGAATACACCACAAGCTACATTTTTGGAAGAGCCCTATGGGGTGGTGCACATAATGGTGGAATGATGCAAATAGCAAATGACTTATTAAAAAACGTCAAAAGTCCACTTCACAATAAACTTAATATTTAATAAAATACCTCACGCTCAACAAGCGTCGAGTGTGAGGTATTTTTTAAGTGTGAATTCGCCTCGCCTTTTCTTTATTATAAATTTCAATGTAAGTGCGCTAGCTAAAGGTAATATTCTCATATACGGGCTTTAGCCAAAAGGACAGCCCAATTATGTTACATAGGCATTGCCAACCACGCTACTACACCGGCTATGTAAGGCTTGTAGACACAACCACAGTTACTGTAAATTCCAATGAATATCTTTGAGATAAGCGGTAAGCTCGTTGGCAAGGTATACAGCTAGGTCAACGCTCGCCAGTGGTTATCTCTGGTTTACGTTAAGCAACTAGAGCAGTTTGCATCTGCTATTAAATCCTCTGGAGGTGGATATACTCACATACTCACTTTGAAAGGTGGCGTTATAATGTAAGCTTCCTATATTTAGGACGTCCACAAATTAGAAAATTTCATTTATAGTTGTAGTTATAGCCCGCTGTGGATTTGTGAAACTCTTCCGGAGTTTTTCATAAATCCACGGTTAGCATATCTACTGGACTTCACCCGTTCCAGCGCATCGTGCGGACGTTCATAGTTATAGTCATGCATCCACTCGTCAGCCAGGTTTGTACTTGACCAAGCGTTTCGAATAGATAGGCATCAAGTATATCTTTCCTAAAGCGTCGATTAAAGCGTTCGATGTATGCGTTTTGCGATGGCTTTCCAGGCTGAATAAATTGAAGATTAATCCGATGTTCTTCACACCAGAGGCTAAGTTTGCTGGAGATAAATTCCGGACCATTATCAACCCTAATTCTTTTCGGCTCACCTCGCCATTGAATTGTATGTTCAAGTATGCGTACCACACGCTTTGCTAGTAGGGAAGTATCAATTTCGATTGTAGCCGGCAGGAGTTGTCACACTTCTTTGATTTTCCGTTGGAGATCAGAACGATGATCTATACCACCAACATCATTGAAACCTCAATGGCAAAATCATGAAGTATACTAAAACCAAGATGTCCTTCCCCGACGATGCTTGTACTGAAATCAGTTTACCTGGCGCTACGAGAGATAACCAGAAGATGGACGCTACCCGTACGCAACTGGAGTGTGGTGGTGAATCAATTTATCAACATTTTCGGAGAGCGGTGCAAATATAATTTAACCTGATGTTATAGGGCGTTTTTATTTGCATCTGTCAAGTTTTAGAGTCAGCATTTTTCCAACATCTTCTTCCTTTTCATTGCCATTTTGTAAGTAGTCCATATAAACCCATTTGCCATTTTTCTTTTCTAAATAGTCCTTAATGTTGTCAAAAGTTGGTGCTTTGTCTGAAGTAAACTCAAACAAACTTTCGTTAATTCCAAACTGCTTTAATTGTGTCCATTTGTCTTTGCAAAAAGAATAGATTTTACAGCTGTTTATTTTGCTAAAGTCCAAGTTGTCAATTACAAAAGCAATTTCGTCTTTGCCGTCTGCATTGTTGTCGCCAATGTTTATTAAACAATAAAGTCCTTGTGCTGTCCCTACATGCAAAGTGTCTTGATTGTTTCTATTTATGGTCAAATACAAATCTGCATCTTGGTCGTAAAACCATTTTACAACTGTGTCCCATTCATTTTGGAAAGGGTCGGCTGAATTGTCAATTTCAGTTCTTGTCAGTCTTGAATAATTATGCTGAAAAATTGTATCCTTTCTCCTATCACCATCAAAGTCCCCAACCACAAACAGTTTTTTCAATTTATGAAGTTTGACCTTATTCTCGGTGGTTTTAGGAATAGATGAATTTTCAACCGTTTTTTCAGTCTTTCCATTACAACTTAAAAGCCCTAAAGTCAAAGTCAATATGTAGTAAAATATCGGTTTCACGGTCATCTTTTAAAACGCCCTATAACGTCTGGCTATAAGACGTATGCGTGTAAATACTTACATCTTTGTCCACGTTGCCACGAAATTAATAGCACACATTTAAGAACCTACAATACAGCATATGTTTTATAGCTGATGTGTGCGCAACATTTTTATTACTCCGCTTTAATTCCAGTCCTTTATCCAATATTGATATCCAAGTGACAACGCATCGTCACCGGCAGCGACTTTTTTAATTATGCTAAGTGCTTTCTTCTCCGTCTCATTGTCCAATGAAATTGTCTCAAGTAAGTGAGTCGCAATCCACAAGTCGGTCTGGAAGTCAACTGTGTCATAGTGGTTTCAGTTTTAAAATCCCCTCAGTCCAAATTCATTATTAATAGTCTCAACGATTTGACACATCCTTGTCACCGAGACATTGTTTCTCTTTACAGCTTTCTTGTCACACCATAGTCGACATGATAGCAATTTCTTGTTAGGTTCTTATATTCTTCTATTAATTTGTCAGCAGTCATTGTCAAAATAAAAATGTTGCACAACGTTTATGTATAAGCTGGCGCGCTGAGCAAAAATAAAAAATGTCCTCCTTATCAGCGGGCATGGATTATACATTTTGTTGTGTGCAGTTGTCTTAACCCAAATTTTTCCATGCGTCATTAATGGAATAATTGTCATGTATATATCGTTCTGTGGTTTTGGAGCTTTCGTGTCCCCAAGAGGTTTTGAATGTAGAGTAAGTCTGTGCCATACCAGCTTTTTGAGCATTTCATTTAATGATAGCATTCACACTACGGACACTGTAAGGTTGGCGCGTTGGGCCTTCAAATGACCAAACCTGTGGTTGATACACCTTTAAATATTGTTGAACAATCTGGTAAGTGTTTTTTGAAACTAGTGTTACGCGATCTTTATTGTGCTTTGAACTATGAATGTAGATAAGACCACGATCAATATCTAAATCTACAGATTTGAGATGAAGTACTTCACTGATACGCAGTCCTGCTGAATAGATAATATATAGGATGCATTTATGTTTTTAAATTAATAGTGTATTCCAGTAGGAGTTTCATTTCTTGCTCACTCAATACCGTGGGTATTTTGGTTTCTTGCCTTGGCCGATCAATATGATAATAAGTACGAGGTTGCTTCATTACCTTTTCCAAATAGAACTTAATAGCGTTGATCGCCTGATTCTGTGCTGATAAACTTGCTTTCCTTTCTTTTACAAAATATAGTATATAGATGTATGATACCCTGATCAATATCTTCAACAGTTTTTGGGTATATAAAAGATAGAAATTTTAAATTGACTTTGGTAGTTTTCAATTGTGGCTCGGCTATAGCGCAGTTTTTCAAGTGTTTCTGTGAATTTTGCAGGACAAGTGATCCAAGCTTTCATAAGAGGGGCTGGAAGAACACCATTGAGGGTTTTTGTCCATCCAGATTCATTAACAATCCCGTAGAAGGAAAGTAAGTTTTTCAACGAATCGATGCCCCCTGAGAGTAAGGTATGTAGTTGCGCTTGTGAATGGCTGAGTATCTCCACCTGGATAATTATTTAGCGCCTTGAATGCATCTTTCTCCATTCCGTATGGGTATATATAGTGGATACGGCCTATGCGGCGGTCAGCAACTGGTACATATACCTGCTGCGAAATGAAACGATAGCCATCAAATGTAAGCCGCATAAATCACGCTGTCCGCCAGTTTTGTTTATGGCTTCTCGATGCGCATCCCTATAAATACACCGGCCACAAATAAGGCAATAATCCCCAGTGCGATAAGGGCAATTACAAGGGGGCTTACTTTTTTAGATTTGATTGTCATGGAGTTTCAAGAGTTGGTTACTGTTCTAAATATAAATTAAATCAAATTGTATTTGAGGTGCGTTTTAAAAATATCTTTACACCGTAGTGGCTATACGCCAACAAAGGAAGGTTATATAGGTTATTTGAATGAGCCGTGCAAAGAGAAGCGGTGCTGACCTTTTTTTGTATTTGTAGTGATCGAATTTCCTTAAACTTCGTTTGTATAAAATTGCAGCGTTGTTTACTCAACAAGAGTCCTATGGCGATGTGTTGGTTTTCCGATCAAAAGAAAGCTGTAAAAATCGCAAGCCATAAATTCATAAAGCTGATACAGTATATTTAGTAACGTATATAGTATAGGTATAGTTTTTCACATTCTTCTGCATTAATTCAATCTGAAGCCTCTCCTTCAGACCACGGGATGCTGCCAGCTTTAAGAACTTTCTTCTTTCCATTGGATAAATGATTTCTATCCGTGCTTGTCGTTAAAAAGCGATTATTAAAATTCATAGTCTTGATTAGTATATTTCATGTCCTTGAAAACGATTTTACCGTTCATGTGCATATTTTTGATTTTAAACATATGCTATGATCGAGGTCCGCTACTTAAGGCTTATTGACGCTGTTTCAACATTTGGTTCATTGAAAGGTGCCGCAGACTACCTCTGTGTCACGCAATCTGCTTTAAGTCATCAGTTGAAGGAATTTGAAACCCATTTGGGAGTTCCCATTTTTCACCGTAGCAATAACCAGCTTCATTTTACTGCTGCAGGTAAACGGGTGTTGGAAGAAAGCCAGTTTATTCTCTCCCGACTACAAGATCTTGAAACGGATGTACGTAAAATAGCAATTGAAAGACTAGATAACTATATACATGGATATTCCGAATTTGAAGCTCAACGATTAAATGATCAGGCTTCTACTATTGCCGACCTTCTGCACCGGGATTCCACGTGGGAGGCCGGTTCATTGGTACTCGAAGCCGGGTGTGGAGTGGGAGCGCAGACCAAAATCATTTGTCAGAAAAATCCAAATTGCGACATCATCTCCATTGACCTTTCTGAAAAGTCTCTGTCAATTGCAACAGAAATGGCTCGTGAGTCTGGCTTTCGAAACGTCCAATTCCAAAAGGCAGATGTCCTTAATCTGCCGTTTCCCGATCAGAAGTTCGATCACGTTTTCGTCTGCTTCGTTTTGGAACATCTCGCCAAGCCTCTCTCAGCATTGACTGAATTGAAACGTATACTTAAAACCGGAGGCACAATTTCGGTCATCGAGGGAGACCATGGTTCTACTTATTTCTATCCCGATAACCTGATGGCAAACAAGGCTGTTGAAGCGCAAGTTGCCCTGCAGAAAAGTACAGGAGGGAATGCTAACATTGGAAGGGAATTATATCCTCTACTTTCCCAGGCCGGATTTAATACTATTAATGTAAGCCCTCGTACCGTTTATATCGATGAATCAAAACCTGACATGGTTGAGGGGTTTATCAAGAACACCTTTACGGCAATGATTAAAGGTATTGCCGATGACGCTGTATCAAAAAACATCATATCCAAAGCTGAAATGGACGCTGGAATAAAAGCGTTATTGAAGACCGCTGAAAAGGGAGGTACGTTCCACTATACTTTCTTCAAAGCAGTTGCCTGTAAATAACTATCATTTCCATTTTTGTCATTAATCCTGCAGAAAGCATTGTCATAATGGGAGGATAAGATGTATAGTACTAAATGGAAATGAAATTATATAGTATATTCTCAAAACCTGATTTCACTAAATCTTTTGTTTTTCAAGAGTTAAGTCAATAAAGTCGGTCCATTTATCATTTTCTGTCTGAATATACCATTTCCCTGTAATCCTGGTGTTTCCATCATTGATTACGCCGTTGAACATTAAACCATTTCCTTCAATTTTGAATTCATTGTTAACGATAGAACTTATCATGATGCCATCTTCTCCTTTTGAGTTGAAGTATTGCATTTTTGCATTGTCAGGTGAGCTGTCCCATTGAATGATTTCTAAAGTTTCATTTCTTTCATTGCCCATATGAACGTCTGCCTTATGCAATATATAGTTTCCGTCCAGTATGAATTCGTAACTGTCGATACCCATTAATTTCAGGTTGCCTTCACCAGACTTTATGTCGCCTGTAGTATCCCAAACACCAATAAGCCTTTTGAAATTACTTTCTTCTATTCTTTTCATTTCTTTTTGTTCTTGTAGAAAACCATTTCTCCTATACCTAATATTAAGAATATTATTCTAAAATATAGCCTATAAAAATTTCGCGTTGTTCGTAGGCATAGCTGATATTGCTCACCTGAAATTTCTACCCTCCGGAAATATCTTTCCTTGTTCGATCTTGCTTGGCTGTGGTTTGGACAGGAAAGGAGATGTAGTTTCATCTGCGCGGGAACGAGGTTCGAGTGAGAGTTCTGCTTGGACAGGAGTGGTGAGTTTGTGAAGCAGTCTTGATAAATTATAGCAGCGCTTTACCACTACGTGTATCACTTCACCTTCGCGTTGAAGTTTGCCTTCTACCATGAGTAATTTTGATTGAATTATTTCCTTCCTATACTCGTCAAAAAGTTTTTTGAATACTACTAGGTTGGCTGTACCCATTTCATCTTCGATGGTAATGAAACATATACCGCTGGCAGTACCGGGACGTTGTCGTACCAGTACAAGGCCGGCTACTTTTACATGATCGCCATCTTTAGCATCTTCTAAAGATGAACTTGTACGGATGTGTAGTTGCTCTAATTGCTGGCGTACAAAACTTACCGGATGTGCTTTTAAGGATAACGAAGTCGTAGCATAGTCATGCACTACATGTTCGGAAGGTGTCATTTCCGGGAGCGCTATATTTTCTTCTGCTATATCGTGTCGCCACTGATTGGAAAATAGTGCCTGTGGCTGATAGTCCTGCGTGGATACATTCCATAATGCTTTTCGTCTGTCCTGTCCGATGGAACGGAATGCATCGGCATCGGCTAATTTTTCAAGTACTGTTTCGGATAGTCCTGTTTCGCGTAAAGCATGAATAGAAGTATATCCATCCTTTCGTGCTTGCATCAATGCTTTCATATCTTCTTCACGCAAACCTTTTACCTGTCGAAAGCCAAGACGAAGCGCGCAATATTTGCCGGACTTTGCTTCGAGTTTATTGTTCCAGTCGGAGTAGTTTATGTCGACCGGTAATACATTTACTCCATGCTTGCACGCATCGCTTACAATCTGGGCGGGCTGATAAAAACCCATGGGCATGCTGTTGAGTAATGCGCAGGCAAATACATCAGGGTAATAACATTTTATCCAGGATGATACATATACAAGTAGTGCAAAACTTACTGCATGACTCTCCGGAAATCCATAACTTCCAAAACCCTCGAGCTGACGGAATACACGCTGGGCATATTCCAGTGTATAGCCGTTGCCTGTCATGCCTTTGATGAGCTTATCTTCAAAATATGAGATCTTGCCTTTGGCTTTAAAGGTTGCCATGCTTCTGCGCAATTCATCCGCTTCGGACGGGGTAAATTTAGCAGCAACGATGGCGATCTTCATGGCTTGTTCCTGGAACAACGGTACCCCTAGTGTACGCTTGAGTATATCTTCTAGTTCTTGGGAGGGATACTCTACCTTTTCTTCACCATTGCGCCTGCGCAAATAGGGATGCACCATATCGCCTTGTATAGGACCGGGCCGTACAATAGCAACTTCAATGACCAGGTCATAAAAAGATTTCGGCCGCAAGCGGGGCAGCATTGATTGCTGTGCACGACTTTCAATCTGGAATACGCCAATTGTATCGGCATGGCTTACCATTTCATATACGGCCCTATCATCCTGCGGTATATTGGCCAGTGTAAGATCGAGGTTGTAATGTTGCTTTGCCAGATCAAATGCCTTGCGTATACAGGTGAGCATGCCGAGTGCGAGCACATCAATTTTTAAAAAACCTAATGCTTCGATGTCATCTTTATTCCACTCAATGTTGGTGCGATCTTCCATACGTGCATGGAGGATCGGGCATAAGTCTGCCAGGTTACCTTGCGTAATAACAAAGCCACCGGTATGCTGTCCCAACTGCCGTGGAAAGCCCATGAACTGTTCGGTAAGCTGCAATACTTTTCGGATGGTGGGGTCATCCGGATTTATACCCTGGCTGAAGATGCGATCTTTGTCGAAGCCCTCATCGCGAAAATCCCAGATCAATCCAGCCAGTCGTTGAATCGTATCAACGGATAGTCCCATCGCTTTGCCCACATCGCGTATGGCACCGCGATGGTGCTGCTGGGTTACCGTTGCTACTATAGCAGCCCTGTGACGGCCATACTTTTGGTATATATACTGCATTACCTCTTCACGCCTTTCATGCTCGAAGTCTACATCTATATCCGGAGGTTCGTTGCGTGCTGTTGAGATGAACCTTTCAAACAGTAAATCAAATTTGGATGGATCAACCGAAGTTATACCGAGGCAATAACATATGGTTGAGTTTGCTGCCGAGCCCCGGCCCTGGCAGAGTATTTTCTGAGATCGCGCATAGCGAACGATGTCGTGTACGGTGAGAAAGTATTCTGCGTAGTTTACTTCTTCAATGAATTTAAGTTCATACTGAATGTTGTTTTGGATCTTGTCCGGTATAGCTTCTCCATAGATTTGTTTTGCTCCTTCCCATACCAGAAATTCGAGCTCCTGTTGCGGGGTACGTCCTTCGCTGGTGACTTCTTTGGGGTATTGATATTTTAGCTGATCAAGTGAAAATGTACAAGCCTCTGCTATAATCCGTGTTTGTTCTATAGCAGCTGGGTATTGCCTGAACAAGCGAAGCATTTCTTCGATGGGCTTGAGGAATCGTTCCGCATTGGCGTGAAGACGAAAACCGGCAGTATATATAGTGCATTTTTTCCGTACGCACGTAACTATATCTTGCAGCTCTCTGCGCTGTGGGGTATGGTAATGCACATCGTTGGTGGCTACCATGGGTATATGTAACTCTTTTGCAAGCTCATGAATGCGATGGAGCAGTTTGGCATCGTGGCCACTATAGGTGCGTGATGCTGCTATACTGAGGTGCTCACCAAGGGCCTCGTGATACTCGCGTACGGCGCTTTTAAAGGCATCATCAAAATCAAAAAAAGCATTAAGAGAACCCGGTGGAATAACAATGAATTTTGTGCCTTGTGAATACTGGTATACATCGGCTTTGTATAAAAAGCATTTACCTTTTTCAGCACGTAGATTTCCAATCGTAAGTAAATTGGATATTTGTGCGTAGGCTTTTATATCGGTGGGAAATGCAAGCAGGCTGGGGCCATCGAGCAGATCCAGTCGACAGGCCGGTATAATGCGAATACTATTTTTCTTTGCAGCCACATGGGCGCGTACCAATCCTGCAAATGTATTGCAATCTGTAATGGCTATAACAGTGTATCCATGTATAGCAGCCTGCTCAACCATTTCTTCAGGATGTGAAGCACCCCGCAGAAAAGTAAAGTTTGTTGTTACCTGCAATTCTATATAGCTCATGCGTTAAGGTTCTATTTTGCTATGCAAAGAATCCATGAATAAACCACTGGTAGATTTTTTCGTGATAATGCCCAAGGCGGAAGAGCCAGTAACGGTTGCCTGATTCATCTTCTACGCGGTAATAATCGCGATGTTCGCCTTGCTGTAGCCACCATTCCTGTTCGATGCGTTCAGGTCCATCGGCTTTCACGATGTTTATTACTTTTCCTTTATACCGGAAAAGCATTGGTGGATAATCGGGTATAGGTGCAGTCACATCAATGCGCTCAGGAGCTTTCAATAATTGCAACGGACGCGGTTTATCTTGCCAGGCAGTGGTTAGTTTTTCGTGCAGGGATGTTGCTTCCTTAAACGATCGCTCAGGCCAGTAATGCTCATCAGGCAAGTATCGATGCACAGCATGTATACCGATCTTGTTGGCGAAGCGATCGATGAGTTCAGTCAGGAGTATATCCTGGAGTCCACCCACACCTTGCCACATCGCTTCCTGCTGCGGGTGATGATCTTCTACAACGGGTGCTTCCAGTATAAATAACTCGATGCCCAATGCAGGTTCTATACTCGATATTTTAAGCTGGAACAATTTGAATAAATGCTCTACATGATGGGAGGGAAGATGTGTACCTATATCTATCTGTTCTGTTTTTCCATCTATACGATAACATTTGAATATAGCTTTGCGCAATCCTTTTTGCTCTTGTTGTAAACGGGCGCAGAGTTTTTCCAGCAGTTGTTGCAGTGCTATCTCTATACCGGGTGCTGTGGCAATGGGTTCCAGACAAGGCAAGCGTTCATGATACGGCTCGGGAATTTCTATAGGGTGAAGCGATTCATCCTGTTGGCCTAATGCTTGTGCCAGTCGCATCATAAAATGATTGCCGAAACGCCTGCGCAGAGAGGGCCGTGGCATGCGAATGAATTGCTTTACCTTGTGAAGTCCTAGTTTATGCAACCGCTCTATTACCTCTGCTTCGAGACGAAGTGCCTGAGGCGGTAGCTGCATGAGGGCTTCTATATGTTTACTTCGCTCGATTACAATATTGTTATCAAAGCGCGCTACGCCCCACGCAGTTCCAATCGTATCGGCCATTGCTGCCTGTACATAATAACCACGGGTATATAGTTTGGTAATGATGGATTGCAGATAAGGTATATCTCCGTTCCACAGGTGCGTGCAACCTGTGACGTCGAGTATAATTCCATCGGGAGGATCGATGGCTACAACAGGAGTGAATCGTATACACCACTGAGCTAATCGATTTAATAATTTACCAGCCAGGTCCGGCTTATCATCGAGCACCTGCAAGGATGGTGTCATGGCGCGCGCATCGGCTAGCACCATGCCGCGTGATATACCTTGCTGTTCAGCGATAGCATTGGCAGCAGTAATGACCATGCGGCCATGTTCGCTGGTGCGTAATACAAATGGCAATGTTTTGAGCTGTGGCTGGCGGAGTGTAAACCAGTCAGTAGTTAAGTACCGGAAGCAGATGGAAACATAACGCCTTGCCATAACATCATCCTGCCTGTTGCTGCGTTTGTTGTATCGTAAAGACAGGTTGATATACCGGCACAAAGCGTCCGTCTGTCCATTGTATATCCCATGTGCCCGGTTTACCGTTTCGTATACGCTGTAGATGCACACGCCATTTAGGAAAGCCTATACCGGGTAGGTCATCTACAGTGGCACTTGGAAGGGGAGTAATTTGCCAGCGCGATACACACGCTGTAGTACCTATTGTGCGGGGCTGATTGCGCAATAGGAAGCCTGTTACCTGGCTTTCTTCTACAGCCAGCTGAAGGCGCCTGGAATGGGTAAAACTCATGTTTGGGAGCTCGCCGACTACAGCTACAAGAGCGCTACATTTCAGGGCTTCATCCAATGCCCAAAGTGCATCTTTTTCTTTTTGCACATCAACGAAAATAAACCGATCAGGGCTCAGGTCAAAACCCTTCAGTGCTGGTGGAAATAACATGCGCGTAGAACTTATCCAGAGCACAGCTCTATTACTGCTCATGAGCAAATTGAGCAGTCCTCCCATAAAACCAATGGCAGCAGCTGTTTCCTCAGGCCTTACTGCGATAAACTCATGCATGGCACCGAGTGGAAACGTTGCGTTTGGAAAGGCGTGTTTTAATGGGCCTAAGCCAGCTTCTAAAACCGTGTTCTGCACAGTTTTAAAACCCTGAAGGCGAAGAATATCGGCCTGCAGCCCTGCGAGAATATCGGCTTTTTGTTGAGACACTTTGTAGTTCCTTTTGGTGAGGACAAAAGTATAAATAACTAATTAAATTAGTTGTTGTGTCTAATTATTTTAGTTTGTTTTAGCTTAACAGTAGGTCAGGGACTGAGCCGCATGGAAATTAACTTCCCTTGAGAGTAACAACACCCATTTCCGGTTATCAAATAATTTCTATCTATACAAAGCGTCTCAACAAGCAGGATAAATCGTAACCAAGCACTTTTCACATTTGTACTGTTCTCTTTTATCTACATCGTTTGAAACGCAAGGAAATGGTATTTTAAATTAAGTACACCATTTTGTCAGGCACTGTTAAATCGTTATCAAAACAATTAAAAAGACATTTGTAGAAAGTTTGATAGTTTGATGTGGGGAATTTTGGAATACAGAAACGTATTTAAAGCCCATAACAATACTGCAGGAACAGGCCCACTTCAAACGCATTTCTCTGAGAGTAACTATTCCAGAGTATGGGAAAATGTAAGCTCAGTTTAAGCCCCATAAAGGATGAACTCCAATAAAAATCTTTAGCAATGAAAGAATTTATCAGAAAAAATGCAGTCGTCTTGGCCGTAGGGTTGATCATGTTGCTCATGATATTGGGAGCCAGCCTCATTTTGAATAACAAGGCTAGTATGGTAAAGAACAATATCATACAAAAGGAATCTGAGAGCATTACGATGGCAACCAACGACCTGCTTTATCACTCACTTCATATCATTGATTTGGGTGTCAGGATTTACGGTTTCACCAAAAAGGAAGAAATGCTCAACGATGTCAAAAGAGCTTTTCATGATATGGATCCAACTTTTGAAACTTTGGAAGCCAGGCTTGCGGCCCAATCCTTCAAGGGCGCGGATGTAAAAAAACTTCATAAACATTATCTGGACTATGCCCGGTTCAATGAGCAAATGATAGAGAAGGCAAGGCTCGACAGCATGGAGGTGTTCAAAAGCATGCTTGCAGAAGATAAGGGTACGGAGTTATGGAAACATTGGTATGAGGTATCTGAAAAAATAAAGGCTTTCGAAGCTGAGCAAAGCCTGCAGGCAGTTACCAGCTATGAGGCGGCCCAGAACAACACGATCTATTTACAGCTGTTAATGTTATCGTTAGGTCTTCCCACTTTAGGCTTTATTATTTTCAAAATTAAAAATGATGATCTGGCGCTCCGGAACTTGCTTGTGAACTTGGAAGAGAACAACCGGCAATACATTTTCAATCCAGGGACTGAGCTGCTCGCCAATGATCCTAAAACAGTCATAGACCATTCAATCCATCGCTTTAAAGAAGCCTCGGAATTGATCAAACGTATTGCCAGCGGTGACTTCGAAGCCGATTGGAATGGACTTACCATTACTAACCGCAACCTGAATGAAGATAATCTGGCCGGCGAGCTCCTGAAGATGCGGGAGAATATGAAACGCGTCAGAGAAGAGGATGAAAAAAGATTATGGAGCACCGAAGGGCTGGCTGCTTTCTCGGAAATAGTGCGTAATAATCAGGACCAGCTGGAAAAACTAGCCCACGAGACGCTCATTTACCTCTGCCGTTATCTTGATGTGCAGCAGGGAAGTCTATTCATTGTAAGTCAGGACGAACAGCAAAACGAAGACTATCTGGAAATGGCGGCTTGTTATGCCTTCAACAAGAAAAAACACCTGCAAAAACGTATCAACATCGGGGAAGGCGTCGTAGGGCAGGCTTACCTGGAAAAAGAAACCACCTTGCTGAGCAAAGTGCCCAACGGCTATACCAGCGTCACTTCAGGTCTTGGTGAAGCGACCCCTACGTGCCTGATTGTTGTTCCGTTGATATATAACGATCAGGTTGCCGGGGTACTTGAATTGGCTGGATTCCAAGTTTTTGCCGATTACCAGATCGCCTTTCTGGAGAAAGCCGGTGAGTTTGTCGCCTCAGCCATCACGACGGTGAAAATTGCGCAGAATATGCGACGTATCCTGCAAGCATCGCAACAACAGGCAGAAGAGCTCAAAGCCGCCGAAGAAGAAATGCGTCAGAATATGGAAGAACTCCAGGCAACCCAGGAGGAAACGGACCGCCGGGGAAATGAACTGGAACGGGCCAATGCCGAAGCAGAAGTGCAAAAGCAGCTGATGGTTCAAAACATAGAAAAGTTGAAAGAAAAGGAAAGAGAAAACGAGGTTCAGGCTGAAGAATTGCGCCAGAATTTAGAAGCATTGGCTTCTACGCAAACCGAACTGGAAAACAGTAAGCAAAAAATACAAGCCATTCTTAACAAATCTCCCATGGGCATCCTGGTTGCCGATCAGCAAGGGAGTATTTCCCTCAGCAATCAGCCTCTGACAGCCCTGACCGGCTTTACCCACGAAGAACTGGAGAAACATGCTTTTCAAACCTCCTTTAAATTTCTGCAACTCGGAAAGTTGCGGGAGGGCGATAAGAAACGCACCAAGACGATCCGGAAAGATGGTACTTCTTTCATGACCGAGGTCTATGTGACCACTTTGGAAGCGTCCTGGTTGCTCTATGTACGAGACGTAAGTATGGAGGTACAACGGGAGCAGCAGCTGGGGAAAAGTATGGAAAACGCTGAGCATCTCCGACGGAAAGCTGCCGAACACGAAGCAGAGCTCATGGCGAGAATCAGTCAATTGGAGAAAAAAGAACCACTTACATAAACAATCATAAAAAATACAATTATGCCATTAATGCAAGGAAAGTACACAATCCTCACAGTGACATTAGCAATAGTGTCTTCGCCCGACATCGCAAAGACCATAGACGCTTATCTGGAAGAGCACCTGGGGCTCACTCACCACGAATTAGATCCGGAAGAGTTCTATGATATATCGATTTTTGTTGATTGTATGGCGATTTACTGCGACTCGTTCCCTGACCCTACCAAAGCGGTGATTGAACTTGGAAAAAGAATATACCCGACTAATAAATGGACGGGCGCATTGCCTGCACACCTAAAAACGCCCCTGGACTTTATTGTCTTTGAAGCCGAAGGATTCAAAAATGCCTTTAGTCCGGATGTGGTACAACGCAAAATCCTGGAAACAACGGAGCGTTCTGTTACGATGTATGCTCCTTCCCCTGGCTATGTCAAGGAGATGATGATAGGGGTTTGGCTGGGAATCCTGGAAATGATTGATATCAACAGTGGGCAAGTAGAAGAAATCGCTATCGATACTTGGCGAATCAGCTGGTAAGTATGTTATAATGAAGTCAGCCATGTCCAGAGTATTCAAGTACAAGTCGCCTGCAACTACAGGGTCGCGTTATATGCACCTGAAGGTCTGTGATTGATAACAATATTTTCTTCATATAGGTATATGTGATAGTACAGACTACAACGACAGTATGTGGTAAATATACTTGTTCATGGAATGATACGATAGTAATCAAAATGTGGGTACGCGTATATCTGCTTGCTAGTTTGTTTATGGCGTCTATGCGAAATGGCTCCCAACCTTAAGAACCGATTCAGGACTTTTAAGGTTAATTCCGATATGTTGATCCTTGGTCAGGGCGCTTACTATACGGAAAATGATACTGACCTTCCTTGTTCTCCTAGATATTTTTGATACACGGAAAGTTATTCAGATCGTATCACTTCGATGGGATTTCTCAGGGCTGCATATATAGTTTGTGAACAGATAACGGTCAGACCGATAAGCAACAGTATGACCACTCCGACAGCGTGCAGCAGTAAGCCTGGTTGAATCCGGTAAGTATATTCCTGAAGAATGGACTCACATGTGATGTAACAAACCGGTAATGCGAGACAACATGCCAGTAAAATAAGCAGTATAAATTTCCTGGAAATGAGTATAGTAATCTGACCAGTGTTGGCTCCCATGACTTTCCGAATTCCGATTTCGCTGGCGCGGGCTTTTGTGTGAAACATAACAATACCGATAAGTCCGAGTGAGGAGATTAAAACAGTGATGCACGAGAGAGAACTGATCATTTTGAAATCATCCAGCTTGATGAAATCATTGCTGTGAAAATCATTTTCAAATATACTATACTCCAGCGGGTAGTCGCGTTTGACTGCGGTCGATAGTTGTTGAACCTTGCGCAAGGTTCCATACATCTCACCGGATTTCGCCTTTACGGTAAGTGTCGAGAACTTGTCGGGTATATACCGGATCAGAAACGGTTTGATAGGTTGTTTAAGCCCCTGCACATGAAAATTTTTAATGACACCAGTAATTTTTAGGGAAAGGGAATCAATGGTAATGGATTGTCCGATAGCCTCAAGCGGTGTTTTGTATTTGAGACGCGAAGCCGCTTCTTCATTTATTAAAACAGTTGTCTCATTGCTGCCTTGCATCCGATCGGAAAAGTTGGTGCCAGCCAGCAAGGTGAGACCATACACCGGGATAAAGTTTTCATCCGCAGAGAAATATATAGCATCGATTGAATCAGGCTGGTTGTGTACCTGGCAATGCATGGGCTGTGAAAATACGGGACGACCGGAGGATGCTGAAATCTGCTCGATCGTTGTTTCCTGCTCCAATGCGTTTTTGAAATATGCTATATCCACCGGTGGCAGGGTAATGTTTAGTATATTACTTCGATCCACACCATAGTCTGCCCGTGATATATAGCGGGTTTGTCCAATCATAACCAGCGATACTGTGATGAATAGTAGAGATACCGAGAATTGAATGGTTATTAAAGCTTTTTGCCATACCGGTGTGCGTGCTTCTCCCAATGTAATTTTATTCTTTAATGCTGTTGTCAGTTTTACTTTTGATAACGCGATGGAAGGAAAGATGCCGCAGACAAAACCCGTGAGTATTGCAAATACAAAGAATACGGTATATAATTTGAAGTCGGGAGCTTGATTGACTTCCCGCGCAAGATTGCTTGTAAGTGGTATAAAGTCCGTAAGGAACAATGCCAGCCCGAATGAGATCAGGGCAATTAGCATCGCCTCTGTGATGAATTGATGAATCAGGTGGATTTTCGTTGCTCCGGATATTTTCCGAATACCAATCTCTTTTACGCGACTGAATATTTTCGCGATAGTAAGGTTCATATAATTGAAAGCCGCGAGCAACAGCATGAGGACGGATATAATCAGCGGTATATACGGAACCGTTCGCGCATTACGCGATTCGAAATACAGGGTAGGAGAGTATACAAGGTCGTTAAGAGATTGCGCTATAAATTCCCGGTGGTCTACGGTTTCATGCATCACAGCATGCTTCATGGCATAGGTATCGGTCTCGATGAGTATACGATTAACTTCATTCGGTGTGATGTCCTCGTTGGTAATGATATAGGTTTGCGTGTTGTAGATATCGCCCCAGCCGATCGGAATATTGATACGGTCAGACTGCGTGAGTGAAGGTAGTGTTGCCATAGACAAATACACATCGTACTCCATCCTCGAAGAGAACGGAGGCTTTTGCATTACACCCGTTACGGTAAACTCACCATATTTACCCATTGACAACGGTTTTCCTACGGGATTTTGATTGCCGAAAAGCCGATGTGCAGCATCTTTGCTGAGTACAGCGGTATAGGCTTTACTTAAAGCGTGAAGTGGATCGCCTGTCGCAAGTTTGAATCCGAATACATGGAAGAAATCAGGATCGGCAAACACATTCTCGGTCTCAAATTCTTCGTTGTTCACTTGAATCTTTACCGATTCATTTACATCTGTTACAATGCGTGTTACCCGCTCGATAACGGAGTATTGGTCTTTCAAGTGGCTGGCCAGCAGGTAAGGCGATGTTGCAAAATAATCAGCGTCACCTGATTTGGTAAATTGCCGGGTCGTGATTCGATAGGTGCGGTCGGGGAGCGGATGGAAGCTGTCAACATCAAAAGCATTTTTTGCCATACTCAGCACGAATAGCCCGACTGACATGCTGGTAGCAAGACCAATGATGTTAACTATAGAAATGAATTTGTGTTTCAGTAGGTTTCGCGCTGCTATAAATATATAGTTCTTTAACATTTCCATGTGGCGATCTGATTATGGTTCGATTTTACTGTGGAGACTGAAAGATCCTCTTCCAGCGGATTTCGTTCCGGTATATATCTTTGGAGAAATATATAAGTACAACTTTCCCGATGATGTGATCTTCCGGAATAAATCCCCAGTGGCGGGAGTCCATTGATTTATCCCGGTTGTCGCCTAGCGCGAAGTAGTAATCTTTTCTGAATTGATACTCGGCTATTGGCTTATCGTCAATGTATAGACTCCCTTGGCGAATCTCTGCACGGTCGTTGTCTTCCAGGTTTTTGATCAGAGGAAAATAGCGTGCTATATTATCTGCATCCATTTTCAGCTTCAGGCCTTTTCGGGGAATCATAATCTTTCCAAAATGATCTTTGTTCCAATGTAAAGGCAGCCAATGCGGGTAAGCATTGAAATCCGAAAAATTGTCTGATTCCCTTCTGGTAATTTTCAGTACGTTCGTGTCCTTTTCAATCTTTTGTGCACCCAGTCCCGTAGTGTATATATCGTACTGAAAGTATTCTTTTGTAAACGGGTTCTCAATTAATCTGACCTGGTTCCTATAGTCAAATATATCCCATTGTTTCGCCCCGGCTGCATCCAGCTTTTTACGGGTGCGAAGATCATGCCGAAAACTAACGGCATCCGTTACTTCACGTTGATCGTTGCAATATAATATACCATCTTCCAGCGAGATGATGTCGCCGGGAAGTGCAACAATACGCTTATTGATGACTTCATTTATTTCGTACGTGTCTTCCTGCATCGGGAGGTTAAACACCACGATATCGCCACGTGTTAAAGACGATAGTGCTCCGGTTCGGAGATATGGTATTATAGGATTTGAATATAGACGCAGGTTAAGATACTCCAGCAATGGGTTGCGATGATCGATCCAGGGGAGTTGCAGTATCCTGGGTATACGTGCTCCGTAATGAAGTTTGGAAACCAGTACACGATCGCCCTCCAGCAGCGTTCCTTCCATAGACGGACCGGTAACTTTGAAATTCCCGATCAGAAATATACTAACTATATATATAGCAAGTGCTGTATAAAGAATGGTCCGGACGGATCGCCAGAGCAGTGTACGTAATGTTTCTTTTGGGGCTGCTATATCTTCAACTTTTTCCAGTAGCATGGTTCTCATCGTTAATAATCTTACTGTATTCTGTTAGAAGCAGGTTTTCAAACTCGGTAACCGATTGTAAAAGACCGTTCAGCGTATAGCCAGGCGTTGTGAGATACGATAAAAGCATGTTCGGCAAGGTTGCATATTCCGGATAGTGCTTACAAAACGATTGTGTGCATATAGTCACGTCCCTCGTAAAAATGCGTTCCTTTTCACTTACCAGTTCAAAGGCTGCACGAAGCAACAGGCGAATTACAAAGTGTATATGTGCACTGAGTGTTTCGGGTGCTGCTGTACGTACTGCTTGGCGCAATGCTTCTGCACGCTGATGAACTTGTGGCAACAGGTGAATCGAGTCTCTACCGATCCTGAAGTTTCTGAACGAGGATTCAATAGCTATACCGGCAACCCGGTAGTAAATAATCTTTACCAGGAACTGAAGGCTCCGGTTGACTTCCAGTTCGGTGTACGTTACTACTTTTACCTGGATACGTTCAATAAACATGTACCTCCCGTGCAACCATGCGGTGGTATGTCGCAGCAGAGAAGTGTGTATTGTTTGCGTATCTTCGGCTACCGAATGAGACACCAATAGCAATGGAAATATATACTTTCCGTTTTTTAGCGACATAGGATGCTTGAAGTATAAGCTCCATTGCGAGTGGTGTAATACATCGGTAATCAGTCTAATCAGACCTGTAATGATTTCCCATTCCAGTATCGACACCTGTGAAGGGTCTTCTATCAGCGGTTTGATCTGCCCCTTGGCATCTGAATGTGAAACAATACGTTTTATACTTACGTCACGATCGAGTTCGTAGAAATAGTTCATACCTGCCTAGTGTTCCATCTGGAGTGAGCCTTGCTTTACCATGTCTTTCAGTTTAAATTTTATTTTACCCATCGTTGCGGCATTGGCATTGGATAGCTTACCGCTTTCAATTGCCTGCATCAGATCGTTTACCTGCTGTTGATATTGCGAGTCTTTGGAGTGATTTTGGAGAAATGTATTGATGTCATCCACTGTATTCACACTGTCGATCGCCAGGGTATTTCTGAATACACCGCTAAACCGTTCCTGCTCCAGGTTTAGGTTGCGTTCTTTATTGCAAGTGGCTACTATATCTTCGAGCAGTTTGGTTGACTCGTGTATCAGGTCGTTAAATGATTCATTTGAGTTGAATTCATCCTGTATCGGGAAAAACGATTTTCTGAAGAATGGATGTTGTTCCGCCTCCTTTACAAATTTCTCCAGTATATCAATTTTTCGAAGCGGATGTAGCCCGAGCGTAATATGAATCGATGGAGAGTCGGTTGTATAGGCATCGTGTACTACTCCGCACGGCACGTAGAGAATATCATTCGCTTGCAGGTTTATAGCATGGGTAGGTCCGGATTTATACCTTTCCTTGTCAGCATTGGTAAGCATTATGCTTTTGGTAGGCGACTCGTAGGGTATATCATACAGGTTCCAAACCTTGCTGCCATATACCTGCAGTACGAAAACTTCGTGTGGATCTACATGCGGATCAAAGCCTTTCGAGTTAGCAGGCGTTATGTATATATTGGTGTGTACACGCATACCCAATTCGCGACTGATATCTTCAAGAAGTCTATCAAGCTTTGGAAAGTATAGATTGGGAGATTGAAGAACGATGGTGTTCCCCTTGTTGAACAGGTCCAGTATTTTTCCGCGATCGAGTGTTTGCATCACCGATATGGAACTGGCAGTATATAAATCGCGATTTAGTTCAGCACCTCCACCTACCATACGCAGGAACGGATAGATCAGAATTTCGGAATCAAGCAGATCACCTATTTCGTCCATGGTGATCAGATTGTTCACATATGTATCATTTTTGGACAGGAACAACGGAACCTTGCACCAGTTATTCGTGAGAAATTCGTTCACGGAAATTGGATTGAGAATGGATTCAAGTGTTTTCATAAGTTGGCTATTTTGTCTAAGTCTTCATATATATCGGGAGTATCAGCGCTGGCTTCCTTTTCAGAAATAACCTGGCCGTTTTGGAGTAGTAGTAGTTTGGGATATTGCTTCAGGTAATTCCAGTCAATTACTTTGTCAGTGTCTATATAAACGTCTGGATTCGAGGCAGCTTTTTCTCCGAGGCGAAGCTTCGCAGACTTCAATGAGTCGTGTCCGGTAATAATGAAAAGTATATTTTTCTTCCTGCCTTCATCATAGTTCACGATCAGGTAGTTTTCTGCGGTAGATATACAGCCCGTACATCCATAGAACGGAATCAGAAAAATGGCTTTGTACCTAGTTAAGTCTTTTTTTGAGATCCGGGATATCTCGCTCGTAAACTGCTGGTATCCCGATCGCCCAGATCCGGATTGGCAACTCGTAAAGAATATGATTATCCATAACAACATTGCCGGTATGCATTTATCGGGATATCGTACGGTGACTATATAGTTATTCATAGTTGTTTATGTGTTCAGGTAGAAAACAGTCATATACCAGGAATTCATCGTTGTGAGCGTC
This sequence comes from Ohtaekwangia koreensis, assembly GCF_900167975.1. GTDB lineage: Bacteria > Bacteroidota > Bacteroidia > Cytophagales > Cyclobacteriaceae > Ohtaekwangia > Ohtaekwangia koreensis. The sequence continues at coordinate 2,840,890 of NZ_FUZU01000001.1, forward strand.
TTTTCGCTTTATGAAAAAACCGGCTTCTGAAACGAAGAAATTATTGATACTATATCGATCCACAGGAAGAACAATTTCTCCGACTCTTTTAAAGCGGTCTGTTAAAAGTATAACAGAATTCTGCTTTTGTCCGGAGGCAGCAGGGAAGTCCGTAAAGCGGTAATACATCTTTCGAAAAGGATCATATACTATATTCAGGTATGCAAAGCTCTGTGCATAGCGCTGCTCTATTTCACCCTTGTGAAAGTCTACCAGCATCGGGTGAAAATCGAATGATTCAAGTGGTGAAAAGAAGGTGCTGGGAGCAACCGTCAGGTGTATCTTCTTCGTACGCGTGTTATAGATCGTGAGCGCATGATCGGCCATAAAACTGAAGACCAATAGCCCATCCGTTGGATTAAAGCAATAAGACAACCGCTCGAAACCGGTCAGACCGCCCCAGTTGGCATGCCAATATATTTCCGGGTAGTTCACCTGGTTGGCGATTTCTCCGGTTTGCAAGTTCAGGCTTATCAGCACGTTTCGTTGCTTGTCACGGGTATAATCTCCCAGGGCAGTAGAGGGGCCCGTAAAATATACCCGGTTGTTGGTGCGATCATATTGCATCGGGGCATACGTAGTTACAAACGGATAAACTGTAAGAAAGGAATGTTTGTCCATACCGATATCACCTTGCGCAAGTTTCCCTTTTTGCTGATGTACCAGCGTCCAGCGTGATTTCTTGTAACTATAGATCAACATGGAGTCAGCTGCGAGCATGCAAAATCCCTGTACGCCATCTTCGGCGGAGAATCCGAGGGAGTCAAGGTGAATTACCCGCGCGATGGCGTTGTGCCCCAAATCATAGAAGTATAGATTCCGTGAAACAAAATTTAGAAACGCCAGGTATGACTTGCCCTCGAGCGCTATATATTGCTCATGGGTAGCTACTCCCGGGCTTGTTGTACTATCTAGCGGAAGTGCGAGGGAATCGGTAACAGCAAGAACAAGCGAATCCTTTTTTTCGATAGAAGTTTTCGCAATACTGGTGGTTGAAAAATAATATAGCGTACGGTATACACGGCCGATCAAGAGAACGAAAAATATAACTATAAGTATAGGGATCAGCTTCTTCATAATTGTTCTTCTTCGTCCTCTTTTCATCGGGCCGTTGGAATTAGTTAAACATGTTCAAATGATTCTTTACAATGCTGGGATGTCAGACGCAATCATCCCAGAAATCGATAGCCACTACGCAGTAAGCTTCATTTGATCCGCTTATTCTGTCGCAGTCGTTCTGATCTCCTTCCGGACAAGCACTGCTGGAGATCTGAGGGATCGCCATTGACAACGATGCAACTGCCAGGCTTAATCCTACTTGTGCTTTTGGATCGCGCACAACTTTCATCAATTTTTCCTTTTCCATAATTTTAAGGTTTTGTTTGAAAAAATGTTACACAGAATTCTGTACTGCAAATATTAACAGCAACCCGCAGGAGCAACTAGTAAAAAATTACTAAAATGGAATCAGGCCTGATAGTATATATACTATCGGGTGAAGCATTGTTTCAACGCATGGTAGTTTTCAAATGCATATTGTTCACAAAGCTGACGTATTATATGGCCGGCCTTCGCATGTTTAGACGCTATATCTTTGCTGAACGGTGTGCCGTTTTTAGCATTGTTACTCATACATGCTGCTATAGCTGTGTGTGTAGTTTTCGTTACGTCCAGTTTAAAAAAGCGAAGTATATCCGGTATTGTGTCAGGAGAAATGGTCTCGTAGTTAATGGCGATAATATCTGATCGGTCTATATTTTTAACATGGTGAAGTATAATGCTGAAGAAGCTGTTAATCATTTTTACACAGTACTCCTCATTTGTAAGATGAGCAGGTAAATCAAGGTTACATTGGTTCAATATATACTTCAGCATCGGGTTGTTTCGTTGGGACAGGAACCCGCCCTGCTTTTCGAGGTTTGAGACAACTACTTCAATGGGATTTCTATACAGGAATACAATGGGAACATCTGGCCATAATTTTGTGATCCGGTCCAATACCAGGAGATTGAAGCTGGAGAACTTGATGAATACTTTCTTCTGAGTATATAAATAAGTGCTCAGTAAGCTGTTCAGCAATTTGTTCCCGCGTTGTTCCCATGCCAGATCGGTTACCGTATTACCAGTCTTAGTATAATTTACCAGCAGGCTGTTTATAGGTTGTGGTTCATTGAAGGCCAGCACATCGGCTGCTTTTTGAATTATTCGGGTAAGGAGCGTGGAGCCACAGCGTGAGGTATGGAATATAAATCCGGATGGTTTTCCGGGGAGCTTGTCCCGTGCAGTCAATACGTCCAGTCTTGTTTCCAGGGTATATTCTTCCAACGCAGCGATCGCCGCCGAATTCATCACCGGAAGTTCTGTAAAACGCTTAATGTTCAGCCACTTTACCTTCTCGCCGGGAAGGTCGAGGTGTACAGGTATATAATGCTTTTGCATCTCTGAATGGAAGTTTTGATGGCAATTAACTCACGGCAATACAGGTAGCCGCATCCCGCAATTGACTGGCGAAGTAGGGAAGCTGGCCGCATCCATCGAGACCTGCTTTTCTTGCAATATTTACTTTGTGATTTTTAACGGTGTGGTAACTTCTGCAAAGTATACCAGATATTTTTGTGTTCGAGTACCCGATGGACAGGAAGAACAATATTTCAATTTCGGCAATGCTGAGTTCCTGGAGACTATCGAGGATTTCAGGAAAGCGACCATCCTTGACACCTATGGATGGATAGTGGTATATAGAGAAACTATTAGCCGCAGGTTGATAGCACAATATTCCTGATAGTCCTATTCTTTTAAGGAAAGATGCAAAGGGTTTAAACCAATGATCAGATGAAATCAACACACTTGTTTTCCTGGAGAGAAAAATAACGAAATATAATAGTTCAAGAAATGGTCTTGCATGACAGTTGAACGTTAATAAAACGAAATTGTAATCTTCATATCGAAGCGGAGTACCCAAGAATTGTTCAATGGAAGTGCTGGTCTGGATTTCAATGGAAAGAACGAGGTAACGCCTGCCATCGATCATCATGTTTTGTACGGTGTAACGCATGGTGGATAACTTAAATTACATTTAACATTTTAAAATATACTATTGCTAACGGTAGGAGAGGACAGAGATGAAATGTGTGTGTTGGTCTGCGGGTAGTCTTTCCGTTGGACAGCGAAATCGTTCAGCTAAATTGTCCCGGATATTGGGTCGGCATAGTTACTATTTTTTTTGAAGCACCGCGCAAGGTTGATCGGATGATCGATAGATTTTTCTTCAAGCGACAAAATCCGAGTGATAAAGGGTTCAGAAATCGCTGTCATGTGAAGTGTGAAATATGTGAAGGTTTAAACACATCATACAAGTATATCCTGACAGGTATACATCTGTCGGTATATATTTACCTAATAAATCGGGTATGTGGTCTATGGTATATGTTTTAACGTATGGGAAGATAAAAGTCTTGCTACCTCAACATCTGAAAAGTATACTTCACATTTCCCAGAAGCTGTCGAGCGTGATCATGCGGGTTTAAAGAAGGAGATGAGGTCGGGGCCACTGATCTTTGTTGAAGACGGAAACATTACGGAGTTCTGTATGGATATGGGCTGATCACTTTCCCGTTTACGTTACATTTGGTTGCCAGTGCCATTCTTCTTCGAGGTATCGTGCAGGATGAGCCTGAACGCTTCGAACTGCTCGAAGTACACCGCGCGTATACCCGAATCGTTGTATTCGAGGGATATAGCGATAACGGCAGACCTGGGACCCATTCGACAGTAAATGTCCTTGATTGTGGTGTGATAAATTAATCCAGTTAATATTCAGTCCTTCGGCAGAAAGAACCGGACTCATATACTTGCCAGAGACTGTTCAGAATTCCTGTCGTATACGTGACGACTATTCGCGTGTAAACATGCGCTATAGTCAAAACAAATTGGTAGTCGCATGCCGTTGAATGAATGAAACCGAGTGCTTTTGCTAAAATCTATTTCCGTTCCCTCAAATTTCTTTCGCTTATGATCGACAAAATGCCCAGTAAAAACTTTGACTATGAATGGAGTATATTCCATTTTTTGCCGCCTTAGTTTTACTGGTTTCTAAAACTTATCTAAGAAAATCAAATGCAATCTTGTTAATAAGATCAGGTCTTTCGGCAAATACCTCATGTGTGGTATTGGGCAAAACACAATATTGACTATTCTTTATTAGCCTGTGCATTTCCTGTCCATGCTCGATTGAAATCATATCCCGGTCACCAAGAACAATCATAACCGGAATGTTTATACGCTCATAGGTGCTAGGCGGGAAATACTCTTTCGCATATACCACCCGGTTCATGTTGTCCACCAATATTTTCCAATCCTTTTTTGGGGTCAATGTATTATACCATGCAATGTCTTTCGCATTGATCGAAGCCCAGTATTCCAATGTGGGAGGTTTAACCGAATCAATCGGAAATCCTTCCGGCATGGCAAATCCTCTTATGCCGTTGTTGGCACCCACGGCAATTACCTTTTTAATCTTGTCAGGCCGTCTTTCAGCCAGGAGAAGACTAACAATGGCACCATCACTCCATCCCATGACATAGGCGCTATCAATCTGTAGTGAGTCCATGAGCTGCGAGATAAAATCCGTTAGTAAATCATAGCTTAAACTGTCGGTCTGTTCAGACCTGCCTTGGCCAGGCGTATCCGGTGTGATAACCCGATAGTGTTTTGAAAGGTCGGGTATACATTTGCTAAAGTCTCGTATACTTCTATTAATCCCACCGCCCGAAAGCAACAGGAGCGGAGTTCCCTGTCCATATTCCTCATAATAAATGTCTTTGCCGTTAATGTTTATTACGCTTCCGTTATTGGAACCAAAATCAATTTTATCGGTTCCTGTATGGCAACTTGTCCAAAGGAGTGAAACGAAAATAAGTCTGATTACTATTTTCATGGCTCTGATAGTTTGTGCTTAAATGTGTCAGTCATGTTTATATATACCAACGCGCTATACATTGGCTGGATTGTAAGAAAAGTCAAGCGAATGGAACATTGCCTGAATAAAGATATAAATCCAAAATCAGATATTTTACAAAAAGCATGTCCGGCAGGACTAAGCAGCTTATCGCTGGGCTTAAGAACAAATGGTTATCACACAAGACATGAAAGTATACTTTAAATGATCACAGGCTCGATCGCAAGCTCATCTGAATAACAGTTGGGAGAAAACATACAGATCATTTCTCCATACATTAAATTCATGTGCACCAGGCTCGGTATAAAATATATGAGGGACGTTCTTGGCCTTTAGAAAATCATGCGTTCGTTGACTGACCCATAGCAGATAGTCATCAACACCACACGATATCCATATCAATTTCATGTTCCTTATTTTATGAAGATCCGGCACTAACACTTCCGGTACTCGTGTATTGGGTGCCGGGGCAAACCCGCCAACATAAGCGAATGTACCGGGATTGCCCAACCCGAAATTCAATGCCTGTCCTCCTCCCATGGACAGCCCGGCAATTGCCCTGAAGCGGCGGTCTTTATATACCGGGTAACTTTTTTCTACCTGCGGGATGAGATCATCGAGCAGGTCACGTTCGAAAGTGGCAAAAGCCTTCACCTTAGCGCTGTCAAAGAAGTCCCCTATAGGTCTGTCGTTTTTCATAGCACGACCATTGGGCATGACAACGATCATAGGCTGCAGCTTCTTTTCAGCATAGAGGTTATCGAGGATAATTTGTGGCGGAGCATTGCACGACCACTCTATATCGCTACCGGCAAGGCCATGCAAAAGATATAGGACAGGATATTTTTTATTAAGCAAAAATCCAGGAGGAGTATATACAAGCGCCCGGCGGGTAACACCTACCGTTTTGGATTGATAATATAGGGTATCAATCCTCCCATGGGGTATAGCAGCCCGCAGGGAGTCAAAGCCTTTTACAGGTGGGGTGAATACGGTCTGAGAATTTGCTTCTGCCCAAATAAGTATTGAAAAAATAATAAACACGGCACCCTTCAACACCGTGTTGTGGCTATAGCAAGTGCTATACTTTGAAGTAGCAACAGGACAGGAGGTCATAGAATTGATCAGGTATTCTGTTTTTAGTCTGCTCATAGTTTTTAGTCTGCCGGTATAATGAGGCGTTGTAAATAAACACAAGAAACTGCGAGTGGTGGGTTATAGATCGTATCACAAAAGGGTATGAAAGATACAGAAGTGCTTCCTGTAGAGGTTTGACACTATGTGATTTTTCAACAACGTTTTTTTTACGTTGCTGGCCAGAGCGTATACATGAGTACAACCCTCTCCAGTCGATATATAAATTTCCAGAAGGCAAATTTATATACATCTATAAAGTGCGAAATGATTCGCGCGAAATTATAGTGTAAAGCAGCAGAGAGCAAGAGGTGTCTTTTTCAATTGACATGGATGTGTAAAATCTTTCGCTGGGGATTATTGGAAGTTTTTTTAGCCTGCCTTGTAAACCTTTATCACATGCCTGAAAGCATCACGAACGTTGCAGCGCTTGTAATTTTCTTTTGCTCATGGCCATAGTTACCTGCTTCTAGCGGTCACGCAAGATGAAGTAGGATCTGAAACTTTGATACTGTAGGACCTACTAATTTTTACAAGCAAAGATGTCGGGTGGTAAATTATCAAAACTTGCTTTAGTCCTGGCCGGAATTACCTTGGGCGTTTTCATGGTATTGACCTGGATCGATGCCCACCAACAGGCAGGCCTGCTTCTGATGAGCTTTTTCCTTTTGATAGCCTGGGCTATTCGCCAGCATGAACTGCTGAAGGGCTACTCGTTTACCGTCATGATTTTTGCAGCCGTTAGCCTTTCGATGTACTACCCGCAGTTCTTTGTCTCTCCGGGTGGCTTCAAGCTGTCAAAACTGATTGTACCCCTCATGCAGATAATCATGTTCGGCATGGGCACCGGACTGAGCATAAGCGATTTTGTAGGGGTGATTAAAATGCCCAAGGGCGTTATTGCAGGAGTAATGTGTCACTACCTGATTATGCCCCTGGTTGCCTTGGGCATCACCTACCTGTTTCGTTTCCCCGATGAAGTGTCTGCAGGAATTATTCTTATAGGCAGCTGTCCCAATGGCCTTGCTTCAAATGTCATGACCTACCTGGCCCGTGCCAACCTCGCCTTATCCGTTACCCTCACGGCCATATCCACCTTCATTGCACCCTTTGTCACCCCGCTTTTTATGCAGCTTCTGGCCGGTCAATATGTGCAGGTAGACTTTTGGGATATGGTTTGGGATATAACCAAGATCGTCATCATACCGGTGAGCGGCGGACTACTGTTCAACTGTTTTTTGCACGGCCGCTTTAAAGCGCTGGATAACATTATGCCGGCCGTGTCGATGGCAGGCATCGGATTGATCATCGTGGTGATAACAGCGGCCGGACGGGATGCTTTGCTGGTGGTAGGCGGCTTCCTGGTACTGGCTATGCTGCTTCATAACCTGACGGGCTATTTCCTGGGCTATTGGGCGGCCCGCATGCTGCGCATGCCCGAGAGAGATTGCCGCACGATTGCCATTGAAGTCGGCCTCCAGAATGCAGGCCTGGGTTCAAGCCTTGCCCTGGCCATGGGAAAACTGTCAACGGTTGGACTGGCTCCGGCAATTTTTGCCCCCGTCATGAATATCACAGGCTCCTCACTGGCATTGTGGTGGCGTGCCCATCCCGTAGCGGATGGCTGTCAACCCATGGACCAGACACCAGAAGGTCAAAACCAACCAGCCAAAATCTAAATACTTACGCCCATGGTGAAACTCAAACTGTTGCTTCTCGGCTTTTTTCTGGCTTCCGCAGTGGCTGTATACAGCCAGCAGATCTCGAAGGAAGAGCTGATATTCCTTACCCCGGAATGGAAAGGAGAACGATATGCCGACGGGCGACCGAAGGTTTCCGATGCTATTCTGAATCGGATGAAGATGGTGACCCTGGAAGAGGCGTGGGCCGTGCTACGCAATGAAAATTACAAGCATCAGTATGACGATGGTTGGTCGATGATTAATCCCGACAGTGTGCTGGTAGGCCGCGCTGTAACCGCCACATTTATGCCCGGACGCCCGGATATTCATAGGGTCATTGATCAGCGGGGACATACTCAGGATAAGCGAATCAAATCACAAAATTCCTGGCCCATAGATATGCTCGTCAAGCGTGACGTCTATGTGGTGGATCAATTTGGAGCCCATGAAGACGGGCCCACCATTGGGGACAATTTAGGCAACTCCATCTTTGCAAAAACGGGCAACGGTATTGTTTATAACGGCGCAGTCCGTGACATCAATGGGCTAAAAGAAATCGGGTCTTTTACCTCTTTTTTTCGGTCCTATCATCCGTCTCACCATTTGAACGATCCGGCCGGGCAGTTGAATACAACGCTCACCGGCATCAACACGCCCACGCGGATAGGAAAGGCAACGGTGATGCCTGGAGACGTAGTCCTGGGCAGAGATGGCGGGGTGATTTTTATCCCGGCACACCTGGCTGAAAAAGTAGTGAAGACTTCCGAGGTAGTCCGCCTTCGCGATATGTTCGGTCACCAGCGGCTGCGGGAACAGAAGTATACCCCGGGGCAGATCGACTCCCGCTGGTCGGATGAAATCGAAAAAGACTTCTCGCAATGGCTTACCAGCAACATCGATAAGTTGCCCGTCCCCAAAGAACAGATACAAGAGCTGCTCAAGCAGCGCACCTGGTAAACCTCCAAAATCGAATTACTTCCTCAAAAAACTGAAAAGCAATAACATGTCAAGTATCAAATCAAGACGCGCCTTTTTCAAAAAAGCAATTACCGCAGGCGCAGTGCTCTCCCCGGCAAGTACCCTGTTTGGCAGCGGACTGGTGCAAGCCGCAGAGCGGGAGCCGATGTATTCACGGCCGTCGGATTTAAAAATTACAGAGGTCCAGTGTGCGTTTATACGTTTTGGTCATGGCTTGTTTGTAAGGATACAAACCAACCAGGGAATATATGGATGTGGTGAAGGTGTGGACGCCGTTGCTGGCACCTACCACTTTGTAAAGATGCTCGAGCGCAGACTAAAGGGAAAGAATCCTTTAAATGTACACCGGCTTTTTGATGAGCTGCGCAAGTCCGGAATTTTCGAGGGTGCCCAGTCGGGGATGTTTATAGCCGTGTTATCGGCCATCGAAACGGCCCTCTGGGACATCATGGGAAAGGCGCTTGGGGTGCCCGTATATCAACTGCTTGGCGGCAAGTTTCGCGACAAGATACGCGTGTATTGTGATACGGCATTATATCAGCAGAACCTTCCTACGGCAGACGACTTTGCCAAGGCAGCCACGGAAGCAAAGAACATGGGATTCACGGCTATTAAATTCGATCTGGACCAGCGTAACGACCCCCGGAAATATGACCCTTATAACTGGACGGCAAGTCCCGGAGAACTCAAACGAATGGTCGACCAGGTCACGGCGGCGCGTCAGGCCGTTGGTCCCGACATCGACATATGCTGTGATATGCACGGCCGGTATGATAGTGTTACCGCTCAGCAAATAGCCAGGCGCCTGGAGCCGCTTAACCTCATGTGGCTGGAGGAACCCATCCCAGCGGAAAACCCGGAGGCCTATAAGATTATAGCAGACTCCACGACAACCCCCATTTGTGCAGGAGAAAACCTCTTTCTGGCGTATGGCTTTAGACGACTGCTTGAAATAGGCGCAGTCGATATCATTATGCCCGACCTTCAGAAAGTCGGCGGTTTGGGAGAAGGCCAACGGATTGCCAACCTGGCTAGTCTCCATTACGTTCCCCTCGCCCCGCACATGGTGGCATCGTACCTGGGGGCCATGGCATCGTGCCATGTGTGCGCTTCAGTACCGAATTTTATGATCCTGGAGTGGCAAATGTATTTTCACACCGATCCGATGTTTAAAGACATTGTCAAGTTTGACGGGCCAATGGTAGAAAATGGTTTCATCACGCTTTCCGAAAAACCAGGCATTGGTGTAGACATCAACGAAGAGGGTATGAAAAAACACGCTACGGAAGGGTATCCCTTTTTCAAATAGGCAGCCTTCCGTTAGCTCTTTTTACATTTCTACAAGCACCCCGGGCTTCTTCAATTTTCAGAAGTCAGGCTCAGGCACCCCTATGCGATGATAGTGCGCTGTAACGGAACCGCAAACGTGTGTAATATTCGCCGGTGTGTGTTATTGGAAGTTTTAACACTCGAAGTGACGATACCTTCGCTTTAGAATAATTGTCGAACAAACACTTCAAATTTCTCTAACCCAGTAACCATGCGAAAAAACTACTTTCTAGTTTTGATGGGTGCACTTTTACTAGTGGGCCCCCACACGTTAGCCTCAGGGCGAGGCGCACGTGCGACCTTAGTCAAGCCTCTGCGGATGCAGCAGCAAACTGTACGAGGGACGATTACCGATGAGGGAGGAGCTACCTTTCCCGGTGTAAACGTAGTAGTCAAAGGCACCAGTGTCGGCACGGTGACCAATTCAGAAGGCGCCTACTCTCTGGATATCCCTGCGGGCTCAACAACATTAGTCTTCTCTTTTGTAGGGTACGTTAGCCAGGAAATACCCATCGATGGGAGAACATCAATCGACGTGAAACTTGCCCCGGATGTAGCCTCCCTGGCAGAGGTTGTGGTAACGGCGCTGGGGATCAAAAAGGAATCTAAAAAGTTGGGGTATGCAGCCGAAACGGTGCAACTCGATGCATTACGCCAAAACAGGACCGTGAATCTGGGGGAGTCGCTGGAAGGCAAAGTAGCCGGACTGGACATCTCTCCGCCATCGGCAGGAGCAGGAGCCAGCACGAAAATCCGACTGCGTGGGCAATCCGGTTTTGCAGGAGCCAACAATTCACCGCTCATTGTCATCAACGGTCTTCCCATGGACCAGAATCCGCAAGGCGCTAATGGTAATGACTCACGGGATCGCGGCGATAACCTGCAGGTTGTAAACCCCGATGACATTGAAAGCATGACCGTACTCAAGGGGGCAACGGCAGCGGCTTTGTATGGATCCCGGGCTGCCAATGGCGCGGTGATTATCACCACCAAATCAGGTCAGCGCAGCCAGGGAATTGGCGTGGAGCTCAACTCGAATTTCACGGTGGGCACCGTAATGGACTTCACAGATTTCCAGCAAGAATTCGGACAGGGACAAGTAGGGAACAAACCTACCACACAGGGTAATGCAATCTCAACGGGTATGCTGGGATGGGGCGCTCCCCTGGACGGAGTACCAACGATCAATTTCGATGGCAAAATGCGGCCGTACTCGGCTAATCCCAACCGGATAAAAGAATTCTATCGCGATGCCACCACATTTGCAAATACCATTGCCCTGTCGGGAGGCGGCAGCACGGGCAACTTCAGGGCATCGTATTCAAAGACCGACGCAAAAGGAATTACCCCTGATAATACCTATACCAAAGATATCGCCAACCTGGGTCTTCACCAGGATATTACCCAGAAGCTCTCCCTATCGGTGAACATCAATTTCGCGCACGAGGTCAACAAGAATCCACCGCAGGTCGGCGTGCAGGGACCCGGGGCAGCGAACTTCCTCTACCGCATGTCCACATCAATCCCGCTGTCGGCTTTCGAGGAAAGTGCTGTTGCCGCCAATGGAACCGAGACACCTACCTCTGGTTTTCAGACCACGCTGATCAATCCATACTTTACCATGGGCAGGCAGTTCTACGATAATGAAAAAGACCGGTTCCTGGGTACGGCTACCTTGCGGTACAAATTCACAGACTGGTTGTATGTACAGGGAAGATACAATTACGATTATGGTGTGGCCCTGACCGAATTTAACACGCCTACCGGCATGGGAACTTCAACGCCCTATAACAGCGCAGGTACTGCCTACAATGGTACTTATGACGCCAACGACACCAAGGGAACGCAGATCAATGCCGACTTCCTGGTGGGCGCCAACAAGGAATTCGGAAACTTCTCCGTGGACGCAAGTGTGGGAGGAAACACATTCAAGCGCCACAGCAGAACTTCGAATCTGAGCGTACGGGAATTCACGGTCAGAGATATATATTCATTTGCCAATGGCGTGATTAAAACCAACGTCGATGACAGCAGGCTTACAGACTATAGCATTTCACGCGACCAGGTTAATTCACTTTATGGATTATTGGAATTCGGATACAAGGGCTTACTGTATTTGAACCTGACGGGCCGGCAGGATTGGTTTTCCGTACTCAATCCAGAAAACAACAGCGAGTTTTATCCCTCTGTCTCCGGAAGCTTCATCTTCTCGGAAGTCATGCCGGATATGCAGTGGCTTTCCTATGGTAAGCTGCGAGGCTCCTGGGCACGCGTAGGAAGCTCTAACGGCGTGTCGCCCTTCGAGGGTACCTTGCTGTATGGCCTGGTTCAAAACCAGTTTAATGGCCAGACGTTGGGCACCATTCCTTCTACAACTTCTCCCAACCTTTCACTGACGCCCTTCACAGTAACCGAAAAAGAAATCGGTCTGGAGCTGCGCCTGCTTGACAGTAAAGTAAAGCTGGATATAGCAGCCTATGAAAAAATCACCACGGATCAGATCTTAAACATCCAGATTTCAAATGCTTCGGGATATCTGGATACAAAACAAAATATAGGATCACTGCAGAACCGAGGCATGGAGTTCCTGCTGGAAGTGGTGCCCGTACAAACGAATAGTCTGAAATGGACCACGTCCTTTAATACCGCTTTGAATACGACCGAGGTTCTTGCGCTGGCCCCGGGAGTAAACCGCTTCACCGTTACCTCTTTCAGCGGGAATGAAATCATCGGATCACTGGTATACGAAGTAGGCCTGCCACTCAACCAACTCTCGGCAAAGACCTACCTGCGGAATGACCAAGGCCAGATCGTAGTCAACGACAACGGTACACTCATCGGAAGCGCCCAGAATGTAAACTTCGGAAGTGCCCTTCCCAAATGGACAGGAGGATGGACCAATACCTTCTCCTATAAAAACCTGAGTTTACTCGTGCACCTGGATTTCAAGGCGGGAGGCAAAATATTGTCGTCAACAGCTTTGAATGGACTGCGTCAGGGGCATACAAAAGCTTCGCTGGTCGGCAGGCGTGAGGGTGAAACCGGGGTGGTGTTCGATGCAGTATATGCCAATGGAGAAAAGAATACATCCGTTGTCAATCCGCAAGACTTTTACACCGGTTATCGAAACCAGCAGATCGCAGATCCATTTATCTACAAGTCGGATTTCATCAAGCTGCGAAACATCACCCTGAGCTACGATCTCACCTCGGTGATTGGCAGCCGGATAAACTTTATCAAAGGCTTAACCTTATCGGCTTCCTGTCGAAATGTGGCTGTCCTGTATAAGGATCTGGCAGACCTGGACCCGGAAGCGTTTGCTTCATCAGGGGATAACCGCGTGGGCTACGAACAGACTTCGCTGCCTACTACCCGTAACTACAGCTTTAATTTGAATGTTAAATTCTAGGAATATGAAATTGAGTAAATATATAATTCTGGCCGCAGTCGTTGTCTTTCTGGGAGCCTGTGATAACGGCTTTGAGGAGATGAACAAGAATCCCTATGGTCTCACCACCATTGACCCTGCGCTGTTATTTGCCAACGCCGTACGCACGACACACCCCGGACAGTGGGAGGGGGAACAAACTATTGTACAGCAATTCTTAAATGCCTACGACCTGGGGGCAACCTCCGGATTCAACTTCAATCTGGACAACAACAACTTCAACAATCCCAAGTGGAATACAAACTATGAGACTCCTGTCAAACTGCTTGTGCAAGCCATTGCCCTTGCCGAAGAAAACGGGGCCAATGTAAACCTTATGAGTATGATGCGCATCTGGAAAGCGTATGTGTTTATGACCTTGGTTGATACCTATGGAGATGTTCCCTACTCGCAGTCAGGGAAGGCTTATCTGGAAGTAAACTACTTTCCTGTCTACGACGACGACCAGGCAATCTATGAAGATTTGTATAATGAGCTTCGGGCCGCCGCTGCTGCACTGGATCCGGCGGCAAGCTATGTGCCTGAAGATATACTGTACGGGAATTCATCGGCAACACCTTCGGCAACGGCAGCCGTGCAGACGGCGAAATGGCGAAAACTTGCCAATTCTTTGCTGCTGCGATTGGGCATGCGCTATTCGAAGGTAAATCAGGGGAAAGCCGCAGAAATTGTCTCGGAAGCCGTGGACGCTGGTGTGATGGAATCAAATGCCGATGATGCCTACTTAAGGTTCAGCACCGTGTATACCAACCAGCTTAACCAGGGACCGCGAACGATTAACCCACGGTACTACTATATGGCAGAACCTTTCGTCAACTTTTTGAAGGAGACAGAAGACCCGCGTGCAAAGTATATTGTCGGTAAATACGTCGAGCCCAACAATGCACCCAACGAAACCCCGGATATTACTCTAACGAATCAATTCGGTTTCCCGGTAGGATACAATCAAAACACCATCACGAGCCACCCCGATTATCGCGGGACAGCCGGTCAGGGCTTCAACTACTCACAATTGAATTTCAGGGTGGTAGGGAGTGCTGTTGCACCTATTTTGTTTGTCACACATTCACAAACCAAGCTGCTTATGGCAGAGGCGGCACAACGCGGCTGGATCGGTGGTTCGGCCCAGCAATATTATGAAGAAGGCATACGGGCCAGCATGGAGGAATGGTCGCTCTATCCCAATACACCCGATGTTGCTATCACCGAGGAAGAGACAGCGGCCTACCTGAGCCAACCGGAGGTTGTCTTTGATGCCAGCAATGCTCTCGAGCAGATCAACACACAGTATTGGGTTTCAAATGTCGCCAATGGAGCGGAGTCTTTTGCCAATTTCAGAAGAAGTGGCTATCCGGTATTAACACCGAATCCTGCCAACGGCGGTCTTGCCGGAGGTGGTTTTGTCAGGAGAATGGCATACCCCGATGATGAAAGCTCAGAGAACGAATCCAGTTATCAGGCTGCTGTCGCCGCGATTGGCGGCGATAACCTGACAACACGCGTGTTCTGGGATATTCCCTAGCCTACAGATCATTCAGGCATCCTACTGCTAAGTAGAATAACAGACGTCCTCCATTGCGCGTATTTCACATCGAAGTCCGCCCCTTTGGAGGACGTCATTTTTTTGTACCTGAATAGGCTTTTAAGAAGAGAGGTCAGGAATTTCTGGTATAGATGGTTACGGGTGTATATACCAATGTAGTTGTTGGGAGAGTATATAGCTATATCTATAGCTATATGTATAGTATATATACCTGGGTGACTTCAGGTCGTTAGCTTACTTCAGGTAGTCAATTATCAACACGCCAATCAAACCTATAATGGATACCAGGGACTCCATCATGGTCCACGAGCGGAAGGTATCTTTCATGGTTAAACCAAAATATTCCTTGAAGAGCCAGAATGCAGTGTCATTAACGTGGGAACAAAACAGGCTTCCTGCGCCAATGGAAAGCACCAGTAGATTAGGGTCTATATACACCTGCTCGGTAAGGGGATAGATAACTCCTGCCGCCGTTAAACCCGCGATCGTAGCCGATCCCAGCGCCAGGCGCAGCAGAGCCGTCACCGTCCAGGCAAGAACAAGCGGCGGCAAACTCCATCCCTTCAACTCGGTGGCGATCTCACTGCTTACCCCGCTGTCAAGCAAGATTTGCTTGAATATACCGGCGCTTCCGATGATGAGCAGGATCATGGCTATATCTTTAACAGCCTCAGTATAGACGCCCATAATCTGGGTTATTTTTTTTCCGGTTTGAATTCCCAGCGTATAGGTGACAATGGCGATGGTCAGGGCCATGGCAATATTGGGTTCAGCAAGAAACAATAAAACGCTTCTCACCGCCAGGTTGCTGAACACGGGTGTGAGCAGTGAGGCGATCGCAATGATGAGTACGGGCAGGAGCGAGGAGAGGACACTGTTGCCTGCGCCTGGTAAATCACGGTCTGGCTTTTCGATGCATCGGTTGATGATCAGCGGAGATGAAGATATGTTCTTCAGGGTGCGGCCAAACAAAGGCCCGGCAATAATAATGGCTGGAATGGCGATCAGCATACCATAGCAGAAGGTGGTGGTCATATCGGCGTTGAACTGCATGAGCAGTGCAACCGGAGAGGGGTGTGGTGGCAAAAAGCCGTGCATAACCGAGAGCGATGCCAGCGTGGGCAGCCCGATATATACCAGAGGAAGTTTATACTGGTAGGCGACTGAAAAGATGATCGGCACCAGCAGCACAAATCCGACGTTGTAGTATAAGGGAATGCCCACCAGGAATCCCGTTGCCGTCATCGCCCACACCAGCCGCCGGGGACCGAAAAGGCGCTGCGTGACCTGGGCAATCCGCTGGGCTGCCCCGCTGTCGGCCACTAACTTTCCCAGCATGGCTCCCAAGACGACCACAATCACCAGCGACCCCAGCGTATCGCCAATGCCCTTATTGATCGACTTTGAAATGTCTGCCAATGGCATTTTCAGCAGCAGCCCTGATACCAGGGCCACCAGTAAGAATGCCAGAAATGGATTGACTTTAATCCAGGTGATAAGGATTATAAGCAACACAATACAGCCGGCCAGTATAATGAACGTCATCGGCTCAATGGGAATCTCTTGCCACCTTTGGTCCGGATACACCTACCAGGAAATCCAGGTCGGCACCTTTGTCGGCCTGCTGTACGTGCCTGACGTACATGTTGACGTAACCACGGGAGGCCACCGGTTCAGGCTGCTTCCATAGGTTTCTGCGGCGGGCCAGTTCGCTGTCGGATACATGCAGGTGAATTTTTTTCTGTTCTACGTCGAGTTCGATGATGTCGCCGTTTTCCACCAGCCCCAGGTTTCCTCCGATGGCAGACTCCGGGGATACATGCAAGACGACCGTACCATAGGCTGTTCCACTCATGCGGCCGTCAGAGATGCGCACCATATCGGTGACCCCTTTGGCCAATAGCTTTTTGGGAAGAACCATGTTGCCTACCTCGGGCATGCCGGGATATCCTACAGGACCTACGCATTTTAACACCATCACACACTGCTCATCAATATCTAGGTCCGGGTCGTCCACGCGTGCGTGGTAGTCCTCGATGTTCTCAAACACCACAGCCCTTCCTTTGTGCTTCATCAGGGCAGGGGTTGCCGCCGACGGCTTTAGTACTGCCCCGTTGGTGGCCAGGTTTCCCTTCAGCACTACGATGCCTGCTTCTTTAAGAATCGGGTTCTCGAATTCCGCGATTACATCTTTGTTGTAGCATACCAGCTTCCCACGTCCGGCCAGGTTTTCACCGTGAGTCTTTCCATTCACCGTCAGGGCATCCATGTGCAGGACCGACTGGAGTTCCTTGAGAATGACGGGCAACCCACCGGCATAGTAGAAGTCTTCCATGAGGAATTTACCGGAAGGCATTAGGTTGAGGAGCAGTGGAATTTTGCTTCCGATCTGGTCAAACTCCTCCAGGTTCAGAGCCACACCCACGCGGCCGGCGATCGCTGTAAGGTGAATAATAAAATTCGATGACCCGCCGATGGCAGCATTTACTTTGATGGCATTTTCGAAGGCCTCGCGCGTGAGTATCTGGGAGATCTTTAAGTCCTCTTTTACCATTTGGACAATGCGCCTTCCCGAGAGTTGGGCAAGTACTTTTCTGCGGGAATCAACCGCAGGAATGGCTGCCGCCCCAGGTAAAGTCATTCCCAGGGCCTCGACCATGCAGGCCATGGTCGAGGCTGTACCCATGGTCATACAGTGGCCGGGACTACGCGACATACAGCTCTCGGCATGCGAATATTCCTCGTACGTGATTTTCTCTGTCTTCCAATCATCGGTAAGTTTCCACACGGCAGTTCCTGACCCAATATCCTGCCCCTGATATTTGCCATTGAGCATCGGACCGCCCGGTACAACCAGGGTCGGCAAGTTTACGCTGGCCGCGCCCATTAGAGTGGATGGCGTTGTTTTGTCGCAGCCGGTAAGCAACACCACCCCATCGATGGGATTGCCCCGTATGGACTCTTCGGCGTCCATGCTGGCCAGGTTGCGGAACAGCATGGCGGTGGGTTTTAGCAGCGTCTCGCCCAGAGACATGATTGGGAATTCAAGGGGGAATCCGCCGGCTTCGAAAACGCCGCGTTTTACCCACTCTGCAATCTCCCTCAAGTGGGCGTTACAGGGCGTAAGTTCTGACCAGGTGTTGCAGATGCCAATGACCGGGCGGCCATCGAACATGTCTTCGGGAAAACCTTGGTTTTTCATCCAACTCCTGTAGATAAAACCCATCTTATCCTTTTTCCCGAACCATTCGGAGCTTCTATAGATCATACGATTATACTTAATAAGCGAATTAAAATTTCTACCTGCATGGAAGGCCGATGCTAGATGTCCGGCCCACTGTTATTTTATAATACTCTTTCCTTGGTTTGAAGGCCGTTGATCAGGCGCCAGATGTTGAGCGGATTTTCATTTTGAAGCTCGGCCGGAAGCAGTGCCGAAGGCATATTTTGGTAACATACCGCGCGGGTGAAACGGAAAATGGAGGCTGTTCCCACCGAAGTACTTCGCCCATCGGTTGTCGAGGGATAAGGCCCTCCATGGACCATCGCATGGCATACTTCAACCCCGGTTGGAAAGCCGTTGATCACAATACGTCCTACTTTCTGCTCGAGGATATCCAACAAGTCCCGGTAGGAGGCCAAGTCGCGCTCAGTGCCGTGTACGGTGGCCGTAAGGTGGCCCGACAGGCCGGAGGCGACAGACAAGATCTCGTCTTTCGAGGCGGTCTCAATCACCATGCTGGCAGGGCCGAAGATTTCTTCGGAGAGTTCTTGGTGTCCCGCGAAGACCTCCGCCGTAGTCCTAAATAATACCGGATGCGCGCAGTTCTCAGTGGTAGATTGTTTGCCGCAGGCCAGTACCTGGATCCCTTCATGAACGGCGTAGCGGGCGGTTCCCTTCTCATAGGCTCCCAGGATGCCTGCCGTGAGCATAGGGCCACCGGAAGTGTGCTCAAACTCCCTCTTGAGGAGTTGTGTAAACGCTTCGGATTCGTTGCTTTCTTCATAGAGCAGCAATCCTGGATTTGTGCAGAACTGTCCTACTCCTAATGTGACGGATGCTGCAAAGCCCTTTGCTATGGTTTCCTTGTTGATGCGCAGAGCCTCAGGAAGGATGAAAACGGGGTTGGTGCTTCCCATCTCCGCATAAACGGGTATGGGTACATCCCGTCTACAGGCAGCATCAAAAAGCGCTTTACCGGCTGTGAATGAGCCCGTTATGGCTACTGATTTCACGTGCACGTGCCGTACCAGCTGCATGCCTGTCACCGTTCCCTCACCGTGTAACATCGAAAATACGCCATCGGGCATGTGTGTTTTTTCCGCGGCACGCCGGATGGCCTTGCCCACAAATTCACCGGTTGTCGGGTGGGCAGAATGGGCTTTTACAATGACCGGGCAGCCGGCAGCAAAGGCAGCGGCGGTATCTCCGCCGGCAACCGAAAATGCCAGCGGGAAATTGCTGGCGCCAAAGACGACCACCGGTCCAAGGCCCACATGCATATAGCGGATGTCAGGTTTGGGCAAGGGGTTGCGAGAGGCATCTCCCGTTTCAATACGGGCGTCCACCCAGGAGCCTTCACGCAAGAGCCCAGCAAACATGAGCAGTTGATTTACGGTGCGGTTTCGTTCTGCTTCAATACGCACCTCAGGAAGCGCGGTCTCCAGGCAGCATACCGTGATGAGCTCACTGCCCAGTGCTACCAGTTCTGTGGCGATTGCCTCCAGAAACACCGCCTTTTCAATGCCTGATTTTTTGCGGAAAACCTGGAAGGCTGTGGCTGCCTTTTCGCAGGCAGCGTTGACTTCGCTTTCAGTAGCCTTGAAAAACTGATGCGCCAATAATTCTCCTGTGGCCGCTTTCCTGGAAAAGAGCTTTTCGCTTCCCGCTGCGCTTGCATCAAAGCCTATAATTTGTTTGCCGTCAATACGTATCATAATGTGTTTAGGCTACTGTGTTTACAAGCACGCCGATGTGCTCAATTGATATTTTGATTTCATCTCCACTGCGCAGTGTAAAACTTTCGGGAGGAACAATGCCGGTTCCCGTCATCAAGAACGCCCCGAAAGGAAAACTCATCTCGCGAAACAAGTATTCGACTAGTTCGGTATGCTTGCGTTTCATCCTGGCGATGGAGATCTCATTCGAAAAGAGAAGTTCTTGATCACGTTGAATGGCAATGCTAATCTTCGTGTTGGAGGCTATGGTACTTTCAGCCACGTAGATACAAGGACCGAGTGCGGCAGCTCCGTCATAGGATTTTGCCTGCGGGAGGTATAAGGGGTTTTCTCCTTCAATGTCCCGTGAAGACATATCGTTACCAATAGTATAGCCTTCAATGCTGCCTGTGCTGCAAATGAATAGTGTGAGCTCCGGCTCGGGAACATTCCATTTGGAGTCTTTACGAATGCGAACGGGCTGTCCTGTTCCTACCGTTCGATGTGCCGGTGCTTTGAAAAATAATTCGGGACGTTCAGCTTCATACACACGCGCATAAAAATCTCCGCCACCCGCGTCCTTTGATTCCTCCATACGAGCTTCTCTGCTCCGCATGTAGGTAACACCGGAAGCCCAAACTTCCTGGTGACCGATTGGTGCAAGGACAATTTCAGGCAGGTCATCCATGGAAGCTGCTCCCCTGAGGGAACGGACCTCATCGGCTATCCTGGAGAAAAGGTTCGATCGGTTTATAAAGCTGTCCCAATCCTGTTGTTTTGATAAAAAGTAATGGTTCAAATGTTCAATGACAATTCCGCGTTTGGTTTTATAGATTTTCATTTTAGAAAGTTATAGCGTGGGTATAGTGGTCGTTATTACGTTGGAAGTACCAGGCATTTGCGTATCGGGTTGCCCGCCACCGATACTCACGCGGAGCGAATCCCGCTGCCTTAAACAGGGCACGGTAAACTGCAAGTCCTGCGCCTCACCTGGCTTTAAGTAGATGCGCCGGAAGGCAGCCAGTGAGTGAATAGGATTGCGTTGGTTTGCCTCCCCGGTGCCCTTCGCTGAAATATAGACCTGTACCACTTCATCGCCCGGAAGGGCGCCTGTATTTTGCAGGCGCGCAGTAACGTGGACAGAGTCTCTACCTACCGGCGTTACCTGCAGGTTTGAATAAGCAAACGAAGTGTAGCTGAGCCCGTATCCGAAAGGATAGAGCGGCTTGCCTTTATAAAATCGATATGTCTGGTTGGAAATTCTATAGTCTTCGAAAGGCGGCAGATCCTGTGTCGATTTGTAGAAGGTCACGGGAAGTCTTCCACCAGGATTGTAGTCTCCGAACAGAACGTCTGCGATCGCGGTGCCAGCAGCCTGGCCCGGATACCATGTTTCGACGATGGCAGCCAGGTGATCGTTCTCCCAGTTGACGGCAAGGGCACTCCCGTTCAACAGTACCAGCACCACGGGTTTGCCCAGGGCCTGTACCTCACGGATAAGCCGCCGCTGCGTGTCGGGGAGCTCGATGCGCGTTCTGTCTCCACCCCGGAAACCATCAATGAGCACATCCATTTCTTCTCCCTCCATTCTGGGGGTAAGACCCATGCACATGACGACAACGTCGGCATGCCGGGCAGCTTCCATGGCATCTTTTTTAAGGTTAGGCTTTGGTGCTGCCCATACGAGCTGAACCTGCGCATCGGCAAATGTTTCGATTGCTTCCAGAACAATTTTGTGTTTTCTTCCTGTCACTAGGGACAAGGGATCAGACTTGCGCAGCCGCGGGTCTCCATACTCATCCCGGAAGTGATAAACCGACTTTGCCACCAGGCTGTCATCGATGAATAACTTCGTTTTACAGGTGCCAATAAAACCCAGCTGATATATCCCCGTCTCCGGGGCGGTAATGAAACCGCTCCAGCGAACGCTGAAGTTATCATCGTCCATATCAGCGCGAGGAGCCTTATCATACCAGTTGACGTCCAGAGTCTTTTCCTGCTGGGAGAAAAGAGGTTCTCCACTCAAGGTAGTATTGTTGAAGAATTCTGCTTTCAACCCCGGCTGATTTTCTCCTGTCAGCAGCACTTGTGCCGGCACCGTATAAAACATCGGCATGCCGTCGGCTAATTCGCACCCTTGGGCGAACACCACCTTGGTTTGTGCCGAGACCTTTTCCAGGATGCCCTTTAGCGGTGTCATGGCTTGCGCTGGGACACCATTGTAGTTTCCCAGGAGCATCAGCCACTGATCAGCATTGGGGCCAATAACGGCTACAGTTCCCAGGTCTTTTCGCAAGGGCAGAATACTGTTTTCATTTTTGAGAAGCACGATGGATTTATGCGCTGCCTCCAGCGCTAATGCCCGGTGCTCTTTGCTGTCTACAACGGAGTAGGGGATCTGCGCATACTTAACCTGCTCTGCCGGGTCGAACATCCCGAGTTTAAACCGTGCAGTAAACAGTCGTTTTACAGCTGTATCGATCTGGGCTTCGGTGATTAGCTTCTCAGCAACAGCTTCTTTCAAATGCAGGTATACATTCCCGCATTCCAGATCGGTACCTGCTTTCACGGCAAGGCTTGCAGCGGCCTGTGGCGTAGAGACAATTTTGTGGTATTTGTAGATGTCTGTGATGGCCTCACAATCCGAAACCACATAGCCGTCAAAGCCCCACTTGCGTCGCAAGATGTTGCCAAGCAGCCCGGGGCTGCCGCAGCATGCCTGGCCGTTGTAGCGATTGTAGGCACACATGATCGAGTAGGGCTTTCCCTGCCGGATGGCCATCTCGAACTGCGGCAGGTACATGGCATGCAAATCATGCTCATTGGTAAGCGCATTGAACATATGCCGTTCGGGCTCCGGCCCGCTGTGGACGGCCAGGTGTTTTACCGTGGCGATGGTCTTCAAGTAGTTGGCGTCGTCCCCTTGAAGCCCTTTGATAAACTGGACTGCCAAGCTGCCGGTGAGGAAAGGATCCTCTCCATAGGTTTCCTGGCCGCGTCCCCAGCGTGGATCGCGAAAGATATTGATGTTGGGTGACCACAGGGTCAGGCCCTGGTAGATGAACCGTTTGTCCTTCTTTACAAAGTTATGGTGCTTGGCGCGAGCCTCATCAGCGATCGCTGTTGAGACTTCATGGAGCAGCTGTTCATCCCAGGTCGCGCCAAGGCCTATCGCCTGGGGAAAGACCGTTGCAAGCCCTGCGCGGGCCACCCCATGCAGCCCCTCGGACCACCAGTTGTAACGAGGTATCCCCAGGCGTTCAATCGCCGGGGCATCATTCACCATCTGGCCTATCTTTTCTTCCAGGCTCATGCGGGAGACCAGGTCGTCAACGCGCCGTTCCAGAGGCAGGGCCGGGTCTAAAAAAGGGAACGTGTAGTTATTCTTTTTGTCCGAGCAATCCGTGCCCAGCAAAAGCGATATGACGAGTGCAAAGCAAATTCCTCCCGGGGCCTGGCGCCTTGATTTCTTCAACGACATGATGTCCTGTTTGTGAGGCGCAAGCTGACCAGGCACGTGCAGATAAGCTTCCAATAATCAACAGCGTTGAATTTTAAACACGATTGCGGTATCGATAGAAGTTTAATGAACTGTTGGGATATCCATTTGTTTTTTTTCAGTTTTGTCAAAAGCGTCGCAAGGAAATCTTTTCATGAACCAGTTTTTTTT
Source organism: Ohtaekwangia koreensis (assembly GCF_900167975.1). Classification (GTDB taxonomy): domain Bacteria; phylum Bacteroidota; class Bacteroidia; order Cytophagales; family Cyclobacteriaceae; genus Ohtaekwangia; species Ohtaekwangia koreensis. The sequence continues at coordinate 2,864,608 of NZ_FUZU01000001.1, forward strand.
ACACCATGAACAATCAAAGGAACTGGCAGGATTCAGTCATATTCAGGAGATGGCCGTTCGCAAGAACTCCAGCATCCAGCTAAACTCCCTCTGCAAGAGCATTACCGAAAGCATCCGTATATACTATATCCTGGATGGGAAATTTGAATGGCTCATCAATGAGCACAGTCATGTTCTTTATCCCGGTGACCTGGCGATTGTTTTGCCAGGGCAGTCCTTTGCCGGAAACAGGGATTGCCTGGATATCGGAACAGTATGCTGGATCTATGTTGGCGTGGAGTATATCGACAAAAATCGCAGGATGGTTCTAGGCAACTGGAGTGGACTGACGAAGAATGAAAGTGCTACCATTAGCAGGATCTTACAGCTCAACAATGTAGCGGTGCTGGCCAATGTCAAAAAAGCGTTGACCATTCTGCAAGCTATCCGGGAGGAGTTGTTCGGTCAGGAGATCGGGTATGGCACGCGCGTCAATCATCTCATTGACGAGTTGCTGATTTTCATCGCCCGTCAGTCAACCCATCAGAATAATTTCCGCAGGGATTTTCCGCAGACTTTTGCCAAGCTCGAGGAAGCATTGCGTCAGAACCTTTCTCATCAGTGGACGGTGGAAGAGATGGCAGCCCTGATCGGACTTGGCACTACAGCATTTTCAGAAAAGGTGAAAAACTATACGGGGTTTTCACCTTTAAACTATTTGATAAACATCCGTATTTCAGAAGCTATAAAGATGTTGAAGAGGCAGGATATAAATGTCACAGACATTGCACTGGAAACAGGATTTTACTCCTCCCAGCATTTCTCCACAACCTTTAAGAAACTTACCGGATACACGCCCGGGGATTTTAGGAAAAGAAACAGCAAAACTTAAGAATATACCATGGAGTGCGTAATTACCATCGAGCTGGGAACGAATGCCGTTCGCGTCTTTGCTTTCGACCTGAGCGGGAACGTGGTAGGGTCTGCCAAGGGATCCTATCCAACCTTCCACGTCCAACCCGATTACAGCGAGCAGGATCCCGAGCAAATTTTTATCACCATGTTGTATGTGCTGAAAAATCTTATTACCGAGAAGCTGCACCCGCAAAAATATACCGTTCATTCCATTTGCTTTGTGGCCTCCATGCACAGCGTGCTGGCCATCGACAAACATGGTGTACCCCTGGGAAATGTGATTACATGGGCTGACAACCGCGGGAAAAAAGAAGCGCATGACTTAAAAATGTCGGACATCGGAAAGGTCCTCTACAGTGCTACCGGAACACCGATTCACCCGATGTCACCGCTGGTCAAGATAGCATGGTTAAAAGCCAACGATAAAGAGAGATTTGATTCAACCTTCAAGTTTCTCTCCATCAAGAGTTATATTCTCCAGCAGCTCACAGGGGAGTATGTAATCGACTATAGCCTGGCATCAGCCACCGGTCTTCTCAATATCCATTCCGTGCAGTGGGAAGCCAATGCCCTTGACTTTGCGGGGATCACGGCCGGGCAATTACCCCAACTCATGTCCGTGTTCAGTACACCAGGTAAGCTTCGAAAAGAGTATCAGAATTCACTGGGACTCTCTGCTCAGACACGGATCATGATCGGGTCCAGTGATGGCTGCATGGCTACCCTGGGGGCCGGCACCTGGCGTGAGGACAAGGCCACGGTAACTGTTGAAGACAGCGGCGCGGTCCGCGTGGTAGGAAGGCAAGTGCTGCGCGATGACAAGCAACGTTTCTTCAATTACCTGCTTACGGAAAACTATTATATCTCTGGCGGGCCGACCAATAATGGCGGGGTTATATTCGAATGGTTTGCCAAACAGTTTGGTGACTTTGGGGTGCCATTCGACACCGAACAGATTATGGATAACCTGATCCGTGAGGCGTCCAATGTGCGCCTGGGCTCAGATGGTCTGTTGTTCCTGCCATACCTGCTGGGAGAGCGTGCCCCCTTGTGGAATGCGAATGCCCGGGGATCCTACTTCGGTATTAACATCAAGCATGAACGACAACATTTCATTCGCGCGACCATTGAAGGAATTTTATACGAAATCTATAGCATCGGGAAAATTTTACAGGAGCATCGTGCTATTAATAGTCTTTCCGTAAATGGAAGCTTTGCCACCATACCATTTTGTGCCCAGATTATGGCCGATATTTTCAACCTGCCGGTAAGCATGGCAAGTAATTCGAACAGTGTCGGAAGGGGTGCGTTTTTATTGAGTGCCATTGACATGGGCATTTATTCTTCTTTCGAAGAGGCCGCGGACAGTACCACCATCAAAGAAACCGTGAGTCCGCGGGATGGCACTGCCTATGCCCCTTACTATAAAATCTTTGAAAGGCTGAGTACGAAATTGGAAGCGGAATTTGAAGAGATTGCCGCTCTTCAGCAGAGAGTTTAAGGCAAAGCAGTAAATTGGACTAGTAGTGCCTTCAGAAATCTTTTAATTGCATTCTTTAAAAAAGTACTTGTAAATGCGTGATGGACATTTATTTTTACACAACCGATTGCAGAAGCCCTACAAGTCTTTATTGAACCAAACTACTTGCAGAGAGCCCTGGTTTCGGGTATAACTGTGTATATGCAACTTATAGTCATAATGACTATAATAACCGAAGGCTTATGTAAGTCAACAGGATGACAATTCGCAACTAGAGACAATTAACCCAAAGTATATGAAAAAGACAGTATGGCTCGCAATGCTTTTTGCCGCTCCAATCGCCACTACCACGGCCCAAAAGTTTGCAGGACAACCGTTGGTTGATCACATCTATACGGCTGATCCATCGGCGCACGTATTCAACGGCAGAATTTATATCTATCCCTCACATGATGTCGAAAGCAGCACACCTGAAGACGATCAAGGCAGTCACTTCGATATGAAGGACTATCACATCATATCGCTGGACAAGATCGGGGGAAAGGTTACCGACCATGGTGTCGCCCTGGATATAAAAGATATTCCCTGGGTGGGTCGTCAGCTTTGGGCTCCTGATGCAGCATACGCCAACAATACTTACTACCTGTACTTTCCGGCAAAAGACAAAAATGATGTCTTCCGCATTGGTGTTGCTACCAGTAAAAAACCGGAAGGGCCGTTTGTCGTCGAGCGCCAGCCGATTGCCGGCAGCTATAGTATCGACCCGGCTGTATTCGGTGATGATGATGGTTCGTTTTACATGTACTTTGGCGGGATCTGGGGAGGACAGCTTCAACGCTGGGACAACAACACTTACAATCCCGATGGGCAGCTACATGCACCTGATGAGCAAGCTGTTATGCCCCGTGTGGTAAAGCTTTCCAAAGATATGAAGAGCTTCGCGGAGGAAGCGAAGGAAGTTAAACTGGTCGACCAGGACGGCAAGGTGTTTTTAGAGAAGCAAAACGATAAACGTTTTTTCGAAGCCTCGTGGGTACACAAATACAACGGCAAGTACTATTTCTCCTATTCAACCGGGGACACCCATAACATCTGCTATGCTGTCGGTGACTCTCCGTATGGACCCTTCACCTATAAAGGGATTATACTCAATCCCGTAAAGGGATGGACCAACCATCACTCTATTGTGATGTTCAAAGGCAAGTGGTATCTCTTCTACCACGATACCCAGCTTTCAGGCAAAACACATCTTCGTAACGTCAAAGTTGCTGAACTCAGGCACAATTCAGATGGCACCATACAAACGATCAGCGCCCATCAGGAAGAACCCGTAAAATGAGGCTTCTAAAGTTTTGATGATTTGCATAGGTGAGTATTTCTCGATGAACTCACTAAAGTATAGAACTTGGATTTGATATAGTATAAAATCGCGCCCTGATGGCCAGCGACATGAATCGAGTTTGGAGAGAAAGCAGCGTTCAGAGTACAACATTCTTTTGGAAAAGTATGGGGATCGGCAGCGGGCTGAGCATTCGAAGCCTGCTGATTGCCATACTCATTTTCTGGCGTTGTTACGTGCCAGGATATGGGCAGTCTTCTGTGTTTATCCCGGTTGCACCGGAGGCAATTTCAAACTCATTTGTCCGTTGCTTTTTTAAGGATAGCAGGGGCTTCATGTGGCTGGGCCTGGCAGACGGATTGATTCGCTATGATGGAACGAGCGTATACCGGTATGAGCATAACCCCGATGAGAAGACCAGCCTTTGCCATAACAACATAAACGTTATCCTGGAAGATGCAAAACAAAGACTTTGGATTGGAACACCTTCCGGGCTTTGCATCTATGATCCTCAAAAAGATCATTTCATCGACGTAGACTCGCTCCCGGGAAATAAAAACCACCTCAACAATCGCTTCATTACGGCGTTGTCGCAGGATCCTCAGGGGCGGCTATGGATTGGAACTTATGGTGGCGGTGTGAATGTATATGATGCTGAAAATCATTGCTTTACATATCTTATAGATCCCGCAGTCGGCAAGTTTTCATCCCCCGCCAATTACGTGAACTGCCTGCTGAGTATCGATGATCAAATGTGGTGTGGGACCAAAGGCGGGTTAAGACTTTTCCATGCAACAAAAACAGCGCTTATGCCGCTGACACTGGCAGGCAGCGGTTTGCCTGCCAGGCAAATTTCGCAGCTCCTAACTGATAAGGCTGGCAACCTGTGGATGTCAAGCGTAAATGGTGAAATCTTCAAACTCGTTCCGGCCAACGGATATTATACCGTGAACCTGATTGTTTCCGGCGAGCAAATGTTTGGAGCAAGCTGGAATAACATCCTGACCTTGAGTATGGATCAAAAGGGTGACCTATGGATCGGGGGGGAGAACTCAGGACTCAATCACCTGGACGCCAGGTCAGGTCGCATAACCCGGTATTTAGCTCATGAAGGGAGCCTTAAAGACTTGCCAACCAACTCCATACGATCGGTTTACGTAGACCGTGAAGGACTTACCTGGATCGGAACTTTCAACCGCGGCGCATACCTGCTGGACCGACATGCCCGTAAGTTCGATTACTTTTACTATGGCGCCTATAAGCCCATCGACCTGACTGGCAAGAACGTGAAGAGTTTTGCTGAAGATCACAAGGGAAACATATGGATTGCTTTTGACGGACTGGGAATAGCCAGGCTTCACGCTAAAACACATGCGCTGGAAGACTGGCGTGGTCTCAACAGCCGCCTTGCCAACAAGTTTCTCAACGCCCTTATCGTTGACAGACATGGTAATCTCTGGATTGGTACGGGAGGGCAGGGGGTATACCGCTACAACCTGAACTCGCAAAAGCTTGACAACTACGCAGTGAAATCCGGAGGCTTCGGAGACAACAAAGCGTACTGCCTCTACCAGGATCGCAGCGGCACCATCTGGGCCGGTTCAGGGGGCAGTGGACTTTTCTATTTCGACGAAAAAGCTCAAAGTTTTCTGTCTTTGAGTGAAGATACAAAGCCCCACTACATCACGCGTACATCCTATGTAAGCAGCATGGCGGAAGACGCCGATGGAACTTTCTGGGTAGGCACGATGTACGGCCTGTATGCTCTCGAAAAAAAGGGCGATCATACCTATTCCTACCAATGGTTCCTTCAAAGTGATCGCAAGGGCAGCATCAGCAGCAGTGGCATCCAGGCGCTGTATGAAGACCGGAAAAAAAACTTGTGGGTTGCCACCACTGACAACGGGTTGAATGTTAAAGCGCAAGGCTCTGCAGAATTTAGAAGCTTCCGCAAAAAAGAAGGACTGCCCAGCAATACCATGCGGGCAATCATTTCCGATGCCACAGGCAATTTATGGATTAGCTCCAACAATGGACTGTCCCTGTTTGATCCACTCACGGGTGCCTTCATTAATTACTCGCGCAAAGATGGACTTGCTTCAAATGACTTTTATCCGGGCGCCTGCCTTCGCAGTAGTACGGGGCAAGTCTTCTTTGGTTCCAACAATGGATTCAACGCATTCTATCCCGACAGCATACGCCGTAAGCCGGGCAAGCCAACCGTGTATTTAGCAGACCTGAAAGTGAACAATCAGTCCGTGGCCATTGGCCAGCCGGGGTCCCCCCTGGAGAAGCATATCAGCCTGACTTCGAAAATTGACTTGTCCTACGATCAGCGTTCCTTTGTAATAGATTTTGTTGCCATTCAATTTGGTCCCTCTTCCAGACAGAACTATGCCTATAAGCTTGAGGGCTTTGACAAAGACTGGAATTATGCCGGTGCCAGCCACCAGGCTACCTATACCAACATCGACCCCGGCCATTATGTGTTTTTAGCCAAGGCCTCTGAGGGGGATGGCACCTGGCGGGAGGCGCCAACACGGCTCGAGATTACCATCTACCAGGCACCGTGGAAAACCTGGTGGGCCTTCAGTATCTATGTGCTGGTAGCCGCCTCGTTGTTTTTTTTCGCCTCCAAAATCAGGGTGGAGCGGGTGAACATGGAAAATCAACTGGCCCTGGAGCGGCTGGCTCGTGAGCGTGAACATGAACTCAATGAGTCCAAGACGCAATTCTTCACCAACATTTCACATGAATTCAGAACGCCGCTCAGTTTGATTCTCATGCCCCTGGAGTCTCTGATGAGCGGCCAGCATGTGCCCTCCGCTGTGAAGGAGCGCATTGAGACGGCTTACAAGAATGCCGACAAAATGATGCGATTGGTAAATGAGCTGATGGATTTTAACAAAATTGAAAGCGGAAGTTTAAAACTAAACCCGCGACACGGAGAACTGGTAGCCTTCATCATGAGCGTAGTATCGTTGTTTAATGATGTTGCAAGTAAAAGGAAGATCGCCTTTACGGTCACCGCTGAGCTAGCCTCATTGCGGGGCTGGTTTGACCGTGACAAACTTGAAAGAATGCTGGTCAATGTCCTGTCTAATGCCTTCAAATTTACCCCGGACGGCGGGCAGATTGCCGTCACCCTGCGGGCTTCACAAATGTTGATTCCACCGGGGATGGTATCGCGATGTCTGGAGCTCATAATTCAGGACAATGGGATTGGGATTTCTTCTGAGGAGATCTCCCGGATCTTTGACAAATTTTACCAGGCAAAGTCTGCCACTCAGGTCACCAACCCCGGCACGGGTATCGGACTCTCACTGACCAAAGCACTCGTTGAATTGCACCTCGGCACAATCAGTGCTGAGAGTACTCCAGGCAAAGAAACCAGGTTCACTATCGTCCTTCCAATAGATTCAAAAGCCTATGGTATAGAAGCTGTCATGGATACGCCCGGGGAAGTGGTCTGCACCCCCGCAGAGCTGTCTCCCAGGGGTTACTACACCGGAAACGAGCCGGCGGTAAACAAGGAGCGCTGCCAGGTATTGCTCGTGGAAGACAATGTAGAACTGCGGGAATATATCGGCGCGGAACTCAGCCATGAATATACCGTGTGGCAGGCCGACAACGGCCAGCATGGATTACACATAGCCCTGGAGAAAAGCCCGGACTTGATTATCAGTGATATCCTCATGGCCGAGAAAACGGGGATTGAACTCTGTAAAGAGATAAAAGGTGATATCAAAACCAGTCATATCCCATTCATCTTGCTCACGGCGAAGGCCAGCGTAGAAGACCAGATCACGGGCATAGAATCCGGTGCCGACGCATATATTACCAAACCCTTCAGTGTGCGTTTTTTAATGACCCATGTGCGCAGCCTTATTGAATCCCGTCAAAAACTGTATTCACATTTCAGCCAGGATGTCTATTTGCTGCCATCAAAAATGGCTACCAACGGGATCGACCAGGCATTCCTTCAGCGTGCCGTTGACTATATCATCGACCATATCCAGGATGCCCAACTCGGGGTCGATTCTATCGCCGAGCTTTTCAATTTAAGCCGTGTACAGGTGTATCGGAAAATCAAAGCCCTGACCGGTAAAACTGCGGTAGAATTCATACGGATGGTGCGTCTCAAGCAGGCTCTTAAACTGATGGAGACCAAGCAGTATACACTCTCTGAAATTGCCTATCAAACCGGCTTTAATTCCGCCTCTTATTTCACGCGCAGCTTCAAGGATGAGTATGGAAAAGCGCCCTCGGAATACCTGGACATGGCAAGCTGATATTTGACTTCAGGCAGCAAGCCCGGCAAAGCACTTCGACCTTTTATCCAACCATTAAGTAAATCATTTTCGTTATCACTCCCGCGCCTTTGCTGACCAAAAAGGCGCCTTTTTGTGTAGTAACGCACTTTTTTCGCCAGCGATTTAAAAATGCAAGAGAATGTTCAATTCGTGAAAGGCCTTTGGCGGGCCAATACAGCACATTAGTGCAACCGTTTGCGTTGGCGTGGGGTAGCCCGTCCACTTGTAGACGGGTGCGCTTATAATGAAACCAAATTCCAAAAAGATAGGCGTGTGTCCGACAAAAAAAATCCAAACCCAAATTCTATGAAAAGAGGACTTTTACGATTCGTGTATGTATGGCGATGCTCCTGGTGTCTCCACATTGTTTTTCTGCTGTCGCTCATCAGTGTGACGGCAAATGCCCAGACTACAGTCCGTGGTCGCATCGTCGATGAAACCGGAACCAGCCTTCCCGGTGTGAACGTTATTATCAAGGGGACGAGCTCGGGCACTACCAGCGATGGAGATGGAGGTTACTCCATACAAGTGCCAGACCAGGACGCAGTTTTAGTGTTTTCCTTCATTGGGTATACAGCCACTGAAGAAACGGTCGGAAACCGGGCCGTGATTGACGTAACACTTTCGCCCAACATTCAGTCGCTCTCGGAGGTTGTTGTTGTGGGATATGGCACGCAGCGACAGGAGGCTGTGACCGGGTCGGTCGTGTCGATGAGTGGGAACACACTTCGCGACATGCCGTCTCCGAATATTTCGCAGGCTTTGCAGGGAAGGGCAGTAGGCGTTGACATCTCTCAGACGTCCTCCAAGCCTGGCACAGCGATGCAAATTCGTGTCCGCGGTACGCGGTCTTTGCTTGCCAGTAACGACCCGCTGCTCGTTGTTGACGGTATTCCCTTTGCCGGTTCTATTAACGATATCGATCCGAACAGCATAAAGAGCATCGACATTCTGAAAGATGCTTCGGCAACCGCTATTTATGGCTCCCGGGGTGCCAACGGTGTGTTGCTCATCACGACCAACCGTGGAACCAAGGGACAGAAAGCCCAGGTTTCCTATAACGGCTACCACGGTGTGAAAACCGTGTTTGCAAAATATCCTATGATGAACGGGCCGGAGTTTGCTGCCCTGCGTGCGACCAGCGCCCAGAAATTCAACAACACCCTGGATGAATCCAATGATGTCAACACCGATTGGCAGGATATGATCTACAAAAACGCGATGGTCACCAGCCACGATGTGGGCATGTCCGGCGGAACCGAGAAGGGCACATACTATTTCGGTGCCGGTTATTTTCGTGATGAGGCCGTTGTGCCGTTACAGAATTTTACGCGCTATTCCATGCGCTTTTCCCTGGACCAGGAAATCAACAAGTATATCCGGATCGGCATCAACTCCAATTCCAACTATTCCATTACAAATGGGGACAACGTGCCTGCCGTCAGCATGGCTTTGGGCCGCTCACCGATTGCCAATCCCTACAACGCAGACGGTACCATGAAGGAGATTATACAAGAGTCAACCACAGGAGCGCAATGGGTGCCTTCACGCGGAAGATTTGAAAGTCTCGGCGACAAGTATGTTGACAAGACAAAGGCCTATGGCACGTACAATACCGTATATACCGAAATAGGAATTCCTGGCGTAGAGGGACTCAAATATCGCCTTAACCTTGGCCTGAGCATGCGACAGAGCAACTATGGCAATTATACAGGCGAGGGAGTATTCAGCGGTGTTCCCACCACACCCTCAACGGCGGCCATTAGCAGCACGCTGATGACCAACTGGGCGGCGGAGAACCTGCTCACCTATGATCGCAGCTTCGGCAAACACGACCTGAACGCTGTGTTGCTATACTCTGCGCAGCAGGAAACCTCCAACACCTCCCGGGTAACAGCGCGGGATATTCCCGCCGATCAGTTCCAATTCTATAACCTGGGCCGCGCCGATGGCGTGATCACCGTGAATCCTGCAGACCAGAGCTACACCCAGTGGGGCCTGCTCTCTTACATGGGAAGGGTTATGTATTCCTATGACGATCGCTACATGCTCAGCGCAACCTTCCGTTCCGATGGCTCATCACGGCTTGCCTCCGGACATAAGTGGCATACGTATCCGGCAATTTCTGTGGGATGGAATATCTCCCGGGAGAGCTTTATGACCGATATCAGTCAGCTGAATCTGCTCAAGCTCAGAGTTGGGTACGGGCAAACCTCGAATCAATCGGTAAGCCCCTACCAGACACTTGGCTTGCTGAGTACCAGGCCCTATAATTTCGGAGATGACACATACTCAACCGGCTTTACCGTCTCTCAATTGCCCAATGCCGAACTGGGTTGGGAATACTCTCAGACATTCAACTACGGGTTAGACTTTAAGGCCTTTGACAACCGGTTATCGGGTACTGTAGAGTACTATGTTCAGGATACAAAGGACGTTCTCCTGCCGGTAGGTCTGCCCTCGACCTCTGGGGTGAGCAGCATCACGGCAAACATGGGCCAGACCCAGAACAAGGGTATTGAAATCACACTTAACGGAACCATCATTGATAATCTGAACGGCTGGTCGTGGGATCTGGGCTTCAACCTGTATGCCAACCGCAATGAGCTTGTATCCCTGGCATCCGGGCAACTCCGGGATGAAGGTAACTGGTGGTTCGTAGGACATCCCATTGATGTGATCTATGACTATGAGAAAATTGGACTCTGGCAGGAAGGCGACCAGCACCTTGGCATCCTCGAACCCGGCTCAGCCAGCAAGCCCGGTATGATCAAGGTGAAGTACACCGGAGAATACAATGCCGACGGCACTCCTGTGCGGGCTATTAATGCCCAGGACCGTCAGATCATCAACATCCAGCCGAACTTCCAGGGAGGCTTCAATACACGTGTTGCCTATAAGGGGATTGATTTGAGTATTGTGGGGACTTTCAAAAACGGAGGTATCCTCAATAGCACCTTATACGGCTCTGCCGGTTATCTCAACAATTTGAATTCAAGGGCCGGAAACAACGTGCGCGTGGACTACTGGACTCCTGAGAACACAGACGCCAAGTATCCTGCACCGGGTGGCGTGGGGGGTGACAACCCCAAATATGGAAGCACCTTGGGTTACTTCGACGCATCGTATTTGAAGATCCGCACCATTACCCTTGGCTACAACGTGCCCAGACAAGTGCTGGCAAAAGCCGGTATTTCGAATCTGCGCGTATATGTAGCCGCTCAAAATCCATTTGTGATGTTCTCGCCCTACCACGATGAGTCCGGTATGGATCCGGAAACGAATTCTTACGGGAATGAGAACGCGGCCGTGCCTTATTCGTCCAACCTCAGACGAATCCTGACGGTGGGTACGAATACACCTTCAACCCGTAATTACTTGCTAGGTCTCAATTTGACATTCTAAACACATTAACCATGAAATGTATACCTATGATCTTTGTTAGAGGAGCAGCACTGATGATGGCTCTTTTAGTAGGATGTACCGATATTTTGAACGAAAAGCCCCGGGCGATCTATACACCAGAGTACTTCAAAACTGAAAACGGCGTCTACGGTGGCCTTACGGGAATGTATGCCCATTTGCGCTACATCTTTGGGAACGCATACTTTTACAATTCTACCCTTACAGGCACCGATGAAGCCACCTGGGGTGCGAGTGGCGCAGGAAGCGGCTTCCAGATTTTTGACCTCTCGGGTGCATCGCCCATTACCCCTTCCAATAGCGATGCCAGTAACCTGTGGTCAAATGCATTTCCCAACATCAATACTGCCAACGGTGTGATTGAAAATGCCACCCCGGTAGGGATCTCGGAAGCCCTGATTTCAGAGGCCAGGTTTTTCCGGGCATTCGACTACTTCATGCTGGTGCAGACTTTTGGCGGTGTGCCCCTTGACCTGGGCGCTGGTGAATTGAAGTTTAACACTTCCGTGTCGCGGACATCTGTACGCAATACCGTTCCGGAAGTATATACCAGAGCTATCTTTCCAGACTTGCGTCTGGCGGTCGACAATTTGCCGGTGACGGCCCGGGTAAAGGGTGCTGTAACCAAGACTACTGCACGTCTTTTTCTGGCCAAAGCATACCTGACATATGGATGGTGGCTGGAAAACCCCAATAGCATTCCTACCTTTCCTGAGGCCGAGCGTATTGACCCCGATGGACACAATGCCCAATGGTATTTTCAACAAGCTTATGACGTGGCAACAGCAGCAATCAATGATCCCGGACCCTATGGTTTGATGGATACCTACTACGACGTTAACCTGGGAGAAAATGATCGTAACAAAGAGATGCTACTGTATGCAGACCACACCGAGACAAGTGAACTCTACAATGGATCAAGCCTGACGTATGGAAGTGGTGGTGATGCTGATAATTTTGCTGTCTGGATGTTGACATGGGCCTATCCAAACATCACCGCCTCGAAAACAGATTGGAGTGCGCCTCAGACTGTGAATCCGGTGCAGCGTGAAGCTGCGCAAGGCCTTGGACGTCCCTGGGTACGGATGGCACCGCCACACGGTATATTTAAAAATACCTTTGCCGATAAGACCAATGATTCACGCTATGATGGAACCTTCGCCACCGTATACCGAGGTAACTGGCCGAAGGCCGGTGTTGCCAACGCGTTTTTGTATAACGCAAACAATATGCAGGTTACCCCCGGAGAGCCGATCCTGACGTTTCTGGATGAAGATCCTGCTACTGCCGTTGACTATTCCAATGCCGTTTACAAGAGCAGCGTTGGAGCGGGTGTACTGCCCGGAAGAGCTGACTACGTGGTGGCACCCAGCGGCGTCAGCCGCTTGATCTATCCCGGCCTGTGGAAACTGGGCACATATCGTACGGACAACGGCACGGGCCTGGGACAGCCCAACGCTGCCAGCACCAGGCCCTTTAATATTACCAAGTTCTCGGAGTTTTATTTCATTGCCGCAGAAGCCGTCGTAAAAGGAGCGGCCGCCACAGCGGGGCAAAGTGCTTACGATCTGATCAACGTGATCCGCGCCCGTGCCGGCAAGTGGCGTTGGGACAACAATGGCAATGTAGCCAAAGTAGAGGATAACAGTGCTGCGATGGTAGCCGCTACTCCTGCAATAATTGACATCGATTATATACTGGCCGAACGCTCACGCGAATATTTCGGGGAAGGCTATCGCTGGTATGACCTGACTCGTACGCAAAAATGGCAAGATGTGGCCGCCTCCTATACGATCTGCGGACCTGGCGTAGGCGATCATACGCCGACAACCGTCACACGGAACATTGAAAAGTATCATTACCTGCGGCCCATTCCCCAAAGTCAGTTGGACAATATGAACATGACGCAGGACCAAAAGGATGCATATCAAAACCCCGGGTATAGAACCACGGACTAGGTTGGAATCGAAAAGAACTGGTCTTTGAGATGTTGACTCTTGCATGGTTAGGGTTACCCGCCCCGAGCGATGTGACCCTAACTTTTTTGTAATCGCCTCTCAATGAAAATAGCCGGAGCAACACAAGGCCATAACCGTAAAGTTGCCGGTATGACCTTCAAAAATACATGAATAATAATATAATAAACTACTGATTATAAGATATATAATACAACTATGATGAAGTGGAAATTCTTTATGATTACCGTAGCAGCGTTATGCCTGTACGCAGGGAAAGGTGCCACGCAATCCACTACCGTGACCAATCCCGTGCTGGCCGGTTTCTATCCTGACCCCAGTGTAGTAAAGGTAGGCTCGGATTATTATCTGATCAATTCCACGTTCGCCTATTTCCCGGGCATCCCCGTCTTTCACAGCAATGACTTAAAAAACTGGAAGCAAGTAGGAAACGTCATTAACAGACCCTCCCAAATGAACTTCATGGGCCATCGTATGACCCGAGGTTTATTTGCACCGGCAATAGAACATCATAACGGTATATATTACGTTACCTGTACGCTGATCGATCGGGGAGGGAACTTTGTGGTTACTGCAAAAGATCCAGCCGGTCCCTGGAGCGACCCGGTCTGGCTGCCGGAGGTTCGGGGTATAGACCCTTCACTATACTTTGATGCGGGCAAAGCCTACGTTGTTTACAATAGCGATGCCCCTGATAACAAGCCGCTGTATCCTGGTCATCGGACCTTAAGGATGTACGCATTTGACTATGTTAACCTCAAGGTCACCGGGGAAGAAAAAATTCTTGTCAACGGCGGGGTGGATATCAGCAAAAAGCCGGTGTGGATAGAAGGACCTCATTTCATAAAAAGAAATGGCTGGTATTACCTGTATGCGGCCGAAGGTGGGACCTCGGTCAACCACTCCGAGGTGGTGTTGCGCAGCAGGTCTATGGAGGGACCTTTCATTCCCTATGAAGGTAATCCCATACTCACCCAGCGCCATCTGCCGGCAGATCGCAAGCATCCCATTACCTCTGCAGGACATGCACAATTTGTAGAAGGCCCGGACGGCAATACCTACGTGATCTTCCTCGCTGTGCGCCCTTATGCCGGTGACTTTTACAATACGGGAAGAGAAACTTTTTTGGCTCCGGTCTCCTGGAAAAACGACTGGCCCGTGGTTGACCTGCGAGGCGAGGAAATTGCTTACTATTATACGGCAAACTATAAGGAGGTACCGCAAGAAGGTGCCCGCCCACAGAGTGGTAATTTTGAATACGAGATACGCTTCGATAAGGAGCTTGATCCGTCCATGCTGTTTTTGAGAACCTGTGACAGCAGCCGATTTAGCCTGGACAAGGCACGGGGCCTTACCCTGAAACTCTCCCCGGAAACATGCATGGGCACAGGCCATCCGACCTTCATCGGCAAGCGACAGCAACATCTGTATTGCCAGGCCGAAACAGAGCTCAGCTTTGCTACAACGGCGGACCATGAAAAAGCAGGGCTGATAATTTTTCAGGATGAAAAACATTTTTACTATATATGTCAATCAGCCGACCAGGGCAAGCCGGTGATCCAGCTCTTCAAAAGCAACCCGGAAGCAGAACGTATGGAGCTCCTCACGCAGGCACTGCTTGCTCCGGGGGTGAAGCCCGTGCGCCTGCGCATACAAGCCAGTGGTGATTACTATGATTTTTACTATACTTCAAAGCCTGATCGATGGAGCTTGTTACAGGGCAATCTCGACGCAACGTTCCTCAGTACGCGGGTTGCCGGCGGATTCATAGGATGTGTTTTTGGTTTATATGCTACCGCTTCAGAGAAAAACACAACCAGTCAGGCTTCCTTCAAATACCTGCGTTACCGTGGCGATGACCCGATGTACAAAAAGTGATATATACTTTATAGCCATTTCATCCGCTGATTATTATCGAAGAGAAGGGAAATCCACTGAACAGTGCTCTGTCAAGCCAGGGCAACTATTGATGTTTCATACTTTAAACCTTTTGTTGAATTTATGAAAGCCAGCTATAGATGCGCGTTGATTTTCGTGCCTCCAGTGTTTCCAGAAAACTGGCATATAGTATACGCTGGTTTTCTGGAAAGGAAGCTATATCCAAATAACATTCAAGTATATATTATCCTCCGTTCCTATACCTGTATGACAGGCGTATAAGGTATAGGGTAGTATATATAGCTTGGGCCAGTCCGATTCGTTATGCCAGAACGCTGGCTGCGTGAAGTTGTGATTTTAAAGACTCAATTTGGCTGGTATACTGCGATAGCAGGAGGTCTGACTTCTCGGTCATGCGCACTGCAAAAATACAGGCGGCAATGCTTTCGCAGGCTTTATTGATAAATTCAAGTTCGAACTCTTCAAAACGGTTGAACGAAGCTAATTCAAGAACGCCATAGACCACGTTGTTCATTTTGATAGGGGCAATGTAGACGCAGCGGGGAAGAGCATCACCCAGGCCAGAAGAGATTTGTACATAGTCCTCGGGTACGTGTGTCAGCAATATCGGTTCGCGCTCATACCAGCACTGACCCACAAGTCCCTCGCGCTTTGTTATAGTCATATTTATATAACGATTTCTACTCCAGGCGTAGCACGACACTAAACTCAAATATTCATCATCCATGTTTTGCTCAACAGGGACTGCAAACAGGCACGCCTGGTTTGACCGGGTATACTTTACTATATATTTCACAACGCTGTTGCCAAGTTCTTTGATGTCGCGTTGATTTTGGATCAATGTTAAAAGCTTTGCCAAACCCGATACACTCCATTCCCGCTTTTCGTTAACAAGTTTCGAATGATTCAGGTGGTCTCTCATTTTGATAAGGTTTCCGGCCAGATTGCTTTGGTTCAGGGAATGATTCGTGTCATCGAGGGATTCCCATTCTACGGCGTAACTTCCGGCAGATATACTGGAAATAAACGTATTGGCTTTCCTGAAATTTTGAATAGAATGTTCGATCACGTGATCGATGTCGTTCGCATCTAAAGGGGAGCCGCTATCAAATATATACTGGCGGTTCTGTTGGTCGAGGTTATGAAGGAGCGCGGCGAGTTGTTTTTCGTCTCGCCCCAGTCGTGTTATGATATAGATCATGGTCGGTACACCAACAATCAATAGCACAAGCACTATGAGTCTATTGTCGCCAACGGCGGCTAAATACCGGTCTTCTGCTTCCTTATTAAGTGTATCTTCATAGGAGAACAAGGGCTCCCGGAAGGCCATATATTTCTTCCAGAGATCAAACCCGCGATCTTCATTTAAAATTGAAATGAATCTCTTCATGCTATCCTGGCGTGCCATCTCGATCATTTCGTTTGAGAACAACAGATAATCTTCAACAGCAGCTTTCATTTCATATAAACTCGACGTGTCATAGCGCTGGGCGACAAATTGCCGCTCCAAACCAAGAAATACCGAGTCTTTATATATTGACGATATTCTTAATGGTTCAGAAAGTTTGTCGTTTTTTGTTAGTCCATAGCCGCGAACGGCCAGGTCCGCGCCATGAACGATATCTGCAATGATGCGTTCGGTACTTTGTTTTATTTGGTCTGTCTGCTGCCGTAGCGCGTTGTTCTCTACAATGGTGTCGCCATTTAAGAAGGTTAATATACAATTGACGACAAGCAATGCTGTCAATAAGACCAGGAGCACCTTGATCAGATTTTTTTTCAGATTAATTCGCTGCATGAGAGTTTTCAATGTTAAGCTATAGACATACTAATAGACGCTGCAAACATGGAAACGCTCAGGAGTAAAACAAAAAAGTGCCGGGATACAAAAAAGGAGACCACTGCAGTTTTAATCTCTCCAGAGACTATTGATGCAGCATTTTGAGATGATTGTATTGTTTATAAAAAGGGGAGTGTGCAAGTGTGTGTAACGCCTACTCTGGAGAAGTGAGAATGCCGATCTTAGAAATATTTACCAAGGAGCAGCAGCTCAGAGCAGGTAAAGCTAAAGAGAACTCCTATGGTGGTTTCACGGGGTATGTATATTTTTGATAAAGGCAATCATTTCCTCCCTATCCGTGAATTGCGTAACCTCAATTCTTTCCTCTGCCTTTGCCGCTTTGTCTTTTACATTGTTGGCAGAGATCTTCGAAAGCACCTCAGCAGGGTCTAATAATTGTGCATGAACTAATTTTTTTCCCGCCAGATGCTGTATCATTCCGGGAAGCAAAATACCGACAACCCACTTTTGAGCCTCTATACTAATGATGCCCATTTTACGAACATCTGCTACAAACTTCTGCGTCTGCAAAGATCTGAATGCTTCCAGCAATGCAGTATTGATTGTTATGAACTGATCATTTCCAGTGACCTTACCAAGGTATTCCAGGAATAAGGCATCAACCTGCGGGTCATAGTAAATTTTTGCGATTTTATCACGGTAAAATTCTGTCATAGTCACTCTCGGGAAGAGATTCACTCTTCTTATAATTTTCGATCGGCAAGTTCGTGATCAGGGCCGAAAACGGAATAAAGATAAAAGACAAAAAAGTATACTTTGAGATTGGAAAACGTTAATCTTTCGTTGTGATACTATAGGTATATACATTTTAGACTTTTTATTTTCGAAGCAAAAGCAGTGTTCCATCACCACCGATGTTGTTCAGATGAAGGCTTTAAATCGCGGATGTACCCTATACTTTTTTCATCGTTGCATTTGTTAGTTGATATAGTTTTCCAGCAGGATATACTCCCATTTTGACTCTTTAACGAATTGACATCTCCATAATATTGCCTCGCAATCAGTGCCCCTTTTAGGTCATTATTATTATGTTACTGTTATACTATAGGTGGTACTGTATGTATTGGGGAGACTATTGGTTACCTACTATGCGATCTTTCGAACCCCTTGAAGAATGCAAGAACACGTTACTTTCCTGCAAAAAACACATGAGCTGGCACCGGCCACTACAAACGGTTTCGATAAATATGATGACAACTTTATTAAATGTTTCCTGGCGGATCTCCAAGCGTTCAAGAAAAATAGTAATTAAATCCCTGCTTATTATGTATGGCCTGGGCAGCTCCATCGCAGGAGTAGCACAGTCTTATTCCTTTGATGACATTTTGTTTGGTGTAGCGTATTACCATGAGTATATGCCTTATGAGCGGCTTGAGCAAGATGTAGCGTTAATGAAAGATGCCGGCATCAACTATGTTCGCTTAGGTGAATCAACCTGGCAATTATGGGAGCCTAAAGAAGGAGAATTTGAATTCGCGTGGATGGATAAAGTTGTAAGCGCGATGCATAAAGCAGGCATTAAAGTAATCATCGGCACACCCACATATTCTATCCCGGCCTGGCTATACCATAAATATCCGGAGATAACAGCCATGCAGGAGAATGGACAACGACTGAAATATGGCATCCGTCAAAATGTAGATTTAACGAATCCTATATATCAATACTATAGTCAAAGAATTATAAAAAGAATCGTAGAACACTATAAAGCAAATCCCGCGGTCATAGGCTATCAGATCGATAACGAAACACATTCCAAGTGGCCGGATGATAAAGTGAATCACCTCCTATATATAGATTACCTCAAGAAAAAATTTCAGACCGTTGACAAAGTAAATATAGTATGGGGGCTTAACTATTGGGGGCAAGCTATAAACGATTGGGACGAGTTGCATCCTGCCAGCGGATTCAATCATCCGGGCTATAGGCTGGAGTGGGCGCGATACCAGCGATCTACGGTAACTGATTTTCTTTCTTGGCAGGCATCCATCGTTAAAAAATACAAAGCGCCTTCCCAATTTATTATGCACGACTTTGCCGGTGCTCTTCGCAGCGATTTGGATCAAAAGGCAATTTCAGCCGTACTCGACTATGCAGGCGTGAATATATATCATTACGATCAGGATCGATCCGATGGACTTCGCATCGCCATGCAGGGTGACTTCACGCGCTCGCTGAAAATGAAAAATTACCTGGTTCCAGAAACCAACGCAGCTTCCATTGGCTGGAATTCAAAAGAACAGTTTCCTCCATACGATGGGCAGCTAAGACTAAATTACTACGCGCATATCGGCTCTGGCGCCAACCTGGTTTCCTATTGGCATTGGCACTCTTTGCACAACGGTATAGAACAATACTGGAGAGGAGTTCTTCCCCATGACCTCAAACCCGGAAGAATATATAAAGAGATTAGCGCCATCGGGCACGAGCGTGAAAAGCTTGGCAGGAAGCTGGTGAACATCAGGAAGAATAACAAAGTAGCGATTCTCTTCAGTGAAGATTCGGATGTTGCTCTCAACCTTCAACGTTTTGATAACAACTTCAAAGGCCCTGAAACCGGCCCCTGGGATGCTGACGGAGCCTATCAAAAGATACTTGCAAGGTTCTACAAAGTTTTATACGATTTGAATGTTGAAGCAGACTTTGTATTTGATAATACAGAAGATCTGAGCCGATACCAGGTGTTGATTGTACCATCCCTATATATAGCAAGCGATGTAGTATTGAACAGGCTTAATGCCTTCGTAAAGAATGGCGGACATCTGGTGGTAACGATGAAGAGCGGGTTTTGTAATGAGTACTCAGCTGTACGCCATGAGACAATGCCTGCTGGTCTTACAGATATAGCAGGATTTACCTACCAGGAGTTTTCAACGTTGCGTACACCTGTGCCTTTAAAGGGAGATCCCTTCAATGCAAAGGGCGAAAACTATACCGAGCAATGGGTTGAGTTTCTGCAGCCCACCACGGCTAAGCCACTTGCTTTTTACGATCATCCGGTGTTTGGTATATACCCCGCTATAGTACGAAACAACAGCGGTAAAGGAGCGATTACTTATTTCGGAACTATACCTTCAGAAAGCATTATTAAAAGTATAGTAACTACTGCACTTGCTGAACGTAACATTCTGGGAGTGGACTATCAGTTGCCTGAGCGCGTAAAAGTAAAGCACGGTGTAAGTAATTACGGGAAGAATCTTCATTTCTACTATAATTTTTCATCTGTCGAGCAAACGTTCCAGTATACTTATGCAGATGGAATTAATCTGATAACGAATCTGCCGATTCAAAAAAATACTCGGGTAACGATAAAATCCTGGGATGTAGCAATTGTAGAAACTAAATAAGATCACCTGCAAAAGCTAATGTATAACAGCACTAAATCCGCCACGGGGAATGGTATGCTTCAATGAGTATATATACCAGGCATGGCCGACGGTTGCGCGCTGTTGTTCCCAATAGATCACTTGTTTCGCTCTTGAGCATGAAAAGAAGTAGATGACATTAAAAAGTAGATAGCATTAAAGAATAATTTAATAGTAAGCAATGAGAAAAAGAATTTTTACTTGTGCATTCGTATGGATTTGTTTCCTCTGTGGTTTGCAAACCTACGCTCAGTTTAAGAGTAACACGGTAGCCATTGGTGGTGGCGGATTCGTAACGGGTATTATATCCGATGTAAAAAGCGGAGATATATACTGTCGTACTGATGTAGGCGGTGCTTATCGATGGGATGCAGCAGGCAACCAGTGGGTACAAATATTGGACTGGATTTCTGACAGCCAGGGAGGGCTTTCGGGCGTGGAATCGCTGGCAATCGATCCGCAGAATCCCAACAATATATATATGCTTTGCGGCATCAGCTATTTGAGCTCGGGGATGACAGCGATAGTAAAATCAACTGATAAGGGAAAGACCTTCTCGGTTATCGATGTGACATCGAAGTTCAAGACACACGGAAATGGGTACGGTCGTGGCAATGGCGAGCGCCTTGTGGTAGACCCCAGCAATAGCAATGTTATTTTCTGTGGTACACGATACAACGGATTATGGAAAAGTACCGATGCTGGAAACACGTGGATACAGGCCTGGGATGGCGTGACAGCTACTCCAAACTCCAACGGCATCAGCTTTGTTTTATTCGATCCTGCCAGCGCGTCCGGTGGGGTAACCAAGACTATATACATCGGCATTTCACGAACTGGTGGTGCAAATATATACAAGAGTATAGATGGAGGTATAACGTTCACGGATGTATCGGCAGATATACAGTATATGCCACACCGTGCTGTGCTAAAGGGCACAGCGATGTATGTTACGCTTGCTGATAGCGAAGGACCTGGAACCAGTGGAGCGGGTAGGGTATATAAACTCAATACTACTACAGGTGTGTGGACAAATGTTACTCCTCAAAGTAATAATCTTTCTTACGGAGGTGTTAATATCGATCCGGCAAATGTAAACAGGGTAGTGGTGTCAACAACGGGGATATATATAAATCATATGTATGGTACTTCGTGGGGGGATTTTATTTTTTTTTCTGCTGATGGTGGAGCCACCTGGACCTTAAAGAACGGAAGTGACAGCAAGTATGATAACGGCGGTATCGGATGGTTCGATGGCATGGCACATTGGGTGGAATCCATTGAGTTTGATCCGATGGATAGCAAAAAGGTACGGTCAGTCGGTGGCGCCGGGATCCTTACCTGCGGAGACATCGATGCAGCAGTTCCTGTTTGGAAATTTGATGTGAAGGGAATAGAAGAAACAGCGCTCCTCGATGCTATATCTATACCGGGAGGTCCACTTGTTTCTGCCCTGGGTGATGTAGAGGGATTTGTTCACAGTGATCTAAATGCCTTTCCCGCAAAAAGGCACCAGCCCAGTGTTGGTACAAACAGGAGTATAGCTTATGCGGGTAAGAGCACGAAAAAACTTGTGCGGGCAACCAACGAAGGAACCCATGTATACTACTCCACAGACCAGGGTGCTACATGGACTGGCTGTGCAACCAACAAAGGTTCCGGAGGAAGAGTAGCCATAAGTGCTGATGGAGGCACTATACTTCACTGTCCCGATAACTCGTCCACTACCTACTATAGCACTGACAATGGTGCCAGCTGGATAGCTGCAGGCGGAAGTACGGTGACAGGCGCCATTCCTGCGGGTGACCTGGTAAACAGCAATTACTTCTACATCTTCAATGCGTCCACCGGACAGATGCTGACAAGCGCCAACAAAGGCGTAAGCTTCACGGTGACAGGAACCCCGGGGGCAACGTCGACACCGTGGACATCTACATTCATACGCACCGTACCTGGAAACGAAGGACATCTATGGGTGCCCTTGGTGGATAACGGTCTTAAATATTCTACCGATCACGGGGCTACCTATACAACTGTTACCAGCGTTACGTATTGCAAAACGGTTGGCATTGGTAAAGCAATTTCATCCACTTCGTATCCTGCTATATATATCTGGGGAACTGTGAAGGGAGTAAGAGGACTTTTCAGATCTGTAGATAAGGGAGCAACCTGGGTTAAAATGAATGACGACGCACATCAGTTTGGCGGAGCGGAGCTCATGCTGGGTGATCCCAATATTTTCGGAAGAGTCTATACGGGCAACACCTCGGCGCGTGGAATTGTATATTGGGACGATCTGACCAAATATACTCTTACCGCTACCATGGCACCCGCTGCCGGGGGTACTGTAAGCGGTGCAGGTACATATGCTATAGGAAGTACGACAACAGTCACTGCAACACCTGCAGCAGGATATACTTTTACAGGTTGGAGTGGCGATGTAACCGGAACTGGCGCTTCCGTTGCCGTGGACATCACCAGCGACAAGACTGTTACCGCCAACTTCGAGCAAATTAAATATACCCTTACTACCACAGCAACACCTTCTGCTGGCGGTACAGCAAGTGGAGCAGGAACATATACAGCCGGAGCTACAGCAACGCTCACCGCTACACCCGCTACAGGCTATACTTTTACAGGCTGGAGTGGTGATGCAACCGGGACGAATGCCAGCACTACAGTGACCATGACGGGCAACAAGTCTGTTACTGCAAACTTTCAGATAACCAAATATACTCTTACCGTTACAGCGTCACCCGCTGCCGGTGGTACAGTAAGCGGGGCAGGGTCATACACAACAGGAGCTACAGCAACGCTTACAGCAACACCAGCAAGCGGATATACCTTTACCGGCTGGAGTGGTGATGCAACGGGAAGTGCTTCTTCCACTACGGTGACCATGAGCGGCGATAAAAATGTGACAGCGAATTTTCAGCTACAATCCAACACAACAAAGTATACACTGGCCACAACAGCATCGCCATCGGACGGAGGAAGTATAGAGGGTGCGGGAATGTACGATGCAGGCAGTGAGGCGACCCTCACAGCAACACCAGCAGCAGGATATACTTTTACCGGTTGGAGCGGCGATGTAACGGGAACTGCAGCATCCGTTACTGTAACGATGAGCAGTAACAAAACGGTTACGGCCAACTTCAGCATAACCACCTTTACGCTTAGCGCTACCGTTGTGCCTGCAGCCGGAGGCTCGGTGACAGGAACAGGTTCCTATACCTCGGGTGCTATCGCAACGATTGAAGCAGTTGCAGCAGCCGGATATACGTTTATCAGCTGGAGTGGTGATATAGCGGGTACTGCTGCATCACAAACCGTAACCGTGAACGGCGATATAGTTGTTCAGGCTAACTTTCAAGGTATAGATGAAGCTGCCTTAAAAATTCCCAAGCTCTTTTCTCCTGACAGCCGTGGTGACATAAGCACCGAAGCATGGAACATTGAAAACGCTTACCTGCTGGATGGTTGTGAAATTGTAATCTATAATCGCCAGGGACAGAAAGTATATTCGTCTACAGGGTATTCTACCCCTTGGGATGGAACTTCAAACGGCAGACCACTTCCTGATGGCGCATACTTCTACGTCATCCGGCGTGCCGATAATTCGAAACAAACCGGTAGCGTAACGATTGCCCGACTGAAATGAATTTACTTTTTAGAATATTAGTTTTCGCTGCGTTATTGGTTATAACGTACTCACTACATGCACAGCAAAGTCCGGTATATAGTCACTACTTTCTTAATCCGTTTCTATATAATCCATCATTTGCAGCCCCCAATGGGTACAGCGAAGTATACCTGAACTATAGAAGTCAATGGGCAGGTGTTGAAGGTGCACCAACGACCGGAACACTCAGTGTTCATTTACCACTGAGCTATCGGGCTGGTATTGCTTTCACGGGATACCAGGATAAAGCAGGTGTGTTAAAAACAACTACGGGTCTTGCTACATTTGCCTACCAAGTACACCTGGGCAAGAATGTCAATGATAATCACAAAATCGTTTTCGGACTCTCGGCAGGGGTAACCAGTGTCTCCATTCATTCCGGTGACGGGTATACAAACGACCCTGTGGTCGGAACAACATCATCGTTCGAAGGGCAATTCGGTATGCATTATCAACGCGGCAATTTTAAGCTTGCTTTTGCTATACCACGTCTTTTCAACTCCTATATTGCTGCTGAAAACGACTTCAATAAAATTAGTTTTAACCCGGTTCGTAATACGATATCATCTGTGAGCTATGGTATATTCTTTAATCAGCGAATTGTTTTCGAGCCGATGTTGATATACCGCACCTATGAAAACAGCGATGCCCAACTGGAAGCTTTAGGCTCCTTGCGAATTAACAATGTGGGGTGGGTGGGCGCTTCCTATCGACAGAGCGCTGGCGCCTCTGCTTTTGCCGGCGTGAATATCAAAGATAAATTGAAACTGGGATATGCCTACGAATTTGCAGCCGGTGATAAAAGTGCTCTGGGGAGCGGTACACATGAAGTACAATTGATTGTCCGGCTGGGGAAAAAGATCAAAACGGAAGGGAAGACTAAAATTAAAAATATAGATGTGTCCTCGCAGGCTATGGAATCAAGTGTACCCGGTATAGATGAAGATATAGCCAGGCAAGAGCAAAACACAGCCACCGGAAAATTGAAATCTCCTGTTGATACCCTTACCGATATACAGGCTCAGTCTGAAGATCAAAATAAAGAGCAAGTAAAATCACTTTCCGGAAACCGGTTATCCCCGGGACATTATGTGGTGGTGGGAGTATTCCACTCGGCGGGGTATGCAAAGAAATATGCATTTAACCTGAAGCGCGCAAAATACCCGGCAGATGTTGCGTATTATCCTGAGAAACATTATTATATAGTGCACATGAATAATGCCCCCTCCACAAAAGAAGAAGCACAAAAGCTTTGCAACGAATACAGGCGGATGTCGCGCTATACGTTTCGCGATACGTGGATTATAAGTATCGAATGACAACAATTTGTATCTTTAGTGAAATTGATAAAAAGTTATCGGACACTGCGTGTCCATAGTATCAATTGATTTTAACTATCGAGTGAAATTGTGAAAGAGAATTTTTTTTTCGGACCGGGTTGGTTCATCGCAATATTTCTGTTGGTTTCCCTGGTTATTCAATCCATTGGCCAGCAACAGCGCTTTCTTCATGTTGATGTTCGTCAGGGACTGTCACATAACTACGTAAAAGCAATATACAGGGATAAGACGGGATTCGTGTGGATTGGAACGGAGTCCGGCCTTAATCGCTTTGACGGCTATTCAATAAAAATATATCGCAATGATCCTGCGGATTCCACGTCTCTTCATAATGATAACATAGTAAGACTATTTGCTGCACCAGGCGGAGAACTTGGCATGGTAACGGGCAATGGTGTTTGCTTTTTTAATCCGTCCACCGAGCGGTTCTCTACTGCTTCCCGATTTCTTCAGAAGTTCTCAATCACCACCCCGGATGACCTTGTTAATATTGTTCATGATGAAGCCGGCAACTACTGGTTTTTGCTGCGTAACAACGGCATGGTGTGCTATAATGAGAGTAAAAAAAGCGCACTGTCCATAAAGCATGCTGACAATGATACCACCACCATCGCCACCAACAACGTCACTTCGCTCGCCCGTCACAAGGACGGAAGCTACTGGATCGCACATGGTAATGGTGTTATGGAGAATGCTGTATTTGAAAAAGGCAAACTCTCCGTGGTAAAGCGAATTTCATTTTTGCCGGCTTACGCACCCGACCCCTACCGGCTTTTACAAAGTGAATTGGTAATTGATAGGGACGGAGATCTTTGGGTATACATCTCCAATGCAGACGAAGGTGTGTTTTACTACAACACAAGTAAGCATAAGATATATCGTTTTAATACAAATTCTAAAACTACACGCCTCAGTTCCAATTTGATTTCGTCTATTATACACGATGATCAGGGCTATATCTGGATTTATGAGAATGGTGAAATTGATGTTGTCGATAAAACAAACTTTTCTGTAAAGAACCTCACGCATGATTCTTACAGTGAAACAGCCCTGAGCGAGAGCGCCATTACCACAGCCATTAAAGATCAGGAAGGTATCATCTGGATAGGCACTTTGAAAAAAGGATTGAACTATTTCCATCAGAGCATGGCGCGGTTTCCAGTCTATAATCGACACTCTAAGCCATATGCCTTGCCGTTTGAAGATATAAATCATTTCGTTGAAGACCGGAAAGGCAACCTTTGGCTTGGAGCAAACGGAGGGGGGTTGTTATATCTTGACCGGAAAAGTGGCCGGTATACGAGCTACAAACATAATGCAAAGGACCCACACAGTCTGAGCAGTGACGTAATTGTCAGTATGTATCTTGACCATGAGGATAAGCTATGGATTGGTACTTTCTTCGGAGGACTGAACTGTTTTGATGGCAGCAAGTTCACCCGTTATCAGCACAGTGCTCAGGACCCTACGAGTCTGTCCGGTAAAAGTGTATGGGAGATCTTTGAAGATTCACAACACCGGCTTTGGATCGGTACACTTGACAGAGGTGTTAACCTTTTTAACAGAGAAACAAAGACCTTTACACGCTATTCTCCTCCCGATCGAAAAGCACTTCGTTCAGACTATATTTCATCGATCACAGAAGACAACGAGGGTAATCTCTGGTTTGGAACCTCTATTGGTATAGATGTATTGATGAAAGATTCCGGAAGTATAGTTCATTTCGAATCGCAGAACAACGATACGACATCCCTTGTCAATAATGTTATCCTGAATATACTCAAAGACTCGAAGGGACGCATGTGGATCGGAACAGCCGGTGGGCTTAGTTTATGGCAAAAGGAAACGAACCGGTTTATCAACTATACAGAGAAAGATGGATTGCCCCATTATGCAATTATGGGAATGGAGGAAGATGCACAAGGACGGCTATGGCTAAGTACGCAGGATGGACTTTCATGCGCTACATTCACTCCCCAAGGTAAACGCCTGCAGCTTCGGGTCACCAATTACGCCGAGGCCGACGGTTTACAAGGTCAGCGATTTAATGAAGATGCTTCACTTCGATTGAAGAGTGGAGAACTCGTGTTTGGAGGCAACAACGGCTTCAATATTTTCAACCCCGGCAATATCGAACATAGCAAAACTACCCAACGGCTTGTGTTCACAGATTTTCAATTGTTCAATCAAAGCGTCCGCCCGGGAAGTGGAAGTAAACATGATACTCACTTTACCTTGTCGTCTTCCATCACCACGAATCCCTCGGTTGTATTGGCAGCAAGTGATAATGTTTTTTCAATAGAGTTCGCCACACTCAACTTTACACAGCCCTCCAAAACAAAATATAAATATAAACTTGAAGGGTTTAACCAGGATTGGTTGTCAACCGATGCAAACAACAGAAGAGTAACCTTCACAAACCTGAATGCCGGTAACTATATATTTCGTGTCATGGCCACAAACAATGACGGGGTGTGGAATGAAGAAGGCATTTCACTTCCCATCAAAGTGCTTCCTCCTTTCTGGAAGTCCCTGAACGCCTATATCCTTTACATGATTGTATTAATCGTGCTTCTTTATGCAACACGTAAGCTTATCCAGCAACGCGAGCAAATGAAGTATGCCATCAAGCAACAGCAGGAGGAAGTGGTACGATCGCGCGAGTTGGATATGATGAAGACCAGGTTCTTTACCAACGTGAGCCATGAATTCAGAACGCCGCTTTCACTCATCCTCTCGCCACTGGAAAAGCTCAGTGAAAAAGTCGATGATGTCGAGCAGCGAAAGAATATAGATCTCATTCAACGAAACGCAAAGCGATTGCTAAACCTGGTCAACCAGCTTCTGGATTTCAGAAAAATGGAAGTTCATGATATCCGCTTTCATCCATCCGAAGGTGACATCATCGACTTCATACGCGAGACCGTATATTCGTTTGCTGACCTTTCAGAGAAAAAAAATATCAGGCTTACCTTCGAATCAAACACTTCAGCACTGGAAGCTATATTTGATCATGATAAAGTAGAAAAGATCCTGTTCAACCTTCTGTCCAACGCCTTCAAGTTTACCATGGGCAATGGAGAAATCTCGGTAGTTGTAAACGCCAGGGATTCTGTTGAAAATAGTATTATTGAAATCATCGTCAAGGATTCGGGAATCGGAATACCGACAGAAAAACATGAGCTGATTTTCGAGCGCTTTTTTCAAAGTGATCTACCGAGCTCCATCTTGAACCAGGGCAGTGGTATAGGACTGGCTATAACAAAAGAGTTTGTACGAATTCACGGAGGAACGATTCGCGTTGAAAGTGAACCGGGAAAGGGAAGTTCTTTTATTGTAGTGTTACCCTTGCGAAAATTGGTGCAGGCCGTTCATGAAACTATACGTGAGCCTATAGCTGCCGTTGAGGGTCCAAAGAAAAATGATATAGAGTCTAGCGGTAAGCCGTTGATTTTACTCGTAGAGGATAACGAAGATTTTCGTTTCTATTTGAAAGATAATCTGAAGACATCCTATTCTGTTATTGAGGCGGAAACGGGAGAGGAGGGATGGAAGAAAGCAATTTCAGAATACCCCGACCTGATCGTAACCGATGTGATGATGCCCGACATGAATGGTATTGAGCTTTGCAAGAAAATTAAATCGGATCAACGGGTATCTCATATACCGGTTATACTTCTCACAGCGCGTTCAGGCGAAGAACAACGACTTGAAGGATTTGAAGTAGGTGCCGATGATTATATACCCAAGCCCTTCAGCTTTCCAATACTGGAATCAAGAATCCGTAACCAGATCTCGCTGCGTAAAGACCTGCGCACATTGTTTGCAAGAAAAAGCGGAGTGAAGGCAAGCGAAATACAAGTCACCTCCTTAGATGAACAGTTTATACAACGTACCATCCAGGCGATCGAAAACAATATATCCAACAGTGAACTTACGGTCATAGATCTAAGCCGTGAGCTCGGTGTAAGCCGCGCTCAGTTTTTTAGAAAGGTGCAGGAACTCACCGGTAAAGCTCCCTTGGAACTCATCCGTACGATACGTCTGCAACATGCAGCACAGCTCCTGGAGAAAAGCCAGCTTTCAGTTTCCGAAGTAGCCTATCGCGTGGGCTTCAATAATCCAAAGTATTTTGCTCGTCATTTTAAAAATCAATATCACGTACTGCCTTCCGCGTATGCGAATGGTAAGCGGAGAAACTAGCAGAGAAAAAGCTGTACGCTAAAGAATTGTTACCTCTTTTCGGATTATTGGTTACGGTCCAAGAAAATATACCTGCATATTTTTGGTGAACAAATATACTGTCTTTGAAACGAAAACTTAAAATCCTACTGTTGCTTGAAATGATGATGTATATATTGATTTTCTCGTTTGTTACCTGGCTTGCTGTTCGGGGGTAAAAGGTACGAGCAAGTAACTTTGGGTGTGTACACATGCATAAACTATAGCACCCTTCCATGCGCTGGTGAGTGAAGGTCGAAAAGTATACAGGCTCAAAAGATTTTCAATCTCATGATTGGACTTTTGGTTCGTCTCAATGAGACGAATCGATACCCTCTACCGGCACCACCCACTATAATTTTGCATAACCCATTACAGCGGTATTATTTGTTACACAAAAGAAGAGTCATTCCTCGTCCGATATGCAAGTAGATAAAGTGGAAAGAAAATCAATGCATGATCAACCAGATATAGTGTCCATTGCTATAGCACGTAAATTACAAATGCAATAAGTGAGCCATGGAGAACTTCATTACAGAAAAGGCATATGTTGTTTACATCCCTGCACAAAAGCTCATCTATTTTGGGTGTCAGGGATTTCTTGCCTATGAGGAACTGGTTCATGTCACCGAGTATGCATATAAGATGATACAGTTTTATAAGCTCAGTAAATGCGTCATTAATCTCCAGGAGGTAAGCTTATATCCTCCCGGCACCAGGGAATACTTTGGCAACATTTGGTATGGTAAACTTTTGGCGGCCGGTATTCGCAGAATAGCATTCGTTGTCCCCATAGATGTTTTTAACAAATCCTGTAAGGCTATTGTGAATGCAGGTACCTTCATTAAGAGTATTGGCCGGGAGTATTTTGCCGATGAAACAAGCGCTGGAGAATGGCTGAATACGTGTCCTGATTTTTACTGCTGAGAATATTGCAGGCTATATATACCGATCGCGGGTTCGCAAAAAACCGAGTGGTACGAATGTACTCTTCATAAAAAATAGGATTAAGTATATATTCCGAGCAAGACGGGGGTGGCAGTCACCACACACCTGTTTTTGTTATGGCGCTCAAGTGCCAGGTGCATGCTTGAACGAAAGCCGGAAGCAGGTCCCTTCATTGGGACAACTCTCGATATCAATTTTTCCGCCCATCGCAGAGACTTGAGTCTTTACCAAAAATAATCCCATTCCTTTTCCTTCTACGTGCCAATGAAAACGGCTATAAAGCATAAAGAGTTTCTCTTTGCATACATTCAAATCTATACCCAGACCATTGTCCCGTATGGTTATGTGAAGGTAATCGCCTTGAACCTCTGAGCGTATCTTGATAATGGGCGTTCTTTCCGCGTGGCGGTACTTGATGGCATTGCCGATCAGGTTCATGAATATACTGTCGATATAGGGCTTTACAGCCCAAAGTGTATCACCGCCAGAAAAGTCCTCGATAAATAAAGTCTGAGTCTCCTGGATTTCTTTCTCAAGGTTTATTTTGACCAGGCGTAGCTCTTCCCGGAGTTTGATAGCTCCAATCACCGTGGTGGAATTCCGCCGTACGTCGAGCACCGTATTTAAATCTTTCACAACACAATCAAGTTCCTCTGTGGTAAAAACAATTTTTTCAACGATTGACCGGATCTCTTGCAGATCACTCTCACCGATATCGAGTATATGACCAAGGCCGAGTATCCTGGCCACCGGAGCCCGCAGGTTGTGGGCCGAGATAAAGGCAAATTGTTCGAGTTGCTGATTGTACTCTACTAAGTCGCGTGTGCGCTCTTCTACCTCCGCCTCCAGTGTTTCATTTCGTGTGGTTATTTCTTTGTTTTGTTTCTCGATGATTTGCCGGGCGGCTTGTAATTCAAGGTTCTGTTCAGATACTACGTCGCGCTGTGCTGATATCTCTTCCTGGCTCTGAGTAAGCTCTTCGTTTTGGTGTGCGAGTTCCTCTGTTCGTTTGCGTACCTGTAGCTCCAGTATCTTGTTCTGCTTCTTGATGTTTCGAATATGTAATCTATAGACTGTTAAAATGCCTGCGCCCAGGAAGACTATAGCCGATAGTTTTATCCACCACGTACACCACCACTGTGGCAGTATATGGATCGTTAAAGAGGTTCCTTGTTCATTCCAGACCCCATCATTGTTGCTCGCTTTCACTTTAAAGGTATATATACCCGGATCAAGGTTGGTGAACATAACGGACCGCTGGTTGCCTACATAGTTCCAATCTGTATGAAAGCCTTCCAATTTATAGGCGTACTGATTTTTTGCTGTGCTGGTAAAGTTCAGGGCCGCGTACTTTAGCGAAAAGAAATTGTATTCAGCAGGAAGTGTGATTGTGCTGGTTTCACTGATCTGGTCTTTCAATATACCCCCGAAATCACCGGGCTTCACAGGCTCATTGAGAATGCCGAGTTCGGTAATGACAACCTTGGGTATAAATGGATTTTCACGAACACTGTCTGGATTAAAAACACAAATGCCTTTACCTCCAAAGAAGAACTGGTGGTTGTCGTTACGCAAACATGCACGAGGTCTAAAGTCGTTGCCGGGCATTCCATCGGCGATATCAAAGTTCCGGAATACACCATCATCCGGACTAAACCGAGATATGCCAACCGCTGTACCCAGCCAGAGATTGCCGGCGTTATCCTCCAGTATACTTTGTATAATATTGTTGGGCAGTCCATCGCGAGTGGTATATCTTTTTTTGAACTTGCCATTGATGAGCAGATGCAGACCTTTTGCCGTTCCTACCCAGAGTCGGCCACGAGAGTCTTCCAGTATGCTATTGCAAAGACCGCCCACGTGCACCGAATCGGAATGTGTCGCGGTCTCGAACCTGCTGAGTTTCTTTTGCGTATGGTCGTAGCGCAGAAGTTCTTCGAGGGTACCGATCCAGAGATCTCCTTTTTTGCCCTCATATATAGTATGTATATAGTTGTTAAATTCATACTGTTTTTCGCGGACATGTTCAAAGGTGCCTGTATGTTCATCGGAGAGAACGTTCAGTCCACCATAGGTCGCCACCAGTAGCTGCTGCGTTTCACTTGACTGCCATATTGAAAATACATTGGCATCCGAGAGACTTCCTTTATTTTTTTTATCGGGCATGTAGTGAATGAAATTATCATGCTCTTCGTCATAACGATGGAGACCACCTCCCCAGGTACCTACCCAAATGCGTTGTTGTATGTCCTGGTAGATGGAAAGGACAGGGTTTGTCTGCAAGCTTTCTTTTGCCGCTGTATGTCTAAAGTGTTTTAGGCCTTGTGGTGATTTCACGATCAGGCCCTCTTCGGTGCCAACCCACAGGCGTTGCTTTGAGTCAAGCATGATCGCATTTACAACAGCGTTTCCCAGCGGTATATCTACTTCCATAAACTTCTCGCCCAACCGGTCTATTACTGCCACGCCATGCGAGTAAGTACCTATCCATATTCGTCCCTGTCGATCTTTGCAAAGCGCATGGACCGAATTGTCAGGGAGCGAGGCAGGATCATTTTTATTGGATTGAAGCGTTAACAGTTCATTGGTAATAGTATTAAGCCTGCAAAGGCCACCGTTCTCTGTGCCGATCCAAAGATACTTTCCATCCATGCACAGATTGAGTACATTATCAATCGGCAGTGCAGGAGTGGAATGTGTGTTATATAGTATATATTCATGCGTTGCTGCATTATACTTTTGTAACCCCTTACCGGTAGCAATCCATAAATCATGAACACTACTTTTTACCATCTGGTGAAAGCTTTCTGCTGGAGGCCCTTGACGGTAAATTTGGTTATCTTTTAAATTCCAGCGGAACAGCCCGCGTTCACGAATACCCACCCAAAACTCATGATCGGATGCGGGTATGAGTGAATGTACCGGGCTGTGTGAATCAAAAAGCTCAAAGTACCGGTGTCGATTCGTTTTCTTGTCTATCTGGTTTACAAACGCTTTGTTATGACGTACGCCTGCAATCCACAAGCTGGTGTCGTCTTCATGAAATTCGGATACTTCACAGTCGAATGAGTACTGCGGTAGGCGTTTGAAATTGTCCTGTTGGCGATTGTATACATGAAGGCCACCACTGCTTGTGCTCACCCACAACACGCTGCGACTGTCTTCGTATATATTGAGGATAGCATTTTTTAAAAGGCTTGTTGTATCGTCCTGTTCATTGCGATATACAGTAACATCGTAGCCATCAAATCGATTGAGCCCATCCATGGTGCCAACCCATAAAAAACCACGGGAGTCCTGTAGCACACAGGATACACTCGGATTGGATAAGGCTACTGTTAGCTTCGAGAATTTAACTTTTTCTAGTGGTGACTGGGAGAAAGCTTCCATGCTCAAAAGAAAAAGAACTGATAGTGTATAAAGCGAACCCATCTTAGACATATACGAAGATAAATTGCAGTGAGTGAATTTATACCTCAGTATTAATACTGAAATAAGACCTGTAGTTATACCCGTGTTCGCGTCCTCATGTATTTTACATGCATAATTTCAGATCTCAATTTTTTTGTGAGACTATATGTATATTCATTTGAGACCTTTGGCAACGGTAATGTGTGCTTCAGAATAGGCACTACCTCGCGGGCAGCAGGTTATAATAAGTTATAATGATAACAATGGTTAATATTGGCGTCTACTCTCGGCTGATTTTATTACAGGATCTTGGGTTGATTTGAGGTTTAGCAGTACTGGTGAATCATGCTTAATCACATGGGTGGGTGTGCCTGTACTTTCAGAGCGCTGCAGGCAAGTTGCCAAAACAATAAAAAAGAAATCACTATTATAACTCTACAAGCAAAGTTATAATAGTGATTTAGATAGCTCAGGCCGTTCTGTTTTTCCTCGCAGTAAGGGTACGTTCTTAGATTTTTGCAGTCACCCCTATATTTAGAATACGCCCGCGCATGGGTATATAATATCCATCAATGCTGAGTGGGAATGTGTCATGTCGATCGAATAGATTTTGTATCAGGGTATAAAAACGGATAGCGCTGTTAAGATTATACGATACTGACAGGTTGGAGGTAAATATAGTGCCGGAGGCTTCGCGTGTATTGATAACATAGCTGGCAGGCATCGGTCGTTTTCCGCGGAAGTAAGAAGTCAGATTTACATCTACGGCCTTCATTTTAAAATTCACGCCTCCGTTGATATATAGTGATGGCAGGAAATGTACTGAGGTGCCTTCGGCAGTTTTGGTTTTGAGTTTGGCTGCATTAAAAAATATATAGGAGTCTTTATCCAGGTAATAATTTATGCTCAGGTCTGCACCCCACACATTGGTATTGCCGGCGTTAGAGGCCTGCGTGGTATCGCGGTCCGATAAATTTTTGTCAATGGGCAGGTAGATGATCTGATCCTTATATATCTGGTTGAATGCACTGATCTTTACCTTTACATTGCTCGTTTTGTAGATCATGTTCATCTCAAAGTTGTTGATGTGCTCGGTCTTCAGATTGGGGTTGCCATAGAGTGGGAGCAGCGTCTGCCCCGTAAGCTCATATAATGTTGGCGGGCGATGAGCGGTAGCGAAAAGTCCCTTTAGGGTGAGGCGATCTGTAAATTTATAGGATACGCCTATGCGTGGATTAAGAACCGATATTTTCGTATGAGCAAAATTGTGGTAGTGATCCAAACGCAGACCTGCCAGTATAGAAAAACGCGAGCTAAGCGTCCAGTTATCATCGGCGTAAAGGGACGTTACATTTCTGCTTTGATTGGGTGCCAGGGGATAGGCTGTGGTATCGCGGAAGTCATTGATCCTGTTGTCCCAAAAGTACGAGGTGTTTCCGATCTGTCCTTCGCGTTCAATTTTTCCTCCCACTAAAAGCGCATGCTCTTTATGCTTGCCGAGCTGATGGGTATAGTTTGCTTCCAGGTAAGTATCAAAGTTGGTTTGCGTGTTATAGAATGGAAACCCGGGATATGCCAGGTAATGCCACATATAGCCTGCCGTAATATCCAGATGCTTGCTAGCTTTCCATGTCAAATAGGTCTGGAGTTGTTTACCGATATAGTTCTGCGTGTAGCCGGAAGTCCAGGGTAGTATACCAGACAGGTACGCATCCTGATTGGCAGATTTATACCAGGTTCCGAACTCAACTTTTTTGTCGGGTGATTGTACATTCAACGTAAAATTATAGGCAGCCTTCGTACCATCCCGCATATACTTGGGGTCGGGTATAGTGCTGCCGCCGGGGCCAGTGCCTGACAATGAACTACGCTCTACACCTTTATCGGCATAGAATTGTAACGAACCTCCGATATGCCAGTCATCGATTTTTTTGCCATATACAACGGTGGCCTTTTTATTCAGTAAACCGTCTTTGAAACCCGTGTTGAGAAATACTTCCGTGCCGTCCATGGACTGATCGCGCGTTACCAGGTTTATGATCGTAACGGCGCTTCCTCCTTGCAAGGGTACGGGTGAGGTGCTGATCTCGATTTTTTCGATACCCTCCAGGGTAAATTCAATAAAGCCCAGTGGCTGCCCGAACGTAGTCTCATTGAATTTATTTTTTCCGTTATACAGGTATAGTATCTGCTGGGAAAAGTCTGAGTTAATGCCGCGCGAATACACAGTCTCCACACGATCGCCATATTTCATGGAAGCGGGCAGAGCATCCATGCCCGGCACAAATACATTGAGCACATCTTTTAATGTGCGGGCATTCATATCTGTAATTTGCTTGCGCGTGATAACGATAATATTGCCGGGTGCATCGTCTATATTTTGTTCGACTTTGGTGGCAACGGAAACTTTTATATTCATGAGCTCTTCCAGGCTCATGGTCATATAGTAATCCATGCTTGTGGTGTCGGCTTTCTGTGCATATACCGAAAGATGCATGGATAGTATACATAAAAGTAGCAAGATATATATTTTGGCGCGGCAGAATATATACCATCGAGCTGAGTAATTTTTTGTCATAGGCTTACGTTTAATTTAAGGGCACAACAAAAAAAACACAAAGCTCACTTAGTAGGTGTCAGGCTTAGTACACAGAGCTCTAAAAGAAAATGCTTACAACAATGCCCGTATTTTTACGGATGCAAGAATGTGTACTGCCGGTATACCTATAGCCGCACGCATGAAAGGACGTTGTTTACAATATAGTATGCATACAACAATTTACGTGGTGGATTGATAACAGCAATGCGCCTAGTTAAATGAAGTATATATATCGGTGGATATCTGCTGTCAGCCTTGCAAATCAGAAGATCAAAGATTTTCAGCGTTAGATTTGAAGCCTAATTACTTAAAATATCTGGAATGAAATAGGGGTATGCAAATGCATTTCATGTTCGGGATTTAAGGGATATATATTTTCTTTAGAATCACAACGACTGGGCTGTACTAAAAAAGACTGAAGTAATCTTATAGCTTCACTAGTTTGAGGAGAAGCACATTGTGTTCCTGTATGTCTACTTGAGGTAAGAACGGTGCGGTCGATTTTACATGGATGATTTCTTTGAGTAGGGAAGAACCATCGTTTTGTTTTTTGATTTGATCCTCTTGTTGTGAAAAGTACTTTCTTAACGATTAGGTTGTTATTTGCGATTTTCTTCCACGTATATCGGTTCAACAATTGCTTTGATCTTTGAAAACAAAAAGAGGTCATCCCTGTCTTAAATATCCCGGGATGACCTCTTTTTGTTTGCTTTTTGAATTATTATTCTTTCATAATTTTAAATGTTTGTGATCCGTGGATGCTGTTTACCCGAACTATATATATACCTGGTTTGAGCGCAGCGCCCAGCGATCGTTTACTCAAAGCGCCTGAAAGTGTAGCCGTCTCTACTGCTTTGCCCCCGGCATCGAGTACTGTGATTTGCAGCTGA
Source organism: Ohtaekwangia koreensis (assembly GCF_900167975.1). Taxonomy (GTDB): domain Bacteria; phylum Bacteroidota; class Bacteroidia; order Cytophagales; family Cyclobacteriaceae; genus Ohtaekwangia; species Ohtaekwangia koreensis. The sequence continues at coordinate 2,902,249 of NZ_FUZU01000001.1, forward strand.
TCATCGGAGTTTGGTGTTTCAATAGTAAAAGTTTTAGCAAAAGGATTTGGATACACTTTGACGTTCAATTCCGTAGCCTCACTGGGCCCTGGAGAACTTTGCTTTCCGTTGGGCGAGCTTCCGATGGTAGTCACAGACCACTGCTGGTTAAAATGATTACTGCCATTCCATTGCCCTAAATCTGAACCGTTTGCTTTTAAGCCCATTCCATCTAAATACAGTCCCGTGGCCTTATTCTTGAACTTCACATAGCTTCCTACAGTTTCGCGTGTCCAGTATTGCGCATCACTGCCACTGTAGTTGTATTGTCCTACAACGGATCCATTGGAGCTTCTATACATGCCATCCAGGTATAATCCGGTAGCACGGTTCTTTAGCATCACATAGTTTCCAACCGTCTCTATTGACCATTGCTGGTTAAAACTTCCGCCACTGCTCCATTGTCCGCAGTTGGAGCCATTGGTTGTTCTGCCCATTCCATCGATTCGCAAGCCTGTAGCCCGATTAGCCAGAGCAATATAGGTAACCGTAGAGGTTTTAACCAGCAGAATTGCTGTTGTAGAAAGTGACGGTACAGTTAGGGTCAGTGAATTTGAATTCACAGATACTGTATTTGACTTCAGTGCATTTTGTGTGTGTGATACAAAAGTTTCTGTTGCCGGTAAGGATGACAACTGCAGCGTTTGGTAGGTGCCATTGGCAACATTAAAATTGCTCAGATTAATGGTCACCGTACGGGAAGTGCCCATGTCGCGGTTTACAAGCATCACGGTTAAAGAGTCAGCATTTTCGTTTACCGAAGAGTACGCAGATACTGCATTTTCAAGAGAGGAAGTACTTGAAACACTATATTTTTTTGCATTTCTGCTAAAGAGGTGCAACGTTTCCCACATGCCGATAGACCAGTTCCAGGGTGAAAACAATTCAACGCCATGGTTTGCAAACGTTCCAAGGTGTGAGGCATATATAACAGACTCCAGGCTTGGATTGCTACTGGACATAGTCCCCCATTCGCTTACCCCGGGGTTGATGCCATGGTTGGCGCCAAACTGCTCGGTTAACCAACCATCTATACGCTTGAGAATATACTCTTTTGTAATCGAGTTATCATAGCCGCCAGCCAGTGTTTTAACACCGTTTGCGCTCGGGAAATCATAGGTTTCATCGTAATAAATCCGGTGTCCCTGCAGTGCCTCGGCATCGCTATTATTGTACCAGGGGTAGCTGTGAATATCCAATACATCGACCAGTTTGATACCGGTAGCCTTGTACTCGTCACCCAGGCGTTTGATGAAATACTCAATCCAGGGATAATACCGGCCATTTACGTATATATCTTCATTTGACCATTTGTACCACTGCCATTCATTGGTAGTGACCGGTCCGCAAAGCTTGATACCCGGATAGATCGCTTTCGCTTTCTTGGCTAATTCAATGTAGCGATCCATGAAGGCTGAGGCCGATAGCTGTGTTGGCATTGCATAGTCATGTGTGCCATTCCATATATCCACCTCATTGTCCATATTCCAGTATACAAACTGTTTTTTGTCAAACCCTTTGCCATTGGCTCCAAACCAGTGATTGAGAATGCCCACCGAAGAATCCGCCGGCCACGCCTTGGTGAACAAATTAATGTTCCCTTCCACCAACGCCTTATTCCCACCGTTTGGATCGGGTGTTCCTCCACCGGCTAAATTTTGACCGAAACCCTTAAAATCCGGGTGGGATTGCATATAACTCCAGTCATCAAAGTTGTTTTGGTTGTTTGAGGCCACCCTGCCCATTAATTGAAAGGCAAACATGGCCTGCATGTTTGGAAAGTTGTCCTTGACTTTTTGCGCTCGGGAGTCCCAATCAGCCAAGTAAACATTGTTAAACCAGTCAGAGTGAATGGTAAGCTTATTACGCCAGTTATAACCCGTAGCGTTGTTACCATGGTTCATCCGCGCAAAGCGCAGCCCCGCATCTTTATAAAACTGTACAGGCTTGTCAAAGTCCTCATTTTTACCATATATGTATGGCGAGATCAGGCGTTTATTCTGCGTTGCATTCACTGCAATAGTAACATTTTGAGCAAAGGCTATAATTGATACACAACACAAAAATGCCCATATCAGGCACATTCTTGTCAGCTGAAGTATTGTCTTTTTCATTTTTTAGGCTTTTAGTTGTTGTTGTTATTGTTGTCATTTTCCCTTTTAATTAGATGAAGTCTTTATTCTCTCTATTGTCGTGAGGGGTGGTAGTTGCCTCATACAGTCAGACTTGAAAACGAAAGAAATAATGACCAGTAGTAGTGCTTTGTGTTTTCAAGACTTTGCTTTTTTTCCATTTCAAATGTTTTCTCTCAGATGATGTTAATTTCCGAGAGAGTAGGAGAGCATTCTAGAGAATGCTCTCACTACCATAGGTTGGTGTTAAATTCTCCTGATTTGTCAGAAAACAAGCCTACTGCTCCTTGATTATTTTAAAAGATTTTGACCAGTCGACACCGTTTAGCCGAACGAAATATAAACCTGGTTTCAGCGCAGTGCCCAACGTCAGTGTTTTGTGGCCTCCTGTATGGGTGCTGGTTTCTACCAGCTTGCCCGCCGTGTCAAAAAATACTATTTGAAATGGCTGATCCGCATCGGGAACTTCAAGTTTGAAATCGGTGATGAAAGGATTGGGAGATACTTTAACGCCCAATTCCTCAGAGGTATTCGCACTAAGCTCTGGAGAACTTTGTCTTGCATTCCCCACGGTAGTGATCGTCCACTGCTGGTTTGCATGGTTACTTGACTTCCATTGGCCTAAATCAGCACCGTTAGTCTTTATACCCATTCCATCAAGATATAGGCCTGTGGCTTTATTCTTAAACTTAACATAGCTTCCAGCAGTTTCGCGTGTCCAATATTGTGCATCACTGCCACTATAACTGTATTGCCCCGCAGCGGAACCATTAGTATTTCTGTACATGCCATCAAGATACAATCCTGTGGCACGGTTCTTTAACATCACATAGTTCCCAACCGTCTCTATTACCCACTGCTGGTTAAAACTTCCGCTGCTACTCCATTGTCCACAGTTGGAGCCATTAGTGGTTCTGCCAATTCCATCCATACGCAAGCCGGTACCCCGGTTGGCTAAAGAAACATAGGTCACAGAAGATGCTGCAGGATCCCAGTAAATTACACCTCTTCCTCCGGCTGCACCCATGTATACCCTTCCGTCAACATTCATATCTCCGATCAGCATTGACGCTCCTCCAAACTCATGGGCATCATCATTCATCCTGGCCCCCCATGTAGCACCCTTGTCAGTTGATCTGAAAAGGCCCGTAACGCCTGACACGGTTCCCCAGATGAAAATGGTGGGATAGCTGGCTCCGGCCATTGCCTTTCCTATCCCAACCGTTGTGCAGTAAGATACATTGGAAAGAGTAGTATAAGTCGTTCCATGGTCGGTAGAATATTTTAATCCATTGCCGCCAAGAGGCACCCAAATATGTCCTTCTAAGCCAGGCACCGAGCGGATCAAGGTTGTTCTTTTCCAAGGCTCAATTGTATTGGTACCAGGAGTACCTGCTACTGAAAAGCTGACTCCCTTATTGGAACTGGAAAGCATCTCTCCGCTCGTTGGATTATAGATATAGAAGTAATTTGAATTTACCTGGTCGGCCACCGGAACGGCGTCTGAAGTCGATACGCCCGAACAACTGGACCAGCTTCCTCCATTGTTGGTCGTGTAGTAGGTAGTTGTGGAACCTCCAGGACAGTGCAGAATCGTGTTTCCGTCAGCACTGATGTTCACCCTACCGTTCGGACCCTTATTAGTAGCGGAAGCCGTCCATGTAGAGCCCTTGTCGGCAGAATAGTAAATAACGCTTCCCCCACTCGAAGCTCTTACTACTTTGTTTGTGTTGCCAGCAGCATAAGCAATGCTCTGGTTATTTCCATCTGTAGGAGAAAGTTTTGCTGATGGAAAAGAAGTCAGCGGCTCGTGTACAAAGCCACATACGTCTCCGAAAGAAGAAATAAAAGGCCCTCCGGGTATACTTACCCCGTCCAGGAATGCGGTTTCTTCAATTCCGATCACATCACACTTCCATGAAGGATTAGTAGCTGTAATGTCGGAACAGGTATATACACCACCTCCGCCTATTACCCGTACTATTGAAGGATTGGATTGGTCAAACTCGATACAGTCCATCCAGTTAACCGAACCATTGCCAGTCCATGCCATGCCGTTATTGTTATATGTGGCGTTAGTGCCATTCTTAAGGGTCCAGGTCGATCCTCCATCGGTAGAGAGGAAAATAAAGTCTCCCCAGCCACCGCCGTACTGGTTGTTCCAATACATGCCGCATGTCGAAACCAGTATTCTGTTGATGTTGGAAGGGTCTATGCTTACGCCACCATAGGGATACTTTGCCGTAGGATGATGTGCTGGGGTAACATTTGTCCATACTCCCGTACTTGTGCTGAGCTTGTATACTCTGCCCATATCATTAGCAGGGGTAGTGCCGGAATAATCTCCTGAAATATGGGGCCCTTGTTCAACGGAAAGGGTAGTATACATGGTAGTACCCTGTAGCGCTACCCGGTGCGGCATAAAGCCATTGTTGGGAGAAATGTCAGTAAAGCTGGCCCCGCCATTTGTACTCTTGTAGATGTTCCCACCACCTGTGCGGGAAACTCCAATGTAAATGGTTTCACTAGCTCCGTTTACAACACTGCTTGAAGGATCAAACAAAACAAAACATATTCCGTTTCCGTTGGTAGTAGTGGTTACGCCGTTCCATGCTTGGTTCCAGGTAACGCCACCATCCGTACTCTTCCATAATCCGTTGGCTCTGGTTCCGCAGAATAATATGTTGCTGTTTTTGGGATCTACGGCAAGACGTTCTCCGTTCCCTCTTCCGTATCCATTACCATGTGCCTTAAATTTGGAGGTAACATCTATGTAAGTGAAGGTATTTCCTTTGTCGGTGGATTTCAATATAGCCGTTCTTCCGCTGTTCATATACTCGGTGCCGCAGAGCATATAAACATTATTTGCATTCAGCGGATCCAGTGCCAAAGCCTCCACGCCAATAAATCCACTTTCAGACTCGTTGAGCCAGTCAAGTAGTTGAATCCATTTATTGTTGGCTGCATCCCAGCGGTAGGCTCCACCCACATCCGTTCGGCAATACCTATCGCCGGATGTTTGGTGGGTAACAATACCCGTAACAAATCCGCCACCGCCAATTGGTGCATTCTTCCAGACATAATTGGCAGTACTTTGTGCATTCAGATCTGTATTTAAACAAAACAATGCCCAAATCAGGCACATGGTTGTCATCTGAAGTAATGGTTTTCGCATAGTCAAAGGGGTTAGTTGTGTTTGAAATCTGTTCCACCTTCAATGTATTTCGGCAAAAAGACACTTCCGTATTGCGCAACTACGGTCATGATAATTAACCGGAAGTAGTTATAACTCTTATGTCATAAGATTTAAGGTGGCGGGATAAAGTAAACTCTTTGAAGACACGAAAGAATCTAAGAAAAGGGTATAAAAAATAGTAAAACAACGTTTGCGGTATCGATAATTATGAAAACTTTTGCTGAAATCCTTGAATTTAAGCCGTAGAAGCAGAATCAGAACACTCGACATGCAACTAAGGGTATCAGACGGCTCAAAAAAGGGTATAAATAGTATATTACTTGAAAAATAGGCTCATGTCCTCCCTTAAATCATTGATTATTGGCAGATTGATAGTTTCCCGGATCTTTCTATTGTTGGGAGCAGCATAACTTGGCTAACGGAATATTTGGTTTTAACCCGGTGTCATTCGAAATGGCGTAAGCCGGCCGTGTGCTTGAACGATATGAATGGGGAGGTAAATTATACTTTTGCATCCCATCGGAGTCTAGGAATTTTTCTTGATTTGATCTTTTGCTTTTGCGTTGCACCTCGTAATTGGGAAAGTTGGGAGTGTATGGCTTTACCGGGGCAGGGCATAGAGCAAGTCGGCTTTGCGAAGAAAAAACAAATGCTTTCGCAAAGGCCCGGCATTACAAAATTTAAATCTATGTTCAGGGTACATTGCGCTATATTCCTACTCCTCGTTTTTGCTCCGGCAACCAATGATCTGTCGGCCCAAAGCCGGCAATTCAGATTCAGGCAGCTCGACTTAAAGAATGGCTTATCACACCCCGATGTTTGGACCATTTACAAGGATAGCCGCGGTTTTATTTGGTTCGGCACGGCCGTAGGTTTAAACCGCTTTGATGGCTATACCATCAGGTCTTTCATCAACGACCCCCTGGATACCACATCTCTTCCCGGGGAAGGCGCCTACAAAATCTTTGAGACCCCAGACCGAATGTTGGCCATGGTAACCTCGGCAGGCCTGACACTTTATGATCCGGAAAAGGAAGCGTTTATCCGCCACCTGAAACCTTTTTTTGAGAAATACGGGACATCGCCGCGCCTTTATAATATTGTGCTTGATACCGATGGTTCCTATTGGTTTGTAGAGCCCGATAAACTGATACAATATCGGCCCGGTCAAAAAGGATATGTTGTTATCAAAAACAACAGTTTTGATCCGCTGTCAATCGTTAAAGACGATATCACTGATTTTTGCGTCGACAAAAAAGGCAATCGCTGGGTAATACATTCAAACGGCATTGTCGAAAAGATAGCCATAGAGAACCAACGGGGGATCGTGGTGCAACGCATTTCACTTCTTCACGATCTTGACAAAACACTCCACACAACTTATCGGATGCTGGCCGATAAAGATGGAGACCTTTGGTTTTGTATATCAAATTCTGATAAAGGTGTTTTTCTATATAATGTGAAAGAAAAGACCCTGAAGCGTGTTGCCGTTGGCTCTGCTTTTCTGCAACTCAATACTAATGTTGTATCCAGTTTACTGGAGGATGAAAATGGTCTGATTTGGGTCGGAACCGACCATGGCGGTATTAATATAATAGATAAAAAAAGAAACACTGTTCAATATATCCTGCACGCGGATGGTGACCAGACCCGTCTTGCATCCAATTCGGTAATCTGCTTGTACAAAGATGATCAGGGGATTGTTTGGGTGGGTACTTATAAACGCGGCGTAAGCTATTATCATCCTAATATTTACCAGTTTGATATCTATAAGCACTATACGACCGACCCGGGCAGTTTACCTTTTGAAGATGTTAATAGATTTGAGGAAGACAGCAAAGGAAATCTCTGGATTGGGACCAACGGCGGTGGGCTTTTATACTTTGATCGCCAAAAGAAAACATTCAAGCAATACCTGCATGAGCCGGGTAATAGAAATAGTCTTAGCGCGAATGTTATTGTAAGTCTGTACCGGGACGGAGAGGATAATTTGTGGATTGGAACATACAAAGGAGGGCTTAACAAGTTCGATGGTAAGAAATTCACCCGCTTTGATTGCATTCCAGCCGACACTACATCCCTTCTAAGTCCTCATATTTGGGAGATATTCGAAGACTCAAAAAAACGCATCTGGATCGGTACCCTGGATGCCGGGGCTGCACTTTTTGATCGAAAAACCGGAACGTTTCACAGGCTTCGAATGTGGGGTCCCAATGCGCTGCAAGCGGTAACGATCGAAGCAATTGCTGAAGATCGTCACGGTAACATTTGGTTTGGTACGATTGGAGGAATCGATGTTTTGACTGCGGATGGCAAAACGTTTACGCACTACGAGCATTCAATTAAACCAAATTCACTCAGCAGCAGCGGCGTTCGGGATATTCTCAAAGATTCCAAGGGACGCATGTGGGTTGGGACTTCCAATGGCCTGAATCTTTTCGACGAATCCATCAATGGGTTCAGGGCAATTAACGCAAGCTCAACGCACAATGCTGTCTTAATGGTGAAAGAGGACAACCTGGGACATATATGGACCAGCACCATAAACGGACTTTCTAAAATAACACTCCCAGGCAAATCCTTAACGGGTGCATCCATCAAAAACTACACAGAGCTAGATGGGCTACAGGGAAGACAGTTCAATTTTAATGCGGGCTTCAAAACGCGAAAGGGTGAGCTTATCTTCGGTGGCCCTACAGGTTTTAATATCCTTAGCGGAAATGTACAGAGCAAAGACTTCATAATAGACAAAGTCGTTTTTTCAGACCTCGAGCTTTATGAAAAGCCGGTTGGGATAGGAGAGCAAGTCGATGGGGTAGTTATTTTGGAGAAATCTGTTTCGGAAACAAAGCAGATTACGCTTCCTCCCAACAAGAGCTTCTTCTCGTTAAAATTTTCAGCCTTAAATTATTTCAACCCCGAGCGTGATCACTATACATACTTGCTGGAAGGATTGAGTAACGAATGGCTGCCAGCAGATACGAAGAACCACGAAATCGTATTCAACAGCTTAAACCCCGGGCGCTATATATTACGCGTGCGAGCTGCTAACAGCGATGGCATCTCCAGTGAGCATGATGCGGTGCTAAGCATCATCATTGAGCCTCCGCTATGGAAGACCAAGACGGCTTTCATACTCTATGGGGGGCTGGTGATTTGCCTTCTTTTTGTGACGCGCAAAATTATTCAGCGGCGTGAGCGCGTGAAATTTCTGATCTCTCAGGAGCGGCATGAGATGCAACGAATTCATGAGCTAGATATGATGAAAGTAAAGTTCTTCACCAATGTAAGCCATGAGTTCAGAACGCCATTGACGCTTATACTCACACCCATTGAGCGACTGATCAAAAAATCAAAAGACCCCGAGCAACTGGCGCAATTTCAACTGGTCCATCGCAATGGAAAGCGTCTGATGAATTTGGTCAATCAACTGCTTGATTTTAAAAAGTTAGAGGTTCATGAGATAAAATTCACTCCGGCAACAGGCGATGTGATAGCCTTCATCAAGGATATCGTTTTGTCGTTTTCTGATCTTTCAGAAAAGAAAAATATAAAGCTGGTTTTTGACAATGCCGTCCAGTGTCACGAAACGCTTTTCGATCATGATAAATTGGAAAAAATTCTATTCAATCTCCTGGGGAATGCATTCAAATTCACCCTGGACAACGGCAGGGTAGCCGTGAGGACAGAACTCTTGCATGAAAACGGTGAGCAACTGCTGGTAATTGATGTAAGCGATAATGGTATTGGTATACCCAAGGACAAACTCGACAAAATCTTCGAGCCATTCTTTCAGACCGATGTTCCAAAAAGTGTCGTAAACCAGGGCAGTGGAATTGGTCTTTCTATCACCAAGGAATTCGTAAGAATTCATGGTGGCCGTATCGAGGTGACAAGCGAAGTAGGAGTGGGGAGCTCTTTCAAGGTGATCCTGCCTTTGCGCGAAATCCCAGTAGACCAAATGGCAACCCCTGCAGAAGTAATCGAATGTTCCCCTGTTGAAGACCCGGAAACTTTGGTCTCTGACACACGCTTTGAAAATCAAACGGGTAAAAGCCGGAAGAAGTCATTGCTGCTCATTGAAGACAATGAAGATTTTCGGTTTTATCTCCGGGACAATTTGAAATTCTCCTACACCATACACGAGGCTGGCAATGGCGCTGATGGGTGGAATCTTGTCCTATCTCTGCAACCGGATCTGATCGTGAGTGACATCATGATGCCACAGATGAATGGCATCGAATTGTGCACAAAGATCAAATCGGATGAGCGCGTTTCTCATATTCCGGTCATTCTGCTGACGGCCCGCAACAGTGAGGAGCAACGCATCGAGGGTTTCAAAACCGGAGCCGACGATTATATCTCCAAACCGTTCAACTTCGAGGTACTGGAAGCTCGCATTAGTAATTTAGTGAGCCAACGTGAAAAATCCCAAAAGACCTTTCGAAAGACATTCGACATTAAGTCAAGCGAACTTCAGATAACCCCGCTGGATGTTAAGTTTATGGAAAAAGCTGTCCAGGTTGTCGAGGCGAACATATCGTCACCTTTATTCTCCATAGAAGATCTGGGAATGGAACTGGGTATCAGCCGCGCTTACGTATTTAAGAAGATTCTTGCTTTAAGCGGAAAGACTCCCCTTGAGTTTATTAGAACAATCCGTTTGCAACACGCAGCGCAGTTGCTGGAACGAAGCCAGTTATCGGTCCGGGAGGTTGCCTATAAGGTTGGTTTCAATACCCCGAAGTATTTCACGAAGTATTTTAAAGAACAGTATAATATGCTGCCCTCCGATTACGCGTCGTCAAAAAAGCAAGAGCAATAGAGTTTCATCAAATGATCAATTTTGCTTGAAGTATTTTCCCGACTATACTATTAGCACCTGTGAATTAGATTATTGGTCCCTGCCGGCAAGAGGCGTGCCTTTACATTTGCGCTGCCTTCTCTTTTATGAATCCTCGAAATAACAAACGCCTCAAATGGCTTGCAATGACCGAGTTTACGCTCTTAGCGTTAGCGCTTTTATGCGTGTTAGCTCTAATATACTTATTCCTGTATCCATGACATATGGGGCTCCACTTTAACGTACTATAAAGCCACCAATCGACTCGTAAAGAAACGGTCCGGCCAGTCCGTCGTTTAGTATCTGCCCATTCATTCCCGCGTTGGCGTCCCCGCTGGACTAGCTGAAACGTCTCAAAAACACTCACAAAAAATCTCTTATTCGGCAAGTAGACTTCTTATACCATTGTATTGGACTTGTTGTAATAACAACCCAAACATATTTACTGCAAACGATTACAGTGTTATTATCCCGGAATCGATCGCATAAATGATTTCGCATCCCCGCGGAAGTTAGATAACAAGGTAAAAGTAAAACACCCTAACCAAACCAATTTCGTATGAAGAAAAAACTTTACAGACGTTTAGGCATCTCTGTACTAATTATGCTCGTGTGCCTTAAGGTTCTGGCGCAGCAAACCGTAACCGGTATTGTGAGAGATGAGTCAGGTTCTGCTATACCGGGTGCCAGTGTGATTATTAAAGGTACATCCATTGGAACGGTAACGGATACAGATGGAGCATTCAAAATCTCTGCCAGACCCGATGAAATAATTGTTATTTCCTTTATAGGATATAAACATCAGGAGATTCTAGTAGGACAGCAAACAACTGTGGATGTTAATTTGACTGAAGATGTACAAACCCTTGAGGAGATAGTAGTTTCTATAGGCTACGGTGAAGTGCAAAGAAAAGATCTCACAGGCGCCATATCTTCCGTTAGGGGTGATGAGTTAAAAAGAACAAATGTAAGCACCCTGGAGCAGGCACTGCAAGGTAGAGTCCCAGGCATGGTGATCCAGCAAGTCTCCGGACAACCCGGTGGTGGTGTCTCGGTGCAAATTCGGGGTATAACTTCGCTGGGGGGCAGCAACCCACTGTATGTAATCGATGGCATAAGAATTAGTACTGCCGGTTCTACAGATGGTGGCATGAACCCATTAGCAGGTATCAATGCATCAGAAATTGAGTCTATCGAAGTATTAAAGGATGCTGCCTCCACAGCAATCTATGGTGCCCAGGCATCTGATGGTGTTATACTAATCACTACCAAAAGAGGAAAGCAGGCTGCTCCAACAGTTTCGTATCAGTATTATACCGGGTTTCAACGACTAATACAGACACTTCCAGTTCTGAATTTGAGTGAACATGCAACCTTCTTAAACGAAAGAGCAGCAGAACCTACCTGGAATTTTGATGCCAGACCTGAATTTGCAAATCCCCAGTATTTAGGTAAAGGAACGGATTGGCAGGGAGAGTTATTCAGAACTTCACGTGTTAGCGAGCACTCAATTTCTTTAAGTGGCGGAGATGAAAAAACGCGCTACTATTTATCTGGAACATACTATCAAAACGATGGTGTTGCTTTCGGATCAAAGTTTAACAGAACGTCTGTCCGGTTAAATCTGGATAATAAAACAACCAAGTGGTTGAGAATTGGCACAAGTCTTCAGTTGGTAAATATTGACGAAAAAGTCAACGCTATAAGTTCAGGAGTTATTTGGAGAGCACTGAGCATGACCCCTGATATTGCCGTGCAGAATTCCGATGGTTCATGGGGTGGCGCATACAATAACAATGGTTGGGTGCCGCCAATAGAAAATCCTTTAGCCCTGGCGTTAATTAATAAAGATGAGGCCAACCGCAAGCAGGTATATGCAAACGCCTATGTTGAAGCAGACCTTGCGAAAGGTTTGCTCTTAAAAAATGTTGTCGGGGGAAATTTTTCCATATATAACCGAGACCGCTTTAACCCATCGTATGTAATGGGTAACCTTATAAAAGAAAGGAATGATGGTACCGCTGACTATAATGATTTTAATCACTCAGAAATGAGTACCGTTCTTACCTATAACCATTCGTTTGGCGAGAAATACAAATTGACAGCCATGGCTGGGCACGAGTGGCAATTAAACTATTGGAGGCAACTAAGTGCGACACGCATGGATTTTCCTACAAACACAGTTCAGACCATTGGAGCAGGTGACCCGGCAACAGCAACGAACGGTGGAGGCAAGGGCCAATCCGCAATAGAGTCGTATTTCGGCCGTTTGGATTTCGGTTTGAACGACCGATACCTGTTCACGGGCAATGCCAGGTATGATGGTAATTCAATGTACGCTAAACAAAATCGTTGGATACTATCCTATTCTGGAGCGTTAGCATGGAAGATAAATAACGAGTCTTTTTTTGAAGGTGTAAAAAGCGTCGATGAATTGAAACTGCGTTTGAGTTCGGGTTTGACTAACCGGGCTGGTGGTAGAGATTATTCATACGCAAGTACGCTTATTACGGCCTCAACAGGTCTTGGGGGGATAGCTTTGGTAAACGATGAAATTGGAAACCCTGATTTGAAATGGGAGCAAACTGCTTATAATAATATCGGTCTTGATGGGGCTTTTTTCAATTGGCGGATAAATTTCTCAGTTGATTTTTACCATCGCAAGACAAATGATCTTGCAATGCAAATCACATTGCCAATGTATTCAGGAACGGCTACCTCTGGCTGGCCTCCTGGTTCGTTAAAAGCTCCCTATGTAAATATAGGTTCTATGGAGAATAAAGGATTCGACTTTAGAATAAGTTCTGATAATATCCGAGGTAAAGACTTGACATGGAGAACAGACCTTACTGTGTCGCGTAACAGAAATAAAATAACTGCATTGAATGCTGAAGATGCCTCCATTAACACTGCATATTCCAGAACAGTACCAGGGAGGTCTTTGGGAGAATTTTATGGTTATATCGTAGAGGGCGTTTTTGCAACCCCAACAGATGTACTGGGCGATGAGGCAAACGGTATTTTGCCGCATGCAAGACCGGTGAGGAACAACGAAGCGATTCCGTTTGCTAACGCAGCGGGTAGTATTTGGTATGGGGACCTTAAATTCAAGGATTTGAATGGAGACGGAATTATTGATGAAAGCGATCAAACCTATCTGGGGTCTCCACTTCCGAAGGTGCAGTTGGGGTTAAATAACACATTTACCTATAAGAATTTTGACTTAAATATATTTTTCACTTCCAACATTGGTAACAAAGTATATAATGTAACGCGTCAGACACACGAAGACCCACAAGTGAATACCACCTATTTTACGGGGGTAAAAAATTATGCAAAACTCGCGTTGGTGGATCCAAACGGATCGGCTTCCGATATTAACAATGTATATGTAACCAATCCAGACACGAAGATACCTGGACTGAGAAATGACAGAACAAATGGAAACCAAAGAGTATCGGATCGTTATGTTGAGGACGGTTCATTTGTGAAGCTTAAAAACGTGTCTTTGGGTTATACATTCTCAAATAGTCTGACCAAAAAAATGCACCTGAAATCTTTAAAGGTGTATGCAAGCGCCACAAACCTGTTTATCATAAGCAAATACTCGGGTATGGATCCTGAAATTGGATCATGGAACCCGCTATATGCAGGTATTGATGATGGCTATTATCCGCAGCCAAGAATAATCACTTTTGGTTTAAACTTATCATTATAGAATCTATGAAGACAAAATCTATAATAATCTATCTATCGCTTGCCACGTCTGTTCTTTTAGCATCGTGCAGTGATTCATTTTTAGATCGTCCTGCACTGTCAGCAGTAACAAGCGATAATTTTTATAAAACTAATGAGGATCTCAAGAAGGCAACTGCATCGTTATATAGTGGCAGTATATGGGGTGCATGGACTGCCGAATGCTATTTGCCAATTGGTGAAGTTTTGGGCGGTAACATGATCCTTGGATATAATGGGCCAGCAGTTGAACTAAATACATTTTCGGTGAACGGCTATAACGTTAATTTGAATACCGAATGGAAAACGATGTATAATTTAATTGGACACTCCAACACCATTATCCATGCGATAGAAGAATTAGCTGCAGAGAGCATCGCGGAAGAAGATAAAAATGCTGCACTTGCAGAGGCAAAGTTTATGCGTGCCTATGCTTACTTTACGCTGACCAGACTATGGGGCGATGTTCCTATTATTGAAGACAGTAGAGATTTATTTGACAATCCGCTGGTTCCTAGAAATCATGCCAGTGATGTATATAAATTTGTTGCTAATGATCTGACATTTGCGCGAAAAAATTTACCGGAAACCGGGGATAAAGGCAGGGTTACTACATGGTCAGCCCAAGGATTGCTATCTAAAGTTTACCTGACACAGGCAGGTTTGAATCAAAGTGGCACGCGCGATCAGGCGCTCCTCGATAGTGCCAAGCTATATGCAGGCAATGTTTGTGAGAATAGTGGCTTGTCATTATTAGCCAATTATGCCGATGTTTTCAAGTATCAAAACAACGATAATCAAGAGTCTTTATTTGCTCATCAGTGGCCAACAAATGGCGGAGGCTGGTACGGTGGTAACATGCTGCAGCTTTACAGCAATGCGTTACGAATCAATGGTGGTGGTGGTTTTTTTGGTATTGAAGCAACGTACGATATGTACCTTCAATACCTCGATCTTGCTAATGACTCCATTGAAGTTGATTCCCTGAGACGCAAGGCTACGTTCATGTATAAAAATGACAAGTACCCTGAATTAAACACGAATTTAACTTACGTTGAAGGGGGTGTTACAAAAGGTGGTCTTAAATTCACTGGCAATAGTGGTTTGAAGAAGCATATTATTGGTAATGAGAAGGACCTTAACCTGCCTTTAATGACCAATACTTCTTCTCCTGAACATACTATACTGTTGAGACTTGCTGACGTATACTTGATTTATGTCGAAGCTGTTCTGGGTAATAATGGAACAACCTCTGATGCACAAGCATTAGGGTATTTTAATCAAATAAGAAAAAGGGCAGGTCTTGATGAAGTTAGTTCGATTAACGAGCCTACGTTATTCAAAGAGAGAAGAATAGAGCTGGCTGGTGAAGGCGAATACTGGTTTGACATGGTCAGACTTTCATATTACAATCCGTCAAAGGCTTTGGAGCGCCTTAATGGTGATGACCGTCGAGTTAATATCGAAATTGATGGTACTACAGGTAAAGTAACTTCGGGAGATTCGTATGGGGTTATTACACCCGCTACCCCCAATACATTTAAGTTACCTGTACCTTCTGTAGAGGTAACTGCCAATCCACTATTGTTGGAACCCGCGGTACCTTATTCCTTTTAATCAACATGAAAGCATTATCTATGAAAAACCTATTATATAACCGCCTGTGCATTTTGCAGCTTTTGTGCATGGTGGTGATTTTAACTTTCATTACAGCTTGCAAAGATGACGATGCCGATATGGAAGTGCCTCTCATCACCGAAGTTCGTAATTATGCCGCTACACCAGACGATACCCTTATTACATCGTTACATGACGGACAGTGGGTAGTCTTGCAAGGAAAAAATATGAGCGCAGTAACACAAGTGTACTTTGGAAGTATCCCGGCCACTTTCAATCGAGCTTTTTCAACTGATGAGTCCCTTGTCGTGCAGGTGCCTTCCATTCCGTTTCTGTCAGTGCCCAAAGACAAGCTTCATATAATTACTGCCGTAGGCAAGGGTGGAACGACCAGTTATGAAATTAACATCACCGGCAGTCCGATAATTACTCATGTTAGAAACTATGCCGACTCACCGAACGATACGATTGTAAATTCAGTAGCGCCCGGCCAGCTTATAAATTTCGTTGGGCTTAATTTGAATGGTGCTACGAGTATAAATTTTCAGGGTGTAGAAGCTGATTTGACGAATGTTATTTATACCGATTCAAGTGTTATTGTGAAAGTACCTGACGATTTTTCGGGCGGAGATGCTTCACTGGCAAACAAGATCACCTATACCACTGGCATAGGCAGCACTATATATGGCATTCCAATTTTTGATCCGGCTATCCTGGAGTATTACAAAGATCCATTGTGGACGCTGCTTTCGGGGGGTATCGGCAACCAAAAAACTTGGACGATCGATTTCAATGCCGCGGGAGTTTCTAAAAAATTCGCTGGGCCACTCTTTTTTTCGGGAGACGAATTACGGTGGAACAAGGAATGTGCTAAGCCAGGTGGAAACTGCTGGACGTGGGAACCAACTTGGCAAGGCTGGATGCCTGAGCCAAAAGACTACGGTACTATGACCTTTGATATTAAAGGGGTACCAGTAACACCTGGTTTAACTGTAAATCAAAAGGGACTTGCTGACGGTAAAAATGGAATTTTTGCCGGCAGCTATTTTTTAGATACCGATGCAAAAACGATAACATTCACTGATGCCGTACCTCTCAATATGGGTTGGGACAATGTAGACTGGTCGAAAGCATATCTTATTACCCTTACAGAGGATGGTATGCAGCTTGGCTTTAAACATAAAAGTAAGACGGAGTTTGAGCTTTATAACTTTATAGTAAAGTAAAAATAGAAGTCAAAATTTTGTGCCCGTTGTTCAGAGTATTGAAGCAGTAACGATTGATTACTTTTCATAAGGAAAATACCCCCAGGTATATATATACCTGGGGTTCCTTTTGTCAAGGCGAGAATGAAGTGTCGATTTCAACTTCTGGTATTTTTTTGTCGCGATTGTATTTTTCATGTCTTGTAAAAAGGATGAAGGGTAACACCTGAGCTGACGGTGACTCCATCCGAACTTTCAATCAACGCCGAAGGAGGATACAGTCGAAGTCTCCATTGTTACCAACGATAGCTGGACGATCACTAATTCTGCTCCCACATGGTTGCAACTAAGCCAGGTCAATGGCAATAGAAGGAATGCCTCTATTAAAATCATAGCAGGCGCCAAATGGTACAGTTCTACCATTTTGACTTGTCAATTCAGATAACGGACGCGCCAAGCGTATTCCCCGTTCACAGGCTGCCCAGTTTTCGCAACCTCTACAACACATCTCTAAGCTTCCTGATATCCCAAATTAATCGCATATCCCTCTTATACTTTTTACGCCTCTTTTTTGGACTTCAGATGTCCTTAAATTAGACATATCCGCTTTATGGTCTGAATATCTTTAACCTGCAAACGATTACTGGTTATTCGATTTGAAATCCATTGCACCAGCAAATATTTAGTCACAAAACCAGTAAATCGAATTTTAAACCTAATTAAATCTAACATTTATGATGAATGGACTTTACAAAAAGTTCTTGCTGCCGATGCTACTTGCGGTTGTATTTATTTCAGGCTGTAAGGAAGACGATGAGACTCCAGTACTATCGGTTTCGGGATCTGATATTACAGTCCCCACGGGGGGAAGCACGCCGCAGATTAACATTTCGGAATTGGGAGGCACGTCCGAGATTACCATTTCGTGTAACGAAAAATGGCGCATCAGTAATTCTGCAGAATGGCTCGGGATCAGTCAGTCCAGTGGTGAGCCTGGTACTAGCACCGTTGAACTAAATGCAGGGGGAAATACTACAGGCATCAGGCGAACTGCTATGTTGACCGTTAGCGCAGACAACGGCCAGTCCAGGCGTCTTGTAGTATCTCAGGCAAGCGAGCTATACCCTTCCTATAATTTATCCCCGAAACCGCCAGACGAAACAGGAATGAGTAGCACGGCCGTAGAACTGGCAGCAAAAATGACGATGGGAATAAATTTTGGCAATACCATGGAAGCCCCAACCGAAGCTCTGTGGGTGACTAGTAAAATTACCGAATCGTATGTGAAATTTGTAAAGCAATCAGGTTTCAATGCTGTACGGATTCCCTGTACCTGGAGTTCAAATCATTCAATCGATCCAGAGAAAGCGAAAATTGACCCTGTGTGGCTTAATCGGGTAAAAGAAGTGGTTGGATGGTGTGTAGATAACGATATGTATGTGATGCTGAATATTCACGGGGATGGCCGTTGGCTGGATGATCATATTAATAAAGCAGGGCAAGATGCCGTTAACGCGAAGCAAAAGGCGCTTTGGGAGCAGATTGCTACAACCATGCGTGATTTTGATGAGCACTTGATGTTTGCCAGCGCAAATGAACCTCCGGTAGAAAATGCCGAGCAGATGTCCATACTTAATGGTTATCACGAGACATTCATCAAGACAGTTCGTGCCACCGGAGGCAGGAACAGTTACCGGGTGTTGGTAGTGCAGGGGCCTAGTACTGATCCTACTAAAACTTATGATCTTATGAATACTCTTCCAACAGACAATATTCCTAACAAGTTAATGGTCGAGGTGCACGACTATACGCCTTTTCAGTTTACACAGTTAACCGGTGGAAATGCAACTTGGGGGAACATGTTTTACTACTGGGGGAAAGGGAATCATTCTACTATTGAGCCGGAACGCAACGCTACTCATGGAGAAGAGGATGTGATTGATTCTGAATTCCAAAAGATTAAACAGAAGTTTGTTGATAAAGGTATCCCTGTGATTCTAGGTGAATATGCAGCCTGGAGGAGGAATGCCATTAACAACGCGGATTATCTTCCTAAGGATTTGGATAAGCATAACAAGTCTGTAAATGACTGGACATATTATGTGACGAAACAGGCTAGAGTGAATGGTATTATGCCATTCTATTGGGAAATCGGTTTTATGTTAGACAGATCTAATAATACGGTGAAGGATCAACCTATGTTAGATGCCCTTATTGAAGCATATAAGTAAAAAGTAAGACGCTATAACTAAATAGAAATACAGTTTTGCAGGGTATCACGTATTGGTACCATTAAGCAAGGACTGAATTTAAAGAATCTGTGACTCTTAGGAGTCACAGATTTACTTGTAAAGAATAATTCTGCACACGTGTCGCGTGTGTCTGCTAAAGCAACGCCCATCAACGGATCTTCATGATTCTGTCCAGATGGTGAAACTACAGTCTTTCACCAACAAAATCATTACTAAAGTCAAGTATACTCTCTCTGCGTGTTCAATCGAATGGCTAGTATAAATAGCAGAAAAGCCTTTAATGATGATTTTACCACCTAAAAGTGTTTTACAGGTGAAAAATATACTTTACCTTTAAAACACTTTTAGATGGTAAAGTAGTTTATAGGCTATTGTGATGAGAACACTCGAAAATCTTCAACTGGACGGAGGATGTCTTGCATTTGATTTCATTAACACTGTAAATACGCGAAAGCCAGCACCAGAATTTGAGTATCTGAAGACATTCGAGGATTTTCTCAAGTGGTCAGCAAAGGCAGGGGCGCTTCGTGGAAAAAGATTACAGGCAATCCGCAAATATACCGCCGCAAAACAGCGGCTAGCTTCAGTACAGCTTGGTGATGTTATTGACGTGCGCGAAAATCTATACCAGCTTTTTTCAGCCATCGCCGCAGGTAAATCACCCGATGAAACGGCGGTGAACACATTCAACGAACGGCTTTCCATTGCTTTTCAAAAGATCGTCATACACGTTAACGCCAGCACGACTGTGGTTCAATTTAACAGCGATGAAGTGTCAGTCGAGGAGCCATTAAATATCATTATGAAATCTGCTTTCGATATCCTGACCGGTGAAGACTTCCACCGGATAAAGGAGTGCCCACGCTGCGGATGGATTTTTCTGGACACCTCTAAGAATGGCACCCGCCGGTGGTGTGATATGAAGGTATGCGGCAGCCGCGAAAAAGCACTCGAATACTATCACAGAAAAACAAAAAACTCCTGACCACATATGATTTTAAATGTGTCCATGAGAATCATTCTCTTTATTACGATCACCCTTGTAACGACTCAATGTACCCTCAAACCTGGTCCTCCAACTTCTTTTCGTTATCCCGAACCCCAACCTGATTCTGTCGTTATACCTTTTCTACCGGGCATTGTAAACGGTGACTCGCTTGACTTTAATGCAGCCTTCTCTCCGGACGGGAAGCATTTTTACTTCTCCAGATCAAACCAGGGAAAATGGATGATATATAGGACTGAACGAAACGAAAGCACATGGAACAAACCCGTACTGGCACCCTTTACAGAGAAGGAGTATTCACAGGCTGACCCTTTCTTTACCTGTGATGGAACTCTATACTATATATCCAACAGACCACGGCATGCCCGCGATACTGTTTCGGATTATGATATCTGGTTCGTTCGTCCACAGGATGATGGTTCATGGACAGCCCCTGAAAATCTGGAAGCAGTAAACTCGGATAGTACCGAATACTACGTCTCGCTTTCTACCAACGGAAATATATACTTTGCATCCAATCGTATTGGGACACTGGGATCACACGACATCTATGTAAGCAGGTATATCAACGGCCTTTACACCACACCGGAAAACCTGGGACCGGCCATCAACTCCCAACAGATGGAACACGATCCGATGATTTCACCAGATGAACAGCATCTGATCTTCACTTCCGTTGGCAGGGCTGATTCATACGGTAGTGGTGATCTTTACTATACATCTCGTAAAAGTGATGGCACCTGGGCACCGGCCAGGAACATGGGTAACAAATTCAATACCGAGAGCTACGAGTATTGCACATACCTCACACCGGACAATCAATACGTTTTTTATAGCACGGACTATGATGTGAAGTGGATCTCCGCCCGGTATCTTCCCTGGAACATACACCCGGAAGTCACGAAGTAAACTATACCAGACCGAAACTATATATACAGATATAAATTTAAAGTTGTTTTCTTCGTAAATAAGGTAAGAAATGCAGAAGAAGTTAAATCTGAAATCTTTTAATCTTTACGAGTTCCTAAAACATCAGAATACACACGGCTTTAGTTTATCATTTTTCTTAGCCGATCGCCATACCTATAAAAACGCTCACGTCAATTTTCCATTCCGGACATTTTCATATGGTAATAGCTTTGTTTCTACAAACCCCATAACTAAAAAGACATATGAACAAATTGTACTCGGTCCTGGTCGTGTTACTCATATTGAACATCACGAATTCTTATTGTCAAACTAAAAAAATATCCCCCATGAAAAACGTAACAGAATTTAAAGTAAATGTGCCTGAGCAAGTATTGGATGATTTAAAAAAACGATTACAAAATACGCGGTGGCCGGGCGAAGCCGAGAGTTCTGGCTGGAATTTTGGTACCAGCGAGTCTTACCTGCGCGGTCTGGTTCAATACTGGCTCACCGGTTATGACTGGCGCAAGCAAGAATCACTTCTCAATAAGTACCCACAATACACCGCAGAGGTAAAGGGCGTAAAGATTCACTTTCAATACATCAAAGGAAAAGGTAAAAATCCTAAGCCACTCATCTTAACGCACGGCTGGCCTGACAGCTATTACCGTTTTCATAAAATCATTCCACTGCTAACAGAAGGCGAGCAAAGTTTTGATCTGGTGATACCGTCTATTCCTGGCTTTGGTTTTTCTGACAAAGTCGCTTTAACCAGCGAAGCAGTTGCTGACCTGTGGAAAGTGTTAATGACAGAAAACCTCAGCTACGATAAATTTTATGCTGCCGGTGGTGATATAGGCATGGGGGTTAACAAAGCACTGGCTTCTAAATATCCTCAAATCGTGGCGGGCGTACATTTCACTGATATAGGTTATCCGATGGGGCAGGAGGACCCGGCTACTATGAGCGAAGCTGAAAAACAATTTGCACAGTTCGTACAACAATGGTGGTACGCAGAGGGAGCCTATGCCATGGTTCATTCCACTAAGCCCCAGTCGTTGGCGTACGGCTTGAATGATTCACCTGCTGCACTTGCCGGCTGGATACTTAGCTTCGTTCATAGTGGAGCTACAACTGATTTACTGGAGCGTTCGTTTGGCGATAAAGATGCCTTGCTTACCAACATCATGATCTATTGGGTAACACAAACTATTGGAACCTCCGTGAGAATGTATAAAGTTGATGCTATGGCTCAATGGAGTGGCGCTCAACCACTGCAGAAAAGCAACGTGCCTGCGGGCATATCACTTTTTCCCAGAGAAGCACAATTTCCAAAAGAATGGGCAGAGCGTTTTGTGAATGTAACAAGCTACAGGAAGATGAAAGAAGGTGGACACTTCGCTGCCCTCGAAGTGCCGGATGTCTTTGCAGACGAGCTTCGAAGTTTCTTTTATAGCATTAAATAAACTACAACTAAGAAATAGGCAAACAGAAAAAGTTATATGCTATATATAGCATATAACTTTTTCTGAATCGAACCGAATGCTATTTACTCGGAAAGAGATTGGCTGCACAATAAGGAATGTGTATGGTAGTATATCTATAGCCCTGCCATTCCGTTCAATTAAACGATTGACGAAATTCCAGGGGTGAAAGCTTTGTTTTCGATTTGAAGAGCTTGCTGAAAGACTGCGAGTGTTCAAAGCCCAGGGCGAAAGCCACTTCACTTACCGAAAGATTGGTGGTCGATAACTTTTCTTTTGCCTTTTCGATAAGTTTATCATGAATGTGCTGCTGCGCATTTTGCCCGGTGAGGGACCGCAGCATATCGCTTAGATAGCTTGGTGAAAGATTTAAATGTTCTGCAAAGTACCCGACGGTAGGCAGCCCTTGTCTTAAGTATATTTCATTGTTAAAGTAATCGTCAAACAAGTCTTCCAGTTTTTGAAGAAGATTGTTGCTTACGGCTTTTCGTGTTATAAACTGACGTTTATAAAATCGATCAGCGTAGTTTAGCAGTAACTCTATCTGTGAGACAACAACGGTCTGGCTAAGCTCATCAATCCTGCTGTTCAATTCCGTTTCAATCATTTTAAAAATGGAAATAACGGTTGCTTTTTCTTCATCTGAAAGATGTAGTGCTTCATTGGTGGAGTAGGAGAAGAAGCCATACTGCTTAACGGTTTTAGCCAGGGGATAACCTAAAAAGAAATCGGGATGAATGAGCAACGTATATTCAGAGCATACGGCGGGTTCGTTATCAAACCTGCCAATAATCTGGCCGGGAGAAGCAAACAATAATCCGCCTTCATCAAAATCATAATAGCTCTGGCCATACTTTACTTTGCCACTAAGTTTTGGTTTGTAAGAAATTTTATAAAACCCCAATACATGTTGCTGGGGAAGTCCGTCAAATTGAACTTGATCATTCAAACCATTAATTATACCGATGAGCGGATGCTTAGGTTTAGACAAGCCGAAAGCCTGGTAAGCATCTGACAAAGACTCAAACTTGTGCGGGATATTTTCTTCTTTTTTCATCTGCTGCACGTTAAAACGATAACCGATACGATTTTAAATATCGGTTATCATTCTTCCTTTATCAAGGGTTCTTATATGCGTCTTATTCTATCGTCACTATAGTTTACTTTGGATTGCCCTGCGCTGCATCAGACACAGACGCCCATGCTTCCCAGACGGCCAGCCTCTCTTGGTAGGCGGTACGCACCCATGGCAAACATTGGCTGCCTAAAAAGAATCTCAATGGAGGATGCTCGGCATCAACGATCTTAAAGAGGGCCTCCGGAGTGGCGCTGGGATCACCACGTTCCATAGTTTTTAAACCCTCGAAAAATTTTGCTTTAAAATCAGTATATATATCAAGGCTTGTTGAAGACTTCAAAGATTCCGGGCTTCCGAACTCCGTGGCATAGGCTCCAGGTTCAATGATGGTGACCTTGATTCCAAACGCTTTAACTTCTGCTGCCAGGCTTTCATGAATAGCTTCGAATGCCCATTTTGAAGAGCAATAGTAGCCAATCACCGGTAAGGTTACATGACCGAGATTACTGGAGGTCCCCAGTATGTGTCCACCGCCCT
This sequence comes from Ohtaekwangia koreensis, assembly GCF_900167975.1. Classification (GTDB taxonomy): domain Bacteria; phylum Bacteroidota; class Bacteroidia; order Cytophagales; family Cyclobacteriaceae; genus Ohtaekwangia; species Ohtaekwangia koreensis. The sequence goes on from NZ_FUZU01000001.1 coordinate 2,926,282, forward strand.
GCTTTCTAAGCAGAGGCAATGCGGCCTGGATGACAGACAGCGCACCGAAAACATTTGTTTCATACATGGCTTTAACATCATCAGCACCGGCCTCTTCTATGGTGCCAACCAATGCATAGCCGGCATTGTTAAGGACGATATCGAGCCTTCCGAAATGCGCATGTCCCTGCTCCACGGTGGCCTTCACCTGGTCTGGTTTGGTGACATCAAGTTCAAGGGGCAAAACAAGTTCACCATACTTGTCTTTGAGATCGGAGATACTAGCCAATGTACGCGCTGTAGCAACGACCTTGTCGCCACGCTTGAGTGCAGCCTCTGTCCAGACACGTCCAAAACCGCGGGAAGCTCCCGTGATAAACCATACTTTGTGTGTTTCATTTTGATATGACATCATTCTATATTTTTTTGTGATAACACCACAAATGTGAAAGGTTATTACGTTGGACCTGTAGCCGAAATCAGGACTTTTGTAGTCGAAATGAGGAAATGCAGATTTGCCGATGAAACGAGGTCAGTGATACATTAGTATTATCAATTCAGGCTATATTTAGGTGTGGATCATCTGGATTACAAATTGAATATCACGTAATTAATAGCAAGCGTATATATAGCGGTGCAAGAAAAAAATGAAAGCAAAATACGGCTTTATGCCAAGGGGTGAACGTGTATATACCGTAAGATCATTTTTTACAAAAGTTTAAAGTAGTTAAATTGATACTTTCATATACTTTACTATATCATTCTAAAGCTTAATCTTTTATGATGTCAATATTGAAGTTCTGTGTTATCAGCGTTCTTGTTTTCTTTTATACATCGACTGTTACTGCGCAAGGGCAACCGGCAAGAACAAAAAGAAAAGCAATTATATGCCTTACGTATGACGATGCCCTGAACTCACAGTTAGAAAATGCAATTCCTCAGTTGGACTCCTTTGGAATGAAGGGTACATTTTTTCTAAACTCCATTCCAGGCTCAACCGATGTTATTGGAAAAGGGTCCGATATATTGCTTAAATGGAAGCAGGCTTCAAGCCGCGGTCATGAATTAGGCAATCACACTTTGTTTCATCCTTGCCCGCAAAAACTCGGGTGGCAAAAGGATATAGCCATCGAGGCCTACACACTTGAGCAGTTGTTAAACGAAGTACAGACGGCGCATCTTTATATCGATCAGCTTGAGGGCAAACGTGCTAAAAGAAGTTTTGCATATCCATGCAACAATTTTGAAGTTCAGAAAAAAGATTACTCTGAACGCCTGCGTACCTTCGGGTTTATCTCATACGCCAGGGCGGGTGGCGATAACACCAGCATTGTTACGGACTTCAGTGGCCTGGATAAGATGAAAGTACCCAGTTGGCATGTTATGGAAGGCACTACAGGAAGCCAGTTGATTGCTTATGTTGATGAGGCTATAAAAGCAGGAGGGCTCGGTATATTTCAATTTCACGGCATCGAAGGGTCGTTGTTTCGAATTTCGAATGAGGCGCATTTACAACTTTTAAAATACCTGAAGGAAAACCAGGATAAAGTTACAGTCGCCACTTTTTCGGATGCCATGAAAATGGTTGAAGGCATGAACCTGTCCAAGTAAAACACCGGTATATATAGCGTTGTACCTGAGGCGCGCTGCGGTCTTATGGAAGCTTTTTGCGTACATTATAAAAAGTTATCATGATTTTTAAATATATTTTCGTATATTGCGGAGCATTTAAGAAAATGTGTCTTCAGCGAGTTCCTGCTATTCAGTTCCTGTTGTTCTCACCATTCTGATTTAAAAGTGCACTACGTAGCTTCACAATGAGGATAGTCTTATTGTGGTCTAATTTTTAGAATCTTTAATTTAATATAATACATAATGCAAGGAACAGTTAAGTTTTTTAATGAATCGAAAGGTTTTGGATTCATCACACCATCACACCCAGGCGCAGATATTTTCGTACACATATCTGGAACTATCGATGACATTCGCGAACGCGATAAAGTCGAATATGAAGAAGAAAGAGGCAAAAAAGGAATGAACGCCATCAACGTTACCATACTGGACTAATCTGATTTTTCAGGCTAAATATTTAAAATGGACCGCCAATTAAGGCGGTCTTTTTTTATGCCCCTATATTTCCAAAATGAGTCCTGGTACCCGGATCTGGTTGGAGATTATCATCAAAGAGAAAAGATAATTCAATTTTATAAATTTACTTCTCAGCGTTCCGGCATAAAAGAGTTTTCAATTCTCATCTAATCCTATATATAGTAAATGCTAAGTATATAGCTTGTCTTTAAGTAACGCTGTATTGTTCTGTTGTACCTGCATATACCACCGTATACTTGGTTGCTATAGTTCAGCAAGACCTTTCGTTTAGGAAGTTGCCCCGCGAGAAGGTTGTAAAATTCTTGTCAGTTACACCTAGCATTGGTCTTCATTGCCGTCATAATTCTTGAGTAGCTCACTCGAAGTCCAGCTACTTTTTTGTATTTTCAAACGGATTCAGTAAGCGTTCAAACTGCTAAATATATCATGGGCAAAAGTTTGAAACAGATGTGATAACAATGAATTAGTTAATCGTATACTGGTTACATTTTCATGCGATAGTGAAGGATTGAAAACTAGATGAATGAAAAAATATTTTCTATTTCTGTTGGTTTCGATATTGGCCGTGCAAGGACTCGATGCACAGAATTCTGCTTTTGAATTTAAGAACTTATTGGAGGAGCCTAAAAGTAAAGTAAGAAAATATACTACAAAGAATGGCTTTCCTCTCAAGGTGCTCGATTGCATTACGCAGGACAAAGATGGGCTCATGTGGTTTGCTGCCGAGGATGGACTGGCACGCTTCGATGGTAATTCCTTTAAGGTATTTAAAAACGATCCGGATAATCCCTATAGTATATCTCATAATTATATTCAATGGGTCTTTACCGATTCGGACGGCACCTTATGGACTTCCTCTCCCAAAGGACTCAATCGCTTTGATTCAAAAACAGAACGGTTTACCCACTATCATCATAACCCGGAAGATAAAAATTCACTTGTTGGCGATAATGTAGTCTTTATCACAGGAAGCCCTACCGGGAATTTATGGATCGCTTCTGCTGCAGACGGTTTTACTTACTATGACCGGAGCAACAAAAAGTTTATTCAGTATTCTCACAACAATTTACCAGGGCTGTCCCATTCGGAAGTAGTGCTCCTTTATGAAGATCACCAGGGTTTGCTATGGGTGGGTACGCTGGGAGGTGGATTGATTGTATTCAAGACAAAGGATGGTATAGTAACTCAGAAAATAGAGGAGCTCTCCCGCAAGGATTTATTGCCTTCTCCTCACATCAGATGCTTTAGTCCTGATCACCTGGGCAATCTTTGGATAGGCACTTCAGAAGGACTGGTTTTCTTCAATCGGAAACAACAAAGCTTTCAAGTACTCAATAAAAACAATAGCGCCCTGCGAGGTAACATCATCCGGGCGCTTGGTCAGGACAGCAGGCATAACCTCTGGATTGCAGTAGAAGATAAAGGCCTGCACCGGATTTCTTTGCATGACTTTGACGGTCAATCGACCAGTAGCCTCACCGTTGAACACCAGTCAGGTGAAGAAGAATATAGGATTTATAGGCACACCATCCATGCTATATATGAAGATCGGGATCATAACCTGTGGCTGGGAACCAACGGGGATGGTGTCCAAATGATCAGTGGTATATCTGAAAAATTTACACGCATCGAGCGGAAGCAAACCGGAGAATACGAAGGAGTTTATTTGCGCTTCTGGGGAATGTGCACCGACAAGGAAGGTAATCTCTGGCTTGGATCAGACGGAGACGGCATTTATAAATATAGTAGTCGTGGTCAACTGCTCAGGCACTACTATGCCGATGGTAAAAAAGGAAGCTTAACCAATAATGCTATTCTATGCGCCTACCGGGATCATAGTAATACACTTTGGTTTGGCACCTATGCACAAGGCTTATTTCTCTATGATGAAAAAACAGATTCGTTCTTTAATTACGCACATAATCCTGCCGATTCATCAAGCCTGGCGGATAATGATTTGCGCGTGATCTTCGAAGATTCCAAACACAATATATGGGTAGGCAGCAATGGGGGAGGTTTAAATTTACTTAATAAACAAACCGGCAAGTTCACGCATTACGCCTCTAAATATACCGAGACCAGCAGAGGGAGTGTACGAGCCATTATTGAAGATAAACATGGAGGACTATGGATTGGCTGCCATGGCGAAGGGCTTCAATATCTTGATCCGAAGAAGGAAAAACTTCAACGATATTTAAATCGCCCGGAAGATGAAAATGCACTCCCCAGTAATATAGTATATGCGCTTCATCTGGATCGTCAGGGAAAACTATGGATAGGAACTGAAGGCACAGGTTTAGCTATCTATGATCTGGAGCGACAAACGCTGGAGCGGTTCACAGAGAAAGAAGGATTGGGTGGCAGTACAGTGTATGCTTTGCTTGAAGACAAGGAAGGGAACCTTTGGATGAGTACCAACAGTGGAGTGTCCAAATGGGATGGGCGTGAGAAAAAATTTTATAACTATGATGGCTCAGACGGGCTGCAGAACGGAAAGTTTAATTCAAGTTCTTTTTTGTATGATAAGACTCTCGGCTTAATGGCTTTTGCAGGAACAGAAGGCGTCACACTCTTTCGTCCAGAGCAGATCAAGCAGAACCTGCAGCCACCCAAGGTAATGATCACAGGATTTCAGTTGTTTAATAAACCTGTAGAGGTAAACGCTTCCGCTCAGCAAGGACTTGTATTAAAACAAGCTATTCATGAGAGTAAAGAAATTACACTGCGTTATAACCAGTCTGTATTCACATTCGAATATACCGCTTTAAATTATGCTTACCCTGAGAAATGTGCATACGCCTATAAAATGGAAGGCTTTGACAAAGATTGGAATTACGTTGATACCAAGCGCACGGCAACCTATACAAACCTGGATCCCGGAGAGTATATATTCCGCGTAAAGGCAAGTAATGATGATGGTGTCTGGAATGAGCAAGGTGCTTCCATCGCGCTCATCATTACACCGCCGTACTGGAAAACCTGGTGGTTTCAAACCATGATAGCATGTATTGTTATCGGGTCGGTATATACTTTCTTCAAGGGCAGAGTTAACGCTGTCAAAAGACAGAAGGCAGAACTTGAAGAACAGGTTCGCCAGCAAACAGCAGAGGTTGTATCCCAGAAGGAAGCGTTGGAAGTTCAGGCTCAAAACCTACAGGCGCTCAACGAACAATTGCAGGCACAAACCGATTTCCTGGGTGTAGTCAATGACGAACTAAAGCAACAAAAAGAAGAAAATATAGCGAAACGTCAAGACGCTGAAAAAGCAAGAGAGGAAGCCGAGCGAGCCCGGCAGGATGCTGAACGTGCAAATCAGGCCAAGAGTATTTTTCTGGCCACCATGAGTCATGAAATACGAACGCCTATGAATGGTGTACTGGGAATGGCATCGTTGTTAGCAGAAACACCGCTTACTGCCGAACAGCAAGAGTATACCGATACAATTCGCAGCAGTGGTGATGCCTTGCTCACCGTCATCAACGACATCCTTGACTTCTCTAAAATTGAATCCGGAAATCTTGAACTCGATTACAACGGTTTCGATATGCGCCAATGCCTGGAAGAAGTAATGGATGTGTTCTCCACCAAAGCATCTCAAAAAGGATTGGACCTGGTTTATCAAATCGATTATCAAATACCCGCGCAGATTATAGGGGATAGTCACCGGCTACGACAAATACTACTAAACCTGATTAGCAACGCTATGAAGTTTACTCACAAAGGAGAAATTTTTGTGGGGGTAGATTTACTGGAGTCCAACAACGATCAGCTCCTGCTTGCCTTTCAGATAAGGGATACCGGTATAGGTATAGCGCAGGATAAAATTTCCCGGCTGTTCAAAGCTTTCTCTCAGGTAGATTCTTCTACTACGCGTAGATACGGTGGCACCGGGTTAGGCCTGGTGATCAGTCAGCGGCTGGTCGAGTTAATGGGGGGTACCATTACAGTTGAAAGTCATGAGGGTGTTGGTACTATATTTAGTTTTACCATCAAGAGTAAAGCAAGTCAGGAATCCATTCGTCAATACGTGCATTGCAACACTGTGGGAAACGATGGCAAAAAAGTTCTGCTGGTCGATGACAACGCAACAAACCTTACGATACTGCGAACCCAGCTTGAACTATGGAGGCTATCGCCTACACTGGCGATTTCAGCCAAGCAGGCACTGGATATACTCACCCATCACGAAGGGTTTGATCTGGTAATTACTGATATGCAAATGCCGGATATGGATGGTGTACAGTTGTCTCAACGCATCAAAGCAAAACATCCGCGACTACCTATAGTCTTGTTGAGCTCGGTGGGAGATGAGAGTAAGAAAAAATATCCTGATTTGTTCACCTCTGTACTCAACAAGCCGGTAAAGCAACAGCAGTTGTGCAGGGTTATCCAGTCAGCACTCAGACCCAATGGAACGCTTCTCACAGCGGAAGTTCAGCATGCACAGCAAGTATTGTCGGAAGAGTTTGCAGAGAAATATCCGCTGCGGATTCTTATCGCTGAAGATAATCCGGTAAATCAGAAGCTCGCGATACGAGTTCTTAACAAGTTAGGGTATAAAGAAATTGACACGGCTCAAAATGGTGTGGAAGTACTTGAAAGATTAGCCATCCAGCATTACGAAATAATCTTGATGGATGTACAAATGCCTGAGATGGATGGACTGGAAGCTACCCGGAGAATACGCGCGAAAGAAGATGAACGACCTGTGATTATAGCCATGACTGCCAATGCTATGCAAGGTGATCGTGAAGAATGCCTGCGCGCTGGCATGGATGACTATATCAGCAAGCCTATTAAGCTTGAAGTCGTAGTGAATATACTTGAAAAGTGGGCTTTGGAAGTAAAACGAAAAAATCAGTAAGCCTTGATCGAATAAGGCCAGAAAGCGCAATGCGTAAATATATAGTTATACATAATGTCAGTGTGTTTTCACATCTCTTTATGCTTTGCTCGCGGAGAGGTTTTTAGTATGCTTCAACTTAATATTAGGATTAGCGTGATATAAGTGGTATATTACATGGCATTTAAGAAATGTCTTCAATACTTCCTATTCTCAGGGCTTTTTATTGTACACATCCTTAATTTATAATGTTCTGTAGATCCACTTTCCGGATCGAAATAGTAACTCAGAATAATTATCGCAGGCTTACTACTCGAGGCAATTACTGCTTTGATAAGGGAGTCTTTTACTTAGTCTTCACTTTAATTTACTACATGCGCCAACTAAAGATCAGTAAGCAGATTACCAACAGAGAAAGTCAGTCTTTGGACAAGTACTTAACGGAAATTGGAAAGGTGGATTTGATTACGGCCGAAGTTGAAGTGGAGCTGGCAAAACGGATCCGGGAAGGAGATCAGGTTGCCTTGGAGAAATTGACAAAGGCAAATTTGCGGTTCGTTGTATCAGTAGCCAAGCAGTATCAAAATAATGGACTAACGCTGGGTGACCTTATTAATGAGGGAAACCTAGGGCTGATCAAAGCTGCTAAACGATTTGATGAGAAGCGAGGTTTTAAATTTATCTCCTATGCCGTTTGGTGGATTCGTCAATCAATCATGCAGGCACTGGCAGAACAGTCACGCATCGTGCGATTGCCTTTAAACCGCGTCGGTTCTCTAAATAAGATCAACAAGACATTTGCCGAGCTAGAACAGAAGTTTCAACGCGAGCCTTCAGCTGATGAGATCGCTGAAATTATGGGTGTTACCGTTGAAGATGTGCGCGACAATCTTAAAGTTGCCGGCCGTCACGTATCGATGGATGCTCCGTTTGTAAATGGAGAAGATAATAGTTTGATTGATGTTCTCTCGGACGTGAATGAATCGAAGCCTGACTCTGCATTGATATCAAATTCACTTTCGGTTGAAGTACAACGTGCATTAGCAACGTTGACTGCACGGGAGGCTGATGTTATAGGTTTATACTTTGGACTTAACAATAACAGCTCAATGACTCTCGAAGAGATCGGTGAACTGTATAGCCTGACGAGAGAGAGAGTCCGGCAGATTAAGGAAAAGGCTACACGCAGACTACGTCATTCTTCAAGAAGCAGAACCCTGAAAACATATTTGGGATAATCTATAGGTTGCCTTTGTGCTTGGATTTAGAACTGACGCGCAAAACATCCTCAATCATGATTTTTTTTAATTTTAATACATAATACAATGCAAGGAAAAGTTAAGTTTTTTAATGAAACCAAAGGTTTTGGATTCATTACTCCAGACAATTCAACCACAGACATTTTTGTACACTCTTCAGGTCTTGTAGATCAGATCCGTGAAAACGATCAGGTTGAATACGAAGAAGAAAAAGGCAAAAAAGGTATGAATGCCGTCAATGTTACAGTACTGAACTAAGTTTATTACAAAACATATAAAGTAGGCAGCCAGCAATGGCTGTCTACTTTTTTTTGTTGGTGGTTTGAACCGCTATATATAGCGTGTTTGCTTGTGCCCTCGTATTGTAACGCTCTCTTTTATCCTTCGAAGGATGTCCCTGACAGCTACAGCCTAAATATGCTGGCAAGGTTTTAGAATATATGATAAAGAATTACCTTTCATTGATCTCAATGCGGCAACAATTTCAATAGGTTAGTATGAATGGGCATGTTTTTTCCTTCCTCAATTCTATAGTCTTGCTTGGTTCTTTGCAAGGGTTTATCATCGGTACACTTGTTCATATCACCGCCAAAGGTAGAGCCGCCAGTAAACTCCTTGCCTGGCTACTGATAATCATTGCCATGGCTTGTCTGAAGATATACCTTAATAACATTGGGCTTACCTCCACAACAGCAGGATCCCTTATTGATGCAATCTTTCCGTTCATGATCATCATGCCGGTAGGGCCGCTGATTTACTTCTATTGCAAGGCAGAATTAACGCGTGATTTTAAAGTCGGACGTAAGGATCGCTTTCATTTTTACCCGCTCATCATTGACTTATTCCATCACGCTGCCGCAGTAGTTTTTTTGGTTGCACTGCTGCTGGGCTGGGCTGATTCATATAGAGATAATTTTAACAACTGGTTTGATTCCTACAACACTTACTCAGATATACCACGGTGGATTTCGTTAACAATTTACCTGGTGCTTTCCTTTCGGTTGGTACATGGCCAACAGAGAGAACCTGCTGTAACAGAAGAGTTGAACAATCGGGATTGGCTAAAGGAATTCATTTCTGTTTTCCTGGTCTTTGATGTTATCTGGCTGGCATTTCTTATACCGTATGTGATTCCTGCCACCAGCGTTATACTTCTTGACTGGCTTGATTGGTTTCCGCTATATATACCGTTGGTCATGATCATTTACTGGCTGGGCATCCGTGGGGTAATGCTCGGCCGAAAAGAGATGAGCAACTCTTTGCGCAAATCAGTGGGGCCAAAATTGAACCTGCAGAAGGAAACCGTTGAACAGATCATGATGAAGCTGCAGACATCGATGGAAGCCGATAAACTTTTTCTCGATGCTGAATTGTCGGTAACAAAACTGGCCATTCACCTGGGTATATCTGCAAAAACACTTTCGGCCGTCATCAATCAAAATGCAGGCAAGAGCTTCAATGAATTTGTTAATCACTATCGGGTCGAAGAATTCAAACAACGCCTGCTAAAAGCTGACAATAAAAAGTATACCCTTACCGCACTGGCCTTTGAATGCGGCTTCAATTCACAACCTACCTTTCAGAGGGCATTCAAAAATATAGTGGGCATTACGCCCAGCGAGTACCTGCAGCGCAACGCTGTCTCTGCATAACATGTATCAAAATAAGTTGACTACAAGTCAAATCAGGAATTGAATAGATTTTAACGGTGGATTCGCAGTGATTTGAAAACAAAATCACAGATATGAAACACCTCTGCATTCTATTTTTTCTGGTCACCCTTTTATCGAACAATGCCATCGGTCAAAACAAGACCGGTAACAAATCTGACGAACTGGATCTTTACGTGGGAACGTACTATACCAGGATCGAACCCGTTTCCCGTTTCATTATTCAAAAAGAAAAAGACGACCTTGTATTGCACGTTGTCGGTCAGGGGCAAATAGGAATGACCCGGATCGGCAAGGACCGCTTCAGGGCTAACAAGGTAAGACCAAAAGCACTCATTGAATTTGTCAGGGACAGCGCGGGAAATGTCGGGCAATTTAAATGGATACAGCCCATTCCAAAGTTAACATTTGTTCGAACGGCAGCAGCTTTTGCAGACAGCCTTTCAGAGGCGTCAACGGAGAGGTTCTCAAAGTATATAGGCAATTATCAGTTGAGCACCAATCGGTACCGAAGCGTTCAGGTTAGATTAAAGAACCATCAACTCACCATTCAGGGAACAAACGAAGGGAAGATATCAATCCATCATGAGTCGGGCAATCGGTTTGTAGCCGAAGATGGAAATGTGAGGCTGGTATATGAATTCATTCCGGATGCAGCGGGTAAAATTACATCCGTCCAATATTCCAGAACAGGAAGTGTAATTTTCTTAAGAACACAAGACGATCCGTCAAACACTTCGAAGGTAATCTATGGATTTAGCAGGCCCAATGGCTTTACGCGGGCAGATACACTTCGGGGTGCTCTTACTGCTTTGCGTACATGCTATGATGTATTGTTTTATGATTTGGATGTAACGGTCATTCCGGATCGAAAAATAATTCGCGGAGCAAACAAGATTCGATTTAAGGTTGTGAACTCTTTTAATCGAATGCAGGTGGATCTGTTTGCCAACATGCAAATAGAAAAGATTCTCTATCATAATACTTCGCTTCGTTACCACCGTGAATTCAATGCAGTGTTCATTGAGTTTCCTGAAAATCTGGACGCAGGAATCACCGAAGAGATTACTATACTATATTCAGGGACACCGCAAACTCCGGAGCCTTCGAGTTTAGCAGGTGGTATATTTTGGCTGCAAGACAAAGAAGGAGAGTACTGGATTGAAAGCGTAACGCAAGGGTCTGGGGCGAGTTTGTGGTGGCCGTGTAAAGATCATCTTTCGGATAAACCGGATAGCATGAAGATCAGCGTTACAGTTCCACGCGGTCTTACAGATATATCCAACGGAAGGCTTATTCACAAAACAGAATTGTCCGATAACCTTACGCGCTTTGAATGGTATGTGAGTTACCCGATCACAACCTATTGTGTGGTGATCAACATCGGAAACTATAAACGATTTAAAGATCTATATATCTCCGGTAGCGATACCCTGCATGTGAACTATTACTGCATGAACTATGATGTAGCTATAGCCAAAAAGATTTTTAAACAAGCCAGGCCCATGTTGTCGGTATTTGAGAAATGTTTTGGAAAGTATCCCTTTTGGCGCGATGGGTTTACCGTAATGGAATCCATTTATCCCATGGAGCACCAGGGGGCTGTGAGCTTTGGATCTATTTTTAGTCCCTTCAATAGTGATCAATATGATTCGCTTGATCTGGTGCGAACGATGTGGCATGAGACCGCACACGAGTGGTGGGGAAATAGTATAACGGTCAAAGACATGGCAGACCTTTGGATACATGAAGCTTTTGCTACCTATGGAGAAGTGTTAGCCTATGAGCAACTGAAAGGTTCAACAGCAGCATCAGGGTATTTGAGAGAGCAGCGTCCTGCAAATAGAGAAGCCATCATCGGTAGGTATGGCGTAAATGATTTTCGCCTTGGTGATGTATACTCGAAAGGTGCTTTGATCGTACATACGCTTCGAAACACGATCGCCAACGACTCAGTTTGGTTCGGACTTCTGCGCAGTATTCAACATGACTTCGCATACCAAACCATTACTACTCAGGATCTGGTTCAATACATCAGTGGCAAAACAAAAACGGACTATCACTATTTTTTTGAGCAATATCTCACCAAGGCATCTCCTCCTGAATTGCAATTGCTGATCAGTCGTCAAGGCGCTGTAACTACAGTAAAATACAGATGGCATGTGGATGTGGCAAAATTCAACATGCCTGCAAAAATTATAGTCAAAGGTATATATACATTGATTTATCCAACCACAGAATGGGCTGAACTGAAATTGGAAAACATTAAACCAAAAGATGTTAAAGTTGACCACGAAAGTTTCTACATTCAGAGTAAAACCCGGGTTGGACAACCATAAAGCAGGGAAAATCTCGGTAACTGAATTAATACAAGTTGATAAGTAATTATTGAATACCTTGTTGTGCATTTCTGCTGATAAAAAACGTTCGTATTACTGACTTTGATCAGCGTTATTTGAAGTAACCAAACGCACTTTTAAAAAAATATAGTATATGAACGTACAGGTGAAATTTCTGGGTGGGGCAGGTACGGTAACGGGTTCACGTTACCTTCTGGATATAGGTGGTTTCAGAATGCTGTTTGACTGCGGCCTCTTCCAGGGACTTAAGGAATTACGACTAAAGAACTGGGACGAGTTTCCTGTAGACCCTTCAACTATCCATGCCGTGGTGATCAGTCACGCACACATTGATCACACCGGATATTTACCTCGTCTTGTGCGCGAGGGATTTTCGGGATCTATATATTGCACGGCCCCGACAGCGGAGCTCATGAAAATTATGTTGATGGACTCTGCCAAGCTACAGGAGGAAGAAGCCAGTTATGCTGCACGCAAAGGCTATTCCAAGCATACCGAGCCTAAGCCACTCTATACATCACAGGATGTTGAGCATGTCTTTCCGCTTGTAAAGGCATACGACTATAATGAAACGATTAAGATGGATGCCTGCGCCGATATAATTTTTCGGGATGCAGGCCATTTGTTAGGGTCTGCTATAACCGAGCTCTTTGTTCATGGCGATCGGCAGAATAAAAAAATAGTTTTCTCAGGCGACCTGGGACGCTATCATGACCCGATCCTGCATGCGCCAACGGCCGTTGAACAAACTGATATTTTATTTATTGAATCTACCTATGGTGATAAAGTCAGCGCGGCATATGATCCGCAGGCTGATCTTGAGCGTATTGTAAATGAAACATTTCAACGCAAAGGTATTGTATTGATACCAGCCTTTGCCGTGGGGCGTACACAACTGCTGCTATACTATCTGTGTAAACTGATGCGTGAAGATAAGATTCCCGATGTGCCGGTATATATTGACAGTCCCATGGCGATCTCCGCTACATCCTTATATACTACCTTTCGAGATTATCATAAAGTAAATTTCTCCTTATCCGAACTGGCGGGAAATCTGGAAACAAACATGATCGTCTTTGTAAAAACCGTTCAGCACTCCAAAACGCTGAATGAAGTTAAAACCAATGCGATCATCATTTCCTCCAGCGGCATGATGGCCGGTGGACGCATTCTGCATCATTTATACCATCGCCTTCCACGCGAGCAGGATACTGTGCTGATCTCGGGATACCAGGCAGTCGGTACGCGCGGCCGTGACCTGGTGGACAAGAAGCCATCCATACGTATTTTCGGTACAGAGGTGCCGGTGAACTGCAAGGTTGAAAATGTGAAGTCATTATCCGGGCATGCTGATCGTGATGAGTTGTTTCGCTGGATGAAGAACTTTACCACAAAACCTAAAATAACATTTACAGTTCATGGTGAAGATCCCGGCCTGACAAATTATGGCAACGCTATTGGAAAGGAATTCGAGTGGAATGTTATCAAGCCTAAATACCAGGAAAGCTTTACGCTGTTTGAAGGTATATAGCCGCTGCGTTAGGATATCGACAGTTCATGAACGGCAGCTGCACCACCTTCCCACGATGCTATATTTTGAAAGGTCGTATGTGCAATTCCCGTCAGTGCCTCTTTGGTGAGAAATCCCTGATGTCCGGTTATCAACACTTTCTTGTTTGATAACAACCGGGCATACATAGTATCGTTTATAGTTTTGTCCCGTAGGTCTTGGAAGAATATATTTTTTTCAAGTTCGTATACATCCAGACATGCGCCACCGATATGGTTATTTTCAAGTGCATGGAGCAGCGCCTCGGTATGGACAATGCCGCCCCGGGCAGTATTGATCAGTATACTATCCGGCTTCATCTTGCTAAACGCATCGTAAGAAAAAAGATGTTTTGTGTGCTCATGGAGTGGACAATGTATGGAAATGATATCGCTCTGCAGCAACAGTTCATCGAATGGTATATATGTAATCTGCAAAGAAGAGGCTTTCGGATTCTGGACAGGATCACATGCGAAAACATGGCCTCCGAAACCCTGCATGATCCTGGCGAAAGCCATCCCGATTTTACCAGTCCCAAGTATACCGATGGTTTTGCCGTGAATGTCAAAGCCTGTGAGTGTATCGAGTCGATAATCCTGTAGTTGTAGTAGTAAACGACTCTGCGCTATTTTTCGGTTGAAGGCCATCAGCATTGTTGCAGCATGTTCGGCTACTGAATAGGGGGAATAATCGGGGACGTTGGCAATATGTATACCCAGTTTTTTTGCTTTGTCAAGATCGACATGATCATACCCGGCTGAACGTAGGGCTATATACCGTATACCCATTTTCGACAATTCATCTAATACAACACCGCTTGCATCATCCGCAGTAAAGATAGAGATCGCTTCAAAACCTTTGGCAAGGTATACGCTCTGAAGACTAAGGCGCTGATCCGTATGGGTAATCCCATGTTGCCCCGCTTCCTTCTCCAGGAATGGTCTTTCATAGGGAAGAGAACTATATATCAATACCTGCATCGTGAGTGGTTTTCTCAAAGATATATAGATGCGGACCCCGGATTACTGAGGATTGTCATCAACAAGGCTCAGGTTTGTCAGGGCTTTACACCTTGGGTGTATGGATATGGATTTACTACAGACGGTAATCAATGCAGTAACCGCTTATCGCAGTACGCTCCATCTCGTTGTTGCTACATTTGTTATACTGCCATAAATTCAATGTTAACGATTGAATTCACTTAATCAATCGTTTGAAATAAATCTATATGACCCTCCTGATTTCATGGATTGCCCCCCTGAACGGCTGATGTTTGCTGATACATTTGTTTCGTGTCGGCAAGCAACGTATAGCATCGGTGTTACCGGTTTAAACTTCGTTTGTTTAAACGATGATTAGCCAGTGATTTCTGTTTGTCAAGGATATATACCTATATCTAGTTGCCAGCTATTGTTTCATTTTTAAACCCAGACCCATGAAAGAAAAAATTTTACAATCAAAGACGGTGTTGCATGGCCTTGCACTTCCGGTTTTAGCGTTCGCAGCTAAAGCTACCAGTAACATGACTCGCAGTGCGGTTGTCTCAAGCTCCTTGGTGTTGATGATGACTATATCTTCACTGTCCAACGTCAATGCTCAAAGTACATTTTATCCCGGGGGCGATTGGTATGATATCAATGGCAACATCGTTCAGGCTGTTGAGGGCGGCATTATGCAGATCGGAGGCCTCTATTACCTGTGGGGCATGGATCGTTCGCAGAACAACTACCGCTTTCGCGGAGTAAATTTATACTCGTCACCCGATCTGAAGACCTGGACTTTTGTTAATACAATTCTCAGCAGAACATCACATCCTGATCTCGACAATGACGCGGTGGTAGAACGACCTAAACTTTTACACAATACCAACACCGGGCAATATATACTTTGGGTTCACTATGAAGGTTGGAATGCGTACTCAACTGCTGAAGTTGGCTATGCTACAAGTAGTACGATAGGAGGGAACTATACATGGCAGGGGCATTTTCGGCCGCTTAATAATGATAGCCGTGATATGAATGTATTCAAGGATTCAGATGGCAAAGCGTACCTGATCAGCAGCGTTGCTATAAACTCTGAGGTAGTGATTATGGAGTTGAATGCATCCTATACTGCACCAGTGCAGGAAGTGTTCCGTGGCTATAACAGTAATTCAAATTCAGGTATAGGTTGTGAAGGGCATGCTATACTAAAATCAGGAGGAACCTACTTCTGGATTCAATCTTTCTGTTCCGGCTGGGATACAAATGACAACCGGTATTTTACAGCCACTTCACTTGCTGGCCCCTGGACAAGCCGCGGTAATATAGCACCTGCAGGAGCCAGAACGTATCAATCGCAAGTTACCAATGCTTTCGCGGTGACCGGCACCAGTGCAACGACCTATGTATATGTTGGGGATCGCTGGTCTGTTGGTAATTACTCGATGACACGGCTCATTCTGCAACCGCTTCAGATTTCAGGCACTACATTAAGTCTGCCGTGGTATGATCAATGGAGTATAAATACAACCACCGGTATAGCAACCGGCGGGCCTGCTATAAATTTTAACGGCGAGTTTCGTTTGGTAAACAAGTATTCAGGAAAAGTTATGGAGGTACCCGGGTATGCCACCACGGACGGTACGCAAATCAAACAGTATACATCTAACAATGGCACAAACCAGCGATGGATTATTCAAAACCTGGGACGTGGAGAGTATAGAATCAACAACGTGAACAGCGGAAAGGTAGTGGACAATCCTTCTGCTTCCCGCACGCTGGGTACCAACACGATTCAGTATACATACAACGGTGGCTATAATCAGAAGTGGCATATTATACCTTGTGCGGACGGATCGTACAGAATCGATAACGTAAACAGCCTTGGAAAAATAATAGAGATAGCGGATTCCTCTACTGTCAACGGAGCCGGTGTTGTGTTGGGTGACTTTGCATACTGGCCCAATCAGCAATGGTATATAGTTCCAGTGCAGGCTTCAGTAACAATCGAGGAAAATACAACGGGCTTTTGCAGTGCCGAAGGAACGATCGATATGAATTACACAGGCTATACCGGGGCCGGCTTTGTAAACACCAACAATGCTGTCGGTGCTGGCATCAACTGGAGAGTAAACTTTGCCACGAGTGGATCAAAAACATTTACCTTCCGCTATGCGAATGGAAGCGGTGCTAACCGGCCGGCAAACTTGCTTGTAAACGGAGTTGTAGTGGCTTCAAATATAAATTTTCCCGCTACCAGTACATGGACAACCTGGTCGACTGTAACGGTTAACGCAAACATCAGCGCGAACACATCTGCCATTGTACGACTCCAGGCAACTACGGCCGCAGGTACAGCAAACATCGATAACATTGCTATAACCGGTTCGGCTACGGCTGAATGTGGATCATCATCTTCGGCAGCCAGGCAGGAAAGTCCGGGACCGTTAACGGAAGATCGCGATCGTAATGCAGTGGCCGGGTATCCCAATCCATTCTCGGAGAAAGCATATATAGCAGTCTCGCTGCTACAGCCTGCCGATGTTACCGTAGATATACTGAACGCATCAGGCATCAAAGCAAAAACGTATTCGTTCGGAATACTGTCAGCAGGTACACATGAACTTGAACTGGATGGACGGGAATTGCCAACCGGTATATATGTATACAAAACGCTCATCAACGGCAAACTAACCACCGGAAAACTTATAAAAGGGGAATAACACGATCTTCCCACATAATGGTTGTAAGGATTTGCGATAAGGCTAAACATGAGTCATAACAACGGTTGTGACTCATGCTTTTCTTTCGCTTATCGGCAAGCATTATCTTCTTGTCAGGACGCCAACTCCACGGCCGCTCTCAGGCAGCTGATCTTAAAAATGAATATCCATGATTCGCTTTAAAACGTTTGAAATTCGTTTTAAAACGATTGAAAAGTCTAAGTGACCCTCTTTATATCATGAAGTAACCCCCCGGGCACGCTGGCCCATCCGTGTACATTTGTTTACACGCGAACCTCACCAAAACACCACATGTCGCTTGTGATCAAATCAGCTTTTTACAACTAACCCTGACTCCATGAACACATTACAAATCACCAACTCCGGTTGAAAAGCACGGTGTCCATTCGTGCAAATCGCATGGCAGTGATTATCACATTCTCTGAATCAAAATTTTAAAGCTTTAACCCTATACTTATGAGAGATAGAATTTTACGAAAGAAAATTATTCTCCATCTACTTGCATGTCTGTGCTGTGCATTTGCAACGGTACCGACATGGGCTGATGATGGGAAGTACCGCGTAGATTTTACCGTGACCGGTAAAATAACTTCCGCTGATGACAATACACCGGTTCCCGGTGTGAACGTACTTGTAAAAGGTACTTCCAACGGAACCTCAACGGATGCAGACGGCAGATATACCATCAACGTTCCGGATGGAAATGTAGTGCTTGTGTTTTCATTTATAGGATACTTGCCGCAGGAGATCACCGTAGGCGAACGCACCACGGTAGATGTTCAACTTGTTTCTGATATCACACAATTATCGGAAGTAGTCGTGGTCGGATACGGTACGCAAAAACGTTCTGACATTACCGGCTCGGTAACATCTGTACCCAAGGACAGGTTGTCCAATCTCCCGGTGACAAACTTGTCACAAGCATTGCAGGGTGCCACTGCAGGTCTGCAGATCACGCAGCAGTCTTCTGTTCCCGGTAGTTCAGGAACCATGCAGGTGCGTGGTGTAAATTCAATCAACGCCAGTACCGGTCCCTTCATCGTTCTCGATGGTATGCCATTTTTTGGAAGCTTGAATGATATAAATCCGAATGATATAGCTTCCATTGAAATTCTCAAAGACGCTTCCGCTGTAGCAATCTATGGAACGCGTGGTTCCAACGGAGTTATACTCATTACCACCAAGCGCGGAACCAATAAAGATGGTAAGCCTAATATAAATTTCAACGCCTATGGTGGCGTTGAGAATATAGCCCATACGCTCACGCCCATGGGGCCGGATCAGTATGTGCAAAAGTATAAAGACTTTCTCACGGCAAATGGTATTACACAAACTGCTGTGCTTCCAAACCTTGCCGAACAGGAAAACTATGCGAACGGCAAGACAACCGATTGGATGAAAGAAGCCACCCGCACGGGCAACATTCAAGAATATAACCTGAGTGTCAGCGGTGGTACTCCGAAAGTACAGTACTACTTTTCAGCTACACGCCTTGCCCAGAAAGGTGTTGTTGAAGGCTTTCAATTCAATCGCACTACCGTGCGCTCCAACCTTGATGCACAGGTCACCGATTACCTGAAGATCGGAATGTCCAGCTTCTTTACCGATAACAATTATGACGGAGGCCGCGCAAACCTTTTGCAGGCTACAGCGATGAGTCCGTATTCAGTGCCCAGAGACGCGAATGGTAAATATATAGTTTACCCAATGGCGCCTGAGCAGCTGTTTGTGAACCCGTTGCTTGGACTTACCACCGATCGCACCGATCGCGGGAAGAACTTAACCGGTAATGGCTATGTGGAGTTGACACCGAAATTCCTGGAAGGATTCAAATACCAACTCAAAGGTGCCTATATATATAACATGGTACATGTAGCATCCTATACGGGAAGAGCGGCCAATGATCAAAGCGGTACAGCCACGTTGCGGGACAGTACCAGTAACAACTGGGTATTGGAAAATGTAGTAAGCTACACCAAAGATATCAACAAGCATCACGTTGATATAACAGCCGCGTACAGTGCACAAAAAGTATCAAGCTTCGAATCCGAAGCGTCCGCTACAGGTTTCATCAACGATGCTTTGTCGTATAACGATCTTCTTGCAGGAGCTTCAAAATCTGCAAACTCAGAAGCCAATGAATATACATTGCTATCGCAGCTGGGAAGAATCAACTACTCGTATGATAGCCGCTACCTGTTAACGCTTACTGCACGAAGAGATGGTTACTCAGCTTTTGGTGCCAACAATAGTAAGTATGGCATCTTCCCGTCCATGGCTATAGGCTGGAACCTGCACAACGAAGCCTTCATGAGTAATTTATCAAACATCATTTCACAGGCCAAGCTCAGAGTGTCGTACGGTAAAACCGGAAACCAGGCTATAGCGCCCAACCAAACCTATACCACGGCTACTACCGTGCAGCAGCCTTTTACAGGAGCGATCCAAACCGGAGTGGTATATAATACACTTGGCAATGGAGATCTTACCTGGGAGTCTACAACAACCCTGAACGGGGCTATCGATTTTGGATTGCTGGAAGATCGCTTCACAGGAACAATAGAAGTATATAAAAGTAAAACGGAAGATATACTCCTGAAGCGCGCTCTGCCCGGTGTGAATGGTTATGCGGACATCTGGAACAACCTGGGCAAGATGCAGAATGTTGGCGTAGAGATTACACTGAATTCGGTTAACATCGACCGGGGTAACTTCAGATGGGAGACTTCTCTTAATTTCTCAACCTATAAGAACAAGATCCTGGAACTATACGGTGATGGAAAAGATGATATAGGCAATACATGGTTCATTGGTCAACCTTTGCGTGTTATCTATGGTTATGAGAAAATAGGCATCTGGCAAACCGAAGATATAGGCACGTACGATCCGGTTGCAAAAGCAGGTGATATCAAGTTCAAAGATCAACCTACAGTGGATACCGATGGCGATGGGAAACCGGACGCAGGTGATGGCATCATCGATTCGAAAGACCGCGTTATTATAGGTCAGCGAAATCCAAAATGGTATGGCGGTATAACAAATACATTCCACTATAAGAATTTCCACCTGAGCATTTTTGTACAGACCTCACAAGGTGGTCTCAAGCGCAATGCCGATCTCACCTATGCCGATGAAGCGGGTCGCAGAAATCTTCCGGACGGTTTTGGCTATTGGACAGCGGAAAATCGCGACAACTACTGGCCATCTTTATCTGCCTATAAAAACTACCGCGGGTATCACTTTGCCGAAGACTGGAGCTATGTGCGTTTGAAAGATGTGCGCCTGAGCTATACCGTTCCAAAAGATTTCCTGAGCCGCTATGGTATAGGAGCTCTTACCATCTATGCTGCAGGAAGGAATCTATATACCTGGACCAACTGGTTTGGTTGGGATCCCGAGATGAACTATGCATCCAGAGGCTCCAGTGGAGACAATCTTAACTACCCGGTAGTAAGATCCATTTCTCTTGGTATAAATCTCTCTCTATAATCAATAAAGAAAGACTATATGAAAACGATATATAAAGTAGTGATGTGTACAGGCTTGCTGTTGGCAAGTATATCCTGCAGTGATTCATTCCTGGATGAAGAAGTAAAAGATAAATATTCGCCATCGACATTGAATGATAAGCTGGGCTTTGATGCTGCAGTCGTTGGTATACACCAGCATTTTGCAACCCTGCCCAAGAGCTCAAACGATCAGACGTTTATTAACATCTGGAATATAGGCACGGATATACTCTGGGCTCCGGCCGGTCGTTCCAACGGAGATGCCAGGCCTTATTTTGATTACGCGCAGATGAATGCTTCCGATGCCGCCTCACTCAAGCTCTGGCGATATCTCTATAAGCTCATCAACAATGCCAACAACCTGATCGCAAGTGCGCAACAGGCAGATATACCGGGACTTTCGGAAGCGGATAAAGCGGTATATGAAGGAGAGGCTAAATTTTTCAGAGCCTATGCTTATGATATGCTTGTGACACTATATGGTGGCGTGCCACTGGTCATCGAACCTACGGTAGAGCCGCGAACAGATTTCACGCGTGCATCGGTTGCCGAAATAAATAGTTTAATCGAAGCAGACTTGCTCTTTGCCGTTGAAAAATTACCAAAGATAGGTGCTGCTGCAAAGGAGGGAAGAGCCAATAAAGCTATGGCCCGTCAGCTGCTCGGTACAGCCTACCTGCGCATGGGCGAAGATGCGAAAGCTGAAGCACAACTCACCGAAATCATCAATGGTAACAGCGGGGCTTTGAGCCTGGTGAAAAACAGATTTGGAGTTCGCGCCAATTTACCGGGTGATGCATTTTCTGATTTGTTCATCTTTGGCAATCAGCGCAGGTCGCAAGGAAACACCGAAGTAATTTGGGTACTTGAAAATGAGAACCCAACCGATAAACAGTATTCAACAGACTCTCCGCAGCAACGCAGAAACTGGGGTGGTGGCTATTATGATGTTGCCGGAATGCTTCCATCGGACTCCCTGGGCGGCAGAAGTATAGGCCGTGTTCGTTTGAACAACTGGGTGCTATATAGCCTATACCAGGATGAGGATATGCGCAATTCAAAATACAACCTGCGGAGACACTGGTACTTCAATAACACCGATGCTAAATATAGCGCCATTCGCGGACAGGAAGTACCGTATGGTATAGATAAAGAATTTACGCTTGGCGATGGCTCTAAAATAAAAGTACTCGCAGCCGATACCGTGTGGAGACTGGCTCCCTATATAACAAAGTGGTCTGCATTCGATCCACGCGATACCTTTGGTTATGGCATGTGGAAAGATTTCATATTGATGCGTTTAGCGGAAACATACCTGTTGCGTGCAGAAGCACGTTTCAATCAGGGCAATACTTCCGGTGCTGCCGATGACCTCAACGAAGTGAGGGGCAGGGCAAATGCTTCGGTTGTCGATGCTGACGATATTACCTTAGACTATATATTGGATGAACGCGCCCGGGAGTTGATCGGTGAAGAGAACAGAAGAATGACGCTGGTGCGCACCGGAACATTAGTGACACGCGCCACCACACTCAGCGGCACTACACCGCTGGCCAACGGTAACATTGAAACCACGAATGGGTTGACAGACAAACATCTTTTGCTGCCCATTCCTCAATTGGAGATTGATCTGAATAAAGATGCCAAGCTTGATCAGAATCCCCTGTATTAAAAAATGATCAATCATTCTTATATAGGACTCAGTGCATTTGGTGCTGAGTCCTATATATACCTATTCTTTACTTGACTCCGAAAACTTGTTATCTATGGTGATTACGCATTTTAAAAAGTACCTGATTTCCGCAATAGCATTGGTGGTTATACTGGTAGCCACTTCATTTATAGGCTGGAAACCCAAGGACGATCTATATTCAAAACAATACATTGAAGCACAGATGCGCAAAGTTTGCGACTGGCAATTGGCAAACCCTGTTTCTTTTAATGCTAAAAATGAAAATGACTGGGCGCGTGCAGCTTTCTATACCGGTGTTATGGCAACCTATAACACAACGCGCGATGATAAATATATACAGGCAGCTATAGCCTGGTCTAAAACGGCTGACTGGAAACTGGCAGACCGTCTGCGTCATGCGGATGATCACGCCAAAGGACAAACTTACCTGGAGATCTATACCCTGCAGAAAGATCCCGTAATGATTGCCGATATACGACAGACATTTGATTCCTTGATAGCAGATCCGAAACCCGGCCGGCAGGATTGGTGGTGGTGTGATGCGCTGTTTATGGCACCGCCCGTGCTTGCTAAATTAGCAGCCGTCACAGAAGACCAACGCTATCTTGATTTTTTAAATGCCATGTTCTGGGATTCACATGCCTTCCTGTACGATTCACAGGAACATCTTTTCTATCGTGATCAATCCTATTTTAACAAGAAGACACCACAGGGAAAGAAAACGTTTTGGGCGCGGGGCAATGGCTGGGTTATGGCCGGAACCGTGCGCGTATTGCAGGTTCTCCCAAAAGACAATCCTGGCTATGGAAAATATATAGCTTTACTTAAAGAGATGGCCGCATCGGTTAAAGCTATACAAAGTAAAGATGGCTTGTGGCGCCCCAGCTTGCTGGATGAAAACGAAGTGCCGCACCCGGAGACAAGCGGCAGTGCATTTTTTTGCTATGCGTTGGCCTGGGGAATCAATGCTGGCGTGTTGGATAAAACAGAATATTTACCGGTCGTAAAAAAGGCGTGGGCTGGGTTGAATAAATACGTCACAGCAGAAGGTAAATTGCAGTGGGTACAACCGATCGGTGCCTCGCCGGATAAAGTTACCATCGATAATTACCAGGAGTATGGTGCGGGCGCATTTTTACTGGCAGGTAGTGAGATCTATAAAATGAAATAACCGGTAGTATATCGAAGTATATATATAATAACGATGATCAGGAGAAATTTTTTAAAAGGCTTTTCGCTGCTGGGGGCCGGCAGCACGTTAGCACCACTGTTCAGCTTCACACAACACGATTCACATCTGAAAGAGACACGTACCGATCGCCAGTATTGGATCAGCATGTTAACGCGAATCACCGAACCCGTTCTCAATGCACTGCAACAAGACCGCATCAAAGAACTGATGCCGGTCGAGTGTGTAGCCGGTACGTTGTCTTCACGAAAAGAAGTTACATACCTGGAAGCTTTAGGTCGCAGTCTGGCGGGGCTGGCTCCCTGGCTTGAGCTCGGGCCTGATCAAACCAGCGAAGGGCAGCTCCGGCAGAAGTATATAAAGCTTTCCGTCCAGGCTATAGCGCATGCAGTGACCCCTACGGCAAAAAGCTATATGAACTTTACGCAGCACAACCAGCCCTTGGTAGACGCAGCGTTTCTGGCCCATGCGCTGGTACGTGCCCCGCAACAACTCTGGGTAAATCTTGATCAGACTACACAGCAACATCTTCTCACTGCGCTTCGGTCAACCCGGGTTATAAAACCGTATTACTCCAACTGGCTTCTCTTCAGTGCAATGATTGAAGCAGCCTTGTTAAAGTTCACCAACGACTATGATGCTATGCGTGTAGACTATGCGTTGAAGTCCCATGAGGAATGGTATAAAGGCGATGGTATATACGGCGATGGTCCTGATTTTCATTTTGACTACTACAACAGTTTTGTTATTCAGCCTATGCTGCTGGATATACTAAAGGTGTTACAGGAAGTAAAGCAGGAAGGGAAGGAGCTGTCGGAAAAAATCCTGAAGCGCGCCCAGCGCTACGCGGAAATACAGGAGCGGCTCATCTCACCGGAAGGGACCTTCCCTCCGGTAGGTCGTTCGCTGGCGTATCGATGCGGGGCTTTTCAGTTACTCAGCCAGGTAGCGTTGCAAAAGCAATTGCCGGCAAGTATAACACCACCACAGGTGCGAAGCGCGCTCACCGCTGTAATTAAAACCACACTTGAAGCTCCCGGAACATTTGACAAAAATGGTTGGCTGACCATAGGCTTTACAGGGCATCAACCTGAAATTGGTGAACACTATATTTCAACAGGAAGTCTATATTTGTGTACAGTCGCATTCCTTCCGCTGGGTCTGAGTGCTGACGATGAATTCTGGAGTTCTGCTAACGCTGACTGGACCAGTAAGAAAGCTTTTGCAGGAAAGGGATTTTCAATTGACAAGGCGATTTAGCTTTTTTAAATCATGTACCGGACCAAGGTTGAACATGTGCATCGCATTCTCCTCACCTTCATGACGACTATCGTCCTGGTGAGTGGATTCTCCTATAGGAGCCTTGCACAGCATGAGAAAAATAAAATCATCAAACGGTATAGCATTAAAGATGGATTGTCTCAAGCTGTAGTCAACAGCATCGAGCAGGATGATAAAGGATGGATGTGGTTTGCTACCGATGATGGATTAAACCGGTTTGACGGTTATTCATTCACGTCGTTCAAGTTTGACAAAACCGGTCCCAATCAATTTCACGACAACTTCGTGCAACGGTTATTCAAAGATTCAAAGGGACGCCTGTGGGTATCTTCCCGCAGGGGGCTATATCAATTTGATTTGTCCACTCAAAAATGGAACGTATTTCTGAATCCCGACAAGGCAGGCAATAATGATGTCTCCTATATATCGGAAAGCAGTGCCGGTAAATTGTGGATCGGTTGGTATTTTGGTGGCATCGGATTGTTTGATCCCCAAACAAATCTATATGATACCACACAACATTTCGATTTAAAAAGTACTGCTACCATCACCGTCTTTGAAGACAGCTACGGGTATATATGGTCAGGCGAGCAGAGCACAGGGCTCGATGTATTCCGCATACGCGAAGAAGGGAAAAATCCCGAAAAGGTTATCGCGTACTCAGCTAGTAATTTTCTGCCTTCACAGTATGTAAAATGTTTTCTGGAAGACCACTTGGGTAACATCTGGATCGGAACGACCAAAGGGCTTGTTCTTTTTATCCGCGCAGAGGGAAGATTCATTGTTCTGGATAAAATACTTCCCCCGCAGCGTGGCGCATTTTCATTACTGGAAGATAAGGATAAAACTCTCTGGATCGGTACACAGGGAAACGGTATATATACTGTAGACCTTCAGGATTTTGATGGCCGTAAAGTAGAGCGCTTGTCATCGCATCATGTTGAAGCGCTTGATGCGTTTGATATTTCACAGCATACAATCCGTTCTATTTTTCAGGATCGTGATAACAACATCTGGATCGGCACCCACGGCGATGGCATTTACATGGTGAGTGATGAAGACAAGAACTTCATGAAGGTAGAAGTAAAACGGATCTTCGCTGCTGCCGAGAGCGCAGTACCCTTTTATGGTTTGTGTAATGATGAAGACGGAAATATATGGGCTGGTACGGATTCCAAAGGTATATATAAATTTACACCCGAAGGTAAGCTGCTGCGTCATTATGAAGCCGATGGTAAACCGGGTAGCATTGGTGATGACGTTGTATATACTGCCCTTCGGGATTATAATGACAATTTATGGTTCGGAACCTATGCCGATGGTATATACCGTTACGATAAGAAGACTGATTCTTTTATACACTATCCACGCTCAGCTTACGATGTACCGATTCCATTAGGGCACCGTGTATCATTACTCTTTGAGGATTCCAAAAGAAATATATGGGTAGGTGCTACACGGGGTGGCCTTAGTTTACTGGATAAAGCAAGCAAGACCTTTAAACTAAATAGCGAAGCACCGATGTTTCGCACCGTTGACGTGCGTACAATTGCTGAAGACAAGAAAGGTAATTTGTGGTTAGGCTGCTATGGCAATGGTTTGCTCGCATACCATCCTGATACCAGGGAAGTAGAGAGAATTTTCGTAGGCACGGAGCCAAGTAATCTTTTGAGGAGTAACATCGTTCATACGCTGGCAATCGACAAAGATAATGTTCTCTGGATCGGGACCGGTGGCGGGGGCCTGGGCGCCTATAATCTCAACGATAAAACATTTAAGCTCTACACAGATGAAAACGGCCTGATCAATAACACTGTCTTTGGTGTACAGATCGATGAACAGCAAAACGTATGGTGCAGTACGATCAATGGTATATCCCGCCTCGATAAGACTACCGGAACATTCTTCAACTATACATCCAACGATGGTTTGCAGGCTGGACAATTCAATCCGGGATCGTCTTTGAATAACATTCCCAAAGGGTATATATGCTTTGGTGGTACTCATGGATTCAATTTATTCTATCCTCTTAAAGTAAGCAACAGTAAAATAGTACCCGATGTAAAGTTGTCAGGCTTTCAATTGTTTAACAAATCGGTAAAGATCGGTGGAGCCACCGAGGACGATATACTTGAAAAAGTAATTGATGAAACCCAACAGCTCACACTCCGGCACGACCAGGCCTCCTTCACCTTTGAATTTACAGCACTCGACTATAGCGGCCCTGAAAAATGTGAATACGCCTATAAACTTGAAGGCTTTGATGCAGACTGGAATTATATCGGCAATCAGCGAACAGCATCGTATCGTTACCTTCCACCGGGTACTTATGAGTTTAAAGTCAAAGCCACCAACCAACCGAATTCATGGCCCGCTAAATTTGCGCACGTCAAGATCAGCGTAGCCCCTCCGTTGTGGCGAACACCGGCAGCATACTTCACGTATGTACTTGTGCTTGGGCTGGCTGCCTGGAGTATATACTCTATTCGAAAACGCCAGACGCACTTGAAAAAACGCGTAAAGAGTGAAAAGAATAAACGCAGACGCGAACAACAACTCGTCCAGGACAAGCTTGCATTTTTCACAGAGATATCACACGAATTTAAAACTCCGCTTACGCTCATCATTGGCCCGCTGGAAGAAATGATGTCCAGGGAAAACAATGAGACAGCAAGCGGAAAGAAGCTGCATATGGTGCATAAGAATGCGCACAAGCTGTTAGCCTTAATTAATAAGCTACTCGATTATCGAAAGATCGAGAGTGGAAAAATGATGCTCACTATTCAGGAAATTGACATCGTTCCATTCGTAGAAGATATATTTTTGAACTTCAAAGAGCTTTCCAACAGGCCAAACGTACACTTTGATTTTTATACTGAAGAAAAATCGATTTATACCTGGGTTGACCCCGAGAAGATTGAGATGGTGCTGACCAACATTGTTTCGAATTCTTTTAAGTATATAGGAGAGGGGAACGCCATCAGTATTACACTAAAAAAAGAATCTGGTGCCAATAGTCGGGAGTTTGTCTGTGTTGAAGTTAAAGACAACGGCATCGGTATAGCCAAGGATCAAATCCGGTATATATTTGACTGGTTCTACAATGGTAAAGCTACCAATCACATCAGTTCGGGTATAGGACTGGCACTGGCAAAGAAGCTGGTATACTTACACAAAGGAGAGATATATGCCGAGAGCACCGTTGGGGTAGGGTCTGTGTTCACTGTAAAGATACCGCTGGGTAAAGATCACTTTGAGCCACACGAAGTAATCATCGATCACGACCGGCTGCCGGAACTTGATCTGGAAATACAGGAACATGATGGACACGATGATGGACCGGTTACGCATGCGAAGAAAGGGCTCAAGACTGTTCTGGTGGTGGAAGATGATGAAGACGTAAGGACATTCCTGAAAGAATATCTGGCGACAGACTATCGGGTAATCGAAGCAGATAACGGCAAGCAAGCAATGGAAATTGCCTTTGCAAGCAACCCCGACCTGATCGTGAGTGATATCATGATGACTGAAATGGATGGAATAGAATTGTGCCATACACTCAAACACAATATCAAAACCAGCCATATACCGGTTATATTTTTAACAGCCAGGTCAGCACACAGCCAGCATAAAGCCGGATTGGAAACCGGGGCAGATGTATACCTCACCAAGCCCTTCAGCCCGGAGATACTATCGCTCACCATTAATAATCTCTTGCAGGCGCGTGAAAACGCCAAGCGGTACTATCGAACGATGTTCCTCACCGATGAGAAGCCGAATATAGTTTCCACAGACGAGAAACTTCTCCAGAAAATCTTTGAGGTCGTGAAGGTAAATATGAATAAGACCGACCTGACGGTGGACACCGTTAGCCTTGAGGTAGGCTTAAGCAAAACTATACTGTATAAAAAAATCAAGCAGCTTACCGGCCTTTCGCCTATTGAGTATATTCGGTCGCTGAGGATTTCGGAAGCTGCTAAATTATTGCGTACACAACGGTATAAGGTATATGAAGTGGTTTATATGGTCGGATTTTCGGACCTGAAATATTTTCGCAAATGTTTTGTTAAGGAATTCGGATATCCGCCATCCCAGCTGTTAGAAAAAGAACATCAATAATCAACCTCGCAAAGAATGTCTCGAGTTTTTTAGTGTCGATCTTGTTCACAGTGAACAAGGTAAAATTGTAGAAGTTATTCCTACCCTGAAAGGTATTGACCGATAAGAATATAATGTCGTTATTGAAGGAGGAATACAAAGATCACAGATCGTTACAATATATGAACCTGCCAGGATTGAAATCGTTTCACACAAGTTGCCTGTTGAACCTTATCATATTGTCTCTATTTTTAATAGGTATATATTCAAACTGTTTAGCGCTGCCTCACAGTATAAATAAAGAACCTGATTTTGTATACCTGTTTTCGTATTCGACTACCAAGAATAATAATCACAACGGTTTACATTTCGCCTGGAGCACCGATAAGAAGAATTGGTTCCTAATAGGAAACGAGTATAGTTTTGTTCGTTGCGACTACGGGCGATGGGGAAAAGAGAAAAGAATGCTGACTCCTTTCATGTTTTTAGATGGGAGTGGAGTGTGGCACTGCTTGTGGAGTGTAAACGAGTATGATCATGCTTTTGCCCATGTGTCCTCACCCGACCTGGTATACTGGGGCAGGCAAAGCTATCCGCTCCTTGACAAGGAGCTAACCTTTAAAGATCCCATTGTGGAACATGATGGCAAGATATATACTATCAAATTTAAAGGGAAAGAAAATCAATACTTTGAAGTCAAGACAAGGGATTTTAAAGTATATAGTGAGGCAAAACAAATTGAAGCAAGTCAATACCGGTCTGCCAATGTTACACTGTCCCTTGAATCGGGAACTTTCACCGGCCAGGTTCATCGTGTACGCTGGAGTGTCGCAGAGAAGCTCATTCAAAAAACAGAAGTTGCCAATTACCGCGCTATACTTCATGATGAGCGCACGCAGCAGGACGTTCAGCGATTTGCAGGGCTTCAGCCTGTCAGTGCTTCGTTCACCGTTCATGCCGATGCTGTGAAGCCGATCAGTAATTTACTGCTCGGTGTGTTTTTTGAAGATATAAACTACGCAGCCGATGGAGGTCTCTATGCAGAGCTTATTCAGAATCGTGATTTTGAATATACACCAAGTGACCGGGAATATCGAGATACTACATGGAACAGCAAGCACTCGTGGAGACTTCAAGGAACAAACGCTACTTTTTCAGTGGACACTATAGATCCGATCCATAGCAATAATAGTCATTATGCAACACTCACAACTACAAATGGAAATGCTTCACTTATAAATACAGGCTTTGATGGCATTGCGGTAAAGAACGGAGAGAAGTTCAATCTTTCTCTTTTTGTAAAGAGATTGAAGGGCAGTGTAAAGTCGGTTAGCGTTAGCCTGGTAACTCGAAATGGTAAGGAGATTGCCCGTGGAGTAATACCGGTAGCATCGGCTTCATGGAAGAATATAAAAACTGTTCTGACAGCGACAGATAGTGCCAGCGGAGCGCAGCTTGCTATACGACCACTGTCTGCGGGTAGCCTTGCCGTTGATATGGTGTCGCTTTTCCCACAGCAGACTTTTAAAGGAAGAAGGAACGGACTTCGCAATGACCTGGCTCAAACCATTGCTGATATACATCCTAAATTCATCCGCTTTCCAGGAGGATGCGTGGCCCATGGTGATGGTATTGAAAATATATACCGCTGGAAGAATACGGTTGGCCCGCTGGAGAGCAGAAAACCACAACGAAATTTGTGGGGCTATCATCAAACAGCTGGCCTGGGGTATTTTGAATATTTTCAATACTGCGAAGATATAGGAGCCGTACCATTGCCTGTGCTGGCTGCCGGTGTGCCATGTCAGAATTCAGGCACGGGTGGTGCCGGGCAACAAGGCGGGGTGCCACTGGACCAGATGGATGAATATATCCAGGATATATTTGATCTGGTCGAATATGCGAATGGAAGTGCAAAGTCGAGATGGGGGAAACTCCGTGCTGATGCCGGCCATCCACAGCCTTTTAATTTGAAATATATAGGTATAGGAAACGAAGACCTTATCTCTGATGTATTCGAAGAACGATTCAAACTTATCTTCAAGGCGATGAAAGAAAAACATCCTGAGATGGTCGTGATCGGAACTGTTGGGCCAACCTTTGAAGGAACCGATTATACCGAGGGATGGAAGATTGCCGATGCGCTCCAAGTTCCCGTTGTTGATGAGCATTACTATCAATCGCCCGGATGGTTTATTCACAATCAGGAATACTATGACAAGTATGATCGTTCTAAATCTAAAGTATATTTAGGTGAATATGCGAGCCATCTTCCGGGGCGTCCTAACAATGTAGAGACAGCATTATCAGAAGCGCTCTATCTAACATCACTTGAAAGAAACGGTGATGTGGTCACGATGAGTTCCTATGCACCGCTTTTGGCAAAGGACGGACGGACGCAATGGAATCCTAACCTCATATATTTCGATAACAAAGAAGTAAAACCAACCGTAGGCTACTATGTTCAAAAAATGTTTGGACAGAATGCCGGAGATCAATATCTGCCAGTATCTACTGTGCTGTCGAATAATGAGGACGGTGTGAAAAAGCGTATCGCCATCTCCATTGTGCGCGATTCCAAAAGTAATGACCTTATTGTAAAACTGGTAAATATGTTGCCGGTAAATGTAAATGCACAGGTAGATCTGACGGGGCTTGTGCCACCGCGTAGTGCTGTGAAGAAGATCGTGTTACAAGGTGATCCTGTTGACAAGCACGCAAAGCCACAAGAGTCGTCTATTACAATCACAGATAAATCGACATTAGCACTCGGTCCCTATTCAGTAACCGTGATTCGATTGGCCTCCGATCGTAAATGAGATAAGATAAAGGAAGATACCGATGGCGTGTTTAACAGAGTATATATAGGCTATGAATTGTCATCAGGAAAAAACAGACCGCTATCACTATGAATATCGGAAAGATTGTAACCTATAGTTTTTATACTTTGATTTTCATATTCCTGATTTATGCAGGTTTTGATTCTCTCCGCAGATTATACCATTTCAATAATTATTCGGTGATCACCTATAGCAAAGTTGACTCCTTGTTCCTCGATCATCGTGGGCACAGAACGTTTTCTGTTACCTTTAAAGCGGACGGGAATCTGTATAGGGCTGAAATTAACTATGCCGATGATATCACACCTGAGATCGGGGATGAGTTCAAAGTTGAGTACTCTTCAAAAGATCCAAACCTCCATAGAATTATTTTGTACGAATAACCAGGAATTACGAAGAAGCGTATAGCCCTCTCCGTTGCAGGCCATTACAAAAACTAATGACCTAATTGTAAAACGGGTAGGCATGTTGCTCATCCATGTAAAATGCGCAGGTAGATTCCAGGGGTTCTCATGCGGCCGGTTGGTCTTGCACAAAGATTGTCTGGCAAGACGATGCTGCTGACAAGCAAGAATGTAAAATGCTTGAACCAGTCGTCATACTGACAGACAAAATTGGTTGACCGCTCCAAGTTCCTAATCAGTAATCATAATTCGATTGACTGCGAATCGTAATAGCACACCTTAAAATTACCGGTATAGAGAAAAATACATAGTAAATACCAGGGGGTATATTAAGTAAAAGAGGGGGTATATCGTCATAAACAACCTCAAGGTTGTGACAGGCTTTTACTTTCTATAACGCATCACGTTTCTTTGTTCCTGCAATTTGATGCGTATTCAACCCGACCCAATTTGCTTATTATGACAACCAACTACACCTCCCGCTTTTTTCGTTTGTATGTTTCGTTGCTGATTTTCTTTTTCATCTCTCACACCGGATGGACGCAAACCAGCAAGCACACATTTGCACTGGGCGATTCAACATTTCTGCTGGACGGAAAACCGTTCCTGATGATCTCCGGAGAACTTCACTATCCACGTATACCCAAAGAGGCATGGCGCCAGCGCATGCAAATGGCAAAGGCCATGGGCTTGAATACCATTGGCACCTATGTATTCTGGAATGTACATGAACCTGAAAAAGGCAAGTATGATTTTTCGGGCAACAATGATATAGCGGCCTTTGTAAAGACCGCGCAGGAAGAAGGACTATGGGTTGTATTGCGTCCAAGTCCATACGTTTGTGCCGAATGGGAATTTGGTGGCTATCCATACTGGCTGCAAAACGAAGAAGGACTTATTGTTCGCAGTCTTGAACCGAAATTCATCACAGCCTATCGTAACTATATCCAGGAGGTAGCGCGGCAGCTGGTGCCCCTTCAAATCAACCATGGCGGTAACATTCTCATGGTGCAGGTTGAAAATGAGTATGGCTTTTATTCAAATGACAAAGCATACCTTGAAGAGAATAAACGCCTCTTCATCGAAGCGGGCTTTGATGGCTTGCTATATACCTGCGATCCGGCTCCTAAAGTGAAAGACGGACATATACCAGGATTGCTGCCGGCCGTAAATGGATTGGACAATCCCAGGGAAGTAAAGTCACTTGTACGCCAGTACCATCAAGGTAAAGGTCCCTTCTATATAGCCGAGTGGTATCCAGCATGGTTTGATTGGTGGGGTACACCGCACCATACGGTCCCGGCAAAAGATCATGCTCCTAAACTTGATGCAGTACTGGGTGCTGGCATTTCCATCAACATGTATATGTTTCACGGGGGTACTACCAGAGGGTTTATGAATGGTGCTAATTATAATGATCAGAATCCATATGAGCCGCAAATCAGCAGCTACGACTACGATGCGCCATTGGATGAAGCGGGAAATGCCACCGAAAAATTCCGGCAGTTCAGAAGTGTGATCAAGAAACATCTCCCAGTAGGACATGTATTGCCTAATATACCGCCCGCTAAAAAAGCAGTAGCCCTGCCGTTGATAAACTTTTCGCGTCAGATAAGTTTAATGAATATATTACCTGAACCCGTTGCGAGTGCTCATCCACTTACATTCGAGGATCTGAACCAGGCGTACGG
Source organism: Ohtaekwangia koreensis (assembly GCF_900167975.1). Taxonomy (GTDB): domain Bacteria; phylum Bacteroidota; class Bacteroidia; order Cytophagales; family Cyclobacteriaceae; genus Ohtaekwangia; species Ohtaekwangia koreensis. The sequence continues at coordinate 2,960,480 of NZ_FUZU01000001.1, forward strand.
TTTTGTGTTATATCGCACCACATTAAAGAACAGCCAGGGCAGTGGTATATTAAAAATCAACGAGCTGCGGGATTATGGACTTATCTTTATAAACGGTAAACGCGTAGGTGTCTTAGACCGCAGGCTCCGGCAGGATAGCCTCTCGGTTGTGATACCCGCCGGTGAGGTAACATTGGATATACTGGTAGAGAATTTAGGGCGTATAAATTTCGGACCATACCTGTTGAAAAATAAAAAAGGTATAACATCTACAGTAACATTTAACAATACCGAGTTGCCGAACTGGCAGATGTATTCGCTGCCGTTTAGTGATTTGACTTTGTTGAGTAAAAAAGAAAACAAGAAAGCGGCTGCGGCTGAAAGCCCGGTGATCAAATCCGGAACGTTTTCGCTATCAGCAGTCCATGATACTTACCTGGACATGCGTACATGGGGAAAAGGTATCGTATGGATCAATGGACACAACCTGGGGAGATATTGGTCGATCGGACCACAACAAACCATTTATGTGCCTGCTGAATGGTTGAAGACGGGACAAAACGAGATTGTTGTGCTGGAGCTGCTGGAGACTTCGCAAAAGAGTTTGAAGACGCTTTCCAAACCGATCCTGAATTCTATTCCTTCGCTCAAATAGAGAACTATATTTACTTTTGCAGCGCAACCCAAACGGCCTATGATATTGCCAGTATTACATCGATCAACATGCAAACACCTTCTCGTTTTTGTTTGCATGATTTTGTCCTTTGCATTGAGTGCCCAGCAGCATCTGATCACCAATGTTACGGGCAGAAAAACGGTAAGCCTTAACGGAGACTGGCAATATATAGTGGATCCATACGAGACAGGATTCTATAATTATCGCTGGCAGGAGCGCGCTGAGAATGATCGTGAGGCTTATTGGAATTCCGATGTACCTGATAATAAAACAGATCGTAAAGAGCACGGCTATACTGATGAATATATACTAAAGGTGCCGCAGGATTGGAACTCGCAAGACTCCAAGTTTCTGTTCTATGAGGGAACGGTTTGGTATAAAAAGACGTTCAATGCCAAGCTTCCATCGGCCAATGAAAGGATATATATACATTTCGGTGCCGTGAATTACCAGGCACATGTATATCTCAATGGAAAGAAACTCGGTAAGCATACCGGAGGCTTTACTCCATTTAATTTTGAAATACCTCGCGGACTGTTAAAGGAAGAAAATAACTTTCTCGTGGTAAAGGTCGACAATAAACGTCTGAAGGATGAAATACCAACGTTGAATACCGACTGGTGGAATTATGGCGGCATTACACGAGATGTCAATCTGGTTACTGTTCCAAACACATTCATCATCGACTATGCGGTGTATCTTGAAAAGGCATCCGTCAATGCAAAGCAAAAGACGATCACAGGTTGGGTAGTATTCAATGAAGCTGCATCCGGTGACCTGACAATAGAAATACCAGAGTTGAAAATCAAAACGGAAGCAGTATATAAATCGGATACTGCACGTTTTTCAATCCAGGTAAAAAACCTGCAGTTGTGGACACCGGAGAAACCCAAGCTATACCAGGTGATTCTTTCCTCGACACAGGACAGGCTTATTGATAAGATCGGTTTTCGTACCATCGAAGTAAAAGGAAAGCAGATTCTCCTCAACAATGAAGCTATATTTCTACGCGGTATATGTATACATGAGGAAATACCGCAGGAGATAAGAAGAGCCAATGGACAGAGAGATGCTCTGCAATTACTCGGCCAGGCAAAAGAGCTGAATGCTAACATGGTACGACTGGCGCATTATCCTCACAACGAGGCCATGGCGAAAGTTGCAGATTCGCTTGGTATACTGGTGTGGTCAGAGATTCCGGTATACTGGACAATTGATTTTGCAAATGCAGATGTGCTCAATAAAGCAAAGCTGCAATTGAAAGAGATGATCCAAAGAGACCACAACCGCGCCAGCATCATTATATGGTCGGTAGGGAATGAGACACCGGTACACGAAGCAAGGACCAGGTTTATGCGCGAACTCGTAATCCGCGCCAGAGCATTGGACAATACGCGTCTGATCAGTGCAGCGCTTGAAGTTCATAATGTGAATGGCACACAAACCATCGATGATCCGTTAGGACAGTATACAGATATAGTATCGGTCAATGAATACCTGGGTTGGTATGGCGGACTTCCCAGCAATTGCCGCAATGCAAAATGGTCTGTCAAGTATGACAAACCACTGTTCTTCAGTGAGACGGGAGCCGAGGCACTGGGTGGCTTTCATGCCGATTCGCTTACACGTTGGAGTGAAGAATATCAGGAATGGTATTATCGTGAGCAGATTGATATGATGAAACGTATGCCCGATAATTATGTAGGCATGTCACCCTGGATACTTAACGACTTTCGATCACCCAGACGCAACAACCCGGTATACCAGGAAGGATGGAATAACAAAGGTCTCTTCGATCAGAAGGGTAATAAAAAGAAAGCATTTTATGTTCTGAAAAATTACTACGCTGAAGTTGAAAGGAGTACAAAGCATTAACCGTTGTCATGGTACTTAATCAAAGATGATTTATACTATAGCTGCTATTGAGGAAATGAAACGCCCGTTATCTCTTTACATAGTGTAAGGAATTTTTCTTGCAACAATGTATTGTCAGCCTCGGTGTTATAGCGGCTTTCCTTCTGGTGATGAAAATAACGACCGCTTACTTTGGCTTTGTCATCATTGCTTACGGCTAACCATGCCTGTGTCTCAAATCCTTTTTGCAAATCATCGGGTGCGCCTGGTCCACCCATCTTTGTCGGGACCCAGCCTGGATCAACGGCATTGGAGTATACATCCGGCCATTTACGGGCTACGGCCATGGAAAGCATTAATACAAGCAACTTGGAATCGGAGTAGGATACGCCACTACCTTTACGCTTTAGTTCGTCTAGTTTTGAATGTCCCTGTAAATGCATTCCGCTGCTCAGGTATATCAAGCGCTGCGGCTTTTGAATTAGACATGTAAGTGTATAGGGAGCTATTGTGTTGACTGAGAAAATCAGAGAGGCAGAAACCTGGTAAACTCCTGCATTGTGAATTACCGCATCAAATATACCCAGTTGATTAACGTGTTCGGCAAGTTTTTTTGTCTCTTCTATACTGGACAAATCTCCTGTTAAAACGGCCTCAGCACCCGGTATATTTTTCATAGCTTCGCGCCCGCGTTCAGCGTTGCGTGCATGCAGGACCACACGGTGTCCCTGTTCGATTAGCAACTTTGCGCAGAGCTGCCCGAGTCCATCAGCTGATCCGGTAATAAATATTCTTGCCATCAATTTTAATTATACCTTAATCAATTTTTTTGACTGTACAATCTCCATGGAGACGCGACCATCATCAAGGCCTGGCTTTCAAAGCCGTTGTGACATTCCAAATATAGCGTTCCATACTTCTCTCTGTTGTCTCCCCAGTGTTCAGAAAGTATTCGTCCATCGACTGTTGATCCCATGTGACAGATTACATACGGCTTTTTCATGCTATATATTTAATTATATATCTATCTATCTATTGTTGATACTGTTCATCTGTTACTTTCTCCATCCACTCCACCACACTTCCATTCAGTTGTTCCTGTATTGCTATATGTGTCATGGCAATGGTGGGAGAGGCTCCGTGCCAATGCTTTTCTCCTGGAGGAAACCACACGATATCGCCCGGACGAATTTCTTCAATCGGTCCGCCTTCACGTTGTACTCGACCCACGCCGGCGGTAATAATTAATGTTTGACCCAGGGGATGGGTATGCCATGCCGTTCGAGCACCCGGCTCGAATGTTACAGTCGCTGCGGCTGCACGCGCATGTTCATTGGGTTGAAATAATGGATCAATACGAACTGTCCCGGTAAACCAATCTGCGGGTCCTTTGCCCGATGGTTGTGAGCCTAATCTTTTAATTTCCATGTCGCTTCGTTAAGTGCTTTTTATATGTCAAAGACCTATATCTTCTCTATGTAAAATTAAAGTGTTAGAAATACTTATTTACTAAAGTATTCAAACACTTTATTAAAATATTCAAACTGATTGATTGGCTTAAAGCTTGCTTGATACGGTTAGTATGTTCTGAGACTTCATCCCAGGCCGATTGCAAATCCGCTGTATGGTGTGAGCTATACTCATGTAGATATCAAGCGTTAAGGGAAATTTACTTTGCAAAGTAATTTATGGCAAGCTAACGGTTAATATACTTCTACAATGCAAAGTAAATTTCTATTAGTGATGTGGATCATAGTTCGCATAACCTTCTTCAGCCCGATCTTTAGCACGGTTTATATAGAACATCCTGTCTTGTGGCGCCCATGTATTAAGTCCGTCTACATATCGGTTGAACATACAGAATGCTGCTGCTATCAGAACGGTGTCATGAATTTCAAGGTCCGTTGCGCCAAGCAACTTTGCTTTCGCTACCTGCTCGGTTGTTACATGCTTGCCACCTTGTTGAACACTTGCTGCGATCGTTAGCAACGCTTTGAGTTTGGGTGAAATTTTTGCATTGTCCTTGTCCCGTTTTACATCATCGATGAAAGATATATCGCATTCTAAATAATGCTGGGCAATTCCCCCATGAGCATTCTGACAAAAGAAGCAATCGTTCAGATAGGATATATAGGTTGCAATGAGTTCACGATCACCACGGCTGAGCGAATTTTCACTTCTCAGCAATACCTCCGCAAGCTCGTTTAATGGCTTTGTAGTTTCAGGTCTGAATGCCATCGGCCCCCGAATTCCAGGCAGCCCTTCCGGTAAATTAATGTGTGCCATTTGTTTTTTGTTGTTGAGGTAAAACATATCCCAGTGTTGCCAGGCGCTTGCCCATGGGTTCATATTCTTTAGGGTCTGTTGGTGTTAGTGAAGCCAGCCCATCGACATAGCGATTGAACATTGAAAATGTAGCTGCGATCAAAACAGTGTCATGTATATCTCTGTCCTCAGCGCCATGCTTTCGCGCCTCTGCTATATCTTCGTCTGTTACTAACTTTCCGCTTTGCTGAACTTTGCCGGCAATGGTTAGCAAAGCTTTCATTTTGTCAGAGAGCAGTGCTGTGCCCTTACTTTCAATTACACAATCTACTACTTCACGTTTCTCTTCGAAGAGTTCACGTGCAGCCGCTGCATGACTACTCATGCAAAATATACAATGATTACGAGCTGACACATGCGTTGCTATAAGTTCACGTTCAGCAGCGGTAAGCGGGGAAGCATCTCTGAGCAGAACCTGCGCCAGTTCATATAAATGCTTTCCTGTTTCTGGTCTGAATAGCACCAGGCTTCGTATGCCCGGAACTCCTTCTTCTACTTTGATATGTGCCATGATCAGTTGTTTTTAGTTTCGTTTTTCATAAGTGAAATGGTAATAAATCCGGCTACAAAAATTCCCGCAAAGGTGAGCAGTGCATTGCCATAACCTCCCAGGCCCGTTACCATAACAGCTACAAAGAATATGGCAAAGGCGGTAACGATTCTTCCAATATTAAAGCAAATACCAGTATACGTTCCGCGGATGTGTACCGGGAAAAGCTGAGGTATATAAATGGACAAGAGCCCCTGACTGATACCAAAGAAAAGCGAAAGCACGGCTAGTTCTATATATATTACTTTTGAAAAAGTTGTGTTCAGTCCAAAGAGTAGAAATGACATTAGTATACATCCTGCGAAACAAAGCATCATGGATTTTCTTACACCGAGCGAATTGGACACCCATCCGGATATGAATCCCCCTGTAAGACCACCCGCACCCAATAGCATCATGGCAATTCCGCGCTCAGCCTGACCATCGGAAGCAGTTAATAGACTTTGTACCCAGGTAGGTATCCATGAAAACATTCCCCACAAGCCAATAAGCATAGATCCAAAAATGATAGCACCCTTGATCAGGTTTCTCTTGTATGCTATATTTTCGCCTGCGTTGCTGGTATATACTTTAGATTTTGTTTTTTGCCAATCGTGTGACTCCTGTAGCGCCCTCAATGAAAGTATAGCGATCCCAACAGGAACTATTCCAATCAAGAAGGCACTGTGCCAGTCACTGACCAGTACGTTGACAAGGCCGGAAGAGAAAATTCCAATGGGGAATCCGATCGAGTCAATACCGATGATTACGGCTCTGGATTTTACCGGCCAAATTTCAGATAGCAGGGTAGGCGTGATAACCAGAATTCCGCCTACGGCAAGCCCTGAGAGTAATCGAAACACAACCACCCACTCCCACGATGGTGCAAAGCTTATCAATACCGTGAAAAGTCCAAATATACCTGTTGACAAGGCCAGGGCCCGTACTCTCCCTATAGTATCGCTTATGAAGCCCCAGGCGAAACCACCGATCGCCCAGCCCGCTATATATAGTGAATTAATATAAGCACTTATATAGTTTAACTCATCGGCTTTTACTTCCTGCGAGAGGTCCTTAACAACAACAGGTAAGTACACCGACATCAGCGTTGAAAGTAACCCGGCAGAGATATTACACAGGAAGCACAATCCAAAAGAGATCCAAAGAAGGATACCGATTTTTTCGATATCTTTCTTTTCCGTTACGAGTGATTCTGGTATCATCATCTTAACAGTTCATCAAATGTTATACTTACATAGTATATAGCTCCAATCGCTGGCGATCCGTATGCCTGGTAAATCTGTTTGTTGAACAGGTTGCTGGCACCAAGTTTTATCATAGATTTAAGCGAAAGCACTTTATAGTTGACCTGTGCATCAACAATTGAAAATGCTTCGATTTTTCCGGGGCGCATCTGGTTGAAGGTTCCATACCAGTCGTATGTGTCCTGCCATCGCCAGGCTATATTAAATCCAAAATTGTCCGCTACCTTACTGTTGCCAAACATAACTGATGTTTTATACTTGGGAGTATTGAAGGCCGGTACGTTGTTGGGATTTGCATCGCGCAAGTCAAAAGTGGCAAGCGTTCCATTCATTCCAATTGAATAATTCCTGGGCAGCGCATAGGTTATTCCTAATGTTGCACCTTGTGCCGTAACACGGTCGCTTGCATTGGTATATAGCTGGTATAAATGACTGTCGCCATTTAACAGATCAGATGCTGCCTGAGGGTTAATCTTGCCATCGTTGCCAAGTACAGCGCTTTGTGGTTCCATCACTACCTGATTCAATAAAAAATCGGTATAGCTTGAGAAATAATAATTTACATCAATCACCAGGTTATCCTGAATTAATCCTTTATACCCAACCTCAAAAACCTTTACACGCTCAGGCTTTATATAGGCTACATTTGATTTTACCAGGAAGTCTTTAGATTGCATGATGGCCTGCTCCGGAGTGGCTCCCTGTTGCATGGCCTGCTGAAACGCTCCAAAGAACGGCCCCAGAGAAGCAGAGGTAAACGAATTCTGGTATACAGTCATGCCTTTGCTGTTATCCGGCACGCCTCCTAAAATAGTAATGGGGCCTGCATTAAGTTTGATGTATTGATCTCCGGGTGTGGGGTTACGGAAGCCGGTTTGGTATGATGTTCTGAAATGATGATTGTCAGCTATACTATATACAGCTGAAGCGCGCGGTGTAAACCGGCCTTCGAAATTTTGATTTTTGTCGTAACGAACAGATCCTGTTAGTTTCAATTTCTCATTCAATAATTTCTTGCTAAGTTGTATAAAGGCTCCTCCTTCATCAATAAGTATACTTTTTCCTTTGTCATCGAAAAGCGTTCCATTGGTAAACATGTCATACCTACGGAAGTTTCCTCCGACAAGAACATCCACTACCTTAAGCTTATTTGAAAAATCATACTGGCCTTCTACATGGTATAGTTTACTCTGACTGAGAATGCCTGCTCCACTTAATCCCTGTGTAGTGATGAGTCGCTCTTTTTGAGAATTGAATTCAGCACTACCTGGTAAAAATCTACCTTGGTCAGCAAATGCTCTCGCCGCAGAATGATTGCTTGAATTTACTCCTTGAATATTTCCGTTATAGGCTTCTTCGTATCGCGTATACCACATGTCATCGGCCTGGTTTTCCGATACTATATTTCCACTTAAATCACGTACCCATGTCTTGTTGATAAGTTGACCAAGACCTTTTGCATTGTAAGAATCATGAGAATCTTCGGCTGTGGAATATGCACGGATGAAATAGTTGTTGCCCTTTAACTCAACTTTATGCTGCTGTAGAGTAAAGTTATTGATCGAGAACCTGTTACTTCCTGTATAATTAGCAGTGCCTTGCCCGAAGTTATATTGGTAACTTAAAACCATGTTTTCGGCAAGGCGGTAGTGCAAAGCACCATTCAGTTTAAGGCTATATACATCATAATCTGTAAGGTCTCTTTCTTCATACCCGGTCCGGGATACCCTTCCGATACCTTCAAGCTCGCGTGCTTCGTCATCACCATATATATTGAGGGCATTTCTTGCAGGATTGTTCTCGCCGCGCAGTTCAACAGGTGTTCCAGGATCTACATCGGTGTAGTTTGTTGCAAAGAAATCCAACCCTGAGAAATAGGAAGCATTTATTTTGAATGCGAACTTATTATTAAATGCTTTTGCATACCGGATGGAGTAATCGTTGAGTATATGTGCGTTGGTATATTTTTCATGGATGTGATTCACGCCCAGCTTTGCCTGAGCACTCAGTCCCTGATATTGAAATGGGTCTTTCGTCCGCATCATCAGTACACCGTTAAATGCAACCGGACCGTATAGTGCAGATGCAGCACCGGGTATCAGTTCGGCGCTTTCCATATCCAGATCGGAAGAACCGAAAAGATTACCCACTGAAAATCCCAGCCCCGGAGTTTGATTGTCTACGCCATCAACAAGTTGAAGAAACCTTGAGTTGCCCGTATGATTAAAGCCTCTTGTATTAATTTGTTTGAACGTAAGGCCACTCGTTACCATCTCAACACCCTTGAGATTTTCAAGTGCATCGTAAAAGGAAATAGAAGGCGTTTGTTGGATATCACGCACATTCATTTTCTCGATGCTGACAGGAGATAGCAAAATACTTTCTTCAACGCGTGAAGCTGATACAACAACTTCGTTCATTACCTCACTTGACTCAACGAGTTTTATAGTCAGCGACGATGAGGTGTTTACCTCAAGCTCTTGCTTTTGGAATCCTACTATTGATACAATTATAGTAATCGGTAAATGCGTGGTTGTGTTGATTTCAAAGTTCCCTTTTGAATCAGTAACCGAGCCTGTGACTTTGCCTTTGATCAAAATATTTGCCCCGGCAACCGGGCTGTCTTTTTCATCGGTTACTATACCAGTAATTTTTGTAGTTTGACAAAACGCAAGGGCTGGAATGAATAAATAAAAGACTAGTAGAAATGTTTTCATGAGAGGTTGTAGGTTGTTTTTAGAGTTAGTTTTTTTTCAGATGATCATATCCTTGCGGAAGACGAGTATATCCATTGGTAACAAGCCTTTCAGCAAGCGTATTAAAGTAATCACTGGTGTCAGGCAGCCTTGTTGAGAGGCCATCGACATATCGATTATAGAGGCAAAAAAGAGCTGCAATAAGAACGGTGTCGTGAATCTCTATATCTGTTGCTCCTGCGTCTTTCGCGCGCCCAACAGCTGCTGCGGTAACATTTTTACCGGATTGCTGGACTTGTTTGGCGATCACCAAAAGCGCTTTCATTTTTTCATTTACAGGAGCCGATTCAATATCTTTTTTGATAGCCTGCGTGGTCTCGTATTCTCCTAAAAGTTTATCGGCAGCAGCAGTGTGTGCTGTTGTACAAAATTTACATTCATTGCCGTGTGATACTATGGTGGCAATAAGTTCGCGCTCGCCTTCCGTCAGGGTAGAGGGGCCCCGTAGCAAAAGCTGCGTCAACTCGCGTATAGGCTGTGCACTGTCTTTGCGGTACTCCAGCAATCCTGTAATTCCAGGAAGGTGATCTTCTAATGATATATGTGGCATAAGGGATGGTTTTGCAATGAAAACAGTGCAGCCGGTAACTATACTAGAACCCGTTGAACCGCTGATAAAATGATGCGATGAAATGATTCAGAAAAATAAAAGGTCCATTGGCGCGAAATGCCGTTGGTATATGTAGCATACTGTATTCAATACAGAATTCTATTGATGAATAGTCAACGAAGAAATTGTGTTGGCAGAATGCTATATATAGTACTGACAGAATACGTCAGCGATGATACTATGCCCGTTCAGGCGGATGAATCACAGAAGCGGTAAATGTTGAGATCAGAATGTTGTGAAAGGAATTGTATGTAACGCTTGTTGTCCAACCGGCAGCGACCGAACGGAGTGAAAAGGCTTGAGGAATATAGTCCTTTATAAAGTTGATAGTGACTTTCGAATTCGAATGTTGATCGGTGGCCTTATCCGTAAATGATTTTACATAATTGCTAAGCGCCTGATTAATTCTCTTGTCTTCATAGTCTTTTACGCACACAACAGTAAGGGTATCTTGCGCATATTTCTGCTTTACTAATCTATATACTTCCCCCTCATGTTCGAATTTTCCATCAACCCGTTCGAAGTCGGCATCGTCATTCATATAGGGGATAGAAACCGGAATCCGGATGGTAAGCAGGTGTGCCTTCTCATAGACGTTTGAATCCAACACCTTCATCATGGCAATGTCGTTACGGTACTGGAGGCCAATGAACACTCCATAGTACCCCATCACATTCAGGAGGAGTATGGCGATGAACGCTATGGATATTAGTTTTTGCACCTGTTGGGTCGAAAGGCTTACTTAAACTAATGCAAAAAATAGCATAATTCAAAATATGGAGAGAGCGTTGGCATTCTTTTTTACTCCATATAGCCATATACGCTCTGCGAAATAAGAATCATTGATAACGCCCTGACTTGGTAGCGAATTATAGCATACTTAAAAATAGAGCCGATGAACAAAAAAATAGATTTTATAAACCCGGATGCTTTATTAAAAAATCCAGCCTTCTCCCAAATTGCCATTACAAAAGGGAGTGGAGATACAATTTACATTGGTGGACAAAATGCAATCACGAAAGATCTGAAAATAATTGGAAAGGGTGATATAGCATTGCAGACAGAATATATACTGGACAATATTGAGATTGCTTTAAAGTCCTGCAATGCAACGTTGGACGATCTGTTTAAATTAACAATCTATATAGTACAAGGTCAAGATGTGAGAAAGGGATTTGAAGGCGCACAAAAATTCCTAAAAAAATTAAGCAATCCTCCTGTCATTACCGGAGTTGTAGTTGCTGGTTTGGCGAACCCCGATTACCTGGTAGAGATTGAAGCAGTAGCATTCAGACATTGATTGGGAGGTAGGTTTATAGCGCTAATACGGGTAACTACAAACTAAAAGTAACCATATCTTCAGAAGCGCAAAGTATATCTAATGCTCAATTATACCCCTACTTAAAATCCCTTATTCAGGAGGCTTCCTTTCCTATATTCCCATCGTATTTGCGCCAATCGTTCAAAAACTTTCGCTTTTAGCTCATTCTGCAAAGGAAGCTCTCTGATGTATAAAAGAAAGTATGTAGACTTGGGCTACACTTTGATATTTGAGATTTATGACCGAAAGAGTTTATATAGTTGGAGCGGGGGCGATAGGAAAGGCACTTGCTGTTTTTTTGACTTCGAATGGCAAAGAGGTAATTTTAATAAGAGGCAGTGTCGATGATGGAACGGAAGAGACCGTCTCGTTGGAAATCCTGTTAAATAACAACACAACGGTGAAAGCTGATGTATTGACCTCAACTTTTAGTCAGCAGAAAAACCTTGACGGTGTGGTTGTTCTGACAAACAAATCATTTGGAAATGCCAGCGTTGCCGCAGCCCTAAAAGAAAAGATAGGCACTTCACCCATCGTGATTATGCAAAATGGCCTTAACATTGAAGAGCCCTTTCTGGATGATCAATTTGAATATATATATCGTTGCGTACTCTTTGCAACAAGTCAGAGTATAACGGATCGCACGGTTCGTTTCAAGCCGGTAGCGCTTTCTGCTATAGGGAACGTGAAAGGAAGTGGATCACATTTGCAGCAGATTGTTGCATGTTTAAGTACTGGTGAGTTTGGGTTTCAGGCAGTGCCGGATATTCATCCGATCATCTGGAAGAAAGTAATTGCCAATTGTGTCTTCAATTCTATTTGTCCTTTACTCGACACAGACAATGGTATATTTTATCGCGATGAAGCAGCACGTTCGCTTGCGATCGAGGTGATAGCCGAATGTGTGCATGTTGCCAGGGCAACGGGTGTTGCTATAGATGAGAATGAAGTTCTTCAGACAGTGCTACTGATCAGTAAATCTTCCGATGGACAACTGATTTCGACTTTACAAGATATACGGAATAAACGTCCTACCGAAATAGATAGTCTTAATTTTGCCATTGTAAAGATTGCATCCCAATTGAATATGGCTGAAGTCACCTTGAAAACCAAATTACTGGGAGAGCTGACGAAGTTAAAATCACATTTATAAATAGCTATATATCGCTTTAACCGACCATGACAAAATGATTACATTTGGAATATTGTCCCGGGTTAAAATATGAATGCCTATCAATTGCCAGAATTTTTAAACGGTGGTAAAGCCTGTGACGTACACATTCATCACTACCGATCGGACAAGCTATATATGAAGAACAAGGTTGTTTTAAACCAGAACCTTGTTTGTATTCTGCTCAATGGCACAAAAGAAGTTTTTGGGTCACAACAGTCTGTTAAGATTAACAACACCGAGATCTTGCTGATTAGTGCGGGGAATGTGGTAATGTGGGAGAGCATCGCAGAGGGTAACAAGCTTGAAAGTCTGCTGCTATTCTTTAGTAATACAATGCTGAAAGAATTTTGTGCAAAGTATAGCTTAAGCTTTTCTGATAACCTCGACACCTCACAAGCGGTAATGAGTATCAAAAAAGATAATTACATTTCTTCGTTCCAGGAATCTATACAAGCATTGAGGCAAGAAGATCTTTCTATGCTAGGGCGGCTTAAGATCGAAGAACTGTTCGTTTACCTAAGCATGAAATACCGCTCTCCAACTTTTTGTTCCTTTGTGAGAAATGCACTCCATGCAGTTGGAGAGAATAAGCTAAGAGACGTGGTAGAGATGAATATGACCAAAGGCCTTTCCATTGATGAACTTGCCTTTCTATGTAACATGAGTATATCTACCTTCAAGCGACACTTTGAGAAAACATTCAAGTGTAGTCCAAAAAAATATTTCACGGATAAGCGTATGGAGAGAGCAAAGCAAATGTTGCTACTGGAAAAACGCCCATCTGATATTTACCATGATCTACGTTATCAGAATCTTTCATCATTTAGTACAGAATTCAAGAAGCATTTCGGAGTGTCGCCAAAACAGTTTCAACGCAGCTCACTTGCTGGCGTTTGAAGAGCATAACCAAAGGTGATTCACGAGTTGTATTCGTTTGGCCTTATCGAACCATGGTTAAATCGTTTCGATAATCATGTACGATGGTGTTGGTATATATATAGTATGATCCGTTTAAGACTCTTGTGTAGAAACAGGTCGATTGTCCGTTAATACAAGTGCCAGCGTAATCAATCCAATTACAAAAAAAGCTATTACAAGAGGAAGGACACTGGTAACCATGAAATGGCTAATGATAGAACCCAGAAAAGAGCCAATAAAAAAGAACGATGTTCCGTACACCGCAGATGCCATCCCAGCCATATCACCCATGGGTTCGAGTGCCAGTGCGCTGGAGTTTGGTTCCACGGCAATGTTTAGCGCCATCAGCATGGCCACACCAATAAAGAACAGCAACATACCTGGAGGATCTCCGTAGCTCAAGGTATAGAGCAATAGGAGCGCTCCTACAAGAGTATAAGCCATGAGCAGCCATTGTATAGCAAGACGTGCGCCATAGCGTGAAGAGAGCCGTGAGTTTGTCAATGAACACAAAGACATCAACAGCCCAATGCCCGCAAAAATCCACGCAAACAATTCCGGACTTTTATAGATCTCTCCGATGATATGCTCGGAGCTGGATACGTACGAACTTAGTGCTGTGAAAAGCGCTGTTGTAATGGCTGTATACCGAAGGAAAATACGATTGCCTATAACATTTCGTATCGACTGACCAATACTCGCCCAATTCAATGCTACGCGTTTTTCGCGAGGAAGGGATTCCTCAAGCCTGAGTGACCAAAGGAACACCACCACGGCAAATAGGGGTGGCGTTAGAAATACCATTCTCCACGATGATACTGAAATGATCGCTAACCCCAGAAAAGGAGCAAATATAGGGGTGAACAAAAAAATAGTAAACACAAGAGACATGATCCGCGCCATTTGATCTCCCACGAATCGGTCACGAACTCCTGCTATAGTTGTCATAAACACGGCGGATGCTCCCATGCCTGCAAGAAAACGAGCCGCGTACATCAATGCCAGACTTGGAGCGAATGCTGCCGCAATGCCACCGATGATATACAACGGGAATCCTACACGCAGGATAGCAAGCCGCCCGAAACGGTCGGAGAGTGCGCCGAAAATTATCTGAGCAATTTGCCCCATAAAGAAGAATCCGATGATTTGCGCTGTTGCAGTGGAATCCTGAGGTAGATTGAAGTGTGCTCTGACTTCTGCGAACACCGGAAGCATAATATCAATTCCTAATGCAGTGAGCGTCATGGTGCATGCTGAGAGCGCGATAAACTCTGCTGACTTAATCTTCATACTTGTAAATGAGCGGGTTGTTGGGTGCCTGTATTGCGTAAGTTGATATCGGTCAATGATTCAGCCTTACCTGGTTCACAACGCGATAACTCATTGTGCGCAAAATACAACAGCTCTGTTCTTTCTTTGCATAGTCGGCAAAAAAAATATTAGTGCTATTCTACTCTGCCTTCTGAAGATAAACTGGAATTGATGGTTTGATAGGCGCTACTTCCGTTAGAGCTACCTGATATATACTGCGTTCGAATTCACTACAACAACAGATGGTATTAGGATGCAGCTATTAGGATATATATATCGTAAAGAGGTATAGCAGGTCCGCCTCTGGGAGAGAATCTATTCAAGAATCCTGACAACTTTCATAAATCGCGCTTTGTAGTGAGCGTTTAATTTTGTCTCTGTTACACTATAGGTTTTACCAGAGCTCGCATGAATGAAGACAATGCTATCACCAGCAGCCTGCGTGATGATGCCTACGTGTCCTACTTTGCGAACCTTACTATTGGCTCCTGTAAAAAGAATAACATCACCTGGCTTTGCTGATGGCAGCTCGACTTTATTGCCAACTTTGGTGAAGTCTATAGAACTGCGCGGGACAGACATTTGAAAATGATTGAACACGTACATCACAAAGCCTGAGCAATCAAATCCTTTTTTTGGATCTGCGCTGGCATACTTATATCGCGTTCCTTTAAAAGTTTGAGCATAGGCAATAAGGTCTGCGCGATCTATACCAATTTTATTCGAGTGTTTCAATGTAGAAGAATCTGACGCTACCAGAACCGTATCTGTCCCTGGAGAAGCCAGAGATGCGGACTGATGCAAATCCGCCTTGCGTGAAATTCCATGGAGAGAGAGAAGTATCGAAAAATATAGAATTACATCATTGACCATCCTGCAAATTTAATGTTAAGTTGCGCAAAGCCATCGATTCAATGCGATTAAATGCAGAGAGTTTCTACCAAATGTAAGTTTTGTAGTTATAAAACAGGAAGACGTTATTGAAAAAATAATGCATGATCTGAATTTTTAAGATTTACATTTTATACTCTGCCGTTCTGTCATTAGTTTCTTACCCGATTGGGGTAGGTAAGGCGTTACACTAAGCAGGATATCTTCCCTATAGTGCCACCTTAAAATGAATATATAGCGAGGAACGGTCAAATATAGTACTGGTGATTATTGAATAGAGAAGCCGCTGATCTTTAGTTCAGCAAAGCCATCTTCGGGGTCATTCGAAAGAAAAGCAAAATTGAATTTCGATACATCTTTCAGGTCGAGCGGTTTAACACCGCCCTTGAATTCAGTAAAGGGTATGGTGACCATTGTAAATATTTCGGAACCAGGTAGCGTTATCTGATTATGTATACCACCATGTATACCGGTTTGTCGAAGCTGAACTATAAATTCATGGTTAGCCTTGTAGGTTAATAAGATTGATTTACACTGTGAAATATCTGCCTGCAGTGCTTCACTTCCTTCCACTGTTTTAGTATTGATTGGAACAGAAACTTCTCCATATCCTTTGATATTGAATTTAACATGCACGAACGATTCGTTTTTACTCCGAACGGAAGCATCATTGCTGTTTAAAGGTATCTGTTGTATCGTTTCGGCATCATGTCCGGTACGCCAAAGTATAAAGCTGTCGAATGAACGCTGGGGAGACCTCAACGATGGCGTGCAGCCGTTGGCAAACAAAAAAATAATATAAAGGTATAGCAGTCGCATAAGGATCTAAAAAGGAATTCATCTTCAAGATGCAAAAAAAGAATTAGTTTATTCAGATACTTACTTACGAGCCGATACGCTCTTCAACTGATCTCTAATAATCTGATTCGTATTCGAATATTTATGTTTGAGTATATAATTTTTGTTCTATTGACGTGCCTTTGATCTGCTATTAGTTTGAATTACTAATTCAAACGGAAATGAGACGAACATGTTGATCTTAACAGTGGTCTTCACAGGCTTGTTACAGGTCTGCAGTGAAGACGAAAGTAGTATGCCCCGCTATAGCTGATGAAGAGCAAGCCCGTGCAGCTTTTCTCAGGATCTACAATATATGGACAACCACGTTATACCATGCCTATAAATACAGTATCATTTATAGCAGGGACACTTCCACGCTCGGGCATAGCATGAATGCAAAATGATGCATGCATTTCTTGTATATAGATGTATGTTATCAACCACCGGTTTCCGAGTGAGCGGCATCAACTGGTTTTGATTGTGGAGAACCTTGTTCCCATAGAAAAATGGAGAGTATAATAATGGCAAAGAGAGAAAGGAATTCACTTTCCCAATTTTGAAATGATTCAAACCAAAACCTCGAGTTTGAAAGATATTCTACAGCCGTTTCAGTTGGCTTGTGGTTCAATTGCCGTTGCTCATTATAATCTTTCAAACTGCCGTACCAGTGCAGTGAAAATGAAAGTATGAATAATATCGTAAGGGCATAGCATAGTGAATGTCTATATATACCAAGGATCCAGCCGCCTTTTTTTACCGGCCACGGTGCATCCTTCTTTTGAGGATCAGGTTCCCGGTTTACGTCCTCTTCGTTGTCAGGGTCTTTGGACTCCGCCGAACCCTTTTGAAAAAGAAACATACTTAAGATCACGAACAACGCCATTTGGAGAAATTCGCTTTCCCAGTTTTCGAATGTTGCTTGAAGGAAGTGTCCCGAGGTTAAGTATACATTCATGGTAATAGTTGCTGCGTTTTTTTCGATCATCTCTTCGTTGTGCTGCTTCAATTCGGTAATGGCCTGGCCAACGATCGAAAACACAAACAGCAGGAACATCACGATGGATAGGCCTGTTATTTCTAAGGAGTTTTTTCATAACCGATGCTGATATGAAAATACCGGCTCTCACCGGTATTTATTTGAAACTATATATACAGAACACTCGCATAGATGAATGACCTGACGACAATGCTATTCAGCAGGCTCCTGTGCAGCTTCCTCATTGATCATCGACACTGCAAGGTCAGTTAGCAAGGCATCGGTTTTCTTTTCTTCGTTAAGCGTTGTTTCCAATATACTCGCGGCTTCTTCCAGGCCGATGGTTTCCGCAAATGTTCTTAGCGTTCCATACGAGGCAATTTCATAATGCTCTACTTTTTGCGCCGCAGAAATAATACCGGCATCCCGCATTACGCCTTCTTCGGTGTCTTCTATAATGGACTCAGCTTCTTTGATCAATCCTTCCATGGCCTCACATTTCTTTCCTCTCGGTTCCTTACCGATCACCTTGAAGATTTGTTCGCAACGAACAATATGTTCTTCAGTCTCCTCCAAATGTTTTTGGATTGCTTCCGAGAGATTGCCAGAGGAAGCATTGCTGGCCAGCTTGGGCAACGCCTTTGCCAGCGCTTTCTCTGCCCAATAGATATCTCTTAATTCATCTTCAAACAGCCTACCTAATTTGTTTTGAAGTTCCTGAGGGATATTCTTTGACTTTTTCATAACACTCTATTTTTATTTTTTTTCTGGACATAAACCAAAAACCATCCCTGCCTTGTAAGCAGCGTAGATGGGGATTATGACATAGCCAAAGATTTATATTTGTGGAAATGTGGCGACAATTGACTTGGTGCGGTATATTTTTTTTGATGTATATATATAAAAAAAACAGGCATTAACATCCTGGTCTGTGAGCACCACTTAAGCAATGAACGCGGGCAATCGCATATTCTTACGATCTGTCAAACTAAATTCGACATTGGATCGGTGTCGTGCTAACATCTTTCAATCTTGTGTATAAACATGCTACATCTTTATCAGGACGAAATAAAACAGGACGAGGGCCATATACATTAGCGTAAGGATTAGTCTCTTGTTCATAAAGCATTCTATGATTTGATGGTTTGATATTGTCTTTAATTTATTTTCGTGTTAATGACGATTTGACTTCCCTGTTTCATAGGGAAATGTTTAATGAAGTCCTCTAAAATTGTTCCTGCCTTCAACCGGATATACCTGGGTATGTTCAGTTTCAAAAAGAGGTTGTACATTGTGCCGTAAATTCATTATCGTCACCATGAACAAGATCGGTCCTCTATCTACTTTCAAAGCGAGCGCTTTGGTTGCTTTTGTTTTCATATCTCTGGCATTGAGTGTCCATGCTGAAGTGGTATTGCCAAAGATTTTTTCAGACAATATGATGTTGCAGCGCAATCAACCCATTCATGTTTGGGGTTGGGCCAAGCCGTCCGAATCTGTTACGGTTACTTTTCATGGAGCAACGGCAAAAACGAAGGCCGATAAAAACGGTAATTGGAAACTTTCTCTGAAGGCTATGTCACATGGAGGCCCTTACGAGTTGGTTGTGAAAGGGAAGAATACCATCACGCTGAAAAATATACTTGTGGGAGATATATGGGTTGGCAGTGGTCAGTCGAACATGGAGTGGATCGTTAAAACTACCAATCACGCTGCTGAGGAAATTGCCAATGGTAATCACCCGCAGATCCGGTTGTTCACTGTACCAAAAGCAATGAGCTTCGATACAGAGAAGGATCTTACCGGAGGACAATGGCTGGAATGCAATCCTGAAACGCTCGGGGATTTTTCAGCTGTCGCTTATTTTTTCGGGAGAAAACTAAATGCTGAACTAAATGTGCCGATCGGTTTGATTAACAGCTCGTGGGGAGGCACAAACATCCAGACCTGGATGAGCAGTGATATAATGTATACCAAAGACGAGTACAAAAAACTTGATCTGCCTGCTCTTCGCCTGGAAGCCAAAGAACTTCCTGAAAAACAAAGAAAATATTATGATGCATTGCAGAATGAAAAGGGCAAATCAGAAAAGTGGTACGAGCCCGGCTATACGGATGGATGGAAGAAGATTGTATTACCTAAAATTTGGGAGCAAACCGAAATTGGTAATGCCGATGGCATCGTGTGGTTTAAAAAAGAATTTACGCTCGATGCAGCAGATATAGGGAGCGCTACACTGCATTTAGGACCGATCGATGATATAGATGAGACTTACCTGAATGGCAAGCTTGTGGGGGGGACAAACGGATGGAACGCTGAGCGGAATTACCCGATAGCAGGAAATATACTTCAACCCGGCAAGAACATACTGGTAGTGCGTGTAACCGATGGTGCCGGTGGTGGTGGTATATATGGCGCTCCGGAAAAACTATTTCTGGAAATAAACACCAAGAGAATTGATTTGGCAGGAGAGTGGCTTTATAAAGTGTCTGTACTCAATACGCAGTACGGACTTCAGGCGGGCGGGCCGAATGCATATCCATCACAACTCTATAACGCGATGATCGCTCCGTTTATATCCTTGCCGATCAAAGGTGTGATCTGGTACCAGGGTGAAGCCAATACATGGGAAGCCGAACGCTATAAAGCATTATTTCCGGAATTGATAAACAACTGGCGCTCCAAGTGGAATCAGCAGTTTCCTTTTTTATGGGTGCAGTTAGCCAATTTTATGGCCCCCGATGCCACGCCTGCTTCCAGCGAATGGGCAGCCCTTCGCGAAGCACAAAGTGCAACGTTGGCGCTTCCTTCCACAGGTCAGGCCGTTATCATAGATATAGGAGAGGCCGGAGATATTCATCCGCGCAACAAACAAGATGTAGGATTGAGGCTTGCACTTTCAGCCCTGCACGTTGCGTATAACCAGGACGTTGTATACTCAGGGCCCGTATATAAATCAATGCAAAAGACGGATAATAAACTTATTCTCACCTTTGATAATGTCGGTAGCGGCCTGGTAATAAAAGACAAGTATGGTTACCTGAAGTCGTTCGCTATAGCAGGCGATGATCAAAAGTTTGTTTGGGCAAAAGCATATATCGAAAATGGTAAAGTTATAGTGTATCATCCCGATGTTAAGAATCCGGTAGCGGTACGTTATGCCTGGGGAAATAATCCGGATGATGCAAATCTGTATAACCAGGAAGGATTGCCTGCTTCACCTTTCAGAACAGATAACTGGAAGCCTTAATCGAAATGGCCTGTAGAAAAAGGCGTTAGTATATAGATTGAAATGATGGCTGTTGTGACCGGGATAGTATAATTACTGCCATGCCAATTTAGGTGCCAGAATTACTTATTGGAAAAAATGTGTTATCAAAAAATTTTGTAAGATATACCAGCAGTTTATTGTCATGTAATTTTCTGAATTCATTCTTCAGTTAATGTAATGTTTATTCGTAGCCATGTCTATTGTATTTTCATCTGGAATAGTTACGTTTTGTGTTAACTCAACATAACTAAAAGGGTGGCTCTAAACAAACTGCTCTTTTAAATCTTTAGTCGGACAAGAATGATAATCTATAATCACACACAATTTGCGTTACAGGCTGCCAATAAAATCCTTTAGTGATTGAGCTTCTTCAAGGCCAAGTCTTTTTTTAAGACGGTGCCGCGATTGCTTAATACTATCAACTGAAATATCCAACATGACAGAAGCTTCCTTGACCGATAAATTTAATTTAGTAATAGCGGCCAGCCGTAATTCAGATGCCGTTATAGAAGGATAGTGATACCGAAGTTTTGCGAAAAACTCAGGATATACTTCTTCAAATGATTTCTTAAAGTGCTCCCAATCTTCCTTGGTATGTATTTTCAAATGGATGATTCTATTGAACTTATCAATAGAATCAGCGCTCCCAGCGCTCTCTGCTGGACTATTCTTCAGCAATTCAAGCTCTTGACTAATGCTGGCTATAAGTTCTGATTTTTCAACCAAGCGTTGCGTGTAATGCTTCAGTTTCTGCTGCTTTACCAGCAGTTTCTTTTGGATAATTAATTTTATACGATTAAGGATTAAAAAAATGAGTAGCAAAAGGACGATCAATGCTACGATAAAAGTATTTCTGCGAAACAGGCGTGATTCATACTGTTCTGCCTGCGCTTTCAGCTCCAGGTCTTTTTTCTCCAATTCATAGCTCAGGGTTAACTTCGCAATACGATCCGTGCCTTCTTCATTTTTAAGCGTATCGTTTAAGGCCAGACAATATGCTATAGATTGATATCCCTTGGCATGATTTCCCATTGATTCATGAATTACAGCTAACCTCTTGTAATTTTGAAGAACGAATAACTTTCGTTTGGTCTCTTTTCCAATCATCAACCCTTTTTCAGCCATCGTCAATGCTTTTGAAAGTTCGTTCTGGCCTCTATAAACGTCACTGAGTGTACCATAAATTTCGGCCAGCAGTTCTTTCTCCATGCCGTTGCTTTTATCCACCAGCGTAAGAGCTTTCATTATACATACAAACCCATTGATATAGTCTTTGCGTGCGACATATATACCGCTCATATTAATCAACGATGCTATCAAAACATATCGGGTACCTGTTTTCTCTGATTGAGAACTCACATACTTATATTGTTCCAGGGCGATGGAATCGTTACCCTGTTGTTCATAAATATGGCCGATGTTATACATCGTAAGCAACGGCCCTCGTTCGTCCCCAAGTTGTTTCCAAAGCGTTACTGCCTTCTTGTAATACTCCTGTCCTCTCTCAAATGCTCCTTCGTATACATATATAGATCCTATATCATGATATGTCCGGGCAAGATCCGACAAGTATCTTTCCTTCTCCTGAATACGCAGCGCCAGCAAGTGATACTCAAGAGCCTTGTGCTTGTTCCCGATAGTGGAGTACGCATCCCCGAGGAATCCATACGCTAAGGAAATTCCTTTGTCAAAATCGGTACTTCGTGAAAGTTCCAATGCCTCCCAGGCAGTCTCTATAACCTTCTTTTCATCAACCTCCTGATTATAGTGATTACACAAATCAAAAAGCGCCCATACTTTGCTTGTATCTTCCGGAAGCTTGGTGAGAACAGAAAGTATGCTGTCAACTTTCACCGTTTGAGCATTCCCGGTAGAAAAAACAAGAAGAAGGAAATGCAGAAGAAAAATTATCCGACAGAACATACTTATTTTTTTATCCTAAAAATAATAAGTCAGCAGTTGAAATTTTTTCCTTTCTCCTGTTAAACAT
The DNA here is from genome assembly GCF_900167975.1 of Ohtaekwangia koreensis. Lineage (GTDB taxonomy): Bacteria > Bacteroidota > Bacteroidia > Cytophagales > Cyclobacteriaceae > Ohtaekwangia > Ohtaekwangia koreensis. The sequence goes on from NZ_FUZU01000001.1 coordinate 2,983,166, forward strand.
TACAAGTATACATTTTTATAACCCTGATAACGTCCTTGTCAGCTGGGTAAAAAATATCGTCAGACATTGATTTGACTATTGAGTAGTAATAGTAACCATTTTGTTAACGCTTTTTTTGTGGCCGATTTAGTTTGCAAAGCATAAATACAGCTTCCCAACTTTTAAGTATACATACACTGTAGCATCAGTATACCGGTTGGTGACTACGTAAAAATACCGAGGTAATCATTTGTTACCAGACATTCATTTCTGTGCTTTTTTTTTTCAAATCAGGATCAACCTTGCAGTGATAGTATTTATACCAATACCCTAAAATATATATTGAATCGATGCCCGTTTTTTGCAGTCGATTATATCCCTAATAAGGTATTATAGAATGAATAAACAAGTAATTAAATAACAACCAACAGCTAAAAAAATGCAGATATACCTTGAAACAGAGTGCGCTTTAACCACCTATGATGAAAATAGTTGCTCAATAATTATCACGTGGAAAATACCTCCTTTATCGGTAGAATACAGAGATAACCTGAAGACTTTACTTTCAGCGATGGAGCATTTCAAAACCGGCAAGGTGGTTGCCGATACAACGAACTTTGGCACCCTCCATCCCGATGACCAAGAATGGACTTCATCAGAATGGATTAAAGAGGCTATAAAAGTAGGGTACTCTCATGCCGCAATCATTTTGCCAAACGATGCTTACTCACAAATGGCAATTGACGAAACAATGAGCCCCATAATGAATATTGTTACCACTGCTTATTTCAATAACCTGGAAGCTGCTACTAAATGGATAAAGCAGTTTTGATAAAGGTAATATGAACGAATCACAAGTAACATCGATGCCCGTTTTTTGCAGCCGATTATATCTATAAGGTATATAGAATGAATAAAACAAGTAACCCATTAACAACCAACAACTAAAAGAATGCAGATATACCTTGAAACAGAGTGTGCTTTATTCACCTATGATGAAAATAGTTACTCAATAATTATCACGTGGAAAACACCTCCTTTATCGGTAGAATTCAGAGATAACGTCAAGACTTTACTTTCCGTGATGGAGCATTTCAAAACCGGTAAGGTGGTTTCCGACATAACGAACTTTGGCATCCTCCATCCCGATGACCAAGAATGGGCTACATCAGAATGGTTTAAAGAGGCTATAAAAGTAGGGTACTCTCATCAAGCAATCATTTTGCCAAACGATGCTTACTTACAATGGGTGATTGAAGAAACAGGGCGCCCCGTAATGAATACGGTTACCACTGCTTATTTCAATAACCTGGAAGCTGCTATTAAATGGATAAAGCAGTCTTGATAATATGAGCGAATCACAAGTAACAATATATAAAGAAGAATTAAAAAATAATGGGATTAACAATGAACCAACATCCAACAACAATCAGGCTGCATACGCAAGAAATTGGAACACTCGACTATGATCCTTCTGTGCCATGCATTATTGCCACGCATATTGGGTATATACTTGATGAAGAATTTAGAGACTTCCTCAACCTGGGACTGAAATTCTTGATTGAAAAGAAAAAAACACATGGCAAAATAGCATGGCTTGTAGATGCGTCACAATTGGAAGCCAACCTAAGTGAAGAATGGGCTGTTAGAGATTGGAATCCCAGAGCTCTGGCAGAAGGTATACAGCATGTCGCATTCGTGTTGCCGTCTGATGTGTTCGGAAAAATTCCAGTTCAGAATTACGTTGATCTGAATGAACAAAATCAATCATCCGCAAAGATGGTAACCGCTATATTCGAAGACATTGAGTCCGCAAAGGAGTGGCTTCGTGAATCGTTAAGAAATTTTTGAATTACTAATTGTTCAATATATAGCTGTACCTCATTGAAGTAGCATGTCGATGCCTATTCAGCCACGGCTAAATTCTGTTTGAGGTCGCGTACAATTATATAAATCAAGGAAACTTTCAAGAATATATACTTCATGAATGAGTGATAAGCCACTCCATGTACATATTACTAATTTATCAAGAATGAAAACCATTTGGCAGCCTTCCAATCATACCATCAAAAATCAAATTATTTTGAGCTCTGCTTTGCTGGTACTGATTATTGTTTTGAGTAACCTATATAGTTATTACTGCAATAATACGGTAATTGCTCAACAGGATCAGCTTAATGGTCAGCAACTGCAAATCTTGCTGCAATTAGAAACGATTAGCAAATATGTAGCGTTAGCCGAACTTGAATCCCGTTCCTTTCTCCTAATAGAAAAAGAAGAATTCAACAAACTTCGCCATGGAATATGGGAAGATAAGATTACTCCCGCTGCCGCTGTTTTGAAATCAAAAATAGAAGAAGATAAAATTAATATCAACGAAGAAGAGATTGCGAAATTATTAAACAACTTGATCGACTACCAACACTTGCAAAAGCAAACGGAAACTAAAATCCGCTCGCTTTTCGCGGCAGCGCAGAAACAAGATTCAACGGTGAGATATGAATATAGGGGTAAACTTGAATTGGCTTTAGCGCTGAACCAACATCAGCGTCCAGTCTTCGATGCTATTAAAGATGGCTCTGCTAAACTTATTCAAGAACAACGAGATTTTATTCGCAGTGAAAGTGTTTCACTTTCACATCGGATGAGGATAGCTCAGTTGATTATCCTGGTTTTAATTGTAGGAAGCTTAGGGTTAGCTAGTTTATTAGTTTACTCGTTGGTTAAGGTTACTATTAATCCTCTTTTAACAGCAAGTGATTATCTGTCGGAAGTAGCACTGGGTAAGCAGCCTGCACCATTGCAAGAACCAAAAAATGAGATGGGTATAATAATCTGTTCCATCAATAGGTTAGTAGCTCATCTGAAAGCCTCAGCGAATTTTGCCAATCAAGTTGGAGCGGGTAAATATGATAATCAACTCACTCCTGCAAGCACGGACGATACTTTGGGAAATGCATTGTTGATCATGCAGGAAAAACTCCGACAGACAGAGATCGAAGGCAAGAAAAGGCAATGGGCTGCTGAAGGCATGACCAAGTTTGCCACACTTCTCCGCGAATATACCATTGATAGACAAACCATGGGGATTGAACTCGTCAGTTTTCTGGTACGATACCTAAAGGCCAACCAAGGTGGTTTATTTATTCTGCGAGGTGATACGAAAAACCAATATTTAGAATTAGATGCTTGTTATGCCTATGATCGTAAAAAATTTATTCAACGGAAAATTCATCTGGGCGAAGGTTTGCTTGGCCAAGCCGTACTTGAAGCAGATACTATATATATAACCAATATACCGGAAGACTATATACAAATTACCTCAGGTTTGGGAGAGGCACTTCCCTCAAGCATATTGATTGTTCCGCTAAAGCTGAATGAGCAAGTATATGGTGTCATTGAAATAGCGTCATTCAATACGTTAGCTCCACACGAAATTGCTTTCATGGAAAAGCAAGCCGAGAGTGTTGCATCTGCAATTGCTTCATCGCAACTACATGAGCAAACCGAAAAATTATTGTGGGAGTCTCAGCAAAATAGTGAGAAGCTCCAGGCACAAGAAGAAGAGATGCGACAAAACATGGAAGAATTACAAACTACGCAAGAAGGCATGGAACGTATGATGAGAGAATCTAAAGCCCAGGAACTTTATATGCGGAACCTGATCAATGCATCAACGGATTCTATTCTTACGTTCGATCACGAATATAAAATCATCCACTCCAATCAGGTGGCCAGGACTGGATACGAGGCAATCGGCATTTCAATCGAAAAAGCAGACTCTAATCTTTTACAACTCATCCCTGCTACAGAGCGGGATGTGCTTAAGCAAATGTTTGATAAAAGTCTTTCCGGTGAGGCCCTTGAGATGACTTCTCAAAGTCAATCGGAAACTCATTTTATAGTTAAATATATTCCGATTAAAAATGAACAAGGTGAAGTAACTGCCGTAGCTCAATTCTCAACCGATGTTACGAAGCTGATCAAGGCACAGGAAGAAACAAAGAAAATGCTCCAGGCGAGTCAGGTGCAAGCGGAGGAACTCCAGGCTCAGGAGGAAGAATTACGGGCTACCCTGGAGGCTGAAGCACAGCGGAGCAAAGACCTTGAGCGGATGAAGTCGCAAGCGGAAACTCAAAAACAGATGATGTTAAAAGTCATTGAAAAGCTGAAGGCAAAAGAAAGCCAGGCACAAGCAGAGGAACTCCGCACGCAGGAAGAAAAATTGCGCTAAAGCAGGCCAGTCACATATAGCACTCATCATTGCAGCTGATATTTTCATTCAGATGGCAGCGCTTGAACTGAAAGAGAAGGTGATAGCCAACCTTACTAAAACAATCCGTGATAACTAGATTTTAATTACATGGAAACTTCTTTTGAAAAAGATTACATCAAGATCAAATACAGCAAAGCCGAGCACATCCTGATTTTGATGTGGTTCGCTCGACCCACTTCTGTGGAGTTCAGGGAAGGAGTGGTTCCGAAAAGTAGAACAGGTTCAAATCACAGTATATAGACAAACCAAATAACATTCAATAATCAGGAATCAATTATAAACTAACAATAATGCAAACTTATTTTGAAAGAGATTACTACACTATCAGCTACGATGAAGTCAATCATATACTGATAGCAAAATTTATAAGCCCATCTACGTCTGTAGAATACAGAGAAGCGTTAGGAGCTGTTATTCCGGCAATACAGCATTTTAAAACGGGGAAGGTAATATGGGATGTTCGCTATTTAGGTGTTATCAGTCCAGTTGACCAGGAATGGACTATTTCAAATTTTCATAATCCTGCACTTAAGTTTGGCTATTCGAAGGCTGCTCTTATAATGCCTTCTGACGTTTTTACTGAAATGTCAATAGACGGTATTGTCAGTGAGGTAGGTGACTTTCAGAATAAATATTTTGACAACACGGAAGCAGCTATTGATTGGCTAAAACAGTTCTGAATCATCTAAACCTTTAATGTTTATACAAAATTATTTTGAAAAAGATTCTTTCATCATACGCTATGATGAAGGCAACCATATACTGATACATGAATGGAAAGTCTTTCCCACATCTCAGGAGTTCAAAGAAGGCACAAATATTCTCATCGCTGCTTTTGAACATTTCAAAACAGGTAAACTGGTGGGTGATGTCCGTCAGTTGGGTGCAGTACACCCCGATGATCAGCAGTGGATTTTAACAGACTGGATTTCGAGAGCTCGTAAAGCAGGCTTCTCCCATTCAGCAACGATCATCAGGATATTTTTACTCAAATGTCTCTTGAAGGAATGTCTGGGCATATGGAAGATCTGTCGAGTAAACATTTCGACAACATGGAAAACGCTGTTGACTGGATAAAACAGTTTTAACCTTATCAATTCTTATCGTTCAATTAAATAATCTTAAATGATGGCGAACGGATGTGAGAGGAATGTCAATTAATCTTGGTGTGACGGCCTGGTTATAAAATAGTTTAAAATAAAAACCAATTATCAAATAATAAATACAATTATGATTACAAGAATTTTTGAAAAAGAATATGCAACGCTTGATTACGACCCAAGTGTTCCCTGTGTTATCGCGACCACTCTGAAATTCATGATGCTGGAAGAATTCAAATTACATCTCGATTTCGGGCTTGAGTTTATGAAGGAAAAAATTAAGGAAACAGGAAAAATGATGTGGCTTCCTGACACCACATTAACGGGAGCTTTTGATGATGAAGGTATTAAATGGGTCATTAAAGATTGGACACCCCGCGCCATTGCTGCTGGCATAAAGCATGTAGGCTTTGTGATATCTGAAAGCGAGTGGACTAACATGGCAACAGAGGAGTATAGTGAAAGTGTCAAGGACAATGGAGAAAAAGAAGGGATGACGACAGCTTTTTTCAAAGACGTAGAATCAGCAAAAAACTGGTTCAGAGATATGAGTATAAATCAATAACAGTTTTCATGCAATAAGGTGAAGGTTAAGTTCATCCACCTGAGTGATGCTGCACCGTCCAATATCTATATCAAAGATTCCAATGGAGAAACGATTGTTAGTAATCTTACCATCAACATAGAAAGTGGTTATTCAACGTTTGACCCCGGAGCGCTCTCACTGCAACTCTATATACCGTATCGCGAAACAGCATTGGTATTTTTGAAGTGCCTGACCTGGTAACCGGTAGTATATATACTATATATACTACCGGGGCAACGGACGTAGCCGTAAGTGTTCAGAAGGTTCTTCACAACTAAAACAAATTCGCTATACACGTGAAAAAGAAAGGCGCTTGATGACATGCCTTTCGCTTTTTTACATGACATAATCTTACGAAGTTTTGCCCACGTTAAGCTATATCTCACACGAGGCGGATAAAGTAGCCGAATTGCCGGAGAGGCGTTTGATAACCCACCGCTTGCCAAACCATACTTTAACATACACTTAATATTGAAATAAGGATGGATACATAATTATGCTGTAAACTTGAGATGTTCTTTCTGGACGAAATTGTGGTAGTAAAGTCATTTTTGCTAAAAGCGTTATGTTCCATAAAAAGCTATCTCAAAGAAGTATATCCGATTTGGTACTCGCGCTAAAGATATAGAGCGAGCCTGCCTTTGCGAGCTGTTCGATCGAAACAGTCCATTTTTATAAAAAGTCACATAGTATATATGAATTTATTTTCGCTTGGATGAAGGCTTGAAAACGCGCTTTTCCGAAGGAGAAATTCAAAATATTTTTGAAAGTATTTATATGCGTTTTTGCAACAACTTACCACTGCAATCGTTAGCTAGTTTGATCAATTTTTTCAGGCACTTGCATGGAAAACTAACTTTACATAAGTTGCGCCTTGATGAAGAATTTCGTGAATAGATTTTTTCTGCCGCTCTGCATTTTTCTGCTGAGCGGATATATCCAACGGGAGGCCTATGCTTCCGCTGGATATGATCACGCTGCTTCTGAAGTGTCTTCTGAAAAGCCGGATCATGTTAATTTCGTTACGCAGCAAAACCGACTTGCACTATTTCCGAGATCTGCTTCATCGCATGGTAAAAAGCAGTACTTTAAGATCGATGTAACCGAGGTACGCGAAGAAGAGGAAGATGAACACGAACAAGCTTCCATCAAAAAGTATTTTGCGAGCAGTCATTACTTTCTATCTGCTTTATTCACACAGGCGCCTTCACATTTTTCCAGTACTAATAAAGGTGTATCACCTTTTTATCGGCGTCATTCTTATACCGCATCCAACAGGTATCTCATGTTCCTGGTCATCAGGATATGATTTGAAAACACTGTAGGGAATTACACCTACATCTCCATTTACAATTTTATTCTTCTACGCCTCCATGATCAATACGAGAATGGATCGCACAGGATGTGTTATACCACTTCACATTCCATAGAAGTCTCTTAGGAAAATTATCGTTTAACAATTTATTATTAGCATGAAGCAGATTCTAGTGCTCTTAAGCTTATGTGCCTTGTTGTGCCATACAAGCTGCGAGTCAAAAAAAGAAGAGAAGGTGGAAGAAACTAAATACTTAGTTACAAGCCCTTTAAAGAGAGACACGTTAGTCACGCGTGAGTATGTATGTCAGATCCACGCTATAAGTCACATTGAACTTAGGGCACTTGAAAGAGGCTACCTGGAAAAAATCTTTGTAGATGAAGGCCAGTCTTTGAAGAAGGGACAACTCATGTTCCAGATCATGCCGCTGCTATATAAAGCAGAAACACAGAAGGCACAGGCTGAAGCGAATTTCGCAGAGATAGAATATAAAAATACAAAGTCGCTTGCCGATAGCAATGTGGTGTCGAAAAATGAATTAGCGTTAGCGAAAGCGAAATTGGACAAAGCAAAAGCTGAGTTAGCATTAGCACAGGTTCATTTGGGCTTTACAGAAATTCGCGCTCCGTTCAATGGTATCATGGATCACTTCCAGGTAAGGCTTGGTAGTCTTGTGGATGAAGGCGATCTGCTTACAACATTATCAGACAACAGCAAGATGTGGGTATATTTCAACGTACCTGAAGCTGAATATCTCGAGTATAAAGCAAAAGAAAAAAAGGATAACATGTTGAAGGTTAACCTGCTCATGGCCAATCATGAATTGTTCAAATATAGCGGTGTGGTAGAGACTATCGAAGCCGACTTTAATAACGAAACCGGGAACATTGCTTTCAGAGCGACTTTTCCGAATCCTGACGGGCTGTTGAGACATGGTGAAACCGGGAATATACAAATGACTGTACCGCTCAAAGACGCACTCATCATTCCACAGAAAGCAACCTTTGAAATCCTCGAGAAGAAATATGCATTTGTAGTAGATAAAGATAACGTGGTACGCTCCAGGGAAATTAGCATTGCTGCAGAACTGCCGGATATATATATCGTCAATGAGGGCATATCGGCAGGGGATAAGATTCTCCTGGAAGGCATTCGGAAAGTGAAAGATGGTGATAAGATAGCGTTTGACTATCAGGACCCAAAGACGGTGATTCCGCACCTGAAAGTATATACCGAATAACGTAACCATTCAAAATACAGAAAATGTTTAAGGAATTTATTCATAGACCGGTATTCGCTATCGTGATATCGCTGGTCATTGTTTTCATGGGTATACTGGCGATTAATACATTGCCTATATCACAGTTCCCGGAGATCTCGCCACCGATGGTAATCGTACGGGCATCGTATCCCGGAGCCAGCGCCAAAGTGCTCACCGAATCCGTTCTCATTCCACTCGAGCAAGCCGTGAATGGTGTGCCCGGTATGAAGTATATGACTTCTGATGCAACCAGCGCAGGAGAAGCGAATATACAGATCGTGTTCAACCTGGGTACCAATCCCGACCAGGCTGTAGTGAACGTCAATACGCGTATAGCTCAGGTGTTGAACAGGCTGCCTATACTGGTGCAACGTGAAGGTGTGATCGTAAACCGTATTGTACCAAACATGCTCATGTATGTTAACCTGTATAGTAAAGATCCTCACGCAGACATGAAGTTCCTTTTCAACTTTGCCGGTGTTAACATGTTGCCGGAATTGCAAAGGATCAACGGTATAGGACAGGCCAGTATATTAGGAAGTCGTCAATACGCGATGCGTGTGTGGTTGAAACCTGACCGGATGCGTGCCTATAATATTTCGGCAGATGAGGTGATGGAAGCATTGGGTGATCAAAGTGTTATTGGGTCACCAGGCCGTATAGGCCGAAGTGATGGTAAACGTGCAGAGGCGCTCGAGTATGTATTGTCATACCCGGGCAGGTTCAATGACCCTGATCAGTATAAGAATGTAATCATTAAGGCTAATGCCAACGGAGAGATTCTCCGGCTCAAAGATATAGCCAATGTAGAACTGGGAAGTGAATACTATGATATATACTCGAATCTGAACAACTTTCCATCAGCAGCGATTGTATTGAAACAAACGTATGGTAGTAATGCGAGTGACGTAATTAAAAGTGTAAAAGCCAAGCTCGATGAACTGAAAGTAAGTTCGTTTCCTCCGGGCATGGACTATAAAATAAGTTATGACGTTTCCAACTTTTTGGATGCATCCACTGAGAATGTTATTCACACCTTAAGAGACGCATTTATACTCGTGGCATTAGTAGTATTTGTGTTCTTGGGTGACTGGCGGTCAACGTTGATACCAACCCTGGCGGTTCCTGTGTCGCTGATTGGTGCGTTTATGTTCATGCAGCTCTTTGGGCTTACCATCAACATGATTACACTTTTTGCATTGGTACTTGCCATTGGTATAGTGGTCGATGATGCGATTGTGGTAGTCGAGGCGGTGCATGCGAAAATGGCCGAAGAACATCTATCTCCCTATAACGCAGTAAAGAAAGTTCTTGGTGAAATCAGTGGTGCTGTTATAGCCATCACGTTGCTGATGACGGCTGTGTTTGTACCGGTAGCTTTTATGACGGGTCCTGTCGGTATATTCTACAGACAGTTTTCCATTACCATGGCGACATCTATCGTTCTCTCCGGTATCGTAGCACTTACCCTCACACCGGTGCTCTGCGCGATGATCCTGAAGAATACACATGGAAAGCCACGCAAGAAAACATGGGTCAACAGAGGTCTCGATGGCTTTAATACCGGCTTCGATAAACTCACCGGTAAATATGTATGGCTGCTCAAGTTGATTGTAAATAAGCGCATTGTGACCTTTGGTATACTACTGGTATTCTGTACCGGTATATTTATAGTCACCAACATCATGCCTTCGGGATTTATACCAAGTGAAGACCAGGGGATGATCTATGCGATTATCCAAACACCTCCCGGCTCAACGCTGGAACGTACCAATGATATAGCACGTAAATTGCAAGCTGTAGCCGAGAAAGTCGATGGTATAGAATCTGTTTCTGCGCTGGCTGGTTATGAAGTGTTAACCGAAGGACGCGGATCGAATGCGGGTACATGTCTTATCAACTTAAAGCCGTGGTCAGAGCGTGAGCATACTGTTACCGATATTATTATCGAGCTGGAAGAAAAAGCAAAAGTTATTCCGGGGGCAACGATAGAATTCTTTGATCCACCGGCTGTGCCTGGATATGGAGCTGCGGGTGGTTTCTCTTTGCAATTGCTCGATAAGACGAACACGGGTGACTACAAGGCCCTTGAAAAAGTGAATGATGAATTCATGACCGAGCTGCGCAAACGCAAAGAGCTCACGGGTCTGTTCACGTTCTTCAGTGCCAACTATCCTCAGTATGAACTTGAGATCGACAACGCGAAGGCTATGCAAAAAGGGGTTTCCATTGGTAACGCCATGAACACGCTGTCGGTCTTGATAGGCAGTACATACGAACTTGGTTTTATAAAATTCCAACGTTTCTTCAAAGTGTTCGTGCAGGCCTCACCGGAATACAGAAAGTTACCCGAAGATGTACTGAACATGTGGGTAAAAAATGACCATGGTGAAATGGTACCGTTCTCGGCTTTTATGAAAATCAAAAAGACACAAGGAGCCAACGAGATCAACCGCTATAATATGTATACTACTGCTGCCATACGAGGCGGTGCCGCGAAAGGCTTTAGCAGTGGTGAAGCAATCAAGGCAGTACAGGAAGTGGCCAAGCAAACGCTGCCGCGTGGCTATGATATAGATTGGGGTGGTCTTTCAAAAGACGAAGTGATGCGAGGAAATGAAGCACTATATATATTCCTGATTGTGCTAGGCTTTGTATACATGGTTCTGGCAGCACAATACGAAAGTTTCTTGTTGCCTTTAGCGGTGATTTTCTCATTGCCTGCCGGGGTGTTCGGAGCCTTTATTCTACTCAAGTTTCTTGGGCTGGCCAATGATATATATGCGCAGGTTGGGCTTGTGATGCTGGTCGGGCTGCTCGGTAAGAACGCGGTGTTGATTGTCGAATTTGCCGTACAGAAACATCGTGAAGGATTCACGGTACTGGAAGCCGCTATCGAAGGAGCGAAAGTACGTTTCCGTCCTATATTAATGACTTCATTCGCCTTCATCGCTGGTTTGATTCCGCTGGTACTTGCAACGGGTCCCGGGGCTATCGGTAACCGTACTATCGGAGCGTCTTCCCTGGGCGGTATGCTTTTCGGGACAGTGTTCGGGGTAATCATCGTACCCGGCTTGTACTATATATTCGGTACACTCGCCGAAGGCCGCCAGCTTATTAAAGATGAACATGATAAACCATTAACTGAAGAAAGTGAGCACCATGGCTAGGAATAAAATTTTGATATACACCGGGATACTATATATATCCCTGTTATATACCGCATGTAGCGTACCGGGAGTTGTCCAGAAGAAAGAAGATAAAACTGTTCCTGCGAGCTATATCAGCTCGCAGGATACAACCAACACGGCTAAGATCAAGTGGAAAGAATTCTTCACAGATCCATACTTGAATGCCCTGATCGACACAGCGCTGATGAACAACCAGGAGTTGAACATTACGCTACAGGAAATCCAGATTGCACGCAATGAAATACGCGCTCGAAAAGGAGAGTACCTGCCTTTTGTAGGAATACGTGGTGGCGCGGGTGTTGACAAAGTGGGGCGCTATACCAATATAGGAGCGAGTGAAGCCACTACCGATATTAAACCGGGAAGAGAAACACCTGATCCGTTGCCTAATTATTATCTGGGAGCGTATGCCACCTGGGAAGTAGATGTATGGGGCAAGCTGCACAACGCTAAAAAAGCAGCCGTGAGCCGGTATCTTTCTTCTGTAGAAGGGAAAAATTTCATGGTGACAAATCTGATCGCAGAGATTGCCAATTCATACTATGAATTACTGGCACTCGACAATCAACTCGCCATCATAAAAACCAACATTGAGATTCAGAGTAATGCCTTGGAGATTGTAAAACTTCAGAAGGAAGCTACGCGTGTTACTGAACTTGCTGTAAGGAGGTTTGAAGCGCAGGTACTCAATACAAGAAGTCTTCAGTTTAATATACAGCAAAGTATCATTGAAACTGAAAACCGGATTAACTTCCTGGTGGGCCGGTATCCAAGGCCTATTCAGAGAAATTCGCAAAGCTTCGATACGCTGGTACCGGGTACTATATATGGCGGTATACCTTCGCAGTTACTGGAGAACCGACCGGATATCAAGCAAGCCGAGTTTGACCTGATGGCCGCCAAGTTGAATGTAAAAGTTGCCAAGGCTAACTTTTATCCTTCACTCGGTATATCTGCCGGTGTAGGGTTTGAGTCGTTTGATCCAACCTACCTGGTAAAGACACCTCAATCACTGCTATATTCTGTAGCAGGAGATTTGATGGCACCACTGGTAAACCGGAACGCTATAAAAGCCACCTATTATAGCGCCAATGCCAAGCAGATCCAGGCGGTATATAATTACCAACGCACGGTTCTAAACGCCTACATTGAAGTTGTCAATCAGCTCTCCAAGATCAGCAACCTGGAGAAGAGTTACGATTTAAAAGAGAAGGAGGTACAAGCCCTTACACAATCGATCACCATTTCCAATAATCTTTTCAAGTCGGCGCGTGCTGACTATATGGAAGTGTTACTGACACAACGTGACGCACTGGAATCAAGGTTTGAACTGATTGAAACCAAGAAGCAGCAAATGAATGCCATGGTAAATGTATACCAGGCACTCGGAGGCGGATGGAATTAACGTACTTGATATAATATAGTATATATTTTGGGGGATAGGGGTGAAGAGGATGGATCACGAAAGTGATTCATCCCTTCTTATTTATAGCGGAATGACAACAACAGTTCAATAGTTGTTTGATATTTTTTTGTAAACAAGCCTGATCAATATATATCATGTCAATGTCCTGATGATTTTGCAGGGATTACCAGCTGCGAAAACATCCGCTGGAATGTCTTTTGTGATTACGCTGCCGGCACCGATCACGGCACGGTCTCCTATAGTAACTCCGGGACATATAATTGCACTTCCTCCAACCCATACGTCTTCGCCTATGGTAATAGGTTTAGCATACTCCAGGCCAGAGGCGCGTTCCCGATACTCTATAGGATGTGTAGCAGTATATATTTGGACGCTTGGACCAAAAAGTGTGCGGCTCCCGATTTTTACAAACGTCACATCCAGCACCACACAGTTGAAATTGAAAAATACTTTTTCACCGATCACCATGTTGTATCCATAATCACAGTAAAAGGGAGGCTGCAACCATAATCCCTGTGCAGCATTCGGAATCAATTGCCTTAAGATTTCGGATCGAACTTCAGGCTGATCTTCTGCCGTCTCATTCAATTGTTTTAGCAACAAGCGGGCGCGAGTTCTTTCATCAGTGAGTTGCCTGTCAAGAGCGTCATACAACTCTCCGTCAAGCATTTTTTGCTTTTCTGTTTTCATATATGGGATTTTACATATCCCTATAAATAACGTTCCAGCCCCATAACCTCAGCTTTGCCCAAAGGAAATCAGAATGACTACAGCTCTGCGTCATTCTAATTTTATTAGTATTTTTAAAGAGTAGCTTTTCTTTGTCAGCAAAACATCCTCCCTATGAAATGCCAAGTATATTTTATAGTTGCTGTTCTGTTGCTTGTACTACCCACGCATAGTGAAGCACAAGACGGAAAAATCTTAAGCAAAGAACCTCTTGTTCTTCCCGATAGTGTAGTAAAGCGCATCACCATGTTTGATCCTGTGTTCAGTGCGTCTCTGAAAACTATAAATCTCTATAAGATTCACGTATCTGTCTGACGGACTTAAGGTAATTGGATTCATGGCAGAGCCTAAGCAAAAAGGTATATATCGTGTATTATTTCCAATCGTGATGGCCGGTGAAACTTCGGTATATGGAAGCCTTTCACTGTTGCATATTATCTTGGCAGGATGGCAACGTGGGCTATGTGGCGGTGGCCAGTCAATATAGGGGGCGTGTTGATGGGGGAGAAGGCAAAGAAGAATATGGAGCGGGATACCAAACCCCTTCCCAACCGGGCGCTTCATTGGCCGCGCTATTTGCTATAGCATGGTTAATCGTAACCTATATCTATATATCGATATCGTGTTATTTGGCTGAGAGCGCTGGGCCATGGTCGTAGCTAAGTACACGGTGCATCTTCCATTCGTTGTCTTTGAATCGCCAGATATGTGTGAAGCGGGCTCTGCCATCAAGTCGGTCTGCTTTACCTTTTTCGAGAATATAAAACACATGCTCGCCTGAAAGTATAGCTCCGTAGTTATTCATGGCAAAAACTTTTGCGCTTCCTTTTACAGGTTCTCTTCTCAGGCGAAAGTTGCTATTGCCGCACATACCTTTCTGCGTTACTGCCATAAGCGTTGCTCGTGTTGTAGTCAGACCACCTTTATCATGATAGAACTCCACGTCATCGGTGAAGAACGTGGCCATCTTGTCTACATCACAGGCATTGTAGGCTTGCCAAAAAAGACTGTCCAGATGAAGGATTGTTTCGGTGAGTACCTTTATGTCCGTTGGCTGCTCATTCGACTGAGCGTTTGTTATCAGGCCTCCCAATAATAAAGACATTGTCATGGCCATAGATCTGGACCGTGCAAAAGTATATTTCATAGTACCAAGGTGTTTTACTTTTACGTTTCCACTTTAATGCCAGAAACAAAATCTGTGAATCACTGGCGTAAGCGCCTTCCTCACTATATAAATGTCCAGTTATGACCAGAGGTATAGTTCAGAAATGAACAACACACCAGCCTTCTTAACTAATAAGCAGAAGCCGATTGGTTGCCAAATAAACTATAATAATTTTTTTTAGTTACCGATGAAATGTAGAGTAACAGTATCCGGATCGTTGGTTTTGATAACTCCAAAGATTATTTTACGAAAAATTACAATGTCCGCTAATTCAAGGAATCCCCAAAGATGAGCGCTATAGAAAGAAAACAACATATAGAGAATTTGTTAAAAGAGCTGGATGTATTCTTACATGACGACTTGCCTCCTTTGGAGGAAGATAGTAATGTTACATTGCGCGCGCCTCAGGAGATTGCAAGGCGGATTATAATTTTGACGTATCTGAACTGCGCTGCAGAAGATGATGTACTACGAAAACAGATCGTTCAGTTTCTGCAAGCAGAAGGTGTTTGGGATGCTGCTTCACAAGAGGAAAAAATGCTCTTCACAAAACCAATACTTACCGATGAAGATGTAGCGAAAATATACTGGCGATCGGAGGCCATCTGGCTTTTGATGTGGACTATCAATAAAGTTGACACACTGGATTTACCAATAGAAGAAGTAAATATACCTGCCATGTTTAGCCTTCTTCCTGCATTCATGACAAGTGCCAACAATTTCATTGACTCAGCCGCCACAAAATCCGTATCTGAAATCATTGATCAATCCGATCTCACTTTCAGACTTAACTGGGCAGCAAGAGAAGCCCACCTGAATGGCTCGCAGGACTTTAAGTTTAATCGGGGTATTCTGTATGAAAGATATCATGCTATCAACTGGGTTACACGCATGAAAAATGAGTGGGATTGAATATATATACTTGCTCCGAAAAACTCTTTAAATAGCACTGATCGTATTAACTCTTCCATCAACGCAGTTAAGATTGTTGACGGATTCTCTCCGGATTTCAGTTCATTATAAATCACGACTTTGAACTGTGGTTATCTTACTTTCTGCCGCAATGAATTGGTTAAACATGAATTTGCATGGAAGACAGCGTAGTTAATATTTGGGGAAATATATATACACTTCTATAATTCGTTTCAACCTATATATAGTATTAAATGTGTTGCAACGCTTGAGCTAAGGGAATTAAGCACTTTTTACATACTACTACCCGGGTAAGATTCAATCTTGTTTTATATAAATATGCAATGTTGAGCAAGTTAACTTTGTATTATTATTTAGTGGTATATTTAGTTGTTGTCGTAAGCTTTTAGATCTCGTATTGCTGTTCGCCCTTCTTTACCCTGGCGAATGTTATTGGTACTGTGGTACGAATGTCTTTATTGGCTGAATCGTTTTTGGTACTCGGAATTTGATAACCCCCTCTTCAACCATGAGTAAATCATTTGGTATTGGACAAATATTGTCTTTTACATTACTGACTTTATCTCTCTTCCCTTTATCTGAGGCTGTTGCCCAATGCGTAGGTCTTCCCAGTGTATCGTCTTTGGGAAGTAATAAATTTCCTGTTGGTCTATGCGCTCCTGTAAATGCCAACGTAACATACAATGTTACATTTACCTCACCGGTACCTGCCGGTACACTTGAGCTCGTCTACAATTGGAATGACGGAAGTGCATTAGAAGTGATTCCGCTTGCAGCGGGCACCACAACCTATAGCGCATCCCGGATTCATAATTTTCCTGCAGAAAGTGATTGTGAATATGTAGTCACCATGACGATCCGGTATAATGGAGTTTTGTGTACCACTACAAGACAGATACAAAAAATTGCTTCATGGAGGGTAGACAAATATAACGGTGGCGAAATTGGACTCGTCTCTCCGGGAACGGGTTTGGTTGAACATCTTGTTTGTGAAGGCGAAGATGTCAACGTTACTTTCAAGGATGAGACTAAATGGAATTGCAATGCACAATATATTCAGCAACCTCCCAATCCGATTGAATCTCCCAATATTGAAAATCGTTGGCAGCAAATAGTATATAATACCAGCATTACCGGCAGTAAGATTCCGAATATACAGGTGAATGGTGTTCCTGTAACGGGTGCCATTGGTAATAATATTCTCACCAATTATCAAGACCCACGGGGTATACTATATATTGCAAGTCCGGTTTTTGTAGAAGATGCCAGAAGGAGACCTTCACTTCAGATAACAGCAACCGGTGGGTTTGGATCAGGTTTTCCGAAGGCCGGTGATGCGTTTGCAATCACGCTTCGGTATTGGAATTTTTGTAACCCCTATGATGATCCTAATATTCCCGGACCTCCAGCCGATTTAGTAAATGGAGATAACGCTCCCATAGAGAGAGTAACTACTATAAAGATTGTTGCACCGCCACAAGCTCCGATCGTTACCAATCAAACCGTCTGCAACGGCACAACGCCTTCTGCTTTCGCAGTAACCGGTGTTCCAACCGCCAACATTGTAAGATGGTATGAAAATATACCGGGGCCGGATCGCCCTGGTAACCTCATCGCCACCAGTAAGACACTAGCCATAACGTTGCACCCCGATTGGAGAAATAACGCTACGGCTGGAGCTTATAAAGTATGGGTCAGTCACCAGGCAACAACAACAGGTGCTACCAATTGTGAGAGTCCAAAAAGTTTAGAAGTAAGATCAATACGCGAGAGTCCATTAGTGCCAGATCCGGTGACTCCGATTCCCGCTGAGATTTGCAACAACAGTTCCTTAACGGTTAACCTTCCCGGTCCGGTAACAGAAGCTATAGGTGGGAATACATCTTATAGCTGGACAGGTTCGAGTGGCGTTACACTAGCCTCGAGTACAGCGTCCTCAGCAACGTTCTCTGTTAACATTGCAAGCTTTGGAACAGCGCTATATGTAGATCGCACCATAACAGTGAACAGACAGTTTACATCTACGCCAACTTGTTCGAAGTCAAGAGTATTTACAATACGCATCAATAGACCCGCAGTGGGAGGGACACTGTCCGCATCAGGCGATGTATGTGAGTCCATCGCTGTTGAGCCCATCACCGTGTCAGGCTATACCGGCGAAATTGTACGCTGGGAAATAAAAAAAGATGGAAATGCTTATGAGCGATATACCGGTGCTGCTTCTGGTGCGTCAATTTCACCCGGATTTTTATCGCCCGGAAAATATTCATTCAGAGCTGTCTTGAAAAACGGTGCATGTAATGAAGTATATAGTAATGAAGAAAACGTTGAAGTATTTGTGCAGCCTGCTGCAGCGTATGCAGGCGATGATCAGTTCATCTGTACTTCGTTGAGTTCGGCAGCGTTGAATGCAAGTGATGCTTCTCCCGGAATGGGCACCTGGTCCTATGTATCCAGTATACCTGCCGGACTTCCTGCCCCTATATTTTCCACCCACAAGAATGATCCCAATACATCGCTGTCTGTCCTTGCAGAAAATGCAGGCGCTTATAAAATGCGTTGGACCGTTTTAAATGGTTTATGTACAAGCTTCGATGATGTCGTAATTGATTTTGGAACAAATCCATCTGATCCTGTAGCAGGAATTGATAAATCGGTTTGTGGTATTGCAACAGCACTGGAAGGAAACGCTCCTGAAAAAGGATTAGGACATTGGTCGATTGTCAGTGGTCCTAACGGCTGCACCGGAGACGCATGTCCGGCAACCATTCTCTCGCCAACGTCTCCTGCATCTTCTGTTGAATTAAAAGGTATACCTATATATGGAAGCTATACTTTTCGGTGGTCGATCAGCAGTGGTGGTAACAATTGCTTTGTAAAGACAGACGATGTGGTAGTCCGCTTTGATGAGCCTGCCAAAGTATCAGCTTCGGACATTCTGGATATATGTCTTGATGCCAGTAATTTAAACACTATAAAATTAACGGGTACAGCGGAAGGTTCATTTGTAAATGTTGCCTGGCAAAATATATCGGGTAATGGGACTGTTACCACCAGCACGGTTTCCGGTTCAGGAACCTATACCGTAGAGGCTGATTATATACCTTCCTTAGCGGATTATGACGCAGGGCTGCCTATTCAAATGAAGCTTATAGCCCAACCAAGTGCAGCAAGTTCTTGTGTTCCGGTGGAAAAAATCATAAGTATCATAATTGATCGTAAGCCTGTAGCGAATGCAGGTGCAAATATACCTTATGTTTGTGATGATGCTGTGAAGCTGAATGCAGACATACCGCTGCATGGTGCCAGTGGTAAATGGACAACCACGCAGGCCGGTGTTACTTTTGATAATTACCTTGATCCGAAAACCACGATCCGGAATTTGCCTGCTGCTCCCGGTAATACGATTGCTACATGGACTTTAACCAGTGCCAGTGGAAAATGCATTTCAGAACCATCTTCGGTTACACTCACGCGTGTATTAACTCCGCCTGTAACAAATCTGGATGTAACAGCGTGTGAAATAAGCAGTGCCGCTACCAGTGTGATTCTTGCAGGCTATGAAAATAGCATGACTTCGCTTAGTGCCACAGATCGCGAAATAACCTGGTATAAAAATGCAGCGCCACCGGCAGGCACGCTGATAGCGAATCCGGCGGAAGCACAGACCGGTGTGACGGATGGACAAGTATATATAGCGCGCATCCGTGATGTGCATACAACCTGCACGAGCGATGCACGCCTGACGGTATCGGTTCGTTTGCTGCCAAAGGTTATGAATGGTCTTGTAACATTATGCGAAGATACACCCGGTGGAAATATAGCTTCAGGAATAGATCTGACCCAGGCAACCTATACAGCAGCCATTACACAAGAGACAAATGTAGATATAGTCTGGTATAATACTGCGGCAGATGCCATGAACAATGTTGCCCCCATTACACAATCTTTCCCGGTAAACTATAGCAAAGAAGTTTTTGCGCGTGTTACCTATCGCGATACACCCTTTTGCTTTGCTATAGCTAAGCTTACCATCTTGGTGAGCTCGCGCCCTACGATAACAACCATCGTTGGACGTGAATCAGTTTGTCAGGGAAGTCAAATAAATAATCCAGGAGCCCTGCCTGTAGAGATATACCAGGTTACACCAATCCCGGGTGCTAAATACTATTGGGAAGTTCCCAATGACCCGGCTACACAATTTAAAGTCTTCGGTGGTGGTAATGAAAGCGATTTTTACCTGCTGCTTCAATTTCCCAATATATATACGGGAAAGATAAAGGTACGAGCAGAGCTGAATGGTTGCAGTGGACAAGTGATCGAGAAAGAAATCTCGGTTTCTCCCGCACCGATCAGACCCGTTATAAAGGGAAGCACTATTGTGTGTGAAAATAGCAGCAGTATCGCCTATAGCGTAACGCCTAACAATTATCCCGCATCAACCTATAATTGGGAAATTCGCAAAGTATCTGACAATTCTATAGGAGGCGCTGACATTATAGAGGGACAATCTACAGGCAATATCCTGACAAGCTTTCAAAAAGAAAGTGTTATTATTTCTGTTCGTGAGAATAATGCCATATGTGCAAGCCCTATAGCAACCAAAGTAGTAACCGTGGCCACTCCGCCCAAAGCAAGCCTGAGTATAGAAAAAAATATCAGCTGCTTTCTTGAGAAAGATGGTGCTGTCCGCACGACTGTTACAGGCGGTACTATTCCGTATGTAGAGTATAAACTCTTGCAAACCGGTGAAGTCGATGCAAACAATGATGGCCTCTTTGAAAACCTTCAGCAAGGCAGCTATAGTGTGCGTGTAAAAGATTCAAATGGCTGTGAGGCCACTTCGAATGTACAAGTGCTGAATCAGCCCACACAAGTCCTCATCACGACTGTAAAAGTGCTCACCGATGCAAATGGATATAACCTGAGCTGCAGAGATGCCAGCGATGGAGCTATCGATGTCTCGTTTTCCGGAGGAAAGGACACTGGGATATATACAGTCACTGCAGTAAGAAACGGTGATGTAAACCCCATTCAGTTACAGGGGAAAAACAACGTAACCTTTACAGGTCTTTTGTCTGGAACATATACTATCGTGGTGAAAGATGAAAATGGCTGTTCCTCACAGCCATCGGTGGCATTCATAATAAACCCTCCATTATTTTACGGAGGTCTTATCGGAGTAAATCAAAGTATTTGCTCGGGTGTAGCTCCCGCCAGGATAGAAGAGCTTTCGCCCGCATCGGGTGGTGTAGGAAACTATACCTACGAATGGCAGGAATCATCCTCCGGTAATGTAAACGATGATGCAGCATGGACAACGATTGCCGGCGCAACCGGAGCTACCTATAATCCCCCGATGCTAACCACCACGCGTCCTCAAGGCGAGCAACGCTTTTATAGAAGATTGGTACGCAGCATTTCTTTGTTGCACGGTACTCCGAAGTCTTGTGAAATAAAAGGTAAAGGTGAAAAGATCACCATAACGATTAACCCTATACCTCAAGTACTGTTTAGTGCGAATGCTAATCCGGTCTGCTATGGAGAACCGTTATCTCTTATGCTTGACCTCACAGTAGGTACAGCGCCTATTGAATATAGTTATACTACATCTTCCGGAATAACTTCTAGCGGACAAGGAGGAAAGAATACAATCATCACGATAGCTGAGTTTAAAAAGGCAGATACGTTTACACTACTGCAGGTTAAAGACGCAAATGGTTGCGCGGTACAAGCGTTGCCTCAGCCTCTTGCTATAGGTGTAGTTAATTTAAGTTCTGATTTTAGTATAGTAGGATCGCCTGCGCAATGCAATGGAAATGAATTCACTTTTAGCTGGAATGTTGAGAGCGGAATAGATTACCGATGGGAGTGGGCAGATGGAACTGTTAATGAATTCAAGGCTGGGGCGCTTACATCAGGTACACAACAAATTAAACACCGGTTCCCGGTTGGATCAAATCAGGAGTCCACTATATATCCGGTGAAGTTGTTTGCCAAGAGCCCTACATGCCCGCAGAAATATAGCAGTCATCCGGTAACGGTATATCCCGGTATAGCGATGAACATTATAGCGGACGATGCAGCGATATGCAATGGTGAAACCGTCACGTTCCGGGATTACTCTTCCGGTATTGACCAGGGTAAATGGTACTATCATGAACCCGGTTCTTCACAACGGCTGGACGAAAAGCCTGGCGGACAACAGGTCGTTACCTTCACATTGAATAATACTACGCTTAATAATCCTATACTATACGAAGTGGTATATGAGGCCTCCAATAATGAAGGATGTAATGCAGAGTATAAAAAGCAAGTATCCGTTTACAGGGGAAGTATAGCCGATTTTAAAATCGGACCGATCACGCAATTGAAGGGCGATGTTTCCGGAGTGACCTTCACCAACACGAGCCCGGTGATTGAGCGTGTGAACTTTGAATACACCTGGAATTTCGGAACACACGGTACACTCGTCAGTGATAATGGGATTTTATATGACGTTCACTATTTTTCACCAGGTGAAAAGGATGTTACCCTGAATGTCATCAACATAAAAGCACGGGCAGCAGGAGAAAATTGCAATTCTGGAGTCACCAAGAAAATCACCATTCCGACCTATGCACTCGATGCCACATTTAATGTGTCACGGACGGCTTCGTGTCTGCCGGCAGATATAGAGGTAGAAAATAATTCGACCGGTGCGGATACCTTTTTGTGGAAGGTATATAACGCCGAAAAACTGGTTACTACTTCTAATTTACGCACGCCTGTATTCAAGATTACGGATCCCGGTATATATGATGTATACCTTACGGCAAGCTATGCTGCTACAGGACAGAGTGATGAAGCCTCCTACAAAGGTATTAAAGTATTGGATGTACCATTGGCAGCATTTGCAGTACGTTCAGATATTATATACGTTCCTGACACGGAACTGGAGGTAACAAATTTCTCAACGGGTGCGAATTTATATGAATGGAACTTTGGTGATGGTGGTACTTCGACTGAATTCGAGCCAGACTACACGTATCAGTCAGAAGGAAAATATACGATAACCCTGCTGGCAGGTATAGATCACGGTAATCAGGATATCGATGGTGACGGCATAACGGATGGTGTACTGGTCTGTTATGATTCCGCCCAACAGGAAGTTGCTACATTAAACGGCGGTTCAATTCAAATTCCGAATGCATTTACACCGAGCGCTGCAGGTCCATCAGGAGGTCGTGAACGAAGCGGCGGCTTTAACGATGTGTTCAGACCAAAAGTAAAAGGTGTCACCGAGTATACGATGCAGATCTTCAATCGCTGGGGCACCCTGGTGTTTGAAAGCCGCGACCCTGAGATTGGTTGGGATGGTTATGATCGAAACGGCAAATTCATGATCGCCGGAGTATATGTCTATAAGATTGTGTTGACGCAATCCAATGGACAGCGAATTACACGCATCGGAGATGTTACCCTTATCCGTTAACTAAAAATTCTATTTACGAACTAGTATATGAAGACTATATTTCTAAAAGTAATATTTATTTTCATCACCGCTGCTGGCGCAGCGCAGGATCCGCAGTTCTCGCAATACTATCAGGCACCGCTATTTTTAAATCCTGGGTTTACCGGTATAACACCGCGGCAACGTATCGTGGTGAATCATCGCATTCAATGGCCAAGTCTCCCTCAGGCTTTTTCCACGTATGCGGCCTCGTACGATATCTTTATAAATGAGATCCGAAGTGGTATAGGCTTTTTTGTGATGTCCGATAAAATGGGATCAGCCAACTGGAGAAGTACAACGGCGAGTCTGTTATACTCCTATAAAGTTAAGTTAAATGAGAAGATCGTTTTTTCACCCGGCATCTCTTTCGGCTATGGAACCAATGGCCTTGATCGTACAAAACTCAGAATGGCAGACGATCTCGAATATAATGGAACCTCACTCGACCCTGAGTTGAATAGATTGGGAAAACCGAACTATATGGATTTTAGCTCAGGTTTTTTATTGTACTCCAAGAACCTCTGGCTCGGTGCGTCTTTTATGCACATGAACAGACCTAATCTCTCTGTGTTGGGAGAAGAGAGTCGCCTTGATATGAAGACCGCTATACATGCCGGCATGAAACTTGAAATTAACCGTGGCCCTCGTGCAGGCCGGCCTATATATTTAACACCATCCTTTATTTACAGGATGCAAGGGGCTTCGTTTTCCCAACTTGACTTAGGGGCTAACTTTCATGCCGATCCGGTGTCGGTAGGTATATGGTATAGGGGGAAACCTTTTGTTAAAAATGTTGCCAATGACATAGAGCAGGATGCGCTAATCTTGTTTGCGGGACTATATCTGAAGAATCTTACGGTGGGCTATAGTTACGATTTTACCATCTCGGCGCTTGAGACTGCTTCCGGAGGGGCACACGAGCTTTCGCTTACCTATGAGCTTGCTTCAAAAAACAAGGATAAAAATCGTAAGAAATATAAACTTATACCTTGCCCGGCATTTTATAGTAAACCGGATTTTTGGTAGCGGTTAGTAAGATTGTCTGGTAAAATCTTATTTTTGGTAATAAGTTTTTTTCGAAAATATACCGAAGCCAAATGATCATGAAGAACTAACCTATATAGCATGGCGGAACAAAAGACAAAACCTACCACGCAATCTGTTGAGATTTTCCTGGACAATGTTGCTGATGCAAAGATCCGCGAAGATTGTATTGCACTGGTGAAACTCATGAAGAAAGTAACGGGTTCCCAACCGAAGATGTGGGGATCTGCTATCATAGGCTTTGGTCAGTATCATTATAAGTACGAGAGTGGTCATGAAGGTGATTCATGCCTGACTGGATTTTCTCCGCGCAAGCAGAATATTACCCTATATGTAATGCCAGGGTTCACCGAACATCCTGAGCTGCTTGAAAAATTAGGAAAGTATAAGGCAGGAAAGGGTTGCCTGTATATCAAAAAGCTGGCGGACATAGAAGTCAGCGTCCTTGAAAAACTGGTCCGTCATTCCGTTGATTCTCTGAAGAAAAAATACCCTGACAATTAATGCGCCTTTTTTAGCTTCATGGTTTCGAACAAAGGGAACGATCATTCAAAATGATTTATAAGATTTACGTTCTATCCTATAAAATTCCATCGTGACCTCTTACTTTTGAAGCTTGCTTGCCGGCCAGGCAACCTAGATTTTGAATTGTATAGAGATGACGAACACCACCGAACAAGAAGAACGCGAATACCTTGAAGAAATTAAAGAGAAGCTTCAGTTGGCTTTGAGGCGCGTAGATGATGCTGTAAAGCAATTTTCCACAGAACTCAGACAGAACAAACAATATATTTATGAAAACCAGTCAGGCATGGATGATGCCGACATGGTGGCTGCCGGTCAGTCTATTAACCGTATGGCATTTACCGGTGAATCAGCTGTGGCCCGTAAGCGGAAATTATTCAAGTTGAAAGATTCACCTTATTTCGGTCGCATTGATTTCGTAACAGGCGATGAGAAGACACAGGTATATATCGGCATTTATACCTTCTCGGACGAAACGCAGCGAGCGAACTTCATTTACGATTGGCGTGCGCCCATCTCATCTATGTTCTACGATTTTGAACTCGGTGAAGCCTGGTATCAGACACCTTCCGGAAAAATTAGCGGTGAGGTGATTTTGAAACGTCAGTATAAAATCCGCGAGGGTAGGATGGAGTTCATGATCGAAAACGCGGTGAACATCCACGATGAAGTTTTGCAGAAAGAGCTAAGCAAGTCTTCTGACGACAAGATGAAGAATATTGTCGCCACCATTCAACGCGATCAAAATGCTGTTATCCGAAATGAAACTTCTCCGGTGATGATCATTCAGGGAGTGGCGGGATCCGGAAAGACATCCATCGCCTTGCACCGTATTGCCTTTTTGCTATATAGATTCCGAGAGACGATTGCTTCAAAAGATATTCTCATCCTTTCCCCAAACAAAGTTTTTGCTGACTATATATCGAACGTCTTGCCCGAGCTGGGAGAAGAGCATATACCGGAGATGGGAATGGAGGAGCTCGCCATGGACCTGCTGGAAGGCAAATATACTTTTCAGACTTTCTTTCAACAGGTTTCTGTTTTACTCGAGCAACACGATGCTGCCTTTATTGAACGAATAAAATTCAAATCGTCATTTGAATTCTTGAGCCTGCTGAACCGGTATATGATTCACGTTGAGAATAATTACTTTGCTCCGGCTGCAGATGAAATTCGTGTGGCAGGCATTGTAGTGCCATGGCCGTTTATTGTTGAGCGATTAAAGGCCTATCACCGTATACCTATATTAAAGCGCTTCCCGGAAGTTGTAAAAGATGTTTTGCAGCATGTGCGGAGTACCACCAATAGAAAATTAACGGGTCGCGAAAAAGCGCAGATCTGGGAGACTATACCACACATGTTCAAGCTTGGAAATGTTTTTGATCTGTATAAAGATTTTTATGAATGGATGGGTAAGAAGGAATTGTTCAGAATGGGTTCCGGTGGTATACTGGAATATGCTGACGTCTTTCCGCTCATCTATTGCAAGATTCGCCTGGAAGGCATCAAGACCTATGATGATGTGAAACACTTGCTTATTGACGAGATGCAGGACTATACACCTGTGCAATACGCGGTGGTATCACGTTTATTTCATTGCAAGAAAACTATATTAGGCGATGTAAGTCAAACGGTAAATCCGTACAGTGCTTCTTCTGCTGAAGTGATCCAGGAGGTATTTCCACAAGGCGATACTGTAAAGCTTTTCAGGAGCTATAGATCCACCTTCGAGATTACGGCATTTGCCCAGAACATCTCCCGAAATCCAAACCTGGTGGCGATGGAACGCCATGGAGAGCACCCCGTTGTGCAAGGGTTCAACAGCAATGCCGAGGAAGCAGATGCTATCAAAAAACTAGTCGAAAGATATAGAGCGTCAGGGTATCAGTCTCTGGGTATTATTTGCAAAACATTGGAGCAGGCAGAATCGCTATATGCTGAATTGAAATCGCCCGGCATCAATCTTCTCACACCGGAGAGTACTTCATTTACCAATGGCATCATTATCACAACAGCTCATCTTGCCAAAGGACTGGAGTTCGATGAAGTAATCATTCCGTTCGCATCCGCACGTAACTACCACACCGATGTGGACAGGAGCATGCTATATATAGCGTGCACCAGAGCGATGCACTTACTCACGTTGACGTATTCCAGGGAGCGGACGAAGTTTATTCCGGATTAGGACATCACACCGTTCTTAGAATAAAATTATTAAAAATTGACTTTTAGGTAGTACTACACAAATGCATGTATAATAAAGGAGGGCGGTTCAATGACCGCCCTCCTTTTATTATTAATATACTTTAAGAAGCTATAGTGTATCGGACTACTGATTTAGCGCCGGGTTATTAAGGACTTCAGCTTGTGGTATAGGGAATGTTAATTCATCTGAGTCGTAGGTAAATGATTCGCCTGGGAAAAACAGGTGATTACTTCCTCTTGTAACTGTTGCTTTGTTACGTTTCAGTGCGAGATATACCTTTCCTTCACCCCATAATTCAATTCGGGTTTGAAGGTATATTTCATCTTGTAACGCCTGACCGCCCAACGCGTCCACATAGCTATAGTCTTCAATTCTTTCCTCCAGCAGTTCCTTTAACCGATCGCTGGCAGGTGCATCCTGGCCTAATTTTGCATACGCTTCAGCGTTTAAGAGATAAAATTCTTCCATGCGCATATACACATAGTCATCAATGATGCTTCTTTGTCCACCAATTTCGTTTTCATCTAACTCTTTGGTTCTCTGTGACGCGAAGAATTTGTTGATAGGCCAGTATAAATCATCACCATACACGTCAACGAATTGATTCTTTCTTACATCATCATCGTGAATTAAAGAATATAGTCCATTATCAATTACCTTGGGATCGCCCGCCCATGCATAACTATAGGTAAACAAATCCATCTGGCCCCACCATGAGATAAGATCAAGATTACTAGCCAGTGTCAAATCAACTCCCCAAATCCAGCTTGGATTGGAAACGTTATTGAAGCCTGCCTGCGTATTGAGAAGTGCTCCCGTTTCCGCGTCAAATTTGCCAACAACTTCGTTCTCATTGTTCAGTCTATATCCACTGTTGGCGATGATATCTTCTGTTAGCGTTACTACATTTTGAAGATCTGCAGTTGTACCTCTTGCCGCATAAGCATATGCCAATAATCCTTTGGCTACCCACACATTGATTTGATCCTTGGATGTTCTATTGAATCCATCTAAGTATTCGATAGCTT
Source organism: Ohtaekwangia koreensis (assembly GCF_900167975.1). Classification (GTDB taxonomy): domain Bacteria; phylum Bacteroidota; class Bacteroidia; order Cytophagales; family Cyclobacteriaceae; genus Ohtaekwangia; species Ohtaekwangia koreensis. The sequence continues at coordinate 3,011,428 of NZ_FUZU01000001.1, forward strand.
GTGTCAGATCGCTGATGATCAAATTATATACCTCCTCGGTGGTGCTTAACGGTTGATTAGGGACCTGAGTATTAGTATATATAGGCAGGATTTTATTGGTACCATCTTCATAGCCAACGCCATAAAAATTCGCGAGGTAAAAATACGAATATGCGCGCATAGCCTTTGCCTGGCCCATGATGGATCTCTGTATAGACTCCGTTTGCGGAGCATCTGTACCTCCTAACGCATCAATAACTCCGTTTGCAGCGAAAATGATTCTATAATAATAGCGCCAAGGCTGATACGCGGCATCAAGTGTATAATCTTTTGTTGGCTGATATCTGGCTACATCAGAGTACCAGCCATAATTCAATGCACCTAACACCATGTCAGATGCAAGCATATCGCCATATATATCATAGCCTTTTTGACCAAAGTCATCATGGTTTGTTGTGCCCCCGGTTCCAGTATTATACATCGTTGAATATAGCCCGGCTATACTTCCGTTGAGCAATGATGGGTCTTTTTTAGCGGCATCAGCAATTTGCTCGGATGATAATTTCTCACTTGGTTTTTTGTCCAGGAAGTCATCACCACATCCACTTCCTAAAAAGAGGATGGCTGTACAGGTTATATAAAAACTTATTTTCATATCCTTAATTTAATAGTAAAGATTCATTTTAAAACTTAACTTTTACCCCCGCAGAAAGCGTAGAAAGAGGTGAGTATCTATAGGTATCTGAGCTTCCGGCTTCCGCCGTAGATGGATTGAATCCATCACGTTTTGACTTAATCCATAAGTTATCTCCGGATACCCAAACACTGGCACTGTTTATTTTTAATCCTGATAGAAGTTCACCTGGAATATTATATCCAAGACGGACGTTATTCAATATCAGGTAATTTGATTTAGTGAGAAAACGTGTAGAAGCAGATGCTACGTTCGTATCATAGTTATTTGAAATGCGAGGTACATCTGTAACATCGCCTTCTTTTTGCCATCTGGCAGTGATATCCTTATGCCAGTTGTTGCTTCCAACTAAATCGTTGTTCATTAATCCCGCATATGCCCCGTCATACGAATAGCCTCCAAGACTATATAACATTTGAACAGTCAACTCAAGTCCCTTAAATCCAGCAGCTAAATTAATGGCACCTCTTACCTTTGGAATAGCCGATTTGCCAACATATAGTTGCGTAGCTTGTGAGTATGTTTTGGTCGTTGATTTTAATATACTGCTTTCCTTGTCCGGATTACTATCTAAAAATGTAGTCAGCGATCCGATTTGCTCGCCTGAAGTAAATTGACCGTCAGCGTTCAAATCCTGATAATATACTGTCCATTGGCCTCGACCATCAACAGGATCTACACCGGCCCACTCACGCATATAGAAGTCAAATATAGAATGGCCTGCACCCCAGCCATAGTCCCCTTGAATATCAAGAACCTTTGGTTCGCCCGTTGACGGATCTATAGGCATTTCTGTCAATTTGTTTTTAAGGATTTCGCCATTTACCGTTAGATCGACAAAAGCATTTTTTGTTTTTAGTATATGCCCGGTCAGGTCAAACTCTAAGCCTTGGTTTCTGAGTTCTCCACCATTGACCTTAATCAACGCATACCCTATAGATGGACCAACCCTTCTGTCAAAAATCAGATCGGTAGTATTCTTGATATAGTAATCGATAGTACCAGTTAAGAAATTACCAACAGAAAACTCTAATCCTGTTTGAAACATCTTTGATGTTTCCCATGTTAAATCAGGATTTCCTTTTGTATCAAAAGAAAAAGCAGGACCATTATTCAAGTTATCAACGTTATATAAATCATAGCCAGGGTAGTAGCCTATACCTGCCTGTTCACCAATCAAACCATAACTCGCTTTTAACTTCAGTGAGTTAACAATGTTTTGATTCTTCATGAAGTTTTCATTCGTAATTATCCAGCTCGCACCCACTGAACCGAAGTTACCCCACTTATCTTTTACAAATCGTGACGATCCATCTCTACGAATGCTGGCTGACAGAAAATATGTTTTATTAAAGTCATATGAAACCTGACTAAAGAAGCTTTCAAGAGAATATTCGTCTCTATAAGAATTAACTGGATTTGAGACGACAGCATTGCTAAAATCTTCTAAATTAGGATCTACCAGGTTGAAAGCAGAAACCTGCATGTAGTCGGTTGTCCAATCCGTTGACTCGTGCGCAGCAATGACTTCTAAGCTATGATCTCCAAATGCTTTATTATACCGTATCAAGTTTAACAGGTTATAGGAAAACATTTCAGTTCTTTCATTATATATATAGCCATTTTGTGTTGCCGCAGAACCATAGTACTTATTATTTCGGATTACATATTTATTGTTGTAATACTGAAGTCCTAGGCGGTTTTCAAATGTTAATCCATCAACAATATTGAAATTTAAGGATGCAGCTCCGTTCAATTCATTCCGATCATCGCGATGCGTGTCATACGTTGCATCAGCAATAGCATTTGTTAACGACCCAAATTTTCTTCCGGCTTGTCCATAATCGTATCGGGAACCTCCAAAGATTGGATCCGCTATATTCTTGCCTTCAGCATCCTTCATATATAGGGGATAAATAGAAGGAATGTTATCTACAAACCAGAAGATGCTTCCTGAGTCTTCACTCTGACCGCCTCGGTTTGTTTTGGTTTTCGCGTATCCAAAATTTATGGAAGTACTCAACCATTTTTTTACTTCATGGCTTAAGTTTAAGCGACCCGAGAAGCGTTGAAAATCGGAGTTGATAGAATAACCAACATCATCTAAATATCCCAAGGATGAATAGTAGTGAGTCTTCTCGTTTGAACCACCGAATTTAACATTCACTTCGTTACGTGATGATGACTGAAACGCATTATCTTCCCAGCTTTCAGGATTATACTTTCTTGTAATTCCCGGTCTTACGGATCTGGTGGCCGGATCAATGAGTTCTTCACCATTGGCTGCATTCCAGAGATTATAACGCGGATCAATACCGGCATCTGAGAATAGTCTGTCATTCGCGTACGTCTCAGGATTTGCCTCTCCCGAAGCAACGCCTTGATTATATAAAGCCTCCCAGCTAAGACCTATATATTGTTCAGGAGATCGTATAACATCATAGCGAGGTAGTAATGAAGCGTTTGTTCCGAATTGGCCGTCAACTTCAACAAATGAATCTTTGCCTCTGCCATTTTTGGTATTGATAAGTATCACACCGTTTGCACCCCGGGCTCCATATATAGCCGTTGCCGCAGCATCTTTTAGAACTGTACTCGATTCTATATCTGCCGGATTAATAGAGTTTAAACTTCCGGTGAATGGTACTCCATCAACAACATAGAGTGGATCACGATTTCCATTAACAGATCCGAATCCACGGATTCGAACCGTAGAAGTTGTGCCTGGTTGGCCGCTGTTGTTTATAACTTGTAAACCTGCTACTTCACCAGCAAGTGCTCGTGTTATATTCGGTACATTTTTACGAGCCAGATTTTCCGCTGACACGACTTTTGCTGTGCCCGTAAAAGCTTGTTGCGTGGTAGTGGAGTATCCGATGACAACAACCTCTGATAGTTGCTCAGCATCTTGTTCCATTTGTAAACTAATGGAAGATTGACTACCGATTTCTACCTCTTGTGATTTAAGGCCAATGAAAGTAAAAGTTAATGTGGATGCTCCGGATGGCACTACTAAACTGTAATTGCCATTAGCATCTGTTACCGTTCCCAGTGTTGTACCTTTTACAACAACATTTACTCCCGGTAGTCCCTCTCCATCTTCAACGGAGGTGACCTTACCAGAAATAGTTCGCTCTTGTGCTAACAATTCGCTACATGCAATTGAAAACACTACTGTTAAGATTCCAAGTAGAATTCTCTTCATACTGTTTTTTTGGTTTATGAAAATTAAATTGTGATCACCCCGGACTATTGGAGGATAACGACCGAAAAAAGGCGACCAAGCGCAAGATTAGGTATTTATTATGTAACTCAACATGTAACCCAATATAGGGTAGCTATTTAAGCGTATATCTATCTATCTATCTATCTATCTATCTATCTATGTATATATAGATGCATTGTCTAGGCATGCCGTTGTGTGATTAAGTCCTTTCATTTGAAAAGTTAGAATTGTTGAATAGTGGATTTTTTTCCGTGAGACAATTGCGCTAGAGCAATATATACCGGTGGGTTCATCTGTTGTGACTTATTTTATCATTATCCTAACGAGCTTGATTAAATAAGCTTCTGTGTCTTCATTATAAAATTCTTGAGGTAGGTAGCACGGTTTAGTTACTCGTAGGCACAACCTATAGCCTACACCAACAACCCCTTTTCTCTCAAAAAATTGAAAATCAATTTATCCACATGTGCTACTTTCTCTATGTCGGCATAATGAAGCCACTGGATTTCTTCAATTTCAGAATCGGCTTTTAGTATTCCTGAGTAGTTGGCACTATAGCATGTCATTTTTACGAGCGTACCATCCGAGTACCCGTGGGCGAGTGCCTCAAATATACCAACAAATTGTAGCGTATTACTTTTCAGATCTACTGTAAGCTCCTCTTTTACTTCGCGACATAGTGCCTGCTCGTCACTCTCACCCTGTTCTCTTTTTCCTCCCGGTATATAGTATTTGTCTTTACCGCGCGACCGGGTAACAAGAATGGCTTTGTCCTTTAGTTCTATCCAGGCAAGTTTGTCAATTAATCTCATTTTATGTTTTTCCAGATTTCAAATACAATTAGGAAGAGCACCAAATATAGTTTATGAACTTGCACAATAACTGTGCTTGGTGAAAATAATATCGCTACCCGGTGAGAGGTCAAATAGATTTCCGGTTTCGGACGTAATCATTCATAATCGAACGCTGAGCTTTCACGAAGTCATCAATGCGGCTTCGTATGTGCGTTTTTTTTATTGGCCAGACATTTGTGTTGCGCAATGGTATACTGCCTGGGTATATATAGTATTATAGAATAAAGTAATCAACATGAAATCAGCTGCTATTCTTTTTATTTTTCTTCTGGCGATGATGAGTCCTGTTGTCGCACAGCAGACTACCTCACCAAGCCATAAGCCCGTGTCGGTAAAGGTTTTGGTTGATAGCCTTGACAAAGCTTTATATAGGACGTATATATTTCCTGAGAAATCAAAACTAATGAACGACTATATTAAAAGTCAGCTCAAAAAAGGTATATATAAGAACATCAAGGATCCACAACAACTGGCTGACAAAATCGCCAGCGATTTACAATTCGTACATAAAGATGGGCATCTGCGCATGCACTATGACCCTGAATTTTCTGCAAAGATGCGGGAGGAGTCGAAGCAAGCGGGCCCGCCCGATGAAACAGCCGCCATTAAACGCACGAAAGAGGAAAACTTTTCATTCAAGAAGGTTGAGATCCTCGATGGAAATATAGGGTATGTTCAGTTTCAGGGATTCAGTGGATTTATAGAAGAAGCAAAACCAACACTTTCAGCTGCGTTCAGATTTGTTGCCAATACCAATGCCGTTATTATAGACCTGCGCAAAAACGGAGGTGGAAGTCCTTGGATGGTAAAGCAGATCGCCAGTTATTTCTACCAGGAGCGAACACGCTTAAATGATATATATGAACGTAGAGGAAACAAAACAATGGAGTTTTGGGCCGAGCCGGAACTTGCCGATACGATGAAGTTGTCGATGCCTGTCTATATACTCACCAGCAAAAATACATTCTCGGCAGCAGAAGACTTCACTTATGCCATGCAAGTGAACAAGCGTGCCATAATTGTAGGAGAGACAACCGGTGGCGGGGCACATCCTACAGGACCGGTAGATATAGGGCAGGGGTTTATTATGGATATACCTTTCGCACGTTCAATTAATCATATCACGAAAACAGACTGGGAAGGTACAGGCGTTGTGCCGGATGTAGCCGTATCTGCGGATCAAGCCTTACTCAAAGCACAGTCCCTTGCCCTGGATGTCCAATTGACCGAAGCAAAAACCGAAGAAAAGAAAAAGCAAATTCGTTGGTCCGTCAATGCATTGAAGGCGCATGATTATGACCAGACTGTTGATGCTACTTCTTTTCCCTCGTATATAGGAGAGTATGGGAAATTCAATATCGTGTTAAAAGAAAATCAACTTTACCTGAATGATTTTTTGGGAAGAACATTTCGTCTCAAGCCCATAGGGGGAGCGTTGTTTCTGGCAGACGACTGGCTGCAGGTTGAATTCTTGTCATCCTCTAATACAATCTCATTGAAGTTGCTGGGTAAACCGGGATGGGAAGATATATATCAACGAACAAAATAATCACACATAGACAGTGCAACTTGATTAGACATCATGAAGCCTGGCAACTGTTGAGCATCTTCAGCCCAATGTAAAAGGCATTTGTCGGGGATTAAATTAACCCCTATATTTAACAAGAGTAGAGTAGGTGTACACCTTGCTTTTCTACTGAAGAATGTCCTTTACCCAAACTGCTGTGCAATGAAGTATCTGAACCCGAGCCATCGCACTATTATCCTTCTTATAATCTTATGTTGCTGTCAAAGCAAAAAAGAACAGGCGCAGTTTCAACAAGAATTAAAATCCATCAATCTCACCCGGGGAGAAATTACATTGTGTGGCTCCGAAGCAGGACAATTCGGGAAAGTATCATTCAGTCTGGGGTGTAGTGAAGATGTAAAGGAAGACTTTAACCTGGCAACGGCACTTCTTCATTCCTTCGAGTATACGGAAGCAGAAAAAGTTTTTGTAAAAGTAATCGACAAGAATCCGGAATGTCTCATGGCGTACTGGGGTGTGGCCATGAGTAATTTTCATCCGCTGTGGGCTCCACCCACCAAAGAAGAATTAGAAAAAGGTTCGGCTACAATCAAACTCGCGCGCACACTTAAAAACAAATCATCCAAAGAATCAGATTACCTGGAAGCGGTTGCAACCCTGTATGATGATTGGACTACGCTGGATCACAATACACGACTTCAAAAATTTGAGAAGGCAGCAGAAGGTATCTATACCAAGTATCCTGACGATAAGGAAGCCGCTATTTTTTACGCGCTCGCCCTCAGAGCAGCAGCAAGTCCTGCAGATAAAACATTTGTCAAGCAAAGGAAGGCCGGTGATATATTGAATGCTATGTTTCCCAATGAACCTGACCATCCGGGTATAGCACATTACCTCATCCATACGTACGACTATCCGGAACTGGCGGAGTTGGCATTGCCGGCAGCCAGAAAGTATGCAGCTATAGCCGCTACTTCAGCACATGCTTTGCACATGCCATCACATATTTTCACCCGCCTAGGTTTGTGGGACGAATCTATAGAGTCAAATATAAATTCGATGTCGGCAGCAAAATGCTATGCAGAGAATTCCGGTATGAAAGGGCACTGGGATGAAGAGCTTCACGGCCTGGACTACTTGGTATATGCTTATTTGCAGGAAGCGCGAGACGAAAAGGCAAAAGAACAATTAGTATATCTTCAATCGATGAATGAAGTGGTGCCACTCAACAATAAAGACGCCTATACATTTGCCGCAGTACCCACGCGCTATGCACTGGAACGTAAGGATTGGAAACAGGCAATGGCGCTCGAGTTGAAGCCAGCGGATTTTCCATGGGAGAATTTTCCCTGGGAGCGCTCCGTTGTTTCATTTGGCAAAGTATTGGGCGCTGTTCATTTACGCAATGAAGCAATAGCGAAAGAAGCTTTGGCTACATTATATACCAATCATGAAAAACTTATAGAGAAAAACAAAGCCTATGAGGCCAACCAGGTGCAAGTTCAGATCAAGGCGTCAGAGGGATTGATTCAGTATTTGCAAGGGCATAAAGATGAAGCGATACGACTCTTGGCCGAGGCTGCCGCCTTGGAAGACGCCACTGAGAAACATCCGATAACACCTGGAGAAGTTGTCCCTGCAAGAGAATTGTTAGGCGATGTATTGATGGAAATGAAAGAGTATAGCAAAGCATTGGAGGCATATGAAGCGAATCTGAAACGCCATCCCGGAAGATTCAATGGGCTGTATGGAGCCGCACAGGCTGCGCAAAAATCAGGTGACATTAAAAAAGCAACCACATTCTATCAGCAACTCATCGCTATAGCAAAACTATCCGATACCAAAAGGCCTGAACTCGCAACCGCGGAGTCATTTCTAAAACAAAACATATAGCTTGTCAATTTATAGACTATAGCATTATAAGTACAGTATAGAGCAAGTTATTCACCGGGTTTCAACTGTTCATTTAAAGAGGAGCCAAGCATTGGTGTTTGAGGACCCTTTAGTGATTTATTGGCTGAAAACAAAATACATGAAACCAACTTGATAAGGTTACCTTTGCATCCATTATGCAAAAGAATTTAAATGAAGTACATGCCGAGTTTTTGAAGAACCTTTCTATTGCCCAGCTTAATCCTATGCAGGAAGCTGTCATTGAAAGGGCCTCGTCAGTTAACAATCTTATGCTTGTATCACCAACCGGTACGGGTAAAACGCTCGCATTTTTAATAGCTGTATACAATACGCTGAGAACAGAAGACAAAGGAGTACAGGCCATCATCGTTGCACCATCCCGTGAGCTTGCTCTTCAAATCGAGCAGGTGTTCAAGAGTATGAAAACAAACTATAAATCAAGCTGCTGTTATGGAGGGCATGCCATGAAGCTGGAACAAGATAGTTTACGCGATGCACCAGCTGTACTCATCGCTACTCCCGGAAGACTCGCAGATCATATCGATCGCGAATCGTTTGATCCTACCACTGTAAAAACCATTGTGCTCGATGAGTTTGATAAATCATTGCAGATGGGTTTTCATGAGCAGCTCAAGATGCTTTTCAAATCCATCAGCGGAAAGCAACAACATATACTTACCTCTGCAACCCCGATGGATGTGTTGCCTGATTTTCTTCCTTTCAAAAAAATAGAAACATTAAACTATACCACCAAGGAAGTTGATACAAAACTTCAATTGAAACTGGTGCGCACTAAAAGTGCAGACAAAGTAGAAACGCTTATGCGACTGGTGGCTGAATTTAACCAGGAAGTTTGTGTTGTATTCTGCAATCACAGAGAAGCCGTTGAACGCATCAGCGCACTCTTCAGGAATCATAAATTTGAACATGGTATTTTACACGGAGCCATGGAGCAGATCGACCGCGAAAAGAATCTTATAAAATTCAGAGGCGGAGCGCACAATGTGTTGATCGCTACCGATCTAGCTGCACGCGGACTGGATATACCCGAGATCAAACACGTGGTGCATTATCAGTTGCCGCTAAAGGAAGATGCATTCATCCATAGAAATGGACGCACTGCGCGCATGCATGCGCATGGTGAGGCATATTTGCTTCTCGCCGATGATGAATCATTGCCGGTATATCTGGATCAATCCATTGAAGAAGTTACCGTGAATAAAACATTGACGCTGCCGCCACCCCCTGCCTATGCGTGCATCTACATCAGCGCAGGTAAAAAAGACAAAATCAACAAAGGCGATATTGCCGGAATGCTTATGAAGAAGGCAGCATTGCAAACCGATGATGTCGGCTTGATCACCACACTGGATCACTCTTCCTATGTTTCTGTCAAACGGTCACTGGCAGATAAAATACTCGCTTCCATAAAAGACGAGCGATTGAAAAAAATGAAAGTGAAAATTGAAATCGCCAATTGAATTTAGACTATATATAGTATTATATTATTTGTTACAGGATATAGTGGGCGTGTCCTGCGTTGCCAAGCCTTCGTGAAATACTTCAGGTAAGGTAACGCAGGCCGCGCTTTCGCTACTCGCCAGCCTGCCGCACCGCCCACTTCGGGCTCAAACAAAAACGCTCAATCGCTCACGCGGGTATTATAACGTATACGTATTTGTAGTATACATTACTTTAAAAGCCACGCAAATGCATCGTGCATAAATTCGCTGCACTGGTAATTATCGACACCCTCCCAACTCGTCATATATAGCGACACCATGCCATCACCCATCGCTATAATTTTTCCACCTTTCTTCAAATCTATATATGTGCCAAAGGGATGCTCCTCCGTCTGGTTATTAAAACAAAATGGTGTGCCTCCTTCCAAAAGCCGTGCACCGTGATACGGAATTGGCAACCCTTTTTCAGTCATCAGCCCGGCCTTCGTATGTCCTCCTGATTTTTCAACAGGACTCGGTCCGCCAAACTTTATTCCTGTACTACCCAGAAGATCGTTTACGTTCGTCTGTTCAAGTGTAGACCAATAGTCAGAGTCCATCACTACAAACAGAGATCCTCCATTGAGCAAGTATTGTTTTATAGCCTTCACTTCATCAGCACTATATTTCGCAGAGGGTATATGAACAAACAGTATATTACTCTTGGCTAATAGGTCCGGTGTAATGTTCTCTTTTACATAGCGTACATTTGCATTCAGTGAAGTCGCATTCTTTACCAGTTCACCATTCATATACTTTATTCTCGCCACCAGGTTCGTATCTATTCCAGCCATGGTCGTGGGATCGTTCCAGAATTTTTGTCCATGGGCTACATCCACCAGAATTTGTTTCCTGGCAGCAGACGGTTGGGCAGGCAGCGCGTGTAAACAAAAGACAAACGCTAACATCAGTAATGCGCTTCCTATAGCGCGGGGTGTATTTTGTTGTTTCATCATGCAGGTCTTTACGTGCGTCAAGCATCCAATCATGGTGCCAAACGAATAGGGCCACCGTAACGCCATTTCCACGATTCAATGTATAGCACTGTCCAACTATGCGAAATACTGTTCGGACGTGGAATGAATTATTCAATAAGCACTTCGTTTTCTTTTTGTGGATTATATTTTAATAACGTTGCAACATGAATAAATGCTATACCAGTAATTCCGTTCAACAAGACGCTGCTCATTAACACCGTGCTAAGCACGACATACGTTTCAGAATGGTACCTTGCGTATACTCACAACGTTGTTTTATGCTTTATCAAGTGTATATACTATATGGGCGCATATGTAAGTTTCAACTCGTTGTGAGAAGAAAAAGAATAAATGCTCATATTTGCTTTTATTCTTTACAATCTGAGCATAGAGCAAGCATCCCTTCCAAAGGTTAACCTGTAAAGGGATGCTGCGCCATACGAAGATAGTTTGCCTGTATACTTAACTTCCCCCAATGAGATCACGATTTTACCTCCTGTTATCTGCTTTAATTTTTATTCTCGCGATTGATGCCTGTAACGATGATATTACGGACGAAGCCGGCATTAAAGAGCCTGATCCGGTAACCCCTGACTTAACCGTAAAGGTAACAGCATCCGTAGCGGGTTATGTGATCGATGAGAGTGGAAGTCCGGTTGTATATGCAAATGTACTCGCCGGTGAAAAGCAAGTTTCAACAGATGAATTCGGTTATTTCAAAATTACCAACACATCACTGGCAGAATTTGCGGGCTTTGTGAAAGTGTCCAAGAACGGTTATTTCGAAGGGTATGAAACCTTCGTACCGGAAGAGGGCAAGCAGACTTTTGTGCGCGTTAAACTTCTGGCTAAAACGGATGTTGCTATAATCAACGCCACCTCGGGAGGTACCGCTACGACCATAGACGGTGCCACGGTAAGCCTACCCGCCAACGCAGTGGTAGTAGCCAGTAACAATACTTCCTATACCGGTGAAGTGCATGTCAATGTTCGGTTGATCAATCCTTCGGATTCTCAAGACAACGATCTGTCTGCAGATAAACCTGGAGACTCGCGCGGTATCAATGAAGAGGGCTATATCAAAGCATTGAAATCATTCAGCACGATCGCTGTAGAACTCCTAGCCAGCAACGGGCAGCTGTTGCAAATCGCTGCCGGCAAATCGGCAACCATCACACTCCCTATACCATCTGCTTTGGAAGCCGATGCTCCTGCCAGTATAGATCTGTGGTCTTTCGATACTGCCACCGGATTATGGAAGAAGGATGGCTCTGCAACGAAAACAGGCAACAACTATGTTGGTACGGTAACACACTTTTCGTTTTGGGAAGGTGCAGAAGGTATACCCCTGGTAAATTTCACCGCGCGCATTGTTAATGCTTCGGCACAGCCCCTTGCAAATGTCCCGGTAACAATCACCATCGCGGGTATGCCCAAGAATGCAGGCCATGGACGATTCGGTTATACAGATGCCAACGGGTATATAACGGGAGCCGTATTTGCAAACACAAACCTGGTACTGGACATCGCTACTCCTTGTGCTATATCTGCCTATTCACATGAATTTGCAACTGCCGCTGCAGACATCGATCTGGGTACACTGACAGGAAACCTCGGACAAAACATGGTAACGCTTAGCGGTACCGTTGTGAATTGCAATAATCAGCCCGTGACCAACGGCTACATACAAACTTATGACAACGGGTTTTATAACCGGATAGCGATAAACAACGGGGCCTTTACATTTACCGGCCTGGTGTGTACCAATACAGAAGTAAGTATTGTTGTCGTTGACAATACAACGCTGGTACAAAATATACCCGAAACGGTAACTATCAATCCCGGAGCAAATAACCTCGGCACGATAACCGCGTGTGGCACCAGTACCGTAGGGTATATTTACTATATCATCGATAACGATTCCCTGGAAATACGAGAGCCAGCCGATACACTGGGTGCCTATAACCTTGAACCTGATGGAGCATGGACACAAATCCTGACGATGAGTGGCAATCCTAACGAGGGGCAAAAGATGGCGTTTCAATTTGATGGTAGCACCACTACCGGAACGGGTCATAAATTAACGGAAGTATTTTCAACAGCTTTTCCAAGCGGTCGCGGTTACTGGCCTGCACCGGTCACGGTCAACATTTCAGAATATCAATCGGTTGGAGGTTTTATAAGCGGAAGTTTTTCGAGCAACATGCTTGATTTCGCCGACAACTCTATTCACACCTTTTACTGCAGTTTTCGCGTAAGGCGAAGAGTTTAAAACATGGGTCTTGTAATCCTTATGGTGCACATGCGAACGTGTCCCTGCTTTTAACTTCTGTTACCAGTACGGAAGTGAGGGACGCGCCTCCATTAGTCATAACTTCCATGCCGTTTTAGATTTATTTTTAATATCAATTTATGATTTCGTTGGTCTTAAAAGATCCACCACTTTAAAGCTTGTCTTATAACGAATGACTCGGAACTCATCCTAACTGGGGAACATGTGCCTATACATCTACACATCGTTATGTGTTAGTCTCGATTTAATAAAAATCATGCCTGCTATATCTTCTGTAATGTAGAAAAAAATTCTCATCATCCTTTGATGAATGTTTCTCCATTTATATTTTCGCTGAGTCACTTTCTTCAGACAGAAAGTATGTATCTTTTCAATGAATATATACCTGTATACATAATACCAGGTATACTGTATGAGCAATACTCAACTAACACCAACCCCTGATTATATCATCCAGGCGAGCACTTCATGCCTGCCCGGCCCCTTACTATATTTTCCAAAGAAAGCATTTGTGCTAATGCTGTACTTGATTTGCTTTACAGTACAGGTATATGCGCAATCATCCTGCAATTGTCCCACACCGTCTGAGTGCAAGCCCTGTGCTGGAGGTATCAGCCAGTTAACCCTGCGCTACAATGGCTTTTTCCCTGCATTGGTTCTCATTCGTGATAATGGAGGAGCTATTTTCATCGAGACCCTTCAACCCAGCGAAGTATTTACCGTCTCCGGTCAGTCCAATGGAAAATTCGCAGCCAATCAAATCTATATCTTCGCCAATGGAATCTTCAGTGCTGAGATCAAAGTAAATTGCTCAATGGAGTTTGATCCAACCGCTTCGATCGGGTGGTTCACCATCATGGGTGCCAGGAGCAAAGATGGTGGTACCCTCTGCTGTACGGCCAGTGCAGGTGATGCAGCATCTCCCGTTATATCCGGCTGTCCCGCTGATATAGTGATTGCAGCCACATCTCAGTGTACGGCATCGGCTACATGGCAAGAGCCCCGGGCAGAGGATTGTCATTTAAAAAGCTTTACCAGTACAAAATCATCGGGTGCTACATTTCCGATCGGTACCACACGTGTAACCTATACTGCTACGGACGCCAGTAACAATAGCTCGACCTGCAGCTTCAATGTGGTGGTGCAGGATAAGTCTGCACCAGCAGTCAGCAATTGTCCTGCTCAAATTAACATTAAGGCTGGTGATAACTGTAAGGCAAAAACGACCTGGACACCGCCAACCTTCACCGATAACTGTGGTGCTGTAACCGTTACCAGTACCCATACACCTGGGAGCGAATTAAATATAGGCACTACCGAAGTAATATATACTGCCCGGGACAATGCCGGAAACCGTACACAATGTAAATTCAATATAGTCGTAGAAGACTCCTCGGTTCCTGTAGTTGCTACAAAGCCCGAGGATGTGGTCGTACCAGCAGATGGCAATTGTAAAGCTGCTGCGTCATGGACTCCGCCTACCTTTACCGATTGCAGTTCCGTCACAATCACCTCTTCACACAAACCTGGAAGTATATTTCCAATGGGCACAACAGAGGTAACGTATACTGCAAAAGATAAAGCGGGTAACACAATCCGGTATACATTTGATGTCACTGTAAAGAGCGCAGCAGCCCCCGTCTTTTCAGCTTGTCCATCGGATGTTCTCATCAAGACCACCGAACTGTCAGGTGCGGAAGCGATGTGGGAGCCGCCTATCGCCAGCGATGATTGTGAAGCTCCGGTAATCACGGCCTCACATGACCCAGGTACGTCATTTCCCATTGGGAACACAACCGTTACGTATACCGCTATCGATCAATCCGGTAATTCAACAACGTGCAATTTTACGGTTAGTGTTCAGCTTGAGGATGCCGAGCTTAGCATTCCACAAATCATAACTCCCGATGGCAACGGCGTTAACGATGCCTGGCAGATTGAGAATATCGGACGATATCATACCAACAAAGTTGTTGTAGTCGACCGGTGGGGAAGTGTTATATATAGCGCGAGTAATTATAATAATGATAATACAATTTGGGATGGTCGCGATGCCAGTGGTAAAGTTGTGCCTACCGGCACCTACTTCTTTACCATCTCGGTACGATCGGGTGATTCATGGATTGAGAAGAAAGGCTTTATTGAAATAATCCAATAACCGATGCAAAAGGCCGTTACTTCACCTATACATTTTTTGATCTGTTTGATACCGGTATGTTGTATAGCAAGTATAAGCGCACCCGTTTCAGCTCAACAGAAAGAGCAGTTTACACAATATATGTTCAATGGTCTCATACTCAATCCTGCTGTTGCCGGAAATGACGAAGCCCTGAGTATAAGTTTTATAAACAGACGTCAATGGTCTTCTGTCGATGGGGCTCCTGTAACGCAGACCCTCTCGGCACATACCTTGTTTGACAACAAGCATACCGGCGTTGGTATATCTCTGGTAAATGACAAGATCGGTGTTCATAAAAACCAAAGCTTTCAGGGAAGTTATTCATATCGCTTGAATGTGTCAGAGCATGCGTGCCTGGCCATGGGATTGCAGGCAGGATTAAATGCATATCGGTCTGATTATAGTTCTCTTCTGGGGTCAGGCTTAACTGATCCCAAGGTGTCCAACGGAAGTATATCCAGCACAGCCTTTACCGTGGGAGCCGGCTTATTTTACAGGAACTCCAGATTTTCAGCCGGACTGTCTGCACCCGAGATCGTTCCGCATAAAATATCCGTCAGCGATACAATGCAAATTTCCTGGCAGAAGTCCCAATACTTTCTTTTTGTCAGATATAGTATACCGTTGAATGCGACTCTTGAGCTCGAGCCAAGCATGTTGATTAAATATATGCGGGGTGTTCCGGTGTCCTATGACGTGAATGCCTGTTTGCTTATCAAAGAAGTATTGACACTGGGGATGTCTTACCGGAAGCAGGAATCCATTGATTTTTTAATGAAAGCACAGGTGACGCCACAGCTTCAGGTGGGTTACTCGTATGACTATGGTACGGGTAAGCTATCGCGAGGAGCAGGAGGAACACACGAGCTTTTGGTGAACTATATATTTAAATATACCAAGACCAACGTAGCCTCGCCACGTTGATTTTTTAAACGATGTCTATGTACATACCTGGTAAGATCAAGTATGCTGTTGTCTTTTTACTAGCGATTGCTATATCCGATTTTTCCGTTGCCCAGGAAACCGTGTTCTCTCTTTTCAAGACAAACGATGCAAAGGCAGATCAGTACTTTCGTGACGGGCAATATAAAAAGGCGATTGAACTATATAATAAGCATCCTGAAAAGCAAGGCGATGATGACATCTGCCTGCAGCTGGCGCGCGCCTACCATTACGTGAACGATCCGGTGCAAGCAGACGTATGGTTTAAAGAAGTCATCGGCAGAGAAAAAACACTTCCGGTGGCGGACATGTATCTGTATGCTGAAACGTTGAGTACCCTAAAATTATATGACCAGGCTATCGAGTGGTATAGTCTATACCTTAAAAAAGAACCATCAGATCCGCGCACTATAAAGAAGATTTGGCAGCTTCGTAACCGGAAATATTTGTTCGAGGACTCCGTTCACTATACGGTCAAATCACTCGCGATAAATTCCCTGTCAGGAGAATTTGGAGCCGTGCCCTACCAGGACGGGCTCATTTTTATCTCCAACCGTAAACGCAAGAGTTTCATTCATTCGACCGATGCCAATGGTGAATCATTCTATAAAGCATACTATAGCAAACGCGTAACGGATACGCTACACGGCCCGTTAACCACCCGCTATGATGAGCCATCTCAGTTCTGCCGCGAGTTGCGTGCAGCCTTCCATGAAGGACCCGTTACACTATACGATGGCCAGAATAAAATGCTCTATACTGCCACTTCATCGCAAAAGGAAAAGAGCAAGCGTGTGCTGCAGCTATATTTTGCAGAACAACAAGATGGAAAGTGGCGTATCATGGAACCATTTCCCTTTAATAGCACAGAATATTCCATCCAGGATGCAGCCATGAGTAAAGATGAAAAGATACTATATTTTTCTTCTGATATGAAAGGAGGGATGGGAAAGAGAGATCTATACCGGTCAACGCGCGTGAATAATCAATGGACGAAACCCGTTAATCTTGGCGAAGCGATTAATACATCGGGTGATGAGTCCTTACCCTTTATAGATGAGAATAATACGCTATACTTTTCTTCCAATGGACATGCGGGTCTGGGCGGAATCGATATTTTTAAAGCACCCGTAATGGCCAACGGCTTTGGCGAAGTGACCAATATAGGATACCCGGTAAACACGAATTTTGACGACTTTGGTATATATCTCGAAGATGATGGTACCCATGGATTCTTTACGTCGAACCGACAGAACCGAAACGATGATATATACGAGCTGGATATTGATCTGCAAAGCTATCCATTGGTAGTAAAAGGTGTGCTGAAGTATAAGGAAGAGAGCTGGAAGGATTCAACGGAACTTAAAATCTTTTCACATGCTCAGTTATATCTTATAGACAATTTCAAGAATGCATCTGTCAGTACAACTTCATCCAACGACACGGGGACTTTTTCTCTTACCGTGCCGTACTCCAGTCAGTACAGAATTAAAGTAGTGGATACCCGGACGGGTGATGAAATGTTTGTAGGGTTGGAGCTCTCCAAGCGGAAGGTTACGGAAAATATATATGAAATAGTGGTTGTCAAGAATGCCTTTAAAGGCGTTGTAAATCCAAAGACTGTAAAGTAAGTTCGAAACAAATGAGTATGAAGGAGCGTGTTAAATATATATTATCGGTAATGGTGTTGTCCATGGTTTGTGTTATGCTGCAGGCGCAGGATAAGAACCTCATCCAGATCAAAGCCTTTGATCAGCAGCTCGCGCCACTCACGCACATCAAAGTTTCCATCAACGAAAAGGAATATATATCCCTGGAAAACAAGGGCGGTACATTTCGTGAAGTACCCAACGAAGATCTCCCGCCCCGGTCTGTTAAAATTAATGACGAAACCCTTGAGGCGGAATCGTGGAATTATAGCAAAGGTATATTATCGATCATGGTGCGAAAGAAAAGTTACAAGAGCCAGCCGATAACCGTGATGACGATGGACCATAAACCACTGCCGCGTGTCACGGTCACCTTTCATGGCGCCAAGAACACAGAATCCATTACCAATGCACAAGGTATATTTATACTGCCATTGGCTTTAAACGAAGAAGCACCACAGGCCACACAATTTGCTATAGCCGGCTATAAAGTAATGCAAATGACTTCTTCGAAAGAAGGGAAGATTCTTCTTGTTGAATCACTGAAAAAGAACAAGATCCTGCCAGCGGAAAATGTAGCACAAAAAGATATACTTGCCGACTTTGATATCAACCAACTGGATTCGATTCGTTCACTTACTGTTTTCTATGCCGTATTTAAAAATATAGAGATAGCCTCATTACCCTTTGATCAAAAAGAACGCGTTGATGCCAAGTTCCAGCAACTGGTAAGACAATTGAAGAATGAACAGAAGACTTCTTTTGTAGGAAAGATTTCCGATTCCTCTTTTGTGCGCACGGACGTTGAAAATCTGTTGGCACAAGCACGCTATGAAAATGATTTGTTAGATAATCTGCGATCTGACTTCGAAAAGAAAATCGGAATCATCAACGAAAAACTGACAGGAGGCGCCTCCAGTCTTGATCAGGCTACACGCGACAGATTGCTGGATGATCTCAATACATTGGAGCATGTATTAACGGAGAATGAAGATAAATTTTACAAGAATTTATCCAGCTATAAAATCATATTGTCATCCCTTAAGTCTTCTTTTTTCGACATACAAAACCTGGAACAAAAACTGGAGGTAAGCGAAAGTAAAAGGTTGGAGGAGCAGAAGACGTTCCGTCAACAGATTCTTATTGTAGTTTCCATCACACTGGTGTTTGGTATACTGGTGATCTTTTTATTTTACCTGCGCATGAAGCTTAAGAAACAACAAAAAAGTTTAATCAAGGCGAATGATGAGGTTACCAGAATGAATGAGAATCTGGAAGAGCTCGTCTCAGAACGTACGCGACTTTTGATTCATGCAAATCGTGAGATGGATATATTTCTATACAGAGCATCACACGACCTTCGAACTCCGATATGTTCTATTATGGGCCTTTGCAACATCGCCCTCCATAGCAGCAGTGCAGAATTACCCGAGCTCGTAAAGCGAATGTCCTATACTGCAGTACGTATGGACAGGATGCTTAAAAAGCTCCGCGTCATCAATGAGATCAATCAGCCGGGTAATTATTCCATCATTCGGTTTTCAGAAAAAATAGAATTCCTGCGTCAGGAATTCAGCCAGGTCATTGGTGATCATGCGATCGATATATCTTTTGATTTTGAACCCGATCTATCATTCTATTCATATCCTGCACTCATTGACACGATCGTATACAACCTGCTGGACAACGCTTTCTTTTATTCAAGCTTAAAGCCCGGCAGCCAGCCAAAGGTATATTTACAGGCACGTATCGAGCGCGATAATCTCGTTATGCGTATTCGTGACAATGGTGTTGGTATAATACCTGAGATTCAAATGAATCTTTGGGATATGTTCTTTGTCGGGAGTGAACATTCGAAGGGTAACGGCTTAGGTCTATACCTTGTATCGAAGTCAATTCAAACCTTGGGTGGCAGTATAGACATTGATACGCAGCCTAATGTATTCACAACGTTTACCGTTAGTATTCCGGTAAACACTGAGCGCGTAACACGCATTGCCTCCGAAGCTCAAAAAACAACCATGCTCGAACTTGTCTGAGCATGGTTGAGATACATGAAACTAATTTTCAAACTGAATTGCCTCGAATAATTAGGTATATATATAAGTAGATAGGAGAGAGCTTATACCTGCAATACACTATCTCACAGAGATCGTTCCTTCAACGCCTTCTTCGAGTGTCTTGCCCATCACGGCAGAGGCCGCGATCTTGATCATAGAAACAAGTTTCCCGTCCTTGGTGTCCCAATAGAATCCTTCCTCTGGGGTAACTTTAATAACCGAAACACGTGGGTCGTTTTTTCCTTCCGGGAACCATGCCTTCGCTATATCTGTCCAAAGCTCATCGATTTTTTGTGGATCGCGCGTAATGGAAGCCTTACCATATACAGTGAGAAATTCGTAGTCAGAAGTATTGAGAAAAAACAACTGGACTCTGGGATCTATTGAGATTTCCTGATTCTTGTCACTGTCCACCGCGCTTAGAAACCAAAAGTTACCCTGGTCGCATACTTTCTGAACACTCATAGGTCGCGTTGTAAGCGGAACCTGTGTCAAGCGCGTTGTAAAAAGACATGTTGCTTCATGCTTTACCAGTTCCTTAAATTTATCAATTGCTTCAGCGTGTGCGAGGTTCTTTATTTTTGATGCATTGTTTTCCATAATGAATATTGTTTCCTTCTTTAGACTCAAACACCATTCCCACGCATAGGCTATACATTGTGTTTAATTTTTACAAGGAGAATCTGGCAAATCGACACATAAGCTTAAACAAACCCTATTTTTATACTGCACTTGTAGAAATTCTTGCGCGCATCAGAAAGATTGTTTTAACAGAGAAATTAAATCATATATTGTAGATAATTAAGTATAGCTAGTCTCTTATAATGTACATCGCGAGCTTTCCTATTAGTGCTAAACATAAATCTATATGATCCGTGTCCTGATTGTATTGGTTGTAATCACTCACTCCACAGCCTTTTGCCAAAAAGTATATACGCTTAAGGATCTGTTTACCGACACGAAGATAACGTGGTATGGTATTGACTATACCCGTGCCGAGATGGTTGGAACATTCACCAACAAAGACCTGCATGATTATTACCGCGGCTGGAATTCACTCATCCTCGTTGAGTCAGAGAAGTATAATGTAGCGGGCGCCATACAGCGAAGCGCAGTCACTTTCGATACAGCTTCGGTCGCACAACTGAATGCATCATCAATACCGATGGTCCGCAGCGTTCCAAGCGACAGCACACTGGATAAGTCCGATATCGCGGCCATGGTGGCAGCATACCAGGGAACGCAATCCGATGGTATAGGGCTGGTATTTATAGCCGAGCGGTATCAGAAGGCAAAACGGGAAGCGAATCACTATGTGGTATTTTTTGATATAGCCACGAAAAAGGTATTGATCTCACAGCGATACACCACAGCTCCTGATGGTATAGGGATTAGAAACTATTGGGCTCCGTCTATCCGAACGGCTATAAAATTGTTAGCTTCCAACTATAAAAAGTGGAAGAAAAAGTATGGTGAAGCTGCCTAGAGTTATGCTATAGTAACTGCAACAGTACTTTAATCATTCCGCAAATTCTTTACCGGGTTTTGAATCGATGCACGGAATGTCTGCGAGATGATCATCGCAAGACCAATCAATAACAGAAAGCCGAACGCCGTGATTGCTGAGCCAGCACCAAAAGAGACGCGATTGGCAAAATTCATCAGAAAAAATGTACTCAGAAGATAACCTATAGGTATAGCAATTATACCTGCGATCACCAGAAGTTTTATATACCCTTTGGATAACAGATTGATTAATTGCCCCACACTTGCACCGATTATTTTCCGAATGCTAATTTCTTTTCTGCGCGTCTCTACCGTAAAGACTACCAATCCCAGTAAGCCAAGGGAAGCAATGGCCACGGTCATGAAGGCAAGAAAGCCTAGCAAGGAAATAGTTGCTGCTTGATCGTAGCGCCTGGCGTTTTCTTTATCGAGCCAGGTATAGGTAAAGATGCGGCCGGGATATACTTTACTCCATACTTTTTCCAGCTGGTAAGTGGTTTGTTGTAGTGCATTCGGATTGATCTTCACCATCAGGTTCTGGTTTGCTGCCCGGTTACGAAGAGCCATAGGTGCAATAGCATTGGCAACACCCTTGTTGTAAAAGTCTTTCACGACACCCACAATGCGTAACTGAGCACTGTCGATCCACACTGATTCACCCACTGCTGCATGTATATTCTGAAAGCCCAATACGTGAACAGCTTTTTGGTTGAGAATAATAGACTGCTCACGACTTTCGGTATAGCTATCAAAGTTAGCACCTGCCACTATCTGGAGTTCATTTATAGGTATCGCGCCAGCGTCACAAAAGTAATAGTCAATTTTTACGGAGCGCTGTGAATCGTGCGAGAGCCCTATATTTGCAGAGCCCGTAGGATGGTCACCGAAAATAGATGAGATTGAACCCACTATCTGTACACCGGCTATACGGGTTATTTCATTTCGAAAAGAATCACTTTCTTTAGGCTGCACCGGTATAGCCACTATATTTTCTTTTGTAAACCCTTGGTCAGCTTGTTCCATAAAAGAGAACTGCCTATAGAAGGCCGTTAAGAAAATAAGAACGACCAGTGAAATTGAAAATTGAAATACCAGCAGAATTTTTCGCAAGGTCATTCCGCCCATAATATTCTCTGTCATCGTATTTCGTAACATCTTTACCGCTTTAAAAGACGATAAGATCCACGATGGCATAACGCCCGCTAACAGCCCTGCGAATAAAGCAAAACCGGTGAAGGATAAAATCAGAATCCAGTCGACAGATGTTTCAGGTATAAATTCATAACCATCGTTAAAAGGTTTATACTCCAAAATGAACGATAAGATTACAGAGGCCAGGAGCAGAGCGAAGAAAGATAATACAACGGATTCTACTATATACTGAAAAAAGATTTGCGAGCGCTTTGCACCAGCAATCTTACGAATACCAATTTCACGTGTGCGGGTAAGCGAGCGCGCAATAGAAAGGCTTGTATAATTAAAGCAGGCTGCCAGCAATATTATAAATGCCACAGTACCCTCGGTAATAATTTTGCCCCAGGATGCTGCTCGGGCAAAGTCATTGTAAAGCGTTCCCCAATTCGGAGATATAGCGGAAAGCTTTTGTGTTTTGAACCTAAATATACCATGGTCTGAATCCTGATTGATGTCCCCGGCAACCCTGTCCAGGGCTGACTGCAGTTTTTCCCGCGACTGGTTCTCATGCAGTACAATATAGGTATAGCCGCTTTCAAAGGAATTAAACGTCTTCGATTTAGGTGGCAACTTACCCAAAGCTTCCAGCTTATCAACCGTAGTATAGGATATATATACATCGTTACTGATGTGTGTCTTGCCGGGAGCTTCCGCCAATACACCGGTTATCTGAAATACCCCCAGCTTCTCAAGGGTTAACAGTTTGCCAACCGGGTTGTTGGTGCCGAAAAATTTCTCTGAAGTTGATCTGCTTAACACGACACTGAAAGGCTGGGAAAGGGCAACTGCAGCGTTGCCATGCAAAAGCTTAAACCCAAAGGCATCAAAGAAAGAACTTTGTGTAAAACTTCCAGACACCACTATATCTTTCGCACCATCTGTTGCAGATTCATGAATGACAGGGTAAAGATTTACGGATGCAGCAGCCAGCAACGTATCCCGTTCAAGAATCTCCTGTAAAGGAAGCGGTGTACTTGCCAACTCCCACGATAGTTTTTCAGGGTTGGTAATGTGCGAGGTAATCCTATAGGTATATTCCGGATGCGGATGAAACTTGTCGAAGCTAAGCGAATCTTTAACACGAATCATTACCATCATACCTACAGACATAGCCAGTGCCAGCCCGAAAATATTAATGAATGAAAACAGTTTGTTCTTCAGCAGACTGCGCCACGCAATTCTAAAATAGGTTCTGATCATAGAGGGGGGTCTTTCTGGTTTGGTCATTGCCAACAATCAAACCAGAAATAAATATCGCGATTTGCCGGTCGTCTGGCAACTATAGGTTGGTACGAGCGGTTCGTTACCGAACGTCATTGTTCGATTCCGGATTACTTTTCTGCATGTTTCAGAACTCAGATATAGACCTGTTAATCATACCTTGAAGGACCTTTATGTTAGCATACCCGTTGTAAAATAAAAAGAGGAAACTGAAACGGATTTCAATTTCCTCTTTTTGTTTTATAGCAAAAGGCTTCTCCTAAGCGATCTGACAGAGTCGCCTTAGTAAATGAATTGTTCCAGCACAATCATTCCGTCTTTCACTTCATAGAGCATGATCTCGTTAATCTGGATCCTTCCCAAACCGTGTACAGTAATATCCACTTCACGTGTAACAGCAAAGTGATTTCCTGTTACGATGGGCGCAGAAGTATATCTTCTATGCACTGCCTCGATCCGGGCTACAAATTCCTCACCTTTCTTACGAACCGCGGCCTTACCTTCTGCATAGCCGAAGTAAGGTGAATCAACAGGGTCTATACTTCTTACAGTATCGGCAAATAATTCTTCCTGAATCTCGAACCACTTTTCTTGTTGAGCAAGTTCATTGAATCGTTCCGCAGCCTCCCGCGTGGTCATTGTTGTAGTACTTGTTGTCATAGTGCTATAGTATATATTGATAGTTATAATGTATACATGGCTATAGACCGACTTACATCTGTTATCGCTATAGTATAGTCATGCGTGGTAATCAAATCATTTAGTTCTGCGTTGCTTTGTGTTCAACTTCTTCTTTCACTACATTAGGTTGGCCTTTGCCGGTTGTGATCAAGGGCAACAAGCTTTTCAACAAGTAGTAGTTCCATCCATTGGTACAATCGCTGAAACATTCAAGTTCAGGAACCAGGCCGATGTGTATGAAAGTGATCTTTGTTTTTGTTCCTTCAGCGGAAATTTCAAAACTGTTTTTCGTTCCCGTCCACTCGTGCTTGTCACTGTGAGAACCAAGGTTGCTATCGGTTACCAGCCAAAGAACTTTTTTGTCAGGAACTACTTCCAGCAGCTTATGTTTTGAGTAATGTACATCTGCGAAGCGAACTTCAAATTCATCGTTTACCTTTTGCGAGTTGCCTGTAAAGTCTTCTGACCACCAGCCGCGAACATTGTTGATAGCGTTGAATACTTCGTTTGGAGATTGATTAACCAAAAACGTTATCGTTAAATTTTTATTTTCCATGTCGTAGTTTGTTTAGTGTGGTATATACATCGCTATAATCGTTATGCTCTTTATTACTGTAATTTCCATTTATCAACCAACTCGGCATTGAAGCCTGCACCTTCTTTCGGGTTGGGTTGTCCTTTGCCGGTAGTGATCAAGTCCCGTAAGCTGCCATTTATATAGTTGCTCCATCCTTCTTTACATACATCGTAACACTCATAGTCGGGGACTAAACCTATATGTGTGAATCGGAGTTGTGTCTTGTCGTTCTTCCTTGAGATTTCGAAGCTTACTTCTGTATTCTTCCATTCACTCTTATCTATCGTGAAACTAAAGTGATTGTCCAACACAAGCCAAACTACTTTGGTCTCGGGCACAACTTCAATCAGTTTCATTTTACAAAAATGAACGTCTTTATAATGGTAGGTAAACACGTCGTTGACTTTTTCTGTACCTCCTTCAACTTCTTCTGACCACCATGCGCTAACATTGTTGATGGCATCGAACACTTCTTTCGGAGATTGATCAAACAATAGGGTTGTGGTGAAATCCTGATTTTGCATAGTCGTATTTTTTTCGTTTCTGATTACATTAAAACATATATCAAATGTATAGTCTAATAATTACTTGGAAGGGGTGTAAAATGGACTTTCTGACGGGTTGATTTGGACATGTGAAATTTCCACCTTTGTAAAAAAAACGTCCATGAAACATCTCACCATCATCGTGCCTGACGGACCCAACAACCTCAGCAGTATAGTCGGTGCTTACAAGATATTCACAAGAGCCAATGAATACTGGAAGAAAACAGGGAAGAAGGAGTTGTTTAAAATTCAGTTGGCCGGTATTTCCAAGAAGGTAGAATTCTATGAAGGTTTATTTACTGTTAAACCACATACCAGTATTTCCGCTATAGCCAAAACGAATCTCATTATCATTCCTTCTTTGAATCATAATTATGAAAAAGCCGTAAAGGGAAATAAAGCGGTTATAGACTGGGTTGAGAAACAATATAGGGCGGGTGCTGAAATAGCCAGTATATGTACCGGTGCTTTTATCCTGGCCTCGTCAGGTCTGCTGGATGGGAAAAGCTGTTCTACCCATTGGGCAGCTGCCGATAATTTCAGAATGATGTTTCCCAAAGTAAAGCTACAAGAAGATAAATTGATCACCGATGAAAACGGAATCTATACCAATGGAGGCGCCTATTCATTTCTCAATTTAATGATATACCTGGTGGAGAAATATTATGATCGGCAAACTGCTATATTTTGCTCCAAGGTGTTTCAAATAGAAATCGACAGACAAAGCCAATCTGCCTTCACCATTTTCACTGGACAAAAAGTACACGGTGATGACATGGTTAAAAAAGCACAAGCCTATATAGAAAGTAAATTACAGGAAAAAATATCCGTTGAACAGCTGTCTTCCAGGTTCGCTGTCGGCAGACGAAACTTTGACCGAAGGTTTATCAAAGCCACCGGAAATACACCGGTGGAGTACTCACAGCGCGTTAAAATTGAATCAGCCAAAAAATCATTTGAGTCGACACGCAAAACCATCAACGAAGTAATGTACGATGTTGGATACTCGGACGTAAAGGCGTTCCGGGAAGTATTCCGTAAAATTACCGGTATGTCACCTCTGGAGTATAGGGCCAAGTACAATAAAGAGGCCGCGGTGTAAAATGACTATATCTATATTTTAAATCCATTTCAAAACGCTTTATCAGATACACCAACAAGAGTGCTTCAGATCATAATTTTACCAAACCAGCCAATGTCTTTTAGATTTTGATCAACCTTGTAAGTTCTAGCGATATGT
Organism: Ohtaekwangia koreensis; assembly: GCF_900167975.1. Taxonomy (GTDB): domain Bacteria; phylum Bacteroidota; class Bacteroidia; order Cytophagales; family Cyclobacteriaceae; genus Ohtaekwangia; species Ohtaekwangia koreensis. The sequence goes on from NZ_FUZU01000001.1 coordinate 3,038,189, forward strand.
ACATCAATTCTTTTTAAGTTCTTCTTTCATTTTTGACAACACTCTCATGGCTTCTGCTTTCTTTTCCTCCATCTCCATAGAATCGCCTAGCGTTCTTTCTAAGTTAGCATTAATGTCATCAAATCTTTTTAATAAATTTCTCTGCGCTGAGTATGCATATATCATTGCGCCAATTACAGAATCATTTTTCTCAACAGTATTCCTTAAACTATACGGGGTGGATAAAAGGTTTTTGATCTTTAGCAAATTTGTGTCACCGGCGGTAAACTTGGTAGCAAGAGCAGCTTGAAATAATGAATCTTTCGTAAAATATTCTCTCATGGAATCATACTCTGATTCGGTATAATTTACGATATCTGTAACGCCTGAATTTTGCGTATCGTTCTCAATTTGCTTGTTCGTGTTGCATGCCAGACACATTGTGCTAATTAAAATCACATATACCTTTAGGCGGCTTCGGTTCAAGAATTTCATTTATTTGGTGAGATATGGTATATAAATGTAATATAGCACAAGCTGCTCTCAAAAGAAACACGGTTATTCCTAAAACGCGTTACCCAGGCAATCGGTAATTTGCCTCGCTATATATGCGTTTGCATCAAGGTCACTATTATAAATTGTTACGCTTATTCCTGCGGCTTTTCCGGTGGCCAGAAGATTGCTGAGGAGCATGGTCGCTTCATTAAATTGCAGCCCACCGGGAAGCCTGTAATCAACAGCAGGATTAATTTCATCTGCGAGCACATCGGTATCGAAATGAATCCAGAATCCGTCTATGTCCAATGTATTGATATGCCGCAGAACTTTTTCCATTATGACGCCTAAACCTTCGGCCCGGATCTGTTTGAGGCTGAAGCATGCTATATCTGTAGCACGTATATCGGGAGAGTCATATTCTTCAGTTTGCTCTTCATCACGCTGTGCTATATGGATAACATTTTCATCAAGTATATAAGGCTTTAATCCATCGATGTTTGTAAGGAGTTCAGGTCCGCGGCCCGTTACTATAGCCAGGTCCATGTCAGCAACTTCACCGGTGGTAGATTTCTCGGGAGAATAGAAGTCTGCATGGGCATCGATAAAAACAAGTCCGTATACTCCCTTTGTTTTTAATGCTGCTGTAATCCCTAAAAGTATACTGCAATCTCCACCCAGTACAAAACAGAAATGCTTTCGTTGTATGACTGTGGTGACTGCCTTGTGCAGGACTTTAGAAAAATGGATGATAGCGCTTGTGTTGAGGCAGTTGGTTTCGCTATCGCGTATTGTACTGCGCTGGTAATAATGTGCAGGTATATAAATCACCGGGTGATTCGAATGTATCTTTTGTTGCAAGCCGCAACTCAGAAGTACCTCGGCAAGTTTCTCCACTCCGTTCGAACTTAATCCAAGGGTAGAGGGAGCTGCTATTGTTTCTATAGTATAGGGCATATGGCTTGTCATTAAAGAAATTGATTTTAGTTCAAAGAACTATAGAACATACGCTTATGTTCGCCAGTAAGTTTTTATCACGCTGGTTAAACCGTTTATCGAAGATTAATTGATATTAAACAGACTTCGGCTATAGAGTGTGGAGAATTTTGGATAGTTTAGAACCAAGCATGCATTATTAGTAAACCAGCTTTAATGATAAGAAGATTTTTTTTGGCCGATGATGATCAAGACGAGACAGACCTCTTTGGGGAAGCGTTACGGGATATAGATCAATCGCTCGAGCTTTATTCTGCAGCAAACGGAAAGGAAGCGATCTCTGCTCTTTACAGAGGTCAGGTGCGCCCGGAAATAATTTTTCTTGACATCAACATGCCTGAAATGAACGGCTGGGATTGCCTTACAACATTAAAATCAGACGCAACATTGCGCGAGATCCCGGTAGTGATGTATTCGACTTCATCGGCAGGACTCGATGGAAAAAGGGCTGTGCAATCAGGCGCCATATGCTACCTTGAAAAACCACCGAGCTTTTTGAAACTCAAAGACTTCCTTGAGAAAATTTCCATTTCCTCAAGAACTAACCTGCCGGCTACATTACGCGCCATTGAAGCTAACAAATCTCATCGTCTGGTAATTAGTGACTGATATCGGCTGGCACAAAATTTTCACTAGGTATGTTTTGTTTAACTTTTGTGGGCGAACCATGGCCAGTATGTAATTCATTTTTAAACAAAATTGAATTTTGTCACTCTCTAACAAGAATGCAATGAAGTCTAAAGTCGTTGCTGTATCTTCAGCCGTACAGAATAACTCACCCTTTACAAACTCAGTATCTGGCCCTTCCGTCCCCGTGCATCTGGAAAGTGTAATAAACGAAGTTGAAGATTATGCCATCATCCTATTGGACATTTCCGGCATCGTTGTCTCCTGGAATAAAGGAGCCGAAAAGATCAAAGGATATACCGCGGAAGAAATTATTGGAAAAACCTTCAGGCTGTTTTACCCTAAAGAAGATAACGACAGGAATTTACCGGGCACTTTGCTAAACCAGGCGAAGGAAACCGGCAAGGCTGTGCATGAAGGATGGCGGGTAAAAAAAGATGGTACCAGGTTCTGGGGAAGTATAACCATCACGGCTGTACATAGTGAGGAAGGAGAAGTAACCGGTTACTTAAAAGTTACGCGTGACCTTACCCAACGGAAAATAGCCGAAGACCGGTATAACAACGTGCTCGAGGAACTCCGCATGAAGAATGATGAGTTAGTGAAGGAGGAGCAGCGGTATCATAAAATGGTTTCGGAAGTTCGCGACTATGCTATAATTTTATTAGATCCGTCTGGTAAAATTATAGACTGGAACAAGGGTGCTGAAAAACTAAAGGGATATACTTCGGAAGAAATTATAGGGAGAAATTTCCGGTTGTTTTATACACAGGAGGATCGTGATGCCAATCTGCCACAACAACTGGTGGCCAAGGCTATAAAAGATGGCTTTGTAAATCACGAAGGATATAGAGTTAGAAAGGACGGCAGCAGGTTCTGGGGCAATGTTGCCATCACAGCGCTGCATAATGAAGCCGGTGACATCATTGGCTTCTCGAAGGTTACTAAAGATCTTAGTGAACGTAAAATAGCGGAAGACAGGCTTTCAATTTATACTCTTGAACTAAGAGAAAGAAACGAAGCACTCAGACGAAGTGAAGAGCGTTTTAATCGCATGATCGCAGAAGTCCAAGACTATGTGATTTTGCTTTTGAACACCGCCGGTGATATACAGAACTGGAATGTGGGAGCGGAGTTAATAAAGGGTTATACCGCTGCGGAGATCATCGGAAAAAACTTTCGTGTATTCTATACTCCTGAAGACTTAAAAAAAGGTTTGCCTGAAAAGCTATTGAACGATGCAGCGCAAAAAGGTAAAGCTACCAACGAGGGATGGCGGAAGCGAAAAGATGGCTCACTGTTTTGGGCGAGTGTTGTTATTACTGCACTCCATGATGATGCCGGTAACATCATTGGATTCTCAAAAGTTACTCGTGATCTTACAGAACGAAAGAAAGCCGAAGACTATCTGCGCAACACTTCTCTGGAGCTTGAACTTAAAAATCATGACCTCGAACAATTGAACGCGGAGCTATCTTCGTTTGCCTATATTGTAAGTCATGATCTGAAAGAACCCATTCGGAAAATACAGGTATTTGCCGCACGGCAATTAGAGGAAGATAAATCCGTTGAACAAATACGGGAGTTTACCAGGAAGATAATGTCGAGTGCTTCCAGGATGCAACTGCTCATGGAATCGCTGCTTGTATACTCTCAGGTTTCTGCAGACCGGGATTTCGCAACGGTTGATCTGAATGATATACTGGCATCGGCCAAGAATGATCTTGAACTTCGGATCTCTGAAAGCAACACGGTGATAAAGTCAGATAAACTACCTTTTGTAAAGGGGATCTCTTTTCAATTTCATCAGCTTTTCCTAAACCTTCTTTCAAACGCCATCAAGTTTACCAAGCCCGGTGAACCACCGATGATTTCCATTACCAGTAAAATTATTAAGAACGGAGAGTTACCCGAAGAGTTGATCGTTAAGAACAAACCGCATCATGAAATAATCTTTTCAGATCAGGGTGTCGGATTCGAACCTGAGCAGGCCACCGAAATATTTGAAGTGTTCAGGCGCGTGGGAGATAGAACAGAATCAGGTACCGGTATAGGGCTCGCCATTGTAAAGAAAGTTGTTCAAAGACATGATGGACATATATATGCGGATTCTACACCTAACAACGGAGCGAAGTTTCATGTATACTTGCCGGTGATACCGACATCATAGATAAGTGGACTTTGACGTACTCCTATTCTAGCATAACTATATATTCATTGCCGGTTTTTACCTGGCTGATATACTTCCAGCGAATGGTTGCATTTTCTTCGTTACAGATAAAGATGTCCTGGTCTATCTGAATAGAGTTTTCGGGAACAAACAGCGTTACTTTTTTTACCTTCCAGATTTGTCCATGGACATAAGTCGCTACGCTCTTGTTGGCTACCGTTAAATAATTGTTGCCCTTCGCCAATTTCAGTAAGGTACTATGCAGCACCAGACTATCACTTACAGACTCGGCATGCATGGGATCTAGCCCCTTAAGCTGGGGAATGTCTTTGAATGTAATGCTGATCTTGATTCCGTTCTGACTATGAAAAGCATCCAGATGATTTTTGTGTTTTTCCTTCTCAAGTGCTGTAAAGTACTTGGCTTTTGTCTCGTAGTCTGTTAAGGCAGGAAGTTTAACGTTATGTGGTTTGAACTTCAAAAAAAAGAAGTCGTTGAGCGTTAGGCCTGAAGTATAGTATTCTGTTTGCCAGTTTTTAAACGTTTTGGACAGCAGTATACATTGAACCATGCCACTGAGCAGAAATCTGTTTCGTAATCCTTCTCTGCCGTATGCGGGTTCTACAAGTGTAAAGTAAAATCGCTTGTTTATATACTCCCTTTCTTTTGCAGTACTGGCAAATTCCTTCATATACATATACTCGCAGTATGTTGAGGGTCCTTCGGAGGATTCAACATTTTTTTCGTAGTCCGCATATTTATCGCCAATAATATCCTTGCGCAACATTCTGCAACTGTAGAATTTGTTTATATACTCGGCCAACTGCTTGGGCGAGGCGGACAGCATTTCCAGTAAAAGTTCATTCTCATACTGGTGAATCGCATCGTTGTGATAGTCTTCCGGATAGGTTAACAGGTCGGCAGGATTGTCAAATTTCAATTGTTTGATATGGGTTCGCTGATATACATGATGGAGTTCATGAAACAGTTCAGCATAAAACTGGTTGAGACTAACATAATGCGTTTGCCCATAATTGTTATGTGCTGTTAAATGTTTATTTATTTCGGTTTGGGATGTTCCCATAATGCCGTAGTCGGCCTGAGGAAACATATATATACTGTCACCAACAAGTTTAGCGCCAGCAGGGGGTTGAGGATGACCAGTCAGGAAGGCGGGGCCATGAAGCCTGAATATACATGCCGGGCCGAGTGTCATACCCGGCCACACCTTCTCTTTAATGCGGTTAACATTTTTTACAAACGCAGGAAATGCATAGAGATACGTGCTGTCAATGGGTTGAATGATCTGTGCACCGACGGTATATACACCGCTATACATCACAACAAGTAAAACGAATATTCTCACCATACAAATTTGACCAAGATATAATTATGCTGCGTGAAAGTTTGGACAACAGGTAAAGTAATAAATTTTATTTGTTTGGAGAAATCATAAGAGTACTTGTCAAAAAACTTCTGAAGGAAAAGAACAATAATCATATAGTGCCGGGCATCACTTCGTTTGCTAGGGGATGACACTATATTTCTTGGAAAGAAGATATACCAGGTTCTTGGCTAAAGCAGTCGGAGTCTCGATACTATCGGGATGATCCGCTTCTATGGCTGCTTTGGGCATCATGTTGAATGCCGCTGACGTGGGATCTTGCACAAACACTTTTCCCTTGAGTTCGTGAATTCTTTTAACGCCTTTCGCACCATCTGATCCGCATCCAGAAAATATAATTCCTGCAGCATGCTCTTTCTGATCTTCCGCCAATGATATAAAGAATGTATCAATCGCCCGGTTAATTATTTCCTCTTCCTTTCTGGGCCGGGTGCAGGCTATACCATATTTGATCTGAAGCTCTACGTTTTCAGGCATTACATATATATGGTTGTTTTCAATCTTTTGATGGTTCTTGATGAGCGAGACGGGCAGGGGTGTTGCTTTGGAAAGGATGTCGCCCAGAGTTGTTTTATGGGTGCGCCATAGATGTGTGACCACCACGAAGGCTGCGTTTGGATCGGGGGGTAAATTTTCAAAAAATTCAATAAGGGCATTTTGTCCGCCAGCAGAAGAACCAAGACCGATGATGAAGAATGAATTTTCCACGTCCAAAGTTTATAATAGGTATATAAAAAATCGAACCAATACCGGTAGGGCTATACGCAAAATGTTAATTATCAATTATATACCTAAAATTTGTGTACGTGGAGATGTAGTATAAATTCACTTCATTTGCAGCCCTGTAGAAAGTATACTCTATTTCTTAACGTTTTGAGCATCATGAAGATTATTGACCTGTCGAAGCCGATTCAGTTTAACAAAAATGATCCCTGGTTTATGCGTGTTAAAATCAAGCACAAGCCTCATAAAAAAGCGAAGTGGCTGATCCGGCTATTGGGATTACCATTCCGGTTGTTTCCAAAAGGTTTTGAAGGCTGGGCGGACGACACAATTCAGCACATGGGCGTGCACGCCACAACGCATATTGATGCACCCTGGCATTACTCACCGACCTGTGCAGGACAACCTGCCAAGACGATCGATCAGGTTCCGCTCGAGTGGTGCTATAATGATGGCATCGTGATTGACATGAAACACAAAGCGGACTTTGATGTGATCACGCTCTCGGATGTACAGGATTTTTTGAAGAAGGAAAATCTTGTGCTCAGGCAAGGAATGATCGTGCTGATCAAAACAGGGCGCGACAAATTTAACGGCACTAAAGAGTTTCCATATATAGGCACAGGCATGAGTGCTGAAGCAACGGCATGGCTAATCGATCAGGGAATAAAAGTAATGGGCATTGATTCGTGGGGTTGGGATATGCCGCTTACATATCAAATCAAAAAAGCAAAAGAGTCTAATGATCCCGAAGTCTTCTGGCGTGCACATCTGGTAGGACAGCATAAAGAATATTGCCACATGGAGCAGTTGGTAAACCTGGATGCGTTACCATATAGTGGTTTCAAGGTGGCGGTGTTCCCGCTCAAAATTGTAGGCGCCTCAGCTGCCCCGGCACGCGTTGTGGCGATGCTTGATTCCGCTGAATAAGCCTTCCGTCAGGCTATGTTTTTTTAGTGCAAAATGAATTTTCAAGATGAAGTGTTGAGATGTTTAAAACGTTTGTCTGAATGTTTTTTATCTAAAAAATAATTTTCAGTCTATGCGCTATAGATCGTCTTGATTTGTGTCCTTTTTGACCTTAGGTTATTAACTTGTTTTGCATTTCTGCCATATTCGTTTTTTTAGAAAATTAATTGTCGGATTTATAAAACAGAGATATCAAGCCATCATGATCAAAAAGAAATTAGTATACCTGGTTTGGGTGTTCGCCGTAGTCCTGACGGCTTGCACAACTACTAAAAAGACTGGGCTCCAATACTCGCCTGTCGCCATCAGTGACGACTCGTTGTTGACGTTGGTTGAAGCCCGAACGTTTCAATATTTCTGGGATGGAGCCGAGCCTACATCGGGAGCTGCCCGCGAGCGATTTCATGCCGATAATGTTTATCCCGAGAATGATAAACACATTGTTACTTCCGGTGGAACCGGGTTTGGTGTGATGGCGATACTGGTAGGTATGGAACGCGGATTCATCACTCGTCAACAAGGTGTTGACCGGCTCACGCACTTTATTACATGGCTTGAAAAAGCAGATCGCTTTCATGGCGTATGGCCACATTGGTGGAATGGTGAAACCGGTAAAGTAAAGCCGTTTAGTCCGAATGATAATGGAGGCGACCTGGTGGAAACTTCATATTTGTTGCAGGGGCTGCTCTGTGTGCGTCAATATTTTAAAGACGGCAATGACGCAGAGAAGTCGCTTGCTTCACGTATCGATAAACTTTGGAAAGAGGTTGAGTTCGACTGGCATCGACAGAATAACAAAAATGTTCTATACTGGCATTGGTCTCCTGACAATGCATGGAAAATGAACTTCGCGGTGGAAGGCTATAATGAATGCCTCATCATGTATATACTTGCAGCCTCTTCACCAACACATGGTATACCGGCAGAAGTATACCACGATGGATGGGCGCGCAAAGGTGGTATACGCAACGACTCCACGCATAGTCAATATGGTTATCACCTGGACTTACGTCACAATGGAGCGCAGCAATTTGGTGGTCCCTTGTTCTGGTCGCATTATTCTTTCCTGGGTTTGGATCCACATAACTTAAAGGACCGCTACGCAGACTATTGGACACACAATAAAAATCATACACTCATCAATCGCCAATACTGCATTGAGAATCCAAAAGGCTATAAGGGCTATGGAGTGAACAGTTGGGGCTTAACAGCAAGTTATTCTATAAACGGATATGCAGCACATAGTCCCAATGAAGATCTTGGTGTTATTTCACCTACCGCTGCATTGTCATCGTTCCCCTATACTCCGGAGGAATCCATGAAAGCATTGAAGCATTTTTACTTCGACCTGGGCGACAAAACATTTGGCGTGTATGGATTTTATGATGCCTTCAGCGAACATCACAACTGGTATCCGAAGCGCTATCTTGCCATTGACCAGGGTCCTGCCATTGTCATGATCGAAAATTATCGCTCCGGCTTGCTATGGAAATTGTTTATGTCAGCACCTGAAGTACAAGCTGGTAAAGCCAAGCTTGGTTTTGAATAGGGAAAATTATCGCTCGGTATACTTGAAGGGTAGACGCGCAGAGCCTGTCATCAAGTATATATAAGATAAAGCAAGTGTATATTTATATGCTTGCCTTATTTTTTATACGTACTCTATAATTGTAGATAGAAGGCAAAGGATTCAGTAGGGTGTTTCACTTGTGCTATATACACGTGTGTCCGTGTGATCTATACCGGTATCTTTTTTCGTGTTATCGTGCGAATGTTCTACAGCAGGAGATTTCCTGAATTAGTTACGCACGCTTGCCGGAATTAATTACTTCTTTAACTTGCTGCTTTATGCCCTGAGCAAGATTGATTTCCTCTATGCGATATACCTTCTTCATTCTTATACTTTTCATCTTAACATGCTCGTGTCAGAACACTTCAAATAACAAGAATGATATACCAGACAAAATCAAGAATGAAGTTTCGTCTGAGTTTTTCGAAGCATTATATTCCAGTACATACTATGATTTAGTGGATCGCGTAGAAGCGGATGGATTTCTGCAAGAATCTAAAACAGGTCAATATGCAGGTATGTATTCCAGGACGGTAGGCGCTATAGTTCCCTTGCTGATTGAGGCCGGTGACACAGAGCGTGCCGAACACTTGATCACCTGTGTGTTTGATGCCATGAGGACAAACGGACTTGATCGTGTGCCGCATGTATTTGACCGCAAAGTATATCCCGATAAACCTGCCGACTCGATTCGTAATCCTTATAAAATTATAGGTCGCACCGATCAGGTCGATGGACAAGCGCATGTTATCCTGGCCTGGGCACAGCTTGCAGTGCATCGTGGTGAAACTGACTTTGAGAAACGCACCTGGCACATAGCCTCTACGTTGATGGATAAGTCTACCGAGAAGCCTTACCTGGGCTTAACAGAGTCCGGTGCTATACCAAACCTGGTTTACAACTATGCATTTGAGCATTCACGTCTTGTGCCGAGCAACTATAATTTGCTCACACAATGTTTTGCAGGTGCGGCCCTGGAAGCCATGATTACCATTGCCAAAAGGCGAAACGACCATGAACATGCTGCGCGTTGGACAGAACGTATCAACGTTATTCGTGAAGGTGCGCAACGTCACCTGGTTCGAAATGTAAATGGAAAAGAAATATATAGAGAACTACTGCTGAAAGAGAACAACGCGCATATACCTTTTGATGGCATGGGCTGGGTAAATCTCTCACCAGTCGCAGCCCAGTGGGAACCACTCGCACACACGGTGATGGTAAATACCATGGAAGCTTATAGAAAGAATATGCAAATCTGGAATGGTATACACTGGATGCCGACTGACTCATGGCCCGATGGAGAGTTCTATGGGCAAATGATCGGCAAAGGTATAGCCTGGGAGATCGAGTACGCACGACATGAAAAAGAATGGCAACGCATCCAGGATATACTCGCCATGCTGAAAATAGTACAGTATAAGCATCCCATCTATATGGAGAACTCGTTCTTGTTTAACGGAACGTCTGCAGGTGTATATCGCATCAACCGGGACAAACTAAAGGAGTTTGAGCAGGGTACATGGAGGGTGGTAGACCCGGGCAATGCTGAACAAGTTGCCTGGTGGTGCTGGGCTATGGCACGACTGCGCAAAGAAGCTGGACTGCCCGTTGTTCCTGAAAGAGTTCATCAACAGTCGCTTGATAAAAATTCTGCTGTGAGTAAAGACAATGCGCACGGACTGCTCTTTCAGTACTTTCGTAAAACGACCACGGGCAAGCCCTTTCATTGGACAGATGAAGAGCCGCTGGTTACAGGTGTTCAGAAGTATATCAGCATTACTCCCGAGCAGCTTGTAACCGATGATTTCGGTCTGACCTGGAAAGGTTATATTACCATAGAAGCGGATGATGAGTACCGGTTTTTCTCGTATGCTGTTAATCCATCACGCGTGTTGATAAACGATGAAGTGATCACTCCGGGTAAAGCTATAGCCTTGAAAAAAGGATATCACGCTATAGCCGTGCAGTATGATCATATCCTAGCGGATGAATCCCTGGAAGTTTACATTCAACAAGGAGCGGAGCCAAAGCGTACAGCGCTGCGCGCAGATCAACTATACTTCGCGCATCCCCGGGACAAACAGAGTATCCCGCCTGTGATAGTACCTGCTCTTCCTGAGATAGAGCCGGGCGAAACCATACAGGTTTCCATTCACAGCACCGATGAACAAGTAGAAATATACTATACTTTGGATGGAGCTGAGCCTTCCGTGAATTCAACGCGATATAGTAAGCCGTTTACAATACATACTCCTACGCGAGTACGGGCAGTTACAAAAAAAGAAGGACTTGCCCAAAGTGCTTCTGCGCATGTATACTATCGGGAAGTGCCGAAGCGATTGCTGCTTACATTACAGTATCCACCACATGCCCGGTATTCCTCTCGTGGACAAAGAACGTTAACGGATAAATTACTCGGGTCAACAAACAATGCTGATGGACACTGGCTCGGGTTCGAGGGCACAGACTTTAAAGCCTCTATAGATCTTCGTGAAGCAAAAAGCATGAACAGTATTCAAGTAAATTTTCTCCACGACCAGGGGGCATGGGTTTTTGCTCCTAAGAAAGTAATTTTTTCAGTTTCAATGGATGGCATCAAATATAGTCCCGTAAAAGAAGAAAGCTTTAGTGCCTCCGTTGATAAGTCTGAGAAGACGATCATTAAGAACTTCCGGGCGGACTTGAAAAATAAATCTGCACGATTCCTTCGCATCGATGCGCAAAATATAGGAAGCATTCCGTCCTGGCACGCAGGAGTAGGAGGGAAGGCATGGATCTTTGTGGATGAGGTTCGTATTGAATAGCTCAGGAAACTTTTAGTTGATAAACAAACTGGACAGCCACGGTATATTTCATCCACCACTCTTTATATCGGATGATATACCTGGATCAGCTTGTGCGGTTTGATCTCTACTGGCATGATGCAGCGACTCTTCAGTTATCAGTGGTAAAGTCACGCGGAAAAGTGACCCCCATCCTTTGCGTGATTCTACTTCAATCGTTCCATGTAACACTTCGATCTGTGATTTGATCAGATATAGTCCTATACCGCGTCCTTCAACATGTGTATGAAATCGCTTGTATAGTTTGAATATTTTTTCCTTGTGTAAACTTGCATCAAATCCAAGACCATTGTCCTGTACTTCAATCACCACTTTTCCTTCTATGTGTTGGCTGGTAGCTTTTATGATCAGCTGCCGGTCGGGGGAACGAAATTTGATAGCATTGCTCAGGAGATTGTAGAATGTACTTTGCAACATGGCGCGCACCGTAATGATTTCAGGTATAGCCGTGAAATCTGCAGTGATCTCTTCCTGTCCCGTAAGGCTGTCCTGCAGGAGTGCTATACTTTGCTGCCATTCTTTCTCGAAGGCCACAACCTCCAGGTACTGATCTGGTTCATTTCGTAATACCAATACTTTGTTCAGGTCTTTAATGATAAGGTCAAGGTCAGCAGCAGTCTTCGCCATGAGGTCAACCCATTTCTTTGCCTGCACTAATTCTTCTTCCGCCTGTGCAAGCGAAGCAAGCCCAAGCAACCTTACCACCGGGCCGCGCAGGTTATGCGAAACAGTGTAGGAGAATTGTAGCAGCTCGTTGTTATATCGTACCAGCTCATCATTGGTAGTACGCAGCTCAAGTGTTTTGTCGGCTACAATCTGTTCCAGGTTCCGGTTTAGATCGCTGATGCTTTTGTTACTCTCCGATAGCCTGCTCGACTGCGCCTGTATCTCTTCATTCTGTTCCGATACTTCTTGGTATAAATGCTTTAACTCAGCATTCATCTCCTGGAGTTTATCGGCTTGCGCCTGTATCCGCTTGTTCTTCTCTGTAATAACCCGGTTGAGCGTTTTAATGCGTGCATAGAAACGATAATACATCAGCGTAAGGGCAGCGAGCAAGGCTATACACATAACTCCGGCAATCAAGAGTATAAATTGCTGGCGCAGTTTAGATTCCTGTAAATTGATTTTGTCCTGAGCTAGCTGCTTGTCTTTTTGCAGGACTTTTATATCGCGGTCCCGTTGTTCGATCTCTTGTGTTTTCTCCAGGGTAACAAACCTGCGTGCAAGATCGGTCCGGTGGATAGAATCTTTTAATGCGCTGGCCATCATCGAATATTGCAATGATTCTTTATACCGGTTTTGTGCTGCTAATAAATCCCTGCGCGTATTATAATTCAGAATCAACAACTCGTTAGCATGTGCCAGCCTGCAATATTCTTCTGACTGATCGAGCAAATGTATAGCACTTTTAAAATTACCTTGCCGTACATATATATCACCTTTTCCCCAGCGCGACCAGGCTAATCCAAAGGTATAGTTCGAGGTTTCAGCGCGCTGTATACTCTGCTGGTAGAGTGCGAGTGCTTGTGAAAAATGTTTTTGCCTCGCTTCCATAAACCCCAGGTTCATCAATGCTTCACTAAGGCCGCGGTCGTTTCCCATGCGCGTATAGACTTCTGCAACAGAGTCCAGGCATGCCTTCGCAGGTATATATTCATTCAGGTCCGTAAGCACCACACCTTTCAGCATCAGTGCATCAGCCAGGTCGCCTTGAAGCTGTCGCTTCGGACCATCGCGCAATCCTTCATTTGCAAGTCGCAAGGCCTGTGTCAGGTCACCCAGGTGAAAATTTACCCAGCCGATCCGGTTTCGGATGCTATAGGTATCAGCCTCAAATCCATGTTCTTTACTTAATCGCAGTGCATCGTATAAATTATTGAGTGCCAGTTCATATTCACCGCGATCAGAAAATACTTTACCCATGTCGGTGAGCAAGGTGATATACTTGCGGATGAGTGATTTACTATAATAATAGTTACGGGCCGAGTCCAGTAATACTACAGCCTCATCAAACCTGCCTTTCCTGAAGTAGATCAGTGCTCGCAAATGGCGAACGTCATTCAGATCTTCACGATCTTCATAATGATCTTTCACGAGTTCTTCCGCCTCATCAAGCATCGCCTCAGCGGTTGCTATATCTCCTGATGTCAGTGTATTGCCCGCTTTCAAAATAAGGGCATCGGCAAGAAGTATATCATCGGACAGTAGTCTGCGTATGGCAATAGCACGGTCCAGGTATAGCTGTTGTTTATCGTATTGATAGCGCTGACCATAGAGTGCGCTCATGTTCCGGTATATCTTGGAGAGCGTAAGCGCATTTGTACTATCCTTAAAAATCTCGTAGGCTTTGTTGAAGTAAAACAACGCAGAATCTTTCTCTACTTCTTCCAGGGCGCATACACCGAGTTGCAACAGGGTATATCCCTGGTTGGCCCGATCGCCAGCCTGGATGGATAACGTAAGGCCGCGGTGCAGGTCTTGATGTGCTAATGCAAATTGCCCGGAAAGATATTCGTATACACCTCGGTATGTATATGCAACAGCTTCGCCTTTTATATACTTGATTTGTCTGCTGAGCCGAATGGCTTCGTTGCCATAGCGAACAACTTTGTCGTTATCATGGGTAATGAATTCGTAGGTGAGTTGATTCAGAGTCTCAATCTTTTGCTTCCCTTGTAGTTGTGGAAGGCGCTGTTCAAGACTATCCGTTACTTTCGATTGCCCCACAGCGTTGCTGTACACAACGCTCAATACGAGGAGTAGCGCGAAAGCCTTGCCGCAGTTCATTTTTAAAATTGAGTAAAACGTTGAAAGCAAAGTTAACCGGATTTTCGAGGGTTTAAAAAAGCGTGTGAGCGAGTGACTGCGGGGCATAGTAGTCGTGTACTGTGTGGAATCAGCTGCGGAAACTGAAGTTGGAAATACACGACTGGTTAATCCGGGCTACATTGTTACGCATTTTTTTTCAATTTAAATGAAAGTCTATCGCCTGATGAACCGGATATCATTTGAATACACGAGTTGATTCGATCGGCAGGGAACGCATTCAATACACCGCTACATGGATCCTTAAAACGATTGTAGCACCTCGCATGCATGCATTCCCCAGTCATTGTCTATTTATAACTATATATCTCTTGCATATCCAGTCTGTTTAACGAAACAAAAGCTTGGCTCCACAAAGTTCAAATCTCGTTTTGCAAAGAACTCCGTCCTGCACAGAGGCTTTTACTGAATTACGAGCCAGAATTCAGGTTTTTAAACCATTCCTGCGTAACTTACTTTTAAAGTTCGATGAAGTTTAACAATTTGTTGCCTGTTGACGATGATGGTGAGTTTTTTTCTTCGAGAATATATATCAATGAAGCTATAGGTGTTGCTCTTTTTATTGGACTCAATGCCCTGGAGAGATTGATGAATTGACGTTGCAGCGAATCGGACAACCACAAGACTCGTAATTTTTTCAAATTATTAAAATTAAGAGCTATCCAAATAGCTTGATGTGACATGATCGGGCATACTGAAATAAAATATCATTTTCTCGAAGGTGGTGGTGAAATGGGAGAGCTCACCCGGACATTCGATTGGGCGTCTACTCCTGTCGGTGCAGTAGATACATGGCCACGGGAGCTGCAGGCAGTAGTTGGTGTTATTCTTCATTCCGGATTTCCCATGTTTCTCTGGTGGGGAGATGAGATGATCCAGTTTTACAACGATGCTTATCGCCCGAGTCTGGGTAATGAAGGAAAACATCCGGAAGCATTGGGACAAAAAGCGATTGACTGTTGGCCTGAGATATGGTCTATTATATACCCGCTCATCTTACAGGTAAAAAATGAAAACAAGTCCTTCTTCCTGGAAGATCAGCTCGTACCGATATTTCGAAATGGCAAGATCGAAGATGTATACTGGACCTTTAGCTATAGCTCTGTTATAGGTGAAACCGGAACGATCGATGGTGTGCTGGTGGTCTGCACGGAAACCACCCGGAAAGTAAATTTATTAAAGGAGATAGAACAGTCGCGCGAACGACTCAGACTAAGCGAATCCAATTTCAAAAGGATAATTCTCCAGGCACCCGTTGCCATGTGTATTTTGAAAGGGCCTAAACATGTGGTGGAGATTGCTAATGAACGTATGTATAAACTGTGGGGTAAACCAGAGAGAACATTCCTGGGTAAACCTATATTCAATGAACTGCAGGAAGCAAAGTATGAAGGCTTTGAAGCACTGCTGGACAATGTATATAAAACCGGTGAGACCTTTACCGCATACGGAGCACCCGTAACGCTCTTCCGCGAAGACAAGACTGAAACAGTATATGTTCATTTTGTATATGAAGCACTTCGGGAAGGTGATAATTCAATTTCAGGAGTGATGGTGGTAGCGGTGGAAGTCACCGAAGAAATCCTGACACGAAAAAAACTGGAAGAGAGTGAAAATCAGGTCCGCTCGCTGGTGGAAAGTGCTCCATTTCCTATAGGTGTATACGTAGGAAGAGAGATGCGTATAGCCTTGGTCAACCAGGCTATTATTGATGTTTGGGGAAAGGGCCCCCATATGGTAGGAAAAACCTATTACGAGGTATTACCGGAATTAGACAGTCAGCAGATATACCCGAAGCTGGATCGAGTATATACCACTGGAGTTCCATATCATGCCCGTAATGAACGTGTAGACCTGATGGTGGATGGCGAGCTTCAAACCTATTACTTCAATTATAGTTTCACGCCGTTATTTGATGCTAAAGGCAATGTATACGGTGTTATGAACACCGCGGCAGAAGTAACGGATCTCATCATTGCCAAGCAACAGGTTGAACGGAGCGAGAGTAATTTCCGTAACATGGTAAAGCAGGCACCGGTGGCTATGTGTATCATGCTAGGTCCCGATCATGTGGTAGAAGTTGCCAACGACCTGATTATTGAACTCTGGGGCAAACCAGCAGAAGAGGTAATGAACAGGCCTATATTTGAAGGATTGCCGGATGCGCGCAACCAGGGCCTGGAGGAATTAATGGATGGAGTATATACTACAGGGAACGCATTCTACGCCAATGAACGTCCGGTAACATTATTGCGGAAAGGGAAATATGAGACTATATATCAGAACTTTGCTTACGAGCCGTACCGCGATTCAGACGGAACTATATTAGGTGTGCTGGCAATAACCATTGATGTCACACAACAGGTAAAGGCGCGCCTGGAAATTGAAGAAGTAGTAGCCGAACGCACCGCGGATCTCCAGAAATCAAACGCTGAGTTGTCGCAGTTCGCCTATATTACATCCCATGATTTACAGGAGCCGGCACGAAAAATAAGTACGTTCACCGAAATGCTTACCAATGCTCTGGGTGAAACAATCGATCCACGTGCCAGACTATATTTGCAAAAGATAGAGTCATCGGCTTCCCGAATGCTGACACTCATCCGGGATATATTGGCGCTGTCTCAACTTTCGAAGAACACCTATCAGTTTGAAACGGTAGACCTCAACGACACACTTAGCGAAATCGTAAATGATTACGAATTGCTGATCGAGCAGAAAGATTGTGAAATTATAAGCGATCATCTTCCATCCATTGAAGCTATACCGGTACAGATGAGTCAACTCTTCGGTAACCTCATATCCAATGCGCTTAAATTTTCTATACCCGGTAATAAAAACTGTATACGAATTGCGTCACAGGCACTGCGTGAATACGAGCGCGTTGAATATCCTGATCTCAAGCCGTTCATGGCATACTATAAAATATCATTTTCAGATAACGGTATTGGGTTTAACCAGGAGTATGCACAGCAGATCTTTAATATATTTCAACGATTGCATTCAAAGGCAGACTACCAGGGCACGGGCATCGGTTTGGCGATGTGCAAGAAGATTGCTGAGAATCATAGTGGACATATATCTGCTACATCGGTTCAGGGTGATGGCGCTACCTTCACGGTAATTCTGCCGGTTTCGCAACGGAACCATGCTTGAGATATATTTGGAATTGAATATATATATTAGCTGAAAGCCTTGTTTAAGTATATCGATGCTTTGCAGTACCTTGATTATAGTTCTATTTTTTATCGCCACGTTCAATGGCTTTTGTAATGGAGCTGACAACGTCATCAAGTTTCTCAGCAGAGATCTCCAGGTGCTCAAGTACATCTTTTCCCTGATCAATAGTCTGTACTTTTTTCATCAGGTTGATCAATCCCAATATACTGGCCACCGGACTTCGTAGTTTGTGTGCGTTGATGAAGGCGTATTCTTCAAGTGCTTTATTCTTCTTTTCAAGTTCTGCAGTTCGTTCGCGAACTATATTTTCAAGGTTCTCATTTATACCATTTATCTCTTCGGCTTGTGCCAGGATCTCATGATTTCTTAATTTGATCTCTTCATTCTGAACACGGACTTCGTTATTACTGATCTGTAGAGCAAGCCTTGCCTTAATTTCACGAATGGTGAGATTATAGCGGGTCTGCACGAGCATCGACATAAAAATAAATGAAGAAATCAGGATCAATCCACCCTGAACAAAGAACTCATTGATCTGTAAATTCGAATTGCCGTTGACAAAGTATGCCGTACTGATAATAGACAACAAAATCGCTACGAAAGAATAACGCCAGCTCCATGCCACAAACATACCCGTACCGATCAGAAGCGCCGTGAAATTAAGGTTATGACCAAGCAGATCACTATCGTTAATCAAACCATAGGTATAGGCATTTTGAAGTGAGATCAGCGTGAAGGGCACGACAACGATAATGTGGGAGGGGAGGTAAAAGCGATTTCGGAGGATGAGTACGGTTAATGTGATGAGTGATACGCACAGACGGATCGCTAGTAAATGCGACCAGGCTTCCGGGATATTTAAATAGTCGGTGATGGCGAAAACAGGATCAAAGATAATTGCGGCCCATGCAGCGACTACGTGATATTTGGAAGATGATTTCTCTAGTTCGCCTTGCCACATTGCTTCCGGCACCTGACCGATCAAACTCTCTTCTTTTACCCAACCTTTGTTGCCCATGCTTTTCCCGTCATCGCACAAAAGTAATTTAAATTGAAGTATATTCTAACAGTATAGTATTGAAAGTATAGCAAGACTTGACGTCATGCATTAAAAAGCCGGTTTACCATTGACACTGGCGCAGGAGGGAGGCGGTTTCGTTGAATGTATCGCATCTAATCATGAACAAAGCTTTGCGTGATTTCCATACCTTTGATTATCATAAGGTTTGTTTCAGGTTCTGTAGCCTGGTGCTGTTTGGGCTATATTTCCAATACGAACTTCTTTAACCAGTCAACTATATTTCCAGATGAGTCAGATATTTTCCAGGATTAACACCAGGGCCTCCATAAAATATATAGGTGAATGTTCTATAACCAGATCACAAGCTTTTCTTTTATATTTAACCCGTAAACACTTGCCATGCAAAGTCATTTTATAGAGTATATATACCTTATCTTTATTATTATCGGATTGATTATGGTAGCCAATAAGCTTACGCTGGCATACCCGATTGTGCTGGTATTGGGCGGACTGGCGCTGAGTTTCACAAACTTGTTTTCAAATATCACAATTGATCCTGAACTCATTTTCTTTATTTTCCTACCTCCTTTATTATATGATGCTGCATGGCAGACTTCATGGAAAGATTTCTGGAAATGGAGACGTGTTATTACAAGCTTTGCATTTCCCATTGTAATCTTTACATCGTGCGTTGTTGCGTTTGCATCACAGGCTCTCATTCCCGGGTTTACATTGGCGCTTGGATTTCTGTTGGGTGGAATTGTATCGCCTCCCGATGCTATATCTGCTACAACCATATTGCGCCAGGTAAAAGCTCCTAAAAGTTTGGTAAGCATTGCCGAAGGCGAAAGCCTCCTCAACGATGCATCGTCCCTCATTGTGTTTCGGTTTGCACTGGCCGCTATAGTAACCGGACAATTTCACTTGTCACAGGCAGTGGGCAGTTTCTTTCTTGTCATTGTTATGGGGACAATGATCGGATTGGCTATAGGACTCATTTTCTATGCTATATACAGATGGTTGCCGACCACGCCGAGTATAGAGATCATCTTAAGTTTTCTGGCACCGTATTGCATGTATTACTTTGCAGAGCGATTTCATTTTTCAGGCGTACTAGCGGTTGTCGCAGGAGGACTTTTACTGGCCAGCAAACGTCACGTCATGCTCACTTACCAGGGACGTGTACAAGGTTCGAATGTCTGGTCCACGATCGGGTTTATTTTAAACGGAGTAGTGTTTTTATTAATCGGACTTCAACTGCCCTATATCGTGAGCGGAGTAGAACAAGTCACATTGGGCGAAGCTATAGGATACGGGCTGGTAATCTCACTGGTATTGATTGTTACAAGGATTTGTTGTACGCTGGGAGCATCGCTCTTTACACGGTTCATAGGACGCTTCATTACCGTAGCAGATCCTAACCCCGGCTGGAAGGTTCCGTTCGTATTTGGCTGGGCGGGTATGCGTGGGGTTGTGTCTCTGGCAGCAGCGCTATCTATACCCGTGCTCATACAACCGGGACAAGCGTTTCCATATCGCAACCTGATCCTTATCATCACATTTATAGTGATCCTGGTAACGCTTGTATTTCAGGGTTTAACGCTTCCCTGGATCATCCGGAAAATGAAAATGGAAGATCCGCTCGCTGCAGTAAAGGAGCAAGAACAGGAATTGACTATTCGAAAAACAATTGCTCAAAGTTCATTGAAACATCTCGAACAGGTATATACAAAAGAGCACGGGGAGAACGAACACATCCGGAACCTGGCCACCAAACTTCGCACCGACCTGAGTATATTTGAAAACGATCTGGATGGTTTCAATAGCACGGGCCGGGAGGTGTTGATCCAGTATCAAGATATATACTTATCATTGCTGGATGAGCAGCGAAAGGCACTTCACCAACTGAACCGCGAAGAAGCATACGATGAAGAACTCATCCGGAAGTATCTTTCCCTGGTAGACATTGAAGAAACAAAGCTCCGTGAAATTTCAATAAGTCATTGATGAAGAATAGATATAGGGGCTAGTAATTACGTTAAAGCCTTCCGCACAGAGGCCAGAAGTGCTTTGTCATTTGACTTCTCAATGATGATGCGATCGCAATGGTTAAACTTTGCAAAGATCTCAATCGCCTCACAAATTTTATCGCTCATTGGTTTGGTTAACTTGAGTGACTCGGTGTGAAGGTTATGAATGATGAGTGTCCGTTGTTTTCGATCGGCTTTCGAATCCATGCGAGCAACAAAAGTGTCTCCTATCAATACCGGCAATGAAAAATATCCATACTTCCGTTTTGCCTTAGGCACAAAGCATTCAACCTGGTAATCAAAATCAAAGAAATCTCTTAAGCGGTGCCGGTATACATTGAGTATATCAAATGGCGAAAGTATAAAAGCATCGCCCGACAATGCAATCTTTTTATTTTTATAGGCAGGTAGCATGTAGAGGGGAGACGTTTTGACGCCCGTAACCTCTACGACACAAACTTCCCCTATATCAACAAGTTTTTGTATTTCTGTTTTTATAGAATTTTTTACATACCGGGCACTATATACAATTTCCTTTATGGACGCTATACCCAGGGCTTTGAGCGATCGCAGAATAACATGTCTGGCAAATTCTTCAGCAGTGGGCATACGTGTATCGATTTCTTCTGATACTATATTTTCAGGCAGATCATATACCTTTTGAAAATCCTTTCGTCGCACAGTCATGAGCCTTCCGTCAAGATGCAACCTTTCAAGTGCAAGCTTCGAAGGACGCCAGTCCCACCAACCCGAGCTTTTGGTGACACGATCATTTTCAAAGTCGCGCGCCATAAGAGGTCCTTCACGACCGATCCGGTCAAGTACTTTTTTCATCATATTGATCTCTGCCTGCGTCAGCGCTTTTCTTCGGGCGGAAAAGCTTTCCTTTATGGGCAACGAAAAACGGAAGTCATGCAGGGGTATATATCCGGCAGCAAACGTCCAGAATTCGAAAATCCTTCCTTCTGCCTGGAGCTCATCGAGCCATTCAGGCTTGTAGTCAGGTACGCGAGACACGATGGTATGGTGATGCGCACGCTCGACAACGTAGTTCGTATCGATCTGGACAAATCCCAGATGATCGATGAATTTGTATACACCTTCTTTACCCTTACCAAACTGCCCACGTTTAGATAACCCCGCTGCATGAAGCATGATTTTTCGGGCTTGTGCCTTCGAGAAGATAAACTTATTCATGAGTTCAAGTAACTAATTTTTTGGATTCTGGCACAGAAGATTATGGAGGAAGCAAAGATTATTATTAGAACATATGTTTATACCTTCAAAAAAAGCGCACAATCGCAAAAAAACTTTTTCATTACTAACTTGTAGAATGAACACTATATCTGTATATTCGTTCTACAAATTAGTAAGGAATGATTGAAACACGTTTAGGTGATTTCGAAGAAGTGCTCATGCTCATCATCGGAATCCTCGGTGAAGAAGATACGTACGCCTTCCGCATTGCCCAGGAATTTAAAACACAAACCAACCGGGCTGTCTCCATTGGCGCTGTGCATTCTACACTGGACAGGCTTGAGAACAAAGGCTTCTTAAAATCGCAGACGCGAGAAGGTACCTCTGAAAGAGGCGCACGGGTAAAACGTATTTACTCCCTGACGGCTTTAGGAAAACGCGTGTTGAAAGAGTCAATGGAATTTAAGCTCGGACTCTGGAAACAGTACCCGGCATTTTCAGGAAAATTCAATATGAGTTAAGTTGAAACAACAAGATACTATACCCAAAGCTGCACTGCGGTTTCTCCGGCTTTTCCTCCGCCATGATTTAGTGGATGAGGTAACGGGAGACCTCGAGGAGATGTATAGCTTTACGCGACTCACGCGGTCTAAATATATAGCAAGGTTAGTAATCTGGCTGGAAGTACTCCATTATATACGACCCTTTGCAATCCGGAAACAAACAGTAACCCCTATAAGTACGTGGCCTATGTATAAAAGCTATTTTAAAACCGCTTTTCGCAACATGGTGCGAAACAAACTGCATGCTTTCATTAATATAACCGGGCTCTCCGTGGGAATGGCTGTAACCATTGTTATAGCGCTGTGGATTGCCGATGAACTATCCTATGAAAAACATTTTGATAAATATTCGCGCATCGGTCGTGTATTACAAAATGTTACCAATAACGGTGAAGTACAAACCTGGTGGACGCTTCCATGGCCGCTCGCAGAGGAACTGCGGAAGAACTACGGAAGTGATTTTTCTAACGTTGTGCTTACAACGGGTCTTCAGCCACATTTGCTTACAACGGAAGACAACAAGCTAAACAAGACAGGACTTTTTGCAGAGCAGGATTTTACAAAAATATTCTCGCTGGAAATGGTATATGGTTCTTCGCATACGCTGAAAGATCCTTCATCTATTTTGTTATCGGAAAGAACCGCGAAAGCATACTTCGGTGATAAAAATCCCCTGGGTGAAATCATAACGATCGACCGTGACAAGAGACTGGTCGTAAAGGTCGCAGGTGTATATAAAGATATGCCTTCAACTTCCGAATTCTCAAACCTCGAATTTATTGCATCATGGGATCTTTTATTCAACGCTACCGACTGGATAAAATCCATGAGCGATCCCTGGAGGCCGAATGCCTTTGTAGTATATACTTTGCTCGCAGAGCATGCTTCATTTGAAGGTGCATCGGAAAAAATCCGTGATGCAAAACTGAAAAAAGTAAATGAAGCACTGGCAAAGAAAAAGCCTGCACTGTTTATTCATCCCATGCAGGATTGGCATCTCCACTCGAAATTTAAAAACGGAGTAAAGGAAGGAGGCAGAATCGAATACGTTTGGTTATTTGGAATCATCGGAGGCTTTGTTCTGCTGATGGCATGTATAAACTTTATGAACCTGAGCACCGCACGATCAGAGAAACGTGCGAAAGAAGTCGGTATCCGTAAAGCAATCGGATCACTGAGAAGCCAATTGATCTATCAGTTTTTCAGTGAATCTATACTCACAGCATTTTTCTCACTGTTGCTGGCAATAGGTGTGGTATATATCGTGTTGCCATATTTCAACACTATTGCAGATAAGAATGTTTCCCTGCAATGGACGAACATAACCTGGTGGTTTACCGCAATACTTTTTTGCTTGGGTATAGGTATAATAGCCGGAAGTTATCCAGCGCTATATCTGTCATCTATTCAATCCAGCAAAGCCATAAAAGGTGGATACAAAGCCGGACGCAATGCAGCTATTCCGCGAAAGATACTGGTCACCATTCAATTTGCAGTTTCAATTGTATTGATCATCGGTACCGTGGTAGTATACCTGCAAGTTCAGCACGCTAAAAACAGACCCATCGGTTACGACACGAATGGACTTGTGGCAATACCTATGGCTAGTGAACTTCATACACATTTTGATGCTGTAAAGAATGAGCTCGAAGCAAACGGAACCATTTTGGCAATGGCAGAGGCTATGTCTCCTACAACGCAGCAATGGTCTAGCACCAGTCAACTGGATTGGAATGGTAAAGATCCCGACCTGTCAGTCGATTTTGGAGTGATCAGTGGCTCCTATGATTATGGGAAGACTATCGGGTGGGAGATCGTGATGGGACGCGATTTTTCACGCGAGTATATATCTGATTCTACCGCCATCATACTCAACGAAGCGGCCGTACAATATATGGGGCTGAAAAATCCAATAGGAGAAACTGTACGGTCGAGTAATGCACCTTATACGGTTGTGGGCGTGGTAAAAGATATTATAACTTCATCGCCTTACACCCCCGTTACACCAACACTATATTATTTATCAACGTGGCAGGAGAACTTCCTGGTTGCGCGCATCAGTCCGACTATCAGTACAGCGGAAGCTTTGGCGAACATAGAAGCAGTATATAGTAAATACAACAACGAGGTTCCGTTTACATATGAGTTCACCGATGAATCCTATGCTCGCAAATTCGGAGATGAAGAGCGCGTGGGCACACTATCCACTATATTTTCAACGTTGGCAATCTTCATCAGTTGCCTGGGTATACTTGGGCTCTCATCTTTCATGGCGGAACAGCGCATGAAAGAAATAGGTGTGCGCAAAGTAATGGGCGCCTCTGTGCTTGATCTTTGGAAATTGATGTCGCGGGACTTTGTACTGCTGGTGACTATTGCCAGCATCATGGCCATACCCATTGCATATATAGCCGTCTCATCATGGCTTGAAAACTATAGATATCATCTGGCCATGCCTTGGTGGGCGTTCATTGCAGCGGCTTTGGGTACTCTGCTCATTACACTGCTAACGGTAAGCTGGCATACTATAACTGCAGCTTCAATAAATCCGGTGAAGAGCCTGAGAGCTGAATAAGTAGTAGGGGGGATGCGTGTAAAGAAAGGGCAGGAGTGCCCTATATCTTAAATAAAACTTGAGCTGGTAACTTCAGATTAGGCACTATATATATCTTCTGTTATTTCAAGGTCACCTGTGAGGTAAACTATGAAGTAACAGAAGATTTTTTTAGTTAGATTTATTTGCCTTCACTCCATGGAGGAGCAATTTTATTCATGCGCGCATAGGCTATCAGTTGTCCAAGGTGTTCGTTCGAGTGGCCAACGACAATAAGAATAGCTGACATGTTGGTGTATTCTCCGGGGAATGGAAACTCTACTTTGGTTGCTAACGATGCATCAGGAGTATTTTTAATTGCACCCATAACCAGATCGTAAGACTTCTTGAGCTCCGCAGTAATGGCATCTTTTGTCTTCAGGTCTTTTTCCAATGTTTCCATTTTAACACCTTCAGGAATTTTTGCACCGAGCTTGGAAGCAAAAAAATAATTCGCAGAAATAATGTGAGCACAAACTTCTGCTATCGAGCGAACACCTTTCTCGGGAGTCCAGCTATATTTATCTGCGGGAATTGCCTGTGCAAGTTGCATAACGTGGCCCGATACGAAGTTAAGCGAACCTGCTGTTTCCTTTTGGAATTGTCCCTGGCAAAACGCCAGCATAGAAAGTGAACATAGCAATGTGGTAACAAACAATTTTTTCATAATGAATTGGGGTTGGTGGAAAATAAGATCGTTAAAGATAGAAGAAGGGAATTATGATACCAAGCGTAGCGTGTTATCGCTCGGTAGAAATATATATGATCATCTAAGGAATGAGTGCCTTGCGCTTATTCGTAATATTCAAAAGCATCAATGATGTCAAGATAAACACCATCGAATCCTGCATCCCGAATTTTGTTCAGATAGGAATCGCTGTTTTTGTAGATGATGTTTTGCCAGTCAGCTTCCCAGTATTTTACTTTATAGTTACCAGGCCAGTTCGGATTTTCAGCATCCATCCAGGAGGGCTTGGTTTTACTCCACTCGCTTTGCCAATAATATCGGTAGTCTTCAGCTTCCCCTATAGACATATAGGCAATTACTTTTCGTTTGCCACCACCGTTCTTCGTTTTTAGCTGAGCGATTTCACTGGCAGTGAGAGAAGTGCCATCGTGAAAGAACAAGTCAATGATCAGGATATCATAACGTGTATTTTTCAAAGCCTCCAGAAAATCAGTGCGTGACGAGAAATTCTGAGGATCGAGCAGGTAAAGAAAATTTTTGGCATCGGATAATGAATTGACATCACCACTATGCACTTGGTAAGGTTCGCTCGCAGGAATGAAATCGAGCTCACGGTGCTCAGCAGCAAATGACAAATAACCATACGTGTTATTTATAGTATAGGATGTTGATCGCTTGCTTTCTGTAAAACAATAGTCGGTAATGAGAATGCTGTTGCCACTGCTATGCGAGCGATCAAGGAAAGTTTTCAGATAGCTTGTAACACTGGAAGGAGTTGCTACATCATCTTCGTCATATCCGTACAAGAAGTCTTCCTGACCGTGGGCATCTATAGCATCAAGATAAGCAGTGTGCAATGCGCCATCGTCTTCTCCGTTTTGTGTAACGAGTTCGATGCCGTTCTGTGGAATGATCACAAAGTCGGGAGAAGTGCTTTTCGCTTTGGTGCTGATGTTGATTACCAGATTTCGCATCTCTTCTTTGTAGTCAACGGTTGATGCTGTATCGTCATCATCTGAAGAACACGCTGAACTCAACGCGATAATACCAACAGCAAGTGATAGGGGAAATTTCATTCGGCAATGGTTTATAAGTTGATAACAATAACGGCTTTTATAGTGGATGATTAACTGATCGGCTTCGACATTTTCGAAATCATGAAAAGCTGATCGATAAAGAGAAACTGTCAACGACAGGTTTACCTGTCAGTTTTGAATATCATCAGTCGGCCAGTTTAACCTCAAGGAGTGGGCAGGCATCTGTTTTGCGCCTGATGGCCGATTTGATAGTAAGAATACAAGTCGAAGATTCTATCGTTGTTATGATGCTTTACGAATATGGCAGAGACCAACTTGCCCACAAACTGACTAACATTGTCTCTGATAAACTTGAGATAGCGCTCAAAGTGGATCAACCTCAATTCCCTTTTTCCTCATCTCCGCTTGTATTTGCTTCAGGCGAGAATCATAAAACAATATGATGGTCTTCAGGTTTGGGAACTGATCGACATCTTCAAAAGACTGGATATTAAAGTCATCCGTAGAGCCGCTCCAGAATGGAATGATGTTCATGTAGATGTCATTACCGCCATCTTGCATGAGCTCAGCCACTTCTGGTGCCAACCGTTCGTCTATTTGTAATTGCTCGAAGTATTGCAGCGCCTCGGGTATGATGTCATACCCTTCCGAGTCTACATCGATGGTGCGTGCTTTGTGTCGTTTGGCGAACTCAAAGATGTCGAAGGGTGGGTGGATCAATTCTTTCTCATACATCAACACCTGGATCACCGCTAGCTTGAAATTGAGATCCTTAAACTGCAGGGGCTTGCCGTCAATAGCCTTGAACGCATAACGGTCGGGTTCGGGTATGACCTCAGGCACATATTTGGAAATCTCAACAGTAAGAATCTCGTCCTGATCATTCAGGTCGAGGAATACCATCGTGTCACCGGCAATCCAATTGGCATGTGTATCCGTGGGTTTCTTTTTTGTCAACGTATAGGCCGGCAGCGGTACGCCTGCGAGCGTAATCGCACCCTGAAAAATGGAAGCAGGGAGAAATTTGTAAGTCTTTTCTTTCTTGATCTCAAAAGCGATCGCGTCCACAACGGTTTCGTCCTTAGAATAAGCATAAACGCCCAGCGCATGCCAAGTGTAAATCGTATTAAACTTGACTTTATTGGTGACGGCGTCAGCGCCAAAAATACCTTTTACCGTGTCGAGCGGCAGCGGAAAAGTGATGACCTGTTGGTCGATGGTGATCTGATGTGATAGAATAGAAACCGTATGCATAGCGTTGGATAAAAACTAAAAAGCAGCATCTGCTGGAAGTTGGCCGCAAGCTCGAATATACTACAACGATAATTCTCCACAAGTATATGGTTTTTTAGCATTCAGCAAGGGAAGGGATTACCCGGGATATGCTTTAGGACCGTTACTTATGATTAAGGCTTTTTGCGTTGAGTTTAATGCCAAATTATGATCAAGCATCCGCTGATAAATCTATTTAACATAATATAAATTATATAACTTATACTTGGCTAACTGTCTGACCCAGTTATATAATTTGACGTTAAATAGCCGCACATTCCAGCGCACAGCTTAGTGCAGTCCTCATTTGAAGCGCTGATCGGTAATCATTAATTTTACTGTTGCTAATACCAATGCTTAAACTAAAAGTTTTGCCAGTATACCAAGGTGATTGTATGATCCTCACGGTTCCAATGGAAGATGGGGAAATTAGGGTAATGGTTGATGCCGGCACAAAGAAAAGCTATGTTAAGGGTAGCTTGAAGAAGGAACTGATGGAAGGAAAGATTGTCCACCTCCTTATTCTGACCCATACTGATGATGACCACATTGGTGGTTTTTTGAAATACCTCGAAGATGAAAAGAGGTTAGTTAGTCTATTTAGGAAAGTATGGTTTAATACAGGAGCCTTGATTAGTAAGGAACTAAATCTCCCTGAAAAAGCAGAAAGTACGATTCATATATCTGATGCAGACGATCTAAAAATGAGTGTACGGAACAGTCGGACTATTGAAGGCTTGATGCAGGAAGAGGGAATTCTGGCGGAATTCATTCTGAAGGCCCCGGATACTCACACATTTGGACCATTAAAATTTACAATGCTTTCACCTAACGAAGAAGATCTTATAACATTCTACAAGGATTGGGAACTTGAATCTAATAAACCTTTGGAAGTCTCGTCAAGACACGATTCTAGTTACTCAATTGAGGAACTTTTAAATAAGAACTTTAAAGAAATTGGATCTCTGGCAAATAGAGCTAGCATGGGTTTTCTTATTGAGCAAGGGGATATTTGTATGCTGTTTATGGGTGATGCGTTTCCTTCGGTAATCTCAAATAATTTGAAAAAGCTTGGTTACAGTTCGACAAATAAGTTACAGCTAAATTTTGTGAAGGTATCGCATCATGGAAGCGCCTCAGGCATTAGCCCAGAGTTGCTGAGCATGATTGACTGTAATCACTTTATCATATCCTCCGATGGTTCCAACGGGCTTCCTACAAAAGAATGTTTGTCACGGATTGTTACACACAGACCGGATAAGATCATTTTATACTTCAATTACAAAAATGAAAAAACGGAAGGCATTTTTCTAGAAGATGATTTCAAAAAATACAATTTTGAAATCATTTATCTGACCGAAGATAATAACTACACAATCTTAATGAATTGACGTGCCAACTATCGAACAACTATACGATGATCATGCAGTGAGAATTATTTGCAATGGTTTTGAGGGCAGCGGTTGCGTAGTTCAACCATTAGCCTCCGATTTCACTTATATTTTTACTGCAAAACATTGCCTAACAGAAACGGATAAATGCAACAAAGAAGATATTAAAGTCTTTAGATATCTGGAAACTGACCCAATTGCTGAGGTGCTCGATGTTCACCTGCATCAGGACCTTGACATAGCTATTATAGTTCTTAAACGAATCAGCAATTTGCAAACTACGCGAATGGCAAAAGCGGCTAAAGGTTCTGAAGTTGTAATTTATGGCTATCCCCTCCTATTAAAAGGTAAAGCCGAGCCCCGGCAGAACGTGATGTGCCGAATTTCATTTGTAAGAAGCACTATGTTCGAAATTACTTCAGAAATAGTTCAATTCACCTTCGAGAATGCCATGCCTGAAACAATACGCGGTCTTTCAGGTTCGGGAATATTTGTCGAGCAAAGCGGTAGTCTGTTCTTAGTTGGAGTCTTATTTAAGCTGAAAGGAAAAGATGGGGCTTATTCTAGCTTATGCGCCTACGATATTCCAGTGTTTGAAAAATTTTTAGTTGATAGTAAACTTCCACCTCTCGAATTAGATGACTTCTCCACAGTCAGTAAAGACTATTCGTTGTTAAATAATGTGTTTTCCATTTCTTTTACTTCGGGTTCCGGCAAGTATTATCATGAAAGAACAGTAGATGCAATCTTTAAAAACTATCTAGCAAATCCAAAAAATATATGGGTAAGTGGACATTCGGGTGTAGGTAAGACTTTACTCGTATTACGAAATCTTAGTATTGAAAATAAAAAGGCTAAGCATATTGATCTAACTTGTTCGGTGTCCGGCAATATTGAAGATTATTTTCATTATATAAATAACGAAATCATTGCTCAATGTAGCTTGACGCTTCCTTCGACAAAACACAATGTGTTTGAAAAAATTTCTGATAATTTATGCCAGATTACCAATAATGAGGATATAATAATTTTCGTGGATGAAGTGCCGATTTCAGTCAAAGAGAAATTCTATGATTTCCTGGCAAGCTTTATTAAGGTTTCTGAACGCTACGCAAATCTTAACAAAAGCAATAATAAAGTGAAATGGATTATCTGTACCCGGATAAATCCTACGGTTCATTTGCTAAGTGGGGATGAAAATCATCCTAACAAAATAAAGGCACATAAAAACTTCATTTTTAAAAACTTTGATTTATGGACCGATGACGAACTTAGTTCACTTTTAGAATTACTTCAGTCCGCGCTGAACTTCTCGATTTCATTCAAATCAGCAAATGAAATGATTAGGACAAGCGAGGGCCTACCCGGCAGATTGAAAAGTATTGTCGAGCGAGTGATCCTCGAAGGCGGGTCTGTATTTGATGCTATTTCGATGATTAAGTCCGAAGGCTACTCAATATGAAAGAAAAGAAGCTGTATAACAATGCGATCATTCCTGATGACCTGTACGTACATCGTGACGCAGATCGTAAGTTAAGAGAAATAATTCTCAGAATGTCCAAACCAGCTTACGTTTCAGTAGCGAGACAGATGGGCAAGACTAATCTGTTGATACAAACAAAACGTGCCTTAGAGAATGAAAATAGCCGATACGTATACATTGACATTACAAACAAGTTTGAGTCTGCGCAAGACTGCTTCAGGTACATTATAAACCAAATCCTAAATGCCAATGAGAGCATTAAGGAATTTCAAGAAGCGGCTCAGGTAATTCTTGCCAAGCGCAAAAATAATTCTGCTAGCCCGACTGAAGAGTATCAAAATGAAATGAGAGAAATACTAAAAAGGTACCCTGGTACAATTGTAGTGTTTCTGGACGAAGTTGATGACTTACGCAAGCACAGTTTCTCTGATGACATCTTTGGACAAATAAGAAAAAATTATTTCATCAATGAGACTTATCCCGTTTTAAAACGAGTTACGTATGTTCTATCGGGGGTAATTGATCCAGAGAAACTGATTAAAACGAAAGAGAATTCTCCATTTAATATAGCGATTCCTATCTATTTAGACGATTTTACTTTTGAGCAATTCTTAGAGTTTGTTTCTAAGAGTGGGTTGGAGCTAGGTAGTGATATCAAAGAGTATATTTATGATTGGCTTCGAGGTAATCCAAGGATGACCTTCGAAATATTATCATTAATTGAGGACGAGCAATTACAAGGCGAACTAATTACGAAGGGAACAGTGGATAAGGCTATTACAGACTTCTACTTAACCAATTTCAAAAATCCACCAATTGATCACATTCGCGACCTTATAAAACATAACACAGAAGTCCGAAAGGCGCTAATTAAATTGAAAAAGGGTGAATCACTTGAGCTTTCGGATGATGTCATTAATAAATTTTATCTTTTTGGCATAACGTCAACGAAGATCGACAAGAAGAACTTGCGAATAAAGAATCGAGTGATTGAGGAAAGCTTATCTGACGCATGGTTAAATAGTATTGAACTTGAGAAGAAAGGTTATTATGACTATGGCTGTGAAAGAATTAAACAGGGTGACTATGAGGGGGGGATAAAAATATTGTTGGAATTTTTACAAAACGAGCCCAAAGGCAATTTTGCAAATCTTGCAAAGTATGAAATTGGAATAGCATACTACGAACTTGGTAATCATGAATTTTCCAATCAATATTTATTGGAAAAACCTATTAGCATGGATCTTTCACCAGAATCGTATTTTACGCAGATAAACTACATAGGAGCCAACTTTATTAAACTTGGCAAAAGACAAGTTGCATCAAAATACTTCGATGAAATTATTCACAATTCACACAACCCTAGTGCAGTAATTAATGCTTACGTTAATAAAGGTGAGTGTTTATTAAATGATGAGGAAAACTATAACGCGGAGAACACTGAATTTACTTATCTACAAGCACTCAATTACGTCAGCGAACATAAAGAAGAGATTCCAACAAGAAATTCTTTACTCGCATTGATTAATTATCGATTGGGATATATTTATAGACTAGAGAACAAGCCACTTGCCGCTGAAAAATTTCGGGAGGCTTTACAATTTGTTGAAATCCATGCCAAGCCCACAATTATACTATTCATCATAACTTGCGAAGATTCATCAGAAATTAAGAAATCATTATTTAAAGAGGTAACAGACCTAATCATTGAAAGCGAAATAGCTTTTAAAGAAACAACTCTTACTATTCCATTGTTTTCGGAAATACAGTTGGCTCTCATTCTTTCGAATCTTGTCGAACTGGAACTAGAAGATGATTTTCAAAGATTACTCCATTATGCGTTAAACGATTTATATTCAGGGGCAATCGAAGAATATCGCTTACTATTTAAAGTAGCCGAAACATCATTAACCAGTAAAAATCTAAAGGCCGCTCAATGGCTGTATAAGCGTGTAATTACGTTTGATGGAATTGATCCACAGATAGAACGAAAATCTGCGTTAATAGCAGGGTTAGTTGAAAGCAGCCATAACTCTCAGGCATCAATTTCATATTTACTTCGATACATTAAAGTGTTTAATGAATTTGACAACTTTCATGAGTCTTTGACTCTGATAGATTTTGATGCGTTCATTCGTGTCATTGATTACTTTAGGGCAGCAAAAAAGTATGACGATGCTTTTAATACAGCTTTAATAATTGAAAAGCATTTTAGTACGGGCCTATCTTCCGAAGGCAAGGCGGATAGCGTTGTGATACTGTTCTACATCATGGATTATTATGCATACTCAGGAAACGTAGATAGTAGTGTTCAGTACGGTAATAAAATTCTTTCATTAATATCGGAAGTAAAGCCGTCCTTAAATTCTCTGTCATATGTGGATAGACGTGGACTAGACAATATTCAAAAGCAGACCCGAGGGCTAATGAATAGCTTGAGGACTGTGAGACAGATTGAGCCAATAAAACTTGGTAAGAGGGAACCAGGCAGAAACGAATATGTTAAGGTGAGATATAAAAATGGGTCTGAAATTGTTACTAAGTACAAAAAGGTAATGGATGAAATTAGTAAAGGGGAATGCATCATAATTGAATAGAATGATTCTTTTGCATCAATACCCATGGTGCACTCCGCTCCTCCCTCCCACTTTAAAAGCTTGACCAAAGCGTTGCTGCCCAGCCAGGAAGTAACCGATGGAGATCGTGTGATGGCCCTTCGCTAAAAAACATTTGAGAAAATCGCGGTGCGTAACCAACTTAGCATACCGGGAACCATTATATAACTTTAAACTTGCTAACACGCTTTTTTATTTCCGTTTTCTAATATTTAGCTTTATTAACCTAACTAGGCCATTATGGAACCGATCAAAGATGTTGAATACCAATATCTACTCCGACTTCTTAAAGACGATTTCGACAAAAAGTGGCTTTATGAATTATTAAGGCATTCAGAAATAGCAATTGGAAGCAAAATGGCTTTTACCGGAGGCTCACGAAAAGATTTATTTACGTTATATGTAAGTGTAGATCCTGAAATATTTGCAAAGTACTTTCGGTTAGTGACGCATGGAAAAAGTGATTTGGCTGCGTTGTATCAACAGATGACAACTATTAATATTTATAAGGTTGAAATGTTTCCTGACCTTGGAAAATATCAGATAATCCATAATGATATTGTGCCAGCGGTCACACCATGGGAAGAAATAAACAATCTTCAACTTAAACTTATTGAAGACCTAAGGAAAGCCGCAGAGACAGTTGATCTTCAAAACATCGGTAATACGTCAAGAACTATTATGCAAAAAATTTCATCACTTATATTTGACCCTGCCAAGCACATACCGCCTGAAGGAGTTAAAGTCAGTGAAGGTATGTTTAAGAATAGGATTGCGACTTACATTGCATCAGAACTGAATACTAGTCAAGATAGA
Organism: Ohtaekwangia koreensis; assembly: GCF_900167975.1. Lineage (GTDB taxonomy): Bacteria > Bacteroidota > Bacteroidia > Cytophagales > Cyclobacteriaceae > Ohtaekwangia > Ohtaekwangia koreensis. The sequence goes on from NZ_FUZU01000001.1 coordinate 3,072,684, forward strand.
GAGTTGAGAGATTATGCCCGGGCAATAATTGAGTCTACAGACAAGGTCATCGACTTAAGCAATCAGGTAACTCATGATCTTAAGACAAAAAATCTATATGCTGAATGTTGCGTAATTGGCGTGGTGACGACATTAAGTTTATTGAGAGTTATCAATGCAAAAAGAAGTAGTTAACTCCGTCTTCATCCTGCCATCAAACTTAGGGATTTCACTTCTATCACTATCGCTTTTTGCTTGCCCAAGCATCAACACCCATTGTGCAGTCCGCACATCCCTCCCACTTCCGAAGCCTGCCCAAAGCGTGTTGCTGTGCTGCCCAGCCCGGAGTAAACGATGAAGTGTCGTGTAATTTGCCTTCGTTAAAAAACTCTTGAGAAGATTACGGTGTGCCTAAGCAATTTAACATAACGCGGAACATTACGGACGTGCGGTATAGAAAGATGCAAGGGTTCGCTACGCCCGCTCGTAAAAAAATCTCCACTTTGATTCGCGGATAAGCTTCACTTATTATTCAGTTCTTCTTGAGCGAATTTCAGAAAATCGAAAAGTATCTGCATACTATTCGCAAGCTCCTTAAAATTATAGGGAAGACTGTCGTGTTCGTGAATAATGTATAGATGGTATATCTCGAGAAGATATTCGCGAAGCTCACCCGGTTCGGTAAAGTCCAGCAGATTGTTCAGTCTGTCGATGATCTCCGGTGTTACGTGCGGATAGAGTTGATCATTCCACAATTCTACACTGCTAGTAGAAACGGGTTTCTGAATATTTTCTTTTAACATGGAATGCGTCTTTTTAGTACAAATTAGATTAGTATAAATGTAAATATTATTTGTATTAATATCAAAATAATTGGTATTCGATAAGGTCATAAATACAATTCCAGGTGTTATAAATACCAGACTGACAGTGATTTATACCTTTTTAAACGACATTAATACCTATCTTCACGCTTTCTACAGATTCATGGAGAGGATTAATAGGATCAAGGAAGTACTTGTCATTAAGGGAATCAGTCAAAAAGAACTTGCTGAAAAATTAGGCAAGACTCAGAACACTATTGCCTCAATTTGCAATAACAAAACACAGCCGCATTTAAAGGATTTGAAGAAGATGGCTAAAATTCTCAATGTAGATATCCGAGAGCTCTTAGTTCCTACGATGTAGAGTGCGGGTAAGTGTGAGTATACTCTTGCTATATATTCTCGAAATATGGGACCGAAAAAGAAGAAAATAGATGTCAGTAAGAATCGGCCGGGTTGCTATATTTCAATATGCTAATAGAACAAGAGCTACCTACGCTACTGGATTGATAACAAGACACCCGCCTATGTTATCCCCAATCAACCATAATCAAAGAGTTGCTTTCCACGGCATGCTCTAACATTACTTCAAGCTCTTTTAAACCATCATTTGCAAAATCTTTATTCGCCTGAGATACGACTGCATAAATTGGCTGAGGCTCGAATGCAAGTACCACTAAATAATCTTCTTCATTTCGGTAACCGACAGAGCTGTCAAAGTCCAATGCCAATAAATAAAAAATATAATTATGTATTGGAGGTATATTATATACTTCTCCTTTCCAAACTGAGTGTGGGTCTTTCAATAATTTGCTAAAAATTTCTGTTTTAGAGGTATATGTTTGGTTGAGTTTTTTTACTTTGTCTTTGTTAATTTCAAATAAGCCGCACGTTTTGTTTTCACTGATGATGGCGTCAGCGTTTCTTTCAATTTCCGTAAAATTTAATATTACTGACATAAGCTATTGTTTTAAGTATGCTTTTATGTTTAACTAAATTCTCATTTGGGTGGCAGGCAAGATAATACTTTGGCTTCAGAGTCAGAATTAAAAATTGTGACTCAAAAGCTGACGTTAAGAATGGCGTTGCTATATTTCACCATGCTAATAGAACAAGAGCGACTCACCTACTGGATTGATAACTTCTATGGCTACGGCTCATGGGATGCGCAGATCTGGTATATAGGATATGAGGAAAGCGGTGGTGATTTACCTGAAGATGTAGCGGAGAAGTTTAACTATTTATACGACTCTCAAAAGACGTTTGAAACACTCTGTGATATTCGCGAAGTATACAGGCATGTTGCTTTCAGATCCGGTGGCTCAAAGGCTGGTATAGTTTCCAATCTCTATGAGTATAGATTCGATCGCAATGCTACACTGCACGGTGTTTGGAAAAATCTGATAGCCTTTGCACACGGTTACCGAAATGAAGAACTTACGGATGTGCTTGCATACCAACAACAGCGATTTCTTTTGCCTGATGCACGGAAGGAAGCGTTGATCAAGCTATATCCCCTGCCTTGTCCGCATAATCACGGCTGGTACTATAGCTGGCTTGATTTGCCACAACTGAGTTTTTTGAAGAGTCGTGCATTATACCAGGATCATGTATATAATGCGCGCATTGATCGCATTGTCGAAAATATAGCTGCGTATAGACCTCAGGTTGTATTGATGTATGGCATGGATAACATTAACATGCTTAAACAATCGGTGCAAAAAGTTTTTACAGATGTATCTTTTAAAATGGTTAAAGCCGTTAAACAACAGCTTCCACAATATCATCATGCGGATCTTGGTGGTACTACGCTGCTGATTACTACGCAGATTCCTGCCCTGCGCCATAATCGGGTTGAGACCGGTTTCGACTGGCTGGAGTTTGGAAAGACGGTACGATGAGATTGATAATTACTCTCAGGATTTTCTACAGAGACGAAGCAATCACCCGAGTACCGACAAAGCAGTTTTAATGATGTCATCAAAATAGGCTTTGTCTGTGGTTGACTTTGCGGATACCTGTATACCTTTTATAGTGGTTAGGAAAAAACGGGTAATCGCCCTCGCCTCTTGTCGGTTGGTAATTTCTCCGCTTTGTTGCCCCCTTTGTATTGCAAGATGAAAAGCCTCTTCAATCTGTTTTTCATTTTTGCAAAGCATATCTCTTACCTCGGTATCATGTGGAGCTACCTCTACTTCGGCATTCACCATAAAGCAGCCCTTATGCTGTTTATCATTGAGTAAGTTGTTGACGACTAACTCTAACAGCTGCTTGATCGCTTCCTTGGAAGATGTTGCATTGGTCACTATATTATACATTGCGCTTCCAGAAGTATTCTGATAGAACTCCAATGCTTTTAAATATAGCGTATGCTTGTCTCCATAGGTATCATACAGGCTTGACCGGCTTATACCAAGTGAATCTACCAGATCCTGCATAGACGTACCGTTGTATCCCTTAAGCCAGAAAAGGGACACAGCTTTATTTAATACCTCGCTTTCATCAAAATCTTTTGTTCGTGCCATAACGAAAAAAGCCTTACCTGTTTAAAAGGCAAAGCTATTCATTTTTAAGTATGGGTACACTAGCCTCTTATGAGAGAACGTCAAAAAAGAGACCATCGTTCATATATAACTTATCGTACTCCACCACTGGCAATAATCGTTTCACCTGTCAGCCAGCGTGAATCGTCCGATGCTAAAAATACTGCAATGGGTGCAATGTCATTGGGCTGACCTGTACGTCCAAGTGGTGTTGCTTTTACTGCATTGGTGTGGAACTCACTTCCTATAAAACCAGCAGAGTGCGTTCCTTCTGTTTCTACAATACCAGGGTTAATGGAGTTGATACGAATGTTTCGGGCACCAAGTTCTTTTGACAAAACTTGCGTGATTGAATCTACCGCGCCTTTCGTTGCTGTATAGATAGAGCTTCCCGGAGGTGTTATACGAGTTACTGTTGAGCTGATATTAATAATACTGCCGCCCTTCTCACCAAAGCTTTTCACAGCGCCTTTCGTAACCAGTAACAATCCCAATACATTGGTATTAAACTGACGGTTAAATTCTTCAACTGTCACATCTTCTATTGCGCCAAACTGATATACTCCAGCATTATTCACGAGTATATCTACTCCTCCAAATGCTTTTTGTGCTTCCGTAAAGATGTTGTCTACATCTGCCTGATGCGCTACATTACCCTTGACAGCGATGGCCTTGCCACCGTTCTTTACAATTTCGGCAACTACTTTTTCAGCGCCTTCCTTTGCCGATGCATAATTGACAATAACTGATGCTCCTTCTGCCGCCAGACCTTTCGCTATCTCTGATCCAATTCCTTTTGATGCTCCTGTAACTACTGCGACTTTGTTTGTTAACTTTTTCATGTTCTTAATTTTGATTCGTTGTTTTTGGAATAATCGTTCCAGAATAAAACAACATTCCGGAATAATCGTTCCGGAATTCAGGAAATATTTACATGAAGCGTTGTTAACTCTTGCCGGGAGCAATTAGCTAATTGATTCACAGGCGTTTGATACGTGTAAAACAAAAGCATTTTTATAAAATGTTAAGTTGTATTTTTGCTCCAGCGAAAGCAATTAACGCCCGGAATGTATGTATACAAGATGTTGGCAAATTATAAAAGACGATACAAAGAGGACGTTTGAAGTTTGTGGACAGTCGTCTACCGGTAACGCATTCACAAACAATGTGTACAGCATGCAAAGAGCCGGCATGAATGTAAGCTGTGTAACACCTCCTGTAACGAATAAGAATTCAAGCGAAAGCCTTATTAAAATTACAGGCTATACCCGCGAAGACGGACTGCGCGAAAGACTTTTAAAGGAACTACGCGATATAACCTTGAAATTCGTTGATGACAACGAGGGATGGGATGGTTTCTAAACTGAAATATATCCACACAACACGTATCATCATCCCCCTACTCCGACCGTAATATTTTAGCCGGGTTGGTTATAGCTCCCTTGACTACCTGCATACTTACAGTAAGAAACGCAATCAGCATTAATATAGCTATCGGCAATACAAACAGATCCCAGTGTAGTCCGATGTGAAAAGCAAATCCCTGCAGCCACGTATTTATACCATACCAGGAGAGTGGCAAGGCAATGAATGAAGCCACCAGCACAAGTTGAAGGAATTGGCCCAATAGCAGGATTACTATACCGCTGATCGATGCCCCCAATACTTTTCGGATTCCTATCTCTTTCATTTTTTGTGATGTCGTAAAGGATGCGAGCCCCCATAAACCCAGGCATGAAATCGCTACAGCAAGCGTGGCGAACAATCCAAAAATGCTACCGAATTGCTGATCGCTTTTATACTGTCGATTAAAGGAATCATCCACAAAAGTATATTCAAATGGTTCCCCTGGAATCAGCGTCTTGTAGCGTTCATCAATCGCTTCTATGGTAGCAGGTATAGTATGGGCCGCAAGATGAATGGATACCTTTGTGGTCGCGATGGTATCGGCAAGAAAAAGAAAAGGCGTATAGTCTGACTTAAGAGAACTCCAATTATAGTTCTTCAACACGCCTATAATGCTAGCTGTATCCTCTCCTATAACAAGTTGCTCTTTTAATGCTTGTTCTGCTGTGCCAAGTCCAAAGGCAGCCAACGAAGCTTCATTGATAATAACAGACTCCATATCTGACTTAACCCGTGGGTCAAAGTTCTTACCTGCTATAAAAGTAATGTTATAAGTAGGTATAAAATCCGGGTCCACCCAAACGACACTTCCTGACTTAATCTCTGTAACAGGTGTACCGCTCTTGCGGATATCCGCGCCCCAGTTGTGTCCACCGCCAGGCACTGCCCCCGAGGTAGCGATAGCTTTTACACCGGGCATCTTCTTGACTTCTTCTTTGAAGATCTCAAGTTTCTGTTGTGCCGTTTTCCATGGCAACGTACCGGGTCCTGACAGAACAAGCATTTGGTCCATCTGCAATCCCTTGTCTTGTGATTGCATAAAATGAATTTGCCGATAGACTACAAATGTACCAGTAATCAAAATTAAAGAAGCAGCAAACTGAAATACCACCAATGCTTTACGCAATGAAAAGCCACGCCCTTCGCTCCCATTCCCTTTCAATACTTTGGTGATTCGAAAAGACGACAGTACAAAGGCTGGATATATACCTGAAGCCAGTGTGCCTACTATAGATAAACCCGCGAGAGCAAACCAAAGTCGCACATCGCTGAACTGGAACGACAGCTCTTTTCCAATGATATCGCCAAGTACAGGAAGTAACGTAATGGCCAGACCAACAGCCAAAAGTGTACTGATGAAATTGATCACAACCGACTCAAAAAGAAATTGAGTTATGAGTTCACTACGGAAAGCACCAATGGCTTTTTTAATCCCCACTTCGCGGGCACGCTCCATGGCACGCGCTGTTGAAAGGTTAATATAGTTGATCCAGGCAATCAATACTATAAAGACAGCGATCATGCCAAAGAAATATAGGGTACCCCGGCTCACGGTTTCAACATCACCTCGCAAACCAGGATGAAGATGAATGTCACGAAGCGGCTGCAGCTTCAATTCTACATGCCCATTGTAATCCTTCCATTTGGGATCAAGTCTTCGTCTGCAGAAATCAGGAAACTTTTGCTCCGCTGTTTGCTGGTTCGCACCATCATTCAACTGAATATAGGTTGTAAAATTATTCCACGCCCAGCCATCATCATTCTGGTATTGTGTACTTTGAAGTATAGCATAGAGCGGAACGAGTATATCAAAATCAAAGTGTGAGTTCTGTGGTATATCTTCCATAACTGAAGATACAGTATAACTCCCGCTCATGCGGCCACCGGCAAGTGTCAATGTCTTTCCGATCGGATCAGCAGCGCCAAAGTATTTATGGGCCACAGACTGCGTAAGTACGATGGCATTCGCCTGGTCAAGGGCTGTTGATAAATTACCGGTAAGCGTTTTAAAGGTAAAGGCTCGAAGAAAGGTAGAGTCGACTGCAAGTATATTCTCTTCGTGAAAAACCTTAGCGTCACTTTCGCCAGACTCACAGGTTACCACTGAATGTTCTGTATGCGTGCGGATATATCGTTTTACTTCTGGTAAGTCGGTTGCCAATGCAGGGCCAAGCCCATAGGTAGTCATTATATTTGGAGACTTTCGTTCTTCATTCTGAATGAACGTCCGATTGATGCGGTATAGCGAGGCTGCGTTCACATTAAATGTATCGTAGCTTGTTTCGAAGTCTATATACTTTAAAATCACAAGGCATGCGCAAACACCCATCGCCAGGCCAACGATATTGATGAATGAAAATGTAGCGCGCTTGCGAATATTTCGAAAAGCCAGTGTAAAATAATTTTGGATCATAGATATACTGATTAGCGAATGTGATCGGCTACGTTGAAACAGCTTCATATACTCCGGGCGTAGATAACGAATTACACTACTTGCAAATTTCCAATGCGCACGTGAAGAAGATTCCAGGCAATGTTTTCTATAGAGCTCGGTCAGGTCACCTTCAATTTCATCCAGACAATCTTCGCGGCAAAACCAGCGAAGGAACTTTAACGCGTATTTAGGGGGTGCTGCATTCATGAGCTAAACGATATCTTGGGAATAAGTTGATATAGCTCTGTGCGTAACTCATATTGTTGATCAAGCACTTTTTTTCCATAGGCGGTGATTACATAAAACTTCTTTCGTCTTCCACCTCGTTCTTCGGTAATGCCGCCAAAATGAGATTTTATAAATCCCTTGTCTTCCATGCGCTTCAAAGCCACATGTATAGCGCTGATATTATACTTGCGCTCCATTCTGGTTTCAAGTGATTCCAGGATGGCCACACCGTAGGCTTCGTCATGAAGAGCGGCAACCATCAATAATACCAGCTCCTCGAATTCACCAAGAGATTGATCTTTCATACTATTTACTTAACAAACGTGAAAATAATACATTAGTTTCATATTTGTTAAGTAAATAAATGGATTCTTTTATCACTTCAAAAAAGCAAAGCGCCCACTGAAAGTGGCGCTGATCTTGCAACTTTATTTTACAGGCTGAGTAATGGTGCTACAGGTGACATATTAAATTCCTGCTCAACCTTGTTCATCTGCTGAATGTGTCGTTGTGCATGCAAGGCGAGGAAATATAGGTATTGGTAAACATCCAGCTTTCCAAGATTATTAACCGACATTGTAGTTTTGTGAAGTATACCTTCACCGTTGGGCAGAAGATCAAGTATATATAAATATTGCTCAAGTTGATCTCTCAATTCCCTTCTTACCTCCTGCATCGGTTTTTGTCCGGTGGGTTGATGATGCTCCGGACGCTCCCATGTAAAGGCATCAGGTTGTGCGATTTCCAATATTGCAGGATTAACCAGCGAGTAATTTTCAAGTTGTAAACCAGAAACAGAAGTTGTCGTGCTTGCGCGAAGCGCCTTGTCTGCTCCCTTCTCTATAAGAATCAACAGGTAATGATTGGTAAGCATAACATGTTCAAGTACTTCGTTTATACTCCATCCTCCCGAGGAAGGCTTGAAGCAACGCAACGGGTGCTCTCTGTCGAACCATTCATCCGTCACAGCAAAGGTGCGGATGAGTTCGCGTTTAAGGTTTATAAGTATATGGTCAAACGACATGGTTTCAAAATCAATAGTTAATAAAAAAGCCCGGGTGGTGCCCGGGCTTTGTATATCGTGGTAAGGTTACTTTCATCTTACAGACATCTCTGATCCCAGGCAAATATTTTCCATTTCACATCCTTGTGAAACGGGCAAATAGCTGCGATATGAAGCATTGATGTATTCATTATGTAACAAATGTAAAAGTATTTTTTAATTCTCAACCACCACAGGGGTGTATTTTTTTTGAGGATGTGTAAACATGTTTAAATGCTACTCATAGAGTTGCATCTGAATCAAAGATAGATCACACCATCTGATCGCTACCGCAGTATCGTAACGATACCTTTATAGTTTGTATTTATATAGGTAAGGTTCAGGTCAATGGTATAGTAATACGTATCCGGAGGAAGAACTTCTCCGTTGTAGCGGCCGTCCCACTCTTTATCGAATCCCGTGGTCTCAAATACAAGTGAACCTCTCTTGTTATATACACGGATGATCGTATTATCAAAACGATCTGCCTGCTTCAAAGGCTTTACTCGCCAGGTGTCGTTGGCAGCATCGTTGTTGGGCGTAAAAGCGTTGGGTATATCAAAGCCTATATCTTCCATCAAACCTATCTTACGCTCATACAGTGCACTTAACGTTTTGCCGTCATTGAGCCGGAAGTATATAGTTTTGGTTTCCAGTTCCGGGTCTTCCACGTTATTATAGTAGTACTGAACAGAGCGTATGGCATCACGATATTCGGCAAGTGTAGCAGTACCAATGAGTGATAGTACACCTTTCGTAGAGTCATATACTCCTCGGATCTTCGAAGTATTTTTGAACGTAAGCTCATCAAACCCACCCCGGTACGTTTCGGGCTGAAAGCTGATCTCCGCCAATACCAGGTTGGTGTCGTCAGCGTCTTTGATGTCGAGTGTTTTCGTAATAAAGATTGGATCGTTGGTGATGGTATATAACAGTGACTCAGTTTCCAGGTTTACAATTTCAGGTGCGTTATTGACAGGCTTCACTGCAATCGTAAGTGTATAGGGTTTACTCGTAGCTTTTCCATTGCTCACCGTAACGCTAACTCCCAGGTTCCCCGTGAAATTTGGTGAAGGTGTTATTTGCAGATTAGAGACCGTATAGTTTTCTCCTTGCGAGATCTGAAGTGTAAAACCTGTTGGATATTTATTATCCGGATCATTAACAACCAAGTCTGATAACTGTAATGTGATAGACTGACCTTCGTTTATCTCCAACGGTTTCTGTCCTGTAATCATCAACTCATCGGTTACCGTAATCTTGACATTGAAGGGCGCACTGGTGGCAGCGCCATCATTAACAGTTACGGGTACCGTAAGTGTACCAACGAAGTTTTGTGCCGGGGTAACGGTGGCACCCGACACGGTATAGTTACTACCTACTGCAACAGTCATCGTGAAATCTTTCGGGTATACATCATCAGGGTCTGTTACCTGGAGATTTGATAACTGTATGGTAATGGGTTTATTCTTCGCAGTGGCCAAGGCTGCATGTCCTGTAATGACAGGAGCAACATTGCCAGGAGAAACCGTTATCTTAAGACTATATACACTGCTGCTTGCCGTGCCGTCACTTACCGTAGTGCCAATGCTAAGCGTACCCGTAAAACCTGTTGCCGGTGTAATGGTAGTACCACTAACCGTATAGTTTGCTCCTCCGGCAAGACTCAGTGAAAAACCAGTCGGATATGTATTGTCAGGATCTGTTACCGTAAGATGAGAGAGTTGTATTACGATCGCTGTATTCTCAACCGTTTTAAGCGCAACCTGTCCTGTAATAACCGGTGGATCGTTAACCGGATTTACTGTGATTTTGAAATTATATACTTCACTATCGTTCTTACCATCATTTACCGTTACCGGCACCGAAAGTATACCGGTAAAGTTAACATTAGGTGTTACCGTGCTACCTGAAAGTGTATAATTAGCACCCGGATTAACATGGAGTGTAAAGCCCCAGGGATAAAACAAGTCATCACGATCGGTAACATCCAGGTCCGTGAGTTTTATTGTATAAGCTTGTTCTTCGGTAATGCTTACCGGATCCTGGCCGGTAATTTTGGGTTTCTTGTCTCCCCCCTGCCCGAAAACCGAAGCAGCGAAAACGAACCCTGATAGAAATAAGAAAATGTGGCGCATACTAAGATCTTGCTATACGTCCCTAAAAAATTATTCCAAGGTCATGCAAATGATCCATTTCACATCCGTAATCTGTTGAATCAACGCCAGTTTTATATATACACTATACAGCATGGCGTTGATCCTGAGGAACTACTGAAAAAACTGATGATTTGTTATTCACAGTACGCGCCCCGAAGGTTCGTATCGGAATCACATCTGAAATCATATCTGGTTTGTAGATATTGTGGTACTGGATTATCTGTGACCTCAAGCGGAGCCAATGCCTGGCCGTCATAACTTGGCATGGTTACCTGCTCGGCAGAACCGTTTCCCAAAGCAACTTTTTTACCGGCAGCGTTATTATTAAAGCTATAGTCGATCAGTGCATCCAGCAATCTATATATCCCATAATAATCATACGCATCATAGGCATCTTTCGTGTTGGGCAATACGTGGTCTGCTATATAGGTATACGTTGGCAAAGTACTTTTCCTGATCAGGATAAAGTCCTTTTCAGAAGCTGCTATATTAATGTTTTTAAACATATCGATTGCCATCCGGTGATCGTTGGTAACGTCATCGTCATATACCTGTGTAATCAGTTTGGTATTGGCGGGAAAACTTTCCAGCTGTGCCTGCGTGATCTGAAAGGAATACCATTGAGCCATCGCAAATATAAAGCGTCCGTTAGCCCCCCAGCCCTCTTCAACAAATCCTTTGTAAGCAAGGCCAAAAGAAGCGCCACCGCCAAACGAATGTCCCATGAAGCCAACCTTGGTTTTATCGATGATGTCCGGATAGTCAGTGGCTGCTTTCTTGAAACTCTCCCACAATGTATTATAGCGTTCATCCACCGTAACACCAGTCGTTGGATAGGGAGCAAAGACTACCACATACCCTTTTTTAGCAATGAACTCGTATAGCCCTATATTATATTCACTCTCTTCTCCACCAAAAGGATGCGAATAAAATATAGTGGGCTTGGGAGAAGTGATTCCCTGAGGATAAAAAATCTCTACGTTCTTCCCATTATATAGTGGACTGGCGAAAGTGATTTTTGCAACACTAAATGAGCCATCGGCTCCGTAACCAGACGTTGGCCGGGATATAGGCCCGTCCAGATCATCATCGACATAAACGGGGTCAACTATGTCATCGTCATTTTTTGAGCAGGAGATAAACAGTACTAGTAGTAAAAGTGTGAATAGTCGCATTATAAAATTCTGTTAAACGAGCCGGTTAGACTCCGTTGGCAGTTATGGGTTTAATTGATAAAACATTTTTTTTACGATCTCTATAATTCTTTCAAGATCTATTTTCGATACCGGTTCGGTGACACCGTTACCGAACAAGTTGGTTTATAAACACACCTGGCTGAAGATGCTGCACATGACTTACAGTCTTTATGCATTACTATATAAGCCGATAAAACGTCCATATATCCTTTTATAAATTCCTTTGCATAAAAGTATATACAGAAAGATTTATAATTTAGGATCTTGTTGATCGATCAGCAATAAACAAAAGCCCCACAACCATGAAATCACGCAGAGACTTTTTACAACGCGCAGCAGCATCCGCTTTAGCGTTACCATTTTTATCATCTTTTAAAACAGAGCAATACAATCCCGAAGCATATGGCAAACAGTATCAAGGGCCAATACTACGTGTTGCCATTATGGGCCTTGGATCATACGGTTCGCGTGTAGCCGAAGCGATGAAAGATTGCAAGCAGGCTAAACTTACAGGCGTCATCAGCGGCACTCCGTCCAAGATCAAAGACTGGCAGAGCAAGTATAGCATTCCAGAGAAAAACTGCTATAACTATGAGAACTTCGACAACATTAAGAACAACCCGGATATTGATGCGGTATATGTTATAACGCCAAACGCTCTTCATCACGACCAGGTGATTCGGGTGGCTAAAGCAGGTAAACACGTAATCTGCGAAAAACCGATGGCTATAAATGCGCAGGAAGGTCAGCAGATGGTTGATGCCTGTAAAAAAGCGAATGTAAAATTACTGGTTGGATACAGGATGCACTTTGAACCGAAGACACTGGAAATAGTCCGCATGAGAAAGGATGGCGAGTTTGGCAAGATCTTGTTTTTCCAGGGACTGTCAGGCTTTACAATCGGTGATCCGAATCAATGGCGACTGAACAAGCAACTGGCCGGAGGTGGTGCCATGATGGATATCGGTATATATTCGATTAACGGTGCCCGCTATATGGTGGGCGAAGAACCGATCTGGGTTACGGCACAGGAAACCAAGAACAATCCGCAGAAATTCAAAGCAGGTGTTGATGAGACAATTCAGTTCCAGTTAGGTTTTCCCGGTGGAGCCGTGTCCTCATGCCTTTCAACCTATAGCATGAACAGTCTCGATCGTTTTTTCCTCAATGGTGAAAAAGGATATGCGGAATTGCAGCCGTCAACCGGTTATGGACCGATCAAAGGCCGTACGCACCGTGGCGAGTTAGACCAGCCACACGTTACACATCAGACCGTGCAAATGGATGAAATGGCAGGTATCATCCTGCAGGGAAAACAGCCAATTGTACCGGTGGATGGCGAAGAAGGCGTAAAAGACATGAAGATTATTGACGCCATATACCAAGCCGTTCAAAGTGGTAAAAAAGTAGAACTGAAACTCTAGCAGAAAGTATATATCTAAATCATTTTCAGATCTATAGCCGCTATTGTGTGCATCAATAGCTACTATACCCTGTTGTGATTTTAGCAATAACTTTTGCACCCGGTGTGAAAAAGCATCCGTGCTCAGAAGATCTACGATAGCACTCAACATATACCGATGAACGCAATAAGCTTTACTCCCCTTGCTACGTTTACGACAACGCGTTTGAATTTAAGATCATTAACGTATAGCGATGACAAGGCTATATATGCAATCCGCTCCAATGAGCAGGTAAACAAATACACAAACCGGCAAAAACAGAACGGGCCAGAAGATGCTCGTGATTTTATAGAAAGGGTGAACGATGGTATAAGAAGAAACCGTTGGATCTATTGGGCCATCTGCCTGAAAGACGACCCCGCATTGATCGGCACAATCTGTGTCTGGAATTTTTCAAACCGTAAAACTCTGGCAGAAATCGGGTATGAACTTCATCCTTCGTTCCAGGGACAGGGAATTATGAGCGAAGCAATAAAGTGCATCATTGACTATTGCTTTACGGTCCTTCATCTTGAAACATTGGATGCGTATACACGAAAAGATAACAACAGCTCCATACGATTATTAGAGAATAACAACTTTGTACAGAACAACGAGAGGAAGGATGAAGAAGATAACATGGTAATATATACCCTACTGAGATCGAACCAGAATACTCCATTGAATCATGATGAGAGTATGTAGCATTACCAGCGCGCGACAGTAAAATAAACTATGCCTGCCCTAAAGGACAGGTGCCTTTAAAAAATGGGTAATCAAATCCATAATTTGAATGCTCATCAATGATGTTGAGGGCGATTTCGTGTGGATATATTTTATTGTGTAATCCGTCAGGTTGTCTTAACCGATATTATGAACACATCGTAATATCTTGTTGGGGCAGCTGAAAGGATGGCTGAAACCAAATATCAAATTGCGACTGTAAAGGATATAGGAGATATATCAGTAGATGGTATTTTCGTCTACAGCCTTCATGAAAATAAAGTCACGTATTGCAACCACATGCTGTCCGAGATTTTTGGGACAACCATGGAAAACATCATCGACAGGCCCATCGAGGTGCTAAAAGAAGCTCTAAATTATGACAGTAATTACCTGGAGGAAATCCTGCAGCAGTTACAGTCAAAATATACGTTGAGCAATGTTCAAATGCTAATCAATGCTGCAGGAAAATCTAAATACCTGACGGCAGATATATACTATATAGAAGACAGTGGCGTGGTGATGTCTATCATTAAAGACATTACTACCTTAAAGGAGCATGAAAACTACCTCGTTGATTTCGGAGCACGGAAAGATACATTACTGGATATGATTGCTCATAACTTAAGCGGGCCCTTGAACCTGACCGCCAATTTGCTGAACCTGGTAGACGAAATGAATAAGGTAGAGAAGTATAAAAAAATTGATAACCATACGCGGCTCATTCGTGAAAACACACAGCAATGCATAGAAATCATTAACACTTTCTTGAAAAAGGAGCATCTGGAGTCCGAACGCGTCTTCGTAAAAGCAAACCGGTTCAATGCCCTTGAAAAAATAAAGATTGTAATTTCCAACATGCGTGACTTTAATCCAGAGAAGGGCTTCAAATTAGTAGTTGACAAGGATGAACTATATATATCGGGTGATGATGTCAAGTTTTTCCAGATCGTTCATAACCTCTTTTCCAACGCTTGTAAATTCACACACGCCAATGGTATTATCGAATGTGAAGTAAAGGACATGGATCACTCCTTTTCAGTGCGGATCTCTGATAACGGCATTGGCATTCCCGAACATCTGATACCCTATATCTTTACCAAGAATACTCCGGCTTCGAGAACGGGCTTAAAAGGCGAAAAGTCAATCGGGATGGGGCTTTACATCATTAAGAAGTTAGTGGAACTCATGAAAGGGAGAATCACATTTCAAAGTGCGGAGAATAAAGGCACAACATTTCTTCTGACCTTTCCGAAGGAAAACTTTTAATTACTTCAAACTGAGTACGTTCACTGCAAACAGAATTTTCCACTTGGTACTGGAATAGTAAATAATTTTATTCATTTTTGAGTAAAGCGATTTTTACTTATGCGATGGCAATGGGAAATTAAGCCAGAGTCTCACTGGTTCGAGTGGAATTGGAAAGAGATCTGGGAATATCGCCACCTGTTGCTTCGACTCATTCGCAGAGATTTTCTTACGCAATATCAACAGACTTTACTGGGCCCGGTATGGGTCGTTATTCAGCCGCTGGTAACGGTCCTGCTATATGTTCTTATTTTCGATCGCGTAGTCCGCATCTCAACAAATGATACTCCTCCAACGCTTTTCTACTTAAGCGGCATCATCATCTGGAACCTGTTTGCAGAGTCTTTCTCCGGATCGGTATATACCTTCAGCGCGAATGCTACCTTATTTTCAAAAGTATATTTCCCGCGACTCATTATACCTTTCTCGGTAACGGCTTCGCATATCATTCGCTTCTTCATTCAGTTCGCGCTCTTCCTGATATTCTATATATACTATTTATACACGGGAACGGTGTCATTTAACCCGCTATATTGTTTTATTGCGCTGCCTCTGGTTTTTATCGTTACCTCCGGCCTGGGTCTTGGCCTCGGTCTCGCGCTATCGGTGTTCCTGGCAAAGTATAGGGATCTTACCAATCTAATTCAACTCACCATCCGGCTCTTGATGTTTGCTACTCCTGTAATATACCCCCTATCCATTGTCCCGGAGAACATCCAGCATATCATGATCTTCAATCCACTGGTTCCGATGATCGAGTTTTTCAGGCTGGCATTCTTAGGCGAAGGACTTGTATCGGGTATACAACTTGCCTATAGCGGAGCCTGTATGCTTTTAGTTTTTTTGTTCGGAACCGTACTCTTTAACAAAATGGGCGCTAAACTGATTGACGTTGTTTGAGTCGTGCTCAATAAAACAGATGCTTACAAGCACGATCAATCACAGACTATAAACGCAAGGAAAAAGTATACATGACAAGCGATACGATTATACAAGTTGAAAATTTATCGAAGCTATATCGCTTGGGAAAGATTGGTACGGGCTCACTTCGGCAGGACGTACAACGCTGGTGGTATCAATCCATTCTCCGCAAGGAAGATCCATTTTTTAAAGCAGCCGGTAATAAGGGTGAGTCCACAGAATTTCTCTGGGCGTTGCGTGACATCAATTTTGATATCAAGGAAGGCGAAGCCTTTGCAATTATAGGACGGAATGGAGCCGGAAAATCAACGTTACTAAAGATACTCTCAAAAGTTATACGTCCTACGCAAGGCCATGTACTCGGACGTGGCCGCATGAACAGTTTACTGGAAATCGGTACAGGTTTTCATGAAGAATTGACGGGCCGTGAAAATATATACCTGAATGGTCATTTCCTGGGAATGAAGCACCAGGAGATCAAGAGCAAGTTTGATGAGATCGTGGAGTTCTCGGGCGTAAGCCAGTTTATTGATACACCGGTAAAACGATATTCTTCCGGTATGTATGTGCGCCTTGCCTTTGCTGTAGCAGCACATCTTGAACCTGATATACTGGTAGTAGATGAAGTGTTGGCTGTAGGTGATGCCGAGTTTCAAAAGAAATGCCTTGGCAAGATGAATGAGGCTTCTAAAAAAGAGGGACGTACGATTTTGTTTGTCAGCCACAACATGCAGGCCGTTACGAACCTGTGTCACCGCGCCATGCTTTTGCAAAAAGGAAAAACGCTACAGATCGGTACTTCTGATAAAGTCGTAAATTATTATCTGAGTGGAATTCAGCAGAACCAGTTGTCACAGGAATGGAATGATCCTAAAGCAGCCCCGGGCAATGATATCGTGCGCGTTAAGTCTGTGCGACTGGTCCCGGATCTGGATGATCCGGCAACGCCCATCGATGTGCGTACCAGACTTTCGCTGGAATTTGAATTCTGGAATTACGATGATGGTATAGACCTGGTTACCGGTATACATCTCTTTACCCAAAGCAGCGAGTGTATCTTTGATGTAAGCTCAAAGTCAAAGAACTATAGTAAAGGGCTGATCAAAGGAACGTGTACTATACCCGGAAACTTTCTCAATGACGGCTCATACTATATCTCTATAATTTTCGTGAAGGGCACATCTGTAGAAGTTTTCTACCTCAACGAGTGTATATCCTTTGATGTAGAAGATTACCGGGAGAATACAAATTGGTATGGCAAATGGATGGGCTATGTTCGCCCTGATTTCCCGGTTGTCCTTACTCCTATACCTTCGTTCTAGCATTCAACCTCTATGAACTCATACGTGCCCTATCAGTGCATCCACCTGAATCTTGCTATAGCTTCTGCATGGCAGGTTCCATCATTCGATGTACAAGGGCGGTATATAGTACTGTGGTGGAATCAAACTCCAATAGGACATCTCTTTCTAAAGCCAAGCGAAGAATTATCACACGCTATAGTTGAGCAAAAAGTTATCCATGCTGCCTCCTGGGCGCTTGAGCATTATTCAAAAAAATCAGCCGTTACGGTAAAGACACAATCTGATGTTGAAAGAATTTTTGTGCAAGCTTTCAGTACGCAGCCTGACCTACCCAACACCTGCGATGTATCGGTAGTAATATGTACAAAGGACCGTGCCGCCAGTTTGCAAAAGTGCCTGGATAGCCTGATGAATCTGCAATGCAAGCCTGCTGAAATTATTGTGGTGGACAATGCTTCTGCGGATGATGGTACGCGCAAAACCGTAAACACATTTTCCGGTGTTAGATATCTTCGTGAAGATCGTTTGGGCCTGGATATAGCGCGTAACACCGGGGCTCGCGCAGCTACCCAATCCATTATACTGTATACCGATGATGACACTGCGATACATCCCCTCTGGGTATACCATGCCTATAGGA
This sequence comes from Ohtaekwangia koreensis, assembly GCF_900167975.1. Classification (GTDB taxonomy): domain Bacteria; phylum Bacteroidota; class Bacteroidia; order Cytophagales; family Cyclobacteriaceae; genus Ohtaekwangia; species Ohtaekwangia koreensis. The sequence continues at coordinate 3,090,834 of NZ_FUZU01000001.1, forward strand.
CTTTTGAAGACGAAAATGTTGCGGCCATGACAGGCCTTGTACTTGCCGCTGAGTTGCGTACCGAAGCGCAATGGATCTTCGAGCGTTTCTGGCCCTTCAACCGTGGCTTTATTGATAAGCGATACGACTCTGATTTCTTCGCATCAAGTTTACCAAAGGGTCCACCGGTGTGGACCATCGGAGCCGGAGCAAACATGGCATTTCGCAAGAGTATATTTGATGTCGTGGGATACTTTGATGAGCGTCTCGATGTAGGCGCTGCGGGTTGCAATGGTGACTCAGAAATGTGGTATCGGATTCTGGCTGCGGGGTACTCCGTTCATTACAACCCCAGAGCAGTAGTGTCGCATTACCACCGCACCGCTATCAGCGATTTGAAGCATCAGATCTTTTATTATATGCGTGGCTTTACCGCTGCCATACTCTTCCAGTATAAACAATTCAAACATTCGGGCAACCTCAAACACTTGTTATGGGAGATCCCCAAGTATTACGGCTGGCTTCTGTTGCGCGGGTTTCCTTTTTATAAAGGCAGGTATAAAACGATATTCGTAGAAATGAAGGGCCTTTTCTCAGGATTATTGTTTTATCTTCAGAATAAAAACACTTCATCCAATTCGGGTATGACAGGTAGTTCTCAGCAGACAAGAAAGTAATTAAACCAGGACCCTAAATATATAGCTGTGTCGCATCAAGCACTTGTATCGGTTGTCATTCCCTGTTATAATCATGCGCGATTCCTGGTCGAGGCCATTGACAGCGTCAAGCAACAAACCTATAAAAATACAGAGATCATCGTTGTAGACGATGGTTCAACGGATGACACCAAAAGTGTTGCTGAAAAAATTGAAGGGATACGCTATATATATCAAGCCAATCATGGACTGTCGGCTGCCCGCAATACGGGCTTTCAAAATAGCACAGGCGAGTATCTCGTTTTCCTCGATGCCGATGACTATTTATACCCGGAAGCAATAGCAACGAATCTCCGCTATCTTCAGCAACATCCTTCCTGGGCATTCGTTTCCGGATGGCACGATAAAGTTGACGAATGGAAATACCTTGTTGAAAAAGACGAACTCTCTGTTGTCAACGAGAATCATTACATCAATCTTTTACAAGGGAACTATATAGGTATGCACGCTGCCGTGATGTATACCCGTTGGGTATTAAACGAATTCCAGTTTGATACTTCACTTCGGGCTTGTGAAGATTACGATCTATATATGCGCATTACCCGCAAGTATCCGGTAGGTGATCACGATAAGAACATGGCAGCCTATAGAATACATGGCAACAACATGTCTGCAAAGATTCCTTTCATGCTGATATCGGCATTGAAGGTCCATGCATTTCAAAAAGAACATCTTCAAAGCAAAGAAGAGGAAGCTGCCTGGCACCGCGGGCGATCGATTTGGACAGAATACTATACCGGCAAGTTATTGGAAGCACTGCATCGCCAGGTATCAAAAATGAAACAAGTGCCGTCAAGGGCAGAACGTAATTTCTTACTTGGTCAAAAACCAAAAGCTGCATTACAACTTGAAGCCAGGATTCTGAAATTGAATCTGAAGAATATAGTAAAGAAGGCTCTTCCCATGTTTGCACGTAAGATGTTATTCAAGCGTGGCTACCTCCGGAGTTTTATCCCTCCCCAGGGAAATATAGCATGGGCAGATCTGGAGAGAACTACGCCTTTTAGTAACGACTTTGGTTTTGATCGCGGTGGACCTGTAGACCGTTATTATATTGAAAAGTTTCTCACTGAAAACAAACACCTGATAAAAGGCCGTGTTTTGGAAATTGGCGATAACGCATATACACTTCACTATGGAGGGAAGAATGTAACGCAAAGTGATGTGCTGCATGTTGCCTGGGCAAATGAAACGGTCACCTTCGTGGGAGATTTAAGTGATGTCCCACAAATTCCATCCGACTCCTTCGACTGTATTATACTCACGCAGACGCTGCACTTCATCTATGATTTTAAAGCCGCGTTATATACCTGTCACCGGATATTAAAAAAAGGCGGTGTACTGTTGCTCACGGTCCCCGGCATCAGCCATATCGATAAAGGCGAATGGAAGGATTATTGGCTCTGGGCTTTTACCGATAAATCGATGCGAAGAATGCTTTCCGAAAATTTTGCTCCTGATGCGATCCAATTGCAAACCTACGGTAATGTATATATAGCGACAGCATTTCTATATGGCATGGGGTTGCCGGAGGTACGAAAAGATTTTCTGGACGTTCAGGATCCTGCTTACCAGGTAATTATAGCCGTGAGTGTAACCAAGTAAGATGGCATCGCTATTTCAAAATATTTTCAAGTCACGAAAAGAGACAGCGCTCGTTCTCATGTATCATCGTATTGCGAGTGCGTCTGTTGATCCTTGGGACCTGTGTGTGAGTCCTGAAAACTTTGAAGCGCATATAGAATACCTCAAAGGTAATTACCAGGTGATCCCCATGCATGAACTCGCAGCCCGCATCCGAAAAAGAAAAACACTTAAAAATCTGCTGTCCCTTACCTTCGATGACGGATACCTCGACAACTTTACAGAAGCCAAACCTATACTCGAGAAATATAGTGTTCCTGCTACATTCTACCTGACTGCTAAATTTGAAGCTCAGGAAAAATCATATTGGTGGGATATACTTGAACAAATCATTTTAACAACTCCTACCCTGCCGCAAAAGCTTGCACTGGATATACCCGCAAAGCAATTTGTTTTTGATTTACAAGAATCGCGCATCCTGACAGCGTCAGCGAAAACAGAAATAGCGCAATGGCGTTATGGCCATCCTCTTTACAATAAACGCCTGGAATTATTTTATACCCTCTGGATGGAGATGAAGCCCATGTCAATTGCAGGGCAACAAGAAATCATTACGAACCTTCAGCAATGGGCCGGGGTACAGGAACTAGATACCCCGCCCCTGATGAATGAAGCACACATCATGCAAATGGCAACAAACCCGCTGTTTGAAATTGGAGCGCATACTGTTAATCATCCTGCGTTAGCTTTTTTATCTGCCGAGGAGCAAAAGAATGAAATCCAAGGTGGCCGATATACACTGGAAAGATTAACCGGCAGAAGTATAACCGGGCTGGCATATCCATACGGAAGCTTGAATCAGGATACTCCCCGTGTAACGCAAACGCTTGGCTTTGACTATGCTGTCTCCACATCGGCGCTCCATGCAACGCAACGAAGCGCTATATATGACCTGCCTCGCTTCCAGGTAAAGAACATGAACGCTAAGGATTTCACGAGTATGTTAACCGGATTGCATCAATCAAAAGTATAGTATGGATGCATCAAAAACACCCATGGTTTCTGTCATCACTTGTTTTTATAAGGAAGAAAAATTCCTGGAGGAAACTATACAGAGTGTGGTGAGTCAAAGCTATACGCATTGGGAGCTGATCCTAGTGGACGATGGTTCTCCTGACTCAAGTCCGGACATTGCCCTGCGTTATGTGAAGGCTTATCCTGACAAAATAATATATCTGCAACATAAAAATCATGCAAACAAAGGCGTATGCAAAAGCAGGAACCTGGGTATAGCACATGCCCGGGGAGAATATATTGCGTACCTGGATGCAGACGATGTATGGTTAGCGAATAAACTTGAAAATCAGTTGACTCTGTTTGACAAACATCCCCAGGCTACTGTACTTATGGAAGCATCCCTATATTGGTATAGTTGGCAGGGAAATAATCATCAAGATGTTGTCATTGAAATTGGGGCAGCGCAAAACCAACTATATATACCACCCACGCTAATGTTACAACTTTACCCCTTGGGACCAGGAGCCGCTCCATGTCCATCCGGAATGATGGTTAGACGAAATGTGCATGATCACATTTTGTTTGTAGAGGATTTCATCGGAGATACAGCGGTATATGAAGACCAGGCATTTCTGGCGCAGATCTATTTGAATGAAAATGTATATATATCATCGGCCCATAACAACCTGTATCGCCAGCGGCCAGCCTCACAGGTTTTTAATGTTCACCAGGATGGGCGGTATCATTCTGTGAGACAATACTACCTTGAATGGCTAAAGCGTTACCTGGATCAATATCCTGAGCGCGATAAGCGAATTGATAAACTTTTGAAAAAGGCACTGATGCCCTACTACTATCCATTTACGTTTGCTGTACTATATACACTCCCTTCCAAAATTAAGAACAAGGTCAGGCGGGTTATGAAAAGAGTATTAAATTCATAATTACCAATGCAAGCACCGAAACTTACCGTTCTGATGCCTGTCTACAATGCAGCCGCTTACTTGCGGGAAGCAATGGAAAGTATACTGCATCAAACGTTTCAGGATTTTGAATTTCTAATTATCGATGACGGATCCAGCGATGAAAGTGCAGCAATTGTTAATTCGTATACTGATGCAAGAATTCGCTTTATTCAGAACGATGCCAACCTGGGTATATCTGAAACATTAAACCGTGGCATTGATCTTAGTTCATGCGAACTCATTGCACGCATGGATGCCGATGATATAAGTTACCCGGCACGACTTCAGAAGCAATATGATTACATGATCAGCAATCCGGATTGCATGCTGCTCTCAACAGCATGTCGTATCATAACAGCTGGTAAAAAGCACGTTCGCCTTGAAAAATATACCAGCCGTTTTTTTTACTATAACCTTAACTTCGAATGCTGGATATACCATCCCACTGTTATGTATCGTAAGGGTGCAGTACAAGAAGTCGGAATGTATAGTATACTGTATTCGGAGGATTACGACCTCTTTTGGAAGCTGGCCCAAAAATTTAGAATTGCAAACCTGAGCGATATCTTGCTGGATTATCGCTTTTCACCATCAAGTCTGAACACGGTACTTCGCAAGACCGAGTATGACATTGCAAATCGGCAAAATGTGATCCGTAATATACAACGCTATATGGGTAATGAATTCTTCCTTCCGGAAGAATACCTGGAATGTCTCCGGCACAACGTTATTCCGCTGGCAGAGACAAGAAGCATTGCGAAAATTGTGGATTGTCTTTCCCTTTTGGATCAGATTACAAAGCGGATAATCGATACAGAAAATGTGAATCGCAACGTGGTTGATATAAAAGAAGCGGCCTGGTTTAAGCGCGACTTTATTATTTACCAGCTTTTCCAGGAATTACCATGGAAGTATAGCCTTCCGTTGCTCGTTAAAACCGGAAAGCTTAATCTGATTTTTAGAAAAGTTATATATGCCATTCGCTGGCGACTTAAAAATACCGTTCGGCTTTTGCTAACTGTGAATAAAATAGTATATTTAGTATAGCCACCTAAAATGAAAAAATCTCATTGAATACTAGTTGGCATCCTGCAAATTTTACTCGCACTCCTAACGAGCCACCTCGAATACTGCCAATAGTGGCTCTTGTGAGACCTAAGTGGTCAGTAATGATTCCGGTTTATAATGCTGGCCCCTTTCTGAAGGAATCTATACTGAGTGTGTTGAAGCAAGCACAAGACGAAGTCGATATGCAAATCCAGGTAGTGGATGATTGCAGCACGGATGTTGATGTAGAGTCCTTTGTTTACCAATTGGGTAACGGCCGTATAGAGTACTATCGCCAGCCGTTTAACGTTGGAAGCCTTCGGAATTTTGAAACGTGTATCAACCTGGCAAAGGGAAAGTATATCCATCTGTTACACAGTGATGATTTGGTTCATCTCGGTTTTTATAAAAGACTGGAGAGTTTATTTGAAAGATACCCCACAGTTGGCGCAGCATTTTGTCACTACCAGTATATAGATGAGACTGGTAAGGTTGTACTGGTGCCGGATGCAGAATCTACCGAAGAAGGCATTTTGGAAAATTGGCTGCTTCGTTTGTCGGAGCGACAGCGCATCCAATATGTAGCCATTGCAGTAAAGCGTGAAGTATATGAAGAACTGGGCGCATTCTACGGAGTACACTATGGAGAAGACTGGGAAATGTGGGCAAGAATCGCATCCAAATATCCATTCGCATATAGCCCCGCTATATTGGCATCATATCGGAGACATGAGAACTCAATTTCAGGTAAGTCATTTTCATCAGCGCAGAATCTGCATGATCTCGAATTTGTGATGGAGAAGATAAACAGACTTTTACCCGAGCATGAGAGAAAAGCAGCCCTGCAGCGAGCGAAGAAGTTCTATGCGTACTATGCTTTGCGAACGGCAGGCGTTTTATGGGCAAAGTTCAGAGATAGTAAAGGCGCACGAATGCAAATGAAAAAAGCATGGAGCATGCACCAGGATATCTTCCTGGCATATCAGATTTTAAAAATGGTCGGAAGACTAATTATTAACCGATGAGCAGCCGTGGTGTTTCTGTAGTAATTTGTACTTACAATGGAGCAAGCAAATTGCCGGAAACCATTCGGTATATAGCCAATCAAAAAGTACCCAAGCATATTCCATGGGAATTTGTCATCATCGATAATGCATCATCCGACAACACAGCAGCGATAGCCCGTGAAGTATGGAATAAATACGGTTGTCAAAATGATTTTCGAATTGTTCACGAGCCACAACCCGGCTTAAGCTATGCGCGCACACGCGGCTTTGCCAGCGCACGCTTTGATTATATTTTACTATGCGATGACGACAACTGGTTGAATCCTCACTATATAGAAAGAGTATACGAAGTAATGTCTGCTCATGAAAATATAGGGGCATTGGGAGGCAACGGTGAATTGGTGTTTGAAGAGGAGCCTCCTGCCTGGGTGCGAGCTTACTCGGTATATGCCGCAGGTCAGCAAGCTGAGAAAAGTGGCATGGCAAAACGCAACACGGTATACGGTGCTGGCTGCGTAATCCGTAAATCTGCATATGATATACTTCAGCTGGCAGGATACCGAAGCCTTCTAACAGACCGGCTTGGAAAGGAGCTTAGCTCTGGTGGTGACTACGAACTATGCCTGGCACTTGTTATCGCAGGCTTTCATATTTGGTATGACGAGCAATTGACCTTCAAACATTTTATTACCAAGGACCGGACCACAATGGAGTACTATAAAAAGTACTTAAAGGAAAGCGCCAAATGTTTTGAAGTCCTTAATCCCTATAAGGTGATCTGCGAATGGAAGACTTTAAACGTAAAGAGTTTTCGACTTCGAATGGCTCAATCGTTATTCTATTTCATCAGGACTTACGTTAAGTTAGAAATAATGAAAGCCAGAGTAAAGAAGGATGACGAGCGGTATACAATCCTTTCATTACAATCATATTCAGTCCGGCACATGATTGAAGTATATACGAAGAACTGGAAAAAGATAATAGCGAACTATAAACACGGGAAAGTACTTCAACAGAAATTCTCGAAGACCTCCCGTTGGAAATTTCTGGAAACAGCGAAGGCCTCATTGTTATCCATTACCAAATAGCTCGGCCTATATTTAACTCCGCTCAGAGACACTATACCTTTGCGCTCTTTGCAGAGAGTTCGTTGTACATTACATAGATAATAAAAAATGTAGCACCGATTTCATCAAAAAAGATCGTAAGTCCCAGGATGGCCCCTGAATAACTGTTCGTTCTTTTCATGTCCTGGTAAACAATCGTTGTTGTAGTCAAGCTCATAATAAAGCGGGGAATGAGATAGATATACTGAATGAATATTGTATTCTCTACGCCAAGATCGTCTGCTAACAAACCGAATAACGCTGTACCTCCAACATCTAACACATAACCGATAACCATAAAAACAGTCAGTAGTGTTGCGTACTTCTTGAGTAGCCGTATACAATTAGTGTCTTTACCAAAGTGTTGAATATTGTCCAGAATTTCAGTGCTCATTTAAATTCAATTTTATAGTATATAGTGATTTAAAATTCTGACAATATACTACACCTTAACAACGTAAGTGTTAAATGTAGTATTAGTATAAATTCTTGATTAGGAATAGATACGTCTGAATCAGACGGCCCTCAATCAAATTACTTCTTAATAAACCGTGCACGGTAAATTCCTTTTGCACTCTTAACCATCACAATGTAACTACCCGAACGGTATGTTTCGATGTGAATATCAAATGCATCCTCGATATCGCTTGGCGCGGATCGCTGCTCTACCAAACCGCCTTTGCTATCATAAATTGATATGCTATAGATGGGTGAACCATTCTTCATCTTCACTGATAAAACTCTTGACGATGGATTGGGATATATCGTCAACGTATGCTCCAATGATTCTTCTACACCGGTCACTACGTTAAAGTCTGCTTTCCACAATTCATAATCACCATTCCATTCATCGGCTTGAAAGAAGGCCATTTTATCCAATACATATACATCAGAAGATACATTGACACCATCTTCTACAAACACGGTTCCGGCTTCCGTGCCATCACTTTTCCACAATTGACTAAACCCTGTCAGGTCCTGAATAAAGAAATATAGGATGTCGTCAACTATAAATATTTTTTGCACATAGTGATATCCACTTCCCAAGTCAATGTGTTTCACGGGTAAAGTCTGTGCTTCCGTGCCATTGCTTTTCCAAAGTGTAATACCACCGTTGTAATCATACGCTATAAAGTAGAAAAGATCATGCAGCAGTACTTCCCTTGAGAAGAGCACAACCTCATCGGTTGAGGCAAGTGTTTTTATCATGACTGTACCGGCCTGCGTTCCATCGGTCTTCCAAAGATTGTACTCATCTGACACATGAAACCGGAAAAACAAATTGTTATTAAAAGCATGGAGTCCTTCAATATTTCCCGCGTCCGTACTCTTTACAAGCGCTGTTCCTTCTGTCGAGCCATCGGTCTTCCAAAGTCCGGCTTCCCCGTTTGTGGGTGATGCCAGGAAGTATACAGTATTTTGTGCGCTGGCAAAATTATATATATAGCTATCTCTATTCCCAACCTCTATATCTTTTAGCAGCTTTGTGCCTGTCTCCGTACCGTCACTGATCCAAAGCTCCTTCCCCTCATCCTCTGTGGAAGCAACCATATATATTTTGCCATTGTTGAAAAGTGGGGCATTTATATAAAAATCTCCGTCCGCATCTCCCAGCGTAGCAACTGTCTGGGTTCCGGCAGCCGTACCATCACTTTTCCAAAGTTCACGGGCACTACCTGCCAGCGTTGTGAAATAGAGTATATTATCTCCCACGATAAGTTCCAGTGGATAGTTGGTGCCTGCACCTTCTACCAAATCCTTTACCATCGTGGTGCCCTCGGCAGTACCATCACTTTCCCAAAGTTCCCTTCCATAAGTCGATGTTTCAGCAAAGAAGTAGAACGCATTGTTAAATGCAGTCAAATATATAGGTTGGCTACCCGTAACGCCTGGCTCAATATCCTTTACAAGCGTGGTACCTTGATCAGTGCCATCGCTTTTCCATAACTCTGCGCCATGGTCGGGGTCAGAGGCGACAAAATATACTATACCATTCAGGGACACAAACTCATGGGGAGATGAGGCATAGGTTTTAGTAAGTGACAGATCTTTTACAAGGGCGGTTCCTTCCTCGGTGCCATTGCTGCCCCAGAGCTCCTCTCCCAACGTTGGCGTATATCCGGTAAAGTAAGCGTTGTTATTCAGGATGGCAATTTCCCCCGAAGCCCCAGACTCTGCACCCGCGAGTATATCTTTTACCAGCTTCGTTCCTGCATTCGTACCATCGCTTTTCCAAAGTTCGTATCCATGCGTGCCATCATTTACAACAAAGTATAATGTATTATCACTTGCCGCAAAACTTGAAAATGCTATGCCATCGTCATTGGCTATTTTTTCCTTTACCATCACAGTTCCTGCAGGAGTGCCATCACTTTTCCAAAGTTCGCCATCCGAAATAAAATATATAGCATTGCCTACCCGATGCAGGAAATGGATGTCAGCATCATCACGTTCTTTTATAGCAATAGTCCCGCTTTCTGTGCCATCGCTTTTCCAAAGTCCGATCACATTCGGAGATGACAATGCGCGAAAGTATAGATTACCATTCAGCACAGTTAGCTCATAGGGATAGCTTCCATCCGCCCCGGAAAATATATCTTTCACTTGTATAGTACCGGCTTCCGTACCATCGCTTTTCCAAAGCTCCGTTCCTTTGCCCCCAGCGTTGGCACTGAAATATAGCACACCATTTACATTGGTAAGTGATTCAGGTATACTGGTGCCTGAACCAGGCAGTATATCTTTTACTAATACAGTGCCTGCTTCTGTGCCATCACTTTTCCAAAGCTCATCTCCTGTAGCCGGTGTACCGGCTCTAAAGAATAACGTACCGTTTACATTGGTAAGCCCTGATGGCCCACTGGACGAATAACCGGGAACAATATCTTTCACCAGCACGGTGCCTTCTTCAGTTCCATCGGTCTTCCAGAGTTCAATGCCATATTCATAGGTCTGTGCTGTAAAGTAAAGCGTGCCATTTACATTGGTGAACGAAGTAGGATAGCCTGAATAAAAACCAGGTACTATATCTTTGACCAATACCGTACCTTCGTCTGTACCATCCGTCTTCCAGAGCTCTGCACCATTCACATTGTCTTGTCCGGTGAAATATACTGTATTGCCAACGGCAACAAAATAGGTCGATGCACTCCAGCTCATTACTGAAACCTTGTAGATAACATGTGTGCCTTGCGCAGTTCCATCGCTCACACCAATGCCACTACGGTCATTGACGCCCGCATGAAAGTAAATTTTACCTCCGGCACTGGTCTTATAGAACAATGCCGTCGAGTTGTCAGGATCGCTTTGATCGTTAATATCCTTTACCAATGATATTTGTGCGGAAAGTTTACCTGCAGAAAGCAACAGGATTATCAGTAACAGAGGCCTCATATATATTTAAAAAATGGTTAGGTCTAAACAAACGGCAGTATATATGCCGATAAAAATAGCAAAAAATACGCACGTATATGCCGTAAAAACAATAAGAAAATTGATACTACGGACTGGCTACCCTAACGATATCCATGGTGTTTTTGATAATGCTGTGAGTCATTGCGAATGCCGCGATCGGCCAGTAAGATTGCCGTAATTACACCCTGACTATTTCTTTAAAGGTTCCTAGGTTTACATTGTAATTCACACGGTAACACCGCAACGGCTCTTGAAACTATCGTTGATACATAAACTTTACACTATATGGAAATAAGAATTCCCGATGCATTGGAAAACGTCACAGCAGAACTTTTCGAATTGCTTAATTCTTTTCAGGAGGATCAAATCAATCTTGTTCCCTTTGAGGGAAGTTGGACAGCTGCACAAGTAGCCGATCATCTTTACCGATCGGATTCATCTGTTATAGATTCACTTTATGGAGAAACCACCGTTACGCTGCGCAACCCGGATGAAAAAATAACCTGGCTCAAGGAAGTGTTTTTGAATTTTGAGGTGAAATTAAAATCGCCTGAAATTGTTCTTCCTTCCCTGACAACGTTCGACCGGGAGAACGTAATCAACAAGCTGAAATCCTCCCGCCAGAAGTTAGTACAAGCCGGCACCACGTTAAACCTTTCCGAGACCTGCAAACACCCTGCGTTGGGAGAATTGACCCGGTTGGAATTCTTTGCCTTTGTTATATACCACACACAACGACATATACATCAATTGAAAAATATATACTATCATGTGTACACGGTAGCGCATTGATGCGCTACCGTGTATATGCTAAAATGTATGCATACGGCAACCGGGCGTCACTCATTTTTGAGAACCTCTGCAGGATTGCTTCGCGCAACTTTCAGCGTCTGGGAGCCGATCATCACCGTTGCTAAAACAAGTGTAACCAACAGACCGATCACTAACTCAGTGAAATGTATAGGTTGATGATATGCGAAATTTACCAAGACTACTTTATCAAAGAAGATATAGGTTGCAGGCAATGCTATAAGTGCAGCGATGGCCAGAAGTGCTATAAATCCTTTGCTTAGCAGGTATATCAGTCTTCGTTCACTCGCTCCCAGCACTTTGCGTATACTGATCTCTTTCAATCGCGTCTCCGTTGTGAATACAACCATTCCCAGCAGTCCCATAAAGGCGATGCAGACAGCAAGAAATGACAGGAAGCCAATCAACTTTACCATCACCGAGAATTGCTGATACGCCTCTTCGATCTGTTCGCTGTAGAACCTGGCTTCGAGCGGATGAACAGGATCAATCTTTTTCCAGGCTTTCTCCATCGCAGCAAAAGTAGCGGGCCAATCACTGGTCTTGATTTTTGCATTGATATAGCCATAGGTGTCTATACTCGAATGTCGTAATACTAAGGGTTGAATTTCATCTTCCAGGGTTCCATAGTGGAAGTCCTTCACAACACCTACAATTGTTAATTTCTTCCCATCTATCGTTACCTCTTCTCCGATTGCCTTGGCGGGATCGTGGCCTGCCATATTGAATCGATGCAAGATCTGTTCGTTAACAATCACTTCTGTTTCATCGGCTTCTTTCGTCTTCGGATTAAAGTTTCGTCCTGCTAGAAACCTGTGTTGATGCAAGGGCAAGTAATTTTCATCTACCATATTTACCCATACATTTGCAGAATCTTTTAGCTTCTCATATTTCAACTGCGTTCCATATATATTTCCAAGGCTTGTTACCAGGAGCGATCTCGATACGTCTTCAACTTCCGGTAGTTCCTTCAAGTCTTTAACAAAGAAATCGCCATTGACACCATTGAGTTTAATATTCACAATGTTGTCCGTTGTAAAACCCAGGTCGAAGGTGAGAAAACTCCTATACTGTTTATAGCCTATAATAGTAGCGGTAATAAAAATCAAGGAGAAAGTATATTGAATAACAATCATTGCCTTGCGCATCGTTACATGCCGAAATACCTGAAGTGATGATGCATCTTTCAGTACCTTAATGGTATTGAGGCGTGCAAAGAAAAGTGCCGGTAAAATTCCGGCTACTATACCCACACCAATGGCCATGAGCAGAAACCAGAGGATCAATCGTGGTGAGAGATCTAAAGAAAGCATATCTTGAAAAAAAGGTGCGAGTGAAAGAAATTGTGTTCGCAGAAGCAGGAACATTCCCAGCGATAACACCAGGGCAAGCAGTGATATAATAATAGCTTCCGCTACGAACTGTCCGATCACATGCGTTTTTTTAGCACCCATAACTTTACGAATTCCTACTTCGCGCGATCGCCTCAACGAACGCGCTATCGAAAGGTTGGTATAGTTAAAACATGCCGACAGAATTACGATCAACGCAAGTCCAATCATAATCCATATAGCAATTTTATTGATTGAAGGACCTATCGGATTTGCATTTTTAGCTTGCAAGGCAATTTCATAAAGGGGCTGAAGTTTCAATTCTATTTTTCTATTGTCAAGGGGTATATTTTCTTTTGCACTTAGTTTATTCAGACTGGCTTGTATGTGCTCGGGATTGCCGCTTTCAGGAAGAACGATATAGGTGTAATTAGAATATATATTGGTCCAATCCATAAAGCTCCCATCCTCGGAAATATTATTCATTTCCGCATTGACAAAGGAGACCAGCACGTCAAAACGCATGTGTGAAAGCTTGGGTATATCTTTCATTACACCCGTCACGATATAGTTTGCTGTATCAAATTTAACAGACTGCCCAAGCGCGTTACCTTCACCAAAAATCTTTTTAGCGGACTTCTCTGTAAGTACAATGGAGTAAGGTTCTTTCAGTGCAGTCTTCATATCGCCCTGCAACAACGGAAATGAGAACACGTTGAAGAAAGCTTCATCTGCCCATACACCAGATATAGGAATGGTGGCCTCACCAACCTTGGCATCACCGCCAAATCCCCTTCGAAGAAGTGTTACCTTTTCAATGCCGCTAATGGTTTCCTGTATTCTTCGGCCTGCCTTCACAGACGAAGTCGCTAAGCTAAACGGACGTTGGTCGGTACGTTGATCCGTTGTATTGACCCGGTATATTCTATCTCCGTTTTCATGAAAGTCATCATACGAAAACAAGTCTGAGACAAAGGCGATCATCATCAATCCAACGGACATGCTAATGGCCAGACCGATGATGTTGATGCCGGAAAATAATTTATTGCGCACAATGCTGCGCCCTGAAGTCTTGATATAGCTGCCAATCATAATCCAATGAATTAAGAGGTTTATAAATTCTGGTTTGCGAACAGTATACGATCTGAAGAACTTGAAGACATCCATTATATAGATGAACCGTGCACGCCTGAGTCCTTTCGCTTTCAGGTTACGTTCAAAGTATTCGTGAAGATCACCTTGCAGATCTTCGAGCAGTGCGGGGCGACAATACCATTCAAGAAACCGTTCGGCCCATCGCGGTGGATGCATGGATTGTTTTTTCATGAGGCTCCCTTTAGTATAAAGTCAGGTATACGATTCCAAAGTTGGTCGCGTACTTCTTTTGCTTTGATAAGCGCAGCCTTTCCCCCACTTGTTACGGTATAGTATCGTTTCCGTTTTCCGCCACGCGTGCTTGTCGCTTCTCCCAATTTACTTTTCACAAAACCTTTTTCTTCCAGGCGATTCAGCACAGCATGTACAACACCGAGCTTTACTGCGCGGCCTGTACTTTTCTCCAGCTCATCACAAACGGCTACACTATAGGCATCATTTATTAAAGCGGCAATCGTAAGCAAAACGATTTCTTCAAACTCACCGAGGTTTGTTCCTTTCATTGATGATTAATTACGTAAATGTATGTAAAATAGTTTTGAGAATGCAAAACATTATTGAAAATAGAATATGAGCGAGCGTTCCGGTATAACGGTTATGGTTGAAACTGTAGGAGATGATTGCCCTGCTTTACCGGTAGATATATAGTATGGAGATTGATCGCCTATAGCATTAAACCCCCAAAAGAATTCGATGACACTAACTATAGCTTTACAGCAGAAAGAAGTCGCTTAATAAAACCTGCACTTTATCACCTGTCTTAAACGTAGGGACTCCGGTCGTGATCAGAATGTTATCACCACCGAGTGCAACGTTGATTTCGTAGTAGCTGCCGCAAAAGCTGATTTTATTTATCATCCCGGCAACGGTTTTCTTGCTTTTTGTTGTGATCTTGAAATTCTCAGGACGAACAAATATACTTTTACCTTTAGGATCGCGATCAAGAAGTTTCAGCATATCTTTTGAATACGCTGGCTTCAAAAGTGTATACTTTCCGAAGAGACCTGCTACATATTCATTTACGGGTTGTCGGTATATTTTTTCAGGACTTCCCTTCTGAATGATCTGTCCGTTTTGCATGACCAGGATCTGGTCAGCCCACGACAGCGTATCAATCGGATCGTGTGAGATCAGTATACAGGTGATCTTTAACTTCTTGCCTATATTTTGAATAACGGACTTCAATGTATTCTTATGGACTATATCCAGGTTGGTAAAGGGTTCGTCCAGTAAAAGTAATTTTGGTGAAGCGATTAATAATTTAGCAAGGGCGATACGTTGCCGCTCCCCTCCTGATAGTTGATCGGTTTTTCGTTGCAGTAAATGTGTGATCTCACAAACTTCATAAATGAGGGCAGCATCCACATCCGATAGCGTGTTGGCGTAAGCCAGTATTTGTTCAATCCTCAAAAACCGGGGCAACTCAAAGTGCTGTGATAAGTATGAGATCCCCTTATGGCCGGGCACTAAATTATCATTGGGGCCAGTGACTTTTTCACCTTCGAATACAATCTCTCCTTCATCGGGTTGTACTAACCCAGCTATAATTTTCAGTAATGTACTTTTCCCGGAACCGGTTTCACCGGCAATCGCTATTTTTTGAAGTTTGCGTTGTGAGAAGCTAACATCTTTCAATGCAAAATTACTCTCGCCTTGCCTGGAGATACCGGATACTGTCAATAGTGTCATCAGGAGGCAAATATGAACAAAATTTAATTGTCATATACCGCACAGTGAAACGACTTTATATACTATCATTTTTAAATAATATAGATGATAATGAAAATGCCTGCGTGTGTATTAATGCCGGTGGCTTATATTTATGCGCGAAATTAAAATACCTATGAACTACCAGGCATTGCTTTTAATCTTTTACGGAACCTTCCTGATAACGTGTGGTCTGGTGGCAGTTGTTTTTATTGGTATGAAAGCCAAAACTGCGTTAATGTCAGGCGGTACATCAGGTGTTATTTCATTCCTCATCGCCTATCTTCTATCCATTCATACGAAAGGTGCACCGTGGGCAGGTATATTTCTGTCGCTTGCTCTCTTTTGTGTTTTCTCATGGCGTTCAACAAAAACATTATTCAGGATCTTCGAGATTCAGGCCTCTCCTATTCATGACGAACTGAAAGGTAAAGGAATTGCCTTCCTGATTATTAGTCTGATGGCAGTGGTATCTGTTTTTGTGTTTGCCCTGCAGGTTGTAAACTTCTTTGCATAATAAAATGATAAAGCCTATGTTCAGGACGCTGATCCTTTACATCCTATAACTATAAAAGCAATATTTTTTTTAACGTGCACGGGCATGTTGCTGATTTCTTGTATCCATGCACAAACATCTGTTTGCAGCGTGAGAAATTAACATAGCATCTTGCCGTCAATCGTTTCCTAAATCAATAAAATTATATCTTTGTATATACAACAGGCCTTTCTAATCTAAGATGCACCTACCGACAAGAAGAATGAAGTTTAAAATTGCGGGCATTCTTGCTTGTGTGTTTTTCTCATTTTGCCAGATTCAGGTTAGCGGTCAGAAACTTCAAAGTATTGACAGTCTTCTGCACGAACTAAAAAATACTACCAGCGATACGCAACAGGTAAAGATCCTGTATATACTTTCTATGAAGTATCAGGGGTTTCATCCCGACTCTGCTATGCTTTGTGCACAGGCCAGCCTTGAAAAAGCATTGGCTATTCATTATACCAAGGGCAGAGCGGATGCCTTGCTTCATATCGGGCGTTTAAAAAGAGATCATGATCAAGGGAATGCTGAAGCATTGAATGATATGTTCGAAGCCTTGAAGCTATACCGTGAAATTAATGATGATGTGCAGATTGCCAACGCGCTCAATGACATCAGCATTATATATGCAAACTCTGAAGACTATAAAAAGTCTCTTGAGTATTTCAAACAAGCGCTTGAAATGTTTCGCAAACTCGGTGATAGCAAAGGCGAGTCCTATGCCTTGAATAACATGGGTATACTATATCAGGATCTTGGTGACGAAGTCTCTGCAAAGGAACATTTTATCATGTCCTTGCGGATCAAAGAAAAAAGGAATGATCTGTACGGCATGTCCAGAGGGTATAACAACCTCGGTTCCATCGAGGAACATAGCAATCAGTGGGGTGCAGCATTACGCTATTATCTTAAAGCCGACAGTCTTTTTATAAAGAATAAGGATATGCATGGACAAGCCAGTAATCTGATGGGCATTGTTCGCGTCAAGCAACATCAGGGTAAAACCGGCGAAGCAATTCAATACGCCACGCTCTCATTGAAGAAGGCCGAACAGATAAAGGCATTTTCAACCATGTTACGTGCCAGCAAGTTCCTGGCCGAAGCAGAAGAGAACCGAGGTAACTATAAGGTATCACTGCAATACCAGAAACTATATAACCACATTGCCGATAGTATACATAACCAGACCAATAAAGCAAACCTGGAAGAACTGAAAGCAAAATTCAACCTGGAAGAAAAGGAAAGAGAAATTCTTTTGCTAAAGAAAGATCAGGAGCTGCAACAAGCTGGAATAGAACGGAAAAATATTATAGCCTATGCACTGGCAGCAGGTATCGTATTGTTAGCACTCGTTGTGGTGTTGCTATTCTACGCATACTATACAACCCGTAGCAAGAAGAATATACTGGCTGTAAAGAACAAGGAGATCGAGCAACAGCGTGATGACCTTAAGAAATTGAACAGTGAAAAAGACCGATTCTTTTCTATACTATCTCACGATTTACGCGGACCGCTAAATTCTCTGAAAGGATTTTCATACCTGATCACCGAGCATGTAGATGCGTTAACAACGGAGGAGCTAATGGACATGCGGGCCAAGATCGATACCTCATTGGATAATCTTACTGAACTGATCAACAATATTCTGGAGTGGTCGATGACTTCATCGCAAAAGCGTAAATGGACCTTTGACAAAATCAATACAACTGATCTTATTCGCAAGAACATCTCGCTATACCAGGCTATTGCAGAAAGTAAAGGAGTGAGATTGATTTTTCAGCAAGGAGAAGAACGCTATGGATACGGTGACTATCATGCCATTGATACGGTGGTAAGAAATCTGATCTCCAACAGCATCAAGTTTAGTCACGCCAATACCGATGTTGTTATTGCGGTGAAGACTGCCGGAGATATACTCTCTATTTCTGTAAAAGATCAAGGTGTAGGAATACCCTATGAGATCCAGGATAAACTCTTTACGCTGAATGAAAATGTCAAACAGCCCGGCACCAACAATGAAAAAGGCACAGGCCTTGGCTTGACCTTGTGCAAGGAATTACTGGGCGAGAACAAAGGTGATATACTGGTAAGAAGTAATCCTGGTGAAGGCAGCGAGTTTATCGTGAACATCCCCGAATATACCAGCTACGAAAGAACTATAACTTCTGCTAAGGTTCCTGTGGTATAAATAGCGCTATCGATCCGGTCTTAATGTAAATCACAATACATTCCCATTGCTGCAAAATCACGATGCTGGTATAGCTTCATTGAACTTAATTCCTCGCATGATTGTCATGCATAGAATTTAGGATATATGGAATTAGGTATATATACTTTTGCAGAACTCACGGCAGATCCCATCACCGGCAAAATGATCAGCGCACATCAGCGCATTCGTGATCTGATGGAGGAAGTAGCACTCGCCGAGCAGGTAGGACTGGACGTTTTCGCTGTTGGAGAACATCATCGTCCGGATTATGTAGTCTCCTCTCCCGCTGTGATATTAGGCGCTGCTGCCGAGAAAACGAAACGCATAAAATTATCCAGTGCCGTTACTGTATTGAGTTCAGACGACCCGGTTCGGGTGTTCCAGGACTTTGCAACGGTAGACCTACTGTCCGGCGGACGCGCAGAGCTGATGGTTGGACGCGGTTCATTCATTGAGTCCTTCCCGCTGTTCGGCTATGACCTTCGTGACTACGATGCATTGTTTTCTGAAAAGTTAGATCTGTTGTTAAAGCTAAATGATAGCGAGAAGGTCACCTGGCAGGGAAAGCATCGTGCTGCTATCAATAACCTGGGTGTATATCCACGTCCATATCAGACCAAGCTTCCGATATGGATTGCTATAGGAGGCACTCCGGAATCTATACAGCGTGCTGCAACCCTTGGTATACCGATGGCATTAGCGATCATTGGTGGCTCGCCCGATCGGTTTGCCCCTCACGTTTCGTTCTATAGGGAGACTGCAAAGCAGGCAGGCCATGCGTTGGAAAGTTTGCAGGTAAGCATCAACTCGCATACCTATATTGCGGACACTTCTCAACAGGCAGCAGATGAATTTTATCCTTCGTATGCACAAGTCATGACACGCCTGGGCCGCGAACGCGGATGGTCTCAGATGGATCGTGAGCACTATGAAATGATGCGCTCGCCCGAAGGATCGCTGTTGGTGGGCAGTCCACAACAGGTGATCGATAAAATACTCTATGAGCACTCGCTGTTCCAGCACACGCGCTTCCTGGCGCAAATGAGTGTAGGCACGATGCCGCATAGTAAAATGATGCGCTCGATAGAATTATTCGGAACACAAGTAGCCCCGGCCGTTCGAAAAGCTCTTCAACCGTAATGCGTGATTGTGTATAATACTTTCATGTCTGCGCTCTGGCGGATCGTTCGAAAAAATAGTTATCCAAAGAAATTCACTTTATATATCTTTGTGCCCTTATTTTCTAAATCATGATTTCAGTAGACGCAGTTAGTGTTGAGTTTAACGGTTCAGCTCTTTTCAGTAACATCACTTTCAATATCAATGAAAATGACCGGATTGCCTTGATGGGTAAGAACGGTGCAGGGAAATCTACATTACTTAAGATCATTGCTGGTGTTAACAAACCTACACGCGGAAAAGTATCTGCTCCCAAAGACGCTGTCATTGCATACCTGCCACAGCATTTACTTACCGAAGACAACTGTACTGTATTTGAAGAAGCCTCCAAAGCGTTCTCCAAAATCCTGGACATGAAAAAGCAAATGGATGAACTTAACAGTCAATTGGAAACGCGCACGGATTATGAATCGGATGAATATTCAAAGATCATCGAGCAGGTTTCTGAACTCAGTGAGAAATATTATTCGATAGAAGAAATCAATTTCGATGCAGAAGTTGAGAAGACATTGATGGGCCTTGGCTTTCTGCGATCAGATTTTACGCGGCCTACAAACGAGTTCAGTGGTGGCTGGCGCATGCGCATTGAATTAGCAAAGATCCTTCTGCAAAAGCCTGACCTGATCTTGCTCGATGAGCCTACCAACCACATGGATATAGAATCCATTCAATGGTTGGAAGATTTCCTGATCAACAACGCCAAAGCCGTGATCGTGATCAGTCACGATAAAACTTTCGTTGACAACCTGACCAATCGTACGATAGAAGTTACGATGGGTAGGATCTACGACTACAAAACAAACTATTCGCATTACCTGCAACTGCGCACCGAGAGGCGCGAGCAACAGCAAAAGCAATTTGAAGATCAACAGAAACAGATCGCTGACATTCAGGAATTTATAGATCGTTTCAAGGGAACTTACTCGAAGACTTTACAAGTACAATCGAGGGTAAAGATGCTGGAGAAAATAGAGATCATCCAGGTGGATGAAGTGGATACTTCTGCCTTGAATCTGAAGTTTCCACCGGCACCACGGTCGGGTAGCTATCCCGTTATTGTGGAAGGTCTGACGAAGAAATATGGTGATCACACCGTGTTTCAGGATGTATCGCTGACCATTGCGCGCGGAGAGAAAATCGCTTTTGTCGGCAAGAATGGTGAAGGTAAATCTACGCTTGTAAAAGCAATCATGAGCGAGATCGACTTTGAAGGTAAACTTCAGTTGGGACACAACAGTATGATCGGATACTTTGCCCAGAACCAGGCATCGTTGCTCGATGAAGAACTCACGGTTTTTCAAACTATAGATCAGATCGCTGAAGGCGACATTCGTTCGAAGATTAAAGATATACTGGGCGCGTTCATGTTCAGTGGCGAAACCATTGAGAAGAAAGTAAAGTATCTCTCCGGTGGTGAGAAGACGCGTTTAGCCATGATCAAATTATTGCTGCAGCCGGTTAACCTGCTCATTCTCGATGAACCTACCAACCACCTTGATATCAAAACAAAAGATATATTGAAGGATGCACTGAAGGCATTTGATGGAACGCTGATCCTGGTATCTCACGACCGTGACTTCCTGGATGGCCTGGCCAATAAAGTATTTGAGTTTGGTAACAAGCGTGTGAAGGAACACTTCGAAGACATTACCGGCTTTCTCCGTAATAAGAAGATGGAGAACCTTCGCGAGATTGAGCGAAACAATAAATAGATCAAATATATACTTGACATCTATAGGTGTGATGTTAATCCGCGATTCGCAATTAACATCACACTTTTTTATTTATTGCTCGCGAACGTGCTTCATGTGATTGTATAGTACAATCAATTTATCAAACTCCTGTTCGATCGTCTGCACGATCGCATCATTGCTAACGGCAGCTTCTCCAGGCTGAAAGTTTCGTCCAATGATAAAACGGTAATACATCCAGTCATCCGCTTTGGTATACTCCCATAAAACTTCATCCTGTGAAAATGATTCTACGACTTTCTGTTCCCCTGCAACTTCAATCCAGTAACCCGCACCCAGGCCCACCAGTGAACTAAAAAAAGTCTTCCGGTAATTTTCATCGTGCATTTTTAATCGAAAGTATTCGCGGTCTTGCTTGCCTGTACGAGGCTTCCCGACCGTAAGCCAAACCCCTATATCTTTTTGCTGAATGACCACTTGCATCGTCATGAAATCATCTGACGTAGCAGTATCAGCATACTTTTTCAAATCCGCTTCACTCCTGCCATACGACAAAGCCATCGAATCAAGTTTATGATCCTGCCGGTTGCCTATATCTATACTGCTCACAACGGTGTTGCCGTCCGCCCGCAGTTTTAATCGGGTAACATGCTTTTGAACAGACTCGTGTAACTGGAGAAGTTTAGTTTGAACAGCAGCACGTTCTGCCTGTATAGCTTCGTTGTTCAATGTATTCTTTGCATTACCGAAGACCAGGTAATCTTCCTTCTTGAAATATTGATTTTTGAATTTGATACCATCCCACTGGAAGCCACGCGTAGTCAACGCTACAAATTGTTTTTTCTCCTCGCGGGATATAATCTCACGCTGCTTCATATAGGGATAGATCAACTCATATTCTGCGATCATCTCCTCGGTAAGCGGCTCGGCAAACTCATAGTAACTGGTATACCACGATAGCAAGGCTTCTACCTCTTTTATATCCGTTACCTTGTTGAAGATCTCTTCGTGATCTTTCAGTCCTTCGAGTGTGAGTGCACCGGAACCGGTAAAACCAACGGACTTCCTGTAGGGCAATTCGAAGATATATACATTCGCATGAAAAATGTTCCGGGTATAGATTCGCAATGTAAACCGATCCTGGTAATGTCGCCAGATCCGTTTGAGGACTCCCGGTGAAGTCAACCCATCTAGTCCGGTAACAATATCCAGTTTCGTTTTACCAGGCAGTCGGCTGCGGATAAAGTCAAAACCGGCATCGGTGATGGCGGCTGTAGCAATGTAGCCATGCTCGGCCTGTTGCAAAATTTTATCGTTGATAAGCGGAACCGCCAGTTTCTTTATGATCATGTAAATGTTAGCTGTATGAAATTCGAGGGGGCAAATATAATGTGATGCACGATGTGGCTATGCGTCACCGCTAAATACGAGGAAAATTTTCAGTGTAAAAAACTTCGTAATAGGCAGCCTGATGCACTGTAAACGGTTATTTCCCAAGTTTTTAGCATTTGCAGCCAAGTCACCTGACCAGCCATCCCACACGGTTGCCGACACATAGTGAACCTATACCTATTATGTATTGTATTGTTGGAAACGTAGCAATTAAAAAACTACTTTTGTGATATGACAGCCGCAGTTGTGGCGGTTTGCCGATTTCGGGTTAAAGCATTTAAACATTAAAAATCGTATGAACACAGTTCTTTTGTTTTTAGGGGGAGTTGGTTTCCAGGAAATCTTATTGATCGGACTTTTTGTGCTTGTATTCTTTGGAGCAAAGAAAATCCCTGAGTTCATGAAAGGCCTTGGTAAAGGTGTGAAAGAATTCAAGGGTGCTATGGAAGATGTGAAAAAAGAAGTGGGTGACGTTAAAAGCGATGTTACCAAAGATCTGAACATGTAATCTCTTAAAAGAATTTACCTTCGGGCTATGCATAAGGTTGCAACTATACCTTGTGCATAGCCCGAAGTCATTTCTGGCGACATCTCAGTTCTCTCCCATCCGGATATGGATAATGTACATCGCGTTGTTCCTTCGCGTTTCCCACAACAAGCCAGCACATAAACTTCAAGTTCATATTCAGTATACTTTACTTGCCGCGTTTCTTATGTCCATGAACATCTTTCTTTGTTCATCTACGAACAACGGTAAATATATACTCAGTCTATACTCAACCTATACTTACTTCATCTATACCTTCTACGTTCGTAAATCTTATTATAGGTGAATACCTGAAAATGATTTATCACTGTAAAGGCGGTATCTACAATTTTTGATTCTCTTATGATCAGATTACTAGCATCCTTGATGAACGTGCGTAAGGTGAAGATAAATTCAGTGTACACCTTGATAATCCACACGTTCACCTCAAATGTATTAACGGCCCTCGGTAGCACCGATTACCTTCTTCATTTTTGTCGTTATTCAGTATATAAATGATATACCCATGGAGAGAAAACAATTTTTGAAGAGTTTAGGAATGAGCAGCTTGATTGCACCGCTAATCGTGGCGTGTAGTAAAGATGACGATGCAACTCCCGTACCTTCCATTACCAGCTTTACTGCTACAAGTGGTGCGGTTGGCGACACTGTAATTATCAGTGGTGCTAATTTTAGTGCAACTACTACAAACAACACCGTAACGTTTAATGGAACAACGGCTACCGTTACAGCAGCCACTACAACACAGCTTACCGTCACTGTGCCGTCGGGTGCGAGTACAGGTAAAATCGCTGTCACTGTGAACGGGCAAACCGGAACATCATCGGGTGACTTTACAGTAACAACAAGTTCAAGCACAGCAGACCTTGCTATTACCAGCTTTACAAGCAGTGGCTCTGCAGGATCATCCATTGTTATTACCGGTACAGGCTTTAGCACAACACCAGCATCCAATACCGTAACGATCAACGGAGTGGTTGCTACGGTTGTATCCGCTACGGCTACGCAACTTGTCGTGACCGTGCCAAGCGGTGCTACATCGGGTGTGGTTGCCGTGACTGTAAATGGCGTTACGGTTACTTCAGCCACCAGCTTTACCGTGACAACGGCTTCCGGTTCGTGCTCAACAACGGATGCTGAAACAGAAGGACCTTTCCCAACCAAAAGTCCATCGACACTTGTAAAGACTGATATACGTTCCGATAGAACCGGTGTAGCCTTTACAATAACGATCACTATACAAAACAAGAATAACAGCTGTGCTGCACTTGAAGGCGCATACGTTGATATCTGGCATTGTGATAAAGATGGTTACTACTCGGAGTATGGAGGAACATCGATGCAGACCGTTGACTATACGGCGGTGCATTTCTTAAGAGGCCGACAAGTCACCAACAGCGATGGACAGGTATCATTCGTTTCGATTTTTCCAGGCTGGTATCAGAGTCGTGCTACGCACATTCACGTACATATATATAATGCTTCCGGTTCATCTTTACTGGTAACACAAATCGGATTTCCGGAAAGCTCCAACAGTGCTGTGGTATTGGTAAATGCTTCAACGGCCAATGGCTATACCAAAGGCATGAGCGGCTACACTTACAATGCAAGTGATAGCGTCTTTACAGATTCTATTGACAATGAAATAGCCACTGTAACCGGAACCGTTGCTGACGGCTACGCACTCACCCATACGATCGTAGTAAGTGCGTAAAGTATATATTTTCTAATACCAGGTATGCAAGCAAAGCCGATACAGAAAGCTTAAACATACGGACAACTGAAGTCAGCCGTTACTTTGCTTTCTTCGAGCCGAATTTTTTAGCAGCCGTTTTACGCTTGCTTGCATACTTTACTTCAAATTCCTGTGATTGATTCACATAACTTCTGTCTTTCGGACCGCGCTTTTTTGCAGTTTTCTTGCCGGCTTTCTTAGCCGATTTTTTTGAGGTTTTCTTCGCTGTCTTTGCCATAGCTTTGATTGTTTACCGATTAAGCTAAATTTCTATACCAACCTTTATCTATTCACTGTTAATACAAACTCATATCATACAGGATCACGGGTATTACAGCCGGTACGAATAAAAGTTACAGCCCTTTGAAACGACTGATTTTTTTCGAAATATTGACCCTTGAATTTATCAACGCTATGGCCAACATCGAAGATCTTCGGAATGCTGAATTTGAAAAGCAAGGCAACACTCCCAAACCGGATGTGTTGCAGTTATATTTACTGAAACATGCTATTCAGAATACAGTATATTTACAATCTATTCTAAAGAAGCAATTCGAATTGCAACACCTGATTCAGCATGGTAAAATCGACAAAGAAACTATACATGAAGACCTCGCTGAAAAACTTGGTCAACTGGATGCAATCATTCAAAAAGAGATGATTCAGGCACTGGCTGATATTTCTCCCAGGGCTGATCGATAAATTACCTGGAAATATAGTTTCGAAGTGTAGTATATATAGACATCATACAGAAAGATATATAGCCAATGGCTCCGGCACAATTAAGACTCTCCGAGCTCTCCGTGATTATAAACAACGTACTGAAAGATGCCTTTCGGTCTACGAGCTTTTGGGTAATCGCCGATGTTACAAATCATACGTTCAAGGCTGCCTCCAATTATCACTACTTCGAACTGGTTGAGAAAGACTCCACCACAAACAATATTCTTGCTAAATTCTCAGCGAAAGCCTGGGGCGTTGGCGCCAGGCAAATTGAAAATTTCGAGCGTATCACGGAACGGAAATTTACCAATGACATACAGGTACTGGTAAATGTAACGGTAGACTACCACCCTACCTTTGGTTTGCAGCTCCAGGTCAACAGTATAGATCTGGCCTTCACACTCGGTGCCATTGAACGGCATCGACTTGCCACGCTGGAGAAACTGGTAGCAGAAAATCCCGCGCACATTCAAAAGGTAAACGAAGAGTATAGCACGAGAAATAAGAAACTCCCTTTGAATCATGTGCTCCAGAATATTGCTGTTATATCTTCCAGGGCTTCTGCTGGACTACAGGATTTCAAACATACTTTACTGGCAAACCCCTTCCGGTATACTTTTACGGTTGATGAGTATTTCACCGAAGTACAGGGTGAACTCAATGCAGGCGCTTTACGCGATACATTGATCGAAGTATATAATACAGGTATAGCCTATGATGCAGTCGTGATCACGCGAGGCGGAGGTGCGCAAACCGATTTCCTCATCTTCGATAATTACCTTGTAGGCCAGGCTATAGCACGCTTCCCTATACCGATTATTACCGGAATAGGACACCAGAAGAATACAACAATCGCAGACCTGATGGCGCATACAGCAACCAAGACGCCAACCAAAGCAGCAGAGTTTATTGTAGCCCACAACCGCGCATTTGAACAGGCTCTGCTAATCATGCAGAAGTCGATTTTACTCAAAGCACAGCAAGCATTCTCGATAAGCTATCAACAGTTGGCGGTCCTGAAGGCAAACCTCATCCATACTACAAGAAATATACTCGATGTTAATAAGAGCGCTGTTGCAAACCTCTCAGCCAAGTTGTTATCTGGGCCATTGATTACAATTTCAAACAAACGGAATGACCTGCAAAACCTGGCAGGAAATCTAAAGACTTTCAATATACTATATCTCAAAAACCAGCAAAGTAACCTCGATCATTATACATCGCTGGTAAAATTAGTTTCTCCTATAAATACACTTAAACGGGGATTTGCCATTGTAAAACACAACGATAAAATTATAAACAACGCCAGCACGATAGCAGCCGGTGATAATATTTCAATCATCTTAGCCGACAAAGAAATTGATGCCACCGTCACCCTCAAAAAAGATTACCATGGAAATGAATATAACCTATGAGCAAGCCTACGATGAGCTTGTACAGATTGCACACGAAATAGAAAATGAATCCGTCTCTGTCGATCAATTGGCTGATAAGGTCAAGCGCGCTTCTGAGTTGATTGCGCTTTGCCAGGCAAAATTAAAGTCCACGGAGAATGAAGTTAACAAGATCATTACCGGTATGGAGAAGAGTGTGAGCAAGAGCAAAGAGTGATACGCGCTTTTCGTAACGTTTTTTTCGCTATAGGAAGTTGTCGCAAATCCACCTCTAAATAGTCGGATTTACACACGCTCGCTATCGATTTTGCACAGTAGTTTTGTATCAACAACGATCATCAACAACTCAAAATAAAACTACTATGAAAAAGCACAAAATCACTTTCTGGATTACAACCATTATCATTTTTTTGTTTGAAGGCGTTATGCCAGCACTCACATCGCACACCGAAATGGCACGCGAAGGAATCAGTCACCTCGGCTATCCGGCATACTTCGGTCCGATGCTGATGATATTCAAAGTCTCAGGATCCATTGCGTTGATCATCCCTGCTATACCGCGCAGAGTTAAAGAATGGGCGTATGCAGGTTTTGCTTTCGATTTTATAGCAGCCTCCGTCAGCAACGGTGTAGTCGATGGCTTCGGATTCAACGCATTCTTCCCGTTAATCTTCCTGGGTATATTAATACTCTCCTATATATCACTGGAGAAGATCAGCAGATACTCTTCATCTTTGCAAACAACAGTGTAGTCAAAGATTAACTCTATAGAACACTCCAAACAAAGAGGCTGTCTCAAAAAGTCTTTTTTGTTCCTGATGAGTCATATACTATGTCGTTAATATATCTGTATACCAAATAAAGAATTTAATCACTTAGTAAAATGCCCCATAAACAAAATTGTATATGGGGCATTTTTTCAAGAGGAGACTTTTGAGACAGCCTCTTTAGGGTGAGGCCACACAATCTATTCACGACACAATGGGAGCTTAAAAGTCCCTCTCCCCCTAGAGGGATTTAGGATGAGGCCCAAATAAAAAATGCTATTTTATAACCGTTGTCTTTATTCTCGCTATATCTATCCTTGTTGTATACTCTTCGCAAGTTCAAACAATCATTCGCAATGATTGTGAATGTAGATGTATATAAGTCGTAACAGTGATATTTTTTCCGGGATCGCCAGACTTTTCGTAGGTATATCACGCTTGCGTTTTTAAATTTAGTGACGCACTTCTTTTAACGTTACTCATTAGTTACCCATTAAAAACTACACCATGAAAAAATTCTATTTCATTATCGTGCTGGTAATGCTCGTTGATCTTACCAGTGGATTTGCACAGAAAGCAAATGATGCTTATGACTTCCCTGTAAAGCGGGGAACAGAACAATGGAACGCCTTGAAAAGTTACCAGGATAAGCGTGATGCATGCAGCCTACCCGAGTCGTTGCTTTCAACTATATCAACGAAAGGCCTGATTGAAACATACCTCAATTACCCGCTGCTCGGAGACCTTATGGTTTTCAGTACGCCACAGGAAGGTATACGAAAGCTGCAGGAGAATTTTAACGGAGCCCATGAATTGTTAAAGCGAAAGGATGTTGCAACGTTACTACTGGAGAAATATACTTCCATGAATCCGGCAGCCGCAGCAAGGCAATTGTCATTGGAGAAAAAAGGAGAATACTCCTTCCAGATCATGGCTATCGAAATTTTACTGGCACAGGAAAGCGTGCTCTCCTCACTCGACACCAGGAACAGGAAAGCGTTGCTGAGCCTAGCCAAAGAAAAACTCGATGCAAAAAAGAATGACCAGGAAGTATACGGTTCGCTATCATATAGCACTACTGGCTGGGTCATGGCGCGCATACTAAAGCAATCAAACTATACCCCCGCACTGAATTCACTTCGGGACGAAAAATATAAATACTTTACAGATCAAGGTGTAGTGGCAGACTATGCCGTGCTGGATAATGTTGTCAGTCAAACAAAACTATACCTCTCAAAAAATTAAGACTATGAAAAATATTTCACGAATACTATTTTTCTCCTTCCTGGCATTGAGTATAAATATCAATGCTCAAACACTGAGTTATATCGGTACACCAAAAGGGAGTGCAGTGACAGCCTATATTGTCCCCGAGATGTCCAATGCAGATCGCGCGTACTGGGATTCTTATTTTGCCAGTCCAAACCGGACTCAATTTGTTACCTCCAACGGCTACAGTTCGTCACGAACTTTTAATTGTCATGGATATGCCTGGAGTATAGCAGAAGGCGGGCCAACCCGATGGATCGGGTACTATGTTCAAACAGACGAAGATGTATACATGACGGACGGAAGCTATATCCAGGTTTGTTCAGAAACATATCCGGGAAAAGTTTCATGGGGATCGGGTGATCATACAGCGATCACAACGCCAACGCCAGGAAGATTCAAATCAAAATGGAACATGTACCCATTAATGGAGCACAATTGGAACGATACTCCCTACGGGACAACAAACCTGAAATACTATGTCGCCACAAAAATATCCGCGAGTAATTCTTTTATCTGTGGCAACACTACATACTCGGTTCCATACTTTGCTGGCGGTACCTATACCTGGACGAAGAGCAGCAACATTTCATTAAACACTACTTCCGGCAATTCGGTTGTAGCAACTGCAAACTGGAATGGTCCGGGATGGGTTGAAGTGGTGATCACCTCCCCGTGCTCCAGCACCTCCGTTACTACCCGGCTGAACGTATCTGTTGGTCCTACTATAGGAGCCGTAAACATACCACAGAATACATTTTATGGAGGCTACGCAAATGTATATGCCGAAGTGCCACAGGTTGCCGGCGCAGGTTACTATGACTACGAGTGGTATCTGGATGGCTCGTTTCAACAGACCAGTGCTTATAACCACGAATTTACTTTTTATGGCTGCGGAAGCCATTACGTAGGAGTACGAGCCTATACGGCTAACTGCGGCTGGACAGATTTCAGCTACGCATACTTTTATGTGAATTGCAACGGCATGTATAGTATAGGTATATATCCGAACCCGGTAAACGATTATGTGACCATCAGCCTCGAGAATACAAAGGCAGAGAAACAAAACCCTTCACCGGCAAGTACATCCTCTGCCGCTTATGACATAACACTCTACGATAATCAGGGCCAGCTACGAAGATCAGCCAGCTTAAAAGACGGTCCACTACAGTTAAGTACAGCGAACTTGCCGGAAGGCGAATACTATATTCATGTATCGCAAGGCAAAGAACTCTTTACGAAACGAATAATCATTAAGCATTAAGTATATAATTCGTAGTCTCTACAACCGAAAAGAAGTGCCAAGTTCCGATAGACTAACTATCGGAACTTTGTTTTTAACAACCAGCTAAAACAGAGGCATCCCGCAACGCCATGGCTACGGCACAATTATTTACCTTCTAAATCGAGCGTCTTAATGGACGTGTATTTAAAATCTATGCAACCGCTCGGCGCATCAAAATAAAACGCTATGAATATAATACTGGGTGCTTCAGGACAAGTTGGTTCCGCTATCGTTAACAATTTACTTTCCAGGAATGAAAGCGTGAAAGCTATTATCAGAAATCCAGATAAAGCTAAAACACTACAGATAAATAAAAACCTGACGATTGAAGTGGCCGATGCATTTGATTTACCTGCATTGGAGAACGCTTTCAGAAATGGTGATACTATATTTCTGTTAACACCGGAAACAGGAAATAGCAATGATGTGATTGGAGATACTAAAAAGATCTTAACCAACTATAGAAAAGCTATTGAGAATTCAACCATTAAAAAGATAGTGGGATTATCCTCGATGGGAGCGCAACATGAAAATGATAGTGGTAACCTGAAGATGTCATACCTGCTTGAGCATTCCTTCATGTCGCTTGACATTCAGAAAATCTTTATACGTCCCGCTTACTACTATAGCAATTGGATGAATTATGTTTCTGTTATTCAGGATACGGGTATACTCCCATCGTTTTATCCTGTTGATTTGAAAATATCTATGATATCGCCACTAGACGTTGCACAATTCATTGCCGACATGATGGTTCGAGATATAGAGGGCGAACCTGTCTTTGAAATAGAGGGCCCGGAGTCGTATAACGCAACTGACATTGCGAATATGTTCGGGAATGCTCTAGGACGAGAAGTCAAAGTACAGCAGATACCTCGCCAGGAATGGGCAAAAACGCTCCAGGGATTTGGCTTCACCGCAGATGCTACAAAGAACTTCATCGAAATGACGCAGATGGTTGTTGACGGTAAAACCGGACCTGAAGGCAAAGGCACAATTCCTGTAAAGGCGACAACCGGATTCAGTGAATATCTGGCGGAACATATACACCAAACCGTATAGGCTATCGCTGTCCTTCACGCAGATCCCTTATCATCCACTTCCCGAAATATAGTGGTGTAACATTTAAGCTGTTCACTATATATAGTAAGAACGAGCGAGGTCAGGCAAAACACCTTCGCTTGTTTTCCACGGGCCAATCCAATCAATTTTATACCCGTTCTTTGAACGTTTTTTACACCTTGAGTTTGTAAGGCAGACAGGAATTCAGGTCGTCATCATTGTACGTTCACCAATTTAAACTAAACGCCAATGAAAAAACGATTATCCCAAACCCTCATTCTTGTGATCCTCCTTGCAGCAGTTACATATGCTTGCAAGGAAGAGAGTATGGTGCCGGCAGACGACTCTTCCGGATCTACCGGCGATGATGCATCCGCCATGCGCAAACCGTCTGACAATGATTTCCAGGTTTCACTTGTAGTGGACAGCACCACCTGGAAATATACACTTACAAAGAGTGTTGGAACAAAAGATCCGGGACACTTTATTATAGACTTTGGTACGTGTGGCGAAGCAAGTCCAACGATATCAAATATAGTGTCGGTATCCGTTAACGGTAAAGATTGGTCGCATCAGATTTCCAGCAGCGAAGGCAATACAGGATGCGCTATACATTCAGCCAACATCGTGAAGTTTGATAACCTCGGATGTGCAAACCAATACGTCATTGAGTTTACACTGGATACACTATACTCTCAGGTCGGCACAACAGGTTGGATAAAGAGCGGCCGTACATGCGTCTCCAAGACACTGACAGGTCCTGGCTGCAGAGGATATACCCTTACATCTACGATGGAGGCTGCTCCCTCGATGATCGGCAAACCTTACAATGAGATCAATACCTATATGAAAACTTTCGGTTTTGATTATTCTGAACATCCGCATTGCAACAGTGGATATGGCGGACATTCCGAGGGTATACATTGCGATATTGTACGGGATGCTACATTCGCTAAACCTGTTTTTCGTTTTGATATACATATAGATCCTGTTATCGATGGAGACCGATGCAGCGCTACCACGGTAGATCGTCAACGAAATGAAATGAAGTCAATAACAAACAACACTACGTGGGCCAAAGTGCAAGGCAACTGGGATGAGTGGCAAATATTGGAATGGAAATTTAAACTTCCCGCAGGTTTTCAACCGACTGCCAATTTCTGCCACATTCACCAGTTGAAGGCGCAAGACGGACCTAACAACGGCAGCCCGGTAATCACCATCACACCACGTGCAAACAGTGATGGCACCAACAAGCGCATGCAAATTATACATTCCGTAGATGGAGCAAGCACGGGCAAAGGTACCGTAGTTAACAATATACCTTTGTCAGATTTCGAAGATGAGTGGGTGCAGGTACGTGAAGAGATGCACTATACACATAACGGTTATTATGCTTGCGAAATTATTCGCATCCGTGACGGTAAAGTATTGATCGATTTCGAGGACACCAACATTGATATGTGGCGTAGTGGTGCTTCATTTATTCGAAACAAGTATGGCATTTACCGCAGCCTGGCAGGTGGTAGATTAGACAACAACCCCGTAGGACAAAGTCCCTTGTTAAAAAACGAATCCCTGTGGATTACAGATTTCAAAGTATACGAGAAGAACACGAGTCCAGATCCCGGCACACCACACAATTAATTCTGCAGTGATACTCAACAAAATCAAATCTGAATTCTTTATCCGTAAAGGTTCAGATTTGATTTTCTCATACAAAAAAACTGATTACTATAGTTCGTGTTATACGCTATATAACACCCACTGAAGAATCTATAATATATACTTTCATACCAGTGGAATAGGTTATAACTTCATGCCTATGATACGGAAAGAGATTTTACCGGCCGTGGCGGCCATTATCTTCAATGAAAAAGGAGATATTCTGTTGCAAAGACGAATGGACACAAAGAAATGGTGTGTAATCTCAGGGCATGTGGAGTTCGGGGAAACGGTACAGGAAGCCATTGTCCGGGAGATACAGGAAGAAGCCTATACGCGAAGTGAAGTAGTTCGATTGATTGGCGTATACTCTTCACCGGAATATACTACATATTATTATCCCGACAGAGCCGTACAGTATGTTGTTACGTACTTTGAAGTAAAGCTTATAGATCAAATCCAGGAAGGTATATCCAACAGTGAAAGCGCTGCGTTCTCATATTTTCCGCTGCACAGATTACCCGATGAACTCGACCTGATGAACCCCCATTGGCTCAAGGATGCATTGGATCCGGAATCAAAAGTATTCACCCGGTAAGAGTCGCTGGTGTGAGCGATTTATATACTGCTACGGCTATACTGTAAACATAGTCTACTTCCTATATATACCAATTTACTACTAATCGATCTTGATATCATCGACAGCGTCAATACTCAGAAATGCACGCACGTTTGAAAAAAAAGACTTCCGTTGGCGAATGATGATGTATTCGTTATTAATCACCTGTACGATTTGACATTTCTGAACAACTTGTCTTTTGTTATAGGTCAGTTCAATCGACTGCCTGGCTTCCTTCATTATATTCAGGATGCTGAGTTTTTCATGAAATGTCATCATAAGATTTAAACGTTTTAATTTATAGTGTAACCTTCTCGCCTTCTGAGTAATCTATAGTGCTATAGCTGCCCGGTCAGTGAACTATACAAAGGTGAACTGCTTAAAATTATTTTGCTCGTTTAAATGAAAGTCTATCTGACATTGGGTGCTAAAAAAACGCGCACAGGATGTTGCGGTGAATTGCTCTCTAAAAGCCAGAACAAACCATTGAAAAGGCCTAATTCACCACTTTTTGCATAAATTACTTATCAACGATATCAGTGTTTTACTTAGAAGCTGTAAGGTGTAAACGCAACCCGTCCGCGTAGTTGAAGTAGGTGTTGAATAGAAGTAAAAAAACGGCTTTTATAATTGTTGATATAGCGCCTTTATATTACAAGGCCTCGTAAAAAAAATACACTAGCCCTGGGGTTGGCTCGTTTGCTGACGCTACAACGAGCCCCCTACCGGAACGGCTGTGTGTATCTGTAAAAGCACTTCTTAGTTTCCTTCAATATACTTTTGAAAATAACCACATTCGCTGATCACCTCTTTATAGTAACGCGTGCTCGCATATTCGTTTTTCAGCTTCTTGAAACCATCCCATGCCAGGAAGCTTACTTCAGGCTCTCCGTAAAAGTCATTTGCGCTGTGGTATTTATCCGTATAAAATTCGTTACGCTCACACTTGGCAAGCATGTATACACACTTCGCTTTTTGCTCTGGGTTTGCTGCTGCCTCAAACGCTTTTTGGTAATACTGCCTGGCGTTGGCGCAGCGCAGCAACTGCGGCTGGTAAAAGGGATCTATATAGTTGCTGTATTGATTGGTGATCGCTCCATAGTAAAACACACGGGCATTACCAAAGTAGGTCATGTTATAGAATGCGTTTCCAAGCAACAGGCTGTTATTATATACATCTTCGCCCTTGTCAACAAAGGTGCGCATCTCCTTCATCTTCTTCAGGAAGGATAACTTGGTGTACTTCACTTTCTGAGTGGCTGCATGATCACAGTCATGACAATCCTTGATCTTTCCGTTAAACGGATTTCCAAGCAACTGTGCATCTTTTGACTGATCAGACTTTTCCATAAAGGAAATGGCTGCATCAAGGTTGCCGGTATAGGCACTCATCACAGCCTGGTACTCATATATATCTGACAAGGTTACGTTATAAATTCCTTTTGCCAGCTGCTCCCATGGAGATTGAGAAGACTTCGCCATAAAGCTTTTCATCGCTTCCTGGTTAGCAACCGTCTGGTAAAATTTATCATCGCGGTTGAATAACTCTGCCAACACCGGATTCTGCTGGCGCTGGTATAGCGATGATATATAGCGCTTGCTCCATGTCAGGGCGTGTGTATAGCGGAATGTATCATCGGGGTTCTTGGTACAGGTAATGTATAGCCACTGAAGTTCAGGGTGTACTTTACTCTCGGCCTTGGCATCCATCACGGTTATACTGCTCAGTGTATTGATCAATTTCAACAAACGTATTTGCTTGGCAGCAAGGTCAGTCTTCGGTCCTTGCTTCTCTCCTTTCTCCAACAGCTGAAGGGCGAGGGAATGATTTCCTGTAAAGATGTTCAGATATCCTGCAGCGATATTCCATAAATATGGCTTACCTGTTTTCTCCTCTTTGGCAATGGTGTTCACCAGTTGCAGCGCATCTTTGCCCTGCTGCTCTTTCATACTTTTGCGATAGTCATCTGCAGATTTGAAAGCTATATCATTTAACCTAACTTCTTCTTTGTTTACCAGGCGGGTTAAAAGATAGTCGAGGTGTGTACTGGTCGGGTTCAAGGCATAGATCTCACGGATCGCAGTTTTCTCATCAGCGTAGTAACCGAACAATGCCCAAAGACCAGTCTTCTCTGCCGGAGTTTTTGCCAGCGCCAACGAAGCCCGGAAATCCTTTTCCTCCTGTGGATGAAAGTTATAGGCCGTAACCGTTCGTAACTCCGGACACTTGTCAAAAACAACACTATATAAATAGTTGGACGTAGTATAATTTTTTCTGCTATAATGCGCTCCGGCTACATATGACAATCCACGATAGTATAATGTATTCTCAGGAACAGATGCTTTTGTCTTTTCGAAGAACGGTATAACACTTTGCTTATTCTGACTATAGAAGTAAGCCTTCATCGTTTGGAACCAATATCGATTTTTCAGGAAAGCATCGCTAGTTGATGTATATAGCTTTTCTACCTGGACAACAGTTTTATAGTCTACTACGGGAGCTTTCTTTTCATCGTAGTTCCATGAATCAGCAGATTGTGTACTGCTTACTTCAATTGTTTTAGCGTGATACATGAATTCGATGAAACCTCTTACTTTTTCATCGGCGAGATTCAACTTACTATACACTGCAGGAGGGCTCTGTTTTTTTTGAATGGCAGTATATAATTGATTGATCACGGTAACAGCACTATCATTCAATAAGAAAAACGACAATTCCTTTGTGGTCATCTTGCCCTTTAGATAACCTGACCAATCTGCCAGGATAACATCATTGAATCGAATGGTATGATCGCTGTCAAAACCAATACTATAGAAGACATCATTGGGAGCAAAAAATAAAGGGAGATATGATTTGTCAACGTACGTCTCGGGAGTAAAGCTTGAATCATAATCATAGCCCCAGAAATAATCAGCGCACGCAAGCAGCCCTCCATATGCACCGAAGGCTATCAGGCTAAAAATAGCGACTGACTTTTTGAAAGAATTGTTTTTCATTTGGGTAGTGTTTCAAATTAAAATTATCAAGATCGTAGAAGATCACTTCCTGAGGTTTTTCACGCAAGTAACCAGAGAGATCTTCAGCCATGCCTTCAAGTTCATCAGGTGTAATGGATTCGATTTTTATCCGGTCGCCTTTTTCAAAATAGCGTCCAATTTTAATGACATTTTCCTTCACCTCAAAAAATGATGGTGCTCTCATTTCAAAATGAATGTCATTGGTAAACGCAGCATTATCAACCTTGTTTAGCAAAGCAATGACTTTATTATTGCGGATGTGCATGCCCCAGGTAAAAACAGGTAGCGCAATGTCCAGTGTGAGCGGGTAATTCTTCAGAGCGCCTGTATAGCGCTTTGCAATCATGGGATCATATATAGAGTTTAACGAGTCAGCACTGATGCGTCCCATATTATAATACATCAACACACCACGATCCACCGGAGGTATACCCGTATTCATATGAAATTTAACCTGGTGTAGTCGTATGGTTGCCGAAAGTTTCCTGTTGCTTACCTTCTTCAACCGCTCAAGAAAGTTGAAGTAAGTTTCTTTACTTGTCAATGTCCAGTCGCAATCAATCTGGATCTCTGTACAAAGTATAGCATAACGGGTATTTATCTGGTCTATATACGTCACTATTTTTTTTGCCAGATCTTCTGCTTCTAATGCCAGGTGAAGCATAACTTCATTTTTAATATATATCACCGGCACAACAGTTGCCTTGCCCGGTGAATCTTTAAAAGTGATGGGGGAAACTGGAATTGGCTTTCCATCTTTGAGGGCAACGTCAAAGTAGCGCACATATAATTTTGTTACCTCATTAAGCGCAAGCGTCTCTTGCTCCGCTGGGGTGAGTTGAAAGCTGGTTCGCCAATAATAAAAGGAAACCGAAGTTGAAGAAGAAGATCGGGTACACCCGGAAAACAAAATGCAAGAAAATACAATTAAAGAGATCCGGCTCATAGTGCAGGTCAACAGCTGCGCAAATGTAAGGATTTACAAGATCGACCCTCAAATACTTTCTGGGTTTATGATGTCGATATCTATTCGTGAGCATTATTTCGATCGTATGCAGCGTACTCTGAAGTGCAGTTCCTGGCGAAAGACTTGCGGCAAACTCTTCATTAAAAATATACTGCTTTAATATATGACGGTATATTTCTTTTCCTGCTATCATCTTCTGATTTTAGCTATATTTGATTAATTGTCATTAAGGCTTTCGTCATGCGTCTTTCTTTTGGTTTGCAATCTACCCTGGCGATAGCCCTCCTATTCTTTTTTTTGAACTTCGACAGTTTTGCCCAAAAACCTTATCTGCTGGCCGATACCAGCATCATTTACAGACTCGATGCCAACACGGAAGTCTTTATTGATGATACCGATTCCGTTTCGATCGAACAGGTAACAACGCCAGCATTCCAACAACGCTTTCACAGCAGTGGTGGCAACCTTAAGTTCGGGTATTTAAAGTCAACGATCTGGCTAAAGATCAATACCCGAATCGCTAAGCCAGGTGTGCATTGGTATCTTGAAATTCCAGCTCCGTTTCTCGAATATGTGGACTTCTATCAATGGCACAGCGACAGCACATGGCATCATGATGCT
Source organism: Ohtaekwangia koreensis (assembly GCF_900167975.1). Lineage (GTDB taxonomy): Bacteria > Bacteroidota > Bacteroidia > Cytophagales > Cyclobacteriaceae > Ohtaekwangia > Ohtaekwangia koreensis. The sequence goes on from NZ_FUZU01000001.1 coordinate 3,129,353, forward strand.
TCTGGCTACTACCGGGCGCACAGCATCAGGAAAGTATCACATACAGGACATGTGCTACCGTTACAGTTCACGGCAGACTCTCTCAGTACGGTATATATACGGATCGCTGGCAGAAGTCCGAAAACATTTCCGCTTTATGCTATAGAAAAAGAAAAATTCAATGAAGAGGTCCGGTGGGTAGATATAGGCTATGGTATATTCTTCGGCATCCTCATTGTCATGTTCTTTTACAACCTCTTCATTTACCTGAGCCTCAATCAGGGAAATTACCTGCTCTATATCTGTACTATTGTATGTACGTTTCTGATCTTCACATCAGCTTCCGGGTATGCCGGTAAATTTCTATGGCCGGAAAGTCCCATGATGAATTTCTATGCCGGACGAATGACGCTGGGTATACTCACCATTTTTCTGTCAATCTTTACAATACGATTTTTAGAGGTCAGGCAATACTCTACGATCATGTACTATATTTTGCTGTCGCTGATTCCAATGGCCGTGATCGCTACCATCCTGGTGGCTACCAAAACACTTTCATCTGCGGGCAATAACCTCATTTCCCTCTCCACCATTATATATATGTCTACCGGAATTGTTTGTCGCGTGAAAGGCAATAAAACGGCAAGCTTTTTTATTGCTGCATGGACTATATATCTGATCGGTGGACTGCTCCTGACCTTACGTAACAGTGGTGTATTTGAATTCAATTTCTGGACAACCCATTTTGTAGAGATTGGTGCAACCCTTGAAACGATCATCATCGCATTTGCCTTGGGCGACCGTTACCGCAGGTATAAAATGGAAAAAGAGGAAGCCCAGCAACTGGCGCTGCAAGTACAATTAGAGGCTACCGAGAAATTAGAACTCAAAGTAAAGGAGCGAACGGAGCAGCTTTCAAAAGCGAATGAAGAATTGCAGACTACATTGGAGACAAATAAACTTCAGACGCGTATCATTGAAAACAAAAATGCGGAATTGGATTCATTCTTTTATCGCATCTCGCATGATCTGAAAGGTCCGATCGCCTCGATGTTGGGGTTGACATTTTTAGCGAAGATGGAAATAACCGATGCCCATGCCCTTGAGTATGTGGACAGACAACATGCGCAGGTTGAACGGATGAACAATATTATCAAAGGGTTAATCAACCTGACAACACTCAGTCACACGGATTTACAAAAGGAGAAAATAGACTTTGCTAAAATGGTTGATGAATGCATCATGTCCTTCCATGGATTACCTGCCTTCAGCAATATTGAATTTAAAAAAGAGATTGAGCCCGCCATTGAATTTCACTCCGAATGGATGCTGCTCAACACGATCTTACAGAACCTCATTGAAAACGCAATCAAGTATGCAAGACGGCAATCCCCTTTTGTAAACGTAATTGTATACACCGAAACGGCCGGCATTACCATTGAAGTGACAGACAACGGACAGGGTATAGCACCGGAGCATCAAACCCGGATATTTGATATGTTCTTCCGGGCCACACAAAATGCCAGTGGTACTGGTCTTGGACTATATATTTTGAAGAGATCTTTGGATCGCCTCAAGGGTACCATTGAAATTAAGAGCACCGTTGGTATAGGTACCAGTTTCATTGTAAAGTTACCCTATGCTACATAGTCTGAAATGCATATATACCTTTTAAAGTAAATGCGGGTTAGATGAATATTATTCCGATGATGAAATGCGCCAATATGGAAGAATCTATACTCTTCTATACACATGTGCTGGACTTTGAATGGGTTGGCACGTGGCCTGAAACCGGGGCGCCTTCCTTTAGCGTTTTACAAAGAGAGGGAGCAGAGCTACATCTGTCTTCTCATAGCGGTGACGGTGTCACAGGTGCCGTTGTTTCGATCATTGCAGAAGACATAGACATGCTTTTCCTAAAGTATATAGGACGAGGATTGAAGCCTGGCAATAAAAATTCTCCTGTTCACCAAAGTCCGGTGAGCCAGACGTGGGGAACACGCGAATTTTATGTGGACGATCCGAATGGAAATACCTTGCGATTTATTCAACGCTCATAAAACAATCAACTCTATAAATGAAAAAGCCAGGTGATATACCCGGCTTTTTCTATTCTTATAATCAGCGACTATTTTGAGAACCCTGCAGGCAATCCATGTTTGTTCAGGAACGCTTCTGCTGCTTTGGCTTTGCTTACAAAGAAGGGATCCTTTGCATGACTCTTTACTTTCTTACTCACCACAACAGTCTTACGACTGTCATTGCTTTTTGTTTTCTGACTGATGGTTATAGACATGAAACCGATCATTTAGTTATACAAATGTACAAACTTATTTACGTTTTGCCAAAATGGCCGTATAGGCTTTATTTTGCTTGAATACTTCCCACTCGCCCTGGTAGTGCCCCCAGACGTCAAAACTGCTTTTTATATCTTTATAATGATAGGCAATGACCATGTTATAGTACCGTGTGCGTACAGCTGTGCTGCCTTGCGCAAACACGAGCGTTTCAGGCCGATGATCAGTAAACGTCATCACTGCTGCGGCCACCGAAGCCATGACTTTATCGGAATCTTTATTATCCGTTACGATCAGATCATCGATTTTATCTTCCAACTTATTGTAATCTCCGAAGCCTATATTATAGACTTCGATACTGGCATCGGCAATCTTCATTTTCGTGAACCGAACTATCTTTCGCACCTCTCCTTTTGGCCCTGTGCTGCTAAACTCGAAATCTAAAAAATGTGGACTAGCCTCCAGGTTGTATGGCAATGAATTCATCTAACGTTCTCCTGTAAAGCTTATCAGACAAATATAATACACGCGTCTTCAAGTGATAGTTCCTTTCGGTATTCGACATCTTTGAACGACCGAAAACATGAGGTTTATTCTTTGCCAGGCGCCGCTCGTTTATTTATTATTTTTCTACTTTGCAGATCAGAATGGAAGCCAAACCTACTTCCATTCAAACACAAAATTCCCTGCTACCAATTGCACTGGATTCTCCTGCAGTACCTTTTTATTGAGATATACCTTTTGATTCGTTTCCGGAAGATATACCGTGGCTGTAGAATTGGGAGGTATCGTTACTGTATAGTTGATTCGTTTTCCCTGGCGCTTCCAGGAAGTTGTAATCGTTCCCTGTGGTCCGGTATGGGACGCTTCAAAATGATTGAGGCCTTTAACAAAATACGGCTGCAAAATTATATTCTTGAATCCGGGTTTGTCTACGTCAGGCTTAATACCGCCAAGTCCTTTGTAAAGCCACGCTCCTATTTCTCCAAACATGATATGGTTCAGGGATATATCATGCGCAGATTGGATATTCCAGTTTTCATATAGCGTGGTAGCTCCGTTTTTAATCCACCATCCCCAGGAAGGAAATGTCTCTTGCGCGGCTATGCGATAGGCAACATCGGCATAGCCATTTTCACTCAATGCATTTAGAATTGCTTTTTGACCCAACAGACCAACGTCCAAGTGAAATCCATCCGCTTCCACGCGCTTTGCCAGGTTGGTTGCAACCTTTATTTTTAACGTATCCGGTACCAGTCCCCAGAAAAGTGGTGCACTCAATTCTGTTTGGAGTCCTGTACTATATATACCGGTCTCTGCGTTCAGGTATTTCGTATTAAAGGCATTCCTGATCTTGGCAGCAAGCGCGGTATATTTCAATTGGTCGTCAGGGTGACCTAGTATAGCGGCAACACGGGCAAGGATAGCCGCGTCCGCATAATAATAACATGTGGAAGTAAGCTCCACAGGAGATTTTGATTTCACCGGAACCCAGTCGCCCAGCCCCCACGTTGTAAGCCCGGTGGGATAGGTGGCATCGATGTGATCCACATACCGCTTCATATTGTCGTAACAATCCGCCAGAATTTTACTGTCGCCGTAGAACATGTATATATTCCAGGGGATGATTGCAATCGTGCTGGTCCAGTCAGGACCATTGGCCCATTCATAGCCCCAGCCATTGGTGGGAATGATCGCTGGCAGTACACCGTTCGGTTGCTGTTCATCGCGGTGATCCGCCATCCACTTCTCATATATAGTAATACCATCGAAACTATATAAACCAGTTTCTATAGCGATCTGTGCATCACCCGTCCAGCCATTTTTTTCGCGCTGCGGGCAATCGGTTGGATAGCCAAAGAGATTCGAGAGATACGAATTATTGGTAGCATACCAGATCTTATCCACGATAGGATTCGAAGATTTTAAATGCCCTACAGCCGGTACATCGCTATGCATAAAATATCCAACCAGGCTTTGTTGATTCAGGTTTAATGGTTTACTACTCGTGACCTCTATATATTGAAATCCCTTATAGTTGAAATGTGGCATGAATTGTTCCTCCCCTTGCCCGCGAAGGATAACGATATCGGTTTGAAAGGGATCGGTTGTGCCTACAGGACGATAATGTTCATCGATGTTGGATTGATCTACACGGCCGTTTGGATACACACGCTCCCCGTGCTTTAGCCGTACCGTTGTACCGGCGGGGCCGCTGACCCGAAGTTGCGTAACTCCGGCAATGTTTCTACCCAGGTCAAAAACATAGGTAGTGTCGTTCAATTTCCGGAAGCCTTTGGCTGTAACTTCTTCAACATTGCGTATCGGATGCAGGGTCTGCGCTACGATCTGTGCTGCAGGTGCCTGACGATACATTATATCTTTCCATGTTGTTTCGATAAAGCCGGGAGCATTCCAACCCGGCTGTTCCAACCTTGCATCATAATGCTCTGCAGTATAAATACTGTTGAATATCACCGGACTCAATGAAGTCTTCCATCCTTTGCCGGTGGAAATAGTTTCGGTGCTGCCATCTTCATAAGTGATGCGCAGGTCCAGGCAAAATGCAGGACGTGCACGCCATGTTGCCGTATGGAAATTCCATACCGCAGTAGATTGATGATTATACCAGCCGTTACCAAGCAACACCCCTATAGCATTCGTCCCCGATTGGAGTTGCCTGGTTACATCGTGGGTCAGGTACAAAATTCTACGATCAAAACGGGTATACATCGGATCAAGACGATGATCGCCTATCTTCTTCCCATTTATATATAGTTCAAATAATCCCGCTGCTGCAACGTACGCCCTGGCGGACACAATCTTCTTTTTAGAAGTGAATTCCTTGCGGAAGTATGGCGCTGGTTTGGTATTTTCATCATGACCATCGCTGATCCAGGCTCCCTGCCAGTTCTTCATGTCCACCATCCCGATTTCAAAACGAGCAATAGTACCTTGTCTGGTTTTTGTATTCTCGTGATCGGCTATATCTAATCGCCAGAAATAACGTGTAAAGGGTTTTAATTTTTCACCACTATATATTGCCAGCGTGTTGTCTGAATTAACCCAGCCACTGCTCCATATACTCCCTTTGTCTACGGTGAGCGCTATAGAATCTGTATCAACCAGAATGCGATAAGATGTTTGCCGTGCACCGTGTCGCGCATCTTCGATATTCCATGTAAATCTTGGATTAGGGACATCAATACCAATCGGGTTCACCAGGTATTCAGTCTTCAGATTAATGGCCCGGCATACCGACTGAGCATGAATTGCCGTTGGGATATGTATAGCCAGTGATAATAAAGTAAAGATGCGTGCGTACCAGTACATTCTATAGGTCGTTATAAAAACGAATATAGAGGATGTGCCCCGCTTTCAATAACCGCTTATGAAATTCTCTTAAAAAGGTTTCAGCCGTCCTATACTATCCCGCCATGGCTTCTTAAAAAATACATGCTGCTAATCATCACGATGAATGGTGAGACGCATATTTGAAAAATATTTTATACAGCGGTTCGATTGATTCTAAAGTGGTTCGATTCTTACACACGTGTTTTCAATTACAAACAATATAGGAGCGCATTTGAGCTATTGCGATACAAGGTAATGCATGATATTTTTCGATGAGAGCTCAAAAAGAATGCATTTCTTTTTTACAAAGTAGTGTAATGAATTAAAATAGTACATGACGATTACACGCAACGTACTGGCCGGAGCACGGATTGATTTTAGGGATCAGTGAAAGTTATAATTTTGTTTCTATAAATTCTGCTCTATGCGTTTGCCAAATTACCCAATCTGCTTCCGGAACCTTTTAGTGAAATTGCATCCGTCACTTTATGTGGCAATCTGCTTCCTGCTGATCTTCAGCCAATCACACGGACAAAGTTTAAATGAAAACTGGAAACAGGAATTATCAAATTCAATGACGCAGTTTCTGAACTGCACCAGTACATCTCCCGAAAAATATCAATGCAGTTCTTTTATAGGCGAATCAGTTGCCAAGGTATATAAAGTAAATGCCTTTTACTCTGATAAATTGAAACGGTACCTGCAAATCTTTGAAATATCAAACTCGATGTTGGATAATGGCCAATGGACTTTATTAGGACATGCTTACGAACAAAAAGCATTAAATGAAGCGCAGAAAAATGCCAACGACAAGAAAGCTGTGATCGCGGTGTATACTACATCTGCCGGAGGTAAACATATCGCATTGATCTTACCCGGCCAACTGGAATATTCTGGCTCCTGGGGATTTAATGTACCGAATTCAGCTTCCTTCTTTTTTGATAATCCTACCAAATCGTATTTAGACAAAGGCCTCTCCTATGCATTCGGAAAAAATATGATCAAAGATGTAGCCTTGTATTGCCGGAAATATTAGCAGCTACTTTTTGAGTGCACTCAGTTTTTCAAGCTGCTTTATTTTCATATAGCATATCCACAACAGGCATCCACCAATCAACCCAAAGGAGCAGTCCAGAAGGCGCCAGTATAGCGGTATATCTCTGACACTTCCTGCAATGAAGGCGAGCGGAAAAATGGCAGCGCAAGCAATTAGTCCGAATTCAATTACCCATATATTTTTAAAGGGATCCCGCAAAGGACCTATAAACACTATAGCAATTACCAGGTGCGCAAAAGCAAGCCAGTCTGTTCCGTAGGATATAAAAGGATATTGCAGATTGGTCTCACGAATTCCGGTATAAGCAAGTTCAATCCATCGCGTTAATGTGTTTTCGCACGAGCAGGATTGTATCCACGCATATGCTATACCCAGCTCCCACTCTATTGGAAATGCCGTAACACCGCTAATGACTAGCCCCCCTATAAATACCTGCAAGATCCGTTTTATGCTTCTTTGAATTGTAATGACTGAATTCTGATCCGGTGTCATACTATATCTGCTGTTTTATCGATAATGCATTTCCGCCAAAGATTCTTTCGAGTTCCGTACGTAAAGTTGCCTCCGTACCTGCCGTAACATTGACCAGGCAAAAGCCAGGTTCACCCTGAAACATTTCCATTCGCCACGTTAACTGATCGATAGTATTTGTGCTGCCGTTAGTATACCACCATGCTGTATACAAGATGGCGCCAGGCTTATGAAGTTGCCCGCAGTAAATTTCATGGCCATCTATAGCTATAGTCTTTACGCTTTTAAAGGTATAGCCGCTTCCTTTCCAACAGATCAATGGTGTGTGCTCTCCGGAAAAAAACTCCGGGATGTTCTTGATATATACCAGGATATTCTTGTTGAACATTTTGGTGATACCATTTTCCATGTCTACAGGCTGAAACCCCTTCAATTGAACGTGAGCATGTTCCGGATTTGTATGTATTCTTTCATGCCGGATTTGGCAGCCTGTCCAGACTGCTGCAAGTGCCAATGCAGTAATCAGGGCTTGCGTAAATATACTGATCTGCATAGGGTGTGTCTCTTGAGAGAAAGGTTTTCCAAACCTGCTTATCATCCAACGACCGAGGAAATATAGCGGAACGACTACATACAAAAGCATGCAAAATATACCCATCATCTCATGCAAAGGATGCCCGGGTGCAATGCGGAACAATACGAGCATAACAATGCGCAAAAGATTGCTGCCAACGTTGAGTAACAGAACAAGAGAGAAGAAAACCATCAGGGGCAAGAAGCCAAGCTTCAGTTTTCGGGTATGATATTGATGCGCGATGAGGAAGACTCCCATGAGCAGTGATGTAGCCAGCATGTTGAGTCCCATGCACGCTTCATCAACGCTGAATGCCGTTCCATTGAGTAACATCACATTCCCCTCTACCTGTATCATCATCCCTGCTGCCGAAAGTAATTTTCCTGCCCACTCACTCAGTTGTAAGCGGATTGGAAATCCAAGTATGATAACAATCTGGTTGAAAAATGGTGACATGAAAGCCAGCAGGAACAACACCAGGGAATTGATTCGGCCCAGCACAAGTTCAAACAAAAACAGAATATAAAAGGCCAGTGCAAAAAAGTAAAATGTCCGTACAGCATAGATATAGGCAACGGAACCCATCATCAGGATCGCCACCAGGTATATATAGTTTACCCGTTGCCTTCCATCGGTAAGTATAGCAAAAGGCAACAGGCAAAAACCTAATAATACATTGCTAGCCGAGACAAAGGACAGCGGAAAGGCAATCGCCCCTCCTGCTATCCCGAGCGTGATCCAGCCAACACACTTATAATGATCGGGGCGAATAAAATACCGCAAATACAATAACAAGACGTTCATTGTGCCAGTCTCAGTTTTGATCTATATATCGTATAGGCTATAAAAGTCAGGAACAGTATAATCAGCATCCATTCATGTGGTTCAGGCACGGCACCTGATGAATTCTTGCTAGCATTCAATAAACTGTTATCAATATCGTGAATACCAAATCGCTTATAATCCTCCTGCGTCTCTAGTACGATCAGACTCGATACCGGAGAGACAACGTAGGCGGTAGCGGCTTCCTCGACCAACGTCTCATCGATATAGTCATCCTCAAAGTAATCGGAACCTATATTTCGCATGATGTTATTGTAGGCAAACAGACGTGCTAAATGGTCGGGAGCGTTGTCTTCACCCGCAGGTGCATTTTCATCCTTTACTTTTCTGATGATCATGTGTGCATCGTGAAGAATTATACGCTCGTCTGATTCTTCTGTCAACGGAAATGTTTTATTTCCCAAATGATTAAGAAGTGTGTTTATAGAGCCTTCTGTAAATTCTAATCCCCGTAATTCACGGAACGAGCTTACGTAAGTGGACACATCTCCCTCCAGGTTATATACTTTTATTTTTTTTCTTGCTGCAAAGAATTTGCGAACACCTTGTGCAAACTTGCTATCCTTGAAATCACGCAAGTGTGGAGAGAGGGCTTTTCCCTTGGTAATCACCAGAGAGTGTTCTATATCTTTTACGCGGTGAAAGGGAAACAATGAAAAATTCTGTTCATGCAGTGCCCTGGTCAGGTCTTTCCAATTGTCAGTATTTATACTCATCATTTCCTGGTCAACACAGGCATACAGTGTATATTCATTCGAAAGCGCTGACAGTGCATCAATCTCGTCCCGGCTCCAGCTATTGTTGATGTCAAGGTATATATTTTTGATTGTCACCGGCTGGAGTTTAGGCTCATGCGCTGCCAGTGAGTATGTATAGCCGTTAAAGCTGAATCGATTATCTTTTACAGGAACGGCCTTGTAGCTGAAAGCAAAATCAGGATCGTATGACTGCTCGAAAATATAGTCGCCTTTTTTATCCTTCATAAAGTCACCGGGCAGATCAACATCCTTTGCACCCCCTATAAACCGTATGCGATGTGTTTCTTTTGCACCGCTTGGGTTCGGTCCGCGGAATGTTATACCTTCATAGTATACTTTTCCTTCTTGCAGCCTGAGCGGTGATGTGATGCCTATCTTGAACTTGCGCTCTTCGTCTTTCGTACACGGAAAAATGCGAACCGAAACGGTGTTGCCCTCCTGCCAATGTATAACCGATGGATCACGTGCTTCAACGCCAACAATTGTCTTGTAAGCCTTCACTGCTTTTTGTTTCGAGGTGAGTATACCTTTTTGCTCCGCGCCATTGATCCATAGCGAAAGTGAAGTTACCACGGAGCCTTCGGGCAATTGAAAAGTATAGATCGCTTCTTCAGTATTACCCCACCAGTGGTCGCCACCTGCGTTATTCCGAATGTTCAAATACTTCTCCGTATAGGCCAATCGCAGATCTGTATATATGTCTACATCCGATACAATATAGGAGGTTGTAAGATTATCACCCGACCATAAGCGCTCTTGGGCCTGGTGACGTCCATTATGAAAAGACTGTAGTATCTTTACCCGGTCATCCTTCGAAACGGAAATTGGGTCAAAGATACTTGCCACATATACCAACGGATCATGTTTTTTTACTTCACTCCAGGACGATGAGGATGGCATAAATCGCCAATCGGCAAATCGGTTGTGGGTTGTATATACCAGGTCCGACTTCAGGATGCGCTGCGAGATCCAGTCGTTCTTCTGGGATTGTCCTATCGTTACCCACACCGGAAGCTCCATCTCCGGGTACATAACAGATTGATTGGCGAGCGTCTCGATTCTTGTGACACGAGTACTCCATTCAATGACAAAACTGGTGACATATGCCAGCGTTGCAACGATACCAACAACCACCGCATGATATTGTATTTTTCCATTGCGTAAAGAAAATCGTAACAGACAAAAGCAAGCAATACATACAGTAAGCGGCACAAAGGCATGCATTCCTATTCCCAGGAACAGGATTCCGATCGTTCCAACACCGTAGATATAGGAAACAAAGATTGACAAGTATATATACAATACAATGGTACTTCCCAATAACACCTGTTGCAATCTGTTAACCCACCGTGGAAGTACATGAAAGAACCGGTAACTCAACGTTGTTATTGAAGCAATGATCAGGTACGCGCAAAGCCAATCAGTCGAGTCCTGGAAGACTGTAAAAACTCTATTGAGCGCATACGCACTTATCAGGAACAAGTTAAGAAGGATAACCGTCTTGTGAATATTTTCTTTTCTCCAGCTCTTTGTGATACCGTATGAATGATCGGTGATTAGCAGCACTACATATACAAGTGCCAGAAGATAATGCACTACAAAGGTAGAAACGTGCTCTCCTTCATCCAGGTTAAAAAAAGCAAAGGTTACATAAAGACAAAATGATATACTTAAAAGAGCATATCCTACTATATAAATCATCGAGTTGGGCGTCTCTTCTCCGGTAGAGTGAATAGCATCTGTCTGCGTGAAGGGGGACTGAAGTTTTTCCATGTAGTTAGAATATTTAAAAGTACTTTGTAATTCAAAGCTTTAAGACAAATTTTTTATAGTGCTACCCTACTTCCAGATCTGCTTTCTATTATCCAGGGTGTAATCATCGGTATAGTTTTCAATATATTGGATTTGCTCAATGCAGTCTAACGGAAAGAGCGTATTATAGTTGTACTTAAAAGTACTTTGTAATTAAAAGTTAAAATATACTTTTGAATGTGCGCGGCAGTAACCTTGAATCAAAAGTCTGATTTTGACCGCGCCTGGTCCTTAGAATGCTTTGGCTATCAGGAGATTTATCGATATGATACCTCGTAGTTCTGAAATTACACTCCGGAGTGCCCGGTAAGTAATTTCAGAACGTGCAGAGATAAAAGTATAGATGTGTTATGAATTTGATAAAAAGTTAGTTGCCAACTTGCTGGCCGTTCTCAAAACTCCAATCGTTGTTGTAGAAACCGGCAAGCTTAACAGCCTTTGCACCGTCCTTCAACATGTCCGTTGTAAAGATCAGGTAATCCGGAAAACCGCTTCCGGCAGCAAAGTACTGGTTAGCCTCTGTTGCTTGCATACCAGAAAGTCCCGTACCGCTGATAACACCCACCGATGCAATTTCACTATCGGCGCGTGGCCAGGTGAAGTATGCGGCGAGGTTATCGCCCGTATACTGCTTCCCTCCTGCTTTGATACTTCCCCGCTGCACCGTAATAGGACAATTCGCCAGTAATTTTTTCCACGCAGTGTTGGTCGTTGCATTGCCATACAGAATGACTCCACGATCGCGGTATGCAGCGGCACTGAATTCTTTGTCGGCTATGATATCAATTGCTCCATTGCCACGGTAGTACCAAACTTCCGCATCATAACGGGCTTTGTTATACGACCACTCGTTTTCTGCCTTGGTACCGGCTGTGCTATATACAAAGACCATTTTATGATTAAAGGCTTCTTTGAACGATCCATTGCGATTGATCCCTTTATGTTTTGGATCAGGCTTGACCCCTATTTTCCAGGCTCCCTGTTTCTGAAGATATACTATATCATTTGCTGACTTAACCGTATACTGCACAGACGCAAGGCTATCCAGTGTAATCGTCAAGGTTGTATTGGGTTTGAAATCCTCTAACGAGAAGGCTAGTACGGATACATTTTCAGTTGTCCCCGTGATTGCATTTTTCTTTTTGTTACGTTTGAGCTTTATGCGGCTATATTTAAACGAATGCTCCTGTTGCAGTATCGATGCCCAATGAAATTGTGACGATATAGCCGTGCTTGCCGTAGTGAAGTCTACTACATTGATTGCACTGTCGTCTGGTATAGTATGCCAGTTAAAGTAATCAAAGATAGGCGGCCAGTCAACGCTCTCGTTTCCGAACCAATGCGATCCCCCTGGATATTCATAATAGCTGAAGTCCTTATGAAATGTACCCAACAGGGCTCTCATCTGACGCGCATAATCTACGGATACAACTTTATCGCTGTCTCCATGATGTATATATATACCTGCCGTTTTATAGTTCTGTGCCAGTTCAATCACATTGCTCGGATTGCTCGCCTGCAATAAAAGATTCTCTGCATCCGATGCACCTTGTCCTGGAATTTTACCATCGGCAGATCCATATCCTGTCAAGGTTGGATATCCCGCACACGGAGCGATGGCTGCCCACTTGCCGGGATACGTTGCACCCAGATACCACGTGCCATGACCACCCATGGAATGTCCCGTAAGGTATATATGATGGGGCTCCGGTGTATACTTCTTCTTAGCATGTTCAAGCACTTCGAGGGCATCCAGACGCCCCCAGTCTTCCCAGTTAAAACCACGTGGACGTCTGTTGGTTGGAGCTACCAATACTCCCCAGCTTTTAGGCTGATATGCTTTCGCCTGACCGATCGCTTCTACACCGGCACCGTGTACGGATAAAAATAATGCAGGTTGTTTACCATCGGGTTTACTCTGTGGCGCCACACCGTAATATTGAATGCTTCCATCTATAGCGCTCACAAATGTATTGCTGTAATGATCTTCGGAATTAACCGCCTCAATTGTAACCGGTCGCTCATCGAGAAGTTTTCCTTTCTCCGTTAACTTTAATGAACATGTATAGCTGTTCTTTTGCTTGACGCCTGTAGCATCCAAACGGAAGCCCACCTTCCGCGTTGCCATCGGAGGTATAGCGGGTAATGTTGTGTTACGCTCCTTCCCTGCCAGTACACTGGTAATCGAGAGGTTGGTCAACGTTTTATCAGTACCGTTAATAACGACTACAGCGCCCCACAGTTCTTCTGAAGTTTTATCAAGCAAGACGTATGGTAGTGTCGGATCAGTGGTATTTATAGCGATGAATTTTTCCGGAAATAACAGGTGTGTACTCACACCCTGCCACCGTGCCCAGCGCGAACAACGGATCAATATTTCATTCACACCCTTCTTAAGCTTTACAGGGATGTACAGGTAGCCATGCCAGTATATATCTCCGGCGTGTGGCACACCATTTACATAAAGCATGTTATGCCCCATCACGTGAAGCAATGCAGACTGCTCTTCTTTGGAATCGTATGTGAGGTATATATAGCCGTTGGAGAGCATTTCATTTTTAAACAAACCCGCTGTATCTGCTTCCAGCGGTTTCCAGGTAATGTCCTTGCCCTGGTCATTTGTAAATATAGTTTGCCCGGCAGCGGGCTGTTTCATTGTACCAGTGTACAACTGGTGGGCTAACAGGTCTTTGACCAATGCCTCGCGTCCATATTGATGGACAGGCCCTGCAACCAAACCGTTTGTGAATGAATGTGTTCGTTGAGCCTGAGCGGTTAAGAAATAAAAACAAAATATACAGACAAGTGTAATGTGTTTACGCATCAATTCTATTTATATGGTGAAACATGAGTCGCAAATTGTTACCAAGTGGGTGAAGTTTCAGTTGGGATTTACACGGGTGGAATAAAAACTATGAGACAGGCATTTCGTTTTCCTTTTTCCGTGTATCGTTTCCGGTGTCTGAAAGGCGTTCTTGTTAAAACCGTAAATTCAAAACGCCTTAATCTTCAGTTCCTGCTGACATAGGGCTGTCACTTGCCACCTGGTTCTTTGTGCTCGAAGAGAAATTTAACCCCAAATAGATTATGGACAAAGAACTGATTATTAAAAACAGCATCGAGATCGATGCTCCCGCTGCCAAGGTTTGGGACGCGCTGGTTAATCCTGCGCAAACAAAAAAGTATATGTACGGCTGTGAACCTATTACTGATTGGAAGCCCGGAAGTGAAATGTTGTGGAAAGGAGTTTTTGACGGGCAGGAAATGGTTGCTGTTAAAGGGCACATTATAGATATCAGAGACAAGAGTTTTCTCGTCTATACTACATTTGATCCCAACTCCACAACGGAGGATCTACCCGAAAACTATGCAACCGTAACGTATACACTTTCAGAAGCAAAAGGAAAGACCACCTTTACGGTAACACAGGGGGATTTTGCCAAGCTTGCCGATGGCGAAAAGAGGTATAAGGATGCAACGAATGATGGTGGTTGGGGACCTCTTCTTGAACAGATCAAGCGTATCGCAGAAGACTGACCTGAACTCTTTTTGACGCGCAAAATGGAAAATGATCGTGCAGAAGTTATTCTGTTAAATTAGTCGCCAAAGCTCGGAAGCATGTATTTTACAGTGCTTTATCTTTGAAGTCTGATCATCTGAATACTCTACATGAAAATCTACACTACAATCATCCTGGCATTTCTTTGCCTGAATGTTTTCGCACAAGCCGAAAATGCTACCCGCCTCCGGAATTTTAACAATGATAATGGTATTGCTATTAAAGACTTTGATCCGGTAAGTTACTTTAAAGGTAAAGCTGCGAAAGGAACAGAAAAATTTGCCCATACTTATAAAGGACTCACATACTATTTTGTGAACAACGAAAATCTTGAAGAGTTTAAAAAATCTCCTTCGAAGTATGAACCAGCGTATGGCGGATGGTGCGCTTACCATATGTCTGTAGACGGGCAGCGTGTTCGTGTTGATCCTTCAACCTTCAAGATCATTAACGGTAAAGTATATTTGTTCTCCAACTTTAATGGCAAGAATTACCTTCGTGCGTGGGAACAAAACGAAAAGAAATACAAGGAATCTGCTGATAAGCTTTGGATCAAGAAAATGCACTGATCCTCATTATCAAGTATATATTCTTTAGGCATAAGAAAAAAAGACACAGAATTTACAGATCGTCATTCCGTTGTTCTGTGTCTTTTTTTTAATGGATTTTCGATATATATACTATAAACGCTCTCCCAGATTTACACCTTTCAGCTCTTCTTGCTTTGTAAAGGGTTGATTGTAGAGACGTTTGCCGGTTGCTTTAAATAATGCATTTGCCACGGCTCCTCCTGTCGGTGGAAGCGCAGGCTCTCCAAGGCCTGTTGGTGCTATACCATTGTTTATAAAATGTACATCGATCTCCGGAATCTCTTTCATTCGGATAAGACGGTACGTATTAAAGTTCTTTTGTTCGGTAACTCCATCTTTGAAAGTAAGATTGCTATAGAGCGCATGTCCCAAGCCATCTACTATACCTCCCCTCACCTGCTGATACGCTCCACTAAGGTTTACAACAACACCACAATCGGCAGCGGCATATATTTTCTCAAGTACGGGCTTGCCTTTCTTCATGCTGATCTCTGCAACTTGTGCTACATATGAACGATGTGAGAAATATACACTGAAGCCTTGCGCTACATCTTTCTTCTTTCCCCATTGTGATTTTTCTGCCGCCGTAGTGATCACAGCCTTCATTCTGTCGATGTCATACTTAACAGCACCTACCGGTGATTGCTTGGCTTTGTCCAGCAATGCAAGTCTGAATGCTATAGGATCTTGCTTCACCGCGGATGCCACCTCGTCCAGAAATGCCTGCTCTGCGAATGCAAGAAAGTTAGTGATGGGCGCACGCCATGCACCCGTTGTTATAGGCGATTTATGTTCAACGGATTCGATGAGTATATTTTCCACGGCTCCGGATGGAAAGTTATCTTCGCGTGTTGTGTTACCGGCATTGATTCCAACTCCTTTTAGTTTATAGCCGATCATATTTCCATTGGTATCGAGTGCCGCTTCGAATCTATAGCGCACCGCAGGCCTATAGCTTCCACCCGTCATATCATCTTCACGTGTCCAGATTACTTTTACCGGCGCTTTGACAATACTTGAAAGTTCAGCGGCCTCCAATACATAGTCTGCTTTTAACCTTCGGCCAAAACCGCCACCAAGGCGTGTCAGATCTACGGTCACTTGCTCGGGACTAAGCCCTAGTAATTTTGCTGTTTCGTTACGCGCCATCTCCGGAGTTTGTGTGGGGCCTATCAATTCAGCTCCATCCGCACGCACATGTGCAAAGAAATTCATAGGCTCCATGGGAGCGTGCGACAAGAACGGGCATTGGTATTCACGCGATATAACTTTGGCTGCATTCTTAAATGCCGTGTCCACATCACCATCCTTACGTTTAACAACGGCATCTTTACTCTCGAGCAGCTCCTTGAACAAACGGTCATGATCCAGTGTACTCTCAATAGCGCCTTCCGCCTCGTATTCAACTTTTAATACTTTGCGAGCTTTATTTACCTGCCATGTAGATTTACCTACTATAGCTACATTATTTTTAAAGGTAACAACGGCAGTTATACCAGGCATACCTTTCGCAGCAGCAGCGTCTACTGATTTTATTTTCATACCAAATGCCTGCGGGCGCTGGATCATCGCGAACAACATTCCTTCACGGTAAAAATCCAATCCATACAGTGGCTTGCCGGTAATCATTTCGTGATTATCAACATTGCGTATAGGGGTACCGATAAGTTTGAAGTCCTTGATGTCTTTCAGTTTTACATCGGTAGGTATAGCAACGTTGGAAGCTTCCGCAGCAAGCTCTCCATAACTCAGCTTACGACCACTCTCTATATGTTGTACTATACTTTTATCAGCAACCAAGGTGGTAGCTGGAACATTCCATCGCTTTGCAGCAGCTTCTACCAGCATGTGTCGCGCTGTAGCACCAGCTTTGCGTAAACGCTCCCATGAATGTGGAATTGCTCCACTTCCACCGGTAACCTGTCGCTCAAATTTCTTCGTGTCCAAAGGAGCCTGCATTACTTTTACATTCGTCCAATCTGCATCGAGCTCTTCAGCAACAATCATTGGAAACGAAGTTTTTATATTCTGACCCAGTTCAGGATTGGGAGAGAATATAGTAATGATACCATCGGGTGCGATGGACAGATAGCTATTAAAATCAACCGCTCCCAAAGGTATATTTGCAGCATCGCTGATCACTTCCATAGAAGCAGAAGTTGCATCTGCGCTCGCCCAATGAAATCCCAGCAATAAGCCACCACTCGCGGTAGCTGCCATCTTGAGGAAATCACGTCTGTTTGTTTTAGGAATTATAGCCATACCTTATTTTACTTTTGAAGATGCCAGAATGATCGCTTCACGAATACGGTGATAGGTTCCACACCGGCAGATGTTACCGTTCATGGCAGTATATATTTGCTCTTCTGTTGGTTTGGGATTTTTTGCAAGAAGCGCAGATGCAGACATGATCTGTCCTGCCTGGCAATACCCGCACTGTGCTACATCTACTTCATCCCACGCCTGTTGCACAGGATGATTTCCCCCAACGGATAGTCCTTCAATGGTTGTCACTTTATTTGTTCCTACAGCAGAGACTGGTATAGAACATGAACGAACCGCATTGCCATTGAGATGTACCGTACATGCACCACACTGCGCGATGCCACAACCATACTTGGTGCCGACCAGTCCGAAGTTATCACGCAACACCCAAAGCAGCGGAGTATCTGCCTCAACATCGGCCTCGAAACTCTGCCCGTTAATTTGCAATTTGTAATGAGCCATTCCCTTATGAATTTAGAAGTTGAAGGTAGCAAAATATCGGGGTCGATAATGTTTGACCGTAGGTCATTTGGATGGATGGTAATATCTGTCTACCAGGCGGACTATTGCACCCCACAAGATGCAAATGAATGTATCTTATTTACCCTGACACACTACACACCTCACATATAAAAAAAGCCCGGATGCATTTTTGCACCCAGGCTTTCCATTTGTCTGTAATAGGAATAAATTCTGATTACTTGAGATACTTCTGTACGAATAGCGGTTCCTGCTGTAACGACCAGTATATATAGTCCTGGCTTTTGTCCTGTGAGATCAAATTGTTTTGTTCCGGCACCTTCATATCGCGCTGTGAGAATCTGGTACCGACTTTTTATTCTACTCATAACACACAGCATGCTACGCTGGCATCAAATTTTAGAAACACGATCTGTTAAAATATTTCTAACATACTTTACAACATCTCTATGAACAACTTATTCCGCGGGCTTATTGCCGGCTACGGTGCCAAGAAACTTGGTGGTGGATGCTTCGGTACGATTATCGTTTTCATAATTATATGGGTCGCATTAGGACAATGCAGCTAGCATTACCTGCCACTTCCTCTCATCAATGAAAAAACCAGTTGGGCTGCGCTTACAACTTCCGAAGGGCATGTTGTGGGTGTATAGGCATCCGGTACCGTTTCATCATAAGGTTCCTGACGGGTAGTATCAAGCTGGAATACAATGGCGGCTCTTCGTAAAAGCGGGTATATAACATCGGCTTGTTGTGCCGGGGTCATCCGTTGTAAACGCTGCGCCATCGCTTCGTCACGGTGAACAGACTCTGCGTCCTGGGTCATGAATTCACCCGTAGCGTGCGTTGCCAACGGATCGCCCTCAACGGTATCATTGGGGAGTGAGTATAATTCTCCATTACCAAGAGGCACAACGGAAAGTGCAGTTCCGGAAACACATGTACCGGTAGTCGCGAGCGAAGTACATATTTCCTGTAGTCTTTGCAAGGCTGCATTGGCCCGTGCTTCTGCCAGTGCTGTATTTCCCATGAAGGTGCTTCCTCTTCGTCTGGCGAGTGGCCCTTCCGGAGAAGTAAATCCTTGTATTTGTGTTACACGATAACCACCTCCCAACAACTGTTGTATGGCAACGAGGTTCGCCCTGCTTTGTGCAAGGTTAATGGTGTCTGTTGCGTAGTTAAAGTATATATACTTTGTGAGTATATCCGTTGAGGGAACTGTACGGGTTCGTGGTACAGTGTGTTCAGGAACCAGTTGTTCGCACACATACCGGGTTGTGATCCGCTGCGTTACAGAAGTACAATTGAATCTGTCCTGTCGGCGGCCTATAGTTCCGCCTACGTGTATCCCACCACTTACACCCGATCCGGTTCCGCCTTCTATATGTCCCCCGACATCAAGAGGCCCTAACTCAAAATCAAGACTGCCACGGCCACCGCTGACGCCTTGGGAGCTAAGTGTAATTTCTCCCCGGGCAGTTAAGCGAAATGTATCCGACTGTGCAATGACAACTTCCAGAAAAGGTGTTGCCTCGGCTCCCTGTAGTATTCCGGAGATCTCAGATGCGGGAGCGCCCCGTGTAATCGCCTCCAGTATTTGTTGCGCTACCTGGCGCGCTGCCTCTGGTATATTCGCGCCAAGCTGTACGTCACCTCGTAAATTATCTCTGCACCACGATAGTGTTACTGAAACGGTCTCTTCATTTGCATCCGCGCTCACGCGTGGACGCGGTATAGTTCTGCGCGTAGTCGTATTGATAACGCGTGTTACCCGGTAGGTTACACCTTCATGATTCACCTCTGCTGTGTTTGAACCGGTTACACGTGCGGAAGTTCGTTGTACAAGTTTTCCTGATCCTCCTTGTTGGATGGTATGCGTAAGCTCATGTGCCAGCAGATATCTCCCGGAAGAAGACTCTGGTGTATATTTTCCGGAATTAAAGTATATATCGTTTCCTACCGTGAATGCCTGCGCCTGGAGATCCGAAGATAGTTGTTCAGCATAATCTCCTGTGTGAATGCGAACGCCTGAAAAGTCAGCACCGAACCGGCTCTCCATAAAACTTTTGGTAGTAGTATCAAGTGTATTGCCACTCCCACGGGTTGACGCTATTTTTGCGCTTACAGGATCAGATGCAACGGTGCTACCTCCTAACATTTCTTTTTTCTGTATAAAGGAAGCGAGCGGCTTACGTTGTGCCGTTTCCTCTTCCTCGCACTGCGAACATTTACGCTGTATAAAACTACGCTCCGGCATGCGCATTACTTTATCAGCTATAGCATCCGCTTCAGTCTCCAACGGGTCATCTACTGCACCAATGGATAATTTACACTGAATGGGCAGCGGTGAGAAATATAGCGGCTCCGAATTATCCTGCAACGAACTCTGTGGTACTATAGCCGAAGCCGGGGAAGTGTTTGTTGGTGATGATTGCGTAGCGCGCTCCTGCATACTATCTCTTTTAGAATCTATATATTATATTATATTTCAAACATTATATGCTTAAGCCATTCGTGTGTCTCCGCTGGGAATCGGAAAATCCCCGACCGGTGGTCGTATACGCGCAGGCATTGTCGGTCGCATGCGTGTACGCCACGTTGCTATATTTGACTGAATGAAATTATACCTTGCCGGTGAACGTTGCTGGAGTACAGAAGGATTTGTAATGAATGTAGCGATCGATTCAGCAAAATCTTCACTGGGGCCTCCGTCAACGGCATATCTGGATACAGGCTGCTCGTTTAACGTAGGATCAAACCAACGCGATGTCGTGATGATGTGCTGCGAAGGCAATTGTGTTTGATTGGCTATAGCAGCGCGTACGGCAGGCTGCCCTATATCATATAGCACCTCCGGATTTCCAACCCATCCGACAGCCGCTTTGAATTGTACAAACGTCTGATTGTTCTGCGAAGCCATGGCAGCTTCCGCTACACCATGTCCTAGTTCATGCGTGATGGTGCGCGCTACATCTCTGCTTCGATCCGGTGATGCAATCGGAGCCCCCTGCTGTGTGTTTATACCGATTGCCGGGTTTGTCGATCCACTGAATGCTTCAAATATAGTGAGGTTGCCTGCACCAAAAGAAGCACCTATAGATGTATCCGGAATGCCGGCCCCAGTTGCATCAGGCTCGTATGCTACTTTAAAAAAAGTTATATTCGTGATGGTAGGTACTGCCCCCATTACGCTGGCCATGTTTTCAATTCCATCTATGATACTGGTATAGTCTCCTGACGCGCTTCCGGGATCCCACGACTGCCACCCGGTAATCGTTACAGGCGGTATACCTCTCCGCGTGCTACGCAGCTCCTGCTCTTGTTGTGTACCAGTATGAACATCGACAACACCAAAGTTCAGCATGACATACGCATCGAATTCCTTCCTGGTAATGTTACCCGTAGGCCTGAACCGCGACTTTTGATTTGCCGAAAATAAACTTCCGGGAGCCGTGGCTGGTGCTGCTTGTCGTTGAATTAATAGTGTATTATTTCGTTGTTGAATAAACGATGCGAATGGCTTTAGCCGAAGTGTTCCCCCATCGTCACTATAATTTTTGCGTGGCATAAAGCTCACCTCCGGAATGTGCGGAATCTTATCTACCTCTGAGGCACTGATTATATCTCCAACGTGTAATGCGTTATTCGAGCATACTTGTGATGAAGGTGTCACGCTGGCAGATTGTGATATAGTAGTTTGCTCATGCATCTATTTACAGTATGGTATATATATTATAGTTTATAACAGTATATGGTTAAGGGCAAGCCGGTGGAGTATTTTGCTCTACCTGATTTGGCCCCAAAAATATTTCACGTATAGCATCCACATGTGCCTGCACAACGATCCGCCTTGCTTCCTGTTGTGCTTGTGTTTGCATGTCCTGTATACGTTGCCCGCGTGGCATCTCTATAGTAATGATGCGCATAGCCTGACGGTTGCGTGACGGATTCGATGCATCACAGACTGCAGTACTTCCCCAGCCACCGAGACTGACACCTTCACCCCGATGATCGGCCGTAGGTTCGCCTCTGCTCCTGCGTTGACGCTGTCCAGGTTGTGCAATCGCGGGGTCAAGTGCATACGTAGTATTCTCACGAGATGTACCCAAACGATTACCGCTTACAGCTGCACCACGGCTTTGTGCCAGGCGTGCCATTTCCAGTGCTAACGCTCTATCGGAAGTATATCCTAAGGCAATTTGATTTTGATCTGTTCTCGGATCAGCAAAAATTCCAGCAGCACTATCACTATGCATAGCATGTACACTTACGATTCTGCTGGGCCTGATGCTATTGATAAGATTCAGCAACATTATATTTTCACGTTCTATAGGCCTGGCTCTGCTATCCAGTGAAGTAGCCGGATCAAACGATCTTCCGAATTCCGGCATCTGCCGATTCGGATCTACACCGCGGGCACCGGTATATCTCCCTACGTTTGTGTCTGCCCGGATCGCTGCAGGATCGCTCTCCCGTATAGCTGCGTTATCCGGAAACAAACGCGGTACAATAGTAACAGTATAGTAAGGTCGCGGTCCGGTTCGCAATTGATTAAGCAATGTCTCAACAACTTCAATTCCCGATAACTCAGAGCCATGTACCCCTCCCAACACCAATGCCTGGTTACTGGTTGTTCCTGTAAACTGAAATGCATCTATACTCCTGTTGCCAGCAGAATCTCCAAGATGAATGGGTGCCGGTCCACTTCTGGGTAACGCTTCGGCATGTGTAGAATATTGCCTGTCGGTATGCTCGGTAATTATTCGCTGGACAGATGTATGGTGTGTTTTTTGTTGAAGCGTATGTGTTAACTCGTGCGCCAGTAACCGTTTACCCGCTAAAGACTCCGGTGTATATTTACCGGAATTAAAGTATATATCATTCCCAACGGTAAAAGCTTGCGCGTTCAGCGCCTCAGATAATTGGGAGGCCTCTTTACCCGCATGAATATGTACCTTGGAAAAATCCGCACCAAAACGACTCTCCATAAAACTTTTGGTCGGTATATCTAGCGGATTACCAGTACCTCGTGTTGATGTTATTCTATTACTGACGGAATCTGGAATAACATCAGTGCCACCAGACATTTCTTTCTTCTGAATAAATGAAGTAAGTGGCTTTGGTTGGGCATTTTTGTCTTCGTAATAAAGACGTTTCCGTTGCACAAAATTGTTCGCAACCATATCAATAGCCTTACCAGGCATTGTGATCGCTTTAACACCAATCGCGGAGGAAGCCGGTTGCGTTTTTTGTGTGGACGTTAAATGCTCATGCATTAATAATATACTATTGATGTACTATTAAATTTATTTTACAAGCAACCGAGACTCAAAAAGGTGAGTAGCATATTATTCACCTGACTAATTCCTGCCCCATTCCTTATTAAGGTTTTGCTTTAATCCTTCAATTTCTTCATCTCTACTTTCCGGTTCTTTGTATACTGTATAAGGTATATTTAATACTGTTGCCAAGAAAAAGGCAGCTAAATCCTTTATGCGATATTTATAGGCATTTCCTTGCATGGCTTCCCTACTTCCTTCATAATACACACTGCCTGTATTTTGTAATAGAGAACTGAAGTCCTTCACAATGGCTTGTCCTAATGCCACTACATGTTGTCCCGTTCCTCCATTAAGGAAGCCAGGGAGCCCCCAAATGTTTGCATTCACACTTCCGCCTTGTCCTAGAATAGAAGCATATAATTGAGAAAGTTCATTTTTTAAATTGTCAGGAGGAAAATTTTTTTCTTTTAGAAATAAGATTTCTGAACTTAAAAAACGTGCTTCTTCCGGAGCGTCATGATCCGTGATCAATTCATAAAGCTTATCACGATTTCCTGGATAACTCCATATTTCATTTAGCAAGGTTTCATCCATTCTGAGAAAGAGCTCTATAAATCCATATCGAAGTAAAGTTGATACTATATCCTCATTTCTATAGGCTTCCATAATTCATGCTTTATAGGCTTAATATCATGCTCTTTCATCTGTTAATTGACTACTAGGAATCCACCCATCACGACCAACATGTGGGCCATCCACTACACGGATAAATACCATACCCGCCAATGCAGGATCTGGTGAAGCGCTACGCATGATATGAACACGGGTACCGGTTGGTAATAAACGTGCCGGAAGATTTCCCGGAAGATGTTGATTAAGATTTATATTATTAACATTTGTAATCTTCACGTCTACGGCCCGTAAGGGTATATTTGCTGTACCTGCTGAAGTACTTCCTGAATTCCATATTTCAGTAGACTTTATAAATGTAGATGTCGGGACACCACGTGAGGCAATTTGAAATGGTATTTTTGTTAAGGCTCCTGCTGCATCGGTTCTCCACCCCCATCTTACGGACCCATAATACATACCAGTTTGTACTCCTTCAAATGCAAATGCCGTAGTTTCAAAAATTTGACCTGAATTTACATTAGCATCATTTAGCCCCGTTTCGTCATGTAGTTTGGCATCGTGTTGTTGTAAGGCACCGCTACTATCAGTAAATCTAAATCCATGTTCTCCCCACGTAGCATTTGGTGGCAAAGAATTTAACTGCGTTCCTGTAGATCCTTCAACAGCATACAATGGATTATTATTTGTTGCAGACTGATCAATATGAAATCCTTCATCAGTCTCTCCGGTTGTCGCATTTGTAGTAATAGCAGAAGCAGCTCCAATCGAACGACCTCTCACAGTAGCATCATTATTGATTTGATAGGGCCGACCATTCTTCACAGAATTTACAATCTGTACAAGACCAATTTTAGTTGCATTAACATTGCTTTGGGGTTTAAATTTCATATCCATAGCAACAGAATGCTGTGCTCCGCTTACACTGGTTGTATAATTTTCATCTTCCCACTCGCCACCATTAGTCTGCAACGTGGCGCGCTGAATAATCTTTGGTCGCATTGCATTTATTGTACCATTTTGTTGAATTGTATGCGTCAGTTCATGCGCCAACAAATGCTTTCCTTTTGATGACTCCGGAGTATATTTCCCCGAATTAAAGTATATATCACTACCAACAGTAAAGGCCTGTGCGTTTAATTCAGACGAAAGAGTAACTGCATCGCTATTCGTATGAATACGTACCCCCGAGAAGTCTGTACCAAAACGACTTTCCATAAAGCTCTTGGTCGTTGATGGCAGCGGACTACCACCTCCTTTTGTCGATTGTATTTTACTGGAGACAGCATCGGAGGCAACGGTATTGCTACTGTCGTTTTTTATTTCCTGTTTCTGTATAAAAGAAGCTAGGGGTTTTCGTTGTGCATGCTCTTCCTCTTCACACTCCGTGCACTTGCGTTGAATCAGTGCATTCTCTTGCATGCGCATCACCTGGTCAGCAACGGCATCGGCCTGTGCCTCCATCGGATCATTAACAGCACCTACTGTCAGCTTGCATTGAACGTTTGCTGCTGCTGACTCCATTCCTATCTTCTCCGTATTTTTTGATGGCCGCATACTCATATATAGTATATTTATAATTACATCGTCTTACCTTCTTTCTTAAACTCTTTGCGGATACCTTGTAGCAAGTCATCGATCGTGATGACTTTATCATTACGATTCAACGCCAGCAACGAAGCATACTGTACTATATTCATGATCGATCCTCCGGAGAGTTCATATTGCTGGGCTATACGTTCCATATCACTGCTGGGGGGAGGCTGACATGCCGAACTGAAAGCACTGTTCCAAAGACGAAGTCGTTCTCGGGGTTGCGGTTTCTGAAAATGTATAATGGATTGCAATCGTCTTGTGAACGCTTCATCAACGTTGTTTCTCATATTGGAAGCGAGTACTACTAGTCCCGGGTAATCCTCAAGTCGTTGCAGCAGGTATGCAATTTCCTGGTTGGCATATTTATCATGGGCATCCGATATACCTGTACGTTTTCCAAAGAGCGCATCGGCCTCATCAAAAAATAAAATCCAGTTTTTATTTTCCGCTTTGCGGAATACCTTTTCCAGATTCTTTTCCGTCTCTCCTATAAATTTAGAAATGACCATTGACAAATCAACGCGGTATACATCGAGATTATATAGTTTGCCCAGCAGCGCTGCCGTAAGTGTTTTACCGGTTCCGGGAGGTCCATGAAATAGAGCTTTGTAACCTGGCTTGAGTTTCTTATCCATTCCCCATTCTTCATATAGCGTACGACCATGCTTGAGCCATACCCGAAGCTCATCAAGTTGTTGTGCAGTAAACTCATCTACTACCAAGTCACTCCATTCCATTTTGGTAGCCAGGCGCTTTGCAGGAAACTCCGTGCTGAAGGTTGGCTTGCGTACATTTCCCGTTGTAAAGAAATCGACATACTCTTCTGTTATCAGAATAGAACTGCTATAGAATGGTTCGCTGGCTTGTCCTTGTTCAAGGCTGATGATGTTATGAGCCGCGAAGATGTGATCCGGTTCAAATAATTTATATACCCGAAATCGGTAACTAAGATCATTACCTGCCAGTAAAAAAAGTGCTGTTTCGATGGTGGGTATAAATCCACTATGCCGGCTTCCTTTCACGCCACCGAATTCAGTATAGCCTCTTCCCAATGCTTTATTGACAGAGAAAAATACATCCAGTAAGTGAGGTTGCACGTGTGGAATTATCGCCAGGATCAATACCAATCGTTCGTCCGCATTAAGTTTATAATAGTTGACGAACTCTGCATAAATAGAGGTATCGTTGGCAAGGTCCGGTATAGATATAGTATCTTGTATAGTGGAAGGATCTTTAGTGGACTGTGTGGAAGCGCCTTTGGGTGTGCCTCTGTTCAATATCTTATTGATCCAGCTATGCTCTTCTTCCTGCTGAATTTCAAATTTCTCCTTCGGAAAGTAATCTTGCAGCCGTTCATTTACAACGCGCGCGAACCATGCGATCTCGCGTGCAAGCGTTTCTGCATTGCGGTCCAGCGGGGCGGCTGTCATTGCGGATTCTGACAGGATTATTTCTTGTCCCATACTTTCATTTTTACCATTCAACATAAATTGGATAGTCATTCCATGGCATCATGATAACAGAATATCCCCAGGGAATTTTATCGAGCAACACATCTATAGTCTTTCGTTCCACTCGTAGTTGCCAATGCATATTGGTTCTAACGAGTACGCCATCGCGAACGAGAAAAGCATCCCGTAGTCCTTGAGTTGAACTATTTCTCAAAGCACTCCAATGTTCAATAACAGCACGCAATAAAACCTCAGCTTCGGCAAGGTCTTCACGACTAAGTTCAGCATTTACAGGTATTGGTTCTTCTAGTGGTACTCCGCATATAATTTTCTCCAGTACCAGACTATATTCAGGAATGTATTCTTCACCCGTACCAAGAAACCCTACAAGTTGCACAGCTTTGTACTGCGCAGGCTTATTTTTCCAGGCAACACCTTCCAGCAACCCAAGCTTCTGAAAAAAAGGACGAAGGAACTGCGCCAGTAAAATAACACCGCCGTGCTTTGTTATATATTTTTCGTCAGTGACGATCGTATCATGAACGAATGGGGCAACCTTACCCTCTGCTGTAGATTCAGGTAAACCTGAACTTGCTTTTATGTTCCGCCAAGCTTCCACTATACTTTGTGAATAGGCCGCGTTATCAATAAATAGATCAGGTATTGATCTGTCAAATACAGATTGAAAGGAATCCTTGGTATAGCCTTTACTTGAAAGCCAGGGGATCGCCTTTAACAGAACCGTTGTAATGAAAGACTTTGTCTTTTCTGTATACATTTCGTGCCCTATATATTTTTCAATCTTGCGAATCCATTCCTCTATCAGTATAATTCCTTGCGTGAGTTCGGTAACCATAATGGCAACAGCATCTTGCACTTCGCTATTCAACTGAAATACAATTCTGCTCCACATGGCAGCATTCGTGCAATTCGCCTCTAGAAATGATTTTACTTCATGAGGATGCTCCTTTACCAATACCCGTGCAATGTCATTTAAAATGACATCATTTTGATCAACCCACCAGGGTGTTGTTCCGTGTAACAATATATATTTGAACAATTCCAACTGCGAATGTCCGACAGAAGTCCTTCGTTCATGATTTGGAAGAGCCGCTATTTTTTGCACTAATGCCTTTTCAAATTTATCCGCGAAGATATCCACGAACGTATCCTGAAAGGAATGCGAACTAAATATACCCAAGTCGAATGCCAGTGTATCAATCTGAACGGAATCACTTTCGGGTATATATTTCGAACATACACGATCCATTACTTCTTCGATCCGTTGTTGAAAAGTCTGAGCAAAATTATGACGCATGCCAAGCGCCTGCCCTTCGTCAGGACAATGGATCTCAATCTGTAATTGATTTACTATATGTTTCATGTTCCAATGCTTTTAAAGAGATCATTATTCTCCGCTGCATTCGTCTTCACAGCAACCACATGGTTTCAAGGTATTGATCGCTTCTACTAACGGATTAACATATTCGTAGGACGGCATTTCAGTAAGTGCCATTTCTTTAAGCCATTGCTGGTATACTTTTTCAAATTGCTGCATCTCGCTTGTACCAATCCAGATCACTTTCACATGTACATGTGCCGGTGCCTCGGACTGAATTGTCTTCTCTACCAACGCTCTGAACGTTGGATCCCGAAAGCGCTTTGGCCAGCAAGGCAGTATCGCGGTGGCCCGGAATGAATACGGATCCTCATTATGGTCACAGGGATTTTCCTCGCAGTATAGATCGAGTTCAAATGCAAAGAACCTCATCAGGTTTTGAATCTCAATCTCGATATCATTCGGCACCGATTCATTGTTCTCTATTTGTTGCCGCGTTCTTTTGTTGAACACGAACAGACTTTGTGCCAACACTGTATCATTTTCACCATGAATGGTAAAGCTATATTTCAAATCCCCGGGTTCTTCCTGCTGGTTTGAAACAATCTCGTAGCTTATGCGCTCGGAACCATACTCCTGTAAATCGCGAACACGCTTTGCCAGTGATTCGTATCGTCTGAACTTAAGTGGTATGGGCTCTTCACCTTCTTCGAGTGAAACCTCCTGGAAGAGTATAGATTGATCGTACTTTTGTGATGCCGGATTCAATCTGAAATACTCAAGAACCCAGGGCATTTTGTCATAACACTTCCGTGCCGGAATTCTTCTGATTTTCTTGCGGTAATTCGGCACTTCTGTTTCTTCCAGTCCTTTGGCGCGATCACACTCATCCAGGCACACATCGAGTAATTTTACTTCTATACTTGCATTGCCCTCATCCAATACTTCATCGAATTTAGGACGCAGCAGTATATGTTCTACCAGGTGAAGTCCTTCATTGTCGTTCATGCGATCGATCAACTGCTGCAGACGTTTATATACTTTCTCCCGGTCCTGACGTGAATTGAATTTCTCACTATATGCTAGCACTACCGCTTGTTCTTCATCCGTATTGTCCCAAAGCTCGAATGAAAATGTTCCAACTTTGCCGGCCGATTTCCGAGTATGATGTTTCAGGTCGTCCTGGAAATTAAAGTATTTGCGCTCATCCGCATACGTCAAAATCTCATTGATTAAAAGGTCGGTGCAACATCCTTCAATCACGTCTACACTTGTGAGTAGTATTTCTTTTGTTTGTGGATCTATAATTTTAATAACGTTCAGTGGCTTGCCGGATTTGTTAAGCTTTTGTGATGAAGTATTTGTTTTAGAATCCGTTACCAGAAGCGGCTCCACTACCAGGAAGTCAAGGGACAATGTATTGCGGTCTGCGCATTTAAATCCAAGTAAGCGGCTTACTCTTCTTTCCGCTCCGGATACATTTTCAGTGTCCCATATATCTGTGCGCGCATAGTTATAGCCTTTACCACGATTTGTACTGATCTTATAGTACTCGCCATGCGCAAGTATCCTGATCTTATCCGCTACAAGACGTTGCTCTACTTTATAGGGCGTTAGCCATCGTGCTATATTTTCATACTCAGTAAGATCTTCACTGAAGCGTGCGAGCATATGATTCAGAAATTTATTCCTCCGTACCAGGAATTTCTTGGGAGTTTCCACCAGGTTTTCCAGCACTTGCGTGAAGTCATTCAGAATCTGGTCCCAATGATCGGCACCTCGCCCCTGGTGATCGATCAGTAATTTTTGAAGGTCATCTATTTGCGTTAATGGGCGCGTATAGTAAGTATGATCAACCGAGTCATCGAACGTAAACAGATCTTTTATATGATTGAGCTGCACAAGATAATCCGCCATCAACTGTTCAAAGAAAAGCAGGTAGCCCTTGAGTTGCAAAGCCTGTACTTTCCTTTTATCGGAAGCATCTGCCGGTAACCCTGCACGCTCGCTTACACCATAGCACATCGGAAGTGATTCTGTGATGGGATAATAGTCTTCAAGCTCCATATACTCTCCGGTAGGTACTGGCAGATCGCGCTCTACACCTTCCAGTTTATATTTACGCTCCAATACCTTATGATCGTTGAACATCTTCAGCATACACTCCGGCTTCCTGTCATTTGGCGATCCAAGGTTATAGGTGATGAAGTCACGCTGCTTGCAAAACATCATGGTAGACATGGCAGGCTGTATCCTGGCGATCTTCTTCTCCTCTTGCAAAAAGGTGACCCATTCATTAAAATAATTTCTTCCGCTGCTATCATCATCAAAACCCAGGAACGGAAGCCGTAGATATGTAATTGCTTTTACACCGGGTATATCTGCAATTTCGCTTATGATATCCGACAAGCGTATATCGCGGTACAGATCGGTCTTCTCCAGTTCCACCGTTTCTATAAAGCCATGTTTCAATGCAGGACCTTCAAATATTTCATCTATAGTATATCCCTTTTCCATCATTTGTCCGATGGTATAAAAAGGAACAGAGGGTGTAAAGTATCGGTAAATGGTGAAATATATAGCCGCTAACACAACATCGGGATCGGCATATTCTTCCAACGCAATGGAACCTGCTATACCAAAGTCTTCGTATTCCACTGCCTGCACGCTCAGGAAATCTTCGCACAGATTACGGTGACCGGTAAGACGTTCGATCACACGCTGGCGGACTTCGTCACGTTCTTCATTCCGGATCACATCTTCTTCATACTCTACCATTACATTATAGAGTCCCTCAAATTCCACGATCTTGGAAGGTGTAAAAGGTATAGCACGGATCAATGCTATATTTTCTTCATATGATTTTCTCCGTGCCTCCCGCTTGACTTTCTTTTTTTCAAGCTTGGTGCGTTCGGTGATGAGCAGATCTTTCTCTTCACCATCTTCCATGGCATCGATCTTCACGGTAAGCTCGGCTATCTTGACTTCCAGTTCAGTGATTTTTGTATTCACTTTCGTAATCGCTTCCTGGAGTTTTGCTATAGCTTCTTCCTTTGATGCGGTAACTTGCTCTGGTGTAACGCGATCTAACAGTAACTTTCCATAGCAGCCTTTATTTTCGGAATCTTCACAGCTACAATCGTGATCATCTTTTCTTTCATAATGATTATAGTTGATCCAAAGGGGGACTTCATAGTCTTTACTGGGTTCAATCCATGCATTTCGAACACCTTTTACATCGATGATTATTTTGCGATAATCATTGAGGGTAAGTGGACTGTTGTGAAGGATTTTCCGTGCAGTATAGAAGATCTCTTTCCAGGTATCGGGTGTGAGTTGTTCAGGAGCCAGCAGATCTTTCATTTCGAAACCCGTGCGATAGCCGAGATCTGTGATGGCATAACTTACTGCTTCCAGTATTGTTATACCCGGATCTGAGTTGTTATACTCTGTCCAATGATCGCTGCCTGCTTTTTCTATATGTTTAAAGCCCTGCTTGCGAAGTGACACATAGTCTTCCGCAGGTAACAAGGGATTGGATTTTGCGAGTGTGATAGGCTCTTCCATAATTTGTTCTATATACTGTATATACTATACTTAACTATTCTCTTTAACCTCCAAGCTATTTTTTAGGTCTCCCCGATCGCTTCTTGGCGGGAACATCCTTCTTCTCAACTTGCTTGCCGGAGGCTGACGCTATATCTGTATTTGTGTGTTTAGTTGTTTTCACGGTCGCAACTGGTTTAAACGCTGGCCTTGCTATATTGGCTTTTTCATTTGTACTCCGCTGTGGCGTGCGCTTTGATTCACGCAGTTTTTCGCAAGGTGTAAGCCTTGGCTTTTCTTCATACGGAATGATGATGTGTCGTGGGGCTGATACGAGAATGGATCGCGATGTGGATGGCTTGGCAACGACCTCTCCTCTAAACTCAGATTTGTCCTGCAGTAAAGCTTCAATGTTATCGCATCCGCATACCTTGCTCAACGTTTCAATAAGATCTTCATCATCACCGGAATCATCACCGCTTACGTTTTGCAGCAAGTATATCTTCCATGACCTGTTTACGGGTGAGCTTACTTCCTTGAAAGTATATCCCACAAAACTGAAGGTCAGGATTACCGATTCCATGGTACCTGGATGTAGCGTGAATGCTCCACTTGCATCGGTAACCGTACTTGCTGTCGCTCCTTTGACTTGTACCGTAACACCCGCTTGTGGCGCGCCCGATGTGCTATCATATACTATACCGGTTATGATGGGGCGGCCATCCGGTGATTGTGTCACCGATGACTGATCTTCCTGCAATTCCCCCGGCAAACAACATTCATCTTTGCAGACTCCCATGATGAAATCAGTTATGAAATCAACATATGGTCTCTCTTCAATGAAGTTAATGATGGAGGATGCATATATCTTCTGACCGAATACAACATCAGCATTTTCATCAAAGGCCCATGGGGTCAGGAAGTGCACGATCTCTTCATTGAGCTTTTTAAGGTAGTATCCTTTGTCTGTACCGAGATAGAATTTCACGCGAAAGAAAACCAGTACTTGTTCATATAGCGGGTTCTTCGCATGAACGCGCACGAAGGGTGAGGTGCGTTTCTTTATATAGGATTCAATCTCCAATAGTGTCCTTCGACTTGTTTTGGGCTGCAGGGGATTGAGTGCATTCCTGTTCTTAAAATTAGCGATCGGCACGATTAACACATGCCCGGGTGCTACCTGCGGTCCACAGCAATCATCTTGTCCCGCTATAGTATATATACTGGTAGGGTCCGTGTGACGGCATAAACATTCCGGGTCGGCATTTGGAATCGCTTTTACTTTGTAGACGGTCGGGAACCGATCCAGGATAAGATGCTCATAGTCCCATACATTGATCGCGCGTCCCTTATGTCGCAACCGCTCGCTGACACGGGTATAAAATTCTTTTCCGATCTCCTGGTGTTTTCCATCCCAAGAAGCGAAAGGCTGGATCACTTTGCTCACCTCTGCAACTTTAACAGCAAGCTTGCTGATGCTGCCAGCAGCCAGTGCGTTGTCGAAGTGTGTTTGATCATTTTGCCGATCTTCAAACTTTGCGATCACAGCTTGTGCCACAACATCTACCAGGTGTGGAATGCGATTCGCGTGCTCCGTAACACTTGCGCAAAACCAATGCAAGCCATTTGTAATGATAGTGTTGTTACTCGTAATATCGGCCGGTACATCTATCTTTACTATACCGGTAGTCTGAAAACCATAGGTGTCATCAGCGACTATATTTTCACCTTTCAATGGACGCCACTCATTGTTTGTAAGATAAGACCAGTGAATGGCCGGCGGATCGTTGTCTTCATCTTCCGCGCTTCCTTCTGCAAACTGGAATAACAGCGAGAGCGTCTGCAACGGCTTCAATTTCTCTATACCTATAAAGAGCATACCTTCTTCCTGCAATAATCCGGAGTACTGATTGGCGCCACCTTCGATTCTTTCCCGTACACCACTGGCATCAATCATCAACTGGTCTATAGCCGTAAGTTGTTTTCCGGCTGAACTTTCTTTCGTGTGCAATCCGGAGTATACTATAGGATAATCCGACTTCGGATTTGCTGTTGCCGTCTTCACGGTAACAGCACTATATTTCGCATATGGATCCAGGTATGTAAATTGAGGTAATAGATTACCCTTGGTATCAACGAGCAGGTCCTGGTTTATAGATAATCGATTAAGCAGTTCGCTACCCGTTGTTGAGGATGCTTTAGCAGAATCCTTGACTGTTGAATTTTGCAACCTCGAACTTCTTTCACCAAGATCAGCTTCAACTATACCGAAAGGATATACCTGGAAGAATTGATCTGTACCGGCTTCAAGCCTGACCAGTTTCGAATGATAGCTGATGGAAATTTCTTTTATTTTCAGATTCTGCGCAGTCTGCTGCATCACCTCAAAAATCCCTTGATCGCCAGTAGCGGTTTGTTGCCGGTTATACTCCAGTTGTAAAAAACCCTTGGTAGATTTATGAGAGTATATTTCATCATATACGATCGGATGACGGCTTAGTATTTTATTGCCGCTTTCTGCCGCCAATACATTCTGGGCAAGGTCATCTATAGTTACGTAATTATCATCTGCAACCAAGGATATCCAACTGCGAGAAGCCAAACCGGTTAAGGTATATTCACCGTCATTGGCAGCGGCAGCAACGGCTTTCCGGCCAATGATAACACTATCAACAGGATTTGCCAGCCGGATGTTAACAGACAACGCATCGAGGGTTTTATTAAATACTTCGGAGCTGCCTATATATAGACTTTTACCTCTGTTGGGATAGGCCGTGAACGGATCAAATACTTTAGACGGATCTAAAGCACCATCATCATTTTGAAGTGTCAATGTTTTTAGTCCGTCAAAATGCGGAACTGCTGGCTGATTAGGACCTGTCTGGCTAATCGAGCCAACCCATACATCCAGCGCGGCATTTCTAAATTCTATATTCTTGAAATCTTCCTCAGGCATTTGTACGGAAGGTCCCATAAGAACCTGCATAACA
Organism: Ohtaekwangia koreensis; assembly: GCF_900167975.1. Lineage (GTDB taxonomy): Bacteria > Bacteroidota > Bacteroidia > Cytophagales > Cyclobacteriaceae > Ohtaekwangia > Ohtaekwangia koreensis. Next base: position 3,164,226 of record NZ_FUZU01000001.1, read on the forward strand.
GGATATATAGTATCAAATGCATCTTTATGTACTGCGGCATCAAAAGAAACAATGGCCGCCTCTCCCGGAGGCAGCAGCACCAGCAGTGTATCTCCGCTAAAATGATAGCAGGCATACGTCACAGCGGTTTGCACATCGAAGACAGTGTTGCCTGCGCTGGGTAAACTTTGCGCTGTTTTGGAAGGCATTGGTTTGTCCACAACAAGCCAGCCCTTTTCAGTTGTTAACTGTATCCTTACCTTGCGCTCCGCCTCATTAGCATCCGAAGTATATATTTTGCTAAGTCCTGCAAGCTGGTAGGCAATTAACCGCATACCACCTTGCAACACCAATTGTGGCGATGCAACAGCAAAACCTATAGCAGCCTCGTTTCTGTTATACAATTGGTTTTGTACTGCTTCAATTCGCTCGCATATATTTTTAGGATTCCTATTTATATTAATCCGTTTGCCGAGTGACGGCCATTTAGGATAGGGATCTGTAAACTTTTCACCGTATCCATCTAAAGAGTTTGCCACCGGCTGCGCGTAGATGCCGTTGATGATAGTCGTAGTGTCTTGAAGTTTTTTGTCAATGAAAATCGTTTTAAGCTCCTTTACTTTAGCCTGGTTGACCACCAGGTCAGTTTCGGTTTTATATACTTGCTCTTTACCTGAAGTATCTTTCCCGGCAGAAAGTTCCGTTCCCGGAGCAACTGCATATTCCGCCACATCTTTTGCAAGTTCAAAGACTATATGTACGCGATCCGGAACCGATGGCTTTTCGGTAAGCTGGAGAACATCACGGTAGTAAAAATTCAGCATACGCTCCGTTATACCATTCATTTGCTCCTGTGCAAGTCTGAACAGTTTGAGAAATGCTATAAACAACGCCATGTGCGGCTGGTGCGCAGGATATTGTTCCAGCGCGAATGCTAAATAGCCTGATGATTCATCTACAAGTTTTTGTGTGAAGCCATAGAATGAGAGAAATATATCCTCAACGTAGAGCGCGGCATTTCTGATCTTTGCTGCTTCATCGGCTCCCTGGTATATACTTCCGTCCGCTATAAGGGGTTCTTCCAATCCCCATAAGGCTTTATTCTTTATCTCGGAATAATCAAAGTTTAGTGTCTTGCCAGGGTCTACCAGTTTAAAACCTTCCTCGTACGAAAGTATCTTTTTGAATTGTCCTTTCAGTGTGGATTGTATAGCAAGGGTAAGGTCTTCATACAACGGGTTTTCAGGAATCGCCAATGTATACCAGCGGTCAATGCGCGCTGCCATACCAATGATCGGGCTGTAAAGTGCAGCATATATACCGGCATCCGGATCCTGCTGAAGATTTTGAAGTGTCTCTTCGAAATCTTTCTTTATCTGTGCTATATCTGTCAGCGCTATACCGGCTGCTATAACGGCCATATCGCGGCTGAAGAATTCACGCCAGCTTCTCTTTGCTGCGGGAAGAGTATCGTCCGGATTACTCTCTGGCAAATCATAGAAGCGGATCTGCGATGCATAGCGTTTTATAAACACCAGTAATTCTTCGATGCTGCGTTCATCTATAGGAGCATACGCAGGATCGAGTGCCTTGAGGTAACGGCCTAATTGACCGGAACCGTCTCGGGTTATTTCGGTGTGACAGTTGCAGCTCATGAGTGTTCAATGTTAGTGGCCTCGTTCATATAGAATGGGAACACATAGTTATACCGTGTGTTGGTACTGATGATGGTATATTGAATCGTGATCAGCAGCCGTCCCTCCTGCTGATTCACTTCCGTGGAGAGTTCTTCTACTTTGATTCTGGGTTCGTGGTATACCAACGCATCATGGACGATCTTTTCGATCAGAGCAATGTTGGCAACGTTCATTACTTCAAAAACTTTCGGCTGCAGGTTGCAACCAAATGTTGGAAGCATGACGCGTTCGCCCGTGACCGTAGAGAGGATTATATATATACTGCTCCGGACATCCTCTTCCTCGCTAAGCATTTCAACGCCATACCATTCTCTGCGGAATGTAGGAGGAAAATTCCAGCCTGTTCCTAAAAATGATTTATCGATCGGTTTCATGATGATGATTTCTTTTTGTCTATACATTAACCTCCAATGAGTACGGTCGGTAAACCGCCTGCTATACTTCCACCATGGGCTGTGGTATCGCCTTGCCGCGCTGCCGGCTGCCCTCCGATCATCACCGAAGATGAACCCCGTGTGATACTATCAGGCGGCCCGGCACAAACGCACATGCTTCCCATCGTAGCTGCCGGTTGTCCTCCGATCAGCACGGTAGGTATACCGGGCGGCATGATCGGTCCGCCTGTATGCGGATTACCATTCGGGTTTGCCATCGGGCAAATATGATTATCGGTGATACGTGCAGCGGCCGGCATATATATACTCTTTAGTTTATCATTACCTGTGTACCCTTGATGATTACATTCTTGCCGGCTCCGGCTTGTATCGTAATTCCTTGCGCATCCATCTTGACGCTGTTCTGATTTTCATCTTTCATCTCGAACGCATTCGAGTCATTGTTGATGATGAGTGACTTCTCACCTGCTCCGGCCGGTACCCGTAACGTGAGCCGTTTGTTGGTATCATCAAAAATCAGTTTTATACCTTCCCGTGTAACAATACCATGTTGTGTTGCTCCATCCTCTTCCGGCAGTGGCGACTTGTGTGCATCTTTACTATGAAGGCATCCGAGAATAACCGCTTCGCGCGGATCATCGTTGAGAAACCCGATCACTACTTCATCATTTGCTTCCGGGCGGAAATATATACCTCTGTCCGATCCTGCATCCAGTGTGGCGACCCTCGCCCATATACCTTCGTTGCCGGTTGTTATCAAGGGTATATGTACTTTTACACGATACTGTCCACCTTCTTCGCTGTCGTCAATATCGGTTACTATACCGATCTGTAAACCGTTCACACCTGGAAGCAATCCCGAAGACGGTTTATCCATTACATCTTCCTTGGCATAAAACCAATCATCACGCCAGCCGAATTGTATATCGGTGTGCCAGACTTCTTCGAAGTGGTGTAGTACACCGGTTACAAATACATTTCCATTAAAGCGATCGCCAACGCCTTCGAGTGTAACCATGGTACCAGGCTTTACTGCGGCATTGCCTTCAATGCGTACTCTGCCAACAGCTTTGGACAAATGATTGCGCAATGCATAGGCGTCAGACCAATCCTGTAATTGCGCCTGTGTTAGACGACCCGAGTGAACGAGTTTTACCTGCGCTTCGAGCACACCTGCCAATTCATCAGAAGAAAAATTTCCAGTCTCAGCAAATGTAGAATCACCCGCCTCTGAATTTTCAACCTCTTGCTGCGTATAGTCCCACGCATGACTCGTGATCGATTGCTTTACTCTGCGTGCATCCATCTCGGCTTCAAATTCAAGTATATTCTGGCCAAACGTTGCAACCAGTACCGGCTCCGTTGTGGCGTCCGGTTTCTTTACGATCAGTGTACCATCATCGGTTAACACCAGCATTCCATTGGCTTCTGCACGTATGACTATAAAGTCCCAGTCCGTGGCGTTAAACTGTACTAATTGTTTGTGATTAAATGTCGTTGCTTCGATATCCTTTTCAAGATTACCCGCCAGCGTGTCTATAACATCGCTATCTGTTTTAGCAATGTGATATATACTTTTGCGGGCAGCCGTAAGCTTGATCGCATTGTCCTTGGCTTCGATCATCAGCAAGGATGACGACTGCTGTCTTACCTTGACCGCATGCTTTACAATGATCCCCTTGAATACCGTTTCAACTTCGCCATGGTATCCGAGTTGAATTTCAATCTCGTTGCCGGGCTTGAAATTGTTATCGTTGCTAAGCGGAAAATCCCGTTCGGATGGTGAACCGTCTGCAAAGGTGAGTTTCGCGGATGCGATCTTGTTGAATGACTTATTCACGGTGATCTGCAAGAGCAGTGCCTCGTGGTTTAACTCTACACCATTCACAAATACTTTCTGGCTGACAACATCCGTGGCAGAATCCGTTCCGGGAATCAAACTATCCAGTCCCATATAGATCTATTTTTTTGAGAGTGGTGGAAAGAATAGTTCTGTTCCCGCTTTGAGTTTGCGGAAGTTTTTAATCCGGTTAACGCGTGCCACCTGTATATAGTAATGCTGATTATTATATACTTCACGTGTGAGCAGCGGCAACAGGTCGCCTTCCTTTACAGTCTTGCGATGGGTCAGGTCTGGCGATGAAAGCATTCCCAATACATCGCTTAGTCCTTTTATAGTACGCTCGGTAAAGGTGGCACTTACTTTTGCCCGTATCGGCAGGCCGAACATATCAAACATGGTATAGGTTACATTCGAGGAATTCATAATGCATACATTGATGAATGTCCCATACTGTACCATGAGGTAATGCGGCCGGTGTATACTTCCGCGGATGTTGGTTGTTACTCCACGAAACAATGCCATTTGTGCTGTTACCGGTATCTTTACTCCATTGGTATTTACACCCGTTCCATCCAGGGTAAATTCAATTGTAAAGGTTCTTGGATTGGTCTTTACATAGGTAGGCTCAGAGCCCTGCTTTCCGGGAGGACATGGTCTGTTCCACACAAGATCCTCATGTACACTAAAGCTCTCGGGATTGAACATCGCTATAAATGGCAATCCCGCAGGTATACCATCCACCGTGGTGGGAATGATCTTCAGATTGAAGGGTAACTTGGCAAGACTTTGTACATCCATTATCGTTCAAGTTTTTCGCGAATGATTTCCAATATTCTTTCAGCTATTTCTGCATCCGAGTCACCATCAGTGTTGCTGCTCTGCGCACTGCTTTGTGAGCTTGGTGAATTTCCATTACCAGGGGCATCTACCACCGCCCGGATAATCACTTCATTAATTTGTACAGGCATTGCTATAGTATTCTTTCAAAATATTGATAAGCAAATTCCAGTGTCTCAACAACAACTGAATTGTCGTTGGCGCGGAAATCGGAAGACGACCACTTCAGTGGATAGGCCTGAAAAACTTTCCAGGCTGCTACACCGGATTCCGTTTCATCCATGAGTGTGATGAGTATATCTGCGGGTTGAAAATCATATATAGGCACCGTGAAATATGTATTCATCGCAGACTTAAACCAACCGAGTATAGCCGTATTAGTGAGAAGTCCCCGTTTCAAGACCAGGTTTGGATACTTGGCTCGCTTGGGAAGTTTATATACAAACCGGTTCTCTCCTCCTTCCCGCAGTTCTTCCGTTTCAACTTCTACGGATAAACCGCTTACTTCCTGAAAGCGCTGCTCAGTATCACCGGACATACCGCTGACCCCGAGAAACTCAACTTTAAAATGAAAACCGGAAGGAGGATAATAGGCTGGCATATACTATACAGGCGTTACTGTGATACCTTCGTGTGCAAGCTCAATGGTTTCTATTGCAATTTCATTACCACTTGCTTTTAAACCCGGTCCTTCACATTTCACCGGCCACGCCTCAGATATAGTCCATACAAACACCGGATTGCCCTCATCGTTGAGCAGCGTAATGACGAGCGTGCGTCTGGTTACGTTGGGTTCACCGAAGTTGTTAAACCAGGTATATAGATCATTGTTGGCACTTACAAGACCGCGCTTTAACGAGATGTTTCCTGCTTTGCGCAGTCCTGGTCTTTTTAACGGAAGTGTTTTGGCTGACATCAGCCCGTCACGATATTCGATGGGTTGATTTTCAACGGAGAGTCCGCTTACTTCTGAAAACCCTATATTATCTCCACCCCACGACACGGTGAAGTGAAAACCAGTTAATGGATAAGGCATATAGTATATAGTTAATGATTACGAATGAATAAATATGAATAATGGAGCACTACGATGTTTGCATCATCTGCTCAAACTTCAGGATGATAAACTCTGCAGGACGTGCAACGGCCATACCGATTTCAACAATCATGCGACCTTCCAGTATATCTACGGAAGTCATGGTAGATCCCAGTCCTATATTTACAAAAAACGCCTGCTCGGGAGTTGCCCCTGCCAATGCACCATCTCTCCATTTGAGGTATAGATAATTTTCAATCATCGCTTTTACCTTTACCCAGGTCGGTGAAGTGTTCGGTTCGAAGATTGCCCAGTTCGAAGATTTCTTGATTGATTCTTCTACCACGCTGAAGAAGCGTCTTACATTTATATACCGCCACTCATTGTCGTTACCATCGAGGGTTCTTCCTCCCATGACAACAGTTCCATATCCTGGCATATTGAGAATAGCATTGACAGATTTACCGGTATCAGAGTTCACGTTGAGAAGATCGTGTTCTGAACGGGACACCGATACTCTTGGCTTCACAACGTCCATGAGACCAACGTTGGCAGGAGCCTTCCAGAAACCACGCTCCCGATCGACACGGGAATATACTCCGGCCATAGCGGCTGATGGTGGCAGCACGATATGATATTTACCATATTCTGCAGCGATGGCGTTATACATACTCGAAGCTGTATTTTTCAATACGGATAAAGCTACGCCTGTCTTATCATCTGCCGGTACGGTTGGCGCAGCACCATTTATAGTATGCGTACCAATGGTGAGTGCATCGAAATCGAAGTTATAGCTATAGGATGTTTCAAGATACGGGTAATATACCGCGCCATATCTTCTGATGGAGCCATCTACGGGTATAGTACCTATAGCGGTTGCTACATCTGCATTGACAGAGCTCGAGGTCTTCGGCACGGTGGTCAGATATGTATCCATGATCGCAAAGCGGTCTTTGAGTGTAGCGGCCTGATTGATCATCTTCTGATTGACTGCTTCATATGCAGCTTGCGCTGCAAGATTAATTGCTTCGGGCACTACCAGCATCGTGGGTGTATCTTCATTGGCAATGATGTCGAGGCCACGTTCCAGATCGGCCTGTGCTACGGTTCCGGTATATCCGCCAATCGAAACGATATAGCACCTGCCGCCACCGTTGGTGAAGAAGTGTCTCAGGGCATAGTATAAAATATGGTCGCTGGTGTTTGCTGTATTTACCGTGATCGTGGTTTTGAATCCAGTCGTTTGTGTACCGGTCTTCAATTCATCTACCGCCAGGGTTACATTCGTTGCTACCTCCGTGGGAGGTCCGCCAAAGTACTGCTTGAAATCAGCGAGGCTGGTAATGGGAGTTGGTACATCGGTAAGATCACCTGCAACAAGCAAGGTCGCTTTTTCAGTATACCCAATAAACGCGGGCACGGCTGATTCAACTTCAGCGATGGATGGTGGCAGAAGAGATATTTCTTCTACATAAACACCGGGTGAACGATAGTTGGCCATTTTAATAGTTTAAAGTGTTAATAAGATATCGGAATATATAGTTGGGCTTGCCGTAGCGTCTACCCTATCCGTTGCAGGATAGGGTAAATTAGAACGTACAGCAGATTCTCTTGGATCGCCCAGGTATTTCTTCAGGGTAAAGCTTAACGCATCGTGCGGTCCGCCGGTAGAGGACAAATATTTCTCACGAAGTTGTATAGGACTGGTGGATATAAATTCAAAGACTGTATCACTTATGTGATTGCCGGTGAAAAGTATGGTTGTATCATTACTGACTATATTAAGCCGGTTGATAAAATCAGTTTTATCTGCAGGGCTAAGTGCGGCCATTTCCAGGAATAAGGGGCTGTTAGGCTGCAGTATAAGTCTGTAACGCCACAAAGTTTGCCGGCTGATAAAGCGTAGCCGGTAGGCAGGCCGTTGTGGCGTGATCGATCCGTCAGGTTCGACAATTCTATAGTTAGCCTGCAAGGCCGGATCAAGTGAAAAATCTACGATACCAAAGATTGGTACATCTGCGACAACTCCACCATAGTAAAATTCCTCGGTAATTATACCACCGATCAAAAGCTGACATTTACCGGGTGCCAGCGATGAAAGATCAAAGATGAGGTAACTCTTTCCTGATTCGGTGAGCAAGGATTTGGGCAGCATTTCTCTTCCTGAAGGAAGATGCTTTACACGCGCAGTGCCGGGTGCAACCGGAACCATGCTCGTATAGGTATAGGTACCAAATGTTACGCGTATAGTGTCAGCGCTTTTAACACCCAACGGATCGTTGCTAAGGTGAAGATCATCACGGGAAGCAGCCAGGTCAATTAACTGGTTTGTAAAGTAATACGCTTGTGCCAGAGACGTTTGTGGTAAGTCGTTAAAGTTTGCAAGCGATGGATTTCTCAGTAGCACTAAAAATGTAAGCGTATCGGTTTTCATCGGTTTGAACTTTAACAGATCATTACCACCGCTTGTGCCTTCTATACTTCCCCATACCGTGAAGCCGCCATGCTGATCTTCTTTTTTATATAGCAGGTTAAGGTGACTCATTCGTTGAATACACTCTTTTGTAGGAATGAACTCCAGGTCAGGACGCGGGTCCGTGGTATATTTCGGGCATACAGCATTCTGATAAAACGGCTGCGCCACCGACACTTTGAATAGTTCACTATATTTTACTTTCAGGATTCCCATAACATTACTCTGCAAAATTCATTTCAGTTATAGCCGGTGCAGATTCTTTACCTTTCATATCGAATACGGTAAGCATGTTCGCTTTGTAGACAACACTCGGTATATATTTACCGCCCAGCATAGCCCACAAATTATTCTGTTGCTCGAATGTCAGGCTATGAAGCTTGAAGCTTAGCCGCTCAATGAGCTGCCAGGATTTACTCACGGGATCTGTAACACCTGCATTTAAAGCGGGGAATTTCAATTCGTCAAATACCGGATTCGCCTGAAAAAAGGATACTATACTTGACAGGTCGCGGAGAGCGGTTTCGTAATTGGTATTATGTGCAGCAAACAAAATGAAGAGATCGAGTTCAACAGGCGGGTTCAATTTCATGAATTGCTTGTTTTCTACCGGTATATAATAGGGACTCTTTCCCTCTCTGCGTTCTTCATCAATACCGGCCAGCACGATGGTGACGTGCGTTGCTGTATTCAGGTTGAATGTTCCATCGGGCAAAACAACGGGCTTGAGGTCCACCACATTGTTCATGGTATAATTTGCGGGGTCCTGTTCACGGTCCACTATATATACCTCCAATTCTTTTCTGATAAATTCCAACGCTGTGCGTATCATAGCATTTCCTTTCAGATTAAATCCGTTAACCACTAACAATCCGAAAAACAGTAAAGAATAACAGGGACAACAATTGTTACATTGCGCCAATGAAGAGGTTCAGGGTTGTAGTGGGTCTTTTTCTAATAACAATGCAAAGGTATATATACCCTTGAAGCGCCACATCACCCCCAGGAGTGATTTTTGAGAAAATCAAAACTTTCTACGTCCGTCATTTTGAACAGTATATCTTTGAGATCATTCAGACAACGTACTCCGGCTTTGGATATAATATTCTTGCGATGTGACTTTACCGTCTCCAGGCTGATGCAGAGTTTCTCGGAGATCTCTTTATTCTGAAGACGTTGAAACGCGAGGTTCAACACTTCACACTCGCGTTTAGTGAGTTGCTCGAGTAACTTTTTGATATTGCTATCTTCGCGACTCTTCGCCTTGGCAAGATTCGGATCAACAATATCAATGGCAATAGTATATTGCTCATTGCATTGTTCAAGAAATGAAATGGCAGCATGGAGATCTTTATCAGCAGCGTTCATATGTAGTTTGCTGATCGTGTCTTTTCCGGAATTGATCTTGAATTCTTTTATCATAACAGCAGCTTTTTAAAATTATACTACAACATCGGCACTAAAGGATTCGTGTTGAATCATGTTTTTATAGCCTTGATGATGACGAAGGCAACAAAAATCAAATATCGTATATGTAAACACAATGGTCTATAACCCATTCATGTGACCGTCATTTAACGGTAAATGCAATTACAAGGTATATTTGGCTCTGTTGTTAAAACATCTGATAGCATATTGTGATTGGCGTTGAAACAACGTCTGTAAAAAAGAAAGCTCAAGGATTTATACCTTGAGCTTTCTCATTAGAACAAAATAATAATTTACTACGGCTCGATGCTCATGGTAAGCAGCGGCACAACCTTAACAAATCCATTCTGATCCTTGCGGAATTTATAGGTATAGTTATAGTGTGTCTCAAGTTTACTTTCATTTGGCAAACCATTCACGAGGCAAATATTGCGTTCCTCTGCAAAGTTTATAAGCTCTTTCAAATACGTGGCCGAGATCTGTCCTACTTCATCGATGATACAATGCACGAAGAAATTACGCGCTGTCTTTTCTGTTGATTCCTTTATGAACACATTTAACAGTGTTATATAGATCACAGCTTTCACAAGCATGTCGGTGCCGGTTGAACCAACCTTATCGATCTTTTCAATCCAGCCTGTATCGTTTTTACCTTCCTTGATTCTGAAACGCAATTCAAATAAATCCTGCACACGAATCTCTTCATGCTTCTCTTCACTTATCGTTTTCTGAAGATCATTCAGTAATTCAACAGAGCGTTTATCAATTTCGGCTTTTGCTTTATTGGCCTGGTTAAACAAGTTCGCTTCACCGTATAGAAATGGGTTTTGATCACGGAACTCTGCTATGCGCTGTAGCTTTCGCAATACTTTATTCTCGCTGTCCTCCGACTTCAACTTGATATACTCGATCAAGCGTGAGCCTTCAAAGGAAGCCCTACTGAAATCGGCTTCCATTTTACTTACCATCTTATCGATCCTTCCCTTGTGCTCGATAAGTGCTTTCATCTTACTGGCAATGGCATCGATCAACATACCGTGACTCTTGGCGACTTCCGCTATAGATGTCTGGATTTTATTCTCATTATAGAAATCCTGCAAGTAAGCCGCGAAGCGTTCGTATTCTCCTTCACCGGCCTGTGCATTGATCTTAAAATTCAAATGGTTATCAGGGCGGAATCTTCCGGCAAACTCCGTGACGTTATTTCTGAACTTTTCAAATTGATTGTGATATTCTGTATCGTTGGCCAGGAGTTGAGAGCAAAGTCCAATGATACCGATCTCTGAATGCTCTGCAGGAGCAGGCTCAATAACATGGCGGAGACGATCAAACAATGCGCGCTCACGAAAGTGTCTTTCGAAATGCTCGAGGCCATCGGTGTATCTTTTTAATTCCTCGGCTAATGAGCGGGTATCGCTTTCGTATTGTGACAACCTCTTTGCGTGCATCTGCTTTTCATTTGCAAATTCACGTTCCGATTGTTTAATACGCTCTTCAAATTTCTCTTTCTCTTTTTTAAATTCTTCTGTCTTATCAAAAAGCTCACGCTTGTCTTTGCGGTAATCATTGATAAGTTCGGAGTGTTTATCAAGCGCATCAAGTGCTGCTTTCGTTGTCTCAATTTCTGACCGGAGTTTTTTTATGCGCGTATCATCAACACCTTTTGTCTTGAGTACTTTTGATTTCTCCTTTTGCAGATTGGCTTTGCGCTCATCGTATTCTGCAACCTTTTCTTCTTTCTGTTCTTTTAACTTTGCGGCTTCTGCCTCAAATGCTTTTGTGACCTGGACAAGCTTATCGTTAAAGCGTTTCTGCAGAGTCGCTATATCTTTACTCAACACAGCATCAAGTTCTGATATTGTTTGCTTCAGTGAAGCCGATTCCTTCTTAATGGCTTCCTGTACACTATATATCTCCAGTAGATCCTTTTCACGAAGGGCTTCCCCTTTGCTTTTCCATTCGAGAAGATCAAGATTATACTGTTTGTCTTTCTGTTCATCCTGACCGGCTTCGTATTCAAGCTGCGCGATCTCGTTTTTCAGGTGCGCAGTCTTCTTACCGATTGATGCTAGTCGTGACTGTTCTTCATGTGCCTGCGCTTCACGGAATTCAAGGAACGCATGATTGAGTTGGGCGAGCTTTTCAAGGTGCATGCTCTTCTCTTGCTCATACTCTTCGAGTGTCTTTGAATATACACTTACGTTGGAGAGATCGAGTTCAATCCCGTACAAGGTATCAATCTGTTTTTTGAGAAGCTTGGGGTTAAGATCCTGGTTGAACAAAATTTCCTCGTTACATACTTTACCAATGGTAGCATACCAATCAGGATAGTTTTCCTGGAGGAATCCGAAGAATGTATTCTGATGTATAGATAGCTTTGCGTCAATGCTCTTGATCTTTTCTTCCAGCAGTGTAACTTCTTCCTTGTTTCGCGATACATATTGCTCCGATGTAAGCTTGTTCTTATCACGAATGTGATCACCTTCTTTCTTCAGCGACTCAATGGTGTTGTTCTTAATACTCAGCAAGGAAGAGCGCTCCACTTTATGACGCGCTATATCTTCCAGGTGTCCTTTTAACAACCCAATCTCTTTGTCGAAGTATTTCTTCTGATGAATATCTTTTTCTTTGAAATCAGCGTCTTTTCTTTCAAGCTCTTTTTGATTGAGCAGCTGCTTAAAGCGATCGGTCTCCGAACGGAATTTTTCTTTTAACTCTCCTTCCTCTTTGCGATAATTTTCTTTCAGGTTGTTCTTGTCCTCTTCCAGCTTTCTGTCGAGTTGAAGTCCTTTTGCATTGAGTACATTTTCAAATTCCTTGCGTTCATTCTCCAGCGCACTGAACAATGTTTTGAATTGCTGCTCTACATCACTGAATCCTGCAGTGAGTGTTGCATATTCTGTTTCGCGTGCCTGCAATTCAAGAGCGAGTTGAGGTTTCTCCTCAGCTTTCAAAAGCAATTCACGTATACCTTTATCTTCGTACTCTTTCAGCTTTTTATCGGCTTCACGAAGTTTTGATTTCAATGCACCGATTTCCTGGTTGACCTCTTTATTCTTCTCCTGATGTATACTTTCCTTTTCACGGAACTCCTGTTCTACGGCCGTGATCTCTTCACGCTTGGCATTAACCTGTTCTACCAGCGTTTCTTTCTGCTCGATGGCATATTTCAATGCTCCCCCTAATTCTGTTGCAAGAGAACGTTGCTTGTGTTTGAGGTTGCGTATGTTTCCAAAGTTATCTTTGATAAGGTCACCCCGTTGTGAATTCTCCTTCCTGAAAAAGGTCTCTATATCCTGATAGCGTTCTGTAAACTGGCGAAGTTGCCGCTCTACCGTTTTCAGCTCGATGTTGGTATGCTTGGTAGTAATCGAGTTGGCAATACACTCCTTTACAAACTCTGCACGTATAGTGGACTCTGAACTTAAAAAGATAGAGGTTATGGCAAGCGGTATATTGTGATAGTTGCTATTCCCTTTCATCAGGGCGAACTTCTTATACTTCTTATCAGGATCAGCGCCATATATAATATTCCGATAGCGCTCAAACGTTTCAATCTGGTCGCTATAGTTTATGCGTTGCTCATTGAACCGGGCCACGATCTGCTTGGGCAATAATGCTTCACTGTTATCGATATAGTGTTCCTGAACAAAGGGGCTCTCAACGAAACGATAGAAAAGCTTATTGTTGCGATATACCATTACGTGAAATATACTTTCCTCTGTAGCAATCTCGTAAATGATATAGGAGTTCGGATACTGAAAGTAATAATCTTCAAAAGACTTCTGTGAACTTGATATACCCAGACCGCGTGTGTTAGCACTGTAGAAAAACAATATAGCACGCTGCAAGGTTGTCTTGCCCATGTTGTTGGTACCAACGAAGCACGTGTTCCCCGCTATTTCTATGCTGGCGTAATCCGTGTTGGCTATATTAATAAATATGATCCGGTTAAGGATTCGTCTGTTCTCCATCATCTTCAATTGTAATTAGTGAAATAACCTGTTCGAGATAATGAATCGCATCCATTACTTTATAGGTATCTTCATCTTCCTGTTCAAAAAATCCTCCGGTCGTCAGGTCGTTGGCAATCTCCGTTACCTTGTCGGTCATCTTCTCTCTCCGCGACAAGGCAAACAGTTTTTGCTTCAGGCGTTCGTTCGCATAGCACTCTTCTGCAATTTGTGTAACGCGATAGCGTGTGCCCACTGCGGGCTTTGTATCCATCGATGAAAAGAAATCCATTACATCAATGTAATACGCAAACTGCTCGAGCTTCTTTTCCATCAACGTATTGGTCTCTTCCTGTTGACTGAAATAAAAATAGTTATAGCCTTTCTCCAGGTGATATCCAGTATGGCTGAAGAACTCTTTGAGAATTGCAAAGTTATCTTCGTAGGCAATAACATCGAATAACTTTCCTTTACTCCCGTTGGAGCTGATGAAGTTACCCTTACTGAGTATACTGAATATTTCCGGTGTCTGTTTAGGAATGTTCATTCGTTAATCTCATAAAGCTTTAGGCACAAAGCCGAAAGCCTGGTTGTATATTTTGTTAGCGTGGCGCCTTTAGCTTGGTGCTGCGGGCTCTTGGCTTTTTACTTTTAGGTTCTTTTACTTTCTCCTGCAACACTTCATGCTGAGTGTCCAGATCTGATATTTCGATGTCAACTTTCGGTATTTCATTCTCTGCTTTAAGAACAACATCTGGAGATTCGCTCTGTGGCTCGCTTTCCTGTTTCTGCTTTTTGCTCAGAGCCTTCTTCCTGGCTTTCGGTTCTTTTACCGGTTTGCTCTCTGTCTCTTCTGCCACTGCTATATTTTCAGTTTTCAGTTCAGAAAGTTTTGTTTCAACCTCTATCGCGTTGTCTTTAAGAACTATATCCTGAACCTCTCCGGACTGCATTTCACTCTCTGCTTTCAGCTTTACACCGTGTGCCTGCTTCTTGGGTTTAATAATAGCATAGCCCACCCGTTGGTTCTGGTTCTTTTCATTTACGAAATTCATTTTACCGAACTTCCCGTTGATCTGAAGTTTGTCATCAAAGTCAATGGAAATACCAACGTATAGTGAAATGCGTTTTTCAAGACTGAGCTCTCCTACCTTCTCCGGAAACTGGTATTGCATCACAAATTGAAAGAGATCATCATCCGTCTTTAAGAACTTGTCTACAAGGCCGGTAATATTCAGGCTGGATGATTCTTCCAGGTTGCTGTTATCGAATCCTGCTGCTAACCTCCCTGCCGGTTTACGATGTGTATTGCGAAGTAAATGTAGTTTCGATGCCACTTTTTTGGTAAGCATAAAACCATGATCAGAGTGCAGAAAGTCCAAAGACAATCTTCCTTTCAGTGGAATACGCTTATGAAAGAACAAGGCTTTCGTATTGGCGACTACTTCTACGAAATTGGTTTTATACTTCAGCTCTTCATAATCTTTCAACTCCTTGAGTCGCTGAATTTTCTTATAGATCTCTGACTGATATTGGATCTTATTGATATAGTCGATGATCTGCGACTGGATCTCGTTGAGATAATCGCGGTTACGCACCAATGTATACCGAAGATCAAGCACGATAGAACTAAGCTCAGCATCTATGATCGTATTGAAAAATCCCTGTGCATCAGAGACAATCTGTTCGGATTCCTTAATCAGGTTAATGATATCATCACGCTTGCGTTTATACTTATCAAGTTCCTGCAGTTTGATAACATAGTTGTCCTGGTTCTTGTAGGTATCATCTATATTCTTGTGAAGCTTCATCACTTCACGCGAGGTAGTGGAATTGATCTTCTTTAAAGAACGCTTGATGCTGCGCAGAAATTTTGGATTGCTATCGATGCGATAGTACTTGAGACTCTCCGTTAAAGTCTGTATGTTATCGTTGATGAAACTGGTTGTTACCTCTCCGATCTCCAGGAATTCTTCGATGAATGTTGTAATGCGATCGTCAAGCCCGATGATGTTGTTGTTCTCGTGAATGAGCTCATACATCACCAGCTTTTCAAGCTTCTCGTCCGTCATATCTTCACGGGCAAGGATCTCGGATTTGTTAACGGAGTCCTTGTTACCAAAAAGCATTTCGATCACCTCTCTGTTTTGGTAGAGCAGGTTAATAAGATCTTTAATGCTTAACGGATTCTTCACTTCGTAAAATCTGGCTGTTATTGTTTATTGAACCTGGCGCGACTTCTTGAGTCTCGTATTTTTTCTGCTGTTCCTTCGCAGAGAATCTGCAAATATAATGAACAAGTTTAGGTAGCGTAAATCTTTTCGACAAAGCTCGATTCATTGCATTAGCTGGCACGTGATAATATTCTGATTAAGTGGTAATTATTAGATGAAAGATTAAGAAAATTATAAAACTAAAAACTTGATAAAGCGCCAATCTTTGGAGATTCCAAAAACTGAAGCTTTTGTGTTGTCTCTGCTCACCCTTTCTCCATATTAACAAATTTTTAATTCAACCTGAAACCACAATAGATAAAACCAGATTAGTCTATTTTTATAGCTGATCATAATCGCATGGATTCACGCAGAGACTTTCTTAAAAAGGCGGCAATGCTTTCAGGAGCAGCGGGCTTATCGGGTGTTCTTCCACCCTCTATTCAACGTGCACTCGCCATCAACCCGGAAGTCGGAAGTACATTTCTCGATGCCGAACATGTTGTTATACTCATGCAGGAAAACCGTTCGTTTGATCACTGCTATGGAACCCTGCAAGGTGTGCGTGGCTTCAATGACCCGCGTGCTATACGATTGCCCAATAAGAATTCGGTATGGATGCAGACCAATGCTGCCAACGAAACATATGTTCCTTTTCGGCTCAACATAAAAGATACCAAGGCCACGTGGATGGGTTCACTTCCACATGGCTGGACAGACCAGGTGGATGCACGCAACGGTGGTAAATATGATCAGTGGCTCGAAGCTAAAAAATCAGGACATCCGGATTACGCCAAAATGCCTTTAACGCTCGGATACTATAATCGTGAAGATTTACCATTCTATTATTCTCTTGCAGATGCCTTTACTATCTGTGATCAGAATTTCTGTTCATCGTTGACCGGCACTACACCCAACAGACTATATCTATGGACGGGTACAATTCGCGATCAGCAAAACAGTACTTCACAGGCGCGTGTTCGTAATTCCGAACTTGACTATGATATACCAGCCGCCTGGACTACATTTCCAGAACGACTCGAAGATAACGCTATATCCTGGAAGATATACCAGAATGAGATCAGTGTGGGCGTTGGTTTTGAGGGAGAAGAAGATGCATGGCTCGCTAATTTTACAGACAATCCCATTGAATGGTTCTCGCAGTATCACGTAAAGTTTCTGCCTGCTTATATACGATTCCTTCCAAAGAAAATAACCTTGCTGACGGAAGAGATCAACGCACTTGAAAAGAAAGTCCACGCTTTGCCTTCCGGGAGTCCGGAGGTTGAAAAGGCTAAAGCACAATTAATACAACGGCATGGCTGGTTAAAAACTTCAATCGAAGAACAAAGGGTATGGACACCGGAGAACTATAGCAAGCTGTCGCAGCGTGAAAAGAACCTGCACGAAAAAGCATTCACCACCAATATGCATGATCCTGACTATCATTCACTCGCTACGTTGTCCTATAAAGATGGCGAGGTTGAGCGTGAAGTAAAGATTCCCAAGGGCGATATACTACACCAGTTCCGTGAAGATGTTAAGAACAATACACTGCCTACTGTATCATGGCTGGTTGCTCCCGAGAATTTTTCTGATCACCCCGGAGCACCATGGTATGGCGCTTGGTATGTATCGGAAGCCATGGATATACTTACCAGTAAACCGGAAGTGTGGAAGAAAACGATCTTCATTCTTTGCTATGATGAGAATGACGGATACTTCGACCACGTCCCGCCTTTCGTTCCTCCGGTTCCCAATAAGCCTGAATCCGGCCTTACCTCGAAAGGAATTGATACCGGTGTTGAATATGTAACACTCGAGCAAGACCGAAAACGCAACGCTGCCGATGAAGCGCGTGAAAGTTCTATAGGCTTGGGATATCGTGTTCCTCTTGTGATTGCATCTCCGTGGAGTCGCGGTGGTGTTGTGAACTCACAAGTCTTTGATCACACTTCTATACTTCAGTTCCTGGAGAAATTTTTAAGTCATAAGACTGGAAAGAAAATAGAAGAGACAAACATCAGCAACTGGCGAAGAACTGTTTGTGGTGATCTTACTTCGGTCTTTCAACCCTACCAGGGAGAAACGATTAAGCTGCCTTCATTCCTGGCGAAAGACGATGTGATTGAGAGTATCCATAAAGCTAAATTCAAAAAAGATCCTTTCGGGTATAAAGCATTGAGTAAAGAAGAAATTTCACTCATCAACAAAAATATATTTGCATCTCCCCTGATGCCTAAGCAGGAGAAAGGAATCCGTGCTTCCAATGCACTCCCCTACCAGCTTTATGCGGATGGAAAAATCAGTGCTGATAAACAATCCTTTCAAATTCAGATAGCCGCTCGCAATGAAATCTTCGGCAGCAAGAGTGCGGGCGCACCGTTCACTATATATGCAAACAACCAGGGTATACCAAGGCAGTATGCAGTAGCCAGTGGAGATCAATTGACTGATGCATGGCCGCTGGAAGAATTCGAGGGACAGCAATATCAATTGGCGGTATACGGACCGAATGGATTCTTTCGTGAGTTTACCGGCAACGCGCATGATCCGCTGGGAACTATAGCCCTGGAATATGAACAAAACAAAAAAGTGCTCACCGGAAATATAGTATTAAAAATTCTGAATGCTGGCTCCAAGGCAATCAGCATTGACATCCATGACAATGCGTATCATGGCAAAAATCTGAATCAAAGTATAGCAGCTAACGGCAACGGAGCGATCACTATTCATCTGGCCAACAGTTTTGGTTGGTATGATTTCAGTGTCACCGTAAAGGGCTATGAACTTTTTAAAAGACGTTATGCCGGCAGAGTCGAAACGGGGAAACACAGCTTCACCGATCCGGCTATGGGAAGAACCATGGTATAGCAGTTGTTATACTATAGGTCTACGGGAAGGATGCAGGTATAACACAAACTATATAGACATCAAAAAAAAAGCCTTTGTTTGCTAGCGCGAACAAAGGCAAAAAATCATCCCCCTAAAACACCCCTCTACAAGGTGACCCTCTATCATTAGATGATTTGTTTTTTTCTGCTTCTTCATCAGCACAAAGTGCGGGTGCTGATGCCGGAAGACTCCCCAAAAATTAATCTCTCAAATTGTCTGACTATATTACGGAATATGCGTGGATGAAATTGCACGCGCTTTTAATCTTGTAGATGTACCGGGCGATTGTATAGACGAAAGGGAAAATATTAAAGAAGTACCCGGTTGTTAAGGATGTCGATTTTAGTGTTATGCTGTCAGCACAACGTTACAGGCGAGGTGGCCGGATATAAAATTCGCAGGTGAATACAGCGCCTGAAGTTTTCACAGCAAAGATATCATCGGGAAGGCGGCAAGATATGTTTTTACGATAACCACCGAAGACTTCAACTCCCATCACGCGGTTGATTTGTTTATTATAGGCGACTCCGAAATCTACTTCTGCTCTGCGGAAAGGAGTCGAGTCTTTATCATCATATTTAATATAGTAGCTACGCGTCATGGCTTCTGCTTTCACGTAGAGTATATCTGTTGCTGAAAGATTGTTACGCCACGAAATTTTCTGGGGCAGGCACATTTCAAGTCCGCTTGTCTTGGAGAAATTATAGTTGAAAGCCATCACCGGCATAAATGTGAATCTATGGAAGAGGTTGTTTACCATCAGCCCGAAACCTATTTCTTTATTGGCAGATCTCTTACGAAGAAAAAGTGATGTCAATGTAAAGTTCAGTGGTACAGCCTGGCTCACAACGTCATTCATGTTACTGCATTGATTTGCATTCAGGTTCACCAGCAGCCATGAAGTACTATCAAGGTTAATCAATGATTTGAAATCTATACCCATCGACCGAAGGTTCCAGTTTCCGAGTTCCTTCATCGGGTTTTCACCAGAGCCCGTAAATTCAAGTTGTTCGGTTCTATACTGCGGGCCTGCTATAACACTGAATCGCGACTTCATGACCAATGGAATCCAAAGCTTGAAAAAAACATCCTCCTGTGTATAGCTTTGTCTTTTGGAATTGTCTGTGCGAAAAATTCTATCGGGAGCCTGGGTATGTTTTACGGTAATCCATTTTGAAGGAGCCATGCCTGGCAACCCCGGCTTCAGGTCTTGTGCCTGCACACCAGGTGCCGCAAGAAGTATACTTAACAACGATACTAAAACGATCTGTGAGCCTGGCAGTGAATTCATATAACATTTTGTAATACTTAAAGTAAGTCATTCCCCTGAAGGCAATTTCAGCGTTTTCGAAAAATCACATAAGCGTGTAAGGTTTATTGACTTCTGTGTGGATAGATGCTTACGGTAATTTAGCCACGAGTTGTTCAGGAAGTAAACGCAGAATGTGATAGATGATTTTCCATTTGAATCCCGGAACGATCGTAAATGAATTCCCGGGATCGGCAACAGACTTCGCAATGAACGCTGGTTCGAGCATAAGTGATTCAGGCAAGTTTAAGCCGGCCGTCATCTTGCTTCGAATGTAGCCTGCAACAATCACGTTTACGGCAACACCGCGCCCAAAGAGATGCTGACGAAGACCGGCCAGGTATTGCGTGAACGCAGACTTGGTGCTGCCATAGATAAAATTACTCTTGCGTCCGCGAACTCCGGACAGCGATGAAAGTCCTACAATGCGCTCCAGATTCTTGTTGGAAGCATCGGTGGCTATAATATTGAGAATTGAAACGGCACCGCAATAATGTACCTTCATCATTTGAAAACTTCCCTCCCAATCAAGCAGGGCTTGTAAGTTATCCTTTAAAAAACCGGCTGCATATACCACGATGTGAGGTTTTACGGCGAGACCTCTATAAAACGCAGCATGTGTTTCAAATGCAGCGGCGTCAAAGTAACATATCTCAACTTTCTCTTGGGGTATAGCGCGGTCTTGTATAAAGCGATGAAGTTGATCCGTACTACGTGAGGCAGCGATCACACGATATCCTTTCTCTATATATAGTACAATAGCCTCTTTCGCTACGTCTGAATTTGCACCGAGTATAAGTACGGTCTTGTCTGAATTTCCGGAGGGCATATATTCTGGTTAGAGATTAGCGGCAGCAATATCTTTCAAGGTGAGGCAATTTCTGCGCACATAAAACTCGGTATTGCTATACGTTTCGTATTGCTGCGCATATGCTTTTACATCTTTGGATTCACTGAGTACCGCTATCATATACAGTATCTTTGCTTTATTTTCTTTTTGTTCTTCAACCACCAAAGCCTTTTTATAATACTCCAGGGCCATAGACTTTGCGTTTTTATAAACACCCTCATCCGGGGTTATGCTGCCCCATCCGTAGCTGATCATAAACCATGAGTTGTCTGTAAAATTATACCAGGCATTCGCCAGCAACAAGTAGTTCTGCTTTTTCTTTGAAGCATCAACGGCAACCTCCTGCTCCAGCGCATACATCCTTTCCAGTATTTCCCTTTTGTTATACGTTGTCATGGTTGGTTCAGTCAACAATTCGCTATTGGCTACAAACGGATCGCTGTCAATGTAAAAGGATGCGTTGGTGAAGCTGAACCAAAACGAGTCCGGTATATCTTTCAAGGCAAGCATTGCATTTTTAACATCACCTTTCCGGAGATGTTTGGCCGATAGCAGATCAAGCAGGTAGTACTTGTTTATGTACGGCTTCAGCAGCGTTTCCTCCAATGCGTTTTTATCTTTGCGATCATATATCTCAAGAAGCTTGTTTAGATCTTTAACCAAAGCATATCGATCCAAGTAGCTGATCATCGAATATTCAAATGTATTCGAATGACACGTGGAACAGAACTTATTCACCGCATAATTATCAAATAGTCCCGCCAGGTAAACCATTCCTTTCTTTGCGAAAGTATAGCGCAAATAGGAACTCAGTGAATATAGTATCTTTTGTGATTCAAATTTAAGTGCGCGCTGATCCAGCAATTGCTGGTATAGCTTTCCAATTTCATGCTGAACGTTTGAATCCGCTATATCATTTTTAAGGGTGAGTAAAACCAGTTGAAATACCGTTAACTGAAAAGCCTGTTCTGCGCCTGATGGTTTAATGCGGACTATATATTTTTCTGCCTGTGCTGCATCGCCTTGGATGAGGTTGAGGCAAGCAAGTGAAAAATCATAATATACCGGGTTAGACTTGGCAATAGATTGCATTCCTTCCAGAGCGGTGATAAACTTTTTCAGGTATTCGTAATCACGTTGCCAGTTTTGCATCAACGGTTCATCATCGTCATCCCAATAACTTTCCGTGACGATTTCGCTATTGGCAAACCTGGTTGTTTCCAGCCAATCTTCCAGCTTATTGATTTCGCGGCTGATGAGCAAGGGCAAGTGTCTGTGTGCTGGCGAGAATTGGTATACTTTTAAAATTCCATCCAGCGACCGCCCGTGATTAATGACTTCACGCATCAGGTATATATCGGCTCGCTCCTCATCATTTTTAGCAAGGGCTATCACCGCATCAAAATTCTTCGATGAAAAGTACTGCTTGGAGGCAAACATCTTGTTGCTTGAATGCGAAAACACCAGGGCGTGCAGGTAGTTGGCCGAATCCGTTTTATTCTCACGCTCCAGCACCATAGATTTATAGTGCATGGCCCACCAATCCAGAACGGTCCTCTCCTTAATATTTTTAAAGTATTGATTATATACTCTATGGAAGAGTATAGAGTCCGTTGAATAAAACGCGAGCTTCGTTAATTGAAATGCATATTTTTTTTGAAAGAACGGATTGGTTTCCTTTTTAAGAAGATCAACTACCTCCTGCGTTGTCTCATTAAATTTAATATCAACGTCTCTCTTTATAGCCTCATCCTCTTCCCATGCCGAAGACCAGCCGGTAACAGCTTCACTGCTTCTTGCTATATCGAAGTATCTTTTGAAATCCGGCTTCTTCTGGATCTCTTTGTAAAATTTATTCTGCTGAAGCGCGGAATCACTCAAGCTTCCAAATAGACAATCAAAGGCCTGGTCAACACTTACCGATACCTTCATGGCGCGTACCCATTCCGTTGCAAGGACCATCTCATCGTCAGCTGAAAATGTTGTGCCATCCAGGTAGTTGAGCTTACCATTGTAAAAGAAGCTCCACCAAGATTTATCCTGGAGCAGATCGGGATTGAAAAGCATATAGCGAAGCTCCTCCGGCTCGGGTCCATACCAGCAAGCCTTCACGTCAGCTCCGGTCGGAAAAAGCAGCAAGGCGCTAAAAAGAATCGAATATAGCTTTGATTTCTTTCGAATGTTTTTGAAGATCATACCTGTTCAAGTGATAGAGACTTATAATAGCTTCCTTATTATTCTTGTGTGCCGCCAGCCAGCCGGCCAACTCCTTCACGGCCTCCAGGTCTGGCTGTTCAAACCTGATCTCATCGCCCTTTCGGATAAATATACCGCGGTTGGTATAGCCATATACGAAATCTTCCAGGACAACCGATACGTTGGTCTCTTCATTTCTCGGACCTATAAAAGATTGGTAATCTTCCTGCAAGGTGAAAGCGGAAAGTATATTTTTAAATTCCTTATTACTGCTATATAATACAGCCCATTCAAAAACCGGCAGGGCATAATCAAGCGGTATCGGATATTCACCGGCATCCAGGTACGACATGACTTCCTTACGATCGAAAATAGAATTCTTCGTTTCTGTGCTCTTTATATTTCCGGCATTGTAACACATCAGCATGCCTCGCTTAACCGGTGGCAATCCGGCCTCCTTCGGATATTTATACTGATATAGCCGGATGGTGGACGAGATCAACTGTTGTTCAAAAAGTTTCTTAGATTCTTCAAGAAAAGCAAAGTATTTATCCTTTGTACTTTTGGTCCAGTCACAATCAAACTGTATCTCCTTTATTTTTTTCACCCGCGCTGTATAGATTGAGTCATGCTTTTGCTGTTCATCAAAATTCCTGGACTTGAGGTTATAAGGATTTTGCTCCCACCATTCTTCTTCATAGAGATCGGTACCATACCTTCCCAGCAGCATCGCGTTCAACTTAGCCATCAGCTTCTTATACACTTGCCGGGCTAAGTCTGCCGACTGAGTTTTGTCAAGATGCATGAACGTTTCATTTGTAATAAAGACAACCGGCACCATCTCCGTTGTGTTGTCAAAAGTATAGTATGTTTCGATTGGCGATACGGGTACGGGGGCGTGGGCCGACTCACTCCAATCCACATCGAAGAAGCGGATATAGAGCTTACTCACATGGAGAGATTCATACACCGAATCCTGGCGAGGAAAATCATACAGGCTCGTTTGCCAATAATAAAATGCGTTTCGATTGGATTGACCAGAGGCTTTATCAGCGTTATCAGTGCCACATGCAACCAAGAGAAGGATGAATCCAGCGAAACTAAGTCGGTACATTTATAGAGTTGAATAGATTGTTAAAATAGAAAAAAGTATTTCCATGGAGCAAGCGCTACCGAATATAAAGATCAGTCATTTTTTTATACTCCAAACGCTACGCCAATCCAGAACGCACCACGCAGCAGAGAAGTGTTAAAAGCATGCAAATATTTTTCTAATGAAGCAGTGTATTGATCACTGGTCTATATAAATAAAAAACCCCGGATTTTATCCGGGGCAAAGCGTACAATAGAGAGGGTCTACTTGGGTTGACGGGAACCGTACGCTTCATTTAACCTAAAACCTAAATACAGATTACCAACTACAGACATTTATTCAACAAATGTATAGAACCTGGTATGTACAGCTCAATGTGCAAATGACTATTCCGGCACCGTTATTTAACGGAGAATTCCGGCCATAAAAATTATACTTACCGGTATAAGAACGAACTAAGAAAGGAGATGACTACAGGTCCTCAATCTTTACAAGATTCCACACATACGCCTCGTCTTCGGAATTCGTGGAGTACTGAATTAACCCGATGCCCCTGGCAACAAACGCTTCTCCGGTATATTTCTCCTCTTCGCCGAAAAACGGAATATAGGCGTGGTTGGTTCCCATGGTTGATGTGGTGCTGAACTTCAATGCCGGCACTATAGTATCACCCCATCGAAACACGGTATCTTTCTGAAAGGTCTCGCGTGAATTAAAAACTGATTTTGTGTTATCATCCGTCACAAAGCGCGCTTTGATCTTTAGACCTTTATACTTCGTGTCATCCTCTACATTGCGGAATTCAATGATCTCGCCTTTTACTTTTCCAAGCGTATCATATGAAGAATAGAAATACCATTCCGTTAACTGCCTGTGGTTTCTGGTTATTTTGTATTTTCGTTCATAATAAAGTTGTCCGTTGGTATAGCCTCTTTCGATCAGGAACTGTTTGCCGTTTTCTTCTGCCAGTGTCAGCTTCACGTCCAACGTCTCTCCTTCCGGTGTACGCTCAAAGGTAAACAGCTTTCCTTTGCCAATCGAATCTATAGGATAATCATACTCACCTAGTGACTCTACCGGTTCATACCTTGAACAACCCCACAGAATCGCTGCCGCCAGAAATATAAATCGGTACATATATAGTATAGAAGATCAATCTTCTAGATAGCTAAAATTATCCGCACTGTATACAGATCGAACAGAAAAGTTAAAATAACGAAACTCCATACGACTCCAGAAACGCTGCACGGGCGTATGCATAGGATGCGTAGCCATAACCTTTATCGCCCCATTCTTCCGTGCCCCAACTGTTGCGGATTATAAAATGGTTCTTTGTATACCCTACAATAGCAACTGCGTGGCCTCCGTATGTAGGACTGGTATATTTAGTTAGTTTACCTTTGGTATTGCCAGCATTATACCACGTATCATCAACGTCCAGCGCAGTGAACACTGGCCCATTACTGGCGATCCATTTCTTCCAGTTCGCAAGCCGGTCACCGGTGTGTAAATTATAGTATGCCCGGATTTTAAAGGCGGAAGCCCGCGAATAGAATACATCTTCCTTTTCAGGATTAAGCTTGCCGCTGCCGAAAGGAAGATCTTCATCCAGTACACATCCATATTTACGGGCAATGTCGAGTGCCGCCTTCAGCGAAGTGCCGGCTTCCTCTATAAATGTAGTGGGCCGCGAAGTAAATTCATCTTCCTCCTTGGACGCCATCCATATAAAACGGGTAGATAGCAATTTCGTCTTGGGCAATTTACCGGCTTCAACAAAATGCCAGCGCAACACGGAGTCTGCTAACGACCAGCCCACGCACGATCCTGTAGCTCCCTGATCGTTAATTTTCCACCACGCTTCCCGCAGATCTTTACCGGATGGTAATTTTCCAGCACTGAACACATCGGATTTCTGCGCAGTCGCGATGTCCCAATCTTTATCTGTATTTACAGAGGGAACTATATTGAGAATGCGCTTGGATGAAGGTATTTTTTTCTTAGCCATAAATAAAACGGTTAGGATTGAGGGTTCGTAAAATAAAAAGTCCATCATCGCCTTTCTTACAAAAGGTGGTGATGGACTCTGCATCGAATATAATAAAAGAAATCTATAGATGAAAATAATATAGATGTACAATAGTATATCCCTATACTAAGCGCTCCTGCTATGCGTTAACATCATAACCCTACTCTATGATGAAACCTCGGTTATACCCGTTGTCGATGACAGTATTACTATTGTTTCTACTCTCGTGTGCAAAGCCGTTGTTTGTGTCGCATTTGTCGCCAGAAGGAATCGCGCTCACAAAGAAAAAAGGTTATGGCATGCCGACTCATAATTACTTCTCCCGCTTCATTTGCTTTGACGAAAAGTGTTTAAAGAAAGCAGCCTATATAAAGAAACAACGAAGTCACCGGTTTAAGGGATATAAAGATGGAGGAAAACCACCCCGGAGTATACCCCGTAACAACAATGTACCTTCACCGGACTCAACGGTTATAGCACGGCAAGAGAGTCCTGTAAAAGAATCATTGAACAGCGCTGTTCCAACTCCCGATAGTATCATCGTTTTGAATGAAGTTCTGTTTGAAGTGGACAGCTATAAACTCAGACCGGAGATTTTTCCAAAGCTTGATTCCGTTGCTTCTTTTGTAAACAGCAAATCAGGCCTTACTATTTCCATCTCAGGACATACCGATAATACGGGCACTGAAAATCACAATGCTCAGTTGTCGGAAAACCGCGCGGCTGCCATTGCAACGTATCTGATTCGTAAAGGAGTAAAATCGGATTGGGTTACCTCTGCAGGATATGGCAGTACTGTTCCGGTAATGAGTAATGATACTGCAGAAGGGAGACTAAAAAACAGAAGAGTAGAAATTTTAATTCACAACCGGAGATAGTGATCGCTATACAGGCTACAAAAGTCATGTGAGATTTTGTCTTCACCTGTTTTTAGGATATTTTGCTCACGCAATAGAAGTCTCTCCTTTTCAAGTAATTCTAACCTTAAACTTTTTAAGATTGGTGAACGTATTTCAAGGCTTTTCCGCAAGACGGATATTTATATGCCTTTCACTATTTTCAGTCTCATCTTCCGTGTGGGCACAGCAGGATTCGTTGATGAACATTCTCCAGGCCGAGCTCACCAGAAGTATGCAGGAACTGAAAAAGGCTACTATCCCTGCGTACTATATTGACTATCGGGTGCATGATATACAGTATGCCCATCTTCAAGCTTCATTTGGAAGTCTCACACAATCTGTTGCCAATAAAAACCGCGTGCTCATGACACGGGTAAAAGTCGGTGACTATAAATTCGACAACACACATCCGATGTCTCTTCGGGAGATGAACTATATGCCTGGATCAGGTGGATCAGGAAGAGCGATGCTTCCCTATGAAAATGATGCGCTCGCTATAAAATACGGTGTATGGACTGCTACGCAAGGCGAGTACAAGCAAGCGCTTGAAACCTATAAATCCGTGAAGGCTTCCTCCGAACGAGTTGGTGCACAACCTTCGGTGATCCCCGATTTTTCAAACGAACAGCCTGCCTCCTACTATGAGCCTCCGTTGCCTGACTTTTCATCTACCGTTAACCTAACCGTATGGCAGGAGAAAATCAAAAAGTATTCTGCGTTGTTCCTGCAGAATAAAGACCTCGTAACGGCCGATGTAAATTTAAGCATAACGGCAGAGCGTAAATATTTTCTATCCACTGAAAATACGAAGATCGTACAAAACAGCACCGCAGTATATATGAATATAGCGGCGAGTATACGCGCCACGGATGGTGATATAGTACCGCTGCACATTTCGTATTACGCTGCCATGCCGGAAGGATTGCCCGGTGATGAAAAGATCATGGAGGATGTAAAAAAGATGATCGCTACACTCGCCAAGCTTCAGAACGCTCCACTGGCAGAACCCTATAGCGGACCTGCTATACTGGTGGCACAGACAGCCGGGGTATTTTTTCATGAGATCTTCGGACATCGTATCGAGGGACATCGCCTGAAGAATGAAGAGGATGGACAAACGTTTAAAGCAAAAGTAGGTGAACTTGTACTACCGAAAACATTGAATGTATACTTTGATCCAACCTTGCATGCGATAGCAGGAAAATCTGTCAACGGTTGGTTTCAATATGATGATGAAGGTATCAAAAGCCAGCGCGTGAATGTGGTTGAAAAAGGTATACTCAAGAATTTCCTGATGTCGCGTACTCCGCTTGAAAACTTCGCCCACTCCAATGGACATGGAAGAGCGTCTGTTGGAGCAGATCCGGTATCCCGGCAATCAAACCTGGTTGTTGAAACGGACAAGCCGGTATCCATGACTGACTTGCGCAAGATGCTGATCAAAGAATGCAACAAGCAAGGCAAAGCATACGGTTATTTATTTAAAGATGTGGTGGGTGGCTTCACCGTGACAGACCGGTATAATCCAAACGCATTTAATATTTTTCCAACGGAAGTATACCGGATCTATACCGATGGACGGCCTGATGAGTTGGTGCGCGGTGTGGACCTGATCGGCACTCCCCTTGCCATGTTTGCTGAAATACAGGCTGCAGCAAATGACCGTGATGTATTTATAGGTTTCTGCGGAGCGGAGTCCGGCAGCGTTCCGGTGAGTGCTTCTTCTCCTTCGCTGTTTGTACGAAGAATAGAAACTCAAAAGAAACCTAAAGAACACCTGGAGACCATGCTGTTGGAACGTCCGGGATCTGTTAATCCTTAATGCATATATACCCATGCTATATAAATCATCAACGCTACATTTATTCGTTCTTATAATTACTTCCTGTTCTCTATCGGTGGTTCAGGCACAGGAAAAGGAATCCGTCATTCTTCGTGCGATGCAAGACGAAATGAAACGAAGCATGACTGAACTAAAGTATGAAGGGCATGACGCTCCGTTTTTTATCAGCTATGGAATAACAGACGCTACAAACTATAGCGTCTATTCCGCACTTGGTGCACTGGTTCAGTCCGGTGAATATAAAAATCGCGATAAGTCTGTTCGTGTCATGGCTGGAAACTATGAATTCAACGATGAGAGCCTCGATAACAATTCGTATAGCGAACCTACAGCCAATGAAATCCCGATTCCGGTTGACGATGATTACTTTGGCATCAGGCGTTCCCTCTGGACAACGACAGATATAGTATATAAAGGTGCTGCGCAGCAATACAAGAAGCACCAGGCCGCACTGAAAGAAAAGGATAAAAAGATCGGTGATCTTCCACACCGTGAGTTTGCTAAAGTGCCTGTTCTTAAAAAGATCGAACCCGGAAAGCCCTATATATTGGACAAGAGCAAGTGGGACAATTACTGCAACCAGCTATCGGCTGTTTTCAAATCGTATCCCGATCTCAAATCAACGAAGGTAACGATGAACGTTTCGTTCGGTACGCAATACTTTATAACCAGTGAAGGAACTGTTGTAGTAACGCCGTTCGCAAAAGCGATGATCCATTGCCGGGCGGAAGCCAAAACAAAAAAAGGCGAACACGCTTCCGATAACATTGTATACTATGCAAATATACCGGAAGAATTTCCGGCTATAGATAAAATGAAGGCGGAAGCTAAAGCACTGGCCGAGGGACTAACAGCCGTACATGAAGAGAGTGCATTGGAAGAAGATTATAGTGGCCCCGTTTTATTTACAGGTGCAGCCTCTGCGCAGGTATTTGCCAGTATATTTCTCTCATCGCGCGAAAGCCTGGAAGCTACCGATCGAATTCCGAGTATTACCGATACTCGGCCTGATCCCGTCACCTCACTAGAAACGCGCATTGGCAAACTTATCGTTGACAATGGCATAAGTGTGATCGCTAAATCAACCCTGAAAACATTCAATGGTAAATCACTGATCAGTGCTTTTGATGTGGATGATGAAGGCGTTGTACCCCCCGATCAATTTATACTGATCGAGAAAGGCATATTAAAGAATTTGCTCAACGATCGTTCCCTGGCAAGACCTGCGCAGACTGCCAACGGCCATGCCAATGGACCGGGCGTGCTGGAGGTTGTAAGTGATAAAGGTGTACCAATGCCTGCGCTCAAACAGGCACTGATCGAGGCTGCCCGCAAAGAAGGACTTGATTTCGGTATTATGATTAAAGAGGAATCTGAAACCGGTGAAAGTATACCTCAGTTCTTTAAAGTATATGTTATCAATGGCAAAGAAGAACGTATACGGCCTGTGCGAACAAACTCGATTGCTTTAAAGAATCTGAAGCGGGTATCGGGTATAGCAAAACAACAACATGCTTATACACTTGAATCCGGAAACGGTCGCCTGTTATCGATTATTGCCCCTGAAGCATTGCTACTGGATGGCATTGAATTATCTCCCGTGCAGATGCCATTGCAGGAGCCTGAGGTAACGTATATAGAAAGTCCGCTCAAGATCAATTGAGCACCACTCGGTTTCAGTGCTATGGATATATACCATGTACTATAGCACTGAAATCGGGATGGCTATGATAGCTGCAAATTCATTTTGAATTTTTCCAGTGTGAGAGGCTTTTCTATGATCGCCAGAAAACCATCTTTCTTAAGCCCTTCATACTCATGTCCATCAACGTAGTTCGTTAACAGGTAGGGTTTAAACACTGGCCCTTTTAACGCGAGCAACTCTTTGAGGAGTTCCTTTCCAAGCTTGCCCTTGTTGAGATAATAGTCGATCAGCACAACATCGAAGTGATTTTCCTTGGCCCACTGCAAACCCTGCTCATACGATGAAACTCCGGTAGTATCAAATTCCAGGCTTAACAGTTTTTGCGAGATGAATACATCCAGCTCCTCGTCATCGATCAATAAAATTTTCATAGGCAGGCATCGACCATTTTCCGGTCGGCTTTTTTCAATTCCAGGTTAAAGTAAATACAAGAATTGAAATTAAAACAAGTTTCCGAAGATGATTTTTAGGGCTAATACTTTTTTACCCTCACGATCATTTCCTGCCCGCTTGTCTTATGCGTTGATCTGCATGATGATAAGCTTTTGAACCAGAGCTTACTTGTGAACTCTATAGGAAATAAAAAGATTGATCCACGCGGCACGCGACATTCTGAAATTTAGTGGCAGCACCAGAATGGAACCCAGGATCATAAACACGACATACGTCCATGTTCCGGGATCATACGTGTATTGCAACACCAGGTATACAAGCACGAAGACTACTACCTGGAATGCATAACTGAAATACATCGCACCAAAATAAAAGGATGGCTCTTGTATAAAATCCAATCCGCATACAGGGCAATTCTTATGCATACGCGAGAAGGCAGGGCTCCAAACAGGGTGAGAGAACATGTCGCCTTCCTGGCAGCGCGGGCATTTCTGATGCAGCACGCTATATAGTTTTGTTCCTTTGTTAAACATCTTTTTCAGTATTTATCTCACTGTAAAAAACGCTCTCCAAGAACAAAAAGTTAGCGCACAGATTATCGTTTATATAGCACGGTTTAGCTGTTCACGAAATTGCTCGGGTGTTACACCAGTATGTTTTTTAAAAAAGCGAATAAAGTATGACGCTTCCGTGAAGCTCAGTTTATCGGATACCTGGCTAATGGTTAGATCAGAATAGGCAAAGTATCGTTTGGCTTCCAGTATAACACGCTCCTGAATCAATTCACTGAGTGTCTTTCCCAGCATTTGTTTACAGAGATTGTTGAGGTATGAGGCAGACAAGTTCATGAGCGAAGCATAGACATGGGGTTGCTTCAGCTCGATATAGTGCTGATCGATCAACTCCTCAAGCTTTCGTAACTTGAAAGTGGTGTTGACGGAGTTTGTTTTCTTTTCAAATTGATAGTGCTTAACAAGCTTCAGTAAAATGATATCGAGGTAACTTCGAAAGAGTGGCAGACCAAGCTCACCTGACTCCATATACTCTTTGGCCATTTCACGGATGATCAGATCGATGACAGGCTCCGTATTTTTCCCAAGTTGAATGTGAGCGTGCGGGTTAGTGGATTTGAAGAAAGGAAATTCCAGCAAGTGCTTCTCACTTTTTTCCATCTGATAAAACTCCGATGTGAAGAAAAGAATAAAGCCGTCAACATCTGCGCTTAAATTCCAGGAATGTACCTGACCGGGTGTCATCAGAAAAAAACTATTGGGCTTAACCGGATACGTAACAAAGTCGATGGTGTGATCGCCAGTCCCGTTGGTAATATATAGTATCAAATAGAAATCGTGTCGGTGCGGCTTGCTCACAAAGGCGTGATCACGTAAATGTGTGCGAAGGTCTTCGATATAGAAAGAATGTTCTTTTGCCTTCTTGCTAAAGGAATCAAGGCAATATACCGGTGTATCAGTTTTTGGTCTGGAAGTCCGGGCCATTCTTAAATATAGTTATGCGTATACCGTGTGTTGTAAAGTTAGTTTAAATTTTACATTTGCTTCAAAGAAGTATATCGGATAGTGATTGCAACGAACAGGCTACTACTTCTCTCCTCTTTACTTCAATGGTAAAGATGGTGCAGACAGCACGGCAATGATCTCCTCGTTTCCCTGGAGCTGAGCATGTTGTAAGGCAGTCTTCCCTGTATTATCAACGAGTCGCGTATCTGCGTTTGCCTTCAACAGAAGCTTAACAATCTCAACATGTCCAAAGGTAGCTGCGAACGTAAGCGCAGCCGCTCCGTTGTAGTTCACCTGGTTGATGTCAGTGTGATGTGCAATTAATAATTCTGCCAGATCGGTATAGCCACGGAAACATACACCCATCAAAGCCGTGTTGCCCATGCGGTCTTGCTTATTTGAATCAGCGTTTGCTGCTAGCAGCATGCGGGTCGCTTCTACCTGGTGATTATATACTGCAATGATCAACGGTGTTGATCCGCGGGCATCGGTTGTATCCACCGATACACCTTGCTGTATATATAGCTGTAGCTGCTGCACGTCATTGTTGCGCGCAGCCGAAAATATATCCTGCCCTTGCGTTGTCAGGGTTGTAATAATGATCAAAGCAAAAATGCGTAGTGTCATTTGTTGATAGTGTTGTAAGACTAGCGATATTATCTGGAAGTATATTCGTTTACCGATGAGGCGAAAAGTCGCAAAGACCTGTCTGATATCCACTTCCGGTAAATATCACTTTCCTCTTCAATAATTTCCCTTGCAGGGACAATGGCCTTTGACTGTAACGCGTCCTGCAAGTCGCGCTCTTCACCCAGGTCATCGATCGAGAAGAACGTAAAGTTCTCTTTATGCTTCAGATCTATACTTTTATAGGTTGTAAGATCGATCAGTATCTGGTTGTCAGCCGGATTCAAATCCGCTTCCGTAAACAGTCCCTGTACGGAAGCCCCTGATACAATTACATCAAAGGATGTAACGTGTGATCTGAAATTTTCAAAAGGGAGCATTTTTATATTAAACCGACTAGCCAATGCAACAGCGCGTTCATTCGTACGATTCGTGATCGTAACGTTGTATCCCTTTGCCGTAGCATACTTGAGAAAATCAGCAGCGATTTCACCCGCACCGGCCAAGAGTATAGATACATTGCCGGCAGGTTGCATGATTACATTCCTGATCTTTTTAAGCGCTATAAAACTGATAGACCGTGAACCGGTATGCAATGTCGTTTCATTGTGAATTCTTTTATAGCTTCTGAATACAGCCTGAAAAAGTCGTTCAAGAAGCGTAGTGATTCCATCAGCCTCCAGACTTTCGCGGTATACATTTTTAAGTTGCGCTATAATTTGTTTGTCGCCCATCACCATGGAATGAAGTCCATTGGCAACCTCCATGCTATAGGATATACCCTCCTCCTGCGAAATCACCTCGAACAATTCCTCCGGTATTGCAGATCCCTTGAGTTGCTGCATCGCTGAGATAAATTGTGTGGGCGAAAAATCCGCATTCGTCTCCAGGTAAAATTCAGTGCGGTTACAGGTCGATAGTACCATGCCTCCGATCAATCCCCGGGTTGTGCGCATGTTTGCATACCATTGCTTTCGTTCCTGGTCATCAAACTGAAATGCTGACCGGATATCGAGCGGGGCCCGTTTATAGGACAATGAAAGTATCGTTATCGTATTCATCAGGAGTATAAAAGGTAGCTGCCTGTGGTATATATATACCTGCAGGCAGCCTTTATAAATAACTAGAAAAGTTTTTCTACTTCTTCACGGGTAAGTTTCAAGGCAGCAGCCAGACGTTTGCCATAATCGGCATCGGCCATATAGAAATAGCCAACCATCTTTCTTACAACATCTCTGTTCTTCACCTGCGACAGATCACCCGTCAGGTTCTTGATCAGATTTACTTTGTCTTTTTCGGAAAGGCTTCTATAGAATTCACCTGCTTGCTTAAAATCATCAGGCTTGGATATTTTCTGTTGTACACTTGCCGTGTTGGTAAATGTACTTGGCGAATATTTATACTGATTGTTGTCCGGTAAATTACTGCTTGTTACGGAAGGCTGATAGTTTACATCCGAGTTTTCATGGCGATTGCTGAATGCACCGTCCTGGTTGTTGGAAGCAACAGAAACCTTCGGCGCATTCACCGGAAGCTGCTGAAAGTTTGCTCCAATGCGGTAGCGTTGTGTATCAAAATAAGAGAACAGGCGACCTTGCAATAATTTATCTTCCGATGGTTCAATACCCGGAACGAGTGTACCGGGAGCGAATGCTGATTGCTCAACTTCTTCAAAGAAGTTTCCGGGTATCTGATTGAGCGTCATCCTTCCAACCAATACCGGTTTGGCGATTTGCTCAGGCCATATTTTAGTAGGGTCGAGCGGATTGAAATCAAGTTTATCAAAAGCAGATGCTTTCAGTAACTGTACATATAGATCCCATGAAGGAAAATTGCCTTTTTTAATGTTGTCGTATAGATCTACCGTGGCATGCTGAAAATCCTGCGCCTGCATTTTGGCTGCATCTTCTGTCGTCAGGTTGCGTACACCTTGCTGTGTTTTCCAGGTATACTTCACATAGGTCACTTCACCTTTATCGTTGATCCATTTGAAAGCATGTACACCTGAACCGTCCATCTCGCGATAGCTTGCCGGTATACCTAAATCAGAATATACCCGTGTAAGCATGTGCGTTCCTTCCGGTACATGCGAAAAGAAATCGAACACACGGTTGGGATCCTGCTTGTTATAGATCGGTGATGGCTTGAAAGCGTGAACCATGTCCGGAAATTTCATGGCATCGCGTATGAAGAAAACAGGGAGGTTGTTTCCAACCAGATCATAATTACCTTCATCGGTATAAAACTTGGTGGCAAATCCTCTTGGGTCGCGAAGCGTTTCCGGTGAACCGGAACTGTGTACCACCGTTGAGAAGCGCACAAACACCGGAGTCTTTTTACCTTTCTCTTTTAAGAAAGATGCTTTCGTTATGGCTGAAAAATTATCGGCTGCTATAAATTCACCATACACACCAACACCACGAGCATGCACCACACGTTCAGGAATACGTTCGCGGTCGAACGCTGCAAGCTTCTCAATCAAATGTATATCTTCGAGTAGTACCTGACCATTTTGTCCTACAGTTTTTGAATTTTGGTTGTCGCCAACAGGTGCACCGGTATTGGTAGTAAGATGCTGTTGTGCGTAGGCCCCTATCGCCAGCAACAAGCTTCCCGACAGGAGGAGAATTCGTTTTCTCATAATGGGTAGATTAAGAATGTTTAATTTTTGTGAGCTCAAAAGTCAATCATTACCCTGCACTGGACAAAGCGATTTTATTTATTGCCAAATAGGCAATCTCTATAACACCTCAAAGAAGTGGTGATTATGGGTATAAATACCTTATTATAGGTTATAAAAATAAATTAGACGTACGTCATTTGGCCGAAGCGGAACTGAAGATATACTCCGAAATATTTCAGAAAGAGAATATTCCTTTTAGAATTTAAGAATATTAAAGCCAATCGTGAATGATCAGCGGTGAACTTTTCTTTTTCTTGATGAAACTATATATATACTGGTATAACAGAATGAACGAGCATATATACTTATTCATTTCCAGGTATCGCAGACTATTCTATAGAGGAAGGACTATTCACTCTGCTTGGCCAGCAGTTCGAGTTTTGCAGTATGCATGTGAATGATCTGATCAAGTTCCGTTTGAGTAAAGCCAAGCTTTTCAGATACCATGGTGATTAATTCAAGTTCTGCAGGAGCAAAATCACCGTCAACATACGCCAGCTCGATCATGTCTTCGAGTTGTTTTTCGCGCTCGTGATTATTTTGTGGAATTAGAAAACGGTATTCATGACCACGCTCCAGCATCAGGTTGAACCGATCCAACGGCAGCCCTAAATCATACGCAATCTTAAAGAGGGCAACTCGCTCCACTTCTTCAATTTTACCATCCGCGGTGATGAGGGAAACCAGATTTCTGAAGTGTTCAAGTTTAGTAGGATCGATCATGGCAGGTTCGTAACAGCCTCTAAAGATAGGCAGAATTAATTTTAGTTATACAGTTACGCAAGGCTATACACAATATTATTTGCAGCCGCGTTCGCCTTTAACCGCGCTTCCTCAATGGTTGCTCCTTTTGCCAGACATACTCCCATGCGCCTTTCCCCTTTTACTTCCGGCTTTCCAAACAGGCGAAGTTGTGTATCCGGTTCTGACAGCGCTTTTTCAAATCCAGTAAAAGATATATTGGCAGAATCACCCTTCACTAAAATCACCGCTGATGCCGATGGCCCCAGCTGCCGGATCACCGGGATCGGCAATCCCAATACAGCGCGCACGTGCAATGCAAATTCAGAAAGATCCTGCGAGATCATCGTCACCATACCGGTATCATGAGGCCGCGGTGATACTTCGCTGAAGTATACAACATCACCTTTTACAAAAAACTCGACACCAAAAATTCCATGGCCACCGAGTGCGTCCACAACGCTGCGTGCTATAGCTCGTGCATCGACAAGGGCTTTCGTTGTCATCGGGTGTGGCTGCCACGACTCCTGGTAATCGCCATGCTCCTGCCGATGACCGATCGGATCACAAAACGATACTCCATCTCTATGACGAATTGTGAGCAAGGTGATTTCATAGTCGAAGTCTACAAATCCTTCTATGATTACACTGCCGCCACCGCTGCGACTTCCCTCCTGCGCATAGCGCCATGCATAGTCTATATCTTCTTTTGATTTCACTACGCTTTGTCCTTTGCCCGATGAACTCATAATGGGCTTCACGACACAGGGAAAACCTATTGTAGTAACAGCATCTGTAAATTCCGGTTGAGTATTTGCAAATCTATAGGGTGAAGTTTTCACCTTGAGTTTTTCCGCAGCCAATGTCCGGATCCCTTCACGGTTCATGGTGAGTCGCGCAGCGGTAGCAGTAGGGATCACGTTGAATCCCTCCTTCTCTAATTCCACCAATGTCGCGGTGGCAATCGCCTCAACTTCTGGAACGATATAGTTTGGTTTTTCCTTTTCAATGATGTCACGCAACGCTGTACCATCGAGCATGGAAACAGTATAGCTTCGATGGGCAACCTGCATGGCAGGTGCTGAATCATAGCGGTCAACGGCGATAACCTCAACTCCATAGCGCTGAAACTCAATGACTACTTCTTTACCCAACTCTCCCGAGCCAAGCAACATAACTTTTACTGCCGATGAGGTTAACGGTGTTCCGATAGAAACAGGTTGCGTAGATGAGCCCATGAATTTATACGTTATAGGAAAAGCCCACAATATAGAGACATTGTCTTTACATCAGCAAATCAGGAGATTGCTTATTTCCCTGCGATGTGACTCCGGTATAGTAAACGTGTCAATACTTTCTGAATATATACTTTACATCACCAACGGCAATCATGCGCGGCTTTCAATATTACGTAGCAGGGAAAATTATTGATCACCCTACACGCTCCCAACGCCCGAATGACATCGCCGCACTTGAGCTTTAAAAATAAGATGGAATTAAAATTCCCGATTCTCTGAATGCGTTGTCAGGGAATTACTATACCATCGCTATCGCTTTTTTACCAATGGTATAATTTAAGTCGAAAACATTCCAGTGTGTTCATGTGTGTTTCCTGGATATTTCTCTTGCCAAAGCAATATTTATATCTTCGTATACACCCAAAAAAAATGTTATGAAACTATCTCTTCGCGTAGTGTGTATGGCAATGCTTGTATGCATACAAACTATACATGTGCATGCGCAACAAAAACAAATCACTACACTTCCTGTACGAGGCTTCTGTATTGCAGCGCCTGTTCCATCCGGTGTTGATACATTTGTGAAATTTATAAAAGAAGAACTGGCAACCCGCCAGGTAAACACCTTGATTCTGCGTGTAGACTATAATTATCAGTTTGAGCAACACCCTGAGTTGCGTGACAGCATTGCACTTTCAAAGGCTGATATCAAAAAGCTCGTTCGTGTTTGCAAGGAGTATAACATCCGTCTCACTCCCCAGATCAATTTACTGGGTCACCAGTCGTGGGCAGGCACAACGCACAACCTGCTGCGCGCCTATCCGCAGTTTGATGAAACACCACATGTAAAGATGCCCGCTAAATATGTATGGCCGAATGCTGACGGACTATATTGCAAAAGTTATTGCCCGCTACATCCGGATGTACACGGAATCGTATTTTCATTGGTGGACGAAATTTGTGATGCCTTTGAAAGCAATGCTTTTCATGCCGGTATGGATGAAGTGTTTTACCTCGGTGATGATAAATGTCCGCGCTGTGGCGGTCGTGATAAAGCAGAATTGTTTGCGGGCGAAGTTCGCACCATCCGTGATCATCTCCGGCAGAAGAACCGTGAGCTATGGATTTGGGGCGATCGGTTGCTGGATGGAAAAACTACAGGCATGGGTATGTGGGAAGCAAGCTTTAACAATACACATCGTGCTATAGACATGGTACCGAAAGATATAGTGATCTGCGACTGGCACTATGAGCGTGCGGATAAGACGGCGGTATATTTCGCAATGAAGGGATTACGAGTGATTACCTGCCCCTGGAGAAATCCACAGGTTGGTGCTATACAAGTTGCCGATATGGCAACCTTCCGCAAGGATGCTACGCCTGAACTAAAGGAAAATTACCTAGGAATTATGCAGACCGTCTGGTCGGATGCCGAAAGCTTTCTGACTGGTTTCTATGGCAAAAAGAAAGACGGCAAAAGCAATGAAGAGAATACCCCGTGGAATTGCTTCCGGGTAATTTACTCTAAATAGTACATATATAGCTAAATATAATGAGCGCAACGAATTGAGTTTCGTTGCGCTCATGCTATATATGAATCTATCTTTTTATTCTACGCGTGAAGATTCTTTCTTCTGCCCTGCAAGATCAACAATAAGCTTGCTGACCTTTCCCGCGGGTTCGCGAACAAACGTCAACCGTGCATTGAGCTCCTTCACTGTAAATTCTGTTTCCGACACAGGGAAGATTTCATACTTCGGCTGGTTTGTCGCCTGCACAAACAGCTTACTATTTTCATTGGTGACCGTGATAAAAATATTATTACCATAATCGTATTTTCCGGCATAGGCCGTATATAGCTCCGGTTTTATACTCACAATCACATCGTCCTTTAGTTTCTTGGCATCAATTGCAAATGCACCTTGCACAAAATGACCGTGCGTTATAGTTCCCTTTTCGTCCTTTATAAACTTTATACGTGCTTCCACTACTTTCCAGAAAAATTCGTCCGGACCGGAAGGAAATATAGGGAACTTAGGCTGTCCTGAAAGCTGCGCGAACAACTCCTTGCCTTCCGCAGTGATCGTCATGACTGCACCGTTTTGAAAATCATAGCGGCCAGCATATATACTTACGTCTACATCTGGAACGGATGCTACTGCGTAGGAATTTTGCTTGGCCATTTTATCCCACAGGAAATACTCCGCCACGGTATAGGGGTTCATATTCACTTCGGGTGGAACCAGGTTGCTTAACAAAACAACCGTTACATTCTCCTTGGGAAAGCGCACCAGTTGTGAAGTGAATCCGTGCAGTCCGCCACTGTGTCCAATCGAAAGCAATCCTCTATAGGTATTCATTCCCCAGCCATATCCATACTCTCCGGACGAAGGTGTTTTTCCATCGTTGAGCACTACAGAAGTAAAGGCGGCATTTATACTTTTCTCATCCAGCACTTTGCCATGAAATACAGCTTCATTCCATTTGTACAGATCTTCTACTGTGGAGTATAAAGCTCCGGCACCACCGGCCCAGTTCATGTTCCAATTCAACGCCAGCAGATAGCTATCATTCTCACGTGTATAGCCGAGTGCTTCTTTGTCAAGGCTGATCCATGTTGCATACACCCCGGTGTTATACATATGGAGCGGCATGAAGAATGTTTCTTTTAAATACTGCGCATAATTTTTACCGGATACTTTTTCGATAATATACCCCAGCAGGAAATAGCCTGAGTTGTTATACCGGTATTGTTCACCGGGATTGAAATCATAGGGATCGTTTTTAAAATAATTGATCAACTCCTCTGGGCTCACTGGCTTCAAGACGCGGGTTAGAAAATCGTCTTTACCGGTATAGCTATGGATACCGGAAGTATGCGTGAGAAGATGGTGCAGGGTTACTTCGCTACCACGAGGAAAGTCAGGTATATATTTAGAGAGCTTGTCGGTCACTTTCAGTTTTCCATCTTCCTGAAGTTTTAAAATTGCCGAAGCTGTGAATTGCTTGGTGATTGAGCCGATCCTGAATTTAGTTTCCGGAGAAACCAATGTCTTACTCTTCAGGTTTGCGTACCCGAATCCTTTCTTGTACACGATCTCTCCATTCTTGGCAACGAGTATAGCTATACCAGGCGATTCTTTTCCTTGCAGTGAACTATATAATCCATCTACCAGCTGTGTGGCGGTTGGCATATTTGTTTTCACGGCACCTTTTTCCAGCAGCAATGCGGCTACATCTTCGCGGCCATTTAATTGCGCAGCGGTCAGTGGCGTCAGGCCAACAGCGTTCTTCTTATTGATATCAGCACGCGCGTTCAACAATGTTGTCACCTCATCGAGGTTGCCCTTTGCTGCTGCCGACACCAGTCGCTCGGACAATGCATCACGGTCCAGGAATCGTATTGTAAAGCCCCAGCCCTGCGCCATGTCCTGCACTTTGATCAGCAACTGATTGCTGCCTTTGACCAGGGACACCGGAATTATATCCTGGTCAGCAGTAACTGCGCGACCGGTCCAGTTCTTATGAACTTGTTTTCCATTGAGCCATACTTTTATACCATCATCACTTCCTACTCCCAGGAATGCAGTCAATGCAGAATCAGTTTTAATTTCTGCCAGCGCATATACCGCAGCGTAGTCAACCTTCTTATAGATAGCATCCAGGTCAATTGCGTCCGTTGTTCCGCTATAGGGTTTCCATGCAAATGATTTTCCTTTCAGAAGTATAGCCGGTATAGGTTTGCCGGCAACAGGAGTAACTTGTGTGAGAAGGTCTTCATTGAAAAAGTTTTCCTGCAATTGCATATCCGGATCACTGGCTGTATCTTCTTTGACCAGGAAAGGTCCGGCTAGCAACCAGTTCTTCATGTACTGGCCGGCTTGTATACCTTTATAGGATGCAATGGCAAATCCTGCATTCGGATCTGCTTTTACCGGGGGCTTCTTTTTCTGAGCTTGCAGCTCCGCTGAAAAAATA
Organism: Ohtaekwangia koreensis; assembly: GCF_900167975.1. Classification (GTDB taxonomy): domain Bacteria; phylum Bacteroidota; class Bacteroidia; order Cytophagales; family Cyclobacteriaceae; genus Ohtaekwangia; species Ohtaekwangia koreensis. The sequence continues at coordinate 3,206,076 of NZ_FUZU01000001.1, forward strand.
AAACATACGAGTGCACACAGGGCTATACGCACGTGCCACCGAAAAAAAATGGTAATTTTTCTCATGTATAGGTTTAGATTGAGGTTTGGATCACTAAATATATAACTTTCCTATATAGCCATAGCAACGGATGTAAAAACATTATGCACAACATTCATGCCCTGTTAACACAAGGTTAACGGCATCCCATATTTATGGGAGGCAGCCGCGATATTCCGATCCAATGCTTTCACTATCTTTGATCTTTTATGGACAATCCTAACTTACCCATTTTATGAAAACTCTACCCCTTTTGTGTATTGCGAGTGTATTGAGTCCGGCGGTTGCCCTGGCGCAGAACGACATCGCTAAATTTTTCCCGGCAGGAAAAGACAATGCAAAAATACTGGTTGGCAACTATATCGAACCGCTGACAAAAGACCTTGGTACACTGTTCAACAACGGATGGTATACTACGGCAAAGACGCACAACCGCTTCGGCTTTGATCTCACGGTTACTCTGAACAACGTTCTTGTTAAGAAAGACGAAAAATATTTTGATGTACCGCAGGGTCTGACAGGATTATCATTCGTGGGAACGACCCAAAACAGTTCAAAGATTCCAACAGCGTATGGTCCTCAAGGTGATATACCCATTTTCGAAAAAACTTCGGAAGGCGCTGTCTTCGAAGGGCCGGATGGATTTGAACCCGGTAAAGATTACCCGATATCTGCTTCAGTACTTCCTACCTTGCAATTGGGTGTCGGTCTTTTCAAGAACACTGATCTACGCGTTCGCTATACTCCCAAGACCACGATCAATGATGTGAAAGCGGGTAACTGGGGCGTTGGTGTGATGCATGACATCAAGCAACATATTCCGGGCATACAAGAGCTTCCTTTTTCATGGTCATTCTTTGCCGGATATACCCAGATGGATGGAAGTGTAGACCTGAGTGGTGAATTTGCAGGATCGGGCCAGAAAGGAGAAATGAACGGTAAAGGTATTACACTCCAAACCATCATCAGCAAGAACTTTAAGATTGTTACGTTTTACGGATCGGTTGGTTATCAGCAATCTTCTATCGAGTATAAGGTTAAGGGTACCTATGAAGTAGGATCTCCGGGAGGAGAATCCGAAGTTATCTTAAGACAACCTTTTACATTAACCGATCCTTACGACTATAAATATACCCAGCAAGGCATTCGCGGAACAGCAGGAATTCAATTCAAGTTTGGTCCTGTAATCTTGAACTCTGATTTTACGCTGGCACACGCGCAGAAATTACTCACAGCCGGTTTCGGATTTACCGTTAACTAGCTTTACAGGTTTTATACTATAAAAGGCTCCTGCTGTTTGCAGGAGCCTTTTTGTTTTGCAGGTCACTTCATGGATTTATATCAACTAAAAGTATAGTATAGTTATTACATCTATACCATCTGCTTCATATGCTTATTTATAACCTGTGTATAAAAAAAGCCCGCAGCCGAAACTGCGGGCTTCACCCTTTACACTATTATACCTAACTAACTACCTACTCTACTCTTTTATGAACTTACGGATTTCACGTTTTCCGTTGGAGAGTTGAACCTGAACAAAGTATACACCTGGCGTGAGACCGAGTTTTGATGTACTCACTTTGTAGTTTCTGAATACACTGGCTTCACCCTGTTCACTGAACATTGCTATACCTTGTGTATTGTGAATGACTACTCCTACATTTCCTTCAACCTTACCTTTCACACGAATGGTGAGTTCGTCTTGTACAGGCACAGGGTAAATGGAAAGTCCAAATATACCAGTCTCTTCACCCAGCTCATCCGATGCGGCCAGGCGCGCGTTGGATGCTCCGTTCACAACTTCGAATGTTACCGTAGTGGGTATACCTGCAGAGCCTGTACCGTTGTAATATGAATACGGAGTGGCTGTCAAAGTATATACACCGGGTGTTGCCGGCCATGGTGTGTCGGATCCGCCAGAACCATTTCCATTCAGTGCGTATGGTGCATTGTTGTCGGTACGGAAATATACTCCGTTCAATTCGAACACAACACTCTTCACGGCACTGCCGCCTGCATTTGCGCGGATGTTGATCTTATCATAATAAGGTTTGCTGATATCGATCACACTGCTGTCTGCGAGGTCTGCTAGTTTAACACCGTTGCTTCTCACAACATCCAGATCCGTTACTGCAGAAGAGTTCAGGATGTGAACAACCGCTTGCAGGCTCTTGCCAGCAGTACCCGTACCGTTGACTCTGGTATAGGCGTTGGCGCGAAGCGTATGCGTACCGGTTGTTAACTGATACAGGAAGTATGGATTGAAGTTATATGGTGGCGTGTTCACCAAATTAGCATTGGTACCATCTTTTATGAATCTGACGCTTCCCACCGCACCCGGATTCGTATTGGCCCGGATGGTAGTGTTGTACAGATCAAATGTACCTACATCCAGGGTCGCAGAATCTGTAAACGTTGTTAACACCTGACCTGTCTGGATATTTACCAGGCTGAAGCTTTCCACACCGTACGGTATAATTGAAACGTGGAACGTAGCGGAATCAATTGCTCCTGTTGAATCCGAAGCGATTACCGGTAGATCGTATTCTCCCGCATGACCTAGTGCCGGGTTAATGTTGTACGTAGCCGTACCGTTGCCACTGCTTACAGGCGTGATGAACGGAAGATTTTCCAGCAATTGTATCGTTACAAAATCACCGTCAGCATCGGTAGCTGTGAAGGTAACATCAAGCGAACCGAGTTCGATCACTTCTGCAGAATCAACTTCTCCCAGTACCGGGGCGTAGTTATCGATAACGTGAAGCGTTACAGGAACGATTACCGGTGAATGATCAGGATCGTTGCTGGAGATGCTCAGGCTGTCGGTATATATACCACCCAGTAAATCCTTCGCGTTAAAGGTAACGGTAACGGTAGCCGAACCTCCGGGAGGAACAGTACCTGATTTAGGATTATACGCTAACCAAGGTGTTGTGGCTGCGCCATCAAATATAGCCAGGTTATCAATGTCCAATGTAGGACCTGCTTCTTCCATGAGCGACAGGATTACAACTTGCTCGATGTCGCCAGCAAATCCTTGTCCGGTGAATACTTCAACACCATCTATATAGATTGTGAAGACAGCCGTTGCGCGCTCTACATCAATCCGGAATTCAAAATAGCCGGATGGCAACGTAGCGTCTATGGGCTGATACGATCCACTGCCCAGGGAATCCTGAACCAATACACTCAGACTTCCGTCCGGTGAAATTTGAAAACGTGTATTGACTAATTCCGCTGTAGGCGATTGAGGGATGATCTGCCAGGTAACATCGCTGCCTTCAACATTCAGTCGTAAACTGGTAGAAGATATAGGCTCTGTTCCAATGGCAACGACAGGCGAGAATGCAAGGGATTGTCCAAGACCATCTGCCAGTCCTCTGAAGTGTTGTGCCCCTTCAAAAGGATTTTCAGATTCAATTGTCCAATTGCTCCACTGACCTTCCCATCCTTCTTGTCCATCGATATCACCCGGTGCAAATTCTTCGAAGCCGGTTACATATAGTTCGATCGCATTCTTCTGCGGTACACGCGATACGAACGCACGTGCATCACGCAGGTTTACCAATCCGGTTGACGGAGTTGTACGCGTTGCTGTTGGTTGTTTTCTTTCTCTTGCTACACTGATCACCGGCACTGCGTCTGGCACTGGTGTATTACCAAATGCATACTTCAATGTGCTCGGACCACTGTTGGATATAGTAAGCGTCTGTGTTGCTGAACCACCTACAGGAAGTTCCTGGTGTAACGAATCAGGATCAACCGAAATGATTGCAGGTTCACGCACTGTCAAGGACGCCACCACGCCAATCAACGGATCTTCTGTTGCATTGCTGCTCACCAATATACCCGCTACATAAGAGCCTGGCTCTATATCCGATGCATCAAAGGTTGCTTGTATTTCTGCTACACCTTGAACCGGCACTGTACCCGTTGCAGGATTTACAGTTACCCATGCGCGTGCATCACCCAGGATCACAACGTCATCGATCTGTGCATACCAATCATAGTCATCGGTATTCGGATCATAATAATGCCAGCGTAAGCGGAAGGAAGTCGCACCACCGTTCAGGTATTCACCCAGCGGTACAGTAACAAATTCTCCCGGACCTTCGCGTAATATACCATGGTCTTCATTCCAGCTTAACACGGTTGTCCATGCACCGCCATCAACCTGTATATCGAGGTCAAGGAAATCCAGTGAAGAATAATTCTGATAGTTTGCATTATACTGTACGGCGATGTTTTTATACCCTGCCGTGCTGATAACCGGAGTGATCAGTTCAGTATCAAATTCTGCTTCGCCAACGGCATCGCTACTGGCCGTAGCTGCTTCGCCTGTACCGGCATAGTTCGATTCTCCGAATGCAGCCGCAAAATCCCACGCAACACCGTTGCCTGCGTTATCGACCACATTCCAGCCTGAAGGCGGGAAGCTTGCATCTTCGAAGTTCTCTTCGAACAAAGCAGCACCGGTCAGAATCTGTATAGAAGATGGCTTTTGTACAGAGGATTTACTAGTCGCTATATCTTTGGCCACTTTATCCTGAAGGCGTTTATCTGTTTTCGCATTGGCAAATTTACTTACCGGTTTAGCAGGAAGCTTCGCTATATCTGTAGCGGCTCCAATTACCTGGAGGCTATACGTCAATGGCCGTCCTCCTGTATTCCAGATCTTGAACGTTTGCGTAGTATCTTCTTTATAGTCTACTATCGCTTGTAAAACTGTAGGGCTGACTTTGATAGCAGGATCCCCTACAACGGTAAGCGTAGCAGGCACCGTAAGCTTCGATCCATCTACATCTATATTTACTGCAGAAGAGTACTTCCCGAATTCCAGGTCTGTAGAATTAAAGGTTACCTGCAATTCAACAGAGGCTCCTGATGGAAGACTTCCGGATGTAGGTGATACGGTCAGGAAATTAACAGCGTCTTCTTTCACGCCATCAATGATCTGAACATCGTCAAGGTCAAGTGTCGGACCAGCTTCCTCCATCAATGAAAGGAGAACAAGTTGCTCTATATTTCCTGCAAAGCCCTGGCCGGTAAATACTTTTACATCATCGATATATACATAGAAGTATGCTGAATCACGATCTACTTCTATAGTGAGATCAAAATATCCCGAAGGTGTTGTTCCGAACGGTTCGAATCCACCACCCCCTGCTCCATCGCTTACCAGCGCACTGGCTACACCATCAGGTCCAAACTGAATGCGTGTATTGACAAGCTCTTCTGTAGGCGATTGAGGAATGATCTGCCAGGTTACTCCCGTACCCTGTATATTCAATTTCGCGGTAACGGTAGATTTAGCTTCTGTGCCGATTGCCACAACCGGTGAGAATGCTAAAGACTGTCCTAAAGCATCTGCTAATCCGCTGAGGTGTTTCGAGCCGCTGAATGGATTGGTGGATTCAATTGTCCAATTACCCCACTGTCCAAACCATCCTTCCTGGTCCGTTATATCTCCGGAAGCAAAGCTTTCAAAATCGGTAGCGTATTGTGCTGTCGAAGCTTGTACAACGGATGCCCTGGAGGCCGCAGATGTATTGCTATAGTGTAACGCTGCTGTACTGGTATAGTCACCACTTTGTCTGGCAGCAGAATTCTGTTTGATTTTCTCCGCCGGACTTGCCGCTGCGCTACGTGCCTGTGTTGCAGGTAGCGTAATTTTTGTAACCGATGCAGTGGCCATTCCGCCCTGAACGGTAACGGTATAGTTATGATCATCGGGACCGTTATTCTTTAATACAAGTGTACGGGTTACGGTCTGATCTTTTTCGAGTTCTTCAACCAGTGAATCCGGTGTTACGGTAAACTCTGGTCCGAGTACGGTAAGTGTAGCCGGTACTGAAACAAGTTCCTGATTAGGAGCATTGCTTGCGATGTCTATCGAAGCGGTATATATACCTGCATCCAATCCGGAAGCATCGAATGTTACTTCCAGGTCAACCTGAGTGCCTGGTGCTACTATACCTTCAGAAGGGCTCACGCTTACAAACGAAGCGCCCGACAGATAATGTACTGCATTCTCATAGAGCGTAGCAAGGTCACCGGTCCACTGAAGCGGACCACCATTACCCAAACTTGGCAATAAATTCAATGCCACTACATTTCCATTGGCTGCCAGGAATAGTTCGTCATTATCCCAGGCTGCTACTGCTGTGGCACCGGGAGCAAGCGATACATTTTGTACATAGCCGGTATATTCAAGTTCGGATACACCTTCAAGCAACGGATGACCTGGAGCAAGAATATCGCCCAGTGTTGCCACTATTTCTTCATCGGTAGTAGAAGGTATAAACGGACCATACTGGTCATCGATAAAACGACCTTCAAGTTTCCATGCATCGTAAGAGTATGCAAACTGATTCACGATCACTTTACCACCCTCATCTATATAGTCTGCGAGCAGATCACCAATCACGGATGGTTCAACACCACCCGAGGCAAGCCACTGTGTGTTGTTAGTAGCAAACACGATATCATATCCTTCGAGGTCTGCCAGCGTTATGGAAGGCAGGTCCGCTTTCGGGTATACATCGGCTTCTATATCATCGTATGCATCCAGTATAGTTTCGACATCCGATACATCGTTATCCGGTGTCAAAATCAATACGTTGGAAACTGCTGCAAGTTGGCCAACTGATTTAAGCTTTACCTGATTGGGATAACTTGCTATAGCACTGCTTTTTTCCGCTATGCCCCTGCGGGTTGTACCGACAGCAGGAACCGCTATAGTTTTCACAACAGCAACCGTAGCCGTAGCTTCTGCCGCTACAGACACCGAATACTCCAGGTTGCTACCGCCCGTGTTCTTCACGGTAAGTATTTTGGTAGAAGTCTTGTCGGTGTTAAGTGTATCAGCCAAAGAATCAGGTGATACTTCAATAGACGGTGCCACAACACCTTCGCCCAGTACAAAGACCGTTAGCGTTGGATGCTGGGGATCATTGGTAGCAATACTCAATGTACCGGAAGAACTGCCTAACGATGAAGCGGTATATATTACGTTCACGGTAGTGTCCTGAAAAGCACCAAGTACAATTGCTGAAGTAAAGTTGGTGGTAAAGTCCGCATTGTCTGAGGTTATACTGGAGACCACCAATGAATCGGAGCCTGCATTGGACAGTGTAATATACTTCGTCTTGGATCCGGTTTCAAAAACGGGACCAAAGTCAAGTGTATCCGGTTCAACGGATGCTATAGGTGCACCGTTGTTGATGACGGTGAGCGTAACGGGAACCACTACGGTATCTGCCAACGGATCGTTGCTGATGATGAAGAGTGCCTGTTCATAGGTTCCTGCCAGAAGTCCGCTTGCATCTATAGTCACAGCAACACCAAGGCTATCACCAGGAGCAACGGAAGCACTGTCCGGTGATACGGCAACAAATCCTTCCGGATCTATAGTACTGAATGAAAAGTTCAGCGTGCCTTGTCCTGTATTCGAAATGGTTAATGTCTGCGTTGATGTTTCTGCTGTTTCCAAGCTAGCGGTTAACGCTGTTGGAGATACTGCAATAACCGGAGGCTGTGCTGTTGCCTGTTGTACTACATTGGAGATCAATGAATAGTTACCAAAAAAATCTGCAGACTTGATGGCGAAGTAATACGTTGTCCCTCCCTGTAATCCTGTCACGGTATATATTTCTGGAGTGCCTGCAACTTTTGGTGTAGGCGGATTCGGCACCGCTGTTGCAGAAGAAAAATTAGCTTCTGTTATAGGGCTGGTCGAATACCGTATATCGTAAGCCGATGCGGATCCATTACCGGGATCCGATGGAGCTTCCCAATACAGCGTAACCGATGTGATGGTAGCATCCGCTGCTTCGAGTTCTGTTATAGGTTCGGGCGCATCGCCATCATCTTCTTGTAACGCTGAGAATGCATTTACTCTACCCGAGCCAAGCTTACCGGCAAAATCCGGATCGGCCGCATCTATATCATCCACCAGGGTTACCAACCGTCCGCGAACCATTTGTGGTGTTAAGCCGGGGCCTCCAAATTTAGAGATGATCAGTGCTGCTATACCTGACACGTGCGGACATGCCATTGATGTTCCCTGGAAGTATGCATATTGTCCACCAGAGACTGTACTCAGTACTCCTTTCGGATCATTGTTAACAAACGTCTCTCCACCGGGTCCTGCTACATCTACCCATGCGCCAAAGTTTGAATACCATGCTTTCTTATCCTGATTCGTAACACCGGATACGGCCAGTGTTGGTTCATAATAACCCGGATAATGTTGTTCATCGCTATCGCTGTTACCAGCGGCAAAAATTACTATACCACCACGCATCGGGCCAACCTGGTTTCCGTTTTCATCCAAACCAGCTTCTGCAATAAAATAATCTATAGCATCGAGTACAGCTTGCTCAAACGCACCGGGATTAGTATATCCCCAGCTGTTCTGAGAAATGACTGCGCCATTATCAGCACCATATATATAGGTCTCTGCAAAACCGCCCGTACCCGAGGCACCGAATGCAGCACACGACATGATTCGTACACCATCGCCAGTTCCGGAACCTCCGGCAACACCTGCTACTCCTAACCCGTTGTTTGTTACTGCGGCAATTGTTCCGCTGGTATGTGTACCGTGATCATCCGGAGCGATCTCTCCGGTATTATCACCAAAACCATATCCGTTAATATCATCTATATACCCGTTACCGTCATCATCTATATTGTTGCCTGGAATCTCATCGGTATTTACCCACATGTTGGCAGCAAGATCCGGGTGATCAACCTGAGCACCACCATCTGTAACGGCTACGATAACAGAAGGCTTACCGGTTTCAAGTCCCCATGCCTGGAACAAGCTGATATCAGATCCGGGAGTTCCTCCTGCCTGGCCTGTATTATCATAGTGCCATTGATTTGGAAGTAAGGGATCGTTGGAAGCACCCGGCAACGTTACGGCTGCACGCATTTCTTTTTCATCCACGCGCACAGGGCCGAAGTCTTTTCGATCGGAACCTATAATTGCCTTTTTATATACCGGCTCAACTTTTTCAATCTGTTCGATTGATCTGAATGTAGCGATGGCTGACAGAACCGGATCGGCTTTATCAATCTCTACTTCATACCAGCGATGCAAACCATATTTACGGTGCTTCGCTTCAAACTTTTCTACTTGTCTGAAAACACGTTTGATTCCACTGACCTTGTGTTTTACCGTTGCCAGATCGATAGACTTAATCCCGGTTAACAGGACGTTGTTCGCGCTCTTGGTATAGCGCGCATTTTCGAGCCGCTGTGCGAGCTCTTCTGTGACTTTAATCCGAAAGACTCCTTGCTCGAGTCCTTGCTGTTGTTGTGCGTGTACATGATTAGAGAGGGCCGCTAACCATACTGCGACCAGCCACACAAATGCAGGTCGCTGAAGGAACCAGTAAAATTGCTTCATCAGTTTTGGGTTATTTAGAGTTATACAAAAAAGACAAAAGAATACACCGGACTTCTCGATCCCCCTCAAAAAATCATTCGCACATGGTTAGAATTAAAATCCGACTGTAGATGATTTGATTAAATATATACTCCGTTATAACGGTGGATTATAACAACGATCAAATCACTCTTGAATGTAGAAAAAAAATTTTCTACAAGACTAACAAGCTATAAAAAAATTATAGTTTTTTTTTGAAAGGTAAATTTACTCTAAGACTATAGATGAATGTTATAACACTTCATCTTGTCCTATAGCATTTACTCCACCCGAAGTGAGCGAACGGGATTCATAAGCGAAGCTTTTAATGCCTGGTAACTGATGGTAGCCGTTACAACAATGAACACCAGTATAAAACTAAGTATATATGTTAAAACATCGATTGATGCGTGGTATATAAAGTTATCAAGCCACTGATTCAATAAATAATAGGACACTGGAACGGCCAGTAAAAAGCCAGCGAGCAGCAGCCAGGCGAAGTCTCTATATATAAGAGTAAGTATGCCAGTGACGCTCGCTCCGAGTACTTTTCGGACACCGATCTCCTTAAACTTACGCTGTACTACAAACAGGACGAGGCCGTATACTCCCAGGCAGGAAATGAGTATGGCAATACCGGTAAAGGATTGTATGATCCTGGCGAAGTTCTGATGATCCTGGTATTGCTGGTCGAGTTGCTCATCTAAGAAATTAAATTCAAATGTCTTCTCGGGAAATATAGCATTCCATTGACCGCGTAGTTTATCAATGGTTTGCTGCACATTGGTATTCTCAAATTTTATACTCAGCATATTAAACTGGTTGGGACTTACCTCCATCACCATCGATGATATAGGCGTTGCCAGTGAAGTGAAATGGAAATCTTTTACAACGCCTACGACTTTCCCTTCTTTGCCCTCGCGATTTATAGTCTTACCCAGCGCTTTTTCTGGTGTGTCCCAATGGAATTCTTTTATAGCACTCTCGTTTACGATAAATGCAGTAGCTTGATCTGTACTGTATTCTTTCGAGAATGACCTTCCGGCAATGATGCTCATCCCATAGGTTTGCAGGAAATCATAATCAATCGACATGTTGGCAATAAAAAGATTATCCTCCCTGGTAAACCCTTCGGGGATTGTTCCGCGGTAGGTTGCTCCTAATCCCGGAGTAGCAGACGATAGCGCAGTTCCTTTTACACCGGTCTGGCCTTCCACAACGTCACGAAACGTTTGAAGTCTTGTGGCATACGCAGAATCTTTACCGGCAAATATACCATTGAGGTTCTGGCTGAATAATGGGATAACGATGACATGATCCTTCTGAAAACCAAGCGGAAAATTATTCAGATACCGGAGCTGCTTCATAATCATGATCGATCCGATCAGCAACGTACAGGCTATTGTTAATTGAAATACTACCAGCACACGTCTCAGCAATTGGCTTCCATAATTTGCCTTCTCTCCTTTCAGGGCATGAACCGATTCGAATTGTGTAATGAAGTATGCAGGGTATCCACCGGCCAGTAACGTTATTACTATCAACAACACAAAGGCTATGGAAAGTAATAATCCATCGGTTACGTATGAGAATAATAATTGCTTGCCTGTAACCTGATTCAACAATGGTAATGTGATATAGAACACCACGAACGATAACGCGAAAGCAACAAAGCAGAATAAAAAGCTTTCAGCCAGGAACTGAATGATGAGTTGATACTTTAGCGATCCAAGAATTTTACGAATGCCTATTTCTTTTATACGCGTGAACGATTGAGCGGTGGAAAGATTTATATAGTTGATGCACGCAATGATGAGCGTGAGTATACCGACACCACCAAATATATAGATCGTTGTCATGGAGCTCGTAGACGAAGGCTCTGCCAGCAGGGTTGACTTCAAATGAATATCTGTTACCGGCATCAACTCAAAGACTTGCCCCACGAGGAAATTCGGTTGCGCATACTTCTTTAGAAATGCATCCATATTCGTATTGACCCGCTGCGGATCAGCACCGGGCTTCAATAATACATAGGTATAGGAATGACTGATGATAAAATTTACAGCGAGGTTGTTGCGCATGGCTTGTGCCGCCTGATCGTTTTCCAGATGATACATACTCTCATAGGGCACAATCATATTAAAACGAAGATGTGAATTCTCTGGAAAGTCCTTCACTACACCGATTACTTTAAAAGAATGTTTACCGCCAAAGATCAGCGACTCTCCTATTGGGTTCTGGTCGCCAAAATATTTGGCAGCCATTTCTTCGTTGATCAATACTGTATAGGGTTCTGTAAGCGCCTTTGCAGGATTGCCTTTTACAAATTGAAACGAGAATGTATTCATGATGCTCGAATCCGCGAAGTATACATTCGACTCTTCGAACGATTCATTGCCTCCATTTTTAGATATGCTTACATTTCTTCCATATACCCGGGCTGCGGCTTCAACTTCAGGAAAGAAGTCTTTCATCACGGGGGCGATCGGTGGCGGAGTGGTGGCGAGCTTCAATCCGTTCGGAGCAGTATAGGCAAGTCTATACAGGCGATCTGCCTTCTGGTGAAATGTATCGAAACTTAACTCGGACCGTATATAGGAAACAATTAGTAAGGATAAAGCTAGTCCACAGGTCAGGCCAATAAAGTTGATTATGGAATAGGTTTTATACTTAAGAATATTTCGTGCAGCGGTCTTGAAAAAATTACGAAGCATAGGATAGGAATTGGAAGTTGTAGTAACGAAAAAAGCGTTGTGAAGACTTTCAGTTTTATGGGAATTGCAAAAAGGAAGTGTTCAGCGGTTAACCGAACCTCAAATTACCGTCACTGGTGGTAGCACAAAATCCAATATTTACGAAGGCGTCTTTTCTTCTGAGGTGAATGTCTGTAGGATGAGTCCGGCAACGATCACGACAGCACATCCTATAATATTGTACAGCAGAAAGGCGATGGTTGTAAAGAAGTAACAATATAGCACGATGCATTGTGCCAGCAGTGCGGCGAAGAATACTGCGTTTGCTTTAACACGCTTTACATAAAAGGCAGTAAGGAATATACCCAGTATAGTGCCATAGAATAATGAACCTACAATGTTTACAAATTGAATAAGGTTTTCGGCAAACGTTGCAAGCATGGCAAAGACCATCGCGAGCAATGCCCACAATACGGTGAACCAGCGCGATGCTTTCAAATAATGGGAAGCCTCTGCTTCCTTCCGAAAGGAGCGCTTATATATATCTACAGTAGTCGTGGATGCCAGTGCATTTAATTCACCTGCCATGGATGACATGGCAGCAGAAAACATTACCGCTAACAATAAACCAATGATACCGTTGGGCAAGTGGTTCAATACGAAGTTCAGAAATATATAGTCGCGGTCCTGCGTTTTTGCACCCGGGATGGCTTTTGCTATGGTAGATTTTACCGAATCACGCAATGAAGTCTCCTGCTTGTATAGACTCTTTACATCCTGGCTTATCGTTTCGATCCTGGCGTCATCCTTTGCATGTATAGCATCCACAAGCTGATCGACCGATTCACGTTTCTGTTCGTGTACATCTATATAGGCCTGTTCGTATGAGCGCAACGTTTCACCTTGCTCTGTCTTTAATGCCTGCTCCTTCAATACTGTATTATTGAATACAGGTGATTGATGAAAAAGATAAAAGACAAAAACCATCACCCCAATAGAGAGGATGATAAACTGCATGGGTATTTTCAGAAGTCCGTTGAAGATAAGTCCTAGCCTGCTTTCCGCTATAGAGGAACCACTCAGGTAACGGGCGACCTGCGATTGGTCTGTACCAAAATACGAGAGGAATAAAAATGTACCGGCTATTAATCCCGACCACAAATTATACCGGTCGCTGGGATTGAACTCAAGGTTTACCAGGTTCAGTTTCCCAAGCGTGCCTGCCAATACAACGGTATCGCTAAACGACACTTTCTCCGGCAGCATGCTATAGGCCAAAATACCTGCCAGGATCATTCCGCTCATGATCACGGCCATTTGTTGGCGTTGCGTAAGACTCACTGCTTTTGTTCCTCCTGACACTACATAAGTAATCACCAATGTGCCGATCAATATCGTTGTAATGGAGGTTGGCCATCCTAATATAGTAGAAAGCACAAGCGCTGGAGCAAAGAGTGTTATACCGGCAGATAGTCCACGAAGAATTAGAAAGAGTATAGCTGCCAGTAACCGGGTCTTTAAGTCAAAGCGTGTTTCGAGATATTCGTATGCGGTATATACTTTCAGGCGGTAATATATAGGCACCATCGTTACCGAGATGATCACCATAGCAATGGGCAACCCAAAATAGAATTGAAGAAAACGCATTCCATCTTCGATGGCCTGTCCGGGCGTTGAGAGAAACGTGATAGCACTGGCTTGTGTTGCCATAATGGAGATACCAATCATCCACCACTTCATGGTGTTATCGCCCTTGAGGTATCCTTCGATGTTCTGGGCACCTTTTGTTTTCAGGATTCCATACAGGACAATGAACGCGATGGTTCCGAACAGTACAACCCAATCCAAATAATTCATGCAAACGTGCGGGTTAGCCAATAATATAAAATGATTTGCGCCATCATGACTCCGATCACAAGCCAATACCAATGCTGCCAGGATTTAAATACAGGAGGCTTCATTTATATATAGTGGTTTATATATTATCTTTTATTTGATAAAATTATCCTTGTCTGGATTTTCGTTTCTTATTAACCTGTGGGGATACCACTGGTTTTGTTCCTCGCAGCGAAACCAGGTTTGCAAAGAGCTTATAGGCACCCGCTACACCTTCGGGGAGCTCACGGAAAAAGGATATAGATGTATATATATAGTATCCGTTTCCATATTTCGCGACCAGAACGCTTCCGTCTTTAGAAGTCTCTCCTTTATCATTCATCGACAATACAGGTTCGAAGTGGGCATCCCATTTATTCGGAAAATAAAGGCCACGCTCCTGCACCCATCCGTCAAAATCCTTCACGGTGATCTTGTTGGGTGTGGTTACTGCGGGATGATCAGCTTTTAGAATTCTGACAGCAGCGTCCTCCTCGGTCACACGATCGCGGGATATCTCCAGTGGATAAGGTGAAAAGTTTTTCGTAACCAGATCACCATTGGTATTGTATTGCACTACCAACGTGCCACCGTTGTTAACATAATCAAGCAACGCAGGCATACTATATCCGATGCGTGTATTGGTATTTAATGCGCGAACACCCAATACAACAGCATCCATTTGTTTGAGGGTTGCTGCATTGACATCTTCGTTTTTCATTTCGATAACCGTATAGCCCATATACCGAAGCGCTGCAGGAATTTCATCGCCCGCTCCCCTGATATAGCCTATCGTGCTTCCTTCTTTCTTGAGATCCATTCGCACAACTTTGGCTTCTGCTTTCGAAAGAAGTGTTTGCGTTGGAATGTGATCATAACTGATCGTCTGCATACTTCTGTCAAATGATCCTTCACCATCAATAGAAGCAACCGCTTTGATTGTGCTGGTTTCTTCCTGCGATGATGGAAACACCTGGAATGTTTTTACCTGCTCCTCACCTCTCTCCTTCAAATCAAATGTTATACGTTCAGGTTGTGTTTTCCATCCTTGCGGAATATCAAGATGCAACGCACCGGTTATACGCCCATCGCTTGCCGAAGTGACCAGCACGGTAACTTCGCGGGGGCTTGCATCATTGAAGATGATTACGTTGTTGGTAAGTTTTACCAGTACAGGTGGTACAATTTCAAAAGGTCGTGCCTGCTCGCCTTTGGCAGGGTCTGTCCATTTATAGCGTAACGGTCGTGTTACGGTAAGCTGCTCTCCGGCCAGCATTATTGTAAAAGATATATGTATAGCGGGATCATTCTCAGGTTTACCAATCAGGCTTTTATCGGTTACCGTAAACAAACCAACGCCATGTTTTTCAGTTAACCAGTATGGAGATGAATAGGGCTCAGACTTTTGAACCGATCTTTTATAGGTGATCTGCGTAGCCGCTGCATTATTCTTTAGCGGCAATGACAATGCTGAATCAATTCCAATATCACCTGATTGTATTTTGTTAACGCTAATTTCTATCGGAGAACGATTAACAAATTCTATAGAAGCAGTTACACGCTGACCGGGTGCAACGTAAAATTTATCTGTAGTTACATCTATAAATAATCCTGAACAATCTGCGAGCAGTTGTTCTGTCTCTGCAAGCTTTCGTGTTTTCCATATACCGGGCTCAAGCTTTAAGATCTCTTTTCTGATTTGAAGTAAAGCCGGAATGGTGTTATAGGGTTTCTCTTCATCAAAGTCTGCTATAGCCTTGGTAACGAGTGGCTGTATCTTGTCGCTTCCTTTCACGCGGCTCCACGTTGTATTTATACCTTCCAGTATATTCTTCTCAGCCTTGGCCCCTTTCATGTATTCAAGATACTCCTGCTGATCACCGCGTGTGCCGCTTGAACCAAAACCCTGGCTCTTGTGCTGACTCCGGCTGATTGCCGCGATTTCCGTATAGGACTGTCCTAATAAATTGCTATACTCTCCTACATGTAATGTAACAATGCCGGGTGTATTTTCATTGATAGAAGTATTCCACCAGCGGCCGGTGTTGGTATATAGTCGCTTCGGCTGCCACGTTCCAAACTGCTTTACCTGGTCGGGATATATATCTTTGCTCGCAGCCAGGTCAAAGGCTTCCTGTGCAAGTATAGCCGATGCAGTATGATGGCCGTGACCGGCACGTTCATCGGGAGGAAAACGCGTGATGATCACATCAGGTTGATACTGACGGAATATAGTAATGACATCCGATAGCACTTCATCTTTATTCCAGATACGAAACGTTTCATCTGCAGACTTTGAGAAACCGAAATCATTGGCACGGGTGAAGAACTGTTGTCCGCCATCAATGCGTCTGGCAGCCAGTAACTCTTGTGTACGAATAAGGCCGAGTTGATCGCGGATCTCTGAGCCAATGAGATTTTGTCCGCCATCGCCGCGCGTGAGCGAAAGATAACCCGTTGTAGCAAGATAATCGTTGGCTAGATACGTGATGATGCGCGTATTCTCATCATCGGGATGGGCAGCCATGTATAGAACAGATGTCAATACATTCAGCTTTTTTAGTTTCAGTTTGATTTGTGCTGCGTCCGGCTGCCGTTGACTCTGTGAAAAAGCAAAAGTGGGAATCAGCAGAAGGATAAATACAAAGCTCCTCATTCGCGTGTATAGTTTGTGCGAATTAACATTAAAAAATGAAAAGAAACATCACGGGGTCTGAAAGCAGATATACGTTGGTAGAAACTGGATTGAATATGACTGTGTGACCTGCAGATTGAAAGCTATACTTTACCACGCTTTTCTGCATTGATAAAATAAGTGCCATCCTCCTCGAAGTAAATAAGGATATGATTTATCGGCTTTTTATCCTGCGACAGAAATAATACTTTATACTCGTGGTTGGTTACGCGGCCCTTGATGTCATCGGTATAGCCCAGATCCAGGTTAATGATATCGCCTTCAGCTACTTTCCTGGTATATATATTTTCACCTCGGTGATTTATGATACGTACTTTGACTTCACCGGAGATAAGCCTCAGGACTTTTAGATTTACTTCCAGATAAGGCAGTGGCCCTGTACTGGCATTCGTATTGGATGCATATACAAGTGATGTTTCCTTTACGCGTGTCTTGAATTTAAAATCGAGATTTACCTCAAACTCCTCTTTGGCTTTAAAAGGAACATCCTCTGTGATCAGGGACAAGGTTAGCAGGAATGCGCAAAACAATTTCATGTTGATGTCGCTTGAATAAATATACGAAATAGATTCCCGCTTTATTCAAACGTTTACGAAAAGATTTTTAGGCGATCAACGGATTCTTGTCCTGTATCAACAACGGCTTGTGGGATACATACAACGCGGCAAGGTAATGCCAAATATAGAGGTCAAACAGCGATCGGTGCCTTAATGGAAGGATGCGCCTGGTAATTACGAATCTCGAAGTCTTCAAATTGATAGTCGAAGATGGAAGACGGTTTACGTTTTATTACCAGCTCAGGTAATGCATACGGCTCACGTGTAAGCTGAAGCTTTGTCTGTTCGATGTGGTTGGTATATAGATGTACATCGCCACCCGTCCATACAAAATCACCGGGCTGTAAATCGCATTGCTGTGCAAACATATAGGTCATGAGCGCATAAGAGGCAATGTTGAAAGGAACGCCTAAAAAGTAATCAGCACTTCGCTGGTATAGCTGGCAGGAAAGTTTGCCATCGGCTACATAAAACTGGAAGAGCGCATGGCATGGAGGTAACGCCATTTTATCAACTTCCGAGGGATTCCAGGCAGTAACAATATGTCTGCGGGAATCTGGTTTCTGTTTTATCTGGTTGATGACCTGCGTGATCTGATCAATATGTTTTCCGTCCGGTGCTGGCCAGCTTCTCCATTGATGACCGTATACCGGCCCAAGCTCACCGTTCTCGTCCGCCCACTCATCCCAGATCGTAACTCCGTTGTCGTTGAGGTATTTGATGTTCGTATCGCCATTTAAAAACCAGAGCAACTCGTAAATGATCGAGCGCAGATGCAGCTTCTTGGTTGTTACAAGCGGAAACCCTTGTGAAAGATCGAATCGCAATTGTCTTCCAAAGACTGAACGTGTACCGGTTCCTGTGCGATCTGTTTTACTTGCCCCGTTTTCGAGGATGTCCTTCATGAGGTCGAGATACTGCTTCATATATCGTAAGAATACAGTGCAAGTAATACACATGAAGTTACAATCTCAACTCTGTTGAGAAAATAAACTTCATGTGTTTATAAAATAGGATTAGCCGATTTTTGTGGTGATCAGATCACCGAGAACGAATAAACCCTCGCGCAGATATTCATCATCCATTTCCTTGAGATCGGAAGACGGAATCTCTTTATTAGGAAGGGTTGTGTTCAGAGAAGTTCTGGATGCCTTTTTCTTTTCAGCTTCTTCCATTTCCTTCTTGCGCGTCACTTCATTCAAAGATACTTTGGTTTCCCGATAGCTCTCACGAACTTCTTCAGTATCATTTACAAACTGCGCCAGTGATTTATCTGTCTTCAGACGATCCTGATAAGACTTATTAAGATTTGAAATAACACGATCGTTGATCACAGGAGTCTTCTGAAATAATGTACCTCTGATCTCATCCCAAGGTAAAGCACTTGGATTTGAACTCTCACCAAACTGCTGAGGATCGAGTGCCGTTGGTAATTTAACATCCGGTGTAACACCTTTGTTTTGAGTGCTGCTTCCTGTTACACGATAGAATTTTTGAAACGTAAGCTTCAACTCTCCTACTTCATCGGGGTCGTTGATAAATCTTTTCAGATCAATTACAGTCTGAACAGTTCCTTTACCAAAGGTAGATTCACCAACCACTACACCGCGGTGGTAATCCTGAATTGCACCGGCAAATATTTCAGATGCAGATGCACTGAAGCGGTTTGTCAACACAACCAGCGGACCGTTGTAGGTGATTGTTGGGTTATCATCGGTCTGTACATCAATCTTGTTCAATGAATTCTTAACTTGTACCACAGGTCCTTGTTTTATAAATAAACCCGTAAGCTCTATCGCTTCTGTCAGAGAACCTCCACCGTTGTTACGAAGATCAAGTACAAGACCATCTACTTTTTGCTCCTGTAATTCTTTGATCAAGCGCTTTACATCACGTGAGGTGCTGGTATAGTTCGGATCACCTTTCTGATATGCATCAAAGTCCATGTAAAAACTTGGTAACGTGATCACACCAAGGTTCATGCTCTTTCCATCTTTTTCATAATGGATAACACTTTTCTTAGCTTGCTGATCTTCCAATTTGATTTTATCGCGTACGATCTGAACGACTTTGGAAGGGCCGTTTACACCCATATCGGCAGGAATGATCTGTAATTTTACGGTGGTTCCTTTCGGACCTTTGATCAGTTTTACAACGTCATCGATGCGCCATCCAATGACATCAACAATATCCCCTTTTTCTCCTTGTCCTACTCCGATGATGCGATCACCGTTGTGAATAAGATCACTCTTGTGTGCAGGACCGCCCACGATAACTTCCGCTACTTTGGTATAGTCATTTTCAGTTTGCAGCCTTGCGCCAATTCCTTCAAGCGACAAACTCATGCTTTGCTTAAAGATGTCGGCAGCTTTAGGTGAAAGGTAATTCGTATGCGGATCATACGATTCGGTGATGCTGTTCATATATAGACTGAACACGTCATCGCTATTGAATTGAAGTATAGATTTTCTGAATCGCTCATAGCGTTCAGTAAGCATTTTTTCAATCTCCGGTTGTGTCTTCCCGGCTAACTTCAAACTCAGCGCCTGGCTTTTGATGATCTTTCTCCAGACTTCATTGAGCTCCTGTTCGTTCTTGCACCACTGTTCTTTATCACGATCCGTTTCATAAAACTCTTCCGTAGTATAATCGAACTTCTCATGAATGAGATTCTTCATGATATAGTCCATTCGACTGACGAAGCGTTTTCTAAACGCACCGTAAATGTCGAATGCAGCCGTTACATTTTCAGCACGCGTCATATCATCAATAGTCTGACGGTATTTTTCGAAGCTCGCTAAATCTGTGGTGGTAAAATATGTCTTATTGTTATCCAGATTTTTGACATAGCTATCAAGAATAACCGATGACAATGAATCATTGAGAATGATCTTCCTGTAATGGTTATTATCTAATATATACGTGACCACTTTTGCTTCTTTCCCGAAGACAGGCTTGGCCTTTAATTGAGTCGTGTCTGCAATGCCCGCAAGAAGGAGGCCTGGTACTAAAAGTACTATACTGATAATCCCTGCAAAAAATGTTTTCTTCTTCATCATCCCTTTGTTTTAATCTCTCCGAACTACTACTGGCAAATGGTATGCCTTAAATACTTAACGTAATAAAGCTCAATTCAGATCACCAATCGGCCAAAAAGTCTAATCGCCCTTTTCGGAATCGTACTCGTCAAGGAATTTCTGAGCTTGTTCAAGTCCCTGAAACTCAAAGAATTTCTTTCCTAAAGTGCTTGAATGGATCTCCACGCGAACCATGTCAATATTTTTATTGCGTTTATACGTATGGATACCAACATTCCGATAATCGTCTGCTTCCTTCGTTGAAATGTTATAGGCTGTAGCCCGTACTGATTTACAGTATGAACACTGAAAGTTCTTAATCAATTCACCGGCAGCATCTTTACTGGGATGCCTGGTAATCTCCTCCTTTACAATGCGCATCGTATAAAATCCACAGCTATTGCATTTTAGAGCCTGCAGATGTCCAGGGTACTTATCTATTTTTACTTCTCCGCTTTTTTCATCCATCCATACATCATAGTCAATGGAGAATACGTTTTCTTCGGCCTGCATGCCTTCTTCCAAATGCACATCTTCTTCATCTTCACTGAGCAGTCGCATTTTATTTCCATCGGCACTTGTGCGTGGCATATAGCGCCATTTCTTAAGCTTGCCATTTAAAACCGTTGGGTAGTAGTAATCCAATACAAGCGAGGCCACATACGCCACTAATGTACCACCGGCAATAGACATAAAGAGTCTTACAAAAAACCATACTTCCACGGTATGGAGTTTACCCATACTGTATAGATTTATAAGCATCAATGCTGCGATCGCAAAACAAAGGAATACCTTTTTATAGTTTTTAATTTCGTTTTTATTGATGTAATCATACTTGGCTTTGTAGTCCTTTATAGTCGAGATCTTTAGCTTATGAAGGAGGTATATAGCAATCCCCGCAAGGGTCATGGCTATGGCTCCGATAATCATGCTGAGATTCCAAATTTCGAGAAAGGGGCTTGGTGTGTTTTGCATTCAGATCAAGGTTAGTACTTTTAAATATAAGGATTAAAACGATTTAGGAAATAAACATATTACGTGTAATGCTGTCAAAATCAATTTTTAAAATTCTGGCCAAACTCAATAAAATAATCATACCTCGATACAGCAAGAAGGATCTTAACAGGCTAAGCAAAATTGATCAGGCTCTGATTGCCTACCGTTACTGGGTAACCAAAAATTCACTCGACTAAATCCATTGAAGTAAAAACTCTAAATATTATTTTAAAAATCTATTAATCAGACACTTAAATTAAACTGATTAAATAAATAATTTAATCAGTTCAGAAGTTTTTGTGCAAAACAAATATGTGCATTTTTGCACATAAAAACTTGTCTATTAACATCAATAGAATTAACATTGTGTAATAATGCACAATATTATGACCGAGTATGAGCGCAAAAAAATAGAAATGGAGTTGAAGAATTTTACCTCCAGGAATTTTGAACGGCCTTCTGCTTGCAGAAACCAGGAGCAGATCCGCTTTTATGTGCGGGAGCTTTGTATGAAGATTGATGAGCTTGAAGGGAAATTCAATTATGCACCACAATGGGCATATACCCTGCTGTCGCAATACAATGCGCAGCAGAATTCTCTTATTCAACTAGAATTCAGAAATACGTATAGTTCATGAAGTGCATAGAATATGCGGTATATACCCTCCCCTATTTCCTTGCAGTTCAGCTATATCTATACAGCTACAGCCAACACCTCCGGCCGGATGCAATATCATCGCATCAAGCCGGGGTATAGTAAATTAAGAATCAGCAGGACTGAATTTATAAAGGCGTATAATGAAGCTCAGATCCTGGCCATCAACCCATTGCAACAACAAGGCCTGGACGCTGTCTTTCAGTTTGAGTTTTACATCTAAGGTTTAAGTACTATACTATCAAGATCAGCAGGGCTATAATTTATAGACTTGATCGTTTTATTATCAGACTTACGGTATACCAGCCACTTCCCTTCTTCTTCTTTATAGTAGCATTCAGTTCCGTCTTTCTTCAGATAATATGCCAGGGTTTCCTTTGCCTCTTCTTCCGAACGACAAGCCTTGCTCATGTTGGAGCGTTGTACTTCATCAAAAAGTGATTTGAACTTATCACCTAGTCCAAACTCAAGTATAGCCCCTGATAATACATATTGAATATCACAGAGCGCATCGGCTACACTTACTATATCTTTTTCAAGGATTGCAACTTCAAGCTCTTTCAGTTCTTCAGCAATTAACGCTACACGAAGTTTGCAACGATCTTCACCCGGTATAGCGGGCTTGTCAAGTACAGGGTGTTTAAATGTTTTGTGAAATTCTGCTACCAGGTTTAATGCGTCAGGCTGTTCCATTCAATATAGATTTATCGTAGTTATATTTTAAAAGCTGTGTAAAGGATTGATGATCACTTCTATTGAATTATATTCTCATTAGAATATTTATTGTCCGGCAGATCATTTCTGCTTTAGAGCAGAAACTATAAGCAGTTCATGATCCCGATTTAACGTTCCAATAACGCGAAATGAAACCATATTTGAAAAAATAACGTATTTTTGACCGCAATGAAATCGTCCAGAAACATACTGATCAAGAAAGTGATGACACTGTTCACAGTGGCGATCTTTTTCAATATGAATCTCTTTCTGGCGGAAGTGGAAGCGCTTCGGTTATTGCAAGATCGTAAGATGGTAGAGAACATCGCCAAACTCATAGCCGGTGCCGCCAATGAAGAAGAGAAAGATATTGCCGGTGCCAACAATGCCGAAGAAGGCCACTCTGTTACAAATGAAATAGATCTTCTTTTTATACACCACAACATCGAATCACTGGCAGTGATCATCACTGAAAAGACTCATTGGGTTAACAGTGGCGCAAAACTTTTGAAGCGTAGCCAGGAAATGGTTACTCCTCCCCCTAAAGCCTGATCGGCTTAATGTCATTTATACTCGTTTAAATTTTACAAAGTTTTGTTCTCTTACAAGGGAATGATCTTGTCTGCTCGATTGTGTTGGGCGCACAGAAGTATATATTTTATTAATTTATTATTTTTTCAAATGCGAAATGTTTCAAACCCTTTGGGGAATTTAAAATACGATCTGCCGGCCAGTGTTGTTGTCTTCCTGGTAGCACTACCGTTGTGTCTGGGTATTGCGCTGGCTTCTGGTGCGCCGTTACTGTCTGGTATCATTGCAGGGGTTGTAGGTGGAGTCGTGATTGGTTCACTGAGTGGCTCCAACCTGAGTGTGAGCGGACCCGCAGCCGGTCTAACCGCCATCGTAATTACCGCCATTCATGATCTTGGTTCTTACCCGGTATTCCTTGTGGCCGTAGTATTGGCAGGTATACTTCAATTTACACTAGGGCTTTTGCGCGCAGGATCCATCGGACATTTTTTTCCTGTCAGCGTAATCAAGGGCATGCTCTCTGCTATCGGGTTGATTTTGATCCTCAAGCAAATTCCTCATGCATTGGGATACGATAAAGATTACGAAGGAGATGAATCCTTTTTTCAGTCTGATGGAGAAAATACTTTTACAGAGATATTGTCGGCCTTGAATTACCTTTCGCCTGGCGCCATTATTATATGTATAGTATCCATTGCAATCCTGATTATATGGGATAAACCTGCATTGAAAAAACATAAGTTCTTTCAATTTATACCCGGTCCGTTAGTAGCGGTTGCTCTGGCAATTATACTGAGCCAAATTTTTAAATCAGTAAGTCCGGCTCTTACAATCCAGGAAGAACACCTGGTTACATTACCAGTGTCTAAAGATTTTTCAGACTTTTTAGGGTTATTTTCTTTCCCGGATTTCTCACAAATGGGAAATTCCAAGATATATATTACAGCCATCACAATTGCCTTGGTAGCGAGTCTTGAGAGTTTATTAAGTATAGAAGCCTGCGACAAACTTGATGAATTCAAACGCATCACACCGCTTAACCGTGAGTTAAGATCACAAGGAATCGGAAACTTTGTTTCGGGACTGATTGGTGGATTGCCCATCACGGCAGTAATTGTACGATCATCGGCCAACATTAATGCCGGGGCCCGCACAAAGCTCTCTGCTGTTCTCCATGGTATTATGTTGCTGACTGCAGTAGTTTTTATTCCCCGTGTATTAAACTTGATTCCATTTTCAGCATTGGCTGGGATCCTTCTGATCACAGGATATAAACTTACCAAGCCATCACTTTACCGAGAGATGTTCAGAAAGGGTTGGGATCAATTCCTACCATTCCTGATAACCATCATCGCCATCCTGTTAACCAATCTGCTGATCGGTATATTTATAGGTATAGCGGTAGGTTTATTCTTCGTGCTTAAAAGTAATTTCCACGAAGCAATCTCCATCGTAAAGCATGGCGATAATTACCTGTTGCGTCTTAACAAAGATGTATCGTTTTTAAATAAAGCGGTTTTGCGCCGAACATTTGAGCGTATACCTCAAGGCGCTAACCTCATCATCGATGGAGGAAATTCTCAATTTATAGATTCGGATATAATTGAGACCATCCAGGATTTTATACTGAATGCTCCGAGCCGGAACATCCAGGTAGAATTGAAAAAAAGTTTCTCATCATCAAGCGAATTTTTCCGAAAAGAAAACTAATTACATCACATGGAATCACACGAAAAACTAATATTACAAAACAGAGCATGGGCGCAAGAGCGTTTAAAATACGATAAGGATTTTTTTAAAAGACACCTGCATGTACAAACTCCGGAGTTTCTATGGATAGGATGTTCCGATAGCCGGGTGCCTGCAAATGAAGTAACAGGTACAGAGCCCGGAGATATATTTGTACATCGCAACATTGCCAACCTGGTTGTACCTACTGATCTTAACTTATTAAGTGTACTACAATATGCGGTGCAGGTTTTGAAGGTAAAAACAATTATTGTCTGCGGTCACTATGGTTGTGGCGGTGTACGTGCTGCAATGACCAACAACGAATATGGATTGATCGACAAGTGGCTTCGTGCCATCAAAGACACCTATCGCCATAACCGCGATGAGTTGGAGAAGATCGAGAATATAGACAGACGTACTGACCGTCTCGTAGAATTAAGCGTAATCGAGCAATGTAATAACCTCGCGAAGACTTCAATCGTTCAGCGTGCGTGGAAGCAAGAGCAGCGCCCAACGATCCTGGGATGGGTATATCATATTGAAAATGGTTTGCTCGATCAGGTTTGCAGTATGGATCATACGCATGAACTCGATCCGATCTATCGCTATCTGATGGATTAACAAATAACTTTTTATTCGCATTGTCAGGGCCTATGTTGATTCAACATTAGGCCCTGTTTTTTGAAAGCTAACACACACTACCCTATATTTGCGGCCACTGTACGCAAATGGAAAAGAATTTTGTAGAAGAACTGCGCTGGCGCGGAATGGTACACGACGTTATGCCGGGTACTGAAGATCAATTGAATAAAGAAGTTACTGCCGGCTATATCGGCTTTGACCCGACTGCTGACTCACTTCACATCGGACACCTTGTTCAGATTATGACCTTAGTGCACTTTCAACGTTGCGGACATAAACCTGTAGCACTGGTGGGTGGAGCTACGGGGATGGTAGGTGATCCTTCCGGGAAATCTGCCGAGCGTAATCTCCTGTCGGAAGAAATACTTCAACATAATGTAGCCTGTGTTCGGAAGCAGTTAGAAAGCTTTCTTGACTTTAGCGGAGCAAGCGGCGCTGAACTGGTAAATAACTACGACTGGTTCAAGGATTTCAAACTACTTGATTTCATCCGCGATATAGGCAAGCATATCACCGTCAACTATATGATGGCCAAAGACTCTGTAAAGAAACGCCTGGAGACTGGACTTTCCTTTACTGAATTCACGTATCAGCTTGTGCAGGGTTACGATTTTTATTGGCTATACGAAAACAAAAATTGCAAACTTCAAATGGGTGGCTCCGATCAGTGGGGTAACATTGTTACCGGTACAGAACTGATTCGAAGAAAGTCAGATGGAAATGCTTTTGCTTTGACAACGAAGCTCATTACAAAAGCAGACGGCACCAAGTTCGGTAAAACGGAAGGTGGTAACGTGTGGCTTGATCCTAAAAAAACTTCGCCCTATAAATTCTATCAATACTGGTTGAATGTATCGGATGCTGATGCGCCTAACTTTATACGTATCTTCTCTTTAAAGAGTAAAGAGGAAATTGAAGCACTCGAACTTGAAAACAGTACGCGCACAGGCACTCTTCAAAAAGCACTTGCAGAAGATATAACGATCCGAGTTCATGGACTCGAACAATTAAAAAGAGCACAGGACACTACCAGCATTCTCTTTGGATCTTCGTTTGAAGATTTTAAAAAATTGTCGGCAGAAGAGATTGAAGATGCTTTCGATGAGAGTATAACTTTTCAGATCAGTAAAAGTCTTTTTGACGAGGCTGTTGATCCTATAGGTCTTTTAGGAGAAAAAACACAAGTATATACTTCTAAAGGCGAAGCCCGGAAAGCAATACAAGGAAATGGCGTAAGTATAAATAAAGAAAAAATAAACCTCGAACGAAAACTTACCGCTGGCGATTTACTATATGGCAAATACTTGCTGGCGCAGAAAGGAAAGAAAAATTACTATCTGATCAAGGTGGTGTAGTAGATGCTATACACGGGGTCTTCTTACTATATAAAAGAAAAGCCGCTTATGAAGCGGCTTTTCTTTTATACTATAGAAATTTATTTTCCGATTTTGAACAACTTATATCCAACAGAAAATTGCCATACTTGATTCTTGATACTGGATGCAGAAGCACCAGAGTTGATATCTGACAATCCCCAGTTATACCTTCCATCGATCGATAAACCAAATGGTAAATCCCAGCCTAAACCTAATGAAAGACTCACATCTGATTTTTTCATATCATCTTTAATATTGTCTTCGGTGATCTTGCCGGTTGTAACATTGTAATCTTCTTCCTTTGCAGATGTTAGAATACCGAATTGAGGACCAGCTTGAATATTGATACCTGCTACAGTATATAGCTTGATCATGATAGGAATGTTTACATAGCTGAAATTGGATTTCAGATCCCGACTACCACTATACTTGAAGGTAGAGCCTTGTTGAGAAAAAACAACTTCAGGCTGTATACCTATCTTCGATATTTTAATAAGGGCAAATGCCCCCGCATGAAAACCCGTTCTGTTTTTATAGTTCTCCCCGGGACTTTCATCTCTATTTAAATTTGCGAAGTTAGGGCCGGCTTTGATCCCAACGGCAAACTGGGTTTGTGCAAACACACCTGTGCTCAGAAGCACGAGCGCTGCAATCATCACAAATTTCATTTGGTTGTTTTTCATATGAATTGGTTTAATCCATGATGCTCAAAGATAGTGCCTATAAAGAAAAACCTCTGCCATTGGCAGAGGTTTTTAGCTATTTAACCGAGGTTAATGTTTTAGTTGCCCAAAAAATATCGGAAGCCCAGGGATGGATTGAAAGAATCTACACCAAAGGTGAAGGTTTTAGTCTTGTCATCATCAGCATCTCCATCCGTATTTGGATCTTCCGTTCTGTATGATATTCCCTGTAATTGCAAATCAAGAGCCCAGTGCTCATTGAAGAAATATGAAAAACCAGGTGATATATATAAATCAAAAGAGCTTGATTTGGTCTCATCTAAACCATCTGGTTCATATTTACCGGAACCAAAACGAAATCCGGCCTGACCATAAAAAGCAAACTTATCATTTGAAGTAAACATGTAATAGCGAACCAAAGGACCAACAGCGATTTCAGTATACTTGTCATCTCCACCAAATCCATCATCTCTTTTTTGTGTAACAAGTGAAAGATCAGCACCAATAGCCAGGTTATCAGCAATGAAGTAGCTTACACTGGGAGCAAATCTGAATTGAGAAGTTTTATCATCCTCTCCTCCATCTTCTTCTGTCTCAGAGGTATATCCTATAGCACCACCAAAAGATAAATTTCCTTGTGATGTTTGTGCATACACGGTGGACATAAAAGCTCCAAGCGATAATAGAATTGTTAATAGTTTTTTCATAAGCGTTTGATTGTTAGTGGCGCAAATTTTAAACAAACATTCAAACGATAAAAGTATAAATAGGTTTAAGGTATCAGATTGTCTAACAAAGTGCCACTAACTTCGTTAGGAAGTGTAACAGACAGGTCGGGTTGATTCTTCAAGGCACGTGTAACCGTTGCCACGGCATGATCATTGCGTGCCCATGCCCTTCTTGCTATACCATTGGTAACATCAAAGTATAGCATATTTTTAAGTTTACGATCAGCATCGTCACTTCCATCCAGTAACATTCCAAAGCCGCCATTGATTACTTCACCCCAGCCCACACCCCCACCGTTGTGAATAGACACCCACGTTGCACCGCGGAACGAATCTCCGATAACATTATGGATCGCCATATCGGCCGTAAACCTGGAACCATCATATATATTGGAAGTTTCTCTATAGGGGCTATCTGTTCCGGAAACATCATGATGATCACGACCTAAGACTACTGGGCCAATTTTTCCGGCACGGATTGCTTCATTGAATGCTTGCGCGATCGCTATACGTCCTTCGGTGTCAGCATATAGTATTCGTGCTTTCGACCCCACCACCAGTTTATTTGTTTTCGCCTGTGCGATCCATTGTATATTATCCTGCAACTGCGGATGTATATCTGCGGGAGCATTCACAAGGAGATCTTCAAGTACACGCCTGGCGATTTTGTCGGTATACTCCAGATCGTCATCCGTCCCGGAAGTACATACCCAACGGAACGGACCAAAGCCGTAATCGAAACACAACGGCCCCATGATGTCCTGTACGTACGAAGGGTAACGGAAATTTAAACCATCGTCTGCCCATATAGCAGCACCGGCACGTGAGGCCTCCAGCAGAAAGGCATTGCCGTAATCAAAGAAGTACGTGCCGCGCGCGGTATGTTTATTGATGGCATGCGCATGACGCTGCAGCGATTCCTTTACCCGTTGTTTAAAGATCTCCGGATTAGTAGCCATCAATTCATTTGAGGCTTCAAAACTTAATCCCGCAGGGTAATAACCACCAGCCCAGGGGTTGTGCAGTGAAGTTTGATCGGAGCCCAGGTCGATGTATATATCTTCAGCATCAAACTTCTCCCATACATCTACTATATTACCTTGATATGCAATGGAAACAACCTGCTTCTTTTCCTTTGCTTCACGTACGCGTACTACAAGTTTATCCAAGTCATCAATAGCCTCGTCTACCCAGCCCTGCTGATGCCGCTTCTGCGTGGCCTTGGAGTTTACTTCCGCCACTACGGTAATACATCCTGCTATATTGCCCGCCTTGGGTTGCGCGCCACTCATGCCCCCCAGTCCTGAGGTTACAAACAGTTTACCCGCTAGTCCCTCACCTGCTTTGCTCAGCATGCGACCTGCATTCAAAATGGTTATCGTCGTTCCGTGTACAATTCCCTGAGGACCGATATACATGTAGGAGCCTGCCGTCATCTGGCCGTATTGCGTAACGCCAAGAGCATTATATCGTTCCCAATCATCCTGGCTGGAGTAGTTTGGAATCATCATACCGTTGGTAACAACACAACGCGGCGCTTCCTTCGAAGAAGGAAATATACCCATGGGATGACCAGAGTACATATGCAGCGTTTGCTCTTCTGTAAGTTGCGCCAGGTATTTCATCGTGAGCAGGTACTGCGCCCAATTCTGAAAGACTGCACCATTACCACCGTACGTTATTAATTCATGTGGATGCTGGGCTACGGCAGGATCAAGGTTATTCTGGATCATCAACATGATCGCTGCTGCCTGCAACGACTGATGCGGATATTCTTCGATAGGCCGCGCGTATATTTCATACTCCGGGCGGTATCTATACATATAGATACGCCCGAACTTCACCAGTTCATCGTAAAACTCGGGTGCGAGCACCTCATGATGCCTGGCCGGAAAGTATCGGAGTGCATTGCGTATAGCCAGCTTCTTTTCTTCTGTGGAGAGTATATCTTTCCTCCTGGGCGCGTGGTTGGCTGTCGCATCGAACGGCCGCGCAGGGGGTAATTCATCTGGTATACCTTGCAGTATAGCTTCTTTAAAACTCAGCTGCCTTGTCATAGTTGCGGAAGTCCTCAGGTTTGAAATGCGTCTTGGTAAACTGATACCCGATCTCGAAGAGGTCTTTGGCTTTACTCAAATCAAAGCCACTCACCTTTCCTACATCCGGAGGCTCGATTAATACATCACAAAGACTTTTACTCACGGTCGTGTTTCCGTTGATGGCAATCAACAAACTTCGTTCGATAACGGTACGGAAATTCTTGACATCTACATCTTCCGATATATGATTGCAATGAGAGCCAATCAGAAAATCACATTGCGAGCGGATCGATGCCGCAGGCAGATTATCAACTATACCTCCATCTACGAATGTACATTCCTGAAACTGTATGGGATTAAAAACAGCAGGCACACAACATGAGGATAAGATCGCAGGAATCAATTCACCTTTGGTGAAATATACTCCTTTTCCTTTCCGTATGTCCGTAGCAGCGATCGTCATAGGTACCTTCAGTGATTCAAACGAATTCTCAGGTATATATTTCAACAGCACATCGCGCAAGCCATCAAGTGTTAACAAACCAGTCAACGTCCAGGCCGGGCGCATGGATTTGAAGAGACTCGTTGCCAGCACGATCTCAAGAATTTTATCAGGCTTATACCCATACGCGTAGAGCGAACCAACAATAGAGCCTGCACTGGTACCGGCAAGACAATTTGCAGTGATGCCAAATTCTTCGAGTGCTTTTAATACTCCGATGTGCGAAATACCACGCGCACCACCTCCGGAAAGTACTATACCAATCTTCATAGTCATTAAAGTATTTCAGCTAATAAAAAAGTCTGATCCAGGCGTACACCCTTGTCTGTACGTTTAACCGTGCAGCATTCATGTATCGGATCGTGTTCCAGAAAAAGTATATATCCATTGTCGGCAGCTTCGTTGAGGAATTTTTCTTTTTCTTCGAGTGTCAACAGCGGACGTGTGTCGTAGCCCATCACATAAGGCAAAGGTATATGTCCCACTGATGGCAACAGATCGGCCACGTAGCAAATAACTTTATCCTTATACTTTATTTTCGGAATCATCATTTTGTCTGTATGACCCGATACATAGTGAATATCAAACTGTGGAAACGGAGATATACCCTGGTCTATAAAACGAAGGTTACCACTCTGCTCCATAGGCAAAATGTTCTCTTTAATGAAGCTCGCCTTCTCCCGTGGGTTTGGTTTGGTAGCCCATAACCAGTGCTCTGCATTCGACCAGTACAAGGCATTCTTAAAAACCAATTCAAGTTTAGCATTTTCATAGCGAACTCCACCCCCACAATGATCAAAATGAAGGTGCGTCAGAAACATATCGGTTATATCCTTCTCTGAAAAACCAGTGGTGCGTAACGATTTTGATAGCGTATCATCACCATGCAAATAGTAATGACTGAAGAACTTTGCATCCTGCTTGTCTCCGATTCCATTGTCGATCAATATCAATTTGCCATCATCTTCGATGAGCAGACAACGCATCGCCCACGAACAAAGATTATTCGTATCAGCAGGGTTTGTCTTTTGCCAGATTGATTTAGGCACCACACCAAACATGGCTCCGCCATCGAGTTTAAAGAAACCGGTATTGATTACATGTAGCTTCATTCTAAAAATTATAAAGTTGTTTTGCCAGGCGCTTAAGGTATTGGGATTTTTATAAAAAAGAAAGGCTGCCTATACCGGGCAGCCTTATATATTCTTGAATGTCTATGAATTCTATTCTTTCACTACACCCATACTACAGAACTTATCGATACGCTGTTCGATGCGTTTGTCAGAATCGATCTGCGAAAGTTCTTTGGTTGTTTCAAGTATAACTCTTTTTATTTCCTGTGCCATCCACTTCACATCCGTATGTGCACCACCAAGAGGCTCCTTGATAATACCATCGATCAGGTTTAGTGATCGCATATCTTTAGCGGTAAGCTTCAATAGCTCAGCGGCTTGTTCTTTAAAATCCCAGGTTCTCCACAATATAGTAGAGCAGTTCTCCGGAGAGATCACTGAGTACCAGGAGTTCTCCAACATGAGTACACGGTCACCAATGGCTATACCGAGTGCACCACCGGAAGCACCTTCACCTATAACAATACAGATTACGGGTACCGTTAACCCAAACATTTCTTTCAGGTTGCGTGCAATAGCTTCACCTTGTCCGCGCTCTTCAGCTTCCAATCCTGGAAATGCTCCAGGTGTATCTATAAAAGTTACTATCGGCTTGTTGAATTTCTCTGCTATCTTCATGAGGCGAAGTGCCTTACGATAGCCTTCGGGGTTGGCCATGCCGAAGTTACGCAACTGACGTTGCTTGGTATTACGTCCTTTTTGTTGGCCGATCAACATGAACGTCTGGCCATCAATAGTACCTAATCCTCCTACCATCGCCTTATCATCGGACACAGTACGGTCACCGTGCAGCTCGATAAAATCAGTAGTGATCTCATAGATATAATCAAGAGTATACGGTCTGTCGGGATGACGCGAAAGTTGAACACGTTGCCAGCCTGTAAGATTCTCGAAAGTCTCTTTCTTTAAATCAAGAATTTTCTTTTCGAGTGCTTTCACTGCAGCTTGTACTTCCTTATCGCTGTCGCTGGCCAAACCTTTCATGTCTCCCAGTTTTGATTCCAACTCCGCAATAGGCTTCTCAAAATCCAATAGCATATGGTCGATTTTGTCGGCACAAAGTTAGAAGTATTGTGAAATATCGGTAATTAATCGGTGAGAAATGCATGAAAAGAAAAACCTGGCTGAAATTTCAGAATTTTAAATTTTTGATGTATTCTCCGGCTTCGAGGATAAAGATCATAAAAGCTTACTACAATCTATCTATTTCCGAGATGATAAACAATATACACCGAGCCGCTTGCATATTGGAAGTTGATTGAAGTTTCATTATTTGAAATATTTACCCCCTGTCTTTTGTACAATATTAATCCTGACGGGAGGAACGGTATCTTTATTTTTATCGTCACAACCAAACGCTATATATGTATGAAAATTAATCATTGGCTTCTGCTGGCAACCCTGCTCGCCTTATCATCGGCTTGTAAGCAGAATGAAAATTTTGTAACAACAGAAGGAACGCACTTTAAGATCGGAACAAAAGAGTATCACTACCTCGGCACTAATTTCTGGTATGGACTAAATCTTGGATCGAAGGGAGCCGGTGGTGACCGCGAAAGATTGATTCGCGAACTTGATCGTCTGAAGGCTATGGGAATTAACAACCTGCGCATCATGGCCGCAAGTGAAGGTCCGGATTCTGAACCATACCGCATGGTGCCTGCACTGCAGACTGCACCCGGAATATATAACGAAGAAGTTGTTGATGGACTTGATTTCTTACTGCATGAAATGAAGCTGAGAAATATGTATGCTATAGTTTGCCTTTCAAATTTCTGGAACTGGTCTGGTGGTATGGGGCAATATATAGTATGGACGCATGCAGCAGATTCAATTCCGTATCCACCGCCGCATCCCGGAGGCGACTGGGGGCGCTATCAGGAATTTGTGGCGGACTTTTATTCAAATCAGCAGGCCGTAACAATGCTCAACAATCACATTACGTATATAGTAAATCGTAAGAACGCATACTCCAACATCGAGTATAAAAATGATCCAACCATTATGGCCTGGCAACTTTGCAATGAGCCGCGTGGCCTTAGTCATACAGATGCTTATCGAAAATGGATTGAAAATACGGCCGGCCTCATTAAGCAATTGGACAACAATCATCTGGTGACCACTGGCAGCGAAGGAACAACATCGTCACCGTACTCGGGTACTGATCCTGAAAAAGATCATAGCTTCAGCAACATAGACTACATGACCATTCATATATGGGTACAGAACTGGGATATATATAATCCACTCCGTGCAGCAGAAACTTATGATTCTGCCGTGACCTATGCGTTGAATTACCTGGATCAGCATGAGGCTGTTGCCCGGAAACTAAATAAGCCATTGGTGCTGGAGGAATTCGGTATATCACGTGACAGCAACAGTCATGATGCAGCTTCCAGTGTTGCCATCCGTGATAAATATTACGCTTCCATCTTTGAAGGTATATATCGAAAGTCCAGCGAGCCAAACAGCGTTGTTGCCGGTTGTAATTTCTGGGCCTGGGGTGGTGAAGGTCGCCCGCGACAACCTGCCTGCATGTGGAAGGCGAATGATGATTTCATTGGTGATCCGCCACATGAAACACAAGGTTGGTATTCGGTATATGATCGTGACTCTACAACCAACCTCATCATTCGTGACTATGCACTCAAGATGAACGCCTTGTCAGAAAAGTAAAAATACTGTATAAATACAAGAGCAGGACGATATTGCGTCCTGCCCTTGTATATACTGAGAAGATGATCGCTATATCTCTCTTACTTTAAGCTTCAATCGATCTATATTATTCTTCAATTATAAATGTGTGTGGACTTGTCTCGCTATAGAAGCGTTGGGTATAGTTTCTCCACCGTGAAATAAAGCCGTCACGGATATCCTTCACATCTGAAACTTCCAATGTGCTTACATCGAGCGTCCCCATCATTTTTTGTACCTCAAGAAATTCCTGCCACTCGTCATTTGAGTAAAAAGTAATTTTTACGTAACCACTTCCGATCGGCCTGCTGACCATTTTCATATTGAGGATTGTTTATGGTTCAAATTATATCCTCAAAAGTAATCAATTATTCTGCAGCCATCTGTATTCAATTTCCCTCACAGCTATATTTCAACGGCCAGCCATAGTATCGGATTTCGTACCGGGAGATTTCGTAAGACTTCTTCTACGGATGGATCGTGATCCAGGCTCTTCCAGGTTTCAAACCAATTGTTTTGATGAAATGCATATGCGCCCATTACCAGAAACAGATGAGCCACCGGCCATTCATCCCAATACATAACATCTTTTGCATAGGGCCATGTACTCTTCTCTTTCACGTAAGGATACAGAAACTCAATCCCTTTTCGTATACACTTCCCATCGGGAGTCTTGTAATTCCATAAATCATTTTTCGAATCGGAAAGAATCTGACAAACCATTACCATCGCATCCAGGTTAAAAAGCGAGTAGCCATAAGGTTTGGTCCGCTTGAGTTCGCGCGGGAAGCTTCCATCAACAGCCATTTGGTTAGGGAGTAAAACATTTTTATAGCGGTCCCTGCAAAACTGCAGAACATCTTTATTGCCTGTAAACTTTGCAAACGCAGCCACTTGCATCACCCAACACGTGCCATGATTATTCTCGGCATTCATCTCATCCTTCCCATAGGGATGTGTGGTAAGCCATTGTATATATAGTCCGAACCATTTACGGATTGCCGCCAGCACCGTTTTATTCATCGCTCCGGAGGGCTCCATCACAGATATACCTTCCACGACTTCCATGAGATGAATGGTGTCGATGATTCCTATACCACGTCCTGTATGTCTTCCCTTTATAGCCTGTGCATAAAGAAGCGATGGATTCATCATCGTAGCAGTATCGGCAAACCATGCATTGAGATGTGCCATAGCATGCTTTACATACGCATCGTCCTGAGTAACTTTATAAGCGGAAGCAAGGCACCCGATAATCCTGCTAAACCGGATCAACGCCTTTCGGTGCGCCACAAAATTATCCGGGTTGGTCATGCCATCGCGCTGAATATAGGGACCTTCCGGGTTCTGAGGATCAGGCCACCAGTAATCACCTTCAGAGTAAAAGTCATGCTTCCCTCCTGCGCTTCGGTCGCTGGCTGCAGTCGTTATGGTAACGGGTTCTTCTTTCAGCGCACGGCCTGCTTCATCAAGTATATGATTACGTAATACAGCAACTATATCTTTTTGTGATTGCGCCTTTATATTGCCGGAAACCAAAAAGGTCAACCCCGTTAACAAAACAACAAGTATGCGCTTCATGTAATCTGAATTATATAGTATAGACGGACTATTGGCTTGTTTACCCTGAAGACTGCTCTTTGCAAATGGTACGATTGAAATATTCGGATACCTGGCAAGGGATTTTATAGAATAATCTGAACTTTCTGGATTATGGAATTACACGAACAAATTATCTGGCTTTTCGTACTTGCCATTCCGATTGCATGTATCGCATGGACTGTTACGCACGAGGAAGTGTTTAAAGAGCCTCGCGAATATTGCGTACGGCGTAGCAAAGATTGCAAAACGTTGATGCAGCGAAAATTTTTTTATCTGTTTACCTGCGAGTATTGCTTCAGCCACTACGTAACTATCCTAATGTTGGTGATAACGCGCTATACATTGCTGCTCCATGACTGGCGTGGTTATTTGATTGCTGGTTTCGCACTGGTATGGATTGCCAATATTTATATGAGCCTGTACGCCTTTCTTCGTATTGACATTAAGAAAGAGAGAATCCTCACACAAAAGGAAGAGGAATCCGTTTAATACTATTTTTTGACAACAAATATTTACGTTACCGAAGCAGCTTTTTCACTTTCTTCATCAGTACATCAGGATCGAGTGGTTTTTTAATAAACTCATTTACACCGAGCTTTAGTGCGAGTGCGATTACTTCCTCTTCTCCATCGGAAGAAAGCATAATGATTGGAGTCTTCTTTTGTTGCTCTTCCCTGACCAATTTAAGTATCTCATCTCCATTATGATAAGGCATATGAATGTCTGTTATAATCAGATCGAAATGCTCGTTTTCATGCAGGTGCTTCAGAGCTTGCCGCCCATCGTTTGCCAGATAAGGTTCCATACCGGCATTCTGCAACGTGAGCTTGATTATTTTCAGCACAACATCATCATCGTCACAGACCAGGATTTTCATAAAGCGATATAGTTAGACCGGCAATATATATTATTCCGGATAACCAGGAAACATACTCAAGATTATAGCCATCGAAATGTAAGAGAGTCGAATGAAAAAGTTACGGCATGAAAGCTCTAACTGAGCGCCGTTGAGTAATGGTTGGGCAACGTAATATGAAACGAAGTGCCCTCTCCTTCCTGTGATTCGATGCTGATTGTTCCGCCCATCTTTTGGACCGTATCGTTCACCAGGTAAAGTCCAAGTCCTGTTCCATCATTTTGTGAGGTCGCTCTATAAAACATAGTAAACACTTTGGAAAGATAGGTTTTGTTTATACCTATACCATTATCGGTAAATTCAATATCAACTTTTTGTTTGGTTACTTCAATGGCAACTTTGATGAAAGAATCAGCCTTTGAGTAATCCATATACTTGATTGCATTCGAGATCAGGTTGTGCAGGATACTGGATACCCGATAAGCATCCGAGTAAAACAAACTCGATTGATTAATTTCCACTTTAGGTTGTATGCGGTCAAATCCCTTCATGAACCGCATTTGTTCAAGCCCCTCCTGTATGACTTTCTTGAAGTCAATTTTCTCAATGCTTACTTCCTTCTTGGCGTTCTTGGCATACTTCAATAAATCATTTACAGAGGTATCCAATTTTCGGATACTATCTTCCATCATCTGAAAATAATGCGACATGTTTTTACTCAATGATTCTCCTTCATGTCTGGCCAGGTTCAAAAGCCCCAATACCGAATTAAGGGGTGATCTGAGATTGTGTGCTACACCATAAAGCATATGTTCGAGTTGGTTATTGGTCTCGCTGAGTTCTTCAACCTTGAGCAATAACTCTTCACGGGTAGCCGATGTTATATCGGCTGCGTGTAAAGCTTTTTGGATGGCCAATGGAAGCCTATATAGATCAGATTTTAATACATAGTCACTAGCACCTTGTTGAATGCAATTGACAGCCATGGTTTCAGAGACGCCACCACTGACAATGATGAAGGGAACCTTGGCATTTACTTTTCGCGCCAACGATAATGCCTCCAGCGAATTGAATTGAGGAATGGCATGATCTGATAAAATTATATCGGCCTTATATTCCGACAACGCTTGAACAAACTCTTCCCGAGTATCAACTTGTTTGATGTTAAACTTCATCCCGGCTTTTCGAAGGGTCATGCACATCAGTTCCATGTCTTCTACTATATCTTCGATTAATAATATCTGAAGTTCCTTCGAGCTTCCAGGCAAGTTATACTCGATCTCATCCCCTGCATCTCCTAGTTTGCTTTTGGCATCTTCAATGGCTTCGTATACCGAGGAGTAATATCTAATCTCACCGTGGTCGTCCATAACCGGTGTCTGCCAGATGCGCTTATCATTTTCATCACGGGCAGTAAGATTAATAAAATATGGACAGGCTAATGACGCCTCGTGCTCTTCCGGAGATTGGTATAAAATTGTATTGGACCTGTCTGATATGGCAATTTCCAACTTCAAAGAACCTACCTGCACTGCTTTGTTATAGACTTCCATATAATTTGAGAATCAAAATTTATGAAGTACTTAAAAACTTATGCCTGTGAAACCTGTATCGGAATCAGATATAGTGAACGTTGGTCAACTCTTTTATTCCCCAAACATGAATAAATGGGATGGTGTCAAACGTAAATACCATCCTCTGGGTATACCCGATAAGGTATCCGGTATGCGTACGGCAGGAATTTCTGGTTATAAAAATTAGTGGCTATAGAAATAAGGGCAGTCAACATCCTTGTGAACATTCCGGATCCTGGTTCTGAAGTTGATCGTAAACTCATGTGTTCCCTTTGAGTAACTTCCTATGGCCGAAGTGGTCCAGTCGTATGAGTACACAAAATGAAATTTCTCGCTAAGCTTAAAACTGACGAAGGTTACAATGGCGTCACCGGTTCTGTATGAATTTCCGATACTGATTTGATCATAGAAAATAACGTTCAGATTTATGTCCGCACTCAGTGGAGTCCCCTCTTGTACACGCAAGAGAAAAGAAGGACTTACTTTCACTTTTTCCATCCGATCGATCGGGAAAGTTGTTCCTGCATTCAGGTAATATACCCGTGGCAAAGCGAGCTGTTCAAAGGAGCCATTAAAGAAATCGGCATGCTTTAAAATTGTAGGGACTGAAAAACCTGCAAACATTTTTTTGTTATAGTAAAATATACCACCACCAAAGTTCGGTCTTAATTCGTTGAAAAATCCATTGAAGATCGGGTCGGCATCAGCCTTCAGATTAAGTTCAGTGAAGTCAGCTTTGAAATTATTGAATCCACCCTGAACACCCAATGAAAGCACACCACCACCGGGCCGCTTGATGATATAGGCGTAGCTTCCATACACTCCGGTATTTCGGTAGCTGCCGATCTTATCATTGGTTACAAGCAACCCGAGGCCTACACGCTCTTTTTTGAAGGCGGAGTGAATACCGAAGGTTGCCGTTTCAGGCGCACCTTCAAAGTTGATCCACTGATTGCGGTATGTTAATGTACTGCTGAGCTGTACATGGCTTCCCGCATAGGCAGGGTTAATGAGCAACCCATTAAAGATGTACTGTGAATAGACGATGTTATGTTGAGCACAAAGTTTTGCCGGAATCACTATGATTCCGACAAGTACAATGCTTAGGATCAATTTTTTCATATGCTTTTTAGTTCAGCAGTTCGAGGTAACC
Source organism: Ohtaekwangia koreensis (assembly GCF_900167975.1). Lineage (GTDB taxonomy): Bacteria > Bacteroidota > Bacteroidia > Cytophagales > Cyclobacteriaceae > Ohtaekwangia > Ohtaekwangia koreensis. Next base: position 3,246,054 of record NZ_FUZU01000001.1, read on the forward strand.
GGTTTTAGCTTCTGAGCCATCGCCTTTATCAATGATATAGAAGTACGTTCCATCAGGAAGTGCATTACCCAAGAGGCTGATGCCTTTGTTTGATACGCCATTGAAAAACACATCCTGGTTATTATACCCTTTGTGTTCGTAGACCAGCGTTCCGGCACGATTGAAAATCCTTACTCTGTTATTCGGGTAGCTTTCAATACAACCAATCTCAAAGATGTCGTTCATACCATCGTTGTTGTTGGAGACAGCATTATAAATATTGATTTCGGTTTTCACTTCAAAAGGTAAAGTCGTTTCACAATGAAGTGCAGTGAAGGCCGTGACAGTGTAGTGTCCGGATGGAAGATCCGAGATCGTAGGACCATTCAGTACCGCGCCATTGATATACCATTCTATTACCTGTATATCACTGTTGTTAAGCGTGATCAATTGAGCGACACCATTTTCTTCACTACACGTAGATGGATTTGTCTTCACAATAAATTCAGGAAGAACATATATAGCTTGTACAGTTTCGACAACCGGAGCTGAAGGACAGCCCGAGATTTCGTCTACTGCTGTAACCGTATACTGACCTGCATCGAGGAACGAATATACTTCACCGGTTCCATCAGGCTGGGTTTTCACACCATTGCCATCGTACCATTGGAAAGCGTAATCGGTGATGTTGCCGTTCACGGAAGCCGAAAGTATACCATTTGGTGTTTGACAATCTGTTCGATTGGACACCAGCACTATTTGAGGAATTGGTATAGACAGCGGATCACTGATTATCGTGATGCTGTTGTTGCCTGTACAACCTGAAACCACATCGGTTGCCCTGACAAAGTATGTTTTAGCATCCAAGTTTGTGGCCGCGCTTCCTGTAAAGTAGGGTGCCCCGTTTGTAATCGCTCCTTCAAACCAATCAAAAGTATATCCGATGATCTGACCATTTACATCAGCATTCGCTGCCCCGTTCAGCTTCGCAGGGTCGCAATACGTAAGCGGTGTTGTGGCCGTGATATTAACGGATGGATAAATCCTGCTATCGGTTATGGAAGCGGTATCAGGAAGTATAGGGCAGAACGGCATGGTTGGATGCTTTGCTATAGCAGTATATAATCCAAGCGGTGCAGTCGTAACCGTGCTGCCTGTAAAGTCAGGCGAGTTATCGATCACCGTGCCAACAAACCACTCATAGCTATAGAGGCTTCCGTCTCCTTTTGGTGTCGTTGCGAAAAGAAGACCGTTTGAAGTCACACAGCTTGTCAATGGTATAGACGAAGCCAATGTCTGGACAGCAACGGTATCCGTAGCGAATTTAAAGGTTGCGTCAGAGAAGCAATTCGTGGTGTTGTTGGTAACACGTATCGTATATGTACTCGCCGCCGTGTACGCTATATTATTAAGTTCGAAATCTGAATCTACAGGGACACCTGCTACTGCATTACCTTGGTACCACTCGAAAGTATAGTTGCCGAAGTTAGGACTGTTATCCGCAATTACACTTAACATACCGGGCACTTCAGGAAGTATACAGATAGCCGGGTTGGTAAAGGCGTCCAACGTAATAGCCGGAGGTGCTGTATTATCTTCGATCTCTGCGATGGTATATACTGATTGACAATTCATTGTATTCGTTACCTGCACATAATATATACCACTGGTAAGATTCGGTGAAACCGGACTTGCGGTAACGCCCGTTATCGGATTCAACAATCCATCGAACCATTGGAACGAGAAGTTAGCAAGGTGTGCAGGATTCTGCATATCAAAGATTGTCGTCACTCCCATCAGATCTTGCCTGATAGTGTTCACTACAATAGAACCATCCAATGTTGGAGCACACTGAGTTTGTGGCGTTGTTGTAACAACACTGTTAAGCACAGGGATTGCTCTCTCCAGGTAATATGTAGCCATGCCTATACATCCATTTCCGGAAGAAGTTATATCCGTTACACGAACCGTATAGTCACCATCCTGTGCGTTGGCCAACGTTGCACCAGCGCTCACAAAATTTGCAGGATTGGTATTGTTCACACCTGTAAACCACTCGAAAAGATAACCGGCTGTTACACCCGTGGTTGTACCTTCTGTAACCGATGCTGAAAGCTGCCCGGTATAGCTCGTATTACAAGCTATGTTCGGTGAATTCTGAACTACAACAACAGTCGGATCAACATGTATATCATTTATAGTAAATGGTGTGATCGATGAGCTACAGTTCGATGCTGTGTTGGTAGCACGAACGAAGTAATCACCCGATGCTATATCTACTCCAATCGTAGCACCTGTACCCGATGAAGCGATCACCGTAGTGCCATCACTTTCATACCACGCAAAAGTATAGCCTGCTGTACTGCCAAGCGCAGCCGCATCAACTATAATATCAGTAACCTGCGCTGAACCATCTGCTGGATTACAATCCGCCTGATGCGTTAACGTAAGATCGGAAGCATCTATAGCGATCACAGGAAGATCATCCGTAATCGTAAAGGTAGCAACCGACTCGCAGCTGGCTCCTGGAGATGTGTTGTCTGTAACCCGAACCGTATAGGTAC